>NZ_JBSRXS010000001.1:4740000-8868619 GCF_054055815.1 Bradyrhizobium sp. USDA 4503
TTTTGGGATTTCCACATCCTTTCCCACTTAGCCACGAATTAGGGGCCTTAGCTGTAGGTCCGGGTTGTTTCCCTCTCCACGACGGACGTTAGCACCCGCCGTGTGACTCCCGGATAGTACTCTCAGGTATTCGGAGTTTGGTTGGGTTTGGTAAGACGGTAAGTCCCCCTAGCCCATCCAGTGCTCTACCCCCTGAGGTATTCATCCGAGGCGATACCTAAATATCTTTCGCGGAGAACCAGCTATTTCCCAGTTTGATTGGCCTTTCACCCCTAACCACAAGTCATCGGAGCCTTTTTCAACAGGCACCCGTTCGGTCCTCCAGTGAGTGTTACCTCACCTTCAACCTGCTCATGGCTAGATCACTAGGTTTCGGGTCTAATACAACGAACTTGACGCCCTATTCAGACTCGCTTTCGCTACGCCTTCGCCTATCGGCTTAAGCTTGCTCGTTAAATTAAGTCGCTGGCCCATAATACAAAAGGTACGACGTCACCCAGAACGTATCTTGGGCTCCGTCTGTTTGTAGGTGTCCGGTTTCAGGTCTATTTCACTCCCCTCGTCGGGGTGCTTTTCACCTTTCCCTCACGGTACTGGTTCACTATCGGTCGCTGAGGAGTACTTAGGCTTGGAGGGTGGTCCCCCCGTGTTCAGACAGGATTACACGTGTCCCGCCTTACTCGTGGATACATCATCGCATTACTCGTACGGGGCTATCACCCTCTGAGGCCCTGCTTTCCTGACAGGTTCCGATTGTCTTTGATGTATCACTGGCCTGGTCCGCGTTCGCTCGCCACTACTAACGGAGTCTCGATTGATGTCCTTTCCTCCAGGTACTTAGATGTTTCAGTTCCCTGGGTTTGCTTAAAACCTCCTATTTTATTCAGAGGTCTCATACCTTCTCTTGATAACCGGAAATCCAAAACCTCGCGGTTTGATTTCTCGCATTTCTGGTCGAACCCCAACACACAAGGTCTTGGAGTTCCGGCTATCGAAGGTGGGTTTCCCCATTCGGAAATCCGCGGATCAAAGCTTCTTCGCAGCTCCCCACGGCTTATCGCAGCGTAGCACGTCCTTCATCGCCTCTCAGCGCCAAGGCATCCACCGAACACCCTTAAGGCACTTGATTGCTCTCATTATCAATGTCCACACACTCGGCAGAATGTTGTCTGCACAACTGCCCGAAGACCGAAGTCTCAGGCACGCATCCTCGATGAATGCGATTGCGCAGCCGGACATTGACTAGAAAGACCAGCTTGCTTCGTAAGATCGGCCCGATAGCGAGGCGGTCAAGCTTCGCTAAAAGGGATCATTTACAACCCGCATCCAATCTCACGATTGAAGCGAGCGCCGAAATGATCCCGGAGATAATGAATGGCTCAGGCGAATTGCTTCGCTTGATCCAAACTCGGATCGATCTCCTCTTTACGATGTCAGAAAACACGCACGTCACCGTCCATCCGGACCAATGAGTGCGAAGTGATGTTTCGCGGACGAAATGAACGAGGCGCTATCGAGCTTCAATTCCATCTGGTGGAGCCAGACGGGATCGAACCGACGACCTCATGCTTGCAAAGCACGCGCTCTCCCAGCTGAGCTATGGCCCCGTACCAGAAGACGAATGCTCCGCACTCGATCAAAATGGTGGGCCTGGGAAGACTTGAACTTCCGACCTCACGCTTATCAAGCGCGCGCTCTAACCAACTGAGCTACAAGCCCCTAACACGAGAGACATGCCGGCGCGCACTCGACCTGAAGTCGGTGCATCGCACAGCGCTCAGCCCCTGGCGCGTGTTCGTCCGCGAAGAAAGAGAAACGAAGACGGCGAAATCCCGCCAATGGAGCTCAACAATCCTGAAACTGTTGGCCCCTGAATGTTTCTAAAACGATCCGATAGATAGCGTGAGCTGATCTGAAGGATCATCCTTAGAAAGGAGGTGATCCAGCCGCAGGTTCCCCTACGGCTACCTTGTTACGACTTCACCCCAGTCGCTGACCCTACCGTGGCCGGCTGCCCCCTTTCGGTTAGCGCACCGTCTTCAGGTAAAACCAACTCCCATGGTGTGACGGGCGGTGTGTACAAGGCCCGGGAACGTATTCACCGTGGCGTGCTGATCCACGATTACTAGCGATTCCAACTTCATGGGCTCGAGTTGCAGAGCCCAATCCGAACTGAGACGGCTTTTTGAGATTTGCGAAGGGTCGCCCCTTAGCATCCCATTGTCACCGCCATTGTAGCACGTGTGTAGCCCAGCCCGTAAGGGCCATGAGGACTTGACGTCATCCCCACCTTCCTCGCGGCTTATCACCGGCAGTCTCCTTAGAGTGCTCAACTAAATGGTAGCAACTAAGGACGGGGGTTGCGCTCGTTGCGGGACTTAACCCAACATCTCACGACACGAGCTGACGACAGCCATGCAGCACCTGTCTCCGGTCCAGCCGAACTGAAGAACTCCGTCTCTGGAGTCCGCGACCGGGATGTCAAGGGCTGGTAAGGTTCTGCGCGTTGCGTCGAATTAAACCACATGCTCCACCGCTTGTGCGGGCCCCCGTCAATTCCTTTGAGTTTTAATCTTGCGACCGTACTCCCCAGGCGGAATGCTTAAAGCGTTAGCTGCGCCACTAGTGAGTAAACCCACTAACGGCTGGCATTCATCGTTTACGGCGTGGACTACCAGGGTATCTAATCCTGTTTGCTCCCCACGCTTTCGTGCCTCAGCGTCAGTATCGGGCCAGTGAGCCGCCTTCGCCACTGGTGTTCTTGCGAATATCTACGAATTTCACCTCTACACTCGCAGTTCCACTCACCTCTCCCGAACTCAAGATCTTCAGTATCAAAGGCAGTTCTGGAGTTGAGCTCCAGGATTTCACCCCTGACTTAAAGACCCGCCTACGCACCCTTTACGCCCAGTGATTCCGAGCAACGCTAGCCCCCTTCGTATTACCGCGGCTGCTGGCACGAAGTTAGCCGGGGCTTATTCTTGCGGTACCGTCATTATCTTCCCGCACAAAAGAGCTTTACAACCCTAGGGCCTTCATCACTCACGCGGCATGGCTGGATCAGGCTTGCGCCCATTGTCCAATATTCCCCACTGCTGCCTCCCGTAGGAGTTTGGGCCGTGTCTCAGTCCCAATGTGGCTGATCATCCTCTCAGACCAGCTACTGATCGTCGCCTTGGTGAGCCATTACCTCACCAACTAGCTAATCAGACGCGGGCCGATCTTTCGGCGATAAATCTTTCCCCGTAAGGGCTTATCCGGTATTAGCTGAAGTTTCCCTCAGTTGTTCCGAACCAAAAGGTACGTTCCCACGCGTTACTCACCCGTCTGCCGCTGACATATTGCTATGCCCGCTCGACTTGCATGTGTTAAGCCTGCCGCCAGCGTTCGCTCTGAGCCAGGATCAAACTCTCAAGTTGGACTTGAAACCTTGAACCGGCTGATCACAACGTTTGACGAGGTCCCACCATTCTTCGTCGACCGAAGTCAACGAGCCGCCTGCGATTCACATCGTTGGCAGCGATGGTGTAACCTTTAAAACGTGTACCGCCGAAGTCTTTCGTCCACTCTCAGAAGTCAAAAGCCGAAGCTTTCAAGCATTCCGAGAGACGCAAGGACTCCGCCGTCCACGTTTCTCTTTCTTCATCTTCACTTGTCAAACAGCCCGGGATCCGATGACCCCACACCCTTAGAGGGTGGTTCTGCCCTTCACCGGCCGACGGTGAACTTCAACCGATTTATGTCGGCTGTTGTGTCACTCATCGAAGTGAGGAGCATCAGTGGCGCGTTCGCTCGCCTTGGTCAGTGACCCGGCGGCGCCGCGCTCAGTGGTTGGTTTATAGTCCGCACCCCTCGGGATTGTCAACGGCCATTGTCAACAAATCGTCGCACGCCCAAATCGCTTGTGCAGTGCGAAGAAATTCTCGTGCTTTCCGTGGCTTAGGTCGGAGGTAAAAATTCGCCACCCAGCCCTCGCGGCAAAAAACTTTAAAAAAAGTTCGTCGCCGGGCAGCCCGTGAGGCCCTCCAAAACGGGTTCCGACCGCCCCGGGGCCGGGCGGCGCGCATCGACCTGCTTTCAGGGAAGCTTTTCCACCTCAAATGCCGCACTTGAGCCACAATCCTGCGACGTTCTGGCTATAACGAATGCATTGAACCGCTCGTAACCTGTGGGGGCTGGGGCGGTTTTTCTGGGGGACCAGGCGATTTTCTCCAAGAATCCGTCGCCTCTTCCCTTCGCGGCCGAGCAACATCGAGAGATCTGCACACCATTGACGTTCGAGATCGCGGCTAGCTAATGGCCATCGGCTTCTCGAATTCGATGCGTGTAGCTCGCCACACTGCCGCGATTCCTCTTCGGGGGATCAAGGTGGGGACGAGGACGAACTGAGGTCGATCGCAGTTGCTGGAATTTGGGGGGATATCGGGTTGAGCCAACGGGCGTCACGCGGAAGCGGAATTGGGCGCGAGACCGGGATGATCGATCTCGGTCACGAGCCGCCGCTTTCAGTCGACGGCACCGAGGCCGCGGTGATCGACCGTCGCCGTGTCTCCGTTCAATGGTTTAGCGGCACCATTCTGACTGGACTATGTGGCGCGGCCCTGATCGGCGGCGCCGTTTTTGCGTCGCTCGACGGCGAGATGACCTTCGCCAAGGTGCCGGAGCGTGTCGAAGGCGCGCTCCGCGGCGCGTTCACCGGCAACGATCGCGTCGTCAGCCTGCACAAGGGTGACCGCCTGCCGCCGCCCAGCGAATCCTCCGCCTCCCGCAGCCTGGTGCGCGTGTCGACCGTGACCCGCGTCGGCAATCGCGACGTGATGCGGGTGCGGCCCTTCATCCGAATTTCCGGCAATCTCTCGATGACCACGAGCGACCTGTCGGCCAAAATCCCGGCGTTCAACGCGCAGCGTCTCTTGACCGATGTCGGCTCCGACACGCCGGCGGCGGCCGAGGATCCGAATGCCGCGGCCGAGCCCGACGCCGAGGTCTCGTTCGTCACCAAGGATCTCGGCTCCGTGCTGCCGAAAGCCAAGCTCGCCGCCGTCGTCGCGCTCGACGACGTGCTGATGCGGGTCCGTGACGCCGCCAACTGGCGCGGCTCCGGCGGCTCGGTGCGCTACGCTTCACTCGCCAATGCCGCGGCTGACGCGAGCGGCGCCGGCCCCGACATGAGGATGGCCTACGCCACCGAGGGCAACACCTCCGATCCCTATGCCGGCTTCGAGACCCGCGTGGTGCCTGAGAACGTCACCCTGCTGCCGAAGACCAAAGAGCAGGTCACCGGCGGCAATCCGGTCGGCGAACGGGTTCACCTCGTCAGGAAGGGCGACAGCATCACCTCGATCCTGCGCGATCAGGGCGCAACGCCCGACGAGGCGAAGGCGATCGCCGCAACGCTCGGCCCGCGTGGCCGCGAGGGCGGCCTGAAGGAAGGCCAGAAGGTACGAATCCTGATGGCGCCGGCCGCGCCCGGACCGAATGTCAGGCTGCAGCCCTATCGCGTGATCGTCGCCAACGAATCCGTCATCGAGGCCGTCGCTGCGCTGTCCGATCTCGGCAAATACGTTGCCGTCGACGTGCAGAGCATGAACACCGTCACCGAGACCGCCGACAATTCCAGCGACGATGACGAGGATGATGGCAGCGGCGTGCGGCTCTACCAGAGCATTTACGAGACCGCGCTGCGCAACAAGGTGCCGCCGACCGTCATCGAAGACATGGTCAAGATCTACTCCTACGACGTCGATTTCCAGCGCAAGGTCCAGCCCGGCGACTCGTTCGACGTGTTCTTTGCCGGCGAGGACGAGGGCGTCACCAGCACCGAAAAGACCGAAGTGCTCTACGCCGCGCTGACCGTGGGCGGCGAAACCAAGAAGTACTACCGATTCCAGAGCTCCGACGACGGCCTCGTCGACTACTATGACGAGACCGGCAAGAGCGCGAAGAAGTTCCTGGTACGCAAGCCGGTCAACAACGCGATCATGCGTTCGGGCTTCGGCGGCCGCCGCCACCCGATCCTCGGCTATGTGAAGATGCACACCGGCGTCGACTGGGCCACCGCCTACGGCACGCCGATCTTCGCGTCCGGCAATGGCGTGCTCGAGAAGGTCGGATACGAGGGCGGTTACGGCAAATATATCCGCATGAAGCATGCCAATGGCTACGAGACCGCCTACGGCCACATGTCGGCGTTCGCCAAGGGCATGGAGATCGGCAAGAAGGTGCGGCAGGGCCAGGTGATCGGCTTCGTCGGCTCGACCGGCCAGTCGACCGGCCCGCACGTCCACTACGAAATCCTGGTCAACGGCCGATTCGTCGACCCGATGCGCGTGAAGCTGCCGCGCGGCCGTTCGCTCGAAGGCCCGATGCTGGCGAACTTCGAGAAGGAGCGCGACCGGATCGAGGCCCAGATGTCCAGCCGCGGCAGCTCGCGAATCGTCTCGGACGCCACCAGTTCCACGTCGCAGACGCGCTCCACCACCAACCGCTGACGGCGGAAACCTCGCTCAGGAAGCCGTTCCATCCGGAACCATCCGCGCCCGTCAGGCTTTGTCCGCTTGGGTAAACCTTGCAGAGGAGGCGCGCATGGCAAGCCTCACCCGCGACGATGTGCTGAAGGCCGTCGGCTCCGCCGACGACGTCACGATCGCGAGGATTATCGCGTCGGGGGCGACGATCACCGAGCTTGCCGAGGCGCAGGCCTGGCTCGCCAATGACGAGCCGCTGATCAATGCCGGCAAGCCGCTGGCCACCGGCCGCGCCCGCGAGCTGGTCGATATCCTGTCCGAACTCGAGCCCAGCGAGGACGACGAGCCGTCACCGCCCATCGCCCCGCAGGAATGACGGGTCCGGCAAGATTTACGGCGCGAGGCTGGCGCAGATCAGGAACACGATCCCGATCGCGGTCAGCCCGAATGCCACGGACGCCAGCGGGAGCAGCATGTCGATGGTGGCATGGGTGCTGTTGATCGTGCTGCCCCAGACCGCGAATTCGCCGGTCCGCCACTCCCGGAACGGAATCGACCGCTGATGCAGATCGTGCCGATCGTCGTATTTCCGCCAGATCAGCGAAAGCACCCACGGCAATAGCACCGCGACGAACAGCAATACGCTGACGAACATCAGCGACAGCTCGACGTCGTCCTGGCGGTCGAACAATATCCATGCCGCCGCCGCGAACCACGCGACAAGGCCGGCGGCTGCGCCGTAAACGCGCGGATGAAGATCGTCATAGACGGGCCGGTTATGGGCAAGGTTATGGGCAATGAGGTCTCTGCTCATGCAATTCGCCTGCTGCTGAGGGCGACCGGCGGTGTGGCTTTGCAGGATGATGCAAGGCGGCGCGCGAATCAGCGATGCGATTCGGACCGAATACTTCCCTTTGCAGCTGCGCGGGACGTTTGCCACTCCAGCCGGTCATTCAGGATGAAAACGAACGCCGTCCCGAGGCGGTTTCATTAATTCGGGCTCACAAAACCGGCCGCCGAACAGGAACTCCGTCGCATGCGGCCCGCCGATGTCATGGCGATGGATGCGGCCTGTCGCCAGGCCGCATCCGGTTTCGCTATCGAAACGCTCAGTTCAGCTTGCGCTTCGAGACCGGGGCCTCGAACTGCACGATCTCGGCGGTTTTGGGCACCTGACCGTTGAAGGTCAGCACGTTGCCCTTCTCCGAGATCACGACTTGATCGCCGTCCTTGACCTCGCCGGCGAGGATCATCTCGGCCAGCGGATCCTGCACGCTGCGCTGGATCACCCGCTTCAGCGGGCGGGCGCCGTAAGCCGGATCCCAGCCCTTCTCCGCGAGCCAGTCCCGCGCCTTGGCGTCCAGCGTGAGCTCGATCTTGCGATCCTCGAGCAGCTTGGTCAGCCGCGCGAACTGGATCTCGACGATGCGGCCCATCTCGCTCTTCTGCAGGCGGTGGAACAGGATGATCTCGTCGATGCGGTTCAGGAATTCCGGCCTGAAATGCGCCCGCACGACGCCCATCACCTGATCGCGGACCGCCGCGGTGTCCTCGCCCTCCGGCTGATTCACCAGGAACTCCGAACCGAGATTCGAAGTCATGATGATCAGCGTGTTGCGGAAGTCGACGGTGCGGCCCTGACCATCGG
Organism: Bradyrhizobium sp. USDA 4503; assembly: GCF_054055815.1. Classification (NCBI taxonomy): domain Bacteria; kingdom Pseudomonadati; phylum Pseudomonadota; class Alphaproteobacteria; order Hyphomicrobiales; family Nitrobacteraceae; genus Bradyrhizobium; species Bradyrhizobium sp. USDA 4503. Next base: position 4,748,116 of record NZ_JBSRXS010000001.1, read on the forward strand.
TCAGGCGGCCGTCGTCGAGCACCTGCAACAGCACGTTGAAGACGTCGGGATGCGCCTTCTCGATCTCGTCGAACAGCACGACCTGGTAGGGCCGGCGCCGCACGGCTTCGGTCAGGGCACCGCCCTCGTCGTAGCCGACATAGCCGGGAGGCGCGCCGATCAGCCGCGAGACCGAGTGCTTCTCCATGAACTCGGACATGTCGAGGCGGACCATCGCGGTCTCGTCGTTGAACAGGTCAGCGGCGAGCGCCTTGGTCAGCTCGGTCTTGCCGACGCCGGTGGGGCCTAAGAACATGAACGAGCCGGTCGGCCGGTTCGGATCCTGCAGGCCCGCGCGGGCACGGCGCACGGCGGTTGCCACCGCACGCACGGCTTCAGCCTGGCCGACGACGCGCTTGGCGAGACTGTCCTCCATTTTCAGGAGCTTGTCCTTTTCGCCCTCGAGCATCTTGTCGACCGGCACGCCGGTCCAGCGCGAGACGACCTGCGCGATGTGGTTGGCGGTGACCGCCTCCTCCATCATCTCGCCGCCGCTCGGCTTGCTGTTCGCTTGCGCCTCGATGTCGGCGAGCTTCTTTTCCAGCTCGGGAATCCGGCCATAGGCCAGTTCGCCCGCCTTCTGGAATTCGCCGCGACGCTGCGCATTGGCCAGCTCAACGCGGAGCGCGTCGAGTTCGCTCTTCAGCTTCTGGGCATTGGAGAGCTTGTTCTTCTCCGCGCTCCAGCGCGCCGTCAGCGCCGTCGATCGCTCCTCGAGCCCTGCGAGCTCCTTCTCCAGGGTCTGCAAGCGGCTCTTGGAGCCGGCATCGTTCTCCTTCTTCAGCGCCTCCTGCTCGATCTTCAGCCGGATGATGTCGCGATCGAGCGAATCGAGCTCTTCCGGCTTCGAATCAACCTGCATCTTCAGCCGCGCCGCCGCCTCGTCCATCAGGTCGATGGCCTTGTCCGGCAGGAAGCGGTCGGTGATGTAGCGGTTCGACAGCGTGGTCGCGGCCACCAGCGCGGAGTCGGTGATGCGCACGCCGTGATGCTGCTCGTATTTGTCCTTGAGGCCGCGCAGGATCGAGATGGTGTCCTCGACCGTCGGCTCGCTGACATAGATCGGCTGGAACCGGCGAGCCAGCGCCGCATCCTTCTCGACATGCTTGCGGTACTCGTCGAGCGTGGTCGCACCGATACAGTGCAACTCACCACGCGCGAGCGCAGGCTTCAGGAGGTTGGACGCGTCCATTGCGCCGTCGGTCTTGCCGGCGCCGATCAGGGTGTGCATCTCGTCGATGAACAGGATGATGCCGCCCTCGGCCGACGAGACCTCCTGCAGAACCGATTTCAGCCGCTCCTCGAACTCGCCGCGATATTTCGCGCCGGCGATCAAGGCGCCCATGTCGAGCGACAGCAGCTTCTTGTCCTTCAAGCTCTCCGGCACGTCGCCATTGAGGATGCGCAGCGCCAGGCCCTCGACAATGGCGGTCTTGCCGACGCCGGGTTCACCAATCAGGACGGGATTGTTCTTGGTCCGCCGCGACAGAACTTGAATCGTGCGGCGGATCTCCTCGTCGCGGCCGATCACCGGGTCGAGCTTGCCGTCGCGCGCAGCCTGGGTCAGGTCGCGGGCATATTTCTTCAGCGCGTCGTAAGCGTTCTCGGCGGTCGCACTGTCGGCGGTGCGGCCCTTGCGCAGCGCTTCGATGGCCGCGTTCAGGTTCTGCGCCGTGACGCCGCCCTTGCTCAGGATCGAGGCCGCCTCGCTGCCCTTCTCGAGCGTGAGCCCGAGCAGCAGCCGCTCGACGGTGACAAAACTGTCGCCGGCCTTGTCGGCGGCCTGTTCCGCCGCATCGAAGGCACGCGCCAGCTCCGGCGACAGGTAGACCTGCCCGGCACCATTGCCCGAGACCTTCGGCAGCTTGTTCAGCGCCTCTTCGGTCGCTTTCAGGATTGCTCTGGAATTGCCGCCCGCACGGTCGATCAGACCGCCGGCGAGTCCCTCATTGTCGTCCAGCAGCACCTTCAACAGGTGCAACGGCGAGAATTGCTGGTGACCGTCGCGCATTGCGAGCGATTGGGCAGACTGGATGAATCCGCGCGCGCGCTCGGTGTACTTCTCAATGTTCATTCGTTTTCCCTCGGCCTGCCATCGTCACCCATTCAGGCATGACAACGGCATCTTCATTGGGTTTCCGCGGGCCGCGTTGACGTTCCTCAACCAGCCTCTGGTCGTCGCCATCATTGTTCAGGCTTGCCGCAGATGTGGGCACTTGGTTCCAAAACGGAAGAGCCACAGCCTGCGATTTCGCCCGGTGAAGCTCAGCGCCGCACGATGGCGACAAGGTAGCGGCAAGGCTGAGCGGTTTCGTTACGGAAGACGATGTCCGACGGCGGACCGAGCTCGACGCGGTCGCCCGCAGCGAGCTCGTGGCGCTCCGCTCCTTCCATCAAGGTGAGGCGGCCGCTGATCACCCAGACCACCTGGCGGACCAAGTGATAGGCGCTGGCGGGGAAGCCGGCTTCCTGCCTCGCAGGCAGTTCGATCTCCACCAGCTCCAGCGGATTGGCCGGATGCAGGAACACCTGCCGCCGCAGATAGGCCGCCTTCGGATCGCGCCACACCGGCTGATCCTTGGCCCGCTGCAGGCGGGAATTGTGTGAGGCAACTTCGAACAGCGCAGCCATGGTCAGGCCGTAGGCCGTGGCGATCCGCGACAGCGTCGCCGCCGTCGGGCTTGCCTCCGCCCGCTCGATCTTGCTGAGCATGGCCTTGGACACGCCCGCCCGCCCGGCGAGGTCCGCCAGCGACCAGCCGCGGCCCTCCCGTTCGGCGCGAACCCGCCGCCCGAGAGCCTCATCGGCCTTGTCCTCTATAATTGACATATCGTCTTATATAATAGACGATGGGGATCCGTTCAAGAGGCCCGTCAAGGAACCACCGATGATTATCCGCCCCGCCACAGAGCAGGACATCCCTGCGATTACCGCGATCTTCAACGAGGCGGTCGCCAACTCGAACGCGATCTGGACGGAGAAGCAGGATTCCGAGGCCGAGCGGCTGGCCTGGATGACGGCGCGGCAGGCTCTGGGCTATCCCGTGCTAGTAGCCGTCGAGGGAGTGACGGTGCTCGGCTACGGCACATTCGGCGACTTCCGGGCCTTCCCGGGCTACCGCTACAGCGTCGAGCACAGCGTCTATATCCATGCCGATCATCGCGGCCGCGGCCTCGGCCGGATCATCGTCGACGAGCTGATCGCCGCGGCCACCGCGCTCGGCAAGCACGTCATGATCGCCGGCATCGACGGCGGCAATCTCGCCTCGCTGCGGCTGCACGCGCGGGCCGGCTTTGTCGAGGTCGCCCGGATGCCGGAGGTCGGACGCAAATTCGGCCGCTGGCTCGATCTCGTGTTCATGCAACGCCTGCTGGACGCTCCTGGAGCGGCGCGCGCCGACTAGTACCTTCCCGCGGGCGGCAGTTCTCCTCGCACGCCAAACAGGCTAGAGCGGGCGAATGGACAACACGCACGCTTCCTCTGCCCGGATCACCGGCATCTATCGCTATCCCGTCAAGGGTCTCACGCCCGAGCCGCTGCCGCACGCAGAGTTCAAGATCGGTGAGACGCTCCGCTCCGATCGCCGCTATGCGATCGAGAACGGCCCGAGCGGTTTCGATCCCTCGGCGCCGAAATGGCTGCCGAAACCGCATTTCCTGATGCTGCAGCGGGACGAGTGGCTGGCGCCGCTGCGTGCCCATTTCGACGATGACAGCCACGTGCTGACGCTGCGCCGGGATGGCGCGATGGTGGCCCAGGGCGACCTCGAGACCGCGGAAGGCCGCGCCATGATCGAGCGCTATTTCGCCGATCGTCATACCGGCCAGATCAAGGGGCCGCCCAAGGTGCTGGTCAGCCCCGGGCACAGCTTCTCTGACGTGCCGCGCAAGGTGGTCTCGATCATCAATCTGGCGAGCCTGCGGGCGATCGAGGAGATGGTGCAGGCGCCGGTCCATCCGCTGCGCTTCCGCGCCAACCTCTATGTCGAGGGCTGGCCGGCCTGGCATGAAGCCAGCCTGCTCGACCAGACCATTGCGATCGGCAGCGCCCGGGCCAGGGTGGTGAAGCGCATCACCCGCTGCGCCGCGGTCAATGTCGATCCCGATACCGGCGCGCGCGACCTCTCGGTGCCGAACACGCTGATGCAGCGTTTCGGCAACAATGAGTGCGGCATCTATGCCGAGATCATCAGCGATGGCGGCGCCGCCGTCGGCGACACGATTGCCGCTGAGGGACCTGTAGCGTCGTAGGCCGGGCAAGGCGCGTGCGCGCCCCGCCCCGCTTTCGAGCGATCAGTTGGTCGGCATCACATAGGCGTAGATGCGGCCGCGCGAGACCCGCGTCTCGCGGACGCGGTGGCCGCTGTTGCCCGAGATCATGATCGGATTGCCCTTGGCATCGACGCCGGTGATGATGCCGACATGGCCGCCGCCGCGGCGGCTCATCACGGCGATGGCGCCGACCTGCGGTCCCGAAACGCGCGTGCCGTATTTGGCGAACGAGCTCGCCATGTCGGAGCCGGTGCCGCGATGGCCGGTGTGCTGCAGCACCATGTTCATGAAGCGGGCGCACCACAGGCTGGAGCGGCCGGTCGGATTGCCGCCGAGATAGCGGCGCGCCTCGGCGACGATGCCGGACGAGCCGAAGCCGTTTGCCGCAATCACGCCGCCCGTGTTGGGCACGGGGTCAGCGCTGCCGGGCAACGGCGCTGCGTTGGTTTCGATGATCCCGCCTGGCTGCGCGAGTGCGCGGCGCTCGGCGCGCGACAGCCGCGCTGCCCGCCGATAATGACGATGTGCATAGTGACCCGCGTGATGGCCGGCATGGGCCGAATGCGCGTGACGGGAATGATGCGGACGGGCGGATGCCGGAGCGGCGGAGATCACGGCGAGAGTGAGCGAACACAGAGCCAGCGCCAAAACACAAAGCGACCGGCGACACGCAAGCAACTGAACCATACTTCACTAGATCCTCTGTAACACCCCCCAATTCCCCGTCGCGTTCCCAAGGAAACACTCAAGGGAACACGGCGGTTGTTTTGAAAATCGGGATGGCGCGAGGAAGATTTCATGCGGCACTGCGGGACCAATTTCTTGGTCATTCCGCGATGATTCGATGACGAGAAAGGAACCGGAACTGCCGCATTGCGGCCTTGAAAATTAACTGCAAATCTGGGGGCGGCCAACGAGAGGAGAATTTCAATGCCCTACGCCACGACGAAAGATCATGTCCGCCTCCATTTCGAAGAGGCCGGCAGCGGAACCCCGATCATCTTCCTGCACGAGTTCGCCGCGGATCACACCAATTGGGAGCCGCAGATGCGCTATTTCGCGCGCGGCCACCGCTGCATCGCCTATTCGGCGCGCGGCTACACGCCGTCCGACGTGCCTGCGAGTGCCGACGTCTACACCTACCAGCACTTCTATACCGACGCGCTCGCCGTGCTCGACCATCTCGGCATCGCCAGGGCGCATTTCGTCGGACTCTCGATGGGCTCCTATTCGTCGCTGCAGGTCGCCCTCAACGCGCCGGAGCGCGCGCTGTCGATGACGCTGGCCGCGGTCGGCTCCGGCTCGAGCCTCGAGAATCTCGATGCCTTCCGCGCGCAGTGCCGCGCCAATGCCGAGCAATATGAGAGCATCGGCGCGGTCGAGGTCGCCAAGGTGACGCGCGAAGCGCCGAGCCGGATTCCGTTCCTGGTCAAGGATCCGCGCGGCCACGCCGATTTCTACGCCGCGCTCGCTCGCCACAACGCCAGGGGCTCAGCCAACACGATGCGCAGCTTCCAGGGCGGCAGGCCCTCGATCTACACCATGACCGACGCCATCAAGCGCGCCGCGACGCCGGCGCTGATCCTGTGCGGCGACGAGGACGACAATTGCATCGCGCCCAGCATGTTCCTGAAGCAGCATCTGCCGGCCGCCGGCCTCTCGTTCTTCCCGAAGTCGGGCCACGTGCTCAACCTCGAGGAGCCGGCGCTGTTCAACGAGATGGTCGAGCGCTTCATCGCGCTGGTCGAGGCCGGCCGCTGGCCGGTACGCGATCCGCGGTCGCTGGTGGCGGCGCCGGTGTAGTCCTGTCATTCCGGGGCGATGCGCAGCACCGAACCCGGAATCTCGAGATTCCGGGTTCACGCTTCGCGTGCCCCGGAATGACGCCATGACGTCACTTCCCCTGCCCACCCCTGCTGAGCAGGAACACACCCTGCTCGCCGAACATGTTCCACACCCACCACGGCAGGTTGAGCGGCACCGGACGGCCGTAGAGATCGAGCGCCACCGCGCGCTCCATCTTGACGTTGATCTCCTCGCAGAGCTGCACGAAATCCTTGATGGTGCAGAAATGAATGTTCGAGGTGTCGTACCAGCTCGCCGGCAAATTCTCGGTGCGCGGCATGTGGCCCCCGATCAACAGCTGCAGCCGCATCTTCCAGAACCCGAAATTTGGAAACGAGACGATGGCGCGCTGGCCGATCCGCAGCAGATTTTCCAGCACCACCTTGGGCTGCCGCGTCGCCTGCAAGGTCTGCGATAGGATCACGTAGTCGAACGCATCATCCGGATAATTGACGAGGTCGGTGTCGGCATCGCCCTGCACCACCGCGAGCCCCTTGGCGACGCAGCCATTGACACCCTCGCGCGACAGCTCGATGCCGCGGCCGTCGATGCCGCGGCTTTCCAGCAGTTGCAGCAATTCGCCGTCGCCGCAGCCGACATCGAGCACGCGCGAGCCCGGCCGCACCATGTCGGCGACCAACAGATGATCGGTGCGATAGCCGCCGGTCCGCTCCGGCGCGATACCCGGCAAGGGCAATGTCTGCTGCATGCTCATGACCGGCCGCCGTCCTTCAGTCCGCGCGCCTTGGCTGCGGCCAGCAGGAAGGCACGGGAGATCTCGAGGAATTCGGGCACGTCGAGCAGGAAGGCGTCGTGCCCCTTGTCGGTCTCGATCTCGGCGAACGACACCCGCGCGCTCGACGCGTTCAGCGCATGCACCAGCGCGCGCGATTCCGAGGTCGGAAACAGCCAGTCGCTGGTGAACGACACCACGCAGAACCGGGTCTGGATGCCGGTGAACGCCTTCGCCAGCACGCCGTTGTGGTCGGCGGCGATGTCGAAATAGTCCATCGCGCGGGTCAGATAGAGATAGGAGTTGGCGTCGAAGCGCTCGACAAAGGACGAGCCCTGGTAGCGCAGATAGCTCTCGACCTGAAAATCCGCATCGAACGAGAAGGTCGGCAGCTCGCGGTCCTGCATCCGCCGTCCGAACTTGCGATGCAGCGCGGCGTCCGAGAGATAGGTGATGTGCGCGGCCATCCGCGCCACGGCGAGCCCGCGATGCGGATGGGTGTCCTCGTCGACATAGCGGCCGCCGCGCCAGTCCGGATCGGCCATCACGGCCTGGCGGCCGAGCTCGTGGAACGCGATGTTCTGCGCCGAGTGGCGCGTCGAGCAGGCGATCGCGAGCGTCGAGAACACGCGCTCCGGATAGGCCGTGGTCCATTGCAGGACCTGCATGCCGCCCATCGAGCCGCCGACCACGCAGAACAGCGTCGTGATGCCGAGACGATCGATCAGCATCGCCTGCGCACGCACCATGTCGGGAATGGTGATGATCGGGAAATCGAGTCCCCACACCTTGCCGGTCGCGGGGTTCAACGACGCAGGGCCGGTCGAGCCCATGCAGCCGCCGATCACATTGGAGCAGATGATGAAGTACTTGTCGGGATCGATCGGCCGGCCGATGCCGACCATGGTCTCCCACCAGCCGGGCTTGCCAGTGACGGGATGGATGTTGTTGACATGCTGATCGCCGGTCAGCGCGTGGCAGACCAGGATCGCGTTGGAGCGGTCGGCATTGAGCTCGCCATAGGTCTGGTAGGCGATCTGGAATGGTGCGAGATCGACGCCGCAATCGAGCTTGAGCGGCTGGTCCATCCCGAACTTCGCCACCAATGACGACGGATGGTCGGCCTCATGGGCGCGATCATCGCTCGGGGTTTGTGGGCTCGGTATCGGACGCACGTTGCTCATCTAGGCGACCCTGCCTCCGCGCGGGAGGGCTCGACGGACCTCAGGCCAATAAAAAACCCGGCCTGAACAAAGGTTCGGCCGGGAGCTGATAAGGTCCCCGGCCTGTTTAGCGAGTTGTTTAACGTGGCTGCAAGCCGGCCGGCTCAAATGACCACGGGACGCAGGGAACGTAGTCCCCACGCCCCCCGCCGTCAAGACAGCCCTGCCCACGGCCAATTGGTTAACCGAATGCGCAAGGCACGCCTGCGACGTTTCTCTTTGCTTTCGCTGCCCGTCTTTCCTAATCAGGGACCCTGTCCGACGCGGCACCGGGCCGCCCCGACGACAAGGTTTGAGAGCATGTCCAACCCACCCCCGTCGCCGCCCTCGCTGCAGGATCTGCGCAAGGAGATCGATGCGATCGACGAGCAGGTACACCGCCTGTTGATGGCGCGCGGCGACATCATCGACCGCCTGATCCAGGTCAAGAAGACCCAGGAGGTCGGCTCGGCATTCCGCCCGGCACGCGAGGCCAGCATGATGCGCGAGCTGGTGCGGCGTCATCGCGGCATCCTGCCGCTCGACACCATCGAGAGCATCTGGCGCGTCATCATCTCGACCTTCACCTATGTGCAGGCGCCGTTCGCGGTGCATGCCGACGTTTCGGTCGGCGAGTCGGCCATGCGCGACTCGGCGCGGTTTCACTTCGGCTTCGTGGTGCCTTACGTGTCGCATTTCAGCGCACAGGCCGCGGTCGAGGCGGTGGCGAAGTCGAAGGGCGACCTCGCGCTGGTCTCCGCGATCGCAAGCCGTACGCCGTGGTGGAATGCGCTCGAGGCCAGTGGCGCGCCGAAGATCATCGCGCGGCTGCCGTTCCTCGAACGCGCCGACCATCCCGCCGCGCTGCCGGTGTTCGTGATCTCGCGGGTCGCCGACGACGCCATGGTCACCGAAGTGCAGACCTGGAGCGTGCGCGTCTCCGGCTGGAACGCCGATGTCGCCCGGGCGCTTGCGCCGCTCGCCGAGATCGTCGCGGTCCCCGACACCGCTTTCGACGGCGCGGCGCTCCTGGTCTCGGTCACCGGACAAGACCTTAAGAACAAGGGTTTCGAGGCCATCAAGCTCGCCCTGATCAAGGCCGGCGCCTCGGTCCGCTCGTCGGCCCTCGTCGGCAGCCACGCAACGCGCTATACGGTGCCCTCTAACGGATCGGCCAGGACCTGAAGTAAGAGCCAGCCGCCCGTCCAGGCTTTTGTTTTGACGCGTTTTCTTCACGCGAACCGGTATCCACTTCGCTCGAAAACGCTCTGTTCGGAGTTGATGATGTCCCGCCCCGTGCCGAACCCCGGCATCCTCGATATTGCGCCCTACACGCCCGGCAAGAGCCCGGTGCCGGAACCGGGCCGCAAAGTGTTCAAGCTGTCCGCCAACGAGACGCCGTTCGGGCCGTCTCCGAAGGCGATCGCGGCCTACAAGGCGGCGGCTGACCATCTCGAGGACTATCCGGAAGGCACCTCGCGCGTGCTGCGCGAGGCGATCGGCCGCGCCTACGGGCTCGATCCCGACCGCATCATCTGCGGCGCCGGCTCCGACGAAATCCTCAACCTGCTGGCGCACACCTATCTCGCGCCCGGCGACGAGGCGATCTCGACCACCCACGGCTTCCTGGTTTACCCGATCGCCACCATGGCGAACGGCGCCAGGAACGTGATCGCGGCCGAGACCAATTTCACGGCCGACGTCGACGCCATACTCAAGGTGGTGACGCCGCGCACGAAACTGGTCTGGCTCGCCAACCCGAACAATCCGACCGGCACCTACATCCCGTTCGACGAGGTCAAACGGCTGCGCGCCGCGCTGCCGTCGCATGTGCTGCTGGTGCTCGACGCCGCCTATGCCGACTACGTCTCGCGCAACGACTACGAGCTCGGCATCGAGCTGGTCGCGACCACGGACAACACGGTGGTGACGCACACCTTCTCGAAGATCCACGGCCTTGCGGCGCTGCGGATCGGCTGGATGTTCGGGCCGGCGCATATCGTCGATGCCTGCAACCGTATCCGCGGTCCGTTCAACGTCACGACGCCGGCGATGCTGGCGGCGGTGGCGGCGATCGAGGACTCGGCGCATGTGCAGATGTCGCGAACCCACACCGAACAATGGCGCAACTGGCTGACCGAGGAGATCGGCAAGCTCGGGCTGAAGGTGACGCCGAGCGTCGCCAATTTCGTGCTGATCCATTTCCCGACCGACAAGGGCAAGACCGCGGCGGAAGCCGACGCCTATCTCACACGGCGCGGCCTCGTGCTGCGCGCACTCAACAATTACAAGCTGCCGCATGCGCTGCGCATGACCATTGGCACCGAGGAGGCCAACCGCCTCGTGGTCGAGGGGCTGCGCGACTTCCTGGCCGGAAAGTGACATCGTGACCACCGCCCCGCTCTTCCAACGCATCGCGCTGATCGGCTTCGGCCTGATCGGCGGCTCGATCGCGCGCGGCGCGCGCGCGCAAGGGCTGGTCGGCGAGATCGTGACCACCGCGCGCTCGGAGAAGACGCGTGCGCGCGTCGCCGAACTCGGCATCGTCGATCGCGTCGTCGAGACCAACATCGAGGCGGTGAAGGACGCCGACCTCGTCATCCTCTGCATCCCGGTCGGCGCCTGCGGCCCGGTCGCCGCTGAGATCGCGCCGCATCTGAAGCCCGGCGCGATCATCTCCGACGTCGGCTCGGTGAAGGGCGCCGTCGTCAAGGACATGGCGCCGCATCTGCCTGACGGCGTCCACTTCGTCCCGGCGCATCCGGTGGCCGGCACCGAGCATTCGGGGCCGGATTCCGGCTTCGCCGAGTTGTTCATCAACCGCTGGTGCATCCTCACCCCGCCCGAAGGCACCGATCCCGCGGCGACCGACCGGCTGCGCACGTTCTGGGCCGCGCTCGGCGCCAAGGTCGAGATCATGACGCCCGACCATCATGACCTCGTGCTCGCGATTACCAGCCATTTGCCGCATCTGATCGCCTACACCATCGTCGGCACCGCCGACGAGCTGGCGCAGGTGACGGAATCCGAGGTCATCAAATTCTCCGCCGGCGGCTTCCGCGACTTCACCCGCATCGCGGCCTCGGACCCGACGATGTGGCGCGACGTATTCCTCGCCAACAAGGACGCCGTGCTCGAGATGCTCGGCACCTTCAACGAGGATCTGTCGAAGCTGACCCGCGCGATCCGGCGCGGCGACGGCGAAGCGCTGTTCGACCACTTCACCCGCACCCGCGCCATCCGCCGCGGCATCGTCGAGACCGGCCAGGACTCCGCCGCACCCGACTTCGGCCGGCCGCATGCGAATTTGGAGAAGTAGCCGGGGCGACTCTTTCCATTCGTCGTCCCGGCGAAAGCCGGGACCCATACTCCGCGGCGGGTGTGGTTGACGGGACTCGTCGTTTCAGCTTCGCGCAACGATGCAGCGAAACCCATCATTGGCGCCGCGGGCTTAAATCGATGGGTTTCGCTTCGCTCTACCCATCCTACAATTGGAGTTGCCCGTCGGATTGTGTCGCCGCAGGGCCGACCCACCTACCGGCGGACGGAGCGAGCTGATAGCCTCCAGCAGGAAAGCCGGCGCGTCGCTGATGACAGGGAGCGATCAGATGATACTCAGTCCGGATCATGTGACTATCGCAGTGGCAGATGCCGGCCCGGCGATCGAATTCTTCGCACTGCTCGGCTTCAAGAAGACTCACGTCGCGACCATCGACGGCGGCGTTCCCGCCCGGTACATGGGCATGCCGGCCATGAGAGCGCAGCACATCACCCTCGCACTCGAAGGAGCGGATTTCGAAATCCAGCTGCTTCAGTTCGACCCGCTCCCGGGGACCGATCCGGGGGTGCACCCGACCAATCTGCGAAAGCTGGGCTTCAATCACCTCGCCTTCCGCGTCGACGACATCGAGGCGGCCACCGCGCACCTGGTGGCCAACGGTGTCACCATGCTGAGCGAGGAGATGGACTACATCAGCCGGAAGCTCCGGCTGTTCGAGGGCCCAGAGGGCATCACCTTCGAGTTGGTCCAGCGGGACGCCTGAGACTACGCTGGCCAGGGCCGTTTGCATTGCCCCAAGCGGCGCGGAATGATGTCGGCTTTTGACCCGAGCGGACCCGATCTTCGGCTAGCCCGGGCCAATATCCCGCCCCATTATCACGAGACCTCGGGCGCGCTATCATCCGGCCATTCTTTAGACAAGACTGAAGGGAGTGCTGGAGGCTGATCGCCCCTGACGGATAGCCGAGTCGGCACTCTTGGGTGACATTGGACGGAAAGGGAAACGTCAATGAACTCCACGCCCACTCCGAACCCAGTTGGATCGAACGATAGCCCGAGCGCGCGCGCCGACGAACGACTCGCGGAAGCCCAAAAGCAGATTGCGCGCGCCGATGAAGAACTCACGCGCTTGAGTGAACAGCTCGCAAGAATGGAGCGCGATGCCGCGTCCCACCCGTCGGCAAAGCCAAACCCGCCCTCGGTCGGACCCAACCCCGTTTCTTCCGGGCCCAGCCCTGCTTCTTCCGGACTTGCCTCGCAATCGCGGCCCGGAAGACCGGTATTCCGCGCCCTCACCGCCTTGTCGGTGGCAGCATGTATCGTGGTCGCTGCCCTGGCTTTGCAGTCGTCATATGGCGGGGAAGCCAAGCTGCTTGTCGCCCGTTGGGCGCCGCAGCTCGTTTCAACTCCAGCATTGCCGCCGGATGATCCGCAGCCTCCGGCGCAGCCCGCTCCACCTGCCGTTCAGGTCGCCGCGGCAGACGCCGCTCCGCCCCAAGCGACGCCGTTGCCTCAGACCGCACCACCGCAGGACGCCGCGCCGACGGCCAACACAGCCCTTCCCGATCAGACGCAGCTGCTGCAAACGATCGCACGCGACCTCGCAAATGTTGAGCGAAATATCGAGCAACTAAAGGCGAACCAGCAACAGATGGCCCGCGAGAGCTCCAAAGCCATTGAGGAACTCAAGGCGAGCCAGGAAGAAATGAAACGAGCGCTCGCGAAGGTTTCCGAGCCGAAGGCGTCACCGGCTCCGACGCAGCCGGCGCCGGCCGCGCGCAAGCCCGAGCGGACGTCTATCCCGCCATACGCAAGAGCGCGGCCTCGTATCCCGAGGGAGTGGTTCTACGACGAATGGTGACCGTCGATGCAGCCATCCTTCAGTTCCGGATCGCTTCAAGCCGGCGGCAGGCCGAGTGACTGCGCGGCCTCCATCCAGACCGGCAATTCGCGCTGATACAGCGCATTGCTGTCCTTGAAGCCGATCGCGGGCTCCAGCACGAAGGTCGCAAGCACCTCCTTGACCTTCGGATCGCTATTGGCGGCGACGCAAATCTCCGACAGCCGATCGACGATCGGCTGCGGCGTCGCCTTCGGCAGCGCCCAGCCCGAGAAGCCGCTCACGGTGAAGAACTTCGACGTCGTGCCCTGCTCGGGCAGCGTCCTGATCTCGGGGATCGCGTCGACCTTCTTCGAATGCACCCCGAAGACGACGCCGCGACCGCTTTGCAGGACGGTTTGCGCGGCGGTGTAGCTGCCCATCGCGACATCGAGCGTGCCTTCCGCAAGCCCGGTCCACATCGGTGCCTCGCCGCGATAGTGGATCGGCTCGATGGTGAGGCCATACTGCTTGTTGAGCTCGTTGATCGTCATGTGCGGCGCGGAGCCCGCGCTATAGGTGCCGAAATTCACCTTGCCGCTGCTGCGCGCATAGGCGACGAATTCCGCCAGTGTCTTGACGCCCAATTTCGGGCTCGCGACCAGCAGCAGCCCGGCGCCCGGGATCACGCTGACCAGCGTCAGATCCTTGTCCATGTCGTAGCCGGGGTTCTTCATCATCGCGCGGTTCATCACGTAAGTGGTCGAGATCGAGCACAGGATGGTGTGACCGTCAGGCGCGGCGCGCGCCACCTCGGCGGCGCCGATCGAGCCCGAGGCGCCCGCCTTGTTCTCGATGACGACGGTTTGCCCGACTTGCCTTGCGATGAATTCGCCGAAGGCGCGTGCCAGGAGATCGGTCTGCCCGCCGGCGGGGTAGCTGCAGATCATGCGGATTTGCCGCGAGGGCCAGGCGGCTTGCGCCGAGGCGCCGCGCGGCAGGAAGGGCATCGCAGCGGCCGCGGTTCCGGCAGCGATGACGTGACGGCGGCTGAATTTCGCTGGCATGAAGTCCCTCCCCGATTTTTTGGTGAGGGTATCGCATCGGCCGATCGCAGCTACGGGACAGATTGGCGCAGCGGGGCCGCAGGTCTGCGACCGTGCTCACCGCCGCAGCCGTTGATCCCGGATCGGCCCCGTCGACAGCGCGGCGGCCTTCTGCGCCGGCCGCTGACGGCCGACGAGGCCGGCGGTTGCCAGCATGACGCCGCCGCCGAACCACCAGGAGCCGATCACGAACTCCCAGGCGCGCGGCGGAATCTCGTCGAAGATGATGCCGTAGACCGACACCAGCGCAGCCAGCGCGGCAAGGAAGACGCCGCCCGCGCTCATCAGCTCGACGGCATCGATGCGACCCGTGCCGCGCATCACCGGCTTGGGAACATCGATGCCGAGATAGAAGCCGACTGCACCGATCACGATCGTCGTCGCGATGAAGCCGAGCGTGCCGAAGACAGCGACATGGCCCTTGGCGAGCTGGGCGGCGACGAAGGTGCCGGCCATGGCACCGGCCATCGCGAGGCCAGTTCGCTGCAGCACATGCGCGGCGCGGCTGACCATCATCAGTTCGCGCGCGATCACGGCCCTCTGCTTCGGTCTGGTCACGATCCTCATGTGCGGTGTTCCTTTGCCGGTGGTGCACTCCCTCTCCCCGTTCTTACGGGGTCGAGACAAGCGAAGCGTGCTCTTGGAGGGTTGGGGTGAGGGGCCGTCTCCGCATGGATGGTGATAGCAACGTTTGCGGAGGCTCCCCTCACCCGGGGCGCATCTAACGATGCGCGCCGACCTCTCCCCGCGCGCGGGGCGAGGTAACCAGAGTTCGTAGCTCGGCTCGAAATGACATCGTCACGCCCTAGAACGGGTAGTAGCGGATCTGGGTCATGACGATGTGGTCGTCGGTCTTCGGCGCGCCGCCGACACCCTGGAAGGCGAAGCGCTGGGTGTAGGAATATTGCGCGCCGGCCTTGATGGTGCCGTAGGAGCCCTTGAAGATCGTGTCGTAGAAGCCCGCGGTGTACTGCCTCACCTCCGAAGTGTTGCCGTTGCAGGTCGCGGCCGGCGAGTTCTCGATGTTGCAGCCGAGGTTGTTGTAGAGCGGATTGCCGTAGCCGAACGGCACCGTGCCGACATTGGAGAAGGTCGCCTTGGTCTTTTCGA
The DNA here is from genome assembly GCF_054055815.1 of Bradyrhizobium sp. USDA 4503. Taxonomy (NCBI): domain Bacteria; kingdom Pseudomonadati; phylum Pseudomonadota; class Alphaproteobacteria; order Hyphomicrobiales; family Nitrobacteraceae; genus Bradyrhizobium; species Bradyrhizobium sp. USDA 4503. The sequence goes on from NZ_JBSRXS010000001.1 coordinate 4,763,521, forward strand.
GCCCGGCATAGGCGTAGAGATCGAGCGACGGCGTCGTGTGCCAGACCGAGCCGACCAGGAAAGCCGTGATCGGCAGCGGCTGGATCGAGCCGTCCTGGCGCACGGTTGCATCCGGGAATGGCGTTGCGGTGAAGCGGCCCAGCGCACCGTAGGAGGCGGAGGCCTGCACCTCGAGCAGCTTCGGCACGATCTCGGCCGAGAGGTGGCCGCCGAAGCTGACCGTGTTGACGTCGTGATTGGCGAAGTTGAAGCGATCATAGAAGTCGCGGTAGAGCGCCCACGCCTCGACATGCAGCTTGTAGGGCCCGAGCCGCGGATCCCACGCGCCCTTCACGGTGAAATCCGGAACGTGGTTGAGGCTGACATTGTTCAGGCTGTTGAAGAAGCTGCCGCCCGGACCGGTGAGATTGACCAGCAGATTCGGATTGAGCACGCCCTGCGGGCCAACCGCCGGCGTGCCGACCAGCGGGTTGTTGCCGCCGAAAAAGGATGTCTGCGGATTCTCCGCCGAGACCGCGAGCTTGAACTCCGGCCCGATATCCTGCCAGACCCGGACGCCGGGTTGGCGCGCGCCGAGAAAGCCCGGCACCAGCTCGAAATCGATCACGCCCGGCGTATCGGCGCCTCGCGGATCGATGCCGGCCTTGCTCGGCGTGTTCAGCGACCATGATTGGCCGGCGAGGACATGCAGGCCGAGATCGCTGCGGTCGATCTCGATGCTGGCCTGCCGCAGCCGCGGATTGAACGAATTGGTCGCGACCGAATTGGCGGTCTGCGCCGCGCCCTCGAAATCGAGCTCGCCATAGCCGGCGACGTGGATGTTCTCCGTGGCGTTGGCTTCGGCGAGCACCGAGAAGCGGGTCTGGCGCGCGGTGAAGCGCGACTCGCCGGTGTTGTAGTTCTTGCTCTGCGGGAACGGGATGAAGTTGTAGACCGAGCCCGAATCGGAGGCGAGGTTGCGGCTGCGATAGATGCCGGTGAGATCGACCCAGCCGCCGAAGGTGAAGGTGACGCCCTTGTAGCAGAGCTTGCCCGATGCGCAGGGATCGAACGGCACCGGCGCCTTCGCCGTCATCTGCGCGTTCTGAATTGCGTTCTGTCTTGCGGCCAGCGCCTCCTCCTTGCGCGCCTGCGTCTCCATTTTCTGCTCGAGCTGCTTGAGCCGTGCCTTCAGCGCACGCAGCTCGGACGCATCGTCCTCCGCCAACGCCGAGCCTGCCGACAGCAGCATGCTGCCGAGCAGAATTCCCCCGAGAATTCGCATCGCTTCTCCTCCACACGAGGTTGTTTCCTCAGGCGAAAGAGAGCGGTACTCGGGGAGTGATATTCGCGCCGGGGCGTATTATTCCGGTCACGTTTTTCTCATCGCGGCGGCGGGAATAGATCGCGGTAATCGACGATAGCGCGCGAGGAGATAGTGAGTGGCCTTACCGGTATGCTCATTGCGAGCGAAGCGAAGCAATCCATCGCGCGGCATATGCGGAGCCATGGATTGCTTCGTCGCTATCGCTCCTCGCAATGACGGATGTTTCCGCAGCGTCCATCCGCTCAGAACAGCGGCGGAATCTGCGCGACTTTCAGCGGCCCCAAGAACACCGCGCCGTCGGCGAAGCGCAGCGGGAAGCTGCGCGCCTTCTTGCCTTCGAGGATAGCCTCGGTGCCGAGCGAATTGATGCCGGCGGAAATGCCGGCATTGGCGTTCTGCTTGATCACCTTGCCGAGGCCGGGGATGGCGCGATCCAGCGCGCCGAAGAGATTGCTGAGGTCCTGGCTCTTCACGCCGGGCGCGACGCGATCAAGCGTTGCCTGCGGCACGCCCTCCTCCAGCATCTTGTCGATGCCGAGCGCGGGGATGACGCGCTCGAGGCCGGCGACCGTCATCTGCAATTCGCCCTCGATGCGCCCTTGCGCGTTGAGGCGCAGCATGCCGGCCGCGACCGACAGCACATCGCCCTGCTCGATCCGCGACTGCTGGATCTCGACGCTGCCGCCGGCGGCCTGGATCTCGCGGAAGCGATCCGGCCAGGGTTTCGGCGAGAAATCCTTCAGGCCATTGAGCCGCGCATGGATGTCGGCGTTGAACGGCTGGGCGAGCAGCGGATGCACCTCCTGCAAGGTGCCGCCGGCAATCTGCAGCACGGCCTCGATCGCCGGACTGTCCGGCGCCGAGCCGTCGACCTGCCTGCCGTGCAGCTCGATGTGATTGACCCGCGCCAGCGGCACCGGCGCCGCGCCGCCGGTGCGGTCGATGGCGAGATCGTCGAACACCAGCGAGGCGCGCTGCGGCGGCGCCGGCAGGCCGACCACGCTGCTGCGTGCCTTGCTCCAGCTCACCGACAGCGTCGGCTGCGCGCCGCGCTCGGCGATCGTGGCCGGTCCCTTGAACTCCGCGATCACGAGCTTGGGATCGTAGACCTGCGCCACGACCAGGATCTCGGCGAGCCGCGCCACGAACGCCATCTGCGGCGCGGCGGTCTGCGAGACCAGCATCACGCTCGGATCGGTGCAGCGGACCTCGAACCGGAACGGGTAGCCCGCCACCGAACGGTCCCCGCAATCATAGACCCGGCCGGCCTTCGCCTCCTGCGCGCGCCAGGCATCGGCCTGCACGCCGACCTGCGAGGCGGCGAAGAACCAGAAGGCACTCCACAGCACCGCGGCGATCAGGACCGCGACCGGGACGGCATAAAGGCCGAAGCGCGAGCGGCGGCGGGGGGCGGAGGTCTGATCCGACATGCAGGTCCTTTGGCGGGCGAATTTGTCAAAATCTAAGCGGCCGCGGGCCTTGAACAAGCCCCGAGCAACCCTTGAGCGAGCCTTCAGCAAGCCTTGGAAACTTCACGGAATCCGCTTCGCTTCGACGGCCCGTTCTGCTAGCCCATCAGCGCGATGTCAGCAAATCCTCCCCATTCCGAAACCGACGGCGACCTCTGGGTGTTCGGCTATGGCTCACTGATGTGGAAGCCGGGCTTCGAGTTCCTGGAACAGGTGCCGGCGCGGCTGATCGGCGAGCATCGCGCGCTCTGCGTCTATTCGTTCGACCACCGCGGCACGCCGGAGAAGCCGGGCCTGGTGCTCGGGCTCGACCGCGGCGGCGCCTGCCGCGGCATCGCATTCCGCGTCGCCGCCCGCCTGCGCCACGACACCATCGCCTATTTGCGCGGACGCGAGCAGACCACCAACGTCTATCGCGAGGTGATGCGCTCGGTGTGGCTGGAGAATGCGGCGCGCGAGCGCGTCAGCGCGCTGGCCTATGTGGTCGATCGCGGTCATGTGCAATATGCCGGGCGGCTGTCGCTCGCCGAGCAGCAGCGCCTGGTGCTGCAGGGCCATGGCCGCTCCGGCAACAACCGCGACTATGTGCTCTCGACAGTGGCCTCGATCGAGAAGCAGGGCTTTCGCGACACGCAGCTGCACCAGCTAGCGACGATGCTGCATGATGCCCACGCGGCGCGTCACCCGCTGCAGAATGCCCGGGATGCGTAAGGCTGCGTCGCGAGGCTCTACTTAGTTCGCTTGGCCAACCGTCGTTTAACGACCTCGCCGAGCGGACTATCCGGCGACTTGCGGAATGCCTTGAGCTTCTTCATTTGGCCTTTGCGCAGTGCTTGCGACTGCGCTTCACCACCATCATCGATCAGCCTTTGTAAACGGGTTTTGCCAGATCCTCGATTTTCGGCGTGCGCCGCGGTGCATCCGGCAAATCGCGGCGGCGGTATGGCGCCGCCCTGTGACATTTAGGCTTTTGCATCCCGGCGCGGACGGATAGAAGCTGATCCGCAAACAGCGCTCGCAAATTCGATGAACCTCTCCGCCCCCTTTGTCCGACGGCCGGTCGGCACCACGCTGCTGTCGCTTGGACTGGTGGTGGCGGGCATCATTGCGTTCTTCAAGCTGCCGGTGTCGCCGCTGCCCGACGTCGACATCCCGACCATCATGGTGCAGGCGACCCTGCCCGGCGCCAGCCCGGCCGACGTCGCCTCCACGGTGGCAAGCCCGCTCGAGCGCCACCTCGGCCAGATCGCCAGCGTCACCGAAATGACGTCGGTGTCCTCGCTCGGCTCTGCCCGCATCACGCTGCAGTTCGATATCGACCGCGACATCAACGGCGCCGCGCGCGACGTGCAGGCGGCGATCAACGCGGCGCGGGCGGACCTGCCGACCAACCTGCGCGCCAACCCGACCTACCGCAAGTTCAACCCGGCCTCGGCGCCGATCCTGATCTACACCTTGACCTCGGACACGCTGACGCCGGCCGAGCTCTATGACGCCGCCTCGACCGTGCTGGCGCAGAAGTTGTCGCAGGTCGAGGGCGTCGGCGAAGTCTCGGTCGGCGGCGGCTCGCTGCCGGCGGTGCGCGTCGAGCTGATCCCGCCGGCGCTGTACAAATACGGCATCGGGCTCGAGGACGTCCGCGCCGCGCTCTCGAGCGCCAATGCGCACAGCCCGAAGGGCGGCATCGACGTCGGCAACCAGCGCTACCAGATCTACGCCAACGACCAGGCCCGCAAGGCGGCCGACTACAGGCCGCTGGTCGTCGCCTACCGCAACGGCGCGGCGGTGCGCCTGACCGATGTCGGCGACGTGATCGATTCCGTCGAGAATGTGCGCACGCTCGGCCTTTCCAACGGCAAGCCGGCCGTCGTGATGATCGTGTACCGGCAGCCGGGCGCCAACATCATCAAGATGGTCGACACCGTGAAAGGGCTGATGCCGCAGCTGAAGGCCTCGGTCTCGCCTGCGGTTGACATCACCCTCGCGATGGACCGCTCGAAGACAATCCGGGCCTCGCTGCACGACGTCGAGATCACGCTGTTGATCGCGGTGGCGCTGGTGATCCTGGTGGTGTTCGCCTTCCTGCGCAATGCCCGGGCCACGCTGGTCCCGGTGGTGGCGGTCGGCGTGTCATTGATCGCGACGTTCGCCGTGATGTATCTACTCGGCTACACGCTCGACATCTTCTCGCTGATGGCGCTGACGGTGGCGACCGGCTTCGTGGTCGACGACGCCATCGTGGTGCTGGAGAACATCACCCGGCACATGGACGCCGGGCTGTCGCGGCTCGAGGCCACGCTGGTCGGCACCCGCGAGGTCGGCTTCACGGTGCTGTCGATGAGCGTGTCGCTGATCGCGGTGTTCGTGCCGATCCTGCTGATGGGCGGCCTGGTTGGCCGCCTGTTCCGCGAATTCGCCATGACCATCACGATCGCGATCGTGATCTCGCTGGTGGTCTCGCTGACCACGACGCCGATGATGTGCGCGGTACTGCTGCGCAAGGAGGAGGGCCGGCCGCACGGCCGGATCTACCGGATCAGCGAACGCATCTTCGAGCTGATGCTGAACGGCTACCGCGCGACGCTCGGCCTCGCGCTGCGCCATCCGCTCCTGGTGATGCTGATCCTCTGCTCGACGCTCTATTTGAACTTCCATCTCTACAAGGTGGTGCCCAAGGGCTTCGTGCCGCAGCAGGACACCGGATTGCTGGTCGGCTCGATTCAGGCCGACCAGAGCACCTCGTTCCAGCTGATGCAGCAGAAGCTGACCCAGTTCATCGACATCGTGAAATCAGATCCGGCGGTCGACACCGCGGTCGGCTTCACCGGCGGCGGCGGCGTAGGTCCCGGCGGCACCAACACCGGCACCGTGTTCGCCTCGCTGAAGCCGATGGACGAGCGCCGGCTGCGCGCCGACAAGGTGATCGAGCGGCTGCGCGAGCCATTGGCAAGCGTCGCGGGCGCCACGCTGTTCCTGCAATCGATCGGCGACCTCGGCGCCGGCGGACGCTCGGGCAATGCGGCGTATCAGTACACGCTGAAGGGCTCGACCTTCGAGGAGCTGAACGAGTGGACGCCGAAGCTCGTCGCGGCATTGCAGAAGGAGCCGACGCTCGCCGACGTCAACAGCGACCAGCAGAACAAGGCGCTGCAAGCCAATCTGATCATCGATCGCGACGCCGCCTCCCGGCTCGGGATCACCGTCAGCCAGCTCGACAACACGCTCTATGACGCGTTCGGGCAGCGCCAAGTCTCGACCATTTTCGTCGCGCGCAACCAGTATCATGTCATCATGGAGGTCGCGCCGCGTTTCTCGCAGGACCCGCAGACCCTCAAGGAGGTCTATATCTCGACCTCGGGCGGCTCGGCGAGCGGCACGCAGAGCACCAATGCCGTGGCCGGCACGGTGGCCTCGTCCTCGCAAAAAAGCTCGGTCAGCGCGGTCGCCGCCAATGTGGTGCGCAACCAGGCCACCAATTCGATCGGCGCCACCGGCAAGGGCGTCGCATCGACCGGTACCGCGGTCTCCACCAGCGCGGAGACCATGATCCCGCTGTCGAGCGTCGCACGCTTCGAGCACGGCGAGACGCCGCTTTCCGTCAACCACCAGGATCTCCTGGTCTCGAGTACCATCTCGTTCAACCTGCCGCCGGGCGTCTCGCTGAGCACGGCGACCACCACGATCGAGAACGCGATGCACGCGCTCGGCATGCCCGCGGGCATTTCCGGCGGGTTTGCGGGCTCCGCGAAAATCTTCCAGCAGGCGCTGGCGAACGAGCTGTTCCTGATCCTCGCCGCGCTGGCGACGATCTACATCTCGCTCGGCATGCTCTACGAGAGCTACATCCACCCGCTGACCATCCTCTCCACCTTGCCCTCGGCAGGCGTCGGCGCGGTGGCGGCCTTGATGCTGTCGCACACCGATTTCGACATCATCGGCATGATCGGGGTGATCCTCCTGGTCGGCATCGTCAAGAAGAACGCCATCATGATGATCGACTTCGCGCTCGATGCCGAGCGCCAGCGCGGGCTGTCGTCGCGCGATGCGATCTACGAGGCCTGCCTGATGCGCTTCCGGCCGATCATGATGACGACGCTGGCTGCCTTGTTCGGCGCGGTGCCGCTGATGATCGGCCTCGGCGAAGGCAGCGAGCTGCGTCAGCCGCTCGGCATCGCGATCTTCGGCGGGCTGATCCTGAGCCAGATCCTGACGCTCTACACGACGCCGGTGGTCTATCTCTATCTCGACCGCGCCAGGCTCTGGACCCAGCGCCGCCGCGCCGCGCGCCGCGCACGCCGGGCCGCGGCATCAAGCGCCGCCGGTCGTTGACAGACCGGTATCGATCTTGCCAACCTTGCGCCGTGAGCGGACGCAAGGAACCGATCTGTGACTCTCGCACCTGAACTCGCCGCGTCGCGCTGGTTCAACACCAGCGAGCCGCTGACCCTGGCTGGGCTGCGCGGCCGGCCGGTGCTGCTGCACGCGTTCCAGATGCTGTGCCCCGGCTGCGTCGCGCACGGCACGCCGCAGACCCAGCGCGCGTTCGAGCTGTTCAAGCATTCGGACCTGCAGGTGATCGGGCTGCACACCGTATTCGAGCACCACGCGGCGATGACGGAGGTGTCGCTGGAAGCCTTCATCCACGAGTACCGGCTGACCTTCCCGATCGGCGTCGACGAGGCCGGCGAAGGCACGCCGATCCCGGTCACCATGCAGCGCTACGGCATGCAGGGAACGCCGACCAGCATCCTCATCGGCCGCGACGGCAACGTCGTGCATCATGGCTTCGGACAACAGAGCGACATGGCGCTCGGCGCGATCATCGCGGCCGAGCTTGCCGCGCCGCATGGCCGATAGCGGCCCGCCTCGGCTGCAACCCGGCTCACGCGACTGCGTTATGACGGCGTCGCGCAATGCGTGATAGCGTTCCGCCAACCAGAACCATCGCCTTGCGGGAGGATGTCATGAAAACCTATCAGCTCTACATCAACGGCCAGTATGTCGACCCCGCCAATGGCGAATGGTTCGACAGCATCGATCCCTATCGCGGCGAGGCCTGGGCGAAGATTCCGCGCGGCACGGCCGCCGACGCCGACAAGGCGGTGAAATCAGCCAATGAGGCGATGTGGCGCGGCCCCTGGGCGAAGATGACGGCCTCCGCACGCGGCAAGGTGATGCGCAAGCTCGGCGACCTCGTCGCGGCCAATGCCGAGCGCCTTGCCGAGATCGAGGTGCGCGACAACGGCAAGCTGATGGCCGAGATGCTCGGCCAGTTGCGCTACCATCCGGAGTGGTGGTGGTATTTCGGCGGGCTCGTCGACAAGCTCGAGGGCGGCCTGGTGCCGATCGACAAGGCGGAGACCTTTGCCTACACGACCCATGAGCCGGTCGGGGTGGTCGCGGCGCTGACCGCCTGGAATTCGCCGCTGCTGTTCGTCGCCTGGAAGTGCGCCGCCGCGCTCGCCGCTGGTTGCGCCGTGGTCGTCAAACCGTCGGAATTCACCTCGGCCAGCACGCTGGAATTCGCCGCGCTGACCAAGGAAGCCGGAATTCCCGACGGCATCTTCAACGTGGTGACCGGCTTCGGTCCCGAGGCGGGCTCCGCGCTGATCGCCCATCCCGGCGTCGCCAAGATCACCTTCACGGGATCCGATACGACCGGCGCAAAGGTTTACGAGACCGCGGCCAAGAGCCTGAAGCGCGTCTCGCTCGAGCTCGGCGGCAAGTCGCCCAACATCGTGTTCGAGGACGCCGACCTCACCGCCGCCGCGGCCGGCGCGATCTCCGGCATCTTCGCTGCCACGGGGCAGACCTGCATCGCGGGATCGCGCCTTCTGGTGCAGAGCTCGATCAAGGAAAAATTCGTCGCGCGGGTGCTGGAGCTGGCAAAGTCCGCCAAGATCGGCGATCCCATGCAGTCCGACACCAATGTCGGCCCGATCACGACGCCGGCGCAGTACAAGAAGGTGCTCGACTATATCGACATCGCCAAGGCCGAGGGCGCGCGCTGCCTGCTCGGCGGCAAGCCGGCCACCGGCGACGGCATCAAGGGCGGCCAGTTCGTCGAACCGACCATCTTCACCGACGTCGACAACACCATGCGGATCGCGCGCGAGGAGGTGTTCGGACCGGTGCTGTCGATCATCTCTTTCGACACCGAGGAGGACGCCATCCGGATCGCCAACGACACGATCTACGGCCTCGCCGCCGGCATCTGGACCAAGGATCTCGCGCGCGCCATCCGCGTGCCGAAGCAACTGCGCGCGGGCACCGTGTGGGTGAACACCTACCGGGCCATCAGCTACATGATGCCGTTCGGCGGCATGAAGCACTCCGGCGTCGGCCGCGAAAGCGGCATCGACGCGGTCCGCGAATATCAGGAGACCAAGAGCGTCTGGATCTCGACCGCGACGGACGTCCCGGCCAATCCGTTCGTGATGCGGTGAGTTTTCCGCACTGACATCGCTTGCTTCACCGCTCCCGGACGGACAGCGGTACGACGGCACCCGCGCGCCGAGCTGTCGCACTTGACGTGCAGGGTGGAGCAGCGATCATCAGCCCCACGGCACACGCCGAAGAGCGTGGCCGATACTTGGGGAGATTCGCCATGACGTTTCGTTACTCACGCGCAGTGTTCTGCGCGCTGATGCTCGCCACCGCCCAACCTGCCCTCGCCGACAAGAAATACGGCCCCGGTGTCACCGATACCGAGGTGAAGATCGGCCAGACCATGCCCTATAGCGGCCCGGCGTCCGCCTACGGCACCCAGGGGCGTCTCGAAGAGGCCTACTACGCGATGATCAACGCGAAGGGCGGCGTGAACGGCCGAAAGATCAAGCTGATTTCACTGGACGACGCCTATTCGCCGCCGAAGACCGTGGAGCAGACGCGACGCCTCGTCGAACAGGACGAGGTGCTGGCAATCATCGGTACCATCGGCACGCCGACCAATTCAGCGATCCAGAAGTATCTGAACCAGAAGAAGGTCCCGCAGATCTTCATTTCGACGGGCGCGGCAAAATGGGACGACCCGAAGAACTTCCCGTGGACCACCCAGCTTTATCCGCCCTACCAGATGGAGGGCATGATCTTCGCCAAATATCTGTTGAAGAACAAGCCCGACGCGAAGCTCGGCGTGTTCTCCCAGAACGATGATGCCGGAAAGGATTACGTCAAGGGGCTGAAGGATGGCCTCGGCGACAAGGCGAAGACGATGATCGTGAAGGAAGTGACCTACGAGGTTTCCGATCCGACGGTCGATTCGCAGATCGTCTCCCTGAAAGCCTCCGGCGCCGACACGCTGTTCACGATGGCGACGCCCAAGTTCGGCGCGCAGGCGATACGCAAGGTCTACGAGCTCGGATGGAAACCGCTGAACTACGTGGTCAGCGTCTCCTCATCGATCAAGGGCGTCATGGAGCCGGCCGGCATCGAAGCTTCGAAGGGATTATTGACCGCGCTGGCGTTCAAGACGCCGACCGATCCCACCTGGGAGAACGCCGCCGACGTGAAGGAGTTCAAGGAATTCCTGGCGAAGTGGTATCCGCAAGGCGACATCGCCGACGGCAGCAACGTCACCGGCTACATCTCGGCCTATATGACGGTGAAGGTCATCGAGATGTGCGGCGATGATCTGACGCGCGAGAATTTGCTGAAGCAGGCAACCAACCTCAACAAGGTGGTTGCGCCGTTGCTGCTGCCCGGCATCGCTATCTCGACGCGGCCGGACCGCTATGCGCCGTTCACGCAGATGCAGATCGCGACGTTCGACGGCAAGAGTTGGGTGCCGCAAGGCGAGACCTTCAACACCGACGCGGCGGCCGGTCAGTAGTGGCGACGCCATTCGCAATACGGTAACTCTCCGCATCGTCATGGGCCGGGCAGCCGCCCGAAGGACGGCATCGCTTCGGCTTGCCTGTGCCCGGCCATCCACCGTCTTGCTTCGGGCCGAACCAAAAACGTGGATGCCCGGGACAAGCCCGGGCATGACGATTTCTGAAGGGACCGACGAAACCGCGCGCACGAAATTCCCGGCAGCAACCGCACCAGGGCTTGTGCTGCGCCCTACCCTTTCGCCGCGTTCGGCACACCGCCGAACAATTTCGCCTGCTCGGCGCGGCCGGCCTCGACGATGCGGGTGGTGGCGGTTTCGATCTGGTCGCGCAAGCGAGCCATGAACTCATCGCGCGGCAATCCCGGCGGCAGCGGATCGAGGAATTCGACCACCAGCGTCCCCGGATAGCGCATGAAGGTGCGGCGCGGCCAGAACAGCCCGGAATTGAGCGCGATCGGCAGGCACGGCACGCCGCTCTCGGCATAGATCTGCGCGACGCCGGCCTTGTAGTTCGGCGGCGCCCCTGGTGCGGTACGGGTGCCCTCGGGAAAGATCACAAGCTGCCGGCCGAGCTTCACCTCGGCCGCCGCGCGCTTCAGCGTCTTGATCAGCGAGCGCGGGCCGCCGCCGCGCTCGACCGAGATCATGCCGACCTTCTTGAGGTACCAGCCGAACACCGGGATCATCATCAGCTCGCGCTTCAGGATGAACAGCGGATGCTCGAAGAAGCGCACCAGCGCGAACGTCTCCCAGAACGACTGGTGCTTCGAGGCGACGACCAGCGGCCCGCTCGGTATCTTCTCGATCCCGCGAAACTCGATCCTGATGTTGCAGATCACGCGCATCAGGAACAGGCTGGTGTTGGCCCACGCGACTTCGAGCGCCATCAACGCCCCCCGCGGCAACAGCAGCGCCGGCAGCGCGATGATGCAGAGCACCACCAGCACGAGATAGAACAGCACGTTGAAGATCAGCGAGCGCAGGAAGATTGAAGTCATTCTCTCAACACTATCCTTTACACCGTCATTCCGGGATGGTGCGTCAGCACCAGACCCGGAATCTCGAGATTCCACAATTCGCAATTACGAATTGGGGTTCGATGCCGCGCATCGCCCCGGAATGACGGTGCCTGATACATCAATTCGCCTGCGCCGTCGCCGGGCGGCGCGGCGCGGCAGCCGGCTCGGCGAGATCGGAGGTCAGGTCGAGGCCGAGACCGGCCAGCCGCACCCGCATCTCGGCGGCGACATATTTGGCGTATTCCGATAGCAAGAGACGGAACGTCGCGCCGCTCGTCCACCACGGCTCGTCGCGCCATTTGTCGCCGACCACCGCGAACGGGATCAGCGTGACGTCGGGCATCGCATGTGACAGTTCCACGATCGCCCGCGGCATGTGGTAGTTGGAGGTCACCACGATCAGCGACTTGAAGCCGCGCTCGCGCGCCCAGCGCCGCGTCTCCGCCGCGTTGCTGCGGGTGTTCAGCGCCGAGCGGTCGAGATCGACGCAGCAGCTCATCAGCCCCTTGCTGTCCGGCACGGAGCGGGAAATGTCGCTGGCGTCGTTGGTCGGATGTACGCCCGAGATCAGCAAACGCTTGCCGTAGCCGGCAGCCAACAGTTCCATGGCGTCGGACACCCGCGACGAGCCGCCGGTCAGCACCACGATGCCGTCGGCATTTTGCGGCGGGTCGGTCTCGACGCCGCGCAATTGCGAGAGGAAGCCGACAAAGCCGACCGCCGCGGCGACGAAGGCAAGCGCCAGCGGCGCGACGATGACGGCGCGCAGCCAGCCGCGCGGGCGCGCGGCAAAGCCATTCGGCGACGTATCGTCGGACTGCAAACTCATGTGATGCGGTTATCCTTCCCCCGGGGGATTTTAAAGCATGATCCGGAAAAGTGGAAACCGGTTTTCCTCGGGACCAGTGCCGCGTGCCGCGCGCGAAATCACACTTGGGCGACGAAATGCGATCACGAGGCGGCGCCATGATTTCGAGTTTTCGCGGCGCCGTCAGTCGATGTCGTCGAGCGTGGCAAACAGGGTGCGCCGCGATGCCCACGCGGTGATCGCCGCGATCAGCACCGCCTGCATCGCCAGCACCAGATAGCCCGACGGACGCAGCGAGAACGTGCCGAGCAGGGCCGCGAACTGGTCGCCCACCGGCGTGCCGGAGAACCAGTTGGCGATCGACTCGGAGAAGCCGAACGCCAGCATCGCCGCACCGCCACCGATCAGCCCGCCTTCGAGGCCGAGCCGAAGGAAATGCCGCAGGAAGCGGTTGGCGATGAAGCTGTCGCCGGCGCCGACAAAATGCAGCACCTCGACGATCGGGCGGTTGGCGGCCATCGCGCCGCGGGTCGCGAACGACACCGAGATGATGGTTGCGATGATCACGAGGATGAGGATGCCGACGCCGGCGAACGTCGTGGCGCCGGTCATCGAGCGCATGCGCTCGATCCAGGCGCGGTGATCGTCGACGCTTGCGGTCGGCGCCGCCTGCGTCACCCGCGCGCGTAAGCCGGCGAGATCGAGCGTGGTGCCGGGCTGCACCCGCGCCACGATGACGCGCGGCACCGGCAGTTCGTCGATCGAGAGCCCGCTGCCGAGCCACGGCTCCAGCAGCTTGGCGGATTCCTCCCTGCTGAACGGACGGACCTCGAGAATGCCGGGCTGCGCCCGCATCGCGTCCACCGCGGCCTGCGCGTCGCGATCGAGGTCGCGGCCCGGCGAGGGGCGCACCTGGATGGTGATCTCGCTCGATACTTCCGACTGCCATTCGGCGGCTGACGCGCTGACCAGCAGCACGGTGCCTGTCGTCAGCGAGGCGAGGAAGGTCATGATCGCGACGACCGCGACCAGTGCACGGCCCGAAATCGACGCCCGCGGCACGATCGGCGACATGTTGCGCGCAGTGGCCGGGACCTGCGGGCGTTCGCGCCCGAGATCGACCAACGACACTTTCTCGTCGCCGCTCCTATTCATAGATGTGCAGCCGTCCCTGATGCAGCACCAGCCGCCTCGCTTCGTATTGATCCATCAGCGTGATGTCGTGGGTCGCGATGATGACCGCGGTGCCGGATTTGTTGAGCTCGATGAACAGCCGCAGCAGGCGGCGCCCGAGCGTCGGATCGACGCTGCCGGTCGGCTCGTCCGCCAACAGCAGTTGCGGCCGCGAGATCACCGCGCGCGCGATCGCGGCGCGCTGCTTCTCGCCGCCCGACAGGATCGGCGGCAGCGCGTCCATGCGCTCGCCGAGGCCAACCCATTTCAAGAGATCGATCACCTCGCGGCGATAGCTCGATTCCTCGCGGCCCATCACGCGGAACGGCAGCGCGACGTTCTCATAGGTGGTCATGTGATCGAGCAGGCGAAAATCCTGCAGCACGATGCCGATCCGCTTGCGCAGGTCGGCGACCTGATCCTTGCTCAGCAGCGAGACGTCCTTGCCGAACAGATTGACCAGCCCGCGGGTCGGCCGCAACGACAGGAACAACAGCCGCAGCAGCGAGGTCTTGCCCGCGCCCGACGGCCCGGTGAGGAACTGGAACGAGTGCGCCGGGATCATGAACGAGAGGTCGCGCAAAATCTCCGGGCCGAGCCCGTAGCGCAGACCGACATTTTCGAACCGAACCAATGCGCTAGCTCCGTTCGAGAGGGCCGATGGCCCAATACCCTACACCGACGGCGAAGACGGCCCGAACCCCGGCCGAGCGCCCGCGAACCGCACAGAAAGCTTGTGCTTCGGTTATGGTTTCCGATTCGTTAACGGTCGCTAAGTAGCATCCGGGCATCCACACGGTGGAGATTCGGCCTCCATGCATATTGTCTGCCCGCATTGTACAACATCCTACGCCATCAATCCGGCCACCCTTGGCGAGGCCGGACGTACCGTCCGTTGTTCCCGCTGCCGGGAGGTCTGGCTGGCCCGGCCGGAGTACGCCGTCGGGGCGACCGCGCCCACTCTGGCCTATCAGTCCGCCGGATCCGACCTCGCCGCCGAATGGGAGGCCATGGGCCGGGAGGAGGCTGACGCGACCCCGATGGTCGAGAGCCCCTCGATTTCGGCCGATTTGCCCACCGAGGGCAGCGACGCCGACACGGAATGGCCGGCGCTGGCCGAGGCGGATGCCGCGGCCCATGCCGACGCCGGGGACGCGGGAACCAGGGGCCGCTTCCGCCTGCCCCGGCTTCCCCGCCTGTTCCGGCTGCCCGCCCTGCCCCGAATTCCGTTCATGCCGGTAATCGGTGCCCTGCCGACCACCTGCGGCGCCATGGCCGCGCTGATCATCGCGCTGTTCGTCTGGCGCAACGACGTGGTGCGGCTGCTGCCGCAGACCGCGCTGTTCTACAAGATGGCCGGGCTCGACGTGAATCTGCGCGGGCTCGCCTTCAAGGATCTCAAGATCACCAACGAGACCGTGGACGGCAAGCCGGTGCTGGTGATCGAGGGCATGATCGTCGGCCAGACCAGGAAGCCGGTCGAATTGCCGCGGCTGCGCTTCTCGGTCCGCGACGCGCAAGGCGCCGAAATCTATGCCTGGAACGCCGTGCTGGAGCAGCCGGTGCTCAATCCCGGCGAGCGGGCCTTCTTCAAGTCGCGCCTCGCCTCGCCGCCGCCCGAAGGCCGCAATATCGACGTACGCTTCTTCAACAAGCGTGATCTCACCGGCGGCCGCGCGTGAGCCGCCGGCCAACTCCATCGGGAACCGACCAATCACCATGACGCGTGTTCTGATCGCCGACGACGAAGACTCAATGCGCTCGCTGGTGGCGCGCGCCATCGCCATGGACGGCCACGAAACCGTGACCGCGCAGGACGGCGCCGAGGCGCTGGAGGTGCTGACGCGCGACGAAGGCGCGTTCGACCTTCTGCTCACCGACATCCAGATGCCCGTGATGGACGGCATCGCGCTGGCGCTGACCGCGGCGCGCGACTTCCCTGCGCTGAAGATCCTGCTGATGACCGGCTTCGCCCATCAGCGCGAACGCGCCTCCGGCCTCGAGGCGATCGTGCATGACGTGGTGACGAAACCGTTCTCGGTGGCCGATATCCGCACCGCAGTCGCGGACGCGCTGGCGGCGCGGAAGGCCGGCTAGTGTGCTGAATGCGAAGTTCGTGCGATTTCGCGGCAGCCACTTTCACGAACTTCGCATTCATAAAGCACACTAGAATCATCAGTTTGCTAGTGTCCTTATCGAATCCGAAGTTCGCTCCGAAGATGGGGCAAATGATGCGAACTTCGGATTCGGGACACTAGGGTTATGAGCTCAACTCGGAAAGCATGCCCGGGCGGTCAGCGTCACCGGGGACAGATTGAGAAATTGCGCAAATTGAAATGCATAACTCGCGCTGACCACGTTGCCGCAGGCTGACGTGGAATAGGTGAATGTCTGCGCCGGGAGCGTGAGGCCGAACGCCTGCTGCGCGGCGTAATTCGTGATGGCGCTCCCGCTCGGACAGAGCGTGCTGTTGACGGTCGCGCAACGCGCCGCCATTTCGGTGCCGTGCTGCAGCCCGAGCTGAGTCCAGAACAGCAGTCCGAATTCGATGATGCCAAATATGAACAGGAAGAACACGGGAGCGGTCAGGGCGAATTCCAGCGCGGAGGCCCCTCGATTGTCCCGCCATAGCGGTGTGAGTTTCACTGCAGCCTCGCAGTGGACTGGGCGCTATAGGTGTAGGAGGCCGCCACAATCTGATAATTGATCAGCGTGTAGTAGGTCCCTTGCGCCGAAACCATGGCATATGTTCCGGCCTGCGCGCCGCTGGGGCAGACCGCACCGCAACTGACGGTGCTGACCCCCGAACTGGTCGGGCACCCGCAAAACTGGTACGGCTTGGGCGAAGCATTGATGGCTGTGGAATTCGTGGCGGCTGTTACGGCGCTGGTGACGCCAGTCTCGTCAAAGCCGCGCACGATGGCGTATTGCGCTCCCGCCTGCGCGGCATTCTCGACCTGCATCTTGCGATAGAGCGCGAGTCCGATGTCGGTTACCGAGACGACCATCAGGGACAGCAACGGGATCATGATCCCGAATTCGATGGCCGCGACGCCGCCCCTGTCGTGAACGGCGGTGCGCACAAGCCGCGTCAGAGAGAAAACCAATCGACCACGGCTGTTGGATGAGGATCTCTGGATTTGCATCGGGGCCAACCTCACTCGATGAGTTGCGCGGTTTGCGTGCCTATCGTCGCGGTGCCGAGCGCCGAACAATTGACCTGAAGGTTCGACGTGCCGCTGAACGTCAGCGTGTCCGCGATGATCTTGGTGCATGATGTGCTTGTGCCGTTGCCACCGCCGAAGCTGAGGTCGGCCTTCGGCAGGTAGATGGCGCCGCCGAAGTTCTGGGTGGCACCACCCCGTGAGATTAAAGGTAGTCCCGGCCGGCATGTTGCGGTCGCCATACATGACGATGCCCTTCGTGGAGCCGGAGGTCGGCGCCGTCAGATCGACGATGGCGTTGCTGCCGATCGAAGCCGTGCCCCACTTGCTTCCCGAGCCCGTAAAGACCAGGGTCACGCCGCTGCCCGTGATGGTGGCGTTGCCCGCGACGCTCAAGTTCGAGCCGTCCAGGTAATAGATGCCTGGATCGAGGTTCAGCGTTGCGCCGGCGTTCACCGTAATGCTGCCCGAGTAGCAGCCGGGGCTGAGGGAGTTCGTCTTTCCGTTGGAATTGACCGTAATCTTGGCGTTCGTGCAGCTCGGCTTCGACGGCGGAGAGACGTTCGCATACGGGTCAGCCATTGGCTTCACATGCGTCTTGACGCCGTTGGTGGCCGTGATGTTGCTGGTGCCGGAGACGTCGCCGACGACGCCGACCTGATTGGCGGCGACCGTCGCGCTGCCGGCCACGTTGAGCGATGGGCTTGCACCCGAGTTGCTGTAAAGGTTGCACTTGATCAGGTTGAGCTGGTTGCCGCCGCTCACGTTGACCGCGGGACTGGCGCTGGCGTTGAGCGCAAGCACGCAGCCCGTCCCGGAATTCGGCAGCGCGACCGCGCGCGCGGTGACCGGCACCGGGGCCGAGCCGAACAAGGCTGACAGCAACCGCTGTTGCGGTTGGCTCACGATGACTTCGACCGCCTGCAGGTTCGACGTCTGACTGCCGGTCTTCGGCGGTTGATTCACCCTGACCGTGACGTTGTTCGCCCCGTTCGCGTAACCGTAGTTTGCCGTGACCGCATTGGCTTCGGACAAAAGGTCGGCGCCTGCACTTGCCGCCGTTGCGGCGCTCACCGCGCCGGAGTCGGCGGCACTCTGCATGTTCTTATGTTTGTAGTACCACCATCCCACTTCGGTACCCAGCCCTGCCGTGCCGACCAGGACCGGCATGAGCAGCGCTGAAATGATCACATAGCTGCCCGACTGGTCTCGAACGAATTGTCGAACCAAGCTGGTCTGATGTTGGTGCCGGCGAGTAATACCCAATGGCCGGTATGACGATGCAATGAATAAACGGCTGTGCCTCATGTGCTCTCCTGAGACGCTTGCCAATTTTCCGAAGTAAGGTGACGCAAGCGACTTAAATGCGCACCAACGGGAACCCGACAATTTTAGGAAAATTGTGCGCAACGGGCGGACGACACCCGGTCCCGATCGCACCGATTGGAATACGGGGCGCGTAGCCCGCAGAAGCTGACGTCCGCTGGCTTACGACCGTCGTGCAGATTCCGCGTCATTCCAGTGGAAGCGCGGCATACAGGTCGCCGTGGCCGTTCGATTCAAAGCGCCGATGTCTCGTGAGTAGGCACGAGCTTTCACGGATGACGACAGTCGAAGGACGAGGCGCTCAATAATCCTTCAGCAGCCGCTCGATGTAGTCGAGCTCGATCTGCGGCCGCGACGGATCGGCGAGGCGGCGGCGCAGCTCTTCGAGGATGCGGCGGACGCGCTGCACGTCGATCTCGCCGGGGATCTTCACCGTGTAGTCGTCGCCGAATTCCCGGCCATGCAACGGGCGGCCGAGCGGATCGGTCTGGTTGCCGCCGCTCTGCTGGCGGCCGGCGCGGTTGCCGGGGTTGTCGCCCGGCTGGTCGCCATCGCCCTGCTGCATCGCGTCGGCGAGGCTCTGGGCGCCCTTGCGCAGCGCATCCAGCGCACGGCCCTGCGAATCCACCGCGCCGTCGGCATTGCCCTCGCCGAGCCGCCCGGAGGCATCGCCCATCGCGGAATCGGCCTGGTCGAGCCCGTCATCGCCGTCATCGCCCTGGTCGCCGCCTTGATCGCCCGGCTGCGCCTGGTCGCCCTTCTGACCCTGGCCTTTCTGGCCCTTCTGGCCGCGCTGGTCCGGTCCCATGCCGCGCTTGGCGAGTTCTTCCTGCAGCTTCTTCAAGCGGTCGCGCAGCGCCTGCTGGTCCTGCTGCAGGTCGCCCATCGACTGCTCGCCCTGCTTGCCGCGCATGCGGTCGCGGCGGGAATCCTGGCCCTGCTTGAAGGTCTTGTCGCGCAATTGCTGCTGCTTGCGGATCATGTCGCCGAGCTCGTTGAGCGACTGCTGCATGTCGTCGTCGCCCTGATTGGGCTGCGCCATTTGCAGGTTTTCCAGCATCTGCTGCATCTGCTCGAGCAGCTGCCGCGCCGCATCCTTGTCGCCGGAGCGTGACAGCCGCTCCATGCGATCGAGCATGTTCTTGAGATCCTGCTGGCTCAGCACCTTGGCATTGGGATCGAGCGGCCGGGCGAGCTGCTGCGGATTGTTGCGGAACTGCTCGACCATCTGGCGGAGGAAATTGTCCAGCGCGGCGCGCAGATTGTCGGTGAGCTTCTTGATCTCCTCGTCGGTCGCGCCGCGCTCGAGCGCCTGCTTGAGCGCGTCCTGCGCCGCGCGCAGCGCCTTGTCGACGTCCGAGATATTGCCGTCCTCGATGGTGACGGCGAGCGACCACAGGCTGGCGACCACCTCGCGCAATTGGTCGTCGGTGCGCGCCGCCTCAAGCTGCCGGCTCACGGTGTGCAGGCCAAGGTAATAGCCGGTCTCCGGCATGAACATTTCGGGCGCGATCATCAGCGCCTCGAGCGCGGCGAACACCTGGCCGTTCTGGTTGGCGTCGAGCGCCAGGATACGGCGCTGCTCGATCAGCGCGCGCGCCAGCGGCTTGGTGAACAGGCGCTCCGGCAGCCGCATGTTGAACGGCTCGCTCTTGCCCTCATTGCCGGCCTCGTCCTTGGCCGTCAGCGTCAAGGTCACGTCGGCGCCGGCATAGGGATCCTCACTGAGGTCCTTCACGGTCTGGCCGACGCCGTTGCGGGTGCGCGCATTCGGCAGCACCAGCGCGAATTGCGGCGGCTCGAACAACGGCCGTGGTTGCGCCGCCTTGCCGTCGGCATCCTTCTTGCCGTCAGCCTCCTTCGGCGCATCGGTCGGCCGCACCGCGAATTGCGCGCGCGCTTCGCTGACGCCGTAATCGTCCTCGAGCCGGTAGGACATCTGCAGCGCGCCGCGCGCCTGCCGCTCCGGATCCTTGGCGAGCGCAATCGACGGCGGGCGGTCCGGCGTCGCGGTGAATTTCCACTGCGGCTGGCCGGCCGGCGCACGGACATGCGCGGTGCCGTCGCCGGTGATCTTGAAATGCCGCTCGTTGGTGCCCCTGGGCGCCTGCCCGTCCGGCGCGACCTCGGTAACACCGCCACCGACGACGACGTCGATGCTGCCGCCGCTGGAGCGCACCAGGAGCGTGCTGCCGGCCGGAACCGCGAGCGGGGTGGTGTCCGCCGCGTTGGCGTCCTTGTTGGCGTTGGACAGAATGATCGGCGGCTTGCCGGTGTAGTTGGGCGGCGTCACCCAGGCATCGACCCGGATATTGGCCGGCGCCATGATGCCGTTCCAGTCGAATGCGGAGGCGACCCGCAGGCCGCGCTCGTCGCCGGCGGCGACATAGCTCGCGACCAGCATCACGATGACCAGCGCGCGCAGCGCCCAGGGGTCGTGCAGCGACACGCGCGGCCGCGGCAGCCCGGCGCGGATGCGCTTGATCGAGGCCAGCGTGCGCTCGCGCTGCGCCTGCCACAGCGCCAGCGCAAACGGGTCCTTGTTGGTGAGCGTGTCGGAGAGCGTGGTCGCCGGACGATGGCGAATGCCGGCGCCGCGGTCGAGCCGGCTCAGGCCCTCCTCGCGGCTCGGCCAGCGGAAGCGCACCAGCGGCGACAGCGCCGCGAGCGCGGCAATCGCGAACAGGCCGGCACCGGCCACGCGTGCGACAAACGGCAGCACCAGCCACAACCCGGCCCAGGACGCGACCAGGAACAATCCTGCGACCGTCAGGAACCGGGCCAGATGCGGCCAAGCCCGTTCCCACCCAATCGCGAACCTTGCCCGCTGCAGAGCCTCTGTCAGTTTCAGCCGCGCGATCGCATCGCTGTCGCGGACGGCGCGTGACGGGTCAGAGGGGTCGATGTTGGCTCCGCTCAATAAAATCTCCGGGGTAGCCGGCAGGTCAGCCTAGCACGGCGGCGGCTTTGAGGCACCCGTTCCAGGCAGTAACCCACACCGGGAAATACGCATAACACGAAGGCGTGACTGCGGCGGTTCGACCCCGTAACGTCCCGGCCGAACCATCGCATTAACGCATGAGGAACGCGATATGGACCAAAAAACGCACGACAAGGGGCTCGAAATCCGCAAGGCGGTGCTGGGCGAAGCCTATGTCAACAATGCGCTGAAGAATTCGGACAGCTTCAACAAACCATTCCAGGAACTGGTCACCGAATATTGTTGGGGCGCGGTCTGGGGCCGCGAGGAACTGCCGCGCAAGACCCGCAGCATGCTCAACCTCGCCATGATCTCGATCCTGAACCGGCCGCACGAATTGAAGGCCCACATCAAGGGCGCGCTGACCAACGGCGTATCCCGCGACGAAATCCGCGAGATCTTCATGCAGGTCTCGATCTATGCCGGCATCCCCGCCGGCGTCGACAGCTTCCGCATCGCGCGCGAGGTGTTCGCCGAACTCGACAACAAGGCGTGAGCGAGCTCCACTCGTTGTCGTCCCGGCCAAGCGAAGCGCGAGCCGGGACCCATAACCACAGGTCGTCGTGGTTACGACGGCTGTGGCCCCGACTGCACCAAACAACTTAGTCCTGGGGTTATGGGTCCCTGCTTTCGCAGAGACGACATCGTGTGGGAGGCGCGCATATCGCGCACAACGACATAGAGGAAACGACTCATGGAAATCGGATTCATCGGCCTCGGGAAGATGGGCTTCCCGATGGCACGCCGGCTGATCGAGGCCGGCCACAAGCTCACCGTGTTCGACACCAGCAAGGACGCGCTCGACAGGCTGGTCGCACTCGGCGCGGTGGCCGCAACCTCGCCCAAGGACATCGCCGACCGCGTCGAGACCGTGATGGCGAGCCTGCCCTCGCTGCAGGCCTCACTCGAGGTGGCGACCGGCGCGGGCGGCGTGATCGAGGGCACGCGCGTCAAACGCTTCATCGACCTCTCCACCGTCGGCTCGCGGATGGCGGTGAAGATCCACGAGCTGTTGGCCAAGAAGAACATCGTGCAGATCGACAGCCCGGTCTCCGGCGGCGTCGCCGGCGCCGAGAAGGGCACGCTGGCAGTGATGGTGTCGGGCCCGCGCGCCGATTTCGAACTGGTGAAGGGCGCGCTCGACGTCATCGGCAAGGTGTTCTTCATCGGCACCAAGCCGGGCTCCGGCCAGACCATGAAGCTCGCCAACAACTTCCTGTCGGCGACCGCGATGGTGGCGACCTCGGAGGCTGTTGTGATGGGCGTCAAGTCCGGGCTCGATCCGGCCGTGATGATCGACGTCATCAATGCCGGCTCCGGGCTGAACACCGCGAGCCGCGACAAGTTTCCGCGCTCGGTCTTGCCGCGCAGCTTCGACTTCGGCTTCGCCACCGGCTTGATGGTGAAGGACGTGCGGCTTGCGGTCGAGGAAATGCGCGCGCTCGGGCTGTCGATGGAAGTCGCCGAGGCGGTCGGCCGGCTCTGGGAAGTCATCATCCGCGACGAGGGACCGGAGTCGGACTTCACCGCGGCGATCAAGCCGATCGAGAAGGCCGCGGGCGTGATCGTCGGCGGCGGCAAGGGCGGCGCGCACGCCGCGAAGTAACGCTCTCGCCGAAATAAACGCTGTCGTCCCGGGCAAGCCAACGGGTCGGCGCGAAGCGCCGCCCGATGACAGGCTCCGCGCGACCCGGGACCCATCACCACAGCACTTCGTGGTTTAGCTGAGCTGCGGCCCCAGCTCAGGACAACAATCAGGAGCGGTGGTTATGGGTCCCTGCTCCCGTGCGCAATTGCGCACTAGGCAGGGACAACACCGTTAGTGAAGCGCGACACCGGCCATCACAGCCACGGCGCCGGCTTGTCCATCGCGATCAGGGCGTCGACGTCGATGCGCGGGCGGACCACGGCGTACTGGTCGTCTTTGACCAGCACTTCGGGCACCAGAGGCCGCGTGTTGTAGGTGCCGGACTGCACCGCGCCGTAGGCGCCGGCGGTCATGATCGCCAGCAGATCGCCGGCCTTCGGCTGCGGCAGCGCGCGATCGAGCGCGAGGTAATCGCCGGTCTCGCAGACCGGGCCGACTACATCCGCGACCATGGTCGGGGTGCCGGGCGCGGGCTGGCGCACCGGCAGAATGTCGTGATGCGCTTCGTACAGCGTCGGCCGGATCAGGTCGTTCATCGCCGCGTCGATGATGACGAAGTTCTTGGCATCGCCCGGCTTCACATGGATCACGCGGGTGACGAGGATGCCGGCATTGCCGACGATCATGCGTCCCGGCTCGAACATCAGCGTGCAGCCGAGATTGTGCGTGACGCGCTTGACCATCGCCGCATAGGCGTCCGGCGCCGGCGGCGCGGCGCGATCCATGTAGTAGGGGATGCCGAGGCCGCCGCCGAAATCGATATGCGAGATGTCGTGGCCGTCGGCGCGCAGCGTCTGCACGAATTCGGCGAGCAGCCGGAAAGCGACCTCCAGCGGGCCGAGATCGGTGATCTGGCTGCCGATATGCACATCGGTACCGGTGACCTTGATGCCCGGCAGCTTTGCCGCGCGGGCATAGACCTCGCGGGCGCGGGCGATCGGAATGCCGAACTTGTTCTCGGACTTGCCGGTCGAGATCTTGGCATGGGTGCCGGCATCGACATCGGGATTGACCCGCACCGAGATGCGGGCCGTCTTCTTCATCTCGACCGCGAGACGCGACAGCATCTCGAGCTCCGGCTCGGACTCGATATTGATGCAGAGGATGTCAGTTGCGAGCGCGGCGCGCAGCTCGCCTTCGGTCTTGCCGACCCCGGAGAACACGATCTTCGAGGGCGGAATGCCGGCCGCCAGAGCCCGCTTCAACTCGCCGCCGGATACCACGTCGGCGCCGGCGCCGAGCTTGGCCAGCGTGCGCAGCACCGACTGATTGGAGTTCGCCTTCATGGCGTAGCAGACCAGCGCCTTCTCGCCGGCGAAGGCTTCGGTGAAGACGCGGTAGTGACGCTCCAGCGTCGCGGTCGAATAGCAATAGAACGGCGTGCCGACGGCCTCCGCCAGCTCAATGAGATTGACCGCCTCGGCATGCAGCACGCCGTTGCGATAGTCGAAATGGTTCATGACACGCTTTTAAATACTAATTGCCGAGCAGCGGATCGAGGAGGAAGGGCCGTTTATTGCCTCGCGGCGCGGCCGGCGCGGCCTCCGAGCCATAGGTCGGATTGAACACGCTGGGCTGCGCCGCCCGCTCGCTCTCGGTGTCGCTCGGTGCCGCGCCCGGCGCGACGTTCGCGGTCGGCGGCAGGTCGAGCGGTCCCTTGCGGCCGCAGCCGCCGAGCGCCAGCGCGGATACGCCCAGCACAATGATGGCCCATCCCGAGGGGGTCAGGCGGTTCTTGCTAATCACGACGAATTCCCCAATTCGGGCGGCACCATACAAACATTGGCGTGCTCTGGCGAGAGGCGGAGCGCCATGAAATCACGGCCAAATTTTCCGGTTCAGCCCAATTTTCGCTCTTTTTCCAGCCGCTTGGCCCAGGCCTTGGCCTGCGCCATCACATTCTTCGGCGCCGTGCCGCCAAACGAGGTCCGGCTCTGCACAGAGGATTCGACGCTGAGCACCCTCAGCGCGTCGGCCGTGATCTTCGGCTCAACCTCCTGCATGGCCTTGAGCGGCAGCTCGTGCAGCGCCACACCCTGCTTCGATGCCAGGCCGACGATGCGCCCGGTAACGTGGTGGGCGTCACGGAACGGCATTTTCAGGGTGCGGACCAGCCAGTCGGCGAGGTCGGTCGCGGTGGCATAGCCCTCGCCGGCGGCGGCCTTCATCCTGGCCTCGTCCGGCACCAGGTCCTCGACCATGCCTGTCATGGCGCGAATTGCCAGTGACAGCGCCTCGAAAGCCTCCATCGCGCCCTGCTTGTCCTCCTGCATGTCCTTTTGATAGGCGAGCGGCAGGCCCTTCATCACGATCAGCAGCGCGGTGAGCGCGCCGATCACGCGGCCGGTCTTGGCACGCACCAGCTCGGCCGCGTCCGGATTGCGCTTCTGCGGCATGATCGACGAGCCGGTGGTGAACTTGTCGCTGAGCTTGACGAGGCCGACCAAGGGCGAGGTCCAGATCACGATCTCCTCGGCGAAGCGCGACATATGCACTGCGCAGATCGCGGCCGCCGACAGCGTCTCCAGCACGAAATCGCGGTCGGATACCGCGTCGAGCGAATTGGCCATCGGACGGTCGAAGCCGAGCGCCTTTGCGGTCGTGGCGCGGTCGATCGGAAACGAGGTCCCGGCGAGCGCGGCCGCGCCCAGCGGCGATTCGTTCAACCGCTTGCGCGCGTCGGCGAAGCGGCCGCGGTCGCGGCTGGCCATCTCGACATAGGCTAGGAGATGATGACCGAAGGTCACGGGCTGCGCGGTCTGCAGATGGGTGAAGCCCGGCATCACCGTGCCGGCATGCTCCAGCGCGCGGGCGACCAGCGCCTGCTGGAACGCGGCCAGCGCCGCATTGGTCTCATCGATGGTGTCGCGGACATAAAGCCGGAAATCGGTCGCGACCTGGTCGTTGCGGGAGCGCGCGGTGTGCAGCCGGCCCGCCGCGGGCCCGATCAATTCGGACAACCGCGACTCGACATTCATATGAATGTCCTCGAGCGCGCGCTTGAAATCGAAATCGCCCTTGCCGATCTCTGACAAAATCGTGTCTAGACCTTTGCCGATATTTTTCGCATCAGCGGACGTGATGATGCCCTGCGCAGCGAGCATCGCGGCGTGGGCCTTGGACGCGGCAATGTCCTGGGCATAAAGGTGACGATCGACGTCGATGGAGACGTTGATTTCCTCCATGATCGCGTCGGGACGTTCCGAGAAGCGGCCGCCCCACATCTTGTTGCTCATGACATCTCGCTCACGAATTCGTATTTCAGCCTTGCGGTTTCATGGCCGGAGGCGGCGAAACAGCACCGCAGTTCCGGTCGTATTCCCGGCACTGCTTAGCCACATCGACCCAGGATGACAAACGATATGCCCGAGACGACCCAACCCAACCCGACCGCCAGGCCGACCGCCAAGTGGCGCATCCCGCTGGTGATCGGCGCCGTGCTGGCCGGGGCTGTGATCGGCTATGCGGGGGTCTCCAGCCTCAAGCATCCCGCGGGCGGCGATATCGCCTGCAACAGCGCGGTGGCTCTTGCGAAGAAGATCGCCCCGCTTGCCCACGGCGAGGTCGCGGCGCTGACCATGGCGACCACCCCCTTGATGCTGCCCGACCTGACCTTCGAGGACGCCAACGGCCAGCCGAAGAAGCTCTCGGACTGGCGCGGCAAGACCGTGCTGGTCAATTTGTGGGCGACCTGGTGCGTGCCCTGCCGCAAGGAAATGCCGGCGCTCGACAGCCTGCAGACCAAGCTCGGCGGCAAGGATTTCGAGGTGGTCGCGATCAACATCGACACCCGCGACCCGGACAAGCCGAAAAACTTCCTGAAAGAGGCCAATCTGACCAGTCTCGGCTATTTTTCGGAT
Source organism: Bradyrhizobium sp. USDA 4503 (assembly GCF_054055815.1). Classification (NCBI taxonomy): domain Bacteria; kingdom Pseudomonadati; phylum Pseudomonadota; class Alphaproteobacteria; order Hyphomicrobiales; family Nitrobacteraceae; genus Bradyrhizobium; species Bradyrhizobium sp. USDA 4503. The sequence goes on from NZ_JBSRXS010000001.1 coordinate 4,790,108, forward strand.
CAGAAAGCCAAGGTTTTTCAGGATCTTAAGAACATAGGCAAGGCGCTGGGCATGCCGACCTCGGTGCTGGTCGACGGCAAGGGCTGCGAAATCGCCAATATCGCCGGTCCCGCCGAATGGGCGAGCGACGACGCGATCAAGCTGGTGAAGGCCGCGCTGCAGCCAGCCGCAGCCGGGTTCTGATCAGGCGACGGTGTCGAGGTTGTCGCCGATGCCGGGCGACAAATTCGCGGTGGAAGGCGTGCCGAGCAGGGTCTGAACCGCGAACTTCTCGGCGTCGAGGTTCTGCTTGGTCACGCGGGTTGCGATCTCACCCTGCAGACTACCCTGCTGCATCGACAGGATGCTGGTGACCATGCTCATCATGTCCATACGCGGCACTCCCAAAACTGGGGTTTGAGGTAACGCGCGAAAGTTAATGCTTGGGTAATCGATGGCCGCGTCAGGCTGACGCATCGTCCGCTTCATGGCGCAAGAGGTCGCCGGGCTGGCACTTCAGGTAAGTGCAGATCCGCTCCAGCGTATCGAAGCGGACACCCTTCACCTTGCCCTGCTTGAGCAGGGACAGGTTGGCCTCGGTGATCCCGACATATTCGGCAAGCTCCTTCGATTTCACGTTGCGCTCGGCGAGCATCACATTCAGCCTGACCCGGATCGGCATCGCGAATGCCTCAGACGAATTGCGCGTGCTCATCGGCGATCGCATTGGCCTCGGCCATCACCCAGGCCGTGACCGCGACCAGGCCGGCGAACAGCAACGCGAGTAGCGTGTCGGACCCGAACGCGACGACGATGGATTTGCCCTGCGCGTAGGTTTGCCAGCTCAGCAGGATCGAGAGCAGCGCGCCGATCAACGGCTTGAGCAAGGTCGAAACCAGCATCGCGATCGCAAGGTCGCGCAACCTCGCCACGTTGTCGGCCGTGAAGAAGCGCCCCTGCGCGAACGCATTGAAGCAGCCGCGCACGCGCGACAATCCCCAGATCAGACCGGCGAGCGGCAACGCCGAGACCGCGAGGCCCATCAGCCGCACCAGCCAGCCGACAGGATGGAACGCGATGCCGGTCAGCCCGGCGTCGCGCAGGATCGCTTGATCCGGGCTCGCCACCCAATAGGCCAGCAATCCAACAGCAAGCAGGAGCGAAATGCCGATGCAGGCGTAGGCGAGCACGCGGCTGACCGCGCGGATGCGTTCGAGGCGCGTTGGCCGTGCGGATCGGGAAAGCTCTGACGAGAGGGACGCGGACATGCTCGACCTTGATGGTTGTTGACCTTATATTATTGTTTTACGATAATTAATATCTGCAAGTCAACATACATCGAAAGGCCAATTCATGCTGAACCGCCCGAGCCGCGCCATCTGCGCCCTCCTCCTGTTGACGACAGCCGCGCACGCTCAACCCTCGACATCGCGTGGGCAAATCTCCGTCGCGCAAGTCAGGGCCATGCTGGATCAGGCCGCCACCAATCCGACCGCGCGGCAGGCCCTGACGGCCTATCTGGCCGGCGCCGGCGAAACCACCGGCTGGCTGCTCGATGCAGCGCACGGCGTGCCACCCTGCGCCCGACGGCTGACGCTCGACGCCCAGCAGGCCCGTGACGCGATCGCCGGCGCGGCAACCACCGCTGCGACCGAGACACCGGCAACGCCGCTGATCATCCGCGACATGCTCAAGCGCGCCGGCTGCCGTCTGACAGAATGAACAGCCGCTCAGGCCGCGTTCGCCGCGAAGGCGGCGCCGAGGGTGCGCAGCGCCTGCCGTGTCCGCGCATCGGACAGTTTTGAGTGAAGCATGACGTCGCGGGACGGCAATGGCGGCAGGCCAAGCCGCGGCCCGAGATCGACGGTGTCCGCCGGCGCCACCCGGCGCGCCAGCGCCGCGACCGCAAGGCCAGCGGAGATCGCAGCTCCGATCGTCGACAACCCGCCGCCGACGAATGCCTCGGTCCAGGCGATGCCGGCGGCGTCGAGCGCTTCGACCGCCATGGCACGCACGCTGCACGGCTCGGCTTGCGTCGCGAGGCGCAACGGCTCGCCCGGTCGATGGTGAAAATCGGGTGCGGCCATCCAGCCGAACGGCTCTTCGAACAGCACGTCGCCATCGCGGCGCTTGGCGTCGTGGCGGAGCACGATCGCAGCATCGAGCCTGCCGTCGTCGAATGCGCTAAGCACCGAACGCGACGTGTCGACGTGCAGCTGGATCACCAGCCCGGGATCGGTGCTGTTCATCCGCTTCAGCAGCGAGGCGAGCTCCGAGCCGACGATGTGGTGGCTGATGCCGACGACCAGCCGCCGATGCTCGACGGCAAACGAGTTGATCGCCGATTGATGCGCGGCCACCAGATTGCGCGCGGCGCCGAGGAAGGCGGCACCTTCAGCTGACAGCCGAACCAGCCGCGGCGTTCGCTCCAGCAACCGTCGGCCGAGGCCGTCTTCCAGACGCCTGATCTTCAGGCTGACCGCGGACTGCGTGGTCTCCATCGCCTGCGCCGCGCGCGTGAAGCTGCTGAGATCGGCCACCAGGACGAACGCCTGGACCGCCTCGAGGTCGAGCGCCTTCATGGTCATTCATTTAAATATGAAATCATTGAAATGCTTTATCATACCGTTTTTCAATGAACAAGGAGCCTCTAGGATCGGCGGCACGTCACGCCACCAGGAGAGCCACCATCATGCCGCTGACCCGCGTTTCATTGCGACGGGGCAAGCCCGCCGCCTACCGCAAGGCCGTTCTCGAAAGCCTTTATCGCGCCATGCGCGAGACCTTCGACGTGCCGGAAGGCGATCGCTTCATGACAATCTCCGAGCACGATGACGATGATTTCCTCTATGGTGCCGACTATCTCGGCATCAGGCGCCGCGATGATCTGATCATCATCCAGATTACTGTCAGCAATACCCGCCCGGTGGCGCAGAAGCAGAAGCTCTATCGACGGATCGCGGAACGGCTGACCGAAAGCCCCGGCCTGCGCGCCGAGGACATCTTCATCAACCTTGTCGAGGTGCTCCCCGAGAACTGGCAACGGTGAGGCGCAATACGTCCGATGACCGCTGCACCGCTTCTCTCACCGCGCATGAGCGGCATCACGGCATCGCCCGCATCAGTGCTGCGCCGCCGCGCCCGCGAACTGCGAGCTGCCGGGCGCGACATCATCGAGCTGTCGTCGGGCAATCTGGACTTCCCGACACCGGACCATGTGATCGCAGCGGCGCATGCAGCCGCATTGCGCGGCGAAACCCGTTACACCGATGTCGACGGCACGCCGGAACTGAAGCGGGCGGTGCAGGCCGCGCTGCTGCGCGACCATCATCTCGACTACGGCCCGGACGAGATCGTCATCACCAACGGCTCGACGCAGGCGCTGTTCAACGCGCTGCTGGCGACCCTGGCGCCCGACGACGAGGTCATCATCCCCGCGCCCTATTGGGCGCCCTATCTCGATCAGGTACGGCTGGCCGGTGCGGCGCCGGTGGTGGTGCCGTGCGCGCAGAACAAAGGCTTCAAGCTGCGCGCGGAGGATTTGCAGGCGGCGATCTCGGCGCGAACCCGCTGGATCATCGTCAACAATCCGGTCAACCCATCCGGCGCGCTGTATTCGCGTGATGATCTGTCCGAGATCGCCACGGTCCTGCTACGGCATACGGACATCTGGGTGCTGGCCGACGGGCTCTACGAGCACATCGTGTTCAACGGATCTCCGGCGCCGACGCTTGCGGAAATCGAGCCGCGCCTGAAGCCGCGGACGCTGACCGTCAGTGGCCTCGCCAAGAGCTACGCCATGATGGGATGGCGCATCGGCTATGCCGCCGGACCCGCGGCGCTGATCCGCGCGATGATCACGATCCAGTCGCAGACCACGTCCGGCGCGTCGTCGATCAGCCAGGCCGCGGCAATTGCCGCGCTCGACGGCGCGCAGGATGTGCTGCTTGCGCGTGCCGCCATCCTGCGCGCCAAGCGTGACCGCTTTGCCGAACTCGTGAACGAATGCGCCGGGCTGTCCTGCACACCGCCGGAAGGCACGTTCTATCTGCTGGTCGCCTGCGCCGGCATAATCGGCAAGCGCGCGCCCGACGGCAGAGTGATCCGGACCGACCGCGATTTCTCGGCCTATCTGCTCGAGGCGGCCGACGTGGCAGTGTTTCCCGGCGAGGATCTCGGGCTGTCGCCCTATATCCGCCTCAGCTTCGCCAACCCGTCATCGACCATCGAGGAGGCCGCAAGGCGGCTGAAGCGCGCCTGCGCGGCACTGCAATGACGCCTCACGGACGGACCCCGCGCCTCGCGCTGACAGCACATCTGCTCGGACTTGGAACGGGTGTGACGATGATTGTCGGTCTGGTGCCCGCGACGCTTGCGCTGCTGCGGGCACTGATCTGAAGACGCGACGATTACCGCGTCGGGATCGGCTTGTCGCCGCGATAGTCGTAGAAGCCGCGCTGGCTCTTGCGTCCGAGCCAACCGGCCTCGACATACTTCACCAGCAGCGGACACGGCCGGTACTTGGAGTCGGCCAGCCCCTCGTGCAGCACCTGCATGATCGACAGACAGGTGTCGAGGCCGATGAAATCGGCGAGCTCGAGCGGGCCCATCGGATGGTGCGCGCCGAGCTTCATCGCGGCATCGATCGCCTCGACGTTACCGACGCCTTCATACAGCGTGTAGATCGCCTCGTTGATCATCGGCAACAGGATGCGGTTGACGATGAAGGCGGGGAAATCTTCCGACACCGCGACCTGTTTGCCGAGCTTGGCGACGAACGCCTTGGCGGTGTCGAAGGTCATGTCGTCGGTGGCGATGCCGCGGATCAACTCGACCAGTTCCATCGCCGGCACCGGATTCATGAAATGAATGCCGATGAACTTCTCCGGGCGGTCGGTCGAGGCGGCGAGCCTTGTGATCGAGATCGACGACGAGTTGGTCGCGACGATCGCCTCCGGCTTCAGTACCGCACAGACCTCGTGGAAAATCTTGCGCTTGGTCTCTTCCTTCTCGATCGCGGTCTCGATCACGAGATCGCAATCGGCGAGCGCGTCGAGCGACTCGGCGGAGGCGATGCGGTCGAGCGCCTGCTTGCGGTCGCTCTCGCTGATCGCCTTCTTCGCGACCTGCCGGGTCAGATTGCCGTTGATGGTCGCCAGCGCCGACTTCAGCCGGTCGCCGGACACGTCATTGAGCACCACGTCGAAGCCGGCCAGCGCCGCCACATGGGCAATGCCATTGCCCATCTGGCCCGAACCGATCACGCCGACCTTTTTGATTGCCACCGTCATCTTGTCATCCACCGGAACGGCGCGCACATCGCGCCTGCCCAATTCCAACGATACCCGAAGTAAAGCCTTCCGGGTTGCCCAATCCGCCGGAAAACGTTTCCCGGGACCATGATGTGATGACAGGTCATCATACCCGGGTCCCATTTTCCCCCGTCGAGCACGATCCTTTCGGAAAAACGTTTCCGGATCATTGCCTCGAAAATAATAACACCGGCCGGAGCTTACCCACCCGGCCGGTGTCTTGTCGCTTACTTTCCGAGCTTGCCGAGCGCTTCGGTGAGCTCCGGAACCGCCTGGTAGAGGTCGGCGACCAGGCCGTAATCGGCGACCTGGAAGATCGGCGCGTCCTCATCCTTGTTGATGGCGACGATCACCTTGGAGTCCTTCATGCCGGCCAGATGCTGGATCGCGCCGGAGATGCCGACCGCGACATAAAGTTCCGGAGCCACCACCTTGCCGGTCTGGCCGACCTGCCAGTCGTTCGGCGCATAGCCGGCATCGACCGCGGCGCGCGAGGCGCCGACGCCGGCGCCGAGCTTGTCGGCGAGCGGCTCGATGTACTTGGCGAAGTTCTCGCGGCTCTGCATGGCGCGGCCGCCCGAGACGATGATCTTGGCCGAGGTCAGCTCGGGACGGTCGCTCTTGGCGACTTCCTCGCCGACGAACGTCGACAGGCCGGGATCGGCGGCCGCAGCGGCGTTATCGATCGCAGCGCTGCCGCCTTCGCCGGCGGCGGCGAAGGTCGAGGTGCGCACCGTAATCACCTTCTTGGCGTCCTTCGACTTCACGGTCTGGATCGCGTTGCCGGCATAGATCGGCCGCTCGAAGGTGTCGGGGGCGACGACCTTGATGATCTCGGAGACCTGCATGACGTCGAGCAAGGCCGCGACGCGCGGCATCACATTCTTGAAGCGCGAGGTCGCGGGCGCGACGAACGCGTCATAGCCAGGAGCCAGCGCGACGATCAGCGCGGCCAGCGGCTCGGCAAGGTCGTGTTCATAGGCCGGGCCTTCGGCCACCAGCACCTTGGTGACGCCGGCAAGCTTGGCGGCTGCTTCCGCCGCCGCCTTGGTGCCCTGGCCGCCACCGGCAACCAGCACATGGACATCGCCGCCGAGCTGGCTCGCCGCGGTCAGCGCCTTGTTGGTCGCGTCCTTCAGCGTCTCGTGGTCGTGTTCAGCAATCAACAGCGTCGTCATCAGAGAACCCCGGCTTCGGTCTTGAGCTTGTTCACGAGTTCGGCGACGTCCTTGACCTTGACGCCCGCCTTGCGGCCTGCCGGTTCCGCGGTCTTCAGCACTTCCAGACGCGGCGTCACATCGACGCCGTAGTCAGCGACGCTCTTGTCGTCGATCGGCTTCTTCTTCGCCTTCATGATGTTGGGCAGCGACGCATAGCGCGGCTCGTTCAGGCGCAGGTCGGTGGTGACGATCGCCGGGCCCTTGAGCTTGATGGTCTGCAGGCCGCCGTCGACTTCGCGGGTGACCTTGAAGTCGGATCCTTCGACCTCGAGCTTGGAGGCGAAGGTCGCCTGCGACCAGCCGAGCAGCGCGGCCAGCATCTGGCCGGTCTGGTTCGAGTCGTCGTCGATCGCCTGCTTGCCGAGAATGACGAGGCCGGGCTGCTCCGCCTCGACCACCGCCTTCAGGATCTTGGCAACCGCGAGCGGTTCGACATTGCCTTCGGCCTTGACCAGGATGCCGCGGTCGGCACCCATCGCAAGTCCGGTGCGAATGGTCTCGGAGGCCTGCGCGGGTCCGATCGACACCACCACCACTTCGGTCGCCTTGCCGGCTTCTTTCAGCCGCAGCGCTTCCTCGACGGCGATTTCGTCGAACGGGTTCATCGACATCTTGACGTTGGCGAGCTCCACGCCCGTCCCGTCACTCTTGACGCGGACCTTGACGTTGTAGTCGACGACCCGCTTTACCGGCACAAGAACCTTCATCGATCCTCTTTCGCTTTGATTTTATGGGTTTCGGTTGGCTGGCGCGGAACCTAAAGGTCCCGTTTCTCCCGGTCAACGCGCCAAAGCCAAAAAACCGTCCCCCGGTTTTGAACCAGTTTAGCGGTTCTGGCCCGGCACCCACAACACGTCTCCCGCTCCCTTACTGTTCTGGAAGCGGCTGGCAACGAACAGGAAATCCGACAGCCGGTTCATATACTGGATGCCAGCCTGATTGACCGGCTCGTCGGGTTGGGCGGCGAGTTCCACCATCATCCGTTCCGCGCGGCGACATATCGTCCGGGCGAGATGCAGATAGGCAGAGGCAGGCGTGCCGCCGGGCAGCACGAACGAGGTTAGCGGCGCGAGCTGGTCGTTCAGGCTGTCGATATCGCGCTCGAGCCGCTCGACCTGGCTTGCCAGCATCCGCAGACGTTCGGCCTTGCCCTCGCGTTCGGGCACCGCGAGGTCGGCGCCGAGATCGAACAGATCGTTCTGGATCCGGCCCAGCATCGCATCGACCTCGGGGCTGCCGGCAAGGTGCAGCCGCACCACGCCGATCGCGGCATTGGTCTCGTCGACCGTGCCATAGGCGGCAATGCGCAGATCGTATTTCGGCCGCCTCTCGCCGGAGCCGAGCGCGGTGGTGCCGTCATCGCCGGTGCGCGTGTAGATCCGATTGAGAACGACCATGGCAGGCTCCGGTGTTCGATGTTCGAGTCCACCACTCCGATCGGGAGAGGTGGAGAATAGCCCGACAAATCTACCTCACCTAGCGCCCCATCGCCCAGACCGCGAGCATTGCGATGACGATGGCGACGAACTGCAGCAGCACGCGCAGCCGCATCAGCTTCTGCGACGTGTTCGGCGAGCCGCCCTTCATCATATTGATGAGGCCGAGCAGGAGCACCAGCGCGACGGCGCCGACGGCGATGGGAAGAATGATCGTGCTGAGGAGAGATGTCATTTGCGGTACATAACACCGCAGGACGCGGACTTCCACACAGCCCGGCCATGCAACCAACTGGCTTTTCAGCGCGTAATATCAGATGCTGGGTCGGTTCTCGGGCCGAGCGGTTTTCGACAATGCCGGGTGGAATGTGAAGCAGCTTCGTTACGTCACCCACGTCGTGATGGATGCCTTTTACACGTTCCTCGCCGACGACGGCTGGGCGATCGCGAGCCACATCGCGCTGTCGACGCTGATGGCGCTGTTTCCGTTCCTGATCGTGCTGACCTCGGTGGCCGGCTTCTTCGGCTCCAAGCAACTCGCCGACCAGGCGGTCGGGCTGATGCTGCAGGTCTGGCCGCAGCAGGTCGCCGAGGCGCTGTCCGGCCAGATCCACGACGTGCTGACCAACACCCGCGGCGATATCCTGACCATCGGCGCGGTGCTCGCGGTCTACTTCGCCTCCAACGGCGTCGAGGCGCTGCGGGTGGCGCTGAACCGCGCCTACGCCGTGATCGAGCCGCGGCGCTGGTACTGGCTGCGGCTGGAGTCGATCGGCTACACGCTGGTCGCGGCGTTCACCTCGCTCGCGATGGCTTTCCTGATCGTGCTCGGACCGCTGATCATCGAGGCGGCGCGGCGCTATATCCCGTTCTTCGTCGAATCAAACGAGAGCCTGCTCAACACCGCCCGCTACGGCGTCACGATCCTGGCGCTGGTCGTCGCGCTCTTCATCCTGCACGCCTGGCTGCCGGCGGGCCGTCGCAGCTTCACGCAAATCCTGCCCGGCATCATCTTCACCATGGTGGCCTCGCTGCTCTCGGGCATCGGCTTCGGCATGTACCTCGCACGCTTCGCCAACAACTACGTCACGATGTATGCGGGGCTGGCCTCGGTGGTGATCGCACTGGTGTTCCTGTATTTCATCGCCGCGATCTTCGTGTTCGGCGGCGAGTTGAACGCGGCGATCATCAAGTCGCGGTTGCCGCACGGCGTGTCGCTTCATGCAGCGCAGTCGCGAGCGCCCGCGGGGACACAGGCTTGACCAGGAAGCCGTCTGCACCTGCAGCGCGCGCCGCGGCTTCGTCCTCGGCCCGGCCGGAAATCCCGACAATCATGATGCGACCGTGCGGCGGCGGCAGCGCGCGGATGCGCTTGATCGCCTCGATGCCGCCGATGCCGGGCAGCACCATGTCCATCAGCACGGCGTCGAAGGCGCCCTGCACGAGCCGGTCGGGCGCGGCCTCGCCCTGACCGACGAATTCGGCGTGGTGGCCGAGCTCGGTCAGGATCGTGTTGAGCACGACGCGGCCGAACGGATTGTCCTCGACACTGAGCAGCCGCAGCCCTTGCGACAGCAGCGCCGCCGCGCTCTCGCCGGAGGCGGTGCCGGCCGGCCCTTCGGCGGGCGCCAGCTCCACCTTGAGCGTGAAGGTGGTGCCCCCGCCGGCGCGCCGGTCCGCGACGATGTCGCCGCCCATGGCGCGCGCGAGCTGCCTGACGGACGACAGGCCGAGCCCGGCGCCGCCGAACCGCGCGGCGATCGAGACGTTGGCCTGCGAGAACGGCCGGAAAAGGCGCTTGACCTCCGATAGCGACAGGCCGATGCCGCTGTCGGAGATCGCGAACGCGACGCCGATCTTGTCGCCCGACCTTGCCTTGACCATGCCCACCGGCACGATACGCAGCTCGATGCTGCCCTGCTCGGTGAACTTCACCGCGTTGTCGATCAGATTTTCCAGCGCCGCGCGCAGACGGACGGGATCGCCGACCGCGAAGGCAGGCAACTGGTCGGAGACCTCGACGGAAGCCTGCAGCCCCTTGGCCGCCGCGCGGCCGGCGAGCGAATCCGCTGCGTGACGCGCCAGCGTGCGCAGGTCGAAGAAATCCTGCCGGATCTCGAGCCCCGGCCCCTCGCTCCGGGCGGCGTCGACGAACAGGGTCGCAAGGCTCGCCAGATGCTCGGCGCCGGCCTTGATGGTGTCGACCCAGCGCCGCTCGCGCTCGCCGAGATCGGATGTCGCGAGCAGATTGCTGATCGCAAGGATTCCGGTGAGCGGCGTCCGCACCTCATGGGCAAAGGCGGCAAGTGCAGTATCGACCATGCCGGGACCGGCCTTCGGGGCCGGCTTCGGCACGGCCCGCTTGCGGCGCGGCCTGGCGGCCACCTTGGCGGCGCGGACCTTGGCCGTTCGCGTCTTGGCGGCACCTGTCTTGGCAGTTCGTGTTTTGGCAGTTCGTGTCTTGGCAGCACGCGGTTTGGCGGCGCGCGCCTTCGGCGGCGTCCTTTTGGAAGGCCGCTTGCTGCGCCGTGCGCGCGATTTTGACGCCATGGTCTCCGTGATCCCCGCCCCGGTCAACAACATGGCATGCCAGGCGGGCCGGAGTCACGGCGACGTTTACGGCGCGCCTGCGCAAAACGCCATGATGCGATCAAATGGCCAAAATCTACTGCAAACCGACCAGGCGGCGGATATCGGCCGGGCTCGCCCCAGCCGCCCGCAATTCGCGCAGTCCGGTCGCCTGGGTCGATTTCGACAGCTTTTGGCCGGCCGCGTCTCGGATCAGCCGGTGGTGCCGGTAGTTTGGCGCGGGCAGGCCGAGCAGTTCCTGCAACAGCCGATGCACGCTGGTCGACCAGAACAGGTCAACGCCCCTGACGACATCGGTAACGCCCTGCAGGGCGTCATCGATCACGACCGAGAGATGGTAGCTGGTTGGGGTCTCCTTGCGCGCCAGGATCACGTCGCCCCAGGCCTCAGGCCGGGCCACGACGTCTCCGCTCTCGCCAGCCGGCCCCTCGCCCGCTTCCAGCCAACGCAGCTCACCGGCGCGCGCGCGGGCTGAGGCCATGTCGAGCCGCAACGCGAACGGCACACCCTGCCCGATCAGCCGGTCGCGCGCCGCGGCCGACAGCGATTTGGCCAGCCCCGGATAAAGCGGCACGCCGTCCAGATCGCGCGGCCACGCGCCGCCGGCCTCGCGCTCCGCGACCAGCCGCGCGATCTCGGCCCGGCTTTCGAAGCTCGGATAGACCAGCGGCTGGGCCGACAGGCGGTCGAGCGCCGCGCCATAGGCGGCGAAATGCTCGGACTGCCGCCGCACCGGGGTCTCCCAGGCGATGCCGAGCCAGGCCAGATCCTCATAAATCGCCTGCTCGAATTCCGGCCGGCAGCGCGTCGCGTCGATGTCCTCGATCCGCAGCAGCAAGCGTCCGCCCGACTGCCGCGCGAGGTCGTGGTTGAGCAGCGCCGAATAGGCGTGGCCGAGATGCAGGTAGCCGTTCGGACTCGGCGCGAAGCGGAAAACGGGTGGCATGGTCATCGGTCACGCGTCATGGCCGGGCTTGCCCCGGCGACTCTGGTTCATGCGCCCGGACAAGACTCTGTTACGATAGGATATCGATGCGCGGGTCAAGCCCGCGCCTGACAAGCCGATGCAGACCCCGCAAATGCTGATTCACCTCGAGACCCAGGCCGACCTCGAAGACGCGATCCAAAAACTGGTCGAGCAGGACCGCCGCCTGCGCCCGATCCTGGAGCTGACCGGCATGCCGGCGATCCGGCAGCGCGAGCCCGGATTTGCCGGGCTTGCCGCGATCATCTGCGGCCAGCAGCTCTCGACCGCGAGTGCGGCGGCGATCTGGGGGCGCGTCAGCACGGCGTTCGACCCGTTCCACCATGACGCGATCCGCAAGGCGCGGGCCGACCGGCTCGGCCGGCTCGGGCTGTCGGCGGCCAAGATCAAGACGCTGAAGCACATCGCGCGCGAGCTCGCCGAGGAGCGGCTGAACCTCGACGTCCTTGCCAATGAGGAGGCCGATGCGGCGCACAACACGCTGACGGCGCTGCCCGGGATCGGCCCGTGGACCGCCGATGTCTATCTGCTGTTCTGCCTCGGCCATGGCGATGCCTGGCCCGCGGGCGACCTCGCCGTGCAGGAAGCGGTCAAGGTCGGGCTCGGCTTGAAGGATCGGCCGACGCCGAAGCAGATGGCGCCGCTTGCGGAGCCGTGGCGTCCGCTGCGCGGCGCCGCAGCGCATCTGTGGTGGGCATATTATCGCGTGCTCAGAAATCGCGAGGGCGTGATCGCCGGTGCAAAGTAGTCGTGGAGAAAAACACACCAACTGCGTGATCGCGTGATATAGAATCAGCAGACATATAGTTTTTCAATTTGCCGGCCTCGCCCATTTTGCACGCGCAGCACGTCCTTATTGCAAGGAGACGGACCTGATTTCTTTCCGTATCCCGCTGACGCTTCTCTCGTTATCCCTGGGCGCGATCGCCGCGGCGTGGTGGTGGCTCGGCATCCCGGTCGACCTGCCGCGCGCGCCGATCGATCCGAACGACAAGGTGCAATGCATCTCGTACGCGCCGTTCCGTAACAATCAGACATCGCTTTCGCCGGCGACGCAGGTCTCGCCGGAACAGATCGCGGAAGACCTCGCGCAACTCGCGAAGATATCCGACTGCATCCGCACCTATGCGACCGATCTTGGTCTCGATCAGATTCCCGCACTCGCGGCCAAGGCGGGGCTGAAGGTCATCCAGGGCATCTTCCTCGATCGAGACCGCAAGAAGAATGCAACGCAGGTCGCCACCGCGATCCGCCTCGCCCAGGAATATCCGGAAACCATCATCGCGCTCGTGGTCGGCAACGAAGTCTTGCTACGCAAGGAAATGTCGGCTTCCGACCTTGCCGCCACGATCCGCTCGATCAAGGCGCAGGTCTCCGTGCCCGTCACCTATGCCGACGTCTGGGAATTCTGGCTGAGCAATCGCGAGCTTTCTGACGCCGTCGACTTCGTCACGGTTCACATCCTGCCCTATTGGGAAAATGTTCCAATCCGGGCGGAAGATGCCGCCGCTCACGCCGACGAGATGCGCCGGCAGATCGCCGCGGCTTTTCCAGGCAAGGAAATCTTTATCGGAGAAATCGGCTGGCCCAGCGAGGGGCGCATGCGGGAGTCCGCGCTGCCGTCCCGCATCAATCAGGCGCGAGTGGTTTCGGAGGTCCTCGATCTTGCCCGGCGCGAGCATTTCCGCGTCAACCTGTTCGAGGCCTATGATGAAGGATGGAAGCGGGAGATCGAGGGCACGGTCGGCGGCTCCTGGGGCCTGTTCGATTCCGAGCAGCGCATGCCGAAATATCCGCCGGGCCAGCCGGTCAGCAATTTTCCGCTCTGGAAGCTGCAAATGGTCAGCGGATTGGCGCTGGCGATCCTGGTATTCGGCGCGGCATGGCTGACCTTGCGCCGCAAGCCGAGAAAGCCCGCATTCGCGTCATGGCTTGCGGTCGCGCTATCGGCGACCACGGCTGGAATCCTGTTTGGCGTCGCCGAGCAAAGATTGGTCTATGAAAGCTACGGAACGGGAGGCTGGCTTGTCTGGGGCTCGCTGCTGGTGGCGGCCACGGCTTCGCCGGTGTTGAGCGCCAACGCCCTGATGTCGGGCCGCGCACCGCCCAGCTTTTTCGAAGTGTTGGGTCCGAAGGGTCACCACACTGAATCGGTTCTGGCAACCCTGCATGGACTGGCTTTGATGATCACCGTCGTGATCGGCACGCCGACCGCAATCGGTCTCGTGTTCGACCCGCGCTTCATTGACTTTCCCTTCGCGCCTCTCACCATGGCGGCGGTGCCCTTTGCTGCCGTGACGCTGCTCAATCCTCCCACGAAGGGAATCCGACCACTGGCGGAGTCGATCTTTGCCGGCATTTTCATTGCAACGGCGATCTACACAGGATTCAACGAAGGGGCGGAGAACTGGCAGTCGCTATGGACCTGCGCGGCCTTTGTCCTGCTCGCGGTGACGCTGTTGCGGGCGCGTGCTTGACAACGCGACCTAGAGCGTTTCCCGTTCCGATGGAATCGGAACGGCGCTCTAGATTCTTGTTTTGACGCGTTTTCTTCACGCGAACCGGTATCCACTTCGCTCGAAAACGCTCTAGCCGCGCAGCCTGACGCGATCCTCGCGCGCGCAGTCGGTGACGAAGCCGATGACGGCGCGCACCGCGGGAAGCTCGACCAGATCGGGATGGGCGAGCAGCCAGAGATCGGAAAGGCTCGAGAGCTTTTGCGGCGCGACCCGCACCAGATCGGGGTAGTCGGCCCCGACCAGGCAGGACAGCGCGCAAATCCCGAGCCCGGCCCGCGCCGCCGCGAGCATGTCGCCCTGCGATGAACAGCGCATCACCAGCGTGCCCTGTCGGGTGATGACGTCGCTCCAGCGCGCCAGATGCGCGTTCGAGGCCTGGTCGGCAAAGCCGATCACATGGTGGCCCCGCCACTCGTCCCGCCGCTCCGGCAGCTTGCGGCCTGCCGCATAGTCGCGGGAAGCGTAGAAGCCGGTGCCGAGCCGCCCGATCTTGCGCCCGATCAGGTTCTCCTCGCCCGCATCGACCGGCCGTAGCACCACGTCGGCCTCGCGGCGGCGCACGCTGGCCGGGAACGGATGGGTGATGATCTCGAGCTGGATGTTGGCGTGATCGCGCAGGAACGGGCCGAGGCGCGGCATCAGCCAGTGCGCGGCCAGCGTCGCGCCGATCGACAGCTTCACGACACCGCGCGCCTGCCCACCGGTGGCGGACGCGGCCGCCTCCGCGCGCAAGGCCGCCGCGGCCATCGCTTCGGCGTGCTCGCGGAATTTGCGGCCATGCGACGTCAGCGACAGGCCGTCATTGGAACGCGCGAACAGGCGGGTGCCGAGTTGCTGCTCGAGCGCCGCGACGTTGCGGCCGACGGTGGGATGGCTGATGCGCAGCCGCCGTGCCGCCCCGGCAAGGCTGCGTGTCTCCGCGACCGCGACGAATGTCTTGCAAAGCTCCCAGTCCATGCCGCTCCCCTTGTTGCGACATCGTTCATTTCTGGTCGGTCCGATGTTCAATATTGAACGTCATGACCGAGCCGTCCAGCCTTATATTGCCGCGCCAAGAGCGCCACCGCTCCAGCCATCACAATAAATCGCGATCCGCCCCGGCTGCCGGCCGGGCGACGCGCATGGAGGATCCGAAAATGACGCTGCCCGTTTCGCTCGCCAACAGGCTTGAACTGCCGGTCGTCGGCTCCCCGCTGTTCATCGTCTCGGGGCCCGAGCTCGTGATCGCGCAGTGCAAGGCCGGCATCGTCGGCTCGTTCCCGGCGCTGAACGCCCGCCCGGCCGAAAAGCTCGACGAATGGCTGACCCAGATCGAGAACGAGCTCGGCGAGTACCAGGCGCTGCATCCGGAAAAGAAGGTCGCACCCTACGCCGTCAACCAGATCTGCCACGCCTCCAACGACCGGCTGATGCGCGACATGGAAACCTGCGTGAAGCACAAGGTACCCGTGATCATCACCTCGCTGCGCCCGCCGTCCGAGATCGTCGAGGCCGCGCACTCCTATGGCGGCGTAGTGTTCCACGACGTCATCAACGTGAAGCACGCGCGCAAGGCCGCCGAGCAGGGCGTCGACGGCCTGATCCTGGTCTGCGCCGGCGCCGGCGGCCATGCCGGCACGCTGTCGCCGTTCGCGCTGGTGCGCGAGGTCAAGCAATGGTTCAACGGCACGATCCTGCTGTCAGGCGCGATCTCCGACGGCTGGAGCATCGCATCCGCGCTCGCGCTCGGCGCCGACCTCGCCTATATCGGCACCCGCTTCATCGCGACCGAGGAAGCCAACGCCGATATCAGGTACAAGCAGGCGCTGACTGAATACGCAGCGCACGACATCGTCTATTCGAACCTGTTCACCGGCGTGCACGGCAACTATCTCGGACCGTCGATCGCGGCGGCAGGGCTCGATCCGGGCAATCTGCCGGTCGCCGACAAATCCAGCATGAACTTCGGCTCCGGCGGCAACATGAAGGCCAAGGCCTGGCGCGACATCTGGGGCTCGGGCCAGGGCATCGGCCAGATCTCCGATGCCCCGCCGGTCGCCGAACTGGTGGCGCGGCTCAAGTCCGAGTTCGCCGCGGCGCGCAGCGAGTTTCTGCGCGCCAGCGCCTGACGCTGTTTCACAAAGTCCGGGAGTGAACCATGAAACGAGCGCAACACGCGCTGGCAGCCGCGCTTGCGGTCTGCGCGATCGCCGGCACGGCCGCCGCCGACAACGGCAACGAAGCGATCCGAATCGGCCAGACGCTGCCCTATAGCGGACCGGTCTCCGGCTTCGGCACCATCGGCCGCGCCCAGGAAGCGTTTTTCGCGAAGGTCAACGCGGAGGGCGGCATCAACGGCCGGCAGGTGAAATTGATCACGTTGGACGACGCCTATTCGCCGCCGAAGACCGTCGAGCAGACCCGCAAGCTGGTGGAGCAGGAGGAGGTGCTGATGATGTTCGGCTCGCTCGGAACCGCCACCAACAACGCCGTGCACCGCTATCTCAACAGCAAGAAGATCCCGCAATTGTTCGTGCTGAGCGGCGCGACCAAATGGGCCGACCCGAAGACCTATCCGTGGACCATGCCAGGCATGGCGTCCTACGAATCTGAGGGCGTGGTCTATGCCAAATATGTGCTGCAGGCCAAGCCCGACGCAAAGATCGCGATCCTTGCGCAGAACGACGATTTCGGCCGCGACTATGTCGCCGGCTTCAAGCGTGCGCTCGGCGGCAAGGCCGCGAGCATGATCGTCGCGGAAGCGAGCTACGAGACCTCAGCGCCCACCATCAGCTCGCAGCTCGCGACCCTGAAGGCGTCCGGTGCCGATGTGCTGTTCGGTGTCGTGCTCGGCAAGTTCACGCCGCAGATGATCAAGGGCGTGGCCGAGATCGGCTGGAAGCCGGACCTGTTCTTCGTGCCGACCTCCGCGTCGTCGATCTCGTTCCTGGAGCCCGCCGGGCTCGAGAACGCGGTCGGCCTGATCTCGTCCAGCAACCAGAAGGACACGATGGATGCGCAATGGGCCGACGATCCCGCCGTGAAGGACTATCTTGCCTTCATGAAGCAGTACCTGCCCAATGCGGACCTCAGCAACTCGAACTACTCGGCGGGCTATCATTATGCGACACTGCTGATGGCCGTGCTGAAGGCCTGCAAGAACGATTTCAGCCGCGAAAACATCATGCGCCAGGCGGCGTCATTGCGCGACGTTCCGCTGCCGCTATTGTTGCCGGGCATGACGGTATCGACCGGGCCGGACGACTACCTGCCGTTCCAGCAGTTGCGGCTGCGCCGGTTCAACGGCAAGAGCTGGATCAGCTTCGGCGAGATCCTGGACGATCGCTAGAAGACGAGGCGCGACATGATCATCAGCGGCGAAAGACAGATCAGCTACGGCGACATTCACGCCCGCATCGCGCGGGCGGCCAGCGGCTTCCGGGCGCTCGGCGTGCAGGGCGGCAAGCCGGTCGGCATGATGCTGCGCAACGATTTCGCGCTGTTCGAGGTGGTCGCGGCTTCGGCCGCGCTCGGCAGCCCGGTGGTGCCGATCAACTGGCATCTGAAGGCCGACGAGGTCGCCTACATCCTGTCCGACAGCGGCGCCGACACGCTGGTCTGCCACGCCGATCTGCTGCCGCAGATCCGCGACGGGCTACCGCCGGCAATCAAGCTGCTCGTGGTGACGACGCCGCCGGAGATTGCCGCGGCCTATGGCGTGGCGCCGGCGCTCACCCGCGTGCCCGACGGCATGACCGACTGGGACGTCTGGCGGGAGACGCACCAACCACTGACCGACGCACCGATCGGCGCGGCGCCGATGTTCTACACGTCGGGCACCACTGGACTGCCGAAGGGCGTCAAGCGCAAGCCGATGCGGCCCGAGCAGCAGGCGGCAGCCGCGCGGGTCGGCGCCATCACCTACGGCGTCAAGCCGAACGAGGATCAGGTGATCCTGATGAACGGCCCGATGTATCATTCGGCGCCGCACTCCTACGGGATGCTCGCATTCCGCAACGGCTGCGTGATCGTGCTCGAGCCGCGCTTCGATCCGGAGGATCTGCTGCAACTGATCGAGCGCCACCATGTCACCCACATGCATATGGTGCCGACCATGTTCGTGCGGCTGCTGCGCCTGCCCGAGGAGACACGGCGCCGCTACGACCTGTCGTCGCTGCGCTTCATCGTCCATGGCGCGGCGCCCTGCCCTGTCGACGTCAAGCGCGCGATGATCGAGTGGTGGGGACCGGTCATCAACGAATATCTCGGCTCGACCGAGACCGGCATCCCGGTCTGGCATTCGTCAGCCGAAGCGCTGGCCAAGCCCGGCACCGTCGGCCGCGCGATCGAGGGCGGCATCGTCAAGATCTTCCGGCCCGACGGGACGCAATGCGACCTCGGCGAGCCCGGCGAGATCTTCATGCGTCAGACGTTGATCTCGGACTTCGACTATCACGGCAATGCCAAGGCGCGCGCCGAGGCCGATCACGACGGCCTGATCAGCGTCGGCGATGTCGGCTATCTCGACGCGGACGGCTATCTGTTCCTGTGCGACCGCAAGCGCGACATGGTGATCTCGGGCGGCGTCAACATCTATCCCGCCGAGATCGAGAATGCCCTTATCGGCATGGCAGGCGTCCGCGACTGCGCGGTGTTCGGCGTTCCCGACGACGAATACGGCGAGCGGCTGTTCGCCTGCGTCGAGCCGGAAGCCGGCGCGACCCTGTCGATCAGCGCGATCCAGGATTTTCTCCGCGGCAAGCTCGCCAACTTTAAGGTGCCCAAGGATATCCGCTTCATGGACGCGCTGCCGCGGGAAGCCACCGGCAAGATCTTCAAGCGCAAGCTGCGCGACCTCTACCGCGAAGGACAGCTTCGCTGAACGATGTGACGGCGAAGCGAACGGCGTTTGAAACTTAGTTGCTGTTGCAAAAGGCCGGCAATCGACGCAACGATGCCGGCGCATCGTAAGCTGGGATCACCGCCATGAACTCGACCGACTTCATCGTCATCCGCAACGACCTGCAACAGTGCAAGGTGATCGAGACGCAGTTGCCCGATGCCGCGGCGCTGCCGGCCGATGCGCTGCTGGTGAAGGTGACCCGCTTCGCCTTCACCGCCAACAACATCACCTACGCCGTGATCGGCGAGCAGCTGAAATACTGGCATCTGTTCCCGGCGCCCGAGGGCTACGGCATCATCCCGGTGTGGGGCTTTGGCGAGGTGCTGATCTCGAAACATCCGATGATCGCCGTCGGCGAAACGCTGTTCGGCTATCTCCCGATGGCGGCCCATCTGGTGATCGAGGCGGCCGACGTCAACAAGCGCGGCCTGCGCGATGGCGCGGCACACCGGCAGGAGGTCTCGCCGGTCTACAACGCCTATGCCCGCGTCTCCGGCGATCCGACCTATGCCGGTCAGCAGGGCGATTTCCGCGCACTGCTGCTGCCCTTGTTCATGCTGTCGTTCCTGGTCGACGACGCCCTCGCCGAGAATGCGTTCTACGGCGCACGCCGCGTCATCCTGTCGTCGGCCTCGAGCAAGACCGCGTTCGGCCTCGCCCATCTCGTGCACAAGCGGGGTATCCCCGTGATCGGGCTGACCTCCAAGGGCAATGTCGATTTCGTCAGCTCGCTCGGTTGTTATGACGAGGTCGTCACCTATGACCAGGTCGCCGCGATCCCGGCGGCCGAGCCGACAGCCTATGTCGACATGGCCGGCAACAGTGCGCTGCGCGAAAGTCTGCACCGGCACTTCGGCGCGCAGATGGTCTATTCCGGCCGGGTCGGGCTGACGCACCGTGCGAGCGAGGCGGAGGAGCCGACGCTGCCAGGCGCCAAGCCGGTCTGGTTCTTCGCCCCGGACCAGATCCGCAAGCGCGCCAAGGAATGGGGTCCCGGCGGCATCGACCAGCGTTTTGGCGCCGCATGGGCGGAGCTCGTGCCGCATCTGCCGAATTGGCTTGACGTGGTCGAGCGGCGCGGCCCGGCCGCGGTGCGCGAGGCCTATCTCGATACCCTGCAAGGCCGCGTTCCACCGGATCAAGGCCTGATCCTGTCGCTGGCCGAATAGGCGCTATCCCGTCGCGCCCTTTCTGCACGCCTTCGGATGGGTATAGGCTTCGCGGAAAGGGAACGCCGCCAAGAAAATATCAGCAAGGCGGCCGATGGCGAGAAACGCTCAATGCTCGACAAGACGGACGATATTTCGGTCGCCGCCGACAATTGGCTTGTGCAGTTCGAAGATGCGCTGGCGAGCCCGGACGATGTGCTGCTGAAGCCACTGTTCCATCCCGACAGCTACTGGCGCGACGTGCTGGCGCTGAGCTGGAACATCCAGACCGTCAACCGGGCCTTCGCAATCATCGAGGAGCTGCCGGCGCATGCGCGTCACAGCGCGCCGCATGACTTCCGCATCGATGCCGATCGCGCCCCGCCCCGACGGGTGACGCGCGCCGGCACCCATGCGATCGAGGCGATCTTCAAATTCGAGACGGCGGTCGGCCGCGGCCATGGCATCGTGCGGCTGATCCCCGATGCCGCCGACGACGATCGCCTGAAGGCCTGGACCTTGCTGACGGCGCTCGAGGAGCTGAAGGGTTTTGAGGAGCAGCAGGGCCACACCAGGCCGCGCGGGCAGTCCTATTCGCGCGACTTCCGCGGCCCCAACTGGCTCGACCTGCGCAAGGCATCCGCCGAATATGCCGACCGCAACCCTGATGTGCTGGTGGTCGGCGGCGGACAGGCCGGGCTTGCGATCGCCGCGCGGCTGCAGCAGCTCAAGATCGACGCGCTGATCGTCGACCGCGAGGCGCGCGTCGGCGACAATTGGCGCAAGCGCTATCACGCGCTGACCCTGCACAACCAGGTACAGGTCAATCATTTGCCCTACATGCCATTCCCGCCGAACTGGCCGACCTACATCCCGAAGGACAAGCTCGCCAACTGGTTCGAATCCTATGTCGAAGCCATGGAGCTGAACTTCTGGACCGGCACCGAATTTGTCGGCGGCAGCTATGACGATGCGGATGGGCGTTGGACCGTCGAGCTGCGCCGCGCCGACGGCACGACACGGACAATGCAGCCGCGCCATGTCGTGATGGCGACCGGCGTCAGCGGCATTCCCAATCTGCCCGACATCCCCGGTTTGAAAGATTTTGGCGGCAAGGTGATGCATTCCAGCCGCTACGAGGACGGCGAGAACTGGACCGGCAAGCGCGCGCTCGTGATCGGCACCGGCAACAGCGGCCACGACATCGCGCAGGACCTGCATTCCTCGGGCGCCGAGGTCACGCTGGTACAGCGCTCCTCGACGCTGATCACCAATATCGAGCCGTCGGCGCAGCTGGCCTATGCCGCCTACAATGAAGGTACGCTCGAGGATAACGATCTGATCGCGACCTCGATGCCGCTTGTGCTCGCCAAGCGCAGCCATGTGCTGATGACCGAGCAGTCGAAAGAGCTCGACAAGCCGCTGCTCGACGGCCTCACGCGCAAGGGCTTCAAGCTTGATTTCGGCGATGGCGGCACCGGCTGGCAGTTCAAGTACCTGACCCGCGGCGGCGGCTATTACTTCAACGTCGGCTGCTCCGATCTCGTCGCGAGCGGCGCGGTCGCCCTGCAGCAATTCACCGACATCGACACCTTCGTCAGCGAGGGCGCGCGGCTGAAAGACGGCGAGATCATTGCCGCCGACCTGATCGTGCTCGCGACCGGCTACCGGCCGCAGGAAGAGCTGGTGAAGAAGCTGTTCGGCGAGGCGATGGCCGCGCGCGTCGGCCCGATCTGGGGCTTTGGCGACGGCCAGGAGCTGCGCAACATGTACACCCGCACGCCGCAGCCCGGCCTGTGGTTCATCGCCGGCAGCCTCGCGCAATGCCGCATCAACTCGCGCTATCTCGCATTGCAGATCAAGGCGATCGAGGAAGACCTGTTGCCGCGCGACGTCGGGCCACGGGCGGATTTTTCCTAACCCCACCATCGTCATTCCGGGCTGGTCCGAAGGACCAGACCCGGAATCTCGAGCTTCCGGGTTCGATGCTGCGCATCGCCCCGGAATGACGGCTCAGAGGAGAGACAACATGCCAATCATCCTCGGCACCGGCGAACACCGCTATCGCGTGGTGGAGAACTTCGCAAAACTGCCCGACGGCTGGAGCCTGACCGATGTCGCGTCCGTCGCAGTCGACAGCAAGGACCGTGTCTATGTCTTCAACCGCGGCGACCATCCGATGGTGGTGCTCGACCGCGCAGGGAATTTCGTCAAGAGCTGGGGCGAAGGCGTGTTCTCGCGTGCCCACGGCCTGCATATCGACGCCGACGACAATCTCTATTGCACCGATGACGGCGACCACACCGTGCGCAAATGCTCGACCGACGGCAAGGTGCTGCTGACGATCGGCATCCCGAACAAGCCGGCGCCGTTCATGAGCGGCGAGCCGTTCCACCGCTGCACCCATACCGCGCTGTCGCCGAAGGGCGAGATCTATGTCTCCGATGGCTACGGCAATGCCTGCGTCCACAAATACGCGCCGGATGGCAAGCTGATCAAAACCTGGGGCGAGCCCGGCACCGACCCCGGCCAGTTCAACATCGTGCACAACATCGCGACCGACGCCGATGGCTGGGTCTATGTCGCCGACCGCGAGAACCACCGCGTCCAGGTGTTCGACGGCAACGGCAGATACGAGACGCAGTGGAACAACCTGCACCGGCCTTGCGCGCTGTGCTGCTGCGGCGGTGGCAAGCAGCCGAACTTCGTGATCGGCGAGCTCGGCCCTGGCATGGCGGTGAATCGCAAGGTGCCCAATCTCGGCCCGAGACTGTCGATCGTGGATCACACCGGCAAGCGCATCGCGCGCCTCGGCGGCGAGCAAGGCCCCGGCGTCGAGACCGGCAAATTCCTGGCGCCGCACGGCATCGCGCTGGATTCCCGCGGCGACATCTATGTCGGCGAAGTCGGCGTCACCGACTGGAAGACCAGCTTTCCGGACACCGAGATGCCGGCCGCGGTGCGCGTGACACGATGTTTGCAGAAGCTGGAGCGCGTGACCGTAGCCAGGTTAAATTGAAAGGCAGCGCCCCCTCTATTCCCGTCACCCTGAGGTGGCCGCTTCTTCAGCGGCCCTCGAAGGGTCGACGGCCCAGTCGGTGGCCGTGCATCCTTCGAGGCTCGCCCAGCGGTGCAATTGCGCCGCAAGGCTCGCACCTCAGGATGACGGGTTGAGCAAAGAGCGATCACGCCGCCGTCAAATCTCGCCGATCACCTCGCGGCGGCGCTGCTCGGATTCTTCCGCGTAGCGCCGCATGGCGTGCGCTTCGGTGAGCAGGCCGATCGGCCGGCGGTCACCTTCGACCACGGCGAGCGATTCCGCTTCGGCCGCGTCGAACACCGCGATCGCCTCCTGCACGTTCATGCCGGGATGCAGCACCACATCGGCGTAGCGCAGAATCGCGGCAAGCCCCTTGTCGGCCTCGAGATCCGGCGCGTGCGCTTCGGCGACCAGCGCAAGCCCGGCGTAATGCCCCTCGCCGTCGACCGCGACGACCTGGGTCTTCGAGCCCGGGGGGAATTCCTCGCGGAACGCCTCGATCGGCATCGCGGCGTTCACCGTCGTCATGTCCTGCCGCATCATCTTGCCGACCGTGAGATCGCGGATCCAGCCGATATCGGCGGCGCTGCGGATGGTCTCGCCGCGCAGATGCAAACGCCAGGTCGCGAACGAATAGCCGAACAGCTCGCGCGTGATCGTGGTCGAGATGATGACCGCGACCAGCACCGCGGTGGTGAGCCAGAGGTTGCCGGTGGATTCCAGCGCGATGAACGACATCGTGAGCGGGCCGCCGATCACCGAGGCCGACAGCGCGCTCATGCCGATCACCGCATAGGCGTTGGGGTCGAGGTTCAGCCCCGGCCACACGATGTCGACGCCGGCGGCGAACAGCCGGCCGCCGAGCGCGCCCATGAACAGCGTGGCGAAGAACAATCCGCCACGAAAGCCCGAGCCGAGCGAGATGATCGAGGCCACCGCCTTCAGCGCGAACACGCCGGCGATGAAGGCAAGCGGCATCGCCACGATGCCGGCGAAGCGCAGCGCGCCATGGCCCGACGACATCACCTGCGGCGTCAATAGCGCCATCGCGCCGACCGCAAGCCCGCCGAGCGCCGGCCGCAGCGGCGGCCACAGCCGGCTCTTGGTCAGCAGCGCCTCGCACAGCGTCACCCCGCGCATGATCGCAATGCCGGTCAGGGCCGCGACCATGCCGAGCAGCGCTGCAATCGCAAGATCCCGTCCGAGCACATCGCCGACGGTTCCGACGCCGACGCCGAGCGGCAGCGGTTCGAAGGCATGGGCAACGAAGTAGCCGGTCACCGCCGCCACGCCGACCGGGGTCAGGCTGGCCGGCGTATAGCCGCCGATCACAAGCTCGAAAGCGTAGAACGCACCCGCAAGCGGCGCGCTGAAGGCGCCGGCGATCGCCGCCGCCGCACCGCAGCCCACCATGATTCGCTGGTCGTTGCGGCGGAGGTGAAAGCCGCGCCCGAGCGAGGCGGCGAGGCCGCTGGAGAGCTGGGTGTAGCCGGCCTCGAGCCCGACCGAGCCGCCGACGCCGCTTGACCAGATCGTCTGCAGCGCCACGATCACGCTGCCGCGGAACGACATCCGCCCGCCATAAAGCGCGTTGGCCTCGATCGGGTCGATTTCGCGGGCCGGCCGCACCCGGAGCAACAGAAGGAATGCAAATCCCAGCAGCAGGCCGCCGATCGTGGGAACCACGAGCGCGCGCACGGGATCGATGCTGGGCTGGCTCGACAACCGGTCGCCGAGCGGCAGATTGAACAGCACCGAATGCAGCACCGTGACGAGGCCGCTCATGACCGCCACCACGAGGCCGCCAATGGCGCCGATCAGCACCGCCAGCACCACAAGGCTCGTCTCGTGCGCGCGCACGAACGCGCGCAACCGGCGCGGCGCCTCGAGATAGCTTGAGGTCGTGGTCATCGGCAGGGTCCGTCACTGGCCGACAGGGCCTTGCGGCTCCCTTTACGGGCCTCGCGGGCGGGAGGCAATCGGGGCAGGAACATGGCAGGGCGCGGCGGATAAGCCGCTCATTGCTCTTCACAATCCCGTCACGCTGCCTGTAGTATGTGAGTGCATGCTGCTTCGCAGCTAGTGGGAGTCAGGAGCGTTATTTGAACGCACATGTCTCGCAAGGCGGTTGGCCGGTGCTGGTCTTGAATGCGGACTTCCGGCCGCTGAGTTATTACCCGCTGTCGCTCTGGTCCTGGCAGGACGCGATCAAGGCGGTGTTCCTCGATCGTGTCAACATCGTCGAATATTACGACCGGGCGGTACGAAGTCCTTCCTTCGAAATCCAGCTGCCGAGCGTCGTATCCCTCAAGTCCTTCGTCAAGCCGACCACCCACCCCGCCTTCACCCGGTTCAACGTTTTCCTGCGCGACCGATTCAGCTGCCAGTATTGCCTGTCGGGCGACGATCTCACCTTCGATCACATCATTCCGCGCAGCAAGGGTGGCCAGACCACCTGGGAAAACGTCGTCGCCGCCTGCTCGCCCTGCAATTTGCGCAAGGGCAATCTGACGCCGCAGCAGGCCAGGATGTTTCCGAAGCAGACGCCCTACGCCCCGACCGTGCATCAGCTGCATCGCAACGGCCGGCTGTTTCCGCCGAACTATCTGCACGAGAGCTGGCTCGATTATCTCTACTGGGATACTGAGCTCGATCCGTAGACCGCGCTGGCGCGCGCCATCCTTACACCGAATGCAAGCCGCACTGCTGTGATCTGGATCAGGCGGGTCGCTTGGTGAGGGCCGCTTCACCCTCCTCGCGCCCGGGAACGCTGACGTGGACCTCGTGCCCCATCCTGATCGCCAGAGCCGCGGCGGCCGCCGCGGATTCGAATGCAGCTTCCTTGGTGGCGTATCCGCCGTTGAGATTGCCGTCGTGCAGGACGCCCCATTCCTCGCCGGCTGCAATCACCGCATATTGAGCCAATCCCATCGTCTCCTCCTTGCGCCAGCGGCGCTGCGTCAGGTCTCATTCCGCTTGTATCGCTCGCGGACGACCTCCTCGCCGGCCTGCACCGTGCGCCTGCTGCGAAAATGGTGTTGAAGCACGCCGAAGATCAAAGCGGTCAGCAGCGCGAGCGCTCCGATGCCGTAGATGATCTCAAGGCCCATATCCATTTGGTCTCTCCAGGCCTTGTTCTCAAAGCCTTGTTCTCGAAGCCTTGCTCTCTTGCCGCCCGCCGGGGCGGCATCGTTCATCCGCTCTTCGCGGCACTGTCGATGCTTTCGCGGTGAATTTCGCGGGCGTCGCTGCCGATCACCGAGATGTAGCCGCGGCCCAGATATTCCTGTCGGGTCTCCGCAAGGTCGATGGCGAGCCGCTTGGCCACCGCAATGGCTTCATCGCGGTCGGCAACCGGCTGACCGGTTGCATCGATCACACGCTCATCATTCACGATCGCGAAATGAAAGGCGGACATTGGCTATCTCCGCGCATCAATGCGTGTTCGATTCATGCCACTTTTCCAGGTCCGGCTTCTCGTCTCCGGAGGCCTTCGCGTCTCCTGAGCGCCTCGCATCTCCGGAGCGCTGCTCCTTCTCCGGGTTTCCCTTCCACGGCTTGTCGGTTTGCGCGTGGGAACCCCAGTCGCTCGAGCGTCCGGAATCCTGCGTTACCGGCTTTCTGTTCATGACAATCTCCTCAAGAACAGAAGCATCTGTATCCCGATGTGTTCCTAACCCGCCGCGCTCAAGGTCCGCCCGCAACCGAGCATAACCAGCGCATCGAGGTCGATCCCGCAGCAGTACTGACACTCCCTCACGCAGGATCGCATTCGCGTGATCATCCGCGATGTTCGTACTATATCGTTGCATCCTAATAGTTCGTATCCTATCTAGTTTACATGCCTTCACAGTCCCATGTCCACGCCGAGATCGGCCGCCTGGTGACCAGGCTGGCCCGGATCTGGCGCCGCGAGTCGGATCAGGCCTTGTCCGACCACGGACTGTCCTACGCGACGGCGATTCCGCTGCTGGTGTTGTCGCGCCAGGGGGAAAACGTCCGGCAAGGCGTGCTTGCGGATGAATTGGGAATCGAGGGGCCTTCACTGGTGCGGCTGATCGATCTGCTGCAGTCCGAAGGCCTGGTCGAGCGTCGCGAGGACCCGACCGACCGGCGCGCCAAGACGCTGCATCTCACCGCGGCCGGCGGAGCCAAGGTCGAGGAGATCAATCGGGTGCTGCGTCGCGTACGGGCCAGCCTGCTGAAGGATATCGGCAGCGCGGAACTTGCGGTAACCTTCGAGACGCTGCAGCTCATCGAGCAGCGGGCGAGCCGCCTGCAGGACGCCAGGACTGCGCCAGCCAGGACTGCTCCAGAGGCGAAATAGTCATGCGCGCGGAAGAGCCGTTCATGGTCCGCCACGCGGATCTCATCTTCGCGTTGAAGACGTTCGCGGCGTCGATGCTGGCGCTTGTCATTGCCCTGGCGATCGATCTGCCGCGTCCCTATTGGGCGATGGCGACGGTCTACATCACCTCGCAGCCGCTGGCCGGCGCGACCAGCTCGAAGGCGTTCTTCCGCGTGATCGGTACGCTGGTCGGCGCGAGCGTCACGGTCGCCCTGGTGCCGAACCTGGTCAATGCACCGGAGCTACTGTGCCTCGCGATCGCGCTCTGGGTCGGGCTCTGTCTCTATTTATCGCTGCTCGACGGCACGCCGCGCAGCTATGTCTTCATGCTGGGCGGATATACCGTCGCGCTGATCGGCTTTCCGTCGGTGGCCGAACCGGGCAGCATCTTCGATGTAGCGCTGGCACGAGTCGAGGAGATCTCGCTCGGCATCATCTGTGCGAGCCTGGTGTCGACGGTGGTGTTTCCCCGCAGCGTCGCGCCGGCGGTCGGCGGCCGCATCAGGAGTTGGCTGTCGGATGCGCGCCGTCTGTCCCGCGACGTGCTGCTTGACCGCGGGACCGGCGAGACGCGCCGGGCCCAACGCCTCCGTCTTGCGACCGACATTGTCGAGATCGATACGCTGGCGACCCATGTCGCCTATGACCGGCTGGCCGACGCCGGCACCGTGCGTGGCCTCGGCGAGGTCCGGCTGCGCATGCTGATGCTGTTGCCGATCATCACGTCGATCGAAGACCGGCTTACCGCACTTGGCGAAGCGGCGCTGCAACGGCAACCGGAGCTGCGACGCCTGATCGGCGATCTCGCCGCATGGATCGTGGACGAGGACCGCCAGCGGCAATCCGGCGAGCAGATCCGCACCGCAATCGCCGAGCGGCAATCTGCGCTCGACGGTATCGCGCCGCGGGAACGCATCATCACGATCAGCCTGCTGCTCCGGCTGCGCGAGCTTGCCGACATTTCGGCCGACTGCCGCGCGCTGGGCGATGCGATCACCGCGGGCCGGGATATCTCCAGCGTCCAGCTGGCGTTCCACCCGGAGTCGGGGGCCGCACCGGTCCGTCATCGCGACCACGGCATGGCGCTGTGGTCGGCCGCGGGCGCGGCGGTCGCCATCCTGATCTGCTGCGGCCTGTGGATTGCGACCGGCTGGGCCGATGGCGCCTCGGCGCCGATGATGGCGGCGGTCGCCTGCTCCTTCTTCGCCGCACAGGACGAGCCTGCGCGCAGCATCCGGGCCTTCGGCCTGTTTTCACTGGTCGCGATCGTCATCGTGGCAATCTATCAGTTCGCGCTGGTGCCCGGCATCTCCCATGTCGAGGTCCTGATCGCGGCACTGGCGCCGACCTTCCTCCTGTACGGCTTTTTGATCGCACGACCCAAGACCGCGCCGATCGGCATGGCGCTCGCCGCCAACACCGCGACGCTGCTCGCGCTGCAATCGACCTACAGCGCGGATTTCGCCAGTTTCGCCAACACGTCGGTCGCCTTCTTCCTCGGTGTTGTGATCGCGGAGATCGTGACGCGGATCGCGCGCGGCGTCGGCGCCGAATGGATCGCCAAGCGGTTGATGAAGTCGAGTTGGCAGACGCTCGCGGTCGCGGCCGAACGGCGCGGCCACGGCGATCGCGCGCAGTTTGCCGGCCTGATGCTGCATCGGCTCGGGCTATTGGTCCAGCGGATCGCCTTCATCTCCGAGAGCGACCGCCGCGATGCCGACAGCCTGGTCCAGCTCCGCATCGGGCTCAACATCATCGACCTCCGGCGGGCCCGCTACGGCCTCGCCGCAGTGACCGTGCGTGCCATCGACGACATGCTGGACGACCTCGCGGCGGCGTTTCGCGCCCGTGCGGACCAGGCAATGCCGGCCGAACTGTTGTCATGCATCGATGCGGCGCTGACCGCGGTCGTCAAGGACCCCAATGAGCGCGCGCGGGACGATGCGTTGCTCGGCCTCGTCGGCATCCGCCGCGGCCTGTTTCCGGATGCACCCGCGTATCGATCGCAGCCCGAGGAGAGCTTTGCCGCATGAGATATGAGCTCGACATTTACGGCGTGCTCGTTCCGGCGCTGCTGCTGTGGCTGATCGTTGCCTATGCATTGAGCGCGGTGGCGAGCCGGATCATGCAGCGCTTCGGGTTCTACCGGCTGGTGTGGCATCGCGCGTTGTTCAATTTCGCCCTGTATGTATGCCTGCTCGGCGTCGTGGTTTATCTTTCGGAGTTTCTGCCATGAAAGGGAATTTCGCCTGGCTCGGCCGGGTTGCGCTGACCGCGGTCGCCGTCATCGCTGCACTCGCTGTCGCTCGCGCGCTCTGGGTCTACTATATGGAATCGCCGTGGACCCGCGACGGCAGGGTTCGCGCCGACGTGATCCAGGTGGCTCCCGACGTCTCCGGCTTCGTCACCGACGTGCTGGTCAGGGACAATCAGCCGGTGCGTCGCGGCGACATCCTGTTCCGGATCGATCGCGCCCGCTTTGCCCTGGCGCTGAAGCAGGCCGATGCTGCGGTCGCCGGCCATCGCGCGACGCTGGATCAGGCCGACGCCGACCTCAAACGCTACAGCTCGCTGACCACCGATGCGGTGTCGCAGCAGAAGCAGGAGCAGGTTCTGGCGACGCAGCTGCAGGCCAAGGCGGCCTATGACCAGGCGGTCGCCGACCGCGCCGTCGCGCAGCTCAATCTGGATCGCAGCGAGGTGCACGCTTCGGTGAACGGCACCATCACCAATATGGACCTGCGGCCGGGCGCTTACGTCACCGCAGGCAAGGGCGTGATGGCGCTGGTCGACACCGACACGCTGCATGTGGAGGGCTATTTCGAGGAGACCAAGCTCGCGCGCATTCGCGTCGGCGACAAGGCGCAGATCCGGCTGATGGGCGAGCCGGTGCGGCTCACCGGACATGTCGAGAGCATTGCGGCCGGCATCGAGGATCGCGACCGCGCGGCAGGCGCGAGCCTGCTCGCAAACGTCAACCCGACCTTCAGCTGGGTTCGGCTCGCACAGCGCATCCCCGTGCGCATCGCGCTGGACCACCTGCCGGATCGCATCGCGCTGGTCGCCGGCCGTTCGGCGACGGTCGAGATCATGGACTAGCCGGCTGGCCGGGCGCATCCGCGGCGACAGCATCGAGCCGGTGCACCTTACTGCGGCTCGTCGACCACTCGCCTATCGCACGCCGTAGCGTGTGAAATCGTCGCCGATGCTGCCCTGGATCGCCTTGGCCGCCGCCATGTCGGTATTGCCGCCGGCCTTGTCACCCTGCTTCAACTTCGCCAGGCCGCGGCCATAAAGAGCGCTTGCGAGCTTGGGATCGATGCGAAGTGCGGAGCTGTAGTCGGCGATCGCCGCGCCCAGCTCGCCGGTCTTCAGATAGATAAGGGCACGCGAGTCATACGTCGCGGCGTTGGTTGACGCCAATTGAAGGGCCTTGTTGCAATCTTCCAGCGCCGCCTGCAATTCGCCGAGGATGGCCCGGCTCCAGCAGCGTCCGTTCCACACCCCGTCGAGCTTCGGCTCGAGGCGAATGGCCTCGTCGTAGTCCTGCGCCGCGCGCGCATAATCGTTCTTCTTCAAATAGGCGCCGGCGCGGTTGGCGAAGGCCTCGCCGTAGTTCGGGTTGAGCTTGATCGCCTGATCGAAGGCGTCGGTCGCGCGATCATATTCGCGCTTCCTGAGATAGGCCACGCCGCGGTTGTTGAACGGCTTGGTGTAGGTCGGATTGAGTTCGATCGATCGATCGAAATCCCGGATGGCGCCGTCATAGTCTCCCTTGGCGGCGTAGGCGTTACCACGGTTGTTATAGGCGATCGCGAGGCCAGCCTGGGTCATGTCCTGCCCCGCATCGATCAGCGCCGTGCAGGCAGCAATGCGCGCGTCGGCCGGTGTGCGATCGAGGCCGCTGCACAATCCGATAGTGCGGAGATAGCTGTCCTTCTTCGCGTTCTGCGCGACCGCCGGCAACACTGGGAGCGTCGCAACGAGGAGCGATATCAGGCTGACAATTGCGCCGGCGCTTGCACGAAGTTTCATATCGGGCCTTGCTTGCACGAAACTGGCTGCGCCTGGCCTAGCACCCTCGACAGATGTTGGGATTGAACTTGTGAAGGGTGTTTTGCTCAGGTTGCTGCGGCGTTCGAGTCCCGACCTTCCTGACCTTGCTCTTGCCCTCTTCAACGAGCGTGGCGAACCTCACCGTTCCATCGTCCGATATCTCGATGCGTGGCGTGGTGCCTCGAATGCCCATCGTTGCGACAGGGGTGTCGATCTTCATGTCTCCGGTCTTCGCAATGTTGCCGGCAACGAAGGTGAACGTCCCATTGGTCAGTTTGAGCAAGGTCGAGTTCGACTTGCCGTTCGGGTCGTACACGAACTCGGTCATCGCCATCTTGGCGTTGCTCGACAGATTAAACGAAGTGCCGTCGGAGAAATTGATCCCGACGCGTCCGTCGGCTCCAGTTTGCACCACGTCGCCCAGATACACGGGGTCGCCGACCTGCGCCTGAGGCAGTTTGCCGGGCAGCCCTGCCTGAACGACGACTGCATTCGGATGCTCGATCGTGACCGAACCGGTGGCGGCTACGACCCTTCCGATGAATTTCAATTGGATATTGTCCGGTTCGGTTTGCGCCTGCACCTGGCCGGGCGTGAGCGTTGCGAGCGCCAGGACGAAGCTTGCAAGCAATTGAACAATCAAATGGATGCGCACGATCCCCTCCTCGAAAAGGTCTTGTCGTGCCGGGGCTCGATGGGTGACCGGGACCACCGGGCCGAGACCGCAGGACCTTGAGTGCCAAACGAGTTGTCGCAGACAGGCCTAAATGCCTGACGCAGTTCGACTAAAAATTAATAAGTGGACAATTTGCATGGTAATCATACTATTAATTTTGCGGGGCTGCACGCGCGATAAAGGACAGCTGTTCTGACCTTTTCGTAAGGCTCCCCCGCAGTATTGGAATTCCATTTTTACTGCCGAATTTGGTTTCAATCAGGACGTTTCAGCGGACAAGCCTATGGCTGACGGCGCGGGGTTTTTCGCCGCGTGGCCGAACCAAGCCAAAATAAAAAGACTGCGGCGCCACTTTCCGCTCGAACTGCCTAACAGGCAAAAAGCCAATGTCAGTTGCGTCCGGCGTAGAGTTCGGGGACGCGTGCATGGCCGTTTTCGGCCAGCCGCCCCGCTTAGTTGGCACTGTTCGGACGGCGATCGGCTGCGGCACGATCGCGGGTGCCCGGGGCATACCGATTCAAATCGTAGCTGGCGATCCCGTTCACCAGGGTGACGTCATCGAGGTCGGAGCCGGCGGGCGGATCGAAATCTGCCTGGTCGATGGCAGGGTGCTCAATTTGCCGGCCGGCACCCGGCTGGAGTTGGACATCGCGCAGGACCCCACCGGGGGCTTGCGGCGGGGTCTGTTCGCGAAAACCAGAAGCCTCTTCCGCCTCATCGGCAGCCGGCTCGCAGGGTCTGGCGTCCTGACGGCAGACACACCAGTTGGCACCATCCGCGTCAGCGGCCTCGGCATGCTGTCGTTGGCCGCCCTGACCTTCTCGCTGCTGGAGGACGCCCGGGCCGCGGAGCCGAACGTCACGTTCCTGGACGACGACAACATCAAGTACAAGGACCTCCACCACGGCGTGTTCGAACTCGTCACCAAGGAGGCGATCCCCCGTCACATCATCGTCGAGGATCCCGAAGAGACGATCATCCTGAGCAGAAGAGGCTCCTCCGTCGGCGTGAACCATGCCACGAATTCCCCTTCGCACATGGAGGAATTACGGGAGGCCCAACAGGAGACCCTTGCCTATTTCGAGAAAGGACCGGCATCGAAAGGATCCGGCATGCCTGCTCTCGAAGGCGGACAACTCCTGCTGCCGATCAATTTTATTCAGCAGTCTCCGCTGTCGCCGGTGCAAGATACGCTCGGGCCGCTGCCGGTAGCGACCTTCGCGAAAAATGATCTCTTCAAGCTGCCGCCGGTTCCGCCGAAGCTGAACCTCGGAGCGGGGCCGACTGAAATCGATACGGTGATATTTGACGACTTCAATGCGGCGAGCGGGACCTTTTCCGCGAGCAGCATCAAGGGCGGCGCACTGAAATTCGGCATCAGCGGAGGCGCCACAGGCGATACGGTGCTGGGACAGGCGACATACGACGTGTCGAGCGTCGGTACTTTTGGCACGCTCTATCTCAACAGCGCGACCGGAAGCTACACCTTCGTTCCGAACAATACCGCAATCAACGCGCTGAAGGCCAACACGACCCAGAGCTTCGTGATCACGGTCTCGGACGGCGCGCTTTCGGCCAGCGAGAGCTTCGACATCAGCATCCTGGGCGCCGACGACGCCTCCATCATCTCCGGCACCATGGCCGGCTCGGTGGTGGGTGCGGTCGGCGTCAGTCATGCCTCGCCCGGCCTGCTCATCGCAAAGGGCACGCTCACCGACACCGATGTCGACGATCCCGCCAATACCTTCACCGCCGTGAACGCGCCGACGACAAGCGCAGGTGGCTACGGCTCATTCACGCTCACAACGGCCGGCGTGTGGACCTATACGCTCGACAACGCCAACAGCTCCGTGCAAGCCCTCCATGTCGGCAACACGCTGACCGACAGCTTCACGGTGACCACGATCGGCGGAACCCCGCAGACGGTGACACTCACCATCCACGGCCCGCTGATCGAGGTTGGGACCGCGCCATCGCTGACGTTGAGCGAGACCCATCTGACAGCGACGACGCTGGACGACAATATCGCCGGCTCGGCACCGGACGCCGCGCTGACGACGACATCGGGCGAGTTCTCGGCGGCATTCGTCACCGAACCGGGTCTGACGGTCAGCTACGCACTGACGATCACCGGCGGCAACGGTACGGCGTCAGGGCTGATCGATTCGCATACCGGCCTCGCTGACCTGCTGGTTCTGAACGGCAACACCATCGAAGGCCATGTCGGCACGGCAAGCGGGGCGCTCGCGTTCACCATCACGGTTGACCCGGCCACGGGCCGCGTGACCTTCGTCGAGCACCGCGCGGTCGAACAATCGTCGGGCACCAGCCCTGACAGCGGCGAAGGGATCGCGCTGGGGACCGGCCTCGTCAACCTGATCGCGACGGTCACGGAGAGCGACGGCCAGTACCAGGATCTAAGCATCGATCTCGGCAAGCAGCTGACAATCACGGACGATGGCCCGCGCATCGAGGCGGCGGGCACAGCCCCATCGCTGACGCTGAGTGAGACGCATCTGACGGCAACGGCGCTGGACGACCACATCGCCGGCTCGGCACCGGACG
The DNA here is from genome assembly GCF_054055815.1 of Bradyrhizobium sp. USDA 4503. Classification (NCBI taxonomy): domain Bacteria; kingdom Pseudomonadati; phylum Pseudomonadota; class Alphaproteobacteria; order Hyphomicrobiales; family Nitrobacteraceae; genus Bradyrhizobium; species Bradyrhizobium sp. USDA 4503. The sequence goes on from NZ_JBSRXS010000001.1 coordinate 4,824,863, forward strand.
CGGCGCTGACGACGACTTCCGCCGATTTCTCGACCGCGTTCACTTCGGTGCAAGGCGCCGATGGCGCGACCATCCGCTACGCGCTGACGATCACCGGCGGCAACGGCACGGCATCGGGGCTGATCGACTCGCATACCGGCCTCGCTGACCTGCTGGTTCTGAACGGCAACACGATCGAAGGCCGCGTCGGCGCGACCAACGGCACACTGGCATTCACCATCACGCTCGATCCGGCTACGGGACGCGTGACCTTCACCGACTACCGGCCGGCGGAGCAGCCGCTCGGCACCAGCCCGGACAGCGGCGAAGCCGTATCGCTGGCCGCGGGCATCGTGGGCCTGACTGCCACGATCACGGACAAGGACGGCGACTTCCAGAGCGCCGGCCTCGACCTCGGCAGCAGGCTGACCATCAGCGACGATGGCCCCTGCATCCGGGCCAATTGCACCGCTCCGTCGCTGACGCTGAGCGAGACGCACCTGACGGCAACGGCACTGGACGACCATGTCGCGGGCTCGGCACCGGACGCGGCGCTGACGAAAATTTCCGCCGAATTCTCGACGGCGTTCAGCTCGCTCCAGGGCGCCGACGGCGCGACGACTCACTATGCACTGTCGATCAACGGAGGTAACTGCACCCCATCCGGTCTGATCGATTCGCATACCGGCTGCTCCGACGTGCTAGTTCTGAACGGCAACACCATCGAAGGCCATGTTGGCACAGCAAGTGGCGCGCTGGCATTCACCATCGCGGTTGATCCGGCCACGGGATGCGTCACCTTCACCGAATATCGCGCGGTGACGCATCCGGCCTGCGCCGGCCCTGACAGCGGCGAAGCCGTGTCGCTGACCGCCGGCGTCGTAAGCCTGGTTGCCACCATCACGGACAAGGACGGCGACTTCCAGAGCGCGTGCATCGACCTCGGCAAGCAACTGACGATCACGGACGATCACCCGACCATTTGCGGCTTCCCGGAGACCTTCGTCGCCGCTCAGGATCATCAGACTGCGACAGGTACCTACGATATCAATTCCGGCGCGGATGGCGATGCCGCGATGTTCGTTGCCGTCCACAACGGTCCGGTCGGCTGCTCGGGATATGATCTGGCCACATCATGCCTGGGCAACGGCATCACCGCGGTGCACGTCACCGGACATGGCGATGATTACAACTTCTACTATACGACCCATGAGGTGGGCGGCGGCGTCGAGCTCGACGCGTATCTTACCGATTGCGGCGGTAGGTTGGACGATCCTTATTTCAAGTTGCTGATCAATCCGGATGGAACATTCTGCTTTGATCTCGAGCACGCCGGGCCGTCGAAGGACGTCACCGTCCATGGCTCCGATTTTGATGCCCCGATCTGCGGCACGCCGTCATTGACGGCTCCGGACGGACAACTGGTTATTACCGGGTCGGACTGCGCCGGCCAGCCGCTCGATGTCAAGGCATCGGACTGCGGTATTGCGGTCGGCGACAGTGGACTGCAGATGGACCCGGCCGAGCAGTTGAATCTCGCGTTCACCGAGAAGCAGTCGCAGGTCGGCTTCAATCTCACGGAATGGCAGGGCTACGGCACCGCCGGTGTGATCCTCAAGGTTCTTGATGGCAGCGCCGACGTTCACGACTTCTGCATCGATGTTCCCAGGCCGCTCTGCGGCAGTGCCGGCTTCGTGGTGCAGGAGACATCGGATGCTTCGCTGATCGACACCTACACCTTTGATGCCACGACGACGACGTATACGCTTTACGTTGACAGGTCGTTCGATCAAGTCCAGGTCGACTACGATCGGGTGGAAGCCGGGTGTCCCACCTTCGCGATCAACAACATCAGCTATACCGAAAAGACGAGCATCAATGCGGATCTGCTGTTCGATGTGACGGCGGTCGATGCGGACGGCGATTCGGCCACGAGCAGCCTTCAGGTCGATATTCAGTGCCACACGGCGGGGATGGACACCTTCATATTCGCCGCCAGCCAGGACAGCCCCGCGCCGCCGGTCGGCGCCAGCGCTCCCGCACCCGATGTTAGTCCGATGTCAACGAGTAGCCACGAGGACGCGGCGTTGTCTCAGGCAATCTTGCCCTTTGTAGACGGCGGAACGTCGGGAACGACCGAGCAGTCCTTTCATTTCGCGGAGCCTTCGAGCCTTGAACAGCAGGGAGCTTCGTCCCCTCCACAGTTCGATCAAAGCCTCGCGTGGTTCGGCCGCCACGACGATTCCGCCGGATTTCAGCTGGCGCAAGGAGTTGCAGCTGGTGGAACGCCGGCAATGGGGCCGGCTGTCCCGGAGCACCAAACAGATTTCTTCCCGGACCATACGCCGGACGCCGTCATGACCCATCCGCTACACGATCTGATCGTGTAGCGATCCAATCGTGTAGCGCGTGGCCGGCTTTCTGGCCCGCGTCGGACGTTGACGCGGGCCAGAATCGCTTTTCGCGTCAGTGCCAGCCTTCGCCGGCCTTCAGCGCCGCCGAGAGGCTACGCACCGGGCGCGTTACCAGCGGATCGAGATCGAAGCGCTTTTCGAGCATCTTGAGGATCGACGTGGTGTCGAAGTCCTCATGGGCGACGCCCGACTTGTTGAAGCGCTTGGCGATCAAGAGCGCCGGAATGCGGGTACCCGGGCCCCAGTGGTCCGCAGCCTTGGCTTCGGCACCATGACGGTTGAACGGCGGCGGCGGAACGTGATCCCACTGCCCGCCGAACTCGTCATAGGTGATGACGATCAGCGTGTCCTTGCCATCCGGCCCTTCGACGATCGCCTTGACGAGATCGACGAGATGCTGGCTGCCGTCGGACTCGCTGGTGTAGCCCGGATGCTCGTTCTCCTCGCCGATCGGCTTGATGAAGCTGACCTGCTTCAGCCGGCCGGTCTTCGCCGCCTGGATGAACTCCGCCTCGTCCTTCAGGCGATCTTTGCGGGCCTGCGTTCCGGGCGCGTAGTTGGCGAAGTAGTTGAACGCCTGATGGTGGTACTGGAAATCCACGTCCGGGCAGTTCGGGAACACCGCCGTGGAAACATGGTTCGGGTCGGTGCAGGTCGTACCGTTGCCGTTGGTCCAGCCCGAAGCGCCGACGTCGCCGTTGGCGTTCGACCAGCCGCCCGAATACCAGGCCCAATCGACATGCTTTGCCGACAGCCGATCGCCGATGTTCGGCGTGTGCAGCGGCGGCAGACGCTTGATGTCGGCGGTGCCCGGGGAATAGGGCTGATAGAACGGCTGCGTGGTGTTGACCGCGTAGTCGCCGCAGGCGAGGCCCGCCGGCAGGCCGGCCTGATTGCACTTCGCCGTCAGCTGCGCATCCTTCACGGTCGAGAGCGGCGTGTAGAGCGGCGTGCTGGTCGGCATGCCGTTGGCATCGACGATCGAGTGGAAGTCGTTGGCGCTGCCGTCATTCAGGGCACCGACGAATTGGGGCGCCGCGGCGGCGACCAGGAATTGGTGGTTGAGGAACGAACCGCCGAAAGCACCCTGGAAGAAGCTGTCGGCAATGATGTAGTTCGGCGCGCCGTTGCCGTGGAGATAGGTGTAGATGGGTAGCTTCTTGGTGTCGTAATAGCCCATCACCAGACCGGCCGCATCACTGCCGGTCATGTAGCGGTTTTGCCGGCCGCCGTTCAGCTGGTACTGCTCGCTGTAGAAGCGGTGCACGATGTCCGCGGTGCAGCCGCCGGGCGCGCCGGTGCCGTTGAGGAAACCGTGAGCCGCGAAAGCGCCGAGCGGCTTCGGGCAGGTGGTGGCCGAGGTCGGAATGACTTCATTGATCTCGAACGGCTTGTTCTTGAAGGCGCTCAGGATCGCGACCGTGCCCGTATTGTCGGTGCAGCTCGTCGGTTGCGGCGACGGAGAAGTCAGGTTGACATCGTTCTGCAGCAGACAGGCATAGACGGTCTGGTTGTCCTGCCGAACCTGCAGGGTGTGCGCCTGATCGGCATAGGATGTGCCGTTGATCCGGTCGCGGGCGACGTCGCCCCAGTGACCGTAGAGGTTATCGAAGCTGTGGTTCTCCTGATAGATGACGACGATGTGCTTGTACTGGTGCACGCCTTCATGGCCACGATCCCGCAGGTCGCGCAGCTCGTCCTTGATCTCGTGCTTGAACTCATCAACGATCTTTTCGACCAAATTCTCTGCGTTCGCTACCGGCGAGATGGCAACGGCGCCAGCAACAACCGCGAGCGCCGGAATGGCTCCCCAAGGCCGCATAGTGCTCTCCTGATTTAGAAAGAAATAGAAATGGAGCTACACGCTATGCAAAACACATTTCGCTGGGATGACTGTTTTTCGACGCGCGCGCAAACGCGCGGAAAGATGCTCGCGCACCAACAGACTTTCATCATGTCAAACGCAGACTGCGTTGCGTTTCGCTGATCGAGCGTCATCAAACCGCAATCAAAATTCGTCTATCCAGTCAGATGGTCATTGATCCTGCCGACAGGAAACTGTCACCTCCGTGACATCTTCCGACGCACGGCAGCGCATATGCATTTGTGACAGGGGCGTTTTCGCGCGATGGCTTGGGATATTCTGGCGTCCGGCTCCGGAAAACATCGTGCGACAGCCGCCGATCGCGGCGTCAGACCGGCACGGGTCGCGTGGCTGGCGCTCGTCGTTGCCCTGCTCCCGTTGCGCGCGACGGCGTTCCCGCTCGGCGGCGACCAGACCGTGCTGCCGGCCGGCACCGAATTTTCCGAGGAAGCGCTGGCGCGGCCGCGCGAACTCTTTCATTCCGAAGCCGTCGGTGGGCGAAAGTCCTATTTGGTCAATCTCGGCGATCTCGCGTTCAACTCGCCTTCCATCCTCGGCGGCAAGGCGCGTCAGGCCGAGATGAGCTGCAGCACCTGTCACGTCAACGGCGCATCGAACCCGAAACTGTTCGTTCCGGGCGCATCCTCCCGGCCGGGCACCTTCGATACGACCAGCCTTGTCTTCAACGCGAAGACGTTCAACAGCATCCTCGATCCGGTGAGGATTCCGAGCCTGCGCGGCGCCCGCTTCCTCGCCCCCTACGGACATGACGGACGCATCACCTCGCTGCGCGACTTCGTCTACAATGTCATCGTCAATGAATTTTCCGGTCCGAAGCCGCGTGACGAGGTTCTCGACGGCCTGGTCGCCTATATCAACGATATCGATTTCCTCCCCAATCCGAAGATTGCGCCCGGCGGCAGGCTTGCCGCGCAGGCGAGCCTGGCCGAGCGCCGCGGCGAAGAGCTGTTCTTCAAGCCGTTCCCGAAGCAGGCCGAGCTGAGCTGCGCCGGTTGTCATGTTCCGGGTGGAACCTTCAACGACCAGATGCGCCACGACGTCGGATCCGGTGGACTGGTCAAGACCCCGACTTTGCTGAACGCCAACTTCAACGCCCCGTATTTCCACGATGGCCGCTACGACAGCTATGAACAGGTGGTCGATCATTTCGATCGTGTGTTCGACCTCGAACTGTCAACCCAGGACACCCAGGACCTCGTGGCCTATCTGAATGCGGTCGGCGACGGCGAACGCCCGTTCGACAAGGACGGCGTCATGCTCCGGATGAAAGAGGTGCTCGAGCTCTCGAGTGTCCTCGAGGTCGCGATCCCGGCTGCCGACACCGCGGTGGTGTCACTGGCCGTGACCGGGGTCGGGGCCGAACTGCGCGAACTGACCGAGCGCATCCCGGACATCAGGAACACCTCGATCGGTGGCAAGGACGAGCGGCTGGCGGCGCGCGCGATCCTGAAGGACCTCGTTCTCACCCTGCGCCGCATCGATCTCGACGTCGCCGCCGGCCGTATCGACGACGCGATGGCTGAATATCGCAACTTTGCGCAGCTGGCGCACTTCGACGTACCCGTCGCTCTGAAAAAGGCCGAACCCTGGTCGCTGTTCAACAGCAACGTGCATCAGTCGCACTACACCGCGCTCGGCCGGATCCTGCCGGTAACAAGCCAGCAGTCGCACTAACGGACGGCGTGCTCACTCCGAAGCCGGCGGCTCAACCCATACGTCACTCTGCTGGATCCGACGGATCAGCGCTTGCGGGTCGAACTTGCGCAAGCCTGCGGGGATTTCAAACGTCTGCGCCGGCTGCGGCTCGTCGCGGATGTGATCGGCAGCGATCACCGTCCCATCCGCGGTCTTGATCCGTACCGGAAATCTGCGCGCGCGGTCGATCCAGCCGACAAAGCTCAAACCGGACGGCGCGGCGATTCGAAAGACGTCTGTGTCGTGCCCCGCGATGGTTTCCGTTCCATCGCGCTGGCAGTGCCACGTCGCGAGGTCGATCGGCGCGGACAGCTGCGCCATCGCCAGCCATTGCTGGCAGGGATCATCCGGATCGACCGGAATGAACATCCGGGTGAGCGGGCTCGATTGCCGCGCGTCCATGTAAGCCCGTGCCGCCGGACGGACGAAATAGGCCGCGGGCTTGCCCGTATCGATCAGGAAGAACCCGTCGGGCAGCGCGCTTGTCTCGATCCGTGCTTTTCCGCCCGAGACCCGCAAGGCTCCCATGGCGGTTGCCGTGTCGTCCTTGTTCGCGACGAGGTCGGCGGAAAACTGCTGCGCCATGGCCGGGATCGCCGCGCCGGCCAGGATGGCGACGGCAAGCAGGCTAGCCGCGACGCTGCTGCTGATCGCGCACGTCTTCTTATTGCGTTTCATCGCATGTCTCCGGTCGATCAGGTGGCAGGGACACAACATGACGGCGCCGACCGAACCATTGGTTCGATCGGCGCCGCCCTTGGATGCAGTCAAGACCTCGCCGTGGGCGAGAGCTTGATCACTCGGTGTAGGACAACGTGACCGGCTTGCTGAAGTCGAACGCGTCGAACATATCAGACAATGCCGGGCTGTTGGTCGGAACATACTCGTTGTTCTTCGAGTAGGTCGGGTTCGGCAGGTTGTCGCGGCTGCGGTTCGTGAGCGGCTGGAGAGCCCAGTTGCGCTCGATGAACTTCAGCAGCGAAACGTGGTCGGCGTAGTTGTGGTTGACCTTGCCGCCCGTCGAATAGGGCGAAAGGATCAGGGTCGGAATGCGCGGTCCGTCGCCGAAGAAGTCGATGGACTGCTGGTAGCCGGAATCCCAATAGCCGCCGGCCTCGTCCCAGGTGATGAAGACCGCGGTTTCAGCCTTCAGCTCCGGATTGTTGTCCAGCGAGTTGAGCACGTTTAGGACATAGGCCTCGAACAGATCAACCTTCGAGCTCTGCGGATGACCGTCGAGCAGGCCGTCCGGCTTGCCGAACGACACCGCAGGCAGCGTGTTGTTCCGGATCGCCGTGATCAGATCGGCAGTGTCCTTCATGTGAGCCTGACGCACGGCCGGGTTGGCCATGATCGAGGTCGCATACTGGAACGGATTGCAGATCTGGCAGTAGGCAACACCGAGCGCGTGCGCCGGATCGGCGACCGCAGCGGCGCTGAGGTTGGGGTTCGACGGATTGGCGGCAACCGCGGCGTTGGAAAGCGCCACGGCGTCGTTGAACGCGCCACCATAGAACGCCCAGGAGACGTTCTTCTCCATGAGCGCATCGCCGATCGTGCGAACCGACGACGGCGGCACGTTGTTACCGCCCGACAGCGCGCCGTTCGGCAGATAGCCCGGGTTGACGTTGTTGAGCATGTAGTAGTGGTTGGGCTTGCAGTTCGGCTCCGCCGCGTACGGCAGATTGTTGAGGTAGGTGACGATCGGCTTGACGCCGGGCTGGAAGACATCAGAGCAATTGCTCCAATTGCCGTCGACAGTGTAGCGGTTGACCGAACCCGCGACCGGATTCGGATTGGCGATCAGGTTGGCCGGCGGCGTCACCGGATTGCCCTTGCCGTCGCTCCAGAAGGCCGCGTCGCCGGTACCGAGCATGAAGTGGTTCGCGCCGGTGCCGCCGTGGAACGACTGGTGGAAGTTGTCGCTCAGGGTGAAGCGGTCGGCCAGCATCTTCAGGACCGGAGCCTGACCCTGCTGGGCATTGTAGAAGCCCATCGAGTTGGCCATGCTCTTGTTGGACGCCGAATAGGTCGCCATCACGAACGGGAACAGATCGTTCAGGCAGCCCGAATTGTTCTTCTTGGTGGCGTTGGCGGCGCTGCAGTCTTCCTGCTGCCAATCCTGATAGAAGCGATGCGTCGAGTCGCCGGTATAGTCGTCGTCGCTGATCTGCTCACCCTGCAACTGGAACGGTCCGTTCAGACCGCCGGCGCCGGGAATGCGGGTATCCAGCACACCGGTCGGCAGGCCGCTGAAGCCGGTGGTGAGGATATCGAGATCGGCCGGGTCCATGTCCTTCTCGACGCTGGCTTCGGCGATCGTCTTGAACGGGGGCGCGGTGTCGCTCTGCGCGGTCGGCGTGCCGGCCGTGTTCGGCTGCGGCATCGGGTTGGTCGCGTTGTAGGGCGACTTCGCGATGGTCGGTGCGCCGATATAGTACAAGGGCTGGCCCGCGACCGAGGACTGCTGCGCCTGCGCAAAGTTCGGTCCCGGCGTTCCATCCTCGTTGACGATGCCCTTCGACAACAGGTTGGAGATGGTCTGTCCCTTGCCCTTCGGCTTGTAGATGCCGAAGGTGTGATCGAGGCCGCGGTTCTCACCGATCAGGATGATGACGTGCTTGATCGGCGACGCGGTCTTCACGCCGTGATCGCCGTCACCATGATGGCCATGGTTCCCATGATTCGCACGATCGCCCTCTTCGTGCGCCTGGTGATTGTGATGCGGACGCTTGTCCCAATCACTGCGGCCGCCCGGATAGTGAGCAGCATATGCGGCCGTTGCGACGAGCACCGTTGACGCGATGCAGAGCGCGGTGCTGGTTCGCCAGTGCTTTTTGTAATTCAAACTCATTGTCGACCTCAGGGTGTTTGCGGTTAGCAACACACACTGTTTAGTGCGACAATATGACGCATGGTTTTCGCTTACGTGAAAGCGCGCAAGAAATTTCGAAACGTTCAAATATTTTCTAAGGAGACATCTGCCGCCGCGCGGTGCATCTCCACGATTCAATCATGCAACCAATGATCGAAAATTGATCGAGCATCCGCGCCCGCAGCGCAGATCGCAAAATCACTTCAATACAACGCAATCAATGCGAAAGGTGCCTGGAGCGCATCACCTGGCGAAGCGCAGCATAATGTTGGTCATGCACGCCCTGATTGAATAGCGACCACGGCTCGGCGCTGGCCAACAGCGCAGGCACTGCAGCAGCCATCAGATTGCGATAATTCCTGAACTCGGTTGCGGCATCCGCGTTGCGCCCTGCCGCAACCGCCATCTCGATTCGCCGCAGCGTGAGCACGAGCTCCTTGAGGCCGTTGCGCGCAAGTACGCGCTGCTGCTCCCCGCCCGAGACGCTGGTGTTCTTGCGGTCGGGATACTGCTCGGTCAACTCGCGCAGTTCGCGGCCGATCGTATCGACCGCCAGCGCGACGATGTCCTTGTCACCGGACGGAATCGCAGTCGCGAGCACCATCGAGAAATCGTTGATCTCTTTCAACGTTGCACCGGCACCGTCGCGCTCATAGGGCTGAACGCCATCGCCGACCGCCGTGAGATAGGCGACGAGGTCGTCCTTGTCCTGCGCCGAGAGCTCGAGCTGAAAGGTCCGGTCGAAATAATCGACAACCTGGTTGTAATTGTCGAAGCGGCCGTCGTGAAAGTACGGCGCGTTGAAGTCGGCGTTGCGCAGCGTCGGCGTCTTGAACAGGCCGCCCGAACCTACGTCGTGCTGCTGGTGATCGACAAAGCCGGACGATGGAACGTGGCATCCCGCGCAGCTCGATGATGGATCGTGCGGGAACGGCTTTGCGAACAGCACCTCGCCGCGGCGCTCCGCGTCGCTGATCTTGCCGGCCAGCCGTCCGGCGGGACCAAGGCTCGGATTGGGCAGGAAGTCGATGTCGTGAATATACGCCACGATCGCATCGAGCGTTGCCGGCGACGGCTCGGGACCTGCGAACTCGTTGGTGATGACGTTGCGGACGAAGTCGCGCAGCGAGGCGAATCGGCCGTCTGCACCGTAGGGCGCTAGATAACGGGCGCCGCGCAGGCTCGGGATCCGCACTGGATCGAACGCCAGATTGTTGGCCTTCGGATTGAACAGCGGACCGGTGGTGTCGAACGTGCCGGGCCGGCTCGACATCTTCGGCATGAAAAATTTGGCGTTGTTCGCGCCATTGACATGGCAGGTGCCGCAGCTCACGCCGGCCTGCCGCGCCACGTCACCGAGCAGCCCCGGCGAATTGAACGCGAGATCGCCGAGATTCACCAGATAGGACTTGGCACCGGTCCGCTCGGACTGGAACACCTCGCGCGGCTTGTCGAGCGCATCCTCGTTCAGCTCGGTCGCGACAGGCAGCACGGTCTTGTCACCGTCGACCGGAAACGCCACCGCACGCCCGAGCAGTGCCAGGGCGATGACACCGGAGAGCAGCGTGGCCAGACGCAGGTGAAGCGATGTCATCGCGCCTGGGCCTCCAGGGTCGGCCGCTGCAGCCCGAGCTTTGCCGAGGCGCTCTGCAACGCAACCACCAGTTCCTCGCTGGTCTGGCGCAGATCGGCAATGTTGACATGCGGCAGGTCGGGCGTAGCGACGATCGCTTCGAGCTGCTCGATCCGGTTGGTCACCATCTCGTCGAGCTTGCCGTCGACCGTGTTGAGCGCGGCCGAGAAGATCGTGTGGTAGGCGAAGTCGATGCCGGCGATGTTGTTGCGCATGTCGTCCAGCGAGGTGCCGCTGATGCGCGACTCGCCGCCATCGGCCTTGCTCTCTCCGACCTCGTAGGCAAGCCGCACCGTGCCATCCAGAAGGCCCTGCGGCGTCAGCTTGATATCCTTGAGCTTGCCGTGGAGATCGTTCAGATGCTCGACAAGGCCGGTCGCATCCGTTGCAACGTCGGTGCTGGCAGCTCCGAACAGTTTCGCCTCGATGGCGTGGAACCCGCTGTCCGCGTTGGGCCAGGCGTCGATCTGCGCATCGAGCTCAGGCACGAAGCCCGCGGTGAACACCTCCGAGCGCTCCCAGCCGGCGCGCGCCGACAGCCAGGCCTTCTTCGCTCCGGGCAAATCCGCCGCTGCGGCGCGCTCGCGCAGTGCACGCGCGCCTGTCAGCGCACTGGCGACGCCCTCGATCAAATATGGCCGGTAGCGCTCGGCGCCCTCCTCGAGAGCGCCGGCATTCGCGGCGCGCACGCCTGCGAACGCTGCCAGCAAAGCAAGGCACGCCGCCACTTGCATCTTGTGCATAGTCAACCCACTCGTCTGCCACGAAGGGCTCGCGGCATGTAGCGGGGCGAACTATTGTCGGTATCCTATGCGGATTTGTGACAGCGCAGACTTTTTGTCGCATCTTTTCTGCTTCGCGATCGTCGATGACGATCACAATCTCGCAAACTCGTTGGCGCTGCTGCAGACGGATTGAAATTGGACTGTTCAACGCGCGTGAGTTGTTGCAACACAACGTTCGCACCCGTCACACTTGTCCGTCGTCATGCAGATTGATCGCGAAGCTCTCTATTTTATCGGATCTTACGGCGCGCTTTGCATGCTTTGCTGCGCGGTCGCGCTGATCGATCTTCGCCACGGCATCATCCCGAATTGGCTGAACCTTGCGATCGCGGCGCTCGGTCTCGCCAACGTCGTCGTCACCGAAGGCACGATGGCCGCCTTCACCGCCATGGCGATTGCGGTCCTGGTCGGCATCGTGTTCCTTCTACTGCAGCGTCTTTACTTCGCCTTGCGGCATGTCGACGGATTGGGACTTGGCGACGTCAAGTTTCTTGCCGCCGCGGCGATCTGGGTCGGCGCGACAGGCGTTCCGACCTTGCTGCTGATCGCGGCACTCGCGGCGCTCGGTGTTGCCGGCGGCCTGCAACTCGCCGGTCACGAGATGAAGCGCCAGACCTCGATCCCGTTCGGCCCGTTTCTGGCGCTCGGGCTTCTCGTGACGCCGGCCCTTCAGAGCTGGCTCGCGTTGAACTAGCATCTCGGTCCGACGCGCGGTCACATCTGGCGCCGCGCGGCCAAGGGCTTCCTTTCGCTGCTGACCGGAACCAGGCGGACATCGCCGCTCTCGTCGCCACCGGGCTGGGGCAATGTGAGCACGGCCCCCTGATCGTCCTTCTGCATCGTGACTTCGCGGCCGTTGATGGACCGCAGCTTCCATCCCTGGAAGTCGTCGCCGATCTTCAGCCGCAGCGCCGTCTTGGTCGACTGATCGAGAAAGATCCCGAAGCTTTCGTCATCTCCCGCGATGGTGCCGACCAGCGACAGCGGCGGTGGCTCGATCGCGACCTTGCGCGGCGGCGGCGGCGCCGGCTTGCTGACCTCCGGTTCCGCAACGACGGCAGGCGGCGGCCGCCGCGACGGCGAGAACACCGGCCGGTCGCGCGTGTTGGACAGCGTCTTGAGCGGGATGCCCCACAACGGATTGGCGCTAAGCGGCCGGGGTGTCGGTGCCGGCGACGGTGTCACCCGGACCGACGTCACCAGCTCGGACGGCGGCGGTGAACTCAGCACCGGTCCGCCGAGACGGGTATCGTCGAGCATCCCGGCGTCCAATGCATCGCCGGACGGGGCAGGCACCGCGGCCGGCGCCGAATAGGCCGACACTGCCAACAGCACGATGGTCGCTGCGAAGCGTCGCATCATTTCGCTCCTCGCCATTGTCCGGAGACGCCGAGCAGCACGCGCAGCTTGCCGGGATCGGCGCCCTTGGCGGCCTCGTCGGCGACGGGTTGCACGACCAGTTGGTCGATGAACAAAAACGGCATGCCAGCTTCCAGATCGTAGAGCACCTGCTGCAATTGCGCCTGCTCGATCTCGCTGCTCGCGACCATGCTGATGAAGCCGGCCTTGGCCGGCGCGTTGGGAACATCGAGCTGCGTCGACAGCACGTTGCCGCCGGCCTTGATCACCGCACCCGACACCCGTTGCAGCAGGGTGGCGCCGGCCACCGTGACGGTCGCCCCCTCGAGATAGGCCGAGCCGGTCGGCATCGCCGGCTGACCTGGCGCGGTATTCGCCCTGGATCGCCCCTCCAGTTGCTCCAGCAATCCGGCCGCTGCCGCAACATCGCTGCGCAGGCCGATGATGTCCGAGAGCGACGAGATGACGACAAAGAGCAGCAGCACGAACAGGCCGAGATAGCTCGCGGTCGCGACCATTGGCGAGGTGCTGACAGCGGTCAGCGATCGGGATGCTGCGCTCATGAGCCGGACCCAAAATAAGCAGTGATGTTGGCCTCGACGTGGAACCGCTCGGCCGATTCATTTGCCGCACGCGTCGTCGGCGCGAAGAACGTCGCGCGGGTGAATTGCGGCGACTGCTCCAGCAGCCGGATCAGGGATGGCGCATCTTGGGTCAGTCCCACCACCTGCGCCTTGTTGCCCTCGATGCGAAGCTCCGTCACATAGGTCGTGTCGGGCAGCACGCGCGAGACCGCTTCCAGGACCATGACGCTCGACGGCGTCGTCTGCTTGCGCTTGGCCAGCAGGCCGAGCCCGGACGAGTCGCCATTGGCATCGAGACGCAGCGCGGCGCGGCGCTGCGCGATCCGGTGTTGCAGGTCGTCCTGCTCGGATTGCAGCCACCCGCCGAGATAGATGTTCAGCAGCAGCGAGACCGCGGCCGCGGCCGCCGTCGAGACCAGGCTGACGCGCAACAGCCGCGGAACCGAAGGCCCGGCAAGGCCGCGCAGCGACTTGTCGAGCAGCGTCACCTGCTGCGCGGCGCCGTCGCCGCCAACCGCCGGCGCGAAGACCGCGACGGAGGCGGCGCCGAGCATCCTCGCCATCCGGATCAACGGATCGACCTTCGCCGCCGCGGTCGCGCCGAACGCGACTTCGATGCGGTCATTGGCGATCGGTTGCGGCGAACTCCAGCCAAACACGGCATCGGCAGCGCTCCATGGAGTCAGCCGGTCGACCTGTGCGCGGATCATGCCGTCGAGGAAGTCACTTGCCTGGCTCGGGAAATCGAGCACGCGGCTGACGATTTGATCCGATCGCAAACGCACCTCGATGCGGCTGCCGTCGAACGCGGTCTTCCACTCCGCCGGCAGCGGAGGCTGCGGCGCATCGTGATCGAGCCGGAACGAAACCGGCATCGAAGGCGAGCCATCCTTCGAGACCGCGAGGCGGGCGGTGAACGTACCATCGCCATTCTCGTCGAGCTCGATGCTGCGCCGGCGCATGAACATGCCGGCGACGCCGTCGACGGCCGTCGCGACCGCGGCGATCCATTGCTCGAACCATTGCCGTGCCTCGGCAAGCATTGCCATCAACCTCTCCTGCGCGGCAGAGCCGTAATTCGCGCCTCGACGTCGTTTTGCCAGGACAACACCCGATAGGGCTCGACCTTGTCACCGAGTGCGATCACCGCCTCGGATGTGGTCCGGTGACCGTTGCGGAAGCGGATCGAGATTGCGATCCGGTAGCACGGGCTCTGCGCCGTCGATGCCGCGCTTTGCTGGCTTGGGGCCTGCGTTCCGGCAGCGATTCCGTTCGGCGAAGCCGGGCGCGCCCCGAAGCCGTCCTGGTCCTTCCCCGGTGCCTTATCGACGGCGAGAGCGACTTCCGGCGCGGCAATGGTCGGATCAACGTCCGGACCACCGTTGAACACCGTCACGAATGGCAACACGCGATCGACAAACGCTTCGGGGATGCCGGCGACCAGCGCCAGCTCGTTAACATGGGTGAACAGCCCCTGCCGCGGCGAATAGCCAAGCGCGTTGTAGCGCGCCGCCTCCACGTTCTCGCTGCCCGGCGCGGGCCGGGTTCGCCAGCCGACGATCCGGTCGGCATATTCGGCGGCGGCGTCCTTGCGGGCACCGAGCACGACGAACAGGCCGATCAGCATCTCCTTCGATGCATAATTCAGATCAAGGCGGCCGGCCTCCGACGTGAAGGTGACATCGACGCTGGCATCGTCGAGACCGAAATGAAACGTCCCCTGCTGCGGCCTCGTCTTCTCGTCCGTCAGCGTCAGCTGATAGGCGGTGAGCTCAACCCCGGCCGACACCAGCGCCTCGGTCTGCAACGACAGATTGCTGGCCGCCAGCGCGCGCGCCGACGCGGCCAGATACGCCGAGAAGATGATCGCCAGCGACGACAGCGCCAGCAGGATCCAGAGCACCGCAACGATGACGAAACCGCGATTGGCCGGCGATCGGCCGATCTTGCCGGACGCGCCCATCACGTCTTCCCCTGATCGGTGGCACTGCCGGAACTCTGCTTGTCGCCGCAATTGCCGTCCGGCTTGGTGCAGTCGCTCGGAATCTGGACATGGACCGGCGCGATGGTCGAAACCGACAGGACGCGCTGGCTCGCCGCGTCGCGCACGGTCAGCCGGATCATCGCCGGCAGTCTGTCCGCGTCCTTCCACGCGCTCTTCCAGGCCCGGTCAGCACCGGCATAGGCGAACGACAGCCGATAGGGCGCGCGCAGCAGCACCACCGGGCTGGCGAGATGGACCTGTTCCGACCGCGACACCCCTTCAGCCAGCGGCGTGAACCGCGTCTGCGTGCGAACCGTGACGAACTCGCCGCGATCGCGCGTCTCGCCAAGGCGCACCACGTCGAGCCCCGGCCCGGCATTCGGCCCCACCGACGTGCGCACAAACATCACGGACAACTCCGATCCGTCGAACAGCGGCTTGTGGCTGTCGCGGTTGGCGGCAACGAACTCCGCGGCCGCAAGATCGGCGCCGATCCGCTCCAGCGCGATCCCGATCAATTCGCTGCGCTGGATCCGGTCGAGGCCCCTGTTCCAGCTCGGCAGCCACTGCGCCGTGATGCTGGCGAGCGCCGACAGCAACAGCCCCATCAGCGCCAGCGCGACGATGGTCTCGATCAGCGTGAAGCCGCGCTCGCCCGTTCGCTGGTCTGCCCATGCCCGGGTCATTCCGACGACCTCGGCATCAGGCGCACGGTGCGAATGTCGGACAGCGCACCGCCCGGAGATTTGACGCGAATCCGTACCAGCTCCGGAGCCCAGGGCACATTGCCCTCGGGCACTTTCCAGTCGCCACCGAGCGGACTGACATCAATCGTCCAGCGGTAGCCCTCCGCCTGCCCCGTCGAGGTGCCCGACTGCAATTCCGCGCGGGGCGGGATGCCGACCGTCATCAAGGTGCGCACCGCCTGCATCAGCGCCACGTGCTGCTCCAGCGCCCGCACGCCGCGCGTCTTGACGCCCATGACGGCGCCGATCGCAACGATCGAGACGGCCACCAGCGCCAGCGCCACCAGCACCTCGATGATGGTGAACCCCGCATCAGTGCGGTTAGTTGGCGGCGACGTCGCGAGCAACGATTTCAACCCTTCCGGTAAGCCAGTTGACGCGGACCTCATATCCCGCATCGAGCCGCGTCAGCGCGATGGAGCCGCCGCAGGAACCGCCATTGGCGAAGAAGCGGATCGTCGACAGTGCGGCGCGGCGCTGACAGCTCTGCGGCAGCACGGCATCGAACCGCACGTCTTCGGGGATCCGCACCGTCATGCGCGACGCGCCGGAGTGGATCACCCGGCTCGGCGCATCGACCAGCGTCGCAACACTGGTGCTGCGCTCGATGGCGGCATTCCGATCGGCCTTCAGCAGCGTCGCGGTCTGCAATGCATAGGCCTGCAGGCGCGATCGCGAGGTCTGGTGCGGAATGAACGGAAGCAGCACGGCCGCCAGCAGCGCGATGATGGCGAGCACGCACACCATCTCGAGCAGGGTGAAACCGCGCTGCGTCGCGTCACTCATGCTTGCGATGCATCCTTATTGGTCGTTGTTGGCGGCGGTGGTCTTCTCGAGCGAGATATCGGCCGAGGTGCCGCTGCCGCCCTCCTGACCATCGGAGCCGTAGGAGACGATGTCATAGGGTCCGTGCTCGCCGGGCGAGTGATAGAGATAGGGGTGGTTCCAGGGATCGTTTGGCACGTTGCCGCCCTTCAGATACGGGCCGTTCCAGGCCGCGACCCCCGGCGTGCGCCGCACCAGCGCGGCAAGCCCCTCAGCCGTGGACGGGAAGCGCCCGGCGTCGAGATAGAACAGGTCGAGCGCGCTGGAGAAGCTCTGCAACTGAATGCGCGCGGTCTTGACCTTGGATTCGCTGAGATAGTTGAGCACGCGCGGGCCGATCAGCCCCATGATCAGGCCGATGATCGCGATCACCACCAGCATCTCGACCAGCGTGAAGCCCTCCTGCCCCGAACGCCTCTGGCTTTGCGACGGCGCGCGAGCGCGTTCCACTCGCGTGGCGAATGCCTTTATGATGGTGTTGCGCGATATCATGGCCGATGACCCCTGCTCTAACCGACTAGCTGCGTGACCGAGAGCAGCGCCGTCATGACCGACACGATCAGTCCGCCGACGACGGTGCTGATCGTGATGATCGCCAGCGGACCGACGATGCCGACGACCCGGTCCAGGCTGCGCTGCAATTTTGCTTCGTAGAATTCCGCGACCCGCCCGGCCAGCACCGGCAGCTGCCCGGTCTCTTCACCGAGCCGCAGCATGCGGACCGCCATCGGCGGCAGACTGTCCGCCACGGCGAGTGCTTCCGACAATTTGCCGCCATGGCGGACGCGGTCGGCGGCGGCGGTCCAGTTCGCCTCGTTTCCGGTCACTGACATGATGTCGACCAGGATGCGCAACGCGGCGGTGAGGTTGACGCCGCTGCCGAGCAGGACGCCGAGATTGCGGCAGAACAGGCTGGCCCGATAGAACTGGAAAGCGCTGCTGATGCCCGGCACCCGCGAAATTCCATTGACCAACGCGGCGCGCACGCGCGCCTGCCGCAGCAGCCACCATGCGAGCGCAATCGTCGCCGCGCTGATCAGGCTTGCCGCGGTGGCATTGGCGCGCAGGAAATCCGATACCGCAATGAAGCTGGCGAGCGCCGTGTCCGACTTGCCGCCGAAATCGCCGAGCACGGTCGAGAATTGCGGCAACACGAACAGCAGGAAGAACAGCATCACACCGGACGCCGCGACCAGCACGAAGGCCGGATATTGCATGGCGTCGGTCAGCTTTCGCCGCATCTGCTCGGAACGCGCGCGCTCGGTGCCCAGCATCTCCAGCACGGAATCGAGCGTGCTGGAGATTTCCCCCACCCGGACCAGGGCGATGTACATCGGCTGGAACAGGGTTGGATGATCCGCTACACCGCATCGGCAAAGCTCTCGCCGGTGAGCAGGGCAGCGCGAATCTTCGCCACCACCGGACGCATCCGGCCGACATCGGCGTCGCCCGACAGCAGCTCCAAGGCATCGTCGAGACGCGCACCGGCCTTGAGCAGCAGTGCGAGATCACGCGTGAACGTAGTGACCTCGGCCGCGCTCGGCCCGCCGAACAGGCTGCGGGCGCCGACGGCGCCGGATGCGCGCTTGTCCTCGGTGGTTTCGATCGGCAGCAGCTTGAGATATTCGATCCGCCGCGCCACCTCGGCCGCCGTCGGGGCGGAGATCGTGCCGTTCACGATCTCGCCGGCCTGGGTCAGAGCGCGATAGCGATAATTCGGCACGGCGTCACCGCACCGTTGCGACGCGGAGGATCTCGGCGGGCGAGGTCAATCCGGCGCGGCATTTGGCGACCCCATCGTCGAGCATCGTGGTCATGCCCGAGCGGATCGCCATCGTATCGATCTTCAGCCCGTCGGTTCGCTCCCCGATCAGTTCGCGCAGTTCATTGGACAGTTCGAGCAGTTCGAACACGCCGAGGCGGCCTCGATAGCCGGTCCCGCCGCAGCGCTCGCAGCCGCATGGCTCCTGAATGATCTCGTCGGCCTTGAAGCCGAGCGCGGCGAGCCGGGGGTCCTCGGCGAAATCGGCTGTTGCAAGCGGCCGCGCCGTCTTGCAGCGCTCGCAGAGTTGCCGGACCAGACGCTGCGCGATCACGCCGCGCAGCACCGAACGCAACAGATAGCCTTCGACCCCGAGGTCGAGCAGACGCGGCACCGCGGCAGCCGCGGTCTCGGTGTGCAGCGTCGTCAGCACCAGATGCCCGGTCAGCGCCGCATGCACCGCGACATGCGCGGTCTCGGAATCTCTGACTTCACCGACCATGATCACGTCAGGGTCCTGGCGAACGAAGGACCGCAGGGCGGTGGCGAAGGTCAGGCCGATCGCGGGCTTGATCTGGGACTGGTTGACGCCGGGAAGCTCGTATTCGACCGGATCCTCGATGGTCAGGATCTTGCGGCTCGGCTCATTGAGGATCGACAGGATCGTCGCCAGCGTCGTGGTCTTGCCGCTGCCGGTCGGCCCCGTGATCACGACCATGCCGTGCGGCAGCTTCAAGAGCCGCCGCAGCTTGGCTTCGTCAGGCTCGGAGAATCCGAGCTTTTCGACCACCAGCAAGCCGCGATCCTTGGGCAGGATGCGGATGACACAGGATTCGCCGTGCTGCGTCGGCATGATCGCGACGCGGATATCGATGTCGGTGCGACCGGCCCGCAGCCGCGCCGCGCCGTCCTGCGGCAGGCGGCGCTCGGCGATATTGAGGTTGGCGATGATCTTGATGCGGGAGACCACCGCCTGGGGCAGCACGCCCGACAGCGCGGCGACCGGCCGGAGCAGACCATCGACCCGTAAGCGCACCATCAGCCCGCCGGAAAACGGCTCGATATGGATGTCGCTGGCGCGAAGCTCGACCGCCTTTTCGATCAGATCGTTGACCGCGCGCACCACCGGCGCGCCGCTGGCGAGATCGCGCAGGCTCTCGATGTCGTCTTCGCGGGGCAGCGCCGCCGCGCTATCGGCGGCCTCGGCCTCTTCAGTGCTGGAAGAGTTGTTCAGCGCGATGGCGACGTCTTCCGACGATGCCACTTTCACATTGATATCAGCGCCAAGCACGATCTGTGCCGCGCGCAGCGTCGCCTGATCGGTCGGGTCGACGACCGCGAGCACCGTGGTCCCGTCGGCCGCCCGGCACGGATAGACCATGGTCTCGCGCAGGAAGCGCGGCGAGAACGCCCCGGCCAGCGGTTCGGCCGAGGTCATCTCCTGGAGCGTCAGGCGGCCGAGCGCAAAGAAGCGCGCGGCTTCGTCGGCGAATTCGGTCGGGGAGAGGCTGGTGACCTCCCACAGCTTCAATTGCCTGACATCGGCGCCCTGCCCGGTCCGCTCAGCCGGTCCATCGCTCGGCGCCAGGTGATTGTTCTGACGCAGATAATCCACGAACCGAACGGACAGGTCGTTGGCCATTCTCGATATCCCGCCACACTATCCCGGATCAGTTCGTGCCAAGCGCCGCTGCGTGCCGTCGCGTTCGGCTCCCGGCAATTGTGCGGTTATCGATCCGAAGTGTGACAGCTGTGCGAAGTCACATCATTCGTCGCGCTCAAGAAACTTTGAGGGTGGCATCGCGGACACAAGCAGCGCGCCGGCAGCACGATTTCGGTGCGATGCGATGGGCAGGTCGCGAACGACAATCATGTAACCAATTTATTTCTGTCATGTTCGATCGCTAAGAGTCCCTCCGGGGTAGGACCGATCGTCGCAAGCAATCGAAATTTCAGTTAGTCAAAGCGAAGGGCCTTCATGCAACGCGTAGGCACAGTGGGCCGCTGCCCGACGATCCGTGGCGGCCTCGCAGCCATTTTTGCCTTGACGTCACTGGGGCTGTTGGCGTCCTGCAATTCCGCGACGGTCGGCGAGAGCGTGGACGCATCCCAACTCGACGTCACCGACAAGGTGCGCTCGCTGGATCTGGCGCAGCGCCAGCCGCAACCGGTGAACGCACTGGCGGCGACGGGCGGCAGCCAGAGCGGCAGCGTCCGCGCGGCGATGTATGACGGAAGCGAAGTGACGGCGGTCGCGGACGCGCGGCCGCAACCGGCGTCGAACGGCAATGGCTTCGATCTGAATTTCGAGAGCACGCCGGTGGCGACCGTCGCCAAGGTGGTGCTCGGCGACATCCTGCATGTCGGCTACACCATCGACCCGCGGGTGCAGGGCACGGTCAGCCTGGTCTCGGTCCGCCCGGTGCCGAAGTCCGACATGGTGTTCGTGCTTGAAAACGCACTCCGCCTGAGCGGCGTTGTGCTGCTCAAGGATACGGCAGGCTATCGCCTGACGCCGCTCGGCGACGCCGTCGGCGGCGGCCGCGTCGATGCTGCGGCGGCCAATCCCGAACCCGGATTCGGCATCTCGGTGGTCCCCCTGCAATATGTGTCGGCGCAGACCCTCATGAAGCTGACCGACAGCTTCGCCACCAGGGCGGGCGCGATCCGCGCCGACACGACACGCAACCTGCTGCTGATCCAGGGCACCGGCGCCGAGCGCCGCACCGCGGTCGATACCGTGCTCAGTTTCGACGTCGACTGGATGCGCGGCCAATCCGTCGGCATCTTCCCGATCTCGAGCGGCTCGCCCGCGCCTGTCATTGCCGAGCTGGAGAAGATCGTCGATTCCGGCGAGAACGGCCTCAGCCAGAATGTCATCAAGTTCATGCCGATCGCGCGCCTGAACGCGATTTTGGTGGTGACCAAGAAGCCCGACATGCTGCACACGGCCGCGACCTGGATCAAGCGCCTCGACCGCAACGACACGGCGCGCACCTCGGTCCATGTCTACCGCGTCAAATACGGCGATGCGCGCCAGATCGCGCGGGTCCTGACCGACATGTTCCTTGGCGGATCGTCTGGCAACCTGCTCGACAGTGCCGACAGCCAGCTCGCGCCCGGCTCCGGCACCTCGTCGACCTCGAGCGTCGCCGACCGTCTGTCGCTCAACAACAACAACGGCGCGAATTCAGGCATGAGCGGCTTCGCATCCCGCGGCACGTCGGGGACAGGCGCAACAGGCCAGGGCCTTGGCCAGGGATTCGGCGCCGGCGGGCAAGCGAACAATCCCAACAATCCGGGCCAGGGCAACAATGCCGCGCTGGATGCCGGACGCGGTGCCGGCGGCGGCAACGGGCAGCCCGTCATGCAGGACGTCCGGATCACGCCCGATGTCGTGAACAACAATCTCCTGATCTATGCCGACCAGGCCAACTACCGCATTATCGAGTCGACCCTGCTGCAGATCGACGAGCCGCAGCTCCAGGTCGCGATCGACGCGACGATCGCCGAGGTCACGCTCAACAACACCTTGTCCTATGGCGTGCAGACCTATCTCACCAGCCAGAACCTCGGCCTGAAGCCGAACACCGGCTCGATCCTCGGCACCCAGGCCACTTCCGCTCCCGCGACCACCACCGACGCGACCACCGGCGCGGTCTCGGTCGCGGGGTCGCTCACCAATGCCTTCATCAACCAGAGCTTCCCGGGCTTCAACTTCCTGATCGGAAATGCAACGCAGCCGAGCCTGATCCTGGATGCGCTGCACGCCGTCACCAGCGTCAAGGTGCTGTCCAATCCCTCGCTGGTGGTGATCAACAACCAGGTCGCGACCCTGCAGGTCGGCGACGTCGTCCCGGTCTCGACCGGCAGCGCGACGGTGCTGACCACGAGCAACACCGTCGTCAACACCATCGACTATCGCAACACCGGCATCATCCTGAAGGTCTCGCCACGCGTCAGCGTGAACGGCACCGTGCGGCTCGATGTCGAGCAGGAGATCAGCAACGTTCCCCAAAGCAGCGGCAGCACGGTCAACCTGACGCCGACCGTTTCGGAGCGACGGGTCAAGAGCCAGATCTCGGTGGCCAACGGTCAGACCGTGCTGCTGGCCGGCCTGATCAGCGAACAGCAGAGCGGCGCCCGCAACGCGCTTCCGGTGCTCGACCAGATTCCGGGCCTCGGTGACGCCTTCGGACATCAGAGCAACGGCACCCAGCGTACCGAGCTGATCATCTTCATCCGCCCGCAGATCATCCGCAACGGCTCCGACGCCCAGACTGTGGCCGAGGAGCTTCGATCGAAATTGCGCGGCAGCATCGCCACGACATCGACCAATGCGCCGATCACCACCAGCTATCACTGAGCCGGGCAGCAGGATGCGCCGCGTTCTCGCACAACGGACGGGCCTCTCGGCTTCGCTTGCGATCGCGCTTTGGGCGATGACCGCCTCTGTCGCGAGCGCCGACAGCGTCGCGCGCGGATCGGCCGCCTTCCATCGCGGCGACTATGTCCGGGCGGCTCGGGAGCTCGCGCCGGCCGCCGAGCGCGGCAATCCGCGCGCTCTCGGCATGCTCGGCTTCTTGTATGAGCACGGCTTCGGCGTGCCGCAGGCCTACGCAGCCGCCGCCGACTGCTACTATCGCGGCGCCGTGCAGGGCGACCCGTTCGCGCAGGCCCAGCTCGGCCTGATGTACGACAAGGGTCACGGCGTTCCGACGGATTTCGTGCTGGCCTACAAATGGCTCAATCTGGCCGCGGCCCGCTCGAACGGGCGGCAGCGCGATGCCTATCTCCGTTTCCGCGATGCGGTCGCATCCAAGCTCTCGACCTATGAGATCATCGCCGGTCAGCGGTTTGCACTGGAATGGGCCCCCGATCGGCCGGCGCCGGACGTGCACCTGACCGCCAAGTAATCGCGCCTTACGGGGGTGTGCGCACGAGGCCCGCCGACACGCGCCTGCCTCGTACCTTCCGCCGCCGCAACCGGCGCCACCCGATCACGATCCCGCTGATCGAGATAATCGTACCAGCCGCCGATAGCAGCCACACCACGACGTCGCGCGCCGGCCAGATGCGCAGCAGCAGCGGGACATCGAGGCTGTGCAGCGCGTTGAACAGCCAGCGGTAGGACCGGCGGCTGTCGTCGCTGCGCTCGAGGATCTCGCCGGTGACGGGGGAGATGTGCAGCCAGGTGCGGGCGGGATCGTCGAACCCGATCCGCAATACCGGAAGCTCGCGCGCCTGGTGCAGCGTGTACCAATAGGCGTCGGGTTCATCGAGCTGCCGCGCTGATGTCATCGCAGCGCCGGGCATTGCGTGTCGGGCGGCAGCGATGACCTCGTCGCGCGAGAGGGGCATCCGCGCACCGGTCACAGGATCGGCGATGCTGCGGCCGCCGTTGCCGTCGTCGAGCAACATTAACCGGTGTCCGCCGATCCAGACGAAGCGGGCCTCCACCGCAGGCATCGATGGCGACGACTGGAAGCCGGCGACGATGTCGGCCGTGTCATGGCCACTATAGCCGATCGCGATCTCGCGGGTGACGCCGCGGCCGGAGAACGCGCCACCGGGATTGAGCGACAGCCAGCCGCTAAACATCCAGGTCAAGACGCAGATGCCGCCGACCAGGCCGGCGATGTGATGCCAGGCCATCCAGCCGCGATAGGGCGAGACGGCGCCATCAGCGTAGCGGCGCATCAGCCGCAGGCGGAGGACGCCGATCCAGAAGCCGGTGACCGCGACGACAAGACAGACACCCGAGATCCACAGCACCACATCCCGCCACAGCGGGCCGTCCTTGCGCAACACGGTCGGATAGATCCAGTGCGGGATCGAGCCGAGCCAATTCCAGACGCGCTCGCGCCGCGTGGTGTCGAGCGCGATCTCGCCGGTGCGCGAGGAAACGTAGAGTTCGGTGCCATCGGCGTCCCCGAGGCCGATCCGATAGAGCGGCCGCAACGGATCGAAGCGCGCGGTCACCGACCATTGGTCGCGCGTGATCGTTTCGATCAAGCGAGGCTGCACGGCATGCGGATGATGAGCGGCAATGGCCAGCGCCTGGTCGGGCGTGATCCGGTCGATCACGCTGCCGTCGGTCGCCGAAATGGTGATCGTCCCTGCCTTCCAGGCGGTCACCCGATAGACGGGCGTGTCGTCCATCATCGAAAGCCGCAGGTCACGCGGATAACGCTCGACACCTGCGATCGCCATCGCGCGATCAGGCGTGACCCGCACCTTGCTCCAGGGAATGACAGGAAGCGCGGCGAGGCGCTCGCTGTCGGTAAGGCGCGGAAAGGCCACGTACATCATGACAAGGCCGGAGATGAACCACATCGCGAACAGGAGACACGTCGCAATGCCGATCCAGCGATGGACGATATAGAGCCACCGCCGCCCGCGCCGGATCAGAGCGTTGCGCATGGTCAGAACTTCACGTTGACGGACAATTCGGCGGTACGCGGCATGCCTAGCAGCCACTGCCCGGTGCCGTTCGAGGTCGCCGCGTAAGCCTTGTCGAACAGGTTGTAGACGCGGAACGCGACCGTGGTGCGGTCATCCGGCTTCCACCTGACGCCGCCATTGACCACATTGTAGCCCGGACGCAGCTGGGTGTTGGCAAGATCGGAGTACATCGCACCGACGATCTGCACGCCGCCATAGACCGACCAGTTGGGCGCGAAATCCCAGGTCAGCCAGACATTCGAGACCTGCTGCGGCACGTTGACCGGGACATTGCCGTTGAAGCTGACGATCTTGCCGCCGACCACCTGGCTGTTGTTGTCGTATCTGGCGCGCAACAGCGCAAGATTGGCGTCGACGCGCCAGCCGTCGTTCAGCGCGAGCCCGATCGATCCTTCGACCCCGCGGGATGATTGCTGGCCGATCTGCAATGCCACGCCGCCGGTAGGGTTGCCGGGATCGGGAATCGTGAGCCCGGTCTTGACGATCTCGTAGGCGGCCAGCGTCCACTCGCCGCGGCCGCCCCAGAACGACTGCTTGACCCCGATCTCGGTCTGCTTGCCGGTCGCAAGCTGGAATGTCTTCTGCGTGGTCGACAGTGAGATCAGATTGCTGACCGGATCGACGCCGACCGCGTACTGGCCATAGAACGCGAGGTTCTTGATCGGCTCGTAAACGAGGCCCGCGCGCCAGCTAGTGCCCGATAGCGTCGTCTCAAAACTGTTTGCCGGCGTCTTGTAGTCGGTGCGGTCCACTCCGGGGCGATCATACCTGACCCCGGTCACCAGCGACAACTGATCGGTCAGCGAGAGCCGATCCTCGGCGAACAGCGCGTATTGATTGACGATCGCGTTGAAGCCCGGCGTGGTCGCCGTCGTCGTGGCGAAGAACGATCCGGGATCGAACACATAAGGATTGACCGACGACGCGCCGCCATAGGGCGAGTTGTTGGTATGGGTGAAGTCGATCCGGTTGACGTCGAACCCGGCGACGACCTGGTTCGCAAGGCCGAACACGTGGCCGCTGAAGGTCGTATCCATCCGGTTGCCGAGCTGCTTCTGGTCGTGGAAGATCTCGATATAGCTCGTGCGATCGATCAGCTGGGTCTTCGGATTCCAGGTGTGGTTCTCGATGTCGCGCCAGTGCCGCTCGCTGGTCAGGTAATACAGCGTGTTGTTGACCTTGATGCCGTCGGCGACGTCCCACTCGGTCTTGAACCGGGTCCAGCTGTCCTGATAGCGGATCGCGCTGTCCGCTGCATTGTAGTTCTTGAAACGCAGCGCGTCCTGGATCGCGCCGTTGATCAGCGGCGTGCCGAAATAGCGCGACGGGCTGCGATCGCCGTAATCTTCCGAGAGCGTGAAGGCGAGATTGTCCGACGCCTGCACCCGCACGGCAGCGGAGACCACCGCGTTCGAGGTCTTGTCGCGATCGACCCAGCTGTCCGACATGTTGCCGGTGGCGTTGATGCGGTACGACACATTGGGATTGATCGGACCGGTGCTGTCCACCGAGAGCCGCCGCGTCATGTTGCTGTCGAGCGAAACCTCGGCCTCGTTATAGGGCGTGCTCTGCGGCTTCTTCGGAATCACGTTGATGACGCCGCCGATCGCGCCTTCGCCGTACAGCACCGAGGCCGGGCCGCGCAGCACTTCGATGCGCTGCGTCGACCAGGTGTCATAGGGGAACGTCAGCGTGCCGGAGCCGATATAGAAGCGCGTGCCGTCATACAGCGTCATCACCGAGTTGCTGCCGGCAAAGCCGCGGGTGCTGAACGACAGGCCGCCATTGCCTGGCGCCGGCGTTGCGACGAACCCGGCCGCGTCCTGGGTGACGGCATCGAGCACATTATGCTGGCCGCGTTCAGCGATGGTCTGCGCCGTGATGATCTCGACGCTGGCCGGCGTCTGCAGCGGCGTCAGGTTGAGACGACTGCCGGTGCCGCCCTGCGTGGTGGCATTGAGCGTCGGCGATGCCGATCCCGGTACGCCCGACGCCGCGACGCGCGGGGCGTTGCCGGCTGTTGCAGGCCTCGGCCGTGGCCGCGCCGCAGCGGTCATGTCACGGCTGCGCGCCGCAGGCTTCGGCTTTGCCGCAGCGGAAGGCGCGACCTCAATCGGATCGAGTCTGGTTGGTGGCGGCGTTTGTGCCGAGCCTTCGACCGGCAACAACAATGATGACAGGGAGCAGAGAAGACCGAGGCGCCATTTGCGCGCAACGGGAGAGGACGGAGACATGAAAAGGACTCGCGGTAACGTGGCACGTCACCGCGAACGTGGACTGGCGCATTGCCAAAAAAGGCAGTGCTCCGATCCCACCAGGACGCCCCCGCCCGATGTACTCGCGTGTGACCACGACTGACGGCAGGTCTCCTGGCTCACGGGTCATCGCCTGTCGACGCCTTCCCGGGCCGATGGCCCAGTGGCAAAATTGACGAAAGGCTCGCCGTTTACAGTTGCGGGGACAGCTGCGGCATTGGGGTTACCCTCGCACCGCATTCCCTTTTGATCCCCGAAGGGAACCGTCGGCAAAAACGATAGGTGGTGCCGGCAAGGCTGTCAATTCGATGCGATTGTCGCACACATGCTTTGCGAGATGCTGCTGCGGCGATGACACAGCGACGTCGAGGGCTGACGCCGAAAGGCAACCCGTCATCCTGAGGAGCGCGGCACGCGCGTCTCGAAGGATGCACGGCCCGGCTGGTGGCCGATTCATCCTTCGAGACGCCGCTTCCCTCGCACCTCAGTATGACGGGAAACGTAGGTTCGCGTCACTGAGCCTCGACGCATCCCTGCATCACCTCATCAATCTCCGCGCGCGACAGCGCACCCATCTCGGCGATGAACACGATGCGCGTGCGCGGCACGCCGGGCGACGGCACGCCGCCCGCAGCCAAGGTCGCGCGGCCGCCGGCGAGGTGAAGCACGGTCAGCCGCCCGGGCTGCTCCACCGTCTCGAACAATCCCTTCGCCCGCGCCAGCTTCGGCGCCAGTCTGCCGATCGCCTGCTGCAAGCGCGGCAGCACGACGGGCCGCTCCGAGGTCCAGCTCAGCGTGTCGAAGCGATCGGACGACGGCCGTCGCGGCGCGGTCTCGCGCGGCGCCGACACATGATCGAGGTCCGCTGGGAACAGCAGCGCGGCCGGCACCTCGCCATGCAAGGCATCGACCACCACGGCCGCCGGACGCACCGCGCGCACGGCGTCGCGGATCGCGGCGCACGCAGCGGCGTCAGTCAGATCGACCTTGCTCAGCGCCACCACATCCGCCGCCCGGAGCTGCGAGCGCAGCAGCGCATCGTTCAGCATCGCCGCAGGCTGCGTCGCGTCGACCACGCACAGCACGGTCTCCAGCGGCGCCTCCTTCCAGATCACGGGATCCATCAGGTTGCGCACGATGTCGGCGGGATCGGCGATCCCGCTGGTCTCGATCACGATGAATTCGGGACGCGGATCACGCCGCAGCAACGTGGCGAGCGTGCGCAGCAGGGCGCCCTCCAGCGTGCAGCAGATGCAGCCATTGCTCAGGCTGACCACGCCGTCGCTGGCGCCGGCGATCAGCTCGGCGTCGATATTGATCGCACCGAAATCGTTGACCACGGCGGCGATGCGCCGCCCTTGCGCATGCGCCAGCAGATGGTTGACGACCGTGGTCTTGCCCGCCCCGAGGAAGCCCGCGACCAGCAGGATCGGGACCGGCACCTCAGCCCCCCGTGATAGGCCGGCGCACCGGCCGGCCGGGACGCGCCGCGACATCGAGCACACCATCGCTGATCAGCGGCTGGCCGCTGACCACGAGATGCCGCACGCCCTCCGCCGGACGATTCATCGCCGAGAAGGTCGCGCGATCGCTCAGCGTCTCGTAGTCGAACACCACAACATCGGCGTCGGCGCCGACCTGCAGCCGGCCCTTGGCCCGCATCGCCGGCGTGCTCGCCGACAGGATCTCGGCCGGGATCAGCGCGCATTTGCGGATGCCCTCGAGCAGCGACACTTTCTTGCGCTCGCGCACCCATTCACGGATGAAGCGGGTGAAGCAGCCGGCCGAGCGCGGATGCGAGGTGGCATCGTCGGGCAGCGGCCAGGCGTCGCCGCTGTAGGGGCGGCCGTCCGACAGCGTCCACGGCATCGCGTCGGAGGCGAT
Organism: Bradyrhizobium sp. USDA 4503; assembly: GCF_054055815.1. Taxonomy (NCBI): domain Bacteria; kingdom Pseudomonadati; phylum Pseudomonadota; class Alphaproteobacteria; order Hyphomicrobiales; family Nitrobacteraceae; genus Bradyrhizobium; species Bradyrhizobium sp. USDA 4503. The sequence goes on from NZ_JBSRXS010000001.1 coordinate 4,853,993, forward strand.
CGCGCCGCCCGGATACAGCACCGCCATATCGAGCAGATCGCGATGATGCGCGTTGTTCTCGATGTCGAGCACATGCCACAGCACCAAGGTCGAGGGCTCTTCGGCCTGTGCCGCCAGCAATTCCTCGCGGCTGCCGAAGCGGTGACCGTCGGTCACGCGCTGCACCGAATCGTAGCCGAGGCCGTTGCGCTCCTCGAATTTCGGATCGCTGAAGAAGGTCGCCGCCAGCACGGTCGAGCCGGTGCCGTAGGGATAGGCCTCCACCGTGATCGGCAGGCCCTGCGCCTGCGCTTTCGCGATCAGCGCGACACAGCGCTCGATATCCGTCTTGCTCGACGAGTTGAAGTGGCAGATGTGCATATGCGCGCCGGTGGCGCCGGCATAGCCGATCAGGCGGATATAGGCTTCCGCCGCGCTCTCGGGATCGATCCGCGACATGTAGGCGACGTGGGTAAAGGTCGGCACCGCATGATCCGCCGCGAGCTGGCACACCGCGGTCAATTCCTGCACGCCGGCGCCCGGCGCATAGGCGTTGAGAATGCCGATGCCGATGCCGCCCTCGTTCAGTGCATTGGCGAGGCGCTCCAGGATGCCGCCGACCTCGCCTTCGGTCGCGACGTTTTCGATCCAGCGGCGATCGCGCATCGCGGCACCAAACGATTCCAGCGAGCTCTCCGAATTCGAGCCGGTCATCGCACCGATGCGCGCGAAGGCCCAGTTGGCGGCGGCGCCGTAGTTCAGCACCCTGCCCTTCTCGGCCTGGCGCTTGTACCAGGACGCGACCGGCAACACGCCGGCCTCGAGGTCGAGCGAGGTCGTCACCCCGTCGAACGCCTGCATGCGGTCGGCTGGAATGGTCTGGCCATGCGCGTGCAGGTCGATGAAGCCCGGCGCCACCACGAGCCCGGTCGCGTCGATCTGCCGTTCGGAACCGCCGAGGCCGGTGCCGACCGCGGCGATCTTGCCGTCGACCACGGCGACATCGCCGATCGCGTCCATTCCCGCTGGCCGGATCCACCACCCGGCCGCCGCTGATCATCAAGCCACCCATCTCGCCACTCCCCGCATTCCGAAACCGACCGGTCTCCTGTCGAGCACAGAGAAGCGCATCGCACTGATCGCAGCAAGCCGGCCAGGGTTGTGGCGACATGCTGTGACGGAATATCCGCCGCGCCGTGATGGCGATTGCAGAGTGAGGCCCTTCCTACGTTCCGGTTGCACGCCGCGACGGCAGCCCGCGCCAGAGATCGGCGCCGGGCTTCACGCGGCTCGCCACGAGTTTCGGCGGCGTGCGGTCCCTGGCTAACGCCGCTTCGACCGCACGCTTGAGCCTGACATTGTCGATCTGCGCCAGGAACCGCCGGATGACGGCATCCTGATCCGCGCCCTGACCGGAGATCGCCGCGCACAGCTCCGCGGTCGTCCTGCGGAAGAAGTGGAAGGCGTCATCGGCCGCGCCGCCCAGCCGGTCGACCTCGCCGGCCACACCGAGCGCGTGCATCCGATCGTCGTCGTCGAGCGTCACTGCGAAGCGCAGCACGGCAAGCTGCCAGGCACGGAGCAGCTTGCTCTCCGGTTCGGTCGCATTCTCGCGCATCAGTCGAACACCCCGCGCGCCGGACGTCCTTCGGCTGTCGATGGAGGTCGGGCGCGGCGCGACTATCCTTGCGCAGGAATAGGTTTTCGAGGGGAGCGCGCCCCCGATTGCATAGGAATCGCATAGGCGGAGCGCGCCGAGCCCCAATTCTTTCAGATCCCCTCGAATTGCAGCCGGGCCAGCCGGGCGTAGAGTCCGCCCGCGGCGACCAGTTCGGCGTGGGTGCCCTGCTCGACGATCCTGCCCTGGTCCATCACCAGGATGCGGTCGCAGGACAAGACGGTCGCCAGCCGATGCGCGATCACCAGCGTGGTGCGGTGGCGCATCAACTCCTCCAGCGCGGTCTGCACCAGCGTCTCGCTCTCGGCGTCGAGCGCCGAGGTCGCCTCGTCGAGCAGCAGCAGCGGCGCGTCGCGCAGGATCGCGCGCGCGATCGCGATGCGCTGGCGCTGGCCGCCGGACAGCGTCACGCCGCGCTCGCCGAGTTGGGCGTCGAAGCCATCGGGCAGGCGGCGCAGGAACTCGGTGGCATGGGCGAGATCGGCGGCACGCTCCACCTCGGCGTCGCTGGCATCGGGCCGGCCGAACCGGATGTTCTCGCGGGCGCTTGCGGCGAACACCACGGAATCCTGCGGCACCAGCGCGATGCGCGCGCGCACCTCGGCCGGATCGGCCTGCCGGATCGGCACGCCGTCGAGCGAGATAGTGCCCGATTTCGGATCGTAGAAGCGCAGCAGCAGATGGAACAGCGTGCTCTTGCCGGCGCCGGACGGGCCGACGATCGCGACCTTCTCACCTGACCGGACCGAGAGCGACACTTCATCGACCGCAAGCGCGTTGGGCCGGGTCGGATAGGCGAAGCTGACATCGTCGAAACCGACATCGCCGCGCGCCGGCTGCGGCAGCGCGCGCGGCGACGCGGGCGCCGCGATCTGCGGCCTGACGCGCAAGATCTCGAACAGCCGCTCGGCGGCGCCCGATGCGGCCGAGACCTCGCCCCAGACCTCGCTGAGCTGGCCGAGGCCGCTCGCGGCGAACGCCGTATAGAGAATGAACTGGCCGAGCCGGCCCGGACTGATGGTTCCGACCAGCACATCGTGCGAGCCGACCCAGAGGATCACGACGACGCTGGCGAACACGATGAAGATGACGATCAGCGTCAGCACCGCGCGTGCTTTGGTCGAGCTGCGCGCGGCTTGATAGGCCTGCTCGACCTCGCCGGCAAAGCGCGTCCTGGCGAGCCGTTCGCCGGTATAGGCCTGCACGGTGCGGATCGCGTTGACCAGTTCGGAGGCATAGGCGCTGGCATCGGCCAGCGTATCTTGGGCGGTGCGCGACAGCCGCCGCACCCAGCGGCCGAACGCCACCAGCGGAATCACGATGATCGGGATCGCGAGCAGCACGAAGCCGGACAGCCGCGGGCTGGTGATCACCATCATCGCGGCGGCGCCGAAGAACAGCATCAGATTGCGCAGCGCAATCGACACCGACGCGCCGACCGCGGACTTGATCTGAGTGGTGTCGGCGGTGAGCCGCGACACCAATTCGCCTGATCGCGCGGAATCGAAGAACGAGGGCGACAGCGAAATCAGATGCGCGAACACGTCGCGCCGGAGATCGGCGACGATGCGTTCGCCGATCGTCATCACGAGGTAATAGCGCGAGGCGCTGGCACAGGCGAGCACCGCGACGACCGCGATCATCACGCTGAAATAGCTGTTGATCATCGCGATGCCTTCGGGCGTGAAGCCCATGTCGATCATCCGCCGCACCGCGACCGGCACGATCAGCGTGGTGATCGCGGCGATCGTCAGCGAGATCAGCGCGAGGATCGCCCGGCCCTTGTAGCGCGCCACATAGGGCGCGAGCGCAAGCAACGGCCGCAACCGGGCACGGCTCTTCGCCGGCTCCGTGATCTGGCTCTCGATGAAGGCTTCCTCATCGAGCAACGCGTCGCGCGGAGGCTGCGGGGCGCCGCGCGGGGTCTCAAGCTGTTCGGCTACGCTCATCAATCTAGACCGGTTCTATCGCCCCCCACATAGGCCCGCCGACCCCCGGCTGGCAAATCCGGTAAAGTCCCAATCCGGTGATGGGCTTAGGCCCTTTCTTGGCTTGTTTTGGCGGGCTCCATGGGTTATAGACCCACGCAAATCCCGTATTCCAGACATCTTGAGACGGGCGCCGGCGCGCCGAAGGAACTGTCATGAAAGCCGATATTCATCCGAATTATCATACGATTAAGGTCGTCATGACCGACGGCACCGAGTACCTGACCCGCTCGACCTGGGGCAAGGAAGGCGACACGCTGAACCTCGACATCGACCCCAAGTCGCACCCGGCCTGGACCGGCGGCACCCAGCAGCTGATGGATCGCGGCGGCCGCGTCTCGCGCTTCCAGAAGAAATTTTCGGGCTTCCTCAAGAAGGACTAAAGTCCGCTTCGGGATCGCCCCGGCGACCACACGCAAAACGCCCCCGTCGCGGGGGCGTTTTTGTTTTTGGGGGCCGCTCCGGACCGGCGGGCTGAACGGGCCCGCGATCCTCCCGATGCGTCGTCCTGGCAAAGGCCAGGACGACAGCGAATGTGTGGCACGGCCTCCATCCACAATCGTCGCCCCTGCCTAGTGCGCAATTGCGCACGGGAGCAGGGACCCATAACCACAGGGCTGTGTTGTTGAAGAGGGCTGCGGCCCCAGCGTCGCGCAACTACTGTCATTTGTGGTTATGGGTCCCGGGTCAAGCCCGGGACGACACTGAATGTGTGGCTCGACTTTTGGGTCATACATCTGCAAGCAAGCATGGATGGGCTACTTCTTTAAGCGCGCTGCAGTCAGCCGGCGGCCTCGCGCAGACTTGCTTCGTAACGCGCGCTCGCCCGTTCGAAGTTGCGGCGCGCTTCTTCGCGGTCGGAGCGGCCCTCTTCAAGCGTCAACGAATCCCATTTGCTCCGTTCCGTGGCGAAAAAATCGCCGCCATAGACGTGGATTGCGCCGCTCAGCCGGTCGATTGGATTGATCACCGAATGGATGATGTCGGTGCCGAGCGGCACGGTATCGCGCACGCACAAGGCCCTGGCGCCGGCAGCCTCGATCCTGTTCGGCTCGCTCGGAATGCGCCGCCAGAAGACGTTGTCCTCACGGCCCCCATAAACGCCGATCACGGCCCACATGTGATGGTCGTGAGGTGGCACGATATAGCCGGGGGGCCACACCACGTTGAGGATGGTCAGCGTCTCGGAATGGAAGAGCGCGCGGCTTTCGGGACGCTGCGGCTCGCCGAGTCCCTTGAATACCGCAGCCGGTTCAGACATCGCGCGGGCAACGACCTCATGAATGGCTCGGTGAGACGGGTCCGCCGCGAACGCTGCGCGGCAGTCGGCAACGAAACGCTCGGTGTCAAACATCGCGATTCCCCTTTTGGACAAATCTCGGCTGGGCCGCGTAAGGATGTCGCGGCTTGCTCAATGTGTCCAATGCATTTATTATCCATCTATTCATGCATTTGGTGCATTGAAAATGGACCTTCGACAGCTGCGCACCTTCGTCGTCGTTGCCGAGGCAGGCGGCTTTGCCGCCGCTCAACAACAGCTGCGTCTGAGCCAGCCGGCGGCCTCTCGCCAGATCCAGGCGCTCGAGGACGAACTCGGGATTCCGTTGTTCGATCGCGTCGGCCGCGGGATCAAACTGACTTCAGAAGGCGAGGATCTGCTACGGCGCGGCCGCCGTCTCCTGCAGGATGCCGAATCGTTCGGCGAGCGTGCCCGCGCGCTGAGAACCGGCAAGGCCGGCGCGCTGCGCGTCGGCTGCAGCACCCAACATATGGAAACGGTGCTCGCCAATTTCCTCCCCCTGTTCCGGCGCAAGCACCCCTCCGTGGCCATCGATTTGATCGAGGATGGTGGTGCCCGCGTTCCGGATCGTCTGCAGCGGGGCGACGTTCATCTCGCGATCATTCCGGCCGCCGACGACGGCTATCACCGCCGGTTGCTGGCTCCCGTCCATATGCTTGCTGCGGTTTCGCCGCGGCATGGCTTCGCAAGCAGGCGGAAGCTGGAGATTGCCGAACTTGCCGAAGAGTCATTGCTGCTCCTGCGGCGGGACTTCGCATCTCGCGGATGGTTCGATGCCGCCTGCAACGTCGCACACATCAGGCCACGCGTGATCCTCGAAAGCGCAGCGCCTCACACCTTGCTCGCGCTGGCAAAAGGCGGCAACGATGTCGCCATCGTGCCGTCGAATGTCCAGATCCCGTCCGCAGGCGTCCGCGCCTTTCCGCTGATTCACAGGGGCGCCTCGATCGGGCGATGGACTGCGGTGGCTTGGGATCCGCAGCGCTTTCTGGCTTCTTATGCCAAATCCTTTATCGACGAACTCGTCGCCTATTGCGGCCAGCACTATCCGGGACGCGAGTTTGCCAAGCGCGTCTCCCCTCTACCGAGGCCGGAAGAAACAAAGGCGTAGTCGCCTTGCGGGAATTGCCGCGGATGGCCTGCTTCCGGGACCCGCAACGACGGCTCAATCACGAACAGGAAATGGTAGCTCGCGCCGTCGCGCGGATTCCGACGGCGAACCTAGCGCGGACGTTTCGGTCGCTTGAGTTCGGCGACCTTAAACTTCCCCGCGGCCTGCAGGCTGCTGCAAAGCCACCAGGCCCTGTTTCGGTACTCGCCCAGGAACCATTTGGTCTCGACGCAATCGACGTAGGACTTGTAGGTGAGGTTGTCTCGGCACGTCGACGAGAACGGTCCGTGGGTTTGTCCGCCCGTCGACTCGCTGCACCCGACCCAAGGGTCCTTGCCATGCGGGAGGCTCGATTCGCAGCCACCGTTGCAATTGCTGGCGACTTTCTCCAGCGCGGCAATCCTGCCCAGCACTGAATCCGGCGCCGGCGACGGCGCTCGAGCGGTTGACGACGACGTCTGGGTGGTTCTCGATCTCCGGTGAGATATCCCCGTGGTCACCACCTGTGTCGGACGATTTGGCCTTGCCACTGGCTTCGGCGCCTCGACCGTGATGGAGGGAAGCGGCTTGGCTGGGTCTGTTTGCGACGCTGCCGGGCCGCACAGCCAGACAGTTGACAACACGGCGACGGCTGAAGGCGCGACAAGGCTCGACGGCGATCTCATGACATAGCCCTCCCAAATCCGGGACGGAAATGCCGTCCCGACGAGGGCACGGTACCATACAGCCCGAGTTTGGCTACCTAGGGTTGAGGATAAATCTTCCGGTGTCTCACGATCGACATCGACATGGCGGCGGAGAACGCCGACCGCTCACACCGTTCCGGCGTCTAGCCCAAAGCTGAGCTCGAACGGCTCTTGCCGATATTCGCCTTTGACCCGGAGCGGTTACACCGACACGCGGCGGGATCGGATCGATTTTGCAGGCCCACGCCGTTAGGTCAGCGGTTCTGCCCCATGGTCTCTTGTTCAGAAGTTGCTGGCGCCCCCTACTCTCGATCCAGCGGCCATGCTTTGGTCAAAACTGCGTTGAGTGTTTGGCAGGGGTCATCGACTTGGCGAAAATACGATCGCCCTCCTTCGGGTGACATGGAACCGGGTGCCAGGTCGTTCCCTACCGCATTCTTGAGGTGCCCACCGCAAAGGCTTGTGATGGAACGGGCAAGGTTCGATAAGGCCGGGATTTTCGCTTTTGGCGATGCTCGGAGCGCTGTGACCTACTCGATCGAACTTTTTATCGTCACCGCGATCTACGGGAGCCTTGCGGCCTCCGCACATTTCCTTCCCGCTATCAATCCGACCGCGACACCGCTGTGGCCGCCAACCGGGGTTGCGCTCGCGCTTATGCTGCTGCGTGGCTACCGGATCTGGCCCGCGATCCTAGTGGGCGCCGTCGCGCCTTACCTGATAACCGACCGATCGCTCCTGGAATTTGTCGCCGCCGGGATCGGCACCCTCCTTGCTGCACTGGCCGGGACATGGCTGATCGGACGCTGGTCGAACGGTTGCCAGACGTTTGCCACGCCATCCGGTGTCGCAAAGTTTGCAGGCGTCTCCTTTGCGCCGACCGCGATGATCAGTTCATTCTCCGCCTTGGCCGGATCCATCTTCGTCAACGAACCGAGCTTTCCCGATTCCGTCGCCGCCGGGCTGACCTGGTGGCTTGCCGACGCAGCCGCGATCCTGGTGATTGCTCCGGTCATCGTGCTCTGGGCGATGATGCCCTTACGGATTTCCTCCAGATGGGATCTGTTGGAATCGATCGCAGTTATCGCCCTCGCTGGTCTCATTGGGATCGTAGCCTACAGCCCGCTCATCGGCAGTGACCTCGTCAGCGACGATCTCAACGTGGCGTTGCCGCATCGCAGCCTGCTGGGTTTTCTGGCTTTGCTCCCGTTGATCTGGACCGGTCTGCGCGGCAATCGATGCACCGCGGCTACGGCTGCGCTCATTTTCACCGGAATCGCAGTCTGGGGTTTCGCGTTCGGTAATGATCCGTTTCCGAAAACGGATCCGAACGGAGCATTGTTGTCACTGCTCGTGCTTTCGATCACCGTATCGGCCCCCTCTCTTGCCCTGGCAGCGGCAATCGCCACGCGTCACACCGCGGAAGCCCATCTGCTTTCCGTGCAGGACCAGTTGAACGGTCAACTTGAACGGAACGCTTCGGCGCTCGACAGCATCAGACGGCACTTCCAAACCCTTATCGAAGGCGTCGTCGATTATGCGATTTTTGCGCTTGATAGAGAAGGACACGTTACGAGTTGGAATAGCACCGCTCAAAAGATCATCGGCTACACCTCGGAAGAAATCATCGGCAAGCATTTTGGAATATTCTATCGGCCGGATGAACGCCGCGCGGGTTCGCCGACACACGCGCTGGAGACGGCAATCGAAAGAGGCAAGTACGACGTAGAGGGTTGGCGCATCAGAAAGAATGGTACGCCGTTCTTCATCACGGGCTCGGTCTCGTCGAGCCATGATGACTCAGGAAATCTGATCGGCTTCATCAGTATTCTGCGGGACGCAACCGAGCGACGCGACGCGGAAGAGAAGCTGGTTCAGGCACGCGAACAGCTCGCGATGTCGCAGAAAATGGAGGCAATCGGCAAGCTGACCGGCGGGATTGCACACGACTTCAACAATCTATTGATGATCATCGGAGGCAGCGCCCAGATCTTCACACGCCTGCTTGATCCAAAACTGCCCAAGGCAATTGAAGCCATACAGACCGCGGCCAAACGCGGCGAAAGCCTCACACGCCAATTATTGACATTCTCTCGTCATCAGCATCTCAGCCCGACGGTCGTCGATCTGAATGCGTCCATCAAGAACATGCGGACCATGATCGAGAGCTCGCTGCGCGGGAACATCGTGTACAATGAGAACGTCGGCGAGGGCGTCGCATCGGTCAAGGTGGACCTCGCCGAGCTGGAACTTGCGATCGTCAACATCGCCGTCAATGCGCGCGATGCAATGCCAAGCGGCGGCACGTTCACCTTATCCGTCCATGCGGTGACTGCGAACCAGGAAACCGGCGGCGATCGCCGCGCAAAGGCTTTCTTTGCGATCGCGCTTGGCGATACCGGCACCGGCATTCCGCCAAACCTGCTGTCCAAGATGTTCGACCCGTTCTTCACGACCAAAGAGGTCGGCAAGGGTACCGGGCTCGGCTTGTCCCAAGTCTATGGTTTCGCGCACCAGGCCGGCGGAACGGTGACGGCGGACAGCAAGGTTGGACAGGGAACAACGATTACAATCTACTTGCCGTCCTGCGCGGACGAGCAGACCACCAGTAAAGAGCTGGCCGCTGCCAGAACAAGAGCAAAGCAGCCGCAGCGGCAGACGGTTCTCGTTGTCGACGACAGCCCCGAAGTGGCGGATGTGACTTCCTCGCTGTTCGAGCATCTGGGTTATGACACGATCTATCGAGATTCGGCCGAAGCGGCGCTGAAATTGCTCGACGCCGGTACAAAGATCGATCTCGTCTTCAGCGATATCGTCATGCCCGGGACCATCGATGGCGTCGGGCTCGCGAGAGAAGTCCGGTCGCGATACCCCGGTTTGCCGATCGCCCTTACAACCGGCTACAGCGATGCCGCAAAAGCAGCTCCACCAAGTCTAAAAATACTCCGCAAGCCGTTCGATACCGACGCACTGAGAGATTTTATCCACGATCTTGCGCCGCCGCGACCACCGCGATCATCCGCCGCGCCCATGACGTCGAACACGACTGAAGCCTCGCGCAGAAATTGACCGGTCGCGCCATTGCAGAAGCAGCTCGTCGCGCAGCTTGGCGAAGCGTTGATCCGCACCATCGCCGCTGATGGACATGACTGCTTCTAGCGATCCTGGAAGGCCAGCCGCGCACCGAGCGCGACCAGGATGCTGCCGCCGATCCGCTGCATGATGCGCCGCGACCTCTTCGAGCGCTGCAGCTTCGACATCACGGCGCTGGCGAAGAACACGCAGACGATATCGACCGCCGAGAAGGTCAGATTGACCGCTGTGCCGAGCAGAAACAGCTGGACCCAGACCGGCAGGCTGGCCGACGCATCGACGAATTGCGGCAGGAACGCCAGGAAGAAGATCGCCGTCTTCGGATTGAGCACCTCGACGACGATGCTTTGCGCGAAGGCGCGCTCCGCGGAGAGCGGCGCAAGTGTGGGGCGCTTTGCATTGTCGCGGTCGCGGAACAGCGACAGCCCGAGCCAGACCAGATAGGCCGCACCGGCAAGCTTCATCGCCATGAACAACGGCGGCACCGCATGAAACAGCAGCGCGAGGCCGGCCGCCGCGGCGACGACATGGACATAGCCGCCGAGATGCAGCCCGAGCGAGGCCATCAGCCCCGCGCGCCGGCCGCCTGCCAGCGTGCGGGCCGCGGCATACAGCATGGCGGGACCCGGGATCAGCGCGAAGGTCGCGGTCGTGATCGCGAAGGCGAGGTACAATTCCATGTGTGGGCGTCAATCTCCGCAGGGGTCGAGCGGGCGCAACTTCCTCCGCCGTCATTGCGAGCGAAGCGAAGCAATCCATCTGCCCGCATATGCCGATAGATGGATTGCTTCGTCGCTATCGCTCCTCGCAATGACGGTCTGGAATTTGTTCAAGGCGTCTCAGCTCGCCGGAATCATTGCCGCGACCTCGCGATCAGTCGGATTGTCGCTGGCCTCAAGCCCCGCGATCACGCCGGCGCGATCCTCGAGCTTGCGGTTCTGGCTCATCTTCTTCTTGGCATCGATCCGCGTGATTGGCATCCGGAAGCCGACGATCCCGCGCAGCTGCGCCTTGATGAAATCACCAGGCGCGTCACTGACCTGCCAGGCTTCCGGGCGCGAAGTCTCGTGCAGCTCGGTCAACCGGGTCACGACGTCCAGCAGACGATCGGCATTCTCGAAGAACTCGGCCGCGCCATAGGCGTGGACGGCGACGTAATTCCAGGTCGGCACCACCTTGCCGTGCTCGGCCTTGGTCGCATACCAGGACGGCGTCACATAGCCGTCGGGCCCCATGAAGATCGCCATCGCCTCGCCGACCGCGGGCAGCTTCCACTGCGGATTGGGCCGCGCGACGTGACCGTACAGCGTGCCGTAGTCGCCCTCGTTCTCATTGAGGATCAGCGGCAGCGGCGTGCCGATCAGGCCGTCGGCGGTTGCGGTGACCAGCGTCGCAAGCTTTGAGGCCCGCATCGCGGCGTGGATCGGACCGAGCTCATCCATCTTGAAATGCGGCGGCAGGTACATTGCGAACCTCTTGGCAGACACTCTGGCAGGCCTGATCAATTGCTGCTCGCACCATAGCGTTGAATTGGCCTATGATAAGGGCCACTTTCGATCAAACTAATTGGTCCACTATGCCCCGCCTGCGCGCCACGATCAGCATCCCCTCGCTCGGCACGATCGACCGCGCCGCCGGACAGGTCGGGCGGCAGATCGCGCAGGCCCTGCGCGCCGCCATTGCGAGCGGCGAACTGAAGGCCGGGGAATTGCTGCCGTCGACGCGCGCGCTGTCGGCCTCGCTCGGCGTTGCGCGCGGCACGGTGACGGAAGCCTTCGAGCAGTTGCTGGCCGAGGGCTATCTGGAATCGCAGGTCGGTGCCGGCACCCGCGTCGCGCCGACGCTTGCCGAGCAGGCACGGCCCGTCGCGGTCAATCGCAAGCCGAACAAATCAGTGCCGATCCAGTTGCCGCCGCGCGCGGCGCGGCTTGCCAAAGTGGCGGCGGCCTTCAGGCCGATGCCGGAGGTCCCGTTTGCGATCGCGGTCCCCGGCGGCGCGGTCGCGCCCGACGACCATTGGCGCCGCCTCGGCAACCGCGTGCGCGCATCGCGCGCCGCGGCGCCTGCGAGCTATGGCGATCCGCGCGGCCTGATCGAGCTGCGGCAGGCGATCGCCGACTATGTGCGCAAATCCCGCGCGGTGCATTGCGAGCCCGAGCAGGTCGTGATCACGGCCGGCACCCAGCAAGGCCTCTATCTCGCCGGCCGCGTGCTGCTGTCGTCAGGCGATCCTGTCTGGGCCGAGGATCCCGCCTATCCCGGCATGACCGCCGTGCTCGACGATCTCGATCTCGTCACCACGCGCGTTGGCGTCGATGCGCAGGGCATCGACGTCGATGCCGCCACCGCCGCGTGCCCGCACGCACGCGCGGCGTTCGTGACGCCGTCGCATCAATATCCGCTGGGCATGCCGATGAGCATGGCCCGCCGCAATGCGCTGGTGGCGTGGGCGCAACGAAGCAATGCGTGGATCGTCGAGGACGATTACGACAGCGAGCTGCGCTACGCCGGGCATCCCTTCCCGTCGATGCAAGGCCTCGCCCCATCGCGGGTGATCTATTTGGGCACGCTGAGCAAGGTGCTGTTTCCCTCGCTGCGGCTCGGCTATGTCGTGGCGTCTTCGCCGCTGATCGACGCTTTCGCCGGCGCGCGGGCGCTGCTCGACCGGCATTCGCCGACCGCCGACCAGCATGTGCTGGCAGCCTACATGCGCGAGGGGCTGTTCGAGGCGCATATCAGGCGCATTCGCGGCGTCTACGCCGCACGGCGTGCGACGCTGATCGCGGCGCTGACGCGTCACATGCCTGGTGAGGTCACGCTGCAGCCGAGCGACCAGGGCATGCATCTGCTGTTGTGGCTGCCAGAGCGCTTCGACGATGTGCAATTGGCAAAATCAGCGCTTGCCGCCGGCATCGTCGTGCGGCCGATTTCGCCGATGTACCAAGCCGCACCACGCCCCGGCCTGATGCTCGGCTTCGGCGGGTTCGAACCGGAGGAGCTGGAAGCGGCGACGCTACGGCTGCGGCGCGCAATCGATCAGCACACGTCGCCGCGGCGGACCAAGCCACGCCGCGCGGACGCGTCACACTGATTTGCTGCCCGGATTACTGCTCGAACGCCGCCTTGAGGCGGTTGAGCTGCGGCACCAGCGGGTTGCCGATCGACGAGCGATCCGGCGCCGGCGCGTGGATCGTGGTGTCGAGGCGGCGGACGCGCGCCTGCAGATCCATCGAGCGGGCGATCAGCTGCTGCAATTGCTCCGGCAGCTTGGTCACCATGTCGGCCGGGCCGGGATCGGCGGCCGACAGCTTCACCTTGGTCTTTTCGCGATTGGCCTGGGTCAGCGTCATCTCGCCTTCCTTGACCGCGCGATGCAGCAGCAGCCAGGAGGCGAGCTGCATCAGCCGCGTGGTCAGGCGCATGCTTTCGGTGGCATAGGTCAGGCTCACGGACCGTTCGAGCGCCTTGGCCTCGGCACGTCCGTCGCCGTCGAGATAGGCGGCGGTCTGCTCGACCAGGTCCATGCCTTCCCGGAACAGCACGCCGAATGCCGCAGAATTGGTCAACCGTTCACTGAACAGTACAAGCCCGGCTTCGCTCTGGGAACGATCGGCCATGGTTAACGCCCTCACACCACCGTAACGCCCGCTGGCATCTGACGCGCCAGCTTATGATGAACAAATCATTGCGCGGGCGCGCCGAAGAGTCCAGCCGCAACCGGATTTATGGTTTCCAGCCGCTAGGACGCACAAAAAAGAGCCGCCGTTTCCGGCGGCTTTGAAGTTGATAACAGGGAGGCGTCAAACAGAGTGGACAGGAGCCACTCGGTGTCCAAACGAGGACAATGCAGTCATAATCGAGAAAGCTTAACCGATCGTAAATGAACGGATTTCTTGACACTTTGTTTGCCATGTCGGCCATTGACCTAGTTTGGGACAGGCCTCTTCTCCTTCCCCTTGAGAGGGGAAGGTCGGGATGGGGGTCAACCGCAGGCGACGGCGTATGTGAAGAGAGCTGATCCCCACCCGCTTTGCTCTGGCGAGCAAAGCGACCTCCCCTTTTCAAGGGGAGGTGGAGCCGCGTAGCCCGGATGGAGCGCAGCGAAATCCGGGAACGGTCCATCCGCGGATAGCGCGGCTCCCGGATTGCGCTTCGCTTCATCCGGGCTACGACAGAAATGATGGCGCAGCGCTACGACTTGAAGAACGCGTTGGCGGCGTCCTTCGACGCGCGCTTCTTCGTCATCGCCTCTTTCAGGCGATCGACTTCGGCGTTGAGCAGCGCGATGCGCTCCGTCAACTCCTCGACCGACAGCAGCGAGAGATCCTGGCCGATCTCATGGCTGATTTTCTTCCGCGGCCGGTCCTCATCCTCAATCGGCATGTGTCTTCCCCGCGATGCTGATCTGGCGTCCTGCGTCCAGCGATGATAGATATCCGTCCAGAGGAGAATTTTGCAGTGACTTTCGTGTGCGCGCAACATCTGACGCGAATGCCCCGGCCCGACCGCAAGGAATCTGACCGGACGGGATAGTTGCGCGCCTGCGCGCGAGGCATGAGCCGACCCCAAGCCCTTCCGGTCACGCGGGAGGGCTTTTTGATTTTCCGCTTTGATTCTTGCGGGGTCGGCATCACCGAACGCGAAAGACCTTAATCCATGACCAAGATTCTCATCACCAGCGCGCTGCCCTACGTCAACGGCGTCAAGCATCTCGGCAATCTCGTCGGCTCGCTGCTGCCCGCCGACGTCCACGCCCGCTTCCGCCGGCAGACCGGCTGCGACGTGCTCTTCATCTGCGCGACCGACGAGCACGGCACACCGGCCGAGCTCGGCGCCATCGAGGCCGGACAGGATGTCCGGGCGTTCTGCGACGCACAGCACGCCGTCCAGGCCGACATCTATCGGCGCTTCGGTCTGTCGTTCGATCATTTCGGCCGCACCAGCTCGCCGCACAACCATGCGCTGACTCAGCACTTCTATCGCCGGCTCGATGACGCCGGGCTGATCGAAGCACGCACCTCCCGACAGGTGTTCTCGCCGGCCGACCGGCGCTTCCTGCCAGACCGCTACGTGCTCGGCACCTGTCCGCATTGCGGCGACGCCGGCGCGCGCGGCGATCAATGCGACCATTGCGGCACGCTGCTCGACCCGCCGGACCTCATCGATCCCCGCTCGGCGCTGTCGGGCGACCGCGCGCTCGAGATCCGCGACAGCCGTCATCTGTATCTGCGCCAGTCGCAGCTGGTCGAAAAAATCGGCGCATGGATCGACAGCCGCACCGGGTGGCCGCCCTTCGTGGTGTCGACCGCGAAGGGCTGGCTCAATGCGGAGCTGCGCGACCGCTGCATCACGCGCGATCTCGCCTGGGGCATCGCGGTGCCGCGCGACGGCTTCGACGGCAAGGTGTTCTATGTCTGGTTCGACGCGCCGATCGGCTACATCGCGGCGACGCAGGAATGGGCCGACGCCGCGCCTGGCCGCGACTGGCGGCAGTGGTGGTGGCAGGCCGATGACGTCAGCTACATCCAATTTCTCGGCAAGGACAACATCCCGTTCCACACCGTGAGCTTTCCGGCGACGCTGATCGGCTCCGGCGAACCTTGGAAGACCGCCGATGTGATCAAGGGATTCCACTGGCTGAATTACGAGGGCGGCAAGTTCTCAACCAGCAGGAAGCGCGGCATCTTCACCGATGCGGCGCTGGCGGAATTGCCTGCCGACCTCTGGCGCTGGTGGCTGATCGCCAACGCGCCGGAGAGCGTCGACACCGATTTTGGCGTCGCCAGATTCGTCGCCGACGTGAACAAGGATCTCGCCGATATCTTCGGCAATCTCGCCAACCGCATCATCAGCTTCGCGCATCGCGCCTTCGACGGCCGCATCCCGGATGGTGGCGCTCCCGGCGATGCCGAGCGACAACTCGCGCTTGAACTGGAGCAGCGCATCGCAGCGCTGCACCGCCATCACACGGCGCTGGAATTTCGCGCGGCGGCGGCCACGACCCGCGCGATCTGGGACACCGCGAACGCTTATCTGCAACACGCGGCACCCTGGACGGCGATCAAGTCCGATCCGGCACGCGCGGCAGTCATCACCCGCACCGGGCTCAATCTTGTCGCGCTCAGCGCCACGCTGGCGTGGAGCATCGTGCCTCACCTCGCGGCGCGCGTGCTCGGCGCGCTCGGTCAGAGCGATGCCGTACCGCGCTGGCCCACTGGCCCACTCGTTCCGCTGCTCGATCGTGGCGCGGGCACGCCGGTCGCAAGGCTCGGCCCGCTGGTCGAGAAGATCACGCCTGAGCGAGCCAGCCAGCTCACGGCGCGGTTCGGGGTTTAATGGCGTTTCGCTTCGATGGAAAAGGCGGTATGCCATCCGCCGATCCTCTCCACTGACCAGGGACCAGCCATGCCAAATCTG
Organism: Bradyrhizobium sp. USDA 4503; assembly: GCF_054055815.1. Classification (NCBI taxonomy): domain Bacteria; kingdom Pseudomonadati; phylum Pseudomonadota; class Alphaproteobacteria; order Hyphomicrobiales; family Nitrobacteraceae; genus Bradyrhizobium; species Bradyrhizobium sp. USDA 4503. The sequence continues at coordinate 4,870,245 of NZ_JBSRXS010000001.1, forward strand.
CCCGCGCAAATGACCGTCGTTGCCATCAGCAAGCCGGGTGGCCCTGAGGTGCTGGTGCCGGAGACCCGCGCGGTGCCGGTGCCGAAGGCCGGCGAGATTTTGGTCAAGGTCGCGGCCGCCGGCGTCAATCGTCCCGACGTCGCGCAGCGCTCCGGCTCCTATCCGCCGCCGCCCGGCGCCAGCGACCTGCCCGGCCTCGAAATCGCGGGCGAAGTGGTCGCGCTCGGCGAAGGCGCAAAGCACAAGATCGGCGACAAGGTGATGTCGCTGGTCGCCGGCGGCGGCTACGCGCAATATTGCATCGCGCAGGACGCGCAGGCGATGACCGTGCCGCCCTCGCTGTCGATGCAGGAAGCCGGCGCGATTCCGGAAACGCTGATGACGGTGTGGCACAATGTGTTCGAGCGCGGCGCGCTGCAGGCCGGGGAGACGCTGCTGATCCACGGCGGCTCGTCGGGCATCGGCACGATGGCGATCCAGCTTGCCAAGGCGTTCGGCGCCAAGGTGATCGTCACCGTCGGCTCGCAGGACAAGGCCGATGCCTGCCTCAAGCTCGGCGCCGATCACGCGGTCAATTACAAGACCGAGGATTTCGTCGAGGCGGTGAAGAAGGCCACCGGCGGCAACGGCGCCAATGTCATCCTCGACATGGTGGGCGGCGATTATATCGACCGGAACTATGACGCCGCCGCGGTCGAGGGCCGCATCGTCCAGATCGCGTTCCTGTCGGGAACACCGAAGGCCACGGCCAATTTCGCCAAGCTGATGGTCAAGCGGCTGCACCACACCGGCTCGACCCTGCGCCCCCGTAGTAATGCGGACAAGGCGGCGATGGTCGCGGCGATCGAGGCGAAGGTGCTGCCCTTGCTGCGCGAAGGCCGCGTCAAACCGCTGATGGACAGCACATTCCCGCTGGAAAAGGCCGCCGACGCGCACCGGCGCATGGAGACCAGCGAACATATTGGCAAAATTGTGTTGGCGGTTTAACCCTCGCGACGGAAGCAGGGGCGGAAACCCTTTGATTCCCTTCGCTTTCGTGTCATTTATCGCGCCACCGCCGGGCCGGTCGCCGGGTCCGGTCAGTTTGTCGATCGCGGAGTACTGACATTGCGTCTGATCAGGTGCCTTGCGCTGCTCGCGCTGGGCCTCATGATGTTTGCCGCCGCGCCTGCCGCGTATGCGATCGACGCGGTCAGCGTGCGCAGCGATGCGCCCGCGATCGATCTGACGGCGGTTCTCGACCATCAGCGCAGTGAAGCCGACCGCATCCAGGTCTCCACCGCCCCCGGAACCGACGGCATCGTGCGCCGCATCGAGGTTCGCGCCCGCGAAGGCGGCCAGAACTGGGTGGTGTTCGCGCTCGCCAACAACACCGACGACCAGCTCGACCGCCTGATCGTTGCGCCGCACTACCGCATCGTGTCGTCCGGCCTGCTGTGGCCCGACCTCGGCCTGTCGCGCATCGCCACCATCACGCCGTCGGTCGGCGATCGTCCCGAGCGGCAGGAGAGCCCGACCGCCGACGTGTTCCGCATCACGCTCGATCCCGGCGCCGTCGTCACCTATGTCGCGGAACTGCGCACCGACAAGCTGCCGCAGCTCTATCTGTGGGAACCCGACGCCTACAAGGACAAGGTCAATTCGTTCACGCTGTACCAGGGCATCGTGATCGGCATCTCGGGCCTGCTCGCGCTCGTGCTCACGATCTTGTTTGTGGTCAAGGGCAGCATCATGTTCCCGGCCGCCGCGGCGCTGGCCTGGGCGGTGCTGGTCTATATCGGCGTCGACTTCGGCTTCTGGGGCAAGGTGCTCGACATGTCGAACAACGCCGAGCGCGTCTGGCGCGCGGCGGGCGAGGCGATCCTCGCCGCGACACTGCTGGTGTTCCTGTTCGCCTATCTGAATTTGAGCAGATGGCACGTCCGCTACTCGCACATCACGATCGGCTGGCTGGTCTTCCTCGGCTCGCTGGTCGCGCTGGCGCTGTTCGATCCCGCGGTCGCTTCCGGCATCGCGCGCATGTCGCTGGTGATGATCGCCTTCGCCGGCTTCGCGCTGATCGTCTATCTCTCGACCCACGGCTTCGACCGCGCGGTGCTGTTGATCCCGACCTGGTTCCTGCTGGTGGTCTGGGTGGTCGCGGCCGGCATGACGGTCGCCGGCTCCGTCACCAACGACATCGTCGGCCCGGCGCTGCTCGGCGGCCTGGTGCTGATCGTGATGCTGATCGGATTCACGGTGATGCAGCACGCCTTCGCCGGCGGCGGCGCCACCACCGGCGTCGTCTCCGATGTCGAGCGCCGCGCGCTGGCGCTGACCGGCTCCGGCGACTTGATCTGGGATTGGGACGTGTCAGCCGACAAGGTGTTCACCAGTCCCGAGACCGAGGCCCTGCTCGGCCTCAAGCGCGGCACGCTGGAAGGCCCGGCGGCGAAATGGCTCGAGGTGCTGCACCCGCTCGACCAGGACCGCTTCCGCGCCGCGCTCGACAGCGTGCTCGACCAGCGCCGCGGCCGCCTGGTGCAGGATTTCCGGCTGCGCACGCCCGACGGCCACTTCATGTGGTTCGCGCTCAAGGCGCGGCCGGTGGTCGGCTCCGACGGCGAGGTCTCGCGCGTGGTCGGCACGCTCACCGACGTCACCGAGTTCAAGAACTCCGAAGAGCGGATGCTTCATGACTCCGTCCATGACAACCTGACCGGCCTGCCGAACCGCCGGCTGTTCATGGACCGCCTCGGCGCAGTGGCGAATCTCGCCAAGACCATGCCGAACCTGCGGCCGACCCTGATGGTGATCGACCTCGACCGCTTCAAGCAGGTCAACGATTCCGTCGGCATCGCGGTCGGCGATTCCATTTTGCTGACGCTGGCGCGGCGGCTGACCCGCATCCTCAAGCCGCAGGACACGCTGGCCCGCATGGCCGGCGACCAGTTCGGCCTGATCCTGCTGTCGGAGCAGGACCCGGCACGGATCACCAATTTCGCCGAGACCATCCGCAAGACCATCCGCGCGCCGATCGCGTTCAACGACCGCGAGATCTTCCTGACCGCCTCGATCGGGCTTGCGTTGTCCGACCCGGCGGCGCCGCTGACCGACGAGATCATCAAGGACGCCGAGCTTGCGATGTATCATTCCAAGCGGATCGGTGGCGACCGCATCGACGTCTACAAGCCGGCGATGCGGGCGCGCAAGACCGACCGCCTGACGCTGGAGAGCGACCTGCGCCGCGCCATCGAGCGGCAGGAGATCACGATCCTGTACCAGCCGATCGTGCGGCTGGAGGATCGCGCGATCGCCGGCTTCGAGGCGCTGGCGCGCTGGGATCATCCCAAGCTCGGCCGGATGTCGCCGTCGGAGTTCATCAACGTCGCCGAGGAGACCGGCCTGATCGTCGATCTCGGCATGTTCGTGATGGACCAGACCGCGCGCCAGCTCGCGGTGTGGCAGCGCGCGATGCGCGCCCGCGAGCCGATCTTCGCGTCGGTCAACGTGTCGTCGCGGCAGCTGCTGCGTCACGATCTGATCCACGATATCCGCACCGTGCTGTCGCGCTCCTCGGTGGCGCGCGGCACGCTGAAGCTTGAGCTGACGGAATCGCTGGTCATGGAGAATCCGGAGCACGCCGCCCAGATGCTGGCGCGGATCCGCGAGCTCGGCACCGGGCTGTCGCTCGACGATTTCGGCACCGGCCACTCCTCGCTGTCCTATCTGCAGCGCTTCCCGTTCGACACCATCAAGATCGACCAGTCCTTCGTCCGCACCACCAGCCGCGGCACCCGCCCGGTGATCCTGAAATCGATCATCGCGCTGGCGCACGATCTCGGGATGGAGGTGGTGGCGGAAGGCGCCGAGACGGATTCGGATGCCGTCGAGCTCTACCAGCTCGGCTGCGAATACGCCCAGGGCTTTGCCTTCGGCGAGCCGATGGACGCCGATGCGGCGACCCGGCTGCTCACCGAGGAACGGCTGGAAGCCGCGAGCTAACTCTTGTCGTCCCGGCCTCGTGCGCAATTGCGCACGGGAGCCGGGACCCATACGCCGCGGCCCATCCATGACGCGCTGGGGCCGGTTGCCTTCGTAACAACAACGCCCTGTGGTTATGGGTCCCGGCGTTCGCCGGGACGACGGTTGGGCATGCGCTTGAACCTGACGCTCTTGCCGTCGGCCTGGCGGGTGGCGATGTAGCCGGCCTCGAGGCAGGCCTCGCGCTGCGGCATCTTCTCCTGCGGGCTGCGCAACGTCTCCCACCACGAGGCCCGGTGCGCGGCGCGCGGCAGCGCCGCATCGATGATCGCCTCGATCTCCTCGAAGGTCAGCACGAATTCCGGCAGATGCTGCTTCTTCAGATAATCCCGCAATGCGTCGTAGTCGTTCACAACGTCCTCGATGACAAAAGTCCGGCAACCACCCGTTAACCCATTCGGCGGCTGCTGTCGCCATTTAAGGCGACAACAAGATTTCCCGTTGCATGACGGCGCATTGGAGCGGGACATGTCATTTCGACGGCGAAACGACGCAAGGCGGCGCTGGCGGCTATCGGCAAAGCTGCTGATCGCGGCGTCGGTTGCGACCGTCCTCGGCTTCTCCGCGGTCTGCGCCGGCGTGATGTTCGACATGCGCCGCGGCGAGGAGGAACTGGCCCGCCGCACCCTGGAGAATCTGGCGTCGGGGATCGAGGCCGACATCAGCCGCAACATCGAGCTCTACGACCTGTCGCTGCGCGCGGTCGCCAGCAATCTCGAGATGCCGGAGATCCGCAATATCAGCAAGGAACTGCGCCAGCTGATCCTGTTCGATCACGCCGCGACCGCAAAACATTTCGGCGCGATCCAGGTGTTCGACACCAAGGGCAATTTGACCATCGACGCAGCGAGCCTGGATCCACGGCCGGAGACCCGCAGCGACGAGGAGTACTTCACGGTCCAGCGCGACAATCCCGATGCCGGCCTTTACATCAGCCGGCCGATGCTGCATCGCGGCGCCTACGCCATCGTGCTGAGCCGGCGCATCGTCGACGACGAGGGCCGCTTCCTCGGCGTCGTGGTCGGCTCGATCCGCTTCAGCTATTTCCATGACCTGTTCGGGCGGCTGAACCTCATGCCGGGTGACACCATCACCGTGCTGCGCAACGACCGCACCATCATCATGCGGACGCCGTTCGATCTCGACGTGATCGGCAAGAACCTCGCGGAGCAGCTCGACTGGAAGGCCGAGAACCTGAAGGTGGGCGGCGCCTTCTCCGGCAAGGGCCCGGTCGACGACATACCGCGGCTCTATGTCAGGCGCAGCAGCTCCGGGCCGCTTTACGTGGTGGTCGGCAAGCCGCTCGAAGCCGTCTTCAACCTCTGGCGCACCGAGGCCATTCGCATCGGCGCGATCATGGCGTTTCTGATCCTGTTCGTGCTCAGCGCAACGCTGGTGCTCGCCCGCGAGATCGTCCGCCGCGCCGACGCCGAGGACAAGCTCGAGGAGATGGCGACCACCGACGCCCTCACCGGCCTGAAGAACCGGCGCAAGTTCGACGGCGAGATCGAGCGCGAATGGCGCCGTGCCGGCCGCTACGGCCAGCCGGTCGCGCTCTTGATGATCGATGCCGATCATTTCAAGGCCTACAACGACACCTATGGGCATCAGGCCGGCGACCAGGTGCTGGTCGGGATCGCGATCTGCATTTCGGACGCGGTGCGCCGCGCCGGCGATTGCCCGGCGCGCTTCGGCGGCGAGGAGTTCGCCGTGCTGCTGCCCAACATGACCGCGCTCGAGGCCTTCAACCTGGCCGAGACCATCCGCCGCAAGGTCCAGCAATGGTGCGCGGGCGAACTGATCACGACAGTCAGCATCGGCGTCGCCAGTATGCGGCCGACCGCGGGCCAGCAATGGTCCGATCTGATCGAGGCCGCCGACAAGGCGCTCTACGCCGCCAAGGCCAACGGCCGCAACCAGTCGGTGCTCGCAACCGTGCCGAAGATCGCGCTGGTGGCGTGAGGGGCCAAGCGGGCGTCACAAGCAATCAGTTAGACGCGAAGCCCTCTCCGCATCGTCGTCCCGGCGAAGGCCGGGACCCATAACCACAGGCGTTCGTCGTCGAAGCGAGCTGCGGCTCCAGCGTTAGGCAACAATGAGCATTCGGGGTAATGGGTCCCGGCCTTCGCCGGGACGACGGTGAGGATGTGGCACGGCTTGTGACTCACACATCCGCACGCCAACTCAGCCCCGCCGCTTCTTCTTCGGCTTCTTGCCGAACTTCGGCTTCGCCGACACGTCCGGCCACTGCGTGGGTCCGGCGTGGCTGGACTTGCCCGGATGCTTCTTTTTCTTTCCGAACCGGGGCTCCTCGCCGGATTTCGGCCTGAAGCCTTTTCCGTCCCAATCGGATCGGAACGAGTCCCTGGATTCCTTCTTTGACGCGTATTCCTGACGCGAACCGCTCGCGCCTTCGCTCGAAAACGCTCTGGCCTCGCGGTCCGGCGTGCCGCGCCGCTTTCCTGCACCCTCGGCGCGCGGCGCGCCGTATCCGCCGTCGTCATCACCGCGCCAGGGCTTGCGCGCCGGCTTCTCGCGCACCTCTCCCTGCGGCGCGCCCGCCAGCGGCTCGATGCGGATGCTGTCTTCCTTGTCCGGACGCTTGATCTTGACCGCGAAGGAATCCGCGACCCGCGCGGCGATCTCGAATTCGGTGCTCGTATCCATGATCTTGATCGCGCCGATGTCGCGCTTGTCGATGCCGCCACGGCGGCAGATCATCGGCAGCAGCCAGCGGGCTTCGGCGCTCTTCCGGCGTCCGATCGCGGCGCGGAACCAGACGGTCGCCTCCTCCATGCCGTGACGCGCGGAGGACTTGCCGGTCTTCGATCGCGGCCCGGCGGCACGATCATCGCGGCGCGAGGCGCGCTCGCCGCGACGATCGTCGCGGTCCCGACCGCGTCCCTCGCCGGGATCGAGAATGTCTTCGGGCGCAGGCAGCCGCGCACGGTAAAGCCGGGCGAGCGCTGCGGCAATCGCCTCGGGCGCGCGTTCGGCGAGCAAGGCCTGCGCCAGCGCCAGATCATCTGACGTCGCCTCTTCGGAGAACACTGCATCCTGCAGCAGGCGATCATGGTCGAGCTTGCGGATCTCCTCCGCCTGCGGCGCGGAGCCCCAGACCACATCGATGCCGGCGAGATCGAGCAGCAATTCGGCGCGCCGCCGCCGTGCCGGCGGCACCAGCAGGATGCTGACGCCCTTGCGGCCGGCGCGGCCGGTACGGCCCGAGCGATGCTGCATGACCTCCGGGTCTTTCGGCAGATCTGCGTGAATGACGAGATCGAGGCTCGGCAGGTCGATGCCGCGCGCCGCGACGTCGGTCGCGACGCAAACCCGCGACCGCCCGTCGCGCAACGCCTGCAGCGCCTGGGTCCGCTCGTTCTGGGTCATTTCGCCCGACAGCGCGGCGACGGAGAACCCGCGCTCGAGCAGCGCCGCCTGCAAATGCCTGACGGCCTCACGCGTGTTGCAAAACACCAGCGCGCTCGGCGCCTCATGGAAACGCAGCACGTTGACGACGGCGTGCTCGACATCGTCGGCGGCCACCCGGATGGCGCGGTACTCGATATCGGCATGGCCGCCTTCGTCACCCGCGACCTCGATCCGGAACGCCTGCTCCTGATACTGCTTGGCAAGCGCGACGATGCCGCGCGGAAACGTCGCCGAGAACAGCAAGGTGCGGCGGGTGTCCGGCGTGGTCTCGAGGATGAATTCCATATCCTCGCGGAAACCGAGATTGAGCATTTCATCGGCCTCGTCGAGCACGACGACCTTGAGTTCCGAAATGTCGAGACGGCCGCGCCGCAAATGGTCGCACAACCGGCCGGGCGTCCCGACCACGATGTGGGCGCCCTCGGCAAGCTCGCGCTGCTCGCGGCGCGGGTCCATGCCGCCGACGCAGGAGACGACGCGGCCGTCGGCGTGTTCATAAAGCCAAGCAAGCTCGCGCTGGACCTGCAAGGCGAGCTCGCGCGTCGGCGCGACGATCAGGGCCAGCGGGGCGGCGGCCGGCTCGAACCGCTCGGCGCCGTCGAGCAAGTCCTTTGCCATGGCTAGGCCATAGGCAACGGTCTTGCCCGAGCCGGTCTGGGCCGAAACCAGGAGATCACGGTCGACCGCGTCGGCGGCGAGCACGGCGAGTTGGACCGGGGTCGGTTGATCGTAGTTGCGCTCAGCCAAGGCGCGGGCGAGCGGCGAACTTGTGGTCGGAAAGGGCACGAGATGGGAAACCTTGATTGGTCCGGGCGCAGAACGTCGAGCGGGACGACCTGGAGCTGCGTACCCGGCAGGCGGCACAGCCGCATGACGATTTGGGCTGCTTTACGCCAAGAAGCGCCAAATCGCCATGCCCCCGTCGCAGAAAAGCTGGCGCCCGGATCAGGCGGCCTGCCCGATCCGGGCCGTAGGGCTGGTCAGCGCGATGGCGGGTGACGGCTTCGCCTAACCTGCAAGACCGTCCGGTCGGCGACAGCCGCCGCTACTTTGCCGCCTTGGCGCATTTGAGAGGTCAAGAGGAACGAGAACGGGGCAAGCACCGTTGCGGGACTCTCTCGACGCGGCATCACTTCGCCTTGAGCGCCTTCTCGTGGCTCTCGAGCGCCGCTGTCATCAGCTTCGGCAATTGCGCGGCATAGACCTCGATGAAGGTGGCATCGCCGCAGGCCTCCGGATCGCGCGCGGCCTGCTCGGCGATGCGCGCGGCCCTGGCCTCGCATTTCGCGAACATGTGCCAGAACCAGTCCGCGTTCTTGCCGAGTGCCGGCTTGTTCTTCTTGATGACGGCGGCGCCGACCGCGCTCATCGCGCTGACGACGCCGGCGCCCAGCGTGCTGATGGCGCGCGCGTTGAGGATGTCCTCGCGCCCTTGCGCGGTGGCGTTGGTGGCGGTCGCTCGTCCCTTGGCCGGCATGCTGTGAGCTCCTTCGATCCCTGCGGCGGATGCAGCATCGGCCGCGGAAGTTGAGGAAAGCTCAAGGGGCATGGTTGAGAACCGCTATGGATTTCATTCCGGTTTTATGCGCTTCCGAGCGATCGGGCCTGGAGGGGCGCTTTGCCCTCTTCTCCGCGCGGGAATCCGTCAGGCGTCGTTACCCTTTGGCGCCGTAGCGGCGGATCAGCTGACCAACGACATCGTCGAGATCATTGCCGACGACCTGCGGCTGCGGGCCGACGCCGAGGACATCGTTGCCGGGACGCTTGATCAGCGCGGCCTCCCAGCCGGCCGCGACCGCGCCCAGCGTGTCCCAGGTGTGGCAGGCGATCAGGCAGAACTCCGAGGGCTTTGCCCCGAGCTCCTTCTCGACATAGCCATAGGCCTGCCGCGACGGCTTGTGATGCTTGACGCCGTCGGCGGAGAAGCGCCGCTCGAACAGATCGACGATGCCGCCATGGGTCAGCTGCCGGGTCTGCACCTCGAGCAGATTGTCGGTCAGCGTGAACAGGCGGAAACCCGCCGCGCGCAGCCTGCGCAGCGCGCCGGGCACTTCGCCGTGCGGCGGCATGGTGGAGAATTTCTCGGTCAGCTCCTGCTTGTCGGCATCGTCGATCCTGATGCCGCGGGTGTCGGCCAGCATCTTCATGACCGCGGCGCCGATATCGGTGAACGGCACGTAACACCCCGCGACGGTGAGCGAGGCCGAGTACATGATGAAGTTGGCGAACCACAGCCGCATCGCGCTCTTGTCGTTGAAGATGCGCGCGAACACCGGCTCCATGGTCTCGAGGTCGAGCAGGGTTTCGTTGACGTCGAACACGATCAGGGGAAGTGCCGCCATTTTGTTGGGCTCCTGTTGGGCTTTGTTTTGAGCATGATCTTTTCGGAAAACCGCTACGCACTTTTCCGGATCATGCTTTGGTGGTCTCAGCCCCTGTCCTTCATCCGGCTGCGGTGCGCGGCCTGCTTGGCGCGGTTGCCGCAGATCGCCATGCTGCACCATCGGCGCGCCCGCGCCCGCGTGTGGTCGGCAAACATCAGCGTGCAGGCCGGGCCCTCGCACGCCTTGATGTCGGAGAAGCTTTCCTCGCAGACGACCCTGGCCATCGCTTCCCCGATCGGCAGCAGCAATGTTTCGGCCGAACGCCAGCGCCGCGTCCGCTCCAGCGCGAAACCGTCATGGCCGCCATCGCCGTCCTTGTGGCGATGCGCCACGATCCGGCTGAACGCCTGATCGCTTTCCAGCAGCCGGTTCAGCGGCTCGATCTCCTTGAGCGCACGCGGCGCCAGCGGCCGGCCCATATGCTTGCGCACGAAGCCGCGGAACCACTCGCGCAAATCGCGGGCCTGACCGGCGACGTCGTCGAGCTCGCCCGGCGTCGCGCGCGCCTTGAGCTCGTCGAGCACATCGGGCGGCACCAGCTGCGCCTGCGCGAGCCAGCGCAGCAGGCCGTCGCCATCGCCGATCCAGTCGACCGGCGTATCGACCGGCGTCGCGATCGAATTGATGAAATCGATGCCCAGGCTGTCTGCGATGAACATCGCGGGCGGATGGGATTGCACGGTGACGCCCTCCTGGCGGCTTTCTGACGGCTTCCTCAGTCACGGAAATAGTAACCTGATAAAAATCATTTGACAAGTTACGCGTCCTGGACCAAAAATGCGATAACCTGTCAAACAGCATTTTAGAGGTTACGGCAAAACGGGCCTGAAACGAGGGAGCGGACAATGTCGAACAAGGATGTCAGCGTGGTGCTTGCGCATGGCGCGTGGGCCGACGGCTCGAGCTGGGCGCGGGTGATCACGGCGCTCGACGCCGAGGGCATTACAGCGGTGGCGGCGCCGCTGCCCCTCACCTCGCTCGCCGACGACGTCGCCGCGCTGAACCGCACTCTGGACCGCGTCGCGGGCCCGGTGGTGCTGGTTGGCCATGCCTATGCCGGCGCCGTGATTGCCGAGACCCGCTCGCCGCGCGTCAAGGCGCTGGTCTATGTCGCGGCGCTGGCGCCGGATGAAAGCGAGACGGTCGCCGACGTATTCTACCGGCTGCCGCCGCATCCGTTCGCGCCGAAGCTCGCGCCCGACGCCAATGGCCTGATCTGGCTGCCGGAGTCTGCTTTCGCAGCGGCCTTTGCGCAGGGCGCGCGGTCCGAGGACCTTGCGGTACTCGCCGCGGTGCAGCGGCCGATCTCGCCGGCCTGCATCACCGTGCCGGTCGGCCGCCCGCTCTGGAAGGACGTCCCGAGCTGGTTCCTGGTTGCCGAGGACGACCGGATGATCGCGCCCGAGACTCAGCGCAGCATGGCGGCGCGGATGCAGGCGACCGTGCGTTCACATCCCGTCGATCATACCCCGATCGTCACCGCGCCGAAGCTCGTCACCGACATCATCCGGGAAGCGGTCGAGAACGTTACAGAGCACTGACCTCTTCCCACGATTCCGGACAGGAGAGCTGCCATGCAGGAGAAACGTCTCTCGGCCGACCGGCGCGGCGCGTTTTCCGATGCGGTGATCGCCGTCATCATCACGGTGATGGTGCTCGAGTTGAAGGCGCCGGAGGGCTCGCGGTTCGCCGACCTGCTGCCGCTATGGCCGACCGCGATCAGCTGCGCGGCGAGCTATCTGTTCATCGCGGTGATCTGGGTCAATCATCACCATCTGCTGCATCTCGTGCAGCAGCCGACGCCACGGCTGATCTGGCTGAACTTCGTGCATCTGTTCGCGGTCTCGCTGCTGCCGTTTGCCACCGCATGGGTCGCGCGATCGCACATGGCCGCCGCGCCGGTGGTGGTCTATGCGGTCATCTTCCTGCTGATCGATCTCGCCTATCTCGCCTTCGAGCGCGCGGTGCTGACGCAGGCAGACCAGAGCCTGATCTCCGAGCGCGTGCGGACATGGACGCAGCGCCGCACCTTGCTCGCCGTGCTGGTGTTCGCGGCCGGCGCCGCCATCGCCCCGTTCATGCCGCTGCTGGGCTTTGCCACCGTGTGCTGCGCCCTGCTGCTCTATCTGCGTCCCGAAGCGATCAGCGGGCTCGCGAAGCAAATCAAATCCTAAGTCCCGGAACTCACCAACGCACGATCACAAGGAGTGACAGATGTCCCAGGTCAAATACCGCATTGCCGATGTCGACGGCTTTAACATCTTCTATCGCGAAGCCGGTTCGCCCGGCGCGCCAAAGCTGCTGCTGCTGCACGGCTTCCCGAGCGCCGGCCACATGTTCCGCGATCTGATCCCGCAGCTCGCGGACAAATTCCACATCGTGGCGCCGGATTTGCCCGGCTTCGGCCAGTCGGACATGCCGCCGCGCGACAAGTTCAACTACACTTTCGACAGCATCGCCGGCGTCATCGATCGCTTTACCGAGGTGATCGGCTTCGATCGCTTCGCGGTCTATGTGTTCGATTATGGCGCGCCGACCGGCTTCCGCCTGGCGGTCAAGCATCCGGAGCGGATCACGGCGATCATCTCCCAGAACGGCAACGCCTATCAGGAAGGCCTCAGCGACGGCTGGATGCCGATCAAGGCCTATTGGCAGGATCCCTCGCCGGCGAACCGCGACGCCTTGCGTGCGTTCCTGACGCCGGAGACCACGCGCTGGCAGTACACCCACGGCACATCAGATCCGCAAACGGTGTCGCCGGACGGCCAGAACCTCGACAACTACTACATGGCGCGGCCCGGCGCGCACGACGTGCAGCTCGATCTGTTCGGCGACTACAAGAGCAACGTCGCGCTCTACCCCACCTTCCAGACTTACTTCCGCACCCACCAGCCGCCGTTCCTCGCGGTGTGGGGCAAGAACGATCCGTTCTTCCTGCCGCCGGGCGCCGAGGCGTTCAAGCGCGACAATCCGAAGGCGGTCGTCAAATTTTTCGACACCGGCCACTTTGCGCTGGAAACGCACGCCGCCGAGATCGCGCAGGCTATCCGCGAGTTCCTGAACCGCTGACTCAAGGATGTCGGCACCCACAACTCTATCCGCGTCTTTGCGAGCGAAGCGAAGCAATCCATAGCTCCGCACAACGGAAGGATGGATTGCTTCGTCGCTGTCGCTCCTCGCAATGACGGGCTCACATCCACTCAGTCGCGCCGACCACTGCAAGGAAGTACACATGACTACATCCGTCGCCATCGTGACCGGCGCCAGCTCCGGCATCGGACGTGCCGCCGCGCTGCGGCTCGCGCGGGATTTTTCCGCCATCGTCCTCGTCGCGCGCAGCGGCGAGAGGCTGCGCGAGGCCGCTCAGGAGATCGAAAGACGCGGCAGCACGCCGCTGGCGCTCGAGCTCGATCTCGCCGCGCCTGATGCCGCTGATGAAATCGTCAAGGCCACGCTGGATCGCTTCGGCCGCATCGACGCGCTGGTCAATGTCGCAGGCTCAGTGCCCGGGCTCGATCTGTTCGAGCTGACCGACCAGCAATGGGACGCCGGCCTCGCGCTCAAGTTTCACGGCGCGAGGCGGCTGACGATCCGCGCCTGGGACGCGCTGAAAGCGTCGCAAGGCGCTGTCATCTTCACGTCAGGCAATGCCGCCGTGCTACCCCGCGCCGGCGCCGCCGCGGTGGGCACGATCAACGCCGCGATCGAGGCACTTGCAAAAGCCTTCGCCGAGCGCGGCATCGACGACGGCGTGCAGGTGAACTGCGTGTCCCCGGGCGCCGTGATGACCGGCCGACGCCTCGCGATGCTGGAGAAGATCGCAGCGGCAAGGCAGCTCGATGTCGACGCGGCCAAGGCCGGCTTCCTCAGGCAGGCCGGCATCAGGCGGTTCGGCACGCCGGAGGAGATCGCCGACCTCGTCGCCTATGCCGTGTCGCCGCCGGCGCGCTGGATGACCGGCACCGTGCTGCGCATCGATGGCGGCGAGATCAGGACTGTCTGACATCGCCGCGCTATTGCCGATCCGCGCGCGGTCATGCTTTCGGCCCCTGCGCGGCGCGTGCCGCGAACATCGCGAGCAGCCGGCCCCAATCGCCTTCGGTATCAAAGATGCGGCGCATCTCGGCGGCGCGGGCGCCGTAACGGTCGAGCTTGCGGTGCTCGAGCTCGACGCGGGTGGCGTCCTTGCCGTCGGCAATGAAGCGCACCTCGATCTCGGTCTTCAGGTTCGGATCGTATTGCCAGTCCGCGGTGATATCCCACGACAGCACGAGGCGCGACGGGGGCTCCCAGAGCAGCACGCTGCCCCAGTCGCAGGTACTGCCGTCGTCGCCGCGTTCGTACCAGCGGCCGCCGACGCGCGGCTCCATGATTGCATCGACCGCATTGGTCTTGCCGATTTTGTAATGCGCGAGCGGCCACCACGTGCCCATCTGCTCGGTGAAGACCCGCCAGGCCACCGCCGGCGGCGCCTCGACATTCATCACCTTGCGGACGCTGTAGGGATCGTAATTGTCGGAGGTCGCTTGCATCGTCATCGGGATCTCCTCTCTTTGGCGGCTTCGCGTTCGGCCGCTTGCTTGAAGGCGGTCAGTGTCTTGTCCCAGAATCCGTCGAGCCAGCCGCGCAGGCTCTCCAACCCGCGGGTGTCGATGGCATAGAGCCGCCGCGTGCCTTCGATCCGCACCACGGCAAGGCCGGCGTCCTTCAGCACCCGAAGATGCTGCGACACTGCCGGACGGCTCACCTTGAGGCCGTCGGCGATCTCCTGCACCGATCGATTGCCCTCACGCAGCCGCTTGAACACCAGGCGGCGGGTCGGGTCTCCCAGCGCGTCGAGCGCGCGTTCGGCGCTGATCATAATCGTGTCGTCCGTTGTTGGATTTAACGTAAGTCTACACTTACGGTAAGTCAAGGCTAACGCTCTGTTCCAAATGAAACGGCGCGGCTCCGATCGAAGCCGCGCCGTTCAAATCGTCTTGCCGCAAGTGCAGGCGCTTACGCCGCCGTCACGCGCCAGATCACGTTGCCGACGTCGTCGGCCACCAGCAGCGAGCCGTCGGGGCCGAGCGCGACGCCCACCGGGCGGCCGTACGACACCTTCTCGTCGGGCGCGAGGAAGCCCGAAAGGATGTCGCGCGGCGGCCCCGCGGGATGGCCGTCCGCGAACGGCACGAACACCACCTTGTAGCCTGACAGCGTCGAGCGATTCCACGAGCCGTGCTGGCCGATCACCATGCCGTCGGGAAAACCCGGCAGCGTGCCCTGCGGCATCCAGCACAGGCCGAGCGAGGCGGTGTGGCCGCCGAGCGCGTAGTCCGGCTGGATCGCCTTGGCGACCATCGCCGTATCCTGCGGCACGCGATCGTCGACCGTCTTGCCCCAGTAGCAATAGGGCCAGCCGTAGAAGCCGCCGTCGCGTACCGAGGTCAGATAGTCCGGCGGCGTCTCGTCGCCGAGGCCGTCGCGCTCATTGACGACGGTCCAAAGCACATTGGTGCTCGGCTCCCACGCGATGCCCACCGGATTGCGCAGGCCTCCGGCGAAGATGCGGCTGGTGCCACCTGCGAGATCGAGCTCGTAGATCGCGGCACGGCCTTCCTCGACCGCAAAACCGCTCTCGGCGATGTTGCTGAGCGAGCCGACGCCGGCATAGAGTTTCTTGCCGTCGGCGCTCGGCAGCAGGCTGCGCGTCCAGTGCCCGTCGGGCTTGAAGCTGACGAGCTTGCGTCCCGGCGCGGTGATGCGATCGGCGCCCGCAGTGTAGGGAAAAGCCACGACGCCGTCGGTGTTGCCGACATAGAAGGTGTCGCCGACCAGCGCCATGCCGAACGGCTGGCTCAATCCTTCCATGAAGGCGCCGCGACTTTCGGCGACGCCGTCGCCGTCACGGTCGCGCAGCAGCGTGATGCGATTGGCGCTGACGCCGAGCGCCGCGGCGCGCCGCATCGTCGCCTGCATCGCGTAGTGGAAGACGCTGCGCGGCTTTCCTGCGATCTGCGTCGCCTCCGCGATCAGCACATCGCCATTGGGCAGCACGTTGATCCAGCGCGGATGATCGAGCCCGGCGGCAAAGGCGTTGACCTTGAGCCCGGGCGCGGCGACCGGCTTCTGGTCGTTGTCCCAGCCCAGCGCCGTCGGCATCTTGAGCGTCGGGATCGCGCCCTGCGGTTTGGCCTGCGGGATCTCTGGCGCGCTACCCCAGGCGGGCGCGGGCTGCGCGCCCTGCATCCGCCGCCACGCCAGGGCGCCGGCCCCGATCGCCGCGACGACGCGGGCAAAAACTCCAGACGTGCTCATGAAACTTCCCCTGTAATTGCGCAGTGTTAGCGCGCCGTGTCATTCCCTTGCCGGCCGGCCGCGGCCTCTAGAGCATTCGCATAATGCCGCCCCTGATGACAGTAGTTATACGATCTTCGCAGCCGCGCACGAATCGGGGAGACTGGCTGCACGCTCCCTTGTCAGGGCGCTTTCCTCCCTGAGACCTTGCCCGCCGCAGTGGCGGGCTTCCTTTTACGAACCGCCCCGGTTTTTCGAGGCGCCGCTCGCGCATCCGCCGTTATAGCCATGGAAGCATAACGGGCCGGCGACGGATGCATCCTGCCGGGCAGAGCCCGGCAGTGCCCTCCCGGAACACAAGCCCCCTCACAAGAACCTGATCCCACGCTCGCGCAGATTTGCCCTTGCGAGATGCATGGCAGATCAGGAACGCCGCTCCATGGCGGTCGTTGGTCGGGACACCAGTAAGGAGAGTGTGAATGCAACGAAAGACCAAGATATTGTCCCTCGCCGCGGCGTCCCTGATCGCAACAACGGCAGGCGCGTTCGCACAAGGCTACTATCCTTATGGGAACCCTGGTCCGAGATATTACGGCGGCCCCCGCTATCAGGCCGTGCAGCCTGACGTGATGTACTCTCCAGCGGAGCCGGGCTGGTACGGTTCGTTCAACGGCACCAACCACCCGACGCCGAGCTCGACCCAGGGTGACGTGGGTCCTGAAGGGAACAACAACGGTACGCTGACCGGCGTCTACAGGCGCTGGTAGCCACGCAAGATTTAAGGTCCGTCGCTCAGCTTGAGCGACGGACCTTTTTGCTGTTCAACGTTCCACGTATGCAAAACGTGGGAACGTGAGGTTCGACTTTTCTGCTGAGGCGTTACTTCACCAACGCGCCATAGACGATGTCCTGCACATTCTCGCGATAATATTTACGCAGCTCGCCCGGCGCCGCGGTTCCCACCACAACGACAAGACGCTCCTTCGGATCGCAGAAGAACTGGGTGCCATAAGCGCCGTTCCAGGTAAACTCGCCGGGATTGCCCGGCACTGACGACAGCCCCTCGCTGGTCCGCACCGCGACCGACAGCCCGAAGCCGAATCCGCCGCGATGCGGTTCGACCGCCGCGACGTTGTTCCTGATCTCGGGCCCGAGATGGTTCGACGTCATGTGATGCACCGTCTTGGGGCTGAGGATGCGCTTGCCGTCGAGCTCGCCGCCGTTGAGCAGCATCTGCCCGAAGCGCAGATAGTCGCCGACGGTGGCGAACGAGCAGGCGCCGCCGCAATCGAACCTGGACGGTGTATCGAGCAGCTTGATGGCTTGCGGCTTGCCCGTGAGCGGATCGTTGGGGAACGGACGCGCCAGCCGCGCGCGCTGCGCCTCGGCCGGGTGGAACGTCGCATCCTTCATGCCGAGCGGCTTCCAGACATTGGCCGCGAGATAATCGCCAAGCCGCTGGCCGGAGACCTTCTCGACGACGGCGCCGAGCACGTCGATCGAGAAGCCGTATTCGAACTCAGTGCCGGGCTGATGCACCAGAGGCAGCTGGGTGATGCGGTCGATGAAGGCCTGGGTATCGCCCTCGACCGCCGGCGCGGTGCCGTCGGGATAGAGTCGCGCCAGTGCGCTCGAGCTGTCGGGCCGGCCGCCATACATCAGGCCGGAGGTGTGGCGATAGAGATCGTGGATGAAGATCGGCTGCGCCTGCGGCTCCATCTTCAGCGAGCCGTCGGCCTGCTGCACGCCGACCTTCATGTCGGCGAACGCCGGATAGAACTCGGCGACCCTGGCCTGCAGCGGCAGCTTGCCTTGCTCCATCAGCGTCAGTCCTGCAACCGCCGCCATCGGCTTGGTCATCGACGCCAGCGCGAACACCGCGTCGATCGGCATCGGCGTGCCCTTCACCGGATCGAGCTGGCCATACGCCTTGTAATGCACGAGCTTGCCGTCGCGCGCGATCGCCACCACGGCGCCGGGCACGCGCTTGGCCGCGATCTCGCGCGCGAAGAAGTCGTCGAGCCGCACCAGCCCCCGCTCCGAGAAACCGGCCTGGTGCGCCGACGTTTCCGGAAGCGGCGCGGCGTGGGCGATGCTGACAGCAAGGCTAGTGGCGGCGGCAGCCGCGGCAATAACGGTTTTTCTCATTGTTTCCTCACCGGGGACCGCGGGCGATTTGTTATGGCGTTCGTTGCCCGCAGCTCGCAGGATTAGATCACGCCGGCAAGGGCGACAAGACTTCGCGGCGCGCGGCCGCGTCACGCCGGTGCATGCCTTCGCGAACGAAGAACGGCTCGACCTCGTGCTCGAACGTCTTCAGCGCAGCGCCGATCGCCTGGTGCATGTCGAGATATTTGTAGGAGCCGAGCCGGCCGCCGAAAATGACGTTGGGATGCGACGCCGTCATGGCGTGATAGGAGGCGAGCATGGCGCGGTCGGCGGCGGTGTTGATCGGATAATACGGCTCGTCGCTGCGGCCCGCGAAGCGGGAATATTCGCGGTAGATCGTCGTCCGGCCTTGCGCATGCGCGCGCTCCGGATGCAGATGCCTGAACTCGTGGACCCGGGTGTACGGCACCTCGGCGTCGGCATAGTTGATGACCGCGGCGCCCTGGTAGTCGGCGACGTCGTGCACCTCGCGCGCGAAGTCGACGGTGCGCCAGCCGAGATGGCCGCAGGCATAGCCGAAGAAGCGGTCGATCGGACCGGTATAGACCACGAGCTGCCGCGGATTGATGCGGTCGGCGACGTCGAAATAGTCGACGCCGAGGTGGACCGCGATCCTGGGATGATCGAGCATCCGGCGAAAGATCGCGGTGTAGCCGCCTGCCGGCATGCCCTCATAGCGATCGGCGAAGTAGCGATCGTCGAACGTGAAGCGGACCGGCAGGCGGCCGATGATGTCGGCCGAAAGCTCACGCGGATCGGTCTGCCACTGTTTCTGCGTATAGCCGCGGATCAAGAGATCGTAGAGCGTTCGGCCGACCGAGGCGATTGCCTTGTCCTCGAGATTGCCGATCCCCGCGGCGCCGTGCGCGGCCGCCTCCGCCGCGATCACGGCACGGGCCTCGTCCGGCGTCATGGCGCGCCCGAACGCCGCGCACACGGTCGCAAGGTTGATCGGCATCGAATAGACGCGGCCCTTCGCCACCGTGAAGACGCGGTGACGGTAGCCGGTGAACTCGGTGAAGCGGTGCAGATAACGCCAGACGGTCTCGGAATTGGTGTGGAAGATATGCGTGCCGTAGCGATGCACCTCGACGCCGCTGTCGGGGTCGAGCTCCGAATAGGCGTTGCCACCGATATGCGGACGGCGGTCGAGCACGCAGACGGAGCGGCCGAGCCTGCTCGCCACCTGCTCGGCGATCACAGCGCCGAAGAAGCCCGCCCCCACCACGACGACGTCGAAGCCATCAAGCTGCATGCGCTCTCGCCCTCATGTCGGATCGCGACGGCGCCCGACGCAGCTTCAACGTGACGACACGGCCGTTTCCGGCGAAATAAATCCGCCCATCAGGATAATTCCGAGCCCGGAACGGCCGGCTCGGCCGTTCAACTGACAGCATGCAAGGCGACGGAAATGCCCGCGCGAGCAGCCACACCGTCAAGCGCGGAGGTCCCATGTCCGTGATCTGCGTCCTGTATTCCAGCAACACCACCTATGATTCGCTGCACGGCATCCTGGCGATGGCTGCCGCCGAGCTCGACCGGCTCGGGCACGAGGTCAGGATGCTCGATCTGCTGGCGCCGGATTTCTCGGCCCGGCTCAACGCCCTGCTGCCGCGGCGCGCCGAGACCATGGCGCTCGGCTTCTCCGGCATCGGACTCGATATCCACACCAAGGACGGCAGGCTGTTCTGGGACGTCGCCGAGATTCCCGTCTTCACCTGGTTCTGCGATCACCCCTGCTATTTCGCCAGGCGTCACGGGCTCGAGAGCCGCTACACCGCGCATGGCTACGTGTTTCCGGACCATGCCGCATTCAACCGCGATCATCTGGGGGCCAACGACGCCGTGTTCGCAACCCATATGGGCATTCCCGATCCCGGCTTCTTCGGCGGCCTGCCGCCCGAGCAGCGCAACGGCCGGCTGATCTTCGCCAAGTCCGGCTGGAATCCGCTGGCGCTCGAGCGCGGCTGGCGCAAGATGATGCCGCCAAAGCTGTTCGCGCTGCTGTTCGACGCGATCGCCGAGGCGCGCGGCAAGACCTGCGGCGCATTTCCGAAGATCATCGTCGACGTCGCCGAGCAGCACCTGGTTTATCTGAAGCCCGGCGGCGACCTGTTCAACGTGATCCTGACCCGGCTCGACAACTACACACGAGGCGTGCGCACCCGCGAGGTGGGTGCGGTGCTCGCCGACTATCCGGTCGACTTCATCGGCGGCGGCTGGAGCGATCTCGACGTCAGCGGGCGTCCGGCCCGCGTGCTCGGCGCGATGACCTTCGATGCGATGCGCGAAGGCCTCGGGAGTTACCTCGCCGCGGTCTCGCTCAATCCCAATATCGATCTGTCGGTGCATGACCGGGTGTTCTTCGCGCTCGGCGCGGGCACCGTACCGGTGTTCGACGCCAACGGCTTCTCGGCCGCCGAGATGCCGCATCTCGCCCGCTTCAGCTTCGGCCAGGACACGACCAGCATCGCCGCCGCCGTCGAGGCCGTGCTGGCCGATCCCTCAGCAGCGCAGGCGGCGGCCGCGACCACCTTGCGCGAGCTTTATCCGCGCTTCTCGATGCAGCGGTCGGTGCAGGACATCCACGAAATCACGATGTCGATCGCGGGCGCCGCCGGCGCCAGCTTGTTGCCGGCCGAGCCGGTGCCGGCCGGCGTCTGGACGCCGAAGCAGGCGGCCTGATCGCGCGCCATTTCCGTGGCCGCGTCGCGCCCGCTACGCTACCATGCACCCGTCACTCCGATCGGGGCCAGCATGAACCGCCGCGCGTTTGTCTCGGGACTGGCCGTTGCCGCGGCGCTGGCGGGCTTCGCCGCGCCGGCTGCGGCCGACGGCAAGCGGGTGGCGCTGGTGATCGGCAACGGCGCCTACAAGAGCGTGCCGGCGCTGTCCAATCCGCCGAATGATGCCGGCGATATCGCAGCCGCGCTGCAACGCCTCGGCTTTGCCGTAACGCTGATCACCAATGCCGGCTTCGACGAGATGCGGCGCGGCCTGATCGCATTCGGTCGCAATGCCGCCGGCGCCGACATGGCTGCGGTGTACTTCGCCGGCCATGGCATGGAGATCAACGGCGACAACTGGCTGATCCCGGTCGATGCCGAGCTGAAGCGCGATACCGACGCCGCCAATGAAGCGATCAGCCTGCAAAGCGTGATGCTGCAGGTCGCCAACACCGCAAGCCTCGGCCTCGTCATCCTCGATGCCTGCCGCAACAATCCGTTCGCGGCGAAGATGAGCCGCTCGCTCGCCACCCGCGCCGCCGCCGGCAGCGGACTCGGCCGCATCGAGCCGGTCGGCAATGTGCTGGTCGCCTATGCCGCACGCGACGGCACCATTGCGCTCGACGGCGACGGCCGCAACAGCCCGTTCGCCGCGGCGCTGCTCCACAACATCGAGACGCCGGGCGTCGAGGTCACCTTCATGTTCCGCAACGTCCGGGACGATGTGATGGAGGCGACGCGCAACGCGCAGCAGCCGTTTGTGTACGGCTCGCTGTCGCGCAAGGCGATCTATCTCGTGGCCGCGCCGCCAGCCGACGCCGCCGCCGCGAAACAGACGAACGCTGCGCCGGCAGCCGCCGCATTGTCGGCGCCATCGGCGACGGCAGCCGGCGCGATCGATCCCGCGCTGGTCGGCACCTGGGAGATCATGGTGCCGGGTGGTCGCGGCCAGTCGCGCTGGATCTGGCGGATCATGGCCGACGGCACCTACCAATTCCACGCCGAGCCCTCCCGCGCCGCGCGCCCGCACGAAGGCACCGTCAGCTTTGCCAACGGCCGCTGGACGCTGCATGCGCTGAGAGGACTGAGGAACTACAGCGACGGCGGCTCCTACGAGGTCCGCGACACCATTGCCGTGATCACCGGCAAGCTCGGCACCGGCTATTGGAAGCGCAGTGTGGAGTGAGCGGGCGCGGCGCGACGGTGCAGCCGCAAGCCTCACTCCTTTCATAAATCCAGTTCACCCGTAGCCGGATAGACCACCGTGCCGTCGCCCTGGACGACGGCGCCTTCGGTAAGATGGGCGGGCTCGAGGCGCCCCTCCCCCATGATGTGGACGACCGTCTCGCCGGACGCGATGAGGTAGTCGGCGACGATGCGGCGGTGGCAGCGCCACCACACGGCTTCCGAGCACATCATCGCACAGCGTTGCCGGCGCCCCTCGTCGCGCAGATGCTGGAGCGCCGCATGAAACTGCGGCGACAGCGCATAGTCGGCGTAGTTGTGAAAACTCTCGTTGCTCCAGAACCCGTTGACGGACGGCGCCACGCTTCGCGCCTTGCCGCGGAGCCCGCCGAGATCGGCCAGATGCTCATACGAGATGCCCGCGGCCTTAAGCGGCTTGGGCAGCGTATCCTTGTTGAACTGCGGATTGGTTCGCGACCGCGGCACCGTTCGGATGTCAACGATACGCTCGATCGTGGCCGCGCCGAGGAGAGCGATGAAATCCTCGAGGCTGCGGGTGGAATGACCGATCGTGAAGAACGGAAGCGCCACGTCTTTGCTAGGCATGATGCAGCGCGCTGCCCTTGTGGGCCGCAACGTGATCGGTCTTGTCGCTCTTGATCTCGTACTGCGGATCGGCCTCCGAGGCGCGGTGGGTGTGCCCCTTGTAGTCGAAATCGCTGATGTGGACCGCGATGATGGTGCCCGAGACGCGGCCGGCCTCGGAATTCCAGCTGACGTGATCGCCGACCTTGAATTTCCTGGCCATCGTTGCAGGCTCCTTCAGACGCGAAATTGATCGTACGATACGCCGCCAATCGACGGCACGGGACTAAAAAAGCCCGCCGGAGCAAACGAGCTCACAGCCGGCCAAGTTCCTGCCTCGCGTTGGGGGTTCAAGCGCAAATTGATGGTCTGGTTGCGGCATCCCGGAAGCTTGCCGCCGCCATCCGGAATTCGATAGCGGGATTGATCGACGAAGCGACACCGGCAACGGACGCAGCAAGTTACAAGCTATATGGCTCAACGCGCAAGCCTGACAGAAAGCTCGGTCAGATTCCCTCGTCACTTACGTGGATCCGCGGAATCAAGTTGCTGCCCTGCTCAGATCTTCTCCTTTGAGGGCCGCCGCAGATCCAATGCCGACATTGGTCACGATTGCCCTCGCCTGCAACATCGACATGCTCAGAGGACGAATGCGATCGACCGAGCAATATCTGACAATGCCGACCAACGGCGTCGGCGCCTGCGGGACGAAGACAGCCACCCAGTCGTTCTCGAGTGTCTCGAGGAGATATCCGAGCTGCCAGCCACCCTCGACGTTCACCAGCACTGGCTTGAACTCATCGCTCGCGCCTTCGGCCTGAGCAAGGCCTTGAGCCATACTCTTCACCATCTGGTACTGCGGAAGGCTGCCAAGAAATGATTTTTCGACCCACGCGCTAATCCGAGAGCCGGTTTTGGTTCGCGCGACGATGCCGGCGAGGAACGACACCAGGATCAATAAAGCCGCTGCCACGACTGTAACAATTCCAATGCCTGCGACCTTTCCGATCTGGTCGAAATGAAGGGCATGAGACACCGGAAGCGCGGCCTTCACCGCCAGACGCATCGCATGGCTGAGAATCGCCAGTACAAGAGCGACGGGCAGGAGAAACAGTGCGCCTCCGATTAAAGTCGTTTTCAAAAACTCCTTCATTGCCACGGCCTCTCCATTTGCACACGCCGTTTGAAACCGCGCCTTTCGCCAACAGCCGAAAGAACTCGCCCGGATCTACAAGAACGGCCGTGGCCACCGGGCGTCAACAGACCGCCCACGTCGCCACAACCATCGCGTCCCGATGCGGATCATTGCGATGCTTGGCGAGTGAACGGGCAGTGCAGCGAGACATCCCGGTCTCGCCGCACCGGTTGCCTCGGGGAGCCGCCGATCATTTCTCGTTCTTGAAGAGAACGTCGATGGCCTGGATCACCTTGAGTTCCGGGTGGGCCTTGCAATACACAATGACTTCGTGCTCGCCAGATTTGGTCCGCGTAATATGGGCAAAATGCTTCTTCGCGAGGCCGTTGTACCAGCCGCTGTACCAAATCGCGAGAAAGTCGGCGTCCTCCTGATAAGTGTTGGCGAGTTGCGCGCAGGTCAAAGCCTGCACATCAATGAACCCTTTCGAGTCCATGTAGGTCGAGAGCGGGACCTGGGCATGAACAGAAGCAATCGAGATGACGAGAGCCCCAAGGCTGAGCCCAATCTGGTTCATGAAGGATTTGCGTTTCATGATTAGCTCCTCTTGAATTTGGTCCACCACCCAAGCCGGCGAACACTTTGAACAAACCGATCATTTCTGCGATGGGTCGGCCGTTGCGCTCGCCGGAGCGGGCGAGCGAAGCGACTCGTAGGAGATGTAGTACTTGTAGATCTTGCCGACGTACTGAACCGTCTCCTGCCCGACGATCGCAGCCGCGCCGTTCTCGACATTGTCGAACCAGACGGTCGAGTCGAAGCCGTGCTTGCTCGCATAGTCCCGGAAACGCTTCAGGTTTCCCGGGCCTGCATTATACGCCGCCAGGGCCATGAACACGCGCTCGCGCGGATCGGTGACCGAAGCGTCGACATAGGTATCCGCCAGGTAGCGCAGGTATTTGGAGCCGGCGTGGATATTGGTGTCGGCACTGGCCGCGACGCCGGTGATCTCGATCGGCTTCTCCTTCGCGGTACTGGGCTTGATCTGCATGATGCCGGTGGCGCCGGAGGCATTGTGGCAGGCCTGGTCGAGCTCTGACTCCTGATAGCCCTGTGCAGCGAGCAGGACGGGGTCGATGGAGTATTGCACCCCGTACTTCTCGAAAGATCCGCGCAGCGCCTTGAACTTCTCCGCCTCGGTGTGCGCGAGGGCGTTCTTCAGCGGTTTCGCCGTCTTGAAATAGCGTGCACGCAGGTCGTTGCCGAATTCAGTTCCGATTTTGTGAGTACTGACGAATTCAGCGAGCTCCTTCCTGAGCGCCGGACTGTCCTTGCGGATCGCCCAGGCGATGTCGCCGCCTTCGTTGATCGCAATATCGTCGCGCACCGTCAGCCCATTCAGGAGGCCCGCCCACGCCTGCGCCTTGAAGCGGTCGACGACGGCCCAGGGCAACAGGCCGGTGCTCACCATCTCCAGCAAGTCCTCGTCCTCGAGGTTCTTGTCGGCCGGCCTGACGACGATGCGTTCCAGCCCCTTGGCTGCCCGGTCCGCATTGAGCGCGTTCAAGTGCTCGAAATAGCTGCTGGCTTCCCGGACGAAAATCGTCTTTCCACCGAGCTCGTTCAGCGAGCCGATGCTCGGCGCCGCAGATCCCGTCACGAGCACTTCGCGAACGCCGGATGCCCAAGGATCAGCGAAGTCAACCAACTTGCTCCGATCCGGCGTGACCGTGAGCAGGCCGGCGGCGATATCGCCCTTTCCGGCGATCAAGTCACCCAGCAGTCTGTCGCGCCTGGTGGGGACGAAGCCGACATAGATCCTCTGCTTCTTCCTGCCGTACCGCTTGTTCAGCCAGCCCTCGAACTCGGCGCCGAGTTCGGCTTCGAAGCCGAGTGTCTCGCCCTTGTCGATGAAGAACGATGTCCTGTCGGTCGGCACGAGAATGCGCACGAGTTTGCGCTTCAGCATGCCATCGAAGTCGCCCTCCCAGACCTTCAGGGACGGCAGCGCCAGGACCTGTGGATCGGCCCTGGCTGATTTTTCTGCCACGACGACGGCGGCGGCGGTTGCGAAGGCCATGGCGAACATCCTGGAACTTGCGCAGGTCGATGAAAAATTCATGATCCAACCCAATCATTTGAAACGTGCCGCTGAAATCTGCCTGGACGTTACCTTTCTTCGTGGAAGCTGTATTGTAGTTTTTCGGCAACCTTGGCTTGTAGATGTCGACGCGCGAGCCCAGGCACTCTGATCAGCGCCGCCGGCCACCGCCATGGAAACCGCCCCCTCCCCGGAAGCCGCCACCTCCGCGGAAACCGCCCACGCGGCCGCCTCCGTGGAAGCCGCCGGCCCGCATGCCGCCGCGAATCGCGGCCGGCCGGCCGCCTGCGTGAACACGTCCGCTGACGCGCGAGCGCGTGACGCTCCTGTGCGAGACCGCCGCGCGATTGCCCGCACCCGTACGCGCATGCGTGACACTCCTGCTGCTGGTGCGGCGCGATACCGAGGCACCGCGATTGCCGGCGCGTTGCGAGACCGCGGTCCTGGCCCGGCCGGCACCCGCATTCGAGATCCTGCCGCCGGGACCACCGGTGCGATTGCGCAGCGCCTCGCGCGCGGCGGGGGTATTGCCACTGCCGAACCGCCTCGCCACGCCGGCATCGCGATAGGCGACACCGCCGCGATGCGCCGGATTGTGGGCCCAATTGTTGTTTCTGATGTTGGTGCGGTTGAACTGGTTATATCGGTTGACGTTGACGTAGACGTTGCGGCCCCACCAGTTGCAGCCGCCCCAGATCGCAGCGCCGACGGCCACGCTGGCGGTGAAGCCGATCACGCCCGCGGCGACATAGCCTGGCGGAGACCAATAGAACGGCTGGTAGTCGGGATAATCCCAGGCCCCGTAGACGACACCGGGATCGTAGACCGGGACGTAATACTGGTCGGGATCGACCGGCTCGATCGAGATCGCCTGCTGCATGCCGGAGGGCGCGGTCACACCGGCAGGAGGCGCGCTCTTTATCACCTTTTGCTGCGGCGTCGACTTGAGATTGCCCGCGGCCTCCGCGCGCTGGCGCAAGGTCTGCACGGCGCTCATCACGTCCAGCTCCTGCGCGAGGAAGGCATCGCCAAGCTGCTGGGTCCAGTCGAGCTTGTCGTTCATCATCTGAAGAACCTGCGGCACCGCCGCGAGGGCCTTGACGCTCGGATCCCACGACTGCTTCTGCATGGCGTCTTCGAGCGCCTTGCCGGTGACGGTCTTGTTGTCTTGCGACCAGCGCGCCGCCTCGACGACTTCCAACGGATAGGTCGATGCCATCAGGATCTGCGACAGCAGCGCGTCCGGGTAGAGCGCGATCGGCGCGACCAGTTGCTCGATCTGTCCGTTCGGAAGCTTGCTGGCTGTCGGGGCCGGCGCCGGCGCGGCAGCCTGGTCCTGGGCCGGCTTCTGGTCCGCGGGTGTCTGCGCGTATGCCGAGCCTCCGAGCATCAGGCCAACCGCCAGCGCCGCGTTCGCAATGGTGAGCCGGCGCAATCCTGGAAGAAGTCGTGTCATGATGCCTCCTCGTTCTTCGTCTCGCTTGCATCACCGGCGGCGCCGGGCGTCAGCGATCCCTACGCAATCGTTCGGCCTCTATTCAAAGCGGAACATGCGTTTCCAGTCGTCCTTCATGCTGACAACGATCCAGCCATTGGAGTTCGCCGCGTCGAGCGCCTTGTCGAGTTTGCCGAATGAGGACTTCCGATCGTATGCATATTCTCGTTCGGCATCGGTGTGATGCACGATCAGGCCAAAGCGTTTCCCCGATGATTGCGTCGCCCATTGCAGCATCTGGAAGTCGCCGTCCGAATTGCCGAAGGCCGCGATCGGCCGGCGGCCGATATGCGAGTTGATGCCGACCGGCTTGCCGGGTCCGTCGTCGACGAGATCGATCGCCGGCAGCCGGATCAGTGTCGGTTTCCCCTTGTCGATCTCGAACTTCGTCTTGATGCTCGATCCGACGACCTGCTCCGGCGGGATGCCATAGACCCGCCCGCTCCATGGCCGCATGAACTCGATGCCGCCGCCCGAGACAATGAAGGTCTTGAAGCCATTGGCCCGCAGACAGGCGAGCAGTTCCAGCATCGGCTGGTAGACGAGATCGGTATAAGGCCGGTTGAACTTCGGGTGACGCGCCGACTTGATCCAGTCGCCGGCGATCTGCGCGAACTCGGCCGTTGTCATGCCGGCATGGGTCGCCATGACCAGTTCGACCAGGCCCTTCTCGCCGGCCTTGGCCAGCGCTGCGATGTCGTTGTCGAGAACCGCCCTGAACGGCTGCTTCTGCTTCCACTCCGGATGTTTGGGGGCGAGGGCCTTCACCCGGTCGAGCGCAAACGCAAGCTGCACATACATCGGCTGCTCGCACCACAGCGTGCCGTCATTGTCGAATGTCGCGATGCGTTCCGGCGCCGGCACGAAATCCGGCGTGCCCTCCCGCGTCACCGCGGCGACGAAGTCCAGGATCGACTGCTTCGGCCGGCCGTCATTCCAGGAGGGAAGAGGATCACTCTGCGCGCGTGCGATACGACCGGAGACCGACAGCGTGGCCGCCGACACCAGCAGACCGGCCAGGATCGTACGGCGATCAACCAAGCTTCCGTTCACGAATCTCCATCCTCCGGTTCAGCCATTCAGAGAGGAACGACCCCCGAGAGTGGGGGCCGCTCCATTTGCATCGATCAGTTGCCGGTAGGCAAGCCGATCTGGAAGCCGTCCTTGGCAAGTTGATCCCTGAAGAACGCGAACCGCTCATACTGTTGGATCGTGATCGGTCCCGCGTAGGTCTCGCTCTGAATCTTCCGTGGCGGATACTTCACATAGGTCTGCATCAGATCCTTGATCGCGGCATTGATCGAAACCAAGGACCAGGTGTGCTCGGTGTAGTTGTTCATGAAGATGTCGTACCGCTCCTGGGGGTCCTGCCAGAGATCGAAGACCTGCGGAACGGTCGCCACATAGGACTCCGGCCCCTTCCAGCCGAGGTTGCTGTCGACCGCCAGGCCGCCGGTCTTTGCGCCGTTGTCGCCGCGCAGATTGAACACCGCCTTGTAGTTGCCGACACGGGCGGCGCCAGGCGAGAGTTCGGATTCCGTGAAATAGAACCAGTTCTTGCGCTCGGACTTGCCGGTTCCGAACAGGATCGGCGACATATCGATGCTGTCGAAGATGATAGGCTTACCCTCGCGATCGTTCTCCGGCAGCTTCACGCCGGCGAGCTTTGCGAAGGTTGCCATGTAATCGAGGCCGCCGACGATGTCGGAATTCTTCGTGCCGGCCTTGATGCCTGGGCCCCATGCAAGGGACGGGACGCGGTTGCCGCCCTCGCGAACCGTGCCCTTGGTGCCGCGGAACGGTGTGTAGCCGGCGTCCGGATAGACGTCCTGCCAGGCGCCGTTGTCCGTCGTCCAGAACACATAGGTGTTCTTGTCGAGGCCGAGGGACCGCACCTTGTCCATGATACGGCCGATACGCGTGTCGTTCTCGACCACGGAGTCGGCATACTTGCTCTTGGACATCGACTTGCCCTGGAATTCGGGCGCCGGCATGTTGGGCTGGTGCACCTTCATGAAGTTGATGCTCATGAAGAACGGGCCCGATGACTTGTTGCGGTCCAGATACTCGAGCGAGGCCTTCTCGACGTAGTCGTCGAAGAAGGGAATGCCGACCACGCCCTTGTCCGGCGTGTTGACGTACTGGCCGTTGATCTTGAAATCTTCCTTCGCCGGCTGCCCGGCATTTCCGGAAAGTGCGCCTTTGGTGACCTTCTCGAACATCGCCCTCAATTCGGGGTCCATGTCGGGAAACCAGGTCGGATCGGCGTAGGTGTACGCATTGAGATGATAAAGGCCGGCATACTTCATCTCGTCGTAGCCTTGCGCGCTCGGCAACGCATAGTCGGCCTCGCCAAGGTGCCATTTGCCCGTGAAGAACGTTTTGTAACCGCCGGTCTTCAAAACCGAGGCAAGCGTCCATTCCGCCGCCGGCATGCCGCCGCCCTGGCCCTGGAACGCGACGGTCGTCATGCCGCTGCGATTTGGAATTCGGCCGGTTTGCACCGCGGCACGTCCAGGCGTGCAGCTCGGCTGCGCATAGAAGGACATGAATTGCAGTCCTTCATTCGCGAGACGATCGATGTTCGGGGTTGGCATGCCGCGATTTTCGCCGCCGCCATAGGGCCCGGAGTCACCATAACCGAAATCATCCGACAGGATCAGGATGATGTTCGGCTTTGCGCCGCCGGCCGCGCTCGAGGGTTGCGTGGTCCCTTGCGCCTGGGCGGTCTCGATGGGCGCCATCGCCGAGAAGGCGGCGATGGTGGCGAGCGAACTCGAGGCCGCGAGCAGGTTGCGGCGGCTGAAGGTGTCTGTCGTTGTCTTCTCAGTCATCACTTTCTCCCTGAACGTGTAATGCAGCGAAATCCGAGATGGCTGGTCGACGTATCGATCGGCTCGGCATGGCGCGCCGCCGGTCGATAGCGCCGGCAATAGTTCGGCGCGCAGAGATGCGAGCCGCCCTTGATCACCTTGCGCGGTATCCTGCTAAGCGGCAGCGACGGATCGTGGCTGTCATGCTCGCAGCCGCCCCGCGGGTTCTGGGGAATGCAGCAGGCCTTCTTTGCATCGGCGCGGTGTTTCGGAGCCCACCAGTCGCTGGTCCACTCCCAGACATTGCCGATCATGTCGAACACGCCATAGCCGTTCGGCGGATAGGTCATCACCGGCGAGGTGCGCGCATGGCCGTCCTCGCACCGGTTCTCGAACGGAAAGTGACCTTGCCACGTATTGGCTTGATGCACGCCGCCCGGCACGAATTCATCGCCCCAGGCATACTCGGCGCCATCGAGGCCGCCGCGCGCAGCAAACTCCCATTCCGCTTCCGTCGGCAAATCCTTGCCGGCCCATCGCGCATAGGCGAGTGCGTCAGCATGGGTGACATGCACCACGGGATGGTCGTCCAGCGACTTGATGTTGCTTTTCGGGCCATAGGGATGGCGCCAATTCGCGCCCTTGAGCAGCGTCCACCATTGGCTGTAGTCGCGCAGATCGACCGGATAATCCGGGGGCGTGAAGACGAGCGAGCCGGCGAAGATCAAATGCGGCAGCGCATCCGGATAGTCCTTGGGGTCCGGAGCGACCTCGGCGAAGGTGACGTGGCCGGTGGCACGCACGAACTGCTTGAATTGCCGGTTCGTCACTGGAGTGCGGTCCACCCAGAACCCGTCGACGCTCACCATGTGGGACGGCGCTTCTTCCGGATAATGCCGATCCGATCCCATGCGAAACGTGCCGCCGGGAATGAAGACGCTGTCTGACGCGCCGGTTTCGTCCACGTTCGCGATCGGTCTCTCGGCAATATTCAAGAAGGTTGCCTCCAGTTACTCGTTGCGGCCGATTGCGTGCTTGGTCGGTTCGGCGGCCTCGCTGCGCAGGTTCTGTGTGACTGACCGATCGCAGCACGCAGCATGCCCGCGGCAAGCACGCTTGATATCGAAAGGTTGACGAGAATCGTATTTTTCACGCACTGCTCCAGTTATGCGAACGCCCCCTCGATCACGGCCGGTTCAGATGAACCAGAGCCTCGGCTTCCAGTTCGGCAACGAGCCGTTCGTAATCCGCGGCCTTCCGACTTCCTTCGCGGTCTCCTTGCTTTGCCGCTTGTTGCCAACGACGAAGCGCTTTCACAGCTTCGTCATAATCTGCGCAAATCGCTCTAAACTGCGCGTCGCGATTGAAGCAGCGCCGAATGTCAAGTTCGCGCAGCGGAAAGCGGGTCACAATCGCGCGGAACTCCTCCATGATGAACTCGCTTGTGGCCAACGTGACCTTTGCTGCTGGTTCATCGAGGCTTCAAGGTACGAACATGTTCGTACACGGCGCGACGCTCGTTGAGCGCGCCGTCTCAGGCGCGACGGCTTCAAGGCCGATGCGACCAGCTGTCGCTGCAGTCGGGAACTCGTTGTTCCGATGATTGAAAGCTGTCGCGTCAGCGCCGGCTGCTTGCTTCGCTTACGAGTTGCAACATGTACTGAGAAAGCCTACCGTCGACCGACGATTGGGGTTGCCGGTTGATGCCTGATGTACCCTTCGCTCACGATGCCGTCGGCGGCTCATCCGATATCCCGCGTTGTGATGATTCCGCGGTGCCGCCGGCGCATGTAGCGAAAGAGCTGGACCGCATCCTCTCGAGTCCGCATTTCCAGGCGAGCGAACGGCGGCAAGCTTTCCTTCGTTTCATTGTCGACGAGACGCTTGCAGGCCGCGCTGATAGCCTGAAGGGCTACACAATTGCCTTGGCCGTGTTTCGGCGCGACGACTCTTTCGATCCCCAGGCTGACCCTGTCGTCCGTCTTGAAGCTCGACGATTGCGCCGCGACCTCGATAGCTACTACGTGGATTCGGGCCGCGATGATCCGGTACGCATCACAATTCCAAAAGGCTCCTATGTGCCCCATTTTGAGTGGCACAAAATGCATACTGCCGACGCTCCATCTCGCGAGCCTGCTCTTGAACTGCACGATGATTCGACAACTGCTGCTGCTACACGTGCGAATTGGACGACCAAGCCTGGCATCAGGCGCTATGGGCCCGTCGCTGCCGCGCTGGCAGCCGGCGTGGTGGCTTGGATATGGCTTGCAGCAAGACCGCCTCCGTCCCCAATGACGCCACGCGAACCCGCGGTCCTCGTGATGTCATTCACGCCACTGACTCCCGGGGAGAACACGCGGCTCTTCGCCATCGGCATGGGACAGGAACTGACCAGCAACCTGTTTCGCTTCGGAGGATTCCGGCTCTACACGTCGCCGTCGAATGCGCTCTCCGCAAAAGGCGACGAGGCGCCCCAACCTGGTCGTCCTCTCGGTGCTTCCTATGTCGTCCGTGGAAGCGTTCAAACGAGCGCCGAAGAGGTGCAAGTCACAACGACTGTCTTCAACGCCGAGAACGACGAGATCGTATGGATGCGGACATATGCTCGACCGTTCGATCCTCAGTCGCTCATGAATGTCCAGCGCGAGCTCGCAAGCGAGATCGCAACCGTCGTCGGCCAATCCTACGGCGTGGTTAGAAACGACATTCGCGCGGATCCACCGAGGAATATGGAAAGCTATCTCTGCGTCCTGCGCGCTCAGGCCTATCGCAGCACTTTCCGGCGCGTCGACTTCGATCCGGCCATGCAGTGTCTTCAGCAAACCGTTCAGCGGGATCCGCAGTATAGCGATTCATGGGCCATGCTTGGATGGCTGCATCTCGACGCCGGACGGTTGGGCTATTCAGCCGACGGCAATCCGCAAACGGAGTATGACAAGGCCCTTGACGCAACGTCGCGCGCCATCGCCCTGCAGCCGAACAGTCCCCTGGCGCTGAAGGCCTTGGCTGCGGCCTACCATTTCACGGGACGTTACGCCGATAGTGATCGCATCAGCCATCTGGCGATCGACCTCAACCCCAACGATCCCGACATTCTTGCCCAATTCGGTTGGCGTCTTGCCATCCGCGGGAACTTCTCGGAAGGCGTGCCGATGCTCAAACGCGCGATCGAGCGCACGTTGCATCCGCCAGCCTGGTATCTTCATTTCATCGCGGTCGACCTTTACTTGAAGGGTGAATACAAGCAGATGCTCGACGTGGCCGAGACGGCATCGTTGCGCGATTCCGGATTCAGCCAACTATTGATCGCGATGGCGAATACAGAGCTCGGACGCCGCGATGCGACCCAAACGGCCTTGAAAGGAATGTCGCGGTACAAAGCGTTGGCCGATGATCCGGCCGGCTTCTTGCGCCGCAACGGAGCGGCGGATCAGGTTGTCGACACACTCGTGGCCGGATTGCGCAAGGCCCAGGCTCTCGTCGCGAGCTGACCTTCCCTGCAGTTTTGGCGCCGCTCAGCCGGCATCTTCGGCTTTCGACGGCCATGTCGCCGTCGCCGTTTTTCACTGCGCATGGAATAGACCGCCCGAAGGCGGCCTTCCATGGGTTAGCGGAAACCAAAGCGGCTTACGGGCGAATGCCGTTCTTTCGCGCGCAATCCCGATAGGCGGAATAGCCCGCCGAGTTTCGGGCGGCAGTCGCCCCGCTTGTCATGTTCGCACCGCCGGCGGCAGCGGCTTCATTCGCCTGCCTGAAGCATTCAGCACGAATTGCATCGACATTCTTGCCACTATTCTTCGGAGCCGCATTTGCCGGAACCGCAACCAGCAAGACCAACGTACTAAGCACACATATCTTCCACATAGTCGTTTCCCTGTTCCCTGTAGTGGACCAGCTGCCGTACCAGTTCGCCAATTTGCTGCGTCGGCAGTAAGCGTCAGCATTGTTTCACACAGGGAGGTCTTCAAGGTACGAACACGTTCGTACCTGCCTCGCGCCGCCGGGGTCCGAAGGATCGAGCTTCACCATGCCCGCGGGGGTCGCTTGCGCCCCGAAGCCACGACGCGCTGTATTGAGCATGCATCTTGTGCCAGCGTGGCACGCAGTTGAACCAACGGAACGAAGCACGTTCAGCGGGATTGGTTGGGACACCCTTGCAAGGAGTCCGGATATGCGACCAACCAAGGCTTTGCTGGTTCTTAGCTTCATCGCATCTGCAGCAATGATACTCCCTTATGACGCCCAGGCCCGGCCCAGAGGAGCCGGCGCTCGATCGGCTCACTTCCACGGCGGAGGAATGCGGCCTGGTTGGCACGGCGGCGGCACGCGATGGCATGCCGGCGGCTGGCACGGCGGCCGCGCACGTTGGGCCGGCGGCGGCTATTACCGCGGTGGCGGTTACTATCGAGGCGGTTGGGGCGCCGGAGCTGCCGCAGCCGGTTTGGCGACTGGCGCAGCCATCGGAGCCGCGACGGCCTACAACTCCTGCTATCAGACGCGAAACGTGTGGAACGGTTACGCGTATGTTCAGCAAAGCGTGAGGGTCTGTTAGGCACTTCCTCGTCCGCTATGCCTGCGCGAGTGCGTTTCGCCGACCCTGTCTGGGCCGGCATCACGCCCTCGCGCGCTACCAGTCAACGCGCAGTCCGGCTTTCCCGCCGTAGGAGAAGCCGCCACCGTCGAACCGGCTCTGATAGGAAGCGTTGGCATAAAGCGACGTGGTCGACGTGACCTGTCCGCTGATGCCGGCATTGATCTCGCCCCACAGGCCGCCGAGGCTCGCCTGGAATGGAACGAAGCCGGTGTCCGACGAGAACAGCGTTTTCGGGTTGCCGAGGAATTCGTTCCACAGGCTCGGACGGATCCAGGCCGTCAGCGTACGCGGACTGTCATCGACCGCCCATGTTCGGCCAAATCGGGCACCGATCCGGGTTGCGAGCGAATCCACATCCGCAAAGCGGATTTGCGCCGCGATGTCGCTGGCGTCGTTGATGTGGATGTTCTGATACACCAGTTGCGCCTGCGGCTCGATGAAGAAGCCGCCGGCGAACTTGAAGGGATATCCGCCCTCCACCGACGCAGCCCCACCCTGAGCACCGGTCTTGAGCGCCGGAATGCCGCGATTTGCGCTGCTCGTGATGTCGTAGAACGTGCCTTGCAGGATCGAGTCGATGTACCAGCCGGTCGGCCCGAAATGCGTCCAGTAGCCACCGAGCGTGTAGGCGGAGAAGGTGTTGTCACCCTGGCTGCCATCGAAATGGGTGACCCGCCCGCGCGCGCCGCCGATCGCGAAATACGCCCCCGCCTGGTCGCGCGAACCGTCGGGACCGTCGTGTCGATAGACATCCATGCCCGCCTGCAGCGCCAGGAAATCATAGCTGAAGTGCGGTCCGGCTTCGCCACCCAACACGCCAAAGCTGTCGCCCTGATGCACGCCGTTGACCCCAAGCACGCGACCCCATCCGACCCTGGCGTTCTCGGGATTGGCGCGGAAGCGTTCGTCCTCCTCCTCGCCCACGCGTTCATGCAGCGTGTCGAGCAGGCTGCGTCCGTACAACAGCGTCATCGATGGAATTGCCGCGTAGAGCGAAGTCTCCTCGCGGTAGTCGGGAATATCGCCGCCGCCACCGTCGGCTCCGCCTCCACCTCCACCGCCACCGCCGCCACCGCCACCGCCGCCTCCTCCGCCGCCGCCTCCTCCACCTCCGCCGCCTCCACCTCCGCCGCCGCACCTAGGCACGTTGGGCAGATTGGAGCAGTTGATGAGACCGCCACCGCCGCAGGCGCGCAGATTGGGATGAGCGACACAGTCGAGGGTGTCGCGCAAATACCAGGCTTGCGGGTTGCTGGAGTCGACGCTCGAACGGAACAGCGAATATTGGTAAGGGCCGGCCAAGACCGGGTGAGACAGGCTGAAGGCACCAGCCGTCGTCGTCGCGCCATTGATCGCGTCGACGACGAGGATGCCGTTGCCGGTGGTGAGCGCGCCGCCGCCCGTGGTGTTGCTGATCTTCAGGAACGTGTTGCCGCCTGCCGTGCCGCCATTGATGACAAGCTTGTCCGACGGCGAACCGTCCGTGCCAAGATATGTATTGAGCCCGATGGTGCCGCCCTGGCCGACATAGTTCACTGCCGTCAGCGTCTTGTAGCTCGACAGCTGCGTCGGATCGCCGACAGGAGACGTGAACTGGATCATGCTCGAAGCGTTGATCAAATTGGTGACGTTCGAGTTGCCGGTCATGGTCCAGAGCGAATTGTTTCTCAGCGCGACGCTGGAGGTGCTGCCGGAGTCGGTGAGCGCAACGCCCTGCAGGGTCGAACTGTCCGCGACGAGGTTGAGCGTGGAGCCGCCGCTGACGTTCAGCCACTGATTGTTGTTCGCGACTGCAGTCACGCCGGTCAGGTTTACGCTGCTGGTGCCGCCTGGGGCGGCGATCGACGCGCCGTTCGGACTGGTCATGGTGACTCCGGAGAGCGTCGCTGCACCGCCACTTATGTTGAGCGCGTTGGCATCGGCTCCATTGGCCGTGAGTGAGCCACCGGTCATGCTCAGCGTACCGCTGCTTGTCACGCCGGCCGCATGGGTGCCTGCGCCTGATGTGGTGACCGTCGAGCTGCCGTCGAGCGTGACGCTGCCCGAATTGTCGGCCTGCACTCCGCGGCCTCCGCTGCTGTTCGGAACCGTTACCGTCACGCCGCTCGCCGTGAGCGTGCTGCCGGTGCCGCTGGCCTGCAGGCCGATCTCGCCCCCGCCGCTGCCCGTCGCGGCGACGCTGCCTCCCCTCAAGATGATCGCGCCGCCGTCGAGTGCCTTGGCACCGACATCGCCACCGCCGCCGGAAACCGTGACCGCAACGCCGTTTGCAGTGACATTGCTTCCGGACGATTGCGCCAACAGGCCGGTTTCGCCGCCGCCGTTCCCCTCAACGCTGACAGTGCCGCCGGTCAGCGTGACCGACCCACCGGAGTCCGCGCGCGCGCCAACGTCGTTGCCGCCGCCGCCGGGCATCGAAATGGTTGTACCCGTCGAGCTAATCTGGCTGCCGGCGCCCGTTGCCCACAGGCCGGTGTTGCCGCCACCGCCGACCGCATAGGCGATTGAGCTGTTGAGCAGACTGACCGTCGCCGCGTTGGTCGCCTTCGCAGCGACGTTGTTGCCGGCGCCGTTGAGACCGATGGTGAGTCCTGTCGCGCTGATCTGACTGCCCGTTCCATCAGCGCTCAGCGCAGTTCCTCCGCCGCCGAAGGCCGGATTGATGATCGAACCCGACTGAAAGATGATCTGGCCGCCGCTTTGTGCCGACGCGGCAGTGCTCCAGTTGCCGTTGATGCTCGCCCCGGAACTGAAGATGATCGTACCTGCAGCGTCCGCCAAACCGCCGATACTGCCGCCATTGAATGGGTTGATGTTGACGTTGTTGGTCGTGATCTGAGCGCTCGTACTTGCGTGAACGGCAGGCGTTCCGGTCAACGTCGTATTCGCGTCGATCGAGCAGCTTCCACTCGTTGCGGAGACAGTCGAATCCGGTGCGACCGTGCAGGACTGAGCCGAGGCCGCATCAATCAGCGCGCCCGACGCCATCAAGGCAAGCGCGGCGAGCCGGAACCGGCTCAGACAGGTCGCGACACATGGTCCCGGCTTATTCCCGAAGAATTGGACCAATGATTGCAGGGCAGCGCGCGTCGACGCCTGTTCCATGCGATTGCGCGCGCAAGATCCAAGGAGAGTCGAGCCGGTAAAGCACTTCATTTGCGCCGCCTTCCAAACCTGTCGTTCTCAACAACGTCAAATTGAAAAGAACGGGTTGCTTGGTCGCGGTGCAAAATGCAGGAGCGGCTACAATTCAAGATCGCAAATCATCATCCGACTATCAGGACGAAGATCAACTCGAATGTGGCGATCCGAAACGCGTGCTGCCGTTTGTTGGCAGTTGATGCTTTCGCATCACACAACTTGTGCAGTTCGTGCCAACCGTCGTGCTCTCTCGCGCACGTCCGACGCAACTTGACGCGGTGATCGGGCCGTTCCGCGATCACGCAACCTTTCATCAATTTGCATTCTCGCCTCTGTCCGGATTCGTCGGACGAATGGAATTGCCGTCCCATCGTTTGGGCATTGATCGCAGCATCCTTGCTACGCCGCGACTCCCTGCCGCATCCATGCCGCTTCTGCTGAAGTCGCATTCCAGATCGATCGGCAAGTCACGTCGATTTGATGCCGCGCACGAGACGCACAGGAACCACTTCCGGAGGTTGCATTTGGTTAGGTGCGAGAAAACGGGAACTTGCGGACCTGGCATTCAGTCATGCCAAGCTTCGTAAGTGTCGCAAGCAAACCAAATCCAGGGAGCAAGCCATGATGAGTCCGTCGGAACCGCCGCGGCGATCGCGACCGCTCCCTTCGGCGGCTGGCGCAATTCCTACGCCGCATATGGCACCTACGATCGGCCCGCCGCGTATGGCGACTACTATGCGTGGAACGGCGACTGGAACAGTTACGCGTCGCACAACGGCATCGTCTGCAGGCCCGGCACCTTTTTCAAGGGATCCGACGGACTCCAGCACCCCTGCCAATAGGGCTCTTCTGCTCTCAGACTAATCTACAGGCGGCCTGCATGGCCGCCTGCTCCAGTCCTGCCGGTCGCGTCGACAGCGCCTGCGCGGCTGAAGGATCGTATGCGCCCGAGCTGCCTAGTCGGATCGACGACAATATCCGGCTTCGTCCTCCGCGCTGCGCCGGAACGAGCGCCTGCGCGGAGCGATTGCTGGATGCGCAGCCCACCGATACCGACATTCAGTGCAGGTTTCGATGCGGCCCGAGCGGCTCGTCCGACTCCGCAATCATCCGATCCGACGTCGGCTTCTGATGATATGTCGGCCACTAACCTGCGCGGGAAGATCCGGCTCTGTCGAGCCGTCCACGCAGTCGAGGCAATCGACCTATCTGGGTTGGGATCGATCGATGGCCCCGCTGTCCAGCAATGGCGCGGCATCGATGTTGTGCGCGTCCATCAGCATGGCCAGCCGCTCTACTGCAGCAAGGATCATGGCCTGCTCCCATTGCGGCAACTGGACGAAGCGATCTGTAAACGTCAGGTGAAGCAAGTCGGGTGCGTTGGCCACGATGTCCCTGCCTGCCGGCGTCGCCGTCAGAAGGAACTGGCGCTTGTCGTTTGCGTTACGCTGGCGCTGCACTAGATCGAGCGCCACAAGCCGATCGACGATCGTCGTGATCGTTGCCTGACCGAACTGAAGCGCCTGCGCAATGACACCCGGTGTGGTTTTCTCGCGCGCGTCGATCTCTCGCAACACGAGCCATTGCGATGTCGTAAGGCCGGTCGCAATGGCCAGCTGGCGACTGCCGATCTCAGTTGCCCGCAGCACTCTTCGCAGGGCGCGCAGCGTCAGTGAGGCGATCTCTGATTTCATGTGGCTTTTCTTATAGCTACGGCCGCGCCGAGGCGAATCGTAACCGGTTCCAAGTGAGCCCTTCAAATTTTATTCGGATAACGAAATATCTACGAAGATTTTGATGTGAGATCTCAAGCCAATTTTCAAGATTTCGCCACTTATTTTCCTATAAGGTAAAGCGCTATATATTTCGGAGAATGAAGCGATTAATTCGAAATCTGAAGCAATAGCCGGCCCTCGGGTCGACGCTTTCGGTGGATCCTCGCCAGTGGTTTTCGACGCTGCTCCGGATGTCAACGAAGCGTTCCAGTTGAGAAAGCCGTCGCCCGCTGACGGCCCCGCGGTTACCCGCCTGGTCGCAGCCTGCGCGCCACTGGACTCCAATTCCGCCTATTGCAACCTGCTCCAGTGCACGCACTTCACGGACTCCTGCCTCGTTGCGGAACGTCACGCGCAAATTCTAGGATGGGTTTCAGGTTATCGCCCGCCTTCGGAACCGAACAGCTTCTTCGTCTGGCAGGTCGCGGTCGCGAAGGCGGCGCGCGGCAAAGGCCTTGCTCAGCGCATGATCAACGCGCTGCTGGATCGCCCTTCCGCCGAAAGTGCCAAGTATCTCCTCACCACAGTGACCGACGACAACGCTCCATCCTGGGCATTGTTCAACGGACTGGCCCGCGCGTGGGGCGCTCCGCTGATCCGCAGTGTGATGTTCGAGTGCGACGCGCATTTCGCCGGTAAGCACGCCACAGAGTGGTTGGCCCGCATTGGCCCCCTGCCAAACCGACAGCCCGGAGCCAGAGATCAGGAGAACTGACGACATGACCACAACAACCACACTTGCTCGCCATACACGACCCAAGCCGACCAGCCATATCCCGGACCGATCCATTTACGAACGCCGGGAGTCGGTCGTGCGGAGCTATGCGCGCACCATGCCGCGCCAGTTCAGCCGAGCTGACAATGTCTGGATGTATGATAATCAGGGCGGACGCTATCTAGACTTCCTGTCGGGATGCTCGACGCTTAATTACGGACACAATCATCCCGCGCTGAAGCAAGCGCTGATCGACTACATCTCGACTGACGGCATCACGCACGGGCTTGACCTGCATACCGACGCC
Organism: Bradyrhizobium sp. USDA 4503; assembly: GCF_054055815.1. Lineage (NCBI taxonomy): Bacteria > Pseudomonadati > Pseudomonadota > Alphaproteobacteria > Hyphomicrobiales > Nitrobacteraceae > Bradyrhizobium > Bradyrhizobium sp. USDA 4503. The sequence continues at coordinate 4,911,104 of NZ_JBSRXS010000001.1, forward strand.
AAGGCGGAGTTCCTCGAAACATTCGAGTCGCTGATTCTGAAGTCACGCGGGCTGGACTACCGCGTGATGTTCACCGGACCGACCGGCACTAACGCGGTCGAGGCCGCCATCAAACTGGCCCGCAAGGTGACCGGCCGTGGACTGGTGATCGCTTTCACGAACGGTTTCCACGGCATGACCCTCGGTGCGCTGGCCTGCACCGGCAATGCCGCCAAGCGCACCGGCGCGGGCGTACCACTCAGCCATGTCAGCCACGAGCCTTACGATGGCTATCACGGCCCGGATCTCGACACCGCCGCGCTGCTGGAACGGCGGCTGTCCGACCCTTCCAGCGGGCTCGATGCGCCGGCCGCGATTCTAGTCGAGACGGTTCAGGGCGAAGGCGGTCTCAACACCGCATCGCCGGATTGGCTGCGTGCAATCGCCGATATCGCAAAACGCCACGGCGCACTCCTTATCGTCGACGATATTCAAGCCGGATGCGGACGCACCGGTCCGTTTTTCAGCTTTGAAGGCATGGGTTTTACGCCCGACATCGTCACCATGGCAAAATCGCTGTCCGGCATGGGGCTTCCCTTCGCGCTGACACTGTTCCGACCCGAGTTGGATCAATGGTTGCCCGGCGAACACAACGGCACGTTCCGGGGCAACAATCACGCCTTCATCACGGCCACCGCGTCTCTGCGGAACTTCTGGAAGGATGACGAGTTCGAGCAGGACGTCCAGCGCAAGGGACGATTGCTCGCACGACGCCTGGATGCCATCGCTTCTGGATTCGGCCTTTCGACACGCGGCCGCGGCATGATGCGCGGCATCGACGTCGGGTCCGGTGAAACTGCCGATGCCATCACCAGCGCCTGTTTTGCCGCCGGACTCATCATCGAAACGAGCGGCGCACACGACGAAATCGTCAAGGTGCTTGCACCTCTCATTATCGACGACGCCGCTCTCTCGGCCGGCCTCGACATCATCGAGGAGTCGGTCCGCGCGGTGCGGACCGGCAGCTACGGCATTGCAGCCGAATAACGAAAGGAAAGAACAATGATCGTTCGTCAACTCCGCGACATTCAAAAGACCGATCGTCTCGTCAAATCGAAGGGCTGGGACAGTGCCCGCCTTCTGCTCAAGAGCGACGGCATGGGCTTCTCTTTCCACATTACGACGATGTACGCGGGCGAAGAACTCAAGATGCACTACCAGAACCATCTCGAGGCGGTTTTCATACTGAAGGGAACCGGGACCATCGAAGACCTCGGGACCGGCGAAACGCACAAGCTCGCACCGGGCATCATGTACGCACTCAACAAGAACGACCAGCATATCGTTCGCCCGGACACTGACCTCCTGACGGCCTGCGTGTTCAACCCGCCGGTCACCGGCCAGGAAGTGCACGATGAGACTGGTGCCTATCCGACTGATGTCGAAGCGCCGCGCGAGGCGGCCGTTAACTCCTGAAACAACTGAAAGAGGGAAAGGCATTGACAGACATTTACCCATCCCGTCTCACCTCGGAGGCCCAGATGCTTCCGCGTCTCGATCCCGTTATTCATAGCGACTGGAGCGAGAGCGCACCGCTAACGCGGCAGCAGGCCGAGCAGTTCGATCGCGATGGCTTCCTCGTGCTCAAGGATGTCCTCTCTCCCGAGGAAGTCGACCACCTGCAGACGCAGGCAAAGAAACTGCTATCGAGCCCTAACGGCCTCAATCCGGAAACGATCATCGCCGAGCCGGACAGCCAAGAAATCCGTTCGGTCTTCGAGATCCACTCTCAGAGTAGAGTGATCGGGCGCCTCGCCGCCGACGCACGCTTGTCAGGCATCGCTCAGTTCCTGTTGAACGACAAGGTCTACATCCATCAGTCACGCCTGAACTACAAGCCCGGCTTCGAAGGCAAGGAGTTCTACTGGCACTCCGACTTCGAGACTTGGCACGTGGAAGACGGCATGCCGCGCATGCGAGCACTCTCCATGTCAGTCCTGCTGGCGGAAAATACGCCGGACAATGGCCCCCTGATGCTGATGCCCGGATCGCACCGCGTCTTCCTGACCTGTATTGGGGCGACGCCGGAAGACCACTATCGCACGTCACTGAAGAAGCAGGAGTATGGCGTGCCCGACCGGCAAAGTCTGACCGAGTTGGCGCACCGCCACGGCATCGTGGCGCCGACCGGTAAGGCGGGCACGGTGGTGATCTTCGATTGCAACACGATGCACGGATCGAACGGCAACATCACGCCATTTCCACGCGCTAACGCGTTCTTCGTCTATAACGCCGTGAGCAACCGGCTGCAGGCGCCATTCGGCGTCAAAAAACCGCGGCCGAGCTTCGTTGCCGCGCGCAGCGACCCGAAAGCTCTCGTGCCTCAGCACGGCCCGTTGATGGAGGATGCTCTCGCATGAGCGGTTTTCATAGTGTCGAGAAGATCGGCGGCACATCGATGGCCGCGACTGGCACGCTATTCGACGACGTTCCGATCGCGGAGCGCAAGGGCGAGGACCTTTACAATCGCGCCTTTGTCGTCTCCGCCTGTGCCGGGACGACTGACCTGCTGCTGGAGCACAAGAAGACCTACGAGCCTGGTATCTATGCACGCTTTGTTGCCGATGACGGCGCGGACGGATGGCGTCAAGCGATGGCCGACAGCGACATCACTTGGCCAGGCTTGGTGTTCGATGCGCTGCGAGCCCTCGATAACGCACGAATCGACGTGATTGCGACGCGGCATCAGATTCGCAACGCTGACGTTCAGTTCGTCGTGACCGTTTGCCACTTCGATGCTAGCGCTAGGGTTCTGCATCGTGTCCCGGTGGAGGCCGACGGGGAAGCGGAAGGCCGGCGCGCGGCCTGACGGCGCGCGTCGCAATCGTCATGCTTGCGGCAATCTCCCCGGTTCGTAGCCTGCTGCTCGCCATCTTTATGCTCATGGCGGGAAGCGGGTTTATGGCGACGCTCCTGAGTTTGCGGCTCGAGCGGGCGGGACAGGGCACGATCGTGATCGGCGCGGTGGCGACCGCCTATTTTGCCGGGCTGGTCGTCGGAGCCCTGCGCTCGGGACGTATCGTCCGGCGCGTGGGACATATCCGCGCCTTTGCGGCGTTCGTTGCGCTTCTCTCCGCGAGCACGCTCGGCTACGCGCAAATCATCCATCCTCTGCTCTGGTCGGGACTGCGGCTGATCGACGGCTTCTGCGTCGCCGGCGTGTTCGTCTGTCTCGAGAGCTGGCTAAACGAACGCGCTGACGCGGCCTCGCGCGGCAGCATTCTAGCGGCCTACATGGTTGCACTATATTGCGGACAGGCGGTGGGACAGTTGCTGCTTGGAGCCAGCGGTGATTTGCCTGCTGTTCCGTTTCAACTAGCGTCAATGCTAATCTCGCTCGCGATCATTCCACTTTGTCTCACACGCAACTCGGCGCCGCCGCCTGCCGAAGCCGCGGCGTTCGGAACCCGAACACTCTTTGCCGCATCTCCCCTCGGTGCTGTCGGAGTAATGACGACCGGCTTGATGTTAGGGGCATTTTACGGATTGGCCGCAGTGCAGGTTCGACGCCTAGGGTTCGATTTATCGCAGACAGCCCACTTCATGATGATCGTGATTCTTGGCGGCGTGATCCTGCAATGGCCGCTCGGACGCATTTCCGACCGCTATGATCGTCGCCAGGTCATCGTGCTCAGTTTCGCGGCAACCCTGTGTATCAGCTTGGTCATCTCCTTTCTCTCGTCGGTCGGCCCGTGGCTGCTGATTCTCGGAACAATGTTTGGTGGTCTCAGCTTTGCGCTCTATCCACTCTGCGTGGCCCATTGCAACGACCGTCTGCACGCCGCACAACGTATCGCCGCAAGCGGACGGCTGGTGCTGTTGTATTCCGTCGGCGCCGCGCTCGGGCCGATCGGTGGAGCGATATTCATGACAGGCTGGAGCAGAGGCGGGCTTTTCCTTTTCATCGCCCTTTGCGCCGGCGGCGCGGCCGCGTTCGGCATGTGGCGGCAGACGGCAACCCCACCTGTTCCTGCACCCGAGCAGCAGGACTTTCAGATTCTTCCACGCACGACGCCGATTGCATCGCTGCTTGACCCCAATACGCCCGACGCAGCGGTGATCGGAGAACAGCAATCGTGAATGCCTCTGTTTCCGCACCTGATCCAACTGCTGATCGCGCCACGTTGCGCCGTGCGATTGCCGCCTCTGCCGTCGGCAATGCGACGGAATGGTTCGACTACGGCATTTATGCGTATGGCGTGACGTACATTTCCGCGGCACTGTTTCCCGGAGACGTCGGGGAAGCGGTGCTTTTTGCGTTGGCTACGTTCGCGATCTCCTTCCTCATACGGCCGCTAGGCGGGATATTCTGGGGATCGCTGGGAGACCGGGTGGGCCGAAAATCCGTGTTGGCGCTAACGATACTGCTGATGTCGGGCGCGACGCTGTGCGTCGGGCTTATTCCCTCCTACAACAGCGTCGGCTTCTGGGCGCCACTGTCGCTCGTTCTTCTCCGCATCGTACAGGGCTTTTCGACCGGTGGCGAATACGGCGGCGCCGCGACGTTCATGGCCGAGTACGCTCCCGATGACCGACGCGGCTTTTATGGGAGTTTCCTGGAGTTCGGAACGCTGGCCGGCTTCTCGCTGGGCGCATTCCTGATGTTATCCTTCTCGCTCTTTCTGGGTGATCAGGCGATGCACGACTGGGGATGGCGCGTTCCGTTTCTGGTCGCCGCGCCAATGGGCCTCGTCGGCGCGTATCTGCGCGCGAGAATGGAAGATACGCCGGTCTTCCGTGCCCACGAAACCGCAAGCCAGGCACGATCCTCACCAGGCCTGATCGCCCTTCTGGCACGTCACCGGCGTCCTATGCTCGTCGTCGGCGGCCTGGTGGTTGCGCTCAATGTCGTCAATTATACGCTGCTCAGCTACATGCCAACCTATCTTCAGAGCCGCATCGGCCTGTCGCCGGATGAGGCGCTTGCGGTGCCGCTCCTCGGCATGCTGTTCATGATGCTGTTCCTGCCATTTGCTGGCCGGCTCTCGGACCGAATCGGGCGCCGTCCGATGTGGAGCTTCTCCCTGATCGGGTTGTTTCTGCTGGTGGCCCCTCTCTACATGCTCATGGGCACGGGCCTCGTCGGCGCCTGTGTCGGCTTCATTCTGCTCGGGCTGCTCTACGTACCGCAACTCGCGACCATTTCGGCGACTTTCCCGGCCATGTTTCCCACCCACGTGCGTTTCGCCGGCTTCGCCGGCGCTTACAACATTTCGACATCCATTTTTGGCGGCACGGCGCCGGCAATCAACAGCGGCCTTATCTCTGTTACCGGGAACGAGCTGATGCCGGCCTATTACATGATGGCTACATGCGTTGTTGGGCTGATCGCGCTGCGCTTCATGCCGGAGACAGCTGGACGGACTCTTTATGAAGATCCTTTCGCGCGATAGGCTCTAGCTAGCACGCCAAACTTCCGAGACCGAGGAACGGCTGGAGCGCCTTTATGCGGCCATTGAGACCGGCGCTATCGACGGTACCGATGGATCCGGATCCCTCAAGAACCGGATCGCCGCGTTGATGGCAAGCCGGGGTAGGGCCGTTGTGGCTCTCCATTATGCGAAGAAGTCGAGTGCACCCCCCATCCAGATTGACCCGATCGCTATCGATCGGTTCACCCGCCTGATGCGTCAGCAACTCGTGTCGGGCGACGTCGCTGCTCGGAAGGCCTATCTCGCAAGCGTGGTCGACGCGATCATCGCGTCGGAGGACCGTCGGCTCAAATGACAGCATCCGGTCCGTTTTCGGCCGAAAGGGTCAACCCAAACCTTGGTTTCATAAATCTGTTCAGGAGTGGTGCCCAGGGGCGGGATCGAACCACCGACACTGCGATTTTCAGTCGCATGCTCTACCAACTGAGCTACCTGGGCATACCCGCGGGGCCGAAAAGGCCGGAGCGAGCGGGCGGTTTATAGAGAGGTCGGAGCGTCGTGTCCACCCGCCTTCGCCAAAGGCTTCGCCGGCCGCGGCCCGCCCGGCACTCTTTCCCCAACTTGTTGGGAAATCTTGGCTATTCCGGGTCCTCCGCGTCGTCCTCGCGGCCGGGCACGACATAGCGGCCGGTCAGCCAGCGGTTGAGATCGACGTCGCGGCAGCGCGCCGAGCAGAACGGGCGGAAGGCCTGCTCGACGGGCTTGCCGCAGATCGGGCAGGCGCGCGGGGTGGCAGAGGGTATGGCCTTGGGCGTTCGGGCTTGGTCGGTCATGGCTGAGCCGGAGTTTACATCATCTGCCGCATGTTCCGCTGCGTTCCCTCCCTGCTTACGGGTAGGGCAATCGCATATGCGTCTTCGCCGGCCGCGCAGGTGCTTGGCCTCGTGGCTCGAGACGGCGGCCTCGCCCGCAAGCGCAGGGCGATAGCCTCGGAGCGAAGGGCGTCTCCGCGATTTCTGGATAATGGAAGAATGCCGCTGATTTGCCCGACGAGTCAAGTTGTCGTGTCGAACGCCCGCAGCCGCCGGCTACTTTGCATGGGGTTGTTTTCGATATTTTGGCAGCGCGCCCCTGCGGCAGGCTATCGCGTCCGGCTATCGGCCTCGTTGCATAGCCCGGCCATGACGATGTGGAGCAGTTGGGGTGGGGTCTCATCGCGAGTCGTTCACGAGGAAAGAGTCCCATCCGTATCGCATCTGCGATGCGATACGACCTCAGTGGATACCTCACACCGCGACGGAGTTGAGCCAGCCGTGGCGGATCGGAAAGCCCTCGCCGCCGAGCAAGGTCACGGTCTCGTAGAGCGGCAGGCCGACCACATTGGTGTAGGAGCCGACCATCTTGACCACGAACGACCCGGCAATGCCCTGCACCGCGTAGCCGCCGGCTTTGCCGCGCCATTCGCCGGAGCCGATATAGGCCTGGATGTCGTCCTCGCTGAGCCGCTTGAAGCGCACGCGCGTTTCGACCAGGCGCTGACGGAATGCCTCGCGCGGCGTCACCACGCAGATCGCGGTGTAGACGCGGTGATTGCGGCCCGACAGCAGCCGCAGACACTGCGCGGCCTCGTCGACCAGATTGGCCTTGGGCAGGATGCGGCGGCCGACCGCGACCACGGTGTCGGCGGCAATGATGAAGGAGCCGCGCAGGTCGTCGTCGAGATGCACCGATTTCAGCGCCGCGTCGGCCTTGGCACGCGCCAGGCGGTTGGCGCAGGCGCGCGGCAACTCGCCCCGCCGCGGAGTCTCGTCGACATCGGCCGGGCGCAGCGCATCGGGCTCGATGCCGGCCTGGTTGAGCAGGGCCAGCCGCCGCGGCGAACCGGAAGCAAGAACGAATTTGGGACGGCCTAGCATGCGGGCTTTTGGGCTGAATCGGGGGGGACAGACGCGGGCGGAACCTATCGGATGGGGCATGGATGCACAACCTTGGAACCGGCCGCGAATCGCGCCCCCGCCTGAGACCAGACCCCATAAGCACAGCTGTTTGTCAGTCTGGCGACAAGCGGCGGTTCTGCGAATCGGAACACGCTGGTCCCCTCGCCTGGCCGCGCCTCACAGGTTTGCCGCGCCGGCCCTGGCAAAGCGGCGGCGGATGCGCAGCAACAGGCCGTCGCAGACCTCGCGGTAGGCGGCGAGCTTCTGCTCGCGGTTGCCGCTGGTGCCGGTCGGATCCTGCGTCGGCCAGTATTCGACATCGGCGGCGAGCGTGCGGGTGAGATCCAGCGCCCTGTGGTGCGCCTCCGGCGACAGCGTGATGATGAGATCGAAGTTCAGCCCCTCCCAGTCCTCGAGCTCCTCGAAGGTTTGCGGCTTGTGGCTGGAAATGTCCTGGCCGAGTTCGGCCATCACCGAGACGGCGAACGGGTCGAGTTCGCCCTTCTTGACGCCGGCCGAGCGAACATAGAGGCCTTGCGGAAACATCTGCTGCAGCAGGCTTTCGGCCATCGGCGACCGCACGCTGTTCAGGCCGCATGCGAACAGCACGGCCTGGGGGTTGCGCGCGCGCGGCGCTTCCATGCGATCAGGCTTTTTTCGATCGGGGTACGCCCCCGTCAATCACCGCTTCACCGATCATGCGCCTTCACCCTTCCAGTGCAGCACAGTGATCAGCGTGAACAGCCGCCGCGCGGTCTCGAAATCGACGCGCACCTTGCCCTTGAGCCGCTCCTGCAGCGTGCGCGAGCCCTCGTCATGGATGCCGCGGCGGCCCATGTCGATCGCCTCGATCTTGTCCGGCGTCGCGGTCCGGATCGCCTGATAATAGCTGTCGCAGATCATGAAGTAGTCCTTCACGACGCGGCGGAACGGGGTCAGCGACAACAGATGCGCGACCACCGGCGCGCCGTCCTCCTTGCGGATATCGAACATCAGCCGGTTGCCGGTGATCGCGATATGCAGGGTGTAAGGCCCCGGCCCGGCGGCGCCCTCGGGCGCGAACAGGTTCTGCTCGATCAAATCGTAGATCGCGATCGCCCGTTCATGCTCGATATCGGGCCCGGAACGGCCGATCGATTCCTCGTCGAGCGTCACCGCGACGATGCGATTGTTGGAATCCTCGTCGTCTGGTGGCTTGTTCATGAGAGGTTGAGGCGCAATCCGACGGAACGTGAATGGGCATCGAGACCCTCGGCCTGGCCGAGCGTCATCGCGGCGGGCCCGAGCGCACGGAGTTGATCCGGCCCGCACCGCAGGATCGAGGTTCGCTTCATGAAGTCAAGCACCCCGAGGCCCGAGGAGAACCGCGCCGAGCGCGCGGTCGGCAGCACATGGTTGGAGCCGCCGACATAGTCGCCGATCGCCTCCGGGGTATGGGCCCCGAGGAAGATCGCGCCGGCGTTGCGGACCTTGTTCGACAGGCCCTCGGCATCCGCGGTCATGATCTCGAGATGCTCGGCCGCGATCGCATTGGCGAGCTCGACCGCGTCGTCGAGTTTTGCCACCTTGATCACGGCACCGAAGTCGTTCCACGAGGTGCGGGCGATCTCGCCGCGCGGCAAGGTCGCTAGCTGCGTCTCGACCGCGCGCTCGACGTCGGCGGCGAGCCGTGCACTGTCGGTGATCAGGATCGACTGCGCGCTGACGTCATGCTCGGCCTGGGCCAAGAGGTCGGCCGCGATCCAGTCGGCATTACCGGTGTCGTCGGCGATGACCAGCACCTCGGAGGGGCCGGCGATCATGTCGATGCCGACCTTGCCGAACACCAGCCGTTTTGCCGCGGCGACATAGGCGTTGCCGGGGCCGACGATCTTGGCGACCGGCGCGATTGTCGCGGTGCCGTAGGCCAGTGCCGCCACCGCCTGGGCGCCGCCGACGCGGTAGATTTCCGAGACGCCGCCGAGATGGGCGGCGGCGAGCACCAGCGGGTTGAGCTTGCCGTCCGGCGCCGGAACCACCATCACCACCCGCGGCACGCCGGCGACCTTGGCCGGCACCGCGTTCATCAGCACCGAGGACGGATAGGCCGCGGTGCCGCCGGGCACGTAGAGGCCGACCGCATCGACCGCGCTCCAGCGCCAGCCGAGCTCGACGCCGGCGGCATCGGTGAAGCGCTCATCCTTCGGCAACTGGCGGCGGTGGAAGGTCTCGATCCGGTCGCGCGCGAACCTCAGGGCGTCGACGGTCTTGGGATCGCAGGCCGCAACCGCGGCGTCGATCTCGGCTGCGGTAATGCGCAGGCCGGCCGCCTCGATATCGAGGCGGTCGAACTTTTTGGTCGCCTCGAGCAGCGCCGCGTCGCCGCGGGCCGCCACGTCGCCGACGATCGTGCGGGTGGCGCGCTCGACGTCGGCCGACACCTCGCGCTTGGCCGCCAGGAAATCGCGGAATCGCTGCTCGAAATCGGCGCTCTGTCGGTCCAGGCGAACGGGCATGACGGCTTTCTTAGGAGGAATTCGGGTCCCTGCTCAATGGCGCGACGGATAATGGCCGTCAACCCTTGGGGGATGTCATTCCGGGATGGTCCCAAGGACCAGACCCGGAATCTCGAAATTCCGGGTTCGGTCCGGAGCCTGTCATCGGGCCGCGCCTTGCGCGGACCCGTTGGGACCGCCCCGGAATGACGTGCCCAATCACCCCGGCGCCACGCCGAGATCGTCGATGCCCAGATCAGTCAATTCGCACTCCAGGCACTCGACATCCAGCCGCAGCGCCCCACCATGGCCGAACATCAGGAGCGCGCTGCCGCCCGGCGGGTCGGAGGCATAGAACTCGATCCCGAGCAGTTCCAGGGTGGCTTCCGGGACTTCCAGGTCGATATTGCGCGACTTGCATGCCAGCACCCGGTCGAACCTGAGCGCGGCGATCAGCCGGCGCGAGCAGGCGCCGCCCGACAGGGTCTGCTCCCAGTCCAGCCGGTTCAGGCCGACCACGAGCCGCTTCTCGTCCTGGCGCCAGACGATGTCGGAGGGCTGGACGTGGGCGTCCTGCACATGAGCCGAGATGACCGCGAGGTCATCGGCATCGAGAGCAATCAGTTTCAGCGGCGCGGGTGGGGACATGACGGTGGTTATAACGCCTCGCGGTCCGGGAGGTACCAAGAGACCTGGCGAAATCGCCGCTCGAGGGAACCGGCCCACCGCGCTTCAGAGGCGATTGATGTCCTCGCTCTCCAGCACCGGCCTGGGGTAGCCGTCGCGGGCGACCTTCAGCATGGCGCGGCCGAGCTGTTCCGACGTCGTCATGTAGTTCGGGGCGACCCGCACCAGAAAGGAAAGCAGCGGCGAGGTCGCGAGATAGATCGCCTGCACCCAGCCGGTCTTGGAGCGGACGCCATGCAGCGGCTGGATCCCGGCGGGCCGGAACATGTAGGCGGCCTTGAACGGCAGCTTGAGCAAATCGTTCTCGGTCTTGCCCTTCACCCGCGCCCACATCAACGGGCCGCGCTCGGTGGAATCGGTGCTGCGTCCCGTGACATAGCTGAACACCATGCCGGGATTGAGCCGCGCCAGCACCGTCGCCGCGGCCAGCGTGATGTCGTAGGTGAGATGGCGGTAGCGTGCCTCGTCCATGCCGATCGAGGAGACGCCGAGGCAGAAGAAGCAGGCGTCGTAGCCGGCAAGCTGAGGCTCGATCGCGCTGTAATCGACGAAATTGTCGTGGATCAACTCGACAAGCTTGGCATCGCGCTGCCCGGTCGGGCTGCGCCCAACCGCGAGCACGCGCTCGACACCGGGATCGAGCAGGCATTCGCGCAGCACGCCCTGCCCGACCATGCCGGTCGCGCCGAACAGGATGACCTTCATCTCGATTGCCCTGCTGCCGCCCGATCCGTTCAGGCGGCGGTTGCGACCTGATCAAACGATACACCGGTCAGCGCCGCCGAGATATCCCATAGCCGCTGCGCTACCGCGGTGTCCCTGGCGTGCGGCATGATGCGCGCCGGCGCAGGTGGGCCCTTCAACTCGTAGAACCCGTTGGGGCCGTAATAGCCGCCCGGCTGGGCCGCGGCTGAGGTCGCCGCGAACAGCGTCGGCAACGCGCCCGCCGCCGCGGAGTGGCTCATGATCGGCTGCAAATATCGACCGAGCCGCCACGACAGGCTGTCGGTGCCGGGACCGTTCGGGATCAGCTCGGTGCGCGCGTAGCCGGGATGCGCGGCATTGCTCATCAATCCCCAGCCGTTGATCGCACTGCGACGCTGCAATTCGAGCGCGAACATCAGCATCGCAAGCTTTGACTGGCAGTAGGCGCGCCACGGCGCGTAGGAACGGCGGGCCTGCAGATCGTCGAAATTGATGACGCCGGAGCGATGCGCAAGGCTGGAAAGATTGACGACGCGGGTGTTGTGGCCGCGGCGGAGCTGCGGCAACAGCAGCGCGGTCAACGCATAGTGGCCGAGATAGTTGGTGCCGAACTGCATCTCGAACTCGTCAGCGGTGACCTGCCGCGTCGGCAGCGACATCACCGCGGCATTGTTGATCAGGAGATCGAGCGTGGTATGCGTGGCGGCGAAGCGCCCGGCGAAATCGGCGACCGATGCGAGGTTCGTGAGGTCGAGCGTTTCATAGGTCACCGCGGCATCGGGAAGCTGCGCGCGGATCCGCGCCAGCGCGTCCTGCCCCTTGGCGCCGTTGCGACCGGTGAGCACGACATTGGCGCCGGCGCGCGCCAGTTCCAGCGCGGTCTCGTAGCCGAGTCCGCCGGTAGCGCCCGTGATCACGGCGGTCCTGCCGCCCTGCCGCGGAATGTCTGCAGTGCTCCAGCCGGTCATGCTTATATCTCCTTGCGACACGATTCGGGTTTCTCGTCGGGTTCCTGCGGGTCCAGCCGCATCCGACGAAATGTGCACTAAGTGCATTTTTGCAAGGGGTGAAAAATTGCAACGTCCGGCGCCCGCGCGAAAACCGGCCAGGAAATCGATCAAAAGACCGGTCAAGTCGGTGCAATCCAAAGCGAATCCGGCGTCGCCGGCGGCGGGCCTGCGCGCGCGCAAGCGGCAGGAGACCCGGGAGCGGCTGACCAAGGCCGCGATGATGCTGTTTCTCGAGCGCGGCTTCGAGGCGACCACGCTCGACGACATCGTCGCCGCCGCCGACGTCTCGCGCCGCACCTTCTTTCACTATTTCGCCTCGAAGGAAGACGTGGTGCTGGCCTGGCAGGAGGACGGCACCGCGGCACTGATCGCAGCCGTTGCGGCGCGCCCGGCCACTGAATCCATGCTGCAGGCCGCCGAGAACGCCATCGCCGACATGGTCAAGCAGATCGATCCGCGCGAGGCGGTCGCGCTGGCGCGGCTGAAGCGCGACAATCCAGCGCTGCAGGCGCGCGATCAGGCCAAATATGAAGGGCTTGAGCGCGAACTCGCCAACGCGTTGCTCAAGCGCGCCAACCACAAGAATGACCGGATGAAAGCCCGGCTGGTCGCGATGATCACGACCGGCGCGATGCGCGTCGGCAGCGAGCTCTGGGCCGACGATGGCGCCCGCGAGAAGCCGGACCTGGTCGCCAAGCGCCTGTTCGCCGCGATCCGCGCGATTTTCGAGTGAGCCAGCCGATCACGGCGCTTCCGAAACATAGTCTCCGTAAGGCGAGCACATGCTTCGGACTCCTCCCCCTTTTGGTAGGGCAATCGCATATGGCCGTTTGAGGCGATCGGAGTTCCCACAAACTCGTCATGCCCGGGCTTGTCCCGGGCATCCACGTCTTCGTTTCCACGCGAAGAGAAGACGTGGATGGCCGGGACAAGTGTTTAGCCCGGACAGAACGGCGCGGAGGAATCGGTTCATTCCATATGCGATTGCCCTGCCCCTTGTGGGGAGAGGAGTAAGCCACCGGGCGAGGTGGATTGAGGCTGCGCAATGTTGAGACGCGCGGCGCAGAGCACAGCCTCTCTCACCTTCAGCCCTTGATGAACGCCAGCAGGTCGGCGTTGATCGTCGCGGCCTCCGTCGTCGGCATGCCGTGCGGAAAACCTTTATAGGTCTTCAGCGTGCCGTTCTTCAGAAGCTTGGCCGAGAGCGGGGCGGAGTCGGCGTAGGGCACGATCTGGTCGTCGTCGCCATGCATCACCAGCACCGGCACGTTGATCTTCTTCAGATCCTCGGTGAAGTCGGTTTGCGAGAACGCGACGATGCCGTCGTAATGCGCCTTGGCGCCGCCCATCATGCCCTGCCGCCACCAGTTCTGGATCACGGCCTCCGACGGTTTTGCGCCGGGCCGGTTGTAGCCGTAGAACGGCCCGGCCGGCAGATCGCGGTAGAATTGCGAGCGGTTGGCGGCGAGTTGGGCCTGCAAGCCGTCGAATACCGACTTCGGCAAGCCGCCGGGATTATTCGCCGTCTGCACCATCAACGGCGGCACCGCGCTCAGGATCGCCGCCTTCGCCACCCGGCTCTCGCCGTGGCGGGCGATGTAGTGCACCACCTCGCCGCCGCCGGTGGAATGGCCGACATGGACGGCGTTCTTCAGGTCGAGATGCGCGGTGACGGAAGCGAGGTCGTCGGCATAGTGATCCATGTCATGACCGTCGGCGACCTGGGCGGAGCGGCCGTGGCCGCGGCGGTCATGGGCGACGACGCGAAAGCCGTGCCCCACGAAGAACAGCATCTGCGCGTCCCAGTCGTCCGACGACAGCGGCCAGCCATGGCTGAACACGATCGGCTGGCCCGAGCCCCAATCCTTGTAGAAAATCTCGACGCCGTCTTTGGTGGTGATGGAGGGCATTTGATTGCTCCTCTTGTTGCCAATGCGTCATTCCGGGGCACGCGAAGCGTACCCGGAATCTAGAGATTAGATTGCGAGATTCCGGGTTCGACGCTGCGCGTCGCCCCGGAATGACGAGGTGTTGTCAGATCAGGCGAACGTGACCGGCCTGAACCGGCGCCAGGCACCGATGGTCACCAGGACGAAGAACACCAGCACGATGCCCTGCACCACGGCAAAGACCGGCCCGGATGGCGGGTTCGGCGGCACGGCTGGCGCCAGCGCCTGCAACGCCGGCACCTTGAGGAAGCTCTGGATGACCAGCACGAAGACGTTGAGATAGAGCGAGACCATCGCGGTCACGATATAGATCGGACGCCAGGCGCCATTGAGCTGCATCGCATAGAGCGCAATGCAGGCGATCGCGAGCAGCACCAGCGAAAGCCCGCCGATGATGTGCGACGGCAGCAGCTTCTCGGTCACCAAAGGCGGGATCACGAAGCCGGTGGCGCTGGTCAGGATCGTGAGCGCGAGGAAGATCGCGGTCAGCCCCGGCATCGCGCGCGAGCCGAGCAGCCCGAACATCACGAGCACGCCGGCGACGATTGCAATCAGGCTGATAATGACGTGCACGAGCACCAATGTCGTCATGTGGCGCACTCCCCGTTGAGACCCGCGTGCGAGGTTACGATGCGTGACGGAAAATTGCTACATGCTTCGATGGCAGGACGGCCGACATCCCATCAAAAATTGCCGGCGCGGGCGATTGCTGAAAATTTTCGCACATATGTCACACGATGCGGCACGTGCGCCGTGCGAGAAGCCTCGTCAATAATAGCGCGGGATCGGTCCGTTATGCGGCGTCTTGCGCTTCGACAGGTCGAACAGCACCTCGTCGACATAGCACCAGCCCCAGCCTTCCGGCGGATCGTAGCCCTCGATCACGGGATGGCCGGTGGCGTGGAAATGCGCCGTCGCATGCCGGTTCGGCGAATCGTCGCAGCAGCCGACATGGCCGCAAGTGCGGCAGATGCGCAAATGCAGCCAGCGGCTGCCGCTCTTCAAGCATTCCTCGCAGCCAAGCGCACTCGGCGTGACATCCTGGATGCCGGCGATATGGGTGCAGCCTTTTGTCATTCTGGCTTCCTTACTTGTGCGTCTCTTTTAACCCGTCATCCCCGCGCAAAGCTTCGCCTTTGTCGCTGGAGGTGCGAGCGGAGCGAGCCTCGAAGGATGCACGGCCCGCACTGTGGCCGATTCATCCTTCGAGACGCTGCTTCGCGGCTCCTCAGGATGACGGGGGAAAAGCTACAGCGTCGGACTGCCCGCGTCAGCGAGATAGCCGTGCAGCGCGGCCACCACCTGAGCGCCCTCGCCGATCGCGCCGCCGACGCGCTTGACCGATCCGGAGCGGACGTCGCCGACCGCGAACACGCCGGGCACCGTGGTCTCGAGCAGCGGCACGGCGCGCGCGCCTTCGCCGGTCTGCACGCCGGTCATCACGAAGCCGCCGCGGTCGACCTGCACCCCGCAGCCCTCGAGCCAGCCGGTCGCCGGATCGGCGCCGACAAACAAAAAGAGATTGCGGATATCCATGATGAACTCGTCGGGCGCGAGCCGGCTGCGCCAGCGCACCCGCTGCAGCGTCTCCGCGCCGTCGAGCCCGATCACCTCGGTGTTGAACATCAATTCGATATTCGGCGTCGCCTCGATGCGCTCGATCAAATAGCGCGACATGCTGGCTCCGAGCCCGCCGCCGCGGATCATCATGTTGACCTTGCGGGCATGCGCCGACAGGAACACCGCCGCCTGCCCCGCGGAGTTGCCGCCGCCGACCAGCACGACGTCCTGGTTGGCGCAGAGCCGCGCCTCGATCGGCGAGGCCCAGTACCAGACGCCGCGGCCTTCAAACGCATCGAGATTGTCGATCTCGGGCCGGCGATAGCGCGCCCCGCTGGCGACCACCACGGATTTCGCGCGCAGCGTATGCCCGCAGGCGGTGTCGAGCACGAATGCGCCGGACGCTTTCGTGCAGTCGAGCGATTTGATCGAGACCGGGATCAGCATCTCGGCGCCGAATTTCTGCGCCTGGTTGAAGGCGCGCCCGGCCAGCGCCTGGCCGGAGATGCCGGTCGGAAAGCCCAGATAGTTTTCGATGCGCATGCTGGCGCCGGCCTGGCCGCCGAAGGCGCGGGAATCGAACACCGCAACCGACAGGCCTTCCGACGCCGCATAGACCGCGGTGGCAAGCCCGGCCGGGCCGCTGCCGACCACGGCGACATCGTAGAGTTTTTCATGCGCGCTGTTGCCGATCATGCCGAGCGCCATCGCAAGCGCGGTCTCGGACGGATTGCGCAGCACCGTGCCGTTGGGACAGACCACCAGCGGCAGCTCGGCGCGCGTCGGCGAATAGCGCGCGACGAGGTCGGCGGCATCCTTGTCGGTCGCGGGGTCGAGGAGGTGGTGCGGCTGGCCGTTGCGCGCCAAAAAATTCTGCAGCGACGCCATGTTGCCGACCGAGGCGGGGCCGATCAGCACCGGCCCGCCGGCGCCGCCCTGGATCAGGCTGACGCGGCGCAGGATCAGCGCGCGCATGATGCGCTCGCCGAGATCGGCCTCCGCAACCAAGAGCGCGCGCAGCCGGTCGGGCGGCAGCAGCAGCGTCTCGACCACCCCATCGGCATGGCCGTCGACCAGCGCCGGGCGGCCGGAGAGCTGGCCGATCTCGGCGAGGAACTGGCCCGGTCCCTGGTCGATGATCGGCGCGACATGGCCGAGGCCGTCGCGCTGGGTGATCGATACATTGCCCGACAGCACCACGAACATGCCGGGCCCGGGCTTGCCGGTCTCGAACAGCGCCTCGCCGTCCTGGTATGAGCGCGGCTCGCCGAAGCGGCGCATCCGCTCGATCTCGTGCGCGGTCAGGGTCGGAAAGGTCTGCTCATGGCGCGGGAAGGCGTAGGCGGTTGCGCTCAGCCGATCGATCGTCGTCTCATCTACAGCCATCTCGGCAACCCGCTTCCTTATGACAGCACGAACTGGGTTAACGGCGCGGCTCGTTTCCGCCGGCGTCATCTAGCGAGCCATCGGCTGGTTCGGAAGCCACATCCTCGCGACCGCGCGCCTGCGATTTCCGCCGCTTCAGGTTTTCGCGCAGCGCCAGCTTGAGACGATCCTGTCGTGAATCCTTCACGCGGGCTCCGGCCTGCCCGCCGCCTCTGTCCTGGTCGCCTGTCATTGCAAAACTCTCGAACCGCCGCCGCCCTGCGCGAGGTGAGCATAGCCAATGGCGGGTGCTCGCGCACCCTGCCCGGTCGGCCAGTTGCGGCGATATGATTCGGCGGCAAGCGCGGATCGGGATAGTTTCGGCGCAATCGGGAACCTAATCCGGCCGAAATCGGCCAGATTGGCCGGAATCATCGGCGAGGCGGTCGATTTCTGCCGATTTCAAGGGCGGCAGGGGCGCTGTTTCGCTTGCGCCAAAGGGAGGCCTGTGGCAAGAACCGCCCGCTTGGACGGGCCCTTGGGGCCGATTCAATTTTTCCCGGGCATGCTGCCGTAGCTCAGTGGTAGAGCACTCCATTGGTAATGGAGAGGTCGACAGTTCAATCCTGTCTGGCAGCACCAGGATCTTCGCAAACGATGGCAGTCGCAGGCACGCGGTGCGCCCGCGTGCGCTGGAATCAACGCGCCAGCAGCACACCCATCCCGCCGATCGTCAGCACGACGTAGAAGGCGAACACACTGCCGACCCATTTCCAATCGATCTGATCGTGTTCGGGGCTGAGGCTTTCGATGATGCCGTGCATGATGGTTTCCTTTAGAACTCGCCTGCGTGGCGTATAGCCCGCGCCTCGAGCACGTCATGTGACTCACTTCACATTTTGCCATCGCGGAGCGGACCAAGCGTGACCGGCCCGGAACTGAAGAAACTGCGCGAACATCTCGGCGAGGCGCTGGGCCGCGAGCTGACGGCGGCTGACATGGCAAAGCTGTGCGGGCTATCGGCCGCCGGCGGCGCCGAAAAGCTGCGCAGGTGGGAAGTCAGCGGCCCGACCCCGAAGGTCGCCGCCGTGCTGCGCGTGCTGGCGATGGCGAGCGAGCACTATCCGATCCTGGAGAAGTTCGACGTGTTCGATCGCCACGACGTCCCGGTCAAGGATCGCGCCGCCCGCCGCGAGGCGTTCCGCGAGCAGATGCGCGACGATGTGCGCAAGCGCCTGGCCTAAAGCGCGATGACATTAGGTTGAATCATCATCGCGCTTTAGCTCCTTGTTTGAGCATGATCTCCGCGCAAACGCGTTCCGCGTTTGTCGCGAGGGAAAACCGCTTCGCACTTTTCCGGATCATGCTCTAACCGACGGCTTGGTTAACAGGAAATGCGCGCCGCGCACACCGCGTTAAGCCTTGCTTCATTCCACCTTAAGCGTTCGTTAGGCACAACAAAACGTTTCGCCGCAAAGGCTGCGACTTAACGCTCCGCGCAGCGTTCCGGTGACTGCATTTTATTCAAATGCGGTCTAACCCGTCGCCGTGGATGGCGCCATTCACGCTGCGCCTCATGACTTGTCCGGAGACTACCCCCATGAAGAAGTTCCTGCTCGCAACCGCCGCCGTCGCGGCGGCCGTCGCTGCCTTTGGCGAGACCGCCAACGCCGCCGATTTCAACCGTGGCTATTATCAGAAGGCGCCCGCGCCTGTTTACGCCGCTCCGCTCTACAACTGGACCGGCTTCTATCTCGGCGGCCATCTCGGCGGCGTTTTCTCCCAGAACAACAATTTCAACGGCCTCGCGCTGTCCGACTCCGACGCCCGCTTCATGGGCGGCGTGCAGGCCGGTTACGACTGGCAGCTGTCGCCGATGTGGGTGATCGGCCTCGAAGGCCAGTATTCCTGGGTCGGCGGCCATCAGCTCAACGCGATCTTCCCGGGCGGCTACGTCTACAACAACAACCAGCGCGGCATCGGCTCGATCACCGGCCGCGTCGGCTACACCTGGGGTCCGGGCCTGATCTATGTGAAGGGCGGTTATGCCTATTCCGACAACAACGAAACGGTGACGCTCGGCGGCGCGCCGGTCGGCTTCAGGCTCAGCGACAACCACAGCAACGGCTGGACCATCGGCGGCGGCGCCGAATACATGTTCGCGCCGAACTGGTCGGCCAAGGTCGAGTACCAGTACTATGACTTCGGCGACAGCCGCTTCACCGCGCCGGGCGCGCTGGTGCCGGTCGGCAGCTTCCACAATGACGAGCACACGGTGAAGGCGGGCCTCAACTACCGCTTCAATCTCGGCAACCTCGGCGGCCCTGCTTACGGCCGCTACTGAGAGCACGCCCACAACCAACAGTGGAAAAGGCCGGCGCATACCGGCCTTTTTGCATCCGATCGCGTGCATCGATTCCGCACGGCGAACCGAGACGTCGCCACTGCGCGGCAGCCCTGAAAAATCCCGCAGATCGTCGCAATTTTCCCGATTTTGTTAACCGGCCGCACCGATACTCCCGCGCCGGGGAAACATCCAAGAGTAGTGGCCAGGGATAGTGGCCAAGCGTAGTGGGCCAGGGGGCACAGGGGCAATGGCGTTTCGGTTCAAGCTCGGCAAACCAAATCTCAAGCGTATCCATCTGCCGCAAATGGGCGTCAGGGGCAGCCTGTTCGCGGCGTTCGCTGTGATCGCAGGCATGGCGCTGGTGATCAGCGCAGGCGCCGGCATCGTGCTGCATCAGCTCGGCGGCACCATGACCGATCTCTCCGGCCGCGACATTCCGCGGCTTGCCGCGAGCCTGCAACTTGCCGCGCAAAGCGCTTCGCTCGCGGCGCAAGGCCCCGGCCTGCTCGCCGTGCAGAGCGAGGACGCGCTGAACGATCGCACCAAGAAGGTGCAGGACGTCGCGCGGCTCACCAGCGCCAAGCTCGGCGAGATCATCGAGCTCGGCGCCGACAAATCCGTGGTCAGCGCATTGCAGGAGAACGTCAAGAACACCGACGAGGCCACCAAGAGCCTGATCTCGGCGGCGCGCGAGCGGCTCGAGGTCGGCGCGCTGCGCGACAAGCAGTACAACGCACTGCGCAAGGCGCAGGCGGCGTTCGTCTCCGCCGCAAGTCCCGCGATGCTCGACGCGCAGACCCGGCTCAACGCCATCCTCGCCGCGGCCGAAGTCTCCGCGGACGACGCCACTGAAGCTGCCCGCACCGTCGGCCAGATCAGCAACGTGCTCGCCGCCGGCAATCTGATGGCCGCCGACATGACCGCGGCGCTGTCGGCCAATTCCAGCGAAACCCTCGATGCGATCGAGGCCGAGTTCAAGGCCGGGCGCGAACGCGTCAAGTCCAACCTCGAGGACTTGCCGAACAATCCCGCGATCGTCGCGGTGCGCGACACCGCCTCGAGGCTGCTCGTGCTCGGCGAAGGCAAGACCGGCGTGTTCAAGATCCGCCAGAAGGAGCTCGACGCGATCGACTACGGCCAGACCATCCTGGAAGAGACGCGCAAGCTCAATGTCGGGCTCGGCATCAGCGTCCAGCAGCTGGTCGACGCGGTGCAGAAGGAGACCGACAGTTCGACCTTCCAGGCGCGGCAGCAGATCTCGCTCGCGACCATGGTGATGATCGGCCTCGGCGCGCTGACGCTGGTCGGCTCGTTCCTGTTCGTCTGGCTCTATGTCGGACGCAACATCCTGCGCCGCATCCGCGGCCTGCAGCGCTCGATGCAGCTGCTGTCCGACGGCGACCTCGACACCGAGATCCCGCAGAGCCGCCAGCGCGACGAGATCGCCGTCATGGCCGACGCGCTGCAGGTGTTCCGCGAGAGCATGGTCGAGAGCCGCGAGCTCACGGAAAACCAGAACAAGGATCGCAGCGCCAAGGCGGAGCGCGCCTCGCGCATGGAAGCGCAGATCGTCACGTTCGAATCCAACGTCCGCAGCGCGCTCGGCAGCCTGCAGACCGCGGCGAACTCGATGCAGTCGACTGCGCAGAGCATGTCGGCGACCGCCGACCAGTCGAGCGCGCTGGTCAATGCCGTCGCGTCGGCCGCCGAGGAAACCTCGGTCAACGTGCAGACGGTGTCGGCCGGCACCGAGGAGCTGTCGTCCTCGATCCAGGAGATCGGCCGCCAGGTCGTGACCTCGGCGGAGATCGCCCGCAAGGCGGTGGAGGAAGCCAGCGCCACCGACAGCACGATGCAGGGGCTCGCCGACAATTCCGCACGCATCAGCGTCGTGGTCGACCTGATCCAGACCATCGCCTCGCAAACCAATCTGCTCGCGCTCAACGCCACCATCGAGGCGGCGCGCGCCGGCGAGGCCGGCCGCGGCTTTGCGGTGGTCGCCTCCGAGGTGAAGAACCTCGCGAGCCAGACCGCGAAGGCAACCGAGGAAATCCGCCAGCAGATCGTCAGCATGCAGGAGGTGACGACGACGGCAGTCTCCGCCATCCGCAACATCTCGAGCACGATCGGCGAGATCAACGACGTCACCACCGCGATCGCCGCCGCGGTCGAGCAGCAGGGCGCGGCGACCCGCGAGATCGCCCGCAACATCCAGCATGCGGCGGGCGGCACCAGCGAGGTGTCGAGCAACATCGTCGGCGTCTCGACCGCCTCGGCCGAGGCGGGCACTGCCGCCGGCGAGGTGCTGAGCGCCTCCGACGCGCTGCGCCGCGAGGCCGACGTGCTGCGCTCGGAGATCGACGGCTTCCTGTCGAACATCCGCGCGGCGTAGGTACAGCGTCGTTCCGGGGCTATGCGAAGCATAGAACCCGGAACCTCGAGATTCCGGGTTCGCCTCTTCGAGGCGCCCCGGAATGACGGGCACGTATTCGCAAGACCGTTCGCTTCATCCGGGCTACGGAATTCCGGCGACTTCCCAACGAATTCTCCGGACGACTATCTGATTTTTCGGCTGGCGCGGCGGCCCGTGTGCCGCTAAGCCGGTAGCATGCATACGAAGACCGACCCCGTGCACTCCTCGGCGGAGGCACTGCGATACCCTTGGGAAAACCATCCTGGCCACGACCAGGTCGTGGAGGTGGCTCCCGGCGTGCTGTGGGCGCGGCTGAAGCTGCCGTTCCGCCTCAACCATGTGAACATCTATCTGCTCGCCGACGGCGACGGCTGGACCATGGTGGACGCCGGCTTCGGCAATGAGGAATCGATCGCGGCCTGGACCACGCTATTCGAGGGGCCGCTGAAGCACGTCAAGGTCACCCGCCTGATCGTGACGCATTCGCATCCCGACCATGTCGGTCTCGCCGGCTGGATCACCGAGCGCTTCGGCTGCCCGCTGTTCATGTCGCAGGTGGAATATCTGCAGTCGGTCTATCACCAGAACCGCGGCACCGAGGAGCGGCGCAACGCGCAGCGGCTGTTCTTCCGCCGCCATGGCATGGACGAGGACCTCACCGAGAAGCTGCTCGGCCGTGGCCAGGATTACCTGAAGCGCGTGTCGGTGCTGCCGCCGTCCTATCACCGCCTCACCCATGGCGACGAGGTCGTGATCGGCACGCGGCGCTTCAAGGTGATCACCGGCGGCGGCCACGCGCTCGACCAGGTGATGCTGTATTGCGCGGCCGACAAGCTGTTCCTGTCCGCCGACCAGGTGCTGAGCAAGATCTCGCCCAATGTCAGCGTCTGGGCGGTAGAGCCCGAGCAGAACTCGCTCGGCGAATATCTGGCCTCGCTGGCAAGCCTGACCACCACCCTGCCCTACGACGTGATGGTGCTGCCGGGCCACGGCGTGCCGTTCTACGGGCTGAAGACCCGGATCAAGCAGCTCGCCGATCACCATGAGGAGCGCTGCCGGCTGATCGCCGAGGCCTGCCGCGAGGTGCCGCAGACCTCCAAGGAGCTGGTGCCCGTGGTGTTCCACAAGCACGTGCTGGACGAGCACCAGATGGGCTTCGCCGCCGGTGAGCTGGTCGCCCATGTCAATTACATGCTGGTCGAGGGCCGCCTGACGGCCGAAATGCACGCCGACGGCATGCTGCGCTTCAAGACGACCTGAACCCGGCCGGGCGGCAAGGCATCGCCCGGCGATTTGACCGAAATCGAGCCGAACGGCCCCGGCTAGGGCAATTTGCCCAACTGCGACGCATGCCCAGATGTGGGTCAATGCATGGACATTAGAGCTGGAAAAGCTCTAAGAAGAAGCAGTCATTCCGGTCAGGTTCCGCTTTCTGGGTTTGCCGATGGATTACAGCCAGTTCTTCAATACCGCCCTCAACCGCCTGCACGACGAGCGGCGCTACCGGGTGTTTGCCGACCTCGAACGGATCGCGGGCCGCTTCCCGCACGCCACCTGGCATTCGCCGAAGGGCAGCCGCAACGTCGTGATCTGGTGCTCCAACGACTATCTCGGCATGGGCCAGCATCCCAAGGTGGTCGGTGCCATGGTCGAGACCGCGACCCGGGTCGGCACCGGCGCCGGCGGCACCCGCAACATCGCGGGCACCCATCATCCGCTGGTGCAGCTCGAGGCGGAACTCGCCGACCTCCACGGCAAGGAAGCCTCGCTGCTGTTTACCTCGGGCTATGTCTCGAACCAGACCGGCATCTCGACGCTCGCCAAGCTGATCCCGAACTGCCTGATCCTGTCGGACGCGCTGAACCACAATTCGATGATCGAAGGCGTGCGCCAGGCCGGCTGCGAACGCCAGATATTCCGCCACAACGACGTCGCGCATCTCGAGGAGCTCTTGATCGCCGCCGGTCCCGACCGGCCGAAGCTGATCGTCTGCGAGAGCCTTTATTCGATGGACGGCGACGTCGCACCGCTCGGCAAGATCTGCGATCTCGCCGAGCAATACGGCGCCATGACCTATCTCGACGAAGTGCATGCGGTCGGCATGTACGGCCCGCGTGGCGGCGGCATCGCCGAGCGCGACGGCGTGATGCACCGGATCGATATCGTCGAGGGCACGCTGGCAAAAGCCTTTGGCTGCCTCGGCGGCTACATCGCGGGCCGCGCCGAGGTCATCGACGCGGTGCGCTCCTATGCGCCGGGCTTCATCTTCACCACCGCGCTGCCGCCGGCGATCTGCTCGGCCGCGACGGCTGCGATCCGGCACCTGAAGACCTCGAACTGGGAGCGCGAGCGCCACCAGGACCGTGCCGCCCGCACCAAGGCGATCCTGACCGCCGCCGGCCTGCCGGTCATGTCGAGCGACACCCATATCGTGCCGCTGTTCGTCGGCGATCCCGAGAAGTGCAAGCGGGCCTCCGACCTGCTGCTCGAGGACCACGGCATCTACATCCAGCCGATCAACTATCCGACGGTCGCCAAGGGCACCGAGCGGCTGCGCATCACGCCCTCGCCCTACCATGACGACGGCCTGATCGACGCGCTGGCCGAGGCGCTGCTCCAGGTCTGGGACCGGCTCGGCCTGCCCCTGCACCAGAAGTCGCTGGCCGCCGAGTAACCCTATCCGCTTCCGACCCCGAATTTGGGCCGGCCGTGCATCGCGCGGCCGGTCCTTTGCGTTATAATCCTGACAACCGGCCCTTCCCCAGCGGCCGGGACAGGAGATGAGCAGCGATGCTGCACGACTGGGGCGTAATCGCCACGGCGTTCGCCTACATCGGATTGTTGTTCTTCATTGCCAGCCGCGGCGACCGCAGCTCGCCGGGCGAGCGCGGCCGCGCCAGCCAGTGGATCTATCCGCTGTCGCTGGCGATCTACTGCACCTCCTGGACCTTCTTCGGCTCGGTCGGCTTCGCCACCCGCACCAGCATCGACTTCCTGGCGATCTATGTCGGCCCGATCGTGATGGTCGGATTGTGCACGCCGCTGCTGCGCCGGGTGATCGCGCTCGCCAAGTCGCAGAACATCACCTCGATCGCCGACTTCATCGCCGCGCGCTACGGCAAGAGCCAGGCGGTGGCGGCGACAGTGGCACTGATCGCGATCATCGGCTCGGTGCCCTACATCGCGCTGCAGCTCAAGGCGGTGGCGGCGTCGCTGGAGACCATCCTGAGCGAGGACCAGGCGTTCTCGAAAATCCCCGTGATCGGCGACATCGCGCTGATGGTCACGCTGGCGATGGCGGTGTTCGCGGTGCTGTTCGGCACCCGCCACACCGACGCGACCGAGCACCAGCACGGCCTGATCCTCGCGATCGCGGCCGAGTCCATCGTCAAGCTGGTCGCCTTCATCGCCGCCGGCGCTTTCGTCACCTTCTGGATGTTCTCGCCGGTCGAGCTCTACGAGCGTGCCCTGAAGACGCCGGAGGCGGTGCGCGCGATCGAATATGTCCCGTCGATCGGCAATTTCCTGATCATGACGCTGCTGTCGTTCTGCGCGGTCATGCTGCTGCCGCGCCAGTTCCATGTCAGCGTGGTGGAGAATTCGACGCCCGCCGAAGTCACCCGGGCGCGCTGGCTGTTCCCGCTCTACCTCATCGCCATCAACCTGTTCGTGATTCCGATCGCGATCGCAGGCCTCGTCATCTTCCCGTTCGGCGCGGTCGATGCCGACATGTTCGTGCTGGCGCTGCCGATCGAGGGCAATTCGCAATTGCTCAGCCTCGCCGTGTTCGTCGGCGGGCTGTCGGCGGCGACCGCGATGGTGATCGTCGAATGCGTCGCGCTGTCGATCATGGTCTCCAACGACATCGTGCTGCCGCTGGTCTTGCCGCGCAGCGACGACGCCAGCGCCGGCCAGAAGGACTTTGGCGATTTCCTGCTGAAGGCGCGCCGCTTCTCGATCTTCGCCATCATGGTGCTGGCGTATTTCTACTATCGCGCGCTCGGCAATACCCAGCTGGTCGCGATCGGCCTGCTGTCGTTTGCCGCGATCACCCAGCTGGCGCCGGCGTTCTTCGGCGGCCTGTTCTGGCGCAGAGCCACCGCACGCGGCGCCATGGCGGGCATGCTGGTCGGCTTCGCGACGTGGCTCTACACGCTGTTCATCCCGAGCTTCCTGGAAACCTCGACCACCGGCCTGATGCTGCTGCAGCACGGGCCGTTCGGGATCGAGGCGTTGCGGCCGCAGGCGCTGTTCGGCGCCGACCTGCCGCCGCTGCTGCACGGCGTGCTGTGGAGCCTTGCGCTCAACATCCTCACCTATGTGCTGTTCTCGCTGGCGCGCGCGCCGTCCTCGATCGAGTTGTTGCAGGCCGACGTGTTCGTGCCCAACGCGCTGGCCCCGATCGCGCCCAGCTTCCGGCGCTGGCGCACCACGGTGACGGTGGAGGATATCCAGAGCACGGTGACGCAATATCTCGGCCCCGACCGCACCCGCGAGGCCTTCGCCTCCTTCGCCGTCGACCGCAACATCGTGCTGCTGGCGTCGGCTCCGGCCGATTTCGAGTTGCTGCAGCATGCCGAGCGGTTGATCGCCTCCTCGATCGGGGCCGCGTCCTCGCGCCTTGTGATGTCGCTGCTGCTGCAACGGCGCACGGTGTCGGCCAAGGCCGCGCTGAAACTGCTCGACGACTCCCACGCCGCCCTGCACTTCAACCGCGAGATCCTGCAGACCGCGCTCAATCACGTGCGCCAGGGCATCGCGGTGTTCGACGCCGATCTGCAGCTGATCTGTTCCAACCGCCAGTTCTCCGAATTGCTGGGGCTGCCGCAGCATCTGGTGCAGCTCGGCATCCCGCTGTCCGAAATCCTCGAATTCATGGGCGCGATCAGTCCGCCTGCGTCCGGCGACGGCGACAGCCTGCTGCAGGCCCGCCTGCGCGCCTACACCACCGAGGGCGAGCCTTATCTGGAACGCTTCACCGACCGCCATCTGGTGATCGAGGTGCGTGCCAACCGCATGCCGGGCGGCGGGCTCGTCATCACCTTCTCCGACGTCACGCCGAGCTTCGAGGCGGCGGAGGCGCTGGAGCGCGCCAACGCGACGCTGGAAAAGCGGGTGCGCGACCGCACCGAGGAGCTGACGCGGCTGAATTCGGAGCTCGCGCTCGCCAAGGGCATCGCGGAAGACGCCAACGCCTCGAAGACACGCTTCCTTGCGGCCGCCAGCCACGACATCCTGCAGCCGCTCAATGCGGCGCGCCTCTACGTCACGAGCCTGGTCGAGCGCCAGAACGGCGGCGAGGATTCGCGCCTGGTCGAGAACATCGACGACTCGCTCGAGGCGATCGAGGACATCCTGGGCGCGCTGCTCGACATTTCCAGGCTCGATGCCGGCGCCATGACGCCGGCGATCACGAGCTTCCGGATGGCCGACCTGATGCGCTCGCTGGAGATCGAGTTCATGCCGATCGCCCGCGACAAGGGCCTCGACCTGCGCTTCGTGCCGTGCTCGCTGCCGGTCGAATCCGACCGCTCGCTGCTGCGCCGGCTGCTGCAGAACTTCATCTCCAACGCGATCAAATATACCCCGCGCGGCCGCGTCTTGATCGGCTGCCGCCGCCGCGGCACCACGCTCCAGATCAGCATCTTCGACACCGGCGTCGGCATTCCCGTGCAGAAGCGCGGCGAGATCTTCAAGGAGTTCCACCGCCTCGAGCAGGGCGCCCGGATCGCCCGCGGCCTCGGCCTCGGCCTGTCGATCGTCGAGCGGCTGGCGCGGGTGCTCAACCACCGCATCGCGATCTCGGCCAATGTCAGCGGCGGCTCGGCGTTCTCGGTCACCGTGCCGGTCGCGACCGCGGTCAACCATACTGCGGCCGTCACCACCGCCACGCCCCTGTCGAAGACGCCGATGAGCGGCTCGCTGATTGTCTGCATCGAGAATGATCCTGCCATCCTCGACGGCATGAAGACGCTGCTGACGGCGTGGGACGCCGAGGTGATCGCGGTGCTCGACGCCGACGGCGCGATCAGCGCGATCGAGGCCGCCGGTGGCCGCGTCACCGGCGTCCTGGTCGACTACCATCTCGACCGCGGCAACGGCGTCGCCGCGATCCGCGAGATCCGCCGCCGCTTCGGCGACGGCATTCCGGCGATCCTGATCACCGCCGACCGCAGCCCTGCGGTGCGCGCCGCCGCGCGCGAGGAAAACATCGCGGTGCTGAACAAGCCGGTGAAACCCGCCTCGCTCCGCGCCCTACTCGGACAATGGCGCACCCAGCAGATGGTGGCGGCGGAGTAGCGCGCGGCGGCGCAATCCAGGCGCGGATCTCGCATTGGATCATGATGCGACTGGATCGAATCGCATCATGAAGGCACGGCAAAGACACGGCGCTCCCTCCCGCAAGCGCGAGAGGTGAAGCGAGCCTGCGCAGTGGCCGGCTCAACCGAAAATCACATGCTCCAGCAAGATCGCCAAGCGTCGGGTTAGTTCGGCCCCATTCCGGCCGACGCCGGGTGCCCTGGCACCTGAAAGCGCTTGCCTGTGTCGGTGACGTTGGTTCCGTCGACCTTGAGGATCGAGAAATCCTGGCTGAGGTAGTTCCCGACCAGGATGTATTTTCCGTCAGGCGTGAAGACCGCGGCCTCAGGCAGTCCGCCGACTTCGATATCTCCGGTCTTGGTCACTTTCTTGCCGTCGATCTTCAGGACCGAGACGCTGCCGTTCTTCTCATGGAAGAACGCATTCTTCATGTTCGAGCCGCGCAGGATCACCGAGACTGCGAGATCCCCCTTCGGACTGACGCCAAGCCCCTCCGGTCCATCGCCGACCACCACGCGATCGATGATGCGCGGCGGCTTCGCTTCGAGATCGATGACGCTGGCCGTGTCGACGCTGCCGTCCGACGCGCCTGAGTTGCCATTGTCCGACGTCAACGCGATCTTGCTGTTCGGGGTCACTGCCACATTGTAAGGCCATTGGCCGGTCGGCAGGTCTATCTTGGCGTAGGTGACTTTGTCGCCGGCGATATCGAGCACCGATATCTTGTGCCCGGGAAAACGCGCGACCAGCGCGTGCTTGCCGTCTGGCGCGAACGCGACATGTGCGACACTGTCAGGCATCGATATCGTGTCCGTGATCTTGACGTCAGTGCCGTTGACTGAAAGTACGCTGATCGAATTGTCCCCGCGGTTGGCAACCAACGCCATCTTGCCATCGGGACTGAAGCTCAACCCTGATGGCTGCTTTCCACCGGCAATGGTCGCTGCCAGCTTGGGCGGGGTCGCCTTGAGATCGATCACATAGATCTTGTTATCCGGCACCTGCTTCAGAGCGTCGCCTTCCTTCACCACGTCGACCGAATCCGCGACCAGCGCCACCGTTCCGGTCGGATCGATAGCGACGTTGACCGGGGGGCCGACTACCGAGTTCTTCAATGGGAGAGAAGCCGCAATCTTCGGGTTCTCGGGATCGGCGAGATCGATGATCAGCACTTGATCCTTGCCGGGCGCGGACAGCACCGGCTTGCCGTCGTCGTCCCACAACAGCTTCTCGTCCAGGCCGACGATCATGAAGGGCTTGGCCTGAGCGCAATTGAAAGAGCTGGTACCGAGAAGGATTGCCGCAGCCAGAGATAGTCCGGCGACGCGAGTGACGGAAATCATGGCGTTCTCCCCAAAAGCACGCGGCCTCTCACGGGCCGGTGCCGGACAGGATACTCGGTTTTCGACCGATGCGCAGTTTGAATGGGATCTGGATGGCTTCGCGAAAGCGTGCCATCGGGCGCGCTTTCGCGCCACCCGCCGGCTCGCAATGCCGTGGCCCGAGCCCGGAAATCACAGCTGGAGTTGCTCGGGACTACGTCGGCGGCGTGCCCTGGCGCCATTGGCCGCCGGCGATCTTGGCGGCGGCGATCACGGCTTGGGTGCGGCTTTCGACGCCGAGCTTCTGCAGGATCGCCGAGACATGGGCCTTGATGGTCGCTTCGGAAACGCCGAGCTCGTAGGCGATCTGCTTGTTGAGCAGCCCCTCGGACAGCATCATCAGCACCCGCACCTGCTGCGGGGTCAGCGTCACCAGCCGGTCGCGCAGCCGCGTCATGTCGGGATCGCCGGCCGCCGACAGATCGGTGTCCGGCGGCACCCAGACGTCGCCCTCCATCACCTTCATGATGGCATCCCGCAGCGTCTCGACGCCGAAGCGCTTGGGGATGAAACCGGAAGCGCCAAAGTCGAGCGAGCGGCGGATGGTCCCGGCATCGTCACTGGCGGATACGATCACCACCGGGATCGCCGGATACTGCGCCCGCAGATAGATCAGGCCGGAGAAACCGCTGATCCCCGGCATGCTCAGGTCCAGCAGGATCAGGTCGACCTCGGAGTCCCGCTCCAGCAGCGCGGTCAGATCCTCGAACGATCCGGCCTCGCTGATCGTGGCCGAACTCACGACGCTCGACACCGCCTGACGCAACGCATCGCGGAACAGCGGATGGTCGTCGGCGATGACAAGATGAGTATTGGCAGCAGCAGTCATCTCAGTCCCACAAGCGGGCTTTAGGCAAACCCGCGTCGCTCGGTTTTCGCCCGCGCGGCAGTATCACGCAAGCGCTTGATAATACCAGATGCCAACGCGGTTAACCCGCGCAGCTTGTGCGCCGCAATAGACGCCTGCGGAGGCGTTCCATCCTGCTCTTCCTTCAGAAGATAGGTTCGATCCTGAAAAGGCCAAAAGTCTTATTGGGGCGGGTTTCACTGCGATGTTACCTTCATCTCAAGCCGAGGGCCTATTCGGGCCTCACCCGCCAGCCGGGGGCGAGCATGGCAGCAATATTTCGGGGGGAGCAATCCAGATGTCCACTATGACTGCAACTTCGGCGCGGCCCGCCGGCATGACAAAGGATGAGCGTTTCGTCATCCTCGCGTCGTCGCTCGGTACCGTGTTCGAGTGGTACGACTTCTATCTCTACGGTTCGCTGGCCGGCATCATCGGCGCGCAGTTCTTCTCGGACTATCCGCCGGCGACCCGCGACATCTTCGCGTTGCTGGCATTCGCCGCGGGCTTCCTGGTGCGCCCGTTCGGCGCGATCGTGTTCGGCCGGGTCGGCGACATCGTCGGCCGCAAATACACCTTCCTCGTCACCATCCTGATCATGGGTCTGTCGACCTTCATCGTCGGCCTGTTGCCCAACGCCAAGACCATCGGCATCGCGGCGCCGATCATCCTGATCTCGCTGCGCCTGCTGCAGGGCCTCGCGCTCGGCGGCGAATATGGCGGTGCCGCGACCTATGTCGCTGAGCATGCCCCGCCCGGCAAGCGCGGCTACTACACCTCGTTCATCCAGACCACGGCAACGCTTGGACTGTTTCTGTCGCTGCTGGTGATCCTGTTCACGCGAACCCTCACCGGCGAAAAGGACTTCGCCGACTGGGGCTGGCGCATTCCATTCCTGGTGTCGGTGCTGCTGCTCGGCATCTCGGTCTGGATCCGGCTGCGGCTGAACGAATCGCCGGTGTTCCAGCGGATGAAGGAGGAGGGCAAGACCTCCAAGGCGCCGCTGACCGAGGCCTTCGCGACCTGGAGCAACGCCAAGATCGTGATCCTCGCGCTGCTCGGCCTGACCATGGGCCAGGCGGTGATCTGGTACACGGGCCAGTTCTACGCGCTGTTCTTCCTGCAATCGATTCTGAAGGTCGACGGCTACACCGCCAACCTCTTGATCGCCTGGTCTCTGTTGCTCGGCACCGGCTTCTTCCTGGTGTTCGGCGCGCTGTCGGACAAGATCGGCCGCAAGCCGATCATCCTGGCGGGCTGCCTGATCGGCGCACTCACGCTGTTCCCGATCTTCAAGATGATCACGACCAACGCCAATCCGGCGCTGGAGAAGGCCTATGAGACTGTCAAGGTGCAGGTGGTTGCGGATCCGGCCGGCTGCGGCGATCTGTTCAACCCGGTCGGCACCCGCGTCTTCAGCGCGCCTTGCGACACCGCCCGCGCCTTCCTGGCCCAATCGTCGGTGAAATATTCGACGGTGCCGGGCCCGGCCGGCTCGCCGGTGAAGATCCTGATCAACGACAAGGAAGTGCCGTATACGGACGCCAAGACGTCGAACCCCGCAATCCTCGCGGCGGTGCAGGCGGCGGGCTATCCGAAGCCGGGTGACGCCGGCATCGTGAAGATGTCGCACCCGTTCGATGTCTTCCGTCCGCAGGTGGCCGCGGTCATCGGCCTGCTGTTCATCCTGGTGCTCTACGTCACCATGGTCTACGGCCCGATCGCCGCCATGCTGGTCGAACTGTTCCCGACCCGCATCCGCTACACCTCGATGTCGCTGCCCTATCATATCGGCAACGGCTGGTTCGGCGGCCTGCTCCCGGCGACCGCGTTCGCGATCACCGCCTCGACCGGCGACATCTACTCCGGTCTCTGGTATCCGGTCATCTTCGCCGCAATCACCGTCGTGGTCGGCGCGCTGTTCATTCCGGAAACCAAGGACGTCGACATCACCAAGACCTGACCGTCGACATCGCGATCAGAATTGCATCGGCCGCGGAGCGATCCGCGGCCGAGTCATTTGGAGGCCGCGTCTTAAAAGACAGGTCGCGCGCGTCAGCGCGTGGCGCCGATGAATTGCAGCACGATCTCGCGCCGGTGCGGACGGGCGCGATGCTCGATCAGATAGATGCCCTGCCAGGTGCCGAGCGCCATCTCGCCGTCGAGCACGGGGACCTGCAGCGAGGTCGCCGTCAGCATGGTCTTGATGTGCGCCGGCATGTCGTCAGGGCCTTCGGTGTCGTGACGCCAGCCGCCGTCTTCGGGCGCTGCGCGGTCGAGCGCCGTCTTCAGATCGACCAGCACGGTCGGATCGGCATTCTCCTGGATCGTCAGCGAGGCCGAGGTGTGGCGGATGAACAGCGTGACCACACCCTCGCCGGCACGCGCCTCGCGCAGGAATTTGGCGACCTCGCGCGTGATGTCGGTAAAGCCGGCGCCCGACGTTTCGACCGCCAGGCGCGACGACACGATGCTGGTTGCCGCGACGGAGGATGGCGCCGAGTGCGACATTTGCTTCGATGAACTCATCTTACCTCTAGACCGTCGTCCCGGCGAAGGCCGGGACCCATAACCACCGATGTTCATTGGTTACGCGAGATATCAACTCCGAGTCGTCGAAATCGAGAGGCTACGGCGTATGGGTCCCGGCTTTCGCCGGGACGACGCTGGAGAGACAGCGCCAGCACAACATCAAATCTTGCCGCCATTGATGTCGCGCTGCACGCGGTTGGCCATTTCGATCAGTCGCCGCCAGGCCCGCTCCACGAACGACATCATGCGATCCATGTCGCGGTCGCTCGGCAGCGGGATCTCGATCTTGCGCTCGCCCTCGGCGACCTTCGGCTCGGTCTTGGGCTCCGGCTTCTTCAGCTGATCGGATTTCGGCAACGCTTCGTCGGTCTTGGCCGACGGTGCGCGCGCGGCGAGCTCATCCTTGAGCTTGTCATTGTCGGCTTGCAGGCGCCCGATCTCGGCATCCAGCGCCGCCCGCTCGTCCGGCACCATGTAACAGGCCCAGCCGGCGCTGGAATTGGTGCAGGTCGACACCGCGCCGGTGCGCGTGTCGAGCCGCAGGAAACCATCGCCGGCGGGTGATAAGGCGTAGCGGCCATTCTCGGTGTCCGGCACGGTTTGCGCGATCGCCGCGCCGCTTGCGATCAGGATGGCAGCAATTGCGATGGACAATTTCGACGGTGACATCGCGATGGGCATGGCTTGCTCCGCCTCAACCTGATTCCTGCCCTAGACCACAGAGCTATAGGGCTTACGGCCTGACTTCAACGCGTCTTCAAGCAATTCGATCCGGTCCTGGCCCCAGAACACCTCGCCATCGAGCACATATCCGGGCGAGCCGAACACGTCGGCGTCCAATGCATTCTGGCGATTCTGCTCATAGGCCGCGCTGATCGCTTCAGTGCTCGAGCGCTCGACCAGCTGCCGGCCGGGCAAACCGGCATCGTCGGCGAGCTTCACCAGCGTCGCAGGATCAGCAAGATTAAGCTGCTGCTCCCACACCGCGGGATAGGCCCGTTGCAAGAACGGCTCGGGGTCGAGGCCGGCCTCGAGCATCGCGATCACCACGCCATCGGCAAGGCGCCCGTTGAACGGCCAGTTGGCCGGCTGCAAATGAAAATTCAGTCCGCGCTTGTCGCGCCAGCGCTGCAACTCGATCATCCGATAGCGCTGCCGCACCGGATGGCGCTTGGCGAGCGGCAGTCCGCCGGTC
This sequence comes from Bradyrhizobium sp. USDA 4503, assembly GCF_054055815.1. Lineage (NCBI taxonomy): Bacteria > Pseudomonadati > Pseudomonadota > Alphaproteobacteria > Hyphomicrobiales > Nitrobacteraceae > Bradyrhizobium > Bradyrhizobium sp. USDA 4503. Next base: position 4,945,239 of record NZ_JBSRXS010000001.1, read on the forward strand.
TCGGAGAACAGATCGACCAGCAGCACAGGCCGGTAATTTACCTTGAGATCGTAAGTGCTTACGAGTCGAACGAAGGGCTTGTGGCCGATATAGGCCCAGGGGGATTGCAGCGAGAAGTAGTAATCGATCTGGCGCGACATGCGGAACCTGACTGCGTGAGAGGACGGGACTTTCGGCGATCCCAGCAGAGCGGGAATAGCCACGCAATATCGCTCAATGCCACGCAAGCTGTTGCACTGCGATCACTGCGTCACTCTGACCTTGAATATCTCCAAATAAAACCAGCAGAATCAAAGCAATAACTGGTTACGACGCAATCTTGACTTGATTAGACGCGGTAAGTATGGTCCGCGCGGCTTTTGACGGGGACGGGCGCAATTTCCATCATCCGCGGCATCGGTTAGTGTTTCCAGCATGGCTGAGAACACCAACGACGGCGCAAATGGAAGTCGCGATCAATCGCCTCCTGACGAAGCTGCGCTTTCCGCAAGGCTCGGAAGTCTCGATCATCGGTTGTCAGAAATTCGCGACAGCCGCAGGAGCAAGACTGATCAATCCGGTAATGAAAGCGGGGACAGTGCGGCCAGAGCTTCGGCTATGGCGCTCGGTTTTCGTCTTTCCTCGGAGCTGATCGCGGGCGTTGCCGTCGGAGCGGCGATTGGCTGGGGGTTCGACCGTTTGCTGTCGACGTCGCCATTCGGCTTCATCGTGTTAACGCTGCTCGGCTTCGTCGCCGGGGTGGTCAACGTGGTGAGGTCCGCGGGCGTGGCCTCGGGCAAGCGCTGAGCGCTGGCGGGAAGTCACGACATTTGAAATTCGATTACCGGCACGATAGCCGGTGGACCAAGAGCCGCGCGGATGAAAATCGACCCGATCCACCAGTTCAATATCGAGCCCCTCTTCACGCTCGGCCACATCGGCAATCACACGATCGCCTTCACCAATTCCTCGCTCTTCATGCTCATCGCGGTGCTGCTGATTGCGCTGCTGATGCTGGCGAGCGGCCGGGAACTGGTTCCGGGACGGCTGCAGTCGGTCGCCGAGATCTCCTACGAGTTCGTCGCCACCACGATTCGCAGCACGGCTGGCGCGGAAGGCATGAAGTTCTTCCCGCTGATCTTCTCGCTCTTCATGTTCCTCTGCGTCTCGAACCTGGTCGGCGTCATCCCCTACACCTTCACGATCGCGAGCCACCTGATCGTCACCGCGGCGCTCGCGCTTTTGGTGTTCTTCACCGTCCTGATCTACGGCGTCTACAAGAACGGCCTGAAATTCTTCAGCATCTTCGTCCCCCACGGCGTTCCGATCTACATCCTGCCGCTGGTCATGTTCATCGAGATCCTGTCGTTCTTCCTGCGGCCGGTCTCGCACAGCGTTCGTCTGTTCGCCAACATGCTGGCCGGCCACATCGCATTGAAGGTGTTCGCGGGCTTCGTCGCGATGCTCGGCTTCTCGCTGGGCGCGCTCGGCTGGGTCGGCGGCGTGCTGCCGCTGGCGCTCACGATTGCGCTGTATGCCCTCGAACTGCTGGTCGCGTTCCTGCAGGCCTACGTGTTCGCGATCCTGACCTGCATCTACCTCAACGACGCCATTCATCCGGGACACTAAGCGGTCCGGGGAATCTCCACCCACCAATCTGTCTATCTTTCTCAAGGAGCTACATATGGAACCGGCAGCAGCAAAACTTATCGGCGCGGGCATCGCGTGCATCGGCATGGGCGGCGCGGGCGTCGGCGTGGGCATCATCTTCGGCAACTACCTCGCCGCTGCGGTGCGTAACCCGTCGGCCGCTCAGGGCCAGTTCGGCAACCTGATCTTCGGCTTCGCCGTGACCGAAGCGCTCGGCATCTTCTCGCTGCTGATCGCGCTGCTCCTGCTGTTCGTTCCGCTCTGAGCGGCACGCCGGTTCCGCTCTGCGGTAACCCGGTTCCGCTTTGCGGTAACCCCTTCGCGCCGCCCAAGGTTCGTTCCAAGGGCGGCGCGCATGACAGCAACAGGAGAACACCGTGGCTGAGAGTCATGGCGAGGCAAAAGGCCAGAAAGCCGGCGCCCACACCGAGACCGACGGCGGACATCACGGCGGAGCCTTTCCGCCGTTCGATTCGTCCAACTTCGCCTCGCAGCTGGTCTCGCTGGCGATTGCATTTGTCGCGCTCTACCTGATCGTGTCGCGTATCGCCCTGCCGCGCGTCGGCGGGACGATCGATGCACGTCAGAACAAGATCGAGGGCGATCTGGCCGAGGCGCAGAAGCTGAAGGACGAGTCCGACGCGGCGCTGAAGGCCTACGAGACCGAGCTGGCGAATGCGCGCGCCAACGCGCAGGCGATCGGCAACGAGACCCGCGAAAAGCTGAACGCGGCCTCGGAAGCCGAGCGCAAGGCGCTGGAAGAGAAGCTGGCGGCAAAGCTCGCCGACGCCGAGAAGCAGATCGCAACGACGAGGACCAACGCCATGAGCAACGTCCGCGGCATCGCGGCGGATGCGGCCGGCGCCATCGTCCAGCAACTTGCCGGCGTCACGCCGGACGCCAATGCGGTCAACAGCGCCGTCGACGCGTCGCTGAAGGGATAGACGATGTTTTACGAACCGGAAACCTGGGTTGCGATCGCCTTCGTCCTTCTGCTGGTCGTGTTCGGCTATCTCGGCGTTCATCGCACCCTGCTGACGGCGCTCGACCACCGCGCCGAGCGCATCAAGGCCGAGCTGGAAGACGCCCGCCGTCTGAAGGACGAGGCCAACAAGCTGCTCGGCGAGTACAAGGCGCGCCGCGCCAGCGCGGAGCGCGAGGCCGAGGAGATCATCTCCAACGCCAAGGTCGAAGCCGAACGGATCGCGGCCGAAGCCAAGACCAAGATGGAAGATTTTGTCGCGCGGCGGACCAAGACCGCCGAGAGCAAGATCGCCCAGGCCGAGGCCCAGGCCGTGGCCGATGTCCGCGCCGCCGCGGCCAACGCCGCGGTGACGGCCGCCTCGACCATCCTGTCGCAGTCGGTCAAGGGCTCGGTTGCCGACGACCTCGTCGGCAAGGGCATCGCCGAAGTCCGCTCCAAGCTGAACTGACGCTATCTGAACTCCTTAAAAAAGGCCGGCGCGAGCTCATCGCGCCGGCCTTTTGTTTTGTCCAAATTCGTCCGTTTGACGCGTTTTCGTCACGCGAACCGGCGTCCACTTCGCTCGAAAACGCGCTGTTACTTCTTCTTGTGCGGCGCGCGGGCCTTGGGCTCCGGCTTCAGGGCCTGCGGGTCGAAGCCGATATAGAAAATGTAATTGTCGTTGTCGGCCGGAGACGGCGCCGGATAGACGACGTCCTCGGCGACCAGGCTGAACGGCACGCTGCCGCTTTCGTCCATCTGCACCGTGGTGGTGTAGGCCTTGGTCATGATGGTCTTCTCGCCGACGCCGCCCTGCACCACGGCAACGCGCAGCGGCACCTGAATGCTCGGTGGCGCGCCCTGGGGACCGACAATGATCCGCCCCTGAATACCGATCTTGGCCGTGATCTGGCCGCTGTTCAGATTGCATTGCCGCGCCGTGCGCGTGATCGAGGCCAGGAACTTGACGTCGTTGCCGACCGCTTCCTTGCCGTTCGCGGCCACCGAATAGGTCGAGGCTCCGGAGCGGATCTGCACCGGCGGGCAGGTCAGTTCGGCGTCGGCATCGTTGAGCTGCTGCGGCGCTGCGGGCGTCGCCGGCTTGTCCTGGTCGGACGAGCCGCCGCCGAACAGGCTCTTGAAGCGGTCGCTCAGCGACTGCGCAGGAGCTGCCGAAGGCAACAAAGTGGCACCGAGACCGATCGATACCGCCGCTGCGAGCGCGAACCTGATCACCCTTTCACCCATCAATGTCCTCAAATTTCCCAACCGGGTTCCCTGTTTCGCGGCCGTTATAGCAAGGCAATGGCGGCGAACCCAAGGCATCGAAGGCGGCACCGCCATCCGTAAAAAGGCTTACGGATCAGCCGCGGAAATCCTCGTGCAGCAGGCCGAACAGCAGGTGGTCCTGCCAGATCCCGTTGATGCAGAGATAGCGCCGCGCCAGGCCCTCGCGGGTGAAGCCGCACTTCTCCAGCACGCGGATCGACGAGGCATTGGAGGGAATGCAGGCCGCCTCGATGCGGTGCAGATTGAGCTCGCCGAACAGCGAGGGCAGCAGCACCCGCAGCGCCGTCGTCATGTAGCCGCGATGGGCATGCGGCAGCCCGACCCAGTAGCCGATCGTGCCGGCCTGCACGATGCCGCGCCGGACATTGGCGAGCGTGATGCCGCCGATCATCACCCCGTCCGATTCACGGAAGATGATGAACGGATAGGAGCGGTCGGCGGCGATATCCTCGGTGTAGCGGCGCAGCCTGCGGCGGAAGCCGGCGCGGGTCAGGTCGTCGGAGGGCCAGATCGGTTCCCATGGCGTGAGATAGGCGCGGCTGAATTCGCGCAATTGCGCCCATTGCGGGAAATCCGACATCTGCGGCGCGCGCAGCAAGAGCCCGTGACCGCGCGGCATCAGTGCAGCGGGTCCATTGGACGGCAAACGAAACAGGGCCATGGCCCAACACTCCCCGCCACTTCTCCCTCGCCCCGCCCTTGCGGGGAGAGGGTCGGGGTGAGGGGTCTTACCGCAGATTCGGTCTTGCGGCTCTACCCCTCACCCGAAGCCTTCGGCCATAGCTGAGGCTCCGCCTCGGCGTATGTCCGTCAACGGCCGCCGGTAGGCGGCCTATGCTCTCCCCGCAAGCGCGGGGCGAGGTAAGCAGAATTCTCAATGCAACAGCGTCTTTGCCTTCGAATTCGTCAATCCTTCCGCAAAAGCCACCGCCGTGTCCAGACCCCTGCCGCTGCCGAGCGCGACAACGGCGGGCCGGCTGCGCGCCAGCAGGGCACGGGCGGCGTTGCGGCTCGATTCGACGCTGACCGCGTCGATCCGGGCCACCAGTTCTTCCACCGTCTGCGGCCGGCCATAGGCTAGCACATGACGTGCCAATTGTTCGGCCCGCGATGAACAGCTTTCCAGCGCCATCAACAGGCCGGCCTTCATCTGCGCCTTGGCGCGGGCGACCTCGGCCTCGGTCAGGGTTTCGACCGCGTCGTTGATGACGTCGACGATGACTTCCATCATTTCCGGCGCATCGGCCGGATCGGTCCCGGTGTAGAGGCCGAAGAAGCCGGTGTCGGTGTAGGGCGCGTGGAAGGTGTAGATCGAGTAGCACAGCCCGCGCTTCTCGCGCACCTCCTGGAACAGCCGCGACGACATCCCGCCGCCGAGCGTGTTGGTGAAGACCTGCAGCGAGAACAGCGACGGGTCGGTCTGCGGCACGCCTTCGAGCGCCAGCGTCAGATGCGCCTGCTCGAGATCGCGATGCACCACCCGCGAGCCGCCTTTGCCGAACATCGCGACCTGCGGCTTCGGCGCCGGGGTGGCGTCGAAGCTCGCAAACTTCTGCGTGACGTCCTCGACGATCCGCGCGTGATCGACCGCGCCGGCGGCCGCGACCACCATGTCGGGGGCGCGGTAATGCGTCGAGAGATAGCCGCGCAGCATGTCGCGATCGAAGACCTTCAGCGTCTTGGCGGTGCCGAGCAGCGAGCGCCCCATCGGCTGCTCCGGATAGCAGAGCTCGTTGAGATGCTCGAACACGACGTCGTCGGGCGTATCCTGCGCCGCGCCGATCTCCTGCACGATGACGCTCTTCTCGCGCTCCAGCTCGTCCGGCACGAAGGACGGGTTGGCGAGGATGTCGGAGAGCACGTCGAGCGCCAGCGGCACATCCGCCTTCATCACCCGCGCATAATAGGCCGTGGTCTCGGTCGAGGTCCCGGCATTGAGGTCGCCGCCGACCGCCTCGATCTCCTCGACGATCTCGCGCGAGGAGCGCCGCGCCGTGCCCTTGAACGCCATGTGCTCGAGCAGATGCGAGATGCCGTGCTCGTTCGGCTTCTCGTCGCGCCCGCCGACGCCGGCCCAGACCCCGAGCGCCGCGGTTTCCAGATGCGGCATGGTGTCGGTGACGATTGTCAGTCCGCTCGGCAGCTTGGTGATTTCAACGCCCATCAGGCGACTCCCTGCTTGGCAGCACGGCTGACCGACAGCACGAAGCGCTCGACCTCGGCGGAATCATTCTTCATGACCGTGATGTGTTCGGATTTGCTCATCAGGCCTCCGAGCCAGACCGGCAGCTGCGGACGCACCCCGCAGGCGGCTTCCACCGCATCGGGGAATTTGGCCGCGTGCGCGGTCGACAGCACGATGTTCGGGATCCTGGAATCCGAGGTGTCGCGGTCGGCGACCGCGAGCGCCACCGCGGTGTGGGGATCGACCAGATCGCCGGCCTCGCGCCAGGCGGCGCGGATCGCGGCCGCCGTCTCGGTCTCGTCGGCGCGGCCGGCGTCGAAATCACGGCGCACGGCGGCCAGCGTCGCATCCGGCAGCACGAAACGGCCGGACTGCTTCAGCGAGGCCATCAGGCGGCGGACCTGATCGGCGTCGCGGCCGCTCGCCTCGAACAGCAGCCGCTCGAAGTTCGACGACACCTGGATGTCCATCGACGGCGACGTCGTGGCGTGCACCTCGCGGACCTCGTAGATGCCGGTCTTCAGCGTGCGCGCCAGGATGTCGTTGACGTTGGCGGCGATGCGCAAGTTCCGGATCGGCAGCCCCATCCGCTTGGCGACATAGCCGGCGAAGATGTCGCCGAAATTGCCGGTCGGCACCGTGAAATCGACGGTGCGATGCGGCGAGCCGAGCGCGACCGCCGAGGTGAAGTAATAGACCACTTGCGCGACGATGCGCGCCCAGTTGATCGAGTTGACGCCCGACAGCGCCACCTGGTCGCGGAAGCGATGGTTGTTGAACATCGCCTTCACCAGCGCCTGGCAATCGTCGAAGGTGCCTTCGATCGCGAGCGCGTGGACGTTGGCGGCGCCGGTCGTCGTCATCATGCGGCGCTGCACCTCGGAGATGCGGCCGTTCGGGAACAGGACGACGAGGTCGACATTGTCGAGATTGGCAAAAGCCTCGACCGCGGCGCCACCGGTATCGCCCGAGGTCGCGACCACGATGGTGGTGCGCTGCGCGCGCTTGGCCAGCACGTGATCCATCAGCCGCGAGATCAGCTGCATCGCGACGTCCTTGAACGCCAGCGTCGGCCCGTGGAACAGTTCGAGCAGGAACTGGTTCGGCCCGGCCTGATCGACCGGCACCACCGCGGGATGGCGGAAGGTGGCATAGGCCTCGTTGGCCATGCGGCCGAGCTCGGCGTCAGAAATCTCGCCGGCGACAAACGGACGGATGATCTCGACCGCGACCTCCCAATAGGGACGGCCGAAGAAGGTGGCGATGGTCTCGGGCGACAGTTGCGGCCAGGTCTCGGGCACGTAGAGCCCGCCGTCACGGGCAAGCCCGGTCAGCATCACATCGCAGAAGCCGAGCACCGGGGCCTCACCCCTGGTCGAAATATACCGCGTCAAACCGCCCTCCAAAGGCTTCGATCCGAAGCCTTAAGCCTTTGATATCATGGAATTATCGAGTTCGCTCCATGCGACCCGAACGGTTCACCATAGAAGATCGGACCAGCAATGGGTAGCCCGAAGCGCGCGCCTCGGGGTCGCGGGCGAGTGCGTGGCGTTGCTGAGGGAGATTGGCGGGCGCGCCGCAAACACAACCGTCGTCCCCGCGAAAGCACGCGAAAGCAGGGACGACAGCAAATGTGTGGTGCCGCTTGTGAGTCATAATCATGCGTTCTCGCGACATCCGCGCGCGAGGGGTACACGCCAATCAGCGTGGGTCGCGCCATCCACTAACCGCTCGGCGGCGCCAGCGGCTGCACGATCTCCTGGAACGGCAGCAGCGCCTCGCAGCGCGCGGCGTGGGCCTCGAGCGCCGGATAGCGCGCGTCGAACAGATGCGGATGCGCCTCGCCGGTGAAGCGTAGCGCGCAGGCCACCGCGACGTCGGCATGACCGATGCGATCGCCCAGCCAGTACGGCGTCTGCACCGCCGCGCGCTCCTGCTCTAGCACCGCGAGCACGCCCGCGATCTGCGCCTCGCAGCGCTCGACCCAGAGCTTCAACTGCTCCTTGCGCAGCACGCGCTCATAGACAAGGCTCACCGCCTTGTCGGCAAGCCCGGTCGCCAGCGCCGTGATGCGCAGATGCTTGCGCCGCTCCGGCCCCGAACGCGCGATCATCGCCTTGTCCGGCCCGACCAGTTCGTCGAGATAATCCAGGATCGCACTACTCTCGATCAGCGCCTCGCCGTCATCGAGCACCAGCGTCGGCACCCGCCGCACCGGATTGTAGGCCGCAACCATCTCCGCATCGCCGAAGGTCGACCACGGCTTGTGCTCGAACGGCAATCCATAGAGCCGCAGCGCGATCGCGGTGCGGCGGACAAAGGGCGAGTCGTACTGGCCGATCAAAAACATCTGTCATCTCGTCGGTCATGCCGCAGCAAGCCGCCTCGAAAACAGAGATTTCGAAGTGTGCGAATGCCGGGGACAAAGGTTGCACTTTGCACCATCGTAGATGGGCCGCGCCGCATTGCAACCGGATCCTGATCCGGTCCGTTAGGCGAGCTACCCAATCACCGGCACGTGCCTCGCCGCATCGCGCGGCAATTTGCCGTCGAGCCTCGGATCATCCGCCACCTCGATCTGCCGCAGGAACGGACGGAAGCCGGAGCGCTGGTAGAACGCGACGGCCGAGGGATGATCGAAGGTGCAGGTGTGCACCCAGACGCGGCTGACGTCGCGTGACCAGGCGATCTCGAGCGCGCGGTTCATCAGGAAGCGCGCGGCGCCGGTGCCGATGAATTTTGCGGTGACGCCGAAATACAGCAGCTGGCATTCGCCGGCCACGCTGAAATCGAGTTCGAGCAGGCCCTCATCCTGGCCGTCGACGGCCAGCCCGTAGAGCTCGTTGCCGGGGGCGTGGATCCTCGAGGCGAGATCGGAATCATCGAGCCCGGTGCGGGTGAACCACAGCCACTCCTCGCCGACCCGGCGATAGATATCGCGATACCAGTCGAGCGCGGGCGGATCGACCTTGCGCAGGCGCCACGCGCCGGGCGGGTCGACGCGCAGCGGCGGACGCGCGGTCATTTCCAGATGGGTGACGACGGCAGCGATCTTGCCGTGGGGGATGTCGGAGTAACCATCGGGCAGCAGCATCGCGCGACCTCTGTTTGCAGGCTGTCGGCGGGACATAACCGCACGTCGCCGCAGATGCAATGCAACGCTGCACGCAATGCCTGGTCAGGAGAAGAGGTAACCCGCCGCATCCGCCGCTGCTCATTCGAGCGGCCAGGTCCAACGAGCGGGATAAACCAGTTTGAACGCGCTTTGAGGGAGGGCTCCCCAGGCCCTCCCGTACCCGGTTAGTTGCCGACCCACACGTTGCCGTTCGCGTCGAAATCGTTCTTCGGGTTGTAGCCGGACTCGCGAAGACTCCGCATGCGCATCGCGCGGTCGCTGACATCGCCATTGAGACTGGCGTTGGCATTGAGCACGGCAGGACTCAGTGCGGTACCCATCACGAGACGCTGGTGGGTCCGGTGTTGTGCCGTGCGTGCATCGGCGAGTGCCGCCGTGGACAGACAAACAACTGCGATCGAAACAAGAATAGTTTTCGTCATGGTCAGCTCCTGTGAAGTAACCAGCTGAGCTTTCAATCGCTTCCAGAAAATGCGTGCTCGCGCCGGATGTGAAAACCGTCACAGGCCGGCGGCGATCACGATCGGTCAGACTAACAGGCAGAAGCCAACGCTTCTTGGACGCCCGCGCACAGTGTTGCGGGAAGTCCGTGCGCAAATCGCAAACGTCAACTTGTAGTGATCCAGATGCGCCGCCGCGTTGATGGCACGAAGTGAATAGTGGCTGGCCGCCGCAGTCCGCGTCGGCATTCGCATGGATGAATCCAGGGTCGCGCTTCCGCTTTCAGGAGAAGCACGAAAAGTGAGCGCGGTGCTCGCCACACGTTTGACGTCGTCCCGGCGCAGGCCGGGACCCATTACCACAGGACTAGGTTGTTGAACGACGCTGCTGCGGCCCCAACATCGCAGGACAATTGGCATTCGTGGTTATGGGTCCGGCCTTCGCCGGGACGACGGCGGAGTTTGTGGCGCAGCCGATGAGACGCACTCGCTCCCTCATCTCGGCGTCAGCTGATCGCGTCCGCGGTTGCGGCTACAGTGTGCCGAACACTCGGTGTCGTCCGGCGAAGGCCGGGACCCATTACCACAGAGTTGGGTTGTTAAGGCACGCTGTGGCCCCAGCACCGCAAAGCAATCGGCATTGGTGGTTATGGGTCCCGGCTTTCGCCTGGCTTTCGCCGGGACGACGTTGGAGTTTGTGGCGCAGCCGGTGAGACTTACTCGCCCCTCACCTCGGCGTCAGCGTGATCGCGTCAGCGGTTGCAGCTTCCACGGCGCCGCGGCTGTAGAGCAGCGGCACGTACTGGCCCGTCGCCCATAGCGGCGCGAGGTCGCGGTAGTGGCCGCTGAAGGGATCGCCGGATTGGCCCGGCGTGTTGACGGCGCGGCTCGCATCCCAATTGCCGACATCGAGCACCATGCGGAATGAAGCGCCGGAGATCAGATGATAGTCGGTGCGGCGATAGGTGGCGGCGCGCGGCACGTTGGCGGCGCCGCCAAAGGCGAGCGGGCCGACCTGCATCTGCGCCGCGGTCGCCTTGTCGGCGAGCGGCATCAGCGCGTGATTGAATTGCGCGACATGCAGCCGGCCCCAGCGCCAGGTCGACGCATCGGGACCGAGCTTGTCGGCAACATCGGTGACCGCCTCGCCGAGGCTGTCGCGCAGCACGCGGTCGCGCTCGCCTGAGGGATCGCTGCCGAGCGCCGCGTCCGGCTTTTCGAGATAGCCGACAATGGCTGAGATGCTGGAGGCCTCCGGCGCGATCAGCTCGGCCGCCTTCGGCGCGGTGGTCTTGAGCAGCACCGGGCCGAGATGGTTTGCGATCCACACCTCATAGACCGCGGCGGCCGCGCTATCGGCTGCATCACGCGCATCCCACGCCTTGAGCAGATCGAGGCCCTTCCTGACGTTCGCATCATCCGACGTGAGCGGCTTCAGCAGCGCGACGAGGCGCCGCGCGAGCATGCCGGTGTCGTCGTTCTGCAGCGCCATCGCGTCCGCCAGCGTCACCTTGCTGTTGGCCTGCAGCACCTCGGTGATGCGCTGCCAGCGCGCGCTGTCGGCCCATTCGAATCCGACCCTGCGCTCACCCACCGGATAATCCGCCGGCAGGTTCATCTGGTTGGCGGTGGCGATGAAACCCTGCTTCGGCTGGTACAGCTTCGGCAATTCGTCGAGCGACAGAAAGCCCTGCCACTCGTAGCGGCCGTCGCCGGGCACCGGCATCAGGCCGTCGAAACTGGCTCGGCGCGGCGTCTTGCCGGCGGCGACCCAGCCGATATTGCCTGACGTGTCGGCATAGACCTGGTTCTCCGACGGCGCGCCCCAGCGCCGCATCGCGCCGAGGAAGCCGTTCCAATTCTTCGCCGTCATGTAGTCGGACGAGCCGAAATAGGCCGAGGTGCCCGGCTCGAACCAGATCGAGCGCACGGCGAACGCATGCTTCTTGTCGGCGTCGACGAAGATCACCGGGCCGTGGCGGGTGAATCTCAGCTCGAGGTCGCGGTCGGCCTCGCCCTTCACCGCTTCCTTCTCATGCACGATCCGCATGTCCTCCCAGCCGCTGCCGTAGCGGTACTGGTTCGGATTGTCGGGGTTGAGCTCGTAGACGTAGAGGTCTTCCTGATCGACGTTGAAGATGGTCAGCCCGAACGCGATGGTGTCGTTGTGGCCGATCGAGATGCCCGGCAGCGCCGGCTCGCCGGCGCCGATCACGGAGATGCCGGGCGCGTTGAGGCCGACGATGTAGCGCAGCGACGGCACCGAGTGCTCGCGATGCGGATCGTTGGCGAGGATCGGACGTCCGGTCGCGGTGCGCGATGCCGCGATCACCCAGTTGTTGGAGCCGATGGTGTCGCGCTGCTGGTCGGCCTCGGCGAGGTAGGTGTCGGGATCATGCGCCAGCGCCGCCTTCTGGTCCTTCGGCGCGGCGAACTTCACCGGCCGCGTGGCAAGATCGTAGGCGGCGAGCACCGCCTTCGGCACGCTGCAGGGATCGAGCCCATCGGGGATCCTGGTGGTCCAGGTGGGCTCCAGCTTGACGCGGAAACGATCGGCATCGAGGCCGGCAGCGCAGGCGACCCGCGAGCGCTTCACCTCGGAGGCGACGTTGCGGGTCAGGCCATGGCTGCGGACGCGCACGACATCCTCTGCCGACCACAAATCCGGCATCGTGCCTGCGATCCTGAACTCGATCGGCAGCGCGCGCTTGCCCGCCTGGACGTCGGCGACATAGGCGTTGACGCCGGCGACGAACGCCTCCGCATAGGATTTCGCCTTCGGGCCATAGGCGGCCCATTCCGCATTCATGTCGCCGCGATAGAGGAACAGGCGCAGCGCCTTGTCCTGCTCGGCATAGGCAGGGCCGAAATCCTTCGCCAAGAGGCCGAGCCCGCGCTTGCGCCAGAGATCGATCTGCCAGAGCCGATCGCGCGCGGCGTTGAAGCCCTGCAGGAAGAACAGGTCGTGCTCGTTGCCGGCATAGATGTGCGGGATGCCCCAGACATCGACCAGGATCTGCCCCGGCGCCTTCAGCCCGGCGACGTCGGTCTTGACCTCGCGCGCCGCGACGAGCGGGCTCGGCTTCTCACGCGCGGTGGCGGGAGCGGCAAGTATTGCGGCGCAAAGTGCGGCAGTCAGTAGCTTGGTGACGCGGTTAAGATCCGTGTTCATGTTGTTCTCCGATGGTTGTTATTGATTGTTGCGCACACTTGGCGAGATTGAGCGGCAGCCGCAGCGGCGCCGCTTGCGAGACTCTTGGTGAGGAGAGAGCCCCCACCCGTAGCGCATCTGACGATGCGCTACGACCTAAGAGCGAGCTTCGCTCGTCTCGACCCCGCAAGCGGGAGAGGTGGAGAAACATCGCGGCGACACCGCTCCCCTACTCCCCCTCGTCGCTCGCCAGCACGCCCTTCACGGCGCGGGCCCAGCCGGCGAGCTTGCGCTCGCGCGTCGCCTGGCTCATCGCCGGCCTGAAGCGGTGCTCGAGCCGCCAATTGTCGGCGAACTTGGCGGGCTCCGGATAGACGCCGGCATCGAGGCCGGCGAGATAGGCGGCCCCTAACGCCGTGGTCTCCTGGATCATCGGGCGGTCGACCGGCGCGTTGAGCAGATCGGCGAGCCGCTGCATGGTCCAGTCCGAGGCGGTCATGCCGCCGTCGACGCGCAGCACGGTGTTGGCGGCGTTGGCCTCCGGCCAGTCGGTGCGCATCGCGGCCCACAGATCGAAGGTCTGGTAGCACACGCTCTCCAGCGTCGCATGCGCGAGCTCGGCCGGGCCGGTGTTGCGGGTGAGCCCGAACAGCGCGCCGCGCACGCGCGGATTCCAGTACGGCGCGCCCATGCCGACGAAGGCGGGCACCAAGTAGACGCTCTGCATGGAGTCCGATTTGTCGGCAAGCGGTCCGGTCTCGGCGGCGTGCTTGATGATGCCGAGCCCGTCGCGCAGCCACTGCACCGCGCTGCCGGCGACGAAGATCGAGCCCTCGAGCGCGTAGGTGCGCTGGCCGCCGAGCTGGTAGGCGATGGTGGTGAGCAGCTTGTTCTTCGAGGCCACCGGCGTGGTGCCGGTGTTGAGCAGCGCGAAGCAGCCGGTGCCGTAGGTCGACTTCATCATGCCGGGCTCGAAGCAGGCTTGGCCGATGGTCGCGGCCTGCTGGTCGCCGGCAATCCCGGAGATCGCGATCGGGCCGCCGAACAAGTCCGCCGTGCTCTCGCCGAACCGGGCGGAGGAATCCTTCACCTCGGGAAGCATCGAGCGCGGTACGCGCAGCAGCCTGATGAGGTCATCGTCCCAGGCGCCGGTATGGATGTTGAACAGCAGCGTGCGCGAGGCGTTGGTGGCGTCGGTGGCGTGGACTCTCCCGCCGGTGAGCCGCCACAGCAGATAGCAGTCGACGGTGCCGAACAAGAGTTCGCCGCGCTCGGCGCGCTCGCGCGCGCCCGGCACGTGATCGAGGATCCAGGCGACTTTGGTGCCGGAGAAATAGGGATCGATGATCAGACCGGTCTTGGCCGAAATCACCGACTCATGGCCCTCGGCCTTGAGTTTTGCGCAGATGTCGGCGGTGCGGCGGTCCTGCCAGACGATGGCGCGGTGCACGGCCTGTCCGGTGGCGCGGTCCCACACCACGGTGGTCTCGCGCTGGTTGGTGATGCCGATCGCGGCGATATCTTTCGCCTTGAGGCCGGCCTTCTCCAGCGCCTCGCGGCACACCATCACGGTCGAGGTCCAGATGTCCTCCGGCTCGTGCTCGACCCAGCCGGAGGCGGGGAAATGCTGCGGAAACTCCTGCTGCGCGACGGCGGCGATGGAGATATCGCCGCGAAACACCATGGCGCGCGACGATGTGGTGCCCTGATCGATGGCCAGCACGAAAGACATGAGCGTTTCCCTTAAGGCTTGGGTGCAAGCGCCAAGGGAGCGGATTACCGCGGCGAGGTCAAGATTGGTGGTGAGTGCCGAGATGGTCGAGGCAAGAGTCCGCGAGGGTATCAGTCCCGTCATCCTGAGGTGCGAGCGGAGCGAGCCTCGAAGGATGCACGGCCCCCCAAGTCGGGCCGTCGACCCTTCGAGGGCCGCTGAAGAAGCGGCCACCTCAGGGTGACGGTGATGGAAATGAGCGCACCGCCTCAACCGTCATTGCGAGGAGCGAAGCGACGAAGCAATCCATCCATCAGCGCAAACGGACGAATGGATTGCTTCGCTTCGCTCGCAATGACGGTTGGAGCGGCCGGGCAGCCCGATCACATCGGCCGGTAGGTCCGCACATCGGCGGGGACGTTGACGCCGATCTTGATCGCGCCGACCGAGCGGATGATGTCGTCGCCGAGCAGCTGGGCGAAGCAGGCATAGCCCCAGTCGTTCATGTGCAGGCCGTCGGCGATGACGAAATCGGTGATCGGGATCGCCTGTTTCTCGTGCCAGTCGCGCATCACCTCGAAGCGCGGGAAGATGCCGACATGACGCAGGGCGGCGATGCGGCCGAGCAGCTTCACCATGCCGCGCGCGCTTTCGGGGCGCTCGGTGACGCGCGGCGAATATTGCGGATCGACCAGCACGACGTCGGCGCCGGACGCCTGAAGGCGCGCCACGCCGTCCTCGACCTGCCTGGCGGTCTCGGTCGGATCGAGGTTGCGCAGCACCGCGTTGGTGCCGACCTGCCAGATCACCATGTCGGGATGGACGTCGATCACTTCGGTCTGCAGCCGCTTCATCATCTCGGGCGCGTCCTCGCCGCCCTTGCCGCGATTGAGCACGGTGATGTCGGCGGACGGATACTGCCGGCGCAACTGTCCGGCGAGCCGGTTCGGATAGGTGAATTCCGGCGCCGACGAACCATAGCCCTGGGTCGAGGACGAGCCGAATGCGATGATCACGACCGGCTTGCCGGCGGCGAGCTTGGCCGCGACATGCGGCAGCGAACCGGTGCTGTTCGGCACGCCCTTGGGCTGCTGACAGGGCACGCGGTGGAAGATGTCGCTGGCGGATTTCGCGGCCTGCTTCACCTTATCGAGCGCCTTCGCGGCGACGCCGGGTTGCGGCGGATTGGTCGCGTCAGCCGTCGCAGCGGGCTGCGTTGCATCAGGCTTTGCGGCCTCGGTCTTGCCGTCGGACGAAAGCGCTGCATGCTGGTCGGTCTGCGCGCGCGACGGTGCGACCGCGAGCAGCGTCAGCACCGCAACGGCACAGAGACCTCGCCCTGCGGAAGCGCGAAAAGGGAAGGCAAAACGCATTTACTCTGCTTCCTTAATTCTGCTGCACCGGGCCCAGATGGGCCGCATCGATCACGAATTTCGCCAGTGCGCGGCCGAGACAGGCATGAACCTTCTTGGCCAGATCGACACCATGCGAGGTGCTGAACAGGTCAAAATATCCGGCGTCGCTCCACTGCTTCATAATCGCGAACCGGTCGAACAGCGGAACGTCGTGCTGCTGCGCCACCACCTTCATGTTGTCGAGATAGGGCGGTGCAGAGATCATCGTCTCCGTACGCGGGCTGTATTGCAGATTGACCAGCACCACGTCGGTCCCGGCGTCCCGCAACGCAACAACGCCTTCGTTGATGGCGGTACGGAAATCGTCGGGATCGATTGCTCGCATAGCATCGACGGTTCCGGTCTGCCAGATAACCAAAGTAGGCTTTTTTGCTTCAACAAGCTTAACAAGAGTTCCCGCGGTCTCCTCGGCGGTGCTCTTTCCCTGTAATTCTACGGATAGATCGATCGTCGACGACGGCAACGCTTCCTTCAGCGCCGCCTGCAGCGTGGCCGGATAGGCGCTCGCCTCGTTGCCCTGGATGGTCGAGGAGCGGCTGCCGACCACCAGCACGTTGAGCGGCCGGTTGGACTTGATGGCGTCGGTGACCTTGGGCAGCGAGCTCTCGCTCGTAAGCAGATAGGCGGGCACGTCGCAGGGCGGCGGCGGGGGCGGCTCCGCGGTGTCGCCGGCGCACGCAGGCGCCGCCGCCAAACCGGCCGTCAGGCAGGCTGCGAGCAGCGTCAGGCCCAGCATCGTCCGCGCGGACTTCATGCTCCCCCTCCCGCCAGATCGGCGTTGCCGGCGGCGCCTTTTTTCGAGGCGCCTTTGTCGGCGGAGTGCTTGTACCACGAAATGATCCACGCCATGCCGCACATGATGAGGATGCCGCAGACGCTGATCAAGGCGTGCAGTGCGGCACCGCCAGATACTTCGGCAAGCACGAAGTGACCGGCGAAGGCGAGGAAGACCCCGAGGCAGAATATCTCAAGCGAATGCTGGCCACACAGGATCAAAGGTCGCAGCCAGGGCGATTTCAGGCCCGGCCAGTCCTTGGGCAGGAAGCGCACGGTGAGCGCGGCGAGCGCCAGGAAGTGCGCGAATCGCAACACGTCCAGGTCGGTCTTGTTGATCGGATACATCCACTGCTCGATCACCTTCGGCATGATGTGGCCGAGCTGCGGCACGTACCAGGTCAGGGTCACGAAGAACGCCGCGACCAGATAGACGATGCAGATCCACATCGTGATGTTCGACGACAGGATCCGCGACATCCGCCGCGCCCCGCCGAGCGCGCACCAGGCGCCGAACACGAACAGCAATTGCCAGGCGAACGGATTGAACGCCCAGAAGCCGTTCGGATAGGCCGAGAGATAAAGGTCGAACTGCCAGGTCAGCGCGTAGAGCACGACCGAGAGACCGAGCGTGACGTCGGGCTTCCATTTCATCAGCCACAGGATCAGCGGCAGGAACAGCATCAGCACGATATAGAGCGGCAGCACGTCCATGTTGACCGGACGGAAGCGCAGCAGCAGCGCCTGGACGATGGTGACGTCGGGCTGCTTGAGGAAGTCCATGATCCCCATTTCCTCGCTGTAGAGCGGGTTCTCGAACGAGGTCGCGACATAGGAGATCTCGGCGAGGAAGATCGTGAACAGGAAGACGTGCGCGACGTAGATCTGCCAGACCCGGCGCAGGATGCGCGCGGTCGCGATCACGAAGCCGCCCTCCAGCATCGCGCGGCCGTAGACGAAGGCCGCGGTGTAGCCGGAGATGAAGATGAAGATCTCGGTGGCGTCGGAGAAGCCGTAATTGCGGATCGTCAGCCAGGTCAGAAGATTGGTCGGCAGATGATCGATGAAGATCAGCCACAGCGCGAGCCCGCGGAACAGATCGAGGCGGAGCTCGCGCTCGCCGGTCGCCGGCAGCGTGATCGCGGGCGCAGCAACCTTCGCCTCGGCCTCTGCCTTTACTTCGGCCTTGACGTCAGCCACCGGCGAACCGGCTATGGGATCGGCAATCGAGCTCATCAAACACCGTGTCGGCCGCGGACGCCCCGCACGCCGTGCTGAAAAGATAATATCGGTCCGCGAGTTGCCGACAAAGCACGGAGTGCGGCGGCATGCGGCCGCGCTTTAGAGCGGAACTATGTTGAAACCGCGATGAAGGGGCCGCCCCAAATCCGGCTTTCCAAGCCCGCCCTTTCGCGGCCTGGCAGGCGATTGGTTCCGGCGGTTCAATTGGCTATGATAGCGCCCTGTTTGAGCATGATCCGGTCGAAAACGGACCATGCGCCAGGACCATCGGATTGAGCCGCATGTACCGCGCCGTTACCCGCCAGATCGAAGTCACCGTCGAGCCGAACTTCATGCCGGAGCGCTCGTCGGTCGACCGGCGCGAATATTTCTGGTCGTACAAGATCGTGATCGTCAATTCGGGCCCGGATACGGTGCAGCTGCGGACGCGGCACTGGATCATCACCGACGCCACCGGCCGCCGCCAGGAGGTGCGCGGCGAGGGCGTGGTCGGCGAGCAGCCGGTGCTCGCGCCCGGCGAACGCTTCGAATACACCAGCGGCGTGCCGCTGCCGACCGCCTCCGGATTCATGACCGGCAGCTATCAGATGGTCACCGAAGCCGGCGAGCGCTTCGACATCGACGTGCCGACATTTTCGCTGGACAGCCCGAGCCCGGGCGGCAAAAGGGTGCTGAACTGACGCCTGCGTAGCCCGGATGGAGCGAAGCGCAATCCGGGGCAGGTGCATCCGCGGTTGGAGCGGCCCCGGATTTCGCTGCGCTTCATCCGGGCTACGATGACGAACGCGTCTGCTCCACGCCGGCTTCCTGCGGCGTGAATTCATACACCGACGAGCAGAACTCGCAGGTCACGACGACCTTGCCGTCCTTGACCATCTCGGCGCGGTCGTTCGGCGCAAAGCTCTTCAGCATCGACGACACCGCGTCGCGCGAGCAGGAGCACTGCGCGCGCAGCGTTTGCGGGTTGAAGACACGCACGCCACGTTCGTGGAACAGGCGATAGAGCAGCCGCTCGCCGGACAGGTCGGGATCGATCAGCTCGACGTCCTCGACGGTCGAGATCAGCGACTGGCCCTCGACCCAGGCGTCATCGTCCGGCACGCTATGCGTGGCCGTGCCTTCCGGCGCATCGCCGGGATGCAGATCGGCCTGCTTGGCGCGCTCGGGCGCCTTGGGCAGGAATTGCAGCAGGATGCCGCCGGCACGCCAGTGCAGCTTGCCGCCCTCGCCGCCGCGCATCTCCTCGCCGACCGCAAGCCGCACCCGGGTCGGAATCTGCTCCGAGCGCAGGAAATATTCGTGGGCCGCCTCTTCCAGGCCGCCGCCGTCGAGCGCGACCAGTCCCTGGTAGCGGCTGGTGTTGGAGCCCTGATCGATCGTCATCGCAAGGTGGCCCTTGCCGAGCAGCTCGCCCGAGCTCTGGCCGTTCTTCAGGCGCGATGCGTCGTAGCGCGCATAGGCGCGCAGCCGGTCGGGCGCCTGGAAATCGACGATCAGGAGCGAGACCGGACCTTCGGTCCGGGTCTGCAGGATGAAGCGGCCCTCGAACTTGACCGACGAGCCGAGCAGCGTGGTCAGCACGATCGCCTCGCCGAGCAGCTTGCCGACCGCGGGCGGATAATCGTGCTTGTGCAGGATCTCGTCGAGCGCGGGGCCGAGCCGGGTCAGCCGGCCGCGCAGGTCCAGCGCGCCGACCTCGAATGCCAGCACGGCATCGTCGACCGGAACCGCTGAGGGCGCGCGAACCGGCGCCTCGGGCGTGTTTTTGATGTCGGGGGATTGTGAAACCATGGCGCTCTATCTGGGGTCTCGGACCATGAAATAAAGGGGTTCACTAACGCGGATGTTTCCGTCGTCCCTGCGAAAACATGCGAAAGCAGGGACCCATAACCACCGATGTGAGTTGCTTGCATCAAGCTGGTGCCCCAGCCTTCGCAACAATTGACAGCGATGGTTATGGGTCCGGGGTCGCGCTTCGCTTGCCCGGGACGACAACGCTTACTGATCTCCGACTACGCGACCGCGTCGAAACACCAGGCCAGAATGCCCTTCTGCGCATGCAGGCGGTTTTCCGCCTCGTCGAACACCACGGATTGCGGCCCGTCGATCACCTCGTCGGTGACCTCCTCGCCGCGATGCGCGGGCAGGCAGTGCATGAACAGTGCGTCCGGCTTGGCGAGCGACATCAGCTTGGCATTGACCTGATAGGGCCGCAGCACGTTGTGGCGGTGCTCGCCCTCCTTGTCGCCCATCGACACCCA
The DNA here is from genome assembly GCF_054055815.1 of Bradyrhizobium sp. USDA 4503. NCBI lineage: Bacteria > Pseudomonadati > Pseudomonadota > Alphaproteobacteria > Hyphomicrobiales > Nitrobacteraceae > Bradyrhizobium > Bradyrhizobium sp. USDA 4503. Next base: position 4,965,437 of record NZ_JBSRXS010000001.1, read on the forward strand.
GGTGTCGGTGACGACGCAGTCGGCGCCGCGCACGGCGGCTTCCGGATCGGTGCCGAGCATGATCGGCGCGCCGGTCGCCTTGATCCAGTCGCGCATCGGCTTCTTCGGCGACAGCTCCGGCGGGGTCGCAACATTGAGCTGGAACTTGAACCGCTCGGCGGCATGCGCCCAGGAGGCCAGCACGTTGTTGTCGTCGCCGGTCCAGGCCACGGTCTTGCCCTCGATCGAGCCGCGGTTTTCCTCATAGGTCATGAGGTCGGCCATCACCTGGCAGGGATGCGAACGCCGGGTCAGGCCGTTGATGACGGGAACGGTGGCGTGAGCCGCGAGCTCGAGCAGCGCGTCATGGTTGAGGATGCGGATCATGATCGCATCGACATAGCGCGACAGCACGCGCGCGGTGTCGGCGATGGTCTCGCCGCGGCCGAGCTGCATCTCGGCGCCGGTCAGCATGATGGATTCACCGCCGAGCTGGCGCATGCCCACGTCGAACGACACCCTTGTGCGGGTCGACGGGCGCTCGAAGATCATCGCCAGCGTCTTGCCTTCGAGCGGCTTCCTGCCCTTCTCATGCGCCTTCAGCTTCGCCTTCATGGCGGCTCCGGCGGACAGCATGTTGCGCAGTTCGCCGAGCGGCAGCTCGTTGATATCGAGGAAGTGACGGACCGGCTTGCTCATTATCCAGCCGCCTTCTTCGGCTGCGCCACCGACAATGTCGCGCAGGCGCGCTCGAGCGCGGTGATCGACTGGTCGATCTCGGACTCGGTCACGATCAGCGGCGCCAGGAACCGCACCACATTGTCGCCTGCGCCGACGGTGAGCAGCTTCTCGCTGCGCAGCGCTGCGATCAGGTCGCCCGACGGCACCACGGCCTTGACGCCGATCAACAGCCCCTCGCCGCGTACCTCCGACAGCACGCCGGGATAGCGGTCGACGACGGAGGCGAGCTTCTGCTTGAGCAGCAGCGACATCTTCTGCACATACTCGAAGAAGCCGGGTTTCAGCATGACGTCGAGCACGGCATTGGCGGCGGCGACCGCGAGCGGATTGCCGCCGAAGGTCGAGCCGTGCGAGCCGGGCGCCATGCCGGCCGCGGCCTGCGCGGTCGCCAGCACCGCGCCGATCGGGAAACCGCCCCCGAGCGCCTTGGCCAGCGACATCACGTCCGGCGTGACGCCGGTGCGCTTGTAGGCGAACAGCTCGCCGGTTCGGCCCATGCCGGTCTGCACCTCGTCGAAGGCGAGCAGCAGGCCGTGCTCGTCGCACAGCGCGCGCAGTGCCTTGAAGAACGCCTGTGGCGCCGAGCGCACGCCGCCCTCGCCCTGCACCGGCTCGATCAGGATGCCGGCGGTGTGCGGACCGATCGCCTTCTTCACCGCGTCGATGTCGCCATGCGGCACCTGGTCGAAGCCGTCCATCGGCGGGCCGAAGCCCTCGAGATATTTCGCCGAGCCGGTCGCCGCCAGCGTGCCCAGCGTGCGGCCGTGGAAGGCGCCCTCGAAGGTGATGATGCGGTAGCGCTCGCCATGGCCCTTGGAGAAGTGATAGTGGCGGACCAGCTTGATCACGCCCTCCATCGCTTCCGCGCCGGAATTGCAGAAGAACACGAAGTCGGCAAAGCTCTGCTCGCACAGCCGCGCGGCAAGCACCTCGCCGTCCGGGCTCTTGAACAGGTTCGACATGTGCCAGAGCTTGGTCGCCTGTTCCTGCAGCGCCTTGACGAGATGCGGATGCGCGTGCCCGAGCGCGTTGACCGCGACGCCCGAGGTGAAATCGAGATAGCGGTCGCCGTTGGTTGCGATCAGCCAGGCGCCCTCACCGCGCTCGAAACCGAGATCGACCCTGGCGAAGACGGGGAGCAGATGCGACGTGGCAGCGTTGGTCATGACGATCACTGGCGGTTTTTAAGCCGACAATTGCCGCGCGCCTTGACGCCAGCGCAGCAACGGCCAGCTTCGGAAAACAAAACGGCCGCCTTTGCGGGCGGCACGTGGCGGGCATTCTATGCTGCGGTCGGTAAGTGTCAATCGCCACGAAGTGGCCTTCCTGCAATGCGAAACGAGCGCAATCCGGAGCATTCCGGTGCGGTGGAAAAGCCTCATCGCGATGCTTAACTGTGTGGGAACATGTGGACGCACGACCGCGGACTCTTGCGCCAGAGTCACGCCATATTGTAGCGTTTGGCCTGTCGGGTACGACATCTCGTGCGGCGGTACTGGACCCTCTAAGTAGCCTTTGTGTCTCGCGTAAACGTTCGGGCGCAACACCGTGCCCGGCGAGGGCTAAGGGATTCTGGCCGCAGGGATATTTGTCCAGATTGGCTCGCAGCGCCGCTCCAATGATTGGCCGGCGCTACGCGAAGGGAAGAATGCGATGACTGTATTGACCTGGTCCGACGATCGCGTCGAGCAGCTGAAGAAGCTCTGGGAGTCCGGCCTGTCGGCCAGCCAGATCGCGGCGGAACTTGGCAATGTGACGCGAAACGCCGTGATCGGCAAAGTGCATCGGCTCGGCCTCTCCGGCCGCGCCAAGGCACCCTCCACGGCCGCGCCGCGGCAGCGCAAGGCCCGCCCCGCCCAGCACATGATGCGGGTGGCGCGCCCGGTCTCGCGCGGCAACACCGCGCTGGCGCACGCCTTCGAGGCCGAGATGGAGCCCGATCCGATCTCCTACGACAATGTGGTGCCGATGAGCCAGCGGCTGTCGCTGCTCGAGCTCAACGAGGCCACCTGTCACTGGCCGGTCGGCGATCCCTCGAGCCCGGAATTCTTCTTCTGCGGCGGCAAAGCGCTCGGCGGCCTGCCCTATTGCGCGCATCACTCGCGCGTCGCCTACCAGCCCGCCGCCGATCGCCGCCGGCCGTCGGCGAAACCGCAGATCAAGTGAGCACTCGGGAAAACGACGGAAGACCTCAAAGACAAATCCCCGCGAAAGCGGGGATTTTTTTGTGTGACCCAGCCCGGCTATATCACCAGCGTCGTCCCGGCGCAGGCCGGGACCCATAACCACGAATGGGTGTTGTTAGAAAGCCGTCTGGCCGCGTGCCGATTGCGCTGGCCGCGGCGTATGGGTCCCGGCTTTCGCCGGGACGACGCCGTGTTGCGGTTTATGAATGCCGCATGGCCGTTACGGCTGCGGCTCGGCCTTGGCAAAGCGGTCGTCGAGCGCGTAGCCGGCGCCGCGCACAGTGCGGATCGGATCCTGCTCGCGGCCCGGATTGAGCAGCTTGCGCAGGCGGCCGATATGCACGTCGACGGTGCGCTCATCGATGTAGATGTCGCGGCCCCAGACGCTGTCGAGCAATTGCTCGCGGCTGAACACGCGGCCGGGATGCTCGAGGAAGAATTCGAGCAGGCGATACTCGGTCGGCCCGAGATCGATCGGACGGCCCGAGCGCGCCACGCGGCGCTTCTCGCGGTCGAGCTCGATGTCGCCGTAGGTCAGCACGGTCGCAAGCCGCTCCGGGCTGGCGCGGCGCAACAGGCCCTTCACCCGCGCCAGCAGCTCCGGCACCGAGAACGGCTTGACGATGTAATCGTCGGCGCCGGTGGCAAGCCCGCGCACGCGCTCGCTTTCCTCGCCGCGCGCGGTCAGCATGATGATCGGAAGCTGCTTGGTCTCGGGCCGCGCCCGCAGGCGGCGGCACAGTTCGATGCCGGACAGGCCCGGCAGCATCCAGTCCAGCACCACGAGGTCGGGAACGCGCTCCTTCAGCCTTGTATCCGCATCGTCGCCGCGCCCCACCGTCTCGACATCGTAGCCTTCCGCATCGAGATTGTAGCGCAACAGCGTCGTCAGCGCTTCCTCGTCTTCGACTACCAGAATGCGTGCGCTCATCGGTTTAAGTTCTTTCTCTGTGGTGATCCGTTGCCCAGACGCAAACCGAAACGCTTACTTCCTTGAGCATAGTCCCCGCGGAAACGATTTGTCGCGAGGATCGTCCAGTTTCGCTCTTGCCGGTTCCGTGCTTGCCGATCATGCCTCAGTTGCCCGGCACCGTGGTGGCAAAAGTGGTCATGTCGCCCTTCGGGCGCTTGTCGGTGATCTGCTGGCCCTCGATCATGTAGAACACGGTCTCGGCGATATTGGTGGCGTGATCGCCGATCCGCTCGATGTTCTTGGCGCAGAACATCAGATGGATGCAGAACGAGATGTTGCGCGGATCTTCCATCATGTAGGTGAGCAGTTCGCGGAACAGCGAGGTGCAGATCGCATCGACCTCCTCGTCGCCCTTCCAGACGTTCATCGCCGCCGGCAGGTCGTGCGCGGCATAGGCGTCGAGCACCGACTTGACCTGCGACAGCACGAGGTCGGTCATGTGCTCGAGGCCGCGGATCAACTTCAGCGGCTGGAAATCGCTCTCCAGCGCCGCGACGCGCTTGCCCATGTTCTTGGCGAGGTCGCCGATCCGCTCGAGATCGGTGGCGACGCGCATCGCGCTGACGATCTCACGCAGGTCGATCGCCATCGGCTGGCGGCGCGCGATCGTCAGCACCGCGCGCTCTTCGATGTTGCGCTGCAGATTGTCGATCTCGATGTCGGCGGCGACCACGCGCTTGCCGAGCGCGACGTCGCGACGGATCAGCGCGTCGACCGACTCGGTAATCATTCGTTCGACCAGGCCGCCCATCTCGGCGACCAGGCGGGTCAACTCCTGCAGGTCGCTGTCGAATGCCTTGGCGGTATGTTCAGAAGCCATCGCTTGTCTCCCTCAACCATGATCCCGGGGATCATGGCTTCGTGTCCTGAATTTTAGCATGACCTGATCGGAAAACCGGTTTCCACTTTTCCGGATCATGCGCCGGTCAACCGAACCGGCCGGTGATGTAGTCCTGGGTGCGCCGATCGCCCGGTGAGGTGAAGATCTTGTTGGTGTCGTCGAACTCGATCAGCTCGCCGAGATACATGAAGGCGGTCTTGTCGGAGACGCGCGCCGCCTGCTGCATGTTGTGGGTGACGATCGCGATCGTGTAGTCCTCGGAGAGTTCCTGGATCAGCTCCTCGACCTTGGCGGTCGAGATCGGGTCGAGCGCCGAGCACGGCTCGTCGAACAGGATCACCTCGGGGCGCACCGCCACGGTGCGCGCGATGCACAGGCGCTGCTGCTGGCCACCGGAGAGCGACAGGCCGGAGGCGTTCAGCTTGTCCTTGACCTCGTTCCACAGCGCGCCGCCGCGCAGCGCCTTCTCGACCCGGTCGTCCATCTCGGACTTCGAGATCTTCTCATAGAGGCGGATGCCGAAGGCGATGTTCTCGTAGATCGTCATCGGGAACGGCGTCGGCTTCTGGAACACCATGCCGACCCGCGCGCGCAGCAAGTTGAGGTCGAGCTTGGGGTCGAGAATGTTGGTCTGGTCCAGCATCAGCTGGCCGACCGCGCGCTGACCCGGATACAGGTCGTACATCCGGTTGAAAATGCGCAGCAGGGTCGACTTGCCGCAGCCGGACGGGCCGATGAACGCCGTGACGCGGTTGGTGCCGAGCGTCAGGTTGATGTTCTTCAGCGCGTGGTGCTCGCCGTAATAGAAGTTGAGGTTGCGCACCGTGACTTTCGGCGGCGCTTCCGGCAGCGGAACCTGGGGAATGTGGCCTGCGGCAGTCGTGGAGACGGAAAGCTCGGTCATTTTGCGGCCCTTTCGGCACCAAGGATACGCGCGCCGATATTCAACGCGAGCACGGTGAATGTGATGAGCAGCGCGCCGCTCCACGCCAGCTCTTTCCAGTAGGCGTAGGGGCTCTGCACGAAGTTGTTGATGGTCACTGGCAGGTTGGCCATCGTCTTGGTCAGATCCAGGCTGAAGAACTGGTTCGACAGCGCGGTGAACAGCAGCGGCGCGGTCTCGCCGGCGACGCGGGCGGTCGCCAGCAGCACACCGGTGATCAGACCCGATCGCGCGGCACGATAAGCGATCCGCTTGATCACCAGCGAACGCGGCAGGCCGAGCGCGGAGGCGGCCTCGCGCAGCGGATTGGGCACCAAGAGCAGCATGTCCTCGGTGGTGCGCAGCACGACTGGGATCACGATCACCGCGAGCGCAAGGCTGCCTGCGATCGCCGAGAAGCCGCGCATCGGCACCACCACCGCACCATAGATGAACAGGCCGATGATGATCGAGGGCGCGCTGAGCAGGATGTCGTTGATGAAGCGGATCACCGAGGTCAGCTTGTCGTGCTTGCCGTATTCGGCGAGGTAGGTGCCGGCGAACAGGCCAAGCGGCGCGCCGATGCCGACGCCGATCACGGTCATGATGACCGAGCCGACGATGGCGTTGAGCAAGCCGCCTTCGGTCGAGCCGGGCGGCGGCGTGTTCTGGGTGAACAGCTGCACGCTGAGGCCGGCAAGGCCGTTATAGAGCAGCGTGATCAGGATCAGCGCCAGCCAGGTAACGCCGAACAGCGCAGCGCCGACACAGAGTGCGCGGATGACGATGTCGCTGCGGCGGCGGGATTTGTAGATCGGGTTCATGGCGTTACTTCCCCGCCTTCTTTTCAAGCCGCATCAGCATCAGCCGCGCGCCGGCGAGCACGAAGAAGGTCAGCACGAACAACAGCAGGCCGAGCAGGATCAGGCCGGACTGGTGCAGGCCGTCGCTCTCGGCGAATTCGCTGGCGATCGCCGCCGAGATCGTGGTGCCCGGCGCGAAGATCGACGACGAGATCCGGAACGAGTTGCCGATGATGAAGGTCACCGCCATGGTCTCGCCGAGGGCGCGGCCGAGCGCCAGCATGATGCCGCCGATCACGCCGACGCGGGTGTAGGGGATCACGACGCTGCGAACGACTTCCCAAGTAGTGCAGCCCATGCCGTAGGCGGCCTCCTTCAGCACCGGCGGCACGGTCTTGAACACGTCGACCGAGATCGCGGTGATGAAGGGCAGCACCATGATCGCAAGGATCAGCGCAGCGTTGAACAGGCTGAGATAGGACGGCGGGCCGGCGAACACCGCGCCCAGCACCGGGACGCCCTCGAAGATCCGGATCATGAAGGGCTGGAAGGTGTTGGCCAGGAACGGGCCGAGCACGAAGAAGCCCCACATGCCGTAGATGATCGAGGGGATGCCGGCGAGCAGCTCGATCGCGATGCCGATCGGGCGGCGCAGCATTTGCGGGCAGAGCTCGGTGAGGAACACGGCGATGCCGATGCCGACCGGAATGGCAATCAGCATCGCGATGACCGAGGTGATCAGCGTGCCGTAGATCGGGCCGAGCGCGCCGAGCACCGGTGGATCGGCCGAGGGCGCCCAGCGCTGCGTCCAGAGGAAGGCGAAGCCGTATTCCTTCATCGCCGGCCAGGCGCCGACGATCAGCGACAGGATGATGCCGCCGAGGATCAACAGAACCGAAATCGCCGAGATACGGGTGATCCAATAGAAGGTGAGGTCACCGAGCTTGAAGGCGCTGAGGGCCTTGGCGCGATCGTAAGGTCCCGCGGCTTCCATCACATCGCTCTGAACAGCCATGTCTGCCACGCCAATCCCCTCTTTAGTATGCAAAAGCCACGCAAACCGCTACGCCCCGAAGCGATCTTCACTGACGCATTTGGCCGGGCGTCGTCGTTCCAGCCACGCCCCTTGAGGCGCGAACCCGGCCTCGATCGCGCGCTTATTGCCGCGGTGATGGAGACCGGGTCTTGGTCGCTCAACCTGTGCCGCGATCGAGTCGGCACAGGCCCTGTCGCAGCGTCGGACTTAGCTCTTGATGTCCGACGACCAGGTCTTCTCGATCAGCTTGACGACCGAGTCCGGCATCGGGATGTAGTCGAGCTCTTCGGCCGCCTTGTCGCCCTTCTCGAAGGCGTACTTGAAGAACTTGAGCGCTTCCTGCGAGGCCGCCTTGTCGGTCGAGTCCTTGTGCATCAGGATGAAGGTCGCCGCGGTGATCGGCCAGGAGGCCTCGCCCGGCTGGTCGGTCAGGATCACGTAGTAGCCGGGAGCCTTGGCCCAGTCGGCATTCGAGGCGGCAGCCTGGAAGGCAGCCATGGTCGGCTGCACGGTCTTGCCGGCCTTGTTGACCAGCCCGGTGTAGGTCAGCTTGTTCTGCTTGGCGTAGGCATACTCGACATAGCCGATAGCGTTCTTGGTCTGGCTGATGTTGCCGGCAACGCCTTCGTTGCCCTTGGCGCCGACGCCGACCGGCCACTCGACCGCGGTGCCGGAACCGACCTTGGACTTCCAGTCGGCGTTCGACTTGGAGAGATAGTCGGTGAAGTTGAAGGTGGTGCCCGAACCGTCCGAACGGCGCACGACGGTGATGGCATCGCCCGGCAGGGTCAGCTTCGGATTGAGTTTGGCGATCGCCGCGTCATTCCACTTGGTGATCTTGCCGAGATAGATGTCGCCGAGCACTTCGCCCGACAGGATCAGGTCACCCGGCTTGATGCCTTCGAGGTTCACGACCGGGACGATCGCACCCATCACCATCGGCCACTGCACGAGGCCGTCCTTCTCGAGTTGCTCGTGCTTGAGCGGCGCGTCGGTGGCGCCGAAGGTCACGGTCTTGGCCTGGATCTGCTTGATGCCGGCGCCGGAGCCGATCGACTGGTAGTTCAGACCGTTGCCGGTCTCCTTTTTGTAGGCGTCAGCCCACTTCGAATAGATCGGGAACGGAAACGTCGCGCCCGCGCCGGTAATATCGGCAGCGAAGGCCGACGTCGAAGCGGCGATCACGCCGGCTGCGACGATTGCTTTGATGAAATTCATGGGTGGTCTCCATCCAGTGAGCGAAGCGCCGAATGCGCCCGATCGCGCTCACGCCGGTCCATCTAGGAGCGGTCGGTGCTGCTTTTACGAAGGTTGGATGACAGTTGGATGACAGTACTAAGCTTCTGAAAACGCTTAGCTTTGAGTTGGCAACGGGGTCTTCGGCCGGGGAAAACAGGCGGTAAAAGTGGCCCCGTTCTTCGGCACGCTCTCGATCAAAAGACGCCCGCGATGACGGTTAAGAATATGTTTCACCAACGATAATCCGAGGCCCGTTCCGCCCTGGTTGCGGCTGTCGCCGACGTCGACCCGGTAGAAGCGCTCGGTCAGCCGCGGCAGGTGCTCGGGGGCGATGCCGGGGCCGAAATCCCGTACCATGACACGGATTTCGGGGGCCCCTTCGCCCGATGCACCCGAAACGGCCTGATTCAGCGACACTATGACGCGCCCCCCGGAGGCGCCGTATTTGAGGGCATTCTCGATCAGGTTCTCGAACAGGCGGAGCAGTTCCTCGCGGTCGCCGGCGATCATGACCGGAGCCTGAGGCAGGTCGCCCTCGATCTCGACCTGGCGCTCGCTGGCCAGTGCCTCGAGCCCGTCGGCGACCTGGCGGATGATCGGCACGATGTCGATCGAGGCCTCGGGCCGCACATGGGCCGACAGCTCGACCCGCGACAGCGACAGCAAATCGTCGATCAGCCGCGCCATGCGGGTCGCCTGGGTGTGCATGATGCCGAGGAAGCGCTCGCGCGCCCGCGCGTCCTCGCGCGCCGGCCCCTGCAGCGTGTCGATGAAGCCGGACAAGGCGGCGAGCGGCGTGCGCAGCTCGTGGCTGGCATTGGCGACGAAGTCGGCTCGCATCTCCTCGACCCGGCGCAGCGGCGTCAGGTCGTGGAAGGTCATCAGCATGCACTTCTCGGTGCCGCCGAACTGGGTCGGCACCGGCACCGGCGTGATCACCAGTTCCATCCAGCGATCGACCGGAACGTGGTCGGTGTAGGTGGCGCGGCGTGGCTCGGTGGTCGCGATCGCCTCGCGCAGCGCGGTGATGATCTCCGGCGAGCGCAGGGCAAATTGCGCCAGTTCGTTCTTGCGCAGCGCAGGCGCGAGCTGCGCCGCTGCGGCGTTGAGATGGATGACGCGGCCGGCGCGATCGAGCAATACGGCCGGATCCGGCATGCCGGCGACGACCGCGCTGACGGCGGCGGCCTCGACCGGATTGACGCCGCGGACATCCTCGCGCGAGGTTCCGGCATCATGCAGCCGCCACGGCACCAGCGCCGCGGCCGCGATGCAGACGAACACGGCGCAGGCGCGCACCAGCGACAATTCGCCGAGCGCGACCACCACGCTCAAGGCCAGCGCTGCGGCAAGCAGGATCAGCGCGGAGTGGCGCAACCGGTCGGGCCAGGGCGAGAAGATGGAGGAATGCGAATCGTCAATTGCCATCGCGGCGGCTTTCATCCCGTCGGTTCATGTCTCGCCCAGGCGCGGTCATAGCGACCTTCCCTCGGGAGGCATCGGGCCGCTTCATCAGACCCCGGAGTCACCGCGCTTGCGAACCAGAACCGCCTCATGGTGCGGCTCGGCGCGGGGACCCGAATCAGCCTGCGGCAGCCGTTTGAGTCGGGCGCCGACAATAACCTCCCGAAACGTCAGCAAGATTACAGATATGACGAACGGCGCAATATAGTAGAGCAGCCGGAACAGCAGCATACCGCCGAGCAGGTCCTCGCGGTCCATCTGCCAGAGGCCGACCAGCATAGCGGCGTCGAACACCCCGAGGCCGCCGGGGGAGTGGCTGGCGAAGCCGAGCAGGGTCGCCGACACGAAGATGACGGCGACCACGACGAAGCCGAGATTTGGCTCGTCCGGCACCAGCACGTACATCGCCAGCGCGCAGAAGCCGAGGTCGAGGATGCCGATCGCGATCTGCAGCAGCGTCAGCGGGCCACCCGGCAGGGTCACCGTCCAGGGGCCGCGGCCGACCACCCGCGGCTGGGTCCAGACCCAGACCACATAGGCGACCAGCGCGGTGATGATCGCGAATGCCAGCGCCCGGTTGAGCCAGGGCGGCAGCTGGTCGATGTTGGCGGCGGCCTCGGGGTGGTAGGCGATGCCGAGCCCGAGCACCGCGGCATTGCCGAGCCAGAAGGTGAGCCCGGCGAGAAAGCAGATCTTGGCGACGTCGATCGCGTTCAACCCCCACGCCGAATAGATCCGGTAGCGCACCGCGCCGCCGGTGAAGACGCTGGCGCCGACATTGTGGCCGATCGAATAGGAGGTGAAGGCCGCGAGCGCGTTGATGCGATAGGGCACATGGGCGTGGCCGATCGCGCGCACCGCGAACAGATCGTAGAAGGTCAACGTGAAGTAACCCGCCGCGACGAACAGTCCCGCCAGGGCAATCTGCCGCGGCTCGGTGCTCTTGATGGCCTCGAGCACCTCGTTGGTGTCGATGCCGCGCAGCATGTGATAAAGGACGTAGCAGGCGATGCCGATGACGGCGATGCTGATGACAACACCCAGCCGATGCAGGATTTGCTTCTGGCGCAGAAACGCCATCGCCCTGCGTATTGCTTCCAGCATCTAGACCTCGAATTGCGATCCCGCGACGACGGCTCCCGGGCGATCTCCGCCGGCGCTTCGCTGTGCCCTGGCCCGTGTAGCGCGTTTTAAACCGGAGTGGAATTCGTCAAAAGACAATAAAACGCGCATCTTCAAGATATTACGGATGATTCATGACAGCGGGTGCACAAATATGCGCGTTTCCCGCCGCCTTCGACAAGACTTGACATGCGCGTGCGGCAGTTAGCCCGCCGAACGGTCCGCAAGGCCATCCGGAAAACTACGGTGAAGTACCGGCACGGCCGAATAGAGAATGATCTTCCGTACTCGCCGGGAGGCGCTCCGCCGATCATCAATCCCGCGCGGCCGTGACCGCGGCGACGATCTCGGCGGCATCGGGAAAATGTCCCTTCGTGCGCCTGGCGACAACCTCGTCGCCGAGCTTGACCTGGAAGATGCCGCCCTTGCCGGGGATCAGCGTCGCATCGACGCCGAGGCGCTCGCGCAACAGCGCCGCGGCCTCTTTGGCACGCTTCTCGTAGCCGCACGGCCGGCAATAGGTGATCGAGACATCCCTCATGTCACGCGCTCCGTGCCCCTCATGCGGCGTGGCGCTGCGCGGAGGCAGCCTCGACGCCGGCGATCCAGCCGGCCACAGAGCGGCCGATCGCCTCCGGATGATCCTCCTGCAGATAGTGCGCGCCCGCACCGAGTTGAATGACCGCGCAATGCTTGAGCGTCTTGGCGAATTCGGCGGCAAAGGCCGGTGACACCAGCGCCCCGGGCGTCGCCGCGAACAGCAGCTTCGGATAGGTCGATGCCGCGAGCACCGCATGCGCCACCGTGAGCGCCTCGGCGACATCGGCCGGCTCGCCGGCGATCGGCAGCTCGCGCGGCAGCATCAAGGTCGGCTTGCGGCTCTCTCGCGTCGCAAACGGCGCGCGGTAGGCGGCCATCTCCTCCTCGCCGAGCGTGCGCAGGATCGAGCCGGGCAGCACGCGTTCGACAAACGCATTGTTGTCGAGGATCATCGCTTCGCCCACGCCCGCGGTACGGAATTTCCGGAACGTCTCCCGCGCGGCGTCGTGCTGGTGGAAGTCCGACCAATCGCGCATCGGGCGGATGAACTCCATGAAGGCGAGCCCGCGCACCAGTTGCGGACGGCGTGCCGCGAGGTGGAAGGCGAGCGCCGTGCCCCAGTCCTGGGCGACGAGATAGGCCGAGGCGATGCCGAGCTCGTCGATCAGCGCGTCGAGATAGTCCGCCTGGTCCAGGAAGCGATAGCCGATGTCGGGCTTGCCGGACTGGCCGTAGCCGATCAGGTCGGGCGCGATGCAGTGCCCGACGGGGGCGACCAGCGGCATGATGTTACGCCAGATGTAGGATGACGTCGGATTGCCGTGCAGGAACAGCACGTGCGGCGCGTCGCTGCGGCCGGTCTCGCGATAGGCCATCGTAGACCCAAGCACGGCGCGATGATGCAGGCTGATATCGGGGGATCTGGTCATGGCAACTCCTTGAACACGGTTTGGAATGCGATCGTCTTGAAACGCGTCAGCGCCGCTTCGCTGCGTTCGACCTTCATGCGCAGCATCGCGCCCTGCCAGGATGCGAGCAGGAAATCGGCCAGCTGATCGGGATCGAAGTCGGAGGCGATCTCGCCGGTGGCCTGAGCCTCGGCGATGCAGGCCGCAAACGGCGCGCGCCATTCCCGGAAGATGTCGTCGAGCTGCTCGCGCAGCATCTCGCTCGAGCCCGACGCCTCGAGGCTGAAATCGCCGATCAGGCAGCCGCGGGTGAAGCCGTCATGCGCGAGCTTGCCGGTGATCAGATCGAGATAGCTCCTCAGCCTTTCGCGCGGCGTCAGCGTCGTGTCGCCCAGCGCTTCGGCAACGAGGCCGCGCACATAGACGAAGTAGCGGTCCAGCACCTCGGATGCGAACAGCTCCTTCGAGCGGAAATGGTTGGTGAAGGAGCCCTGCGGCGCGCCGGCGGCGGCGGTGACGTCGCGCACGCTGGTGCCGTGATAGCCGGTCCGGAACATTTCCGTCAGGCCGGCGTCGAGGATGGCATCGCGGAGAGAGGGTTTTGGCATGGACAGGATTTAATACGTACGTACGTATTGATGTCAAGCGCTAAAACGAATGCAGTTCGCCCTGCGCTTGGCGACGCCGCTCAGGCCTGTCGGATCAGGGGATTGAGGTCAGCTCGCGGGCTTGCTGCGCGAAACCACCCAGTCGCGCAGCCAGGAGCCGATCGCGCAGCCGACGAGATAGAGCGCGAACATGACCAGGAAGAGATCGAGCCAGTAGCCGAACCGGCCGGGCACGATTCGCGCGAACGACGCCGCCACCAGCGCGGCGGCGAGCAGCGCCAGCCAGCGCATCCAGACCTTCGAGACCCCCCGCGCCCGATGCACCACCGCGATCCAGCCCATGCAAAAGCCGAGCAGCGCCGCGCCGAGCAGCCAACCCCAGAAGAATGTCGCGAGCACGGTCATCGCTACTTCACCACGAATTCGATGCGGCGGTTCTGCGCCTTGCCGTCTTCACTCTCGTTGCCGGCCAGCGGCTGCGTGCTGCCATAGCCGATCGGCGTGAAGCGGCTGGCAGGCAGCCCGGCGCGCACGAGGTAATCCACCACGGCCTGCGCGCGGCGTTCCGACAGTGCCTGGTTGGCGGCCTCCTCGCCGTCGCTGTCGGTATGGCCGGCGATCTCGATCGTCGCATTGGGGCAGCGCAACGCGGTCTCGATCAGGCGGTCGAGCAGGCCGGCGGAATCCGGCACGATGTCGGCCTTGCCGGACTCGAAGCGGATCTTGCCCTTCGAGAGAATTTCGGAAAACAGCTGCTGGCACACCGTGGGATCGACCGGGGCAGCCGCCGGCTTGACCGTGACCTCGGCCTTGTACTGCCAGCCCTGCGGAAAATCCTTGCCGAGCCCGTCGCGGATCTGGCCGGCGGCAGCATCGTAGAGCGCATCGCCCGACAGCTTCACCTCGCGGTCCGATACCACCAGCGTTCCGGTCGATAGCCGCGACAGCGCGCCGAGCGCGGGCACCACCGCGGCCGCGAAACCCGACGGCGCGCCGATGCTGGCCTTGAGATTGTCGACCACCTTCTCGCTGAAGAACTTGCGGCCGGCGGCGGCGACCAGCGCGGCATGCACGTTGTTGTCGGGCACGTAGCCGGTCAGCGTCAGCGTCACCGCAACCGGGTCCTTGTAGGCCTGGAACACGTAAGGCGGCGCCTTGATGTCGTTGGCGGCGATCGAATAGCCTTCCGGCAGGTTCTTCAGCGCCGCGGCGACCGCTTCGCGTCCGCCGAGCTCGCGCGCCATGCCGGCGAGATTGACCTTGTTGTCGGTCAGCGTGATCTTGCCTTCCTTCAGCTTGCCGATCTGGTCGAGCAACAGCAGCGCCGCCGCGTCGAACCGCAGCGGCGCGCCGCGGGCGAGCACCATCTGATCCACCACCTCAACGCCGCCGAGACCGGCCTTCGCGGCTTCGGTCAACTTGCCCTTGCTCGACGGCAGCGGCGCATTGCCGCCGAGCGTGACCCGCACGACGTCGCGTTCGGCGGACCAGACAAAGGGCTTGGCTTCGGGAACAAGGCGGGTCTCGTCGTTGACCAGCCGCACGCCGGGCACGGCTTCGACCGACGCCACCGCGCTGAGGCGGCCGTCTTCGGAGAAGGCGTTGGCCGCGAACGTAACGTCGCGGCCGTCGACGCTGATGCGGCGCTTGTCGAGGACTGTGTCCTTCAGTGCGGCATTGGAGCGCGCGGCAAGGTCCGCTTCGACCGTTGTGGTGCTCGTCCAGGCCGCGATACCCCAAAGCACGACCAGTGGAATCACCCCCGGCCACCACTTGCTACTCCACTTGAAAAGTCCGTGCATTCAGCGTCCTGCGGGGTCGGGAACCAGAGAGAAAACAAACCCTTGGCTGACTGTCAAACCCCAAATGACGCGCCATGGCGGGGGCGCCATGTCGGACCGGGATAACAGTTTCTTCAGTGGTCTTTCGCTAAGTTTGCCGCGGAATGCAAATCGGCCGGCCCGCGCCCTCATGAAACAACTCCGCAACACCGTGATCCGTGCCGGGATGGAGGCGTTGTATTTCTCGGGTGCGCATATCCTGCTGCGGCCGATCTTCGCCGGCGTCGGCGCCATCTTCATGCTGCACCACGTCCGTCCGCGGCGCGGCGACGCGTTCCAGCCGAACCATCATCTCGAGGTCACGCCGGACTTCCTGCGCGCGATGCTGACACATCTGCGCGCGCTCGACGTCGACGTGATCAGCATCGACGAGGCGCATCGCCGTCTCGCCGAACGGAATTTCGCACGGCGCTTCGCCTGCTTTACCTTCGATGACGGCTATCGCGACAACCGCGATTTCGCGCTGCCCGTGATGCGCGAGTTCGGCGCCCCGTTCACGGTCTATGTCGCGAGCGATTTCGCCGAGGGCTGCGGCAGATTGTGGTGGATCGCACTGGAGCGGGTGATCGCGGCGGCGTCCGCGATCGAGGTGCCGATCGACGGCACCATGACGCGGATCGACACCGCGACAGCGCAGGCCAAGCGGACTGCCTTCGGCCGCATCCACGACTGGCTGCGTTCACTGCCCGGCGAGCAGGCGATGCAGGCCGAGATATCCGCGCTGTGCGCCCGTCACGGGGTCGACGAGACCGGCATCGTGCGCGAGCTCTGCATGTCCTGGGACGAGTTGCGCGGCTTCGCCGAGGATCCGCTGGTGACGATCGGCGCGCACACCATCACCCATTGCAATCTCGCCAAGCAGAGCGAGACCATCGCATCGTTCGAGCTCGCGACCAGCCGGGCGCGGATCGAGGATGCGCTGCAGCGGCCGGCATTGCATCTCGCCTATCCCTATGGCGACCGGATCGCCGCCGGGCAGCGTGAATTCGCCCTCGCCCGGTCGATCGGCTTTCGGACCGCGGTGACGACGCGGCCGGGCATGCTGTTTCCCGAAAGCGCCGACCATCTGACCGCCTTGCAGCGGGTCTCGCTGAACGGCAATTACCAGGACGCGCGCCTGCTGCCGGTGCTGACATCAGGCGCCGCCACCGCAGTGTGGAACGGCTTTCGCCGCATCGACGCGGCGTAACCTACTCTTCGTAGCCCGGATGCAGCGAAGCGCAATCCGGGACAGTCGCATCCGCGGATAGCATTTTGCCGGATTTCGCTCCGCTGCATCCGGGCTACCGATCCCTTCCCTCTCCTTGACTCGCTCCCCGGGCGCGCCCAGAACCACTGGCAACGCAATGGAGGAGCGCATGTTCAAGGATCTGTTCTCGCTGAAGGGCCGCGTCGCATTGGTGACCGGGGGATCGCGCGGCATCGGCAAGATGATCGCGGCCGGCTTCCTCGCGCAGGGTGCCGCCAGGGTCTACATCACCGCACGCAAGGCAGGTCCCTGCGAGGCGACCGCGCAGGAGCTGTCCGCCGCCTATGACGGCGAATGCATCGCGCTGCCGATCGACATCTCGACCGTCGAGGGCTGCGACAAGCTCGCGGGCGAGATCATCAAGCGCGAGCCGAAGCTCGACATCCTCGTCAACAATGCCGGCGCGGCATGGGGCGCGGATTTCGACGAATTTCCGGAGAGCGGCTGGGACAAGGTGATGAACCTCAACGTCAAGTCGATCTTCTTCCTGACCAAGGCGCTGGCCAAGCCGCTGCGTGCGGCGGCGACGCACGACAAGCCAGGCAAGGTGATCAACATCGCCTCGATCGACGGCATCTTCGTCAACCCGATGGAGACCTATTCCTATGCCGCCAGCAAGGCGGCGGTGATCCATCTGACGCGCCGCATGGCGACCCGCCTGATCAAGGACAACATCAACGTCACCGCGATCGCACCGGGCGCCTTCAAGTCGGACATGAACCGCGCCGCGCGCGACCACGCCGACGAAGTCGCCAAGCGCGTGCCGGCGAAGCGCGTCGGTACCGACGAGGACATGGCGGGCACCGCGATCTACCTCGCCTCCCGCGCCGGCGACTATGTCGTGGGCAACACCATCGCGGTCGATGGCGGCGTGGTCTACGCGACCGCGGGGCTGGAGATCGCGGGCTAAGCAGCCGCGCGACCGACCTACGGCAACGGCTCCGCCGGAGGGCGGGGCCGTTTTCGTCGCTGGCTCACCTGCTTCCATAGGGCTGTGACACCTCTGGCGCTTGTCATTCAAATGCATTACATTGGATGAGTGAAGGAGATCGCTATGGCTTCGAATGCCCTGGTCCAAACCCGCATCGATGCGGACGTAAAGGAAAAGGCCACCGAGGTTCTGGAGAACATGGGTCTCACGGTATCCGACGCCGTGCGGATTCTGCTGACACGCACGGCCAATGAAGGAATGCTTCCACTGGAACTCGTGAGCAACAGCCAGGCTTACGACAGCTGGTTTCGCGAGAAGGTGCACCAGGCGTTGGCGGATGCCCGGCCCGGTCTCGATGATTCCGAGGTCGAAGCGCATTTCGCGCAACGCCGCGCCGCCGCGCTTCGAAAAGCGACAAGGCGTAAGCGGTGAAACTCGTCTGGTCGCGCTTCGCGTTATCCGATCGCGACGACATTTTCAGCTACATCGAGGCCGAGAATCCTCGCGCGGCGGTCCATGTTGACGAACAGATTGCCGATGCTGCGCGGCGCCTGCTCGACTTTCCTGTGGCCGGCCCGGGCGTGTTGCCGGCACGCGCGAGTTGGTCATCCCGCGCACACCTTATGTCACGGCGTACCTTGTTGACGGTGAGACTGTTCGCATCTTGCGCGTGCTTCACGGTGCGCAGATGTGGCCCGACGAACTTACAAATGACGATTGAGGCCGCGCCTCCGTACCGGCATCTGACCAAAAAGAAAGGGACGAGCCCCGGGACCTTTTCGGCTCGCCCCTTCCTGTTCTCTCCCTGCGGAAAGAAACTGTTAGGTCACGATGCGATTTTCGCATCATGACCTATCCGTTGTTTGAGCATGATCTCTTCGGTAACCGCTTCACACTTTTCCGGATCATGCTCGCGCCGATCAGCTCTCGATCCTCACATACTCGAAGTCGCCCGGCTTATTGTCGATGCCGACCTTGGGCGGCGAGATCCAGGAGGCGAACTGGCCGGGTTCGGTCACCGGTTTCATCAGCGAGGCGATGAAGTCGCCGTCCGCGGTCGACGGCAGCCAGTCGTTCTTGCGCTTGGCCCAGGTGGCGTCGTCGATCAAGAGGCCATCGGGCGTCGCATGGACGTCCTTGAACTCGCCGATCTGGCGGTGGAAGGCGGTGTTCGGCACCGCGAGCTTGTAGTCGATGCCGGCGGTCGAGATCACCTTGTTCCAGCGCAGCATGCCCTTGACGCAATCCTGCGTGTAGTCGTCGCGCAGCCGCATGTTGAGCGCGGTCAGCGCCGGCTCGTCGACCATCTTGATCTGGCCGTCCACCATCTTCATGACCGGATAGGTCGAGCTCTTGAGCTGGTGGTCGTCGTCGATCGTGGTCTCCTTGTAGCGGCCCTTGATGCCGGCGTTGAAGGCATTGGCCGCGTTGGTCGACACTTCCGAGCCGAACAGGTCGAGCGACAGCGAATAGTGCAGGTTCAGCTTCTTCTGGATGGTCGGCAGGTCGATCACGCCAAGCGCGCGGATCTTGGCGATGTCGTTCGGATCGGTGATGCCGGCTTCCTTCATCGCATCGCAGGTGCGCTGCACAACGCGGGTGATGCCGGTCTCGCCGACGAACATGTGGTGGGCTTCTTCTGTCAGCATGAAGCGGCAGGTGCGCGACAGCGGATCGAAGCCCGACTGCGCCAGCGAGTGCAGCTGCATCTTGCCGTCGCGGTCGGTGAAGTAGGTGAACATGAAGAACGACAGCCAGTCCGGCGTCGCCTCGTTGAAGGCCCCTAGCATGCGCGGAGAATCCGCGTCGCCCGAGCGGCGGCGCAACAAATCATCCGCCTCCTCGCGGCCGTCGCGGCCGAAATACTTCTGCAAGAGGTAGACCATCGCCCAGAGATGGCGGCCTTCCTCGACATTGACCTGGAACAGGTTGCGCATGTCGTAGAGCGAGGGCGCGGTCTTGCCGAGATGGCGCTGCTGCTCGACCGAGGCCGGCTCGGTGTCGCCCTGGATCACGATCAGGCGGCGCAGCATGGCGCGGTGCTCACCGGGGACTTCCTGCCAGGCCGGCTTGCCATAGTCCTCGCCGAACGGGATGACGCGGTTCTCTTCCTGCGGCGCGAGCAAGATGCCCCAGCGATATTCGGGCATCCGCACATAGTCGAACTTGGCCCAGCCGCGCGGATCGACCGAATAGGCGGTGCGCAGATAGACCAGCGATTCCTGGAAGCCGTCCGGACCCATGTCGCTCCACCAGTCCATGTAGCCGGGGTGCCAGCCTTCCAGCGCCTTGAGCACCTGGCGGTCCTCGGCGAGATTCACATTGTTCGGAATCTTGGTCGAGTAATCGACGTTCATGATGTTCATGGCCGTGCTCCCCTAAACTCGCGTCATGTCGAATTGCGCCTTCTGGCCGGTGCCGTAGCGGCGCAGCGCGCCGTCCTCACCGACCGCGTTCGGCCGCTGGAAGATCCAGTTCTGCCACGCCGTGAGGCGGGAGAAGATCTTCGATTCCATGGTCTCCGGGCCGACGAAGCGCAGATTGGCTTCCATGCCGGTGAGACCGTCGGGCGAGAACGAGGTGCGTTCCTCGAAGAACACGCGGACCTCGTCGTCCCAGTCGATGTCGTCGAGCGCGAAGGTGACGAGACCGAGCTCCTCGGCCTCCTCCGCGTCGAGCGCCTTGCCGATCGAGCCTTGCGCGCGCTCCAGATCCGACGGATCGGCCTGGAAGCGCGATTGCAGCCGGGTCAGGCCGTGGCTCATCGGATAGGGCCCGAAATTCATCGCCGTCAGCTCGATCGCCGGCGGCGGGCGGTTGTCGCCCTGCTTCTGGCCGATCAGCATGTAGGAGCGGTCGGCGGCGAACACGAGCTCGGCCAGCGTGCCGACGAAGCAGGAGCCGGGCTCGACCAGCGTCACCAGCGTGCGCGAGGTGACGTCGATGCGCTTGAGCACGCGCTTCCAGTAATGCCTGACCTCGTTGACCAGCCAGTGCGCCTTGTTGGCCTCCAGGAACGCATCATAGGACACGACATTGGCGCGGTCGCCATGGCTCTTGAACACCAGCATCGCGATCTCGAGCTCGTTGATGCGCAGATGCAGGATCGCGTCATCGAGCTCGCGGGCGACCTGCAGCGGCCAGAACGCAGCGCCCTGCGCGATCATGCCGTCGATGTCGGCGGGCGCCGTGGTTTCCGGCGCCTTGATCGAGATGGTGGCGATGCGCGCCGCGCGATCGATGTCGACGCTGACGAAGCCATAGCGGATGGCGCTGTCGTCGATGGTGCGCGTCAGCGGCGCCAGTGCGATGCCCTTGCCGGCGCCGTTGCGCTTCGACTTCGCGGCGAATTCCTTGACGCGCTCGGCCAGCTTGCCCTCGAGCTTGGAGTTCGGCGCGATCTCGTCGACCAGGCGCCAGGAAACGGCGCGCTTGCCCTTGATGCCTTCCTCGATGGTGCAGAAGAAATCGGCATGGTCGCGGCGCACCTTGCGCTTGTCGACGACGCGCGTGAGCCCGCCGGTGCCCGGCAGCACCGCGAGCAGCGGCACTTCCGGCAGCGCGACGGCGGCAGCGCCGTCGTCGGCCATCATGATGTGGTCGGTCGCGAGCGCCAGTTCATAGCCGCCGCCGGCCGCGGTACCGTTGACGACGGTGATGAAGCTCTGCCCGGAATTCTCGCTGGAGTCTTCCAGGCCGTTGCGGGTCTCGTTGGTGAATTTGCAGAAGTTGACCTTGTGGGCATGGGTCGAGCCCGCCAGCATGCGGATGTTGGCGCCGGCGCAGAACACCCGGTTCTTGCCCGAGCGCATCACCACCACCTTGACCTCGGGATGCTCGAAGCGCAGCCGCTGCACGGCGTCGGCAAGCTCGATGTCGACGCCGAGGTCATAGGAATTGAGCTTGAGCTGGTAGCCTTCGAACAGGCCGGCGTTCTCGTCGACGTCCATGGTCAGCGTCGCGACGTCGCCCGCAGCGTCGAGCTTCCAGTGCCGGTAGCGCGACGGGTCGGTCTGGAAGTCGATGTACTTCGCCCCGCCTGCAAGGACGCGCTCGTCACCAGCCATGGGCCACCCTTATCTGTTGTCTTGCTGTTGTTCGTTTGAAGGTTCGTCGTCGAGGTCTTCATGCACAATAATGCATGTTTTTGATCTGGTCTAGTTCAAAACGCAAAAACATGCATTTTGTTTCATGTTCGCGAAATTCACACGCTCGGCCAATGACCTGGCATCGGCACCAAAGGTCAGGCCGCCAGTGCCGGGTCGTCGCGCAGCGCCGCTTTAGCGAATTCGGCGACCGCCTCGAGCGTCACCGCGGGCGCCTCGCGATGCGGCGAATGGCCGGCACCATCGATGGCCGTGACATCGACCGGGCAGTAGCATTCCTCCTGGGCGATCTCGACCTGGCGCATGGTGCCGTACTGGTCGGCCGCGCCCTGCACGATCAGCACGGGCACGCGGATATAGGCGAGATAGTCGGAGATATCCCAGTCGCGGAATGCCGGATCGAGCCAGGCGCCGTTCCAGCCATAAAAGGCGTTGTCGACATCCTTGTGCCAGCGCGCCAGCTTCTCCTTCAGATTGGTGGTCTCATACGCCGTCTTGATCTCGGCGATCGACTTCACCGAAATGTCCTCGACGATGAAGTGCGGCGCCAGCAGCGCCAGGCCGTGCAGGCGATGGTCCTGATGCGCACCGGCATAGATCGCCGCGATCGACGCGCCGTCGGAATGACCGAGCAGCAAGCTGCGGCGGAAGCCGATCCGGTCGAGCAATTTCGGCAGCACGTCGAACGCCTCGCGATGCATGTAGTCGACCGGACGCGGCAGCTTCGCCGGCGACGAGGCGCCATAGCCTGATCGCGAATAGACGAATACGCCGGCGCCGGTCGCCGCCTGCAGCTTCTCGGGGAAGTCGCCCCACAGCCCGACGCAGCCGAGGCCTTCATGCAGCATCACGATGGTCGGCGCCGCGTCCGGCGAGGGACCGATCATGCGGTATTCGAGATCGGCGCCGTCGATGCTGAGGAAGCCGGAGGGTTTCAAGTTTGTCATGGTAGGCCTTCCTCATCGTCGTCCCGGCGAAAGCCGGGACCCATAACCACAGGCGTTAGTTGTTGCGCAAAGCTGTTGAACAGCGCCTCTCGAAACGAAGGCCGCGGCGTATGGGTCCCGGCTCCCGTGCGCAATTGCGCACTAGGCCGGGACGACGCGGGGAGCTAGTGCTCGTGTTCCCGCAATTTGAACCGCTGGATCTTTCCGGTCGCCGTCTTCGGCAGATTGTCGACCACATCGATCCAGCGCGGATATTTCCACGGGCCGATCTTCTGCTTGACGTGCTCCTTCAGCGCCTCGTGCAGGCCGGCGACTGAACTGTCGGGCCGCAGCACGACATACGCCTTCGGCTTGAGCAGCCCTTCCGGATCGGCCTCCGGCACGACCGCCGCCTCCAGCACCGCGGGATGGGTGATCAGCGCGCTCTCGACCTCGAACGGTGACACCCAGATGCCGGAGACCTTGAACATGTCGTCGGCGCGGCCGCAGAAGGTGTAGCGGCCGTCGGCATCGCGCGTGTATTTGTCGCCGGTGCGGGTCCAGGCGCCCTCGAAGGTGGCGCGGCTCTTGGCCCGTTGATTCCAGTAGCTCTCGCCGGCCGAGGGCGCATCGACCAAGAGTTCGCCGACCTCGCCGTCCGCGACGTCGGCGCCGATCTCGTTGACCAGCCGCACCTTGTAGCCGGGCACCGGACGGCCGGACGAGCCGTATTTGATGTCGCCGGGCGCATTCGACAAGAAGATGTGCAGCAGCTCGGTCGAGCCGACGCCGTCGAGGATGTCGACGCCGAACCGCGTCTTCCAGGCATTGCCGACCGACTCCGGCAGCGCCTCGCCGGCCGAGGTGCAGACGCGCAGGCGATTGCCGCCGGACTGCGCCTTGGTCGCCTCGTCGTTCAGCATCGCCGCGAACAGGGTCGGCACGCCGAAGAAGATGCTGGGGTGATATTTGTTCATCAGCGCGAACATCACCGCCGGCGTCGGCCGCTCGGAGTTCAACACCGTGGTGGCGCCGACCGACATCGGGAAGGTCAGCGCATTGCCGAGCCCGTAGGCGAAGAACAGCTTGGCCGCCGACAGGCCGACATCATCCTCGCGGATCCCGAGCACCTGCTTGGCGTAGGTCTCCGCGGTCGCCGCGAGATTGGAATGCAGATGGCGCACGCCCTTCGGCATGCCGGTCGAGCCCGACGAATAGAGCCAGAATGCCGGCTCGTCGGCATGGGTCGGCGCGGTGGCGAACACGTCGCTCTCGCGCGCGATCTCATCGGACAGCTTCTTGTGGCCATGCGCATCCTTGCCGGAGACCACCACATGCTCGAGGTCGGGCATCCGCGCGATGATGTCCTTCACGACCGGCAGCAGCGCTTCCGACACGAACAGCACGCGGGCGCGGCAATCACCGAGGATGTAGGCGTATTGCTCCGCGGTCAGCAGCGTGTTGAGCGGCACCGGCACCACGCCGGCGCGGATCGCGCCGAGGAACACGATCGGGAAATCGACCGTGTCCAGCATGATCATGGCGACCCGCTCTTCGCGGCGGACGCCGAGCTGGCGCAGCATGTTGCCGACGCGGCGGGTCTGCTGCTGCAACTGGCCATAGGTGATTTGCGACACCGTATCGTCGAACACGACCTTGTCGCCGCGGCCTTCATCGACGTTGCGGTCGAGCAGCCAGGAGACCGCGTTGTAAGTCATGCTCCGCTCCTCGGACCCGGACGTGCCACGCTTCCCTCTCCTGTGAATTTAAGAATTATAATTCATACAAAGCCACCACGTTGGCTTGCTGTCAATCCTTATCGGCACTATGTTTCCTAGAACCTCGGTCTGATTCAGTCAGGACCGCGCGTCGCACAGGGATCATGACCGCAGCCAACGACCCGGAAACCGACTTCCTTGAACAGCTCGGCCAGCGCGTGCGCACGATGCGCGCCCTGCGCGGCATGTCGCGCAAGGTGCTCGCCAAGGTTTCCGGCATTTCCGAACGCTACATCGCCCAGCTCGAAAGCGGCAAAGGCAATGTCTCGATCGTGCTGCTGCGCCGTGTCGCAGGCGCGATGGGTGCGCATCTCGAGGACCTGATCCCCTCCAGCGAGCCCGTGCCGGACTGGGCCGTGATCCGCGACCTGCTGCGCAAGGCGTCGCCGAACCAGATCGCGCAGGCCAAGGACATGCTCGCCGGCAGCAGCCCGTTGGCGCCGCGGCGCGCCTCGTTCTCCGGCATTGCGCTGATCGGCCTGCGCGGCGCCGGCAAGACCACGCTCGGCCGGATGCTGGCGAGGAAGATCGGCTGGAGCTTTGTCGAGCTCAACAAGGAGATCGAGGCGCAGAACGGCCTCTCGGTCGCCGAGATCATCGCGCTGTACGGCCAGGAAGGCTTCCGCCGCATGGAGCAGGCCGCGCTGACGCAGCTGTTGGCGCGCAAGGAATTGATGGTGCTGGCGACCGGCGGCGGCATCGTCTCCGAGGCGCTGACCTTCGATTTGATCCTGTCGTCGTTCTACACGATCTGGCTGAAGGCCGAGCCGGAGGAGCACATGGCGCGCGTGCGCCGCCAAGGCGATCTGCGCCCGATGGCCGACGACCGCTCGGCGATGGCGGAATTGCGCAACATCCTGGTCAGCCGCGAGCCGCTCTACGCCCGCGCATCGGCGGTGGTCGACACCGCCGGCCTCTCGGTCGACGCCGCCGCCGCGCGGCTGATCGATTCCGTGCGGCCGGTACTGCAGAACGAGGCGCGCTCGTTCGGTCTGCGCAGCGTGGCGCTGTAATCTCACAGCACAAAAAGAAACACTACCCCCGTCATTGCGAGCGAAGCGAAGCAATCCATCTCTCCGCGCGCGTGGATGCATGGATTGCTTCGTCGCTATCGCTCCTCGCAATGACGAAAATCGTCAGCGAAGTTGGACTACCTTAGAGCAGCCGGCTCTTCACATCATCAGCACCATCCCGCAGCAGCGGCAGGAAGCGGTCGATCAATTCCTGCATCGGTACGCGATCGACATGCGCGCCCATGTTGATCGCGGCGACGATGGTGCCGTCGTAGCGGCGCACCGGCACCGAGATGGAGCGGAAATGCGGCTCGGCCTCGCGGTCGACCAGTGAATAACCCTGCGCGCGATCGGCGATGATGGTGGCGAGCAGCCTCTTCGGATCGGTCGTGGTCTGCGGCGTCACCGGATCGCGGCGCATCGCCTTCAGCCGCGTCGCGAGTTCGGCATCAGTGAGCCGGCCGAGCATCGCGCGACCGACCGAGGTGCAGAACGCTGGCAGCCGGTAGCCGATGTCGAGACCGGCGGAGAACACGCGCGTCGGGCTCGAGCGCGCCACGAACACGACGTCGTCGCCGTCGAGCAAGGCGAGCGAGGCGATCTCCTGCGCTGCCGTCGCGATGCGGTCGAGCACCGGTTGCAGCACCGTCACCACCTGGTTGGATTGCAGGAACGAGCCCGCCAGCGTCAGCACATGCGGCGTCAGCGTGAACAGCTTGCCGTCGGTGGCAACGAAGCCGCCATGCGCGAGCGTGAACAGGATGCGGCGCGCGGTGGCGCGCGGCAGATCGGCGGCACGCGCCAGATCACTCAGCGTTGCCGGGCCGGACACGGTGCCGAACACCTGCAGCAGGCGCAGGCCGCGATCGAGCGCTTCGACGAAGTCGGTGGCGCGCTCGTCCTGATCGGTCCGCTTCTGCTTGGGCATGGCGTTTCAGATTGGGGCTCGGCTTTGAACGGTTCAAAAATTGCGCTTGCTGTCCAAAACAGACATGGCATAATTCGCACATTCGTTCAATAGGCGAACAAATCCAAATCCGGGAGATGCCGCCATGATGAGCCAGGAAGCGAACGATCTGATCACCCGCACCGGGCGCAAGGACCCGTGCGGCAAGCTGATGCGGAGCTACTGGCAGCCGGCGGCGCTGGTCGACGAGCTGGAAGGACCGCGCCCGGTTCGGCCGGTGCGGCTGCTTGGCGAAAACCTGGTGTTGTTCCGCGGCGAGGACGGAAGCTACGGGCTGATCGATCGCCACTGCGCGCATCGCGGCGCCGATCTCGCCTTCGGCCGGCTCGAGAATGGCGGGCTGCGCTGCGCCTTCCACGGCTGGCTGTTCGACACATCAGGCCAATGCATCGAGACGCCGGCGGAGCCAGCCGGCTCGCAGCTCTGCAAGGGCATCAGGCAGCGCTCCTATTCGGTAGTCGAGAAGAGCGGCATCCTGTGGGCCTGGCTCGGCGAAGGCGCCCCGCCCGCCTTTCCGGAGCTCGACTGCTTCGTTGCGCCCGGAAGCCATACGTTTGCGTTCAAGGGCCACATGAACTGCAACTGGCTGCAGGCGCTCGAGGTCGGCATCGATCCGGCGCACGCCTCCTTTCTGCATCGCTTCTTCGAGGACGAGGACACCTCGGCGGCTTACGGCAAGCAGTTCCGCGGCGCCTCGGCCGGCAGCGACATGCCGATGACCAAGATCCTGCGCGAATATGACCGGCCGATCATCAATGTCGAGCACACCGAATATGGCCTGCGCCTGATTGCGCTGCGCGAGCTCGACGCGGAGCGCACCCATGTGCGCGTCACCAACCAGCTGTTCCCGCACGGCTTCGTCATCCCGATGTCGACTGAGATGACGATCACACAGTGGCACGTGCCGGTCGACGACGAGAACTGCTACTGGTACGCGATCTTCACCAGCTATGCGGCGCCGGTCGACAAGCAGAAGATGCGCGACCAGCGGCTCGAGCTCTATACGCTGCCGGACTACAAGTCGCGCAAGAACAAGAGCAACGATTACGGCTTCGATCCGCACGAGCAGGCGACCGAGACCTATACCGGCATGGGCACCGACATCAATGTCCACGACCAGTGGGCAGTGGAGTCGATGGGGGCGATTCAGGACCGCACCAACGAGCATCTCGGCCAGAGCGACAAGGCGATCGTGCAGTACCGCCGCCTGCTGCGGCAGGAGATCGAGAAGGTCTCCGGCGGCGAGAAGCCGATGCTGTTCCTCGACGACGCCTCCGCGCGCAGTATCCAGGGCCCGGCCACGATGGACGGCATCGGCCCGACCCAGGGCTGGGAGCTCTACTGGATGGAAGTCGACGTCAAGCGCCGCCGCGGCGCACCATGGGCAGCTCCCGTGCCGCGCGAGATCGCCGGCAAGGTGCATCATCTGACGGCGGCGGAGTGAAGATGGTATCAATGGCTCCGCATTGTATCCTTCACCTCGCCCCGCTTGCGGGGAGAGGTCGGATCGCGTTAGCGATTCGGGTGAGGGGGTACAGGTCTATCGGCATATCGAGTCGGCGGAGAGAGCCCCTCACCCCGACCCTCTCCCCGCGAAGAGCGGGGCGAGGGAGAAGTGAAGGAGTGACGCGGTGAGCTTCGTCGAGCGTCACGGCCTGTGGTCGGATGAGCAGAAGGAGGCCGCACAACGCCTCCGCCGCATCGTCGAGGAGAAGAACCTCGAAGTCATCCGCCTGTCGTTCCCCGACCAGCACGGCATCCTGCGCGGCAAGACGCTGATCGCCGGCGAAGCGGTGCGCTCGCTGGAAAGCGGCTGCTCCATCACCACGACGATGCTCGCCAAGGACACCTCGCACAAGACGGTGTTTCCGGTGTTCACATCAGGCGGCGGCTTCGGCATGAAGGAGATGGAAGGCGCGGCCGACGTGCTGATGGTCGCCGACCCCACCACCTTCCGCGTGCTGCCTTGGGCGCAAAACACCGGCTGGCTGCTCTGCGACCTCTATTTCAGCGACGGCCGGCCGGTGCCGTTCGCGACCCGCAACCTCTATCGCAAGGTGCTCGATCAGCTCGCCGGCCGCGGCTACGATTTCGTCGCCGGCCTCGAGGTCGAATTCCACCTGTTCAAGCTCGACGACGCCCACATGGCGCCGGAGGATGCCGGCCAGCCCGGACGGCCGCCGTCGGTCAGCCTGCTATCGCACGGCTATCAATACCTCACCGAGCAGCGCTACGACCTGATGGAGCCGGCGCTCGAGATCATCCGCCGCGACATCATCGCGCTCGACCTGCCGTTGCGCTCGGTCGAGGTCGAATTCGGTCCGAGCCAGTGCGAATTCACTTTCGCACCGACTGTCGGTCTTGCGCCGGCCGACACCATGGTACTGTTTCGTTCGGCAGTGAAGCAGATCGCGCGCCGCCACGGCTATCACGCGACCTTCATGTGCCGGCCGAAACTGCCGAACGTGTTCGCGAGCGGCTGGCACCTGCACCAGTCGCTGGTGTCGCGCGCCAATGGCGAGAACGTCTTCATGGCCAAGGAGACCGGCGAGCCGCTCAGTGCGCTCGGCCGCGGCTGGCTCGCCGGCCTGATCGAGCACGCCCGGGCCTCGACCGTGTTCACGACGCCGACCATCAACGGCTACAAGCGCTACCGCTCCTATTCGCTGGCGCCGGACCGCGCGATCTGGGGCCGCGACAACCGCGGCGTGATGATCCGCGTGCTCGGCGGCGCCGGCGATCCGGCAACCCGGCTGGAGAACCGGATCGGCGAACCAGCCGCCAATCCCTATCTCTACATGGCAAGCCAGATCCTCTCCGGCCTCGACGGCGTCGACCGCAAGCTCGACCCCGGCCCGTCGGCCGACACGCCCTACGAGGCCAAGGCCGCGCTGCTGCCGAAGTCGCTGCGCGAGGCCGTGTTCGCGCTCAACGACGATCCGTTCTTCCGTCAGGCGCTGGGGCCGGAGTTCGTGGACTATTACGTCTTCATCAAGAACGCGGAGATCGAACGCTTCCAGGCCGAGGTGTCGGACTGGGAGCACCGCGAATATTTCGAGATGTTTTGACGGAAGCGTCGGCGTAGGCGCTCCGCCGCTCTAGAGCATGATCCGGAAAAGTGTGAAGCGATTTTCCGCAAAGATCATGCTCAAACAAAGAGCTAAAGCGCGATGACGATTCAACCCAATCTCATCGCGCTTTAGACGCTTGCAAGGTGAGCCGCGACGGCCGCTTCGTTCCATTCCAGACCGACACCAGGCGTGTCGGGAATATGCAAAAGACCATCCTTGATTTCATACGGCCGTTCGAGAATCGGATCGGCCCAGTCCTGCCATTCCAACCAGTGAGCGGTCTCGGTTGCGCGCATGACGTGAGCGGCGACTTCCGGATAAAGATGCGTTGAGATGGGGATACCCGCGGCGCCGGCGATCGCAGCCGCCCGCATCCAGCCCGTCACTCCGCCGATACGCATGAAATCCGGCATCACCAGGTCGCAGGCCTTTCTCGCGATCGCCTTATGCATCTCCCTCGGACCATAGAAGTTCTCGCCGATCTGGATCGGCGTCTTCAGCTCCGCCGCCAGTCGGGCGTGTCCGTCGAGATTGTCATAGACGACGGGCTCTTCGATCCAGTCGAGGCCATAATCATCGATCGCATGGCACCGCTCGATGGCTTCGGCGAGATTTAGCCCCTGGTTGTAGTCCACCATCAAATGCATCCGATCCCCGACTGCTTTTCGAACGGCGTCGAGGGTCGTCAGATCCTCGCGCGGATCGCTTCTGCCGAGGCGCAATTTCAGGGCTGAGAACCCTCCTTCGTCGCGCAATTCCAAAGCCTCGGCCGCGACGGCGGCCGGCTCCTTCAGCCAAAGGCCGTTGCTATTGTAGGATCTCACGGCGCCGACCGTCGCCCCCAACAGCACGCACAGCGGCTTGTTTGCGGCTTTCGCCAACGCGTCCCACGCGGCCATGTCGAGGCCCGACGCCGCGATCATCGACAATCCCTCATAGCCGACAAAGTGAAGCGATTTGCGCGCCGCCTCGAACAACTCGACGGGCGCCACGCTCCGACCTCTGAGCAATTCGCCGAGATCATGCAACGCCGGAACCAGATATCGCAGCGATTTCACGATGTAAGGCTCGAGATAGCTTCGCCCGACAATGCCCTCC
Source organism: Bradyrhizobium sp. USDA 4503 (assembly GCF_054055815.1). Taxonomy (NCBI): domain Bacteria; kingdom Pseudomonadati; phylum Pseudomonadota; class Alphaproteobacteria; order Hyphomicrobiales; family Nitrobacteraceae; genus Bradyrhizobium; species Bradyrhizobium sp. USDA 4503. The sequence goes on from NZ_JBSRXS010000001.1 coordinate 4,995,779, forward strand.
TCCGTCACCAGATCGATGAGGACGAGCGGCCACTCCGATATCGTGACAATGCGCGCGACCACGGGCCGCTTCAGCTTGAGCACCACCGGACGAGCTTTGATTTCCCTGAGCGTCAACGAATCGGGCATGGCAATGGCTTTCGCAGCGCGAGGAAGCTGGCTGGCGCGGGCCGAAAAATCCCGGAAGCCATTCCAATTGGTTTTTCAACCGATGTAAATTCACTACCCGGTATATTTAAGAGGTGACTGCATGGCGCGATCTGCAGAACCGACACGGCGGCGCATCCTTGCTGCCGCATACGTCCTGTTTCGACAGCGCGGATATAGCCGCGTAAGCATGGACGAAATCGCATCGGCGACGAGGGTGACGAAGCGCACGCTCTACAATCATTTTCAAAGCAAGGATCAGCTGCTCGCCTTCGTGCTCGAAGCTCAGAACGAACTGGCCCTGGCCGCGTTCGCGACGTTCGGCGACAAGCTGTCCGGCTCGCCGGCGGCGATCATCGACGGCCTGTTCCGCGACCTCGCGGTCTGGGCGGATAGGCCGCGATGGGCCGGCTCGGGATTCACCAGGCTGGTCATCGAGCTGGCCGATCTCCCCGGCCATCCCGCACGCGCAATTGCGCGCCGGCACAAGGCCTTGCTCGAAACCCATCTCGGCGCGCTGCTGAAGCGCGCCGGCGTCCGCGAGGCTGACCGCCGCGCACGCGAGATCTGGCTGCTGTCCGAGGGCGCGATCTCCCTGATGCTGGTGCATGGCGATCGCGCCTATGCCGCAGCAGCGGCCGACGCAGCGAAACGACTGCTGCGAGGCTCTTCACGATAAGCCGCGGCAGCCCGCCTCTCTGATCCGTCATCCTGAGAGTCTGAGGAGCGCGTAGCGCGTCTCGAAGGATGCACGGCCACCAGCCGGGCCATCGATCCTTCGAGACGCCTGCTACGCAGGCTCCTCAGGATGACGGCGATACGGCAATGCTTGCTGCTCAAATCCCGAGATACTTGTGCTGCAGCTCCGGCTCGGCGACCAGCTGTTCGCTGGTGCCGCTCCACACGGTGCGGCCGCGCTCGATGATGTAATGGCGGTCGGCGATGCGGGCGAGGTTTCCGACGTTCTTGTCGATCACCAGCACCGACTGCCCGCGCTCCTTCAGCATCGACAGGCAGCTCCAGATCTCGTCGCGGATCAGGGGCGCAAGACCCTCGGTCGCCTCGTCGAGGATCAGCAATTTCGGATTGGTCATCAGCGCGCGGCCGATCGCCAGCATCTGCTGCTCGCCGCCGGACAGCGTGACGCCCATATTGTTCGTGCGTTCGGCGAGCCGCGGAAACAGCGCGTGGATCTTGTCGATGGTCCAAGGATCGGAGGCACTGAAGCGATTGCCTGACGCGGCGACGAGATTTTCGCGCACCGTGAGGTTCGGGAAGATCTGGCGGCCTTCGGGCACCAGGCCGATCCCGAGCTTCGCTATCTTGTAGGACGGCAGGCCGCGCACCGCCTCGCCGGCGAAGCGGATGGCGCCTGACCGCGCCGGCGTCAGGCCCATGATCGAGCGGATCGTCGTGGTCTTGCCCATGCCATTGCGGCCCATCAGCGCGACCATCTCGCCCGACTTGATCTGGAGCGACAGGCCGAACAGCACCTGGCTCAGCCCGTAGCAGGTCTCGATGCCATCCACTTCAAGCAGGGTTTCAGCCGTTTTGGTATTAGCCATCCTGGTCTCAGCCATGGCGCGTCACCGCATGCTGTTCGCCGAGATAGGCGCGCTTGACCTCGTCGTGCTTGCGGATCGCGTCCGGCACGTCGCAGGCGATGACGCGGCCATAAACCAAGACCGTGATGCGGTCGGCCAGCGCGAACACCGCCTCCATGTCGTGCTCGACCAGCACGATGGTGACTTCCTTGCGCAGCTCCTTCAGCAGCGCAACCATCCGCGTCGATTCGGTGACGCCGAGCCCGGCCATCGGCTCGTCCAGCAGCAACAGCTGCGGCCTGGTGGCGAGCGCGACCGCGAGCTCGAGCTCGCGCTGCTCGCCATGGCTCAATTGCGACACCACGATATCGGCGCGCGTGCCGAGGCCGACGCGCTCCAGCGCCGCGCGCGCGGACTCGCGCAGATGCCGCTCCTTGCGCGCATTGCCCCAGAAGCGGAACGAGTGGCCGTCATGCGCCTGCGCCGCCAGCGCGACATTGTCGATCGCGGAAAAATCCTTCAGCAGCGAGGTGATCTGGAACGAGCGCGCCAGCCCGAGGCGGCTGCGCTTGTAGGACGGCAGGTTTGTCACGTCGCGGCCTGCGAAGCGGATGGTGCCGGAGTTCGGCATCACCTGCCCGGTGAGCTGGCTGATCAGCGTGGTCTTGCCGGCGCCGTTGGGGCCGATGATGGCGTGCAACTCGCCCGGCACCACCTCCATCGAGAGGTTGTCGGTCGCGGTGATGCCGCCGAAGCGGCGGACCAGATTGTCGACGCGGAGCAAGGGATCAGGCAAGGAATCAACCACGGCGCATCCTCCCGAGCAGGCCCATGATGCCGCCGCGCGCGAACAGCACGATCAGGAGCAGCACCGGGCCCAGGATCAGCCCCGAATATTCGGTGAACTGCGATAGCAGCTCCTCGAGCAGGAGATAGACGATCGCGCCGATGACGGGACCGAACAGCGAGCCCATGCCGCCGAGGATCACCATCACCATGAGATCGCCGGAGCGCGTCCAGTACATCACGGCGGGGCTGACGAAATCGGTGTTGTTGGCCAGCAGCGCGCCGGCCAGGCCGCAGATCGTGCCTGATATCACGAAACAGACCAAGCGGTAGCGATTGGCATGGAAACCGATCGCCTGCATGCGCTGCTCGTTGGAGCGGACGCCCTGCACCACGAGGCCGAAGCGCGAATTGACGATGCGCCAGATCAGATAAAGGCCACCGAACAGGCAGGCCAGGCAGAGGTAATAGAACTGGTTGCGATCCGACAGGTTGATCAGACCGGCGAAATCGCTGCGCTTGTAGACGGTGAGCCCGTCGTCGCCGCCGTAGCGCGACAGCGCGGAGGCGATGTAGTAGGCCATCTGCGCAAAGGCCAGCGTGATCATGATGAAGTAGACGCCGCGGGTGCGCAGCGAGAGCGCGCCGATCAGCAGCGCAAACAGCGCCGAGACGGCGAGCGCCACCGGCCACTGGATGAAGCCGGAGCCGACCCCCTCGGCGGCGAGGATGCCGACGGCATAGCCGCCGATGCCGAGATAGGCGGCGTGGCCAAAGCTCATCATGCCGCCATAGCCCATGATCAGATTGAGGCTCGCGGCGGCGAGCGCGAAGATCACGATCCGGGTGAACAGCGTGAGGATGAAGATATTGCCCGTGACCGCCGAATAGAACGGCAGCAGCATCAGGGCGGCACACATCAGCGCCGCGACCGCATTGGAGACGTTGAGCTTTCGCATCATCGTTTGGCCGCCGGGAACAGCCCCTCGGGCCGCAGCACAAGGATGATGGCCATCAGGAGGTAGATCAGCATCGAGGACAGCGCCGGCGCCGCGGTGGACGCCGCCGCCCCGCTTAGCACCTTGCGCAGCAGGTCCGGCAGGAAGGCGCGGCCCATCGTGTCGATGATGCCGACGAAGATCGCGGCCATGAACGCGCCGCGGATCGAGCCGATGCCGCCGATCACGATGATGACGAAGGCCAGGATCAGGATGTTCTCGCCCATGCCGATCTGCACGGTGAGGATCGGTGCCTGCATCAGCCCGGCGAGGCCGGCGAGCGCCGCGCCAAGGCCGAACACCAGCGTGAACAGCAGCTTGATGTTGATGCCGAGCGCCCCGATCATCTCGCGGTTGGAGGCCCCGGCGCGGATCAGCATGCCGATGCGGGTACGCATCACGACGAGATAGAGCATTGCTGCGACCGCCAGCGCGACCACGATGATCATGAGGCGGTAGGCCGGATAGTAAACGCCGGGAATGATCTGCACCGGCACGGTGAGCCAGGCCGGCAGCGGCAGCGCGAGGCCCGCCGGGCCCCAGATCAGCCGGACGGCGTCGTTGAAGAACAGGATCAGACCGAACGTCGCCAGCACCTGGTCGAGATGGTCGCGGCCATAGAGATGCCTGAGCGCGACATATTCCAGCGCGATGCCGAGCAGCAGCGTGGCGCCCAGCGCCATCAGCGCGCCGAGCACGAAGCTACCGGTCCAGGCCACGAAGGTCGCCGCGAAATAGGCGCCCATCATGTAGAGCGAGCCGTGCGCCAGATTGACGAAGTCCATGATGCCGAACACCAGCGTCAGCCCGGCCGCCAGCAGGAACAGCAGGAGGCCGAATTGCAGGCCGTTCAGCAGTTGTTCGACGACGAGATACATGGATCCTTCATACCGGGCTGAAACAAAACAGCGGCAGCGCAAGCACGCCGCCGCATTGCACATTGCGGGTTCTCCCTCGCCCCGCTCTTGCGGGGAGGGGTTGGGGTGAGGGGCTCTTTCCGCAAACCGAATGCCGGGAAAGAGCCCCTCACCCAATCGCTTCGCGATTGACCTCTCCCCGCAAGAGCGGGGCGAGGTAAAGAGAAGCAAGCCGCGCGCCAAAAAGACGCCCGACAATCACTTCATCGGACACTTGTCGTGGAAGCGGTCCTGGTCGTCCTTGACGATGGTCGCGACCGTCTTCAGCGAGAGCTGGCCCTCGGCGTCCTTGACCACGTCCTGCAGATAGAAGTTCTGGATCGGAATGTGGTTGTTGCCGTACTTGAACGGACCGCGCACCGATTTGAAGTTCACCTTCTCCATCTCGGCCTTCATCGCGTCCTTCTTCGTCAGGTCGCCCTTCACCGCGACCACGGCGCTGTTGATCAGGTTGGCAGCGTCGTAGGACTGGGCGCCGTAGAAGGTCGGCCGCAGGCCCGGATACTTCTTGCGGTAGTCGGCGACGAACTTCTTGTTCTCCTCGTTGGGCAGGTCGTTGACCCATTGCTGCGCGCCGGGAACGCCGAGCGCATTGTCCTTCTGCAACGGCAGCGACAATTCGTCGATGGTGAAGGCGGTGTAGAGCGGAATCTGCTGCTTGATGCCGGCCTGCGCATACTGGTTCAGGAACTGCACGCCGGCCGCGCCCGGATAGAACACGAAGATCGACTCGGCCTTGGAGTTCTTCGCCTTGGTGAGCTCGGCGGAGAAGTCGAGCTGGCTCGGCCACACCGTATATTCCTCGCCGACGACCTGGCCCTTGAACGTGCTCTTGACGCCGGCCAGCATGTCCTTGCCCGCGGCGTAGTTCGGGCCGATCAGGAACACCGACTTGACGCCCTTCTGGTTCATGTAGGTGCCGACCGCTTGCGGGGTCTGGTCGTTCTGCCAGGAGGTCGAGAACACGTAAGGCGAGCACAGTTCGCCGGCGAGCTGCGACGGACCGGCATTGGCCGAGATCAGGAAGGTCTTGGAATCGACCGCGGTCTTCAGCGACGCCAGCAGCACGTTCGACCAGATGTAGCCGACGATGAAGTCGACCTTGTCGGACTGCACCAGCTTCTCGGTCTTCTGCTTGCCGACATCCGGCTTCTGCTGGTCGTCCTCGTAGATCACCTCGACCGGCTTGCCGTCGATCTTGCGGCCGAGATGGTCGAGCGCGAGCTCGAAGGAATTGCGCATGTCGTTGCCGATCACGGCGGTCGGACCGCTGAAGGTCGAGACGAAGCCGATCTTGACGCTGTCAGCCGCCATCGCGGGCTGCGCCAGCGCCATAGCCATGGCGCCTGCCAGCCAAAATGCCTTTTTCATATTCACTCCCCTCCTCAACCAAAGATCCCACGAGGCTCGATCACGAGGGCCCGGGGGGTCACGCTTTGCGCGCGTCGTTCTGTGACGTATTTTGTGCGCGATATCGCAAGTCTGCAGCAAGCATGAACCGACGGCGCTGACTTAGAACCTTCGGCGCATACCCCAGCACCTTGCATCATAATTCGTCTAAATCGACCATGGCAAGAAATATAATGCCGGTTGCGTGGGCAACGATTGTCGCAGGCACCGGCCTTCCGCAACGACCCACGCCCGCACTGCAGCAGGCTTTAACGATCCGGTAAAGCACCCGGAAACCACAGGCCGGCAAGCGCCTGCGGGCTTCATGGTCCGGAAAGCATCCCTGGCCGACGCTGCCGCCAAAGGGGTGCGTCACATGCTGAATTACATCTTCGGCTTCAATGCCCGGATGGGCCGACTGGCTTTCTTCTTCTGCACCTTCGTGGTGGGCCTCGGCTTTATGATGTTGGTCTACGGCGTCACCGGCAACGCACCGGCGAGCGGCAGTATGGACGTGCTGCTGGCGCAGGCATCGAGCAACTCCGTGCTGGTCATTGCCTTCTACGGCATGCTCGTCATCTGCTTCATGCTGCAATCGATGCGGGTGCGCGACATGGGCTGGGATCCGGTCTGCGTGATGGCGGCATGGATCGCCCTCCTCGTGCTCGACAGGGCGATTGCCGGACGATTTCCCGAATATGCGCTGACCTATCAGCACACCGAAACGGTGGTCGGCGCCGCCGTCAATGGCGCAATGAACATCGTCCTGCTGGTCTGGCGGAGCGGCGGCTATTACGAAGAAGCCCCGCCATCGCCGCGCGAGACCGGCGATGGTCTGTTTGAAAGACGCAGTACGCCGGCCGCAGGCGGTAGCCGCGTCGCACGGATCGCCAACGGCGAGTTCGGCGGCAAGACGCGGTAGCAGCCGTCGTCGCGACAGCAGGGACCCATAACCACAGGATCAGATTGTTGAAGAGCGCTGGGGCCCCAGCGACCAAGACGATTCCCATTGGTGGTTATGGGTCCCGGATCGCGCGGAGCCTGTCATCGGGCGGCGCTTCGCGCCGACCCGTTGGCTTGTCCGGGACGACGCGGAATTTGCCGCGCGATCACTGAGCCAAAGGCTGGCGGCGAGGGCCGATTACCCCTTGTCCACCGCCCATTCGGCGCCGTCGATCGCATAGGACGCGTGGCGGAAATCCCTGATCGTCGCAACCTTGTCGGCCGACCAGTCGAGCAGCATGAACGATCGCGGCGGCGCGTCCAGAGCGGTCGGGTCGAACACCAAGATCGCGGGCCGTCCCTCGACCTGTCCGGTCACCAGGTGCCAGTCGTCGATCTTCGAATAATTGCCGAAGTAGCGCGACACCTCGGCCTTGCCGTTCAGCCGCGTGCGGTTAACGAGCTCGAGCCTGATGTCATCGGCGATCATGGCGCGGATGGCGTCGAAGTCACGGGCGTTGAAATGGCTGACATAGGCGTTGAGCCTGACGCGATCGGCCGGCGACAGGCCGGGCCGCGGCGCGTCGTCCGGCTCGCTGGCAAACTCGCGCAGCTGCGTGCGTCCACGGTGCAGCGCGGCCTTCACCGCGGGCAGGCTGAAATCCATGATGCCGCAGATCTCCTGCAGCGAGCAGCCGAGCACGTCCATCAGGATCACGCTGGAACGCTGCGCCACCGGCAAGCGCATGAAGGTGCGCAGGCTGGTCGCGGCGATCTCGCGGCGGCCCAAATCATCGAGCTCTCCGGCCATCATGTCCACCTCCTCCGGCGCGTGGAGCGCTTCCTGGCGGTTGCGCCGCCTGAGGAAATCGAGCGCGGTGTTGTGCGCGATCCGGAACAGCCAGGCTTGCGGATTCTGGATCGGCGCGGCGGACCCGAAGGCTTCCACCGCCTTGATCAGCGCGTCCTGCAGCACATCCTCGCCGTCGATGACGGATCCGACCATGCGGGCGCAGTAGCGATGCAGCCTCGGCCGCATCGCCGCCAACAGCGTGTCGACGTCGGTCGCGGCCGGCGCTTGGTGTGGTGACGTCATGATGGCTCCGCCAGATCGGTGCACTGCCCGCCGGTTCACGGCTCATCCAGCATACGATAATTCCCGACAATCACCGCACTGCGAACCAGCGGCGGCTCGGCGCAACGATCGCGGATGCCGTCCTGGAACGCCTGGAACGCGGCCAGTTTCGGGATCGGGCTCGAACCGTCCTCGGCCGTGGTCTCGACCATGTGGATGAAGGTATCGTCCTCCAGCCGCAGGGTCAGATAGCGCACGCCGTCGGGCCTCGCCGCCTTCAGCTCGGCGAACACGGCCGACACCAGCGCGGCATTCTTCTCCGCCATCTCCGGCTTCGCCTTGTACCTGATCAGGGTCCGTCTCATCGCAGCCTCCTTGGCCTGGTTCTGCGGCCTGAACCGGCCGCCTCAGACCCAAGGACGTTCGCGAACCGCCAAAGGATGCGGTCCGGCAAAAATAAACTTCGGCCGCATCCTTTGCCCGTTCCGGTTCGTCCTTGCCGGCGAAGCGCGCCGCAATCTCGCGGCATGGCAACGGAGAACGACCATGCAGACCCCTCAGCAGCGCGCCGAACAGCGCTGGGTGCTCGGCCTCACCGCGCTGGCATCCTTCATGATGGCGCTCGACGCCATGATCATGACCACGGCCTTCGCCACCATCCGCGCCGATTTCGGAAGCGCCGTGGAGACGCTGCAATGGACCGTCAATGCCTTCAACCTGACCTTCGCGGTGCTGCTCCTGACCGGCGCGGCGCTCGGCGACCGTTTCGGGCGGCGCAGGATGTTCGCGGCCGGGATCGGCCTGTTCGTCGTGGCGTCGGCGGCCTGCGCGCTGGCCGGCAACGCCGCGGCCCTGATCGCCGCCCGCGCCCTGCAGGGCGCGGGCGCGGCACTGGTGATGCCGCTGGCGATGGCGATCCTGAGCGGCGCGTTCGGCCGGGAGGAGCGCCCCCGCGCGCTCGGCATTTTCAGCGGCATCACCGGATGCGCGCTGATCATAGGTCCCGCGATCGGCGGCTTCATCACCGAGCATCTCGGCTGGCGCTGGATTTTCTGGATCAACTTGCCGGTCGGCCTGATCGCGATCGCCCTTGTGATCACGCGCCTGCGCGAAAGTTTTGGGCCGACGGCGCCGCTCGACATCACCGGCCTCACGCTGGTCGCGCTCGCGGCGCTGGCGCTGGTCTGGGGCCTGCTGCGCGGCAACGGCGTCGGCTGGGCCAGCGCGGAAGTGACGGGCGCGCTGATCGCCGGCGTCGCGCTGGCGGCGCTGTTCGTGCTGTGGGAGCTGCGTGCCACAAGCCCGATGGTGCCGATGCGGCTGTTCGCGGCACGGCCGTTTGCGTCAGGCATGGCCGCAAGCGTGCTGTTCTACGCCGCGATGTATGGCGTGCTGTTCCTGCTGCCGCAGTTCCTGCAGATCGCGCTCGGCTTCGACGCCTTCGGCGCCGGGCTTCGTCTGCTGCCGTGGACGGCGACGCTGTTCGTCACCGCGCCGATCGCCGGCGCCGCGGTCAACCGGTTCGGCGAGCGCACGCTGGTCGTCACCGGCCTGCTGATGCAGGCGATCGGGCTCGGCTGGATCAGCGAGATCGTGAGCCCCGCAGTGCCCTATTCGGCGCTGGTCGCGCCGCTGGTGCTCGCCGGCGTCGGCGTATCGATGGCGATGCCGGCCGCGCAGAACGCGGTGCTGGGTGCGGTCGCCGTCAGCGAGATGGGCAAGGCGTCGGGCGTCTTCAACATGGGCCGCTTCCTCGGCGGCATGTTCGGTATCGCGGCGCTGGTGGCGAGCTTCTCCGCCAATGGCGCAGCCGATTCATCCGGTCATTTCACCAACGGATTCGCGTCGGCGATGAGCCTTGCCGCAACGCTGTCATTCGCCGGCGCGGTCGCAGGACTGTTCCTGCCGATGCGGCGGCGGGCCGTGGCCGCGGCCGCGCCGCAGGATGCGTGAAGCTTGCGGCGATTGGGTTTTGCTATCGGGCGATCAGGCATTTCGTGTTGGAATGGGGCTGCGAATGAATACATAATCAAACGAAGAAGCCGTTCGAAACCGGGAGCGACATCAGATGACGCAAGCGCCGGCCAAACCTCATCGCGTGGTGATCGTCGGCGCCGGCTTCGGCGGCCTGGAAGCCGCTTTCGGTCTCAGAGGGGCGCCGGTCGAGATCACGCTGATCGACCGTCGCAACCACCATCTGTTCCAGCCGCTGCTCTATCAGGTCGCGACCGCTTCGCTTGCCACCAGCGAGATCGCCTGGCCGATCCGCTATCTCTTGCGCGACCGGCCCGAGGTGACGACGCTGTTCGCCAATGTCTGCGGCATCGACGCCACGGCGAAGCAGGTGCAGCTCGACGACGGCGGCAGCATTCCCTACGACACGCTGGTCCTCGCCACCGGCGCCCGCCACGCCTATTTCGGCCACGACGAATGGGAGCCGTTCGCGCCCGGCCTGAAGACGCTGGAGGACGCGACGACGCTGCGGCGGCGTATCCTGGTCGCCTTCGAGCGCGCCGAGCGCGAGACCGATCCGGACAAGCGCGCGGCGCTGCTGACCTTCGTCATCATCGGCGCCGGGCCGACCGGCGTCGAGATGGCCGGCACCATCGCCGACCTCGCCAAGGACACGCTGCCGCAAGACTTTCGTCACATCGACACGCGCAAGGCGCGCGTGGTGCTGATCGAGGCCGGCCCGCGCGTGCTGGCCGGATTTCCCGACGATCTCTCGGCCTATGCGCAGGCGTCGCTGGAAAAGCTCGGCGTCGAGGTGATGCTGGGCGAGCCGGTCACCGAATGCTCGGCCGACGGCGTGGTGTTCGGCGGCAAGAGGCTGGAGGCGCGCACCATCGTCTGGGCCGCCGGCGTGCGCGCCTCGCGCGCCGCCGAGTGGCTGAACGCGCCGGCCGATCGCGCCCATCGGCTGCAGGTCGAGCCGGATCTGACCGTGCCCGGCCATCCCGATGTCTTCGCCGTCGGCGACACCGTCACGATCAAGGACCCCGACGGCAATCCGGTGCCCGGCATCGCTCCGGCCGCCAAGCAGGAGGGGCGCTATGTCGCCGCGCTGATCAAGGCCCGGCTCGACGGCAAGACGCTGCCGCCGTTCCGCTACAAGCATGCCGGCAGCCTCGCCCAGATCGGCAAGAAGAAGGCGGTGATCGATTTCGGCTGGCTCAAGCTGCGCGGCTCGCTGGCATGGTGGATCTGGGGCCTCGCCCACATCTACTTCCTGATCGGCGTGCGCCATCGGATTGCGGTGGCGATGAACTGGCTCTGGATCCACACCCGCGACCAGCGCGCAGCACGGCTGATCACGCAAGGCAGCAGCAAGGTCGCGCAGTAGGTGACTCGGCACTGCGCTATCCTGTTATCCGTCATCCCCGCGCAAAGGCTCCGCCTTTGTCGCTGGAGGAGCGCGGCACGCGCGTCTCGAAGGATCGACGGCCCCGCTAGTGGCCGTGCATCCTTCGAGGCTCGCCCAGCGCCGCAATTTGCGCCGCAAGGCTCGCACCTCATCGGGATGACGGATAACAATCTGTCTTAGCCTCTCAGCGCTGTACGCATTCTCACCCCATCACCTGGTGCGGCGAGCGGCCGAACGCGGCCTTGAAGGCGCGGCTGAAATGCGAGACGTCGCTGAAGCCGAAGCTCAGCGCAACATCGGTGACATGACTGAAGCGCCGCTCGGCCAGCGCCTGATAGGCGGCGGCGAGGCGCTGCTGCCAGAGCCAGCGGATCGGCGTCGTGCCTTCGCGCGCAAACAGGCGATTGAGCGTGCGCGGCGCCAAGTTGTGCGCCGTGGCGATCGCATCGAGATCGAGCCCAGGATCGTCGAGATTGGCCAGCATGTAGGCCTTGACCCGCGCCAGCCGTTCGTCGCCGCGCTGTGGCCCTTCGTCCGTCAGCTCGGTCTGCAGCGTGGTTGCGAAAATATCGAGCGCCGCCGCGCCAAGCCGTATCGCCGCAGGTCCGGCCGCGTCATCGAGCCGCGTCAGCCGGCGGATCAGCGATCCCGCCAGCGCTCCCACTTTCGACGCGTTGCCGACCCGCCGCGCCGTCAGGCGCTGCGCATCCGGCAGGCGCACGAGCAGCAGCGGCCGCGGGATCGACACCATGATCGCGCGCGCGCTCGGGGCGAATTCGAGCGTGAACGGCTGCGCCTGGTCATGCAGCATCAGATCGCCCCGGCGCATGCGCACGTCGCGGCCGCCCTGGGCAAAGCTGACCTCGCCGCGCAGCGTGAGCCACAGCATGAAATAGTCGCGCGGATCCCTGCGGACGTCGCTCGCGCTGCGCATCACCCGGATGCGGTCGGCGGCCGGCGTCGAAGACCAGATGTCGTTGATGGCCAGCGGGCCGAGATGGCGGATCGAGATCGATGCCTGGAACGCCTCGTCGGCGACGCGGCGGCATTCGGTCAGCGAGAATTCGCGGCAGGTGACGTGATGCCAGCGGTCGAAACTGTCACCCGGCGCGACAAGCGTTTGCGCGACGACTGTGTGATCTGGGGTCTGCATCGGACCTTGCTCCCGCCCAACCCGGCAGCGCGACATTCTGCGTCCAGCCCTCCCTTCTGGCAAGCAGAGACCAGCGACTGGCCGGCGCAGCCAAGAACGATCGCGGGAACCGGCGTAGAAATTGTCTCTCACCAGGAGGAGACACCACATGGGCTACCAATGCGAAACCATCGATCCGGCGCGAACCGTCATGATCGTCGTCGACATGCAGAACGATTTCGTGGCCGAGGGCGCCAAGCTGCGTTCGGCGCAGGCCGCCGCCATGGTGCCACGGCTGGCGCAGACCCTGAAGGCCTGCCGGGACAAGGGCATCCGCGTCATCTACACCGCGCATGTGCATCGCCGCGACGGCAGCGACATGGGGCTCTATGACGATCTCTATTCGCCGATCGCCGACCGGTCGTCGCTGGTCGACGGCAGCGAGGGCGTCGAGATCTTCAACGACCTCGCCCCCGCCCCCGGCGAGCACGTCATCAAGAAGCACCGCTACAGCGCGTTCTTCGCCACCGATCTCGATCTCATCCTGCGTGAATGGGGCATCACCACGGTGATCATCTCGGGGACCACGACCGAGAACTGCTGCCACGCCACCGCGCGCGACGCCATGTTCCACAATTACAAGGTCGTCTTCCTGTCGGACGCGACCGGCACGTTCGACTATCCCGATGTCGGCCAGGGCGCGCTGTCCGCCGACGAAGTACACCGCGCCACGCTGACGATCCTCGCATTCTCAACGGCACATGTGATGACGGCGGCCGAGATGCTGGCGCGGGTGAAGGTGGCGGGCTCGAAGGCGGCGTAGCGAGTTCACGAACAGCGCATCGCACATTCGGTCCGCCTCTCCCCTTGTGGGAGAGGCCGGAACGCATGAAGCGAAGCGCAATGCGATCCGGGTGAGGGGTTGCGGTCTCTCCGGTCCGTACGCCGCGTGGAGAGATACCCCTCACCCCAGCCCTCTCCCACAAGGGGAGAGGGAGCGCAGCAGCATTCGCGGCGAAGAGCTCACTTCACCAGTGAGCAGCCGCCATCGGCCAGCGGGCGGAACGCCTGGTCGGCCGGGATGGTCGCGATCAGCTTGTAATAGTCGTAGGGGTACTTCGACTCCTCCGGCTTCTTCACCTCGAACAGATACATCGGATGGATGACGCGGCCGTCCTGGCGGATCGTGGTGTCGCCGAACAGCTTGTCCTTGCCCTTGAAGGTCTTCATCTGCGGCACCACCGCCTTGGCGTCGTCGCTGCCGGTGGCGGCAACCGCGTTGAGGTAGGCGAGCGTCGAGGCGTAGACGCCGGCCTGGTTGCCGCTCGGCATCTTGCCGTTCATACCGGGACGGGCGGCGAAGCGCTTTGCGAACGCGCGGGTGTCGTCGTTCATGTCCCAGTAGAAGGCTTCCAGCAGCTGCAGGCCCTGCGCGACCTTCAGGCCCATGCCGTGGATGTCGTTCACGAACAGCAGGAACGCCACCATGGTCTGGCCGCCCTGCTGGATGCCGAACTCGGCCGCCTGCTTCACCGCGTTGATGGTGTCGCCGCCGGCATTGGCAAGCCCGATCACTTTTGCTTTCGAGCTCTGCGCCTGCAGCAGGAACGACGCGAAGTCCGAGGTGCCGAGCGGATGCTTGCTCGAGCCCAAAACCTTGCCGCCGTGCTTCTCGATGTAGTTGGTCGCCTCGGCCTCAATGCCTTTGCCGAGGGCATAGTCGACGGTCACAAAGTACCAATCCTTGCCGCCACGCTGCATCATCGCGGCCGCGGTCGTGTTGCCGGTGGCCCAGGCGTCGTTGACCCATTGAATGGTGTTCGGCGAGCAGGCCTTGCCGGTGAGATCGGAGCTCGCGGTCGACGACGCCAGGAACGTCATCCTTGAGTCGCGCAGGATGGTGTTGATGGCGAGCCCGACCGCCGAGTTCGGCACGTCGACGATGGCATCGACGCCTTCGACATCGAGCCATTTGCGCGCGATCGCAGAGCCCACGTCGGCCTTGTTCTGGTGATCGGCATAGACGATCTCGACCTTGATGCCCTTGCCGCCACCGCCAAAATCTTCCGCGGCCATGCGCGCGGCTTCCACCGAACCCATGCCGTTGGTGTCCTGGAAGATGCCGGAAATGTCGTTGAGCACCCCGACGCGGACCACGTCGCCGGAAATCTCCGCGCGTGCGCTGCCCGCGGCGCAGGCCAGTGCCAGCGCAAGTCCAATCCTAGATCGCCCAACCCCGAAGCCCCTCATCGTCTCCCTCCCATGTTTCCTCAATCGACCTTTTGCTGGTCTTGAGCGTCTCGTCAGGCCGGCGTGATCTCGACCGGCAGGCTGCTGAGCCCGCGCAGCGTGTTGTTGAAAAGGCGCTTCGGCTCGCCGGTGATGTCGATCCTGGCGACACGACGCGCCAGCGCCGCCATCATCACCTCGCCTTCGAGACGGGCGACGAGCTGGCCGACACACATATGGATGCCCGAACCGTAGCCGACGTGGCCCGACGTACGACGGGTGATGTCGTAGCTGTCGGGCGCTTCCCAGCGGCGCGGATCACGATTGGCCGCAGCGAGGAACATCAGCACCTTCTCGCCTTCAGGAATGCTGGCCCCACTGAGCTCGACGTCGCGCGTCGTGGTGCGGAAGAAAGTCTGGACCGGACTTTCGAACCGCACGGCTTCCTCGAAGGCGTTGCGCGCCAGCGTCGGATCGGCGAGTAGTTTCTGGAATTGGTCGGGGAAGCGGGCGAGGCAGTAGACGGCGGCGCCGATGCCGTTGACGGTGGTATCGAGACCGGCCGACAGCAACGAGCGCACCAGCAGCGGCGCTTCGGTCGCGGTAATGGCTCCGGTATCGACATGGGCGTGAATGCAGGCGCCGATGCCGCCCGGGGTGAGATTGTCGCGCTGGCATTGCTCGGCAACATAGGCCTGATGCGGCGCCGAGCGCTTGATCGCCTCCTTGCGGAGCTCGTTCGGCGGGCCGAAGGCATTGAACACCAGACTGGCGTAGGGCAGCAGATGCTCGCGGCCCTCCGGCCTCAGGCCGAGTGCATCCGGGAAGATCGACAACGGATAGGCTTCCGCAAGGTCCGCGATCGCGTCGAACCTGCGCTTCTCCAGCAGCGCATCGAGGCGGGCCTCCGCGGCGGCGGCAAATTGCCCGCGAAGCTGCTTCATCACGGTCGCCGACAACACCGTGCTCAGCACGGCGCGGGTCCGGGTATGGGCGGGCGGGTCGGCCTCCAGGATCAGGCTCGCCGGCCGCCACGGCTTCTCCTTCGAAAAGTCGCTGAGGCCGACGCCGCGGCTGGAGCAGAAGGTCGCGGGGTCGTTCAGCACCGCATGGACCTCGGCGTAGCGCGCCACGCCATAGACATTCCACTTGTCGAGATAGACCACCGGCCCGGCCTCGCGCAGCCGCTCATGGGTCGGGAATGGGTCGGCGAAGAACTCGAGCGCGAACGGATCGACGTCGAGATGCGGGACGGACGCAGCTTCTGTTGCAGTCATCGGGACCTCCCGAGGTTTGATCTTGTCAACACGGGCCGCATATCTATTGCTCCCGGACAGTTTCGCAGCGATGATTTGAGAGATGAGCAGCCAGCCCCTCCCCCGAAAGCCCCGCCGGCCGAGACCGGCCGATCCCGCAGACGCCAGTGACGGCCCGCTGCTGGACCTTGATCGCTATGTGCCGGCGTTCATCACCTTCATCGGCAACAAGCTGTCGAACAGCGCCACCGCGTTTTACCAGAAGAATTTCGGCGTCAATGTCACCGAGTGGCGGATCATCTCGCAACTGGCGATCGAGCCGGGGATTCCCGCTTCCCGGATCTGCCAAGTGATCGGCTTCGACAAGGGGCCGGTCAGCCGCAACCTCGCGGCATTGCAGAAGCGCGGCCTGCTGACCATCCGCACCGCTCCGGACGACGGCCGCACCCATTCGATCACGCTGACCGCGCGCGGCCGCGCCGTCCATGACAAGGTCATCGTCGCGGCGCTGGAGCGCGAGCGGCGGCTGCTGGCGTGCCTGAAGAAGGACGAGCGCGAGGTGCTGATCGAGCTGCTGCGCCGGCTGCACGAGAATCTCGGCGCCGTCACCGGCCAAGGCACGACCTGACGGCGCAGCCGTGCCATGGTCGCCGCGCTGCGCCCCCACAGTATTCGCCCGATCTTCCATGCGTGCCGTTCGCGCCGTGCTGCGCAACATTCTCCTCCCAAACGCGTGGCCGTTGACCGGCCCTGTCCCTATGGGTGCGGAACCTCGCACAGCTTAGTTGCTATGGCAACTAAAAACGCTGCCGCGTGCAGCGCGGCAAGTGGAAGCAGCGGGGACCTGGCGGGTTGGACAGCTGAAACTTGGATGATCCGTGCCACAAACGCGGTGTCGTCCCGGCCTCCGAGCCGGGACCCATAACCACAAATGCTGATTATCGCATGTCGGCGGAACGACGAACTTTGTTCACAATATCAGCAGCGGAATATGGGTCCATGCTTCCGCAGGGACGACGGCAGTGTACGCGGCGCGCTGCTGGCGCGTCAGAAGCACAAATCGCTCACAAGCCCGCGCAGGGGATCGCCTCACCCGACCCGTCGTCCTCCAATACCGCCACTGCTGCGGCGCGGCGCGTCAGCACGGCGCGCTGGTTGATGTAGCCCTTGTCGGTGATCTCCCCGCCGTCGACCGAGGCGGGCTCGGCCAGCAGCAGCGCGCGGGTGGCATGGCCGGAGGAATGGCCGCCTTGCGCCTTCAGCGTCGCCAGCCCCTGCCCGATCGCGGAACGGACCGCCGGATGGCCGATCACCTCCCGCGCATCGGCGCTCTCGGGCAGTCCTGCCAGCGAACGGCAGGCGGCGAGGTTCGGAAACACCAGGAAGCGCACCTCGTCGCGGCCGTGGCCGGTGACGACGATGTCCTGCGCGAGCGGCGCCAGCGCCGCGATGCCGGCGACGCGCAAGGTGCCGACGCTGACCCAGGTGCCGGAATTGAGCTTGAAATCCTCCGCCACGCGGCCGTCGAAGAACAGGCCGAGATCGGGCCGTGCGGAATCGGCGAAGGTGACGGCGTCGCCGATCCTGTAGAAGCCCTCGTCATCGAAGGCCTCAGCGGTGAGCTCGGGCGCCTTCCAGTAGCCCGGCGTGACGTTGGGCCCGCGCACGCGAACCTCGAGCTTGTCGCCCGACGGCACCAGCTTGAGCTCGGTGCCGGGGATCGGCACGCCGATATTGCTGGAGCGCTTGGCCAGGAAGTGGCAATCGGTCGCGAGCGGCGAGGTCTCGGTCGAACCCCAGGCCGACACCATCGGCAGCCGGCGGCCGACCGTCCGCAACGACAAGTCCTCCAGCGCGTCCCACAGATTCTGCGGCAGCGCCGCGCCGGCATAGAAGGCGAATTTGGTGCCCTCGAAGAATTTTCTGCGCAGTTCGTCGTCGGTGCGCAGCGCCGCGATCAGCATGTCGAAGCCGCGCGGCACGTTGAAATAGACCGTCGGCACCACGCTGCGCAGGTTGGCCAGCGAGGTCGCGAACAGCCCGGGCGCCGGCTTGCCGCCGTCGATATAGAGCGTGCCGCCGTTGCGCAGCACCAGGTTGAAGTTGTGGTTGGCGCCGAAGGTGTGGCTCCACGGCAGCCAGTCCAGGATCACCAGTTCCTCGCCCGCTTGCTCCAGGAACGTCCAGGTCTGCGCCTTGGCTTGCTGGCTCGAGGTCAGCATGCGCTGGGTGTTGATCACGGCCTTCGGCGTGCCCGTCGAGCCCGAGGTGAACAGGAATTTTGCGATCGTGTCCGCCGTCACCGCCGCGAACGCCTTGGCGACCCCGGGCGCTTCCGGCGTGGCAGCGACGGTACGGAACGACAATGCGTCGGCGTCGTCCGGATTGCCGCTGACGATGGTTGCGCGATGCAGCGGCTTGATTGCGGCAAGCGCCGCCGCGAACGGCCTTGTGCTTGCGACGTAGATCGCGCCGGGGTCGAGCAGCTCGATCATGCTCTTCAGCTTGTCGAAGTCTTTCGACATCAAGGAATAGGCCGGCGAGATCGCGGCCGAGGGCACGCCGACATGCTGCGCGGCGAGCGCGAACAACGCGTGATCGATGCCGTTGTCGGAGAGGATGACGAGCGGACGTTCCGTGCTCAGCCCTCGCGCTAGCACCCACGATGCGGCCCGCCGCACGATGCCGAGCGCGTCGCGATAGCTGACGGTGCTCCAGGGCGCATCGGCATTGGCGCGCTCGCCGAGAAAGATGCGATCCGGCGCCTGCTGCGCCCAATGCTCCAGCCAGTCGCCGACGCAGCGGGCGCCTTGCTTCAGCGGCGTGGTGGAGCGGACCAGGATGCTGCCGTCGTCGCGGCTGACCGCAACGATCGCGGGCGTCGCGAACAGGCTGCTCGGATTGTCTCCGCCGGCGGCGGCCATCGTCATGGTTTCCTCCTCGCCCGTGTCTTTGCGGGATCGCGCCGCAACATGGTGCGGCGCCGCGGTCCTGGCCGGGCTCTTTGGTGATAATGTTGCGGACATCAATTGTTGTCGTCAACAACAATCTTTCCCTCTCGCCTTGGGCGCGCTAGCCTGAACTCATGGCGAGCCAGCAAAAGACATCGCGCAAGGCGGCAGGAACGGCAGCGGCGATCCGCCGCCCCAGGTCGCATGGAGCAAATGGCGGGGCGCCCAACGGCGACGCCGGCGACAACATCGGCCTCGACGCGCTGGTCGGTCACGCCGGCTATGCGGTGCGCCGCTTCCAGCTCTGGATCTTTCAGGACTTCATCAAGACGCTGGCGACGGTCGATATCCGCCCAACCCAGTATTCGGTGATGACCGTGATCGGGGCCAATCCGGGCCTCAGTCAGATGGCGGTGGCAAAGCGGCTCGGGATCGAGCGCGCGCGGCTGGTGCATCTGCTCGACAGCCTGGAAGACCGCGACTTCGTCAGCCGCGTCCCCTCCGCGACAGACCGCCGCTCCCATGCGCTGCATCTGACCGCGCGCGGCAAGACCGCGCTGGCGCAGTTCAAGCGGCTCGCCGCCGAGCACGAGCGGCATGTCGCCGAGAAGATCGGCAAGGAAAATCGCAAACAGCTGCTGCAGATCCTCGCCTGTTTCACCTGACCTCGCGACGAGATTTCGGCTTTGACCGGATTTGCCTTTAAATTGGGCAGATACTCTCTCATAGCGGCCTGCGTCCCTTCCCGACGAGTATTTCAAGCAACTGATATTGTGCAATAATCCGTCTCGCGGCGGACGCGGGCGAATTGTACACAATGGCACATTGCTTGCTTCGATCAGGCTGCAATTCCCTTGCGGATGGCGTCCGACGCCTCCCGCTCACGAGATGAGGCCAAGCACGTGACTGAAACTCTCGCCGCGATCGTCGCCGCGCACCGCGCCGGGACCATGACGCCGGCCCAAACCGTGGCGCGCAGCTACCAGCGCATCCGCGAGCACAACGACCCCGCCATCTTCATCAGCCTGCGCGACGAGAAGGATGCGCTTGCCGAGGCCGAGCGGCTCGCCGATCCGACGTTGCCGCTTTACGGCGTGCCGGTCGCGGTGAAGGACAATATCGACGTCGCGGGCCTGCCGACCACCGCCGCCTGCCCGGCGTTCTCCTATCTGCCTGAGCAGGATTCCACCGTGGTCGCGAAACTGCGCGCGGCCGGCGCCGTCATCATCGGCAAGACCAATCTCGACCAGTTCGCCACCGGCCTGGTCGGCGTGCGCTCGCCCTACGGCATTCCCAGGAACCCGGTGCGCGGCGATCTAGTGCCGGGCGGATCGAGCTCGGGCTCCGCCGTCGCGGTATCCGCAGGCCTGGTGCCGCTGTCGCTTGGCACCGACACCGCGGGCAGCGGCCGCGTCCCGGCGATGCTCAACAACATCGTCGGGCTCAAGCCGAGCCTTGGGCTGATCTCGACCACCGGCGTCGTGCCGGCCTGCCGCACGCTCGACTGCGTCTCGATCTTCTCGCTCACCGTCGACGACGCGCTGGCCGCGCTCGCCGTCATGTCCGGGGCCGATAAGTCCGATCCGTATTCGCGCGACCGGGCGCTGGCCCCGCTGGCGAGCTTTCCGGCCAAGCTGAAGCTCGGCATTCCCCAAACCGGCCAGTTGAAATTCTTCGGCGATCGCGAGGCCGAGGAGGCCTATGGCGAGGCGTGCAAGCGCTGGCAGGCGC
Source organism: Bradyrhizobium sp. USDA 4503 (assembly GCF_054055815.1). NCBI lineage: Bacteria > Pseudomonadati > Pseudomonadota > Alphaproteobacteria > Hyphomicrobiales > Nitrobacteraceae > Bradyrhizobium > Bradyrhizobium sp. USDA 4503. The sequence continues at coordinate 5,016,239 of NZ_JBSRXS010000001.1, forward strand.
TCGGCGCCAACCTCGTCGAGTTCGACCTCGCGCCGTTCTACGAGACCGCGCGGCTGCTCTATGAGGGCCCGTGGGTGGCGGAACGGTATCTCGTGATCCGCGACCTGCTCGCGTCGTCGCCCGAGGCGGTCCATCCGGTGACGCGCGAGATCACCGTCGGCGGATCGCGCCCCACCGCTGCGGACACCTTCTCGGCGCTGTACCGCCTCGAGGCGCTGCGCCGCATCGCCGAGCGCAGCCTTGCGCAACTCGATGCGATCGTGCTGCCGACCGCCCCGACCGTGTATTCTACCGCTGACGTGCTCGCCAATCCGATCGAGCTGAACTCGCGGCTCGGCACCTACACCAATTTCGTCAACCTGCTCGATATGTGCGGCCTGGCGCTGCCGGCAGCGATGCGGCCCGACGGCGCGCCGTTCGGCATCACGCTGCTCGCGCGCGCCGGCCGCGACGCCGAGCTTGCCGGCATCGGCCGCGTGTTTCACGCCGACACCGGACTTACACTCGGCGCCAATTCACTTCCGCAGCCGCCGCTCACCGCCGCGCCGACGCAGGCCGGCTCCGACGACATCACCATCGCGGTGGTCGGTGCGCATCTCTCCGGCATGGCGCTGAACCACGAGCTGACGACGCTCGATGCGCGCCTGCTGGAAGAGGCGGTCACCGCACCGGACTACAGGCTCTACGCGCTCGACACCACGCCGCCGAAGCCCGGCATGCTGCGCATCGAGGCCGATGCCGGCGCAGCGATCAAGCTCGAACTGTGGGCGATGTCACCGGCAGCATTCGGAACGTTCGTCGCCGCGATCCCGCCGCCGCTGTCGATCGGTACGATCAGGCTCGCCGACGGACGGCAGGCCAAGGGCTTCATCGTCGAGCCCGCCGCGATCCAGGGCGCGAAGGACATTTCCGCCTATGGCGGCTGGCGCGCATTCATGGCGGAGAGGGCGAAAGCCTAGCCGCTCCGGCGGCGCACTCCCTCGCCCCGCTCTCTCGGGGGAGAGCTAAGGAGAAGCTACACCGACACCGCGTAGGTCTCGTACTCCCCGCGCACCTGCTCGATATGGGCGCGCATCGCCGCGGCGGCGCCTGTCTTGTCGCCGCGCATGATGGCGACGACGACGCGGTCGTGCTCGGCGTGGGATTTTGCCAGACGGCCGAGGTTGCGGAACTGGGCGCGGCGGAACGGCTGCACGCGCACCCGCGTCGCCAAGGTGATCTCGGCGATGTAGGCGTTCTGCGACCCGGCATAGATCGCGTTGTGGAAGCGCTCATTGACCTCATGGAAGCGCTCGGGATTGCCGGTGTAGCTCAGCACCCGCAACTCCTCGTGGATCGCTTCCAGCGCGTGGCGCTCCGCCGCCGTCATCCGCTCGGCGGCGAGGCCGGCACAGATCGCCTCCAGCTCGGCCATCGCCTCGAACATGCCGGTGAGCCGTTCAAGCGAGGGCCGCGCCACCACGGCGCCGCGATGCGCTCGGGCATCGATCAGGCCGCTGGCGGCAAGCTGCCGCAGCGCTTCGCGCACCGGGGTGCGCGAGACGTTGAAGCGCCGCGCAAGGTCGGTTTCATCGAGCCCGGCCCCCGGCGGCAGCGTGCCACGCACGATCTCGTCGGCGAGTTGCAGCCGCAGCTCTTCGGCACGGGTGACCTTGTCGACCAGCGACGACGGCCGATCGATGCGGCGCACCGTCATCTCGGATTCTGCGCCCTGCGGCAGATCTTCCAGACTCATCCTCAAGCGCCCTTCAAGCACCTTTGGGTTCGTCGATGACGCTGACATGGGCGGCGACGATTCTCCAGCCCTCGGGGAAGCGAATCCACGTCTGCATCTGCCGCCCCACTCTGCCCGGCGCGCTGTCCCGGTAGAACAGCGTCGAGGCGATCGCGGTGTCGCGGCCATAGGTCGTGATCACGGTCCGCTCGATCTTGCGCATCAGCCCGACCGGCGAGCGTCCGGCGCGAAACGCCATGATCTCGGCATAGCCATAGAGGTTCTCGCCAATGCCGTAACGCAGCGTGCGGCGGTCGTCGCGGAACAGCTCGTCGAGCACCGCAACATCGTTCGAGACCAGCGCTCTCTCATATCGCTGGAACTGCGCGGTGACCTCGGCGACGACGTCGGGAATATCGATTTCCATATCAGAGTCCTCTCGGCGCCGGCGCGGCCGCAACGCCCATCTGTTCCAGCGCATAGGCGACCCGCAGCGCGACGTCCTCGCGCCAGGGCGCCGCGATGATCTGCACGCCGATCGGCAGCGGCTCAAGCGGCACCGGCACGGCGACCACCGGCAGACCGATGAAGGAGATCGGCTGGGTGTGGATGCCGATATTGGCGCGCACCGGAAGCTCGACGCCGTCGAGCGTGAAACTGGCCTGACCGATCTTCGGCGCGGTGCACGGCGTCGCCGGCGCCAGGATCACGTCGACCGACTGGAACAGCTCCATCACCTTCGCGCGATACCAGCGGCGGAATTTCTGCGCCTTGTCGACATAGACCGCCGGGATCATCGCGCCCGCAATGAGACGGTCGCGCACCGCCGGATCGAAATCGTTGGGACGCTTGCGCAGCCGATCGAGATGCAGCGCGGCACCCTCGGTGGTGGTGATGATGTAGGCCGCGGCGCGAGCGCGCGCCGCTTCGGGAAGCTCCACGGTCCGCGCGGCACCGAGCGCCTTCGCGACACGCGCGACCGCCTCTGCCGCCTCCGGAAACAGATTCTGCTGGAAATAGCCGCCGGCGATCGCAACCCGCAACCCGCCAATATCGTTGGCAAGCAACGGCACGGTCGGCTCGACCGACTGCACAATGCAGGCCGGATCATCGGCATCAGGCCCCTGCATGGCGTCGTAGGCGAGCGCGAGATCCTTCACGCTGCGCGCCAGCGGGCCGAGATGATCGAGGCTGGCGACGAACGGATAGGACCGCGCGCGCGACAGCCGGCCATAGGTCGGCTTCAGGCCGAACGTGCCGCAGAACGACGACGGCACGCGGATCGAGCCGTTGGTATCGGAGCCGAGCGCGATCGGCACCAGCGCGCCGCCGACGGCGCTGCCGGAGCCGCCGGAGGAGCCGCCGGTCATTCGCGCCGGATCATGCGGATTGCGCGACGGGCCGTCATGCACATTCTCGCCGGTGAAGTCGTAGGCGTATTCGCCCATGTTGAGCGCGCCGACCAGCACCGCACCGGCCGCTTCCATCCGCTCGATCAGCGTCGCATCGCGCGGCGACGGCGGCAGGTCGCGGTTGATCTTCGAGCCGGCGCGGGTCGGAAGGCCCTGCACATCGAACAGGTTCTTGACCGCGAACGGCACGCCGGCGAGCGGGCCGACCGGTTGACCGGCGGCGATCGCGGCATCGACCGCGCTGGCCCTGGCGCGCGCGCGATCGGCGGTGACGTCGGTGAAGGCATTGAGGACCTTGTCATGCGCTGCGATCCGCGCCAGCGCAGCCTCGGTCGCGGCAAGAGCCGTGATCTTGCGGCTCGATACGGCCTGCGCGATCTCGGCGGCCGACATGGGAACGGGAGTTTCGGACATCGGGGTCTCAGGTCGAATAGACGGCGGCCGACACGACGTCGTCCGGCAGCGGGAAGTCATCGACCAGCCGCGCCAGTCGCAGCGAGACGTCGAGATTGGCGCGCACCGCCGGACGCCAGGCGTCCTCCAGCGGCAACGCCATCGCGCGGGCGACGGCGTTCATATAGTCGTCGAGATGATCGGTCATTTCGCTCCCAATAACGATTTTGCGCATGATCTCCGCGCAAACGCGTTCCGCGTTTGTCGCGAGGAAAACCGGCCCCCACTCTTCCGGATCATGCGTCAAGACACCGGCAGCGGCGGATGCGGGATCGCCGTCAGCAGCTCCCTTGTATAGGCATCCTGCGGATTGCCCAAGACGTGTTCGGATGTGCCCTGCTCCACGATGCGACCGGCGCGCATCACGATGACGCGATCGCACAGCAGGCGCACGACATTGAGGTCGTGCGACACGAACAAATAGCTCATGCCCATCGACTGCTTGAGGTCCTGCAGCAAATTGAGCACCACCGCCTGCACCGAGACATCAAGTGCCGCGGTCGGCTCGTCGAGGATGACGAGCTTCGGGTGCAGCGCGATGGCACGCGCGATGCCGACGCGGGCCTTCTGGCCGCCGGAGAGCTGGTGCGGGAAGCGATCCAGCAGATTGACCGGCAGGCCGACCAGCCGCGCGAGCTCCTCGCAGCGGGTGCGGAGCGCGTCGCGCCCGCGGATGTCGCCGAGCTGCATGATCGGATCCGCGATGGCGCGCGCCGCGGTGAAGCGCGGGTTGAGGCTGTCGGTCGGATCCTGGAACACCATCTGGATCTGGCTGCGCCGCGGCAGCCGCGCGAACGACTGCGGCGTGATGCCGCCGATGTCCTCGCCGTCGAACATGATGCGGCCGGAGGTCTGGTCCAGCAGCCGCATCACCATCATCGACGTCGTCGACTTGCCGCAGCCGGATTCGCCGACCAGCCCGACGCTCTCGCCATGATCGATCGAGAAGCTGATACCGTCGACCGCACGGAAGGTGTCTTCCTCGACCGGCGGCTTGCGCCCGAACAACTTTGCCAGCATCCCGCCCGCGCCCTGGCGCGGGTATTCCTTGACGAGCTTTTCGACTGACAGGAGAGGCTCCATCCGCCCCCTCTCCCCGTTCTTTACGGGGAGAGGGTTGGGGTGAGGGGCCGCATCCGCAGGCACGGCCCGTGGAGGGTTCCCCTCACCCGCCACGCTCTGGCGCGCGAGTGCGCTGCCGAGCGTGTCGGCCTCTCCCCGCACGCGGGGAGAGGCAAGCGAATCCTCCTCCGGCAACAGATCCCGGAGCGACACCCCGAGCCGCGGCGTCGCGCGCATCAGCTTCCTGGTGTAGGCATGCCGGGGCGCGGCGAAGATGTCCGCCGACTTGGCGGTCTCGACCACACGGCCCTTCTCCATCACCACGACGCGGTCGCAATAGGCGGCGGCGAGGCCGAGATCATGCGTGATCAGGATCGTCGACATCGCCCGGCGCCGGGTCAGCTCGACGATCAGGTCCATCACCGCCTTCTGGGTGGTGACGTCGAGGCCGGTGGTCGGCTCGTCGGCGATCAGAAGCTGCGGATTGCAGGCCAGCGCCAGCGCGATGACCACGCGCTGGCACATGCCGCCGGACAGCTCGAACGGATAGGCGTGGTAGCGCTCGCGTGCGCGCGCGATCTTGACCTGCTCCAGCGCCTCGACCGCCTTCTCGCCGCGATCGGTGACCTGCGCCTGCTGCACATGCTGGCGCAGCACGTCCTCGATCTGGTGACCGACCTTGCGGATCGGATTGAGCGCGGCGCGCGGATTCTGGAAGATCATCGAGACTTCGCGGCCGCGCAGATCGCGCATCTGGCTCTCCGAGGCCGACTTGACGTCGATACCGGAGAACATCACCGAGCCCTCGGCGATCCGGCCGGCGCGATCGAGGATGCGCATCACGGCATAGGACGTCACCGACTTGCCGGAGCCGGACTCGCCGACGATGCCGACGGTCTCGCCCTTGCCGACGGATATGTTGACGTGCTGCACCGCCTTGACGATGCCGCGGCGGGTGGTGAACTCGACCGTGAGGTCGCCGACGTCGAGCAGCGGCTGGGCGGTCATGCGCACCTCTCCTCACAGGGTGCGTCATCCAAAAATCCGCAAAACAACCCCATGCAAAGGAGCGGAGCGGTAGCACGGCACCGGACCGGGACAGGCATCATGTTCTCCGCCTGTCCAGTGCGCCCCCTCGCCCCGCTCTTGCGGGGAGAGGGTTGGGGTGAGGGGCATCTATCGGCACGTACAACTGGCTGAGGAGTGCGCGGAGCGCCCCCCTCACCCGGTCCGCTAACGCGGCCCGGCCTCTCCCCGCACGCGGGGAGAGGCGAAGAAAGCGCGCATGCGTTAGCCAGGTCCACATCATCACGTCCTCCGCTGCGGGTCGACGATGTCGCGCAGGCCGTCGCCGAGCAGGTTGAAGCAGAACACCGCGATCATCAGCGCGAGGCCCGGGAACAGCGCGATCCACCACTCGCCCGACACCATGAAGCCTGCGCCCTCGGCGACCATGATGCCCCACTCCGCGGTCGGCGGCCGGACGCCGAGCCCGATGAAGGACAGGCCCGCGGCGTTGAGGATCGCATAGCCCATGGTCAGCGACATCTGCACGATCATGATCGGCATGATGTTGGGCAGGATGTGCCCGAGCAGGATGCGGTATTCGCCATTGCCGGACAGTCGCGCCGCCTGCACGAAGCCGGCGTTGCGGCGGACATTGGCCTCGGCGCGTGCGACACGGGCATAAAGCGGGAAGTTCACGATGGCGGTGGCGATGATGATGTTCTGCACGGTGTTGCCGAGCGCCGCGACGATGCCCATCGCCAGCACGAACAGCGGAAACGCCATGATGGTGTCGGCGATGCGGCCGACGATGCGGTCGGTCCAGCCGCCGAAATAGCCGGCGGCGATGCCGGCCAGCCCGCCCATCAGGAACACCAGCACCACGGAGGCGACCGCGATGAAGGTGTCGAGCCGCGTCGCGACGATGACGCGGCTGAAGATGTCGCGGCCGAGCTGATCGGTGCCGAACCAGTGCGCGGCCGACGGCGGCTTCAATGCAGCCGCGGTGTCGGAGGCGAGCGGGTCGTACGGCACCACGTAGGGCCCGAACAGCGCGGCAAACAGGATCAGGACCAGCAGCGCGAAGGCAAAGCCGGTGACCTTGTTTTCGCTCAAGACGTAGCGGGTCTGCTCAAAAGCAGCGGCAAGCCCCGACGTGCGGGCGGGTCCTGCGGGTTCGACGGTTGGAGCTACGGTGCTCATGCTCTAGCCCTCCAGCCTGACGCGGGGATCGATCACGCCGTAGAGGATGTCGATCACCAGATTGAGCAGCACGTACATGACCGCCATGGTCAGCACGAAGCCCTGCACCGGCGCGAAGTCGGATGCGATCAGCGCCTCGACCGCGTAGGAGCCGATGCCGGGCCAGGCGAACACCTTTTCCACCAGCACATTGGCGCCCAACAGGAACGAGAACACCATGCTGAGCGTGGTGATGACCGGCAGCATCGCGTTGCGGAAGGCGTAAGTGACGATCACCTTGCCGGGCGACAAGCCGCTGGCGCGCGTGGTGCGGACGAAGTCGGACGCCAGCACCGCCAGCATCGAGGCGCGCGTCATCCGCGCGATCGGCGCCAGCGAGAAGATCGCGAGCGTCACCGCCGGCAGGATCAATTGGCTGAGCGCAGAACGAAACGCCTCGAAGTCCCGCGCGATCAGCGTGTCGATGAGATAGAAGCCCGTGACCGTCGGCGGCGCGCTAGCGAACACGTCGAGCCGGCCGAGCGGCGCCGGCGACCAGCCGAGCCGGAAATAGAACAGATAGACCAGCACGAGCCCGGTGAAGAACACCGGCAGAGACACGCCGGCCGTGGTGGTGACGCGGCAGAGATGGTCGATCCAGGAGCCCGGCCGCGTCGCCGCCAGCACGCCGAGCGGGATCGCGATCACGATGGAGACGACAAGGCCGAGCAAGGTAAGCTCGGCCGACGCCGGCAGACGGTTGCGCAGCTCGGCCGCCACCGGCTGGCCGGTGGTGAGCGACGTGCCGAGATCACCACGGGCGAGATCGTTGGTGTAGCGGACGAACTGCTCGATCAGCGGCTTGTCGAAACCGAGCTTCTTCCGGATCTGGTCGACCGCCTCCTTGGTGGCCGCGGGGCGCAGCAAAATACGCCGCGGGATCGCCCGGCAGCGCACGCGTCAAAAGGAACGTCACGATCACGACCCCGATCAGCGACGGGATCGCGAACAGCAGCCGCTTGCCGATCATCGCAAGCATGAGCGCCTCACCCCTTCGCCATCGCGCGATAATCGAGGCGGCGGTGGAACCAGTATTGGTAGCCCGTCACGTTCTTCTGCATCGCGACGTTGACGAAGGGCTGATAGAGCGGGATGCGCGGGATGTCGGCGAAGGCGAGATCGACGAAACCCTTGACGTCGGCGTCGTAGGCCGCGGTGTCACCATTCGCGGCGGCAATGCGTGCGCCGTCGATGAGCTTGTCCATCTCGGGCGATTTGTAGCTCATCGTGTTGAAGATCGAATTGTTGCCGTGATAGCACCAGTAGAAGAAGTACTCGGGGTAATCGAGCCAGCCCGAGAACACGTTGGTGAACAGCGGCATTTCCTTCTTGGTGAGCTCGGTGCGCCAATTGGCGCCGGGCACCTTGTTGATCGTGGTCTTGATGCCGAGCTGCGCCAGACTCTCCTGCACCAGCACGCAAAGCGGCTCGTTGACACCTGCGAAATTCAGGTCGAACGAGATCGTGGTCTCGAAACCGTTGGCGTAGCCGGCCTCCGCGAGCAGCGCCTTGGCCTTCTCCACGTCGGTAAAATACTTGGTCGGCTGCGGCCAGGCGACCTCGGTCGGCTTGTCCTTGGCCGCGCCGAACATCGGGTTGGCGAGACCGAACAGCACCGCATCCATGATCTTCTGATACGGCATCGCGTAGGCCATCGCCTGCCGCACCTTGGGATTGTCGAACGGCGGCTTGGTCACGTTCATGCCGATATACTGGATGCCGTTGGAGAACGGCAGCGACACCACGTTGAGCTTGCCGTTCGCCTTCATCTCCTGGAAATCCTTGAACGGCAGCTCATAGGAGATGTCGGCATCGCCGCGCTCGAGCAGCGCTCGGCGGTTGCCGGCCTGCGGCACCATGCGCCAGATCACGCGCTTGATCTTCGGCAGCGGGCCGCAGACCCAATCGTCGTTGCGTTCCATGACGACTTCGGTGCCGGCGGTCCATTTGGTCACCTTGTAGGCGCCGGAGCCCGCGGTCTGCTGCTTGGTGAATTCGAGGCCCCACGGATCCTTCTCGCTGGCGTTCTTCTTCACGAGTTCGGAGTTGACGACGCAGGGCACGATCACAGCGAGGTCGGGGATCGTCAGCTTGTCCTTCCTGAGGAAGTCGACGCGCACCGTGGTGTCATCGACGATCACGAACTGCTCGGGCTTGGTCAGCGAGCCCGCGCTCATCTGGAAGGTCGGAAAGCCGCCGACGCTGACGGCGCGATCAAGCGACCATTTGACGTCCTTCGCCGTGACAGGCGTGCCGTCATGGAATTTGGCGTTCTTGCGCAGCTTGAAGGTGACCGACATGTCGCCGATGTTGAAGTCCTCGGCGAGCTCGGGCTTGAACTTGTCGCGGTCGTAATAGGGCACGCCGCCCGGACCGCTCTTCATCTCGTGGCTGATCAGGCGGTCGTAGCAATTCCACGACACCTCGTAGCCCGGCACGTTGGTGCCGACGCCGTGGATATCGAGATTGTTGGGACCGCCTTCGGAGACGATGAGCAGCGTCTCGGAGCGCGCGTCGGCCTTGGCCGGCGACCAGATCGCGGGCGCGGTCGGCGCCAGCGCCCCCGCGGCCAGCCCGGACACCGATTTGAGGAAATCGCGACGCTTCATGTGATGCTCCAACGCCTTGGGAAACGGCCTTGGAACTCAGATCGCAAGGATTGTGCCAACCCTTAACGAAATCTTATGTCCTGCTAATGCCTTGCCGGAGCGAGGTAAAACGTCGGCCGGTATCCCGGTCGGGCAAAATCTCAGATCGCCAATTGCATACAAAGACAGGCTATATGCTCAATAAATGAGCATGAAACGGCTTCTGCTTGCTTTGTGGCCGGCAATAGAGGCCGCGCTGAAGCGCGCTAATCCGGCCAGATCAGCTCCTGCAATTGCACGAAGTCGTCGACCCGGTCCGGCCAGCCGTCGATGCAGATGTGCCGGAGCGGATCGCTGGCAGAGTGCAGCATCAAGAGCGCCATCAGCCGCCGCTTCAGCGTGAACGTCACATCAGTGCGCGAGATGCCGAAACCGTCGAACAGGCTGCGCACCCGGCGCGGATGCCCGGCGGCCATGAAGGCGCTGGGACCGAGCAGGTCGTACTCGCCCCATCCGGCCCGGACGTCGCCGAAGTCGAACAGGCCGGCGACGTGCCAGCCGTCGGCCCGGCGTCCGAGCAGAAAGTTCTCCGGGATGTATTCGCCGGTCAGGATCACCGGCGGCGCGTTCATCGGGATCAACTCAGTGGCGTCGCGCAGCAGATCGTCGAGCGAGGTGAGCAATTTCGCCGGCAGGCCGAGCCGTTGGTGCCGCGCCCGGCACTGCGCGATCTGCCCGCGCATGAAGGCCTCCCAGCGCGGCTCGATCGCAAGCAGGCTGCCGGGCGGCACGCGCTGCACCTCCGCAATCACGGCCCCGATCTCGGCGAGCACGCGCTCTCGCTCGGCTTCCGACAGCGATGGCCAGACCTCCGAGCCGACGGTGCCGGACAGGCGGGTGATGACGAGGTACGGCCAGCCGTCACGCTCGCCCTCCGCGACAAGGTCGGGAATCGGAATGCCGAGCCGTCCGCGCAACCCGGCAAGCGCGCCGCGCTCGGACACGAATTGCGGGCGCAGAAACGGCGGGAAGAGTTTGAGGATCAGGTTATCGTCCAGCCCGACAACCAGATTGGTGCCGGTCGAGAACACATGCGGCGCGACGCACGACAGCCCGTGGCCATCAGCAATATCGCGCGCGACCGGCAACCAGCGCGACGTGTCGCTGCGCCAGGCGCGGTAGCTGTCGTAGTTGGTGAGGAGTGGAAGGGAAGCGATCATCTCTCGGGCCGTCATTGCGAGCCACCCGGTCGGCGCGAAGCGCCGCCGGATGAAGCAATCCATGGCACCGCTTGTACAGCGAATGGATTGCTTCGTCGCTTCGCTCCTCGCAATGACGGGAAGCTATTTCGTAGCCCGGATGAAGCGAAGCGTAATCCGGGATTCTGTGCCGCCTGAAAGACCGGCCCCGGATTTCGCTTCGCTTCATCCGGGCTACACAGCCGTCTTCTCCTTCCCCCTTTCAGGCAGGGGTGTCCGGGGAATGATTCACTGTGTCGCGGTGCATGCTCGGCAGGACCGAGGCAAATCGGTCTTTTCTGGTTGTCGAGACACAGAGGGCCGAGCATGCGATATCGCGGTAGCATTTTTGGAAGGCTGCTTGAACCGATCAATCGACGGCAGTTTCAGACGGTTGTGGATCGTCTGGACGGGGATGCCTACGACAAGTCGTTCAGGAGCTGGGATCATCTGGTGGCGCTGATCTATGCCCAGCTTAGCGGCAACAGCAGTCTGCGCGGGGTAGTGACTGGCTTCAACGCCAATTCGCAGCATCACTATCACTTGGGAACCGGCAAGCTGTCGCGCTCGACGTTGTCCGATGCCAATGCCCGCCGTCCGATCGGCATTTTCGCGCAAACCTTTGCGGCGCTGTCGGCGATGGCGCGTCGCCAGCTGCGGAGTGAAGGCATGGAGATGGTGCGTCTGATCGACGCCAGTCCGATCCCGCTCGGCAAGGTCTGCAGTTGGGCGACGTGGAACGGCCGCATCCGCGGCATGAAGCTGCATGTCGTCTACGACCCAAGGAGCGATGTCCCGACCTGCGTCGAGATGACGGCCGCGAACGTCAATGACATCGAGATCGGCCGACAGACCCCAATCCAGCCCGCCACCACCTATGTGTTTGACAAGGGCTATTGCCGTTTCGACTGGTGGCAGAAGATCAATGATAGCAAGGCTTTCTTCGTTACCCGGGCGAAGACGAGCATCCGTCTTCGCTCGCTCAGGCATCGCGCCATCCGCAAGCGTAACGGGGATGGCTTCGAAATCCTTGCCGATGACGAGGTGAAGCTCACCAGCAAGGGCGATTCGCGCCTTCCAATCCCGCTCCGCCGCATCAAGATCAGACGCGAGAAAGGCGGCAAGATCACACTCCTGACCAACGACCTTGCCCGTAGCGCCGTCGAGATCGCCGCCCTCTACAAGAGCCGATGGCAAATCGAGCTGCTGTTCCGCTGGATCAAGCAGCATCTCGATATTCGCAAGTTCCTCGGCGCCAACGACAACGCGATCCGCCTTCAGGTGCTCGCTGCGATGATTGCCTACCTGCTGCTGCGCATCGCCGCTCACACCAACTGCATCAAAATGCTCCCGCTCAGGTTCGCCGAACTCGTCGGCCAGCTCCTGCTCACGCGTCGATCCCTCGCTGCCATCGACAAACCTCCGCCCATCAACCCCAGCCGTCGGAAATCAACCATCTCACCTGACCAGATGGAGCTCCGCTATGCCTGAATTTCCCCGGACACCCCTGCCTGAAAGGGGGAAGGTCGGGATGGGGGTCAGCCGCAAGCGACGCTGCAAGTGGTGAGAGAAGATCCCCACCCGCTTTGCTCTGGCGAGCAAAGCGACCTCCCCTCTTCAAGGGGAGGTTAAGGCAACGCATAACCTCATCACCTATCCGGATTGGCGCGCTCGAACTGGCGCAAGAGGCGGTTGCCGCGCTCGACGGCGTTGTCCATCGCGGCTTGCGCCGAACGCTTGCCGGCGAACACCTGCTCGAGTTCCTCCTCGATCACGTCGCGGATCAGGACGAACGAGCCGAGGCGGATGCCCTTCGAATTGTCGGTCGGCGGCTTCAGCGTCACCTCCTCGATCGAGATCGAGGCGCCGGGATTGCGATCGTAGAAACCCTGCGCGCGGGTGAGATCGAATGCGGCGCGGGTGATCGGCAGGTAGCCCGTGTTCTGGTGCCAGGTGGCCTGCACCTCCGGCCGCGACAGATAGGCGAAGAACTTCGCCACGCCGGCGTACTCCGCGCGCGGCCGGTCGCGCAGCACCCACAGCGTCGCGCCGCCGATGATCGAGTTCTGCGGCGCGCCCTGCACGTCGGGTTCGTACGGCATCATGCCGTAGCCGACCTCGAATTTGGAATTGGCCTTGATGTCGGCGCGCGTGCCCGACGAGCCGATGAAGATGCCGCACTCCCCTTTCTGGAAGCGCGGCTCGGCCGCCTGCCCGCGGCCGCTATAGTCGAAGGCCTTGTCGGCCTGCCACTGCGCGAGCTGCGCGATGTGGCGAACCACCAGCGGATTGTTGAAGATCAGCTGGGCGTCGAGCCCGGAAAACCCGTTGGCCTTGGTCGCGATCGGCAGATTGTGGAAGGCGGAGAAGTTCTCGACATTGATCCAGGACGGCCACGACGTGGTCAGTCCGCACATCGCGCCCGCCGCGCGCAGCCGCTTGGCCGCGACGCCGAGCTCCGGCCAGGTCCTCGGCGGCACACTCGGATCGAGCCCGGCGGACCGGAACATATCCTTGTTGTAGTAGAGGATCGGCGTCGAGGCATTGAATGGGAACGACAGCATGTTGCCGTCGACATCGGCATAGTAGCCGGCCACCGCGGGCAGATAGGCCGACGGCGCGAACGCCTCGGACTGATCGCGCATCAGCTCGAACACCGGATAGATCGCGCCGCGGGCCGCCATCATGGTTGCGGTCGCGATCTCGTTGACCTGAACGATCGCCGGCTGGCTGCGCGATCGGAAGGCGAAGATCGCCGCGGTGACGGTCTCGGTATAGTTGCCCTTGTAGGCGGGCACGATCCGGTAGTCGGATTGCGAGGCGTTAAAATCGGCGGCAAGCTTCTCGAGCTGCTTGCCGAGCTCGCCCGACATCGCGTGCCACCACATGATTTCGGTGGCCGCCCGCGCCGGCGACACAAGCAGAAGAGCCGCGACGACGAGGTACAGGAGCTTCAAAGCGAACTTCACGACGAGCCGTTCCCGGATGCCAACACGCCCTCATAAGGCGCCACAACCGCAGATTCAACCGACACCGCAGGTTGCACCGCGGATTTAACGTTTGGCCGATGGCGAACCAGCGCCATTCTGCTAAAAATGCGTTGAACCTTTTCTTCCCGCCCAGGACACAATTCACAAGGGGAATAGTAGCCTGTGTACCGCCGCGCCGGCCTTTCGCGGATAACGATGCTTGCCGTCGCGCTGTCATGGGCAGCGGTCCCGGCGAGCGCTTTTGCGCGCGAATTCCGGACCGCCGATACCCAGAATGAGGACTATCCGACCGTCCAGGCGCTGAATTACATGGACCGCCTGATCGCCGAACGCACCGCCGGCCGGCACCGCATCGTGGTCTTCCATTCCCGCCAGCTCGGTGAGGAGAAGGAGACGCTGGAGCAGACCCGGGCCGGCGCCATCGATTTGAACCGGACCAATGTCGCGCTGATCGGGACAATGGTGCCGTCGGTCAACGTGCTGGCAATGCCGTTCCTGTTTCGATCGCCCGAACACCTGCAAACCGTGCTGGATGGACCGATCGGCAGCGAGATCCTGAACAGTCTCGGGGATCACGGCTTCATAGGGCTGGCCTTCTACGATTCCGGCGCCCGCTCGATCTACAACAGCGTGCGCCCGGTGCGTTCGCTCGACGACCTCAAGGGACTGCGGGTGCGCGTGCAGCAATCCGAACGGATGTCGGACATGGTGCGTGCGCTCGGCGCCCAGCCGGTCCAGATGCCCTACGGCCAGGTGCTGACCGGATTCGCCACCGGGCTGATCGACGGCGCCGAGAACAACTGGGCGTCCTTCGTCACCACCGGCCACTACAAATATGCCGGCTACTACACGCTGACCCGGCACACTTTCAGTCCGGACGTGCTGCTGATGTCGCAAAAGGCCTGGGCCAGCCTCTCGCCGGAGGAGCAAACGATCTTCCGCGAGGCCGCGCAACGCTCCAGCGCCTACATGCGCGAGAGGTGGCGCGAGCTCGAGGAGCGCTCGCGCCAGCAGGCGGAGTTCGCCGGCGTCAAGATCGTGACCGACATCGACCGCAAGCCGTTCGAAGCTGCAATGGCCGGCATCTACGCCAAGGCCGAGCGCGATCCTGCGGTATCAGCGCTGATCGAACGCATCCGCAACATGGAGTAACCGGATCTTGGACGCACCAGAGCAGGACGGGACGAAGCGACGGCGGGCGGCCTTCGGGCCGCAGGGCCGTTTCCGCATCGTCCAGTTGCTGCGTGCGGTCCCGATCCGCTGGCGCATCCTTTCGATCGCCCTGCTCAACTCCGCGGTCGTGATCGTGCTGGCGGTGCTGATCTGGAACGGCTCGAAGGTGCTCGGCTCGGCCTGGGAGGATGTCCGCCAGGTGCGGGAATCCGACAAGATCCTGGCCAAGCTCGAAAGCGAGACCAGCCGTCTGCAGAACCTGATCCATCGCTACATCAATCAGCCGAGCCCGGACCTGTTCGCTGAAATCCTGCTGCTCCGCGAGGCCGTGCTCGGCACGCTGACCAACCGGGCCTCGACCGACCCGATGCTGTCAGGCTCGGTCGAGCAGCTGGAGCGCGTCACCAGCCGTTTCCTCGACGGCTTCGGCGAACTGCGCACCGTGCAGACCAGGATCGCCAAGACCTATGACGAGCAGGTGCTGTCGCCGACCAAGGACATGGCCGGGCTCTATTCGATCATCGAGGGCGCGACCGGCCATCGCGATGCACTGATCTGGCCCGCGCTCGGCAAGTCGCGCGAAGCGTTCACCTCGCTGCTGGTCGCCGCCAACGCCTACTACCTCTCGCTTGCCTCCTCGTCGGCCGAGGAGGCCCGCCGCAACATCGATACGATCGAGCGGACGATTCCCGTCATGACCGATCTGGCCGAGAACGATCTGCAGCGGATGGCACTGGCGCGGCTCAAGGTCAAGACCGCCGAGCTGCGCGACGGGCTCGGCAAGCTCAGCGAGCAGCTCACCAACCGCACCGATCTGCTGCGCAACTCGATCGACGCCAGCCAGGCGGATGCGATCGGCGCGATCGACGATCTCTCGGTGAAGATGCGCCAGCGCGAGCAGAAGGCGCAGGAGACGTTCGACAAGACGCTGACCTCGATCTCGCGCCGGGTGCTGTCGATTGCCGTGATCTTCCTCGGCGTCATCATGTCGGCCGGCGTCATGATCGCGCTGTCGATCCGGCTGCCGCTGGCGCAGATCATGGCCGCGATGCGCACCATCACCTCGGGGGACCTCGACCGGCCGGTGCAGGGCACGTCGGCCAAGGACGAGGTCGGCGCCATGGCGCGTGCGGTCGAAGTGTTCCGCGAAAACGCGATCGCCAAGCGCAAGACCGAGGACGAGCTGCGCACCGCCAAGGAGGAGGCCGAAAGCGCGCTACTCGAGCTCAACACCGCGCAGCAGAACCTGATCGATGCCGAACGTCTCGCCGCGCTCGGCGGCCTCGTTGCCGGCGTCGCCCACGAGGTCAACAACCCGATCGGCATCAGCCTGACGGTGGCCTCGAGCTTTGCCCGCCGCAGCGAGATGTTCGAGAACGATTTGAAGACCGAGCCGCTGCGCCGCTCCAGGCTCGACGAGTTCGTCCGCGCCTCGCGTGACGCATCGCAGCAACTGGTCTCGAACCTGACGCGCGCCGGCGAGCTGATCCAGTCGTTCAAGCAGGTCGCCGTCGACCGATCGCATGCCGAGCGCCGCCAGTTTGCCTTGAGCGAATCCACCGACCAGATCGTGGCGAGCCTGCGGCCGGTGCTCAAGAAGGCCGCGATCGCGCTCTCGGTCGATGTGCCCGAGGGACTGCTGATCGACGGCTATCCTGGCGCCTATGGGCAGATCTTAACCAATCTTTTCCTCAACGCCGTCAATCATGCCTTTGCCGATGGCCGCTCCGGCACCATCACCATCTCGGCGCGCGGGCGCGGCGCCGACGATGTGGAGATCATCTTCGCAGACGACGGGGCTGGCATGACGCCGGACGTGCAGCGGCAGGCGTTCGACCCGTTCTTTACGACGCGCCGCAACGAAGGTGGTACGGGCCTTGGCCTCCACATCGTCTATAACCTCGTCACCCAGCAGCTCGGTGGACGCATGATGCTGGAGTCAAGGGTAGGACAAGGCACCACTTTTCGCATTATCATGCCCAGGATCGCCAAGGGGGCTGCCAAGGGCGAGCCCACGATCGCTGACGCAGCAGCCGACGGAACCAGTCAATGGCCGAACAGGACGATGTCCTCCAACTGATCGACGATACCGAGAGCCCCCCGGAGGACTCGTCGGCCCGCAAATGGAAGATCGCCGTCATCGACGACGATCACGCCGTCCATGAAGGCACCCGTTTCGCGCTGAGCGATTACAACCTGAACGGTTCGACGCTGGAGATCCTCTCGGCCTACTCTGCGGCCGAAGGCCGCACGCTGATGCGGGACAACCCCGACATCGCGGCCGTGCTGCTCGACGTCATCATGGAGACCGACGTCGCCGGCCTCGAGCTCGTCGAGTTCATCCGCAACGAGATCAAGAACGAGACCGTGCGCATCATCCTGCGCACCGGCCAGCCCGGCCAGGCGCCGGAACGGCGCGTCATCGTGCAATACGACATCAACGACTACAAGGCGAAGACCGAGCTCACCGCCGACAAGCTGTTCACGTCGCTGACGGCCGCGCTGCGCAGCTACCAGCAGCTCGAGCGCATGGTGCAGACGCGGCGCGGGCTCGAGATCATCATCGACGCGGCCTCGACGCTGTACGATTTCAAGTCGATGCAGCGGCTGGCCGAGGGCGTGCTGACCCAGCTCGCCTCGCTGCTCAACGTCGACTGCGCAGGCATCCTGGTGCTGCGCGACGACGGCAATTCGGCGGCGGCCGATTTCTCGGTGCTGGCCTGCTCGGGCTGCTACAGCCGCTTCATCGGCACCACCTCGTCGAAGGCGCTCGATCCGGACCTGCGGCACATGGTGGAGGAAGCATTCCAGCGCCGCAAGAACGAGTTCGCCGACCACCGCAGCGTGCTCTATTCGCGCACCGGCAGCGGCCGCGAGGTCGTGGTGCTGCTGCAGGCCGAGCGCCAGCTCTCCGACACCGACCGTGCGCTGGTCGAGATCTTCTCGAGCCGGCTGTCGATCGCGTTCGACAATGTGATCCTCTACCAGCAGCTGCACGAGGCCAACACCCAGCTCGAGGACCGCGTCGCGCAGCGCACCCGCGCGCTGATGCAGGCCAACCGGCGGCTCTCGGCGCAATGGCTGCGGCTGCAGCGCGCCAACGGCTTCAAGAACGAAATCCTCGGCACCGTCGCTCACGATCTGAAGAACCCGCTCGGCGTGATCCTCGGACGCACCGAGATGCTGACCGAACTGATCGGCGCCGGCTCGCCGAAGGAAAACGTCACATCGCAGGTCGAGCACATCAGGGACGCGACCAAGCGGCTGACCTCGATGGTCGACCATCTGATCTCGGACGCGATGGCCGACGCCTTCGACATCACCATCCGCCGCGAGCCGGTCGACGTCGCGGCCCTCGTCAACGAGGTCACCGAGGCGAATTTGCCTTCGGCGGTCAACAAGCAGCAGAGCATCTCGGTCTCGGGGCCGCAGCAATTCGTCACGATGTGCGACGCCGACCGCATCCGCGAGGCGATCGACAACCTCGTCAGCAACGCCATCAAGTACTCGCCGATCGGCGGCAAGATCACGGTCACGGTCAGCCATGAGGGCGACGACACCGTGATCCGGATCGCCGACCAGGGCCCCGGCCTCAGCCCCGAGGATCTCGGCCGGCTGTTCGGCCGGTTCCAGCGGCTGTCGGCCAAGCCGACCGCGGGCGAGAGCTCGACCGGGCTCGGCCTTTCCATCGTCAAGCGCATCATCGACATGCATGGCGGCCATGTGACCGCGCAGAGCCCGGGCCCCGGACAGGGGTCGACCTTTACGGTTACACTGCCGGCGACAGAGACATCATGAGCCAGAACCCGCATATCTTCATCGTGGACGATGAGGCGCCGGCCCGAGAAATGGTCGGCGATTACCTCAAGATGCACGGCTTCGGCGTGACGCTGTGCGACGGCGGCAAGAGCCTGCGCAAGGAGATCGAGGGCTGCACGCCCGATCTCGTGGTGCTGGACCTCAACATGCCCGAGGAGGACGGGCTGTCGATCATTCGCGACCTCAAGAGCAAGATCAACGTCCCCGTCATCATGCTGACAGCTACTGCCAGCCCGATCGACCGGGTGGTCGGGCTGGAGCTCGGCGCCGACGACTACGTGGCCAAGCCCTGCGAATTGCGCGAGCTGATGGCACGCATCCGCTCGGTGCTGCGGCGGAGCGGGCCGGCGAAAGCGGCGGCGCCGGAACCGGCGAACGCGAAGGCCGAAAAGGAGCAGCTGGTTCGGTTCGGCACCAAATGGCTCGATCTCGAGGCCCAGGCGCTACGCGACGACGAGGGCAACGAGCATCCGTTGACGGCATCCGAATTCGGCCTGCTGAAGGTGTTCGCGGCCAACCCGAAGCGGGTGCTGTCGCGCGAGCGGCTGCTGGAACTCGCCAATGCGCGCGACGCGGAAGCCTTCGACCGCGCCGTCGACCTGCGCATCATGCGCATCCGCCGCAAGATCGAATTCGACCCGACCAAGCCGTCGGTGATCCGCACCATCCGCGGCGGCGGCTACCTGTTCTCGCCGACCGGCGACAAGGCGTAGCGTTGCGAAAGCCGTCCCCGTCATCCCCGCGCAAAGGCTTCGCCTTTGTCGCTGGAGGAGCCGCGCAGCGGCGTCTCGAAGGATGCACGGCCCCGGCTGGTGGCCGTCGATCCTTCGAGGCTCGCTGCGCTCGCACCTCAGGATGACGGGACTACGCCCTGCATCATCCTCGAATTTATCGATTTGGCTGTGCGACACACCCAGAATCCACACAGCAAAGGCTGTCAATCCGCGCAAAAATCCCTAAGTTTCGGCCATGCCGAAAACAGCCTCCAAAGCCCCCGCCAAGCCCGCATCGAAGACCGACCCCAAGCCCGTCGCCGCCAAGGCCACGGCGAAGGGCGACCATGTCTTCCTGGTCGACGGCTCGTCCTACATCTTCCGCGCCTACCACGCGCTGCCGCCGCTGAACCGCAAATCCGACGGGCTGCAGGTCAACGCCGTGCTCGGCTTCTGCAACATGCTGTGGAAGCTGCTCCGCGACATGCCCGAGGACAACCGGCCGACGCATCTGGCGATCGTGTTCGACAAGTCGGAGATCACGTTCCGCAACAAGCTCTACCCCGACTACAAGGCGCACCGGCCTCCGGCGCCCGACGATCTGATCCCGCAATTCGCGCTGATCCGAGAGGCGGTGCGCGCCTTCGAACTGCCCTGCCTCGAGCAGGTCGGCTTCGAGGCCGACGATCTGATCGCGACCTATGCGCGGCTTGCCAGCGAGCGCGGCGCGACCACGACGATCGTGTCATCGGACAAGGATCTGATGCAGCTCGTCAACGACAAGGTCGTGATGTACGACACGATGAAGGATCGCCGCATCGGCCGCGACGAGGTGATCGAGAAGTTCGGCGTGCCGCCGGAGAAGGTGGTCGAGGTGCAGGCGCTGGCCGGCGACTCCACCGACAACGTGCCCGGCGTGCCCGGCATCGGCATCAAGACCGCCGCGCAGCTGATCATCGAATATGGCGATCTCGATCAGCTGCTGTTCCGCGCCGGCGAAATCAAGCAGCCGAAGCGGCGCGAGGCGCTGCTCGAGAACGCCGAGAAGGCGCGCATCTCGCGCCAGCTGGTGCTGCTTGACGACAAGGTCGACCTCGAAGTGCCGCTCGACGACCTCGCCGTGAACGAGCCCGACTCGCGCCGGCTGATCGCCTTCCTCAAGGCGATGGAGTTCACCACCCTCACCCGCCGCGTCGCCGACTACGCGCAGATCGACCCGGCCAATGTCGATGCCGATCCCGGCAACAAGAGCGGCGCGAGCGTGTTCTCGCCGTTGCCGCCGTCGGATGTGACGCCGGCGCCCGGAGACGCTCCGGCATCGGCCGCGGCGCCGCTGCCGAAAGCCAAGCCGACCGGCGCGCGCGACGACAAGAATTCGAGCCGCAAGGGCACGCCGGCGACGCTGGCCGAGGCCCGTGGCGAGGCGATCCGGAAAATTGGCTTCGACCGCAAGGCGTATCAGGCGATCGGCAGTCTCGATCAGCTCAACGCCTTCATCGCCCGCGTGCCCGACACCGGTTATGTCGCGATCGAGGCGATGTCGGAATCGATCGACCCGATGCAGGGCGAACTCGCCGGCCTTGCACTGGCGCTGGCGCCAAACGATGCGTGTTACGTCCCGCTCAGCCACCGGCAGGCCGGCGGTGGCGCGGGCCTGTTCGATGCCGGCCTCGCA
Source organism: Bradyrhizobium sp. USDA 4503 (assembly GCF_054055815.1). Lineage (NCBI taxonomy): Bacteria > Pseudomonadati > Pseudomonadota > Alphaproteobacteria > Hyphomicrobiales > Nitrobacteraceae > Bradyrhizobium > Bradyrhizobium sp. USDA 4503. The sequence goes on from NZ_JBSRXS010000001.1 coordinate 5,037,323, forward strand.
CCGGGCCAGATCAAGACCGCCGAGGCGCTGGCGGCGCTGAGGCCGCTGCTGGAGTCCGTTGGAATCCAGAAGGTCGGCTTTGACGTCAAGTTCACCTCGGTGATGCTGGCGCAGCACGGAATCACCCTGCGCAACATCGACGATGCGCAGCTCATGAGCTACGCGCTCGATGCCGGCCGCGGCTCGCATGCGCTGGAGGCGCTCGCCGAGCGCTGGTTCGGCCACGCCGTCGTCAATTACGGCGGCCTCGTCGGCAGCGGCAAGGGCAAGCTGACCTTCGATCAGGTCACGATCGACAAGGCCAGCGAATATGCGGCCGAAAGTGCCGACGTGATCCTGCGGCTGTGGCGGGTGCTGAAGCCGCGTCTCGTCGCCGAGCGGATGACGACGGTGTATGAGACGCTGGAGCGGCCGCTGGTCTCGGTGCTGGCGCGGATGGAACGGCGCGGCATCTCGATCGATCGCCAGGTGCTGTCGCGGCTGTCGGGCGATTTCGCCCAGACCGCTGCGCGCGTCGAGGCCGAGATCCAGGAGATCGCCGGCGAGCCGGTCAATGTCGGCAGCCCGAAGCAGATCGGCGACATCATCTTCGGCAAGATGGGATTGCCCGGCGGCAGCAAGACCAAGACCGGCGCGTGGTCGACCACCGCGCAGGTGCTCGACGAGCTCGCCGAGCAAGGCCACGAATTCCCGAAGAAGATCCTGGAGTGGCGCCAGGTCTCGAAGCTGAAATCGACCTACACCGACGCGCTGCCGACCTATGTCAATCCGCAGACCCATCGCGTCCACACCACCTACGCGCTGGCCGCGACCACCACGGGCCGGCTGTCGTCGAACGAGCCGAACCTGCAGAACATCCCTGTTCGTACCGAGGACGGCCGCAAGATCCGCCGCGCGTTCATCGCGACGCCGGGCCACAAGCTGGTGTCGGCCGACTATTCCCAGATCGAGTTGCGGCTGCTCGCCGAGATCGCCGACGTGCCGGTGCTGCGCCAGGCCTTCCGCGACGGGCTCGACATTCACGCCATGACCGCATCCGAAATGTTCGGCGTGCCGATCAAGGACATGCCGAGCGAGGTGCGCCGCCGCGCCAAGGCGATCAACTTCGGCATCATCTACGGCATCTCGGCGTTCGGCCTCGCCAACCAGCTCGGCATCGCCCGCGAGGAGGCCTCGGCCTACATCAAGAAATACTTCGAGCGCTTCCCGGGCATCCGCGCCTATATGGACGAGACCAAGGACTTCTGCCGCCGCAACGGCTATGTGACGACGTTGTTCGGGCGCAAGTGCTACTACCCCGACATCAAGGCGTCCAACGCCTCGGTGCGCGCCTTCAACGAACGCGCCGCCATCAATGCGCGGCTGCAGGGCACCGCGGCTGACATCATCCGCCGCGCCATGATCCGCGTCGAGGACGCGCTCACCGAGAAAAAGCTCTCGGCGCAGATGCTCTTGCAGGTGCATGACGAACTGATCTTCGAGGTGCCCGACGACGAGGTCGCGGCGACGCTGCCGGTGGTGCAGAAGGTGATGCAGGACGCGCCTTTCCCGGCGGTGATCCTGTCGCTGCCGCTGCAGGTCGACGCCCGCGCCGCGAACAATTGGGACGAGGCGCATTAGCCGCTCCTTCGCCTCTCCCCGCTTGCGGGGAGAGGTCGGATCGCTCTTGCGATCCGGGTGAGGGGGTACAGGTCTCACCTCGGTCCTTGCACGTTGAGAGAACCCCTCACCCCCAACCCTCTCAGAGCGAGCTTCGCTCGTCTCGACCCCGCATCCGCCTTCGCCCGAAGGCGGGCTCCGGCGGACAAGAGAGCGGGGCGAGGGAGCGCACCACCGCCCCGCCACATTGCTCCGAGAGCAATTCCGCGATGGCCGCGCGGCGGACGGCACGCTAGAAGCGTGCGCATCCCTCGCGAGACCCGTCATGCCCCACACCTCCGCTTTGCTCGGCTTTGCGCTCATCTGCCTTGGCATGGTGCTGACGCCGGGGCCGAACATGATCTACCTGATCTCGCGCTCGATCACGCAGGGGCCCGCGGCCGGCATCGTCTCGCTCGGCGGCGTGGCGCTCGGCTTCGTGTTCTACATGCTGTGCGCGGCGTTCGGCATCACCGCATTGCTGTTTGCGATTCCCTACGCCTATGACGCGCTGCGCTTTGCCGGCGCGGGCTATTTGCTGTGGCTGGCATGGCAGGCCGTGAGGCCCGGCGGCCGCTCGCCGTTCCAGGTCAAGGCGCTGAAGGTCGACGGCCCGCGCAAGCTGTTCGCGATGGGCTTCGTCACCAATCTGCTCAACCCGAAGATCGCGATGCTTTATCTGGCGCTGCTGCCGCAGTTCATCGATCCCACCGGCGGCAGCGTGCTGACGCAGTCGCTCGCGCTCGGCTCGATCCAGATCGTGATCAGCGTCAGCGTCAACGCGATGATCGCGCTCGCCGCCGGTTCGATCGCGGTGTTTCTCGGCACTCGCCCGACCTGGCTCCTGGTGCAGCGCTGGCTGATGGGCACGGTGCTCGCAGGGCTGGCGATGAAGATGGCGCTCGAAGCGCGGCGGGCCTAGCTTTCTTCACCTCGCCCCGCTCTTGCGGGGAGAGGTCGGCGCGTAGCGCCGGGTGAGGGGCGCATCCGCAAATTCAATTCCCACCGTTATCGGGGAGATAGCCCCTCACCCCACCCCTCTCCCCGCAAGGGCGGGGCGAGGGAGAAGATCAATCCAGCTTCGCCTCCATGCCCCGCTTCGTCGCCGGGCGAGCCATCAGCGTCTCGTACCAGCGCTTGACGTTGGGGAAGTCTGATAGCTCGACCTTGTGGCGCGGATGGCGCCAGGCCCAGCCGAGGATGGCGAAATCGGCGACCGAGAGATCGCCAGCGACGAATTCGCGCTCCTGAAGCCGGCGGTCGAGCACGCCGTAGAGCCGCCGCGTCTCGGCCATGTAGCGCTTCAGGCCGTAGGCGCGGTCCTGCTCGTTCTCCAGCGCGATGAAATGGTGCACCTGGCCCGGCATCGGGCCGAAGCCGCCCATCTGCCACATCAGCCACTCATAGACCGGGATCCGCTCCGCCAGCGGCTTCGGCAGGAACTTGCCGGTCTTCTCGCCGAGATAGAGCAGGATCGCGCCGGACTCGAAAATGCTAACCGGCTTGCCGCCCGGCCCATCCGGATCGACGATCGCCGGGATCTTGTTGTTCGGACTGATCGCGAGGAAAGCGGGCGCCATTTGCTCGCCCTTGCTGATGTTCACCGGGATCACCTTGTAGGGCAGCCCCATTTCCTCCAGCGCCACCGAGATCTTGCGGCCGTTGGGGGTGTTCCAGGTGTGCAGCTCGATGGTCATTTCCGCTTCCCGTGCAAGTGTTTGGGCAAGTGTTCGGCCGAGTGTTTGGCGCCTGCTTACGGGGAACGGAACGGCCGCACAACCGCGCTTTGCGGAAAGCACGCCCGCGGAAATCGCGGCTTGGGCACTGTTGACGGCCCGATTTCCACGCTGGAATGTGCCGGTAAGCGTGGATAGATTGCCGCCCGCCTCAAACCCTCAAGGGAAAAAGTCTTTGTCCAAATCAGCCTCCCGTGCCCGCCTCGCCGAGATCATCCGCAAGCGCTCGTTCGGCCGCGGCGAGATCACGCTGGCGTCGGGCCGCAAGAGCGACTTCTATTTCAACCTGAAGCCGACGATGCTCGATCCCGAGGGCGCGGCGCTGCTCGCCGAGCTCACCTATGAAGCGCTGAAGGATGACAAGCTTGATTTCGTCGGCGGGCTCGAGATGGGCGCGGTGCCGCTCGCCGGCGCCATCGCGCAACTGTCCTGGCTGAAGGGCCACCCGATCGCGGCGTTCTTCGTGCGCAAGAAGCCGAAGGAGCACGGCGCGAAGCTGTCCGTCGAAGGGCTGGCGAAGGGCGAAAGCCTTGCGGGCAAGCGGATCGTGATCGTCGAGGACGTCACCACGACAGGCGGCTCGGCGCTGAAGGCGGTGGAAGCCGTGCGCGAGGCCGGCGGCGAGATCGCCCTGGTCTTCACCATGGTCGACCGCGAGGAAGGCGCCACCGAGACGTTCGCCGAAGCCGGGCTCCAATTCCGCGCGCTGTACAAGGCCGGCGAGTTCCTGAAGGACTGAGTTTATTCCCTCCCTCTCCCCGCAAGCGGGGCGAGGTGGAAGGGGCGGTTCGCGCGACCTCGCCTTCGTGTGACGCCGTCACCCCAAATCAATCGCTCGTTTACCATCGCGCACTAGGGTGAAGCCGCCGGGGCAGCTTGTCGCCGTGGCGCGTCGGGTGGAGTTGGCGTTGCGTACAGAGTTGAGTGATCGGCGCATGCGGCGCCGCGTGATGCTGGCCGCCGCAGCCTTTGCGGGTTCCGTCCTGGTGGTGCCCGCGCCTGTCTCGGCCGAAGGGCTGTTCGACTTCTTCTTCGGTGGTTCCCAGAAGCAACAGGGCCGGCAGGCGCCGCCGCAGGCCAATTTCTTCGCCGATCCGTTCGGCCTCAATCAGCAGGCTGAACGGCAACCGTCCGCGCCCATCTCGGCGCCGCGGGTGGCCGGTTCCGGACCGGCGTATTGCGTGCGCAGCTGCGACGGGAAATATTTTCCGCTGACGATGCGCGGCAACGCCACGCCCGCGCAGCTCTGCCAGGCGTTCTGTCCGGCGAGCGCGACCAAGGTCTATTACGGCAGCCATATCGACAGCGCCGCATCGACCGCCGGCGAACGCTACGCCGACAGCGAGAACGCCTTCGCCTATCGCAAGGCGCTGCGCGCCGACTGCACCTGCAACGGCCGCGACCCGGCTGGGCTTGCGCCGGTCGACCTCGCGCTCGATGCCTCGCTGCGTGCCGGCGACGTGATCGCGACCACCGACGGCCTCGTCGCCTATACCGGCATCCGTGTCGGCAACGAGCAGTCGTTCGACTTCACGCCGGTTGCCTCCTATCCCGGACTGACTTCGGCGGTCCGCGCGCGGCTCGGCGAAATGAAGGTCGCCCCGGTCAGCGCCGAGATCGCCGGCGACGCGCCGCTGCCGGAAACCAGAAGCGATGTCGCGCCGTCGCCGCCGTCGTCTGTTGCGCCGAAGGGCAACGCCGCAAAGCCGGCAAGGCGCGCCGAAGCGAACTGACGGGCGTCAGCCCGTCATTCCGGGATGGTGCGTAAGCACCAGACCCGGAATCTCGGATTCCGGGTTCGATGCTTCGCATCGCCCCGGAATGACATCGCGACAACTATCAGCGCGCCACGATCACGCCGATCACGTTCGGCGCGGCCATGTATTTCTCCTCGATCGCGGCCCGCGCGGCCGCGCGGTTCTCCGGATTGAGGATGCCGCGCTTCTCGGCGAGGATCATCCAGCAATAGCCCCACCAGTCCGTCAGCATGCCGTGGTCGTCGACGAGATCATAACCCTGCTCGCCGGCGAAGATCCGCGCATGCGCTTCATCGAGCGAGTCGAGCCAGGCGTGATCCTCGTCCGAGAACAGTTCGTCGCTGAAATCATCCGTGGTGTAGCCCCAGATCGACATGCAGACCGCGTTGAACTCGCGATCGAGCTGGTCGTCGTCGATCGGCTGGCGGCGCGAGGCCTGGTGCAGCCGCGACAGCGACCGCGCGAAATCGGCAATCCGGGTCAGGGCGAATTGATCGAAGGCGATGGTGGACATGTAGTCCTCGCAGAGACTGAAAGACCATAGATATTGTGTCGGCGCAGCCGCCGAATCACAATGATATATCAAAGACTTGCTAAAGTGTTCTTAATTCGTTCTGATGCTATCAGTAGACGTCGCCCCGGCGAAGGCCGGGGCCCATAACCACCGCTATCGGACATCTCACGTGATCGGTGCCCCGAAATGAATGCCGCAGTCTATTACGTCTACATTCTCGCGAGCCGCCGCCATGGGACACTCTACGTCGGCGTCAGCAACGATCTTTGCAATCGGCTTACGCTTCACCGCTCCGGGCGCGGATCGCAATTCGTTAAGAAGTACGGCGTCACCCGGCTGGTTTACATGGAGGTCTACGCCACACCGCACGAAGCGATCGCACGGGAAAAAGCGCTGAAGGAATGGCGCCGCGACTGGAAGATTCGCCTGATCGAGAAAGACAATCCGGAGTGGGGCGACCTGTCCCATCTTCTCTGACGGCTGTGGTTATGGGCCCCGGCCTTCGCCGGGGCGACGCATTGCGGTGACTGTCTTCGCCTCATGAAAAAACGGTGGCCATGAAAGGCCCCAAAAAGCAATTCGGGCCGCTGACCAGGTCAGCGGCCCGTTGAAAATGGCTTCGGAATGAAATGCGTCGGAGCTGAAAAATGTGCCCGCCCCACGAGCGACAGCTGTGTTTGTAAAGGCTCCGTTAAGGCTTGGAAATCCGTATCACCACGGTGTCCCGATTGAGCGTGAAAGCGCGTTGCGCGGCCGCTCAATTCATCGCCGAGAGCAGCTTGTCGCCGCAGGCATTTGCGTAGAACTTGCCGCCGCATTGCCGCTTGATGGCGGCACAGCGCGCGGCGGGCGATGCGTTCTGCGCCACGCTGAAGCCGCAATTCAGGCCGTCGGCGCTGCGGCCCGGTCTGCCCGCGGCATCGGCTGCGCTGGTCGCCGTGATGCACACCACGAGCAACGCCGCGGCCGCGATTTCGATCAAGAGTCTCATCACGCATCCTCCGGTCAATTGTCGCGAAATCCCGGCTTCTGCAGCGCCATCGTAACACCCATGACGGCTGGTCAGGAAGGTTCCCGAAGCGGCCCGGTCCTTGCATAAAATCACGGCAGCGCTGTGTATGGCATCGTCCCTGACGGTTTCGATTGCCTTGCAAGGCGGGTATCATTGCGCTGGAGCGTAATCGGAAGGCCGCGGAACCGGGATCTCCGGGGAACCATGCTCCACCAATGAGATGGGGTCATGATGCGCATCACCGCATCATGTTCCGGTTGAACGGCAGGGATTGGGCGCGTTGCAGGAACAGACAAACTACCCGGCATTGAACCAGCCGATCGACGAGCTGGCGCTGACCGAGATCAAGAGCGCGATCCTGGCCAAGCTCCGGCTTGCGATCGGCAAGGACGCCACCGTTGCGACCAGACGCGACTGGTACAAGGCCGCGGCACTGACGCTGCGCGACCGCATCGTGCACCACTGGCTGACGGCCGAGAAGCAGAGCTACGACGCCGGCGCCAAGCGCGTCTATTATCTCTCGCTCGAGTTCCTGATCGGCCGCCTGTTCACCGACGCGCTCAACAATATGGGACTGCTGCCGCTGTTCGAGGCGGCGCTCGGCGACCTCGGCGTCGATCTTTCGGACCTGCGCAAATGCGAGCCGGATGCGGCGCTCGGCAATGGCGGCCTCGGCCGGCTCGCGGCCTGCTTCATGGAGAGCATGGCGACGCTGGCGATCCCCGCGACCGGCTACGGCATCCGCTACGATTTCGGCCTGTTCCGCCAGATCATGAACCAGGGCTGGCAGCAGGAATATCCCGACGAGTGGCTCGCCTTCGGCAATCCCTGGGAATTCCAGCGGCCGGAGGTGGTCTACAACGTTCACTTCGGCGGCCACGTCGAGCACATCGACGAGCGCGGCCGCGACCGCGCCACCTGGCATCCGGCGGAAACCGTCGAGGCCATGGCCTATGACACGCCGATCGTCGGCTGGCGCGGCCAGCACGTCAACGCGCTTCGCCTTTGGTCGGCGCATGCACCCGATCCGCTCGAGCTCGACGTCTTCAACACCGGCGACTACGTCTCGGCCAGCGCCGAGCAGGCGCGCGCGGAAGCAATCTGCAAATTCCTCTATCCGAACGACGAGAGCGCGGCAGGCCGCGAGCTCCGGCTGCGCCAGGAATATTTCTTCGTCTCGGCCTCGTTGCAGGATCTCGTCAAGCGGCATCTCGCCTCCGACGGCGGCCTGCGCAACCTTGCGCAGAAGGCGGCCGTGCAGCTCAACGATACCCATCCGAGCCTTGCGGTCACCGAGTTGATGCGCATCCTGGTCGACCTGCACAATTTCCGCTGGGACGAGGCCTGGAAGATCACGGTCGCGACCCTGTCCTACACCAACCACACGCTGCTGCCGGAGGCGCTCGAGACCTGGCCGGTCGAATTGTTCGAGCGGCTGCTGCCGCGGCATCTCGAGATCATCTACCGCATCAATGTGGCCCATCTCGCGCTCGCCGAGGAACGCTTCCCCGGCGACATCGAATATCGCGCCTCGGTCTCGCTGATCGACGAGCGCAGCGGCCGCCGCGTGCGGATGGGCCAGCTCGCCTTCGTCGGCTCGCACCGCATCAACGGCGTCTCCGCGATGCATTCCGACCTGATGAAGGAGACCGTGTTCCACGACCTGCATCATCTCTATCCGTCGCGCATCACCAACAAGACCAACGGCATCACGTTCCGCCGCTGGCTGATGCTGGCCAATCCGCGGCTGACCGCGCTGCTGCGCGAAACCTGCGGCGAGGCCGTGCTCGACGACTTCTCGCTGCTCGAGCGGCTCGAGACCCATTCGAGCGATCTGGAATTCCAGCGGCGCTTCCGCGACGTCAAGCATCACAACAAGCTGGCGCTGGCAAGGCTGATCGGCGAGCGCAACCACATCAAGGTCGACCCGTCGGCGCTGTTCGACGTGCAGATCAAGCGCATCCACGAATACAAGCGGCAACTGCTCAACATCCTGGAGACGATCGCGCTGTATCACGCGATGAAGGACGATCCGCGGCGCGACTGGGTGCCGCGCGTGAAAATCTTCGCCGGCAAGGCGGCGGCGAGCTACCGCTACGCCAAGCTGATCATCAAGCTGATCAACGACGTCGCCGAGGTCGTCAACAACGACGCTTCGCTCGGCGGCAGGCTGAAGGTCGCCTTTCTCGCCGACTACAATGTCAGCCTCGCCGAGGTGATCATTCCGGCCGCCGATCTCTCCGAGCAGATCTCGACCGCCGGCATGGAGGCGTCCGGCACCGGCAACATGAAGCTCGCACTGAACGGTGCACTGACGATCGGCACGCTCGACGGCGCCAATATCGAGATCCGCGACAATGTCGGCGAGGAGAACATCGCGATCTTCGGCCTCGAGGCCGGCGACGTCATGGTCCGCCGCAAGCAGGGGCTCGACGCCAGCGACGCGATCCGCAAATCGCCACGGCTGGAGCGCGCGATCCGCGCCATCGAGAGCGGCGAGTTCTCGCCCGGCGATCCCGCACGCTTCGCCTCGATCGGGCACGCGCTGCGCTACCTCGACCACTACATGGTCTCGGCCGATTTCGATTCCTACTACGACGCGCAGCGCGGCATCGACGCCCGCTGGATGGTAGCGCCGGCATGGACCCGCGCCTCGATCCTCAATGTGGCGCGCATGGCCTGGTTCTCCTCCGACCGCACCATCCGCGAATATGCCGAGGACATCTGGCACGTGCCGATGCATCCGGGTGCCTCGCCGCAGCTCGGCAACCAGCGCGAGGCGAAGGGATAATCCCGGGACGCGGAAATCGATTACGCCCGACGTCATTGAAATCAGCGCAATGCTCGCGATATTGCATGACGAACGTCATTGCTCGTCATTGCGTATGGCGATACGGAAGCGCCAGTCGATATTGAAAGACCTGCATGCTCACCAAGACCCCGCACCTTTTCGATGAAGCCACCGCCGTGACCGCCGGCGACAGCCGCTGGCAGGGACGGACCAGTCCCGATTACTGGGCGTTCGTCGGCCCGTTCGGCGGCTGCACGGCCGCGACCATCCTGCGCGCGCTGATGCAGCACCCGCAGCGCGCGGGCGATCCGCTGGCGCTGACGGTCAACTACTGCGCGCCGGTCGCCGAGGGCGCGTTCGATCTCGATGTCCGCCTGGTCAAGGCCAACCGCTCGAGCCAGCACTGGTCGGTCGAGATGACGCAGGGCGGCGGCGATGTCGCGACGCTGGCAACCGCCGTGTTCGCCGAGCGCCGCCCGTCCTGGTCGCACCAACCGGCCGGGTTTCCGGGCGCCGTGCCGTTCGAACATCTGCGGTCCTTTCCAAAGCTCAAGATGACCTGGGCCAACCAGTACGATTTCCGTTTCGCCGAGGGCGAGCCGAAGTTCGCCGGCGGCGGCGGCGCGAAACAGCCGTCGAGCCCGTATTCAAAGCTCTGGATCGCCGACCGTGTGCCGCGCAAGCTCGATGCGCTGTCGCTGATGTCGATGTCGGACGCGTTCTTCGGCCGCGTCTTCCACGCAAGGCACGAGCTGGTGCCGTTCGGCACCGTGTCGCTGACCACCTATTTCCACGCCGACGCGGCCGACCTGGACGCGGAGGATACCACCCGCGTGCTCGCCACCGCCGACGCCAAGAGCTTCCACAAGAGCTACGGCGACCAGCAGGGCGAATTGTGGTCGCCGTCCGGCCGGCTGCTCGCGACCACGACGCAGATCGCTTATTTCAAGGCGTAGCCAAATATCCACATTGGTCTGTTACGACCGCATTGCCTATTTCAAGGGTTGAGGGAACATTGGCACGTCGCTTCTGTTCCACACCTTTGGGAGCACTGCTGCATGTCCGAAGCCGACACGTCAAAGCCCTCGCGCATCGCCCTGCTTGGCGTTCCCATCGAGATCGGCGCATCGCAGGCCGGCCCGCTGATGGGACCGGACGCGCTGCGCACCGCGGGCATCGCGCGCCTGCTCGAGCAGCTCGACTTCCAGGTCGATGATCACGGCAACCTTGCGATCCCCGCCGTGGTCGCCGACGGCCCGGTGCCGGCCAACACCAGGTTCTATGACGAGGTGAAGACCTGGACCCGCGCGCTCTCCGAGCGCGCCTATTGGCTGGCGCATTCCGGCGCGATCCCGATCTTCATGGGCGGCGATCACTCGCTGTCGATGGGGTCGATCAACGGCGTCGCGCGCTACTGGCAGGAAAAGGGCCGGCCGCTGTTTGCGTTGTGGGTCGACGCGCATGCTGACTACAACACGCCGGCCACCACCATCACCGGCAACATGCACGGCATGTCGGCCGCGTTCCTGTGCGGCGAGCCCGGTCTCGACGATCTGCTCGGCGGACTGCCGCGCGCCTCGATCCCGCCTGATCAGCTCGACCTGATCGGCACGCGCTCGGTCGATCCGCTGGAGCGCAAGCTGCTGCGGCAGCGCAACGTGTCGATCGCGGACATGCGCCAGATCGACGAGTTCGGCGTCGCCGTGCTCACGCGCCGCGTCATCGAACGCGTCAGGGCGAAGAACGGCGTGCTGCATGTCTCGTTCGATGTCGACTTCCTCGATCCGGCGGTGGCGCCCGGCGTCGGTACCACGGTGCCCGGCGGCGCGACCTATCGGGAAGCCCATCTCATCATGGAGCTGCTGCACGATTCCGGGCTGGTGCGCTCGCTCGACATCGTTGAGCTCAATCCCTTCCTCGACGAGCGCGGCCGCACCGCGCGCGTCGCCGTCGAATTGATCGGCAGCCTGTTCGGCCTGCAGATCACCGACCGGCAGACGCCGAGCAACGCGGTGCTGCCGGAGATGGGGGAGTAGTGGAGCAACACGCGCGATGTCGTCCCGGCGAAAGCCGGGACCCATAACCACCGATGGTCATTGTTGCGCACCGGTGGAATGACGAGTCCCAACCACAACATCCGCTGCGGAGTATGGATCCCGGCGTTCGCCGGGACGACACTGGAGTATGTGGCGCCGTTGGCTGCTCAGCTTGCCGGATCGAAAAGGTGCGCGCTTCGTTGACTGCGTAAAAATCAAAAAGGCGGCCACGAGGGCCGCCTTTTCAAATCGCGTATCGCTTGCGCGAACTACTCCGCCGCCAGCTTCACTTCCGGCGCGGCGGCGCGGACTTCGGCGTCGACCTGCGCTTCGAACTTGGCGAAGTTCTTCTGGAACATGCCGACCAGCGCACGCGCGGTCTTGTCGAACTCGACCTTGTCGGCCCAGGTCTTGATCGGATCGAGGATGTGCGGCTCGACGCCCGGCAGCGAGGTCGGCACCGCGAAGCCGAAATACTTGTCGGTGCGGAAGTCGGCGTTGCGGAGCGAGCCGTTCAGCGCCGCGGTGAGCAGCGCGCGGGTCACCTTGATCGGCATGCGGCGGCCGGTGCCGTACTTGCCGCCGGTCCAGCCGGTGTTGACCAGCCAGCAATCGACATTGTGCTTGGCGATCAGCTCGCGCAGCATGTTGCCGTAGACCGACGGATCGCGCGGCAGGAACGGCGAACCGAAGCAGGTGGAGAATTCCGGCTGCGGCTCGTTGCCGAGGCCGCGCTCGGTGCCGGCGACCTTCGCGGTGTAGCCGGACAGGAAGTGATACATCGCCTGCGCCGGCGTCAGCTTGGCGATCGGCGGCATCACGCCGAAGGCGTCGGCGGCGAGCATCACGACGTTCTTCGGATGCGGTGCGCAGCCGGTGCGCGAAGCGTTCGGGATGAAATCGAGCGGATAGGCCGAGCGGGTGTTCTCGGTCTTCGAGCCGTCGTCGAAATCGGGCACGCGATCATTGGCGCCGAGCACGACGTTTTCCAGCACCGCGCCGAAGCGCTTGCTGGCGGCGTAGATTTCCGGCTCGGCTTCGCCGGACAGCTTGATGCACTTGGCGTAGCAGCCGCCTTCGAAATTGAAGACGCCGTCCTCGCTCCAGCCATGCTCGTCATCGCCGATCAGCGTGCGCTTGGGATCGGCCGAGAGCGTGGTCTTGCCGGTGCCGGACAGGCCGAAGAAGATCGCGGTGTCGCCGTCGGAGCCGACATTGGCCGAGCAGTGCATCGGCATCACGCCCTTCTCGGGCAGGTAATAGTTCAGCGTGGTGAACACGCTCTTCTTCATCTCGCCGGCATATTGCGAGCCGCCGATCAGGACGATCTTGCGGGCGAAATCGATCGCGACGACGTTCTCCGACTTGCAGCCGTGACGCTTCGGATCGGCGCGGAAGCTCGGCAGGTCGATGATCGTCAGTTCGGGCACGAAGCTCGCGAGCTCCGACGCCTCGGGACGAATGAGCAGCGTGCGGATGAACAGCGAGTGCCAGGCAAGCTCGGTGAAGACGCGGGTCTTGATGCGATGCTTCGGATCGGCGCCGCCATAGAGATCCTGCGCGAACAGCGTCATGCCTTCGGCATGCTTGAGGAAGTCGGCATGGAGCATGGCGAACTGCTCCGAGGTGATCGACTGGTTGCCGGCCCACCACATGTTCTTGTCGGTGAGATCGTCGCGGACCGTGAACTTGTCCTTCGGACTGCGCCCGGTGAACACACCGGTGTCCGCGCAAAGCGCGCCATCGGCCGACAGCACCGCTTCGCCATTACGCAGCGAATGCTCGTAAAGCTGGGGTGCGCCATAATTCCAATGCACGCCCTTGAGATTTTTTAAGCCGAATTTGTCGGCGCCGAAGGCACCGTTATGTACGCCCGTCTCTTGCACGAAGAACCTCCTCGAACCCGCGTATCCTTGTTCGCGCGAATGTCGCCAATCGCGCCCCGCCGCGGTGACCGTGATCAGAATATAGCCTCTCGGCTTCGGTCCGGCGACCTAATAGTGGGGATCGCCAAGCTTGCCAAGCCAATCGAACGGCTTTTGGCTGATTCCAAGGCAGGCCCATCATCTGGCGCAAGTACCGCAGCGCGAAACCCTTTCGTCTTGCTTTCGTTTTCTCGTTGTTTTGCCGGCAGTCGGGCGACGTTTCATCGCCTTTCCCGCCGCGCACGGAGCTTTGCGATGCACAAAAAGTGCCAGCCGGCGGGCGGCGCGTTCGCCGATCGAGGCGGACGGCGCGGAGAATGCCGGGTATGCATTTCGCGCTGAGGATGTATCGTTGAGATGAGCCGCCGCGCGTTGACGCAGCGCTGCAGAGCCGAGCATGACCATCGTGTTGCACGCGGCACCACCTGATCGGCATTGAGCTGCAAGTGAGAAGCTGCTGATGAGCAGTTTCGACTGCGCTCAACACACCTTCGTCGAAGCCCGATTGATACAACGCTCAACTGCGGTGAACGTTCCGCAACGGCGGCGAGGCGATCGCTGACCCTGGCGATCGATGATAACGCAATCAGCGCGTCGCACGCGCGCGCGTCATCGGTCGACATCGCGATCCGGATGATTTTCCGATGCAGCAGCGCCAGATATTCTTGCACGCGGATCGAGCCAACAAGGCGATGACGAGACACGCCGGCGCGAAATGATCGCGCTGTCAAACCTTACGCAAGCAGGAAGCGACGCGCGGCTGAAGGACACTTCACCTCGGCGATCGCGCAATCGCGCCGCCGCAGCCATGCGACACCATGCCTCGCCACAGCCGCAGCGCCGCCGTGAGGACAGGTCTTTCTCCTATCCTTGCTATCCCTTGGCGCGCGCCTCGCCGGCGAGCCGCACCAGCATCTTGCGCAGCTCGGTGCCGGTGGTGACGCGCTCAGGGAAATCCAGCCGCAGCGTGTCGCGGCCGGCCTGCATGTCCATGCCATCCGGATCACAGCCGGTGCAGAGCCAGTCGGCACTTTCCGCGCCGAGCAGCCGCGTCGCGTAAAGGTTCATGGCCTCGCGGTGATCCTCGTTCATATGCGCCACCGCGCCGGGCTCGGCTTCGAGCAGCGCCTCGGCTCCGCCGAGATCGGTCAGGAATTGCGCGGGTTTGAGGTCCACGATGCGGCCGAACCCGGCGACCAGATGGGCACCGCTTGGCTTGATCCGGAAGAACGAGAAATCCTTAAATTCCACAAAGGCTTCCGCTGACGGATGGGCAGCGAGATAGCGCCTTCGGACGAGCTCCCGCCCGGCCTCCCCGACCTCTTCCGCCTTGCCCGCCAGCATGATCCGGGCGCCCTCCAGCGGATCACCCTCGGCGCGCTCGTCCAGCATCAGCGACACCCGGCTATCGGCCAGGACGTTCTTGGTATGCAGCGCCAGCCGGGAAATCAGCAGGATCGGCGAGCCGTCGGGATGGCTGGCCAGATTGACCAGCGAGCAATAGGGATCGCCGGTACCGGCCATCAACGTGGCGAGGGCGCCCTGGCGGCTGCGGCGGAGCAGCGAGCGGGCAAGGTGGGCAGGATCGAAGTCGGCGGTCGGTTGCATGGGCCTATCGGGTCATTTTATGGGCGAATCGGGTGGGTTCCCTATGAAAAAAGGGCCTTTTCTCATGGTCTAAGGGTGCTATATGGGGACCCATCGCGTGGGTCGCAGAAGCGGATTTTTGCGGAACTCGGTCACACTTCAGCCCAGCTTGCATTGCTCGTTGACCGCGTTCGAAGCCCAATTCTACGGCGCGTCGCCAGAGTGCCCGCCGTCTAAGCCACTCTCATTGTGAAAGCAGCACATGCCCACAATCGCCCTGGTCGACGACGACCGCAACATTCTCACTTCGGTTTCGATCGCGCTCGAAGCCGAAGGCTATCGCATCATGACCTACACGGACGGTGCGTCGGCGCTGGATGGGTTTCGCACGTCGCCGCCCGATCTTGCGATCCTCGATATCAAGATGCCGCGCATGGACGGCATGGAAACGCTGCGCCGGCTGCGCCAGAAGTCCGACCTGCCGGTGATCTTCCTCACCTCGAAGGATGAGGAGATCGACGAATTGTTCGGCCTGAAAATGGGCGCCGACGATTTCATCCGCAAGCCGTTCTCGCAGCGCCTGCTGGTCGAACGGGTCAAGGCCGTGCTCCGCCGCGGCCAGCCGAAGGATCCGACCGCCGCGCCGAAGGAGCCGGACGCCCGCGCGCTCGACCGCGGCCTGCTGCGGATGGATCCGGAGCGCCACACCTGCACCTGGAAGAACGAGCCGGTGACGCTCACCGTGACCGAATTCCTGATCCTGCAGGCGCTCGCCACCCGCCCCGGCGTCGTAAAGAGCCGCAACGCGCTGATGGACGCGGCCTATGACGACCAGGTCTATGTCGACGACCGCACCATCGACAGCCACATCAAGCGGCTGCGCAAGAAGTTCAAGGTGGTCGACGACGACTTCGAGATGATCGAGACGCTGTACGGCGTCGGCTATCGCTTCAAGGAAGCCTGATCTGCGCTTCCCGGGCGGCTTGTTAACTGACAGGCTCCGCACGGCTGGGGTAAGCTCGGGCGAACGATTGCTTCGCGGGACGACATCCATACCAACCGGCAGCTTTGCCAGTGCTTGATCGAACGCAGCTCGAGCAAGGCCTGAACACCGAGGACGCGTCACAGCTCCTCGATCAGGACGCCGTTGCCGAAGACGTGGCGCAGGACAAGGGCTGGCGCCGTCCGCTCGGCTGGCTGCGCCGCGCCGGTCAGTTCTTCTTCGCGCTGTCGTTCTCGAGCCTGACGCGCCGTATCGTCTCGCTCAACCTCGCCGGCCTCGTCGCGCTGGTCGCCAGCATCCTCTATCTCTCGCAATTCCGCGCTGGCCTGATCGAGGCGCGCACGCAGAGCCTCCAAGTCTATGCCGAGATCATCTCGGAGGCGATCGCGGCCTCGGCCACCGTCGAAGGCAACACCGTCACGATCGACCCCGATCGCCTGCTCGACCTCAAGCCCGGCGAAAGTTATGGCCAGCCGGATGAATCGGCGGATTTCCCGATCAATCCCGAGCGGGTCGCGCCGGTCCTGCGCCGCCTGATCGCGCCGACCAAGACGCGGGCCCGCATCTTCGACCGCGATGGCGGCCTGATCCTCGACAGCCGCAATCTGTTCGCGCGCGGCGACGTGCTGCGCATGGAGCTGCCGCCGCCGTCGGAGAAGCCGTCGCTCTATGAAAGGACCAAGGCCACCATCAAGACCTGGCTCAACCGCGGCGACCTGCCGATCTATCGCGAACTCGGTCCCGAAGGCGGCAAGGGTTATTCCGAAGTCGCGCAATCGCTCGAGGGCATGAAGGGCAGCGCCGTGCGCGTCACCGAGCGCGGCGCGATCATCGTGTCGGTCGCCGTCCCGGTGCAGCATTTCCGCGCCGTGCGCGGTGCATTGATGCTGACCACGCAGGGCGACGACATCGACCAGCTGGTGATGTCCGAGCGCCTCGCCATCCTCAAGATCGGCGGCGTCGCCTCCGCCGTCATGATCATGCTGTCGCTGCTATTGGCGAGCACGATCGCTGGCCCGGTGCGACGGCTCGCCGACGGCGCCGAGCGCGTCCGCCACCGCATCCAGACCCGCGTCGAGATTCCCGACTTCACCGGGCGCCGCGACGAGATCGGCCATCTCTCCGGCGCGCTGCGCGACATGACCAACGCGCTGTACAGCCGCATCGAGGCGATCGAGATGTTCGCCGCCGACGTCGCCCATGAGCTGAAGAATCCGCTGACCTCGCTGCGCTCCGCGGTCGAGACGCTGCCTTTGGCGCGCAACGACAACAGCCGCGCGCGGCTGCTCGCCGTGATCGAGCATGACGTCAGGCGGCTCGACCGCCTGATCTCCGACATCTCCGACGCCAGCCGGCTCGATGCCGAATTGCAGCGCCAGGACATGGCGCCGGTCGATCTGCGGCGGCTGCTGACGACGCTGACCGGCGTCGCCAACGAGACCAGGCTCGGCCACGACGTCGCCGTCGAAGCCCGCTTCGAGGGCCGCGGACCGACCGATACGCTCTCTGTGCCCGGCCATGATTCACGGCTCGGCCAGGTGATCTCGAACCTGCTGTCGAACGCGCAATCATTCTCCAAGCCGGGCGACAAGGTGCGCATCGTCTGCCGCCGCAACCGCGGCGAGGTCGAGATCGTGGTCGACGATGACGGGCCCGGCATCGGCGAGGACGCGCTGGAGCGGATCTTCGAGCGCTTCTACACCGACCGGCCGCACCAAGGGTTTGGCCAGAACTCCGGCCTCGGGCTTGCGATCTCCAAGCAGATCATTGAAGCCCATGGCGGACGCATCTGGGCCGAGAACCGCGCTGGCCCTGCGGACGCAGACGGCAAGCCCACCATCGCCGGCGCACGCTTCGTGGTCAGGCTGCCGACACTATGAGCGACAATTCAAGCGTGCACGCATCCGCCGTTCTGGTCGGCGAGCGTGCGGTGCTGATCCGCGGCCCGTCGGGCGCCGGCAAGTCGCGTCTGGCCTTTGACCTGATTCTCGCCGGGCGCACCGGAGCGCTTCCGCCGGCCATTTTGGTGGGGGATGACCGTGTCCGTCTCGACACAGCCGGCGAACAATTGTGGGTTCGTCCGGTCCAGCAATTGGCTGGTCTGATCGAGATCCGAGGCCTCGGAATCCGCCATTGTCCGTTCGCAGACGAAGCCGTGGTGGGGCTGATCGTCGACCTCGCCGCTGACGACGCCGAGCGACTGCCGCCGCCGGAGGCGCTCACGATTCGCCTTAATGGTGTTTTGTTACCGCGAATTCCCGTCGGCGTTGGCTTCCAACCCCTGCCGCTGGTTGTCGCCGCGCTGACGACAACCTGAAAGTTCATGTTCCCGTAATCTTGCGGCCAATTGTGGGAAGGGAATTGGTAACCATATCACATCCACTATCGCGTCGGATTTTGCCGGCGCAGCCTCCCCTCTCTACCGCCAGGAACCGGGAGACTAGCCAAGATGCCCTCTTGCGTAGGGCCTCTGGATGGTCAAAGTGGCGCGTTCGTGCGGTGCACCAAAGGGCGCCCGCGAGGAGTTTCCAATGATTGGTCTAGTGCTGGTGACCCATGGGCGCCTTGCCGACGAGTTCAGAGCGGCGCTCGAACACGTCATGGGTCCGCAGAAACAAATTGAAGCGATCACGATCGGGGCCGAGGACGATTCCGATCTCTGTCGAAGCGACATCATCGAGGCGGTGAACCGCGTCGATAGCGGCGACGGCGTTGCGATCCTCACCGACATGTTCGGCGGCACGCCGTCAAACCTTGCGATCTCCTGCATGAGCCGCCCGAAGGTGGAAGTGCTCGCAGGCATCAACCTTCCCATGCTGGTCAAGCTTGCCAAGGTTCGCGAGGAGCGTTCGCTGCCCGACGCGATCGCGATGGCCCAGGAAGCCGGCCGCAAATACGTCACCATCGCCAGCCGCGTTCTCGCAGGCAAATGAGCGACGAGGCCCCGGGCGGAAATCAGGTCGGCCCGGGCGTGCCAGCGGGCGCCATTTCCCGTGAGCTCCTGATCGTCAACAAGCGCGGCCTGCATGCGCGGGCATCGGCCAAGTTCGTCCAGCTGGTCGAGCGATTCAACGCCGAGATCTGGGTCACCCGCGGCACCGAGACCGTCGGCGGCACCTCGATCATGGGCTTGATGATGCTCGCTGCCGGACCCGGCACCACGGTCGTGGTCTCGGCAAAGGGCGAGGAAGCGCAGCAGGCGCTCGACGCCATCGCCGAGCTCGTCGCCAGCAAGTTCAACGAGGAAGGCACGTAAGGCAGTCACCTCTCACCTCGCCCCGCTTGCGGGGAGAGGTCGGATCGCATCGAACGATGCGATCCGGGTGAGGGGTACAGGTCTATCGATAGATCGCCATCGCGGCGAGAGCCCCTCACCCCAACCCTCTAAGAGCGAGCTTCGCTCGTCTCGACCCCGCAAGCGCGGGGCGAGGGAGCGACAGCTACTTCGCCGGCGGCACCAGATAGACCTTCCAGACCGTCGACGGACCGGGATGGCCGTTGAAGAAGCGCATGGTGGTCATCACCAGCGGCTCGGCGTCCTTGGCGTGCTCCGCCATCCACGCCTCGCAGGGCTTCAGGAACACCGGATCGGTGGTGTCGCAGACGCCGATGAAGCCGAGACGCTTGGCTTCGTCGAGCGACGTCAGCCCCGACGACCAGGCTTCGCCCGGCACCAGCGATGCCGGATGATCCGGACTGTAGAACGTCATCGGCTCGCCGATATCGGACCGCGCGACGACCACGGCCCAGCGCGAATGGAATCTGTCCTGCCAGGTCTGGGTGAGTTCGCGCGCGAGCTCGGAGCGCGCGGCGTAGGTCGAGCCGCCGACATGGTTGGACGCGATCTCCTGCGTGGCGATGCTGGGCGCGGCGATCAGCGTGGCGATCGTGGCCACGAACCAGATCGCGGTGATCGAGAACAGCGCCATGCGCGGGAAGCGAAGCGAGGGAATCGCGACCAGCGCAAGCGGCACCAGGAAGAACAGCGGGATGCCCCAATCGGTCTTGATATAGACGGTGAACGCCAGCGCGCCGAGCGGCGGCCCGATCGCGACGATCAGCTGGATGATCCAGACGTTGAGCGCCTGCGGAAGGTTGACGGCGGGATTGGGTCCGCGCGACCAGACCCGCGCCAGCACGTCCGACGGCCGCCACGGCACCGAGCCCAGCAGCAGCGCCACCAGGCCCAGCACGACGGGAATCGCGAGCAGCCCGACATTGTGCACGACATAGCCGATCACGAGCTGCACATTGAGTGCGCGGCTCGACAGCGCGTAGACGTCACCGGCATAGGTGAACGGCACGAAGTCCACCTCCTCCAGCCACACCAGGTGCGGGATCATCGCCACCGCCATCGTGCCGATCGCAACCCATGGCGCCGGCGAGCGCAGGAATTGCGTCCGTTGCGGATGGATCAGCGCGGCCAGCCCGACGGCGCCGATCATCGTCACCACCCAGTACTTGGTCATCAGCGCCAGCATGCCGGCAAAGCCGAGCCAGAGACCCGACTTGAAGCTGCGCTTCTCGAATGCGTTCAGATAGGCCAGCACCAGCAGCGGCAACGGCACCAGTTGCGCGAGATCGGCGTTGTATTTGAAGCCCTTGAAATTGAAGATCGGGTAGAGCGCGAGCATCACCACCATGAAGAACGCGCGGCGGCGATCGACGACACGCAGCGCGATCAGCCAGCACACCACCAGCGCGAAGCTGACCGTCGTCATCGCAAGCGCATAGGTCGACCAGTTGGTGACCGGAAAAATCCTGAACCAGACCCCGGCGATCCAGCCCGACAGCGGCGGGTGCTTGCCATAGCCGAGCAGGAAGCGCTGGCCCCAGGCATAGGCTTCCGCAACATCCATATGGATGTCCTGTGCGGCCTTGAGCTTGACCAGGATCAGCGTCCACAGCACCGCATGAACCAGCGCGAAGCCGATCACGAACCACAGGCTGGTCCTGGGATCGGTGGCGCGCGAGGCGATCCAGGCGGCAATCCGCCGGATCGTCAGCTTGCGTTTGGTGCGCCGGGCGGCGGGGAGCGTGGAGGCGGTCGACATGGCCTGTGCCTGAGGCATGCCCCGGAAAAGTGGAAAGCGGTTTCCCGGAAGGATCATGCCCGAATGAAAGCGGAAGCGCGATGAGTGCTCATCCGCATTTCAGCGCGCTTTAGCGCGTTTTTGTGGCCAGTGAAATCAGCTTGGCGTGAGAACGCCTCCAGCCAGCGGATTCACTTTCGGGGAAGTCCGGCCGGTGCTCGAAATGCATGGTATCGTAGTGACACCATTTGCCGCCCAGATGAAGCCGTGACGCTCGAAGATGTCGACGATCTCGCGCGGCATCCAGTTGTTGCAGGGGATGGTCTTGCCTTTGCCGGCCCACAGCCGGTCATCCCGAACTTTCAGGTTGAGGTCGATGGCGGCGGCGTAGCCGTGCATGCTCATCCGCCCGGTGTCGGCGACGCGAAAGACGATTTTCGGGCCGCCGAACCTGGCAGGAACATGCCCGGGAATCGGTCACGGCAACCCAGCCGGAAACGGCGCCGTGATTCGTCGTCACACCGCTGCAAAATACCGCAATTTGGTTGCCCGCGCGGGGGTGCGGATGCTATCCCGCGCCCATGACAACTGCCCCGATTTCGAACATCCGCAACTTCTCCATCGTCGCCCATATCGACCATGGCAAATCGACCCTTGCCGACCGCCTGATCCAGATGACGGGCGGCCTGTCGGATCGTGAAATGGCGGGCAAGGAGCAGGTGCTCGATTCGATGGATATCGAGCGCGAGCGCGGCATCACCATCAAGGCGCAGACCGTCCGGCTGAACTACCGCGCCAAGGACGGCAAGGATTACATCTTCAACCTGATGGACACGCCCGGCCATGTCGACTTCGCCTACGAGGTCTCGCGGTCGCTGGCGGCCTGCGAGGGTTCCCTGCTCGTGGTTGACGCCAGCCAGGGCGTCGAGGCGCAGACGCTCGCCAATGTCTATCAGGCGCTCGACAACAATCACGAGATCGTGCCGGTCCTGAACAAGGTCGACCTGCCCGCGGCCGAGCCCGAGAAGGTCAAGCAGCAGATCGAGGACGTGATCGGCATCGATGCGTCCGACGCCGTGATGATCTCGGCCAAGACCGGCGTCGGCGTGCCTGACGTGCTGGAAGCGATCGTCACCCGCCTGCCGCCGCCGAAGGGCGACCGCGACGCGACCCTGAAGGCGTTGCTGGTCGACAGCTGGTACGACGTCTATCTCGGCGTGGTCGTCTTGATCCGCGTCGTCGACGGCGTGATGAAGAAGGGGAGCCGCATCCGCATGATGGGCACCGGCGCGGCCTACGATATCGAACGCGTCGGCTTCTTCACGCCGAAGATGGAGCAGGTCGAGGAGCTCGGCCCCGGCGAGATCGGCTTCATCACCGCGGCGATCAAGGAAGTTGCCGACACCCGCGTCGGCGACACCATCACCGATGACAAGAAGCCGATCAGCGAGATGCTGCCGGGCTTCAAGCCGGCGATTCCGGTCGTGTTCTGCGGCTTGTTTCCGGTCGACGCCAACGACTTCGAAACGCTCCGCGCGGCGATGGGCAAGCTGCGGCTCAACGACGCAAGCTTTTCCTACGAGATGGAAACTTCCGCCGCGCTCGGCTTCGGCTTCCGCTGCGGTTTCCTCGGCCTGCTGCATCTGGAAATCATCCAGGAGCGGCTGTCGCGCGAATTCGACCTCAATCTGATCGCGACCGCGCCGAGCGTGATCTACAAGATGAAGCTGACCGACGGCACCGAGCTCGAGATCCACAACCCGGTCGACATGCCCGACGTGGTCAAGATCGCCGAGATCGAGGAGCCGTGGATCGAGGCGACGATCCTCACGCCCGACGAATATCTCGGCAGCGTCTTGAAGCTGTGCCAGGACCGCCGCGGCTCGCAGAAGGAGCTCACTTATGTCGGCTCCCGCGCGATGGTGAAATACGACCTGCCGCTCAATGAAGTGGTGTTCGACTTCTACGATCGCCTGAAGTCGGTCTCCAAGGGCTACGCCTCGTTCGACTATCATCTGACCGACTACAAGCCGGCCGATCTGGTCAAGATGCAGATCCTGGTCAACGCCGAGCCGGTCGACGCGCTGTCGATGCTGGTGCATCGCACCCGCGCCGAGGGCCGCGGCCGCGCCATGGTCGAGAAGATGAAGGAGCTGATTCCACCGCACATGTTCCAGATCCCGATCCAGGCGGCGATCGGCGGCAAGGTGATCGCGCGCGAAACCGTCCGCGCGCTGCGCAAGGACGTCACCGCGAAGTGCTACGGCGGCGACATCACGCGCAAGCGCAAGCTTCTGGAGAAGCAGAAGGAAGGCAAGAAGAAGATGCGGCAGTTCGGCAAGGTCGACATCCCGCAGGAAGCCTTCATCGCCGCGCTCAAGGTGGACAGCTGAGGCGGCGCTACCGGCGCGACTGTTGCCCATTCTTGTCCCAGCAACAAAACGCACCATGATTTGAATCGCCACTGCATCGCGCTCCGACTAGACTGCGATCATGTTGCGCATCCTGTTCCTCCTTATCGTCATCCTCGCACTGCTGCAGCCGGACCTGAGCTCCGCCGCCTCCTCGAAGAAGCGGCACGGCACCCGCTGGCACGGCTATGGCTTCCTGCCCGGCTACCGGCAGCCGCCGAACCAAACCACTCCGGTGTTCGGCCCGCGCGGCGCCGCCCGCGGCTACCCGGACTATTCGCCGCAATATTGGTATGGCGGGGATTGGTACTATTTCGGCCGCCCCGGATTCTACCGCGGCCGCTACAATGGCGGCAGTTTTGGCCCGTGCTGGACCTGGACGCCGATCGGGCGCGCCTGGCAGTGCGGCTAGAGCGTTTTCGAGCGAAGTGGCTCCCGGTTCGCGTGAAGAAAACGCGTCAAAGCAAGAATCTAGAGCCCCGTTCCGATTCTATCGGAACGGAAAAGGCTCTAGCCGCACCTCGGCTGCGACATCTTGCGCATGCAACGCACAATCCGCTGATCCCGGAATGAGAGGCATGTTGCCCGTCATGTTGCCCCTGGACCTCAGATAGGCCAGCATCCTCCCTGCGCGCACCACAACAAACAACAACGCCGGGGAAACGCATGAGCAAGGCCGCTCGGTTGGACTATGGCTGGGTCGTCGTCGGCGCGGGCGCGCTGATGACCTGCGTCGGCTTCGGCACCATGCTGTCGCTCGCGGTGTTCCTGCAGCCGATCTCGGATGCGATGGGCTGGTCGCGCGCCGGCGTCTCGGCGGCGGCGACGCTGGATTTCCTCTGCATGGGTTTTGCGGCGTTCGCCTGGGGCGCGCTGTCCGACCGCTTCGGCACCCGCATCGTGGTGCTGGCGGGCAGCCTGTTGCTCGGGCTTGGCCTCGTGACGGCAAGCCAGGCGCAGAGCCTGTGGCAATTCCAGCTCTGCTTCGGCGTGCTGATCGGGATCGCGGCCGGCAGCTTCTATGCGCCGATGATGGCGCTCGCCAGCGCCTGGATCGACAAGCATCGCAGCCTCGCGGTCGCGCTGGTGTCGGCCGGCATGGGCGTATCGCCGCTGACCGTCGCGCCGTCCGCGAGCTGGCTGATCACGGCCTATGACTGGCGCTTTGCGATGTTCGTGATCGGCATCGCCGCATGGGCGTTGCTGATCCCCGCATCGTTCCTGGTGCGCCCGGCGCCGCAGGGAACGGACGTCGCAATCCCGACCGCCGCGAACGTGCCGCAAACTGAATGGACCGCGGCGCAGGCGCTGCGCACGCCGCAATTCATCACGCTGGCACTGGCGCATTTCGCCTGCTGCGCGGCGCATTCGGGACCGATCTTCCACATGGTGTCCTACGCCATGGTGTGCGGCATCGCGCCGCTCACCGCGGTCACAGTCTACAGCCTCGCCGGCTTCTCCGGGCTCGGCGGCCGGCTGCTGCTCGGCGTGCTCGCCGACCGGCTCGGCGCCAAGCCGGTCCTGGTCGGCGGCCTCCTGGTGCAGGCGCTGTCGATCGCGACCTATCTCGCGGTGGCGCAGCTCGGCGAGTTCTACGCGCTGTCTGTCGTGTTCGGGCTGGCCTATGGCGGAGTGATGCCGCTCTACGCCGTGCTGGTGCGCGAGTTCTTCGGCGCGCGCATCATGGGCACGGTGTTCGGCGCGGTGTCGGCCTTCGCGAGCCTCGGCATGGCGCTCGGGCCGTGGGCCGGCGGTTACGTGTTCGACACGTTCCACGGCTATACGTGGCTGCACGCCGGTTCCTTTGCGATCGGCCTCGCCGCGGTCGCCGTGGCGCTGAGTTTCTCGACCAAGCGCCAGCCGTCGCTCGATCTCGGCCGCGCCGCCGCCTGAGCGCGGCTGCATTCGTCACACTCGCGCGCACCGGCACAGCGGATGGATAGCTGATCTGCATCGGCGCCGTCCCGCCTTGCCTTCCCTTGCCCTCTCCTGCCGGATGAGCCACCATCGCCCGGCCTGCCCAACAAGAATGACAGAAGGCGCCGAGGACACGCATGAACAAGCCGCAGGGATTCGACCTTGTCGAGCGGGCGCGCGCGCTGGCGCCGCTGATCACGAGTGAAGCCGACGAGATCGAACGGACACGGCGACTGACGCCATCCGTCACCGCGGCACTGGTCGAGAACGGGCTGTATCGCGCGCTGCTGCCGAAGCGTTTTGGCGGCGCCGAGGCGACACTGGACGCCTTCATGCAGATGCAGGAGGAGATCGCCAAGGCCGATGCATCGACCGCCTGGTGCCTCGGCCAGTGCAGCGTCTGCGCCATGACCGCGGCCTATCTCGAACCCGACGCAGCTAACGAGATCTTCAACACCACGCCCGGCATCCTCGCCTGGGGCGCTATCGCCCATGAGGTGCGCGCCGAGCCCGGCGGCTATCGCGCCAGCGCGCGCTGGGATTTTGCCTCGGGCTCGCGGCAGGCGAGCTGGCTCGGCGCCCATGTCCGCGTCGTCGAGGCCGACGGCTCGCCGCGCAGGAAGCCTGACGGTTCGCCGGAGGTCCGCACCATCCTGTTTCCGATGTCGCAGGCCGTGATGTACGACGTCTGGGACGTGATCGGTCTGAAAGGCACCGGCACCGAT
This sequence comes from Bradyrhizobium sp. USDA 4503, assembly GCF_054055815.1. Taxonomy (NCBI): domain Bacteria; kingdom Pseudomonadati; phylum Pseudomonadota; class Alphaproteobacteria; order Hyphomicrobiales; family Nitrobacteraceae; genus Bradyrhizobium; species Bradyrhizobium sp. USDA 4503. The sequence continues at coordinate 5,063,408 of NZ_JBSRXS010000001.1, forward strand.
TCCTATTCGGTCGACAACCTCTTCATCCCGGAAAAATTCGCCGCGCTGCGCGACGATCCCGCCGCGTGCCGCGAGGGCGGCCCGCTCTACAAGCTCTCCACCAACATGGTGTTCAGCATGGGCTTTGCCGCCACCTCGCTCGGCGTCGCCCGCGCCATGCTGGACGCGGCGACCGAGCTTGCCCGCGGCAAGACCCCGCAAGGCCTCAAGGCGATGCGCGACAACAATGCCGTGCAGGGCCAGATCGGGCGCACCGAGGCCAGCCTGCGCGCCGCGCGCGCCTATCTGTACGCGACGGCCCACGAGGTCTGGAACGATCTCGTCCGCGGCGACCCGATCACCGAGGCGCATCGCGTCGCGATCCGCATCGCCTCGACCTGGACCATCCACCAGTCGGCCGCAGTGGTCGACATCGCCTATCACATGTCGGGGGCAACGGCGGTGTTCGCCAAGAATCCGTTCGAGCGACGGTTTCGCGACATGCACGCAATCGCGCAGCAAATCCAGGCCCGCGACACCCAGTACGAGGACGCCGGCAAGGCGATTTTGGCAGGCAATCTCGGCGCTCCGCCGACCGCGCGCTAAAGCATGATCCGGAAAAGTGCGAAGCGGTTTTCCGAAAAGATCATACTTGAACAGGAACTGAAGCGCGATCAAGTCAGATTGCATCAGGGCGTTGACTCATAAGTCCGCTGTGTCGGCTCTGCTCCCTAAAACACGACATCGCCGGGTAATCATGGCATGTCGGTTTTGGGCCCAACAGTGGGCATGACGACTGGCGGCCCTCGCAATCTGAATTCTGTCCCCGACTGTGCAAAATGGATTCTGTCGACTGCCCGGATTTTTCAGCGGTGCGGTAACGCATTGAGCTCGCAGAGGGCAGCCGTCGCGCTTGGTACAGCCAAAATTCGCAATCTTGGTGCTGTTTTATGAGCAGGCGCAGCGCATCTATTCGTTCGTACTAAGCAACCGAACTGCCTTGGCAGTTCTTGGTTAGTCGGCGCGTCCGCGCGCTCTGCAGCAGTTCCACCAAGAGACAAGGAGTATTCCCATGAAGGCCATCGTTGTAACGGACCAAGCCGCGGGAACGGCCGGGATGAAGCTGGTGGACCGGCCCGAGCCGCAGGCAGCGATAAACGACGTCGTCGTTCAGGTTTATGCGTCGAGATTTGTCCCGACTGAGCTGGCGTGGCCCTCGACCTGGACCGATCGCCTCGATCGTGACCGAACACCGTCGATCCCGGGGCACGAGCTGGCCGGAGTGGTCACCGCTCTCGGATATGGCACTACAGGGCTATCGGTGGGACAGCGGGTGTTCGGTCTAGCGGACTGGTATCGCGACGGCACGCTGGCCGAGTATGTGGCGATCGAGGCGCGCAACCTCGCGCCGCTACCGGGCGACGTCGACTTCACAATGGGCGCAAGCCTTCCGGTCTCGGGCCTGACGGCATGGCAAGGACTATTTCAGCACGGCCGCCTCCAGGCGGGGCAGAGTGTCCTCGCACACGGCGCGGCCGGCGCGGTCGGGTCGATGGTGACGCAACTCGCGCGAGAGGCCGGCGCGTATGTGATCGGCTCCGGGCGGTCCGCCGACCGTCAGACTGTGCTCGACTTCGGCGCGCAGGAGTTCGTCGATCTCGACAACGACGCCCTTGAGGACGTCGGCAAAGTCGATCTGGTGTTCGACGTCATTGGCGGTGAAATCCAGAAGCGGTCGGCAAAACTGATTCGAGGCGGAGGAATACTCGTGACGATCGTTGGGCCGGCCGAGGCGCGACCCTCCGACGGCCTGGCGGTCGACTTCGTCGTCGAGTCCGATCGTTCCCAACTGAGTGAGATCGTCCAGCGGGTGCGGGACGGACGCCTGCGGACGAACATCGGCAACGTCACGACTCTCGACGAGGCCGTCGCTGCCTTAAATCCGACCGGTCGACGCAAAGGGAGTACGATCATCCGCGTTCGCCCCTGAGTGACACATGCCTGTTGATGCGCGCAGCCGGCCGGCCCTGTCAGGCCGGACGTTGAACAGTACGAAAGTAGCACCGGCGGCCATGGTCGCGGCACGAATACCGGCGGCGCAACATCCGGTTGTTAAGCTTTTTCTGCGACTTTGCGGACGGCGCTAATGCCTGGAGTTTCGCTGGTCCCATGTTCACGCTTCGATCGATTGCCGCCCGCCTGATTCTGGCGATTTCGCTGACTGTCGCGGTCGCCTGCGCCATCCTCGGCGGCTTCTCCATCAGCCAGCAGCGGGCGCTGACGCGGCTCGCGCTCGATCAGCAGCTCAAGCTGCAATATGACAGCGTGATTGCGGCGATCGACTACGAGGGGCGCGCCGCGCTTGCGGTCTCGGCTGTCATCGCCGCCCTGCCGCCGGTCGAAGATGCTATCGCCAAGGGCGACCGCGACGGCCTCGGAAGGCTGCTCGGCGCCTCCTGGGCAGCGATGAAGGCGCAGGGCATCCCGCTGATCTCGTTCTGGCAGCCCCCGGCAACTGGCTTCTACCGGGTCCACGCGCCGAAGGTATTCGGCGACGACGCCTCGACGCGGCGCACCACGGTGGTGGAATCGAACAGGACCGGCAAGCCGATCGTCGGCGTCGAGCCCGGCCGCGAAGCGCTTTCGATCTTCGGCATGACCCCGATCATGCACGAGGGCAAGACGCTGGCCAATGTCGACGTCGGCGCCGCCTTCGGCAAGGAATTCGTCGACCGCGCCAAGAAGCGCTTCGGCATCGACCTCGCGGTGCACTCCTTCGACGGCCAGAGCTTCAAGCGGCTGTCCTCGACCTTCGGCGACACCGTGGTCGCGACCCAGGACGAGCTCAAGCGTGTGATGAACGGTGCGGCGCTGCTGCGCGACGCCGTTCTCGACGGCCATGCGGTGGAGCTCTATCTCGGCCAGATCAAGAACTACGCCGGCGAACCGGTCGCCGTGCTCGAGATCGTCAAGGACACCAGCGACTATGAAGCCGCCGCGGCAAGCGCGCAGCGCAATCTGATCCTCGGCGTGGTCGCGATCATGGCCGCCGCCGTGCTGCTCGCGTTCCTGCTCGGCCGTGGCCTGTCGCGGCCGCTCACCGCGATCACCGCGGTCATGAACCGCCTGTCCAGCGGCGACACCAGCGTCACCATACCCGGCAGCGAGCGCCGCGACGAGCTCGGCACGATGGCGAAGGCGGTCGACGTGTTCCGCCGCAGCATGGTCGAAACCTCCTCGCTGCGCGAGGCGCAGGAGGCCGACAAGGTGAAGGCGGAGGCCGACAAGCAGGCCTTGCAGCGGCAGATGGCCGATCGTTTCGAAGCCGACGTCAAGGGCATGGTCGCCGCCGTCGCGCGGTCCTCGGGCGACATGCAGCGCGTCGCGGGCGAGATCACCGCCAGCGTCAACGGCGCCTCCGAACGGACCTCGGCGGCAGCCGCCGCGTCCGAGGAAGCCTCGGCCAGCGTCAACGCGGTCGCCGCCGCAACCGAGGAGCTGGCGTCCTCGATCACCGAGATCGGCCGCCAGGTCACCCATTCCAGCCGCGTCGCCGACAGCGCCGTGACCAAGGCCATGGAGACCACCGAGATGGTGACGAGCCTCGCCGCATCGGCAGAGAAGATCGGCGACGTGCTGCGCCTGATCAGCGCGATCGCGAGCCAGACCAATCTGCTGGCCCTCAATGCCACCATCGAGGCGGCGCGCGCCGGCGAGGCCGGCCGCGGCTTTGCCGTGGTCGCCGCCGAGGTGAAGGACCTCGCGAGCCAGACCGCGAAGGCGACCGAGGAGATCGCCGGCCAGGTCGGCGCGATCCAGTCCGCCACCGGCAACTGCGTCAGCGCGATCGGCGACATCAGCGGCACCATCCGCGAGATCTCGGGTATCGCCACCGCGATCGCGGCCGCCGTCGAGCAGCAGGACTCGGCGACGCGGGAGATCGCCCGCAGCGTGCAGCAGGCGTCCACCGGGACCGTCGAGGTCTCCGCCAATATCGCGGGCGCGAGCGAGGCCGCCAGCCAATCCCGCGCCCTCACCGGCAATGTGCTGGATACGTCCGGCCAGCTCGGCGATCATGCCGCCGCGCTGTCGCACAGCGTCGACACCTTCCTCGCCGGACTGCGCAACGCCGCCTGAGCGGCGGCGCCGGGCTTCAAGTCATGGCCAGGGCAGCACGGGCGGCGGAGCGGACCGGTCGGACTTGTCGTCCGGCCGAGCGTCGACCCGCCCCCAATCGCGCATGAACGGCATCTTCAGCAGGCCGCGCAGCGACTGCTTCTCGGGATCATCGAAGCCGTCGAGGCCATAGCGCAGCTCCGCGAAGCGTGGACCACGATTATAGGTGCCGCCGAGCCGGTCCCGAATCGAGAGCAGGTTCGAATAATTGCTGTCGGTCTCCGGCTGATGACGCGAATGATGCATCTTGTGCATGTTCGGCGTCACGAAGACGAGCCGCAGCCAGCGGTCGAGCCGCTCGGGCAGGCGGATATTGGCGTGCTCGAATTGGGCGTTCAGCGCCGACAGCGTCAGATAGGTAACCAGCACCCAGGCCGGCGTTCCGAACACGAAGACGCCGGCGATGTGCCAGCCGATCCGCCACAGTGTCTCGCCGGGATGCTCGCGGAACGCCGTGGTGACGTCGACGAAGCGATCGGCATGGTGCATGCGATGGAAGCGCCACATCCAGCCGAGCTTGTGCATGGAGACGTGGGCGAAATAGGCAAACAGGTCGAGCCCGATGATGCCGAGCAGGAGCTGGTTCAGGGGTGACAGGCCGAGCCAGTGCGACAGGCCGAATTTCGCATCAAGCGTCCATTGCGCGGCCAGCGGCGACAGCGGGCTGAGCAGCAGGTTCACGCCGACGAAGATCACGGTGATGGCGGCGTTGCGGCCGATATTGCGCAGCCGGTCGCTGCGGCCATAGCTGAACAGCGGAAACGCGGCCTCGAACAGCAGCACGATCGCGAACGACGCGAGCAGGAACGCGATGCGCGCGCCGGTCGACGGCAGCTCGACATGAGCCATCTCAGCCGCGCCCGGATGCCACAGAAGCTTTGCAAAGCCGATCATGCCGTCAGCCTCCCCTCTTTACAAAACGAATATTCGTTCTTTATAATGGCAACGAATGATCGTCAAGCCCGCCGCATCGGCCGGCCGCGACCTGACAAGGACCCGACTATGCCGAAGGTGAAACCCGAGACGCTCGCGATCCGCCGCGAGGAGATTCTGCAGGCCGCGGAGATCTGCTTTGCCCGCCAGGGATTTCACCAGACTACGATCCAGGACGTGATCAAGCAGTCCGGGCTCAGCGCCGGCTGCATCTACGGGCATTTCACGGGCAAGGAGGAGCTGATCCAGGCGATCGGCGAAAGCCGCCATGGCCGCGACAGCGCGCTGCTGGCGCTCAAGGATCCATCGGACGATGTGTTGCAGAGCCTGCGGTCGATCGCCCGCGGCTTTCTCGGCGACCTGCAGAAGGAAGAAGGCCTGCGCGCCCGCCGCGTCGCGTTGCAGCTCTGGGCCGAGGCGCTGCGCGACGACGTGGTCCGCGACCAGGTGACGAGCGGAATCCGCCAGCCGATCGCCCTGATCGTGGACTTGCTGCGGCGCGGCCAGAAGAGCGGCGCGATCGACCACGGCGTGCAGCCGCGCGGCGCGGCGCGGGCGATGGTGGCGATGTTCCAGGGCATCGTGCTGCAACGGCTGTGGGGCGAAACCGTCTCGACCGCGGAGGCGATGCACGCCTTCGACATCTTCCTTGCCGGCCTTGCCGCCAAGCGCTGACGGGGGATGCGGTGATCGTCCCCGACCTCCTCGCCGGCATCGGCACGGGCCTCGCCGGCGGTCTGACCGCCGGGCTGCTCGGCGTCAGCCCCGGCGGCGGACTGGTCGTGTTCTCGGTGCTGCTGCTCGGCGCCGGGCAGCATGTCGCGCAAGGCATCTCGCTGGTCGCACAAGTGCCGCCGACCAGCCTCACCGGGATCCGGCGCTATTGGCAAAGCGGCAACCGCACCCCATTGCGCTGGATCGCGCTGCTGACATTCGGCTTCGTCGCCGGCGGCGCGGCCGGCGCGCTCGCCGCCAACCATGTCGCCGAGCCCGCGCTGCGCTGGACCTACGTGGCGTATCTCGTCGTGCTCGACGCGATGCTGATCCTGCGCGGCGGACGCGACCAGGTGAAGCACGACGACAAGGGCACCGCGCGCGAAATATCCTGGCCGGCGCTGCTCATTGTCGGGCTGCTCGCGGGCCTGTCGTCGGGCTTTCTCGGCATCGGCGGCGGACTGGCGACCGTAGTGGGCTTAAGCGCCGTGCTCGGCATATCGCAGCATCAGGCGCAGATGGCCAGCCTCGTGATGTCGCTGATCCCGACCACGATCCCCTCGGCCTGGATCTATTGGAGCGAGGGCTCGCTGGCGTCCTGGCCGGTGCTGGCGGGCGTGATCGTCGGCCTGCTGGCCGGCACCGATCTCGGCGCCCGCGCCGCCAACCGCATCGACCGCGCGCGGTTACGCAGGGCGATGATCGTCTTCGTCTCGCTGATGGCGGTCTATATGACCTTCAAGGCGCTGTGGTAGATAGATATAGGTACGTCCTCCTCACGGAGCCCATTATGCGCAAGCCGGCAGCATCGACCAGCAAGGCGGCGCGACGGCCGCACGCCAAACCGGCAGCTGCGCTGTTCGACACGTACCCTGCCCCGGTCAGAGCCAAGCTGCTGGCGCTGCGGCGGCTGATCTTCGAGACCGCGAAGGCAACCAAAGGCGTCGGCGCGCTGGAAGAGACATTGAAGTGGGGCCAGCCGAGCTACCTCACGCCGGAGACCGGCAGCGGCAGCACGGTCCGGATCGATCAGGTCAAACCGGCCGCCGACCAGGTCGCGGTCTACTTTCACTGCCAGACCAATCTGGTCGAGACCTTTCGCGAGCTCTATCCCGAGCTCAGCTACAGCGGCAACCGCGCCATCCTGCTCGATGTCGCGGGCAAGCTGCCGGAGCCCGCGCTGCGCCACTGCGTGGCGCTGGCGCTGACTTATCATCTCAACAAGAAAGAATCGTAGGGCGTGAAGGCGACGGCGGTGCGCTCCCTCTCCCCGTTCTTACGGGGAGAGGGTTGGGTGAGGGGCCGTCTCCGCACATTCGGTAATAGCTGCGTTCGCGGAGAATCCCCCTCACCCGGAACGCATCTAACGATGCGTTCCGACCTCTCCCCGCACGCGGGGCGAGGTAAGGGGAGCCCGACGCTCGATCGAGGTAACATCTCTGCCTCTAGGCTCCACTACGCCACCAGCGCCGTCGCGACGCGCTGCGCCTTGAGCAGGCTGATGACCTCGGGGTTCGGCCGGGCGCGGCTGAACAAGAAGCCCTGGCCCTCGTGGCAGCCTTCGGCGCGCAGCCGGCTCAACTCCGCCTCGGTCTCGACGCCCTCGGCGGTGATGGTGACGCCGAGCCCGATGCCGAGGCTGACGATCGAGCGCACGATCGCCTGCGCGTCCGGGTTCGCACCGAGGTCGCGCACGAACGACTGGTCGATCTTGATCTTGTCGAACGGGAAGCTGCGCAGATAGCTGAGGCTGGAATAGCCGGTGCCGAAATCGTCCATCGACATCCGAACCCCGAGCGCGCGGAGCGCATGCAGCGTCGCCAGCACCTGGCTGCTCTTCTCAAGCAACAGCGTCTCGGTGATCTCGAGCTCGAGCCGCCGCGCCGGCAGGCCGGATTGCCGCAGCGCGTCGGTGACCAGCGCCAGCAGATTGCCGGTACGGAATTGCAGCGGCGACAAATTGACCGCGACGCGCACGTCATCCGGCCATTGCGCCGCGTCCATGCAGGCGCGATGCAGCATCAGCGCGCCCAGCGGATTGATCAGCCCGGTCTCCTCGGCCACCGGGATGAACTCGCCAGGCGAGATCATGCCGCGCTCCGGATGCGGCCAGCGCACCAGCGCCTCGAAGCCGGTGATGCGCCCGGTCGCAAGATCGACCAGCGGCTGGTAATAGGGCCGCAGGCCTTCGTTCTGGATCGCATCGCGTAGGTCGATCTCGATCTTGCGGCGGCTCTGGGCACGCGCGTCCATCTCCGCCTCGAAGAAGGAGAAGGTGCCGCGGAATTCGCTCTTGGCGCGCGACAAGGCCATGTCGGCGCTCTTCAGGAGCTTTTCGGAATCCTCGCCGTCGCCGGGCGACATCGCGATCCCGATGCTGGCGCCGATCACCACCGAGTGCCCCTCGAGCAGATAGGGCTCGCCGATCGCGTCCAAAATCCGCCGCGCCAGCAACACCGCGTCCTCGGGCCGCATCACGCCGCCCTGCACGATGGTGAACTCATCGGAGTTGAGACGGGCCAGCGCATCTTCCTCGCGCAGCGTCGAACGCAGGCGCTTGGCGACCGCGCGCAGCAGCTTGTCGCCGATGCCGTGGCCGAGCGTTTCGTTGACCGCCTTGAAATTGTCGAGACCCAGCATCAGCACCGCGACCTTGTCGGTGGAGCGGCGGGTGTGCTGCAGCATCTCGTCCATCTGCTGGCGCAGCAGATTGCGGTTGGGCAGGCCGGTCAGGCTGTCGTGCTGGGCCATGAAGGCGAGCCGCGCCTCGGCGCGCTTGCGTTCCGTGATGTCCATCAGCGCGAGCAGCATCGCCGGCTGGTCGCCATGCATCAGCTGGCGCGAATAGATCGCAAGGTCGATCAGCGTACCGTCGGCGCGTACATGCTTCCAGGTCCGCGCCGCCTGCTCGTCGCTGCTGCGGCCTGCCGCCCAAGGCAGCTCGGCATCGAACGCCTGCAGGCTCCTGATCGTCATCCGCTCGAATTCGGCGCGGACGTAGCCGTAATGCGCGATCGCGGCGTCGTTGACGGCGAGAATCCGCTCGCCGTCGAGCGCGCACAGGATCATCGGCACCGGATTGCCGTCGAACAGCAGGCGGAACGACGCCTCGCGCTGCTTCAGTTCGGTGATGTCGACGCGCAGGCCGACGATGCCGCCATCTGCGGTCAGCCGCTCCTCGATCAACACCACGCGGCCGTCGGCCAGCACCTGCTCGTGCCGCTCGCCGGGCTGGTACATCTTCCTGAGCCGTTCGGCGATCCACTCTTCCTCGCGGCCGGCAGCCTCGGGATAGTCGCCGCGCGCGACGCCGATGCGGATGGTGTCTTCGAGGCGCGCGCCGTGCTCGAACAGGTCGGAGCTGCGCTTGTAGATTTCCGAGTATTTCTTGTTCCAGAGTGTGTAGCGGCCTTCCGGATCCAGGAACACGATGCCCTGCGGCAGGATGTCGATCGCCTCACGCAGCCGCGCGTTGGATTTGCGCGCCTCGGCGATCGCGGCTTCGGCCTGCGCGCGCTGGCGCACCAGTTCGCCGATCTCGACCGCGGGGCGGCGCGATCTGCCCGACACTTTCGGCATCGGTGTGGGACGACGGCCCCGAGGACGGGACAGTTTGGCCTGGTTCGGTTTCTTGGTCTTTTTCTTCGGCCGCATCATCGGTATCGCACGCCCCACGCGCATTCCAGTTCGGCGATATATCTGCGATAAGTCTCTGAAAAATTGGTATCTCTTGGCGAGTAGCTGCGGTGCCTGAGAAACCCTTGCATGCCTGCTTTGCAGGCGAATTCACGCCGGGCGCGAGTTTGCTCCCGGCGCGCCGGCGGCGCACGGCACAGATTCGCAGCGTGGAAGTGCCGGCGCTTGGTGAAGGAAGCGTAAACCGGCGCGCGATTGCACAATGAATGCGCCGAAGACGCTTCAAGCGCATCAATGTTCGTCAGCGTGCGGCAGGGTTATCGCGCGGTTAATCCGCGGTGCGCCTCAGCCTTCGGATTTTGCCGGATCATACCTTAGTTGGTGATTTCGATGCGCGTGCCGCCTCGGCCGTTGCGCTCGACCAGCCCATAGAGCATTGCGGCGTGCGAGGGATGCAGGCGCACGCAGCCATGCGAGGCCGGCCCGCCAAGGCGCGTGAGTTCGTATGTTCCATGGATGGCAAAGCCGCGGTGGAAGAAGATCGAGTGCGGCATCGGCGAGTTATAGTACTTCTTCGAGTACCAGCGGCGCGCCAGCATCTGCGGACGGAACACCCCACTCGGCGTGCCATAGCCGCGGCGGCCGGTCGACACCGGCCAGTTGTACCGTCTCGCGCCATCGACGCTGACCGCCATGCGCTGCGATGATTTATCGATGTGAACGACGACGTCGGCCCGCGCCGGCGAGAGCGCCAAAATCGGCGCGGCAATCGCGGCGGCAAACGCCAGCCGTACGCACGATACGCTCGTCACAATAACGCCTACCCTGAAATTATTGCGGACATGATGTCGCCCACAACGTGCGCTTGTAAAGTGGCGTGGCTCACATCGGAGCCTGGAAGCCGCAGGTAATCTTAATCCACCCTGTGGGCGATCAAGCGAATGGGATGAAAGCGCGGTCCGCCTGCTCCGAATCCATGCTAGCCTTGCGCCGACAGAGTGATCCGAATGACACCCCGCCTGCGTCTCTTCCCACTCCTGATCTTAGCCCTCGTCGCCTGCACCATCTCCGCGCGGGCGCAGGACAGGGGCTCGCTCAATCCACAGCCGCTGCCGCCGCTCGCCAACCCCAATGATCCAAAGATCGGGGCGAAGCAGCTGTTCGCGCGCAAGGTGCTGCCGGCGGCGTTGCCGACCCGGTCGATCGGCGGCTACACCAAGGGTTGTCTCGCCGGCGCCGCGCAGATGCCGCTCAACGGCGAGACCTGGCAGGTGATGCGCTTGTCGCGCAACCGCTACTGGGGTCACCCCAACATGATCGCGCTGCTGAAGCGGCTTGCGGCCAACGCGCACAAGGACGCCGGCTGGCCGGGCATCCTGGTCGGCGATATCGGCCAGCCGCGCGGCGGCCCCGCGCTCTCCGGTCATGCCAGCCACCAGATCGGACTCGACGCCGACATCTGGCTGACGCCGATGCCTGATCGCAAATTGTCGCGCGAGGACCGCGAGGAGATGTCGGCGGTGATGATGGTGCGCGACGACCGGCTCGACATCGATCCACGCGTCTTCACGCCGGGCCACGTGCTCGTCATCCGCGACGCGGCGCGGGAGCCGGCGGTGCAGCGCATCTTCGTCAATCCCGCGATCAAGAAGGCACTGTGCCGCGAGGCCACGGGCGATCGCGGCTGGCTGTCGAAGATCCGGCCGTGGTGGGGCCACGACTACCACTTCCACATTCGCATGCGATGTCCGCCCGGCAGCCCTAGCTGCGAGGGACAGAAGCCGCAAGCGGAGGGCGAAGGCTGCAAGCCGTCCGATCTCGCCTTCTGGTTCAAGGATTCGGTGCTGCATCCGAAGCCTCCGCCGAAGCCGCCGAAACCCCGCCCGCCGATGACGCTCGCGCAGATGCCGGCTGACTGCAGGACGGTGCTGAACGCCCCCGACGCCAAACAGCAGCTGCCAGGGCAATGACATCTTCGTCAGGCGGCTATGCCGGCCGGCTCGAACTGCGATATGATCTCGTGCCGTCGCGCCGTAAGCGCGTTCGGGCGATGGATCGGGGCGGCTGATCTATTCTATCCGTCGTCATGAATGGACCAGACATGCGCAAATCGCTCCTCGCCGCATCGCTCGTACTCGTCTCGACCTCCGCTTTCGCGGCGGAGGAGCCGAGCGGTTGTGACAAGTTCAAATGGTCGATCGAGCGCGCACGCGCCGCGCTGACCGCACCCAATCGTGCCCGGGTCGTATCGGGAAGCGAGCAGGCCGCGCTGCCGGCGACCGCGATCACGCTGGCGCTGGTGGCCCCCGGCGACGCCAAATTGCCGACCCCGCCGGAGCGCACGCCGAAGGAAGGCACCTCCGCCGGCTTCACCAACTTCAAGGCCGCGCCGAAGGCCGGGCTCTATACCGTCAGCCTGTCGGCCGGGGCCTGGGTCGACCTGGTGCAGGGCGGGCATCTCCTGAAGCCCAAGGCGTTCAGCGGCGCGACCGATTGCGACGGTATCCGCAAGACCGTGAAATACGACCTCGCCGCCAGCCCCTTCGTGCTGCAGGTCAGCGGCTCAAAAGAGAACTCGCTGTCGATCGCGATCCAGCCGGCGGACGAATAGGACGAGCGGTTAGACAAACGGTCGCCTTTACCGTAAGCCTCAACCTGCTATGTTTGCAGCGCGATATCCCTGAGGACCGTAAGTCCATCGGGGACCAGCGGAACAGCGCTTCCGTCCGTCGCAGGCCAGACCCCACTCAACGCCTGATTTGCGCGCCCGTTCGCGCGTGAACCCGCACGGAGCGCTTTCCATGTCACGACTTTCAATTTCAAGGCTTGCCGGACTTTTCACCGCCTTCGTCATCCTGCTCGGTGCGATGCATTCGCCCGCGAGCGCCGAGGACAAGACGCTCACCATCTTTGCCGCCGCCTCGATGAAGAACGCGCTCGACGACATCGACGCGGCCTATACCGCCAAGAGCGGCGTCAAGATCACCGCCAGCTATGCCGCGAGTTCGGCATTGGCAAAACAGATCGAGCAGGGCGCGCCGGCCGACGTGTTCGTCTCCGCCGACACCGACTGGATGGACTATGCGATCAAGCAGAAGAACATCAATGAGCAGACGCGGGTGAACCTGCTCGGCAACTCGATCGTGCTGATCGCGCCGAAGGATTCCAAGCTCGACAACGTCAACATCGGACCCGGCTTCGATCTCGCCAAGCTCGCCGGCGACGGCAGGATCGCGACCGGCGACGTCAAGGCGGTGCCGGTCGGTAAATACGCCAAGGCCGCGCTGGAGAAGCTCGGCGCATGGCAGGCGGCGGAGCCGAAATTCGCGATGGCCGAGAGCGTGCGCGCCGCGCTGACGCTGGTGGCGCGCGGCGAAGCCGTGCTCGGCATCGTCTATTCGACCGACGCCAAGGTCGAGCCAGGCGTCAAGATCGTCGGCACCTTCCCGGCCGACACCCATCCGGCCATCATCTATCCGGTCGCAGCAACCACGACCGCGAAACCGGAGACCGCCGAGTACCTGGCCTTCCTGCGCTCCTCCGCGGCGAAGACGATCCTCGAGAAATACGGCTTCAAGTTCCTGATCAGCCCGACGACCTAAGCGTGTTTGAGATCTCGCCGACCGAATGGACGGCGATCCTGCTGTCGCTGCGGGTCGCCGTCATCGCAACACTGGTGGCGACCCCGTTCGGGGTAGCGCTCGCCTGGCTGCTGGCGCGGCGCGATTTCTGGGGCAAGTCGCTGCTCGATGCCGCCGTGCATCTGCCGCTGGTGCTGCCGCCCGTCGTCACCGGCTATTTGCTGCTGTTGACCTTCGGCAAGCGCGGCCTGGTCGGCGGCTGGCTGGCCGACCATCTCGGCATCGTGTTCGCATTCCGCTGGACCGGCGCGGCGCTCGCCTGCGGCGTGATGTCGTTTCCGCTTCTGGTGCGCCCGATCCGTCTCTCGATCGAAGCGGTCGACCGCCGCCTCGAGCAGGCGGCCGAGACGCTCGGCGCCGCGCCGTGGCGGGTGTTCGCAACCGTGACGCTGCCGCTGGCGCTGCCCGGCGTGCTGGCCGGCATGGTACTCGGTTTTGCCAAGGCGATCGGCGAGTTCGGCGCGACCATCACCTTCGTCTCCAACATTCCCGGCGAGACCCAGACCATTTCGTCGGCGATCTATTCGCTGATCCAGACGCCGGATGGCGACCCCGCCGCCGCGCGGCTCGTGATCATCTCGATCGTGCTCGCGGTCGGCGCACTGGTCGCGGCTGAAGTGTTCGCGCGTCGCGCCACCGCGCGCCTGCATGGGCAATAGAGCATGATCCGGAAAAGTGTGAAGCGGTTTTGCGAAGAGGCCATGCTCAAACAAGGAGCTAAAGCGCGATGACGATTCAACTCAATCTCATCGCGCTTTAGCCATGCTGCGCGTCGACATCACCAAGCAGCTCGGCGAGTTCTCGCTTGCAGCCTCGTTCACCAGCGAGGGCCGCGTCACCGGCCTGTTCGGCGCGTCCGGCTCCGGCAAGACCTCGCTGATCAACACCATCGCGGGACTGTTGCGTCCCGACCGCGGCACCATCGTGATCGACGGCGAGACCGTCGACGATACCGCGACCGGCATCCACGTCCCGAGCTGGCGCCGCCGCATCGGTTACGTGTTCCAGGACGCGCGGCTGTTTCCGCATCTCGATGTCCGCCAGAACCTCGACTACGGCCGCCGCATGAACGGCCTCACCGAAGATCCCGCCCAACACCGGCGCGTCGTCGACCTGCTCGACATCGGCGCCCTGCTCGACCGCCGTCCCGGAAAGCTCTCCGGCGGCGAGCGCCAGCGCGTCGCGCTCGGCCGGGCGCTGCTGTCCAAGCCGCGGCTGCTGCTGCTCGACGAGCCGCTGGGGGCGCTCGACGAAAGCCGCAAGCTCGAGATCCTGCCCTATCTGGTGCGGCTGCGCGACGAAGCCGGCATCCCGATGGTCTATGTCAGCCACGACGCGGCCGAGCTGCGCCAGCTCGCCACCCAGATCGTGATGCTGCGCGGCGGCCAGGTGACCGCGTTCGGCGGTGTCAAGGTGCTGACGGCGGGCGCCTAGCTGGCCGTTTTTCCGAAAGTCGGCATAAGATAGCCTATCTTGTCTGCCAGGCCCGCGTCGGGACGTCCGATCGGGCATAGGGAAGGGTGTATTTGTGCGACTGACTGGCTGGGTGTTGCTGCTGATCGGCGGGCTGCTGTGCGCCACGATTTCGTGGGCCGCGCTCGGCTTCCTGCTGATGGGCGTCGGCCTGATCGCGCTGCAGGTCGACGAGCGGCCCCGGCGTCCGGCCGATGCCGCCGTGCCGGCCGGCGCCTCGGGATTTACCCCGCCGCGCCTCAGCGACGGGCTGCAGCCGCCGACCCTCGATCCGATCGCAGGCCAGGATACCGGGCAGCGTCAGTCGCGCCGGGTGGCCTGGCCCGACAAGAAGGGGGACGCAGCCTACGGCCGGGAGACTTACGACCGCGAGGCCTGGCGCCGGCTTGTCGACAGCGATCCTGATCTCGCCCAGATCGCCAATGTGCTCGCCGATTACGGCCCGCAATATGTCGATGAGCTGGCGGCGAGCTATCTGGCCGCCCCCGATAAGGGCCGCCTGGCGGCGATCGTCGACGGCATCATCGCGCGCGCCGGGGACGGTCAGCCGATCCCGCCGCCGCCCGCACCAGTCGAAGCATCTCGGCCGCCACCGCTGCCGCCCCCGCCGCAGCCAAAGCCGGTGATCATCCCTGCCGCCAAGGCGGCGGCTTCGCCAAGCAATCGCGCAAACGCGCTCGAAGCGTCCCTGCTCGCCACGGTCGAGGAGGCTTCCGCCAAGATGGCCGCCGAACGCGCGGGTCTCTTCAAGCCTGCCAAGGAGCCTGGAAAGGAGCCGGGCAAGGCCACCGACAGCCGACCGCAGGCGGCGAGCCAGCGGGAACCGCTGTTCGGTCGCGCCACCCGGGACGCGAAGCCCGCCGGGCCGCCGCCGGTACCGGTCACAACGCCGCCGATGCCGGCTGCACCGCCGCCCATGCCGGCCGACACGCCCGCCGCTCTCGAAGCATCGTTGATCGCCGCCGTCAGCGAGGCCGCCGCCCGGCGGGCGGACGCCCCCAAGGATGCGTTCAAGGACGCGTCCAAGCCGGCACCGGAGTCAGCGCCGCCGGCGCGGCGCGAGCCCGAAATCCGTGCGGTCGCGCCCACTCCACCGACGCCACCTCCGCCGGCTCCCGCTGCGCCCGCCACGACGCCAGCTGCGACGACACCACCTGCGAAGACAGCGGCCGACAATCTCGACGAGACGCTGCTCGCGGCGCTGGCCGAGATTTCCGGCCAGAAAATCAAGGGCGAGACCAAGCCGGACGCGGCGTCCAAGGGCCCATCCGGTCCGCCGGCCGACGACGGGCTATCCGACATGATCAGGAAGTTCGCGCCGGATTCGAGCTTCCTGCGCAAGACGTAACGGCGCGCCTCAGACCCCCGCCACCGACGCCCAGATATCGGCGAGCTTGCGCTTGACGATCTGCATCCGCGTTTGCGGCGCGACCTTCTCCTCTTCCTCCGGCAGGCGCAGGCCGACGACGTTAACGCGGCCACCGCTGATGCTGCGCGCCACCAGCACGATCTCGTCGAGCGCCAGTTCGGCCCCTTCCTTCGGCGCGCGGTCGAGATTGACGTCGAAATAGTCGGCGAGCGTCAGCTTGGCCTGGTGCTCGTCGACCTTGACGCCGTAGATCTCGGCGAGTTCGCCGAGCGTATGCTCCGCCGACACCATGAAGTCGCCGAGCAGATGCGGATCGGGCGCGCTCGACGGCGCCATGTCGACGAAGAAGCGGTCGAGCGCCTCGGCGCGCTCCGGCGGCGCCAGCAGGTAGATGTAGTCGCCGGGCGCGACCGGATCGGCCTCGGTCGGCGTCAGGATCCGCTCGTCGCGGATCACCAGCGTCGGCTTCGACCAGGACGGGATCAGCCCGCGGCGGAAGTACAGGCTCTTCGGCCGCACCGGATAGCCGACCAGCTGCTGCTCGAGCTGGCCGGGCAAATCGAGCTCGACGCGGCGCGGGCCGCGTTCGGCGCGCGGCAGCGCGACGTGCAGCCGCCGTGCCGCCGGCGCCAGTGTCCAGCCCTGCAACAGCAGCGAGATGATGACGACGACGAAGGCGACGTCGAAATAGAGATAGGCCTTCGACAGGCCGACCAGCATCGGGATCGAGGCGAGGAAGATCGCGACCGCGCCGCGCAGGCCGGTCCAGGCGATGAAGACCTTCTCCCGCCAGTTGAACTTGAACGGTGCGAGGCAGATCAACACCGCCAACGGCCGCGCCACCAGCATCAGCGCGAACGCCACCAGCACGGCGCCGCCGGCGCTGGAGAGCAGGCGATGCGGCGAGACCAGGAGGCCGAGCAGCACGAACATCACGATCTGCGCCAGCCAGGTCGCGGCGTCGAGGAACGTCACCACCGAATTATGCGCGCGGGTCGGCCGGTTGCCGATGATGATACCGGCGAGATACACCGCGAGAAATCCCGAGGCATGCACGATCTGCGAGCCGCCGAAGATCACCAGTGCCGCGGTGGTGACGAACGGCGCATGCAGGCCCTGCGGCAGCGCTACATAGTTCAGCGCGATAACCACCAGCCGGCCGCCGATCACCCCGATGATGGCGCCGAACACCGCCTCCTGGATGAACTCCAGCGCGATGTGCGAGGCCGAGCTCTGGCCGATCGAGATGAACTCGACCAGCATCAAGGTGAGGAAGATCGCGAACGGATCGTTGGTGCCGGATTCCGCCTCCAGCGTCGCGCCGACGCGTGGGCGTAGCCGCAGACCCTGGGTGTGCACCAGCAGGAACACGGCAGCCGCGTCGGTCGAGGCCACGACGGCGCCGACCAGCAATGACTCGGTCCAGTTGAGGTCGAGCACGAAACGGGCGACCGGCGCTGTGATCAGCGCGGTCAACAGCACGCCGGCGGTCGCCAGCACCATCGAGGGCACCAGCACGGTGCGGATGCTGGCAAACCGCGTCTTCAATCCGCCGTCGAACAGGATCAGCGCCAGCGCCACCGAGCCGACCAGATAGGTGGTGCGGACGTCGTCGAACTGCAGCCGGCCGGGGCCGGAATCGCCCGCCAGCATGCCGACCAGCAAGAACACCAGCAGCAAGGGAGCGCCGAACCGCAAGGCCAGCAGGCTCGACAGGATGCCGGCCATCACCAGCACCGCACCGAGCAGGATCGCTATACTGACGGAGTCGAGGGATGCCATGCGCCTTCGGAGGTCTCAAATACTTGCAATTGCATCCTTATCGTCGCCACACTGGGACGCCAACCGATTTCTGACATAAGCGGCAATGTGCCCGGTCTCATCAGCCCTAGGTCGCCCCGACACTGTGTTGTATCGATGGTCGCGTGTGCGCCTTTGTGGGATTCTCGCGGGGCATTCGAATCACATTTGGCTGACCCGCGCTTCGAGTTGAGATTTTGCCGATGGACATGAACTGGAAGGACGTCCTCGAATCGATCCAAATGGCGGCGCGCTCGGTCGGCGCCGAGGTCGCCTCGCCCTGGTTCTATCTGCAATTCGGCATCATCCTCGCCGCCGCCGGCCTCGCCTACGCCGCCGACACCGCCATTCATGCGCGGGTCGACATGTCGTCGCTGGCGATGCGCTGGCCGCTGCCGCTCCGGCACTTCGCCCGCGTGATGGTGAAGAGCGCTTCCACCGCCGTGTTCGCGGTCCTGATGATCATCTCCCGCATCGTGATGTGGCACGCGACCTGGCCGAGCCGCAGCTATCTGATCGCGGTCTCCGCCAAGCTGGCGCTGGCCTGGCTGGTGATCCGCCTCGTCACCTCGGTGATCGACAACGCCTTCATCGTGAAAACAGTCTCGATCGCGGCATGGGTGGTCGCCGCCCTCAGCATCATCGGCCAGCTCGATTGGGCGGCCGACACGCTGGATGCATATGCGGTCGTGGTCGGCGGCCTCCGCCTTTCGCCGCTGCTGCTGATCAAGGCCGGCGCGCTCCTGATCGTGGCGCTGTGGCTGACCAACCTCGCCGGCAATTTCGCCGAGAGCCGGATCAACCGCGCCACCGATCTGACGCCGTCGATCCAGGTGCTGCTGGTCAAGATCATCCGCATCGGATTGATGGTGACGGCGATCGTGATCGCGCTCGGCGCGGTCGGCATCAACCTCTCGGCGCTTGCGGTGTTCACCGGCGCGGCCGGCGTCGGCATCGGTCTCGGCCTGCAGAAGATCGTCGCCAATTTCATCAGCGGCCTGATCCTGTTGGTCGACAAATCGGTGAAGCCCGGCGACCTCGTCACGATCGGCGACAATTCGGGCCGGATCAGCGCGATGAAGACCCGCTACATCTCGGTCGCCGCCGGCGACGGCCGCGAGTTCCTGATCCCGAACGAGGACCTGGTGACGCAGAAGGTCACCAACTGGACCTATACCGACAAGAACACGCTGGTGAAGATCGCCTTCTCCACCAACTACGACGCCAATCCGCGGCAGGTCTGCAAGCTCGCGATCACGACCGCGGCGGCCCATCCGCGCGCCACCAAGGGCCGGACGCCGAACTGCATCCTGACCGAGTTCGCCGAGGCCGGGATGAAATTCTCCCTGACCTTCTGGATCGCCGACCCCGACGGCATGGACAATGTGAAGAGCGACGTCATGCTGTCGCTGTGGGACGCCTTCAAGCAGGAGGGGATCAGGGTGCCCTACCCGGTGCGGGAACTCCGCATCCGCGGCGGCGCGCTGCCGGTCGAGAGCGTGGTCGAGGTCTCCAATTAGCGCTTGAGCGCGGTCTTTTCGCCGCAGCGGTGGCCGCTGTTCCGGATATGGCCTGAAAATCAAGCCGTTTGGGCATGTCCCCATGCCCAACCTTGGCTTGCGCCGGGCGCGCCGATCATTAAATTAGGGCCTGAAATCAGCCCCTTGCCCGCAGAAACAGCCCGCCCATGAGCTATATCGACGCCACCGACACCTCGCTTCGCAAGACCGGTCAGATCAAGCTGCACGGACCGAGCGGCTTTGCCGGCATGCGCAAGGCGGGCGCCCTGGTGTCGAAATGCCTCGATGCGCTCACCGACATCGTCAAGCCGGGCATCCCGACTTCGGTCATCGACGAGTTCGTTCGCAAGTTCGCCTTCGACCACGGCGCCTATCCGGCGACGCTGATGTATCGCGGCTATCGCTACTCGACCTGCACCTCGATCAATCACGTGGTCTGCCACGGCATGCCGGGCGACCGGCCGCTGAAGGAAGGCGACATCGTCAATGTCGACGTCACCTTCATCGTCGACGGCTGGTACGGCGACTCCAGCCGCATGTATGCGATCGGCGCCATCGCGCGGAAGGCCGAGCGGCTGATCGAGGTGACCTATGAGGCGATGATGCGTGGCATCGCCGCGGTGAAGCCCGGCGCCACCACCGGCGATATCGGCCATGCCATCCAGAGCTATGTCGAGCCGCAGGGCATGAGCGTGGTGCGCGACTTCTGCGGCCACGGCCTCGGCCGCCTGTTCCACGACGAGCCGAACATCATCCATATCGGCCGCCCCGGCGAAGGCGCGCCGCTGAAGCCCGGCATGTTCTTCACCATCGAGCCGATGATCAATCTCGGCAAGCCGCATGTGAAGATCCTGTCCGACGGCTGGACCGCGGTGACCCGCGACCGTTCGCTGTCGGCGCAGTTCGAGCATTCGGTCGGCGTCACCGCCGACGGCGTCGAGATCTTCACGCTGTCCGAACGCCATGGCGAGAAGCCGTGGGTTCAGGTCTAATCGGGTTCAGCTGTAACCGTCCTCGTCAATAATCGCTGCGCGTGCGCTCGATGATCTCCTCGGGCGTGTGGTTCTCTCCGATCGACATCGCGCAGATCCGCGACAGATGCAGATAGGACAGTCCGGTCTCCTCCGCCCAGGCGTTGAACTGCGCCTGCACCTTGGCGAGATCGCGCTTCGACTTGACCTCCTCGGCGATATCGAGGCCGGCATCGCGCAGGCAGGCGACGACGTCGCGCGAGGTGACGAAGCCGTCCCAGCCGAGGAAGCGCAGCAGCATCTGTCCGGTGTTGCCGCCGAGCCGGCTGCCGCGCTTGGCCAATAGCTCCAGCAGTCCGACCTCATCCGATGACGGCCAGGCGCTAAGGAATTTGCCGAAGCTGCCGTGCTCGCGCGCGATCTCCTGCACGAAGCGGCCGTTGTCGCGCACCGACATGATCTTGGCGCCGTTGCGCACGATCCTGGCGTCGCTGACGAGCTTCTCCCAGAATTCGTCGGGCTTGAAGGCGAGCTTGGCGGGCTGGAAGCCGAGGAACGCCTCCTCGAAGCCCGGCCATTTGGCGTCGATCACGCTCCAGGCAAAGCCTGCGCAGAACACGCGCCTGGTCATCTCGGCCAGCACGCGGTCGTCGCTGAGCTTTGCCAGCGCCTTGGCGCCCGCCGGCGGCCGCAGCAGTTTCTCCAGCGCCTTCGGCCCGCCCTTGCGCTTCTCCGCGCGCGAGCGGATCACCTTGAATGATGTCACGCCGCCCTCCCCCTCTTGCTCTCGAACCGTTGCCGCCGACGGTAATTCGCCCGAAGCATCGTGGCAAACCCGGCAGTTGCATCGGCTCTTGCAAATCGCCGCGAGCACGGCATGGTTGTAGCCGATGCCCGCCAAAGCCAGTGACAGCCCCGATCAGCCCGACGAGACGCCACATTATCACGGCCATCGCGAACGGCTGCGCGAGCGCTTCTATGCGGCCGGTCCCGACGCGCTGACCGACTATGAGCTGCTGGAAATGGCGCTGTTCGCCGCGATCCCGCGCCGCGACACCAAGCCGTTGGCCAAGGCGCTGTTGAAGAAGTTCGGCTCCTTCGCCGAGGTGGTGCACGCGCCGGTGGCGCGGTTGCGCGAGGTCGAGGGCGTCAAGGATGCCTCGATCAACCAGATCAAGCTGCTCGCCGCAGCCGCCGGCCGGATCGCCAAGGGCGAGATCAGGCGCAACATCGCGCTGTCGTCCTGGAACGACGTCATCGACTATTGCCGCACCGGCATGGCGTTCGCCGACAAGGAGCAGTTCCGCCTCCTGTTCCTCGACAAGCGCAACCAGCTGATCGCCGACGAGGTGCAGCAGACCGGCACCGTCGATCACACCCCGGTCTATCCGCGTGAGGTGATCAAGCGCGCGCTGGAATTGTCCGCCACCGCGCTGATCCTGGTGCACAACCATCCGTCCGGCGACCCGACGCCGTCGCAGGCCGACATCCAGATGACGAAAGCCATCGTCGACATCGCAAAGCCGCTCGGGATTGCCGTGCACGATCACATCATCGTCGGCAAGAACGGGCATACCAGCTTCAAGGGCATGCGGCTGATTTAGCATTGCACTCAACAAGCCCTCCGCTGTCGTCCCGGCTTAGTGCGCAATTGCACACGGGGGCCGGGACCCATAACTACGGAGTTGCGTTGTCGAAGCACGCTGTGGCTCCAGCTTTGCAAGCCAATTTGCTTTCGTGGTTATGGGTCCCGGGTCGCGCAGCGCTTGCCCGGGACGACATCGAGATTGTGGCAGAGAGTCATACGACCGCATTCTCGCGACATCTCTTGCCGAGCCTTGCATCTCGTTCCGCCCGCGTCATACGAACCAAGCGTAACTGCCGCTAAACTAGCCCATGCAACGTTTCCCGCGCGGCGGCGTTTGTTGCAGATTGATCTGACGGCCTGTCAGGGGCCTTGGGGGACCGATGTCCGATTACGTCATTGAGGAGGGGCTGCCCTATCCGCTGGGCGCCCACTGGAGCGGCCACGGCACCAATTTCGCGGTGTTTTCCGCCAACGCGACCAAGGTCGAGGTCTGCCTGTTCGACGGCGAGCGCGAGACGCACCGCTTCGAGCTGCCCGAATATACCGACCAGGTGTTTCACGGCTTCATCAATGGCGTGCAGCCGGGGACGTTCTACGGCTATCGCGTTTACGGTCCCTACCAGCCGGACGGCGGCCACCGCTTCAACCCGAACAAGCTGCTGCTCGATCCCTACGCCTGCGCCCATGCCGGCAGCCTGACCTGGAATCCGGCGGTGTTCGGCTACAAGATGGAGAGCGGCGACGACCTCACCTTCGACGAGCGCGACAGCGCGCCGTTCATGCCGAAATGCGTGGTGGTCGATCCCAATTTCGACTGGGTCCAGGAGGCGCAGCGGCAGGACGTGCATTGGGACGAGACCGTGGTCTACGAGACCCACGTCAAGGGGTTCACCAAACAGCACCCGGGCATCGACGAACATTTGCGCGGCACCTATGCCGGCTTCGGCTCGAACGCTGCGATCGACCATCTCAAGGCGCTCGGCATCACCTCGGTCGAGCTGCTGCCGGTGCATTCCTTCATCAACGACAGCAACCTGCTGGACAAGCACCTCACCAATTACTGGGGCTACAACACCATCGGCTTCTTCGCGCCGGATCCGCGCTACGCCGCCGACGTGCCGAACAGCCTGCGCGAATTCAAGGAGATGGTGTCGCGGCTGCATGGCGCCGGCCTCGAAGTCATTCTCGACGTCGTCTACAACCACACCGCCGAAGGCAACGAGCGCGGCCCGACGCTGTCGTTCAAGGGCATCGACAATGCGAGCTATTACCGGCTGCTGCCGGACAAGCGGCGCTACTACATCAACGACACCGGCACCGGCAACACGGTGAACCTGTCGCATCCGCGGGTGATCCAGATGGTGATGGACAGCCTGCGCTACTGGGCCGGCCACATGCATGTCGACGGCTTCCGCTTCGATCTCGGCACCATCCTGGCACGTGAGGTCTACGGCTTCGACGAGCAGTCCGGCTTCCTCAAGGCGATGAACCAGGACCCGCTGCTCGCGACCGTCAAGCTGATCGCCGAACCCTGGGATTGCGGCCCCGGCGGCTACCAGGTCGGCGGCTTCCCGGCGGGCTGGGCGGAGTGGAACGACAAATACCGCAACGTTGTGCGCGATTTCTGGCGCGGCGAGGCGGCGCCAGGCAGCCTGGCACCGCGGCTGCTCGGCTCGCACGACGTGTTCAACCACGAGGGCCGCCGCACCTGGGCCAGCGTCAACTTCATCACCGCCCATGACGGGTTCACGCTGAACGACTGGGCGAGCTACAACAACAAGCACAATGAGGCCAACGGCGAGCACAACAATGACGGCTCGTCGGACAACCACTCCTGGAATTGCGGCGCCGAGGGCCCGACCTCCAATCCGGATATCCGCACTTTGCGCGAACGGCAGAAGCGCAACATGCTGGCGACGCTGCTGGCCTCGCAGGGCACGCCGATGCTGCTCGGCGGCGACGAGTTCGGCCGCACCCAGCGCGGCAACAACAATGCGTACTGCCAGGACAACGACATCTCGTGGTTCG
The DNA here is from genome assembly GCF_054055815.1 of Bradyrhizobium sp. USDA 4503. Taxonomy (NCBI): domain Bacteria; kingdom Pseudomonadati; phylum Pseudomonadota; class Alphaproteobacteria; order Hyphomicrobiales; family Nitrobacteraceae; genus Bradyrhizobium; species Bradyrhizobium sp. USDA 4503. The sequence continues at coordinate 5,087,236 of NZ_JBSRXS010000001.1, forward strand.
ACTGGAATTTTTCCGACGACGGCGGGAAGCTGCTCGCCTTCACCAAGCGGATGATCAAGCTGCGGCGCGACTACCCGATCCTGCGCCGCAGCCGCTTCCTCTCCGGCGATCGCGATCCCCAACTCGAGATTCGCGACGTGGTCTGGATCAGCACGACAGGCGCCGAGATGACGCAGGCCGACTGGAGCACCGGCTGGATCAAATGCTTCGGCGTCGTGCTCGACGGCCGCGCGCGCAAGACCGCGATCGCGCGTGAGGGCGAGGACGACACTGTGCTTGTCATCCTCAACAGCTACGAGGGCGAGGTCGACTTCAAGCTGCCGCCGACGTCAGCCGGACCGCGCTGGTCGCGGCTGCTCGACACCAACGCGCCGGAACAGCCGGCAGGCGCGCAGTTTGCGTTCGACGGCACGTACAAGGCGGTAGGGCGTTCGTTCGTGCTCTTCACCGCTGGCGAGGTGAAGTCATCCCCGTAGCCCGTTGGCTCCACTCGGGCTGCGATCCGCCTTCTCCTTCCCCCTGAAAGGACCTGAAAGGGGGAAGGTCGGGATGGGGGTCAGCCGCAGGCGATGCTGCAAGAGAGCAGATCCCCACCCGCTTTGCTTTCATCAGCAAAGCGACCTCCCCTTTGCAAGGGGAGGTAAGAGTCCCGCGACGCCGTCGGCCAATTGACATTCGGCCGCGGACTGCCAGACTTCGCGGAAAATTAGGGGTGGAGACCTCTGGATGGCCAACCTTTCGGCCTCAAATCACGTCGCCCGTGTTCTGTCGGCGGCCAACCAGGTGGCCGGCGTCGACACCGAGACGCGGATCGCCGCGTCCTGGCGGCGCTGCCTGGTCAATCACAACCTCGATCCGGCCCGGCGCGGGCCGCCGCAGACCCTGACCGAGGCCGAGATCCGGCACATCGCCGAGCCGATGGAGGATTTGATCCAGGTCGCGATCCCCGAGCTCGAGGACCTCGCCCGCGTGCTCCACGATTCCGGCTACTGCGTCAATCTCGCCGACCCCAACGCCACCATGCTGGTGAGCCGGTTGCCCGGGGGCGACTACGCGCGGATGTTCCTTGAGTGGAAGATCTACACCGGCTCGAACTTCGCCGAGACGTTCGAGGGCACCAACGGGCTTGGCACCGCGCTCGCCGAGCAGCGGCCCATCCTGGTGCATGGCGACGAACATTTCCGCGAGCAGTGGCACATGTTCACCTGCGCGGTGTCGCCGCTGTTCGATCATGCCGGGCGGCTCGCCGGCGCCGTCAACATCACCTCGTGCCGCAGCGACCTCGGCCGCAGCGCGCATGAGCTGGCGCTCGCCGTCACCACGGAGGCGACGCGGCGGATCGAGCAGTCGTTCTTCCGCCGGCGCTACCGCGCCTCCTGGATCGCGATGCTGCCCGGCGACGGGCACGGCATGCTGGCCTATGACGACGACCGCCGTGTCGTCGGCGCCTGCCGCACCGCGCGCGCGGCGTTCGGCCTGACCGATGCGATGATCGACGACGGCATCGACCTGTCGCATCTTATTCAACTCGACGATCGCGCGACACGGGCCGCGGACGAGCAGGTCGCGCTGCGCCGCGCCGACGGCACGCCGTGGGGACGCGGCCATCTGGCGCCGCCGGTGCGGGCGCGTTCGCCGCGCCTGCCATCCACACCGCCGCGCGAAAAGCCGGCCGGACAGTTTTCCGGCCTGCACCGGCTGGCGGGCCGCGATCCCGTGCTGATCAAGGGCGTGAAGCGGCTGATGACGGTCGGCAATCTCGATCTGCCGATCCTGCTGCATGGCGAGACCGGCGCCGGCAAGGACGTGTTCGCGCGCGCCATCCATGCGGCGAGCAATCGCGCCGGCCGCAACTACGTCGCGCTGAACTGCGCAGCGATGCCGGAGAGCCTGATCGATGCCGAGCTGTTCGGCTACGAAGCCGGCGCCTTCACCGGCGCGCGGCGCGAGGGATCGAAGGGGCTGATCGTGCAAGCCAGCGGCGGCACGTTGTTCCTCGACGAGATCGGCGACATGCCGCTTTCGCTGCAAACCAGGCTGCTGCGCGTGCTGGAAAACCGCGAGGTCTGGCCGCTCGGCGCGCTGAAGCCTGTCGCGGTCGACATCCGCCTGATCAGCGCCACGCACCGCGACCTGGCGCGGATGGCTGAGGACGGCAGCTTCCGCTCCGATCTGTATTATCGGCTGCGCGGCATGGAGATCCGCCTGCCCGCGTTGCGCGAGCGTGCCGACCGCAAGGACGTCATCGCACAGATCGCCGACGAGGAAGCGCCGCACTGCCGCATCGCGGCCGACGCCTGGGCGCAGCTGATGGCCTATCCGTTCCCCGGCAACATGCGCCAGCTTCGCCACGTGCTGCGGCTCGCCGGCGCCACCGCGGAGGACGGCGTCATCACCGAGGCCGATCTCGATCTGCCGCCGTTCAGCGCACGCGGCGCGGAGGCCGATCACACAGCGAGCGAGCGCACCGCGATCATCGATGCATTGCGCGCCAATGACGGAAGAGTGACGGACGCGGCCAAGGCGCTCGGGCTCAGCCGCGCGACGTTGTACCGGAAGATCAAGGCGTTAGGGATCGCGCTGGACAGCTAGACCAGAACGGCCCCTGCTGTTCCGGCGGTGCGGGAAAGGTGATATCGTACGGTTTTCGCCTTCAACGCCACGGAGCGGGTCCCATGACACGGTTTCCCCTCGCTGTGGTCGTTGGCCTCATTGCCGCGACCATTTCGCAGCCTGCCGCCTCGGATTCCACTGAGCAACGATTGGGCAAAGTCCATTTTGTAACATCCTGCAAGCCCGAAGCGCAGGAGCTGTTCGATCGCGCCATGCTGTATCAGCATTCGTTCTGGTACAGCGCGTCGCGACGCACCTTCGAGGAGGCGCTGGAGGCCGACCCGCAATGCGCCATCGCCTATTGGGGCATCGCGCTCAGCTATCTCTACAATCCGCACGCGCCGCCGCCGCCGGAAAACCTTCCGCTCGGCCTTGAAGCTGCGAAAAAAGGCCAGGCGCTGAATGCCGGCACCCCGCGCGAGCGCGAATACATCGATGCGATCGCGGCGATGTATGTCGACTACGACAAGGTCGATCACCGCACCCGCGTGCAGCGATTCCTCGCCGCCGAAGAGCAGGTCGCGATGCACTATGCCGACGATGACGAGGCGCAGATCGCCTATGCGATCACGCTCAACGTCGCGGCCTCGCCGGGCGACAAGACCTACGCCAACCAGCTGAAGGGCGCGGCGCTGCTCGAACCGATCTTCAAGCGCCAGCCCGAGCACCCCGGCATCGCCCACTATCTGATCCATCTCTACGACTACCCGGCGCTCGCGGAGAAGGGCCTCCCCGCGGCGATGCGCTATGCCAAGATCGCCGAACACGCGCCGCATGCCCAGCACATGCCGTCGCACATCTTCACGCGCGTCGGCTATTGGAAGGAGTCGATCGCCTCGAACAAGGAATCCGCGCGCATCGCCAAGCAAGACGGCGAACAGCAGGACCAGGCGCACGCGATGGACTATCTGGTCTATGCCTATCTCCAGCTCGGCCAGGACAAGGAGGCACGTGCTGTGATCGACGAGCTCGGCAAGCTCCAGTTCAAGCTCGACCGGTTCGCAGGCCCCTTCGCGGTGGCGGCAAGCCAGGCCCGCTATGTCTTCGAACGCGGCGACTGGAAGGGTGCCGCCGCGCTTCAAGTGCATCCCACCAAATACGCCTATGCGGATGCCATCACCTATTTCGCCCGCGCGGTCGGCGCCGCGCGCTCCGGTGACCCCGCCGCCGCCAAAGCCGATGTCGCCAAGCTGATCGAGCTGTGCGACAAGTTGAAGGACGCCAAGGACGCCTACTGGTCCAACATCGTCGACATCCAGCAGCAGATCGCGAGCGCCTGGGTGCTGTACGCGGAAGGCAAATACGACGATGCGCTCAGCGCGATGAATGCCGCCGCGGAGGCGGAAGACAAGACCGAGAAGCACCCCGTCACGCCGGGACCGCTGGCGCCGGCGCGCGAGCTCTACGCGGCGATGCTGCTCGATCGCGGCATGGCCAGGGAGGCGCTCGCCGCCTATGAAGCCGTGCTCAAGAAGGAGCCCAACCGGCTGGCGACTTATCTCGGCATGGTCAAGAGCGCCAAGGCGGCCGGCGATCAGGCCAAGATCCGGGAATGCGCTGATCAGATTGCCCGGCTCACCGCGGATGCCGATCTGTCGCGGCCGGAGTTGATCGAATTGCGCCAGACTACCGGAAGCAAGCTGTGATGCCACGGGCGACATGGCGCAACGGCGGTGCGGCGCTGCTCGGCGCCGTTGCGCTAACGCTTTGCCACACACCGACACTCAGTGCGATGGAGATCCTCGGCCAGGCCGGCGTGCTCGGCGAATGGGAGCTGACCGGACATCTCACCGAAAGCGCGCCGGGCGCGCCGAGGCAATTCTCCGGACCGCTCAAGATGAAGCATGTGGGCATCTGCACGCAGGACGGGCCGGACGAACGCGCCGGAGAAATCAAGCTGCAAATCACGGGCGCGGATTCGCAGGTCACCGCCGAGCTGGTGCTGGACGGCGCGCCCTGCACCTACAGCGCCCGCAAGACGCGCAATTACGAGGGCACGCTGTCCTGCGAAGGACGCGCACCCGTCCCACTGCTGGTGTGGCTCAAATAGCCGATACCGTCAGGCCGCCGGTCGCGCGCGGCGCAGCCATTCGTTCAAATCGATGCGGCCGAGGCGCGCCTCGCCGAGCGGCACCAGCGAGTGCTGCTCGACCCGGCCGCCCCAGTAAAGCGCGTCAGGGTCTTTCACCACCTCGCGCGGGTCACCTTTTGCCTTCAGGTAGCGGGCCACGATCTCGTTGAACGGCGCGCGGTCGGGACCTGCGATCTCGACGATGCCGTTGCGCGGCGGCTCGAGCGCGATATCGGCGACGAGCGCGGACACGTCCTCCGCCGCGATCGGCTGGAACAGGCCGGGCGAGAGGCTGACGGTGTTTCCAACCGCGCCCGCATCGGCGATCGCGCCGACGAATTCCATGAACTGGGTCGCGCGGATGATGGTGTAGGGAATCCCGGACGCCTCGATCAGCTTCTCCTGCGCCACCTTGGCGCGGAAGTAGCCGTTCTCGGGCGTGCGGTCGGTGCCGACGATCGACAGCGCGACATGGTGCTTGACGCCGGCCGGCTTCTCCGCCGCCAGCAGGTTGCGGCCGGAGGTCTCGAAGAATTCCATCACCGCCTTGTCCTCGAACGAGGGCGAATTGGCGAGGTCGATCACCACGGCCGCGCCGGCCAGCGCCTCCTTCAACCCCTCGCCGGTGATGGCGTTGATGCCGTTCTTCGGCGAGGCGGCGACGACGTCATGGCCGCGCTGGCGCAGAATGGCAACGGTCCTTGAGCCGATCAGTCCGGTACCGCCGATCACAACGATCTTCATGGTGATACTCCTTGTCGGTAACGAGGTTTCTTGAGACATGCTTGCCGGATTTGCCGGCGGAAATCGTCATGGGTACGTCGCGCTACCTCCTCGATCGCTCTCCCGCAAGCAACCACACTATAGCATGCCACGGCTGTTCTGATGTCGCGGAACCTGTCATCCGATGCGTCGTCTGACGAGCATGAGCCGTTGGTGTCTACGCTTGCTGAACCTCCTACCGTCGCGTAGACTAATGCGTGCGTTCCAGCCAGCGTGCTGGGGTACCGAAAGCTTCGGCCGCTGCCGGGATATAACCGCGGGCTCTCTTTCGTGCTGCAACGCAAATGCTGGGCATGACGTATAGCCCGCTGTGCACTCCTTGATTTGATTTCAGCAAACGCAGGAGGAGTCTATGCGGAATTTTATCACCTTTTTCGTTTCCAGCGTGGCAATCGTCGTTGCGGGGTCGACCGCGTTAGCGGGTGAGAAGGTGCTCGAGTTCAAGCTCGTCACCAAGCCTGTCGACGTCAAGGTCATCGAGGCAGCAAACGTCGAGGGGCAGACGGTCGTTTCCGGCAAGTTCTTTGGTGTCGCCATCTTCAGTGATGGCCATATCGGGGTGAAGGAGTTCGTCCATTCAGGAGACATGCTGAAGGGCTCGGGCTCCTATTACGGTTACAGCACCTACACGTTCGAGGAAGGCGCGATCACCGCGCGTTACACCGGCGCGATCAAGGACGGAAAATCAAACGGCGAATATACGATCCTTTCGGGCACGGGCGCTTATGCGAATGCAACGGGCACAGGAACGATCGAAAGCGCGCCGAACCCCTTCAAGGGGGTCAATCTTCTGAACATCAAACTGGTCGTGAGAACGCCGGGGTCATAGCAGCGCAGCGTCCGCGGGACCACGGCAAGGACAGCGACGCCTCACATGAGCGTTGGCTCGGCCAGCGGTCGCACGGCCGGGCCAAAGCCATCAAACGCGTGCAAGACGGGTCGTCAGCATTGCGCCCTCAAGGCGACGCAGCCCGACAGCTCTCAAACGATTGAGAGAGGATCGGGTACCTGGACCCGTCCGCCTCGCAGATGTCAGTACGTTTCAGGAAAATTCGTTCCAGCTCACACGCCGCGCATCGACGTCGCCGAGCTCGACCGGATCATGGATGTTGCGCACGCTCTGGAAGCCGGAGCGCAGATAGATCAGCGGGTCGACTGTGGTCGCGGCGCGGACGTGCTGGACCTCGCCGATGAAGATCGAATGGGTCTTGGTCTCGAGCTCCTGCGCCAGCACGCAGTCGAACGCCGCGACGGCATCCTCCAGCACCGGGGCGCCGGTGGCGCCGGTGGTCCAGCGCCCAAACGCAAAACGGTCGTCGCCGTTGACGCCCTTCTGTCCGGAGAAGGTCAGCGCCAGCAGCGCGTGGTCCTCGTTCAGGAAGTTGATGACGAAATGGCGCTCCTCGCGGATGCGCTGATGCGCGCTGGCGTTACGGTTAACGCAGACCAGCACCGAGGGCGGATTGTCCGACAGCGAGCAGGCCGAGGTCACGGTCAGGCCGGTGCGCTGCCCGGTCTCCGAGCCGACCGTCACCAGCGCGACGGCGCCCGCGCAATGGCGCATCGCCTGCTTGAAACTCTGTGCGTCGACCGTCATGCCGCAAACCCTGTCTGAGCATGATCCGCCGGATCATGCTTCGGTAAAAACACTTCGTTCAAGATATGCGAGGCGGGGTGCGAGGCAAGCCCCGCACCCCGCGCAGCTGTCATGCAGCCTTCTCGAACTCGGCTCCGAGATGCTTGAGCCGCGGCATCACCTCGTTCTTGAGCAGGTCCAGCGAGTGCCGCCAGGCTTCCGGCTTGTGCTTGTAGTCGAAGCCGAACACACAGAGGACGCCGAAGCCGCCGACCTCCCGGTAGATCTTCTCGATCCTCTCGGTGACGGTCGCGGGCGAGCCGACGATCCAATTCCGGCGTGCGCAATATTCGACGGTGACGTCGCTGTCGGGCACGTCGGGCGCGTGCTTCAGATAGTCCTTGAAGCCGAAATGGCCGAGCAGCGGCAGGAAGTACTCGCCCATCATCCGGCCCATCATGTCGCCGGTCGACAGCTTCCACGCCTCCTCATCGGTATCCGCCACGAACACCTCGCGCACCAGCCGCCAGTCCTTGCGGCTCGGCTTGCGGCCGGTCTTGGCGGCGCCGGCCTCGACCGAATCCCAGTGGCTGCCGACATAGGCCGGGTTGAGGTTGAGGCTCATCGGGATGAAGCCGCGCTCGCCGGCGAGCTTCAAGGTGTCCGAATTCTTCGACAGGCCGGCGACGCCGATCGGCGGATGCGGCCCCTGCAACGGCTTGATGTGCGGCTTGAGGAAGTCGAACATCGTGTCCGGCTTGCTCACTGTCCAGTACTTGCCCTTGTGCGTCCAGGGTCCCGGCTCGGACCACATCTTCAGGATGATCTCGAGCGCCTCGCGGGTCATGTCGCGGTTCTGGCCCGACATGCCGTCGACATTGAACATCGCCCAGTCGCTGGGCAGGCCCGAGGCCGCGACGCCGAAGTTGAGGCGCCCGTTCGAGAGATGATCGAGCATCGCAACGCGGTTCGCGAGCTCGGCGGGATGATGATACGGCAGCAGGAAGCCGCCGGGCCCGATGCGCAGATTCTTGGTCTGCAGCAGCGCCTGCGCCACCAGCAGGTCGGGCGACGGGTGCGGCTCCCAGGGTGCGGTGTGATGCTCGCCGATCCAGGCTTCCTGGTAGCCGAGCTCGTCGAGCCAGCGCAGCGTCTGCAGGTCCCAGTCGTGGCCCTCCTTCAATCCGCACTCCGGCGGGTGCGAGGGCATGGTGAAGTATCCAAGCTCCATGTGCGTTTCCTTCCTTCGCGTTGGGTTCAGTCGTGCAATGCGTCTTGCCGCGCATTGCATGACGATCAGCAAGCGCTGTGCCAGCGGAGGAAGTCGCAGGGAATGGGTGAGAACGGCCGGATTTCGGCCGGCTGCGCGCCGGTCAGCGGGCTTGGCAAGGCTGGCGGCGTCTCACCGTCGCGAGACGTGTCGCAACCATGAGACGCGCCGGCAAGCATTCCCGCTGGTTGGCTCGGGCTGCCTTCGCACACACGGAAGCAGATACTCTCGCGGAGACTCCCCCTCACCCGAATTCGAGCTTCACTCGAATTCGACCTCTCCCCGCAAGCGGGGCGAGGTGAAGCGGAGCGCCGGATCAGCCCGCCGCGCGGCGCGGCTGGGCGTTGGTATCGGGCTCGGAGGGTGGAGGAAGCTGCATCAGGATGGTCTGGCCCATCGAGGCGATCTCGATGCCCTCCTCCTGGAAGCGCCGTTTCATGCGGCGGTTGAACTCGCGTTGCACCGCCCAGCGTCCGCTATCGGTGCAGCGGATCTGGCCGACGATGGTCACGACCGAGCCGTCGACCTTGTCGACGCCCCACAATTCGAGGTCGCCTCGAATGAATGCGCGATACGCCGTCTCCTGGCGCATCTGGGCGACGATGTCCTTCAGCACCTCGCCGGCGCGGTCGGTGTCCTCCTTGTAGGACACGTTGACGCTGACCGCGGCATTGCCGGCGCCGCGGCTGGAGTTGGTGATCGTGGTCACCGCGCTGAACGGCACGACGTGCACCGAGCCGTCGCCGGCGCGCAGCCGCATGGTGCGGATCGAGACGTTCTCGACCACGCCCGAGAGGCCCGACACCGTGACGTTGTCACCGACCTGCACGGTGTTCTCGATCAGGAGGAACAGCCCGGTAATGAGGTCCTGCACCAGCTTCTGCGAGCCGAAGCCGATCGCGATGCCGACGATGCCGGCGCCGGCGAGCAGCGGCGCGACATTGACGCCGATCTCGCTGAGCGCCGTGAGGCCGACCACCGCGACGATCATGCAGAACAGCGCGGTTCGCAGCATCGGCTGAAAGGTGCGCAAGCGCGCGGCGCGGGCGTAATGCCCGTCGCGCGACAGGGTCTCGATCTGCCGATCCATCAGCGCATTGGCGACTTCCCAGATCACGGCCGCGGCCAGCGCGGCAATGCCGATCGTCACCAGCGCCGAGATCAGGCGGCTTCCAATCTGGCCGCCGTAGAACCAGACGATGGCATCGACGCCCCAGACCTCGAGCAGCGCGACGAAGCCAATGAAGGCGATCACCGCCGTGACCACCTTGCGCAGCAGCGGCAGATAGCGGTTGGCGCGCGTCTCCAGCCCCGGGAAGCGCTGGATCAGCTCCGGGCTGATGCGGAAGCCGCGATCGATCAGGCTCAGCACCACCATGGTGACGAGGCGGGTAACCAGCAGCACCGCGACAGTGCCGACGAAATATTGCAGCAGCAGCGAATAGCCGTTGCGGATGTTGAGCGCCCACACTGCCCACAGCGCGAGGTCGAGCGCGATCGCCAGCACATGCCAGAGCGCCGCGAGACGGTTGCGCGTTCGCGCCGCAAGCCCGGTGCGATCGGCCGGCGCGCGGATGGCGTCGGCGACCTGGCGGCGGCACTGCAGGATGATGACGACGACGAACAGATGCACGACCAGCATCACGAGCCGGATCAGCGCGGCATAGCCGGCGCGATGCAGCCCGAGCAGCAGCGCGACATTGGCAAAGGCGATGCCGGAGACGCCGACGGCGACGATGCGCCGGGCCCAGATCTCGATATAGGCCGCGGTCTCGGCACGGACGCGGAACAGGCCGAACGGCCCCGCCAGCGCGCGCACCGCGCAAATCAGGACGCGCGAGAACACGTAGGCGTTGACGACGGCCAGGATCACGAGCCGCGTGGTCGATTGATCGCCGATCTCGGTGCCGAGCAGCGCGGTGGCGATGCCGCCGAACACGACGACCGGCAGCAATTCGAGCAAAAGGCGCCCAAGCACGAAGGGCAGCCGGACCAGCGACTGCCAGGCCCGCGCCAGGCTGAGCCGGCGCCGCTGCAACTCGGGCGCCGGCGTGACGTCGGCAACCGACGACGGCGGATCGACGATGGCGAGCGTCTGCACCGGCATGCGCGCGGTCTGCGGCAGCCGCGCTTCCAGGAACGCGACCGGCCGCTTGATCAGGCGGAACACCACCCATTCGGCGGCCAGCGCGCAGCCGAACACCAGCGCCAGCTTCCAGGCGATATCGATCAGGAGGCCATAGGCGACCGGATCGTTGGCGGTACGCACGAACCAGTAGTAGAACGCCGGGAAATGCGTCAGCGTGCGCGCGACGTCGGCGACCTCGCGCGACATCTCGCCGACCTGCTCGGACACCATCAGCAACAGCTGTGCGCCGAGGCTGTCGGCGGTGAGCGGGATCGGCGAATGCTGCTCCGGCGCAGGCGCCGGCTGGGCCGCCGCCTGCGGCGAGGCATTGGCGATGGCGCGCAGCGTGTTGATGATCTCGCCGCGCTTCTTGTCGTCCTGCAGCGTGTCGAGCGCACGTTTCGCCTGCTCGGGCGTCAGCGCGTCGCCGGTAGCGGGTTGCGGCGGCGCCGGCTTGGCGGCCGGCTGCGCCAGCGCGGGAGAGACGAACAAGGTGAAGACGAGAAGCAGCGCAAGGCGAAGTTTGTGCGACACGAGGGCCTCATAAAATAACTGCGCGACCGCAAACCCTTGGGAGGAATCTGCTCTCGCGCTCGCGCCATGTCGGATACTCCTTTTCGCCCCGATGGTGTGTCGGAAGTTTGCCGCTGTGACGGCCATCTCTTGGCATTTGCCGCAACACAATCGTCACAGGCGTTGAGCCGCGTTTACACTTCCAGTGCGCGTTCCCGGCCGGCTCACTACACGTCAGGGGTGAGACCGCAGAATCTTTCGCTTGACGCGCAGGAGCCGCCGTGATGTTCTTACTTTGTTCTTTTGTTCCCAATTGCGTTTCGGGGGTTTCATGCACGACGTTTTTGCCGAGAACGGTCCGGTCAGGCTCTTCATCCATGATGACGACGAGACACCGATAGAATTCATGCGCAACCTGCTGCGCACGGTATTCGGCAAGTCCCGGAAAGAGGCTGTTGCCGTCACCGCGCGAATCGAGGCCCAGAACGGATTCGCATGCGGCCCCTATCCCGCGACGGTGGCCAAGGCACTGCTGGAGTCCGCCCAACAGCTGATCCGCAACAACGGGCATCCATTGCTGATCACCGCATCGGCCGCCGACGCGGCCCGGCCGTGCGATCTCTGTGGCGCGCTGGAGCCCGTCACCGACGTGTTTCTCATCCGCCGGACAGTCTGCCTGTGCGGCAACTGCCTGATCGCCGCGCGGGCAAGCTCGGAAAATCTACCGAGCGAGGAGTTCAGATATGCCTTCATGGCGCTCGATTGGCATTTTGCCGGGACGCCGCGCAATCAGATCATGACCCGGTCGCGACAATTTCCCGGTCACATGCGAGCGGACGTTCAGATCGCGATCGACAGGTTGTTCGATGTGCCGATCCATTTCTTCGGCATTCATGAGCAACACCGCTATGAGACCCTCGCGATTGCCTCGCTGATGGAGAACAGCCGCAACGCGCCGCCGATCGCGCCGCCGCAGTATCACGACGTCGACGTTGGCGAGCCTGAGTCGGTGAAATGCCTGACCAATGGCTTGTGGCTATGCCAAACCGGAGAGCTGCGCTACGCGGTGCTGCTCAGCTACCATCGTGATTATCAGACCGAGCCGGGCTTGCGGATCGAGCTCGCGGTGCCCGCAGGCGTCGCCGGAAACGCCTTGGTGCAGCGGACCTTTGCCGAGCTGGAAGCGGCCGTGCACGCGGCACGATCCTATCGCGGCAAGATCCTGTCGCTCGAGGATGCCGCCGACTATCGCGGCCGCGCCCGCGGCGTGACCGTGCATCGCCTGCCGACGGTCGCGCGCGATGACGTGATCCTGCCGGACCGGACGCTGCGGCTGCTCGACCGCAACGTGCTCGACTTCGTCGAAAGCCGCGATCTGTTGCGCAAGCTCGGGCAGTCGACCCGCAAGGGCATCCTGCTCTACGGCCCGCCCGGCACCGGCAAGACCCACACCATTCGCTATCTCGCCACCAACCTGCCGGATCACACCACACTGATCATCACCGCCGAGCAGGTCGGCCTGCTCGGCGCCTATATGAGCCTCGCGCGGCTGCTGCAGCCGACCATGGTCGTGATCGAGGACGTCGACCTGATCGCACGCGACCGCGAGGACATGGGCGGACCGTGCGAAGAATCGCTGCTCAACAAGCTGCTCAACGAGATGGACGGCCTGAAGGAGGACTGCGACATCCTGTTCGTGCTGACCACCAACCGGCCCGAGGAGCTGGAAGGCGCGCTGGCCGGCCGGCCCGGCCGCATCGACCAGGCCATCGAGGTGCCGGTGCCCGACGAGACCGGGCGCGGCAAGCTGATCCGACTGTACGGCAAGGGCCTGCCGCTCGAACCGCCCGTGGTTGACGCAGCGGTGCAGCGCACCGCCGGGGTCAGCGCCGCATTCATCAAGGAGCTGATGCGCCGCATCGCTCAGGCCAGCATCGCCCGCGGGGGAGGCCAGGATGTCACTGCTGACGACATCGGCGCAGCGCTGAACGAGATGCTGTTCGACGGCGGCCGGCTCAACGTGAAGCTGCTCGGCGGCGCGCAGGGGATGAGTGCGGGGTGATGGCCGGTCAACGCACTAAACGTGCCGGCAATAGCAACTCGCGCTCGCCGCCGGCGAGCCGCGCGAGTTCGTCCGACACGCGCGCCAGCGCGCGATCCCAGGCCTGCGGTCTGTCCTGGCGGAACAGCCGCATGGTCGGATACCAGGGCGTGTCGGCGCGATCGCGCAGCCAGCGCCAGTCGAGCGCATAGGGACACAGCATCCAGACCGGGCGGCCGAGCGCGCCGGCGAGATGCGCCACCGAGGTGTCGACGGCGATGACGAGATCGAGCGCGCAGACGGCCGCCGCGGTGTCGGCGAAATCGCCGAGCGTCGGCGCGAGGTCGATGATGTCGGCGCCAAGGCCCCGCAGCACCGGAGCATCGTCCGGCCGCGGCTCCTTCTGCAGGCTGTACAGCTGCACGCCTGATGTGACCAGCCGCGGCAGCACGGCGTCCGCCGGCAGCGAGCGCTGGCGGTCACCCTTGTGCCTGGGATTGCCGGCCCAGACCACGCCGACCTTCAGCGCGGTCACGCCGGCGAGCGCCTCGCGCCAGCGCGCGAGCTTGACGGCATCCGCCCGCAGATAGGATATCGCTGCAGGAATGGTCTCGACGGTGGTGCGGAAGATCCGCGGCAGGCTCAGCAGCGGCAGTTGCAGATCGAACGGCGGCAGCGGCTCGCCGCGCGCGAACACCGCGACATCGGGCAGCATCGGCCGCAGCAGCGCGACCAGCGCCGGCTGCACTTGCAGGATGATCCGGCCGCCCCTGCCCGCCAGCATCGGCACATAGCGGACGAAATTGATGGCATCGCCGAGCCCGTATTCGGCAAACAGCAGCAGCGTGCGTCCCGCCAGCGGCTCACCCTGCCATTCCGGCTCGTCGAACACCGGATCGCCGTCGCTGAGCATCTTGGATTTGCGCCGCCACTGATACTCTTCGAACCCCTCCTCGAACTCGCCGTTCATCAGCAGGAAATGGGCGTGGTTGTAATGCGCCAGTGGCTGCGTGGGATCGAGGGTGATGGCGCGGCGCGAGGCCACTAGCGCGGCGTCGATTTCGCCGGCGTTGCGCAGCGCGACCGCAAGATTGGCGTGGCCCTTGGCATAGAGCGGGTCGAGCTCGATGGCGCGCCGATGCGCCGCGACCGCCGCCTCGACCAGATTCTGCGCCTCGAAGATGATCCCGAGATTGGTGTGCGCGGCGGCGTAGTCCGGCTTGAGCGCGAGCGCGAGCTCGGCGCAGGCGATGGCGTCGTCGACCTGTCCGAGCTCGAACAGGCCGGCGCCGAGATTGTTGAGGATAACGTGATCGGACGGGTCGCGGGCCGAGACCTGCCGATAGATGCGGACAGCCTCCTCGCGCTCGCCCGCCTCGTGCAGCACCATCGCCAGCAGGCGCTGCGGCGCAATGTTGCCGGGCTCGAGTGCGATCGCCCGGCGGTAGTGCAGGATTGCGTCCTCCAGCAAGCCCTGGCGATAGAGCGCCGCGCCAAGGCCGCAATGCAGTCCGGCATTGTCGGGATCCGTGGCAAGTCCGCGGCGATAGGCCGTGGCGGCCGCTTCGTGCCTTTTCTGATCGCTCAGCACATTGCCGAGGTTGAGCCAAACGCCGCGGTAGACCGGATCGCGCGCGATCACCTCGCGATAGGCCTGCTCCGCCTCGACCGGCCGCTGCTGCCCGGCCAGCGCGACGGCGAGGTTGAACCGCGCCCGCGTCAGGCCGCCATCGAGTGCGATCGCGCGGCGGAACGCGGTCTCGGCCTCATCGAAGCGCGACAGATCGCACAATGCGACGCCGAGCTTGATGTGCAGGCCGGCATCCTGCGGCCGCAGCGTCACGCCGCGCTCGAACGCCGCCACCGCGCCTTCGTGCTCGCCCTTCACGGCGAGCGCATCGCCGAGCGTGGCGAAGGCCGGTGCATGGTCCGGATCGAGGTTGAAGACCCGGTTCAGCAGCATAGCACCTTCCGCGACACGATCGGTCACGAAGGCGATGACGGCGGACAGATGCAGCGCCGGAACATGGTCGGGATCGGCGGTGAGGATGTCGCCGCACAGCGTGCCGGCCTCCGCCGCGCGGCCCGCGCCATAATGCGCCACCGCATCCCGCAACATCCGATCGACCGCCACGCTGCCCACGATACCGCCCCTGCCAACGACCCCGATGCGGATTAAACGGGCGACGCCGCGAAATCCGGCACGCGAATCTCGGTTGAACAATCAAAGCCCAGGTGCAGGTCCTTGATCTCTTCTCCTTCCCCCTGAAAGGCAGGGGTGTCCGGGGAAATTCAGGCATAGCGGAGCTCCATCTGGTCAGGTGAGATGGTTGATTTCCGACGGCTGGGGTTGATGGGCGGAGGTTTGTCGATGGCAGCGAGGGATCGACGCGTGAGCAGGAGCTGGCCGACGAGTTCGGCGAACCTGAGCGGGAGCATTTTGATGCAGTTGGTGTGAGCGGCGATGCGCAGCAGCAGGTAGGCAATCATCGCAGCGAGCACCTGAAGGCGGATCGCGTTGTCGTTGGCGCCGAGGAACTTGCGAATATCGAGATGCTGCTTGATCCAGCGGAACAGCAGCTCGATTTGCCATCGGCTCTTGTAGAGGGCGGCGATCTCGACGGCGCTACGGGCAAGGTCGTTGGTCAGGAGTGTGATCTTGCCGCCTTTCTCGCGTCTGATCTTGATGCGGCGGAGCGGGATTGGAAGGCGCGAATCGCCCTTGCTGGTGAGCTTCACCTCGTCATCGGCAAGGATTTCGAAGCCATCCCCGTTACGCTTGCGGATGGCGCGATGCCTGAGCGAGCGAAGACGGATGCTCGTCTTCGCCCGGGTAACGAAGAAAGCCTTGCTATCATTGATCTTCTGCCACCAGTCGAAACGGCAATAGCCCTTGTCAAACACATAGGTGGTGGCGGGCTGGATTGGGGTCTGTCGGCCGATCTCGATGTCATTGACGTTCGCGGCCGTCATCTCGACGCAGGTCGGGACATCGCTCCTTGGGTCGTAGACGACATGCAGCTTCATGCCGCGGATGCGGCCGTTCCACGTCGCCCAACTGCAGACCTTGCCGAGCGGGATCGGACTGGCGTCGATCAGACGCACCATCTCCATGCCTTCACTCCGCAGCTGGCGACGCGCCATCGCCGACAGCGCCGCAAAGGTTTGCGCGAAAATGCCGATCGGACGGCGGGCATTGGCATCGGACAACGTCGAGCGCGACAGCTTGCCGGTTCCCAAGTGATAGTGATGCTGCGAATTGGCGTTGAAGCCAGTCACCACCCCGCGCAGACTGCTGTGGCCGCTAAGCTGGGCATAGATCAGCGCCACCAGATGATCCCAGCTCCTGAACGACTTGTCGTAGGCATCCCCGTCCAGACGATCCACAACCGTCTGAAACTGCCGTCGATTGATCGGTTCAAGCAGCCTTCCAAAAATGCTACCGCGATATCGCATGCTCGGCCCTCTGTGTCTCGACAACCAGAAAAGACCGATTTGCCTCGGTCCTGCCGAGCATGCACCGCGACACAGTGAATCATTCCCCGGACACCCCTGCCTTTCAGGGGGAAGGTCGGGATGGGGGTCAGCCGCAGACGACGCTGCAAGTGGAGCGAGCTGATCCCCACCCCCTTTGCTCTGACGAGCAAAGCGACCTCCCCTTTTCAAGGGGAGGTAGGAGGGCGACAGACCATCGCCCCCTTGACGGCCGCCGCTTCATGTAACATATGAAGTTACATGATACGTGATAGCCGCCTGTCGAGCGTCCTGCATGGCCTGCTCCACATGATCGGGGCCGGCGAGCCGGTGACGTCGGAGCAACTTGCGCAGGCGATGGCCACCAACCCTGTGGTGGTGCGCCGCGTGATGGCGGGGCTGCGCGAGCAGGGTCTGGTGCATTCGGAGAAGGGCCATGGCGGCGGCTGGACGCTGGCGCGCGATCCCTCCGACATCACGCTTGCCGACATCTATCGCGCGGTGGGCGCGCCCACGATCGTCGCGATGGGCCATCGCTCGGAAAATCCCGGCTGCCTGGTCGAACAGGCCGTCAACGACGCGCTCGGAGACACGTTTCGCGAGGTCGAGGCGCTGTTCCTGAAGCGGCTCGGCGCGGTGACGCTCGATGCGCTCGCGAAAGATTTCAATCGCCGGCTCGCCAAACACAAACAAAATCTCGAGGACCAGATTCATGCAGTCAAGTGAGCAGGCGAAACCTCTGCCGTACAACGATCCCGCGCACTGGGACAAAATGGTCGCCGCCTATGAGGCGCAGTCGCAGCCGTTCACGACGCTGTTCGCCGACGCCGCGGTCGCAACGCTTCCGATCGACCCGTCATCCAGGGTGATCGACGTCGCCACCGGCACGGGCGCCGCGGCGCTGGCCGCCGCCCGCACCGGAGCCGAGGTCACCGCGATCGATTTCTCCGCCGGCATGGTGGCGCGGGTCCGCGCGCATGGTGTGGCGAATATCGAGGCGCGGCAAATGGACGGCCAGGCGCTCGATCTGCCGAATGCCGCGTTCGACGCGGCTGTGTCGGTATTCGGCGTGATGCTGTTTCCGGACTGGCGCGCCGGCCTCAGCGAGATGGCGCGGGTGACGCGACCGGGCGGATCGGCGGCGATTGCGGTCTGGAAGAGCGCCGATGGCGCCGCCGTGCATCTCCTGCTCTCGCAGATCATCCGGCGGCTCTATCCCGACAATGTCACGCCGATGCCGTGCACGGGCCTCGCCGAGCTCGCCGACCCCGACCGCCTCGCCGCTGCGCTCATCGCCGCCGGCTTCTCCGATCCGGCGATTGCCGAGATCACCCACGACTTCAAGCTCAATGTCGCCAATCCCGCCGACGTCGACAAATTGTTCGAGTTCATGCCGCATTGGAGCGGGCTCGATGCCGACCAGAGCGCCGCAGTCGCGCGCGCCTTCCGCGCCGAGATCCAGCGCAGGCGGGTCGGCGACAGCTTCGCGATTCCGTCGACCGCGCTGATCGCGACGGCCCGGCGGGCTTGACCGAAACAGCCGCGATCCGGTCGTGCGAGGTTATGGCCGCCTAGCGCTTGTCGTCGTCCGGCTTTTCTTCATCGCTCGGCGGCTGCAGCCCGGGACTGTTGGCCCAGCGGTCGAGTTCCTCGATCACCCGCCGATGGCTCGGCCGCAGCGGCTCTGCACCACCGGGCTCTTGCGATAATTTTCGGGGCAGCTTGACCTGATCTGGCATGGCTAGGCTCCAGAGCTGGGGCTGTACGCGCGATACGAGGCGCGATCGCTACGCGCGCGACTTGAGGAGATCGCGAATCTCGGTGAGCAGCTCCTGATCCTTGGTCGGCTTCGGCGGTTCGGCCGGCGCCGCGGGCGCTTCGCGCTTGAGCTGGTTCATGAGGCGGACCACGATGAACAGCACGAAGGCGACGATCAGGAAGTTGAGCGTCAGCGTCAGGAAGTTGCCCCAGGCCAGCACCGCGCCCTGCTTCTTGGCATCGGCCAGGTTGGTCGCCGTCACCGACTTCGACAGCGCCGTGAAATAGTTGGAGAAGTCGAGCCCGCCGCTGATCGCGCCGATGATCGGCATGATGACATCGGCCACCATCGACGAGACGATCGCGCCGAACGCCGCGCCGATGATCACGCCGACGGCGAGATCGACGACGTTGCCCTTCATGGCGAATTCCCTGAATTCCTTCAGCATGTGATCTCCTGTTTTCCAAACGAATGCCGTGGCACGGCCCGGCGACCGGGTCGCCGACCGCTCCAAGGGGGGCGAAGGATTATTTGCGATCGGCCGGCTTCGCGGGCGCCGCGACCGGCTGAGCAGGCGCGGCCTGCTCCCATGGCGCCGGCAGGATGACCCGCGCCGGCGGCGGGTTCTGCGCGGCGCGCTGCACATTCGCATTTTCCGGCCGCGGCTCGTCGCGGGCGTTATCCGCGCGGGCGGTGGCGACATCGATGCCGAGCGCCAGCGCGACGGATCCGAGTGCCGCGCCGACCAATACGGCGGACCGCACCACACCAGCGCGCGGCCTGTTCAGGATGGCAGGATGAGATGAGGTCATCGCAACTGCTCCTCACGCAATACACATCGTTCGGAACCGCGCGGGCGCGAGCGCCGCGCGCGGCTGGAGGCGGGACGTCAGGTCTTGATGTCGTCCGGCAGCTTGCCGCCATTGGCGGCGAGCTTCGCCATCACCTGCTGATGCAGCCAGACATTCATGGTGGCGGTGTTGCTGGTGTCGCCGGTGTAGTGCAGCTCCTTCGCGAGCTCCTTGCGCGCCGCAAGGCTGCTGTCGAGGCCGAGCGCCTTCATCAGGTCGACGATCGAGCTGCGCCAGTCGAGCTTCTCGCCGGTCGCCGCGGCCGCCTTGTCGACGATCGCGGCGACGTCGACGGTTTGTGGCGCCGCCGTGCCGGGCGCAGCAGATGCAGACGTCGACGTCGATGGCGCTGCGCCGGGCGCAGCCGCCGTTGTGCTCTCAGCGGTTTTGGCCTGGGCGCCGTGGCCGAAGATTGCACCCATGATGCTTCCAAAAATGCTCATGATCTCTCGCTCCGTGCGCCCGAGACACCGTTCGTCCCGTGGCTGTTTCCAGTGACGGGGCGGACGATAGGCAGGCCATTGGCCGAGCGGAAGATGACCATCGTCACTATCGGAGTGTGGGACGGCGTGGTGCTGTCGGCGGAGAAAGCGTGCGGCTTTCTGCGGCTGCGCGAGAGCCTTTCATCGTACGCCCCACGTGCGATGAAGTCAGCCGTCCCGGCCCGATTCGCCAGCCCCGAGAAGTCGGGGCGGCTGACACAGACGTGTGCGCGTTGTCGCTAGCTAGAGCTGGCGGCGGCGGATGGTCTGGGCGAGTTCGACAAAGCTCTCGGCGACGCCGACGCCGGTCTTGGCGCTGACCGATTTGACGCTCGACTTCGCAAGCCCGGCAATCGCGCCCGCGCTGCCCGCGGCTTCCGGCAAGTCGATCTTGTTCAGCAGCGCCCGGTAGGGCCGGCCCGGGAAGCGCTCCTCGAAGCCGCGGACCAGTTCCACCATGCGGGTCACCGTCTGCGGCCGCGTGACGTCGGACACGATGATGGCGGCGGATGCGCCGGTGACATAGACCGTGTCGAAGATCTGCGTGCCGAAATCGCCGTCGGTGTCCCACAGCACGAGGCGCATCGGAGCATCCGCCGGCGCCACGTCGTAGCTCAGGATCTCGACGCCCAGCGTCGATTTGTACTGGCCCTCGAACCGGTTGTAGATCAGCCGATAGAGGATCGACGTCTTGCCGACCCCCATATCGCCGAGCAGCATGACTTTCGCGGTGAGCATCAGCGGGCCACTTCGCCTCGATAGACCGTCTCGAACGCCACGCGGCGATTACCGCCGACGGTGGCGTCGACCCGGTCGGTGATCGGCATCGTCGCCGCGCGCGAAACCAAAATCAGCCGCGACGGATCGACCCCGAGCGCAGTCAGCCTGCGCTGGACCTGCTCGGCTCGCTTGCGCGCCAGCGTCCGGTTGGTGCCTTCCGTGCCGCTCTGATCGGCATAGCCGACGATGCGCAGCCTGAGATCGTTGTTCGCCATTAGTCCGGCGAGTTCGCGCAGCTGCTGCTCGGCCTGGTCGTTGTCGAGGACTTCGTCTGAATTGTTCGCGAAGAAGATCGCGGTGGTGGCGATGAAGCGGTCGAGCCGCGCCGCCGGACCGTCGGCGACGGCTTGCAGCTTCGAATATTGCTCGGCCAATTTGGCATACTGCTCGCCGAGCCTGTCATATTGCTCGGTCAGGGCGACATATTTCTGGTCGCCCGACTTCGCCTGCGCACCGATCGCCTCGCGCATCTGGTCGAGGCTCGCCTGCAGGCGCGTCAGGCTCTGCTGCAGGCCCGCGATGCCGGCCTGCGATGCCGCGATTTGCTCGGGTGCGGACACCAGACCGATGTGGTTGACGATCTTGTACGGTGCCGCGGCCGCGGCGAGCGCATCGATCAACGGCGCGGTTTCCAGCTGGCTCGGCTCGATGCCTGAAACGGCCACGCTTCGGCTGCCGTGATCGAAGTCGAGCCGCAGCGGGAACGAGGCCAGCAACGGCTGCTTTGCGGCGAGCTGTTCCAGCGCCGCCTGGGTCCGCCGCTCCAACAGGCCGCGCGTCACCGATGTCGCGGCAAGCCAGAGCAGCAGCGCGGCCACGGCCGCGAGCAAGGCGAACAGGATCACCTTGCCGCGCCGGCTCGCGATCCGCCGTGGCGTATCGTCGGTCTCGATCGCGGCAGCCAGCGACGCCAGCATCGGCCCGTCGCAATCCGCGCCGCGGTCGATGCGCTCGATCGCATCGAAGAACAACGAGTTGATCCTGGCGTTGTCGGCGGGCCGCAGCGGTCCCAGGCACTCCGCCGCCAGGATGAAGCGGGGCGAGGCGCGCAGCGCGAGCTGCCGTCCGCCGAAATCGAGCGTCTGCAGATTGCCTTCGCCGGCCAGCGCCTGCACGGAGAATTCCAGAATCGCCGCGACCATCGCGCTGAGCAGGTCGGCGCGTTCGTCGGCGGTCGCATCGCGCTTCCAGTCCGCGATCAGGCGGCCATTGCCGCGTTCGATGATCAGGAGCCGGTTGATCTGCGGCGGCTGATCGGCGAGCACGAATTCGCTGATCGGGCGTCCCGTCACCAGCGATTTGACGCGGCCGACCCACAATTGCGCCGAGGTCAACGCATTGATGCGCTGCTCGAGCGAGGCAACCAGCTCCCTGAACGAATTTGCCACCGCGGCGCTGACCAGACGGCCGACGATCGGATAGAGCGCCTCGATCATCTGCTCGCGCGAGTTCTTGATCTCGCTGCGGATCGCCGAGACCACGACCGGCGCAATCGCGCTGGCGAGCTCGCGCGGCCGGTTGACCTCGGCGCGCTCCAGCGCCTCGACCAGGATGCCCGCGGTTGCCGTCTCCAGGCGGTCGGCGTTGCCGACATAGCGCTGCAGCGAGTCGAGGTCGGCCTCCAGCGACGTCAGACGCGTCGCCTCGGGCTGAAACAGCAATGTCTTGAGCTGCTCGATCTCGCGGTTCTGGCCGGCAGCAGCTGCCATGCTATTTGCCCGTGCGGCCGGATCCCAATCCGCTGATGACCGAGCCGAGCTGGGTGATCGCCGCGCCGACATCCTTCAGCGAGTCGAGCCGCTTCTGCTCGGTATCCCGCTCGAGGTCGGAGAGCCGCGCAGAAAGCGCGGTGAGCTCGTTAGTGAAGTCCGCCTGCATCTGCTTGAGCGATGCCTGCATCTCCTCGCGCAGACCCGAGAGGTTGGTCTCGAGCGAACGTTGCGCGCCGCCGAACAGCAGGTCGCGAACCTGATCGATCGCCGCCATGCCATGCGCCGCCGGATCCACGCCGTTGCCGGCCGCCGCAGCGTCCGCCGGTCCGTCCGTACCTTTGGTCTGGCGCTCGATACCCTTCATGGTCATTTCCCGCTTACTCGTAGCCGCGCAATCCGGACCTGCGGTGTCAAAAAGCAAATCCGAAACAACCCTATAGCCAATTTTGCGGGCGCGGCCCAGAGAAAGGCGAGCAATCTCAGCCGGATCAACCGCGTGGTTGTGCGATCGCGGCCAATTATTTCTAGTAAGTTATTGCCTTTATTGCGAGTTCTGTACGGTTCTTGACCTGGCATTTCTCCAGAATCGTGCTGACATAGTTCTTCACGGTTCCTTCGGCCAAATGCAGCTGCTCGCCGATCTCGGTGTTGCTCTTGCCCTCGACGATCAGCGTAAGAATTTCATTCTCCCGCGCCGTCAGCCCGTCGCGAACCGGCAGCTTCGCCGAGACGCGCGGGCCGCGCAGCCGCTTGAACTCGTCGAGGATGCGCGCGGCGACGCCGGGCGAAAGCCCGGACTGACCGTTGATGACCGCGCGGATCGTCGAGGCGATCTCCTCCATCCTAGCGTCCTTCAAGAGATACGCCTTGGCGCCTGCGCTCACCGCCTCGAAGATCAGGTCGTTGGTCTCGAACGTCGTCAGCACCACGATATGGGTCTGAGGTAATTCGCGGAGAATCCGCTGGGTCGCGGCGATGCCGTCGACCCGCGGCATCTGCAGGTCCATCAGGATGACATCCGGCCGATAGCGCCGCGCGAATTCGATGGCCTGCTCGCCGTCGGCCGCGCCGGGCAGGATCTCGAAATCGTCGTTCTGCTGGGCGAGCAGCGTCGCGATACCTTCCCTGATCAGCGTCTGATCCTCGGCGATCAGCACCCGTATCTTCTCAATTCTGCTCACGGGCTTTCCGTCATCCTCTCGAAAACGCGTTGCATGCGCGGCAACGAATTCAATCGGCCAGCACGCCGGCTGACGCTGCCGGCGGCACCGCCACGGGGAGCGAGATCCGGACCAGCGTTCCCTGCCCGGGCGCGCTCTCCACCGCGCAGCTGCCGCCGACAAGTTCAGCAAATTCGGCCATGCCAATCAATCCGAAATGTCCTGGCGTCGGGACCGCGAGATCGAAGCCGCGGCCGTCATCGCGGATCTCGACAATCAGCTTGCGGCCGACCGCGGCCGGTTCGTCGAAGGCGTGAAAGAAAACGCGGCGCGCCCGCGCATGCGTCTGAACATTGCGCAGTGCCTCGCTGAGGATGCGCTGAACCGTCAGGCCGCAATCGCGCAGGCCGGAGCGCGCCGCTTCGTCGATCTGGATCGACACCCTGACACCGCTGCGCGCGGCGAAGTCGCTGAGCAGCCCCTCGACATCGGGATCAAGCTTCAGGTCGTCGGGCGTGCGCAGGCGGTCGATGGCTTCGCGGGCGCGGTTCAGGCCGCTCGCGGCCGCATCTTCAGCTGTCGCGAGGCTGTCCGCCACACGGGCGGGATCGGCCGACAAATAATGCCGGATCAGCCGGATCTGGGTCAGCAGCGCCACGATCGAGTGCACCAGCGTATCGTGCAGATCGCGAGCCAGCCGCAGCCGCGTCCGCGCCAGCGAGGCAAAGCGCACCTCCGCGCTCGCCGCCTCGAGCTGCTGCTCCATCAGGCGCCGGGCGCGGCGCTCGCTGCCGAGCAGCGTTTCGACCTGACGGCCGGCAAAATCCGGCATGGCGATGACGAAGTAATGCGACTGCGCGCCGTTCCACAGCACGACCGCCGTCATCGGCTGCGTGATGTCAGGCGACGCGCCACGCACACCGGCCAGCGCGATCATGTCCCGCTGGCCGCTGGCAAGCGCCGCCAGCTCGGCCTCCATGCCGACCAGCAACACACACTCGCAGCAATCGACGCCGGTTGCGGGAAGCCACTCGACCAGCCGGCCGATCTTCCGCTGCATGCTTCGATCGGCGCCGATGACGGCGAGACCGATGACGTCGGCTTCTGCGGCCGCAAGCAAATCCGCGCTCAGATCGATCATGCGTTGCCCATCAACTCAGCGAGCAGCCCACTCTGGCGTAAGCCGGCAGCGGTCGCAAACGAATATGACTTTCGTCACAACCGGTCCTGACCTTCGTCAGATGCCACGGCTGCTCGAAATGCGGTTCTGTCTCACGAATGAGCAACAGCGCAAGCCATGATGTGCCACATGCCGGCGTCCATGGCGATGCCGGCCGGGCGCCGGGCCTCGCGAAAGGTCGCGCCAGTCGGCCGGAATGTGAGCTGACAATGAAGGGCGCACCACGGAAACCGTCGGGCATCGAGCTGCGCATGCTGGCGGAAGCAAGCAAGCCCGCGCGGCGCCGGCGCCTGAGCGCAACCCAGAAGATGGCATTGCAGGAAGCGCTCGCCGGCCGCCTGCAGCTCTATCCGCGCGGATATGCCGCGAGCAAGACGGGGCCGTTCCACTCCCGACGCGCCATTCTCGGACTGGTGCGCGCCGGCCTGATGAGCCTCAGCGCAACGGCGCGCTATGCGGCCGTGACCAGGCGCGCGCGCGAGATGTACGAGGCCGCGGCAAGCAGCGACGCTGCGCCCGAGTGAGCGCGCGCCATTGCGCTGAGGCGCTCGAAGCCCTCACCGTCCAGCATTTCTCCGTTGAAGCTTGGCCGGCGTCACATGTGCGCGGACGCTCTCGCGTGCCGCGCCGATTCCGGCTGCGAATAGCGTCAAACCAGCCGGCGGGCTGCAGCAGGACACGTATGCAGATAAACTGCGAAGATAATCTTTACAGTTTACCTTCATATATGCTATCTGATCGGGCATGAGCAATGTACCGGCCCGCCCCGGCTCGGCGCGCACATCCGCGCTGGCCGAAGATCTTCGCCTGTTGATTGGAAGGCTGAAGCGGCGGCTTCGCGAGCAGGGTCAGCGCGAGGACCTCCCGCCTTCCCAGGTCGCGGTGCTGCTTCGCCTCGAAAAGGATGGCCCCGCGACCGTGTCCAGCCTGGCGCGATCGGAGGGTATGCGTCCGCAATCGATGAGCTCGGCGATATCGGCGCTCGAGGCTGCGGGCCTGGTCCGCGGCGCGCCGGATCCGGACGACGGCCGGCAGACCATCATGTCGCTCACCGATAGCTGCCGCGAGCGGCTGCGCACCGGCCGCGCCGCGCGGCAGGACTGGCTGTCGCGCACCATCGCCGCGCGGCTGTCGGCGCGGGAGCAGGACGAACTCGCCGCCGCCGTCGGCTTGCTGAAGCGGCTGGTCGAGGATTGAGGCCGGCTGCGCCGCGACAGCTTGCGAGAAAGGTAACGACCATGGCCCTGACGACGCTCGATCCGATCACCGCATTGATCGTCATCGATCTACAAAGCGGCCTCATGGGCTGGCCCTTCGCCCATCCGATCGGCGACATCGTGGCTCGCGCGGCCGCGCTTGGCACTGCGTTCCGACGGCACGGTCTGCCGGTCGCGCTGGTCAATGTCGACGGCAGCTCGCCGGGACGAACCGAGCAGGCGCCGCGCCATGGAAATCCAATTGGAAATCCAATTGGAAATCCATTTGGCGGCCCGCTTCCCGACGGATGGACCGATCTCATTCCGGAGCTCGACCGACAGACCGGCGACATCGTTGTGACCAAGCGAACGCGAGGCGCATTTGCCAGCACCGACCTCGAAAGCCTGCTGAGAGCGCGCGGCGTCACGCAAGTCGTGATCGCCGGCGTCGCCACCGCGGGCGGCGTCGAATCGACGGCGAGACAGGCCTATGAGGCGGGCTTCAACGTCACGCTCGCAATCGACGCCATGACCGATGCGCGGTCGCACGCACATGAATACAGCATCGAGCACGTGTTCCCGCGGCTTGGCGAAACCGGCTCGACGCAGGCGATCATCGATCTCGTTGAAAGGACCAACTCGCATGAACTGGCTTGATCTCGTCGCCTATTTCTTCGGCGGCGTCTTTCTCACCAATGCGATCCCCCACGTCGTCGCCGGCATGATGGGCGAAGCGTTCCAGAGCCCGTTCGCCAAACCGCCCGGCGAAGGCCTGTCCTCATCG
Source organism: Bradyrhizobium sp. USDA 4503 (assembly GCF_054055815.1). Classification (NCBI taxonomy): domain Bacteria; kingdom Pseudomonadati; phylum Pseudomonadota; class Alphaproteobacteria; order Hyphomicrobiales; family Nitrobacteraceae; genus Bradyrhizobium; species Bradyrhizobium sp. USDA 4503. Next base: position 5,113,609 of record NZ_JBSRXS010000001.1, read on the forward strand.
ACCGTCAACATCGTGTGGGGCTTCTTCAACCTCGCGGTCGGATATCTTCTGGTCTGCCGCGTCGGCGACTTTGGCTTGCGAACCACCAGCGACGTTGCAGCGCTCGGGCTCGGCGGTCTTCTGATCGGCCTGTTCCTGGCGCGGCGGTTCGGGCGGTTTCACGGCGGGAATGAACCTCAGAGAACATGAGACGCGTATTTCGATCGCTCGCGAGCTTCAACTACCGGGTCTGGGCGGCCGGCGCGCTGGTATCCAACATCGGCACCTGGATGCAGCGCGCGGCGCAGGACTGGCTGGTTCTCACCCAGCTGACAAATCACAGCGCGTCCGCCGTCGGCATCGTGATGGCGCTGCAATTCGGGCCACAACTATTATTGATGCCGTGGACCGGCTTTGCCGCCGATCACTTCAACCAGCGCAAACTGCTGATGGCGACCCAGGCGACGATGGGCGCGCTCGCACTCATCCTCGGCATTCTCACCGTCACCGGGCTGGTGCAGCTCTGGCACGTCTACACCTTCGCGTTCCTGTCCGGCTGCGCGGCGGCGCTCGATGCCCCGGTGCGACAGACCTTCGTCGCCGAACTGGTCAGCGATACCAATCTGTCGAATGCGATCGCGCTGAACTCGACCTCGTTCAACGCCGCGCGCATGATCGGCCCCGCCGTCGCCGGCCTGATTATCGCCTCCGTCGGCACCGGCTGGGCATTCCTGTTCAACGGCGCATCGTTCCTGGCGGTGCTGACCTCGCTGACCCTGCTGCGCACCTCCGAGCTGCGCCCGAACGCGCGCGCCCATCGTACCAAGGGCAGCGTGATGCAGGGCTTCCACTATGTCTGGTCGCGGCCCGATCTCAGGGCGACGCTGATCATGCTGTTTCTGATCGGGACCTTCGGACTGAACTTTCCGATCTTCATTTCCACCATGGCGGTTGGCGTGTTCCACACCGATGCGCGCGGCTTCGGCCTGCTGTCGTCGATAATGGCGCTCGGAACGATGTCGGGCGCGCTGCTGGCAGCGAGCCGCGAGGAGCCGCGCTTCGGCTCGCTGATGCTGGGTGCCGCGATCTTCGGGCTGGGCTGCACGCTCGCCGCATTGGCGCCGAGCTATTGGCTGTTCGCCGCGGCGCTGGCCGTGATCGGCGTCGCCGCGCTGACCGTCACCAACACCTCGAACGCGCTGATGCAGCTCTCGACCGAGCCGGCGATGCGCGGACGGGTGATGGCGCTGCGGCTCGGCGTTGCGCTCGGCGGCACGCCGATCGGCGCGCCGATCGTCGGCTGGGTCGCCGATCACCTCGGCCCGCGCTGGGCACTCGGCGTCGGCGCCGCGGCCGGCTTTGCCGCAGCGATCGTGGCGATCGGCATGCTGTCCCGATCGGACGGCGAAGCCGAGCGCCGCAGCCAGGAGGCGCGAAGGAGCGAGGTCAACCTGCCGCAGCAGCGTTGAGCATGGCGCCACCGACCGGCGCTGCTACCCTGTGTTTGAGCACGAGTCCTTCACGCGAACCGAAAACGCTAGTAGGCGTAGGACGTCTTGCCCGGCTGCACGGTCAGCCGAAAGGCGACGTCGGTCGAACCATCCATCAGCTCGATGATGTGTTCGCACACCAGGCAACGAAACTCACCCGCGGCGCCGCCTTTCGACGTCAGTTCGATCCGGCGATAGCCGGCCTGGCAATGGGGGCACGTCACGTCAGATTTTCGCATCGAATCAGCAAGCCGTTGCGCTCTTGAGCTTCCCACACGCCCATCATCGGAATGTGACGCCCGTCTAACCGGCGTACTGGTCGACCAGACTACCTGGAATTTGTGCTGTGCTTTCAGCGCGCAAAGTTCCCGACGATGGCCGGAACGACGACGCGCCCAGGCCGGGCAACACGGCTGCGGACCAAAAAACGAGCGAGCGCTCTCTCAGAAAATTTCATCATCCCCCTTTTCCGGGCGCCATTTCGTGGGCTAGGAATTACGCAAGGGCGTAAAGCCCCAGCCCGGACCAGCAACAAAATGAAATGGTCCGGGAGCATAGCCAGGGAGGCAACGTGGGTCTCGCGCGTCAGCGACCGGGGACGGCGAATGCGTTCGCGATGGACGTGCTTTGCGCACGCATCCTCGAACGTCATCGGGATTCCATCCGGGTCCAGAAAACTCATCTCGCCGTTCCGAATCTCACGCGCATCATCGGCGCCACGCTCACGCTTTCCAACAAGCACGGCTTTCACGCCACCACGCTGCGCCAGCTCGCGGAGGCCTCGGGCCTCAGCATGGGCGGCCTTTATACGTATTTCGACAGCAAGCCGACGCTGCTGTCGATGATCCTCGGCGAGGTCGCCGAGACGGTGGCGGAGGTCCTCAACTCGCCGCCCGCGGACGTGAAGCAGGATGCGCGCAAGCATCTGCACTGGATCATCGCGACCCATGTCCGGATGAGCGAGGCGATGCAGCCCTGGTTCGTGTTCTGCTTCATGGAAGCGAAGTCGTTTCCGCCGGCGGAGCGCCAGCGCGCCATCGAGATGGAGGTGATGACCGAGAAGATCATCGCCGGGGTCCTCAAGCAGGGCGTCGCCAGCGGCGTGTTTGCGATCGACCAGGTCACGCTGACCGCCTCGCTGATCAAGCCGCTGCTGCAGGACTGGTACGTCAAGCGCGCCAAGTACCGCAGACGCGGCACCTCGATCGAGGCCTACATCAACACCGTCGGCGCATTCGTCGACGCTGCGGTCGCAGCCAGGACGCGGCCCGGCCGTGTCGCGACCGGCTCCCGCACCAGATCCAGGCAGACGGCGCACCTATAGACGCAAGGAAGGACGAGGCAATGAAGCGATTGCGGTTCAATCAACAGGAGATCGTCTTCGCCGTCTTTGCCGTGCTGTTCCTGGCGTTCTCGATCTTCCTGCGCGGCTTCCTGACGCCGGAGAACATGCTGACGCTGCTGCAGAACGTCGCGGTGCTCGGCATCCTCGGGCTTGCGATGGCGATCGTCGTGATCGGGCGCGGCATCGACATCTCGCTGATCGCAGCCCTCGCGGTGCCGCCGGGGCTCGTGCTGCAGATGGTGCAGAACGGCCACTCGCTGCCGGCCGCGCTCGCGACGGCGGTGCTGCTCACGATCGCGTTCGGCCTGGTCAACGGCTGGCTGATCGCCTATGCCGAGGTCCCTTCGCTGTTTGCGACGCTGGCGACCGGCCTGCTGCTCGCCGGCCTCGGGCAGGCCGCGCTGTTTCAGCTCGACGTCGTGCAGTGGAGCGACGGCATGAAAGGCTTCGAGCGGCTCGGACAAGGCACCATCCTCGGCATCCCGACCTCGATCGTGATGTTCGCGATCGCTTGCGTCGTGGTCGCGTTCCTGCTGCGCCAGACGCGCTGGGGCGCCTATATCTACGCGATCGGCGATAATCCCTACGCCGCCCGCGTCACCGGCATCCCCTCGCGCCCGATCATCGTGCTGCAATACGTCGTCGCGGCGCTGATCGGCTGCTTCGCGGGCCTCGTGATGGCGGCATCGGTCAACTCGATGCCGACCCGCATCTTCAATTCGACCCTGATCTACGACGTCATCCTCGTCGTCGTGCTCGGCGGCATCGGCCTGTCGGGCGGCCGCGGCGGCGTCCTCAACGTCATCATCGGCACGCTGCTGATCGGCACCATGCTGAACGGCATGACCATCATGGACATTTCCTACGCCGGACAAAATCTCGTCAAGGGTGTCGTCCTGCTGCTCGCCGTCATCACGGATTCATTCCTGAATCCGCGCAACGAAGAAACGGCACAGCAGGGCGACATCTGAACCAAGCCACAAGAACATTCAATCACGACCAAGGAGGAAGCAATGAAATACGCTGTCAGCACTGCAAAGGTGATCGCCGCGGCGCTTGGGCTTGCCGCCATCGCCGCCCCGGCTCTGGCCCAGCAGGGCCTGGACGAGCCGTTCCAGAAGCCGTTCAGGGAAGCTCTCGCCGGCAAGACGGTGGCCTACGTTCCGGTCGCCATGAACTTCGACCTCACCGAAGGCTGGTACGCCGGCATGAAGAAGGAGCTCGAGCCCTTCGGCGTGAAGTTCGAAATCCGCGATCCCAACTGGAACACCAATGCCGGCGCGCAGGCGGTGACCTCGTTGATCTCGGAGAAGCCGGCCGTGATGGTGATCCACAATCCGGACGTGCAGACCTACGCCAAGTTGCTGCAGCGCGCCGAGAACGAAGGCATCTACGTCATCCAGATCAACATGGGATCGGCCTATCGCTCGTCGGCCTTTGTCGGCGCCAACTGGATCGAGATCGGCGAGCGGGACACCGAAGCCGTGGTGAAGGCCTGCCAGGGCAAGTCGAACAAGATCGCCATCGTGCAGGGCGCGCTCTCGGCGGCCGCCAGCGCCTACACGCTCAAGGGCGTCGAGAACGTGCTCGCCAAGCATCCGGAGATCAAGGTGGTCTCGAGCCAGGCGGCCGACTGGGATGCCGCGAAGGCCAAGGCGATCACCCAGACCGTGCTGAAGCAGAATCCTGATCTTTGCGGCATCGTCGGCTTCTGGGACGGCATGGACATCGGCACCGCCGCTGCGGTGAAGGAAGCCGGCCTGACCGGCAAGGTGTTCGTCGCGACCTCTGGCGGCGGCGAGCGCAAGGGCGCCTGCGAGCTGGTGAAGTCCGGCGCGTTCGATCTCAACATGAGCTACGACGTGCCCACCCAGGCCGCGCAGATGGCCGGCACGATCAAATGGCTGCTGTCGTCGGGCGCCAAGGCCGGCTCGATCAAGGGGTCGGAATACACGACGCTGATTCCGATCACCAAAGAGAACGCGGACAGCCAGACCGCGTGCTGGAATCTCAGTGACCTGAAAAAATAGTCGAACCATTCCCGCTCGACGTCCCGGGCGATCTCACCCGGGACGTCGATTTTCCCAAATCGAACGCCTTGCTGGAATGCCGATGCGCGACACCCTGACGAGCCTGCGTTACCGCTACTGGCCGGATCATCTCCTCGGCGAGATCCTGTCCAAGCGTTGGACCGAGACCGCAATACCGGTGATCCTGCTTTTGATCGTCGGCTTCGCGCTCAGCCGTTCCATCGATCACTTCCTGTCGCCGTCGAGCCTTGCCGACACCGCGCGGCAGGCCGGCGAAATCGGCTTTATCGGCCTCGGCATGGCGCTGGTCGTCATCGTCGGCGGCATCGATCTGTCGGTCGGCTCGATCTTCGCGCTGACGGATTTCTGCGCGCTCTATCTGCTCGACGTGCTGAACTGGCCGGTGCCCGCGGTGGTCGTCGCCACCCTCGTCTGCGGTGCACTGCTCGGCGCCGTCAATGGCGTCCTGATCGGCTACTTAAGGCTGCGCGCCTTCATCACCACGCTGATCACCCTGATCATCTACCGCTCGGCGTTCGATCTGTTGATCCAACGCTACTCCAATTCGATCGCCGCGGCCTTCCCCGACATCCCGTCCTGGAATTTCATCGGCGGCGGCGACGTGTTCGGCATTCCGAGCGTCGCAATCGTCTACATCGCGATCGCCATCTTCGGCCATATCTTCATGACCCGGCTGCGCCCGGGCTGGCACATCACCGCGATCGGCGGCTCGCGCCGTTCCGCCTACAATTCCGGCATTCCGGTCCGCCGCACCATCGCGCTCTGCTATGTCGCAAGCGGCGTGCTGACCAGCATCGCCGCGCTGTTCTTCGCGGCCCGGCTCGGCACCGTCGGCGGCGATATCGGCGTCGGCCTCGAGGTGATCGTGCTGACCGCGACCGTGCTCGGCGGCATCACGCTCGGCGGCGGCAAGGGCTCGGTCGCAAAATCGCTGGTCGGCGTGCTGATCGTGCTCTTGATCACCAACGGCCTGACCACGCTCAATGCGCGTGGCGGCATCAACCGCATGGCGCTGGCGGGCATCCTGCTGGTCGCAGCGATGGTCGACATCCGCTGGCAGAAGAACCGCACCCGCATCATCAGCAAGGTCTATGTCGCGCCGACCTATCATGCGCTGCCGCCGCCGCCGGCCACCGAGATCGGCCAGGGCGGCCCGTTCGAGCAGAACGACAAGCTGCGCGACGTCGAATTGATCGGCCTCGGCCGCATCGAGGCGCCGGAGGACGTGATCCTCGATCGCAACAACAATCTCTACGCCGGCTCGCGCCATGGCGACATCATCCGCTTCCATGCGCCCGATTATCAGCGCATGGAGGTGTTCGCCCATATCGGCGGTCAGCCGCTCGGCATGGCGTTCGACCGGCAGGACAATCTCTATGTCTGCATCGGCGGCATGGGCCTTTACCGCATCACGCCCGACGGCACCGTGGAGAAGGCGACCGACGAGACCAACCGCAGCATGCATTCGGTGAACGACGACAGCCGCCTGCGGCTGGCCGACGACCTCGACATCACCGACGACGGCCTGATCTTCTTCTCCGAAGCGACCGTGCGCTACGAGATGGACGAATGGCCGATCGACGGCCTCGAGGCGCGCGGCAACGGCCGCATCATCTGCTACGACACCAGGACCGGCGCCACGCATACGGCACTGCGCGGCCTCAAATTCCCCAACGGCATCTGCGTCGCCAGCGACGGCCAGTCGATCCTGTTCGCCGAGACCTTCGGCTGCTCGATCAAGCGGCTGTGGTTCGCGGGGCCGAAGAAGGGCCAGGTCGAGGTGGTGATGGACAATCTGCCGGGCTATCCCGACAACATCAATCTCGCCTCCGACGGCAATTACTGGCTGGCGCTGGTCGGCATGCGCAGCCCCTCGCTCGACCTCGCCTGGAAGATGCCGGGCTTCCGCCGCCGCATGGCCAAGCGCGTCCCGGTCGACGAATGGCTGTTCCCGAACATCAACACCGGCTGCGTGGTCAAGTTCAACGAGCAGGGCAAGATCCTCGAATCGTTCTGGGACCTGCACGGCGAGAACCATCCGATGATCACCTCGATGCGCGAGCATCGCGGCTATCTCTATCTCGGCGGCATCATGAACAACCGGATCGGCCGCTACAAGCTGGAGAACGCGGACCCGAACTTCGTGCAGTATGACAAGCGCTGGGGGAAGCTGTCGTGATCGCGGCCGTCAGGGAATTCGCCAACCGCTTTCTCGGCCGTGGCGAGGCCACCATCACCGTGCCGTCGTTCGACGGCGCGCTCAAGCCGAATCAAAAGCTGGAGACGGCGACGACCTTGCTGGAATGCGAGGCGCTAGAGGATCTCGCAACCGACGGCCGCAACCTCTATGTCGCCGACGGCCGGCGCCTGCTGCGCCTCGACGGCGGCGGCGCGGCCGAGCTGCGCAGCTTCGAGCAGCCGATTTCGGCGCTCTGCGCGCTCACCGGCGGCGGCATCGCGGTCGCGCTCGGCGGCCGCGAGGTGCGGCTCTACGCCGATCCCTCGTCGGGCGAGCCGAGCGTGACGTTCAGCGACGCCGTCTTCAACTCGATCAACGCGCTGACGCAGGCCGGCGACGGGACCCTGATCGCAACCGACGGCTCGGTGACCTGCGGCATCGATGATTGGGCGCGCGACCTGATGGAGCTCAACCGGAGCGGCCGCGTGTTCCGGCTCGACCCCAAGACCAAATCGGCGCAGCCGCTGGCCTCGAAGCTCGGCTACGCCTTCGGCGCCTGCGCACGCGGCGACGGCGTGCTGGTCAGCGAGAGCTGGCGGCATCGCCTCGTCCTCGTCTCGAACGGACGGCCGCTGCAGGTCGTGCTCGGCCATTTGCCCGTCTATCCGTCGCGGCTGTCGAAGGCCGCGGGCGGCGGCTATTGGCTCACCGCATTCACCGCACGCACCCAGCTGATCGAGTTCGTACTGCGCGAGCCGGCCTACCGGCGCCGCATGATGGCCGAGATCGACCCGGCCTATTGGGTGGCGCCGCGGCTGCGCTCGGGGTTCTCGTTCAAGGAGCCGATGCAGGGCGCCCACATCAAGACGATGGGCGTGATCAAGCCGTGGGCGCCGCCGCGCTCCTACGGCCTCGTCATCCGGCTGAGCGAGGACGGCAAGCCAAAGTATTCGCTGCACAGCCGGGTCGACGGCATCAATCACGGCATCGTCGCGGCGCTCGAGCTGGGCGGTGACCTTGTGCTGATCGCCAAGGGACCGGGCCGCGTGCTGAAACTGCCCCTCGCCGGGCTCGCCGAGGAGACAGGCTCATGAGCGACACCGTGTTGTCCCTGCGCAAGGCCACCAAGCTTTACGCGGGCGTGCCCGCCATCGAGGGCGTCGACTTTGATCTGCGCCGCGGTGAGATTCACGCGCTGGTCGGCGAGAATGGCGCCGGCAAGTCGACGCTGACCAAGGTGATGGCCGGCGTCGTGACCTTGACGTCCGGCGGCATGAGTGTCGATGGCGCGGAGGTCGCGCCGCGGACGCCGCTGGAGGCGCGCAATCTCGGCATCGCCATGGTGTTCCAGGAGAACAGCCTGGTGCCGACCATGACGGTCGCGCAAAACCTGTTCCTCGGGCAGGAGAAATTCTACAACCGGCTGCGCGGCATCTACATCGCCGCCCAGCAATTCCTGCAATCGCTGAATTTCGACGTGACGCCGACCGCCACCGTGAGCGGGCTCGGCGCCGCCAAGAAGCAAATGGTGGAGATCGCGCGTGCGGTTCTGCACAAGGCCAAGGTCATCATCTTCGACGAACCGACCGCGTCGCTGACGCCGGAAGAGAAGAAGTATTTCTTCGACCTGGTCCGTGACCTCAAGAAGCGCGGCGTCTCGATCATCTTCATCTCGCACGCGCTGGAAGAGGCGCTGTTGCTCGCCGACCGCATCACCGTGCTGCGCGACGGCAAGCACGTCATCACCGACGACGCCGCGAAATTCGACCGCGCGGCGATCGTACAGGCGATGGTCGGACGCGACCTCTCCAACACGCTGTATGGCGCGCGGAAGACCAGCGTCCGGCCGGCCGGTGCGCGCGTGCTCGCGGTGCAGAACCTCAAGATGGCGCCGATGGTGAAGAACAATTCGCTGTCGGTGTTTGCCGGGCAGATCACCGGCGTGTTCGGCCTGGTCGGCGCGGGCCGCACCGAGACCTTCAAGATCGTCTCCGGCGTGTTGAAGCGCGACTTCTTCCACGGCGGCGAGATACTGCTGCACGACAAGCCAGTGCGCTACCGGGTTCCGGCGCCGGCGGTCAAGGCCGGCATCGCCTATGTGACCGAGGATCGCAAGGTCGAGGGCTTCTTCGAAACCGCCTCGATCGCCCGCAACATCTATCTCGGCCTGCTTTCCAAGTTTCCCGGGGGCCGCATGATGTTGTCGCGGCGCGAGACCAATTCGGTCGGCAAGACCTGGACCCAGCGCCTCAAGGTTCGCGCCATCGGCGACGAGGCCAAGGTGGTCGAGCTGTCAGGCGGCAACCAGCAGAAGGTGGTGATCGCCAAATCGCTGGTGCAGGAGCCCGAGCTGATCATCTTCGACGAACCGACCCGTGGTGTCGACGTCGGCGCCATCGTCGAGATCCACGAGCTGATCAACCAGCTCGCCGACGAAGGCAAGGCGGTGGTGGTGATCTCGTCCTATCTGCCCGAGATCATGGCGCTGTCCGACCGCATCCTGGTCTCGCGCCAGGGCAAGGTGGTGGAGGAATTCTCCGCGCTCGAAGCCACCGAGGAGAAGATCATGTACGCGGCGATCCATTGACGCCCTGAAGCGCGATGCGATTTTGGTTGAAGCGTCAGGTGCGGTGCGGGAAGCCGCCTGCCGCGATCCTGGTGGCACGCTACTTCGGTCCGACGGTTCCGGTCACCTTCAGTCTCGCCGATCTCACCCAACCCGAGACGTCGTTGCCCGTCCCCGGATTGAGATACATCACCGACGACCAGCCATCCCTGGTTTGCGCATACGCGATCAGTGCGTCATTCGGAATGACGAACACGCCGCGGATCGGACAGTGCAGATTCGGTGCGGAGTAGAATTGCAGCCGTCCCGTGCCCGTCACCACATTGGCCAGCGGCGGCGACAGCATCGGGACGCGGCTGGTGCCGGTCTGCGGCTCCTTGCAGTTCGACGGCGTCTGCGCGTGCACGGTCGCCCCCGGAGCCCCCAGGATCAGGGCACAGCAGACCATGCAGGCGACAACGAACCTGTCCGACATCGCTGATCCTCTTGACGTCGCCGATTGCGGCAACCGGCGAAGGGATTGATTCAGTTCGTGCCCGCGATGATGACGAGATTGTTCAGGACAGGCGTGGAGCAGAACGCGACGACGAGAGCGATGTTGTAAACGTTGTTGCTCCGCCAAAGCAGCCACGTGACCACGAACGTCAAGCCAAGCTTGGGCACCAGCCACCAGACACCGAACCATGTCTGCGCCAGATGCATGAACGGGTTCAACTCACCCAATCCGAGACTCAGGATCACATTCGTCGACTCAAGGTCGGCGTAACCCAGCAGCAGAGCGAGGAGCACCAAAAGACCCTTAACCCAATTCATTCCGAGACTCCCGATGCCAGTAATGCCGAAGATGCCGGATTGGCCAGATCACACTGTTGATGATGTCCACGCGCTCAGCCGGCACGAGGCCCGTTGCAGGATATTCGCCCGGCTTCGGTATCCAGGCCGTGCCGAACAGAATGTCGAGAAACGGAAAGCAGGCAGCGAAATTTTTGTCCCTGTGCTCGGGAAGGACCGAATGATGGATCCGGTGCCATTGCGGATTGTTGATCCATGTCACATACCGACCGAGCGGAATGCGGACGTTGAGATGGGCACACGCATCGGGCATGAAGAAGATAAATCCCACCGCGATCACCATGTCCGGCGGGATGCGGAACAGGATCGCCATGATCGGAAGAAAGGCGTCGGACAACACCCGCTCCAGCCAGAAATGCCGGCCGCCGGTAATGAACGTGACGCCGTTCGCGCTGTGATGGAACGAGTGCATCGCCCATAGAAAGGGGATCGCATGTTGGAGGCGATGATACGTGTACTTGTAGAGATCGAATGCAACCACGATGATTGCGAGTGACACGTACCACCAGTAACCGTCGGTCGGCAGCTTGATCCAACCGAGACCGGTATAGCTCGCAATCTTGCCCGCGGTGATCGCCGCGATCGGAGCGAGCATGGACGACAACCCGAGGCTCACGATCACCGCGAGCCAATCATCACGAAACTCGGCGTAGGGAACGTCCGCAATCGGCCATCTTTTTTCCAGGATGCGGCTGGTGTAGACGATGCCCAGAAACACGGCCGCATAAAATACGGCGTTTGCGATGTCACTCTGCATGAGGGATGACTCGCCGGTTCAAAAGGACAGACAATAAGAATAAAAACATTTCTGTGCCTATAGGCTAAAAAAGCTTATTTTTTCTCAACGCTCCGGCGGGGGCAAGCAGGGTTTTTACGGGGCGGCCCTCGTCTTCGGCCCGATTCTGGCCCGCGCGGGCGCATTTTTCCGGGCCGGTCTCCGATCCGGTGCGGCGATAGCCCGCTGAAGCGAACCCCGCGCCCGCCCGCAGGACATTGTGCGCACCGTGAAGGCGCGTGGTGCATCCCTGAGGGGCTATACAGAGCAACCCATCGACACCAGCACAGCAGCGGGCAAGCGCTTCCTGGACATGCTCGGTGTGTTCACCGAGTTCGAGACCAACCTCCGCAAAGAGCGGCAGCTTGAGAGTATCGCGGAGGCCAAGGCACGCGGGGTCTACCAAGACCACAAAGCGTCCATCGACACCGCCAAAGTAAAGGCGCTTAAGGCTGAAGGCATGGGAGCGTCCGCTATCGCGAAGGCGCTCAAGATTGGCCGCGCGTCGGTTTACCGGGCTCTTGAGGATTGAGGAGGGAAGCCAATGACACCCACAGCGCCCTCCAACTGTGACCACGGGCTGTGTGAGTGCAGTGGAACGCAATCGATCCAGAAGTGTCTGGGGATGCTCTACTGAAGACGAGCACGCATCAGCTGCCCGAACCAATGGGAGCTTGCGTGAATGGCGCGCCGTGGCCGATGAAGATGGGCACTACGTGTTCGCCGTGGCGCTATGATGCAACGGTTCAATTTTGCCGACCGCCTTGCGACAGGACGGAAAGGAGGTGCCCATGCCGAAAACGATCGCGGTATTGGGCTCTGCCCTCTTCTTTGCGGTTGCGCCCAGCTCGATGGCGGGGCTCGTTCCCTGGTGGATTACGCGTTGGGAGTTTCGGCCGCCCTTCTTCGATCTCGACGCGACGCGCGCCGTCGGGATCCTGTTGATCGCCGCCGGTCTACCCAGGCTTGTCGACTCGTTTGCACGCTTTGCGCTGCAAGGATTGGGCACACCGGCGCCGGTCGCACTGACGCAGAACCTCGTGGTGACGGGTCTCTATCGCTATGTGCGCAATCCTATTTACGTTGCCCTTGTCGCCGTCATTCTGGGCCAAGCGGTCTTGTTCGGCGACCAGCGCCTTCTTGGGTACGGTGTTGGTGTGGCTCGCCTTCCACGCGTTTGTCGTGGGGTACGAGGAGCCGGCGCTCGTTCGTATGTTCGGAACGGAGTACGAGGATTTCCGGGCCAATGTCCCGCGCTGGATTCCGCGGCTAACGGCCTGGCGAGCCGCACGACGCCGGAATCATTCGTGACGCGGGCGCCACCGCGGGAAGGGCGTGGTACCGCGCCCTGTCGTAAAATGGCGCGCCCGGAACGATTCGAACGTCCGACCCTCAGATTCGTAGTCTGAGCCGCAGCGCCGACAGGGCTACGCACAGCCCGCCACAAGCCGCAAAATCTAAATGAATTCAAATGCTCAAGCCGCCATGGTTACCTTGGGCCACTTCGGATTTTGCGCTATGGTGGTAGCTAGGCGGTAGCTAGGCGGGGCACATATGGCATCGGGAAACATCACCAAGACCGCTGTGGAAGCCCTCGCTGCGGGCGCGTCCATCTGGGATGCGGGACACCGTGAGGCAGTGCGGGGCTTCGGCGTTCGCCGCCAGCGCGGCACTCCAATTTATCTGGTGAAGTATCGGGTCGCGGGCCGCAAGCATGCGCGCTTCTACACAATCGGCCCGCATGGCTCACCGTGGACCCCCGAGAAGGCGCGCCGGGAAGCCAAGCGGTTGCTCGGGCTAGTCGCGGGCGGCAAAGACCCTGCGGATGAAAAAAAGCAATCCGCACTGCAAGCGGCCGACACGTTATTCAAGATTGCCGAAAGATATTTGAAGCACGCGAAGCAGAAGCAGAAGCCGCGCAGCTACATCGAAACAGAACGGCATTTGCTGATCGCTTGGAAGCCCCTGCACACCACCTCTGTATTTCACATCCACCGGCGCCATGTCGCATCGCGCCTTGCTGAGATCGCCGAAAACCAAGGCCCCGTTGCCGCGAGTCATGCTCGTGCTGCGCTGAGCGCTATGTTCAATTGGGCGATCCGTGAAGGGTTAGACATTCCGGCCAATCCGGTGAGCGGCACTAATCGTTCGGCTGAGCCTCGCAGTCGGGATCGGGTTCTCTCGGATACCGAACTTCGCGAAGTCTGGCTTGCATGCGGCGATGACGACTATGGGCGCATCGTCCGAGTGCTGATCCTGACCGGCCAACGGCGGGATGAAGTCGGTGGCATGGCATGGCCCGAGATCGCCGAAGCCGAGGGCTCCGCCTTATGGACCTTGCCGGGGGCCAGGACGAAGAACCACCGAGAGCACATTGTGCCGCTCTCTGCCTCTGCGCTGGCCTTGCTCCCGGACCGGCGCAACTCCCGGGACCATGTCTTCGGCGATGGGCCTCGGCGCGCCGATGACCCGCAACGGGGCTTCTCGGGTTGGTCGAAGTCCAAGGCGGCGCTAGACGCTCGCATATTGGCGACGCGCAAGAAGGCCGATCCGGAGGCCACCGCAATGCCGCCGTTTCGGGTTCACGATATTCGGCGCACCGTCGCCACTGGCCTTGCTGATCGGCTCGGGGTCCTACCGCATATTGTCGAAGCCGTGTTGAACCATGTGAGCGGGCACAAGGCGGGCGTCGCCGGAGTCTACAATCTCGCCCGCTATTCCGCAGAGATGCGCACCGCGCTTGACCGTTGGGCCGCTCATGTCGCCGCCATCGTTCGCCGCCCTCGCTCTGTCACCTTGCGGCGGGTTGTGGCGGCTACTGTCGGGTAGCGCTTGGCGTCTCTTGGCGCTATATTAGCTGCCAGCTTGGCGTCCTCCGCTGTTGGGGGACTGACAGGGTGGGGTGACGCCCCGAAAGCCCTCTGATCCCGATAAGGGTAGGGCTCGCCTGCCAGCTTCCTCTAACATTCGGAGCAATCCAGATGACGCTGTTAACGCAGCGTGAGGCAGCTATGGCCTTGCGCTTATCTGAACGAACCCTTGAACGCTGGCGCGTGAGTGGCGATGGGCCTCCCTTCGCCAAGCTCGGTCGCCGGATCGGCTATCGCCCCGCCGATCTCGAAGCTTGGATCGCCGCCCGGCTTCGCCACTCAACTTCGGAGGCCAGCCGATGACCACTCAACCCCAATTGATCCCCGCGCCGCTTATGCCAGACCTCGCCAAACTCCGCGCTCATCCAATCGCGGCTGAGTTTCCTATGGCGAGTGATAATGACTTCGAGAACCTGAAAGCCTCAATCGCTGATCGTGGCTTTCTACCAAACGAACAAATCGTGTTGTTCGGCAATCCCGTGATGATCCTCGACGGCCGCAATCGACTTAAGGCTGGGCTCGCCGTGGGGCACAAGTTCACAAAGGAGAACTTTCTTCTGTTCACTCTCGGCGAGGCAGAAGCAGAAGCGTACTCCAATGCGAAGAACGGAGCGCGGCGTCATCTGACCGCAGAGCAGAAGGCGGAACGGATCAAGGCTTACATCGCCCAATATCCCAATGCCCCAAGTCGTGAGATCGCCCGCAAGCTTGGCGTCTCTCACGTCACCGTCGAGAGATACAAAAACGAGAAGAGCGAGAGCGAGAAGGAATACGCCCGGTTCAAGGCCGCCTTTAACAAGCTCTCGGAGGAGAACCAAGCTAAGTTCATTCGAGAGTGTTCAGCGTGACCACCAAATAACTATCTGATCGAGCATTTCTTTAGGGGCGGACAATTTAACCGCCCCTATTTTTTTGCCTCGCCGCTTCCGAGGCCTTCGTTTTTCCAGAAACAAACACAACCCATTGATCTAGCGTGCGAAAATCGCGATGAAACTTTACTTTCAACCATAAGTTGATACAATGGTTCAAACAATCGAGAAAGGAGACCCCGCCCATGACCGACGAAAGGCACTGCGACCATTGCGGTGCTGCCTTCATTCCTCGCGAGGCCAAGGTTCGGTTCTGCTCGCCACAGTGCAATCGCGAATGGTGGTCGGCAGAGCGCAGCAAGGCACTCGCCTTCTATCGCCAACAGCAACCTCAAAAGGAGAAGCAAGCATCATGAGCGCCAACCCAGTCGGCAAATCCCGGGGCTCGCCCGAACCCACCTGTTATTTCCAGATGGCCCAACATCGCAACGTCGCCGACCCTGAGCCCGCGCCAGTGGTTGGGGCCGAGGCCAAGCCCTATGGCCACAACTTGCCGGGGCCTGCGTGGTCCGCCGATTTGGCCTCGCTTCCGCCAGAGCGCCCCTTGGGAGAATGCGTCGATGCACTGCCCGACATGACGGCGTGCAACTGGGAGCCCGACGCGGTTGGCCCGAAGGGAGGCAGCGATGACGCGGCCTGACCGTTGCCACCGATGGCCCGCATGCGTGTGCCGTCAGCACTGGGATTACTACGCCACGGCACCGCTTGAGCATCTCGAAAACGCCGAGCCGATCATTGAGGCCACGCTGGCGTGCATCAGCGAACGCTGCCCCGATGTCCGCTTCCGGCAGCACGCCCAAATCCAACTGCTCAAAATCCAATCCTCCCCAAACTATCGGCGGGAGTTCAAGCACGAGGGAGGGCTGAACTGATGCGATTTATGTTGCTTGGCGATTGGCCCTGCAATGGTGGCTCGCTGTTGGTCCCCGCTGGCACCGTCATCGAATGGATCGACGATCCCGAAGCCGCCCGCATTGCCGGGGTGCCAACCTATCCGCAGTGGCAGGGCACACGGCTTCCGCTGCCCATGCCACTGAATGCCAAGGCGATGGACCAAGCCGCCTATGACCAGATGGTGCGCTGGATCGAACCGCAGAGCGATCAGCTACTGCGCACCATTCAATACGGCCCGAACGTGCAACCCAAGAAAGGATGATTCATGTCTAAGTCTGTCTTCCCCGGCTTCGGGGGTTCGCAATCAAAGATGCAATCCGCAGGCCGCGCAAAGAGCGGGGGCGGCGTGGGGATGAACAAAAACCGCAACGTCGGGATCAAGACCGGCAAACCCGCCCAAGGCGTGAGCCCGGCATCGGCCGCCATGACAGGCATTCAACGCATCACCACTCGCGGCCCTGAAAAGGTGCCGGGTCCGATCTCGGTACCGCTCGGCAATCAACTCACCAAGGGCACCACTGGCCCCGGCGGCGGTCGCACCGTGCAGCGGACAGGCTCGCAGGGCCGCCATGGCGGGAGCGAACAATGACCGATGAAATCCTCGCTCGGCTTGCCGCCGCTGAACGCCGCATCACCGAACTTGAGCTCTGGGCAGGCAAAGACGTTGAGGTTGCCCCGCGTCCGGTTCGGGTTGCCCCCACCGACTACTCGGCTCGGCTCGCCATGCCCAAGGTCGCGCTCCGGGAGATGACCGGGGCGAACGTTCCGGTTGGGGACATTGTAGGCGATGGCCGCCGTCGCAGCCCGGTGCAGAGGGACTAAGGCCGATGACCCCAGAACGCAAAGCCGCAATCGACGCGACGCGGCCAGTGGGTCGGATCGCACCCCGGCCGAAGCGCAGTGAAGCCCAGCGGCGTTGGGATCAGCGCCTCGCGGAGGTGCCCCCAGAACGTCGCCAACAAGCAATTGCCTCGGTGCTTGGGCGGACCATCAAAGCATGCGGGGAGGCCGGGCGATGACTGATGCAAAGGTGCTCTCATTCACCGCGAAGGCCGATAGCGAAGCCGACGCGAGTGCGAAGCCAAAGCCTCCCAGCGGGCCAACCCTCAATCCCAACGCGCCATACGACAACGCCGGGGTATTCATCCAGCGGCATTGCATGGTCGGCGATGATTGCGTGCTTTGGCATTGGCAGGGATCGTTCTATCGCTGGAGCGGTCACGTCTATGAACCTGTCCCCGATGAATTGATGCGGGGGCAAGTGTATGCCTTCCTCGATGGTGCGCGGAAGCGTTCGGGGGATGAACTGGTGCGGTTTCAGCCGAAGCCCCGCAACGTCAGCGACATGATTGATGCCCTGAAGAGCCAGCTTGCCTTGGGCCTCGAATGCCAACCGCCAACCTGGCTCGGCACCCGCGAGAGCGCAAAGGATTGGGTGGTGTTCAAGAATGGCATTGTGAACATGCTCACGGAAGAGGTTCGGCCGCTGACGCCAGACCTTTGGGTTCACAACGCACTCGGGTTCGATTGGAACGAGGACGCGAAGTGCCCGACGTGGGAAACGTTCCTCTTCGATGTGTTCGAAGGCGACGAGGAAAGTGTGCAATTCCTCGAAGAGTTCATGGGCTACTGCATGACCGAGGAAACCTGCTTCCAAAAGGGCGCGATGTTCATCGGCCCCAAGCGCAGCGGCAAGGGCACCATCTCCCATGTGTTGCGCCGGCTGGTGGGTGATCCGAATTACGTGGGCCTTAGCTTCAACACGTGGGCGCGGGGCGAGAAATCGACCGAGTGCCTGATCGGCAAGCGAGTTGGCGTGTTTGCGGATGTTCGGTTCAAACAGAGCGAGGTGTTTGGCGCAAATCTCAAAATGGGCGGCCTCTCTCACACCAGCGCCGAATTGCTGCTCAACATCATCGGCGAGGACACCGTGACGATCGGGCGGATGTACAAGGCCGCATGGCACGGCCAGCTTCGGCTCAAACTGATGATTGTTTCCAACGAGGTGCCGAACCTGAATGATCCAACCGGGGTGCTGCCGTCGCGGTTCATCAAGCTTCCATTCCCGGTCAGCTTCTACGGGCGCGAGGACGTGAACCTACGCGCAAAGTTGGAGGCCGAACTATCCGGCATCGCGGTTCGGTGCGTCCGGGCCTATGGCGATCTATGCGAACGTGGCCACTTCATTCAGCCCGCCAGCGCCAGCGTGCTTGAGCGTGAGGTGATCGCGGCGAGCGATCCATTCGCGGCGATGGCGCTGGAAAACTTCGTGCCTGATCCCGGGGGCACTGTGGTGAAGGCGAAGGCCTACACCATGTTCGAAAGCTGGTGCTTCCAGCACGGCCACATCACGCTCGCCAAGCTCACCAACGAACGCAACTTCGGCAAGAAGCTCGTTGGGGTCGCCGGGTTCGAAGGCGTCGTCACCGGCCCCCGCGGCCACGGCCAACCCCGCGCATGGCTCGGGATGCGACTGCGCACTCCCGCCGAGCGAAAGGCCGCCGATGACTGAGCGAGCTTCGCCGGGGCCTGACCCTGCTGAACCACATGAACCACATTGAACCACATAAAGCACGTGGTTCAGCGACCAACCAAGCCATAGGGAAATCCCCTGACCTTACTGACTTGAACCATATGGTTCAGATGGTTCACTTGGTTCCTATGGTTCAAATAACCTCCCATGGTTCAGGTGGTGGGGGGAGAGATGAGAGGAGAATGCAAGGTGAGTGACTACAGATTCCGGCCACCGATTGAATCGATGTTGGAGCGGCCAGTGATTGAAGTGATCGAACCCGAGCCCAGCCCGCAGTTGCTGGAGGCCGACGCCAAGGAGGTGTTAATGCGGGCGGTGCGTGGTGATCCCACGATCACCGGCAAACAGATGCGTGCGGCCATCGCCCTGTTGCCATTCCTCTATCCGAAGAAGGGCACTAGCTCCGGCAACACCAACGAGGGCTTTGCGGCTCGGCTAGAAGGCGCTCGGGATCGCTCGGCTCGGGTGATTGAATTCCGGGCAGCCGAGGCCGAAGGCGAATAAGCCAATCCCCCGAAAGTGTACAGTTATGAAAGAAACCAATTGCCCTTGATTGGTCGCGGGTTTATTCTTTCATAACTCTGCATTTCGAAATGGGGGATCAGGCGATGCGATATGGCTATGCCCGCGTCAGCACCAAGGGCCAGGACTACACCGCCCAAGTGGAGGCCCTTCGCCGGGCCGGATGCGAACGGGTTTACTCGGAGAAGGCCTCCGGCAAGTCCACCGATGGCCGCCCCGAGTTCAAGCGGCTGATCCGGGCGCTCTCTCCCGGCGACACCGTTGTGGTGACCAAGCTGGACCGGCTGGCCCGTTCGGCCCGCGATCTGCACAACATCCTCCACGACCTCTCCCTGATCGATGTGGGCTTTGTCTCGCTCGGCGAAGCGTGGTGCGACACCACCACCGACGTAGGCCGCCTGATGCTCACCATCATGTCAGGGATCGCCGATTTTGAACGCGGCCTCATCCAGCGCCGCACCGAGGAAGGCATCGCCCGCGCCAAGGCCAAGGGCACTGCCTTCGGCCGCAAGCCCCGGCTGGATGCTTCGCAGCGCCGACGCATTGCCGACCGCTACGCCGCGGGCGAGACCATGGCCCAGCTTGCCGGGGAGTATGCCGTGGGCGAGGCCACCATCTGGCGAGCGCTCCAGTCCTAGCGCGATCCCGCCCGGGCTGGGTGCCACCCCCGGGGGTAGGGCCAAAATTCGTCGGCCCGGCGTCGGCAGTGAGGCCTCCGGCACGACGTGCAAATTTCCTGAATCTTACGAATGAACCCTTGAGAGATCATAGTCCCAATGCAAAACCGACATGGGTTGAACCGCGATATTCCTGCCGAGGTAAAGCGAGCCGTAAGGCAGCGCGACGGCTTCGGCTGTGTAGTGTGCGGTAAGGCAATTTACGACTATGAGCACTTCGATCCCGAGTTTGCCGATGCGACCAAACACGATCCCGAAGGCATTATTTTGCTTTGCATTTCCTGCCACGCGAAGAAGACACGCGGGTATCTTTCAAACGAAACAATCGCTTCAGCACGGAAGGCCCCCAAATGCAAACAAAAGGGCTTTTCATTTGAGGAGTTCGATATCGGAACGACCCCACCGGAAATTTTGATCGGAGAACTCAGCGCGACTGACGTAGAGACATTGATCGAAATATTCGGCACCAAGATTTTTTCGATTTCAGCCCCCGCCGAAGCCCACATGCCTTTCACCATCAACGCGCTTTTGACGGATCCAAACGGCAATACCATTCTGAGAATAGTAGACAATGAATGGCAAAGCCCGGTGGAGAATTGGGACGTTGAAACGAAAGGTGGGAAGATAATAATCCGACGTGGTCTGGGCGATATCATACTGGTCATACGGACGGAACCGCCCAGCAAATTAATCATCGAGCGGCTCTATATGTACCATCGAGGCACCTTTATCTCGTGTCGAGAGGGCAAGCCCCTTTCGGTAACAATGCCGAATGGAACAACTATAGCGGGAACAAAGATAACTGTCCGTGAATGCGATGTCGGGCTCAAGGTTGATCGCGAAGGATTAGTTTATGGCTCAGGTAGCACGGGTGTCGGCTTCTTTTCTGCGGAAAGCCTATCGTTCGGAGGACCATCGGTCGTGCGGCGAATGAACACGGCGGGATTTCCAAGTCGTAACTCGGCGTGCCCATGCGATGACGGCAAAAAATACAAACATTGTCACGGGCGCGAACACGTCATGGCACATGACCTGCTCGCCGTGGAAAATGCCGAAAAGGCCGCGATGTCGAAAAGCAAGCTTCCGAAAGACTAACCGGAGCGGACCCATGAGGTGACAGGCGCCTGGCACGGAAATTCCAGCTAGCGAAACAGTACGTCCCCGATACCGCAACCTGCAGCGCAAAGTTGGCGAGCCGATTGTCGCATCAACCTCAACGAGATTGCGAAAGTCCTAACTTTCGTGCAATGCGCGGGGGAGCGACCCCAAGCCAGTGCGGCGGCTATCACTGCCGCACTTGAAGCGGACCCGCGTATTGCAAGGCGTAGGATGCGACCTGATCCACAATCACATGCACAGGACCCGTTTGCGCGACAGCTTTGTCTGGGAATGTCCCACGTGCCGCTATGACCACCAAGCATGTGGCAATAACGGTGAGCACTGCTTTTGTATAACGATCGACCATCTTCATCCTCTTCTAGTTAAGGGTGCACCTAATCGGGCAAGTCTAAAATGGCACCTCTGTGGGTCCAAAAATCCCTCGCGCGACTTCCCATTGCCCCTTCTAACACAACGTGTAAATTTTCTGGAATATGTCCAAACTCCCGCGCGGGAAGCATCGGTTTAGTCGGGGACGTGAATACGATGATGAGAAAGCGGTGGTTGATCGGGCTGACTGCGGTAGTCGTTGTGGTAGCCGCGGCATGGAGCGCGAGAAGCATCGCCATAGACGCTTACATGGCAGACGATTTCGTCGTGACTAATTCGATTAGCAACGCCAAGAAGGCCTGCCTTGCGGAGAATGATGCGGAGGCTTGCGCATATGCAGAAGCTCCCAGCTATACCCGCCTGAAGGCAATGTGCACGAATACGCTGGACCCCACGGTATTCGTTAGGGTGTGTCCCGTGGGCATGACTCAGGGACGTGACATCGAGGTAGATCGCGCCTTCGCTGCGCGCAAGCGCCCCTAACCCGCGCGGACAGCTCCAGGCGCACGTATGAAGTGTCTCCAGCAGAAGTTTTTGAACGGAGGACCCAATGCCCAAGGGAAAGCTGACCCCCGAAGGCGAAGTCATCGCTGCCTATGGCGCCGCCATGGTCGCGGCATTCCAAGTGCTCATCAACTGCCTTGAGGAAAGCGACGCACTGCTACCGGGACAATTTCCCGATGCGCTTGGCGTATACATGGAAATGGTGAAGAGCCGGAAGGGTGGCGTGAACGACATGACGCTTGCCGTGCTCCACGACATTCGGGCGGCTACTCTGGATTAGCTTACCATGGGGACGGGGCCAAAAATTCGTCAGGCTACATTCGCCCATAGGCGCTTTCGGCCCGATGCAAAAATTTCCGAAATTGGGTCGCGACCTCGATTCGAGCGGACCGAGCATTTGGCGAGCGGTTATCACCATTCTCATTCGGTCGGTGATGCTGGACGCTTACCGATGCGCATCAGCCTGAATTGGTTTTGACGGCGGCCTAGTTGTTTGGATCGGAGGTGGGGATAAGCGAGGGTCGCCGGGAACGAGACACATAAACTCGACTTCAGCCTTGGGGAAATTCCCCATGACGTAAGGTGGGGCAGCCTCCTTGGTATTTACAACCAACAAGCTTTTGCTTTGCGCAGCACAGTACTGTCCCGCCTCTGTGAGCGCTTCAGCCTTCAAGTTGCCGGACCCGGAGAACCCAGTAGCCGCCTGCCGCGACACCACAAACGTATCTGCACCTAGCGGTGCCACGCCAGAATTAGCTGCGCAGCCCGCAACGGTCAGCGACGCAACTGCCGTTACAATTCGTTTAATCATTGCACTCCCCGCCCGGCGCAACCGTAACCACAAAATCAAGCGGGAGCAAAGGACTCTTTTGGAGGGGCTTTTAAACTGCGCGCCTAATTGTTACCGCGATAGTTCAGCCCTGTAGCCGGAGAGGGCGAGGCGTTCGCGAAGTCCCATTTCGCATTTTAGTTGATGTTCGTACTTCCGTTCTATCTCTTTCATGGTCGCCTGCGCCGCAAATGGCATTTGCATAGGACTGCGATCTTTAAATTGCTTATAGATTTGCTTCTCTTCGTCCGTTCTCTTGTCGCACTGAGCGTCAACCCAATCTTTCAACTCAGTGATGAAGCCATCAAAATCAGCGTCGAATTCCTCTTCCGTAACTCGATATGCCTGGTCAGGTGGGACCGAAAACATTCGATCCGCATACTTTAGCGGAACACTCATTTGGCTAAGGTAGGCCTCAATGGCTTTCCTACTACCCGTAACCGCGTCTATCGCCTGATCACTGCTTAATCTGATTAGATCGTCCCTTGAAAGAAAAGGGCGGTGGATGCTTAGATTGGGTGGCCCGATAAAGACGGTCTCGCGGTGTATCCCAGCGACAAAGATGAAAAAGCAAGCGCTTGCACAAACATAATTTTGCGAGTCCCTCAAATTGTGCCGTGCAATAATCTTGTCTCTAATATTACTGCGCTCTTCGACTGTGGGGACTGTTGTTGAGATCTTCATGCGTCGAACGAGACGCCCTATCTTCATTGCCTCGGCGAGATCGCCGCCCGGAGACGCCAAGAACAAGTCCGAATTACTGCTGTAGGGGTCTAGTAGGGCCGATCGCAGCTTTTCGTAGTCACCTGCAACAATCGGCCCCTCTAATACCAAGTCGCCTGCAGCTGACGGCCTGATTTCAGCGCCCTCCACACGAGTAGTGACGCATGCGCTTAACAAGGCGGCACCGGCTGCCATGTGTCGCAAGCCTCGAAATCGCACAAGCACCGACCCCTCCCGCAGGCGTCCCCAGTCTCGCGAGCATCGAATAGATTTTGGTTTTGTTCAATATATCGAGGTGCGTATTTTGAACAAGCGGGGTCCATTCTGGCAATGGACCTGCGGGACATATTGGCTGCCAACCTACGCCGTCTGCGCGCCGAGAAGGGGCTCGCGCAGGACGATCTGGCCTATGAGGCAGAGGTGAGCCGCAGCTATTTGAGCCAGCTTGAAAAAGGGGCGTTCTACGCTAGCCTGAAGATCCTCCAGAAGCTGGCAACGGCGCTGAATGTCGAACCGTTCGAGCTAATAGCGCCCCCAGCTCGCAAGCGCCGCTGACGCCTCATCGCGACCTAATGATTGGAAGTCGGGCTGACCTGAACATTAGATTCCGGCAACCATCTGCCATCTACATCGACCATGCAGCCGACGCCATCGCTGTACCGTGCGGGCATTCCACTATGCGCCCACCTAGCCTCGCATTGCGAGTTCTTTAGCTCACGTATCGGTTTAACAAAGGCATCTTTAAGTTCGCCAAAATGGTAGAGCGCCACGCCCGCGACCGCCAACAAGTAAGTCCCGAGCAGCCATTTCCAAGCTGAAGGCCCTCGCCGACTGCGTGATGGTGCTTCTGCGTCATCTGGAAGCACCCGTACTGCAACGTGTGGGATTAGTTTAACTGCAAGAACTATGACGCCGAAGAACCCCATTAGCATGGGGATCTGGGACCAGTCATCGGATGCATCAAACCATTCAACTACGGAAAAGCCGGCCAACAGCACTTAAGAAGCTCCCATGCGGCGCTAGAATTTCTAGTACAGATCGTCGCTGCGAAGTTCATCTGGTTCTGCCCTATCGGGGAAATGCAACCGATAGGCCTCCTGTCGATTTACAAATCTGCTTGTTGAGGTGACAAACCCCTGATCTTCCCCTCGTGGATGTTCGCCTTCATACCCATCCATCGCTTGAAGTGCACGGATAGCATCATTGTGCCGATCGCCTCTGACGACCTTTCCATTGGAGGCGCGAACAGCCGCGCAGATAATAACTTCAGCCAAACTGGTCATAGCGAAAACGCGCTCCACGTGTCCCTCAAGGCGGCCATATACGGATGAGCGAGGCTGTCAAGTCTTTACAGGCGGTCGCGTGAAGGCGCTTCGCCTCTATTCTTTTGCTAGAAGATCGCTGATCGACTTCGCAGAAAGTAGCTTTGCTCTCGTCGTGTACCGCGGTCCCTGCATTGCTCCCGACGGCGCACTTCCAAACGGGATTGGCCCAATTGGCTTCGCTGGTTCGGAAAATATGAGCTTGTACTTCCCATTTTCTCCGTATGGTTCGATACGCTCGACAGGCGCAAGATGCGTGATGGCCGATACGGGCTGCGTTTGATAAGCAGCGATGTATTTGATCTTTTGCAGCATCCCGCCCGAGATGCGAATCGCATACCACGCATTCTGACCGATGAAGACCCGTTCAAAGCCTTCCTGTTGAGCCGGAACGATAACCGTATCCGGTTCATCGGGAACAGTCGGCGCTGTGGCATTGTCAGCATGCGTCTTCGGAAGCGCAACGGCCTTCGGCTGTTCGAAGCAAGTCAAGCCGATCAATGGCAGGATTTGCAGCATTTCCCGCAGGAACGCTTGCGTGTCGGCGCGCTCCGCTTCGGAAAGCTGGGGCGCCTGCGGCTCGACACCGTTTTCGAGATGGCTTTGGCTAATTTGTTGTGCGCGCTGAATCAGCGCATATTCCAACCATGTGGCGTGAGCACGATTTAGACCACCAGTCGCGTTGGATACGAAAACCGCCGCCGATCCCCAAAACTCCTTGTTGGCAAAATGGCTGTCAATTCGGTTACGAACGACATCACCCTGGCCGACGTAAATTGTTGGCAGATCGTCATCGGTGACGCGGCCAACTAAGATATAAACTCCTGAACGCGAAAATTCGGCGCGGGTTTTGATCTTTGGCCAATCTTCGCGTGGAAACGCGATGCCAAGTCCAGTCCAGTTCATCCGGTCGATGATGCGCAAACCCTCTGGATTGCCGTCCGGAACGAAAATGCGAATTGTAAATGGATCAGCCACCAACTCCCCCCGCCATGCCTCTTGATTGCTCAGGATAGCGGCAAAACCGGCAGTCACTCAGGGATGCGCGCTAGCATCATCCGGACGCCCTCCGGCTTACCCCATCATTCGTCCAGCAACACCTTAAAGAACGCTTGATTACGTTTCTTCGCGTTCTCAACTAGCGTGTCGTACCCAAACACTTGGATGAAGATCGCCGTCCTTTCGCGATAACGAACAAAGACCTTTGGATTCCAGCCATTGTGAAAGTCATGCTTGTCTAAGACATCAATCAACGAGGGCGTCAGATCGGCAATCACGAAAGCAAACTTGCGCACGACGTTCGCAAAAGAAAAGTATGTGCCATCCGTTTTAGTTATGCCACCCTCCGCGACAGCCTTGTCTAACGTATTGATTACTTGCAATACCGGATCGTTCTTCTCAATGCCAAAGACGTAGTTATTCCGGCTCGGTCGTTTGAATTCAACGATGGTCAACGTGGTGCCATCGTTGTCACCCAAAATCATGCTGTCATCGAAGAAAAACAAATCCGAGACTTTATCACCCTTCTGCCGGCGGCTGCCGTGCAGAGTACGATCGCTGGAGACGTAGGGCAGGAATGCTAGCGCATCATCGACCAACCAAAGATTATGCTCGAAGTAGTCAACGCTTGCGTTGTCTGAAAAGCGACGGAAGACCAATTCATGAATTGCATCTTCGGGCGCGTGCTTGCCGTCGCCTTGGAAGCGTCGCGCAGCTTCCACCAATGCAATTATGTTTTTCCGATGTATGACGTACTCCGCAAGCGTTTCTTTTTTGCTCGCATCGATCTTGGCGACAATTTGTTTGATTGTAGCTTCATAGTTGTCGACGTCAGCGGCGGCAGCAACAATTTGCTTGGTTAGATCGGCGGTTGCGCGAAAGCGCTCGATTGCCAGATCGGAGATGAATTGTTCCGGCTTCCAATTGTTGGGCTTGGCAGCAACATAATCTGAGACCGTTTTCCCTCGCAATCCCAATTTCAAAATTGGATTCTCGCGCAGGGCCTCTACCAACTCTGCCGATTGGTCGGTTTTGATCTTCTCAATTTGAGTGTGCTCTTCGTGCTGGATCACGTCGCTTATGTGCGAGACAACATCTTCGACGGTGCGAGGGCTTAGGTTTATGCCTGTACGCGAGTCGTTTAGACGGCTTTCGAACGCTTCCCCACGGACCACCGCGATCACGACGTAGCGCTCGTTGTTTTCGCCTATGAAGAACGGTTGGCCGATCTTGTTCGTAAGATCGCGCGGTGACCCGACTATACGGTCAGCAGCGGACAACAGCAGGCAGTGGTTCTTGAATTGCTGCGTGCGGGCCAGCTTTGCCAAAGAGTACGAAAGTTGTTCGGGAGCGCCGTCAATGTCGCAGACGATGGTCCCTGCCGCAAACTGCTTGAACATGCCTTGAAAGCGGCTACGAATATCAATGGGTTTCTCGTCGTCAAACTGAATTACGATTTGCGGCAGCCAGCGGTAAAGAAAATATGGCAGGAAGTGCGCGCCGATCTCGCCCGCTATGTCGTCTGCATTTAGAGTTGCGATTAGATCGTGCCAATTGGTTAGCGGTTGATCGTACGTGACCGTGAGACCAGCGCCGTCAAAGTCAGGTTGATTGTCTTGGACAATAAATTCTTCCTTCTGCGTGATATCAAAGCGAAACGACCTGACCTCGCTCTTTCCAAAAAACGAAAAGCGGCTCTGATACACGACTCGCGCGAAGACTTTGAATCCTATGAATCTGCCGAAACCGCGCCCCTTTTGGCGCAACTTGTAGCCGCTGAAGGGCGTCTTGAATGAGCGATAGTTTTCTTCGGTAAGTCCAGCCCCATTGTCCGAGACTGACACGACGATTTTGTTGGGGTTCGTCCAGTCCTGGAACCTGACAGTGATGACCCCTTCCTTCTCTGCATTGGTGCGGTCCACGAATGCTTCTTCAATGCTGTGCATCGCATTCGAGATGGCTTCGAAGACGGGCAGAAGGAAGCCGTGAAGGTTGACTTGCAAATGGGTCCGCGACAGCACGGCCAACATGTCCGGCTTTAACAGCGTGTCGTTTACCGGCTTGTCCATTGCCCCCACCTAAAGCACTAAAAATATGCGAAACCTTACAACACCCAATGGTTGCGTTTCAATCCGCGCAACCTGAAGTGCCCTGGCGGTATTTTGGATCAACTGACACCGACGCCCTTGATGCAATTGGGCGCTGATGTCGTGCCAATCCCGTCCCGGGGGTGGTCCGCTTCACGAAGAACTGCCCAGACTAATAACGGGGTCGAATGGTGGGACCGAAAGCCACGCGGCGAGAAGAATTACCTGCTTTGTCACCAGGCTTATGCGCGGCGTTGGCAGTTGGGGCTTCCGGCACGACGTAGAAAATTCCAGAATTGGTGATCTCACTGAAATTCTTCGCGGGCGAGTTTATTCAGCGCGCCGAGCAAGGCCTCACGTTTTTGCGCATAGGGTTCGTACGCTTCGACTTGTCCATCGTTTAAATTGGCGATGTCTTTGCTAAGCCGCTTGTGTGCGGCTTGGGCTATCCAAACTCCCACCTGACTTGCAGCGATGTCTAATTCCGTGACCAATCCGGAGAAGCGCGGGAAGTAGATCGACGTAATGGATTGTACCTTGGCAAAGGGCGAAACTGTTTCTGGGATGTCTTCGCCATAGGCGCGACGGTTTCGGACTCCTTCGAGCCAGTGATCGAACTCGTAAACCGCAGCCACCAATTCTTCGAACTTGTCAGCCCGCCGCTTTTTAGCTTCGCGACGCTCTTGCGCTGCATCACGGCGGGCCGTTCCCACCATGCCCACTCCAATTCCGCCTAGTGCGAAGAGCCCTGTCATAAGGCCACCCACGACCACGGGCCATATCGACGCATCAGCCATGGGTGCTCACGTGGAAAATTCCAATTATTGAAGGGGGAATAAGGGCGGCCCGCAGACCGCCCCGTTGTCGTTAACTCGCCATGGAAAGTTGCGCGAGTTGTCTGCTACCGAGATGCTTCTTCTCGCGCAGCACTTCATGCACGCACCGCTGGTTCACTTTGAACACCGCAGCGATCTCATGCTGATGATAGCCGAGAGCGCTCAGATGCCAGCAAATGACGGCTTCTGCCGACTCCAGTTTAGTTTTGTGCGTAATGGTAGTTACTCCAATTTCGGAGCCTAAGCTTGACTTGCGAATCACCACGTGGTGACCTCAAGCTGCCTGAGCCCGCATGGGTTGAAGGACAAGAAAGCCGGGTCTGCTCTGGGGAGGGTGAGCCCGGTTTTTTCATGAGGACCCGAATCTCCGCGTCCCGAGTGCAATTTACCCGGAACCGCAACTGATCCGCGAGTCATTCCACCGCTATCCTGCTTATTCACAGGGCGACGTGTGAAACTGCGCTCGCCAGAAATGATGCGCGGGGAATTTCCGGGCCGGGCGG
This sequence comes from Bradyrhizobium sp. USDA 4503, assembly GCF_054055815.1. Taxonomy (NCBI): domain Bacteria; kingdom Pseudomonadati; phylum Pseudomonadota; class Alphaproteobacteria; order Hyphomicrobiales; family Nitrobacteraceae; genus Bradyrhizobium; species Bradyrhizobium sp. USDA 4503. The sequence continues at coordinate 5,142,502 of NZ_JBSRXS010000001.1, forward strand.
CGATTGAGCTTTGGGCCGCGTGGTAGCTAGGTGGTAGCTATCGGATTTCCACGATTTGGTCGGCGGGCGCCAAGCCTTTGATTTTATTGGCGCGCCCGGAACGATTCGAACGTCCGACCCTCAGATTCGTAGTCTGATGCTCTATCCAGCTGAGCTACGGGCGCATTTTCGCGGGTGGGCTTGAGCCCGCATGGTCCCGGGAGGCCCGGAACGTCGCGAAAGAGCGCTCTAGCTACAGGCTCCGGGTCCGGTTGGCAAGGTCTGGAAACGCCAATTTCGGCCGCAGTTTTGGCCGCCCCGGAATACCGGAACGGCCTCAGGCCCTCGCCCGCTCGCTGCGGACCGACAGCAGTTCCACCGGACGATCCGGGATCGAAATCCGGAAGGTGGCGCCGATCGTGCCCTCGACCAGGTGGATGTGGCCGCCGTGGGCCCGGATCAGCTCGGCGGCAATGGCAAGGCCGAGTCCGCTGCCGCCGGGGCGGCCGGAGGTCTGGAATGCCTCGAACAGATGCTCGCGCGCCTTGGTCGGGACGCCCGGACCGGTGTCGGAGACCTCGATGATCGCAACCGTCCCCTCGCGGCGGCCGGTGATGCGGATCTGCTGCGCGCCGCCGTCACCTGCGGGCCGGGTTTCCAGCGCCTGCGCCGCGTTGCGCACCAGATTGAGCAGCACGCGGAACAGCTGGTCCGGGTCGGCGTCGATGGTCAGGCCGCGCTCGATCGCGCTGATCCAGGTGATCGAGACATCGGTGGCAAGCCCGGCCGACTCCCGCACCTCGGCGACCGCGGGCTCCACCATGATGGCGCGGCGATCAGGCGCCGCCTCCTGCGCGCGGCCATAAGACAGTGTCGACTGGCAGAAGGCGATGGCGCGCTCCAGCGAGCGCAACAATTTCGGCGCAAAGCGTTGCACCCGCGGGTCGGGCACGCTGGCGAGCTGGTCCGACAGCAATTGCGAGGACGCCAGCAGATTGCGCAGATCATGGTTGATCTTGGAGACGGCGAGCCCGAGCGCGGCAAGCCGGCTCTTCTGATGCAGCATCGAGACGAGGTCGCGCTGCATGTCGGACAGCTCGCGCTCGGCAACGCCGATCTCGTCGCCGCGCTGGCTCGGCACGATGATTCGCGCCGAACTCTCCGGATTCTCATGGAAGCCGACCAGGCTCGCGGTCAGCCGCCGCATCGGGCGCACGAACAGATAATGCAGCGCCAGATAGACCAGACCGGCGGTCAGGCCGGCGATCAACAATGCAACGACCAAAACGTTGCGCGAGAAGCGGTACATCGCCTGCCGCAGCGGCTTCTCGTCGATCACGACCTCGATGAATTGCGCCTGGCCCGGCGCGGGTCCGACCACGCGGATGGTCTGGTCACCGTGCTCCAGCATGATCTCGAAGGCATCGACGATCGCCGACCATACCGTCATGGTCCGCATGTCGACGTCATGGTCGATCGCCGCCGGCAAATCGGCGCTGGCGAGCAGCCTGCGCTGCTGTCCCAATTTGATGGCGACGGCACGGGCGCCGATGCTGGTCAGGATCTGCCGCGCCAGCGAATCCGGCACCAGGCCGGACGGGGCGGCATCGAGCACCAGCGCCGCAGTATTGGCGGCGGCCAGGCGGTCATTGAGCCGGTTCATCCGGAAGTTGGCGATGGCCGGGACGTAGATCAGGAGCCCGGCGATCATCACCAGGGGAATCGTCAGCAGCAAAAGCTTGCCCGACAGCCCGAGCCGGGGGGACGGCTTGGGCCGCTGCTTCTGCGCGGTCGCCTGATCGTCAGTTAGAGCCACAAGATAAGGCCTTGTTTGGCTTAGGGGTCGGAAGATGGGGCCCGGCCCCCAAGCCGGTCAAATTACGGATCGCTAATGTGGGCGGTTCCCCGAACGCCCCAAAGCGTCTCCATACCGTCAAATACCCCGCGAAATCAGATATATTCGCCCCAATTACGACGTTTCGAAGAACCCTTTTTGCGACGGCCTGTGACATTGACGAAAACAGGGCGCTCCCTTATAAGCCGCGCCAACTGTCCGCGATGGCCCGGTTCTTGACCCGGGGGCGGCTCTTTGGGGCCGTCAACGGCTCGTTTGGGCCCGCCAGCATCACCGGACTCCATCTCAATACAACGGCAAATTGCCCGGTCAGCGGAGAATTACCCGTGAAGCGGACTTATCAACCCAGCAAACTGGTGCGCAAGCGCCGTCACGGCTTCCGCGCCCGTCTCGCCACGGCCGGCGGCCGCAAGGTCCTCGCTGCGCGCCGCGCGCGTGGCCGCAAGCGCCTGAGCGCCTGAGCCCGGACGTCTCCTCTCCGGAGATACCCATTATGGATCGGCTGAGGCAGCGGGCGGATTTCCTCGCCGTTGCCAATGGCGCACGGGCGAACACCACAGCTTTTGTGCTGCAGGGCCGCCGCCGCGACGATCAGGGCCCGATCCGCGTCGGCTATACCGTCACCAAGAAGAACGGCACCGCGACCGAGCGCAACCGCATCCGCCGCCGGCTTCGCGAAGTGATGAGACAGGTCGACGCCGTATTCATGCGGCCGCACCATGATTATGTGCTAGTGGGCCGTCGTGACGCGCTGACCCGCGACTTTGCGACCATGCTTGACGACCTGCGGTCGGCGCTGCGCCGCCTCGACCGGCCTGCGCCCAACACGGGTAATAACAAGACGGGTACCAACAAGGCGGGTAACAAGAGCGCGCCCAATCCGAATGGAATGACGAGACCCTAAGAGATGTCCGACAACCGCAACACGATCCTTGCCGTCATTCTGTCCGGCCTCGTCCTGATCGCCTGGCAATATTTCTACAATGTGCCGCAGATGGAGAAGCAGCGCGAGGCGCAGCGCCAGGCGGAGTTGCAGAAGCCGGCGCCGCAGGCGACTCCGGGTGCTGCTCCCGGCACCGCTCCGGGTACCTCGGCGACTCCCTCTCCGGCTCCCGGCGCGCCTGCTGCTGACGCTCCGGTCGCGAGCCGCGAGACGGTGCTTGCCTCCGGCCCGCGCATCAAGATCGAGACCCCGCGCGTCACCGGCAGCATCGCGCTGAAGGGCGCCCGGATCGACGACCTGGCGCTGGTTCAGTTCCGCGAGACGGTCGATCCCAAATCGCCGGCTGTCGTGCTGCTTTCCCCGTCGGGCACGGCCGAGCCTTATTACGCCGAGTTCCTGTGGCTGACCGCCAACGGCTCATCGGTGAAGACGCCGAACGCCGAAACCGTCTGGCAGCAGGAGGGATCGAACACCCTGTCGCCGAGCACCCCGGTGATTCTGAAATACGAGAACGGCCAGGGCCTGACCTTCCGCCGCACCATCTCGATCGACGATCGCTACCTCTTCAGCATCAAGGACGAGGTCATCAATCAAGGCAGCGCGCCGGTGACGCTGTATCCGTTCGGTCTGATCTCGCGCGGCGGCAAGCCGCCGGTCTCCGGCTACGCGATTCTGCATGAAGGCCCGATCGGCTATCTCGGCGAACACGGCCTGCAGGAATTCAGCTACAAGAACATCGACGAGGCCAAGACCTCAACCGGCGCAAATTCGCGCGGCATCGTGTTCACGAAGGTCACCGACGGCTGGCTCGGCATCACCGACAAATACTGGGCCACGGCACTGCTGCCGGAGACCACCGCAACGCTCGAAAGCGCCCGCTTCACCACCGGCGACAAGCGCTACCAGACCGACTACATGCTCGGCGCGCAGACCATTCCGATCGGCGGCACCGGCGTTGCCAACGGGCGGCTGTTCGCCGGCGCGAAGGAGGCCGCCACGGTCGGCCTCAACTTCCCGCTGGTCGGCTTCGGCGGCTACAACAAGCAGCTCGGCCTCAACCATTTCGATCTCCTGATCGACTGGGGCCATTTCTACTTCATCACCAAGCCGATGTTCCTGGCGCTCGACTGGTTCTATCGCCTGGTCGGCAATTTCGGCATCGCGATCCTCTTGGTGACCGTGATCGTGAAGCTGTTGTTCTTCCCGCTCGCCAACAAGTCCTACGCCTCGATGGCGAAGATGAAGTCGGTGCAGCCGCAGCTGCAGGCGCTGAAGGAACGTTATCCTGATGACCGCGTGAAGCAGCAGCAGGAGATGATGGAGATCTACAAGAAGGAGAAGATCAACCCGATCGCGGGCTGTCTTCCCGTCGCCTTGCAGATCCCGGTGTTCTTCTCGCTCTACAAGGTGCTGTTCATCACCATCGAAATGCGGCACGCACCGTTCTTCGGCTGGATCAAGGACCTCTCGGCGCCTGATCCGACCAATCTGTTCACGCTGTTCGGCCTCATTCCGTTCGATCCGATCGCGCTGCTCGGACCGCATTTCGGCGCCTATCTGGTGATGGGTATCTGGCCGATCATCATGGGCATCACGATGTGGGTCCAGATGAAGCTCAATCCGGCGCCGCCGGATCCGACCCAGAAGATGATCTTCGACTGGATGCCGCTGATCTTCACCTTCATGCTGGCCGGCTTCCCGGCGGGTCTCGTGATCTACTGGGCCTGGAACAACCTGCTGTCGGTGCTGCAGCAGAGCTACATCATGCGGCGCAACGGCGTGAAGGTGGAGCTGTTCGACAATCTGAAGTCGACGTTTCAAAAAAAAAGCGTGACGACTGAGACAAAGAAGGCGACGTAGCTTCCAGCAACGGCGCTTCGTCACCACGTCATGCCCGGCCTTGTGCCGGGCATCGACATATTGGAGGACGGCCAGAACCGAGGCTCTGGACGTTGACCTGGATGGCCGGGTCGTCCTACGCCAAGGACCCGCCTTGGGCCCTTGTCTGGCCGCGACGAGATGGAATCCTTCGCATGAGCACCGAACCCGATGCGGCGCTAATTGAGCAAGGCCGGAAACTGTTCGCCGGCGACTGGCGCTTCATCTGGGCCTCGCCCTCGATCGAGACGCTGCCGCCGATGGCCGGCCTCGAGGTCGCCTTTGCCGGCCGCTCCAATGTCGGCAAGTCGAGCCTGATCAACGCGCTGACCGGCCGCAGCAACCTGGCTCGCACCTCGCACACGCCCGGGCGCACCCAGGAGCTGATCTTCTTCGAGGGGCCGGAGAAGGCGGGCTTCCGCCTGGTCGACATGCCCGGCTACGGCTACGCCTCGGCGCCCAAGACCAAGGTGGCGTCGTGGACGGCGCTGATCCACAAATTCCTGCTCGGGCGCGCGACACTGGCGCGGGTCTACGTGCTGATCGACGCGCGCCACGGCATCAAGGACGTCGATCTCGACGTGCTGAAGACGCTGGACAAGTCCGCGGTGAGCTATCAGGTCGTGCTGACCAAGGCCGATCAGGTGAAGGCCGGCGAACTCAAGACCGTCATCGCCGACACGTCAGCAACGCTCGCAAAACATCCCGCCGCCTTCCCCGAAGTGCTGGTGACCTCGTCGCGCACCGGCGACGGCATGCCGGAGCTGCGTGCCGCCATGGTGCGCCTGATCGAGGAACGGCGCCGATGAGCGGCGCATCCCGCTTCCTGATCGGCCTTGCCGCCATCATGGGCGCTTGCGGCGTGATGCTGGCGGCGGCCGCAGCCCATCTGCCCGACGCCACGCGGCTGGCGGCGGCATCCTCGATGCTGCTGTTCCATGCACCCGCCGTCGTCGCGACCATCGCGGTCGCGGATCGCGCGATCATCCATGCGAAGCTCGCAGTCGTGGCGGCGGCCGGCTTCGTCATCGCGGCGTCATTGTTCGCGGGCGACCTCGTGCTGCGCCAATATGCCGGCCATGGATTGTTTCCGATGGCTGCGCCGACCGGCGGAACGCTCTTGATCCTGAGCTGGCTGGTACTGGCGGTCGCGGCGGTGTGGCCGAAGCGGTGATGACCGCCATACTTCCTTCTCCCCTTGTGGGAGAAGGTGGCGCGGATGCAATCCGCGCCGGATGAGGGGTCTCTATCCGCGGAGACAGACCCCTCACCCGGCTTCGATGCCGTTGCATCGAAGCCACCCTCTCCCACAAGGGGAGAGGGTCAGCCGCTTTGCGCCCTGCCCGTCAATCAGATAGAACCGCGCCACCCCTCCGCTGACGACGAGACCAGCCCCATGACCGACCAGCACATCAGCCCGCTCGATCAGGCCCGCATCCTGTCCGAGGCGCTGCCGCACATGCAGGAATATGACGAGGAAACCATCGTCATCAAATATGGCGGCCATGCCATGGGCGCCGAGGACACCGCGAAGGCGTTCGCGCGCGACATCGTGCTGCTCGAGCAGACCGCGATCAATCCGGTGGTCGTGCATGGCGGTGGGCCGCAGATCGCGACCATGCTGAAGCGCCTCGGCATCCAGTCGGAATTCGCCGCGGGCCTGCGCATCACCGACGCCGCGACCATCGAGATCGTCGAGATGGTACTGGCGGGCTCGGTCAACAAGCAGATCGTCGGCTACATCAACGAGGCGGGCGGCAAGGCCGTGGGCCTCTCCGGCAAGGACGGTAACATGGTGAAGGCGTCGAAGACGACGCGCACCATGGTCGACCCGGATTCCAACATCGAGAAGGCCATCGATCTCGGCTTCGTCGGCGATCCCGAAAAGGTCGACCTCACGCTGCTCAATCAGCTGATCGGCTATGAGCTGATCCCGGTGCTGGCGCCGCTGGCGACCTCGCAGGACGGCCAGACCCTGAACATCAACGCCGACACCTTCGCCGGCGCAATCGCGGGCGCGCTGAAGGCCAAGCGCCTGCTGCTGCTGACCGACGTGCCGGGCGTGCTCGACAAGTCCAAGAAGCTGATTCCGGACCTGTCGATCAAGGAAGCCCGCAAGCTGATCGCCGACGGCACGATTTCCGGCGGCATGATCCCGAAGGTCGAGACCTGCATTTACGCGCTCGAACAGGGCGTGCAGGGCGTCGTGATCATCGACGGCAAGACGCAGCACGCGGTGCTGCTCGAGCTCTTCACCAACCAGGGCACCGGCACGCTGATCCACAAGTAATGGCAGACGCGGGACACACGGCGAGGATTCCTCGCCGGTCGCTGCCGGCGCGGCTCGCGATGTCGCTGCCCGCCGCGCTGGTGTCGTTCCTGTTCTCGTCGGCGCCGGCGCATGCCGATCTCAAGCTCTGCAACCGCATGAGCTATGTGATCGAGGCCGCGATCGGCATCGACGACAAGGCCGCGACCGCGACACGCGGCTGGTTCCGCATCGATCCCGCGACCTGCCGGGTCGTGGTGCAGGGCGCGCTCACCGCCGACCGCGTGCTGCTCAATGCGCGGGCGCTCGGCGTCTACGGCGCCTCGCCGATCCCGCAGAACGGCACCGACACGCTCTGCGTGGCGCAGGACAATTTCGTGATCGCCGCCGCGCGACAATGCCGTTCCGGCCAGATGTCCGCGCAATTCACCCAGATCACGCCGACCAAGACCGACGACGGCCATCTGGTCGCCTATCTCGCCGAAGACAGCGAATATGACGACGAGCAGGCGCGCCTCGCCGGCATCCAGCGCCTCTTGGTGATCGCGGGCTACGATGCCGCGCCGATCGACGGCGTCGACGGGCCGAAGACCCAGAGTGCGCTGGCGGCATTCCTGAAGAGCCGCGGGCTCGCCAGCGACATCGTGCAGTCGCCGAATTTCTTCGCCACCATGATCGATGCCGTGCAGAAGCCGTCGCCATCGGGGCTGACCTGGTGCAACGACACGCCGCACAAGGTGATGGCCGCGGTTGCAACCGACGACGGCAAGGTGGTGACCAGCCGCGGCTGGTATCGCATCGACCCCGGCAAGTGCCTGCATCCGGACGTGTCAGGCACGCCGAAGCAGATCTATTCGTTTGCTGAAGCGGTCGACAACGACAACCGGGCCATCCGCATCGGGGACAAGCCGCTGAACTGGGGCGGCGGGGTCCAGCTCTGCACCCGCGAAAGCAAGTTCGAGATCAACGAACAGGGCGACTGCAGCACCCGCGGCCTCGCCGCACTCGGCTTCACCACCGTCGACATGACCAGCGGCGGCAAGACGCTGCGCTTTGCGATGCCGTGATGAAGATAATGAGGCCGCAAACATCGATGTCGTCCTGGCGAAGGCCAGGACCCATTACCACAAGACTGCGTTTGGCGAAGAACGACGAGCACCGTGCCACATTGATAGATTCCGCGGTATGGGTCCTGGCTTTCGCCAGGACGACGGCGGAGGGCGGAACGACGTTCACGCTGACAAGTGGAGAGCCACAATGAATACTCCCCGCAGCTTCAGCCATGTCGAGACCTGGGTGTTCGACCTCGACAACACGCTGTACCCGCATCACGTCAACCTGTGGCAGCAGGTCGATGCGCGGATCGGCGAGTTCGTCAGCAACTGGCTGAAGATCTCTCCCGAGGAAGCACGGCGGCTGCAGAAGGACTACTACCTGCGCTACGGCACCACGATGCGCGGTATGATGACCGAGCACGGCGTGCAGGCCGACGACTATCTCGCTTATGTGCACAAGATCGACCACTCGCCGCTGCAGCCGAATCCGGCGATGGGAGCCGCGATCGCAAAACTGCCGGGGCGCAAGCTGATCCTGACCAACGGCTCGGTCGACCATGTCGATGCGGTGCTGGGCCGGCTCGGCATCGGCAACCATTTCGACGGCGTGTTCGACATCATCGCCGCCGATCTCGAGCCGAAGCCGGCACCGCAGACCTACCAGAAGTTCCTCAGGCTCCACGACGTCGATCCGGCGAAGGCTGCGATGTTCGAGGACCTCGCGCGCAATTTGGTGGTGCCGCATGAGCTCGGCATGACCACCGTGCTCGTCGTGCCCGACGGCAGCCAGGAGGTGGTGCGCGAGACCTGGGAGCTCGAAGGCCGCGACGCCGCCCATGTCGACCATGTCACGGATGATCTCACCGGCTTCCTGCAGCAGCTGAAGCCGTAGCCTCTCAACAGGTGTCGTCCCGGCGAAAGCCGGAACCCATAACCACCAATCTGCGCTTGGCTACGCGCCGTGGCACCAGCGTGCCGCAACACGGGCATTTGTGGTTATGGGTCCCTGTGTCTTGGAAGTCTGTCAGGATGTGGGTGGGCGGGAAGCCGTTGGGTCCTTGGCGCTTGACGCCGTGAGCCGGCTCGGTCTCCCGCCCGTTCCATCTATCAACCTGAACAGTTGCACGAGGCTGCAGCAACAGACCTCGCATCACAGGGACAGGCACCGTGACCATAGCTCTTCGTTACGTCGGAATCGACATCTCCAAGAAGCACCTCGATATCTTTGATGAGGCTGACGGCGTGCCGAGGCGCATTGCCAACGCGACACAGGCCATCACACAGCAGGTGGCGCGTTGGCAATGCGATGTGCTGGTCGTCTTCGAGGCGACGGGTATCTATGACCTCGCGCTGCGCGAGGCGCTGCGTCAGGCCGGGATCCAGTTCGCACGGATCAACCCGGCCCGTGCCCGCGACTTTGCACGGGCTAGCGGCCTGCTGGCCAAGACCGATCCGATCGATGCGCGGATGCTGGCGACCTTTGCGCGGGCCATGCAGCCCGCCCCCGAGCAGGTCGCCGATCCTGCACGGGGCGCCTTGGCGAGGCTTGCAAAACGGCGGGATCAGCTGGTCCTCATGCGCGCCCAGGAGAAGAACCGGCGCAGCGAGGCCGACGATCGTGCAATGGCCGAACGCATTGGCCGCCTCATCGAGGTCCTCGACAGCGAGATCGCCGAGATCGAGGCCGACATCGGCGCCTTGATTAAAGCCGAAGCGGAGATCGCGGACGATGCGAAGTTAATGCGTTCGCTGCCCGGCGTGGGTCCGGTGGCCTGCATGCAGCTCATCGCCCAGATGCCGGAACTCGGGCGGGTCGGACCGAAACAACTCGCAGCGCTTGCTGGCCTTGCTCCCTTCAACGTCGACAGCGGCGCCTTCCGCGGCAAGCGCAAAATTGCGGGCGGCCGAAAGCGCGTTCGTGACGCCCTTTATATGGCGGCCCTCAACGCAATTCGCAGGGCTGATCCGTTCAAGGCCTTCTATGCACGACTGCGACAGGCCGGAAAACCAGCCAAACTCGCCCTCATCGCCGTCGCCAGGAAGCTGTTGACGGTCCTCAATGCCATGATGCGAGACCGAAAGCCGTACCTGCAGACCAAACCAACATAACAGTTGCCGGCTCGCGCTTCGCTTGGCCGGGACGACGGAAGAGAGACCACTCGGCGACGGAGGAGTTTGCCTTGACTCCGCGGCCCCAAATTCCGAAAAAGCCCCGCAAAATCCCGTCATAATCCCCGATACGCCAAGGATTGTCCCGATGTCGCTGTCCGCCCTCGAAACCACCGTCAACACCGCGTTCGACGCCCGCGAAGGCATTTCGACCTCGACCAAGGGCGAGGTCCGCGAGGCGGTCGACCACGCGCTGGAGCTGCTCGACAAGGGCGAGGCCCGTGTCGCCGAGCGCGAGACGAGCGGCAAGTGGAAGGTCAATCAGTGGCTGAAGAAGGCCGTGCTGCTGTCCTTCCGCCTCAACGACATGGGTCAGATCGCGGGTGGCCCGGGCAAGGCATCGTGGTGGGACAAGGTGCCGTCGAAGTTCGAGGGCTGGGGCGAGAACCGTTTCCGCGACGCCGGCTTCCGCGCCGTGCCGGGCGCGATCGTGCGCCGCTCGGCCTTCATCGCCCGCAACGTCGTGCTGATGCCCTCCTTCGTCAATCTCGGCGCCTATGTCGATGAAGCCACCATGATCGACACCTGGTCGACGGTCGGCTCCTGCGCCCAGATCGGCAAGCGCGTGCACATCTCCGGCGGCGTCGGCATCGGCGGCGTGCTCGAGCCGCTGCAGGCCGAGCCCGTGATCGTCGAGGACGACTGCTTCATCGGCGCGCGCTCGGAGGTCGCCGAGGGCGTGATCGTGCGCAAGGGCGCGGTGCTGTCGATGGGCGTGTTCCTCGGCGCCTCGACCAAGATCGTCGACCGCGAGACCGGCGAAATCTTCGTCGGCGAGGTCCCGGAATATGCCGTCGTGGTGCCCGGCACCCTGCCGGCCAAGCCGCTGAAGAACGGCCAGCCGGGACCTGCCACCGCCTGCGCCGTGATCGTCAAGCGGGTCGACGAGCGCACCCGCGCCAAGACCAGCATCAACGAGCTGCTGCGGGATTGATCGCTTTTTCGCCGCGAGATCAGTCCATCACCGTCACCCTGAGGAGCCTGCGAAGCAGGCGTCTCGAAGGGTCGACGGCCACCAGCGGGGCCGTGCATCCTTCGAGGCTCGCCCAGCGGCGCAATTGCGCCGCAAGGCTCGCACCTCAGGACGACGGGTCTGGACTGATCGAACCAATTTCGATCCGACGCCGACATATCTCCGGGCCGCGAAGAATTGCCGCAGCCCGGAGCTTATTTTCATGGACTGGGCCAATTACCTGTTCGGCTTCAAGGGCCGCGTCAACCGGGCCAAATTCTGGCTCGCAGGGCTGATCATCGTCTGCTGGATGATGTTCCTGGCTTTACTGGCGGTCTCGGCCGGCCTCGGTGGCAAGAACGGGTTCAGCTTCAATGTCGACGACATCTTCCGGGCCTTCGACCCCGACAGCTACAAATCGCTGAGCTGGGCCGGATTGCCGGCATTGCTGGTCAAGGCCTGCGGAACGTTCTTGTTCGTTTGGGTCTATGTCGCGGTCTCGATCAAGCGCCTGCACGACCGCGACAAGAGCGGCTGGTGGATGGTCCCGTTCTTCGCGATCCCGGGTCTCATGAGCCAGTTCTCGGACCGGCTCTCCGATGAATCCTATTGGGTGACGGCCGCGGGCCTGATCGTCTTCGTGCTTTACGTCTGGGGCTTCGTCGAGCTCGCCTTTCTGCGCGGCACCAGCTACCCCAATCGCTACGGCCCCAATCCGCTTGGGAAAACCCATGTGCGGCAAGGCCGCGACAGCGGGTCGCGCTCCGCGCGCGGCTGGGATCAGCAGAGCGAGCTCGATATCGTGCCGCACAAAGCTGGTCCACCCGCCGTGTGACGTGTTAAGCGAGGCGCATGAGTGATGCCGTCTCGATTACCCGCGATCTCGTTCGCTGCCCCTCCGTCACCCCGGCCGACGCCGGCGCGCTTGGCGTGCTCGAAAACCTGCTGAAAGCCGCAGGCTTCGAAGTCCACCGCGTGACCTTCTCCGAGCCCGGCACCGCCGATATCGACAACCTCTATGCGCGCATCGGCACCTCGGCGCCGCATATCACCTTCGCCGGCCACACCGACGTCGTGCCGCCTGGCGATGAAGCCGCGTGGACGCTCGGCGCGTTCTCCGGCGAGGTGAAGGACGGTTATCTCTATGGCCGCGGCGCCGTCGACATGAAGGGCGGTATCGCCTGCAGCGTCGCCGCGGTGCTGCAATATCTGCAGGACCACGGCGGCAAGCCACAAGAGAATGGCAACGGCTCGATCTCCTTCCTGATCACCGGCGATGAGGAAGACGTCTCGATCAACGGCACCGTCAAGCTGTTGAAATGGTGCGCCGAGCGTGGCGAGACATTCGATCATTGCGTGCTCGGCGAGCCCTCGAATGTCGAGGTGCTGGGCGACATGATCAAGATCGGCCGGCGCGGCTCGCAGTCCGGCACGCTGGTGGTCGAGGGCGTGCAGGGCCACGTCGCCTATCCGCACCGCGCCTCCAATCCGGTGCCTGATATCTCGCGGCTGATCGTGGCGCTGAGCGACGAGCCGCTCGATCACGGCAGCGCGCAGTTCCAGGCCAGCAACCTCGAATTCACCACCGTCGATGTCGGCAATACCGCGACCAACGTGATCCCCGGCCAGGCACGGGCGAAGTTCAACATCCGCTACAACGACAACCACACCCAGGAGAGCCTGCGGCAGATCGTCGATGAGCGGCTGGCGAAAGCCTGCGGCAATCGGATCCGCGCCCATATCGATTGGCAACCCTCGAACTCGAACGTGTTCGTCACCCAGCCCGGCCCGTTCACCGACCTCGCGGTCGCCGCGATCGAGGAGGTCACCGGCCGCAGGCCGGAGCTATCGACCTCCGGCGGCACCTCGGATGCGCGCTTCATCTCGAGCTATTGCCCGGTGATCGAATTCGGCCTGGTCGGTCAGACCATGCACCAGGTCGACGAGCGCACGCCGGTGGCTGATCTGGAGAAGCTGACGCGGATCTATCGGGGCGTGCTGGAGCGGTATTTCGGGTAGGCCAGCCGCGCGGCTGGACAAAAACATCGAAAACAACCCCATGCACAGTAGGGATTGGGGCCACTAGTATCCACTCGCACCAGATACAGTCTGTAGGATGGGTAGAGCGCAGCGAAACCCATTACCTCGAATCGCGACGCACATGATGGGTTTCGCCTCGCTCTACCCATCCTACAAGATCATTCACACCGCCTAGTAATCCACCCGCATCAGGTAGAGCCCGTCCGGCGGCGCCACGGAGCCGCAGGCGGCGCGGTTGCGGGCGGCGAGCGCACCGGCAAGATCGTCGGCGCTCCAGCGACCCTCGCCGACCCACACCAGCGAGCCCACCATCGAGCGCACCTGGCTGTGCAGGAACGAGCGCGCCGACGTCACGATGTTGATGGCGGCGCCATCACGGGTGACGTCGAGCTGATCGAGCGTCTTCTCCGGCGATTTGGCCTGGCACTCGGTGTCGCGGAAGGTGGTGAAATCGTGCTTGCCGAGCAGGCGCTGCGCGGCGGCGTGCATCGCGTCAGCATCGAGCGCGCGCGGCACGCGCCAGACGCGGCCGATGTCGAGCGCGAGGTTCGCGCGCGTGTTGGTGATGCGATAGAGATAGTGCCGCCTGGTCGCGGAGAACCGCGCCTCGAAATCGTCGGGCACGATGTCAGCCGCGAGCACACCGATCGGATTGGGCCGCAGATGCGCATTCAGCCCGTCGCGAAAGCGGCCGGGCGGAAAATGCTTGGCGATGTCGCAATGCGCGACCTGGCCGCGCGCATGCACTCCGGCATCGGTACGCCCTGCGCCATAGACGCGCACGTTCTCGCCACAGATCGCCTTGACCGCCGCCTCCAGCGCGCCCTGCACGGTCGGCGCGGTGTCCTGGATCTGCCAGCCGGAGAACGGCGTGCCGTCATATTCGATGGTGAGCTTGTAGCGGGGCATCAGCTGAGTCGCGCAGGCGGCTTCAGCGGCGTGCCGCGCAGGAAATCCGCCGCCTTCATCGGCGCCTTGCCGGCGCGCTGCAGTTCGAGGATCCGGATCGCGCCGTCACCGCAGGCGATCGCGAAATTGTCGTCGAGCACATCGCCCGGTGCACCCGAGCCTTTCGCCAGCTCGCAGCGCAGGATCTTCAGCCGCACCGGCTCGCCTTCGCCGGCAAGCTCGCACCAGGCGCCGGGAAACGGCGAGAGCCCGTGAATGTGCCGCAGCACCATATGCGCCGGCTGTGTCCAGTCGATCCGCGCCTCGGCCTTCTCGATCTTGGCCGCATAGGTGACGCCGCCTTCGCTCTGCTTCGTCAGCTGCAAGCCGCCGCGCCCGAGCGCGCCCATCGCGCGCACCATCAGGTCGGCACCGAGCGGCGCCAGCGCATCGTGCAGGTCGGATGCCGTCATGCTGTCCGTGATCGGCAGCCGCTCGGCCATCGCGACGTCCCCGGTGTCGAGGCCGACATCCATCTTCATCACCATCACGCCGCTCGCGGCATCGCCAGCCATGATGGCGCGGTTGATCGGCGCGGCGCCGCGCCAGCGCGGCAGCAGCGAGGCATGCAGGTTGAAGCAGCCGAGCTTCGGCGCGTCGAGAATGGCTTGCGGCAGGATCATGCCATAGGCGACGACGACGGCGGCATCCGCGTCATGCGCGCGAAACTCCTCGAGCGCTTCCGAGGTCTTGAGGGTCTTCGGCGTCAGCACGGGAATGCCGAGGCGGCGCGCCTCCTGCTCGACCGGCGTCGGCTGCAATTGCAGGCCGCGCCGCCCGCCCGGCTTCGGCCCGCGGGTGTAGACCGCCACGACCTCATGGCCATGGGCTACGAGCTCCAGCAGCGTCGGCACCGCGAAATCGGGCGTGCCCATGAAGATCAGGCGGAGAGGCATGCGATCGATTTCTTCCGAGAATATGCGGCGTTACTCCGCCGCGCGCTTGGCGGCCTTCTCGAATTTCTTGAAGACGCGGTCGCGCTTCAGTTTCGACAGATAGTCCACGAACAGCACGCCGTTGAGATGATCGATTTCGTGCTGGATGCAGGTGGCGTAGAGCCCTTCCGCATCCTCCTCATGCACCGTGCCGTCGAGATCGGTGAATCGCACGCGTACCCGCGCCGGCCGCTCGACCTCCTCGTAATATTCGGGGATCGACAGGCAGCCCTCTTCGTAAACCGACAGCTCCTCCGAACGCGCAATGATCTCCGGATTGATGAAGACGCGCGGCTTCGCCGTGGTCTCGCCGTTCTCGTCGCGCTTGGCGAGGTCCATGGTGATCAGCCGCAGCGGCTGCGCGACCTGGATCGCCGCCAGCCCAATGCCGGGCGCGTCATACATGGTCTCGAGCATGTCGTCGGCCAGCTTGCGGATCTCCGGCGTCACCTTCTCGATCGGTTTCGACACCAGCCGCAACTGCTTGTCCGGCAGGATGATAATTTCTCTTAATGCCATGGCGGCGATTTAAGCTGCTGACTTCATGGGGTCAATGCGCTCAGGAACCCGTTAGGACAACGTTAACCACGTTTCTTCACTCCGCATTAACCCGGAAAATCAGGGATGCATTTCCCATAAGCGTTCCCTCTTCGTTCGCGCCGGGCCGCGAATCGGCTACAACTGCCGGCATGAACGAGATTCTCCTCACGATTGGCGACCTTCCCGTCCGTGTCTCCGACGCCTTGATCGGCCTTGGGGCGCTGGCGCTGATCCTGTTGTTCGCCATTGCGCTGGTGATCGCACGCGCCAGCCAGCGCGGCGCGGAACTCGCAATGGCCCAGGCCATCCGCGCCGACGAACTGGAGGAGCGCCTCGCCGACATGCTGCGGGCCCAGAGCGAATCCTCCGGGCGGGTCGATGCCAAGGTTGATACTATGGCGCAGGCACTGGCCGGCCGCCAGGCCGAGATGGCCCGCGCCGTCAACGAGCGGCTCGATTCGGTGACCCACCGGGTCGGCCAGTCGATGGAGCAATCGACCCGCAACACGATGGATTCGCTGCGCGTGCTGCACGAGCGGCTCGGCATCATCGACCACGCCCACAAGAACCTCAACGAGCTCACCACCCAGGTGACGACGCTGCGCGACGTGCTCGCCAACAAGCAATCGCGCGGCGCCTTCGGCCAGGCGCGGATGGAGGCGATCGTCCAGGACGGCATGCCGAAGGGCTCGTTCGAGTTCCAGTACACGCTGACGTCGGGCAAGCGGCCGGACTGCGTGGTGTTTCTGCCCGACCAGCGCCCGCTCTGCATCGACGCGAAATTCCCGCTCGAGGCCATGACCGCGCTGCACGATGCGCGCAGCGACGAGGAGCGCAAATTCGCCAGCCAGCGGCTGCGCGCCGACGTGCTGAAGCATGTCAGCGACATCGCGGAGAAGTACCTGATCCCTGGCGAGACCCAGGACACCGCGCTGATGTTCGTGCCGTCGGAATCGGTCTATGCCGAGATCCATGACGGCTTCGACGACGTGATCCAGAAGGCCTATCGCGCGCGCGTCGTGCTGGTATCGCCCTCGCTCTTGATGCTGGCGATCCAGGTGATGCAGCAGATCCTGAAGGACGCCCGCATCCGCGACGCCGCCGACCAGATCCGCAACGAGGTGATGCATCTCGGCGACGACCTCGGCCGCCTGCGCGATCGCGTGCTCAAGCTGCAGACCCATTTCGGCCAGGTGAACGAGGACGTCAGGCAGATCCTGATCTCCGCCGACAAGATCGAGAAACGCGCCGGCCGGATCGAGGAACTCGACTTCAGCAAGTCCGAGACCCCGATCGAGGTCCCCCGCTTCGTCAAGCCCGCCCCCGACCTGTTCCCCGCCCCGCGCAAGCTGCAGGCAGGGGAGTAGCCACCTCGCCCCGCTTGCGGGGAGAGGTCGAAATTCGCGCATCGCGCGAATTTCGGGTGAGGGGGAGCTTCCGCACATTGCACCCGTCATAATTCGCTGAGAAAGCCCCTCACCCCAACCCTCTCCCCGCGAAAGAGCGGGGAGAGGGAGCCAAGGCAGCTGCGGTCGAATCTGCTAACAGAGGGACATGACCGCGCCCGAAGTGACCGCGACCCAATCGGAAAAGAATCCCCCCGCCGCCACCTCCTGGCGCGACAGTTTTGCGGTGTATCTGCAGCCGCGGGTGCTGATCGTGCTGCTGCTGGGCTTCTCCTCGGGGCTGCCGCTGGCACTGTCGGGCTCGACGCTGCAGGTCTGGATGAAGGAGGCCGGGGTCGATCTCGGCACCATCGGGCTGCTGGCGCTGATCGGCACGCCCTACACGCTGAAATTCCTCTGGGCGCCGCTGGTCGACGCGCTGCATGTTCCGCTGTTCACGCAGATGTTCGGCCGCCGCCGCGGCTGGCTGCTGTTCTCGCAGCTGCTGCTGATCGCGGCGATCCTGGTGCTGGCGATGGCCGATCCGGCGCGATCGCCGTGGTTCGCGGCCTTCGCCGCGCTGCTGGTCGCAACCGCATCGTCGACGCAGGACATCGTGGTCGATGCCTTCCGCGTCGAAAGCCTGCCTGAAAGCGAGCAGGCCGCCGGCATGGCGTCCTATGTCGCGGCCTACCGCGTCGGCATGCTGGTCTCGACCGCAGGCGCGCTGTTCATCGTCAGCGGCTTCGAGTCCGCTGGCCTCGTGCGCCTGTCGGCCTGGATGTGGGGCTATGTGGTGATGGCCGCGCTGGTCGTGATCGGCATCGTCACCGCGCTTGCGGCGACCGAGCCGACGCAATCGAAGGGCGCGGAGGCGGCGACGCATGCGCAGAACGCGGCCGAACGCGTGCTACATGCCGCGCTCGGCGCGTTCTCCGAGTTCCTCAGCCGCAAGGACGCCTTCGCGGCGCTCGCCTTTGTGGTGCTGTTCAAGTTCACCGACGCGTTTTCAGGCACCATGACCGCGCCGTTCGTGATCGACATCGGCTTTTCCAAGGTCGATTACGCGGCGATCGTGAAAGGCGTCGGCCTTGCCGCGACCCTGATCGGCGGCTTTGCCGGCGGCTTCGTGGCGCGGCGCTATTCGCTCGCGACCAGCCTCTGGATCGGCGGCGTGCTGCAGGCGGTCGCCAATCTCTCATTCTCCTGGCTCGCCCATGTCGGCGTCGATCAATGGGCGCTCGCGCTTGCGATCACCGCGGAGAATTTCACCAGCGCGATCGGCACCGTGATCTTCGTCGCCTATCTGTCGGCGCTGTGCCGCAATCCGCTGCACACCGCGACCCAGTACGCGCTGCTCACGGCGCTCGCCGCGGTCGGCCGCACCTATCTGTCGTCAGGCGCCGGTTATGTCGCCAAGGCCGTCGGCTGGCAGATGTTCTTCGTGATCTGCGTGCTGGTCGCGATCCCGAGCCTGATCCTGCTCGCCTGGCTGCAGCGGCGCGGGCATTTCGACGAGCTGGGGCCGGTGCGGGTTTAGTCGCCTGTAGCCCGGCTTGACCGGGTGAATCCGCCCTGTATTCCGGAGGCGTCCGTAATTCAGCGGGGAAGCGGCGGAACCACTCTCTCCGCGCGTCGTCCTGGCGAAAGCCAGGACCCATTACCCCAAATGCGAATTGTTGCGCGATGTCGAGGCCACGATCCATCCGACAAGCAAGGCCGGTGATTATGGGTCCTGGCCTTCGCCAGGACGACGATGAGGATGGGTCGCAACTCAAGAAACAGCGCGGTGTCATTACCCGCGCATCCAGGCGATGACACCGTAACCGAGGCACGATCCTACTTCGCCACTACGCTCCACTTTGTGACGATGGCTTCGCTCATCTCGCCGGCGTCCTTGGCGCAGGCGACTTCGTCGACCCTCACCGAGATTTCCTTGCCGGAGAGGCTTTTGAGTTGCGCGGCCTGGGCGTCGTTGGTCGGAATCAGCTGGAAGGTTTCCGGCCCGGTCTCGAGATTGCACAGACCGTTCGGCGGCGGCAGGCGGCGCGGCTCGCTGGTGATCTGGTAGGTCGCGACGCGCTTGCCGCGGTTCTTGGCGTCACGCACCTTCATGACACCGAGCTCTCCCGACAGCACGTCGCCGGCGTGGATCATCTTGCCGGGCTTCTGCGGGGCGTCGGCCTGCTGCGCGAGCGCGCAAGGCGCGGCGAACGTTGCCGTCAGAAGCGCAAAGCCCAAACGTACGCCGAACAAGCGTACGCCGAATCGGTGTGCCGTCATTGTCAGTGGTTCCGTATCTTGATTCGTCAGAGCGTGAATGACCGTCCCCGAATCGGCATCCACCCTACCATTTTGTTTTGGTGCGATCTTTTCGGATTGTGACCGATCGCTTGGCGCCTGACGCGTGCTCGGCGCCAGCATCGCGCGCTAGAACAGCGTCCGCTGCCGCATGGCTGCAGATAGCGTACCTTCATCGAGGTAATCAAGCTCTCCGCCGACCGGCACGCCATGCGCCAGCCGCGTCACCCGCACATTGGCCTCCGACAACAGGTCGGTGATGTAATGCGCGGTGGTCTGGCCGTCGACGGTCGCATTGAGCGCCAAAATGATCTCGCTGACCTCAGGCGCATGCGCGCGTGCCACCAGCTGATCGATGGTGAGATCCTGCGGACCGACGCCGTCGAGCGGCGACAGCGTTGCGCCGAGCACGTGATAGCGGCCATTGGTCGCATTGGCGCGTTCCAGCGCCCAGAGGTCGGCGACGTCAGCGACCACGACGATGATCGAGGGATCGCGGCGCGGATCGGTGCACACGGTGCAGGGGTTTTGTGTATCGATGTTTCCGCAGGTCTTGCAGACCTGGATCTTGTCGATCGCGACCTGCAGCGCCGCGGTCAGCGGCGTCATCAGGGCTTCGCGCTTCTTGATCAGATGCAGCGCCGCGCGCCGCGCCGAACGGGGCCCGAGGCCCGGCAGCCGCGCCAGCAACTGGATCAGGCGTTCAATCTCGGGGCCGGCAACGCTTGCAGCCATTTAAGTCGGACCAAATCCCGGCGGCAGGCCGAGCCCGCCGGTGAGCGCCATCATCTTCTCCTGCATCGCGGTCTCGGCCTTGCGGCGTGCATCGCCATGCGCGGTGACCAGGAGATCCTCGAGCACCTCGCGTTCCTCCGGCTTCATCAGCGACGGATCGATCTTGATGCCCTTCACTTCCATCTTGGCGGTCATGCGCACCGTGACCAGGCCGCCGCCGGAGATGCCTTCGACCTCGACATTGCCGAGCTGTTCCTGCATCTCCTGCATCTTGGATTGCAGCTGCGCTGCCTGCTTCATCATGCCGAGAAAATCAGCCATGCGTGCGTCCCTATAGCCAAATATCAATCGTCGTCGCTGTCGGAAGTTTCAATCGGGTCTTCGCCTGACGCATCCGAAACCGGAACCTCGGCGGCAAGGCGGCGAACCTCGACCACCTTGGTGCCGGGGAAGCGCGCCAGCACCTCCTGCACGCGCGGATCGGCCTCGGCGGCGCGCTGGTGCTCGCTGCGCGCCAGTTCGTTCTGCGAGCGCACCGTGGGCTGGCCGGCCTCGTTGGAGATGATCACGGTCCAGCGCCGCCCGGTCCATAGTTCGAGCTTGCGCGACAGATCGGTGACCAGCGCGCGCTGCGACTTCGGCTCGAGGGCGATCTCGAGCTGGCCGTCCTCGATGCGCACCAGCCGCACATCGGCTTCCAGCGCACTCTTCATCATGATGTCGCGCTTCTCGCCGGCGAGCGCGATCAGTTGCGGAAAGCTTGATATCCGCAGCGCCGGCGCGGCATCGGCGACCGGCGCTGCCATCTGCGGACGCGCGGCGAGATCGCCGCGCGGCGCGGCCTGCGGCGTGCGCACCGGCGCCGACGGCATGGCCGACATCGCCGAGCTCGGTGCGCCGCGTGACGGTGACGACGCGGCGGAACCCGACGTCGCGGGCGCAGCGCCACCG
Source organism: Bradyrhizobium sp. USDA 4503 (assembly GCF_054055815.1). NCBI lineage: Bacteria > Pseudomonadati > Pseudomonadota > Alphaproteobacteria > Hyphomicrobiales > Nitrobacteraceae > Bradyrhizobium > Bradyrhizobium sp. USDA 4503. Next base: position 5,163,437 of record NZ_JBSRXS010000001.1, read on the forward strand.
CCATTCTGCTCGATCATCCGGATCGCCTCATCCGGCGTCGGCAGATCGGCGACATAGGCAATCCGCACCAGCACCATTTCGGCGGCAGCGGCCGGGCGTGTCGCGGTCTGCACCTCGGCGATGCCCTTGAGCAGCATCTGCCACATCCGCGACAGCACCCGCATCGACAGCTTGGCGGCGAACTCGCGCGCCCGCACCCGCTCGGTCTCGCCGAACGCGACATTGTCGGCCGTCCCCGGCACGAACTTCACGCGGGTGACGAAATTGACGAACTCGGCAAGGTCGGACAGCACCACGACCGGATCGGCGCCCACGTCATATTGCGCGCGGAATTCGGCGAAGGCGGCGGCGATATCGCCGCGCGCCAGCTGTTCGAACAGGTCGATCACGCGGGTGCGGTCGGCGAGGCCGAGCATTTGCCTGACCGCGTCGGCCTTTACGTTGCCCGCGGCATGCGCGATCGCCTGGTCGAACAGCGACAGCGAATCGCGCACCGATCCCTCGGCCGCGCGCGCGATGATGCCGAGCGCCTCGGGCTCGACCTCGACGCCTTCCTTGGCCGCGATGTTGCCGAGATGCTTCATCAGCACGTCGGCTTCGACGCGGCGCAGATCGAAGCGCTGGCAGCGCGACAGCACCGTGATCGGAACCTTGCGGATTTCGGTGGTGGCGAACACGAACTTGGCGTGCTCCGGCGGCTCCTCCAGCGTCTTCAGGAAGGCGTTGAAGGCCGCCGTCGACAGCATGTGGACTTCGTCGATGATATAGACCTTGTAGCGCGCGCTGGCCGGCGCGTAGCGCACGCTGTCATTGATCTGGCGGACATCGTCGACCCCGGTGTGGGACGCGGCGTCCATCTCCAGCACGTCCATGTGCCGGCTTTCCATGATCGCCTGGCAGTGGATGCCGAGGTCCGGCATGTGGATGGTCGGCCCCTGCACCGAGCCGTCCGGCTTGGCGTAGTTCAAGGCGCGGGCGAGGATGCGCGCGGTGGTGGTCTTGCCGACCCCGCGGACGCCGGTGAGGATCCAGGCCTGCGGAATTCGCCCGGTCTCGAACGCGTTCGAGACGGTGCGCACCATGGCCTCCTGGCCGATCAGGTCCTCGAAGCTGGAGGGGCGGTATTTGCGGGCAAGAACGCGGTAGGGTTTTGCGGCGTCCGGCGCGCCGCCGAGATCGAAACCGCCGTCAAGGCTCCCTTTGCCTGCGCCGTCGGACGGATGGGAGGGGTCGCCAGCGTCATTCATGCATCGATCCGCAACTTGGGAATTGTCTCTTCAGCCGGCGTGCGGATAGGAGCCAAAATCGAGCGCCGGGCGCGGAGACCGCCATTCCAGCGCGATTCGCTCGGAAAAACAGGTAGGAGACTGACGAGCGACCCGATCCGGACCTCGTTAGGGCTGCTTCCTTCCGGACCTGACCCGGTTGGCGAGTGGCTCGTCCACCGCCAATCTCCCGATCCCTATTTGGGGCCAAAACCGCCGGAAAGCAAGCGGCCTGACCCGGCTTTGTAAGGCTGGCTTTGCGGGGCTTGTCTGGGAACACGGAAAGGCATTATTTGCCCCCCATGCCCGCCTCCAATTGGTCGCTGCATTCGCAGCTCAAGAAAGACACCATCGACATCGGCGACCTGCCGCTGTGCAAGGTGCTCGTCATCAAGGATGCGCATTATCCGTGGCTGCTGCTGGTGCCGCGGCGCGACGGCGCGGTCGAGATCATCGACCTAGACGAGGTCGCGCAAGCGCAGCTGATGACGGAAATCACCCGCGTCTCGCGGGCCCTGAAAGAGGTCACCAAGTGCGACAAGCTGAATGTCGCCGCGCTCGGCAACCTCGTCCCGCAGCTGCACGTCCACATCATCGCGCGCCGCACCAGCGACGCTGCATGGCCGCGTCCCGTTTGGGGCGTGATGCCGCCGCTGGCGCATGACGCCGAGGAAGTGCAGAATTTCATCAGCGCGCTTCGCCGCAAGATCTGGTTGGGTTGAACATTCAATGTCTGCATTCGATTCATTTCCGCTCGGCCAGCCGGCCTTCGTCACCCACGTGCTGGACCGCGCCGCGCATCTGCGCACCAACGACGAGAAGCTGTTCGCGCTGGAAGGCCACCGCGAGGCCAGAGCCTATGTGATCTATCGCGACTCGCTGGTCGTGAAGCAGGAGGACGGCGGCGCCCGCGCGCTGCTGTCGCTGGAGGAAGCCCGCAGCTACGGCGCCAATCCCGGCACGATCTTCCTGGGGTTGCGCAACGCCGCGCCGATCTTCGGCATGGGGATCGCGCCGCAGGCGGCCGAGAAGCTGGTCGGACGCGCCGACGTCGCGATCACCGAATTGCGCGGCATGGCGATGCAGGGCGTGGTGCCGCCCGAGCAGCTCTCGGCCATCGCGATGGCGAAATCGATGGTGACCTGGCATCAGCGCCACGGCTTCTGTCCGAACTGCGGCACCCGCACGGCGATGAAGGACGGCGGCTGGAAGCGCGAATGCCCGAGCTGCAAGGCCGAGCACTTTCCGCGCACCGACCCGGTGGTGATCATGCTGGTCACGTATGGCGATAAGGTGCTGTTGGGACGGCAGAAGCAGTTCATGCCCGGCATGTATTCCTGCCTCGCCGGGTTCGTGGAAGCCGCGGAGACCATCGAGGACGCCGTGCGGCGCGAGATTTTCGAGGAGTCCGGCATCCGCTGCACCGACGTCAATTACTACATGACGCAGCCCTGGCCCTATCCGTCATCGCTGATGATCGGCTGCACCGCGCGCGCGACCAACGAGGACATCGTGGTCGACCGCACCGAGCTGGAAGATGCGCGCTGGTTCGACCATGCCGAGGCGTCGCTGATGCTGAAGCGCCAGCATCCCGAAGGGCTCGCCGGCCCGCATCCGTTCGCGATTGCCCATCATCTGCTCGGCCGCTGGGTGCATCACCAGAACCCGTTGGACAAATAGCGGGAACCGGACATCGTTCTGCCGATTAAAGCTGGACACAGTTCTGGCAGTAACGGAACCATTGCGACGGATCCCCGCATGAATTTTCAGAACGGCGCCCCGAAAGTCCCGCCCCGCATCCTCTGCATCGGCCTGCCGGTGCGCGACCTGACCTTTCGCGTCAGCGTTCCGGCGCGCGGCTCCAAGGAGAACGCGACGCATTTCGACGAGATCTGCGGCGGCAATGCGCTGAACGCCGCCATCGGCATCGTCCGCCTGGGCGGGCGCGCTTCGATCTGCGGACCGATGGGCGATTCGCAGGAGACCTCGAGCCGCTACATCTTCGACAAGCTCGCCCAGGAAGGCATCGAGACCAATCATCTGATCCACATGCCGAACCTGGTCACCCCGATCTCGGCGATCATGATCGACGACAGCGGCGAACGCACCATCGTCACCTTCCGCGATCCGGAGCTCTGGAAGGTCAAGCTGCCGCCGACCGAACTCTTGCTGGAGGATTGCGCGGCGATCCTGACCGAGAGCCGCTGCGCGCCGTTCTGCACCGAGCTTTGCGCCGAGGCGGTCAAGCGCGGTATCCCCGTGGTGGTCGACGTCGACCGCGCGATGTCGATGCGGGAGGGGCTGCTCACCGCCTCCTCCCACCTGGTGTTCTCCAGCGAGCCGCTGCAGGAGACCGCCGACGTCACCGACGACGGCCAGGCGCTGCACAAGCTCGCCAAGCTCACCCCCTCCTTCCTGGCCGGCACCCGCGGGCCGATGGGCACGATCTGGCTCAACGAGAACGGCGAGCTCGAGGAAACCCCGGCCTTCCCGGTCCATACCGTCGACACGCTCGGGGCCGGCGACGTCTTCCACGGGGCCTTCGCCCTCGCCATCACCGAGAAACAGCCGCTACGGGACGCGCTCCGCTTCGCCTCGGCCGCTGCAGCGCTGAAATGCACCCGCTTCGGGGGTGCTTATGCCGCACCGCAACGTACTGAAGTTGAAGAGTTTTTGGGTCAGCACGCCGACGCCAGGCCGGCCTGAGCCGCCACGAATCGCTTGATTTGGAAGATTCTTCTCTATATGAGGGATATTGAACCTCCATATGGAACTTTCTTCTATGACCGATGTCGCCATTCAGCTTCATGACAACAGCCGCCGCCTCGATGCGATCGATCGCAAGATTCTAACCGTGCTGCAGGAGGATGCGTCGCTCTCCGTCGCCGAGATCGGCGACCGGGTCGGCCTGTCGTCGACGCCGTGCTGGAAGCGCATCCAGCGGCTGGAGGCCGACGGCGTGATCCTGCGCCGCGTGGCGCTGGTCGACCAGAACAAGATCGGCCTCGGGATTTCGGTGTTCGTCTCGGTCGAGAGCGCCGACCATTCGGAAGCCTGGCTGCGCAAATTCGCCGACGCCGTCAGCGCCATGCCCGAGGTGATGGAGTTCTACCGGATGGCCGGCGACGTCGACTACATGCTGCGCGTCGTGGTCGCGGACATGCAGGCCTACGACGTCTTCTACAAGAAGCTGATCAGTGCCGTGCCGCTGAAGAACGTCACCTCGCGCTTCGCGATGGAGAAGATCAAGTCGGTGACGGCGCTGCCGGTGCCCGCGGCGTAAGCGCCGCCGCACACCCCACACGATAGGTCGATACGCTCCCAGGTAGTTCGCCGGTTCGGTATTTACCTGAAGTTAGCGCCGGCAGCGGTATCCTGCTGCGATGGAGCCGGGGGAGATCATCCCAGCGAGACGACGGCCTGCCTGGCTGGGCGCGGCCGCATTGTTGATCGCGAGCTGGATCGCGGTCGCAACGCTGTCGCTAAAGGTGCGTGCGGGCAGCGACGTGGTGGCCGTGGCCTTTCCGCCATGGTGGCGCGCCGAGCGCGCGCTGCTGGCCGCCGCATCCGCCGATGCGTCGATCGTTCGGATGACCGCGATCCCGGCCCTGCTGGTGGTGCGGCCTGACCGCAATGGAGGGCTGGGCCGGCTGTACGAGGCCGGCGCCTTGCTGACCATGGATCCGCAGGCGATCGCCGGCTGCTTCACGGCGGATGACGATCTGGGGGCTGGGGATGACCTTCGAAGGCGATGAAATGGCCGCGCTGCGCGAGACGGCCAGCAAGATCCTGCTCGTGGTGCTCTGGCTGCACGTTCCGATCGCGATCATCGTCGGCATCACGCTGCTCACCGACTGGCTGATGCCGGCCGGCTTCATGGTCGCGATGGCGCTGGCCGCGACGTTGTCGTGGCGCGTCTCGGGGAACGGCGTTTCAACCCGCCTGATCGTTGCTGTGGCCCTGATGGCCGGCGTGTCGATGCTGGTCTACCAGTTCGCGGGCCACCGCTGGCAGGTCGACATGCACATGTACTTCTTCGCCGCGCTGGCGTGCCTCGTCGCCTATTGCGACTATCGGCCGATCGTCGCCGGCACTTTGGCGGTTGCCCTGCACCACCTGACGCTGAATTTCATCCTGCCGGCCGCGATCTATCCCGGCGGCGCCGATTTCGGTCGCGTCGTTCTCCACGCCGTGATCCTGCTGATCGAGGCCGGCGTGTTGATCTGGCTCGCGCACACGCTTGCCGAACTGTTCAGGACGTCGGCGCAGAAGGCGGCGGAGGCCGAGGCCGCCGGTGCCGCCGAGGCGCGCGCCAACGCCGAGCGCATCGAGGCCGAACGCGCCAAGCACGATCGCGATGCCGCGCGGCGCGAGCTCGCCGCCGGCTTCGAGCGCAAGATCGGCGAGGTCGTCGAGGCCGTCGCGGTGGCGGCGAGCGCGATGCAGGACCTGTCGGCAACGATGAACGGCAGCAACGCGGAAACCATCCGCCAGGCCACCGCCGCCGCCTCCGCATCGACGCTGGCCTCGAGCAATGTGGAAACCGTCGCGTCCGCGACCGAGGAGCTGACGGCCTCGATCAACAACATCGCCGAGCAGGTGACGCGCTCGGCGCGGATCGCCGCCAAGGCCGCCGACGAGGCACGCCGCACCAACAGCGTCGTCGAAGGCCTTGCCGCCGGCACACAGAAGATCGGCGAGGTGGTGACGTTGATCCAGAGCATCGCCAGCCAGACCAATCTGCTCGCCCTGAACGCAACCATCGAAGCGGCGCGCGCCGGCGAGCATGGCCGCGGTTTCGCCGTGGTCGCAAGCGAGGTCAAGGCACTGGCCAACCAGACCGCCAAGGCGACCGAGGAGATTTCGGCCCAGATCCAGGACATCCAGAGCGCGACGGGTGCTGCCGTCAGCGCGATCGGCAGCATCGGCACCACGATCGCGGAGATCGACCACGTCTCCGGCGAGATCGCGGCCGCCGTCGATCAGCAGGGCGCGGCGACCCGCGAGATTTCCAGCAATCTGCAGCAGGCCGCCGATCGCACGCGGGACGTCAACAAGGGCATCCTCAACGTCAACCGCGCCTCAGAGCAGGCCGGCAGCTCGACCGCACAACTGCTCGATGCGGCCAACGGCCTGTCGTCGCAATCGGAGTGGCTGAAGACCGAGCTGGACCGCTTCCTGGCCTCGCTGCGGGCGGCGTGAAGCTGCGGACACCGACCGTCGCACGCTGGCTTGACCCGCGTGCCCATCGATTTTCAAGAAAGCTTTTCCGAGATGGATTGCCGGGTCAAGCCCGGCAATGACGACCCAGGAGCACCCAGCTCAAATCTTCTGATTATACTCGCCGACCTCGGGATGCGTGCGCAGCACGGCATCCATCGCCTCGAACATGTCGTGCATGCGTCGCTCGCTGACCGGGCTTTCCACCACGACCACGAGCTCCGGCTTGTTCGAGGACGCGCGCACCAGGCCCCAGCTGCCGTCCTCGACCGTGACGCGCACGCCATTGACGGTGACGAGGTCGCGGACGTTCTGGCCCGCGACCTTCCCGCCGTTCTGCTTCAGCGTCTCGAAGTGCTTCACGACAGCGTCGACGACGCCGTACTTCGCCTCGTCGGCGCAATGCGGCGACATGGTCGGCGACGACCAGGTCTTCGGCAGCGCGTTCTTCAGGTCGGCCATCGACTTGCCGGGCGCGCGGTCGAGCATTTCGCAGATCGCGATCGCCGACACCAGGCCGTCGTCATAACCGCGGCCGAACGGCTTGTTGAAGAAGAAGTGGCCCGACTTCTCGAAGCCGGCGAGCGCGCCCAGCTCATTGGTGCGGCGCTTCATGTAGGAATGGCCGGTCTTCCAGTAGACCGTCTTCGCGCCCTGCTTCCGCAAGACGGGATCGGTCACGAACAGCCCGGTCGACTTCACGTCGACGACGAACTGCGCGTTGGCATTGATCGCCGACATGTCGCGCGCCAGCATGACGCCGACCTTGTCGGCAAAGATCTCCTCGCCGGTGTTGTCGACCACGCCGCAGCGGTCGCCGTCGCCGTCGAAGCCGAGGCCGACATCGGCCTTGTGCGCCAGCACCGCATCGCGGATCGCGTGCAGCATCTCCATGTCTTCGGGGTTCGGATTGTATTTCGGGAAGGTGTGATCGAGCTCGGTGTCGAGCGGGATCACATCGCAACCGATCGCCTCCAGCACCTGCGGCGCGAACGCGCCCGCGGTGCCGTTGCCGCAGGCCGCGACGACCTTCAGCCTGCGCTTCAGCTTCGGCCGGCTGGTGAGGTCGGCGATGTAGCGCGCCGGATAATTCTCGTGGAATTGATAGGAGCCGCCGGCCGTGTTGTTGAATTCGGCGTTGAGCACGATTGCCTTCAGCCGCGACATCTCGTCAGGACCGAAGGTGAGCGGACGGTTGGCGCCCATCTTGACGCCGGTCCAGCCATTGTCGTTGTGCGAGGCGGTGACCATGGCGACGCAGGGCACGTCGAGATCGAACTGCGCGAAATAGGCCATCGGCGTCACCGCGAGCCCGATGTCATGCACCTTGCAGCCCGCCGCCATCAGCCCCGAGATCAGCGCGTATTTGATCGAGGCGGAATAGCCGCGGAAATCGTGACCGGTGACGATCTCCTGGCGGACGCCGAGCTCCGCGATCAGCGCGCCGAGCCCCATGCCCAGCGCCTGCACGCCCATCAGGTTGATTTCCTTGTTGAACAGCCAGCGCGCGTCGTACTCGCGAAACCCGGTCGGCTTCACCATCGGCTCGGATTCGAAGGCATAGGTGTTCGGAACCAGCGCGGATTTCGGCTTGGGAAACATGGTTCGGCCTTATGGTCGTATGCAGAAAAACATCGTCGCAGCCTTTAGCGAATGCGCGGGCCGGGCGAAAGCAGAGACTGGGGCTGGTGGCTAATAATTGCGCCAGATTTGGCGTCGGCCAATACTTGCACGCCGGCGCAATACGCCGCGCTGTTGCGCCCTACGCGCTGCTTGACCGCTAATCGCTCCGACCCAGCAGCGCGCCGAAATCGGCCACCGCAGCGAGCCGAACTGGCTGACGGCCAAGGCCGCCCCCGCCGACAGGCGGGCGTCCGGCGAAGACGATTTGCAAGCCGAACCGGAAGCGACACTTCCGCGCCATTGCGCAAGCCATCCTTCAAGCACTTGGCTTCAAACATCTAAAGCCAACCCAGCACTCTCCGCGAGGCGCGCCGCACGCGCTCGCCCGCAGATGCCCGCAATATCTGTAGGTGATGATCAATGCCTGATTACTTTCTGGTGCCGGTGGACCATCAGCCGGATTTCGATGACTACTCGCTCGTTCCCGTTGACCACGACCCGTTCGCCGCGGATGGCGTAACTCAACAGGCGCAGATTCAGCAGCCGCCGACACCGACTCAACCAGCGCAACCCCAGCCGCAGCAGCCTGCGACAGCAGCCGGTCAGCCCGGCGTCAACGGGCCGGCGACTGGCAACAGCCCCAGCGGATCGGGTGGCGTCGCTGGCATCAAGCGCTTTGGCGGCGCCGAAGGTGGCGACTTTCCGAGCCGCAATGCGGGGATCGGTTTCGAGAGCGCGGAGCGCGCATGGGACGCTGCCCGTAAGGAAATGATAGACCTTGGTGCCCAATATTACCCGGAAGAGACCAAGAGCAGGGGTTTTATCCCGGAACTGGGCGTGGAAATCATAAGCGCGGCGGACTATATTACTACGATCAGATAGCGCGCGGATTCCAAGACGGAGCGCTGGGCGGTGGTGTGGGGTTTGGCGACAGCGGTGCGGTGGCACGTCGGCACATGCACTGGGATGATCAGCACGAGATTGATGGAGATCTAGACAATGCGAAGGCTTATTCGCAGAAAACTCCGGATTATCGAGCGTGGGTTGGATCTTGGGATGGGAGCTATCTGTATTGGCTTCACGGCAAGCCAACGGGGTCGAGAATGCCTGATTGGAATCGATACAAATATTGAGTCATGCCGATGAAAATGTTCGTGCTCGCCGGAGCCTTATGCCTTCTGCTCGCCAATTCAACGGTATGCAAGGCAAACTCGGGCCCCTGGTGTAAGCCGGTGTCGTGACTTTGACTTTCAAAAATCAACAAGGCGGGGATCTTGCGAAGATCGAACTTCGCACCCTCAAGGCAGTTTGCGACCGAAACCTGGAAAAGAAGGGGTTTGGGGTAGGCTTGGAACGGTCGATGCGCATTGAACACAATGGGCAATGGATTGATGTGCCGAAAGAGTGTCTATCCGTTTTTCCTTTTGGGGAAGATGAGGTGTCGCTATCGGGTGACGATGCCGGCCTAGGCATAGCTATTACCGGGAAACCGACGGAGAGAGGCGAGCGTTGAAAAGTCTCGATATTCAAACACGGTGATGAAGTCTTTTGCGTTCAGGTCGTGCGCTGCCCGAATGTCGACGACCCGCCCGGCTATATCAGAGAGTGCAGTAAGGATTTACAGTGAGCACGGCGGGAGATCGGCGCGACGCTCTGCGAAAGCGCCTCAGGTCTGACGTTGCCCGCGAACGTCTGGCGCAAATGCCGCGCCGTCGCGAAGATCGACTCGACTACGCTCTCATTCCCAAAATGTGAACAAGCAGCGCACTGAATTCCCTCGCGGCGACTTGTGTGTCCGCCTTCCTCAGTTTCGGCGGAATTTCTGCCGTTCTGAGGAGACGATGCGCATCACGGAGGAAGACATCCAGCGGAAGACTTGGATAGGCTTTGATGCCAATCGGCCTTACTGCTCCAGCAACAATTTGCCGTTGGCATATTCGAAGCGCTTCAGCTTCGACAGGAAGGACAGGCCGAGCAGGTTTTCCGACAGCGCCTCGTCGGGCAGCACCAGGGCATCGACGTCGCGCACGGTGAGGCCGCCGATCTCGATCATGGCGATGCGGGCGCGCGCGGCCTTGATGGTGCCGTTGGCAGTGGTGACGCGCGAGGTGTAATCGCCCGGCACCGGACGCAGGCCGAAGCGTGCCGCGGACGTTTCGTTCAGGGCTACCACCGACGCGCCGGTGTCGACCATGAAGTTGATGCGCTGGCCGTCGATCCGGCCGTCGGTCGCGAAGTGACCGCGAGGATCGGGCGCAATACTGAGCGTGCGGGCGCTGGCCTGCGCCACCGTGACGGCTGGGGCCATGGTCTGCTTTGTGGTGGTCGCGGCGGCGGGCGACATCTTGCTGGCCATCTGAGCCATGAAGGTGCCCAGCCCGATCAGGATGGCCGCGAAAATCATCAGGTTACGCATGACACCATACTCGGAAAACCGAACACGCAATTTCACCACGCCGCCCGCCCCGCCGCGAGCGAGGGCGGCGGCACGAGCCTGCCATTTTGGCGAAAAGGATGAGCGAAGGGTTAATGCGAGCCCCAAGGGGCGGCCGAATGACGTCGGTCGCCCACGAGGGCCGCAATTTCCGGCCCTCAGGCCGTCTCTCAGGCCGTCCTGGCGACCGGGCTCGGCATCGCAACGCGCAGCGCGTAATAGACCGTGCCCGCGATCCCGACACCGAAGAACCAGCCATAGACCGCCCACCACGCCGGAAGGATTGAGGTGAAGTTCGGCAGCACCGACGAGAACAGCGCGCCGATGCCGGCGGCGATCAGCGCGCTGACGTTCCAGCCGTTCTGAAAGCGATATTCGCCGTTCTCCTGATACAGCGCCGGCACGTTCACACGGCCTTTGGCGATCAGGTAATAGTCGACCATCATGACGCCGAAGATCGGTCCCATCGTCGCGCCGATCAGCCCGACGAACGAGGCGGCGCTGCCCTCCCAGGGCGCGAACGGATACAGCGCCAGCGCGATCAGCGCCGCGATATAGCCGCCCTTTTTGAAGTCGATATGCCGCGGAAACACGTTCGAGAAATCGAACGCCGGCGAGACGAAATTGGCGACGACGTTGATGCCGAGCGTCGCCACCGCGAAGGTGACCGCCGCGAGCAGCGCCAGGAACCAGCTGTCGAACTTCGCCGAAATCTGGTCGGGATGCAGCAGCACCTCGTGATAGACGTTGAACGCCGCGATCGTGGTGACGCCGGCGACCAGCGAGAACAGGATCAGATTGACCGGCAGGCCCCAGATATTGCCCTTGCGCAGCGCGGCTGCATCGGGCGCATAGCGCGAGAAGTCGCAGAAGTTGAGATAGAGCGCGGCGAAATAGGTGATCCAGGTCGCGGCGACGGCGCACAGCGCCGGGAACGAGCCGGGCACGCCGGGTACGCCAGCCTCCTTGGTCTTCTCCAGCAGCACGTCCTGCGGGATCGGCGCGGTGAGCGAGATGCCGCCGGCCGCGATGCACAGATAGATCGCAAGGATCAGCATCATCAACCACACCGCAGGTCCCGCCCAGTCCTGGAAGCGCCGCACCGTTTCCATGCCGCGCTGGATGATCAGGAGCTGCAGCGCCCAGATCACGACGAAGCAGATCACCTCGAGCGTGGAATGGCCGAGCATATGGCTGGACTGGTGGAACGCCTTGAAGCTGTCGATGCGCGTCAGCAGCGCAACGATCGCGCCCGAGGCCGCCGCGGTCTGCGCCCCGTACCAGAAGCAGGCGACGACGGCGCGGACCAGCGCTGGAATGTTGGCGCCCCAGACCCCGAACGAGGCGCGCGCCAGCACCGGATAGGGCACGCCGGTCCTCACGCCGGCATTGCCGATCAGGCTCATCAGCACGAAGATCACCAGCGACCCGACGCCGATCGCGAGGATGAAATTGACGAAGCTGCCGCAGAGCAGGAACAGGCTGGCGGCGAGATAATAGCCCCACAGGCTATGCACGTCCGAGGTCCAGACGTTGAAGATGCTGAAGGCGCCCCAGTTGCGTTCCTTGGCCGGCGCCAAGTCTTCGTTGTACAGCGACGGCGATGCGTTCTTGATCTCCACGGTGACCTCCCCAAACTGCGAGCCCGTGATCCCATCCCAGCGCGCAAATCTAACCACCGTTTGCGGACGCTCGCCAGCGTTACGTCCCGGATGGTGCGGGTCTATGCCCGTCATTGCGAGCGAAGCGAAGCAATCCATCGTGCGGCATGCGCGGAACGATGGATTGCTTCGTCGCTATCGCTCCTCGCAATGACGGCGATGCATGAGATTCGCGACCCGTCACGTGCCGCGCGGTTTCACGCGCCTGGTCGGCATCGCGCTGGCGGGATCTTCCGGCCAGGGATGGCGCGGATAGCGGCCGCGCAGGTCGGAACGCACCGCAGCGTAACTGCCGCGCCAGAAGCCGGGCAGATCGCGCGTCACCTGCACCGGCCGCTGTGCCGGCGACAGCAGTTCCAGCACCAGCGGCACCGCGCCCTTGGCGATCGAGGGATGGGTGTTGAGCCCGAACAGCTCCTGCAGCCGCACCGCGATGGTCGGGCCCTGCTCGGCCTCGTAATCGATCGCGAGCTGCGTTCCGGTCGGCGCCTCGAAATGCGTCGGCGCCTCGCGATCGAGCCGCGCGCGCAATTCCCACGGCAGCAACGCCATCAGCGCGTCCGACAGGTCGCCGGCGGACAGGTCCTTCAGCGCGGTCTTGTCGTAGAGCGCCGGCACCAGCCAGTCGTCGGCACGCGCGGCGAGCGCGGTGTCGGACAGATCGGGCCAGCTCTCGTCCTCGGCCTTGCGCAGGAACATGACACGGTCGCGCCATTGCTTGGAGTGCTTCGACCACGGCAACCGGTCGAGCCCGGCCGCGATGAGCCCGTCGGCGAAGACGCGCGCGGTCTCGGCCGAGGGCGACAGCGACATCGGTGCTTCCGACAGCGTGATCGCGTGCAGCGAACGCCGGCGCCGCGCGCGCAGCGCCATCGCGCCGCGGTCGAACGTCACCTCTTCCACGTTCTCGACCTGGTCGGCGAAACGCTGCTCGATCTCCTCCTGGGTGATCGGCGCCGCCAGCAGGATGCGGCCGCTCGCCGCCGTGCCGGTCAATTCGGCAACCGCGATATAAGGCAGCCGCGCCAGCGCCGCGGTCTGCTCGACGGCGGCGCCGCGGCCGTTGGCCAGCACGAAGCTGCCATTGCCGCGGTTCCTGGCGACCCGATCCGGGAATGCGAAGGCCAGCATGACGCCGATGGAGAGATCTTTCGCTTCGCCGACCGCCGACTTCACCTGCGCGGCCCAGCGCGCCGCCATGCTGCGGGCGCTCGATGCGCGCTGCGAACGGTCGCGGCGGAACTGGTCGAGCCTGACGTCGAGATCGACACTGTCGCCGCCGAGCCCGCGCTCGGTCAGAACCGCGGCGATCTCGGCCGCCTCCTCGCCCATACCGAAGCGGGCGGAATCCACGATCATGCGCGCCAGCCGCGGCGGCAGCGCCAGCGCGCGCAGGCTCTGCCCTTCCTCTGTAATGCGGCCATCACCGTCGAGCGCCCCGAGCTCCGACAGCAGCGATCTGGCTTCCTTCAGCGCCGGTCCCGGCGGTGGATCGAGGAAGGCAAGGCCCGCGGGATCGCTGACGCCCCATTGCGCGAGGTCGAGCACCAGCGAGGACAGATCGGCGGAGAGGATTTCGGGCGCGGTGTAGGCCGGCAGCGACGCGGTCTGCGGCTCGTCCCAGAGCCGGTAGCAGACGCCGGGCTCGATGCGGCCGGCGCGGCCGCGCCGCTGATCGACCGCGGCGCGCGACGCCCGCACGGTCTCGAGCCGCGTCAATGCAATGTCTGGCTCGTAGCGCGGCACCCGCGCAAGGCCAGAGTCCACCACAATGCGGACGCCCTCGATGGTCAGCGAGGTCTCGGCGATCGAGGTCGCCAGCACCACCTTGCGGGTGCCCTTCGGCGCCGGCGCGATGGCGCGATCCTGCACGCTGGCATCGAGCGCGCCGAACAGCGGCACGATCTCGACAGAGGCGTCGTGCACACGCTCAGTGAGGAAGGTCTGGGTGCGGCGGATCTCGGCGGCGCCCGGCAGGAAGGCAAGCACCGAGCCGGCATCGGCACGCAGCGCGGTCGCGATCGTCTCGGCCATCTGCCGCTCCAGCGGCGCGTCGACCTTGCGGCCGACGTAACGGGTCTCGACCGGAAAGGCGCGCCCCTCACTTTCGACCACCGGCGCGTCGCCGAGCAGTTTTCCGACGCGTGCGCCGTCGAGCGTTGCCGACATCACGAGGATCCGCAGGTCCTCGCGCAGGCCGGTCTGCGCGTCGCGCGCCAGCGCCAGCCCGAGATCGGCATCGAGCGAGCGCTCGTGGAATTCGTCGAACAGCACCGCGGCGACGCCGTTGAGCTCGGGATCGTCGAGGATCTGGCGCGAGAAGATGCCTTCGGTGACGACCTCGATCCGCGTCGCGCGCGACACCTTCGAGCCGAAGCGCACGCGATAGCCGACGGTCTCGCCGGCACGCTCGCCGAGCGTCTTCGCCATCCGCTCCGCGCTGGCGCGCGCGGCGATGCGGCGCGGCTCCAGCACGATGATCTTCTTGCCCCTCGCCCAGGGTGCATCGAGCAACGCCAACGGCACGCGCGTGGTCTTGCCGGCACCCGGCGGCGCCACCAGCACCGCGGCGTTGCGGCCCTCGAGCGTGCGATCGAGCTCATCGAGCACGGCGTCGATCGGCAGCGGATTATCGAATTGGCGCGGCAAGGACTTTCATCATCGCAGCGGCGCTCGGGCCGGTGCGTCCCATGGTTAACAAACGGTCTCTTCTCTTGGATTCCACGGCCTCTTAGACCATTCGCCGGCTACGGGAAACCCGCGGAAAGATCCGGTTTGGTGGCACACCATTTGTATCAATAAAGGAGAAAGCAACCGATCGGGCCGATGATAGGCACGATCACGCCGGAACGAGACAAAGATGACCACGAACGGCACAGCCGCTGCGACAGATCGTTCCGCCCCAGGCGCGAGCGGACGCGTCGACTGGGTCGACTATGCCAAGGGCATCTGCATCATCATGGTCGTGATGATGCATTCGGTGCTGGGGGTCGAGAAGGCCGCCGACCAGACCGGCTTCATGCACTACGTCGTGATGTTCGCGAAGCCGTTCCGGATGCCGGACTTCTTCCTGATCTCGGGCCTGTTCCTGTCGGTCGTGATCGATCGCGACTGGCGCACCTATCTCGACCGCAAGGTGATGCACTTCGCCTATTTCTACGTGCTCTGGGTGACGATCCAGTTCGGCTTCAAGGCGCCGTCGCTGGCCGCCGAGACCGGTTGGGCCCAGGTTGGGCTGCAATACCTCGAGTCCTTCATCGAGCCGTTCGGCACGCTGTGGTTCATCTATCTGCTGCCGATCTTCTTCGTCGTCGCCAAGCTCGCGCGCAACGTCCACCCGCTCGTGATCTGGCTGATCGCGGCAGCGCTGGAGACCGCGCATGTCGCGACCGGCTGGACCGTGATCGACGAGTTCTGCTCCCGCTTCGTCTACTTCTACACCGGCTATGTCCTCGCCGATTACGTGTTCGCGCTCTCGGACCGCGCGCGGGCACGGCCTGCGCTTGCCCTGCTCGGGCTTGGGCTCTGGGCGCTGATCAATGGCGGCCTGGTTGCGCTCGAGGTGAGCGAATGGCCGGTCGTCTCGCTGGCACTCGGCTTTGCCGGCGCCTGCGCGATCATCGTGACCGGCACGCTGCTGACGCGCGCGCACTGGCTCGGCTTCCTGCGCTTCTGCGGCGAGCATTCGATCGTGATCTATCTCGCTTTCTTCCTGCCGATGGCTGCATCACGCACCCTTTTGCTGCGCTTCGGCGTCATCCACGACATCGGCCTGATCTCGCTGATCGTGACCGCGGTCGGCGTCGCCGGCTCGCTCGTGATCTGGCGGCTGGCGCTGGCGGCGCGGGCCAATTTCCTGTTCGAACGGCCCGATGCGTTCTGGATTGCCCCGAAAAAGGCGGCGCCCTCGCTGCAGGCGGCCGAATAAGCCCCGACAGTGCCAGAAGTCATAACAGCCGGATTCGTTCCGACGGCGGGAATCCGGCCGCTCGAATTTTCCTCGCATTGAAATTATTGGCTTTTTGGTCCCGAATGTTTCGTAGTCGGGCCGGCGACGAAACAATTCTCCCGTTCACGAAACCATTTTCCGCTTTTCGCGCAGACATCCGGAAACGGGCCGTAACTAACAATTCTCCCAACGAACCGCCGCCCAACGGCGAACTGGGAGCCTGTCATGCCGAACGTCATCGCCATCAACTCTGCAGCCACGAAGCATATCGACGCTGCTCGCGCGACCTCGGATGAAACGCTGCTCGCGCGTATCGCCAAGAATAACCGCACCTCGATGCACACGCTCTATTCCCGTCATAACGTCCGGGTTTACCGCTTCGTGCTCCGCATGGTGCGCGACACCACGATGGCCGAGGACCTGGTGAGCCAGGTGTTCCTGGACGTCTGGCGCACCGCGGCCCAATTCGAGGGCCGCTCGCAGGTCTCGACCTGGCTGCTCTCGATCGCCCGCTTCAAGGCGCTGACCGCGCTACGCCAGCGCAAGCATGAGGACATCGACCAGGACGACGTGCTGGAGATCGCCGACGGCGCCGACACGCCGGAAACCTCGCTCGATCGCGCCACCACCAGCGAGATCCTCCGCGCCTGCGTGGCCAAGCTGTCGCCGGCTCACCGCGAGATCATCAATCTGGTCTACTACCATGAGAAGTCGGTCGAGGAGGCCGGGCAGATCATCGGGATCCCGCAGAGCACGGTGAAGACCCGCATGTTCTATGCCCGCAAGCAGCTCGCCGACCTCCTGCGGGGTGCCGGCGTGGATAGCGTCGCCGCATAAAAGACTGCAAATTCAATATCTTAAAGGGAAATCACGCGACCCGGGCAATTGTCCACGAAGCCGAAAAATTCAGGCGACGAAACAATTGAAACAATCGACGACATCACCCGGAAAAACGCGACCTCTATACCTATATCCAACGACGCAACCCCAACTCCAATCCACTGAACCGATTTCGATACCTCTTCGTTCTAACCTCCCAAGTAGCCTCCAACGACCCGGCCGGGATGCCCCCCAGCCGGGTCGCTCTGTATTTGGCGCGACGTCGTGAAGCCGAGTGCACCTCGCCTCACACAGACGTGACGCGGCCCGCGACCGGCCCGCCGTAACGGCCAAACCGTCCTCGCGAAGAACATCAGGCGTACCCGGCACGGCCCTCTGGCGCGCCGGGGCTCTGATGGACGGATGACGATGCTCAGCCTTGCCCTTGCCCTGCTTGCCGGTGTCGCCACCGTCGCCGCCCCTTGCACCCTGCCGGTGCTGCCGATCCTGCTCGGGGTATCGATAGGCCAGACCGGCAAGGCGCGGCCCGCGATGATCGCGCTCGGTTTCGTGATGTCATTCTCTGCGGTGGCATTGCTGCTGAGCGCGATCACGCGCGCCTTCGATTTCGATCCGAACGTGCTGCGGACCGGCGCGGCCGTGCTGCTCGCGGGCTTCGGCCTCCTGATGATCTGGCCGGCGCCGTTCGAATGGCTGTCGATCCGGCTCACCGGCGCTACCAAAGCGTTTTCGAGCGAAGTGGATACCGGTTCGCGTCAAGAAAACACGTCCAAACAAGGGGGCAGCCTCGGTCATGCCGCGCCGTCGCAAAGCCTGTTCGGCGGCTTCGTGCTCGGCTCTACGCTCGGCCTGGTGTGGACGCCGTGCGCCGGCCCCGTGCTCGGCTCGATCCTGACCATCGTCGCGACCTCGAAGGACACCGCGTGGGCGAGCCTGCAGCTCGTCACCTACGCGATCGGCGCCGCGATCCCGATGCTTGCGATTGCCTATGGCGGACAGGCCGTCACCACGCGCGCGCGCAGCATGGCGCGGATCGCGCCGCGCCTGCAGCAGGGCTTCGGCGTCGTGATCGTCGCATTCGCCGCGCTGTCCTACCTGCAATACGACACGCTGATCGTGGCGTGGCTGACCCAGTTCTATCCCAACGGCCAGATCGGCCTGTAAGCCCAAAGGAGATATCGATGTCCCTGCGCTTGATTGCCGTATCCGCTCTGGTTACGGGCCTTGGCCTCGGCGGCGCCGTCATTCCCGGCCTCTGCACCGAGTCAGACGCGCCGGCACAGCCGGTGCCGCGGGCGATCGCCATGACGACCGGACAGAGCCAGACCGCGCCCGAAATCGTCGGCATCAGCAACTGGTTCAATTCGCAGCCACTGAAGCTCGCCGACCTGCGCGGCAAGGTCGTGCTGGTGGATTTCTGGACCTATGGCTGCGTCAACTGCGTCAACACGCTGCCGCACGTCACCCAGCTCTATTCGAAGTACCGGGATCGCGGCCTCGTCGTGATCGGGGTCCACACGCCGGAATTCCCGTTCGAGCATTCGGCCTCCAACGTGCAGGCGGCGCTGAAGCGGCACGGCATCCTCTATCCGGTGGCGCAGGACAACAATTCGCAGACCTGGAACGCCTACCGCAACCAGTATTGGCCGGCGCAATACGTGATCGACCAGAACGGCAAGATCGTGTTCCAGCACGCCGGCGAGGGACAGTACGACGAGATCGACCGCACCGTCGCGCGGCTGCTCAATGCCAACAGCTAAAGCCTGATGAAATCAGGTTGAGCTGGAACGGCGTCGAAAGCTCACCTCTCCCCGACGGGAAGAGGTGAACCGGGACCGCGCCAAGCCGATCCAGCCAAAACTCAACCCGCTCCAGTCGGACAATCCGCCCTCTTTGTCGTCACAGCTGACGTGGTAAGGTCCACGCCAGGTCGACGACGGATGGTGCGTAATGTTCGAAGGCTGGGATGCGGTCGTACTCGCCCGCGCGCAATTCGCTTTCACGATGTCGTTCCACATCGTGTTTCCCGCATTCTCGATCGGGCTTGCGAGCTATCTCGCGGTGCTGGAAGCGCTGTGGCTTGCCACCAGGCGCGAGGTCTACATCAACCTGTTCAATTACTGGCTGAAGATCTTCGCGGTCGCGTTCGGCATGGGCGTGGTCTCGGGCATCGTGATGTCCTACCAGTTCGGCACCAACTGGTCGTCCTTTGCCGACAAGACCGGGCCGGTGATCGGCCCGATGATGGCCTATGAGGTGCTGACCGCATTCTTCCTGGAAGCCGGCTTCCTCGGCGTGATGCTGTTCGGGCTCGAGCGCGTCGGCCCCAGGCTGCACTTCGTGGCGACGTTGATGGTCGCGATCGGCACGCTGATCTCGGCGTTCTGGATTCTGTCGGCCAATTCCTGGATGCAGACGCCGACCGGCCACGCCGTGAACGCCGACGGCCAGTTCGTCGCCGCCGACTGGCTCAAGGTGATCTTCAATCCGTCGTTCCCCTATCGCCTCGTGCACATGGTGCTGGCGGCGTACCTTACCACCTCGCTCGTGGTCGGCGCGGTCGGCGCCTGGCATCTGCTGCGCGACCAGCATCTGGCGGGAGCGCGCGTGATGTTCTCGATGGCGATGTGGATGGCGACCCTGGTGGCGCCGATCCAGATCCTCGCCGGCGACCAGCACGGCCTCAACACGCTGGAGCACCAGCCCGCCAAGGTGATGGCGATGGAAGGCCATTACCAGAGCCACAAGGACGGCGCGCCGCTGATCCTGTTCGGCTGGCCCGACCAGCGTGAGGCGAAGGTGAAGTATGCGATCGAGGTGCCGAAACTGTCGTCGCTGATCCTGAAGCATTCGCTCGACGCGCCGCTGGCCGGCCTCGACACCGTGCCGCGCGAGAACTGGCCGCCGGTGCCGATCACCTTCTGGTCGTTCCGCATCATGGTCGGCCTCGGCTTCCTGATCATGGGGCTCGGCCTGCTCAGCCTTTTGATGCGCTGGCGGGGGATGATGTACCAGTCGTCGCTGCTGCATCGCTTCGCCGTGCTGATGGGCCCCGCCGGCTTCATCGCGGTGCTCGCGGGCTGGATCACCACGGAGACCGGGCGGCAACCGTTTACGGTCTACGGGCTGCTGCGGACCGCCGATTCGGCGTCGCCGCTGGCGGCGCCCGCGGTGGGCTCGTCGCTGATCGCCTTCATCATCGTCTATTTCGCCGTGTTCACCGCGGGCGTGATCTACATCCTGCGGCTGATGGCGCAGCCGCCGCATCCCGGCGAGCAAGGCCCGACGAAGGATCTTCCGGCCCGCGCGGCCGGCATCACGCCGGCGGCGGGCGCAGCCGTGGAGGGCGCGCGATGATCGATCTCGCCACGATCTGGGCCTTCATCATCGCCTTTGCCGTGTTCGTCTATGTCGTGATGGACGGCTTCGATCTCGGCCTCGGCATCCTGTTCCCACTGTTTCCGCAAAAGACCGACCGCGACGTCATCATGAACACGGTGGCGCCGGTGTGGGACGGCAACGAGACCTGGCTGGTGCTCGGCGGCGGCGGCATGATGGCGGCGTTTCCGCTGGCCTATGCGGTGCTGATGCCGGCGCTCTACACGCCGATGATCGCGATGCTGCTCGGCCTCGTGTTCCGCGGCGTCGCCTTCGAATTCCGCTGGCGGACCCAGAAGGCGCGCAACAAATGGGATATCGCTTTCGCCGGCGGCTCGCTGCTTGCGACACTGGCGCAGGGGATCGCGCTCGGCGCCATCCTGCAGGGCATCCATGTCGAGGGCCGCCAATACGCCGGCGGCTGGTGGGATTGGCTGACGCCGTTCAGCGTCCTGACCGGGTTCGCGCTGGTGATCGGCTACGCGCTGCTCGGCGCGACCTGGCTGGTGATGAAGACCGAGGGCGAGTTGCGCGACCGCGCCTATCATCTGAGCTGGATGTTGTTGGTCGCGATGCTGGGCGCAATCGGCGCCGTCAGCATCGCGACGCCTTTCCTCAGCGTGCAGTACACCCAGCGCTGGTTCGCCTGGCCCAACATCATCCTCACCGCGCCGGTGCCGATCGCGGTCGCCGCCGTCACCGCACTGCTGCTGCGCGCGCTGAGCAACAAGAACGACCACCAGCCGTTCTTCCTGACGCTCGGGCTGTTCTCGCTGTCCTATGCCGGACTCGGCATCAGCATGTATCCGTACATCGTGCCGCAGAGCATCACGATCTGGCAGGCGGCGGCACCGACCAACAGCCAGGTCTTCATGCTGGTCGGAGTCTCGATCCTGGTGCCGCTGATCCTCGGCTACACCGCCTGGGCCTATTGGGTGTTCCGCGGCAAGGTGCGCCCCGGCCACGGATACCACTGATGCCCGAGGGCTCGAATCAGCGGCCGCTCGGTCAGCGCCTGCTGTGGTTCGCAGCGCTGTGGCTCGGCGGCGTCGGCACCGTGGCGCTGATCTCGTTCGCCTTGCGACTCTGGATCGCGCCGAAATGAGGCGGCCCGCGCAACGTGCCGCGACAATCAATGACAAAAAACAGAAGCATTACAGGGATATACCTGTGGTGCGGCCCTAAGCTTGCCATCAAGCTGCCGCTGAGATTTGATGCTGCCTGATTTGCGGGTGGAGCAACCATTTGGCCGCGTGCCAACGAGGAGAGCTTTCAATGACGAAGTTTCGTCACCTGGTCTGGATGTTGATCGCGACGGGCGCGCTCGTGCTGTCGACGTCGCAGGGTTTCGCCCAAAACCGCCCGGACGCCGACGAGCCCGGCCTTGTTGCTGACGACGGCTACGAGCTCGACCCGGAATGGCAGAAGCAGGTCGTATATTACCGGACCAGTGAGGCGCCGGGCACCATCATCGTCGCGACCGCCGAGCGCCATCTTTATTTGGTGCAGGGTAATGGCCGCGCGCTCCGCTACGGTATCGGCGTCGGCCGCGAAGGCTTTCAATGGCAGGGCCTGGTGAGCATCACCCGCAAGGCCGAGTGGCCGGACTGGGTGCCGCCGCCGGAAATGATCGCACGCCAGCCCTATCTGCCGCGCTTCATGGCGGGCGGCCCGGGCAATCCGCTCGGCGCACGCGCGATGTATCTCGGCACCACGGTCTACCGCATCCACGGCACCAACCGGCCCGACACCATCGGCACCGCCGTTTCCTCCGGCTGCTTCCGCCTGGTCAACAACGACGTCGCCGATCTCTACAACCGCGTTCCGGTCGGCACCAAGGTGATCATCCGGCAGAAGCCCGAACTCTGATCTCTACCCGCCTTCGATATCCGCCCTGATTTCCCCGATCCTTCGCGAGAGAGAACCCATGCGTACATTTCGAGGCGGCCTGACGATCGGGCTCGCGATCGCCGCGCTGGTTGCGGCCGCCGCCATCACCTATGAGCGTTACGACACCCGCACGCTGAAGCGCACCGTCCGCCGCGGCGACGTGCTGTGCGGCGTCAACAAGGGCCTGCCGGGCTTCTCGATCCCGGACGACAAGGGTAACTGGACCGGCTTCGACGTCGACTTCTGCCGCGCGGTCGCGTCGGCGATCTTCGACGACCCGTCGAAGGCGAAGTTCGTTCCGCTCGACGCCAGCGAGCGTTTCAAGGAGCTGCAGAACCGCAAGGTCGACATCCTCTCGCGCAACTCCACCTGGAGCATGTCGCGCGAGACCAATTACGACCTCTATTTCCCCGCGGTCGCCTATTATGACGGCCAGGGCTTCATGCTGCCACGCTCGCGCAACATCGATTCCGCGCTCGACCTGAACGGCAGCAAGGTCTGCGTGCAGGCCAACACCACGACGCAGCTCAATCTCGCCGACTATTTCCGTGCCAACAACATGAAGTACACGGAGATGAAGTTCGACAAGCTGGACGACGTCGTGAACGCCTACAACTCCGGCCAGTGCGATACGCTAACATCGGACGCCTCGCAGCTCTATGCGCTGCGGCTCAACCTCGCCAAGCCGAGCGACCACACGATCCTCGCCGACATCATCTCCAAGGAGCCGCTGGCGCCGGTGGTGCGCTTGCGCGACGACGACTGGATGATGATCGTGAAGTGGACGCTGTACGCCATGATCAACGCCGAAGAGCTCGGCATCACCTCGAAGAACATCGACGAGGCGCTGAAGTCGAAGAAGCCGGAGGTGATGCGGCTGGTCGGCACCGAGGGCAGCTATGGCGAGGATCTCGGTCTGACCAAGGACTGGGCGGTGCGCATCATCCGCCATGTCGGCAATTACGGCGAGGTCTACGACCGCAACGTCGGCGCCGACTCCAAGCTGAAGATCCCGCGCGGCATGAACCAGCTCTGGAACGCCGGCGGCGTCCAGTACGCGCCGCCGATCCGGTAGACTCTCCATCGTCATTGCGAGCGAAGCGAAGCAATCCATTTCGCCACAAGTGGAGAGATGGATTGCTTCGCTTCGCTCGCAATGACGAGCCTATGCCAAGCCGCCCTCACCGCTGTCATCACCCGCGCGAAAGCGGGTGATCCAGTACGCCGCGGCTTCTCGGCTCAAGCGCCGACGTCTCTGGAATACTGGAACGCCCGGTCCCGTCTACGCCAAGGCTTCGACGAGGCTTTCGCTTTCAGGCGCGCCGAAGCTTGAGCGAAGGCGGCGAGCCGGGCGATGACAGCGTGTTGCGTAGCAACAATGACGCGGCGAAGATCAATACCCCTTGCCGCTCGCCAGCTGGTCGGTGTGGAAGTTGCTGTCGCCGAACAGCTCCTGGCAGACGCGGGCGCGCTTCATGAAGAAGCCGATGTCGAACTGGTCGGTCATGCCCATGCCGCCATGCATCTGCACGCCCTCCTGCACGGCCAGCGTCGCAGTGGTGCCGGCGCGGGCCTTTGCCACCGCGACCGCGGTGGCCGCCTTGTCGATGTCCGTGTCGAGCGCCTGCAGCGCCTTCAACACAGCGGCGCGCGTAATCTCGATATCGATGTAGAGCTGCGCGGCACGGTGCTGCAGCGCCTGGAATTCGCCGATCGCCTTGCCGAACTGCTTGCGCTCCTTCAGATAGGCCACGGTGCGGCCGAACACCTCGTCGGAGAGGCCGACCATTTCGGACGCCACCGCGCCGCGGCCGATATTGAGCACGCCCTCGAGCAACCCAAAGCCCTGATCGACTTCGCCGAGCACGCTGTCGGCGTTGACCTCGACATTGTCGAACACGATGCGCGCCGCGTTGTGCGAATCGACCATCGCGGTGCGCTCGACCGCGAGCCCCTTCGCCTTCGGATCGACCAGGAACAGCGTCAGCCCGTTCTTGTCGCCGGCGCTGCCGGCCGTGCGCGCCGCGACGATCAGGAGGTCGGCGGTGTGGCCGTCGAGCACGAAGGCCTTGTCGCCCGACAGCTTGAAGCCGTTGCCGGAGCGCGTGGCCTGCAACTTGGTCTGCAGCGGGCGATGCTTGGCGCCCTCATCGATCGCGAGCGCCGCCAGCAGCGAGCCGTCGGCGATCTTCGGCAGATGCTGCGCCTTCTGCGCCTCGCTGCCGCCGCGCGACAGCGCCGAGGCGGCGAGCACCGAGGTCGCGAGGAACGGCGACGGCATCAAGGTGCGGCCGATCTCCTCCATGACGATGCCGGCCTCGACGCAGCCGAGCCCGCTACCGCCGAACTGGTCCGGCACCAGGAGGCCGGAGAAGCCCATCTCCGCAAATGTCTTCCAGAGCTCGCGCGAGAAGCCGGTGGCATCCTTGGCATCGCGCAGACCGCGCAGATGCGCCACCGGCGCCTTGTCGCTGATAAGGCCGCGCGCACTGTCGCGCAGCATGGATTGTTCTTCGGTGAGGACGAGGGCCATAGGAAATCCGATCTAACGTTCTAAGCAACGGTCTGAGTTCGTCATTCCGGGGCGATGCGAGAGCATCGAACCCGGAATCTCGAGGTTCCACAATGCGCAACTGCGCATTAGGGTTCGCCGCTTCGCGACGCCCCGGAACGACGGTGCAGCGATCACGCGCCCGGCAAATCGAGGATGCGCTTGGCGACGATGCCGAGCATCACCTCCGAGGTGCCGCCCTCGATCGAATTGGCCTTGGTGCGCAGCCAGGCGCGCGGGCGGGCGCCGCCTTTGGAGCGGTCGCTCTCCCATTCCAGCGCATCGATGCCGCCGGCCGACATCAGGATCTCATAGCGGCGCTTGTTGAGCTCGGTGCCGTAATATTTCATCGCCGAGGAGAACGCCGGATGCGATTGCCCGGCCTTGGCGAGATCGACCGCGCGCTCGGCGGCGGCAGCGAGCGCGGCCTCGTCGACCTCGAAGCTCGCGATCTGGCTGCGCAGCTGCGCGTCATCGAGCTTGCCCTGCGCGTCCGCACCGACCGAGTCGGCGGCGATCTGGCCGAGCGGACGACCGACGCCGCGCTCGCCCATGCCGGAGATCATCGCGCGCTCGTGCTGCAGCAGATATTTCGCGACATCCCAGCCGCGATTGACTGATCCGACGACATGCGACTTCGGCACGCGAACATTGTCAAAGAAGGTTTCGCAGAACGGCGAATAGCCCGAGATCAGGAGGATCGGCTTGGTCGACACGCCCTTCGAGGTCATGTCGAACAGGATGAAGCTGATGCCGTCATGCTTCTTCGCCGCCGGATCGGTGCGCACCAGGCAGAAGATCCAGTCGGCGTAGTTGGCGTAGGACGTCCAGATCTTCTGGCCGTTGATGATGTAATCGTCGCCGTCGCCGACCGCGCGGGTCTGCAGCGAGGCGAGGTCGGAGCCGGCATTCGGCTCGGAATAGCCCTGGCACCAGCGGATCAGGCCCGCGGTGATCTTCGGCAGATGCTCCTTCTTCTGCTCCTCGGTGCCGTATTTCAGCAGCGCCGGTCCCAGCATGGAGATGCCGAACGAGGTCAGCGGCTGACGCGCGCCGATCGCAGCCATCTCCTGGCGCACGATCTTGGCCTCCTCGCCGTCGAGGCCTCCGCCGCCATATTCCTTCGGCCAATGCGGCACGGTCCAGCCCTTGTCGCACATCCGCTCGAACCAGACGCGCTGCGCCTCGGACGAGAATTTCGTGTTACGGCCACCCCAGAAGGTGTCGCCATCCGAGGTCATCGGCTTGCGCATCTCCGCCGGGCAATTCTGCTCCAGCCAGGCGCGGGTCTCCGCGCGGAATTTCTCGAGGTCGGCCATGGTGCGTTTCCAGTCAAAAAATCGTCGAATTGGATTCGACCTTAGACCTACGCAGCCGCCGAATTCAATATGCCTCGCGGCCGCGCCATGCTCTGGCGTCGCTACTCACTGCGCGCGATCGGGTGTATCGCCGAGATGGGGTAACGCTTGAAAAACAAGAGGAAACGGACATGCGGCTGAAGCTGCTTTCGCCTAGCGAAATGAACGCCGCCCAGAAAGAAACCTACGACGAGTCGATCGCCGGCAAGCGCGGCGCGCCACCGGCGCCGATGATGGCCTGGCTGAACAGCCCGGAGATGGCACGGCATGCGACGCGGCTCGGCGAGGTGCTGCGCTTCGACACGATCTTTTCCCCAAAGCTGTCGGAGATCGCGATCCTCGTCACCGCGCGGCACTGGACCGCGCATTACGAATGGTATGCCCACAAGCGCCTGGCGCTGAAGGGCGGCCTCGACCCGAAGATCATCGAGGACATTCGCGTGCGCCGGACGCCGACGTTCGACGATCCCAAGGCCAGGGTGATCTACGACGTCGCCAAGGCGCTGCACGAAGGTCACGGCCTGCCGAAGGCACTGTATGACGAGGCGGTCGAGGTGCTGAGCCAGCGCGGCCTGGTCGAGGTGATCGGCCTCTGCGGCTACTACACCATGGTGTCGATGACGCTGAACACGTTCGAGTTCCAGCTGCCCGGCGGCGAGCTGTCGGAGCTCTGCTAGACGCCGGCGGACCGTGGCGCCTTTCTAAAACCTTGCGTTTCCGGATCGAACGCTCCGGCGTCGGCAAATCCGGACTATATCAGGTGGCGAAACCTCGCCCCTGATGGCAGGGGCATTGACGTCAACGGAGTCCGCTCATGCCAGAGAATCCCCCCATCATCGCGGGCACCCGGATCGGGCATGTCCATCTCAAGGTGGCCGATCTCGAGCGCGCGCTCGGCTTCTATTGCGGCGTGCTCGGCTTCGAGCTGCAGCAGCGCCTGGGCGCGGACGCGGCCTTCATCTCGGCCGGCGGCTATCACCACCACATCGGCCTCAACACCTGGGAAAGCAAGGGCGGCCATCCGCCGCCGCCGGGCACCACGGGCCTGTTCCACACCGCCATCCTCTATCCCACCCGCCCGGCGCTCGCCGACGCGCTGCACCGGGTGCTGTCGGCCGGCATCGAGCTCGACGGCGCCAGCGACCACGGCGTCAGCCAGGCGCTGTACCTGCGCGATCCCGACGAGAACGGCGTCGAGCTCTATTGGGATCGCCCCGAGGCCGAATGGCCGCGCAGCGCGGACGGCAAGCTCGCGATGTTCACGCGACGGCTGGACCTGGACGACCTGCTGAAACAGCGTGCGACGTAATTCCGCAAGGCGATAATTTCGTAGCCCGGATGAAGCGCAGCGAAATCCGGGGTTCGCTCCATGAGGTAATACTGCTCCCGGATTACGCTTCGCTCCATCCGGGCTACGAGTGCTTTCCCCTTCCCCCTGAAAGGGGGAAGGTCGGGATGGGGGTTAGCCGCGGGCTCTGCTGCAAGTGGAGAGAGCAGATCCCCACCCGCTTTGCTCTGCGAGCAAAGCGACCTCCCCTTTCCAAGGGGAGGTGAAGAGGTAGCTCGGATGGAGCCAACGGGTCGCGCGAGCGCGCGCCCGATGACAGGCTCCGCGAAATCCGGGGTTGGCACCGTGGGGTGATACTGTTCCCGGATTGCGCTTCGCTCATCCGGGCTACGAGTTCAGGAACGGGTGCGCGAGCCAGCCGGCCGCATAAAGCGCCCAATCCCAAACACCGTGTGCGTCACGAGGCTCTGCAGCCGCGCCGCCCATGGATGGGGCGTACGGCTCGCGGCAATGCCGGCGCCCATCGCGGGCTGCATCACCAGGAGCGGCGCGGCCACGCTGCCGATCCCGACCATCAGAGCCGGAGCGATGGTGGGCTGCCGCGCCCAATCGAGGCCGAAGATCGCAAGCAGCACGCCGGCAAAGCCGATCCCGATCAGATAATGCGCGGTCCATCCGATGATCCGTTCGCCCACGACCTGTGGTGACGCGGCGATGCGGTCGTGGCGCAGGCGAGCGGATACGAGATGGCCGAGCCAGCGACCGACCAGGGCATAGTCCAGCGACGGGATGCCAAGCAGGCGCTTTCGAACCATCCCCCAGATGTCCATCACGACGGTCGCACCGATCCCGGTCAGCACCGCGCTCGCCACAAATTCCGCGGCTTCAACCATGCGCGGCCTCCGCCGGCGCTCGTGCCGCGACCATCCAGCACGCCGCGGTGAAGCGAATCTCGGTCCCGTGGATGTAGCGATCGAACGCACCGCGCACGGTCTCGATCACTCGCGTGCGGCGCGGCTCCTCCATCGCCTGCAGCATCGTCCCGACCGGGCCGAGCCAGCTCACATAGTGGGCCAGCTGTGATGCCGGAAAGCCGAGGGCGACATCGACCGGTTCGATCGCGATCGCGTCCCAGCCGCTATCCTCCAGGATAGTTTCGACCCGCTTCCGGTCGGCAAAGCCGAACTGCCCCGGCGCATCGGGACGCCGCGGCGGAAGATCCGGCAGCAACGGCTTCGCTGCCTGTTCCGCCGTCGTCATGAACGGGTTCTCGGCGGCGCCGCGCCAGGCGATGAAGCGGAGCGCAGCATCCGGCCGGGCCGCGCGGCGCAGATTGGCGAAAGCCTGCACCGGATCGGCAAAGAACATCACGCCGAGGCGCGAGATGATCATGTCGAAGCTCGCGGGCGCGAACGGATAGGTCTGCGCGTCGGCGCAGATGAAGCTGACCGGCCGCCCTTCCCGCTCCGCGCGGGCGCGCGCCGCCGCGATCATCGGCTCGGAAACGTCGATGCCGGTGCAATGCCCCTGCTGGCGGAGCAATTGGGCAACGGCGAACGTTGTGGCGCCCGTGCCGCAACCGATATCGAGCACCCGGCTTGCCGCGGCATCGGACACCGCCTGAACGAGCAGTTCTTCAAGCGGCCTGAACATCCCTTCCAGCACCTCGCGCGTCTCGACCCAGGCGCGGCCGGCGGCGCCGTTCCAGAGTTTGACCTGCTCGTCGTCGACTTGCGCTGCGACACCCATGATTCTCGTCCTTGTTGATGCTTGCCTTACGCAAGCGATAGGCTGGATACTGCCAGTTCAAGTGAACTTGAGGTCAAGGGCCATGCGGGACATCGATATCGCGGAGGTGGCGGAGCTATCGGGCGTGCGCGCCTCGACCTTGCGCTTCTACGAGGAGAAAGGTCTGATCGCCTCGCATGGCCGGCGCGGGTTGCGCCGCCTGTTCGATCCGGCGGTGCTGGACCGGCTGGCGCTGATCGCGCTCGGGCGCGCCTCCGGCTTCTCGCTCGACGAGATCGCAAGGATGTTCGCGCCCGATGGAAGACCGCGCATCGACCGGAAAATGCTTTCTGCCAAGGCCGACGAGCTCGACCGCACCATCCGCAGGCTCAACGCGATGCGCGACGGCCTGCGCCACGCCGCCGTCTGCCCGGCGCCGAGCCACATGGAATGCCCGACCTTCCGCCGCCTGCTGCGGGTCGCGGCGGCCGGCAAGATCGGCGAGAAGAAGGCGCGGAAGTCACGCCGCAAGTCGTAGAACGTAGCCCGGATGAGGGAAGCGATATCCGGGGACAGGTCTTTATTCCCCTTCCCCCTGAAAGGCAGGGGTGTCCGGGGAAATTCAGGCATAGCGGAGCTCCATCTGGTCAGGTGAGATGGTTGATTTCCGACGGCTGGGGTTGATGGGCGGAGGTTTGTCGATGGCAGCGAGGGATCGACGCGTGAGCAGGAGCTGGCCGACGAGTTCGGCGAACCTGAGCGGGAGCATTTTGATGCAGTTGGTGTGAGCGGCGATGCGCAGCAGCAGGTAGGCAATCATCGCAGCGAGCACCTGAAGGCGGATCGCGTTGTCGTTGGCGCCGAGGAACTTGCGAATATCGAGATGCTGCTTGATCCAGCGGAACAGCAGCTCGATTTGCCATCGGCTCTTGTAGAGGGCGGCGATCTCGACGGCGCTACGGGCAAGGTCGTTGGTCAGGAGTGTGATCTTGCCGCCTTTCTCGCGTCTGATCTTGATGCGGCGGAGCGGGATTGGAAGGCGCGAATCGCCCTTGCTGGTGAGCTTCACCTCGTCATCGGCAAGGATTTCGAAGCCATCCCCGTTACGCTTGCGGATGGCGCGATGCCTGAGCGAGCGAAGACGGATGCTCGTCTTCGCCCGGGTAACGAAGAAAGCCTTGCTATCATTGATCTTCTGCCACCAGTCGAAACGGCAATAGCCCTTGTCAAACACATAGGTGGTGGCGGGCTGGATTGGGGTCTGTCGGCCGATCTCGATGTCATTGACGTTCGCGGCCGTCATCTCGACGCAGGTCGGGACATCGCTCCTTGGGTCGTAGACGACATGCAGCTTCATGCCGCGGATGCGGCCGTTCCACGTCGCCCAACTGCAGACCTTGCCGAGCGGGATCGGACTGGCGTCGATCAGACGCACCATCTCCATGCCTTCACTCCGCAGCTGGCGACGCGCCATCGCCGACAGCGCCGCAAAGGTTTGCGCGAAAATGCCGATCGGACGGCGGGCATTGGCATCGGACAACGTCGAGCGCGACAGCTTGCCGGTTCCCAAGTGATAGTGATGCTGCGAATTGGCGTTGAAGCCAGTCACCACCCCGCGCAGACTGCTGTTGCCGCTAAGCTGGGCATAGATCAGCGCCACCAGATGATCCCAGCTCCTGAACGACTTGTCGTAGGCATCCCCGTCCAGACGATCCACAACCGTCTGAAACTGCCGTCGATTGATCGGTTCAAGCAGCCTTCCAAAAATGCTACCGCGATATCGCATGCTCGGCCCTCTGTGTCTCGACAACCAGAAAAGACCGATTTGCCTCGGTCCTGCCGAGCATGCACCGCGACACAGTGAATCATTCCCCGGACACCCCTGCCTGAAAGGGGGAAGGTCGGGATGGGGGTCAGCCGCAGGCGATGTTGCAAGCGGAGAGAGCAGATCCCCACCCGCTTTGCTCTGTGAGCAAAGCGACCTCCCCTTTTCAAGGGAGGTGGAAAGCTACTTCCCTTTCGCCATGATCGTCGCCGCCGCGATCAGCTCCAGGCCAATGCAGCCGTAGAACGGCAGCGAATAGCTGCCCGAGAGATCGCGCAGCAGCCCGACCACGCCGGGGCCGAAGGCGTAGGTGATCTGGTTGATCGCGGTGATCAGGCTGACCAGCACGCCGAACGCACGCGGATCGAACTCGCGCTGCACGATCAGCGCCGGCAGCGTGATCAGATTGCCGACCGAGAAGCCGAACAGCGCGCAGGCGGCGATCTGCGCCACGTCATTGTGCACATTGATGATGACGGCGAGCGCGACCGCCTGGCTGATAAAAGACAGCGCCGATGCCAGCCGCTGGTTGAGCCGGTCGATCACGAAGGAGAACGAGACGCGCCCGACCACGGCCATCGCGGTCAAGAGCGCCATCGCCACCGTCGCGCGCTCGCGGCCGATTACCTGATCGAGATAGGCGATCAGATGCACGATGAAGCCGACCTGGGCGAACAGCACCAGCGCGAAGGCAATCGAGACCGAGAGGAAGCGGATGTCGCGCAGCGCCCGGCTGCGCACCTGGGTCGCTGACGGCGCGTCGGCAGCGGCGGCCGTGACCGCGTGCAGATGCACCGGCGGTTGCCCGACGAAGATCAGGATGACAGGCACCATCACCACGATCAGCAGCCCCGCGGCCGCGATCATCGCGCCGGAGAAGCCGAACGTGCCGATCCCCGCCACCAGCAGCGGCACGCCGACGATGCCGCCGAAGCTCGCGCCGTTCAGCGCCAGGCTGATCGCCATGCCGCGTTTCTTGTCGAACCACAGGCCGAGCGTGTTGGTGATGATGCCGAGGCTGGTGCCGGCCCAGCCGAACGCCAGCAGCGCATCGGCGAGATAGAGCTGCCAGGGCTCGCGCACCTCGCCGATCGCAACCGCTGCGATCGCCATCGCAAAGGTGCCGGCGATCAGGCAGCTGCGCGCGCCGAACGCCTTGATCGCCTCGCTGACGAAGGCGACCAGCGCGGCGCCGAACAAATAGAAGAAGGTCGTGCCCGACGAGATCAGCGATGCCGGCCAACCGTGCAGCCGCTGCAGCTCGGCGACATAGACGCTCTGGCCGTAGAAGCCCAGTCCCCAGCCGAAGGTCGCGAGCAGGAAGCAGACGACGACGATGCGCCAGCCTTCGTAGCCAAGCGAGGATTCATCAGGCAGCGTGGCTGAGGATGCGTCCATTTCTTGCTTTTGCTTCTCACATCGTCATGGCCGGACCAACCCGATCCCATGATGTGAACAGCGTTGCAAGCGGATCATTTCGAAGCCGATCGAAGTGTCAGCAATTGGCAGCAGCATGGTCCGGAAAAGTGCGAAGCGGTTTTCCGAACAGACCATGGTCAAACGACAAGCTTTAGATGCTGGGATCCGGGATTTCTTCCACCGCGCGCAATTTCGCGCGTCGCTTGGCGAATGAAGCGAACGAAAGCACGGCAAGGCCGAGCAGCACAGGCGGGAACACCACCCAGTTGACGGCATTCCAGCCGTAATGCGCGAGCAGCTGGCCCGACGAGAACGAGCCGATCGCCATCATGCCGAACACGAGGAAATCGTTGAACGCCTGCACCTTGTTGCGCTCCTGCGGCCGGTGCGTTTCCAGCACCAGCGCGGAAGCGCCAACGAACGCAAAATTCCAGCCGATCCCGAGCACGAACAGCGTCGCCCAGAAGTGCGGCGCAGTGACGCCTGACAGTCCGATCATCGCGGCGACCGCCTCGAGCGCCAGCCCGAGCGCGACGATCACGGGCGCGCCGAACCGCGCGATCAGCGAGCCCGTGAAGAAGCTCGGGCCGTACATCGCAACGATGTGCCACTGAATGCCGAAATTGGAATCGCTGACCGACAGCCCGCACATCTTCATGGCGAGCGGCGCCGAGGTCATCACCAGATTCATCATCGGATAGGCGATCACGCCGCACAGCGCCGCGGCGATGAAGCGCGGCTGCTTTGCGATCTCGAGCAGCGGGCGGCCGCCATGCAGGTCCGCAGCCGCAGGTTTCGGCGCGTCGACGCCCGAGAGCACCGCCATCGCCACCAGCGCGACCAGCGCCTGCATCACGAAGGAGAACGCGAACAGATAGGGCGGCCAGATGTCCATGGTCCATTGCACGAGCTGCGGCCCGAGCACGCCGGCGAACACGCCGCCGGCCATCACCCAGGACACCGCCTTGGGCCGGAACGCGACACTGGCGCCATCGGCCGCGGCAAAGCGGTAGGACTGCGCGACGGCGCCGTAGAGCCCGCCGAGGAAGGTCGCGCCGCAGAACAGCCAGAACGATGAATGCAGGATCGCCCAGGCGCCGAGCGCGCCGGTGAGCGCGCCGCAGAAGGTGCCGATGATGAAGGCGACGCGCCTGCCATAGGCGCGCGAGATCGCGCCGGTCGGCAGCGTGCCGGCGGCAAGCCCGAGCACATACATCGAGAGCGGCACCGTCGCGAGCGAGACGTCGGGTGCCAGCGTCGCGCCGACGATCGAGCCGGTGGCGAAGATCACCGCCGAATTGGCGCCGGTCAGCGCCTGCGCCGCCGCAAGCCGCCACACATTGCTGCGCGCCCGCGCGTCGTCGCTCGCCTCATCCGCAGCCGTCACGTCAATCATCGGTGGTCCCGCCCCGAAGCCCCGGCGGGAGCCCCCAATCGGGCGCACTATGGAGAGCGGGTCGAGGCCGATCAACCGGCGCAAACGGACGTACGCCATGCAGGAGGCGCACGAGGGGATCGCTTGCTCTCACAGAGTGACGTCACAGCAGCCCGGCACTTCTATCAGTACCGTCATCCTGAGGAGCGCGTAGCGCGTCTCGAAGGATGCACGGCCAACAGCCGGACCGTCGACCCTTCGAGACGGCCGCTCTGCGGCCTCCTCAGGGTGACGGTGAGAGAGCTGCTCGATGATCGATCGCCTACCGCGCCGGCTTCTTGCCCATCCGCTTCTCGGCGCGCAGCGCGCCGGTCTTGTGCACCTTGGAGCGCGGCCCGACGAGGTGCGGCTTGTGAACGTGCCATTCAAGCGCAAGCGTCGCGGCGAAACCAAAAAAGCTCGAACGGCTCATGCCGAGTCCGGCGGCATGCTTGTCGATCCGTGCGATCAGGCTCTTCGGCAAATAGACGTTGACGCGCTCGGACGGGTCGGGCGGATCGACGCCGACCATGAAGAAGGCTGCAACGTCGGAGCCCTTCGGCAGCACGATGCGCTCGATCGGGGTCGGCTCCGGCAATGGCTTGCCTTGCTCGACCCAGCCGTCGACGGTTTGCGCCAGCGTTTGCTCGGCGCGCTCGATCGCGTCTTCCTGCGATCGTCCCGCGGCGACGCAGCCGGGAAAATCCGGAAACCACGCCCCGAACGCGCCGCGCGGACCGCGCTCCAGCACGGCCGGATAAAGCCGTCTCTTCATTCTGGCCTCCGTCGCCGCAGTATGCTATTTCACACACCTCGGTGTGTCAAATCACACAACACGCGACATCGTGGGAGCGCGCGGCAATGGACCCGCAAGCCGAACTCCGCATCGTCCGCGCGGCCTATGCCAAGCAGATCCTGGCCGCCGCCAACACCATCAATCCGCGGCTGACGGAGGCCTTCGCCGCCATTCGCCGCGAGGACTTCGTCGGCCCGGGACCATGGATGATGCTGCGCTGGTGGAGCCGCGACTATGCGCCGACGCCCGATGCCGACCCGGTCTATCTCTACACCAACGATCTCGTCGCCTTGCGACCCGAGCGACGTCTCAACAACGGCCAGCCCTCGCTGCATGCCTATCTCATGCACCAGGCCGCACCCACCGCCGGCGAGCACGTGGTGCATATCGGCACGGGCACGGGGTACTACACCGCGATCCTCGCGCATCTGGTCGGACCGTCCGGCCGCGTGACCGGCATCGAATACGATCCGGACCTTGCGGCAGACGCTCGCGCCAATCTCGCCGCTTGCGCAAATGTCGAGATCATCCAGGGCGACGGCACACAGGTCGCGTTCGAGTCCGCCGACGTGATCTATGTCAACGCCGGCTGCACCCGGCCTGTCGCGCGATGGCTCGACGGGCTCGCCGCCGGCGGCCGTCTGATCCTGCCGCTGACTTCGGATGAGGGATTCAAGGGCGGCGCGCCGGAGCAGGTGGCGCGATCCGGCGCCGTGTTCCGGATCCGGCGCGAGGAGGCAGCGTACCGGGCGGACTGGATATCACCGGTCGCGATCATTCCCTGCGACGGCGGCCGGGACGAGACGTCCGAAAAAACGCTCGCCGAAGCCTTCGCCCGCGGCGGCTGGCAGAAGGTGACGCAGCTCTATCGCGACGCCGGGATCCCCGATGAACGTTGCTGGCTGCGTGGGCCAGGCTGGTGCCTGGCTTACGATTGAGCGCGGCTACTTGCGGGCAAAGACCAAAATCATGTTGTTGGCCGGCATCTCGAAGCTGCCGGCGAGCTTGAGCCCGACGCGCTCCGCAAGCGTCTCGAGATCGGCGATATCGCGCACCCCCCACTCGGCGTCGCGCTCGCGCAGCGACGTGTCGAACACGGCATTGCTGAGCGCGGTGTGCTTGCCGCCGCGCTTGAACGGGCCGTAGAGCAACAGCCGGCCGTCGGCGCGCAGGTGCCGCGCGGCGCCGGCGAACAGGCCCTCGGCCACGCGCCACGGCGCGATGTGGATCACATTGGCGCAGAAGATCGCGAGCAGTTTGTCCGGACCTTTGCCGTCCGACGGCACCGGCGACCAAGCCGGGTCGGACAGATCAATCGGCTGCGGCGGCCGGATGTTCGGAAGGGCGGCATGCGCGCGCCAGGCCTCGATGCTGCGCAGGTGCGCCGCATGGAGGTCGCTCGGCCACCAAGTGATGTCGGGCGTCTGACCGGCGAAATAGACGACATGCTGGCCGGTGCCGCTGCCGGCTTCCAGCACATCGCCGGATTGGCCGGCGAGGTGATCTTTCAGAACTGCCCAGATCGGCTGATGGTTGCGATGGAACGCCGGCGCATCGAGCCGCCCGTCCGCCTCGACCGGCCGGCCGGCCTTGCCAAACTCCGCCACGAATTCCGCCACCGCGCTTCTCCCTACGCCTCAGCCACATCTCAACCGCACAAACATGACAGGCGGAAGGCGCAGGACATGCGCTCCAGTGCCGGACTGCCCCTGTGGCATTAACCCCGTCGCAACGCGCCTATTCTCCGTGTTGCCAGCCGATGGCCTTTGTGCTTTCCACGCTTTATATTGCGATGGGATCATCGAGATTGAAGCCCGGGAAACGTCCTTGATCGCCACTTTCTCCAAGCCAGCCTTCGTCCTGGCGCTGCTGGCGGGCACCGCCATGGCCGCGCCCGCGCAGGCCCAGTCCGCCGCCGAGGGACAAAAGCTCGCCTTCGACCGCGGCAAGGGCAATTGCCTGACCTGCCACGTCATCAGGGGCGGCGACCTGCCCGGCACGATCGGCCCCGAGCTGAGCGGCCTGAAGGCCAAATACAGCCGTGACGAGCTGATCGCGATCGTGACCGACGAAACCAGGCGCAATCCGCAGACGGTGATGCCGCCGTTCGGCCGAAACCGGATTTTGAGCGAGAAGGAAATCGACGCGGTGGTGGACTTCCTGCAGACGCTGTGACGCCGCGACCGTCGCTTGAGGAGATTTTTTTCGATGAACATCACGACCAGCGAATTTTTCAAAGCGCGCCGCATGGTGCTGAAGGGCGCCGGCGTCGCCGCGCTGATCGGCCTCGGGGTCATTCCGTTCGACGTGCCGCAGGCGCTCGCCGCCGCCAACGACAAATATCCCGAAGACGCATTCAAGCAGAAGAACGAGGCCGACGCGATCAAGGCGCTCTATGGCAAGACCGCCGAGCCGTCGGACAAGATCAAGATGGATGCGCCGGAGATCGCCGAGAACGGCGCGGTGGTGCCGATCTCCGCCACCACGACGCTGGCCGACGTCACCTCGATCTCGTTTCTGGTGAGCGAGAATCCGATCTCGCTGGTCGCCTCATACAGGATTCCGGCCGGCACGCTGCCGACCGTCTCCAACCGCATCAAGATGGCGAAGACCAGCAACGTCACCGCGATCGTCGAGGCCGGCGGCAAGCTCTACAGCGCCAAAAAGGAAATCAAGGTCACCGTCGGCGGCTGCGGCGGCTGAGTACGCATGATCCGGAAAAGTGGGAACCGGTTCTCCGACAAGATCATGCGCAAACAATAGGGATAATCAGATGGCATCGAGCATTCGCGTGCGCGCCACGTCAAACGGCGACACCACCGAGGTGCAGGCGCTGATCCAGCATCCGATGGATTCCGGCTTCGTCAAGGACGCCAAGGGCGAGATCATTCCGCCGCATTTCATCCAGCAGCTCACCTTCGAATATGACGGCAAGCCGGTGTTCGTCGCCGACTGGGGCGGCGGCGTCTCCAAGGACCCCTATGTCAAGTTCGCCTTCAAGGGCGGCAAGAAGGGCGACGATCTGAAGGTCAGCTGGGTCGACAACAAGGGCGCGACCGACACCGCCACGGCGAAGATTCAATGACGCGGCGCCTCGCAATCCGTGCAGCACTCGCGACGTTCGCGCTCGGCGTGCTGGCGCTCGCGCCGGCCGCGCGGGCGGCCGACACCGTCGATCCCGCCGCCGACAAGGCCGCGTTCCAGAAATTCTTCACCAGCAAATTCCCCAAGCTGAAGCTCGAGGATTTCGTCAACGGTCCCTATTCGATGAATGAGGACCTGCACAGGCAGTGGGAGGAGAAGGAGCAGTTTCCGCCCTACGAGTTCTCGCTCGAAGCCGGCAAGGAGATGTTCGCGACGCCGTTCAAGAACGGCAAGACCTACGCCGACTGCTTCCCGAACAAGGGCATCGGTATCCGCCAGAACTATCCCTATTTCGACGAGAAGGAAGGCAAGGTCGTCACGCTCGAGCTCGCGCTCAACCGCTGCCGCGAAGCCAATGGCGAGGCACCGTTCTCCTATCTGAAGGACGACATGGCCGCGCTCACCGCCTACATGGCCTTCACCTCGCGCGGCAAGCCGATGGACATCAAGATCCCGAACGATCCGCGCGCGCTCGAGGCCTATCAGAAGGGCAAGGAGTATTTCTACACCCGCCGCGGCCAGCTCAATTTCTCCTGCGCCACCTGCCACATCCAGAGCCCGGGCGAGCGGATCCGCGCCGAAGTGCTGGCGCCGGCGCTCGGCATCCTGAACGCGATGCCGATCTACCGCTCGGAATGGAGCGGCATGGGCACGACCAGCCGCCGCTTCACCACCTGCAACAGCCAGATCCGCGGCGTGCCGCTCAATCCGCAGGACGACGAGTACCGCAACCTCGAATACTATCTGTCCTATGTCAGCAACGGGCTGCCGATTTCGGGTCCGGGAGCACGGCCATGAGCGCGGCCATCAAAGCTGTCCTCGCAGCATCAGCCCTGCTGATCGCAGCGGCGACCGGCGCCCTCGCCGCCTCCGAGGCCGACTACAAGGCCGCCTACGCCGCCGCCGAAGCCGCCAACAAGGAGGCAGGCAGCCTGCGCAACCAGTGGACCACCACCGCCTCGACACTATCTGCCGCAAAAAAGGCCGGTGAGGCTGGTGATTTCGACACCGCCGTCGCCAAGGCCAAGGAGGCCGAGGCACTGGCAAAGGCCTCGATCTTCCAGGCCACCAGCGAAAAGGAACGCTGGAAGGACATGGAAGTTCGTTAAGAGCGCGCAGGCCAGGGGCCGCGCGGAGAGAATGATGATCATCCGCCGCCGGGAATTCCTGAAAGCTGCGGCCGCCGCAACGCTGACGGCCGGTCTGCCGCGCCTTGCGCGCAGCGCCGATACCGCCAGCGTCTACGACCTCGAGCGGTTCGGCAACGCCCGCATCCTGCACATGACCGATACGCATGCGCAGCTGAAGCCGGTGTTCTTCCGC
This sequence comes from Bradyrhizobium sp. USDA 4503, assembly GCF_054055815.1. Classification (NCBI taxonomy): domain Bacteria; kingdom Pseudomonadati; phylum Pseudomonadota; class Alphaproteobacteria; order Hyphomicrobiales; family Nitrobacteraceae; genus Bradyrhizobium; species Bradyrhizobium sp. USDA 4503. Next base: position 5,202,543 of record NZ_JBSRXS010000001.1, read on the forward strand.
GAGCCCGGCGTCAATCTCGGCGTCGGCGCGATGGCCGGCCAGCCGCCGCACCTCGTCGGCAAGGCCTTCCTCGACCGCTTCGGCATCCGGCCCGACAGCGCCGACGCCTATGCCTTCACCTGCGTCGAATTCGAGAAGGCCGCCGGCCGCTTCGGCCGGCTCGGCGGCTTCGCCCACCTGAAGACACTGGTCGACAAGCTGCGCGCCGATGTCGGCGAAAAGCGTTCGATCCTGCTCGACGGCGGCGACCTCTGGCAGGGCTCGGCGCTCGCCAACGCCATGAACGGCGCCGACATGGTGGAGGCCGCCAATCTGCTCGGCATCGAGGCGATGACCGGGCACTGGGAATTCACCTATGGCGAGCAGGTGCTGCGCGACAACCTCTCCCGCTTCAAGGGCGAGTTCCTGGCGCAGAACGTGTTCCTGACCGAGGAAGCCGCGTTCAACGACGCCAAGGCGTTCGACCCGGCTTCGGGACGGGTGTTCAAGCCGTCCTTCATCAAGGAGATCGGCGGCCATCGCGTTGCGATCATCGGCCAGGCCTTCCCCTACGTGCCGATCGCGCATCCGAAGCGCTTCACGCCGGACTGGAAGTTCGGCATCCGCGACGAGGAGCTGCAGAAGCTCGTCGACGGCCATCGCAACAACGACAAGGTCGAGGCGGTGATCCTGCTGTCGCATAACGGCATGGATGTCGACCTCAAGCTCGCCAGCCGCGTCACCGGCATCGACGTCATCCTCGGCGGGCACACCCACGACGCGATCCCGATCCCGATCACGGTGACCAATGCCGGCGGCGTCACGCTGGTGACCAATGCCGGCTCCAACGGCAAATTCATCGGCGTGCTCGATCTCGACCTTGCCAAGGGCAAGGTCGCCAATGTCCGCTACCGGCTGCTGCCGGTGTTCGCCGAACTGCTGAAGCCCGATCCTGCGATGCAGACGCTGATCGACAAGATGCGCGATCCGCATGCCGACGAATGGAACAACAAGCTGGCCTCGGCCGACCGGCTGCTCTACCGCCGCGGCAATTTCTCCGGCACCGTCGACCAGTTGATCTGCGATGCGCTGCTGAACGAGCTCGACGCCGAGATCGCGCTGTCGCCGGGCTTCCGCTGGGGCATCACCACGCTCGCCGGCCAGCCGCTGACCATGGAAGACGTGCTGTCGGAAACCGCGATCACCTATCCGGAGACCTACGTCGCCAAGATGACGGGCAGCCAGATCAAGGATGTGCTGGAAGACGTCTGCGACAATCTGTTCAACGTCGATCCCTATTATCAGCAGGGCGGCGACATGGTCCGCGTCGGCGGCCTCGCCTACACCTGCACGCCGGCCGAGACTGTCGGCAAGCGCATTTCCGAGTTGAAGCTTGGCAACGGCAAGCGTCTCGAAGCCGGCAAGCACTACAAGGTCGCAGGCTGGGCCTCGGTCAACCAGCAGAGCGGCGCGCCGATCTGGGATGTCGTCGCCAGGCACCTGCGCTCCGGCCGGCCGCCGAACCGCGACGAACCCGGCGTGACGCTGAAAGGCGTCGAGGACAACCCGGGCATCGCGAGGCACGGATGACGCGCCGCGCGCTGATCGCGGCATTCGGCCTTGCTGCGCTCGCGCTGGCGACGCCGCTCGCGCGTGCCCAGCAGGCGCCGTTGCAGGACAAGCCGTTCGCCGAGCACAAGGTCGTGCTGCAGCTCTCCGACAACGATCCGAGGAAGCAAGGCCTCGTCATCAGCGTCGCCAACAATCTGATGAAGCACTACGACCCCGACAAGGTCGCGGTCGAGATCGTCGCCTTCGGCCCGGGCATCGACCTGCTCAAGCCCGACAACCCGAACCGCAAGCTGGTCGAGAGCCTGGTCGCGCAGGGCGCGCGGGTCGACATCTGCCTCAACACCGTCGACACGATCGAACGCGACAGCGGCAAGCGGCCGGACTACATCGCCGTCGCCACCCCCGTGCAGGTCGGCGTCGCGCAGATCTTGCTGCTCACCGAGAACGGATACACGCTGGTCCGGCCGTAACGGCCCCGTCGTCATTGCGAGCCAACGGGTCGCGCGAACGCGCGCCCGCAGGAGCAGGCTGGAGTTACGTGCGGCCGTAACTTCGTCTCTTCCACGACCTCGATGCATATCCCGTCATCCTGAGGCGCGAGCGGAGCGAGCCTCGAAGGATGCACGGCCCAGATGCCTTGTCCCATTCGCGGAAAGACCCGGGCCGTCCACCCTTCGAGACGCGCGCAAGAGCGCGCTCCTCAGGGTGACGGGATCCGGCTGGGGTGGGGATGGATTTGCTTTGAACGGACCCTATCTATGGAATAATATCCTCCATGTGACTCGGCCCGGAGAATAGGTAAGCCGTCATGATCTTTCGCCAGCTCTTCGACAGCGTATCCGGAACCTACAGCTATCTGCTCGCGAGCCGCGCCGGCGGCGAGGCACTGATCCTCGATCCGGTGCTGGAGAAGGCCGATCGCTACTGCAAGCTGCTCCAGGAACTTGACCTCAGGCTGGTCAAGGCCGTCGATACGCACCTGCACGCCGATCATGTCACCGGCCTCGGCGAGCTGCGCGACCGCACCCAGTGCATCACCATCATGGGCGAGCAGAGCAAGGCCGACGTGGTGTCGATGCGCGTCTCCGACGGCGACAAGGTGACGATCGAGGGCCTTTGCCTCGAGGCGCTGTACACGCCCGGCCACACCGACGATTCCTACAGCTATCTGATGGGCGACCGCGTCTTCACCGGCGACACGCTGCTGATCCGCGGCACCGGCCGCACCGACTTCCAGAACGGCAGCGCGCGGGCGCAGTACGATTCGATCTTCAACCGGCTGCTGAAGCTGCCGGAGGAGACCATGGTGTTCCCCGCGCATGATTACAAGGGCGACACCGTCTCCACCATCGGCGAGGAGAAGCGCTACAATCCGCGGCTGCAGGTCAAATCGATCGACGACTATGTCGAGCTGATGAACAACCTCAATTTGCCGAACCCGAAGCTGATGGACGTCGTGGTGCCCGCCAACATGCATGTCGGCCTGCACCAGGACGAACTCGCCAAGGAAGGCCTCTCCCTCAGCGCGCGCGACGCCATCGCGAGTCTCGGCCGCCCCGATATCCTTCTGGTCGATTTGCGCGAGAGCGGCGAGCGGGCCAAGCACGGCACGCTCGCGGGCGCGCTGCACGCGCCCTATCCGGGGATTTGCGCCACCCTGCAGCCCGGCGGCATGCTGCGCGAGGTCGCCGCCGCAACCGGCCGCCGCGTCGTGTTCTTCTGCGCCTTCGGCGAGCGCTCGGCGATGGCGGTGGCCGCCGCGAAGAAGGCGGGACTGGCCAACACCGCGCATATCGATGGCGGCATCGATGCGTGGAAGAAGGCCGGCGGGCCGGTGGTGATGGGATAGTCTCATAACCCTTTAGCCCGCTCGCAAATATCTCACCGTCTGAGGTGCGAGCGAAGCGAGCCTCGAAGGGCGACGGCCACACTCCTTCCGCGAACTCCTGGAAGTATCCGGGCCGTGCATCCTTCGAGACGCGGCTTCGCCGCTCCTCAGGATGACGGGTTTGGAAGGTCACTGCGTCACTCGCTGCAACTCTTCCGTCAGGCGATCCAGCGCATCCGCCAGCATCACGCCGCCGCACACCGTGAGCCGCTCCGGCAGCACGATGCGCTTGCTTTGCGGATAGAAGCGCTCCAGCGCCGGATGCAGCAGGAAGGCGCGACCGTCATCCTCGGCGCGGTCGCCGGCTTCCGACACCAGGATGAAATCCGGCCGGAGTTTTACGATCGCCTCCAGCGAAGCAAACCCGCCTGCGCCGACGCCAAGTTCGCCGGCGGCGTTGGCGAGGCCGGCTGCCGCCAGCAGCGAGCTGACCAGGCTATGGTCGCCCGAGACAAAGCCGCGCCGCTCCAGCGGCAGCACGCGGTAATGATGCGCGCTTGCCGCCGCCCGCGCATGCGCGATCGTCGCATCGAGGCGCGCGATCTCGGCCTCCGCGCGATCGGGATGCTGCACCACATCGCCCATCGCGCGAATCTGGTCCTTCACCTCGTCCAGCGTGCGCGGCACGGTGAATTCGACGAGGTGCAGCCCGTGGGCCTTCAACAGATCGCGGGTCGCGCGCTTGTCGAACAGGCTGACCACGACGAGGTCGGGCTTGAGCAGCAGCACGTCCTCGGCCTCGCCGGACAGGCGCGGAAAGTTTCGCGCCTTCTCCGCGGCCCAGGATTGCCAGGCATCGCGCGAGAAGCGGCTGAGGCCGATAATCTGGTCCGGATCGGCCAGCGACAGCACGAGCTGGTCGCTGCAGACATTCATCGAGACGATGCGCGGTCCGGCGGCGAACGCGGCGCCGGCGGAAATAAGCCACAGCAGTATCGCGACCACCGCACCAAGATGAAGCGAAGCGAGATGGCTGCCACGCTGAAGGTGCGCCCCCTCTCCCGCTTGCGGGGGAGGGGTGGGGTGGGGGTTTCGCCGCGAGCCATATCGTGGAGAGAGCCCCCACCCGCTGCGCTCGTCGAGCGCAGCGACCTCCCCCGTAAGCGGGAGAGGTGAACTGAGCTTGTGGTGAGGCCGTGGCCACATCAGACGTCCGCCCACGGCACGATGACGGCTTCGCGCTGAAATTCGGCGCGATAGGCGCTGACCCGGAACACGCTGGCGAGGACGCTCTCCGACAGTGCCTCGACGGGCGCGCCTTGCGCTGCCAGCCGCCCCTCCGCGAGCACCAGCACATGATCGGCAAAGCGCGCGGCGAGTCCCAGGTCATGCGTCACCACGATCACCAGCACACCGGCATCGGCGACGTTGCGCAGCTTCTGCATCACGTCGATCTGGTGGCGTGGATCGAGCGAGGCGGTCGGCTCGTCGGCGAGGATCACCGGCGCCTCCACCGCGAGCACCCGGGCCAGCGCGACGCGGCTGCGCTCGCCGCCGGAGAGTTCGGTGACGCGGCGATCGCTGAACTCAGTGACGTCGACCGCCTGCATCGCGCGCAGCACCGCCTCCATATCCGTCTGCGACAGCCGCGCCGGATCGGTCGCGCCGTGCGGATAGCGGCCGAGCGCGACGATGTCGCGCGCCGGCAGCGGCCAGTGCACCATGTGCCCCTGCGGCAGGTAGGCAAAACGTTTCGCACGCTCGCGCAGCGGCAGCGACGCCAGCGGATCGCCGCCGATCCGGATCTCGCCGCCCGACGGAATCAGCCCGGAGAGTGCGCGCAGCAGCGTGGTCTTGCCGGCGCCGTTCGGCCCGACCAGCGCGACCAGATGGCCCGATGGCAACGACAGCGAGACATCGTGCAGCACCTTGCGGCTGCCGAGCGAGGCATTGAGAGCGGCGGCGGAGAGCAGCGTCATGCCACGCCTCCGCCGAGCGCGCGGCGTTCGCGCATGATCAGATAGAGGAAGAACGGCACGCCGATGATCGAGGTCAGCACGCCGACCTTGATGTCGGAGGTCGAGGGAATGATGCGCACCGCGATGTCGGCCGCGAGCAGCAACGCCGAGCCGGTGAGCGCACTGGGCACCAAGAGCCGCGCCGGATCGTGACCGATCACGGGACGCATCAGATGCGGCGCAACCAGGCCGATGAAGCCGATCGTGCCGGTGACTGCGACCGCGCCGCCGACGCCAAGCGCCACGCCCGTGATCACGAAGAGCCGCAACCGCCCGACGTCGACGCCGAGGCTCTGCGCCGCCTCCTCGCCAAGCGTCAGCGCGCGGAAGGCGCTCGCCTGGCTGAGCAGGATGGCGGCGCCCGCGACGATGAAGGGCAGCGCCAGCGCCACGTGCTGGAAGCTGCGGTCCTCCAGCGAGCCGAGCAGCCAGAACGCGATCTCCAGCACCACAAACGGATTGCTCGAGAGATTCATCACCAGTGCGGTCGCGGCTCCCGCAAAGCTCGAGATCGCGAGCCCAGCGAGGATCAGGATCAACAGCCCGGCATTGCGGCCGGCGATCGCAAGCAGCGCGAACACCGAGCCGAAGGCGGCGATGATCGCCACCACCGGCAGCGCGTAGGAGCGCACATCGGCGAGGCCCAGCGCGATCACCAGCACCGCGCCGAACGCCGCCGATTGCGGCGCGCCGAATAGCGACGGCGAGGCCAGCGGATTGCGCAGCAGCCCTTGCAGCGCCGCACCGGACAGCCCGAGAATGCCGCCGATCGCAAATGCCAGGATGGTGCGCGGCAGGCGGATCTCGCGCACGATCACCTGCGCCACATCGCTGCCGCCGCCGAACAGCGCCTCGATCACCGCGAGCGGCGACAGCCGCACCGGCCCGATGCCGAGCGAGAACACACACAGCAGGACCACGAGCGCGAGCAGCGCCGCCGTGGCGCCCCACCGGCGCCGCGCCGCGACCTCGGCCGCCAAGGCAAAATCCTGCGCGCTCATCGGATCCATGCTCTTACAGCGATCGCCGTGGCAGACAAGCGACACTCGACAAAAACCGTGGCCGCGCGGCCGCCGCCCGACTTCCGCCGGATTGACTTTGCTACCCGGCCGAACCCTAGATGAACATGACGGTTCTTTCATGAGATGAAAAGGGAATGCGGTACGGGGAAACTTCCCCAACGCCGCGGCTGCCCCCGCAACTGTATGCGGTGAATCCTTCGTCACAGGCCACTGGGAATCTCGGTCCTGGGAAGGCGACGAAGGGTAACGACCCGCGAGCCAGGAGACCTGCCGTCAGCCGTGGTCACACGCGATGCTGCCGGTCGGGGAGTACAGGCATGAGCTTCACCTGATGCTGTGAGCACGATGGTGAGACTGGTTCGCGGTGACGTGCCACTGACGTTGCCGAGGCCTTGCTTATGTTCTCCTTCCCTTTCCATCGGCGGCGCCGCGCGCTTCTGCTCGCGTCGACGATGATCGCGCCGGCGATCCTTGTCTCCGCAGCGCGGGCGCAGCAGGCACCCGCTCCCGATCAGCTGCCGGCGATCGAAGTCACCAAGCCGGGCGACCAGAACGTCACGCGCGCCAGGCCGGCCGCTGACGAAGCGCCGGCGCCGCGACGCCCGGCGCCGGGCACCTCGCAAGGCAACAATACAGGCAGCGGAGCCGGATCGGGCACGACAGGGACCGGCGTGGCCACCGGAACGGGCGGCACCGGCGGCCGCCAGTTCGCCGGCATTGTCGGCTCCTCCTCGGCCGTGATCACCGCCGACGACATCGCGCATTCGCCGGTGCAGTCGTTACCCGAGATCCTCGCGCAGGTGCCGGGCGTGCAGCTGCAAACGCCCTATGGCGGACCGAACGGCGCCAAGACGTCGGTCGACCTGCGCGGCTTCGGCGCATTCGCGACCGACAATACCCTTTTCCTGCTCAACGGCCGCCGCCTCAACGACGTCGACAAGGCCGGCTTCGACCTCACCACGATTCCGCTCGATTCGATCGAGCGCATCGAGATCACGCGCGGCAACAGCGGCGCGGTGCTCTACGGCGACAACGCGGTGGGCGGCGTCGTCAACATCATCACCAAGACCGGCGTCGGCGGCCCGCCGACGACGATGCGGGCCGAGGCCGGAGTTGGCTCGTTCAACACCCGCATGGCCGCGGTCTCCGCGGCGCTCAATTCCGGCCCGTGGTCCACCTCGTTCTACGGCAACGGCATCAAGTCGGACGGCTACCGCGTCAACAATGCGCTCGACCAGCGCAACGCCGTCGGCAACATCAACTACACGACGCCTGATCTCACCGCCTTCCTGACCGTCACCGGCAGCGACCAGAAGCTCGGCCTACCCGGCGGACGGCTGGTCGATCCGTCGATCGGCGTGAACGAGCTGCTCACCGATCGCCGCGGCGCCGCGACGCCCTTCGACTATGCCAACCAGCAGACCGCCAGCGTCACCGCCGGCTTCACCAAGACGCTGATGAACGGCGTCGACCTCATCGTCGACGGCGGCTGGCGGCAGCGCGAGACGCAGAGCGGCTTCTTCGGCACGATGCCGACCATCAGCTTCGCTTCGACCTACAATGATGCCGCGCTGCAGACCTGGTCGCTGACGCCGCGGCTCAGCGTCAAGAATGTGATGCTGGGCATGCCGTCGACAATCCTGACCGGCATCGACTATTACGATTCGACCTTCCGCGAGGCGCGCGGCGCCTATCAGGGCGTCGACCCGTTCCACATCTACAATATCGAGCAGCAGAGCGTGGCCGGCTATTGGCAACATACGCTGGGCCTGTTGCCAACGACCGACATCTCCTACGGCGCGCGCGTCCAGAATACCAGCATCTCGGCGCGCGATCGCTACGACCCGAATGCGCCGTTCGCGTTCGACACGCAGGCGGCACCGCTCGACAGCAACGAGACGCAATACGCCCTGCATGTCGGCGCCGAGCATCGCCTGACCGACACCTTCTCGGTGTTCGGCCGCGCGGCGCGCGCGTTCCGCACGCCCGATGTCGACGAGCGCGTCGCATCCGGACCGTCGTTCGATCCGCTGACCTTCGCCCCGATCCCGCAGAATTTCCAGCTCAAGACCCAGACATCGCAGGACGTCGAGGGCGGCTTCCGGGTCAAGACCAACCTGTTTCAGGTCCAGACCAGCGTCTATCTGATGGATCTCGAGAACGAGATCCATTTCAACCCGGTGCTGTTCTTCAACACCAACCTCGACCCCACCCGCCGCTATGGCTCGGAAACCAGTGCCTCGCTCAAGTTCAGCGATACGGTGACCCTGCGCGGCGGCATGGCGATCACCCGCGCGGTGTTCCGCGAAGGCGTCTGGACCGGCAACGACGTGCCGCTGGTGTCGCGCTACACCGGCAATCTCGGCGTCACCTGGAATATCTGGCAGAACTACCTGGTGTTCGACGCCACGGTGCGGGCCTGGAGCTCGCGCATCATGGACAACGACCAGGCCAACACCCAGAGCCGGATTCCCGGCAACGCCACCGCCGATATCAAGCTGAGCGGGCAAGTTGACCGCTTCTTCTGGTCACTAAGCGTGAACAACCTGTTCAACGCGCTCTATTACGACTACGCCATCGCGAGCACGTTCACCGAAGGCCGCTTCTCGGCCTATCCGCTGCCCGGCCGCACCTACATGGTAAAGGCCGGCGCGACGTTCTAGAGCGTGAACCGGTGGGGCGGGTCTGCCCCGCCGCACCGTCCCCGAACATTACAAACGCACCGAAACTGGGGTAGAGTTCCGGCAGCTGATTTGACCCGCGCAGGGGAAACGCATGGCCAAGGCCGGGAAGCAGACCAAGGGCGGCACGAAGACCAAAGACAAGACCGACGACAAGGCGAAGAAACCTCCGCCACCCGCAGCGCTACAGGACGATGATTATTACGAGGACGGCGATATCGCCACACCGAAGCTCGACCGCTACGGCAATGATGACGAGCCGTTGTGAGGCCCGGCGAATATCGATCCACAGATCCTGCGCGCAGTCGCGCGCGGCGGCCTCGTAGCTCGCGAGCTACCGAGCCCGGCTCGTCGTCGCCAAGCAGACATTAGGTCGCAGCGAGGTCATCGGCCGGACCACCCTTCCGGATTGGTTGCCCACCCCCTGGATGCTAGGCTTCGCATGGACGCTGGGTCCTTGCTGGGGGCGGTGCCATGAGGTTTGCGAAGGCGGTGCTCACGGTCTTCTGCATGATCGCGTCGATGTGCGACCCGTCCGATGCGCAACAGGCCCCCAGGAAAGTAGGAATCCTCGTCAACGGCAGCCCGTCGCCGCTGTTCGACTCCATCAAGAAGAACCTTCTGAGCGACTTCGCCGAGCGCGGCTATCTCGAAGGACGCGACATCGTCATCGAGCCGCGATTTGCCGAATCGAAGCTCGAGCGCCTTCCCGGTCTCGCCTCGGAGCTGGTTGGCGCGAATGTGGATGTCATCCTCGCACTCGGTGGCCCGGCGTCGGTCGCGTCGCAGAAGGCCACGTCGACGATCCCGGTGATCTTTGCGATCGTGACCGATCCGGTCGCGTTGAAGCTTGTCGCCTCGATGGAAAAACCGGGAGGCAATGTCACAGGCCTCACCAACCTCGATCCGCAGCAGGCCAGCGACCAGTTCAAGCTTCTGAAGGAGGCATTCCCCGGGATCACGCGCGTTGCGATTCTCAGTGATAAAACGATCCCCGGCGCGGATGAACGCGGGCTCGCCCCGATTGACCGCGCCAACGAGGCCGCAGCCAAGGCCCAGGGGCTGGAGCCGCAAATCGTGAAGGTCAAGGGTGCGGACGATCTGGAGGCCGCGATTGCCGGGATGGCAAAGGAGCGCGCGGAGGCGCTGCTGGTCCTTGAAGTGCCGGTGCCCTGGAGCAATCGAAAACGAGTCGGTGAACTGGCCATCAAGAACCGCTTGCCGGCAATGTTTCCCGGCGGCCAGGCGGACGCGGGCGGGGTGATTACTTATGGGGCCAACGTCGCCGATACATGGCGCGAGTTTGCGACATTCGCCGACAAGATTTTCAAGGGCGCGAAGCCGGGCGACCTGCCAGTCGGCGTCGTCACCAAGCGAGAGCTGATATTCAATCTCCAGGCGGCCCAGGCCGTGGGCGTCGAGATTCCACCGGAGCTCTTGAAGCGCGCAGACAAGATCGTGCGGTGAATTCGCGCTGGAGGGATACTAGCGGAAATCGCCATTCTCGATCGCCTTGATGCTGCCGCGATCGAGCAGATGCGCGCCAAAGCCGCCGCGCGCCAGCGATGAGGCGATCTGCGGTGATGCCAGCAGCAGCACTGTCGTCATCGCAAGCGGCACGGCGCTGAGCCAGTCGAGCCGCACCGGCGTCAGCTCTTCGCTGCTTCCCCGATAGTGCCCTTCGCCCGCGGCGATGCGGCCGCATTCCCGGATCAGGTCACGCCGCGTGCCATCGCGCGACGCACTGCCGAGCAGCGCCTGCATCGCCAGATGCGTCCGCACCCCGGCGCGCCCCTCGGCCAGCGGCGCCGGCGTTTCGCCGCGCGAGACGCGCAGCAGCAGATCGACCAGATCGACGCCCGACTGAAAGGCGTTCATCGGCTCGACCAGCCGTGGGTTGCAGTCGATCAGCAGCGGCGTCGCGCTGTCGAGCGGCATGATGACGTCGACCGAGAGCGCACCGTGCCAACCAAGATGCGCGCCGATGGTCTCGAGGCCGGCGCGGATCGCCGGCCGGCTCACGCTCTCCTTGATCGCCTCGCCGCCGCCGACACCGGCCGCAATCTGGCGGTAGGCATGGAAGCCGACGAGCGTGCCGTGGCAGAACACCGACTGCGCCTTCTCGACCGTGCCGGTGACCAGATCCTGCGCCAGCACCTCGCCGGCAAAATCGCCTGAGGATTCGAGGTCGTAGAGCGCGCGATTGAGATCACCAGCGTCGCGCACGAACCAGACACCGCGGCTGGCGGTGCCGACCGACGTTTTGACAACGGAGGGAAACCGCACCGCCTCGCGCAGCTCCTCGGCCGAGTTCACGATCCGGGTCGGCGGCTGCGGCAGGCCGAGCCGGTCGAGCAGGCGGCTGAACCCGGCCTTGCTGTGCACGGCGCGATAGCTGGCGAAATCCGGCAGCGCGAGGCCGGTACGTGAGGCCAGCCCCGCCGCGGCGCGGGCGAACAGAAATCCCTGTTCATGGGTCGGCAGCAGCACATCGAAATGCCGCGAGGCCAACAGGCGCTCGACGAAGCGCAGGAAGCCGGCCGGATCCGACCGCAGCGGCGGACAATGGTGGTATTTGCGGACAAAGCGCGAGTAGCGCGCCAGGCACCAGCGCGAGGGGTCGCAAACCTCGACGTGATGGCCGGCCAGTCCGAGGATCGTGATCGCCTCGCGGCCGGAGGTGCTGGAGCCCTCCGACACCAGCACGCGGAGCTGCTTTTTGGCGTCGATCATGGCCGATCATCGCCGTGCCGCCGTGCTTTGTCGCCGCATTTAATGCCGCATGTGTCGATCCGGCACGCCCGCGCCGGGGGCAGCCATGCGCCCGCGTTCATAGACAATTAGCGGCCAATCTCTATTTTCGGCGGGCCCTGCCGGGCATTTTGTTTGACGCGTTTTCTTCACGCGAACCGGTACCCACTTCGCTTGAAAACGCTATGGAACTGGGGTTTTCGACGACATGGTCGACGTTCTGGCCGCACCGCAGCAAGCGAAAGCCGACAGTGCGCTGCGCACGCTGACGGGGATTTCGGTCGCCCATTGGGTCAGCCATTTCCATATCTTCGTGCTGCCGATGCTGTTCCCGTTCCTGAAGCAGCAGCTCGGCGTCGGCTATGTCGAGCTCGGCCTCGCGCTGACGGTGTTCGCAGTGGTCTCCGGGCTGACCCAGGCGCCGATCGGCTACCTCGCCGACCACATCGGCGCGCGCAAGATCCTCCTCATCGGGCTGACGGTCGGCGGTTGCGCGCTGATCGGGCTCGGCCTGCATCTCAGCTATACCTCGCTGATCGTCTGCGCGGTGCTGCTGGGCCTCGCCAACAGCGTCTATCATCCGGCTGACTACGCGATCCTCTCGGCGCATATGGACGAGGCGCGGATGGGCCGCGCCTTCTCGATCCACACCTTCGCCGGATTCCTCGGCGGCGCGGTTGCGCCCGCGATCATGGCGGCGCTCGTGGCCTCGATCGGCGGCCTCGGCGCGCTGATCGTCGCCGGCGCGGTCGGGCCGCTGGTGGCGCTGTTCCTGATCGTGCTCGGCATTCCCGATGCCGGCGCCAACAAGAACAAGGCAAAGGAGGGCGCCGCGCCGAAGGCGAGCGTGATCACGCCGGCGCTGATGGTGCTGACGGCCTTCTTCACGCTGCTCAGCCTGTCGACCTCGGGCATCAACAATTTCGGCGTGGTCGCACTGATGGGCGGCTACGGCGCGTCGTTCTCGACGGCCAATATCGCGCTGACCGCATTCCTCGGCGCCAGCGCGGCCGGCGTGCTCGCCGGCGGCTACCTCGCCGACTGGACCCACCGCCACAGCCAGGTCGCCGCGGGCTGCTTCGCGGTCAATGCCGCCCTTGTGCTGCTGATTGCGCTGCTCGACCTGCCGCCGGTGGCGCTCACGCTGACGATGGGGCTCGCCGGATTCCTCGGCGGGGTGATCGCGCCGTCCCGCGACATGATGGTGCGCAACGCGGCGCCGCCCGGCGCCGCCGGCCGCGCCTTCGGCATCGTCTCCACCGGCTTCAACTTCGGCGGCATCGTGAGCCCGCTGCTGTTCGGCTGGATCATGGACCAGCACATGCCGCACTGGGTGTTCGGCGCCTCCGTGGTCTTCATGGTGCTGACCGTGCTGCTTGCCCTCGTCACCGAGCGCAAGCCACACGCTTCGGCGTATCAGGCAGAGACGGCGAGCCCGCGCGCCTGAAACGCGAAACGTTGCGCACGCAGCGCGCTCACTCCGACCGTCGCGACAGCACCTGCTTCAGGAGCGGCTCGATGCGCGACAGCTCATCGAGATGGACCGCCGACAATTCGGCGAGATGATCGGCCGCAAGGCCGGTTAATTTCAGCAGCACTCGCCGCTGGTCGGCGGGATCGAGCACGCGCTCGACCAGCCCGGCCTCGGACAGCCGGTCGACCAGTTCGACCGTGGTGTGGTGACGAAGCCGCAGCCGTTCGGCCAGATCACCGACCGCAACCGGCCCGCCGCCCGGATACCCCCGGATCGCCAGCAATGCCTGATGCTGCCGCGGTGTCAGGCCTGCGGCCTTCGCGGCGTCCTGGCTGAACTCCAGAAACCGGCGGATCAGATAGCGAAATTGCGACAGCGTTTCGTAATCGCCCTGGCTGGGAACCCGCTTCTGGTCCTGCCTCGGCGATTTCGACGGTGCTTTCAACGCTGCCATTCGATGTCTCCCGCTTGTAATTATATCGCAATGCGATATGACGCCGCGTCCACTTCACCCGAGCCTTACGCCACCAATGAGCGTCATTTCCACCAAATCGAGCGTCTCCGCCACGAACACCGCCCCAAACACTGCCAAAATCGGCGAGAAGGCCAGCCACCTCCTGAGCGACTTCACGACCGATCCGCGCGTCGTGGTGATCTCGGCGATCGCCGTGTTTGTCTCCGCCGCAGGCGTGCTGGCCGGGGCGGGACTGCTGCAGCTGATCAAGCTTGCCACCAACATCGCCTATTTCGGCCAGTTCAGCTTCGCCGACCTGAAATTGCAGGATTCGCCGCTCGGGCTCTGGACCGTGCTGGTGCCGGTCGCGGGCTCGCTCATCATCGGGCTGATGGCGCGTTTCGGCAGCGAGAAGATCCGCGGCCACGGCATCCCGGAAGCCATCGAGGCCATCCTGCTCGGCCGTTCCCGGCTCGACCCCAAGGTGGCGATCCTGAAGCCGTTGTCGTCGGCGGTGTCGATCGGCACCGGCGGCCCGTTCGGCGCCGAGGGCCCGATCATCATGACCGGCGGCGCGATCGGCTCGCTGATCGCGCAGATGCTCCCGGTCAGCGACAACGAGCGCAAGACCCTGCTGGTGGCGGGCGCCGCCGCCGGAATGACCACGGTGTTCGGAACGCCGATCGCCGCGATCATGCTCGCGGTCGAACTGCTGCTGTTCGAATGGACGCCGCGCAGCTTCATTCCCGTCACCGTCGCCGCCGTGGTGGCGGCGGTCGGACGCACCTTCCTGCAAATGCCCGCGCCGCTGTTTCCGTTCACCGGCGGCGTCGACATTTCGGTGCTGCAGCTCGGCGCCTGGATGCTGATCGGGATCCTCTCCGGGCTGCTGTCGGGCGTGCTCACCCAGCTGGTCTATGGCTGCGAGGACATCTTCCTCAAGCTGCCGATCCACTGGATGTGGTGGCCGCTGATCGGCGGCCTGGTGGTCGGCCTCGGCGGCTTGATCGAGCCGCAGGCGCTCGGCGTCGGCTATGACAACCTCGCGTCGATGCTGCAAGGCGATGTGGTGCTGAAGGCCGCGCTGCTGCTGCTCGTGGTGAAAGCCGTGATCTGGTCGGTCGCGCTCGGCTCGGGTACGTCGGGCGGCGTGCTGGCGGCCGCTGCTCATCATGGGCGGCGCGATGGGAACGGCGCTGAGCGGCTATCTGCCTGAAGCGAGCCCCGGCTTCTGGGCGTTGCTGGCGATGGCGGCGACAATGGGCGGCACGATGCGCTCGCCGCTGACCGCGACCTTCTTCGCCGTCGAACTCACCGGCAACACCCATGTGCTGCTGCCGCTGATCGCAGCCTGCGGCACCGCGCACGGCGTCACGGTGCTTTTGATGCGGCGCTCGATCCTGACCGAGAAGGTGGCTCGGCGCGGCCATCATCTGGTGCGCGAGTACCGTGTCGATCCGTTCGCGCTGACCCGCGTGCGCGACGTCATGACCAAGGCGGTCGAGACCGTCGCCGACACCATGACGCTGCACGGCGCGGCCGCCTTCCTGACCAACCCGAAGACCGGTCACCCCAGCTTTCCCGTCGTCGACGCCAACCATCACGTGCTCGGCGTGATCGACCCGCCGTCCGTGCTGCGCTGGCGCCGCGCCGGCAAGCATCGCACCGCGACGCTCAGGCAGCTGCTGGCCGGCAGCAAGATCACCGTCGCCTATCCCGACGAATATCTCGACCGGCTCGCCGACCGCCTGATGCAGGTCAACGTCTCGCATCTGCCTGTGATCTCGCGCGAGGAATCAGCGCCTCGTCGGCTATATCGGCTGGAAGGACCTGATGCGCGTCCGCGCCAGGCTGCAGGCCGAGGAGACCCAGAAGACGGCGTTCTTCGGCGCGCGATAGCGCAATACGAGTTCATTTCGAATCGAGCCGCGGACTCCGTTTCACCTCGCCCCGCGTGCGGGGAGAGGTCGGAACGCATCGTTAGATGCGTTCCGGGTGAGGGGGAGCTTCCACAAACGCAGCTATCACCGCTTATGCGGAGACAGCCCCTCACCCCAACCCTCTCCCCGTGAGTACGGGGAGAGGGAGCGCAGCGCCGCCTGCCGTCGAGGAACAAATTTCCGTCGGGCGGCAACGTTCGATCCCAGCTGGCAAATCAGCATCAGCGCATCCCAGAGCTTCATCGGCGCTGGTTGACAGCATCGGGGGCTGACCCATGATGCCGTCAACCAAAAACAGCCTCGGGATGAAATGCCATGACCTCGACCCCAGACCTCGTGATCCGCGGCGGCACCATCGCCGACGGCAAGGGCGGCGACCTCTATGAAGCCGATGTCGCGATCACAGGCGGCAAGATCACCGAAGTCGGCAAGGTCTCGGCAAAGGGCAAGGAAGAGATCGACGCCCGCGGCAAGCTGGTGGCGCCCGGCTTCGTCGACGTCCACACCCATTACGACGGCCAGGTGACCTGGAGCCAGGACATCACGCCGTCGTCGCAGAACGGCGTCACCACGGCGATCATGGGCAATTGCGGCGTCGGCTTCGCGCCGTGCCGGCCGAGCGACCACACCAGGCTGATCCAGCTGATGGAAGGCGTCGAAGACATTCCGGAGCCGGTGCTCTCCGCCGGCATTCCCTGGGCGTGGGAGAGCTTCCCCGACTACATGGAGTGGCTGTCGAAGCGCAATTTCGACATGGACATCGGCGCGCAGCTGCCGCATGCCGCGCTGCGGGTCTATGTGATGGGCGAGCGCGGCGCGCGCCGCGATCCCGCAACGGCCGAGGACAACAAGGCGATGGCGGCGCTCGCCGGCGACGCGGTGCGGGCGGGCGCGCTGGGTTTCTCGACCTCGCGCACGCTCAATCACCGCACCTCGACCGGCGACTACACGCCGACGCTGAAAGCCGGCGAGGATGAACTGACCGCGATCGCCGGCGCGATGCACGGCGTCGGCCGCAGCGTGCTGCAATTCGTGCTCGACCAGAGCACCGTGCACGAGGACCTGCCGATGATGCTGCGGGTCGCCGAGAACACAAGGTGCCCGATCTCGTTCTCGGTCGCCCAGGCCGACAAGGCGCCGCGACGCTGGCGGCAGACCATGGACACCATCAATGAAGCCGCCGCCCGCGGCCTGTCGATCACGACCCAGATCGCGGCGCGGCCGGTCGGGCTGCTGCTCGGGCTCGAATTGTCGCGCAATCCGTTCCAGACCCATCCGAGCTATCGCGAGATCGCCAAATTGCCGCTGGCCGAGCGGCTCGCGCATCTGCGCCGGCCCGAGGTGCGCGCGGCGATCCTGAGCGAGAGCGCGACGGCGACCGACGATCCGTTGTTCTTCCGGCCGAACTACGACAAGATGTATCTCTTGGGTAATCCGCCGAACTATGAGCAGCCGCCGGAAAACGCGCTCGGGCCGCAGGCGCGGCGCCAGGGCCGTCAGCCGGAAGAGCTTGCCTATGACGCGATGCTGACCGACGAGGGTCGCGGTATGCTCTATGTGCCGTTCCTGAATTACGCCGACGGCAATCTCGACGCCGTGCATGAGATGCTGCGCGAGCCCAGTGCCGTGCCCGGCCTGTCCGACGGCGGCGCGCATTGCGGCATCATCTGCGATGCCAGCTTCCCGACCTATCTCTTGACGCACTGGACGCGCGACCGCAGCCGCGGCGAGAAGCTCTCGATCCCGTTCGTGGTCGCGGCGCAGTCGCGCAAGACCGCGCTGTCGGTCGGTCTGTATGATCGCGGGGTGATCGCTCCTGGCTTCAAGGCCGATGTCAACGTGATCGATTACGACCGGCTGCATTTGCACCCTCCGAAGGTGCATTACGACCTGCCGGTCGGCGGCCGCCGCCTCCTGCAGCAGGTCGACGGCTATGACGCCACCATCGTGTCGGGCATCGTGACCCAGCGCGAGGGCAACGCCACCGGCGCACGCCCGGGCAAGCTCGTCCGCGGCGCGCAGGGGATGAATTGAGAGACGCAGCGATCCGGGCTACAGGACTCCCGCCTCTCCCCTTGTGTGAGAGGCCGGATCGCATGCAGCGGAGCGCAATGCGATCCGGGTGAGGGGTTGCGGTCTCTCGAGGGACGGAGCTCGCGGAGGCAGACCCCTCACCCGGATTTCCCGCTGACGCGCGAAATCCGGCCTCTCCCACAAGGGGAGAGGCGAAGTGGAGCGAGTTGCCAGAGGTGCGCCCCTTACGTCGGCGACATCGCGCCTTTGATCGTGCCTGCCGGCTGCGACGTGCCGGTCAGGCGCGCCCGCTCGGTGTTCGGCCACAGCAGCAGCAATCCGAGCAGGCCGGAGCCGGCCATGATCGCCGCGTTGATGGTGAAGCCGGACATGTAGCCGGCCATCGGCGTGGCCGCGTGCTGGATCACATTGCCCATCACCATCGGCGCCAGGATGCCCGAGATCGTGTAGAGCGCGCCGTAGATCGCGATGATCGCGCCGCGCTGCGACACCGGCGTGAACTCGCCGAGCATCGGCGGGCACACCACGTAGATCGAGCCGCACAGGCCGGAGCCGATCACCAGCAGCGCGATCATGATCCCGCCGGGCGGCGCATAGGGCAGCATCGCAAGGATGGCGCCGCCGAAGATCAGCGGCACCGAGCCGAGCACGCCGCGCGCACCGCGGGTGGTGAAGCCGCGCGTCAGCATCAGCTGCGAGATCCAGCCGGTCAGCAGCACGATCGTCGCGCCGAAGATCCAGGGCAGGATCGAGACGAAGCCGGCCTGGTGCTGCGAGAAGCCGAGCCCCTCGATGATGAAGGACGTGAACCAGGTGAGCCCGAGCGACAGCGCCCAATAGGCGCCGAAGGTTGCTACCACGCAGCCGATGAAGGTGCGCGAGGTCAACAGCTTCCAATACGGAATCCGCGGCTCGTCGGCCGCCACGGCAGACGTCGACACCAGCGGCCCTTCCTTGCCGAGCGCGAACCAGGCGACCGCCCAGATCAGGCCGACGATGCCGAGCGCGCCGAAGGCGTGATGCCAGCTGTGATTGACGATGATCCAGTTCAGCGCGGGCACCGCGAGGATCACGCCGAACGCGGAGCCCTGCGACAGGATCGCGGTCGGCAGCGTACGCTTCTCGTCCGGAAACCATTTGTAGATCGCGTGCGCCGCGACCGAGAACGCCGGCCCCTCGCCGGCGCCGAGGATGATGCGGCAGATCACCAGCGTCGTGAAGCTGACGGTGCCGACCATCGGAAATTGCGCCAGCGACCAGATCACCGCCAGGATCAGCAGCACCCAGCGGGTGGCGACGCGGTTGACGATGAAGCCGACCACGATCGCCGAGATCGAGAACAAGAGGAAGAATGACGAGCCGAGATCGCCGAACTGCTCCTGGGTGAGGCCCATTTCCTTCTTGATCGGCACGCCGGCGAGCCCGACCACGATCTTGTCGGCAAAGTTCACCACCATGAACAGGAATAGAAGGAAGGTGATTTGCCAGGCGCCCTTCGGCGTCCCCTTTGACAGCCCCTCTGACGTCCTCTTGGACGTCGCTTGCGTCGTCATGTCCGGCTCCCCGTCGTTTCGTTTTGGCTTCGTAAATCGGCCCCGTCCGGCGATGCTAGCCACGCCTCGCCGTGCAACGCAACACCGCATTTCCTCGGGGTTGTGCGCCCCGGAGCGCTTCTAACGGCCCGATCACGATCGCGTCGGTCGCGCCAGTGGAGCGGTGAACTGTCATGTCCCGACTGCTATGTTCAGGGCCAACGAAAAGCCCGGGGTTATTTCATGAACAGATTGATCCTACGTGCCACCGCTTGCGCTGCACTTATGTCCGCCGCGCTGCTTGCCGCGCCTCAAGTCCGCGCGGAAGACGCCGCCAATCCCGACTACGCCGCGATCGTCGCCGCACCCGATCGCAGCGATGCGGATCGCCAGGTCGACCAGCGCCGGCAGCCGGCCAAGATGCTCACCTTTGCCGGCGTCAAGCCGGGTATGACGATCCTCGACATGGCGGCGAGCGCCGGCTACAGCACCGAACTGTTGGCGCGCACCGTCGCCCCGTCGGGCAAGGTCTACGCACAGGATTCCGCGACAGTGCTCGAGCGCTTCGTCAAGGACAAGTTCGACACCCGCGCCAAGGCGCCGGCGATGAAGAACGTGGTCCATGTGGTGCGGGACTATGACGACCCGATCCCGCCCGAGGTCAAGGACCTCGACATGATCACCTTCTTCTTTTTCTATCACGACATCACCTATCTGCCTGTCGACCGCGCCGCGATGAACAAGAAGATGTTCGCCGCGCTCAAGCCGGGCGGCTTGCTCGTGATCGCGGATCACTCGGCCAAGACGGGCGCAGGCACCGGTGTCGCCAAGACGCTGCACCGGATCGAGGAGAGCACCTTGAAGCAGGAGATCGAGGCGGCGGGCTTCAAGCTGGTGGCCGAGGGCGATTTCCTGCATCATGCGGAGGACCCCAAGGACATTCCCGTCTTCAAGGCACCGGTGCCGATCGACGAGTTCGTCCTGAAATACCAGAAGCCGCAATGAGGCCCAGCCATCGCTTCATCTGACCAGACCGCCGCGGTGCTTCGCGTCACCGGCCTGACCAAGAGTTACCGTTCTGCCGGCGAAGACGTCGCTGTGCTGCGCGGCGTCGACCTTGCCGTTGCGACCGGCGAGAGCGTGGCGCTATCAGGCGAATCCGGCAGCGGCAAGAGCACGCTGTTGCATCTGATCGCGGGGCTCGATGCCGCCGATAGCGGCGAGATCGCCCTCGCCGACACCGTCGTCTCCCACCTCAGCGACGCCGGTCGTGCCGAATTGCGCCGCAACCGGCTCGGCCTCGTGTTCCAGCAGTTCAATTTGATCCCGAGCCTGACGGTCGCGGACAATCTCGTGTTTCAGTCGCGCATCGCCGGACGGCATGACGCGGCCTGGCACGACGAACTGGTCGAGCGCCTTGGGCTGAAGCAGCTGCTGAAGCGCTATCCCGAGCAACTGTCCGGCGGCCAGCAGCAGCGCGTGGCGATCGGCCGCGCGCTGGCGCCAAAGCCGCTGTTGCTGCTCGCCGACGAGCCGACCGGCAATCTCGACGAGGACACTGCCGACGAGGTGCTGGCACTGGCACGCGATCTGGTGACCCGCACCGGCTGCGGCTTCCTGATGGTCACGCACAGCGCGCGGCTCGCCGCGACGCTCGACCGCCAGGTCACCCTGCATGCCGGGATCGTCGCATGAGGCGCGCGCTGTGGATCCTCGCGGTGCTGCTCAGCCACTGGCGGCGGCATCCGATGCAGCTCGCAACGCTCTTGATCGGACTGATCTCGGCCACCGCGCTGTGGAGCGGCGTGCAGGCGCTGAACCAGCAGGCCCGCATCGCTTATGATCGCGCCGCCGCGACCTTCGGCGGGTCGCGGACTGCAATGCTGGTCGCCAGGGACAGCGCGACCTTCCCGCAAACATTGTTCGTCGATCTGCGCCGTGCCGGCTGGCCGGTGTCGCCGATGCTGGAGGGCCGGGTCCAGATCGACGGGCGCAGCTTCCGCCTGCTCGGCGTCGAGCCGGTGACGCTGCCGTCCGAGGTCGGCAACGCGCCGGCGGTCGGACGCGGCAGCCTGCAGTCCTTCGTCACGCCGCCGGGCGAAATGCTGGTGGCAGGCGAAACGCTGCGCGATCTCGGCCTCAAGGAAGGCGAGCGGCCGCAGGCCAACGGCATGAGCTTGCCGCCGCTGCGCGTGCAGGCCGAGCTCGCGCCCGGCGCGCTGATCGTCGATATCGGCATCGCGCAGGACATCTTGAAGATGCCCGGCCAGGTCTCCCGCCTGCTGGTCGGCACGTCCAAAGCGCCGCACACAGCGTTCGAAAACGTGGCGGGTGACAAGCTCCGCCTGGTCGAGCCGAGCGCGGAGAGCGACCTCGAACGCCTCACCGACAGCTTTCATCTCAACCTCACCGCGTTCGGCCTGCTGTCGTTCTTCGTCGGCCTGTTCATCGTCAACTCCGCGATCGGCCTCGCCTTCGAGCAGCGGCTGCCGATGCTGCGCACGCTGCGCGCCTGCGGCGTCTCGGCGCGAATGCTCAACACCGTGCTGGTGATCGAGCTGGTGTCACTGGCGCTGGTCGCCGGCCTCATCGGCCTCGTCTGCGGCTACTTCATCGCGGCTGCCTTGCTGCCGGATGTCGCGGCCTCGCTGCGCGGGCTCTATGGCGCGCAGATTCCCGGACAGCTTTCGCTCAAACCCGTCTGGTGGTTCGCCGGCATCGCCATCAGCATTCTGGGCGCGCTCGCCGCGGCGGCCGCGAGCCTTGCCAAGGCGATCCGGATGCCGGTGCTGGCGACGGCGCAGCCGCAGGCCTGGCAGCAGGCGCAGCGGCGCTGGCTGCTGCTCCAGAGCGCGGCGGCACTCGCGGTGTTCGCGGTCGCCGCGGGCCTGATCTGGTTCGGCGATTCCCTGATCGCGGGCTTTGCCGTGCTCGCCGCGCTGATGCTCGGCGCGGCGCTGATCCTGCCGATGGTCCTGCAGATTGCGCTGGCCTTCGGGCAGCGCAGCGCGCGGGCGCCGGTCGGCATCTGGTTCTGGGCCGACAGCCGCCAGCAATTGTCGGGACTGTCGCTGGCGCTGATGGCGCTGCTGCTTGCGCTCGCGGTCAATGTCGGCGTCGGCACCATGGTGGAAAGTTTCAACCGCACCTTCCTGGTCTGGCTCGACGGAAGGCTCGCCGCCGACGTTTACATCAGCGCCGCCAGCGATCAGCAGGCAAAGGAGATCAAGGCCTGGCTGCGCGATCGGCCCGAGGTTCAGGCCATCCTGCCCGGCGGCCGCGCCGACACCCAGCTCGACGGCGCGCCGATCGAGGTGCTCGGCCTGCCCGACCACGCCACCTATCACGACAGCTGGCCGTTGCTCGAAAGCGTCGCAAATGCGTGGGTTCGGCTGCGGCCCGGCGACACCTGCCTCGTCAGCGAGCAGCTGTCGCGGCGGATGAAGCTGGCGATCGGCGATCATGTCGAGGTACCCGCCCCCGGCGGCAACTGGCCGCTCGAGATCGTCGGCATCTATGCCGATTACGGCAACCCCAAGGGCCAGATCGCGGTCAACTTCGCCGCGCTGACCCGGCGCTTCCCGCAGACACCAATGACACGGATGGGCCTCCGCGTGGCACCGGATAAGATCGCACCGCTGATCACCGCGCTACAGGAGAAATTCGGTCTCGATGATCGCAACATCGCCGACCAGGCCAGGATGAAAACGGAATCGAAGCGGGTCTTCAACCGCACCTTCTCGGTGACCGCCGCGCTCAACGCCTTCACGCTCGGCGTCGCCGGCATTGCGCTTTTGACCAGCCTGCTCACGCTGGCCAATTCGCGGCTGCCGCAGCTGGCGCCGCTGTGGGCGATCGGCCTGACCCGGCGGCGGCTCGCCGCGCTCGAACTGTTGAAGACCATGGCGGTCGCGCTGATCACCGCGCTGTTTGCGCTGCCGCTCGGCCTGCTGGTGGCGTGGTGCCTGCTTGCGATCGTCAACGTCAAGGCGTTCGGCTGGCGGCTGCCGTTCCACATTTTCCCGCTGCAGCTGATCGAGCTGCTCGCGGTGGCGCTGGCCGCCGCATTCTGTGCCGCGGCGCTTCCGGTCGCGAGGCTGGCGCGCATGCAGCCCGCCAGCCTGATCAGGATCTTTGTCAATGAGCGCTAGCGGCACCATCACCCGTCGCGCCTTTGCCGGCGGTGCGCTGGGGCTGGCGCTCGGCGGCAAGACGTTCGCGCAGGGCTTCGCCGGGCTCGGCGAGACCGCGGAAGGATTTGCCGCCGTCACGCCGGGCAAGCCATTCACGTTCCCCGCGGACCACGGCCCGCATCCGGAATTCCGGATCGAATGGTGGTACGTGACCGCCAACCTGTCCGACACGAGCGGCGCGGCCTATGGCGCGCAATGGACGCTGTTCCGCCAGGCGATGAAAGCGGGCGGACCGGCCGAGGGCTGGGCCAATCAGCAGCTCTGGATGGGCCACGCCGCCGTGACCAGCGCCGGCACGCACCGCTTCAGCGAAACCTTTGCCCGCGGCGGCGTCGGGCAGGCCGCTGTCGAAGCCACGCCGTTCCGCGCCTGGATCGACGCCTGGGAGCTGCGCGGGCGCGACGCGTTCGATGCTCAGCGCGTCGCACCGCTCGAGCTCAAGGCCTCCGCCGCCGACTTCAGCACCGCGCTGCGGCTCGAGGCCGACCGCGCGCTGGTGCTGCAGGGCGACCGCGGCTACAGCCGCAAGTCGGATCGCGGGCAAGCCTCCTATTACTACAGCCAGCCGTTCTACAAGGCGTCCGGCCGCATCGTAATCGACGACAGACCGGTCGACGTCACGGGCTCGGCGTGGATGGATCGCGAATGGAGCAGCCAGCCATTGGCGGCCGATCAGACCGGCTGGGACTGGTTCTCGCTGCATCTGCCCGGCGACGAGAAGCTGATGCTGTACCGGCTGCGCCAGAAGGACGGCCGCGAAAACCTGTTCGGCAACTGGATCACGCCGGACGGCCGCTCGGCCGAGATCGCCGCCAGCGGCAACAGCATCGCGCCGCTCGCGACCACCGAGATCGACGGCCGCAAGCTGCCGACGTCATGGCGCGTCAGCCTGCCCGCACGCGGCCTTGCCATCGAGACCACGCCGCTCAATGCACGGAGCTGGATGGGAACCAGCTTCCCGTACTGGGAAGGCCCGATCCGCTTCTCAGGCAGCCACGCCGGAATCGGCTATCTTGAGATGACGGGGTACTAGGACGTGACGGAATTGGTCCGAATGGGGCCGCGGCATAACTGTGCTCCCTCGCCCCGTTCTTACGGGGAGAGGGTTGGGGTGAGGGGCCGTCCCCGCGTACTCGGTGACAGTTGGTCTCGCCGAGGTCCCCCCTCACCCGGAACGCATCTGACGATGCGTTCCGACCTCTCCCCGCGCGCGAGGAGAGGTAAAGCAAGGCCGCATGTCACACCGGGCTTCGCTGTCCCGTCATGACATCGGGGCCAATGGAAAGAGGACACGCCTGACATGTACCACTACACCGCCATCGTCACCTGCCTTGCGGTCGCGCTGCACTTCTTCTTCGCGCTGCAGGTCGCCCGCGCCCGCGCGGTCTACGGGGTCAAGCTGCCGGCGATCACGGGAAATCCGGATTTCGAGCGCATCTACCGCATCCAGATGAACACGCTGGAATGGATGCCGATCTTCCTGCCGTCGCTCTGGCTGTTCGCGGTCTATGTCGGCGATGCCGCCGCGGCGGCGGTCGGCGCGATCTGGGTGATCGGCCGCATCGTCTATTTCATCGGCTATCGCGAAGCGGTGGCGAAACGCAGCCCCGGCTTCGCCATCCAGGCGCTCGCCTGCGTCATCCTCTGGGTTGGCGCGATCGGCGGCGCGGTGTGGCGGCTGGCGCATTGAAGGCGCGGTCGCGCCATAACCACTACCGTCGTCCTGGCGAAAGCCAGGACCCAACCACAGAGCGTGGTTATGGGCAATCTGATGGCCACAGCGTGGTGCAATAACATCCAATCGGGGTAATGGGTCCTGGCTTTCGCCAGGACGACACCACCCGTGGATATTCGCCTCACTTGGTCAGCGGGCAGCCGCTTTCCTTGGCGGTGAAGAAGGCCTTGTCGCCGGGCACCACGGCGATCTGCTTGTAATAGTCCCACGGCTTCTTCGACTCCGAGGGCTTCTTGACCTCGAACAGATAGAGGTCGTGCACCATGCGGCCGTTCGCGAGCACCTTGCCCTTGGCGAAGGCGTCATCGACCGGCAGCTCCTTCAGCTTGGCGGCGACCGCCTCGCTGTCCTTGGTGCCGGCGGCCTTCACAGCCTTCAAATAGCTCAGCGTCGCCGAATAGGTGCCGGCATGGATCATGCTCGGCATCCGGCTGGTGCGCTTGAAGAAGCGCTCGCTGAAGGCGCGCGAGGCGTCGTCGTGGTCCCAGTAGAAGCCCTCGGTGAGCACGAGACCCTGCGCCGCCTCGAGCCCGAGACCGTGCACCTCCGACAGCGTCATCAACAGGCCGGCAAGCTTCTGGCCGCCGCGCACGATGCCGAACTCGGCCGCCTGCTTGATCGAGTTGGTGGTGTCGAGTCCGGCGTTGGCGAGCCCGATGATCTTGGCCTTCGAGCTCTGCGCCTGCAGCAGGAAGGACGAGAAGTCCGACGAATTGAGCGGCACGCGGACCGAGCCGACCACCTTGCCGCCCTTCGAGGTGACGATGTCGCTGGTGTCCTTCTCCAGCGCGTAGCCGAAGGCGTAGTCGGCGGTCAGGAAGAACCAGGTGTTGCCGCCGGCTTCCGTCAGCGCACCGCCGGTTCCGACGGCGAGCGCGCGGGTGTCATAGGCCCAGTGGAAGCTGTAGGGCGTGCAGGCATCGCCGGTGATACGGGAGGTCGCCGCGCCGACCACGATGTCGATCTTCTTCTTTTCCTTCGACAGCTCCTGCACCGCGAGCGCGACCGACGACGTCGTGAGCTCGGTGATCATGTCGACGTTCTCGACCTCGTACCAGCGCCGCGCGATCGCGGTCGCAAGATCCGGCTTGTTCTGATGGTCGGCGGTAACGATCTCGATCTTCTGTCCCAGCACCTCGCCGCCGAAATCCTCGACCGCCATCCGCGCGGCTTCGAGCGAATATTTGCCGCCGTAGTCGGCATAGACGCCGGACTGATCGTTCAGGATGCCGATCTTGACGCCCTGGGCCATCGCCGGCGCCGCAAGCATCAGGCTGCAGGCCGCGACTGCGGCCAAAAATCCGGACTTCATTCTATGCTCTCCCAGCAGTTTCTATCAGGAAAATCGGCGCGACATTATTTTATAACCCCACGCCTGCCCATCTCTTTCCGCTCAGCCAAAAGTATGGGCTGCGTCGACAGCACTTGCTAGCTTCCCGTCACCCTGAGGAGCGCGGAACGCGCGTCTCGAAGGGTCGACGGCCCGGCCGGTGGCCGTGCATCCTTCGAGACGCCTGCTTCGCAGGCTCCTCAGGATGACGGGGAAGGACTTGCTGCTGCGGAACGTTGGGTGCCGCCCTCAACCCGCCACGGTTGCCTTGGGCTCGGCCGGCTTGCCCTCGTTCTTTCCTTCCGCGAGGTTGCGCACCACCATGTAGAAGATCGGCGTGAAGATCAGGCCGAACAGGGTGACGCCGAGCATGCCGAAGAACACGGCAACGCCGACCGCCTGCCGCATCTCCGAGCCCGAACCGGTCGATACCACCAGCGGCAGCACGCCGAGGATGAAGGCGAACGAGGTCATCAGGATCGGCCGCAGACGGAGCCGGCAGGCCTCGATCACCGCGTCCAGCCGCGACCTCCCCTCGAGCTCGATGTCGCGTGCAAATTCGACGATCAGGATCGCGTTCTTGGCGGCCAGCCCCACCAGCACCACGAAGCCGATCTGGGTCAGGATGTTGACGTCCTGGCCCATCAGGCGCACGCCGATCGTGGCCGCGAACAGGCACATCGGCACGATCAGGATCACCGCGAACGGCAAGGTCCAGCTGCCATATTGCGCGGCCAGCACCAGATAGACGAACAGCACGCAGATCGGGAACACGTAGAGGCCGGCATTGGCGCCGGTGACCTGCTGGTAGGACAGGTCGGTCCACTCGAAGGAAAAGCCGCTCGGCAATGTCTGGTCGGCGAGCTGCTTGATGGTGTTGAGCGCCGTCGTCGAGCTCACGCCCGGTGCCGGCTCACCCTGCAGTTCGGACGCCGAGTAAAGATTGTAGCGCGCGACGCGGTCGGGCCCCGAGACGTCCTTGAAGTCCACGATGCTGCCGAGCATCACCATGTCGCCGGCGACGTTGCGGGTGCGCAGCCTTGCGAGATCGGGGCTGTCTTTCCGGAACGGCAGATCGGCTTGCGCGGTAACGTGATAGGTGCGGCCGAACAGGTTGAAGTCGTTGACATAGGTCGAACCAAAATAGGTCTGGATCGTGTCATTAATGTTGGCGATCGGCACCCCGAGCTTCTGCGCCTTGACGCGATCAATGTCGACGAACAGCTGCGGCGTGTTCGCGGTGAACGGCGAGAACACCGACGTGAGAGACGGTGATTTGCGCGCGGCTGTCACCAGTTCATCGGTCGCGGAAGCCAGCAGTTCGGGTCCGCGCCCCTGCCGGTCCTGGACGCGGATGGTGAAGCCACCACCGGTGCCGATGCCGGGCACGGCCGGCGGCGGAATGACGATGATGAAAGCGCCCTGGATCACCGACAGACGCTTGCGCAATTCGGCCGTGATCGCGTTCGCCGTCAGCCCCTTCTTCAGGCGCGCCTCCGGCTCGTCGAATACCGGGAACAGCGCCGCGGCGTTACCCTGCTGCGTGCGCGTCGCACCGGAGAAGCCGGCGAAAGCCGCGACGCGAACGATGCCCGGCGTATCCAGCGCAATCCGCTCGATCTCGCGCACAACAGCGGTGGTCCGCGTCAGCGACGCGGCGCCCGGCAGCTGCGCCGAGATGATGACGTAGCCGCGGTCCTGCGCCGGAATGAAGCCCTGCGAGGTGGTCGCGAGCAGCCAGCCGGCGCTGCCGATCAGTACGAGGTAGAGCGCAAGCATCACCACCGTATGCCGGATCACGAAGTCGGCCACCGATGCATAGCCGTGCGCGAGCCGGTCAAACACGCGGTTGAACAGCGCGGTGAAGCTGTCCCAGCCGCGCGCGATGATGTTCCAGCGCGCCGGCGGGCGTTTCGCCTCATGCGGCACTAGGATCTGCGAGGCCAGCGCCGGCGACAGCGTAAGCGAGCAGAAGCAGGAGATCGCGGTCGCGACCGCGATCGTCACCGCGAATTGCTGGAAGAACTGCCCGGAAATGCCGCCGAGGAAGGCGGTCGGCACGAACACCGCGCACAGCACGAGCGCGATCGAGACCAGCGCGCCGCCGACCTCCTCCATGGTCTTGAGCGCAGCGTCGCGCCTGCTCATGCCGTGCTCGAGATGCCGCTCGACATTTTCGACCACCACGATGGCGTCGTCGACCACGATGCCGACCGCCAGCACGAGGCCGAACAGCGTCAGATTGTTGATCGAGAAGCCGAGCGCCGCCATCACCGCGAAGGTGCCGACCAGCGACACCGGGATCGCGATGATCGGGATGATCGCAGGCCGCCATCCCTGCAGGAACACCAGCACCACGATGACGACGAGCGCCATGGCCTCGTAGATCGTCTTGATCAACTCGTGGACCGATTGGGCGATGAATTCGGTCGGGTTGTAGCCGATATTGTAGTCGAGCCCCTTCGGGAAACTCGCCTTCATCCGCTCCATCGTGTCGGAGATGCTCTTGGCGGTGGCGAGCGCGTTCGATCCGGGCCGTTGCGTCACCAGCAGGGCGACCGCGGATTTGCGCAGCAGGAAGCTGTTGGTGGCGTAGGACAGCGCGCCGAGCTCGACGCGGGCGACGTCGCGCAGACGTACCGTGCGTCCGTCGGAGCCGGCCTTCACCACGATGTCCTCGAACTGCCTGATGTCCTTGAGGCGGCCGGTGAAGACGAGGTTCGGCTGGAATGCGCGATCGGCGATCGGCGGCTCGGCGATCTGGCCGCCGGCGATTTGCAGGTTCTGCGCCCGGATCGCCGCCAGCACCTCGGTCGAGGTCAGACCGAGATTGGCGATCCGGTCGGGATCGAGCCACAGCCGCATCGAGTAATCGCGCGCGCCGAACATCTGGATGTCGCCGACGCCATCGAGCCGCAACAGCTGGTCGCGGACCTGCAGCAGCGCGTAGTTGGAGATGTAGAGCTGGTCGAACGTGTCATCGGGCGACAGCATGAACACGACCATCAGGATGTCGGGCGAGTTCTTGCGCGTGGTCACGCCGTTGCGCTGCACCTCTTCGGGCAGCCGCGGCTGCGCGATCGCGACGCGGTTCTGCACCAGCACCTGGGCCTTGTCGAGGTCGGTGCCGAGCTTGAAGGTCGCTGTGATGGTGAGCTGGCCGTTCGACGTCGCCTGGCTGTAGAGATACAGCATGTCCTCGACGCCGTTGATCTCCTGCTCGATCGGCGCGGCGACGGTGTCGGACACGGTCTGCGCCGAGGCGCCCGGATATTGCGTGGTGACGACGACGGTCGGCGGCACCACTTGCGGATATTCCGAGACCGGCAGCGTCGGATAGGCGATCGCGCCGACGATCAGCAGCACGATCGACAGCACCATCGCGAGGATGGGCTGGTTGATGGAGAGCCTGCCGAGATTCATGGTTTGGCACCTGAGGCGGGCTTGTCAGCGGCCGCGGGCTTGTCGCCTGCGGCGGGCTTGGAATCCGCCGGAGCCTGCGCCATCTTCGGCGTCACCTTGGCGCCGACGCGGGCGCGCTGCAGGCCGTCGACGATCACGTGATCCTCCGCCTTGAGGCCTTCGCGGACGACGCGCAAGCCATCGTCGAGCGGCCCGAGCGTGACCGCTCTAGCTTCCACCGTGTTGTCGTCCTTGACCACGAACACGATCTTGCGCGACTGGTCGGTGGCAACAGCGCTGTCCGGGATCAACAGCGCCTCATAGGGCGAGGAGCCGATGATGCGGACGCGGCCGAACTGGCCGGGCAGGACCGACAGATCCTTGTTCGGAATGATCGCGCGGCTGCGCAGCGTCGCGGTCGAGACGTCGAGCCGGTTGTCGAGGAAGTCCATCTTGCCTTCATGCGAGGGCTTGGTCTCGCCGGTCAGCGTCACCTGCACCGGGTTCGCGGTGTCGCGCGAGCTCGGCCGCCTGCCTTCGAACCACAGCTTGCTGTTGCGCTGATAGGTCGCCTCGTCGACGTCGAAATAGATGTAGATCGGATCGAGCGACACGATCGAGGTCAGCAGCGTCGCGCCGCCCTCGCTGCCCTGCACGAGATTGCCCGGAGTGACCAGATGCCGGCTGACGCGGCCGGTGATCGGCGCCAGCACATGGGTGAATTCGACATTGAGCTGCGCGGCCTTCAGCGTGCCTTCGGCCTGGGTCTCGGCGGCGCGTGCCGCCTGCAACGCCTGACGGCGCTGATCGACGACTTGCTCCGAGACCGCGCTGGTCTGCACGAGGTTCAGCCCGCGCTCGAGATCGCGCTTGGCAAGCTCCCCCTTGGCGCGCGCGTCGGCCAGCTGGCCTTCGGCCTGCAGCACGACCGCCTCGAACGGCCGCGGGTCGATAATGTAGAGCAGATCGCCGGCGTGGACGATCGCACCATCCTTGAACTCGACGCTGTTGACGAAGCCGCCGACACGGGCGCGGACCTGAACCTCCTCGATCGCCTCGAAGCGGCCGGTGAACTCGTCCCAGTCGGTGACGGTGCGCTTGACCGGCTGCGCGACGGTCACAGGTGGCGGCGGAGGCGCGGCCTGCGATTGCGCGCTCTTGTTGTCGCAGCCGCCGAGCGCCAGCGCCGCCAGCAGCCCGATCGGCGCAAGGCCAAGCCAAGGCCTGAGCGACAGGCCGCGTGAGGCATGGCGGCGAAGCGAATGACGCTCGACGCCGGTCACCGGAGCCACACGCCCCGTTCTGTCAATCGAACTCAATTCCCTCTCCCCAAGGATCAGTGCAGGGCTACGAAAGTCGCAATTAAACTTGCGGTGATTCAACGCGGATGGACCACCGCAATGTCGCGGCAGCGGACGTCACAGATGTAGCCGCTCCCCAGTCTGTTCAAGATGGCCGCCGGATCAAGCGAATAGTTGCGCAATCTGAAAGCCTTACGACGTGATCGCGAAGCCGTGACGACAGGAAGGGACAGATTCACTGGCCTTTCGGGTGAGGAGAGATCACAGACGGCTTGCCGGGAATCAATCCCAAGGCGAATCAACGACACATGTTCGTCACACAACGACAATTCCGCCTGCGGCGCAGAAACCACCGGGGGTCGCACAAGATTAAAAATGGTCGAGTTCCCACACTCTACCTCCCGCTGCATGGCCGAATCGTGGTTAACGGCGCGGTGTCACGTGGACACACATTGACACTCGGAAGCATCGACAATACGGTCGTGGTTGCCAACCGGTAAATTTTCTTGGCCGCCGCGCTTTTCTCGAACATTCATTGGGCTTTTCTCGCGGCGTGAGTGAGTGGAAGCGATTACGTAATGGCAAGCGCATTTGAACTTGCTGATGTCGGGACTCCGCAACCGTCGCGGTGTCCGCATATTGCGAGCGGACCGGTGCGATCTCGGATCGCAAGTAGTCAACCTCAACGTGTGAACTGCTTCACACCTCGTCGTCCCCAAAAATTGTAGTTAGTTGATCGGCTTTCACGCCGATCGCGGGAGTGCTCATGACGACCATACCTGCCTATACAATCGGTGGTTTAACCCGCCCCGAGCTTCATCTCGATCCGAGCGGCAATATCATTCTGGATCCGGCCGCGCAGGCGTTCGTCAATACGTATGGTCTGCAATATCTTTACCTGGGCTGTCCTCCCGGCACGCCGTGGCCGCCGGTGCCCGGCTTCCTGTCGCCACCGACCGACGCCAATTCCGGCGCCAACACGGTCGTTGAGGGCGCCGCAGCCAATACATCGGTCGGCATCACCGCGCAGTCCACCAGCCTGATCGGTCTTCCGGTCACCTATTCGCTGGCGTTCGATTCCTCGCATGGCGGCTTCAAGGTCGATCCGAATACCGGCGTGGTCTCGATTGCCGATCCCTCCAAGGTCGATTTCGAGAGCTCCGGCGGCAGCTATGTCGTCAATGTGCAGGCGACCGACGGTATCTTCGTCTCGTCGCAGAGCTTCACGATCGCGGTCAGCAATGCGCCGCCCTCGACACCGACCGACGGCAACGCCACCGCCAACGCCGTCAACGAGGGCGCCGCGGTCAACACCTCGGTCGGCATCACCGCGTCGTCGGCCGACGTCAACGGCCCCGGCGTCACCTACTCGTTGACATCGGATTCCTCCAATGGCGGCTTCAAGATCGATCCCACCACCGGCATCGTCACCGTCGCCAATTCCGCCAAGATCGACTTCGAGACCGCGCCGGGTCACGCCTACACCATCACGGTCCAGGCCAGCGACGGCCATGGCGGCGTCAGCTCGCAGAGCTTCACGATCAACGTCAACGACGTGGCGGTCAGCACCCCGGTCGACGTCAATGCCGCCGCCAACACCGTCGTCGAAGGCGCTGCCGTCAATACGCTGGTCGGCATCACCGCCTCCGCGGTCGATCCGAACGGCCCCGCAACCACCTATTCGCTGACCGGCGACACCTCCGGCGGCGGCTTCACCATCAATGCCACGACGGGTGTCGTCACCGTCGCCGATCCGAACAAGCTCGATTACGAGAGCGCGCCGGGCCACGCCTACACCATCACGGTGCAGGCGACGAGTGGCGCGACCACGACGACGCAAACCTTCACGATCGGCGTGACTGACGCCCCGCCGTCGGCTCCCACCGACTCTGACGCCGCGACCAACACAGTGGTCGAAGGCGCCGCCATCGGCACCGCCGTCGGCATCACCGCGCACGCCACCGACATCAATGGCGGCACCGTGACCTATTCGCTGGTCGGCGATGCCCACGGCCTCACCATCAACGCCGCGACCGGCGTCGTCACCGTCGCCGATCCCACCAAGGTCGATTTCGAAACCGCGCCCGGCCACGCCTACACGATCACCGCGCAGGCCAGCGACGGCACGCAGACCAGCACGCAGACCTTTACCGTCAACGTCACCGACGTTGCGCCGTCGGCCCCGGTCGACAGCAATGCTGCCGCGAATACCGTCGTCGAAGGTGCGGCCGTCGGCACCACGGTCGGCGTCACCGCATCCTCGACCGACATCAACGGCCCGGCGGTAACCTATTCGCTGACCGGCGACAGCTCCGGCGGCGGCTTCACCATCAACGCGACAACAGGCGTCATCACCGTCGCCGACCCGAGCAAGCTCGATTACGAAAGCGCGCCCGGCCACGCCTATACCGTTACCGCGCAGGCCAGCGACGGCACCCTTGCGACCTCGCAGACCTTCACCATCGCCGTCACCGAAGCCCCGCCCTCGACCCCAGTCGACAGCGACGCCAGCGCCAATGCGATCGCCGAAGGCGCCGCCAACGGCTCGACCGTCGGT
The DNA here is from genome assembly GCF_054055815.1 of Bradyrhizobium sp. USDA 4503. Lineage (NCBI taxonomy): Bacteria > Pseudomonadati > Pseudomonadota > Alphaproteobacteria > Hyphomicrobiales > Nitrobacteraceae > Bradyrhizobium > Bradyrhizobium sp. USDA 4503. Next base: position 5,236,346 of record NZ_JBSRXS010000001.1, read on the forward strand.
GTCACGGCGTCGTCGATCGACGTCAACGGCCCGCCGGTGACCTATGCGCTGATCGGCGACACCTCCGGCGGCGGCTTCACCATCGACGCCACAACCGGCGTCATCACCGTCGCGGATAGCACCAAGGTCGATTACGAGAGCAGCGGTCCGACCCATTCCTATACCGTCACCGCGCAGGCCAGCGACGGCACGACGGCGAGCTCGCAAACCTTTACGATCGCCGTCACCGACGTCGCGCCGTCGACCCCGGTCGACTCCGACGCCGGCGCCAACACCGTCATTGAAGGCGCAGCCAACGGCTCGACCGTCGGTATCACCGCGTCGGCGACCGACATCAACGGTCCGGCCGTGACCTATTCGCTGATCGGCGACAGCTCCGGCGGCGGCTTCACCATCAATGCCGCAACCGGCGTCGTCACGGTCGCCGATTCGAGCAAGCTCGATTTCGAAAGCTCGGGCGGCAGCTACACCGTCACCACGCAAGCCAGCGACGGCACGCTGGCGAGCTCGCAGACCTTCACCATCAACATCGCGGATGTTGCGCCATCGACGCCGGTCGACGGCGACGCCGCCGCCAACAGCGTTGTCGAAGGCGCGGCCGCCGGCACTGCGGTCGGCATCACCGCGCATGCGACCGACGTCAACGGCCCGGCCGTGACCTGGTCGCTGATCGGCGACACCTCCGGCGGCGGCTTCACCATCGACCCGACGACCGGCGTCATCACCGTCGCCGACCCGACCAAGATCGATTATGAGGGCAGCGGCCCGACCCATTCTTATACGGTGACCGCGCAGGCCAGCGACGGCACGCTGGCGAGCTCGCAGAGCTTCACCATCGCCGTCAACGACGCCGCACCGTCGACCCCGGTCGATGCCGATGCCGGCACCAACACGATCGCCGAAGGCGCTGCCAACGGCTCGACCGTCGGCATCACCGCGGCGGCAACCGACGTCAACGGCCCGGCCGTGACCTGGTCGCTGATCGGCGACACCTCCGGCGGCGGCTTCACCATCAACGCGACGACGGGCGTCATCACCGTCGCGGACAGCTCCAAGATCGATTACGAAAGCCCGGCCGGGCACGCCTACACCGTCACCGCGCAGGCCAGCGACGGTTTGCTCACGAGCTCGCAGACCTTCACCATCGCCGTCACCGACGTCGCGCCGTCGACCCCGGTCGATGCCGACGCCGGCGCCAACCGCGTTGCGGTCAACGCACCGGTCGGCGCGGGAACCAGCGTCACGGCATCCTCGACGGACGTCAACGGCCCCGCCGTGACCTATTCGCTGGTCGGCGACACTTCCGGCGGCGGCTTCACCATCGATGCGACCACCGGCAAGATCACGGTCGCCGATCCCAGCAAGATCAACATTGCCGACCCGTCCTATGACGTCACGGTCGATGCGAGCGACGGTACGCTGCACAGCCAGCAGACCTTCACCATCGCCGTCGTGGTCGACCAGGCGCCGGTCGTCACCGCCGGCCACACGCTGAACTACACCGAGAACCAGGCCGCGACCGTGATCGATTCGGCGATCACCGTCACCGACGGCGATGACGCCAATCTGGTGTCCGCGACGGTGCAGATCACCGGCAACTATGCCAGCGGCCAGGATGTCCTCGGCTTCACCAACCAGAACGGCATCACCGGCTCGTTCAATGCCGCGACCGGAACGCTGACGCTGACCGGCTCCTCCAGCGTCGCGAACTACCAGGCCGCGCTGGCGTCGGTGACTTACATCAACAGCAGCGACAATCCGTCCGGGCTGGCGCGCACCGTCACCATCACGACCAATGACGGCACGCTCGACAGCTCGCCGGTCACCGACACCATCAACGTCACCCCGGTCAACGACCCGCCCGTCGTCACCGCCGGTCACACCCTCAATTACACCGAGAACCAGGCCGCGACCGCGTTCGACCCGGCGATCATCGTGTCCGACGTCGACAACACTACGCTGACCGGCGCGACGGTGCAGATCACCGGCAACTACGCGAACGGTCAGGACGTCCTCGCCTTTACGTCCCAGAACGGCATCACCGGCTCGTTCAATGCGGGAACCGGCATGCTGACGCTGACAGGTACCGCCAGCGTCGCCGATTATCAGGCGGCGGTCGCCTCGGTGACCTATCAGAACACCAGCGACAACCCGTCGGGCCTGGCGCGCACCGTCACGATCATCGCAAACGACGGCACGGCGACCTCCACGCCGGTCACCGGCACCATCAACGTCACGCCGGTCAACGATCCGCCGGTCACGACCGCCGGCGGCACGCTGAACTACACCGAAAACCAGGCCGCGACCGTGATCGATGCGTCGGTCAACGTGACCGATGTCGACAGCGCCAATATGACCGGCGCGACGGTGCAGATCACCGGCGGCTTCGCCGCCGGCCAGGACGTGCTGGGCTTCGCCGGCCAAAACGGCATCTCCGGATCGTACAACAGCTTGACCGGCGTGCTGACGCTATTTGGCTCCTCCAGCGTCGCCAACTACAAGGCCGCGCTCGATTCCATCACCTACTTCAACTCGAGCGACAATCCGTCCGGCGCGGATCGCACCGTCAGCTTCACCGTCAATGACGGCTCGGCGAATAGCAACACTTCGACCTCGATCATCCACGTCACGCCGGTCAACGACGCGCCGGTCGTGAGCTTCGGGGCCATCACCGGCTTCTCCGAGCCGCCGAACGGCACCCCGGCAGCGAACTCGACGCCGGTCACGATCACGCCGAACCTGACGATCACGGACGCCGAAGGCAATAACCTGACCGATGCGACCTTCGTTCTGAACAATCTGAAGCCGTCGGATGCGCTGTCGATCGCAGGCCACGCCGGCAACAGCGGCGATATCGGCGGCATCCACTTCGAGATCACCAGCACCGCGGGCACCGAAACGATCAGCTTCACCGGCACCGACACGCTTGCGCACTACAATGCGGCGCTGGACCTGATTCAGTTCAACAACACCAGCGAAAACCCCGACACCACCGCGCGTTCCTACAGCCTGACCGTGCACGATGACGGCGGCACCGCCAATGGCGGCAGCAACACCGGCACAGGATCGACGACGGGAAGCGTCACCGCCGTGGACGATGGCCCGACCGCGTCGGTGCCGGCGGACAATTCGATCGGAACGGCGTTCTCGCACACCAACCTCGCGATTTCAGGGCTTTCGGTCGCCGACATCGATGCCGCGAGCGGCAACGTCACGGCGACGATTGCCTCAAGCCATGCGAACCTGACCTTCAATACCGCCGGGCTCGCCAGCTTTACCAACAACAGCAGTCACACGGTGACGCTGACCGGCACCGTCGCGCAGGTCAACACCGCGCTCGCGACGCTGACCTACAACAGCGACGACGGCTTCACCGGCTCGGACACCGTCACGCTGAACATCAACGACAACGGCAACACCGGCACCGGCGGGCCGCTCACGTCGGGCGCCCAGACCTTTCATGTCGGCGTCGTCCCGCAGGTGTTCTACATCGACAACTCGCCCACGGCGCTGGCCAACAGCGCCAATCTCGGCACCGCTGCCGATCCATACACCTCGATCGCCGCCTACAACGCGGCGAATCCGGCCGGCTCTGGCGACTATGTCGTGCTGAGGTCCGGCACCTATACCGAGGCCCAACGGCATCAACCTCGCCAATGGCGTCAACCTGGTCGGCGGCAGTCACTCCCTGACGTTCACCAATCCGGTGACCGGCGCCGTGGTGACCGCCAACACTGCGACCGGCACCGATCCGGTGATCAAGGTGACCGGCGCCGACAACGGCATCGACCTGCTCGGCACCTCGGGCCACAGCATCAGCGGCGTCAGCATCGATACCTCGGCCTCGACCGGCATGGGCATCAGCGACGACAACAACAATGTCGGCACCGTCACGATGTCCGACATCACGGTCAAGACTGCCAGCGGCACCGGCATGAGCTTCACCCATGGCGGCACCATCACGCTGACCGGCACCAACAACTCCATCACGTCGGGCACCGGCACCGCGCTCGATGTCGAGAACACCCAGATCGGCTCGTCCAACTTCATCCTCAAGAGCATCACCTCGAGCGGCGGGTCCAACAACGGCATCATCCTGTCGAATACCGGCACCGCCGCCGGCAACGGCGGCCTGCACATCACCGGCGACGGCTCGACGGCGGGCAGCGGCGGCACCATCGCCAACAAGACCGGCGCCGACGGCAGCACCACGCAGGGCAGCGGCGTCTATCTGAACAACACCAAGGACGTTCAGCTGTCCTATCTGGCGATGCACGACTTCCAGAACTACGGCATCGTCGGCACCAGCGTCACCGGCTTTGCCCTCGGCAACACCACGGTGACCGGCACCAACGGCACCAACGTCGGCGGCATCGGCGAGGGCGACGTCTACTTCACCGGCCTGTCCGGCACGGCGTCGGTAACGAATTCGACCTTCACGGGCGCGGCGCTCGATGCGTTCCACGTCTTCAACAACAGCGGTCAGACACTCAACCGCATCACCATTACCGGCTCGACCTTCGCGACCAATTCGGCGGCCGGAAACAGCTCGGGCGATGCCCTGGTGTTCCAGGCCACCGACGGAACATTCAACGCGACCGTGCAGAATTCGACATTCACGTCGGCGCGCGGCGACCTGTTCCAGCTCGATCTGCACGGCGGCGTCAACTCGGACCTCGTGCTGAACGGAAACAGTTTCTCGAACAACAACCAGAATATCGTCTCGGGCGGCGGCGGCATCACCATCAGCTCCGGCGGGACCGGCGACCACGCCAACCTGACCTTCAACATCGCCAACAATACCATGCGTGATGCCCTCGGCACCGCGCTCGGCATCAGCACGGGATCAGGCGCAAGCTCGTTCAACGGCACGATCGATTCCAACACGATCGGCGTCGCCGGCGTCGCCAACAGCGGCTCCGCCCAGGGCAGTGACATCGGCTTCGTCACGATGGGCGGGGCCAATTCCAGCGTCACGATCACCAACAATCATCTGTATCAGTACAACAACGACGGAATCGAACTGCAGACCGGTGACGCTGCGAACGGCGGCAACGCCCTATTGACCGCGATCGTCATGGGCAACACGGTGTCCAACCCGGGTGCGTTCGGCGCTCATGGCTTCGAACTTAATGCCGGCACGGTCGCGGGCGATGCGCAGAGCGTCTCGCTGACGCTGGGCGGCACCGGCGCCCAGGAAAATCAGTTCCTCGGTTCGGGCGCGACCGGCACCGACATCCGGCTGCGCGATCGGTTTGCCACCACCGTCGGCCTGCACGCGGGCGACGGCACGTCCTACGGCGGCGGCGCGACCGATACCGCCGCAATCTCGAGCTACGTCCTGGCGCACAATACGGTCACCACGGCGCCGACCATCAGCGTCACGGCGGGCAGCACCAACGGCTTCGGCTCGTCGCCGCTGCTCGCCGCGGATGGCGGCGTGCAGGCCGCCGTCGCGACCCCGGGTGAAACCCACCTGACGCAAAGCCAGCTCGACTCGGTCGTCTCGGCGGCCATTACCCAATGGGCAAAGGCTGGCGTGGACGCGGATCAACTGGCCGCGCTGCATGCCGTCACCTTCAGCGTCGCTGATCTCGCCGGCCAGGTGGTCGGCCTGGAAAGCGCCGGCCACATTACGATCGATGCCGATGCCGCCGGCCATGGCTGGTTCGTCGATTCGACACCGTTTGACAATTTTGAGTTCCCCCACGCGCTCAATGCTTCCGGCTCCGATCTGCAGACCGATTCGTCGACCGCCGCAGCCGGTCATTTCGATCTATTGACCGCCGTGGTCCATGAGTTGGGACACGTGCTCGGCCTCCCCGACCTGACGTCGTCATCCGATGTCAACGACCTGATGTATATCAGTCTCGCCGACGGCGAGCGGCGGCTCCCAACCGCCGCGGATGTCACGCAGGCCAACGTGGGATCGGCGAAGGCGATGCCCATGCAGAGCAACACATCCTCGACTCTGAACCGCGACGGCTTCGACTTCTCGTCGTTCACCCAGACGCCGTCGCAGGCCAGCACGAGCCACGCGGACCCGGCCGCGAACACCCAGACCTGGTCCGATCTGTTCAGCGGGCACGCCAATGCCGGCACCCCATGGTGGGTCGGCCATGAGGCGACGTTTGCCGCCATGGGCGGCACGCCGACCGACAACAACCACGCCCAGCTGCACCATGACCTGATCGTCTGACCGGGCACCGTATCGACTACACAACGCCTGCCGAAGCGTTCCGGCAGGCTTGCCTCAGATGGATGGGATCCGCGCTTCCGTCGCAAACTTCAATCGCCTCATGATGTCCGCTTGGACATGTCCGATTCGTGACAACGGTCCCGTCAGCAGCGATACCGTCTCGTCGCGAACTGCGAATGGCTCGCGCGGCCGCGGAATCGAAAAAATCGCGGAAACCAGACAATCGTTGAGGTTGCACTAGCCGCAAAACACGCTATCGTGCAGACGTTGCACACGCAGCATCATTGCTTCGAATTTTTCACAAATCGTACGACGTATTCGCGGAGGACCGATGGCCGATCCGTTTCTTTCCGAAGTCCGCATGATGTCGTTCGGCTTTGCGCCCAAGGGTTGGGCATTTTGCAACGGCCAACTGCTTCCCATCGCTCAGAATCAGGCACTGTTCTCGTTGCTAGGTACGACCTATGGCGGGGACGGGCGCGTCACTTTTGGCCTGCCCGACCTTCGAGGCCGGGTGCCGATAAGTATGGGCCCCGGCTATACGCTCGGCCAACGCGGCGGCGAGGAGAGCCACACGCTCACGATCAACGAGATGGCGCAGCACAATCATTTGGCCAACGCCACCAACAGCAACGGTAGCCAGCCGCTCGATTCGGGGGCCTATCTCGGTGCCTTCAACAACGGCTACAGCACGTCGACGACCGACATCACCCCGCTCAATCCATTGACCGTGGGCAATGCCGGCGGCAGCCAGGCCCATCAGAACATGCAACCGTTCCTGACGATCAATTTCAGCATTGCCCTCCAGGGCATTTTCCCCTCGCAGAATTGACGAGAAGCGCCGATGTCAGAATCCTATTTAGGCGAAATCCGTATGTTCGGCGGCAGCTTTGCCCCGGTCGGATGGAATTTCTGTGACGGCAGCCTGTTGGCGATCTCCCAGTACGACGCGCTGTTCAATCTGATCGGCACCACCTATGGCGGCGATGGCCAATCCACCTTCGCGGTCCCCGATCTGCGCGGCCGTGTGCCAATCCACACGGGCACCGCCAGCAGCGGCACGACCTATGCCATGGGGCAGACTGGCGGCGTCGAAAACGTAACACTCACGACGCAGACGATCCCACAGCATTCGCACGCCTTCATCGCCGCGAAGCAGACCGGCACCGCGTCGAACCCGCAGGGAAATATTCTCGATCAGACGACCGGCACAATCGCGATGTATATCGACGGCCAGCCGCCCGACGGGCCCATGGCAGGCGGAATGCTGACGAATACCGGCGGAAACCTGCCGCACAGCAATTTGCAGCCGCTGCTTTGCGTCACCTTCATCATTTCGCTGTCCGGCATTTTCCCGAGCCAGGGCTAGGAGCGCGACACCATGGCCGACCCCTTCGTCGCCGAAATCCGCATCTTTCCGTTCAACTTCGCTCCCAAGGGCTGGGCCTTCTGCAGCGGCCAGATCCTGCCGATCTCGCAGAACACGGCGCTGTTTTCGCTGCTCGGCGTCACCTATGGCGGCAACGGCACCTCGAATTTCGCGCTTCCCAACATGCAGGGCAACGCGCCGCTGGCGCCCGGACAGGGCCCGGGGCTGTCGCTGTATGACCTCGGCGAGACCACCGGCTCCCCCAATGTGACGCTGCTGCAAAACCAGATACCGCAGCACAACCACCCTGTGAACGTCGGTACGCAGGACACGGCCGACGTTCAAGTCCCGAGCCCGACCCGCATCCTCGGCAAATCGGCCAACGCGTTCGCCTACGTGCCCGGGAGCCCGGCGCCAACACTGACGCAGATGAACGCCACCATGATCGGCATGACGGGCGGCAACCTTCCGCACAACAACATGCAACCTTACCTCACGCTGAACTTCTGCATCGCACTGCAGGGCGTCTTCCCGGCGCGAGGCTGAGCTCGTTTTGGCTCTCGACGCGCCAGGCACCATCACGTCCGCCTTCGGCTGGGCGCGCGCGGCCGAAGTCGGTTGCGGCTTTCGCCGCCTGTCGGAGGCGGACCTGCCGTTCCTCGGCCGCCTCTATGCCTCGACGCGCGCCGAGGAACTTGCGCCGGTGCCGTGGAGCGAGGCCGACAAGGCCGCCTTTCTCGAGCAGCAATTCCGCGCCCAGCACGCGCACTACCAGCAGCACTATCCGAACGCCGATTGGCTGGTGATCGCGCGCCAGGGTGAAGACGTCGGCCGGTTCTATCTCGAACGCTGGCCGAGCCAGCACCGCATCATCGACATCGCCTTCCTGCCCGAGCATCGCGGCAGGGGCTACGGCGAAGCGTTGCTGCGCGACGCGATCGACGAGGCGAAGGCCGCCGGCAAGGACGTCTCGATCCACGTCGAGAAGCTCAACCCGGCGATGCGGCTCTACCGGCGGCTCGGCTTCATCACCGAGGAAGACAAGGGCGTTTACGACCTGATGCGCTGGCGGGCGGCAGAGCGTCAGGTGAAGATCGCTTGATAACCATTGCCGTCCGCGACCGGACCGATCGGCACCAGGAACATCTCGATCACGCCCAATGCCGGATGTCGCACCGGATAGATCGCCTGCGGCAGCCACGCGCCCTTCGGCGCCGTGAACAGCAGCGAGAATGCGCCACCCGGCCGGCCGCTGTTGCCCGCGGGCTCGACCTTGGCGAGCTTCAGCGGCACGACGCGGTCCCTCTCCGCCTGCATCGCGAACTCCGCATCCTGATGCGGCGTGAAGTCTTCAATATGCAGTTTCGCGAGATCGACGGTGGATGTCATGCGCACGTCCCTGTTGCTTTCGAGGTGTAACACACGCCGCGATGTTGCCGTCAAGATTTCTGCCGGTCATCCGATTTCGACCTGAAGCTTTCACCGTCATTCCGGGGCGTCCTCTGCTTCCACGGGGAGGCAAGTAAACGCAAGACTCGGATGCAGCGCGCCGCGAGGATGCGGATGTATGACTCACGCGAGTGCCACATATTCGATGTCGTCCCGGGCAAGCCAACGGGTCGGCGCGAAGCGCCGCCCGATGACAGGCTCCGCGCGACCCGGGACCCATAACCACCGATGCCAATTGTTTAGCCAGCGCTCGGGCCACAGCTCACTTCAACAACGCAACCCTGTGGTTATGGGTCCCTGCTTTCGTGTTTGGTCCCTGCAGATTGGTTGGATGGAATCGGTGTAGAACGAGGCGTGGCCTTTGTTAGGAGCGCCTCGTGTCATGGAACTGAGCTTGCACGCGAACGCCACGACGACGCCGAAGACACGTGCCTACATCCAGCGCAGCCGGAAGTCGGTCGCTCAGTTGGCGGCCGAACTGGGGGTCAGCGAGACCACGATTTATCGCTGGCGCAGCCGCACGACGGTCGAAGACCGCTCGCACCGGCCGAAGAACCTCACGACCAGCCTCTCCGCGGTTGAAGAAAGGGCCGTTTGTGAACTACGGACATCGCTCCAATTGCCGCTGGACGACATCGTTGAGGTGATGCGGCGATGCATCAACGCCAAGCTGTCCCGTAGTGCTATTCACCGCTGCCTGCAGCGCAATGGCATCAGCCGGCTTGCCAAGCCTGACAAGCCCAAAGCCGGCGTCTTCGAGAATGCCAGTATCGGCTTCATCCATATCGACGTGAAGTATCTGCCGGCACTGCAGCGCCGCACCAGCTATGCCTTTGTCGCCATCGACCGAGCCACCCGCTACGTCTTTGTCGAGGTCCATTCCAGGCGGGACGGAGCGACCGCGACCGGTTTCCTTAAGCGCTTCCTGGCTGATTTTCCGCACCAGGTTCACACTATCCTCACCGACAACGGTGCCGAGTTCACCGACCGCTTCGCCGTCGACAAGAAGAACAAGCCGCCCGGGAAGCCTTCCGGCGACCACCCCTTTGATCAACTCTGCCGACAGTGCGCCATCCAGCATCGCCTGACCAAGCCCTACCATCCGCAGACCAACGGCCTCGTCGAACGCTTCAACCGGCGCATCGCCGAAGCCATTGGCCGCGAACAAACGGGGCAGCGCGCGCCGTACCTTTGTCAACCACGCCGACCGCGACACCTTCATCGCCAAGTTCGTCCACGACTACAATCGGACCCGCCTCAAATGCCTCGGCTACCTGGCGCCAATCCAGGCCCTCGCCAATCACACGGGACCGAACACTTTCGCAGGGACGACAGCGGAATGGGCGGCGCGACCGTATCAAACCACCGGCCCAGAGCCCTGATGACGGCCCCGATTTCCTCCGCTAACCTCGCCGCAAAGGTCCGCCAGCAAGGCGGACCGTGTTGAGGGAGGACAGGCGCTTGCATCAAGGCCGTGTCGTATTCGGTGCCATGGACGAGGTCGTGTTCGGGCGGCCCGCGCGTGAGGCCATCGTCGAGCAGCTGGACCGGATTGGCGCCGAGCGCGCCTTTCTGATGGTGTCGGGCACGCTGAACCGCGAGACCGACGAGATCGAGAAGGTTCGCGCGGCGCTTGGGCGCCGCTGCGTCGGCACCTTCGACAAGATGCCGGCGCATACGCCGCGCGCCGCGGTGATCGCGGCGGCGGAGCAGGCGCGCGGCGCGAAAGCGGATTTGATCGTCACGATCGGCGGCGGCTCGATCACCGACGGCGCCAAGGCGGTGCAGCTTTGCCTCGCCAACAACGTCACGACGTCCGACGGCATCGAGACGATCCGCACCCATGGCGGCGTCTCGCCCGCGATGAACCCACCGACCGTGCGCCAGATCAGCGTGCCGACCACCATCGCCGGCGGCGAGTTCTCGTCGATCGCCGGCGTCACCAACGAGGCCAAGCGGCAGAAGGAGATGCTGCGCCATCCGCTGGTGATGCCGCGCGCCACCATCCTCGATCCGGAACTGTCGGTGCACACGCCGGAATGGCTGTTCCTGTCGACCGGCATCCGCGCCGTCGACCATTGCGTCGAGGGCATCTGCTCGCGCGAGGCGCATCCTTACGGCGACGCGCAGGCGCTGAAGGGACTGGAGATGCTGGCAGCCGGCCTGCCGCGGGTGAAAGCCGACCCGAAGGATATTTCGGCGCGAATGGATTGCCAGATCGGCACCTGGCTCTCCACCGGCCCGCTCGCCTCGGGTGTGCCGATGGGCGCGAGCCACGGCATCGGCTACGTGCTCGGCGCCGAATTCGACGTGCCGCACGGCTATACCTCGTGCGTGATGCTGCCCGCGGTGATGCGCTGGAACAAGCGCGACAATGCCGACCGGCACGCGCTGGTCGCGGCCGCAATGGGACATGCGGGCGCGGACGCCGGCGACGTGCTCGACCTCTTCATCCGCGACCTCGGCATGCCGCGCAGCCTGCAGGAGGTCCACGTCGGCCCCGAGCATTTCGACCGCATCGCAAAGCAAGCGATGCGAACGCCCTGGGTGCCGCGCAATCCGCGCAAGATCGACGATCCATCCCAGGTTCGCGAGATTCTGGAGATGGCTGCATAGAGCGCTTTCGAGCGAAGTGGGTACCGGTTCGCGTGAAGAAAACGCGTCAAACAAGAACAAGCACGATCAAGGGGGATCTGGAGTTCGATGTATACCGGCAAGCATGCTTACCTGCGCCCGCTGCAACCCGCCTTCATCATGGCCGGGACCGGCGAGACCGTCACCTATCGTGAGCTCGAGGCGCGCTCCAACCGGCTCGCGCATCTGTTCCGCAAGCAGGGGCTGCGTCGGCTCGATCATTATTCGATCTTCATGGAGAACAACAACCGCTACCTCGAGGCCTGCGGCGCCGGCGAGCGCGCCGGGCTCTACTTCACCTGCGTCAACTCCTACCTCACCGCGGGCGAACTCGCCTACATCCTGACCAACAGCCAGTCGCGGATCCTGATCACCTCGAAGCTGAAGCTCGACATCGCGCGCGAGGCGCTGAAGGAGTGCCTGCGGGTCGAGCTCTGCATCGTGGTCGACGGCGAAAGCGAGAGCGATCGCATTGTCGGACTGCGAGAGACCACCGCAGGCCTGCCATCAACGCCGATCGCGGACGAATTTGCCGGCACCGCGATGCTGTATTCCTCCGGCACGACCGGCCGGCCCAAGGGCATCGTGCGGCCGCTGCCGGAGCAGCCGCCATCGCAGAACCTGCCGCTGTTCGATTTCCTGACCAAGCTCTGGCACTACCGCGAGGGCATGGTCTACCTCTCGCCGGCGCCGCTCTACCACTCGGCGCCGCAGGCCGCGGTCAATCTCACCATCCGGATGGGCGGCACGGTCGTCATCATGGAGAGCTTCGACCCGGAGCGCTATCTGCAGCTGGTCGAGCAATGGGGCATCACCCACAGCCAGCTGGTGCCGACCATGTTCTCGCGCCTGCTGAAACTGCCCGAGGAGGTTCGCGCCCGCTACGATCTGTCGACCCTCGAGATCGCGATCCATGCCGCCGCGCCCTGCCCGGCGCTGGTCAAGGACGACATGATCAAATGGTGGGGCCCCATCATCCACGAATATTACGGCGCGACCGAGGGGCTCGGCTTCACCGCCTGCAACAGCGAGGAGTGGCTCGCGCATCGCGGCACCGTCGGCAGGGTCCTGCTCGGCGATCTGTATATCCTCGACGAGAACATGCAGCCTTGCCCCAAGGGAACGCCGGGCACCGTGTGGTTCAAGACCGCCACGCCATTCGAATATTTCAACGACCCCGCCAAGACCGGCGAGGCGCGCTCGGCCGACGGCAGCATGAGCACGGTCGGCGACGTCGGCTATGTCGACGACGACAACTTCCTCTATCTCACCGACCGCGCCACCTTCATGATCATCTCCGGCGGCGTGAACATCTATCCGCAGGAATGCGAGAACCTCCTGATCACCCATCCCAAGGTCGCCGACGCCGCGGTGTTCGGCGTGCCCAATGTCGATCTCGGCGAGGAAGTGAAGGCGGTGGTGCAGCCGGTCGACGGCATCGCGCCGGGGCCGGAGCTTGCCGAGGAACTGATCGCGTTCTGCGCCGGCTCGCTGTCGCGCCAGAAGGTGCCGCGCTCGGTGGATTTCGAAGCCGAGCTGCCGCGGCTGCCGACCGGCAAACTCTACAAGCGCCTGCTGCGTGACCGCTATTGGGGCAACAAGACCTCGCGGATCGTGTGAGCGGCGGTGCGGCATCCGGACTGATGCTGCCAACCAAGCCGACGGACGCAACGGACTCGCCGGTCGCGCGGATTTCGCGCTATGCTCCGGGATCGTAAGCCAGCTTCGCCGGAGGCCGCCATGCCATTGCCCCAGCCGCGCGAGCCGGAGCCGGTGCAGGCCGGAAGGCTCGAATTCACTGCCGCCGAGATCGGTGCACTCGCCCATCTCTATCGTGGCGAGGTCTATCGCAGCACGGTCTGGCGCACCCGTCTCGACAGTTCGACCAACTGGGCGGTGGTCACGACCGGGATCGCGCTGTCGGCGACCTACAGCAGTGCGGAAGCCTCGCCCTTGCCGATGGTCCTGGTCGGACTGCTGGTGACCGTATTCCTGCTATTCGAGGCGCGGCGCTATCGCTATTTCAACGTCTGGCGCGCCCGGGCGCGGTTGCTCGAAACCGATTTCTACGCACCGATGATCCGCGGCGAGGGCCCCACACCGAACGCAGCCTGGACCGACCTGCTCGCCAACGACTACCGCCGCCCCAGCTATCACATCAGCTATGTCAGAGCGATCGGCCGGCGCCTGCGACGGACTTATGGCTGGATCTTCGCGATCCAGGCCATCGCCTATTACGGCAAGCTGGCGATCCACCCGCTACCGCTGACCACGATGAGCGCGATCTTGGACCGCGCTTCGATCGGTCCGATTCCCGGAGCCATCGTGATTCTGGCCGGTGTCGCCTTCCATTCCAGCTGGGCGCTGTTCGCCTTCGTCACACATCGCATCGAGGTCGCGGACCGGCGCACGCGGCACAATCTGATCGCAATGGGCTGAGGCGCCGCGGGCCGCGTTGCCGATCGCGGGCTTTTCCCCTAACCTCGCCGCAACAACAAAGAAAAGGGAGGACTTGCGATGGAAGTGATCCCACTGCGTCCGGGATTCGGTGCCGAGCTGCGCGGCGTCACGCTGTCAGACGTTGCCGCCAGCGATGCCGCCTATGCGGCGGTGCGCGCGGCGTTCGAGGAACATTCGGTGCTGGTGTTCCGCGGCCAGGAGGTCAGCAACGACACCCAGCTCGCCTTCTCGCGCCGGTTCGGTCCGCCCGAGGTGACCAAGGTCGGTTCGATGGGCACCGGTTCGCATTTCGTGATCCTCTCGACCTTCGGGCCCGACGGCAAGGTGGTTCCATCCGATCACCGGCAGCAGCTGCGCGCCAGGGCCAACCAGCTCTGGCACACCGACTCTTCCTTCAAGCAGGTGCCGGCGCTGACCTCGATCCTGTCGGCGCGCATCATTCCTGAACATGGCGGCGAGACCGAATTCGTCTCGATGCGGCTTGCCTTCGAGCGGCTCGACAAGGACGCGGCAAGTCGGCTGGAGAACGCGTTCGCCTGGCACTCCTACGCGCATTCGCGCAGCAAGGTGGCCACCGGCCTCGCAACGACTGAAGAAGTCGACGCGCTGCCGCCGGTATGCTGGCGGATGGTCTGGCGCAATCCCGTCAACGGCCGCGGCGCGCTGTATCTTGCCTCCCATGCCTATGGCGTCGAGGGCATGGATACCGAGGCCGGCAGGGCGCTGATCGAGCAATTGACCGAAGCCGCGACCGCGCCCGGCGTCAGCTATCTGCATCAATGGAAGCAGGGCGACGTCGTGATGTGGGACAACCGCGCCACCATGCATCGCGGCCGCCCCTGGCCGGCGCATGAGGGCCGCCTGATGATTCGCACCACGATCTCGGCGACCGAGGCCGATGGCGTCGCCAACATGCACCTGCCTTCGCCGCAGGCGGCGGAGTGAGGTGAATGCGAATGTTTCCCCGTCATCCTGAGGTGCGAGCGGAGCGAGCCTCGAAGGATGCACGGCCACCAGCTGGGCCGTCGATCCTTGGAGACGCGCTTCGCGCTCCTCAGGATGACGGAGAGCGTGTGCAGTGCGCGGCTTACATCGGCGACATACTGTCGCTGATTGCAGCCCGCTTCACGCCGCACACATCGGCATCGGCAACCGAATTCAAACGGAGTTTCGCCGCTGCATAGCAAAACGACCCAGGTTCCCCGCAATCACAGCCATTATTCCCGATCCGTGGAAATTTTAATGTTGTGGGGTCATCCGAATTGCCAATCCCCGCGCGATCCTCGCTGGTTGCCCGACAGCCTCACCGTGGTATCGTCGATGCCAATCGGCCATTGAGACCGAAATGTGGGAGGGGACCATGCGGAGCGTGCAAGCGCTGGCCGTCGCGGTGTTGTCTGTGCTGATCATCAGCGACGTTTCACGCGCAGCCGAGCCGAAACCGGGCGGCATCTTCAGGATCTATCACCGCGACAGCCCCGGCAGCGCCTCGATCCACGAGGGCGCGACCTATTCGCTGAACGTTCCGTTCATGCCGATCTTCAACAATCTCGTCATCTTCGACCAGCACATCGCCCAGAACAGCACCAGCACGATCCGGCCCGAGCTTGCGGAAAGCTGGGCCTGGAGCGGCGACAACAAGACGCTGACCTTCAAGCTGCGCAAGGACGTGAAATGGCACGACGGCAAGCCGTTCACCGCCGCCGACGTCAAATGCACCTTCGACATGCTGATGGGCAAGTCGCAGCAGAAGTTCCGGCAGAACCCGCGCAAGTCCTGGTACGAGCAAGTCGAAGAGGTCACGACCAACGGCGACCATGAGGCGTCGTTCAAGCTGAAGCGGCCGCAGCCGGCGCTGCTGTCGCTGCTCGCCTCGGGCTACTCGCCGGTCTATCCCTGCCATGTGTCGCCGGCCGAGATGCGCACCAAGCCGGTCGGCACCGGCCCGTTCAAGTTCGTCGAGTTCAAGGCCAACGAATCGATCAAGCTCACCAAGAACCCGGATTACTTCAAGAAGGGCCTGCCTTATCTTGACGGTATCGAGTTCACCATCATCCCGAACCGCTCGACCGCAATCCTCGGCTTCGTCTCCGGCAAGTTCGACATGACGTTCCCGACCGAGGTCTCGATCCCGCTGCTCAAGGACGTCAAGTCGCAGGCGGCCAATGCGGTCTGCATGGTGGAACCGAACAACGTCTCCACCAACATCATCATCAATTCGACCGCGCCGCCGTTCGACAATCTCGACATCCGCCGCGCGCTGGCGCTGGCGCTCGACCGCAAGGCGTTCATCCAGATCATGTTCGAAGGCCAGGGCGACATCGGCGGTACCATGGAGCCGGCGCCGGACGGGCTGTGGGCGATGCCGAAGGACATGCTGGAGCAGATCCCCGGCTACGGTCCCGACATCGAGAAGAACCGCGAGGAAGCCCGCAAGCTGATGCAGAAGGCGGGCTATGGCCCGGACAAGCACCTGCAGATCAAGGTCTCGACCCGCAACATCGCGGTCTATCGCGATCCCGCGATCATCCTGATCGACCAGATCAAGAGCATCTACATCGACGCCGAGCTCGACGTCGTCGACACCGCGCAATGGTTCCCGAAGATCGCCCGCAAGGACTATTCGCTCGGTCTCAACCTCACCGGCAATGCCGTCGACGAGCCCGACCAGTCGTTCTACGAGAACTACGCCTGCGGCTCGGAGCGGAACTACACCAACTACTGCAACAAGGAGATCGAGAAGCTGTTCGACCAGCAGTCGGAAGAGACCAACGTCGACAAGCGCAAGAAGCTGGTCTGGGAGATCGACAAGAAGCTGCAGGAAGACGTCGCGCGTCCGATCATCTTCCATGCCCGCACCGGCACTTGCTGGCAGCCTTACGTGAAGAATGTCACGATCATGTCCAACAGCTCCTATAACGGCTATCGTTACGAAGACGTCTGGCTGGACAAGTAGGCGTAGCGTTTTCGGGCGAAGTGGATACCGGTTCGCGCAAAGAAAGCGCGTCGGAAGACAAGACACAGGCGGGATCAAGGAGAGAGCCAGGGTGTTTGCCTATATCGTGCGGCGGCTGTTCCTGATGCTGGTGACCCTGTTCGGGATCTCGGTCATCATCTTCGTGCTGCTGCGCGTCGTTCCCGGCAACATCGTCGACATCCTGTTCGACGCCGCGGGCTTCGTCGACCCCGCCGACAAGGCCAATCTCGAGCGCGAGCTCGGGTTGAGCCAGCCGATCGTGATCCAGTATCTGCACTGGATCGGCGGCCTGCTGCACGGCGATCTCGGCTATTCCTACGTTTCGGAAAAGCCGGCGCTGGAGGAAATCCTGCCGCGGATTCCGATCACGGCGCGGCTCGCCGGGTTGGCGCTATTGTTCTCCGCCTCGATCGGTATTCCGCTCGGTGTCATCAGCGCCGTCCACCAGGGCTCACGGCTCGATTATGCGCTGCGCGTCGTCAGCCTCAGCGGCCTGTCGCTGCCGTCTTTCTGGCTCGGCCTCTTGGTCTTGATGGCCTCGGTCTCGCTGTTCGGCACCATGCCGATCTTCAATCCGAACCCGAAAACCTGGCTCGAGGCGCTGACCATCTATGCGGTGCCGGCGATGGCGGTGGGCTTCCGCAGCGCGGCACTCACCATGCGCATCACCCGCTCCTCGATGCTGGAGATCCTGCGCCAGGACTATATCCGCACCGCGCGTGCCAAGGGCGCCTCCGAGGCCTCCGTGAACTATCACCACGCGCTGAAGAACGCGGTGCTGCCGGTCATCACCGTGATCGGCATCGAGGCCGCGTTCCTGATCGGCGGCCTGATTGTCACCGAGACCGTGTTCAACATCCCTGGCATCGCCCGCTTCCTGGTCGAGGCGCTGCGCTGGCGCGACTACCCGATCGTGCAGAACCTCGTGATGTTCATCGCCGTCGTCGTGGTGGTGGTGAACTTCATCGTCGACATGCTTTATGCGGCAATCGACCCACGTATCCGGTTTGGAGAGTGACATGACAGGATTGGTCGAAGGCCGAGTCCAACTCTTACCTCGCCCCGCTTGCGGGGAGAGGTCGGATCGCATCGCAGATGCGATCCGGGTGAGGGGGGCTCACCGCGAATCCAACGCCCACCGCGCTTGCGGAGAGCCCCCCTCACCCCAACCCTCTCCCCGCAAGCGGGGAGAGGGAGAAGACCGTTCTGCAATCATCAGGCGAAGAAGCTGACACGTGGCGACGATCAATTTCGACAGCGAATTGCGACGTGCCGGGGCCAACGCCACCGGTGGCTGGGGACGGTTTGCGTTCCTCGCGCAGCGCCATGTGCTCGGCACGGTCGGCCTCGTCATCATGCTGCTGTTCGTGCTGACCGCGATCTTCGCGAACGTCATCAGCCGCTACGATCCGCTCAGCGTCGATTCCGCGCACCGGCTGGCTGCGCCGTCCGCGCTGCACTGGTTCGGCACCGACTCCTTCGGCCGCGACGTCTGGAGCCGCATCATCCATGGCGCCCGGATCTCGCTTGCGGTCGGCATCGGCTCGACGACGCTCGGCGCCACGCTCGGCGTGATCGTCGGCCTTGCCTCCGGCTATCTCTCCGGCTGGGTTGACCTCGTGTTCCAGCGGGTGACCGACATCCTGCAATCGCTGCCGCTCTTGGTGCTCGCACTCGTCATGACCGCGGCGCTCGGTCCCTCGCTGCCGAACGTGATCCTGGCGATCGCAATTCCCCTGATCCCGACGGTCGCGCGCGTGATCCGCGCCAACACGCTGGCGCTGCGCGAGCAGCCGTTCGTCGAGGCCGCCAAATCGATCGGCATGAGCGAGATGCGGATCGCGCTGCGCCACGTGCTGCCCAACACCATCGCGCCGCTGATCGTGCTCGCCACCGCGCAACTCGGCTCAACCATCCTGACCGAAGCGTCGCTGTCGTTCCTTGGCCTCGGCATCCCCGAGCCTTATCCGTCCTGGGGTCGCATGCTGTCCGAATCCGCCGCCGAATATGTCCGCACCGCGCCGTGGCTGGTGATCTTCCCCGGCATTGCGATCAGCCTTGCGGTGTTCGGCACCAATCTGTTCGGCGACGCGTTGCGCGACATTCTCGATCCGAGGCAGCGCGGCTGATGAGCGAGGCCAAGACGCTCGATACGATTCTCGACGTGAAGAACCTGCAAACGGTGTTCTTCACCAACTCCGGCCTGTTCCGCGCGGTCGACGACGTCTCGTTCTCGGTCCGCCGCGGCGAGACGCTGGCGATCGTCGGCGAGTCCGGCTGCGGCAAGAGCGTCAGCGCGCTGTCGATCATGCGGCTGGTGCCCGATCCGCCCGGCCGCATCGTCGGCGGCTCGGTGACGCTCGAGGGCACCGATCTGCTGAAGCTCGACGATGCCGCGATGCGCGACATCAGGGGCAACCGCATCTCGATGATCTTCCAGGAGCCGATGACCTCGCTCAATCCGGTGATGCGGATCGGCGACCAGATCATTGAGGCGGTGCGGCTGCACCAGAAGGTCAGCAGCAAGGAGGCCTGGAAGCAGGCGGTCGACATGCTGCGGCTGGTGCGGATTCCGGAGCCGGAGCGCCGCGCGCAGGAATATCCGCATCAGCTGTCCGGCGGCATGCGCCAGCGCGCGATGATTGCGATGGCGCTGGCGTGCCGGCCGGCGCTCCTGATCGCGGACGAACCGACCACGGCGCTCGACGTCACCATCCAGGCGCAGATCCTGGCGCTGATCGTCGATCTGCAAAAGCGGCTCGGCACCGGGCTGATCCTGATCACCCACGACCTCGGCGTCGTCGCGCAAACCGCGCAGCGCGTGATCGTGATGTATGCCGGCAAGAAGGTCGAGGAGGCGACGGTCGAAGCTTTGTTCGAGACGCCGCTGCACCCCTACACCCGCGGACTGATGGCCTCGATGCCGGCGGTGATCGCGCTCGGCGCGAAGACCGATGCGCGGCTGACCGAAATCCCCGGCATGGTGCCGTCGCTGACCAAGCTGCCGCCCGGCTGCGCCTTCGCGCCGCGCTGCAAGCTGGCGGTCGACCGCTGCCGTCAGGAATATCCGCCGCTCGACGAGATCAAGAGCAATCACTGGGCCGCGTGCTGGCGCGCCGGCGAGATGGCGGAGGCGTCATGACCGAACAGCGCCCGCTCCTCGAGGTGACCGACCTCGTCAAGCACTACGCGGTGCGCGGCGGTGTGCTGCGCCGGCAGGTCGGCACCGTGCATGCGGTCGACGGCGTCAGCTTCGCGCTCGGCGCCGGCGAAACGCTCGGCCTGGTCGGCGAATCCGGCTGCGGCAAGTCGACGGTGGCGCGCACCGTGCTGCGGCTGGTCGAGCCGACCAGCGGCGCCATCAAGCTGGATGGCGAGGACATCGCGCCGCTCAGCAAGACGGCGCTGCGGCCGTACCGGCGCTCGATGCAGATCGTGTTCCAGGATCCGTTCGCCTCGCTCAACCCGCGCATGACGGCCGGCGACATCGTCGGCGAGCCCCTCATTGTGCATGGCCTCGCGACCGGCGCGAAGAAGCAGGAGCGCGTCGCGGAACTGTTCCAGCAGGTCGGCCTGCGGCCCGACCAGATGAAGAATTTTCCGCACCAGTTCTCCGGCGGCCAGCGCCAGCGCATCTGCATCGCGCGTGCGCTGTCGCTCGGGCCGCGGCTGATCGTCTGCGACGAGCCGGTCTCCGCGCTCGACGTCTCGATCCAGGCGCAGGTGATCAATCTGTTGATCGACCTGCAGCGCAAGCAGAACTTCTCATATCTGTTCATCGCGCACGATCTGGCGGTCGTCGCCCATATCAGCCACCGCGTCGCGGTGATGTATCTCGGTCGCATTGTCGAGATCGCCGACAAGCACGAGCTGTTCGCCAATCCGCGCCATCCCTACACCCAGGCGCTGCTCGCCTCGGTGCCGATTGCCGATCCCAAGGCCAAGCGAACCGCACCGCTGATCGACGGCGACGTGCCGAGCCCGATCAACCCGCCCTCAGGCTGCGCCTTCCACACCCGCTGCCGTTACGCGATGGATCGCTGCAAAAGCGAACGCCCGGCGCTGCAGGCGGCCGGCCCGGCGCATCAGATCGCCTGCTGGCTGAATGACGGGACCGGGCAAGCGGCCTCATAAATGTCGTCCCGGCGAAGGCCGGGACCCATTACCCCGAATGCCCGTTGATTTGCCAAACTGGGGCCACAGCTTGCTCCAACAACATACAGCGGTGGTTATGGGTCCCGGCCTGCGCCGGGACGACGGCGGTTATGTGGCGGCCTCGATCTCCACCACGATCTTCCCCGTCGTCACCTGCTCGCCCTCGGCGACATCGATCGACGATACCGTGCCCGCGACGCCGGCGGTGTGGACGTGCTCCATCTTCATCGCTTCCAGCGTCATCACCGGCTGGCCGGCCGCGACCTTGTCGCCCGGCTTCACCAGCACCGCGACGACCCGGCCGTTCATGGCGGCGCGGACCTTGCCGTCACCGCCGGCCGCCGTCGCGCTCTCCGGCGGCGCGAGGGCGAGATCGCGCACCGACAGCGTGACGCCGCGATGCAGGATATAGAGCCGGTCGCCATCGCGCAGGAATTGGGCATGCTCCATCACCCCATCGTGGTGGAAGCGGATGCTGTCCCGGCTGAGCTCGTCGATCACGAAGCTGAAGCGATCGCCGTTGCGGGTCGCGATGTAGCTGCCGTCGCGCTCGCGGACAATCTCGATCTCCTGCACGCCGCGGCCGAGATCGATCCGCAGGCCGAGCGGGAATGTCGCTGCGAGCGACCGCCCGCGCTGCCATGGCGGTGCGTGCGGATTGGTGACGTAGAGCAGCAGCGCCGCAAGCGCGAGATCGCTGCCGCGATCGGGCCGCGGCGCCAGCAGCGCATCGCGGTTGTCGCCGATGAAGGCCGTGGTCGCCTCGCCCCTGGCAAAGACAGGGTAGCGCAGGCAGTCGATCAGGAAGCCCTGGTTGGTCGTGACGCCGAAGGCCGTGACCTGCTCCAGGGCACAGATCAGCTTGCCGCGCGCCTCCTCGCGGGTCGTGCCATGGCTGATAACCTTGGCGATCATCGAATCATAGAACGGCGGAATCTCCGAGCCGGACTGCAGCGCGTGCTCGACGCGGATACCGTCGGGCATCTGCCACCGCGCCATCGTGCCGGATTGCGGCATGAAATCGTGCGCAGCATCCTCCGAGCAGAGCCGCACCTCGATGGCATGGCCGGAGAACTTGACGTCCTCCTGGGTCAAGCCGAGCGGCGCGCCACTGGCGACGCGCAGCTGCAATTCGACCAGATCGAGCCCGGTGATCGCCTCAGTGACGGGATGCTCGACCTGCAGCCGCGTGTTCATCTCCATGAAGTAGAAATTGCCGGCGCGATCGAGCAAAAATTCCAGCGTGCCGGCGCCCTCGTAGCCGATCGCCTTGACCGCCTGCACCGCGACCGCGCCCATCCGCGCGCGCAGCTCCGACGTCACCGCCGGCGACGGCGCCTCCTCGACCAGCTTCTGGTGTCGCCGCTGCACCGAGCAATCGCGCTCGCCGAGATGGATGGCGTTACCATGGCGGTCGCCGAACACCTGGATCTCGATGTGGCGGGGATTGACGATCGCGCGCTCCAGAATGACGGTCGGATCGCCGAACGCACCCTGCGCCTCCGATCGCGCGCTGCGCAGCGCGTCGGGAAATGCCGCCGCATCGGCGACAAGCCGCATGCCGCGGCCGCCGCCGCCGGCGACCGCCTTGATCATGACCGGAAAACCAATGGCCCTGGCTTCCGCCAGCATCACGGCATCGCTCTGGTCGGCGCCCTGATAGCCGGGCACGCAGGGCACGCCGGCCCGCTGCATGATCTCCTTGGCGCCGGCCTTGTTGCCCATCGCAAGGATCGCTTCCGGCGACGGACCGATGAACACCAGACCCGCATCGCGGCAGGCATGCGCAAAATCCTCGTTCTCGGCGAGGAAGCCATAACCGGGATGCACCGCGCCGGCGCCGCTCGCCTTGGCCGCGGCGATGATCGCGTCGATCTTCAGATAGGATTGCGCCGGCAGCGCCTCGCCGATCCGCACCGCCTGGTCGGCCTCGCGCACATGCAGCGCGTCACGGTCGGCGTCCGAATAGACCGCGACGACGCCATGGCCGAGCCGGCGTGCCGATCGCATGATGCGCAGCGCGATCTCGCCGCGGTTGGCGATCAGGATCTTGAAGAACGGCGTCCGCTTCACGATTGCCCCGCTCATGGCCGCGCCACCGAGAACTGCATGCGCTGCGGGCTGCGGGCCTCGGCCTCGCGGCAGATCGTAAGCACCTCGGCAAGCACCGTCCGCGTGTCGCGCGGATCGATCACTCCGTCGTCGAGCACCCGGGCGCTGGTCGAGAACACGTCCATCTGGCTGTCGAACACCCCGGTGATCTGCGCCTTCATCGCGTCCAGCTTCTCCTTCTCGATCGGCTTGCCGCGCCGCGCGGCGGCGGCCTCAGTCACGATCGCCATGGTTTCGGCGGCCTGCTCGCCGCCCATCACGGCGGTCTTGGCGTTGGGCCAGGAGAAGCAGAAGCGCGGATGGAAGCCGCGGCCGCACATGCCGTAATTGCCGGCGCCGAACGAGGCGCCGCAATACAGCGTGATCTGCGGCACCGTCGCCGAGGTCACCGCCTGGATCATCTTGGAGCCGTGCTTGATCATGCCGGCCTCTTCATAGGCCCGGCCCACCATGTAGCCGGTGGTGTTGTTCATGTAGAGGATCGGTGTGCGCGACTGGCAGCAGGCCTGGATGAAATGCGTCGCCTTGTTGGCGCCGGGCACGTCGAGCGGGCCATTATTGGTGATGATGCCGATCGCCTGCCCCTCGATGCGCGCGTGGCCGCAGACCGTCGCCGGGCCGTAATTGGCGCCGAACTCGGTGAAGTCGGAATCGTCGATGAAGCGCGCAATCGCCTGGCGCATGTCGACGGGGCGCTTGTGATCCATCGGCATGATGCCGAGCAGTTCCTCGGCGTCATAACGTGGCGGCTTGAACGCGGCCGGTTCGGCGGCCGGCCGATCCCAAGAACGATCCCAAGGCAGCTTGGCCATGAGCTCGCGCGCGATGCGGAGCGCATCGCGGTCGTCCTCGGCGAGATAATCGCCGAGACCGGAGATCTGGGTGTGCATCTCGGCGCCGCCGAGCTCCTCCTCGGTCGCGATCTCGCCGGTGGCCGCCTTGAGCAGAGGCGGCCCGGCAAGGAACGCGCGGGTGCGGCCGCGCACCATCACGATGTAGTCGGAGAGACCGGTCTGGTAGGCGCCGCCCGCGGTCGAGGAGCCGTGGGTGACGGTAACGACGGGAAGCCCTGCCGCCGACAGCCGCGCCAGGTTGCGGAAGATGTTGCCGCCACGGACGAAGTCCTCGACACGGTAGCGCAGCAGGTTGGCGCCGGCGCTCTCGACCAGCTGCACATAGGGCAGCTTGTTCTCCAGCGCGAGCTCCTGCACCCGCAGCGTCTTGTCGAGGCCGTAAGGCTGCAATGCGCCCGCGTCGATGCCGGCATCATTGGCGCTGACCATGCAGCGGATGCCGGAGACGAAGCCGATGCCCGCGACCAGTCCGCCGCCGGGCACGCTCTTGTCCGCATCCGCTACGTCGAACATGTAACCGGCGAGCGTCGACAGTTCGAGGAAGGGCGAACCGGGATCGAGCACCAGCGCGACGCGCTCGCGTGGCAATAGCTGGCCGCGCTTGTGGAAGCGGTCCTTTGCCGCGGCGGAGGCTGCGCGCGTCCGCTCCTCCAGGGCGCGCATCCGGGCGATCAGCGCCAGCATGCCGTCGCGATTGCCCTGGAAGGCGGCGCTGCCGGTGGAAATCGTGTTCTCGATGATGGCCACTAGGCGCGCTCCACAAAATGCCCACTGTATTGCTGCCGCAGCTCGACCTTGCGTAGCTTGCCGGTCGCGGTCATCGGCATCTCCTCGAGGATACGCACCAGCTTCGGCACCTGGAAGCCACCGAGATGCTTTCTGCAATGCGCCTCGATGCCGGCCTCGTCGGCCACCGCGCCGGGCTTCAGCTTGACGAAGGCGGAGACCGCCTCGCCCCATTGCGGATGCGGCAGGCCGACCACGGCGGCGTTCTGCACGGCGGGATGCGCCAGCAACGTCTCCTCAATCTTGACGGAGGCAACGTTCTCGCCGCCCGACTTGATCATATCCTTCTTGCGGTCGAGGAACAGCACCTCGCCGTTGCCGTCGATCAAAGCAAGATCGCCGGTATGGTGCCAGCCGAACTTGCGCGCCTCCTCGGTCGATTTGGGGTCCTTGTAGTAGCCCATCATCACATTGGGTCCGCGATGCACCAGCTCGCCGATCTCGCCGCGCGGCAGCAGATTGCCGTTGTCGTCCATGATCGCGGTCTCATTGACGATCAGCGATTCGCCCCAGTAATTGCCGAAACGGTCGAGCTGCACCTCCGGGCGGGACATCGTCGTCGCCGGATACATCTCGGTCTGGCCGCTGGATAGCACGAAGTTCGGACAGAGATCGGCCATGGCGCGCTCGAGCAGCGGCTTGCCCATCGGCGCCATGGTGTAGATGCAGCAGCGCAGGCCTGACAGGTCGTAGTCGCGCCGGCGCGGATGGTCGAGGATCGCCTGATACATCAACGACAGGCCGACGAACACGGTGAGCTTGTCGCGCACGATCGCCTCCATGCACGCGACCGGATCGAAGCCGCGCATCAGCGCCATGCGGCCGCCGACCGAGAGATAGCTGAGCAGCAACACGTGGCCGGCGCAGTGGAACAGCGGAAACTGTCCGGTGATCCCGTCATCGCGCGAGAGCTGCATCTCGATACAATTGCTCATCACGGCCATGACAACGGCGAGGTGACAATGCATCGCGCCCTTCGGCCGCGAGGTCGTACCTGACGTATAGATGATCATCGCGAGGTCGCGGTCGTTGATCTCGATGTCAGGCTCGATATCGGACTGTCCCTCCAACAGACCGTTGAACTCCTGCAATCCGGTCTTGCCGGCATTGCCGGTCAGATCGATCGCGATCATCTCCATGCCGCGCGCTTCCAGCGCGGCGCGGCGGTCGGCCTGGGCATGAAGGGCGTCATCGATGATGGCGAAACGCACCTCGGCATGGCCGAGGATGTAGTCCATATCAGCCGGTCCGAGCATGGTGTTGATGGGCACCCAGACCAGCCCGGCGCGGTGAATGCCAAACAGCGCTTTGACGAATTCGACAGAGTTGTTGCAGATGGTCGAAATCTTCTCGCCCGGCTTCAGCCCGCGCTGCACCAGATGATTGGCGAAGCGATTGGCGTCGCGCTCGAGTTCGGTGAAGGTGACCTGCCTGCTGCCGTCGGTCAGCGCGATGCGATCCGGAAACCGCCGCGCGGCGCGCTTCAACAGGTCGCCGATCGCGACCCGGCCGATACGACCCGGCCCGGTGACGCCGCCGGTTGCTGCGAGATTGTGCATGCGTTTCTCCTCCCGGGCTCCGTCATTCCGGGATGCGCGAAGCGCAGACCCGGAATCCAGAGGTGTGGCGCGAGATTCCGGGTTCACGCTTCGCGTGCCCCGGAATGACGGTCAGTGTCGCGTTCCAAAAATCTGCCGCGCCTCGGCCGGGCTCGCGATCTCGCGGCCGGCGCGGCGCGCGCAGGCGGCGAGACCTTCGACGAGCTGCCCGTTCGACGTCACCTTGGTGCCGTCGCCGAGATAGAACGTATCCTCGAGCCCGCTGCGCAGATGGCCGCCGAGGTCGGCGGCGCGCTGGTGCAGCGGCCAGATCTCGGCGCGGCCGATCGCGGTGACCTGCCAATGCGCCTCCGGCGCCTTCAGCTTCAGGAGGATCGGCAACAGCTCCGGATCGGCCGGCATGCCCGAGGCGACGCCCATCACGAAATTGTATTCGAGCGGACCGGAATACATCCCGGTCTGCCGGTACATGCCAACGCAGCGCACGATACCGACATCGAAGCACTCGAATTCGGGAATGGTGCCGGCCGCCTTCATCACGTCGAGATAGTCCTGCACCTTCTCGACGGCGTTGTCGAACATCATCGGCGGCCAAGCCCAGGTGTTGTCGGCCTTCACCTTGAGATAATTCAACGAGCCGGCATTGCAGGCGGCGATCTCGGGCCTGGTCTCGCGCACGCAATCGAGCGCGCCCTGGTAGTTCGGGCCAGAGGTGCCGGTGGTGTGGTTAATGATCACGCCGGGGCAGGCCTCGCGGATCGCCTGCTGGATCTCCTTGCTGACGCCGACATCCCATGACGGCAGGTGGCCCTTGTTCGGCTCCTGCTGGCGTAGGTGGATGTGCATGATGCTGGCGCCGGCGTTGAACGCGGCCTTGGCTTCGCGCGCCATCTGTTCCGGCGTCACTGGAACGTTGTGCTGCTTCGGGTCGGTAAGCACGCCGTTCAGCGCGCAGGTGATGACGGCCTTGTCGCTCATGGGTCTCTTGTCCGCTTTGCAGCGCACATGCGCTGCTGATTTCGCCATGATGAGAACTTTGCCTTCGCGCCATCTTGCGTTGACTGGCTAAGTGGATGCGGCGACGACACGATCTGCCGCCAGCCGGTTAACACAAGACGCGGCGCCCGTATCACGCCTAACCTTGCTGCCAAGCAGAAGCGGCGCAACAAGCCGGCATCACGGGGAGAACGTCATGGTCTCGATCAACCGGCGCACATGGCTCACCGGCGCGGCAGGCGCGGGACTTGCCGCGGTCGCGGGTCTTAAGCCTTCGCTGGCCGACGACACGCCAGGCGTCACCGCGACCGAGATCAGGATCGGCAGCACCACCTCCCTGAGCGGCCCGGTATCCGCGCTCGGCGTGCAGGCGCGCTGCCAGGAAGCCTATTTCAAGATGCTGAACGAGCAGGGCGGCATCGCCGGCCGGCAGATCAAGTACATCTACTACGACGATGCGTTCAACCCGGCGAAGACGGTCGAGCAGGTGCGCCGCCTGATCGAAAGCGACAATGTCGCCTTCCTGTTCAACATGCTCGGTACCGCGCCGAACTCGTCGGTCGTCAAATACATCAACGCCGCCAAGGTGCCGCACTTGTTCCTGTCGGTGAATGGCGACAAATGGGGCGACTACAAGACCTATCCCTGGACCATGGGCTTTGCGCCGAGCGCGCGGACCGAGGCGCAGGTGTTCGTCAAGTATGCACTGAGCCAGAACAAGAACGCGAAATTCGCGGTGCTCTACCAGAACGACGACCTCGGCAAGGATTTCGTCGCCGGCGCCAAGGACGTGCTCGGCGAGCGGTTCGCGACCGCGGCCGTGGTGGCCTCGCACGAGGTCACCGATCCCACGATCGATTCCCAGATCGTTGCGCTGCGCGGCGCAAACCCGGATGTGCTGATCTCCGGCACCACGGCAAAGTTCTGTGCACAGTCGATTCGCAAGATCTATGAGCTCGGCTGGAAGCCGATGCACTTCATCGCCAGCGGCGCCGCCTCGATCTCCTCGACCATCGCGCCTGTCGGCCTCGACAAGTCGCAGGGCACGATCTCATCGGCCTATGTCAAGGACGTCGCCGACCCGGCCTGGGCCAATGATCCCAGCGTGAAGAACTTCCTCGCCTTCATGGAGAAGTACTTCCCCGACGGCAATCCGAAGGAGGGCTACAACCTCTACGCCTACACGGTGGCGCAGGTGCTGAAGATCGTGCTCGAGCAATGCAAGGGCAATTTCAGCCGCGACAACATCATGGCGCAGGCCAACAACCTGAAGGACATCGAGGTCCCGACGCTGCTGCCCGGCATCCGCGTCAACACCAGCCCGACCAATCATCACCCGCTGCAGCAGCTTCAACTGCAACGGATCGAAGGTCCGGGCTGGCTGCGGTTCGGGGAGGTGATCCAGGGCGCGAATTTGTAGCGGAGAACAACCCCAATGTCGTCCCGGCGAAGGCCGGGACCCATAACCACCGCTGCTCATTATTTAACAGCGCGTCTGCCATCCCGCATCACGGATAGATCACGCGGTATGGGTCCCGGCGAAAGCCGGGACGACAGCGGAGGTTACGTCAGCGCGCGCTCGCTCGCGGTTTGCCCGGTGCGGTAGATCGCAAGGTCCCGCGAGCCGGAGAAGATCGCGCGCGGCTTCAAGCCATAGAAGCGGCGGATCGAGTGGCTGAAATGCGTGCTATCGGGATAGCCGATATCCTGCGCGAGATGCGCGAGGTTGATGTCCTGGTTGGCGAAGTGCAGCAGATGCCGCGCGCGCTTCCAGGCGCGGAAGGAGCGGAACGAAATCCCGGTCTCCTCCTTGAACAGATGCAGGAAGCGCGAGGGCGATAGCCCGGCCTCGGCGGCGCAGCCTGCCGCGGTCACCGGCTCGCCGGAGAACTGCCCGATGCGGCCGATCGCGCGCACCACACGCGGATCGAGCACGCGCTGCGGGAGCGCGTCGCCGAAGCACATGGTGTCGAACTCGGCATTCGCGATCGCATCGCGATGCTGCATCTCGGCGAGCGTCGCATAGGCGTTGCGAATGCGATTGGCGAACAGATGGGAGTCCGATCCTTGCAGACGGCGGGCGACGGCTTCGAGCGTGCCGTCGGGCACGCTTTCCGGTTCGATCGCGACGCAGATCGCCGAGCGATATTCGCTGGTGATGGTGTGGCGCAGGTTCGGCATCGTCACCGCGAGTTCGCCATGCGACTCGCGGCCTTCGCTGGTCGACAGATGCAAGCCGTCGCGGATCGCGACATAGACATGGAATGCACCGGGACAGCGCTCGCGCGGGCGTCCGAGCAGCCCGGCATAGAACACCCGTTCCGGCGTGATCAGCATCCGGTGACCGGATTGCTGGCTGGAGCTCTGGCACTTCGCGTCCACGATCGCGTCCATGGCGGTTCCTCCTCGCGCGGCTCTTTGGGCCGCTGCGGCGGAGCTACCATAACGCAAATTCGCACGCTGTCACTGCAACGAAACGTCGTCATTCCGGGGCGATGCGACAGCATCGAACCCGGAATCTCGAGATTCCGGGTCTGGTGCTAACGCACCATCCCGGAATGACGAGCGCTAACGCCGCGCCCGCGGCGCAACGCTCTGTTCCTGACCGGCTTTTTGCTCCGCCGCGACCGCGCGCTGGTAACCGTCGCGCTGCTGCAGCCGCGCCCAATAGGCCGCGACATTCGGCCCGAAATCCTTGGCGAGGCCGATATTGCTGGCGAGACGGAGCGCATAACCGTTGGCGATGTCGGCCGCGGTGAAGCGTTCCGCGCAGAGGAATTCCGACTTCGCGGCGGCGGCCTCGACCGCGCGCAGGCGGCCCAGGAACCATTTTGCATAATCGCCCGAGACCTGCGGGTTGCGCCGCTCCTCCGGCTCAAGCTGGCTGTAGCGGAGCACCAGCGTCTGCGGGAAGGTCAGCGTCGCGTCGGAAAAATACATCCAGTTCAGGAACGCGCCATAGGCCGGCTCGTCGACGCCGACGATCAGCGGCGTCGGGCCGTATTTGGTGCCGAGATAATGGCAGATGCCGGAGGACTCCGTCATCCTGGTCTCGCCATCGATCATGAACGGGATGGTGCCGAGCGGATTGATGCCGAGATATTCCTTGGCGAACACGCGCGGCGGGAACGGCAGCATCTTCAGCTCATAGGCAAGCCCGAGCTCCTCCAGCATCCACAGCGGACGGAACGAGCGCGCGGCGTCGCAGTGATAGAGCGTGATCATCAGGCGTTTCCCTTTTGCTTCAGGCCAGGCAGCGTGCCCATCATCTTGCACAATACCATGAGCATGACCTCGTCGGCGCCGCCGCCGATCGAGGTCAGGCGGCTGTCGCGATAGGCGCGGCTGACCGGCGTCTCGTTGGTGAAACCCATGCCGCCCCAATATTGCAGGCAGGCATCGGTAAGCTCGCGGCCGAGCCGGCCGGCCTTCAGCTTGGCCATGGTCGCGAGCCGCGTCACGTCCTCGCCGGCCACCAGCGCCTCGCCGGCACGATAGATCAGCGAGCGCAGCAGCTCGACCTCGGTCTGCATTTCCGCGAGCTTGAAGTGAACCACCTGATTGTCGAGGATCGAGCCGCCGAACGCCTTGCGGTTGCGAGTGTAGTCGATGGTCTCGTTGATGATGAATTCATGCGCCTTCAGGCAGGCGGCCGCACCCCACAGCCGCTCCTCCTGGAACTGGATCATCTGGTAGGTGAAGCCCTGGCCCTCCTCGCCGATCCGGTTGCGCTTCGGCACCCGGACATTGTCGAAGAAGATCTGCGCCGTATCCGACGAACGCATGCCGAGCTTGTCGAGCTTGCGCGCGATCTGCACGCCCTTTGTCTTCATGGGCACACAAATCAGCGACTTGTTGCGATGGACCGGGCCGTCGCTGGTGTTGGCGAGCAGGCAGATCCAGTCGGCCTGGGTGCCGTTGGTGATCCACATCTTGCCGCCATTGATGACGTAGTCGTCGCCGTCGGCGCGCGCACTGGTCTTGATCGAGGCGACGTCGGAGCCGGCGCCGGGCTCGGAGACGCCGATGCAGGCGACCTGATCGCCGGCAATCGCCGGGCTGAGGAATTCGCGCCGCACCTCGTCGGAGCCGAACCGCGCCAGCGCCGGCGTCGCCATGTCGGTCTGCACCCCGATCGCCATCGGCACGCCGCCGCAGGTGATGGCGCCTAGCTCCTCGGCCATCATCAGCGCGTAGGAATAATCCAGTCCCTGGCCGCCGAACTCGACCGGCTTGTTGAGGCCGAGGAAGCCAAGATCGCCGAGCTTCTTGAACAGCTCATGCGCCGGGAAGATGTCGGCCTTCTCCCATTCGTCGACATGGGGATTGATCTCGGCCGCGATGAACTTCTGTAGAGCGCGGCGCGGTTCGTCGTGGTCGGCGGTGAAGAGCATGTTCTCGAACTATCCTTTGTCATTCCGGGGCGATGCGAAGCATCGAACCCGGAATCTCGATCCATTACCTCTGGATTCCGGGTTCGCGCTGGCGCGCGCCCCGGAATGACCTTGCCTTCTCCCCTCCCCCTGAAAGGGGGAGGTCGGCACGTTCGGCTATGCCGAGCGGGTCGGGTGGGGGTCAAACTAGCAGTCCGACTCGCGGCTTGACCCCCACCCTGCCCTCCCCCTTTCAGGGGGAGGGTTCACAATCCGCCTTTTCGCCGCGACCACATCATCACCTGACGCGATCACAACCCCATCTGCCGGCTCGCGAGGTCCTTCATGATCTCCTCGGTGCCGCCGCCGATGGCGTTGACCTTGACCTCGCGGTAGATACGCTCGACCTTGACGCCGCGCATGAAGCCGGCGCCGCCGAAGATCTGCACCGCCTCGGAGGCGCAATGCGCCATGGTCTGGGTCGCCTGATTCTTCATCATGCAGATCTCGGCGACCGGGCTTTCGCCCTGGCCGAGCCGCCATGCCAGCATTTCCAGCATCGCCTGCGAGACCGCGACCTTCTGTGCCATGTCGACGATCTTGTGCCTGATCACCTGGTGCTGCGCGATCGGCTTGCCGAACGTCTTGCGCTCCTTGGCATAGGCGACCGCCTCGTCGAGGCAGACGCGCGCATAGGCGGTGCAGCTCGCCGCCATGCCCATGCGCTCGCTGTTGAAGTTCTGCATGATGATCTTGAAGCCCTGCCCTTCCTCGCCGATCAGGTTCTCGACCGGCACGCGGCATTCGTCGAAGTGAAGCGTCGCGGTATCCGACGCCCACCAGCCCATCTTCTTCAGCTTGGTGCGGGACAGGCCCGGCGTATTGCCTTCGATCAACAGCAGGCTGACGCCGCCGGGACCTTCGCCGCCGGTGCGCACCGCGACCGTCAGATAGTCGGCGCGCATGCCCGAGGTGATGAAGGTCTTCTCGCCGGAGACGACGTAGTGATCGCCGTCGCGCCGCGCCCTGGTGCGCAGGTTCGCGACATCGGAGCCGCCGCTCGGCTCGGTGATCGCGAGCGCGGAGATCTTCTTGCCGGCGAGCACCTCCGGCAGCACCCGCGCCTTGACCTCGGGTCGCGCGGCACGGGCGATCGGCGGCGAACCGATGGTGTGGCTCATCAGGCTCGAGGAGACGCCGCCGGCGCCGGCACGCGCCAGCTCCTGCGAGGCCACGATTCTCATGAACTGGTCGGCGGCGATGCCGCCATATTCTTCCGGGAAGCCGAGGCCGAGTAGCCCGATCGCGGACGCCTTGGCATAGAGCTCGCGCGGAAACTCGCCGTCCTCGTCCCATTGATGGGCATAAGGCTCGATTTCCCTGGCAACAAAGCGCCGCATCACCTCGCGAAAGGCCTCATGCTCGCCGGTGTAGAACGGGTTTGCCATCCGCGTGCTCCGTTGATTCTTCCCTCCGACGATGTCCGGATTTCTCCCGGTTCACTTGCGTCGAGTGGCTGCCATCGGTGCCGACGCCCGGTCCGGCGATTTGCCAGCCACTAAACGCAAGACAGTATCCTTATACGCCCCCTCCACTGCCAATTCATGGCATCAATTGAGCCAGGAACAGGCGGCGCAAGACTGCCGTTCCGGAGGAGGGAAATTTGCCGGTTCGTTACTACGACTGGATCGCGCATCATCGCCGGCGCACGCCGGACAAGATGGCGCTTGTCGATCTCGCCAGCGGACGCCGCTTCAGCTATGCGGAGCTCGACGCCCGCGTGTCGCGGCTCGCGGCCTGGCTGCGCGATGGGCTCAAGGTTGCCAGCGGCGACCGCGTCGCGGTGCTGGCGCTGAACACGACGGATACGCTGGAGGTGCAGTTCGCCTGCTTCCGGATCGGCGCGATCTTTCTGCCGCTCAACACCCGCCTCACCGTTCCCGAGCTGCGCTACATCACCGGCGACGCCGCGCCGAAGGTGATGATCCATGACGACGACCTCGCCGAGACCGCGCTTGCGGTGGCAAAGCTCTGCAATGTCGCTGCGACCGTGAGGCTCGGCCCGGGCGGCGCCTATGAGACCGGCATTGCGGCAGCCGCGCCGCTCGAACGGTTCGAGGAGGTCATGCTCGATGACATCTCGACCATCATGTACACCTCGGGGACGACGGGCCAGCCGAAGGGCGCGATCATCACGCATGGGATGACGTTCTGGAATTGCGTCAATCTCGGCGGCCCCGCCTACATCTCGCCGGCCTCGGTGCTGCTCACGGTGCTGCCGCTGTTCCACACCGGTGGTCTGAACTGCTATACCAACCCGGTGCTGCATGCCGGCGGCACCGTGCTGATCATGCGCGCGTTCGATCCCGGCGAGGCGCTGAAGCTGATCGACGATCCCGCGCAGGGCATCAACGTGTTCTTCGGCGTGCCCGCGATCTACCAGTTCATGGCGCAGCACCCGTCCTTCGCTACGGCGGATTTCAGCCGCCTCGTGATCGGCGGCGTCGGCGGCGCGCCGATGCCGGTGCCGCTGCTCAAGACCTGGGAGGCGCGCGGCGTCGCACTGCAGCAGGGCTACGGCATGACCGAGACCTCGCCGGCGGTGATGGTGCTCGACCGCGAGGATGCCGCGCGCAAGGCCGGCTCCTCCGGCAAGCCGGTGCTGCACACTGAGGTCCGCATCGTGCGGCCCGACGGTAGCGACGCCGCAGTCGGCGAGCTCGGCGAGCTCTGGGTCAAGGGCCCGAACATCACGCCGGGCTACTGGAACAGGCCGGACGCCAATGCCTCCTCCTTCACCGACGGCTGGCTGCACACCGGCGACGCCACGCGGATCGACGAGGAAGGCTTCTACTACATCGTCGACCGCTGGAAGGACATGTACATCTCGGGCGGCGAGAACGTCTATCCGGCCGAGGTCGAGAGCGTGCTGCATCAACTGGCCGCCGTCGCCGAAGCCGCCGTGATCGGCATCCCCGACGAGCAATGGGGCGAAGTCGGCATGGCGATCATCGCCGTGAAATCCGGCCATTCGCTGACCCCGGCCGAGGTCCACGCGCATTGCCAGGCCAATCTGGCGCGGTTCAAATGCCCGCGCCTGATCGAATTCATCGAGGTCCTGCCTCGGAACGCGACAGGCAAAATTCATAAGCCGACGCTCCGGCAGCAATTCAGCCGGCCGAAGCCAACCGATACCGCAGCGTGAGCCAGACGCGCGCCGCGCGTTCCGGGATTCGCCCCGACAAGGATTGCCCCGCTGCCGTCTGCCGGGACCGGCTGCGGGTTCGTTGCGTAAGTCCCCATCCAAGATCAATCGAGGAAATTGCCTTTATGAAAACAACAACACTGTCGCTGCTGGCAGCCGTCACGGCGCTCTGCCTGCTCTCCACCCAGGCCGCCTTTGCACAGAAGAAGTATGATACCGGCGCCTCCGACACCGAGATCAAGATCGGCAATGTCGAGGCCTATAGCGGTCCCGCCTCCGCCTACGGCGTCATCGGCAAGACCGAAGAAGCCTATTTCAAGATGATCAACGACCAGGGCGGCATCAACGGCCGCAAGATCAACTGGATCTCCTATGACGACGGCTACTCGCCGCCGAAGACCGTGGAGCAGATCCGCAAGCTGATCGAGAGCGACGAGGTCTTCCTGGTGTTCAACGCGCTGGGCACACCGACCCAGACCGCGGTGCAGAAGTATCACAACGCCAAGAAGGTGCCGCAGCTGTTCCTCGCCACCGGCGCCAGCAAGTGGAACGATCCGAAGGATTTCCCGTGGACCATGGGTTTCCAGCCGAGCTATCGCGTCGAGGCGCGGATCTTCGGCAAGTACATCCTGAAGGCCAAGCCGGATGCCAAGGTCGCGATCTTCTATGCCAATGACGATTTCGGCAAGGATTACCTGGTCGGCCTGAAGGAGATCCTCGACAAGTCGAGCGTCAAGATCGTCGCCGAAGAGAGCTACGAGACCACCGAACCGTCGATCGACTCCCACATCGTCAAGCTGAAGGACACCGGCGCCGACGTGTTCGTCAACATCTCGACGCCGAAATTCGCGGCGCAGGCGATCAAGAAGATCGCCGAGCTCAACTGGAAGCCGATGCAGGTGATGACCGACGTCTCGATCTCGATCGGCGCGGTCATGAAACCGGCCGGACTCGAGGCCTCGGAAGGCGTGCTGTCGGCCGGCTATCTGAAGGACGCGTCCGATCCGCAGTGGAAGAATGACGAGGGCATGAAGAAGTTCATGGCCTTCGCCGAGAAGTACATGCCGGGCGCCAACCTCGCCGACGCCAATCTGGTCTATGGCTACGCCGCCGCGCAGACCATGGTGCAGGTGCTGAAGCAGGCCGGCGACAACCTGACGCGTGAGAACGTGATGAAGCAGGCCGCCAGCCTGAAGGATTTTGCGCCCGACACGCTGATCCCCGGCATCAGGATCAACACCAGCGCGACCGACTTCGCACCGGTCGAGCAGCTCAAGATGATGCAGTTCAAGAACGGGCAGTGGGAGCTGTTCGGTGACATCATCAGCGCCGAGACCGGCGGCTAGCGCGACGCGCACCGCCACCAAACATCAGCCATCGCGAAGCCGCCCATCCGGGCGGCTTCGTTGCTTTTTGCGGATCGCGGGTGAAGCCGAGCGACGCGCAAGCTATCTCACCGTCACCCTGAGGAGCCGCGAAGCGGCGTCTCGAAGGGTCGACGGCCGGGCTCTCTCCCGAGTCGATGCATACGGGCCGTGCATCCTTCGAGGCTCGCCCAGCGGCGCAATCGCGCCGCAAGGCTCGCACCTCAGGATGACGGACCTAACTCTGCCGTTGTCATCCCGGCAAGAAAATCGCGAACGGCTCATCGATCGTTCGACGCAAATGCTCGCGATAGGCGGCGTAGTTCGCGTCATCCGCCGACACCCGGCCGAGGCTGGGCTTGGGCACGTTCTTCACCGGCAGGAACGCGATCGGCGCGGCGACCGGCGTCAGCAGCGAGCCGCGGCCGGCGAGCAGCGTCGTGATGATGCCGTACATCTCGCCGGAATTGCGCGGGCGCGACACCGTGATCACGCGATGCTGGCCGTGCCTGTTGGTCACGAGGTAGACGAAGCCGGATTCATTGGGCACCGCGACTTCGCCGCATTGCGTATAGTCGGCGTCCTGCCGCTCGCCCTCGCGAAAGCCGAGCGATGACGCCGCTTCGTCCCAGGCGATCTCGGTGCGATAGGCGTAGAGCGCGCCCTGCTCGCCGAACGACGGCCGCACCGTGATGTAGGTCCCTTCGATCCGCGCCACCGCGCGGCGCGAATAGGACCCGAGGCTGTCGGGTGCGATCCCGCCATTGGCGGGTGCGGCCACCGTGATCGTCTCCGGCAGCTTGCGCAAGGACACACCCAGCGCCTGCTCCAGCCGCACGGTGGTCGCAAGCGTGAACGGGCGGCGGCCGCCGAGCACCTTCTCCAGGGTCGAGAGGCTGAGCTTGGCCTGCTCGGCCAGCGTCTGCCGCGAGATGCGGCGGCGCGCGATTTCCTCGCGGATGGTCTCCGCGACCTGCTGGCTCTGCTCGGCGGATAGCTGCTTATCAGGCGTCGGCATCCAGATTCCTGCCCGGTTCCCCTTGATTCCGCGCAGTCTAGCAGACCGGACAATCCATCACCAAACCGCACAAATCCGCCTCAGCCGGCGGCGGGCCGCGCCGGACGGCGGCCAATCATTGCCGATCATTCTGCTCGCGCCAAAACCGCCGTTCTCCATGATCGCGAGGCAGCGAAAGCCTCGCTCGGGAGTGACGAAAATGACGATTTACGATGCATGTGAGAACAGCCCGCAGATCCGCCTGTCGCGCAGGATGCGCATTGCGCTGTTCTTTCTGGTGGAAGGTGTGGCCGCGCTAGTGATCGGCTTTGCGGCGCTATTCCTGAGTTTCGATCCGGTGTGGTCGGCCGAACTGCCGCAACAGGCGGTGCTGCGGCCATCGGATGCGCGCTCCGGCTCGCTGCTGTTCAAGACCGACGACGGCTATGCCGACGCGACCAGGCTCGGCATTGACGTCGACCTCGCGGTGTCGGGTCCGACGGTCCGCGCCCGCGTCACGCAGATCTTCCGCAACCCGACCAAGGACTGGGTGGAGGCGACCTATGTCTATCCGCTGCCGGCGGGCGGCGCGGTCGACATGCTGAAGATGGTGGTCGGCGACCGCGTCGTGGTCGGCGACATCAAGGAGCGGCAGCAGGCTCGCGCGATCTACGAGCAGGCCAAGCAGAATGGCCAAAAGGCCGCGCTCACCGAACAGGAGCGGCCCAACATCTTCACCAACTCCGTCGCCAATATCGGCCCCGGCGAAACCGTGCTGGTGCAGATCGAATATCAGGAGCCGGTGCAGCAGAACGGCAACGAGTTCTCGCTGCGGGTGCCGATGGTGGTCGGCCCGCGCTACAATCCGCGTCCGGTGGTGCAGAGCGTCGACCTCCGCGCCGACGGCAACGGCTGGGGCGCCACGTCAACCGATCCCGTGCCGGACCGCGACCGCATTGCCTCGCAAGTGCTCGATCCGGCGGAGAATGCGCCGGTCAATCCGACCAACATCACGGTGCGCCTCAACGCCGGCTTCCCGCTCGGCGAGGTGAAGAGCCATTTCCACCAGGTCAGGATCGAGAGCCCCGACAGCACCACGCGGCTCGTCAAGCTCGCCGAAGGCCCGGTGCCGGCCGATCGTGATTTCGAGCTCACCTGGAAGCCGGCCGCCGAGAAGGCGCCGTCGGTCGGGCTATTCCGCGAGCATGTCGGCAATTCCGACTATCTGCTCGCTTTCGTCACCCCGCCGTCGGTCGAGCAGGCGCAACAGAAGCCGTTGCCGCGCGAAGTGATCTTCGTGATCGACAATTCCGGTTCGATGGGT
This sequence comes from Bradyrhizobium sp. USDA 4503, assembly GCF_054055815.1. Classification (NCBI taxonomy): domain Bacteria; kingdom Pseudomonadati; phylum Pseudomonadota; class Alphaproteobacteria; order Hyphomicrobiales; family Nitrobacteraceae; genus Bradyrhizobium; species Bradyrhizobium sp. USDA 4503. The sequence goes on from NZ_JBSRXS010000001.1 coordinate 5,275,159, forward strand.
GGCACCTCGATCATCCAGGCCAAAGCGAGCCTGACTTACGCGCTCGGTCGCTTGCAGCCGACCGATCGCTTCAACGTGATCCGGTTCGACGACACCATGGACACGCTGTATCCGGCACCGGTCGCGGCAAACAACACCAATGTCGGCAACGCGACGGCGTTCGTCAGCGCGCTGCAGGCCCGCGGCGGCACCGAGATGGTGCCGGCGATGCGCGCAGCGCTGTCCGACACCAACCATGACGACGCCAATTACGTCCGTCAGGTCGTGTTCCTGACCGACGGCGCCATCGGCAACGAGCAGCAATTGTTCGAGACCATCAGCGCGCTGCACGGCCGCTCGCGGGTGTTCATGGTCGGCATCGGCTCGGCGCCGAACACCTATCTGATGACGCGCGCCGCCGAACTCGGCCGCGGCACCTTCACCCATATCGGCTCGGTCGAGCAGGTCGACGAGCGCATGCGCGGCCTGTTCGCCAAGCTGGAAAATCCCGCGGTGACTAGCCTCTCCGCGAAATTCTCCGAGGCGGCGGCCGACCTGACGCCGTCGGCACTGCCTGACGTCTATCGCGACGAGCCGCTGGTGCTGGCCGCCAAGCTCGACAAGCTGGCCGGCTCGGTCGAGATCAAGGGCCGTATCGGCGATCGCCCGTGGAGCGTGACGCTGCCGCTCGCGAATGCCGCTGAAGGCAAGGGCCTGTCGAAACTGTGGGCCCGGCGCAAGATCGCCGATGCCGAAGTGGCGCGCACCACGCGGCAGCAGAACCCCGAGGACGCCGACAAGACCATCCTCGCGCTGGCGCTGGAGCATCAGCTCGTCACGCGGCTGACCAGCCTTGTCGCGGTCGACAAGACGCCGAGCCGCCCGGAAGGCGAGCCGCTGAAGTTGAGCGAACTCCCGCTCAACCTGCCCGCCGGCTGGGATTTCGCGAAGCTGTTCGGCGAGCGTCCGAGTCTGCCGGCCGTCCCGGGCGAGCGGCGCGCCGACGCCGGCGACGGCAAGCTGCAGCTCGCTGCGCTGAAGCGGTCACCGGTCGCCACGCAAGGTCCCGGCACGATCCAGCTGCCGAAGACCGCGACCGATGCGGAGCTGAAGATGATCGCGGGCGTGATCCTGCTCACGGTGAGCATTCTCCTCCTGGTGTTCAACCGGCGTCAGACGTCGCCCCAATGACGTCGGATGAAAGGAGGAGGTGCCCCCCAACCTCCTCCTTCAAGAGCGCGCGCGGCGTTCCCACCCGTCCCCCAGGGGCCGCGCGCGCAACTTTTTTCCAACCCGCAATGTCATTCCGGGGCGATGCGCAGCATCGAACTATGGTGCGCGCTTGCGCGCCTGAGAATCTCGAGATTCCGGGTCTGGTCCTTCGGACCATCCCGGAATGACAGCAACAGGCGCAACAATGCCCCGCTTCATCCCACTCCTCGCCTTCGCCCTCATCGGCCTGATCCTGTTCGGCCAGGGCGCCTATATCCACGCCAAGGCGCTGCTCGCACAGGTGCTGCTGGAGCGCGCCTTCACACAAAGCATCGCGACCGGCCAGCCGGTGAGGCCGTGGAGCTGGGCCGATACCTGGCCAGTGGCGCGGATCGAGGTGAAGCGTCTGCACGCCTCCGCGATCGTGCTTGCCGGCAGCAGCGGCCAGGCGCTGGCGTTCGGCCCCGGCCATGTCGAACAGACAGTCGATGCCGGCGAGCGGGGCGTGGCGGTCTATTCCGCTCACCGCGATACGCATTTTCACTTTCTCAGGGATGTCACAATCGGTGACGAGATCGACGTCACGCGCAGCGACGGCAAGATGTTTCGCTATCGGGCCGATCGCAGTTCGGTGGTCCGCTTCGATCAATCGGGGATCGATCCGCTCACCGACCGTCGTGAACTGGTGCTGTCGACCTGCTGGCCGTTCGATGCGCTGACATCGGGGCCCGAGCGTTATCTGTTGCACGCGACTTTGGTCGAAACGGATTCGCGCCCGCGTGGATCGGGTTCCTGATACGCAATCAATTTTGCGCCTGCCGGGATATTGCGCGCGGTGCCCTGACCTGCGCCGGCATGAGTTGCTACCCCCTTTCCCTCGCCATAAAAACAATGAAAAATCGCGCGCCTCACGGTGATCCGCCGTGGCCAGAGGAAACAAAGACAACAAGGATAAGGGCAGGCTCCATGGAAGCTTTCGCAAGCACCGCGTCTCATGTGTCCCACGAATGGGCGCCGCCCGCTGACGCCAGTGATATCGTCAAGAGCATCCACGCGATGCTGCATCCGCGCAACATCGTGCTGGTCGGTGCCACCGACAAGCCCGGCAATTACGCCGAACGGATCTGGAACAATCTGGTTAAATACGGATATGCCGGCGGCCTCTATCCGATCAACGCCAAGCGCGAAGCGATCTGGGGCGTCACCTGCTACAAGGACTTCGCTAGCCTTCCCGAAAAACCCGACCATGTGCTGGTGCTGGTGCCGGCCCGGTTTGCGGTGCAGGTGATCCGCGATGCGGCGGCGGCCGGCGCGCGCTCGGCGACCATCGTCACCTCCGGCTTCAGCGAATTGCAGGATGAAGAGAGCCAGCGCCTCGCGGTCGAGCTGAAGCAGGCGATCAAGGAGACCGGGCTTGCGGTCACCGGTCCGAATTGCCTCGGCAATCTCAGCGCCGGCGAGAACCTGTTCACCAATATCGACGACCGCATCGTCACCATGGAGCAGGGCGCGGTGGCGATCGCCGGCCAATCCGGCGCGATCGTGATGGCGATCCGCCAGGCGCTGGAGGATCGTGGGGTCGGCGTCGGCTACATGGTCACGACCGGCAATGAATCCGGCCTCGAGACCCCGGACCTGATGAGCTATTTCGCCGCCGATCCGAGCATCCGTGTCATCGTGGTCTATCTCGAAGGCGTCAGGAATACGAAGGTATTCCGCGATGCCTGCAAGGCCGCGCGCGCCGCCGGCAAGCCGGTGATCGCGCTCAAGCTCGGCGCCTCCGAAGGCGGCCGCGCGGCGGCGATGGCGCATACCGGCGCGCTCGCCGGCTCGATCGAGACCTTCGATGCGATCTCGACCCGCGAAGGCGTGATCCGGGTGCGTGGGCTGGATGAACTGATCGAAACCACCGAGTGCTTCGTCCATGCCGATCCGCCGAAGGGCAACCGCCTCGCGGCGGTGTCGCTGTCGGGCGGCAAGCGCGGGCTCCTGATCGACGCGTTCTATTCCGCCGGGCTGAACTTCGCGCCGCTGAGTCCGAACGCCTCGGAGCAGCTGGCGAAGATGCTTGGCCCCGGCAGCATCGTCGGCAATCCGCTCGACGCCGGCTTCGCGGCGGTGGTCGATCCCTCCGTCTACATGAAGTCGATCAAGATCATGATCGACGATCCCGACACCGATATCGTCATCATCGATGCCGAGCTGCCGAAGGCGCCGCACGAGCTGCGCGAGCGCAATCTGCGCATCGTCAACGAGATGGCGGGCCAGGCCAACAAGCCGGTGATCTATATCAGCGCGATGTCGATCGGCTTCACCGAATTCACCAAGGGGCTGCGCAAGTCGCTGCCCGATATCGCGGTCATGCAGGGCCTTGACCGCGCGGTCGGCGCGATCAAGTCGCTGATCGAATATGCCGGCCTGCGCAAGGAAGTGCCCGATATCGCGTCGAGCTCGACGGCATCTGCGCGCGCGGTGCTGGAGAAGACGCTGAAGGCCGCCAACGGCGCCGCCGCGCTCGACGAGGTTGCCTCGAAGAAGCTGCTCAAGGCCTATGGCATCCCGATCTCGAAGGAAGAGGTCGCGCAGACCGCGGCGGAGGCCGTGAAGATCGCCAAGCAAATCGGCTTCCCGGTGGTCGCCAAGGTGGTCAGCCCCGACATCCTGCACAAATCCGATATCGGCGGCGTGGTGCTGAACCTTGCCAATGCGGCCGAGGTGAAGAAAGCCTTCAACGACATCACCGCGCGGGTGAAGAAGCTGAAGGGCAAGCCGAAGCTCGAGGGCATCCTGATTGCGCAGCAGGTCAAGGCCGACCTCGAGCTCGTGGTCGGCGCCTCGCTCGACGCCGAGATGGGCCCCGTCGTGCTGTTCGGCACCGGCGGCGTCGACATCGAGCTGATGAAGGACGTCGCGCTCGCCGGCGCGCCGCTCGACGCCGCCGAGGCGAAGGAGCTGATCGCCAGGACCAAGGCCGGGGTCAAGATGAAGGGCTATCGCGGCAAGCCCGCGCTGCACGAGCCGTCGGCAGTGAAGGCGCTGGTCGGGCTCTCCAACCTGATGGCCGACGCCAATGGCCGCATTGCCTCGATCGACGTCAACCCGTTCCTGATCAACAGCAAGCTCGGCGTCGCCGTCGACGGCCTGATCGTGCTGAACAACGCCGCCGCGAACAAGGCCGCGGGGCATTAGGGTTCATCGCAAATTCATCACCGTCATCCCCGCGCAAAGGCTTCGCCTTTGTCGCTGGAGGTGCGAGCGAAGCGAGCCTCAGGATGACGGAACTGCGAGTGTGCGGTCTGTCCGAAGCATGCATCTTGGGCTAAAAGCTCGCGCCCCATTGCCGCGCGGTCTGCATCACCCAGTCGCGATAGAGTGTCAGCGGCGTCACGCCGGTGATGCCGCCGCAGCCGGCGGCGCCGTTCGGTCCCGTCGACCAACTCACCACGCCGACGATTGCGGGACCGCCCTGCTTGTCCTCGAACACCGGCGCGCCGGAATCGCCGGTGCAGGCCCCGAGCCCGTCGCGCACGCCCTGCCCGACCGGATCGACGAGACGGATCTGCAACGTGCCCGGCTTGCCGCTCGCGATCAGGCCGGCGACGCGGGTGGCGCCGCCGCTCTTGCCGTCACCACGCACGGTGACGCCGACGCCCGCGATGGTGAAGCGGCCGCCGACCTGGATCGGAATGTTTGGCATGCCGAGCGCGGCCGGCGCCTTGCCTGCGGCCGGCGCCGCGAGCTGCAGCAGCGCGACATCGGCGGTCGCGACATGATTGGTCATCGCCTGCATCCGAAAGCCGGGATGGATCGCAACCGTCCTGACGTCCTGCAGCTTCGGCTGCCTGTCCGCGCCATATTCGACAATCTTGTAATCGGCACCGGGCTGCACGCAATGCGCCGCGGTCAGCACGACCTTCGGCGCGATCAGCGCACCGGTGCAGAAATTGCCGCGCGAGCCGACGATCGTGACGACGGAGCGCGCAACGCCATCCGTCGACGGCGCGCCGCCGCCGACGATGGCGAAAGCCGGAGGGCAGACCAGCGACACGAGAACGGCGAGGATCAGGCGGGATGTCTTCATCGGCGAAGCAATAGCCCGCTCCGCGCGGGTCGCCAAGCACCGAACGAGCACCGAACAAGCGCCGGATCGGGCTGGTCCCGGTCTGCGATCCGTGTTAGCCGCTCCTCAAGCAACGCATCATTGGGCAGGAAAGCATGATCGAGGCAGTGATCTGGGATTTCGGCGGCGTGTTGACCACCTCGCCGTTCGAGGCGTTCGCGCGCTATGAGACCGAGCGCGGCCTGCCGATCGACATCATCCGCCGCACCAACGCCGCCAATCATCTCGAGAACGCCTGGGCCAAGTTCGAGCGCGCCGAGATCGATATCGACGCGTTCGACGCGCTGTTCGCCACGGAATCGAAGGCGCTCGGCGCCGAGGTGCGCGGCAAGGACGTGCTGCCGCTGCTCTCCGGCGACCTGCGCCCCGAGATGGTCGAGGCGCTGAAGCGCATCAAGGCGAAATTCAAGGCCGGCTGCATCACCAACAACCTGCCGGCGAACGCGATCGGCAGCCGCAGCGGACGCACGCTCTACGTCGCCGAGGTGATGGCGCTGTTCGATCACGTCATCGAGTCCGCGAAGATCGGCCTGCGCAAGCCCGACCCACGGATCTACCAGATGATGGTGGAGACGCTGCAGGTGAACCCGAAGAACTGCGTCTATCTCGACGATCTCGGCGTCAATTTGAAGCCGGCGCGCGAGATGGGCATGACCACGATCAAGGTCGCGAATGCCGCGCAGGCGATCGGCGAGCTTGAAGCCGCGACCGGCCTCACGCTGAGGTGAAGCGGGCTACGCGCCTGTTCATGCCGCATTCACGCGGCGGCTTCTAATTGTCGGCCTCCCCCCGGGTCACGGCGCGATCGCATCGTGACCCCTTTCCTGGTCTGAGCATGACGTTCCGGAAAACCGACGTCCACTTCTCCGGATCATGCCTCGCGGAGGCACTTCCCATGAAACGTCTTGTCGTCGCCCTTGTCTCCGCTGGTTCGCTGCTGATCCCGGTCGCAGCGCTCGCGCAGACAACATCAGCCCCCACAACAGCGCCGGTGGCAGCTCCCGCGCAACAGAGCGCGTCGACAGCGGCGCCCGTGCCCGGCGCGAAGCGCGCGGCCTGCCAGAGCGCGGCGAAGGCGCTGAAGGGTCAGGAGCGGCACGACCAGATGCAGCTCTGCATGGCGCAGGCGCGGCTCGACTGCCTGAAGCAGGCCATCGACCAAAAGATCACGGGCCCGCAGCGCAAGGATTTCGTGAAGAGCTGCGCGGGTTGACGGTAGCCGGGCTACGAGATTCTTCTCCTTCCCCCTGAAAGGGGGAAGGTCGGGATGGGGGTCAGCCGCAGACGCCGGCGTTGATGGAGAGAGTAGATCCCCACCCGCTTTGCTCTGGCGAGCAAAGCGACCTCCCCTTTTCAAGGGGAGGTTCGAACTACACGCTAACAAGCGTAGCCCGTATTGCGCTTGGCGGAATACCCCGGAACCATGCGCTATGCGGGCCAAACGAGCCTTGTGCTTTGTCCGCAACGGGCGCAGAACAGGTCCGAGTTCAAGGCAAATTCGGAGCTGATCCTCGTGGCTGACACCAGGCCCACCGCCTCGATCGAGGCCGTGGAAAGCGGCCTCGCCGCGCAAGGCTATATTGCGAGCCGGCAGATCGCGACCGCGGTCTATCTGTCGCAGCAGATCGAGAAGCCGATCCTGGTCGAGGGCCCTGCCGGCGTCGGCAAGACCGAGCTGGCGAAGGCGATCGCCGCATGGCGCGGCATGAAGATGATCCGCCTGCAATGCTATGAGGGCCTCGACGAGGCCAAGGCGCTGTATGAGTGGAAATACGCCAAGCAGCTGCTCTACACCCAGATCCTGAAGGACAAGCTCGGCGAGGTGCTCGGCGGCGCACAGTCGCTGGCGGCTGCGCTCGACCAGCTCCACACCTTCGGCGATGTGTTCTTCTCCAAGGAATTCGTCGAGCCGCGGCCGCTGTTGCAGGCGCTGGAGCAGCCGGCCGGCTGCGTGCTCCTGATTGACGAAATCGACAAGTCGGATGCCGAATTCGAATCGCTGCTGCTGGAAATCCTCTCGGACTTCCAGGTCACGATCCCCGAGCTCGGGACCGTCTCCGCAGTGGCGCCGCCGACCGTGATCCTGACCTCGAACAGCGAGCGCGATCTTGGCGATGCCTTGAAGCGGCGTTGTCTGCATCTGCACATCGGCTTCCCCGAACAGAAGCTGGAGGAGCGCATCGTCGAGAGCCGGGTGCCCGGCATCTCGCAGACGCTGCGCAAGCAGATGGTCGGCTTCATCCACGAGATCCGCTCGCTCGACCTGAAGAAGCTGCCCTCGGTCAGCGAGGCGATCGACTGGGCGCGCGTGCTGGTGCTGCTGCAGGCCAGCGAGCTCGACCACGAGATCGTCAAGGACACGCTCAACGTGCTCCTGAAATACGAGGCCGATATCGAGGCCGCGACACCGCAGATTTCGTCCTTCATCGCCAAGGCGTCGCGCCAGGGCGTGTTCAGCTAAACCAAGATGCGCGAGAACCTGCATCGCTTCTTTCGTGCGGCGCGGGGAGCCGGGGTCCGGGTCTCGCCCGCCGAAAGCATCGATGCGATGCGGGCGGTCGCCCAGGTCGGCTTTGCCGATCGCGACATCCTGCGCGACACCTTCCTGCTGACGCTGGCCAAGACCCAGGACGAGAAGCGCGCGCTCGGCGAATGCTTCGACCTGTTCTTCAGCCAGCCCGAGCCGCAGCAGGAGAACGCCGAGCAGAGCAAGACCGACGACGGCAGCGAATCCGGTGCCAACCCATCGGCCGACGAGCATGGCGATGCGTCGGGCGGCGCCGCCAGCGAGAACGTCGGGCCGCTGGCGCAGATGCTGCTGTCGCAGGATCGCTCCGCGATATCGAGCGCGATCGCCAACGCCTCCGGCGCCGCCTCGCTGCCGGATATCCGCTACTTCACCCAGCGCGGCATCTTCCAGACCCGCATCCTCGATGCGATGGGGATCCAGCGCCTGCGCGACGACATCGACGACCAGACCACGCGCAATCCCGCGCTCGCCGAACGGCTGCAGGAGGCGCTCAACGGCTTGCGCGGCACCGTTCGCGATGCGGTCTCGCAGGCCCTGCTGCTCTACGGGCGCGAGGAAGCGGAGAATCTGCGCAACGAGATCCTGCGCAACGCGCCGCTGGCGCGGATCGAGCCGCGGCAGGTCGAGCAGATGCGCGCGCTGATCCGCCAGATCGCGCGCCGGCTGCGCGAGCGCTATTCCAAGCCGCGCAAGCGCCAGCGCCGCGGTCATCTCGACGTCCGCCGCACGCTACGCCGCAACGCAGCCTGGGGCGGCGTCCCCTTCCTCACAGCGTGGAAGCGCAAGCATCGCGACCGGCCGAAGATCGTCGCGCTATGCGACGTCTCGGGCTCGGTCGCCCGCGTCTCGGACTTCTTCCTGCTCCTGATCCACAGCCTGCACGAAGTGGTGGACGACGTCCGCTCGTTCGCCTTCTCGGGCCACCTGATCGAGGTCAGCGACATCCTGGAATCGAAATCGCCGGAAGAGGCGATGAAGGAGATCATGTCCAAGGTCGGCTTCGGCTCATCCGACTATGGCAATTCCTTCGCCGATTTCGAGGACAATTGGATGAGCGCGATCACGCCGCAGACCACGGTGATCGTGCTCGGCGACGCCCGCAGCAACAACCTCGATCCGCGCGCCGACATCCTGCGCCGGATCGGCGAGCGCTCCAAACGGCTGGTCTGGCTCAATCCCGAGGGCCGCATGGTCTGGGGTTTTGGCGATTCCGAGATGCCGCGCTACGCGACCTTCTGCAGCGTGTTGCGGCAGTGCGCGACCGCGCAGCAGCTCGAGCGTGCCGTGTCGGATATCGTCGCGACCTATCAATAGGCCGCCCGCCGCACTTAGATGGCAAGCGACTCGCCGTGGAACAGCCACCCGACGAACGCAGCCAATGTCAGAGCGATCGAGGCGAAGATGCCGACCAGCTTGATCGTCGTGATCGCCTTCAGGATCGAGACAGACCGCGCCGCCGCATGCGGGTCGCCGTGCAGCAGCAGCCATACCAGGAGACAATCCTCGATCAGGTCGCTGAGCAGGTACACCGCCGGCACGACCAGGCCGAGCCACGCAGCGGACGGGTAGATCCGGCTGAGCCAGTGCGATGACGCCGCCCCCATCGCACCCGCCAGCGCCAGCATGACGATCAGGTCGAGCGGAAACAGGATCGGAAAGACATATTTCATCCGCAGATCGGACTGCACCAGCTCGCCGAGCTGGTCGCCGGTGTAGCTCAGCGTCTTCTCCGGAAAGCGGGTGCGGAACCTGCTTGCGAACACGCGATCGGAATAGCTGCCGACCCACCAGAACAGCCCGAACGCCACCACCACAAGTCCCAAGAGAATGGCCGTCACGAGAGCTTGAGGGCTCATGCCGACCTGTTCCTGTTACTGCTGAGGAAGCTGCGGGAAGCCGCAGGAAAGATGATCGCGTGCACCGCGGAGTCCCTGAAAGGGAGAAAATGTCGACGCATATGGCAATGATCGACGAGCAGATTTCCATCTTTTCCGAAGTGTTGCAATTGAATTTTGAGAGCGCCATTGGCGGCTGGCCCAAAGCATCGCGAACGCAATTGGGTCTCTCACGGACACTCCGTCACGGCCGGGCATCGGCGAGCTGAAGCGATGCCGTCCTTGGCGCAGCTTTGGCCGGCTGTGGCGAGATTGAATTCGAAAGCCAACGGCAGGCAACGCCGGCGCGCATCGCGCTTCGCTACCCGGCACCACCGGCGGTCACGCCGCCGCCACAGAACCGTCTTCAATTGGAGATTGAATTTTCACCGCATTCTGCCGTACATAGAGGCTGCGAATTTTCACGGCGGCCGCGAGGGCAACGGATGCCGAAGGATATTGTGATTTGCTGCGACGGCACCGGCAACGAGATCGGTGACAATATTTCCAACGTGCTGAAGCTGTTCCGCGTCGCCGACAAGAATGACCGGCAGCGAATCTACTATCATCCCGGCCTCGGCACCATCGGCCTGCAAAACGCCTGGGGCCGCTTCAAGCAGCAGATGCGCGGCTTGTTCGGGCTGGCCTTCGGCGCCGGTCTCGACCAGGACACGCTCGGCGCCTACCTGTTCCTGTGCCGAACCTGGGAGCCCGGTGACCGGGTCTGGATGTTCGGCTTCAGCCGCGGTGCCTACACGGTGCGCGTGCTCGCGGCCTTCGTCCATGTGATGGGCCTGCTGCCCGTCGACCAGCTCGACCTCGCGAGCTACGCCTTCGGCACCTACAAGAAAGCCAGCTCCGACGCCCAGAAGTCCGACGGCTCGTTCGACTATGCTCCGTTGAAGGAGGCCTGGCATTTCAGCCAGATTGCCGGCGGCCGCAACATCGATATCGAGTTCGTCGGGGTCTGGGACACCGTGGCCTCGATCATCGTGCCGCGACAGGACAATTTCCTGTTCGACTTGCAGACGCTGCTGTTCACCCGCACCAATTCCAGCGTCAAACGGTTCCGCCAGGCGATCTCGATCGACGAGCGCAGGCGCATGTTCCGACTCAATCGCTGGATCGAGCCGCAGAAATTTCGCTCGGATCCATTCGATCCGGCAACGGAGGTGGAGCAGGACATCCGCCAGGTCTGGTTTGCCGGCGTGCACTCCGACGTCGGCGGCGGCTATCCGGAAGACCAGAGCGGGCCGTCGAAGTTTCCGCTGATCTGGATGCTCGAGCAGGCCAAGGCAGCCGGGCTGCACATGGATCAGGCGCTGATCGATCATCTCGCCTGGGGGATGCCGTTGCCGCCGCACAAGCACGAATATGTGCCGCCGAGCGCGACCGCTCCGCTGCACAACTCGCTGACCGCCGCCTGGGAAATCCTGGAATGGATTCCGAAGAGCGACAAATGGAAGGAATGGTCGGAGCGGAAATCCTTCCTCGGCTTCTATCTGCCGCGCGGCGAGCCGCGGCCGATTGCGGACGGCGCGACCATCCATGCCTCGGTGTTGGAGCGCATGGAGAAGGATCCGGCCTACAAGCCGATCAATATGCCGATGACCTACAACGTCGAGCCGATGACGCCGCCCCCGGCTCCCCCTGCTGCAACGGCTTGACCGCATTACGCGTCGATCGCGTCCTTGATCCGTTTGCGGCTGAGCGGCAGCTCGCGCAGCCGCTTGCCGGTTGCATGCGCGATGGCATTGGCGAGCGAGGCGGCGGCCGGGCCCTGCCCGGTCTCGCCGCTGCCGAGGAATGGCTGGCCGGGGCGGTTGATGATGTGGACGGCGATACTGTCGGGCACCGCATTGAAGCGCAGGATCGGGTAGGTCTGCCAGTCGATGCTGGTGATCCTTGTCTCGTCGAAGGTGACGCTTTCATAGAGCGTCCAGCTGGTCGACTGCACGATCGCGCCCTCGATCTGGTTGGTGATGCCGTCCGGATTGACGACCTGGCCGGCGTCGACGGCGGCGACCGCGCGCACCAGCCGGGCCCGCCCGGTTTCGCGATCGACCTCGACCTCGGATGCAATGGCGCAATAGGCGGCGAGATTCTTGTAGCGCGCGAAAGCGAAGCCGTAGCCGCGATTTCGCGGCGGCTGCTGTCCGCGCGTCCAGCCGAATTCCTCCGCGGCCTTCTCGACCACCGCGCGGCCGCGCTGATCGTCGAGATGCCTGAGCCGAAACTCGACCGGATCGGCGCCGGCGAGAGCGGCCAGTTCATCCATGAAGCTCTCGGTCGAGAACACGTTGTGATAGGCGCCGAGCGCGCGCATCGCGGAGATCCGCAGCGGCATCGCGGGGATGAAGTGATGCATCACATGCGCGTTCGGAAAATTGTAGATCGGAATCGCGTTGCGATCGCCGCCACCTTCCGGCAACGGCAACGGCTTTGGTGCGGGCACCGCGAATGATCGCGCCATGTGCTGGGCCGCAAGCAGCGCGCCGGCGCCGCCCGGCCGCATCGAATGGGTGTTGCTCCACACCGCGAAATTCCAGTCGGCGATCTTGCCGTCGGCCGTGAGTGACGCGCTCAATTTTGTCACCATCGCCGGACCATACGGCTCCCAGCCGTGCTCCTGCTCGCGCATCCACTGCACCCGAATTGGGCGCCCTGGCAGCACCCGGGCGATCAGCGCGGCGTCGGCCGCGGCATCGTCGGCGCCATTGTGGCCGTAACAGCCGGAGCCTTCGACATGGATCAGGCGGACGCTGGCGGGCGTCATGCCGAGCATCTCGGCGATCGCCTGCCGGTCGGGATAGACGCCCTGCGTGTGCGTCCACACCGTTATCGCGCCGTCGACGAATTGCGCGACCGCGCAGGACGGCCCGATCGAGGCGTGCGACTGGTAAGGCCGCGCATAGGTCGCTTCGAGCGACCGCGCGCCGCTCACCGTGGGATCGCTACGCTGCAAGATCGCGAAATCCTGAGAGGGCAGCGTGGTCAGCACGTTGGCCAGATCGTGCTGGTTCGGCAGCTTCGCGCTCTCCCGCCACTTCGCCGCGGCGGCCAGCGCGTGCATGGCCTTGACCGCCGAAAATTCCTTCTCCGCCACCACGGCCAGGAAGTTGCCGTCGCGCACGATTTGAATCACGCCGGGCATTTTCTCGATCGCGGCCGTGTCGCATTCCACGAGCTGCGCGCCGTAGCTCGGCGGGCGCACCACGCGCGCATGCACCATGCCGGGAAGCCGCATGTCCTGCACATAGGCGGCGCCGCCCGTGACCTTGGCCGGAATATCGACGCGTGGCACCGGCTGGCCCATCACCTTGAAGCTCGCCGGATCCTTCAGGCTCGATGTCGGTTGCGCCTGGACGTGCAACATGTCCGCGGCGACAAGCTCGCCATAGCCCAGACGCCGGCCATCGGGAGCGATGACGGCCGCATTCTCGGTTCGCAAGCCGTCGGGCGGCAAGCCGAAACGCTTTGCCGCCTCGGCCACCAGCAACATGCGCGCCTGCGCCGCGGCATGCAGGATCGCCGTGCCGCTGTCCTGCATCGAATGACTGCCGGACGTGTAGCCCTCGTTCGCCGTGAGTTTGGTGTCGGCGGTGATCACCTTCAGCGCATCGAAGGGAATATCGAGCTGCTCGGCCGCAATCTGCTGGAACGCGGTGCGGAATCCCTGGCCGAGTTCGGCCTTGCCCGTGAAGGCCGTGACCTGGCCATTGGCATCGATACGGATCCAGGAATCCAGATTGGGCGTTTTGGCCAGGCTGCCCGGCAACGCCGGGCCCTGCGCAGCCTTCTGCTCCTGCGCCACCGCATGGCGCAGCGAGAAGCTGACAATCAGCGCACCGCCGCCGGCCAGCACGCTGCGGCGATCGAGAATTACCGGCGCGGTCATCGGACGCTCCTGTCGCTTGCGGCGTCGGCCGTATCCATCAACCTGGCGGCGCGGTGCACCGCGCGCAGGATGCGCATATGGGTGCCGCAGCGGCAGAGATTGGGCTCCAGCTCGGCGCGGATCTGCGCATCCGATGGCTTCGGGTTGCGCATCAGCAGCGCCTGCGCGCGCATCATCATCCCGGCGATGCAGTAGCCACACTGCGCCGCCTGCTCCTCCATGAAGGCGCGCTGGATCGGCGCCGGCGCAGCCACGGTGCCGAGCCCTTCGAGCGTCGTCACCTGCTTGCCCTCGACCAGGACCAGCGGCGTGACGCAGGACAGCACCGCCTTGCCGTCGACGATCACCGTGCAGGAGCCACATTGCCCGAGCCCGCAGCCGAACTTGGCGGCATTGAGCGCCAGATCATTGCGCAGCACATAGAGCAACGGCGTATCCGGCTCCGCATCGACCTGATGATCCCTGCCATTGACCTTCAATGTCATCATGGCTTGCCTCGCTGTCTGGATTCCGCTGGCGTGTCGCGCGCCGCAAGCGACGTGGCCTGCACCGCCCGCGCATCGCGCACCGCCTTGTCGAGATTGGCCCACGCCGGCCGCTTGCCGAACCGCTCGCGCAGATAGGCCGTGAGCGCGACCATCTGCGTATCATCGATGCTGCCGGCGAAGCCCGGCATGATCGGGCTGCGCTCGCCTTCGACGGCGCCGACGCCCGACAGCACGATATTGAGGAGATTGCGCGGGTCGGGGCTTGCGATCGCCGTGCTGAGCGCGAGATTGACGCCGCCATAGGGCAGCGCGCGGTCGCCCTCATGGCAGGAGGCACACGCCGCGGCATAGATCGCTGCGCCGGCCGCATGGGTCTGTGCCGCATCATCGGAAGACGATTGTGCGACGACGTCGGCCGGCCGTTTGCGATCCGGCGCCGGCGCGCCCGAGATATCGGCCATGTACACGGAGATGGCCCGCACGTCGCTGTCGGGCACCGTCGCCAGATTGCCGATCACGGCGGCCATCGGCCCGCGCGCGGTGCCATGATCGGCCTGCCAGCCGTGGCGCAAATAGGCGTAGAGCGCGTCGGCGGTCCAGCGCACCGGGGCGTGCGAGGTGTCGTTCAGCGCGTAGGCGTGCCAATTGTCGACCTCGCCGCCCGCGAACTGCGCATTGACACGCTCGGCGCCGAGCGCGTTGCGCGGCGTGTGGCAGGCGCCGCAATGCGCGAGCCCCTCCACCAGATAGGCGCCGCGGTTCCATTCCGCGCCCTTCGCCGAGTCCTGAGGGGCATCGCCGCTGCGCAGATACAGCAGCTTCCACCCTGCAATCAGAGGTCGATAGTTCAACGGAAACGAAAGCTGATTCGCCGGCGGCGACGCGCGGACCGGCTGTCGCGTCATCAGGAACGCATACAGCGCCCGGTCGTCCGCATCCGAGACGTTGGTGAAATGGTCATAGGGAAAGGTCGGGTAGAGATGCTGGCCATCGCGGGCGACGCCGGAGCGCATCGCGCGGACGAACGCCTCCTCCGGCCAGCGCCCGATGCCGGTTTCGGCATCCGGCGTGATGTTGGATGAGAAGACGATGCCGAACGGCGTTGGAACCGGGAGCCCGCCGGCATAAGTCGCGCCGCCCTGCACGGTATGGCAGGTGTTGCAATTGCCGATCGCGGCGAGTTCGCGGCCGCGTTTGACCACATCAGGGTCGAAGGTATCGGCCCGCGGCGGCGCAATCGCGGCAATCTGCGGCCGCCAGGCGACGGCAAAGGCCGCCGCCGCGCCCGCGACCAGCACGATCGCGGCAATGCCTGTGATGATCCGCAGCTGACCAGTCATGCTGAATTGAGTTTGTTGTTGGGACGTGTATTAACACCTTTCATTCCGGTATCGTTCGGCCAGAAGACCTCGATCACCGCCTGTTGACCTCAAGGAATCCTGGAAAATCCCAAAGGGATCGCGCAAGGGATCATGACCGCCCAGCCCGCCCTCGATCGCGCCTCCGCCCCGTCTCGCGATGCGCTGTCCGTGCTCAGTTCCGTGTTCGGCCTGTCGGGCTTCCGCGGCGCGCAGGAAAACATCATCCGTCACGTCACCGATGGCGGCAATTGCCTGGTGCTGATGCCGACCGGCGGCGGCAAGTCGCTGTGCTACCAATTGCCGTCGCTGCTGCGCGACGGCTGCGGCATCGTGGTATCACCTTTGATCGCGCTGATGCGCGACCAGGTCGCGGGCCTCACTGAAGCCGGCGTCAACGCCGCGGTGCTGAACTCGACGCTGTCCTATGAGGAAGCCTCCGAGGTCGAGCGGCGGCTGCTCGCCGGCGATCTCGACCTGCTCTATGTGGCGCCGGAGCGGCTGCTGACGCCGCGCTGCCTCAATCTGCTCGGCCAGGCGCAGATCGCGCTGTTTGCGATCGACGAGGCGCATTGCGTCTCGCAATGGGGCCATGACTTCCGCCCGGAATATATCGGCCTGTCCGCACTCGCCGAGCGCTTCCCCAAGGTGCCGCGCATCGCGCTGACCGCGACCGCGGACGCGCTGACCCGAAGGGAGATCGCCGAGCGGCTGCAGCTTACCGACGCGCCGCAATTCGTCGCGAGCTTCGACCGGCCCAATATCCGCTACGAGATCGTCGACAAGCAGAATGCGACCACGCAGCTGAAGAATTTCATCAAGGAGCGGCATGCCGGCGACGCCGGCGTGGTCTATTGCCTGTCCCGCGCCAAGGTCGAGGACGTCGCGGCGGCGCTCAGCGAGGCCGGCATTCCGGCACTGCCCTATCATGCCGGGCTCGATGCCGGCGTGCGCGCCCGGCACCAGGACCGCTTCCTCAACGAGGACGGGCTCGTGATCGTCGCCACGATCGCCTTCGGCATGGGGATCGACAAGCCCGACGTACGCTTCGTCGCGCATCTCGATCTGCCGAAGAGCATCGAAGCCTACTACCAGGAGACCGGGCGTGCCGGCCGCGACGGCAAGCCGTCGGCGGCATGGATGGCCTATGGCCTGTCCGACATCGTGCAACAGCGCCGCATGATCGATGAATCGACCGGCTCCGATGCCTTCAAGCGCGTCTCGGTCGGCAAGCTCGACGCGCTGGTTGCGCTGGCTGAAACGGTGCATTGCCGCCGGCAGCGCCTGCTCGGCTATTTCGGCGAGAGCCGCGCAGAAGAAAGCTGCGGCAATTGCGACAACTGCCTGACGCCGCCGCGCGTCCGCGACGGCAAGGTGCTCGCACAAAAGCTGCTGTCCTGCGCCTACCGCACCGGGCAACGTTTCGGCGCCATGCACCTGATCGACGTGCTAGTCGGGCGGCTCACCGAACGGGTCAAGCAGTTCAACCACGACCAGCTGTCGGTGTTCGGCATCGGCCGCGAGCTCAACGAGAAGCAATGGCGCGCGGTGCTGCGCCAGCTGGTGGCGATGGGCCATCTGCGCGCCGACAGCGATGCCTTCGGCGCGCTTGTTCTGACCGACAGCGCCCGCGGCGTGCTGAAGGGCGAGACCGCGGTGATGCTGCGCGAGCAGCCGGAAGGCGCGCGCAACCGCGCGGTCCGCGGCAAGTCGCGCCGCGGCGAGCTTGTGCCAGCGGCCGACAGCCCGGGTGGCGTCGCAAATCCCGCGTTGCATGCGGCGTTGCGCGCCTGGCGCTCGGATGTCGCGCGCCAGCGCGGCGTGCCGGCCTATGTCGTGCTGCACGATTCCACCATCGACGGCATCGCCGCGATGCGGCCGGACACGCTCAGCGAGCTGCGCAACATCGCAGGGATCGGCGACAAGAAGCTCGAGCACTACGGCGACGAGCTGATCCGGATCGTGAAGACGACAGGAGCGTGACCGGTCCTCTCTACGCCGAAGCGACGACAGTCGCTTTGGCCGGCGCTGAGACCGAGGGAGCCGCAGCTCAACGCTGGTCAGCGAGACAGCATTTCTTGTATTTCTTGCCGCTGCCGCACGGGCATGGGTCGTTGCGCCCGACATGGCGCAAGGGATTCCTCACGGGTTCGGTGTGGCTCCACAATGTATCGAGATCGTCCCCAAAGGGGGCATCCAGATCGTCGAAGGTCTCGTTGTAGCCGTAGTCGGTCCCTTCCATTTCCTGGACCGCATCCTTGATATAGCCGAGGCCAACTTCCTCGAATCGTGCGATTTCCTCGGGTCGCTGCTCGGCATCGACGAGCATTTCGTCGAACTCGCGGCGTTCTGTCATCCAATCGGGTATACGCCCGTCATCGAAAGCGCGATACGCCAAGGGCGCCAGCTCGCGCAACCCCAGGAGGGCAATTGCCTGCTGCCACGCGTACCAGGCATGGTTCTCGTCATCCGCCAGATTTTGCTCGTGGAATGCTTTGAGCAGGCGCTGCATGCGCTCCCGCCCGATCATCCCATTCCATGTGAGGAAGGTGGCCGCGCCGAGAACCTGCTCGCGCGCAAATTGATCGACGGACTGATCCACGACCAGACTCAACAAGGCGTCGACGTCCCCGTCAAAGACACCCGCGACAATGCGCGCCATGCTTTCGGTCAGGCAGTCACCCAACAGGTCATCAAGTTCGCTTTCGGGTCTGCGCAGCAGTCGCAGCAGGTCGCGGCAAACATCCGTGTCACGAGCTCCACCGAGGATGTAGACACCTCGGAACAGCAGCCTGGCCTCATCGTCGGACAGTTCCTCGCCGTTCCCTGCCCGGGCGACGATGGCGCGCAGCGCGGGGGCCGCTTCTTCCATTCTGATCAGGCACATTCCGACTGCGACCGCAGGCAATTGTTTCTCGGTCGCGACGGCCTCAAGATAGTCTTCGATC
Organism: Bradyrhizobium sp. USDA 4503; assembly: GCF_054055815.1. Lineage (NCBI taxonomy): Bacteria > Pseudomonadati > Pseudomonadota > Alphaproteobacteria > Hyphomicrobiales > Nitrobacteraceae > Bradyrhizobium > Bradyrhizobium sp. USDA 4503. The sequence goes on from NZ_JBSRXS010000001.1 coordinate 5,293,566, forward strand.
GGCCCCAAATCGCCCCGCTCGAAGATAGCTTCTACTTCTTCCTTCTTCATGGGACCTCGATCTTTGCCGGCAGATGAACGGTCACGACAGAACAACTACCCGATCACCGCTTACCCTCATCCTCTCCCAGAGACAGCATAGGAGCTATTCGCTGGACGGCAATACGCTTGCTTGCGGGCCGCGCCGCCCTCGCCCTAATCTTTGCCTACCGCGTCCAACGAGGCGCGGACAAGACATAACGATATAGGGAAGAGACGGCCCATGGCTCAGGATAGCACCGCGCGCAAAACTGTGCGCCCTGCCGAGACCGGAACGTTCGATGCCGTGGTGATCGGCGCTGGGTTCGCCGGCATGTACATGCTGCATCGGCTGCGCGGACTCGGCTTCACCGCGCGGGTCTATGAGGCCGGCGGCGGCGTCGGCGGCACCTGGTACTGGAATCGCTATCCCGGCGCGCGCTGCGACGTCGAGAGCCTGCAATATTCCTTCTCGTTCTCCGAGGAACTCGATCAGGACTGGAGCTGGTCGGAGAAATATTCTCCGCAGGCTGAAATTCTCGCCTACGCCAATCACGTCGCCGATCGCTTCGATCTGCGCAGCCAGATCGTGTTCGACACCCGCGTCACCGCGGCGACCTTCGACGAGCAGGCAGGCACCTGGCTGATCGAGACCGACCGCGGCGACAGGGTTACCGCAAAGTTCTGCATCATGGCGGTCGGCTGCCTGTCGGCGCCGAACCGGCCGGCTTTCCCGGGCATGGCGGATTTCCGCGGGCCGATCTATCACACCGGCGAATGGCCGCATGAGGGTGTCGACTTCAGCGGCCTGCGCGTCGGCGTGATCGGCACCGGCTCGTCGGCGATCCAGTCGATCCCGATCATCGCGCAGCAGGCCTCCGAGCTCACGGTGTTTCAGCGCACCGCGACCTGGTCGGTGCCGGCATGGAATGAGCGGCTGTCGGCGGAATATCTGAGGGAAGCCAAGGCGCATTATCCGGAGCTGCGTGCCAAAGCCCGTGCGCGCCCGACCGGCTTCTATTTCCAGTTCAACGCCCAGCCCGCCTTGCAGGCGAGTGAGCAAGAACGCGAGCGGCTCTATGAGGAGGCCTGGCAGCGCGGCGGCCTGCCCTTCCTCGGTGCGTTCGGCGATCTCCTGTTCGAAAAGGCCGCCAACGACACCATCGCCGATTTCGCGCGCGAGAAGATCCGCGGCATCGTCAAGGATCCTGCGACGGCCGAGCTGCTGTGCCCGCGAAACGTGTTCGGCTGCAAGCGGCTCTGCGTCGACACCAATTACTTCGAGACCTACAATCTGCCGCATGTGAAACTGGTCGACGTGTCGACGACGCCGATCGATCGCTTCACGACGGAAGGCATTGTCGTCGACGGCACCGAATACAAGTTCGACGCGATCGTCTCCGCCACCGGCTTTGCCGCCATGACCGGCTCGTTCGACAAGATCGCGATCACCGGCCGCGGCGGGCAGACGCTGGCCGAGAAATGGCGGGCGGGCCCGCGTGCCTATCTCGGCCTTGCCTCCGAGGGCTTTCCGAACCTGTTCATGATCACCGGGCCCGGCAGCCCGTCGGTGCTCGCCAGCATGATCCAGGCGATCGAGCAGCATGTCGATTGGCTGGCGGATTGCATCAGTCATATGCGCGACATCGGCGCCGGCACGATCGAGGCGGTCCGCGACGACGAGGACGCTTGGGTCGCCCATGTCAACGACGTCTCCACGGTCTCGCTGCGCTCGACCTGCAGCTCGTGGTATGTCGGCGCCAACATCCCGGGCCGTCCCCGCGTGTTCATGCCCTATATCGGCGGCTTCCCGATCTATGTGCAGAAGTGCAATGAGGTGATGAACTCGGGTTACGACGGCTTCGTGCTGCAGGGTGGGCGCAACGGCAATGCACCGCCGCAGGTGCGCTTCACCGAGCGCTGGCAGGTACCGCTCGACATTGAGGTGATCTCGCCGGCCGCGGTCGCCGCGAAGCGGGTTCCCGTGGTCTGAGTGCCGGCGGTATCCCCACCGGGATTGCGCATGATAGTGTCGCGCCGGTCCGCGCTTGGCATCGCGGAGCGCACGGGGGACGATGGCCGACACGGCATTGCAGGGACTGGTCGAGCGGATCGGCGCGGATCACGTCGTGCGCCGGCTTGGGATCGAGGCCGCGCATGAGAAGCAGGTGTTCGGCCAGGGCACGCTGCTGTTCAACGTCGAGAACTGGAAGCTGGCGCCGCGGATCATCGAGACTGCGCTCAAGGTGACCGGCCTGCACGGCCGCGCGCGGCGCAACGCCGACCAAGTTGAGGTGCGACGCAACCTGGTGACGTCGGCGCGCCTGCCGGCGGCCTTCGACGGCTTCACCATCCTGCATCTCAGCGATCTCCACGCCGACATCAGCCAGGACGCGATGCGGCATCTGATGGACATCGTGCGCGACATCGCCTGCGATATCTGCGTTCTCACGGGCGACTACCGCGGCAAGACGTATGGGCCGTTTGAAACGAGCCTCGCGTTGATGCGGGATCTGTGCGCGCGGATCAAGCTGCCGCTCTACGGCATCCTCGGCAATCATGACAGCATCCGCATGACGCCGGCGCTGGAGGCGATGGGCATCAGGATGCTGTTCAATGAGCAGGAGTCGATCACGCGCGATGGCGCGACGATCCACCTCGCCGGGATCGACGACGCGCACTTCTACCGCACCGACGACATTGCAAGGGCTGCCACGGCGATCCCGCGTGATGCATTCTCGATCCTGCTGGCACATACGCCGGAATCCTACCGCGCGGCGGCGGCAGCCGGCTTCGACCTGATGCTGAGCGGCCATACCCATGGCGGCCAGCTCTGCCTGCCCGGCGGCATCGCGATCAAGCTCGAGGCGCGGCTGCCGCGCCGGATGGGCCGAGGCGCCTGGCGCTTCGGTGAACTTGCCGGCTACACCTCGGCCGGCGCCGGCACCAGCCTCGCGCCGGTGCGGCTGAATTGCCCGGCCGAGATCACCGTGCATACTCTGCGGCGGCTCGGTTGAGCTCCGCCCGTACCTGGCAGGCGCCCATTGCCAAAATATCGAAAACAACCCCATGCAAAGGAGTCGGCGGCCGCCCGGACGTCGCAAGGAAAGACGCGTGGCCGGTAGCCAGATGCAGTTGCCCTGCCGTAAGGACGGGAAGAGGGCGTAGCGGAGGTCTCAATTGCCCTTCTTCGCGTTCGCGCTCTGCTCGCTCACCGTGCAGGTGATCAGCAGCGTGTAGCCGCGCGCATTCTTGGCAATCTCGGCGGTTTCCTTCTTCATCTCCTCGCGCCACTCGGCGGTCCGGTACGCCACCGCGCTGTTGTCGAGAAAATCGCGCAGCGCGCCGGTCTTGATCGCGAAATTGATGTTCTCCGGGATGGTCCCCGTCGCCCGCGCCATCCTGACCGCGTCGAGTTTGGCAGCCACCACGCCGACCACCGCGCCGGTAAGGTCGAACAGCGGACCGCCGCTGTTGCCCGGCTGCACGGCGGCGCTGATCTGCAGATGACGGGTATCGTTGAGGATGCCACTCAGCGAAGAGACAATGCCCGTGGTGACCGTGAAATCGGATGTCAGCAATCCGTGATAGGGATAACCGATCGCCACTACGCCGTTGCCGACCAGGATGGGGTTTTGCCTGAGGCTGACGACATCCTTGAAAGGGGTCGGCGCCTGCAGCAACGCGAGATCATTGGTCTCGTCATCGGACACCAGGCGCAGCTTGACCGGCGCCTCGCCGCTCAGGTTGCCCGTGATCTCGCTGCAGCCGCCGACGACATGGTGATTGGTGACGACGTGGCCGCTGCTGCTGACCACAAAGCCGGTGCCGGTCCCCGATCTCGCCTGCTTCGCCGGCGGCGCGCTGGGTGCTGCAGCCTGCTGCGGCGGCGCCGCCGCAGGCTTTGTCGCGACCGCGAACTCGCCGGCATTGGAGACGCCGTTCTTCTTCACCGAGACGACGCAGTTGAGCAGAGCCGGCAACAGCTGCGCGGTCTGATTGAGGTTGAACTGAAACAATTGTCCCTGCGCGAATGCCGTCATCTGGCGCGCCTTGCGGAACTGGTTGATCAGGCTGGAATTCACCGGCATCTCGACATTCACGAGCTGGGTGCCGAGCGGCATGCCGTAGACGTTGAACGCCGGCTGGCCGTCAAAGGTCAGCGCCAGCGGAAAGGCCTCGCCCGGCGTCAGACGCCAGCTGTCATAGGCAAAGCCGAGCCGCCAGCTGCCATTCTCGGCGATCGACACCATGAAGAAGATGCCGCTTTGATAGGTGGTGCCCGCCGAGCAATGGGTGAAGGCGCCATTCTTGTCGTTGGTGAAAGCGCCGCCCTTCCAGTTGCCGACCGTGATCGAGCCGTAGGGACCGCGGGCGCTCGACGGAGTTGCAGACGCAAACAGCCACGCGGCCGCAACGGCCGCCGCCCAGATCGCAACTCTCATGACGCGCACTCCCCCAGCCACAACCCATCATAGGAGGCGTCGAAATTCATCCGCAAGTGGTGCGCGGCTTGGTCTTTGGTCCTGCGGCCACGCAAGTCCGCCGCGGATGAGGCGATCGCCACACCCTCAGGTTACAGAACCTATGTTCCTATTATGTTCCTATGTCAACCGAGGTACTGGCCGTATTTAAGCCCCGTGTCCCAAGTTGAATCTTGGAGTGTCTTAATTCCGATTAAGCGAACGAAAACCGTAACTTGGCCGATGTTCTCGGCAAGACTACTGAGGCGCACGCCAGATGTTCTGGCTTTTGCAATCCGCCAAGTGTTCTCGCTCCACAGGGCAGAAGTGTTACCGGGGTTCTCCGTGGGTGAACGGAGTTCCAGCCTCCGCTACCGTCCCCCTTAGCATTCCGATGGAATAAGCCCGCCATCGCAGGGGTTGGAAGCTGAGGGAGGTCGACCAAGCCATGGAAAGCGAAAGTGCGCCTTCAGGGCCGGGTGAAGCCGCGTGGGAAGCGTTGACATTCGATGAGCCCGTCATCGTCGCGCTAGCTATTTGGGCCGCGCTATTGGTGGCCCACGTCATCGCGGCGTCGGTGTATTGGCGGGAGCAGCGCAGCCCGGAATGGTTGGCCGTTCTTGCGATCTTGGCCTACTGGCCAATCCTGGTGTCGATCATAGGTCTCGGCCTTGTTCTAAAATATCTGATCCGACCGCTGATCGGACAAATAAAACTGTTCCGGCGAAGGTCCGATATCAAAGGCGTCGTTGAGTAAGGCCGCCTCAGTTGGCGGCCTCTCCGTTTATGATCTCGATCCATCGGCGCAAGCTCGATTCAAATCGCTCGCGCACTTCTGCTTCCGAGTTAGCCGTCACGCCAAATGAGAGCGGCGCGTCCCTTCCTGTAGTTGCGATCCATCCTCCGCAAGCTCGCGGCTGAATCTCCGGCACAATCCCCGGCTTGGGGCTGAAACATAGGCAAATGCAGCCCCGGTCGAAGCGCCCTCTAATACGACACCATGACGTCGGAAGAGATGCGAGCGATGGCAGCGCAGTGTGATGATGTGGCCTTGAAGCTACTCGCTCCCGAGCGCGCCATTGTCCGGAACGTCGCAGCCCAATCGCGTATGCTGGCACACCAATCCGAGATGCTACTGTAGAGAGTGGCGATCAATCAGGCCTTCCAGCGAGACTGTTCCCCGTGACGCCCTCAAGGAAACGGCCCCAGCGCGTTGGAACGAACGCTGAGGCCGCCTTACCGCGCCGCTGAGAATAAGGCGGCCCCGGCACGTAGCTAGCGCCGGGGGGCCAGAGGGATTGTCATTCCCATGAGAACTCGACCCTGCGCCCAATAGGTCTGTTCCCGCATTTGCATAGGAAAGTCAGCTTGCATTTCATCGCAGATGCGATGCGGCACTCAAGCAAACGGCCCCAGCACTCGGGCAAGGAGGCTGAGGCCGAGGAGCGCCCGTGGGGTAGGGAAAGATTATGGACACCCCCGCGTGAGCTAGAACCTCGATGGTACGGAAGGGCATTTGCATATGTGAATGAGTGTCCTGATTTCCCCAAGCGAATGTCCTAACTGGGACAGCATCTCAACCGGGGTGCTGTCCGCATTTAGGCCCCGTATCCCAAGTTGATTTTGGAGGTGTCCTGATTAGAAAGCGGCCCCAGCGCCGGGAGAGCGCTAAGGCCAAGTTGACGTTTCCAATGAGCTACGGCAGTTCAGCCGATCAGAAGCCAGCCTAAGCTGATGATGAACGCGACGAGCGATATCCCCGCCAAGCCTATGAGGCTGAACTCGACGCCATCTAAATCTGTCCTGAACATAATGTTCAAAGCATTACACGTCGGATCGGCGGGCGCTTTAGCGTATGTCAGTCAGCGGCAGTGTCCCATGTCCAGATTCCACCGGGCATCAGGTGTCCGAATTCCCCTCTAGGAGTGCCCTAAGCAGGGGGATTATATACTTGGCAAGTACGAGCGGTCTATGGTTGAGTCAACCATAGAGGGAATCCGCCGTGTCCGTCCTGTCCGCACCGCACTTCCACAATGAGGCCGCAGCTATCGCGCGGCTGGAGGAGATCGTGTGGCCGCAGGGGCCTCATTGCCCGCGCTGTGGCGGCTTTGACCGCATTACGGACGTCAAGGGCGGCCGGGCTGGTCTGCGCCGCTGTGGTCCCTGCAGCGCGAGTTTACGGTCACGGTCGGAACCATTTTCGAGCGCAGCCACGTCAAGCTGCACATCTGGTTTCAAGCTGCACACCTGATGGCATCCAGCAAGAAGGGCATCAGCGCGCATCAACTGCACCGCACCCTTAAGGTTACCTACAAAACCGCTTGGTTCATGGAGCACAGGCTGCGCGAGGCCATGCGCGAAGGCCATTTTCCGATGGGCGGCGAAGGCAAGACGGTCGAGATCAACGAGACCTACGTAGGCGGGCTGGAGAAGAACAAGCACCGCAGCAAGCGCAAGCATCTGGGAACGGGTGGCGCGGGCAAGGAAGCGGTTTTCTCTCTGGTCGAGCGCGGCGCAAGGTCCGCTCTCACCACGTCCCACAGATCACTGCAAAGACTCTGCGCCCGACCTTGCAAGCGCAGGTCGATGGCAAGACTGCCGTGATGACCGATGAGGGTCTTGTCGCCAAAACTATAGGCGGTGACTACGACCTGCACGAAACCGTCAACCACGGCGCTGGCGAGTACGTTCGCGGCGGCGCACACACGAACACGATTGAAGGTTACTTTTCCATTTTGAAGCGTGGCATTAACGGTGCGCACCACCACGTCAGCCAGCAGCCCTTGAAGCGCTATCTGGCTGAATTCGACTTTAGGTATAATGAAAGAATGGCTCTCGGCGTCCCCGACGAGGCTCGCACCACCAGGGCGCTTCGTGGTATTGTCGGGAAGAGGTTGACCTACCGGGACTCGTCGGTCCCAAGCGTAACCGAGTAAAGAGGCGTGACCGAAAAGATAACGATAACTGTTCGCGCCTCTGGCGCACATCCCGACGTCTTGACCGTTCAGGACGCAATGCAACAGGTATTGGATTTTTTCAATCTCCTATCTGCTGGACCCAAAGGCGATCAGGGGATCGAATGGAAGCTCTCTCGGGCAAGCACGAATAGTCCTTTCGAGGTTACGGGAGAGGCTGTCAGCCTTGAGCCGGGAGTAGACGTTTCTGTCATTGCGCGGATGGAAAAGAACAGCGTCATAGATGGCCTCAGGACAATTGAGCGAGGCGAAATACCCGACATCAATACATGGGGGAAAAAGCGAATCGAAATCGCTGAGCACCTATACCGCAGAAACTTAAACGGCGTCGGCGTGACGACTGTTGATTTCGAAATCGGAGAGCCGTTTCAAATTACGCCTGCGTTCGCGCGCAAGGCTGTTGAGACTCTTGAGCATAAAGAGCATCCAGAACTTTATGATTTCAAGCATGCGAAAGAGGAAGTTGGATCTATCGAAGGGGTCTTCAGCAACCTGGACACTTATAGAGGGCGCCCCGCGATCTCCGTTGTCGATAGCAGAACTAAGAAGCCGGTATGGTGCGTGCTGAGCGGTAGCCTGCAGACCGAGTTGGCGAACAAAGCCAGATACGAAGATTTTTGGAAACATAGCCGCGTCATTGTCAGTGGCACTATAAAATACGGAAAGAACGGCGCGATAGCTCTCGTTGAGGCTCGCGACGTCCGTAAGATTCAAGAGCGAAAGGTCACTCTTGAGGACATCAGAGACAGGGATTTCACATCCGGCCTCTCCATTAGCGAATATCTTAATCGATTGAGAGACGGGACTCTTGGTTGAGAAAACGAAGTACTATTGGGATGCGTGCGCGTGGATCGCTTTGATCCAGCAAGAGGAAGGTCGATTCAGCAGATTGAAACACCTTATTGAGCAAGCGCAATCAGGTGGCGTTGAAATCTGGACCTCAAACTTTACTCTCGCAGAGGTATACAAGCGCCCATTGACAAAAGGGCTTGCGAAGCAATTGCCGCCCGACAAAGACTCCGAGTTCGAAGCATATATTCTGCAGAGCTTCGTAACGCGGGTACAAGTCGATTACGATGTTGGGACCTGCGCGAGAACGTTGCTCCGCAAGTATCCGACCATCGTGAAGCCGCAAGATGGAATTCATGTTGCTACGGCGCTTTTGAACAACGTCGATGAACTTCATACGTTCGACCATGAGAATCTCATCGATCTATCGGGGAAGATCGCGCGGCTGGATGGCAAAATGCTGAAAATTTGTCTGCCGCCAGAGCCGCCCAAGCCGGCCGAGCCTGTCGCGCCCCCGAAAACCCCTATGGAAGAGTTCATTGATGAATCCAAAACTGAAGACGCAAAAAAAGCATCGGGATCAGCCTGACAACCCCGAGCATTCGAAAGCCTTCATCGACAAGGCTCGCGAGATCGAGGCGGACGAAGACAAATCCGCTGCGGACGAACTCATGAAGCGGCTGGCGACGAAGAAGCCTGAGCCACGCAAGAAATGAATGAGGACGAAGCCGGGGTGGCGTTTGGCCTTGTTGTCGCTATCGGCGGCGTAGTCATTGGACTATGCGGGCCCGCAGTGATCGCCTACCAAGGCCTCCTATGGCTACAGAACGGCGTCTGGACACCATTTGCCATTAGAGACGCGCTCGCGATCATCCATCTCGGAGCAACGATTCCAGACCCATCCCTGTCGTGGATAGGCGTTCAAAAGATTGTTGTTTGGTTGCTGGATTTTCCGCTTTCCATCGGGCTCATAGTTTCCGGTTGGCTCACCTGCATTGGCGGCGTCGGTATCTTGGACGAGGCGCGCGGAGGTTAGTGGTACTTGTCAAGTATATAATCCCCCTAACCAGGACAGCAGCTCAACCGGAGCATTGCCGCCAAGGCGGACGCTATTGCGGCTCCCCGACCGAGGAGCGCGCCGGCGGATTTGGATCGCTGAACCAGTACCAGGATGCGAGGGCATGGACGCCGACGCCGATCAGGAAGATGCCGGCATAGAGCTCGACTGCGTGATTCATCGCCAGCAGGCGGGCGTGCCGCGCGGTGCCGTGGCCCTGATAGGTCCAGACCCAGTGCCCCACGGCGACGATGCCAACGCCGAGCGCGGCGATGGCTCGGCCGGCCGCATTCATCATCCTCACGCGATGGTCTCCCAACTCGCCCGGCCCAGTGAAATTACCGGGCGAAGCTGACGCGGACCTGACGTGGGACATCGAACGTAGCCCGGATGGAGCCAACGGGTCGCGCGAACGCGTGGCCGATGACAGGCTCCGCCAAATCCGGGACTTTCTATCCGCGCTGCTGAAGCCTGCCGGACTACGCTTTGCTTCATCCCGGCTACGGACTTCTCTTCCCCTTCCCCCTGAAAGGGGGAAGGTCGGGATGGGGGTCAGCTACAGGCGACGCTGCAAGCGGAGAGAGCAGATCCCCACCCCCTTTGCTCTGCGAGCAAAGCGACCTCCCCTTTTCAAGGGGAGGTAAGAATGCATAGCCCGGATGCAGCCAACGGGTCGCGCGAACGCGCGCCCGATGACAGGCTCCGCGAAATCCGGGGATCGTGCCGCCGAGAGACCTTACCGGATTGCGCTTCGCTTCATCCGGGCTACGAAGCCACGAAATTAGAAGCCCGCTCGCCTCAGCCGTTCCTGAACGCGTAGGCGTAGCCGTTGAGCGCCGGTGCGCCGCCGAGATGGGCGTAGAGCACCTTCGATCCGGCCGGGAAATAGCCCTTCTGCACCAGATCGATCATGCCCTGCATCGACTTGCCTTCGTAGACGGGGTCGGTGATCATGCCTTCCAGCCGCGCGCTGAGCCGGATCGCCTCCTTGGTCTCCTCCGACGGCACGCCGTAGGCGGGATAGGCGTAGTCCTCGATCAGCACGACATCATCCTCGACGATGTCGCGGCCGAGCTCGACGAGCTTTGCGGTGTTCTGCGCGATCGACAGCACCTGCGCCTTGGTCTGCGCGGGCGTGAACGAACCGTCGATGCCGATCACGTTGCGCGCGCGCCCATCGGCGGCGAAGCCGACCAGCATGCCGGCATGGGTCGAGCCGGTCACCGTGCAGACGATGATGTAGTCGAACTTGACGCCGAGCTGGCGCTCCTGCGCGCGCACCTCCTCGGCGAAGCCGACATAGCCGAGCCCGCCAAATTTGTGCACGGAGGCGCCGGCCGGAATCGCATAGGGCTTGCCGCCCGCCGCCTTCACTTCCTCGATCGCCTGCTCCCAGCTCTTGCGGATGCCGATGTCGAAGCCTTCGTCGACCAGCCGCACATCGGCGCCCATGACGCGCGAAAGCAGGATGTTGCCGACGCGATCATAGACCGCGTCCTCATGCGGCACCCAGCTTTCCTGCACCAGCCGGCACTTCATGCCGATCTTGGCCGCGACGGCCGCGACCATGCGGGTGTGATTCGACTGCACGCCGCCGATCGAGACCAGCGTGTCGGCATTGGAGGCGATCGCATCGGGGATGATGTATTCGAGCTTGCGCAGCTTGTTGCCGCCATAGGCGAGCCCGGAATTGCAATCCTCGCGCTTGGCATAGAGCTCGACCTTGCCGCCGAGATGCTTTGACAGCCGATCGAGCTTCTCGATGGCAGTCGGCCCGAATGTGAGTGGATAGCGCGCGAACTTCTCCAGCATGCTGGCATCCTCTTTGGTGGTCTGAAACGGCGACCACAGCTATCACCCCTGGCGCGAAAGGTGCTCTCTAACTCAGCTTGCACAATTGCCGAAGATTGCCGGATCTGGCCCTGATGGTATATTTTCTCTCATGAAATCGACCAATAGTGAGAGATTCTTCCATGTCCGCCCGACTCGACCGCATCGACCTCAAGATGTTGAGATTGCTGCAAAAGAACGGCCGGCTCAGCAATGCCGAGCTGGCCGATCAGGTCGGCGTCAGCCCCGCCACCTGCCATCGCCGGACGCAAGCGCTGTTCGACGAGGGTTATCTCAGCGGCGTCCGCGCCATGGTGGCGCCGCGCAAGCTCGGCAAGGGCACGTTGGTGATGGTCGGCGTCGTGCTCGACCGCTCGACACCGGAAAGCTTTGCGAGCTTCGAGCAGGCGGTGGCGAAGCTCAAATGCGTGCTCGACTGCCACCTCGTCGCCGGCGATTTCGACTACTTCCTCAAGATCCGCGCCGGCGACGTCGACGACTTCAAGCGCATCCATGGCGATCAGCTGATCGCGCTGCCCGGCGTGCGGCAGACCCGCACCTTCTTCGTCATGAAGGAGGTGGTGGACAATGCGGCGCTGGAATTTTGAACCTGACGTGATCCCGACCCGGGCCGGGCGCCGCGAGCCGCCAGATCGGCCGGCCTGCCCGAGAGAAGTAATCCCTTCATCCGACTTGATGGCCGGCGCAAACCGGCGCAGTCTCTCACTAAATCCCCGCGGGGGGCGGGGGTCGCGCGCGGATGCGCGGGGGACATCATCCGCGGATGACAATCATGAACGCCACGGCGATCCGACTGGTCATTCCGTTGCTGGCACTTGCCGCCGGCGGCACGGCGGCGCTCGTCTTCGGCATCCGCCAAACCCAGCAAATCCTGGGCGGGAGCACGCCTTTGACGGCGACGGCACCATCCGCGCCAGCGGCTCCGGCGCGAGACCAAAACAAGACCGCGCTGGCAAAGGCGCAAACCGAGACCGCGGCCTTGGCCGACGTGCTGGCGGGACCGGCGCCAGCACCAGGCGGCGACGCGGTGCCGGAGTTCGACGTCGTCAACATAGAGCCGACCGGCGAGACCGTTGTTGCCGGCCGGGCGCTACCGGGCACGACGGTGGAACTGCTGCGCAATGGCGAGGTGCACGATCGCGTCGTGGTGGACAAGTCCGGCCAGTTCGTCATGGTCCCGCGCCCGCTTCCGCCGGGAAACTATGACCTCACCCTGCGCATGACGCGCGACGGTAAGCAGGTGACCTCCAAGCAAAGCGTGGCGGTGGCGCTCGAGGCTGCGACGCGGGAGCGGCCGATGGTGGCGCTGATGGCACCGGACAAACCGGTCCGCGTGCTGTCGCAACCTGCGGCCACGGCGCCGGCCGCTGGGAAAGTGGCCATCGAGGCCGTCGAAACCGAACCGGACGGCAAGCTCCATGTGAGCGGTCAGGCAGCTCCCGGCGCGACCGTCAGGCTCTATCTCAACGGCAGCTTGATCACGTCCGCGACGGCCGACGAGGCGGGACATCTCTCGGTCACGATCAACAAGGGCGTGACCGCCGGCAACTATCAGGTGCGGCTTGACGACGTCGATCCCAGCTCCGGCAAGGTCCGCGCGCGGGCCGAGGTGCCGTTCAACGTTCCGGACATGATGACGACCGCATCGATCCCGGCATCGCCAACCTCGTCCGGCCGCGCGGATGTGGTCAAACCGCAGCTCGCCGCGGCGGCAACCGCCACCGCATCCGATGTGAAGTCCCCCTCCGCCGTGATCGTGCCGAAGATCACGACGACCACCGTCGCCCGCGGCGACAGCCTGTGGCGGATCAGCCAGCGCGCATTCGGCGCCGGACAGCGCTACGCCGTGATCTATCGGGCCAACTCGCAGCAGATCCGCAATCCCAATTTGATCTATCCCGGCCAGGTCTTCGTCGTGCCGGCAAGGTGAGACCGGCCTTCCGCCAACGGTCACTTGCCGGGGGATTTCAGGAACGCCACGATCCTGGCGCGATCCTCCGCCGAACGCACGCCGGTATACGGCTTCATGCCGTTGCCCGACACCACGGCCTCGGGATCTTCGATGAAGCGCAGCAGCGTGCTCTCATCCCAGACGATGTCGGATGATTTCATCGCCTCCGAATAAGGGAAGTCCGCAACCGACCCGGCTTTGCGGCCGACGACATTGTGCAGGTTCGGGCCAACGCGGTTGTCGCCGTCCTTGACCGTGTGGCAGGTGCGGCAGGAATTGTTGAACGCCTGCTCGCCGGACACGCCCGCATCCTGACCATGGGACGGCGATGAGGCCAACGACATCAGCCCGCAAACGACGACGATGAATCCCGGCCGCATCGATCACTCCGTCGGCAATTGCGCCAGGCAAACAGGCGCGCGCAGCACCACGCCTCGGGTGCCATGCCGTCAACGCAGAGGCGGCGTGAAAGGTCCGCTCGCGGCAGGCCCCACATCTGGCGCAGATACGCACGCCGCACTAGATGTGCTGCCATGCCACACCCCGCCCTCGAGGATTTCGTCGCCGGCCACCAGCGCCTGTTTGTCCTGACCGGGGCGGGCTGCAGCACCAATTCCGGCATTCCTGACTATCGCGACAGCGACGGCAACTGGAAGCGGACGCGCCCGGTCACCATCCAGGCGTTCTTGGGCGAGGCGGCGACGCGGCAGCGCTACTGGGCGCGCAGCATGGTGGGCTGGCGACGGTTCGGCCGCGCCGCGCCGAACGGCGCGCATCGCGCGCTGGCCAAGCTCGAACAGCAGGGGCGCTGCGAGCTGCTGCTGACCCAGAATGTCGACCGCCTGCACCAGGCCGCCGGCAGCCGGCGGGTGATCGACCTGCACGGCCGATTAGACGTGGTGCGCTGCCTCGGCTGCGGCGCGACGATGCCGCGCGAACAATTCCAGCACGAGCTCGCGCAACGAAACCCCGCCTGGCTCACGCTCGATGCCGCCGACGCTCCCGACGGCGACGCCGATCTCGAGCAAGATTTTTCGTCGTTCGTGGTGCCGGCCTGCGAAGCCTGCGGCGGCGTGCTGAAACCCGATGTGGTGTTCTTCGGCGAGAACGTGCCGCGCGATACGGTCGCGTCGGCGCAGGCGCATCTCGAGCAGGCCGACGCCGTGCTGGTGGTCGGCTCCTCGCTGATGGTCTATTCCGGCTTTCGCTTCGTCCGGATGGCAGAGCAGCACGGCCTGCCGATTGCCGCCGTCAATCTCGGCCGCACCCGCGCCGACGAGCTGCTCACCCTCAAAGTCGAGGATAGTTGCGAGAGCGCGCTGGCGTTTTTGCTGTAGGTCGCTGCTCTCTCCACGTCATTGCGAGGAGCGATAGCGACGAAGCAATCCATCGAGCCGCCTATGCGGAAAAATGGATTGCTTCGCGGAGCCTGTCATCCGGCGGCGTCTTGCGCCGACCGGGTGGCTCGCAATGACGACGGGAGAATTATCGCACTACGCGCGGTGGCGCGGCGCCTTGGCCATCGGCATGTTGGCGTTCCAGTGCGTCCAGCTGACGCTGGCGAGGCTGCCGAGGTCCGTCGCCAGCGGGCGACGGGTCCGGCGCTCGTACTCCGCGATGCAGCGGCCCGACTCGCCGATCTTGCGCTGCAATTCGTCGATCGTCATCTGCGTCGCGCGGCCGCAATTGGCCTTGCCGAGCTGATCGGCCTCGATCGCCCTCAACGCCGCCCGCAGCTTCTTGAGCTGCGCGCGCTGCCAGGCAATGTGACTATCGCTGTCTGCCGTCATGTGGCCGCCACCATCTTCGATCGTTGCACGCCATTGGGAACCTCGATGTCGACCTCGAGCATCGAGACGAACTTGCCACGGTCCATCCGGACCACGACCTTGTCGGGGTCGACGTCGATATGCTTGGAAACCACGCTCAGGATTTCCGAGCGAAGTGTCTCCAGGAGATCTGGCGCGCCGGTCCGGCCACGCTCATGCGAAAGCAGGATCTGCAACCGCTCCCGCGCGACGGGCGCCGATGCGGCGCGGCCGCCGAACAGCCGCATTACGTTCATCATGCCGCCCTCCGTCGCAGTAGCCGATCCATCAGTCCCTTGCGTTGAACCGGCACGGTCATCTCCACCGCCTCGCCCATCAGGCGGCGCACCGCATCGGTATAGGCCCGCGCCGGCGCGCTGCTTGCTGCGTTCAGCGTGACCGGGCAGCCGACATTGGAGGCGCGCAGCACGTCCTGGCTTTCCGGGACGATGCCGAGCAAGGGGGTCGCAAGGATCTCCAGGATATCGTCGATCGAGAGCATCTCGCCGCGCGCCGCGCGGCCGGCATCATAGCGGGTGACCAGAAGATGCTTCTCGACGCGCTCGCCGCGCTCGGCGCGGACCGTCTTGGAATCGAGCATGCCGATGATGCGGTCGGAGTCGCGAACCGACGACACTTCCGGATTGGTGACGATAACGGCCTCGTCGGCGTAGCGCATCGCGAGCGTCGCGCCGCGCTCGATGCCGGCCGGGCTGTCGCACAGGATCCAGTCGAACTTGGTCTTGAGGTCGGCGATCACGTGCTTGACGCCCTCTTCGCTCAGCGCGTCCTTGTCGCGGGTCTGCGACGCCGGCAGCAGCCAGAGATTCTCCAGCCGCTTGTCGCGGATCAGCGCCTGCGGCAGCTTGGCGACGCCCTGCACCACGTTGATGAGGTCGAACACCACCCGACGCTCCGCGCCCATCACCAGATCGAGGTTGCGCAGGCCGACGTCGAAATCGATGACGACGACGTTCTGACCCATTTGCGCGAGCGCCGCGCCGAGCGCGGCGGTTGAGGTCGTTTTGCCGACCCCGCCCTTCCCAGACGTCACGACCAATACCTTGGCCATTCTCTCTCTCCTTGTGGTCGGTCAGTTCAATGGTGTAATGCGCAGCATTTCGCCCTCGAGCCACGCCTGGGCGGGCCGGTTGCGCAAGCTGTCGGCGATTTCTTCCGCAGTCTGGTAGTAGCCATCGATCGCGAGCAGCTCGGCCTCGATCCTCTGGCAGAAGATGCGGGCCGCCGAATTGCCGTTGATGCCGGCCATCGCGCGGCCGCGTAGCGTGCCATAGACATGGATCGAGCCGCCGGCGACGATCTCGGCGCCGGAGCCGACCGAGCCGAGCACGGTGACGTCGCCCTCGGCAAACACGATCGACTGGCCGGAACGGACCGGGCTCTCCAGCAGCAGCGACGGCAACTTGGTCTTGTCCTTGTCCTTGTTTTTTTCCTGCACCTGCGGCTTCTGCGGCTCGACATGGGTGATCGCGCAGGCCCTGCCGCCGGTCAGAAGCGGCGGCATGTTGGCGCCGAGCTTCGATTCGTCGACGCCCTCGATGCCGAGGATGCGGATGTTGCGCTCGCCGAGGCTGCCGATCAGATGCGCGATCGCGGTCTGGCTGAGATCGACCGCCGAGAGGTCGAGCACGATGGGCTTTCCGGTGAAGAAGCCCGGCGACTTCGCCAGCGTCGCGTCGATCTCGGCCAGCCAGGACACGACAGGCACGACCGGCGAGAAAACGAACGCAACGTAGGAACGGCCGCGCATGCGGACCTGCTGACGTGCGACCTGTTGAGTTGCGTCCATCGCCCCTGACTCGGTTGTCTTGTCGAATGGTTAACAATCGGACCGCATGGTTAATCAAAGGTTAACGCGGTCAGGGTTTTCACCGATTTGAGCAGCGCTCGCCCCGGGGCCTCGAAACGCGCTTTGGCGTTTGAACAGGTGCGGAATTGGAGGAGATGCGGCCGCGTTTTTGAGCTGGATCAATTTTCTTCGCGCCAGTCGGGGTTATCATTGCGCGAGCGTTTGCAGACGACGTCATGACCCAAACCTACTGGATTGAGATCCTGCGGTGCCCGAAATGCCGACGCACGGGCCACGCTGAGCTTTCCGAGGTCGCCCCGCTTCGCAACCGAATTGTTCGGGTTTCGGAGGAATTCGAAGTTCGCGCCGACGAGCGCGGCGACGATTTCCAGTGCCGAGCCTGCAAGCTGCCAGCCCTGCCATGACAGCGGATGCCTTAACGCGCATCTGCCGATCACGCCGAAAATCATCGTTGTAGCTATTCCGCCTTGATATTCGCCGACTTGACGATCGGCCACCATTTCTCGACCTCGGCGACTGCCTCAGGTCGATCACCCGGACGAGGTCGACGCCGCAATCAAACTCCACCTGCGGGAGTTCGCGCCAACGGCGTGAGGCGCCACTTGGCGGCGGCGAGCGGCGCGAGCTTGCGTCGGACGCAGCTGAGCGCGCGATGTATTTGCTCTACGCCCGCCGAAGACCCGCGACGTCGTCGCGGGCCTTCCGGGAACGGCTATGCCGATCAGTGGACCGAGCGGTCGGTGCGGGCAGCGGCCCGCGCGGTCGTCATCTTGTTGCGGGGCGTCAGAACGCTGAGCTGATGCGGCGTCGCCGATGTGGTCGCAACAGGCGCCTGCTCGCGGGCGTTGGCGGCGCCAATCACGCCGGCCTGCACCGCCGAGATCGGCAGACCCGCAGCCTCATAGGTCGGAAGCTCCGCAGCGGACGCGGCGGTTGCGATCGCGAGAGCGGCGGCAAGGGTGGAGAGGGAAATCTTGATCACGGAAGGCTCCTCAGTGGCACGTGATAAGCAGAGTTAGTCAGCTATTATTGCAATGCAATATCAATGTTGCCGCACCGCACAAATAATTGATCGCCGGCGTCGCTGGCGAGCACCACGGGCCGTCGTGAAAATGCTGCTCGTTAGCTTCGGGTGCTAGGCATTGCCGCACGCTTCCCTGACCATCCGAGAGATCTCGGCGCGTCCGGTGGTCCGCAGCCGTTTCCCGCTGGTCGGCCGCCTGCCTCAGCTTCTGTAACGGCGTGATTGTATTCGCGGTGACGAGCGGCGCTCTCTGCTTCCCGCCAGCCGCTTGCCATTGTCTCGAAATCACGATGACCGAATCGCTGGCTCATTGCCGACAAGCCAACACGAATTCGGCTGGTCTCCTCTGTCGACCCGATGCGTCGCTCGACCTTCCGAACCGATGATGGTGCAGGTCCACGTCGGGGTACCCAACAATGATGATCCGCCCTCCTAGAATAGCGGCTTGCCGTCCGCCTCACCGTGGTGCGATGACACCACTTTGATGCGTCGAGCTCGTCGCAGTCGTCGGAATGTTCGCCTCATCCGGAGACACCAATGCCGCGGTATTTTTTTCATATCCACGGCGGCCATTCAGTGCTCGATGATGTCGGCCTGGATCTTCCCGACATTTTCGCCGCACGGACGACGGCGATTGAACTGAGCGGCGAGATACTCAAGCACGACGTGACGGAGCCATTCTTGCGTCATCTTCGCTGGCATGTCGAAATCAGCGACAGCCCCGAGCCGGGCGGCCAGTCACTGTTCGTCCTTCAGTTTTCCATTGCGGCATGAATAGCAGCGAACGCAGCGCTCGCTTGCGGCGCCTCGTGGCCATCTTCAAACTTCGCGATGGAACGAAGCATGCAAGCTTGATGTCCAGGAGGAGTACTCTGAAAGCCCCGGCGACACGCTGAGCGAAAGCTGCAATTCCCGTCCATTGCGGACGGACCAATCGCCGGCCTGCTTTGGCTCGCAGAAACCAATCACGACTACACAATGGAGAAGAAGCTTTCTGCCGATCAGCTTTCAGATATCACCGCCTGGTGTCTCGAATTTGTATTCGCGCCTAGACCTGACCTCGGAGGTCCCGCATGACAGCAAGGCACATCTGGTACGTCTCCTTCATTGATCAACGCGATGCTCCGCCCGACAGGCACGCACGAAGGACTGCGACATTCGTATCCGAACAGGATGCGAAGCAGTTCACAAGGAAACTGGCGGAGGACCAGCGCATCGAGAGACTTTCAGCTGGAACGATCAACCCGTACCGGCCCAAACGGGTCATCGGATCCAGAGACATTGGCCAGTGGCTTGGCAAAACCTAGCCCGCCATGGTGATCCGCAGTTGAGCTTGCCCCCATCGTGCAACGACGATCCATCTCTTTAAAACGGCCGCGCCTGAAGAGTAGTTGCGAATGCGAATGATGAAACCAGGTTACTGCGCTCTTGCTGAACCACAAGGGATGACGCAAACCGTATTCCGATGCTTGGCTTGGGGTTTGATCCTAGGCCTCTTCATCGTCACCGATACACCGCTGGCATTCCGTCCGCACACGTTGATATCGGCGAACATCGATCGTTTTGCAGCTCTGTTCATTATCGGGGTCGCCTTTTCGCTCGCCTATCCGAAGCACGTGCTGCCAATCCTGCTCGTCCTTCTCGCTATCGTCGTCGGCTTCGAACTCATCCAAAGACTGCTCCCCGACAGACATGGATACGTAAAGGACATGTTCGTCAAAGGCGCCGGCTGTTGTGCAGGCGTTTTCATCGCAACTGCCTTGAGACGCTCGTTTTCCGCAATCTCCAGGCGGACAGACAGCCCGTTGGCCTAGCGGGGATGATCATCGCGCATGAAGCTCGATGAAAAACGCCGGTCCGTCGCCGCTATTCGACGGATGGAGACCCGGTCGGCCCGGAATATGAGACGGCAAGCGTAGCAAGGACGGTCCTGTTGCTGATCTCGAGCTTGCGGAAGATGTGGTGCAGATGAACCTTGATGGTACCGTCGGCCACCTTCAGACGGCGGCCAATCTCCTTGTTCGACAAGCCCTCCGACACCAAACGCATGATCTGACGCTCGCGGTCCGTCAGCACCGCAAGATATTTCTCCGGGATCGTCGTTTGCGCATAAGGGATGGCTTCTTCGTACGAGGGCGGAGGCAATGTCTTCTGGCCGTCGGCGACTTGCCGCAACGTCTGCAAGAGCGTTTCGGGCTCCTCCTCGCTCAGAAGAACACCGCAAGCTCCCGCTGCTGCGAGCATGGCGAGATCGCGATCCTCAACCGAGGCGGCAAGAAACACGAGCCGCACACCAAGCGCCCCGGAGTTTGCGACCTCGAGCATGGCCTGCCCAGAAATGTCAGGCATCGACATGTCCAAAATGGCGATGTCGGGCGCGAGGCTCTGTATTGCCTTGAAGCAGCTCGCAATATCATTGCAGCGAGCAACAACTTTGAAATCACGCTCTGCTTCGAGCAGGCAGTTCAGACCCAATAAAACGACTGGATATCTACTGGCAATGACTACACGACTGAAATGCATTTCCGATCAACCCTCAATCCCCCTCAGTTCAGATCGGCGCCCATGTCATTAATAAGCTACTCCAATATGAGATATTTCAGTAAGGTTTTGTTGTCGTTTGGTCCCGTGAATCTACCGCCTGGAGCGCGCCGATAACCAGATTCCACAACGCGTAATCGCAGCGACGATCCGAGGCACCCTCAGCGAGTGCCTGTCGACCGGGACCGAGAGACCACCCTCGTCAGTTTGGCGGCCCCAAATGCCTATAACCAACGGTATATAGGGATATTGGGGATTAGCATCTAACATTCTTAAATATTTTCGGAGTGAGTTAAGCGCTTTTCGTCCCAGGTTTGTTCTATCGACCGAATCTGAGGAAGCTTGTTTTTACGTCGTTCTTTTCAGCTGGGCGGGCCACCAAAAATGAATCGGGTTCAACCCTTCAACCGCTTGTATCATTGTAGCGTCCGGGAGAGTTTCCATGAGACGACGATATCCTTTTGCCATTGCACTGGTTGGTGAAAATAGTCTTCGCAAAGAAGGCCTTGCAAGAATTCTAAATTCGGAGAATTTCGTCCTAACCTCGATATACGACGCCGATGATTGGCCCAGCGATGAGGCGCTTCAGAAAGCCCCCGCGAGTCCGTCATTGTTCCTCATCGTTCATAGTGGCGATGATTTTCGCCCGACAGTCGAGCAAATCGACTCGTTCAAGCGCCGTCACGCGGATGCACGTGTCGCAGTTGTCGCGGATCACTTTCATCTGAATGATCTGGTTGCCGCATTCCGAGCCGGCGCCACCGGATATTTCATCGACGTGATGAACTGCGACGCGTTCATCAAGTCCATCGAACTCGTCATGATGGGTGGGACGGTATTCCCGCCGGCATTCTTGGAGTCCGCTCTCGAGACCGAGAAACGCGAGGTGGACGATGCTCCTGTACCCAACGATGACGATCATGCCGTCGCAACGGCAGATGACACGCTGGCTCAGCAACTTTCGCCGCGGGAAGTTTCAATTGTGCAGTGCCTGATTGAAGGCGATTCCAACAAGTGCATTGCGCGCAAGATCAAGATTGCCGAAGCCACGGTGAAGGTTCACATCAAGGCGATCCTTCGCAAGATTCGGGTTCAAAACAGAACGCAGGCAGCAATCTGGGGATTGAACCATCGATCTGCGGCTTGGTCGAGAAACAGCAGTTCGGCGCATCAGATCGTTGACGTAACCGAGCGGCTCCTCCCATCTGGCCGGGAAATTCCCAAGATTGCGAGAGCGGGCCGGCCGGCGCCACTTGGCGCGATCGACCATGCGGAGAACTACTTCGAAGTCTCCCTCGCCAACGGCCATACCCGCAAGGACATGAGCTCAAAAGCCGACGGGGCGATCCGACTGCGGAAATAGCTGAGACTCGTCCGGTCTGGCGCATCGGCATCACCGCGCGGGATGATTTCCCGCGCGCGGTGAGCATTGACCACGCAGACGCGAAACGGAAGCGGAAATGATCTTGTTGACCGGCGGTGCCGGCTATATCGGATCCCACATCGCTGTCGCCCTACTCGACGCCGGGCTCGATGTCGTCGCGGTCGACAATCTTTCCAACAGCAACAGCGCCTCTCTCGAACGGATACGAGCCATCTGCGGGCGATCGGTCATTTTCCGGCATGCCGATATTCGCAATGAAGAGGCGATCTACCAGATCCTGCGCGCCCACGACGTGACTGCGGTCATTCATCTCGCCGGCCTCAAGGCGGTGGGCGAGTCCAGCGCTCAACCCATCACCTATTACGACAACAACGTCGTGGGAACGATGCGGCTCGTGTCGGCCATGACGCGAGCATCCGTCAAGACGCTGGTCTTCAGTTCATCCGCAACCGTTTACGGGACACCCGCGTACCTGCCGCTGGACGAGAAGCATCCCGTCGCACCGATCAATCCGTACGGCCGCACAAAATACTTCATCGAAGAAATACTGAAGGACCTTCATGAGTCCGACAAGGATTGGCGGATTGCCATCTTGCGCTACTTCAATCCGGTTGGCGCCCACGAAAGCGGACTGATCGGAGAAGATCCCCTGGATGTGCCGAACAATCTGTTGCCTATTGTGGCACAAGTGGCGATCGGACGACGTCCGACGGTGCATGTTTGGGGAAACGACTATGATACTCCGGACGGCACCGGGATCCGCGACTTCATTCACGTTGTCGATCTTGCATCCGGACATCTGAGCGCCCTTAGCCAACTGAGACAGCCCGGCCTTCTGACGGTCAATCTCGGAACAGGAAGCGGCAGTAGCGTCATGGACGTGATCCGGACATTCAAGGAAGTGAGTGGCCGGCCCGTGCCGTATGTGATCGACCAACGCAGGGTCGGTGACGTCGCAATCTGCTATGCCGATCCAACTCTCGCGAAGAACCTGTTGGGCTGGACATCAGCGCGATCGCTGACACAGATGTGTGCCGACCATTGGCATTTCCAGATGAAGAACCCGAATGGCTATCGCGGCGCGTAGTCGGCGAGAGCGATCTCCGTCTTCGAGAATTTCCGTCTTGTTCGAGGCCTGTTCAATCCCGAGCAAGCCGGACGACTGCTCGCATCGGCGAGCTCAAGTCGCGCCGCCGCCTGGTTACGCCACCACTCAGCAATGGTCGCAATCGGCAGGATGGCAGGATGACGCACCGAATATTGGCTAATCCCTAATTGCCGCCATCACTTGCTGTACAGCAAGGCATCTTCGGGAGCGGCGCGCTATGGTTGTGCGAGCCGACTTACGTTGTTCAAGGTAGGACGGAATGCTTCTGGACAACGAGACGCCTGCCGCCACCATGTGTTCCGAGAGCTTCCACGCTCGCGACCATGGGGAGTCGGAAGCCCGGCTCACAATAAGCCAGGTCATAGGTCGAACTGCCAGTCGGTTTCCGAACCAGCCGGCGATCGTCTCGAGCGCTTTCGAGCCTCTGACATACAACGGTCTTGAACGCCAGTTGAACGCAATCCGCCGGCGGCTGCGCTTGGCCGGTTTCGATTGTAATACCCGGATCGGGGTCTTGATGCCGAACGGCCCGGAGGCGGTTCTCGCCATCGTGGCAGTCGCCTGCTGTACCGTCGCGGTGCCCCTCGACCCACGCCTCTCCCTGCCTGAAATCGAGCAGCGCCTCGACATGCTCAACTTGAGCGCCCTCGTTGTGCTGCAGGGCAGTGCCCCTGAAGCTCGCCAGGCCGCAGCACGCAGAACGCTTGCCGTCATAGAAGCCGCTCCGGTCGGACAGGGCCAGCTTGGACTCGAGATCGCCGTGCAAGTTGCCGGCTCCCCTGCCATCGACGCCGAGCCGGATCCGCGCTCCCCCGCCTTCATTCTGCAGACGTCGGGCACGACCGCGCAGCCGAAGCTCATTCCGTTCAGCCATGACAATATGCTGGCGGCGGCCGAACGCCTTCAGGCCTGGTTCGGCCTCACGTCCCGGGACCGATGCCTGAGCGTGTCGCCCCCCTACTATTCCCATGGGCTCAAAGTGACGGTCTTCACGCCGTTGCTGACGGGAGGCAGCATTGCCATCCCGGCGAACAGTGCCGTCGTCGCACTCGATGAGTGGTTCGATGTCTTGCGGCCGACCTGGTACTCGGCAGGCCCGACGCTTCACACCACGGTGCTGGACAAGGCACAAAGCCTCGAGAATGCACAGCCGGCGCACACTTTGCGGTTCGCGATGTCGGGCGGCGCGCCGCTCCCGAGGGCCGTGCAGGACGGCCTGCAACACGCTCTCGGCGTGCCGGTGCTCGAGCATTACGGCTCCAGCGAGGCGGCCCAGATCGCCGCCAACCAGCTGCCGCCCGGTCCGAACAGGCCGGGCACCTGCGGAAGACCCTGGCCCGATACCGTGGCCATCGTTGGCGAGGATGGACATCCCCTGGCAGCCGGCGAGCGCGGAGAGATCTGGATTCGTGGACCGACCGTGACGTCGGGCTATCTCGATGCGCCGGAACTCAATCAAGCCGCTTTCACGAAGGGTTGGTTTCGCACCGGCGATATCGGCAGCCTCGACGAAGACGGCTTCCTTTCGCTGCACGGCCGCCTGAGCGAGCTGATCAATCGCGGTGGTGAGAAGATTTCTCCCGCCGAGATCGAGGCCGCGCTATTGCGACATTCGGCCATCGCCGAAGCTGCGGCCTTCGCGATCTCGCATCCGCGCCTGGGCGAGGACGTCGCAGTCGCCATCGTCCCTCATCGCGGCGCGCAGGCGAGCGCTGCGGAGCTTCGCCTGTTCCTTCAACGCGAGCTGGCCTCGTTCAAGATTCCGAGACGCATTCTGACGCTCGACCATCTGCCGAAGGGGGTGACGGGAAAGGTTCAGCGGCGACGTCTGCGCGAGCTGGTCGACCGGCCACGGGGGCACCAGGCGACGACGCCGGCGCCCGTCGCGAACGGGCCGTTGAATTTGGAAGCCGAGTTGCTGCCCCTCTGGCGCAGGCTGCTCAAGAACGAGGCCGTGACCGTTGACGATGATTTTTTTGCCAGCGGTGGAGACTCCCTTCTCGCGATGGAGATGCTGATCGAGGTCGAGCGGCTCGTCGGCTATCCCGTGCCGGAAACCATCATGTTCGGGGCAGAAACCGTCCGGCAATTTGCCGCAAGGGTTTCCGCACCAACGGACACGTGGACGACGCCGTTCTTCCAGCCCCATGCGCCTGGCACGCGGTCTCCGCTGTACTTTTTCAACGGCGACCTTGTCAGCGGCCACGCGAGTGTGCGGCGGGTGGTAGAGCTTCTGGGGCCGGATTATCCGATCATCTCGATCAATCCCCACGGTCTTCATGGCGAGCCGATTCCGGGCTCGATCGAGGCGATGGCCGCCGACCGCCTGCCGTTCATCCTGGCAAGGCAAGCGAGCGGTCCCTTTCTTCTGGGCGGCAAGTGCAATGGCGCCATGGTGGCGTTCGAAGTGGCCCGCCAGCTGATGGCTGCCGGCCACACGGTTGATGTGGTTACGATGGTGGACCCGCCGACCGTCAGTGCCCGTCCAATGCCACGGGCGATCCTGGGGCTGCTGAAGCCGCTGGTTTCGCCTTATCTCTTGCGTTGGACCTTCGAGCAAATGGTGAGACTGGAGCGATACCTGAAGCTTCCGGCGAACGAACAGCCTGCGATCGCCAAGGTCGCAATTCCAACGGCGTTGTGGGACGCTCATTCAATCGCAATGGCGCGGTATTGTCCGGCGCCGCTCGAGATCCCGGTGGCCTTTTACGCGGCCGACCACGATGGCCGAGCGTGGCGGCATCTCAGCCCTCAACTGGAATTGATACAGGTGCCCGGCGGACATCCGGGCTGCCTGTTGATCGGTGCGGAACTGCTCGTGGATCACCTGCGGCGGAGATTTGAAAAACTCGCCTCGGGATCGAGCGCCACGTGAGAAATCGGACGTCAGCCATGACACGCCCCGATGAGCGGGCGGAGCATCGAGGCCATCGGACGCCGAAGGCCGGAGCGCGCTGCACCAGCCTCGAACCCGGTCGATCACAGCTTCACCTCGGCACAGTTGCTGCGCTGGCACAAGCAGCTACCGTGGGTAATCAGAAAGGGTCCGCGCCTCGATCGAATTCCGGATATAGTTGCCGTCATCGGCCTCCGCCGAGACAACGGTCAGAGACGCCCAACCAGGACGTGTCTGCCAGAGGGATATCCGCGCGTGACGAGCCATCCATCATCGGATCTTGCGCGAACATTGCAGCTCGATCCTTCGGTATTCCCGTCACGTCGCGCATTCAGCCCTCCGGCGTTGGAACGGGAAAGCATGCCTGAGACGGTTACCGATGTCAGCCTGGATGCCCTGGAGAGCATTGCGTGGCTTGAATCCTCATGGAAGGAGCTCGAAGCGCGAGTGACTCACTCGTTCTTCCTGTCCTGGCTCTGGATCGGCACTTGGGTGCGGCATATCCCGGATGGCGCGCGACCACACGTCCTCGTGGCCCGGTCATCAGGCAAGATCGTTGGCCTGGCGATTATTTGCCGGCGGAGGGCGTGGAGTCTCGGGCCGCATGCGCGGACGCGCTGGCTGCTCAATGAAACGGGAGATACTCGCTTCGACCGATTGTTCATCGAGTACAACGGTATTCTTGCAGAGCAATCCGATGCCATCATATCCGCAGGCCTCAATGCGTTGACGTCCCGCTTGCACCGCTCGGATCAGCTGGTGCTCTCCGGAATTGATCCGGACCTTGAGGCGACTGCCAGTCGCGCCGCAGGCCGGGCCGGGCTCGTGACCGAGGTGAAAAAAGCTGATGCGGCATTGTGGGTCGATTTTGCCCCGGTCCGCCAGCGCGGGGGGGATTATCGCGCCACATTGGGCCGCAGTACGCGCCAGGCCGTAAACCGCGCCATGCGGCTGTATGCCGAACGCGGCCCCGTTGAACTCCGGATCATGGAAACGACGACGGAGGCCCTCGCCGCATTCGAATTGCTGGGCGACTTTCATCGGTCGCGATGGGGACGCAGGGGAGCCTTCGCCAATCCCGGCTTCCGTCCGTTTCACGAGGAGCTGATTGCGCGCGGAGTCCCGACGGGGGCCGTTCGTATCTCACGGACGCTGGTTGGGAACGAGACAATTGGGGTCGTGTACAATTTCGTGCATGACGGCCGTGTCCTGAACTACCAGAGCGGCTTTCTCTATGAGAGCGATAGCCGGCTCAAGCCCGGGCTCGTCAGCCATGTGCTGGCTATTGAGGACAGCATTGCACGCGGGGAAAGTGGCTACGACTTCCTGGCCGGTGGCGGCGGGCACAAGTCCCATCTGGCCAACAGGGAGCAGGCCATGGCGTGGATCGCTGTCGGCAGAGACAGTCCAGAGCGCCACATCGAGGCCAAGCTCCGCAGTGCCAAGCGGATGCTACGGACCATTGCCACGAATCTTCCAAAAAAGACCGCGGCTCTGTATTCCGTATTCGGGGCTGGCTCCTAGTCGATCGGTTTGGGCTCCTTGGCGAGAACCAATGTCCAGGTCAGCGATGTGGCCATGTCGGTGCTTCTCCCCCTCTGACTGCCGGCCGGGGCAGGCGCTGACGCCTGGACTGCATCCATTGACCGTCTAGCGGTCCGATTCCCCCAGGAATATTCCCCCGCTTGCGCTTTTGGCGGAAGGACGCGGCACTTTGCCACCAGGTCACTCAACTCAAGCAGTCCGATCCGTGGCACCGGACGGGAACTGGCAAAAAATGGGTAATTACGATGGTCCATTGAGCCATGGCGGTGCGCGATTAAAATTTCAATCAGCAGTCCGCTCGAATGCCCATCGCAATACCGTTCGCAACCTACCGGCGGCAATCCGGATCGAGGCTAATAGAAAGCAAGTTGTGATGGCTTTTCGCACGGGTGCCTGTGAACAGAGCGAGTGGGAAAATAGTCGTTCCTTTGACGGGCGAGGCTATCGCAAACTTGAATGTGGGGCTCGCAGAGCCGGCACCGCCCCTTTGAGCTTTTTGGACAAAGCAGTTGAGCTGAGACCCGGGGTCATCACGCCGGTTCTCGAGCATGATGGTCTGGAGGTCCTGGCATTCATGCTCCATGTGGAGCAGGACGTCATCCGGGAGCTAAGCGCTTGCCTCAACGAGGAAGAACATCGGCGCGCCGCGGGATTGAGATTGGAGCGCGATCGCCGCCGCTTCATTGTTAGCCGCGGGCAGCTGCGCCAGGTCCTCGCTTCCAGACTGAGAATTTCGCCTTCAGAGATCGAGCTGGAATATGGACGGCTGGGCAAACCCCACCTCTCCCGCCGCATGCCCGCCCGCGACGTGCGCTTCAGCGCCTCGCGATCTGGAGAAGTAGCGGTCATCGCCCTCTCGATCAGGCAAGAGGTCGGCGTGGACATCGAGGCAATCCTCCCTGTGCCCGAAGCGGACGAGATCGCAGCGCTCTGCCTTTCCACCTCCGAATACGAGTCCTACGCCGCCCTCGATCCGGAAGACCGGCTGGAAGGCTTCCTCCAGCGTTGGACCCGGCTGGAGGCTGTCTCCAAGGCGCTGGGGTGTGGCTTGGGACAGCCGATTTCCTGGGATGAAAGGGATTGGGCTGTCCGAAGCTTCGTACCGCAACCTGGATATGTTGGGAGCGTGGTCGTCCGGAAATGAACTGTCATCCGGAGTCGAAGTCACCGCGATGGCGCACGGAACAGGAAATGTCAGCTTCATCGATGAAAAGCCCGATGTCAGCGCACGTGATGCAGTTTTCGGAGCTGCTCGCAGACCTCGCGGTCAAGGACATCAAGGTCTGGGTGGATGGCGACCGGCTGCGCTGCAACGCCCCGGCCGGCGCGCTGACGGCGGAGCTTCGCGATCAGTTGCAGGGGCGGAAGGGCGAGATCATCGCGTTTCTGAACATGGCCACAGCCGCGGCCAAGCAACCGTCTGCAATCGTTCCGTTGCAGTCTCGCGGCACACGCATACCCATTTACGCAGTCCCCGGTCATGTCGGGGCACCGTCCTCATTCCTGGACCTCTCGAAGCACCTGGGCGTCGATCAACCGTTCTACGCCCTCCAACCGCCTGGCTTCGATGGGCAGAGCGAGCCGATGGATCGCGTCGAAGATATCGCCGAGTACTTCGCCCGCCAGATCGTCGAATATCAGCCGACCGGTCCGTACATCATCGTCGGCTATTGCTCGGGCGCTCCAACAGCTTTTGAACTGGCGAGAATCCTGGGACAGCGCGAGTCCGAGGTCTCATGCGTTGCGCTGTTTGGCCCGCTTCACCCCACCACCTATGGGGAATGGCCGCGCCGGCTGTATTTCATTGCCAGGGGCAAGGCGGAATCGTTCCTGCATGAGACAGCGAAGCTGCCGACATTCGGCGCCCGTCTCCGATATTTCGGCAGTCGCCTGCGCGAGCACGTCCGCGCCCTCGTACCCCTCGTTGGCAAGAGCAATGAGCCTGTCGCGACAGACCCGGTATTGGCGAGCAGGGCTCTGCTCAAATCCACGGCGATCGCGGCTTTTCAGCGCTACACTCCCACTCCGTATTCCGGTCGGGTTTGCATCATCCTTCCCAACAAAGCCTGGCTGCGATCGGGCGCCGCGCCACACCGATGGCTACAAGTAGTGCCGCATGCCGAATTTTACTTCGGGCCCGATGACTGCAACGAAGCCTCGATGCTGATGGAACCTGACGCACCTGCCATCGCAGACCTCTATCGCCAGGCAACCCAGAAGCAGAACACGTGATTTTCGTTTTTAGTTTTCCCGACGGGAGCGTATTTCATGAACGAAGTCCTACCTATCGCGCCGGAGGGCGTAGCGCTTCCCCTGCTGAAGGATTCCGATCATCAGGCGCTGGTTGTCGATTACAACGCCACGGCGGCACGCTATCCGTCGGACAAGACGATCATCGATCTCTTCCGCGACCAGACGACGCGTAGTCCTGACGCTGAAGCGATCCGCTTTGGCGATGCAACGCTGACCTACCGGCAGCTCGACGAACGCTCCAACCAGATGGCCGCGTATTTGAGCTCGACCGGCGTGGGCCCGGGCCGGATTGCCGTTGTCTTCATGGAGCACTCCATTGAAGTCGTCGTTGCGATCCTGGGCGTGCTGAAGTCCGGCGCGGCCTATGTGCCGGTGGATGCGGCAACGCCGAAGGGGCGTATCACAACAATCCTGCAGGACATTTCCAACGGGACCGACGGGCGGGCGCCCGTGGCGATCACCCAGTCGAGCCTGCGTTCGGGCATTGCCGCGAACCTTGCCGAAATTTTCGTGCTCGACGCCGATCTCGAGTCGATCTCGAATCAGCCGGCCTCGGCCCGACCGTCCGCTGCCACGCCGGACGGCGCCGCCTATATCATCTTCACCTCCGGCTCGACCGGCACTCCCAAGGGCGTCGAGATCGAGCACCGAAGCCTGGTGAACTACATCTGGTGGGCCGCCCGGGTGTACAGTTCCGGCGAAAGTCTCGCATGGCCCCTTTTCTCATCTCTCGCATTTGACCTGACGGTCACAACGCTCTTTACGCCACTCATCACCGGCGGCCGCATCGCGGTCTATCTTGGCGATCCCGGAGTGCAGAGCATGGTCGTGCTGAAGGTGATCGACGACAATGCAGTGGATATCATCAAGCTGACGCCGGCGCATCTCGCGATGATCCGCGACCGCAATCTAGAGACCACAAGACTGCGCAAATTCATCGTGGGCGGTGAGGACTTCAAGGCCGCGCTGGCTCGCGATATCACCAACGCTATTCCCCATCCTGTCGAGATCTACAACGAGTATGGACCAACCGAAGCCACGGTGGGCTGCATGATTCACCGCTTCGACACCGATCGGGATCAATCCGCATCGGTGCCGATCGGCGTTCCGGCCGCGAATGCGGGCATCTACGTCCTCAGCATAGAATATCAGCCCACCGGCCCCGGGATTATCGGTGAGATGTTCATTGCCGGCGACGGTCTCGCGAGAGGTTATTTCAATCGCCCCGATCTGACCGACGAGCGTTTCCGCACGGTCACCGATCCCCGAGATGGGCGCTCGAAGCTGCGGCTCTATAAGACGGGCGATCTCGCCCGCTGGAACTCGGAAGGACGCCTGGAATTTCTCGGCCGCGCCGATCATCAGGTGAAGGTCGGCGGCACCCGTATCGAGCTCGGCGAGATCGAAGCACGGCTTCTCAAGCACCCGGACGTTCAGGAATGCGCCGTCGCCGCCTCGATGACGAGAGCAGCGACACAGAAAACGACCCAAATCGGCCATGGCGAACCGTCGACGCCCGAAGACGGCATCGCACGACTTGTGGCCTACTATGTTGCGTCGAAACCCCTGACCGTGGCGGACCTGCGCGCGCACCTCGCCGAAGAACTGCTGGAGTCCATGATTCCGACGCACTACGTTCGCCTCGAGCGGATGCCGCTCACGCCCAACGGCAAGATCGACCGCTCATCGCTTCCCGAGCCGACGGCGGAAAACATCCAGCCGGCGCAGGTCTTCGCCGCCCCCTCGACAGAGACCGAGAAGGCGCTGGCCGCTCTATGGTGTCAACTCCTGAAGCTCGAGTCGATCGGACGCCACGACAACTTCTTCGAACTGGGCGGGGAGTCGCTCCTGGTGGTGCGGGCGGTGTCGCGCATGCGAAAGATCTTCGGCGTCGACGTGCAGCTTCGCAACCTCTTTGAGCGGCCGACACTGGCCGAACTGGCGGAAGTCATCGACGGAATGCGCTGGGTGGCCGATTCCAATGCCCCTTCCCTCTCGGAGGGACCGAGAGAGGAGGTCGAACTCTAGCCGGAAGGTCTCCGCCTGGTCTTGGGCGGGACAGGAGCCTTTGAGTCAGGCTCGCAGCAGATCGGATGAAGATGATGGACAAAGCTTGGAACGCGGCACGAGAGCCGGAGCTGCCCTGGATGGCGGCGGAGTATGAGCTCTTGCGGGACCAGGTCCGCCGGTTCGTCAAGGAGGAAATCAAGCCCTGCGCGGATCACTGGGAAGAGAACGGGTTCATTCCCCGTTCGATCCTGCGCCGCATGGGCGAACTCGGCTTCTTCGGCATCCGCTACCCGGCTGAGTATGGTGGCGCCGAAATGGACTCTGTCGCGTCAACGGTCTTCGCCGAGGAGCTCGGGCGCTCGACCTATGGCGGCGCCGCCGACGCGATGCTCGTCCATGCCGACATGGCTTCCTCGTACGTCTTTCACGACGGGACCAAAGCCCAGCGGGCGCGCTGGATGCCGGGCATTATCAGCGGCGAGGTGATCACCGCGATCGCCATCACGGAGCCGGATGCGGGCTCGGACGTGAAAGCCATCCGCACGCGCGCGGTCCGGGACGGCGACTCCTACGTGCTCGACGGCACCAAGCTCTATATCACAAACGGCGTCCACGCGGATCTCTACTGCGTCGCGGCCAAGACTGATCCCTCGGCCGGAAGCAACGGGATCACGATGTTCCTCGTCGAGAAGGGAACGCCAGGCTTCAGCGTCGCGC
Source organism: Bradyrhizobium sp. USDA 4503 (assembly GCF_054055815.1). Taxonomy (NCBI): domain Bacteria; kingdom Pseudomonadati; phylum Pseudomonadota; class Alphaproteobacteria; order Hyphomicrobiales; family Nitrobacteraceae; genus Bradyrhizobium; species Bradyrhizobium sp. USDA 4503. The sequence continues at coordinate 5,325,786 of NZ_JBSRXS010000001.1, forward strand.
GCGAGCTGGACAAGCTCGGCTGGCGCTCCTCCGACACGGCGGAACTTGTCTTCGACGGCTGCCGCATCCCCGCCGACAACGTGCTCGGCGCGGAGGGACAAGGCTTCTACTCAATCATGCGCAACTTGCAGAACGAACGCCTTGTCCTCGCCGCCATGGCGATAGGGATGGCCGAGGCAGCGATCGACATGACCCTCACCTACGTGAAAACCCGCCGGGCATTCGGGGGCGTCCTTTGGGACATGCAGGCGATCCGTCAACGGCTCGCGATGCTTTCTGCGAAAGTGGAGGCAAGCCGCGGGTTTCTCTATGCCACCGCTTGGCGCATGGCGGCCGATGACGATTGCCTGCGCGAGATCTCGATGTTGAAGGCCATCTGCGGCGAGCTCGTCAACGAGGTCGCGTATGATTGCGTGCAGTTCCACGGCGCCATGGGCGTCATGCGCGAGAGCGCGATCGAGCGCGTCGCGCGTGACGCCCGCGTCCTCTCCATCGCCGGCGGCGCGACCGAAGTGATGCTTGAGGTGGTCGCATCGATGTCATGATCCTGACGCGGCGTTGAGGCGTCGCTCTGGCGTTGCTTGCAGAAAGGCCAAGTGCCGGCGCTTCGCGCGGCGGGCCGGGCTTTGAATGGTCTCGGCATCCGGGCCGGGTCGCGGCGACCGACGCAGCATACGGCGCGCCGGATTCACCCACGAAATCCGGCAGGCGTCATTGCCGCCGAACACCGGGCGACGCTGTGTGGAATCCGAAATTCACTTGAAGGACGATTTCACTCCGCCGCTGCAACCCGTCCGCCCGATGGGGCCTTCGAACTGTTGAGGTTTTCAACTGACCGAACATGATCAATGGCCTGAACGTGGATCCCTTTCACTGCCCTTCCGGATGGGTCATTCATGCTCGCAAATTGCTGAGACCAAAGAAACGCGGTCGGCGTGGAGCATGCGATCGAAGGACCGACGGGCACAGTCAGGCAGGCTGTCGGGTTGTTGAAAATGCCATCAAAGATGGCCCTGTAGAAATATCCCTCTTTGGACGTCGGCGTTTGCCGCGGAAAGCGCTTGCTCGCCTCTGCGAGCATCTGATCCGAGACTTTATTCTCGGCTTGACGCTTCAAGCTTTCAATCCAGCTGTACCCTACCCCGTCGGAAAACTGCTCCTTTTGACGCCACAAGATCGCTTGCGGCAACAGATCGGTAAATGCTTCCCGCAATATGCCCTTCTCGATTTTCTCGCCAGGGCACATCTTCTCGGCGGGGTTTATCGACATTGCGTAGTCCAGAAATTCCTTGTCCAGGAAAGGCACACGGGCTTCGACCCCCCACGCCGCCATTGCCTTGTTCGCGCGACAGCAATCATACTTGCTGAGCGCAAAGATCTTTCGGACAGTCTCGTCGTGGAATTCTTCTGCTGACGGCGCCATATGGAAGTAGAGATAGCCGCCGAATACTTCGTCAGCGCCTTCTCCAGACAACACCATTTTGATGCCCATTGATTTGATTTTGCGCGCCATGAGATACATCGGCGTGCCGGCACGAATGGTGGTGACGTCAAAGGTCTCCAGGTGCCGGATCACGTCCGGCAATGCGTCCAATCCTTCCTGCACGGTAAAAACAATCTCGTGATGAACCGTGCCGATGTGAGCTGCCACGTCTCGCGCATGCTTCATGTCAGGTGAGTTTTCGAGGCCGACCGAGAACGAGTGCAGCCTCGGCCACCATGCCTCTTCGGTTTCTCCCGACTCGATCCGCTTGAAGCGGTGGCGCGCCGCGAGCGCCGCGATAAGCGACGAGTCGAGCCCGCCGGAAATAAGCACCCCGTAAGGCACATCGCACATCATCTGCTGCTTGACCGCAGCTTCGAGCGAAGATCGGAGCTCCTGCAGCGACACCTTCCTGCTTGGAAGAGTATGTGCCCACTGTGGATCATACCACTTGACGAACTTTCCGGCCTTGGCGCTGTAATGATGTCCCGGAGGAAACTCCCGGATCGTCTCGCATACGCCATCGAGGGCTTTCATTTCGCTCGCGACGTAAGTCGTGCCGTCGCTGCCCCATCCGATGTAAAGCGGAACAATGCCGATGTGGTCTCGGGCGACGAAGAAATCGCCACTGCGCTCATCGAAGAGGGCAAATGCAAAGATTCCACTCAGCATATTGCACACGGCAGGGCCGTACTCGTCGTAGAGATACAGGATGATTTCGCAGTCGGACTTCGTTTTCCATGCGTGCGGCAGCTTCAGCGCCGCGCGCAAACCGACATGATTGTAGATCTCTCCGTTCACGGCCAAAGCGCGACCCGCGGTCACGTCGAGAAGGGGTTGAGCGCCGTGCTCCACGTCGACGATGGAAAGGCGCTCGTGCGCGAGCACTGCGCCGTCGCTGGAATAAATGCCGCTCCAGTCTGGCCCGCGGTGCCTGACCGTTTTGGCCATCTCGAGCGCCCGGCCGCGCGCCGTCTCGAGCGATTCTTTAAATCCAAAGATGCCAACGAAGCCGCACAAGGAGGTTGCCCCTTCTGTAAGTTCAGATCGCAGCGAAGCGGAACAGCGGATCGAGAACGGCAAAAGTCACAAAATATTCAAGGTTCAGATCAAGCGGAATTACCCTATGCCTATGCCTAAGCGGCGACACCGTCGCATAGGCTAAAAATATACGGACAAGCGGCATCAAACTCCGTGGCTGCTCGTGTCTTCTCGACGTGCCAATCCCGATCACTCTGCCGCTTCCGGCTTTGTCACCTGCTGTCACGCCGCGAGTCTGCCGCGGTCACGTCGGTCCGGCCTATCACGACCGGAACGTTTGAACTGCTCAGCTTTCGGGGTGCCGCGTCGGGACCATCCTGGTATCGCAGCGAGACCTCGATGGTATCACCCGGCTGCAACTCGGCATCCTCGTTCACGACAATCCGTTCCGGCCCTTTCTCGCTCTTTCTGATAATAGCAATATCCGGCTTACTACCGGCTCCCCGTGCGAGCTGCGATCGAACCATCGAAGTGTATTGAAGCTTCTCACCGACGCTCTGCAGTTTCTCGCGAATCTGATTGAGCTTTAAGCTGGTCTCTTGCAGCTCACGGAACAGATCAAGCTTCCGCTGATCGTCGAGCTTTGCCAACCGTCTGGCGTACTCGTCTTGCAACTTCTTGACCTGGAGCAATTGCGCAGAGGTTTGCAGCCTCCGGGTCGCCGACAGCAGAACCGCGCGACGCGCATCCGTCACGCGAGGGCTGATCAACGATCCCTTGCCGAACAGGTCGGTCGCTTTCTGAAGGTCCTCGACGTCGGACTGAAGTCCTTCTTCATCTTTCTTTTGCTGCTCCGACAGCACGCGGACCTCGTCGTCTCCCTGCCGAACGCTGCGCTGCAAGTACGCCTTTTCCTGCTGATAGTCACTCTGCTTCGTCTTCAGATATTCGGCTTCCGCATTGACGATTTCCGAAACCGCCGACCGGGCTATCGGCAGGTCGGCAAGAGAAGCGCTTGGATTGATCTGCGTCCCTTCCCCGAGCTCGCTCTTGATGCGCCACATACGCGCCTGTTCCTTGGCGAGTTCTGTCCAAAGCGAACCATACTCGCTTCTCAGGTCGGCCGACTCGAGATACGGGTTGTTCATCCTGATATGCATGATGTCGTAGCCACCCGCCATGGCGATGAGCTGGCGCGCGGTGCTCGCGGGACGATAAGGATACTCCCCTGGCTTCGACACGTCCCCGTTGACGTAAACAGGCCTGTACTCCGCCACGATCGCCGTGACCTGATCTGCATCTATCACGACCACGACCTCGCGGCCGTCCACGGTCCTCTGTCGAAAGACCTTGCTCGTCATTGCGGCCCCGACCTTGGCCCGAATCTCCTGCAACGGCAGGCCGGCGACCGGGACCATCCCGACCAGCGGCAAAGAGATATTGCCATCGACTTGGACGGGCGCGCGCTGCCGCAGCTCCGGCACGCCGGCTACCGCGACCTCCAGAACATCTCCGACGCTCACTCGATATTCGGCTTTCGCCTGCGCGGAAATCGTCAGGCCAACAGCCACCAGGCCCCACCTGACGCAACGGCCTGGTTGACCGCGACGGTTGTCAAGACGGAGGAAATTACGCAGCTTGGCGTGCGGCATGGCGTGCTCAATGGCTCGGTCTCACGGATTGATCGACAATCTAATCCCGCAGCGCCTCGGCTCAACTGACCATCGTAGTTACTCCCGGCTACCCATTTATTGCCAATCCGCCTCCTGACCCGAATGCTATGTTTTTGTCAGGGGGACGGACTGCGTGACGGACTGCTTGGGAGTAACCGGTGAGTTATGCGTTTTTCACCAATTCGCCGGCCCCTACCGAGCGTTCGGCGCATTCGGTCACTGGCCGCAAGGCGATTGCGGCTGACCTTGGCAAGAACAGATTGGCCGCCTTGCTGGTGCTGGCGGCAGGCGCCGAGTTCCTCCTCGTAGCCGTTGGGGCTTTTGCCGCTGCCGTCCTCTATTATCGGCTGGTCCTTGCGCTCGACTATCCGGACACTCCCAAATACATCCTGGAATCTCTTCTGATTGCCACGTTGCAACTGCTCGTATCCGTTGGGCTCCGGCAGTATTCGCGGATCCAGACGCAGCCCCGCCACATCTTCCTATGGAGCGGCGTCAGCGCCGTCTTCTTCGTATTCTCCTTCTTCATCTCAACGATATTTCTTCTCAAGATCTCGGATGGCTACTCGCGCGCGACCGTGATGGCCCAGGCGGCAAGCGTTATCGTCATGGTGCTCTTCGCGCGGGCAATATGCTTCTCGTTGCTGCAGCCTGCCATCGCATCCGGACTGATCGACGCCAGGCGCGTCATCCTCATAGGTGAACCGAGCCACTGCCTGGATTTTTCCGCACGAGTAAGCGCCACCGGAATCCGGACCATTCGCTCGTTCGAGTTGCCGACCTTTCGCAAGGGCTCTTCGGCATCGGAGCACTTCGGGGCGGTCGAAGTGCTATCCCATGTCCGCGAACTGATCGCAGAGTGCCGGCCCCTGCGAGCGGATGACATTGTCATTCTGACTTCGGAATCGGATGTTCGGGCGGCCCTCGCGCTCGCCGGCGCCCTGTCAGAGCTCCCGGTCGACGTTCACGTCGTCCCGGTCGGTGCAATCGACCTCATGGCCGTGTCGCGCATCACGCAATTCGGCAACATGGTGACGATGCGCATCTTCCAGTCTCCCCTGACGCCGTTCCACCGGGCGATCAAACGAGCCTTCGACATCGCGGCCGCAATTGCCGGACTTGTCATCATCAGTCCCCTCTTCGTCATCATTCCAATCGCAATCAAGCTCGATTCGCCCGGGCCGGTGCTATTTCGTCAGACGCGGCACGGCTACAACAACGAGACTATTCGCGTGTTGAAATTCAGATCGATGACCGTGACGGAGGACGGCGACAATTTCAAGCAGGTGACCAGACACGATCCACGTGTGACCCGGTTGGGACGCTTCATGCGCCACACCAATATCGATGAGCTTCCACAGCTCTTCAACGTGCTGGTCGGCGATATGTCACTCGTCGGGCCTCGTCCGCACGCGACCTCGCAGAACGAGAGCTTCGCCCGGCTGATTTCGTCATTCTCCCGCCGTCACAACGTCAAGCCCGGCATTACCGGCTGGGCACAGGTCAACGGTTATCGTGGCGAAACCGACACCCTGGAGAAGATGCAACGTCGTATCGAGCATGACCTCTATTACATCGACAATTGGTCATTCCTTCTCGATCTCAAGATCATCGTCATGACCCTCTTCTCCAGAAAGGTCTATTGGAATGCCTTCTAGCGCGATGACGATTGCTGCATGCAGTCCGTACAGCAAGATCGCAAGGGCATTGCAGTCGATCCCGTTCCCGTTTGATCGGCGGAGGCTTCGGTAGGCCACCAGTAACTGCAGGTTCGAGACAATGCTGCAATCTCACAGAACTGACAATTCGGCACCTCAGGACACGATGCCGCCTGAATTTGGTTCGCCGGCCGAATTCGTGGCGGAGGGTCTCGCCTTCTTGCGCCGCCGCCTCTCGATCATACTGCTGACGTGCTTCTTGATGTTTGGCGCCGGCTTGCTCTATCTCGTTGTCGCAGTTCCGACGTTTACGGCAACCGCGCAACTCATCGTCGACGCCAAGACGACTTCTTCCAACGACACGGCGTCGGCAACGACGGCCGTCGAGAGTCAGGTCGCAATCCTGAGGTCCGAGAGCGTCGCTCGCGCGGCGATCGCGAAGCTCGGTTTGGCGGGGGATCCGGAATTCTCAGGCGGCGTCCTGCACCGACTCGGTCGGTCGACGTCCCGGCTGCTCGGATGGAGCAGACCGGACACGGACGTCGTCACGCGTGATGCGATGGAAGCATTCGCGCGCAAGCTCTCGGTGAAGCGCGCCGGCCTCACCTACATAGTCGATCTCGCCTTCAGCTCCGCCGATCCCGATCGGGCAGCGCAGGTCCTGGACACCGTCGTAGAGACCTACATCACGACGCAAATGGACGCGAAATACAAATGGGGTCTGCAAAACGAGAAATGGGTCAAGGAACGTGTCAACGAACTGAGCAGCCAGGCGTCGACTGCCAAAAAGGCCGTAGCGGATTACAACAGGGCCAGGAATGGCGTCGCGGCTCCCGCGAACACCGCTGGGGCAGGTCCACCCTCGTCGCAATCGACCGGAGCGACGCAAGACGAACTCCGCGAACTGGAAGCCACGGCGGACGCCGCCACCAGAACGTATGACAATTTCCTCCGGATGCTGCGTTACATGGACGCCATGCAGCAGCAATCCGCGCCGGTGTTCGAGGCTCGTCTGCTCACGGGGGTGTCTCACCCCTACACGGCCAGCTCGCCAAACGCCCGCTTGATACTTGGATCAGCGATCCTCGGCGGCATGCTCCTGGGGATCGGAATAGGATTGCTGCGCGACAGGTCGGACCGGGAACGCGCGCCCGCGCGCAGGTCTGCAGCCACCGCATCCGGAGGAACTGCAGTCGTCCAGGGGCTCAAGGCGAACGGCGTCAAGCCCCATTTCGATGGTTCGTTCAAGGTCGAGAAGCAACACACCTACAAGGAGGCCAATCCTGACTTATAGTCGCATGAATTGGCTCCGATCGCGATACCGCAAGCTCGATTGAAACGCCCCGTACATCACCCGTCGAACAATGCTCGTCGGCGAACCGCCTTCATCGCGATGAAGGCAGCATGTTTCTCGTTACGGCCACCGGAGTAGGTAGTCCGGAAGGGCCGAATGCCCTCCGCATCCACGAAGTTACATTCGGCCTCTATCATGCGACAATCCGCCACACGATGGAAAATTGGCTCTTGAACCTTCAGTCAGTGCGCAACCCACCATCCGCCCGCGAAGAGCTCGATTACAATCGCTGGGCGTCGCGTAGCGTTAGCCAACGTTGGAATGCGCAATGACGAGCTTTTTTCAGGCGTCCGGCGGATCGGTGACCATGCTCAGCAATATCCTCCGGCAGTCATGGCTGGCTATGGTCTATCGCTGCTCGGGCGCCGCCGTGTCCTTCCTCTTCGGCGTGAGTTTTGCGCGGATGATGACCATAGAGGAATACGGGGCGCTCATGTCGCTGATGACATTCGCGGTCGTCGCCTCCACGGTCGGCCTCTTCGGCCAGCAGTTTCGCGTGCTGCGGGAAATACCAAGCATCGCCGTCCGGAAATGTTTCCCAGAGATCGGTTCGATTGTTGCAAAGCAGGTTCGTTTGGCGTGTCTCGGCAGCATTGCCGTTACTCTGGTCTCTCTCCTCTTGTTCGTCGTCGCGCACGGCCGCGATGGTATATTCGGACGGTGGCAATACTGCACGAGCGTGCTGCTGATCTTGCCATTGGCCTTGATCGAAATGCAGGGCTCGTTGGGGCGCGCGCTCGGTTCCGTCAACCTCGCGCTTATGACCAAGGATGTTTTGTGGCGGTTGCTCATCATTCTGTTGAGCGGCGTTCTCTTCTCGACGTTTGGCCGCCCGCTGCAGGCGGGAGACGTTCTGATGATTGCGACCGGCATCCTGGTCGTGCTGATCCCCGCTCAGAACGGTTACCTACGACGCCTCGCAGAGGGCTATAACGTATTCACCGTGGCGGTGAAGCGATCGAATGATCGGATTGGCGACATCCTTTCCACTTCGGGACCGTTCTGGGTAACCAGCATCACCAGCGTGATGGGCGGCACGATAGATGTCATCATCGTCTCGGTGATGGTCGGCCCGGAAGCCGGCGGATATTACTACGCTGCCACCCGGATCGCGTTCCTGCTTGATTTCTTTCTGGCAACTTTCTGCGTACCCGCAGCGCCCCTCATGGCACGCTTGTTCGATGAAAATCGTCATGCGGAAATCACACGCATCACATCAGGAGCGACACTGGCTGCGTTCGTCGCCGTCCTCGGCTGCGTTGCAACATTGGCGGCCGCCGGCGACCTCGCGCTGATGACGTTCGGAGCAGACTTCACCCGCGCCTACAGCGTCCTGATGGTCTTGGCAATCGGCCTGTTAATCTCGACATACTTCGGCATCGGCCCTATCGCACTGAATATGACCGGACACCAGCGGGCCGCGATGCAAATCGTGGTAGCAACCTGGGCCGTGGGACTCCTGGCCATGATCAGCGCGACCTGGGCCTTTGGGGCTCTAGGAGCGGCAGTTGCTGGCTCCTGCGCAGGCGTGGCAACCAGGGTATGGACAGCGGCCTACATGTACGCCGCGGAGGGGATCGATATCACGGCCACCACGACGCTCATTGCGCTAGTAAGGCGCACAATGCGGCGAGGCCCATCCGAACGGCTCATGGACGCGGTGCGGCCGGAAACCGGCGCGACCATTCTCGACTTGCGGCCGCGCGTGCGGCGGTCGGGACACGACGTGCGTGATTCGGGGAGATAGTTGAATGCGTTCGTTGCCATACGAGGACGCGACTGCTGTAATCGGAATTGGGCGCGAGAGACGGCACCTCATGGACCAGGATACATTCGATTACGAAGTGTCGGGAAACCCGATTTCGATCGGGCTGGTGAAGCTTCTGCACACGATTGTTGCGCGGAGTACGGGGCGTGGAATGGGACTAGCAATGCGAGCGGTCCGTCCGTTCATCCATTCCCAGACGCCTTGCGTCCATTTCGCGGACGGTAGCCGCTTGTACTTTGAGCTGGACGACGCCTACTGGAATGCGTTTTTTGTCGGTCAGCCCCATCGTACCTACGAATCAGACATAGCGATGCTTCTGCTGCGGCTGAAGGATGTCGACTACACGTTCTTCGATTGCGGCGCCAACATCGGGTACTGGTCCGTTCTCGTCACGTCGGAAATGCTGGGTCGCAAGCGCGCAATAGCTGTCGAGGCATCGCGGCAAACGCTCGCGATTCTCGAGCAGAACCGTAGCGCCAACGATCGGCGCTTCGAGATCTGCCGCAAGGCCTTGTTCGAGACTGACGGACAGATGTTGTCCTTCTCCGACGACGGATCTCATGACGCCCGACACATCGTTACGTCGCAAGGTATGCGCTCAAAGCACGTCGAACCGGTCGTATCGATCACGCTTGATTCGCTGGCACGGCAGCTGCAGATGACCGACCGCGATCGGCTCGTCGTCAAGCTTGACGTCGAGGGTGCGGAAATCTCGGCCTTCAAAGGGGCGCGCGAAGTGCTAAAGCGCGATACGCTGATCATCTACGAGGATCACGGCAACGACCGGAGCCACACGACCACGAGGTACATGCTCGATACCGAAGGATTTCCGGTCTTCTCCATCGCTATGGACGGGGCAATTACGAAGGTCGAGGAACTCGGCCTTCTGGACAGGGTCAAGACGAACCCGAAAATTGGCTACAATTTCGTAACCTGCCCACCAGGGAGCGGCTTCCACCAGTGGATGGAGCGGGCTGCCGGTCGCGCATAAGCGCGCCGGGCCTCGCTACGGATGATCTTGGCGGAGCGCCTCATAGATTGAGAGCCCGAGCGATCTGATTTCGTGCCTCACGCACGAGCGGCTCACCGCCATCACCAGAGTGTAAGATTGCTAGCTAAGACCCAGCAGTCCGTGCATCGCCGACTGGATACCGTTCATTCGGGCCTCGAACGCAAGCTTTGTGTCGAATTGTCCACCCACGCCGATACGAGGCAGTGCCAGTGGATTTGGCTTGCGATCGGACACCTGCCCATGCCGCGTAGTCACCGCGGTCGAAAAACCGACTTCCTCCGCAAGACGTTCCTCCCGAGTGTCACACGCTCCGGGGGTGCCGTAAGGATAGGCGAAATGCCGGACGGGATTCTGAAGCAAATTCTCCAGATAGCTGCGGTTGCCCGCCATTTCGGCTCGCGCTGAGGCTGCATCCAGACAGGCCAGTGCCGGGTGGGAATCCGTGTGGCCGCCAATTGAAGCGAGAGGATGCTGCGCCAAGCCTTGAAGCTCGCGTTCATCCAGGAAATAGACGTCGTTCAAGGCCGATAGAGATACACCCGCATTGCGGAACGTCGGGGCGAGCAATTCGGCCCGGTTATAATCTTCGTGAACCCACTTCGCTACCTTGCTCATGGCCGACGCCTTGCTGTTCAGATCGGGACAGGAAAACCGGATGTCCATCGCGTCAATGGTAACGGTGTCTCGCGAGCGAAGAACTTCGCGCAAGCCGAGCCACCATGACTGCAGCGTCCGCGTCGGAGCGCCCGTAGGAACGTAGACCGTGAACGGGGCGTTGTTGCGCTCGAGGATCGGAAGCGCCGTCGAAACGTTGTCTCGATAACCGTCATCGAAGGTAACCACAGCATAGCGGCGCGGCTGCGAATCATTTGCCAACCGCTCAAGACATGTTTCCAGGCTGACGATCTCCCACCCTTCGTGGCGCAGCCACTTGAGCGAATACTCAAACAAGTCCTCTGACGTTCCGGTCATCAGTTCTGAGCGGAAATCCCGCTGAACCTCGTGGAACATCAGAATAGCGGCTCTGCCTGCAAAAATCTTGCGCAGAGCTGGCGTCAGTCCGGACCAACGCACCGCCTGGAATACGGCTGCCTTGAAACTCTGCCTCACGGCGCCCCCTCGTCACCGCTGGTCAGAGAATTCACCACATGAATCTGAGGCCGGTTTAATTCCACGCGCGGCGCGCTGCCGATATTCATCTTCAAATTGTCCATCGTGAGAACAGTGAGCGTCTCGTAGGCACTGGCAGGCATTGCCTATTTATCGTGGAACCGCTGCATCTACGCAACTGCGACACCGGTACTCACTCATAGGTACCCCTCAATTCGCCCATCCCACCCTGAATGCGCCACCTGCCTCGGATAGCTTTCAAGGTAGCCTTTTTCTGTCGAGCACAAAAAGCACCAGGCGCGGGTGGCTGTTGTGATCTGCGTATCGATGGAACGGCTCCTTAATGAAGGTACTCCTCGCTAACAAATACCTCTTCAACAATGGTGGCGCAGAGACCGTTCTGTTTCAGGAACGAGCATTCCTGACGGGCAGCGGGGTGGAAGTCATTGACTTCGCAATGCAGCACGAGCGGAATATCGAGTCACCCTACTCGACTCATTTTGTGTCTCGCCAGGATTATCGCAACGGCGGCTACCTTGCCAGGATAAGGGGCGCCCTCGCGCTGATCCACTCGCGCGAGGCCGTAAGCAAGCTCGCATCGCTGATCGACGAGACGCGACCAGACTTGATGCACTGTCACAACGTCTATCATCAGTTGACGCCATCGATCGTCGGCGTCGCCAAGTCGCGCGGAATCCCGGTTGTCCTGACGCTGCATGATACGAAGCCGGTCTGTCCGGTACACACGCGAGCGCTCGGAAACCAATTGTGCTCGCTGTGCCTCACCGGCGGCTTCCATCACGTGCTGACGCATCGTTGTTCCGACGGCTCGTTGGCGCAGAGTGCCACGCTTTACCTCGAAGCGGTCACGCAACAGTGGCTCGGAAGCTACGAGAAAGTGGATCGCTTTATCGCACCAAGTCTCTTCATGCAGGATTCGGTATCCCGCCGCTTCTCCCCAGACCGAACGGTGCTGCTCTACAACGGCGTGGATGTCAGGAACATTTCGCCGCGCGGCCGGGACAACGGATACGTTCTTTACTGCGGCCGGCTCGCACCGGGCAAGGGTGCTGAGACGCTGTTGCGTGCCCATCAGGCGGCGGGATGTTCGTGGCCACTTGTCATTGCGGGCACGGGCCCGCTGACTGATGACTTGAAGTCGCAGTTTGCACGAAACGTGCAGTTTGCGGGTCACCTCTCCGGAGACACGCTGAGCACAACAATAGCCGAAGCATCCGTAGTGGTTGTGCCTTCGGAGTGGTGCGAGAATTGCCCGATGTCGGTCCTGGAGGCGATGGCGCAGGGCAAGGCCATCATTGCGACCCGCATTGGCGGCATTCCTGAGCTCGTGAACGACCGGGAGACCGGATTTCTGTTCGAGCCCGGCAATGTCGACGAGCTTCGAACCCATCTCGAGTGCCTCATGGGCAGCGGCGAGCTCCGCGCACAGATGGGGGCCGCCGGACGGGTTCGTGTAGAGAAGCACTTCTCCCTCGACAAGCACAACGCCGAGCTGATTGCCGTCTACCGATCACTGCTGCCGGGGCGAACCTCGGTGGTGGCGGCAGCGGTAAATGGCGCAAGGAGTCCATGAATAGTTTGTAGATTTTAGGAGGAATTTGTAGTGAGTGCGGATCATCTCGTACTGAGGGTAATCATGCTTGGCCTGCGTGGATTCCCCAATGTGCAGGGAGGGGTTGAAACTCACGCGGAGCATCTGTGTCCCCATCTCAAGAAGTTGGGGTGCGATGTCAAAGTGATCGTCCGCTCCTCGTATATGCCGCCCAGTCGTGGCGACGAGTGGCACGGAGTGCGCTACCAGCGGGTATGGTGCCCGAAAGCGTCCGGCCTCGAGACGATTGTGCATTCGTTTCTCGGCGTGCTGGTCGCCGCATGGCAACGACCGGACGTATTGCACATCCAGGCCATCGGGCCGGCTTTGATGGCGCCGCTCGCGCGATTGCTGGGACTGCATGTTGTCGTGACGCATCATGGCCCGGATTACGACCGCGAGAAGTGGGGCCGACTGGCCAAGGCGGTTCTGCACGCTGGCGAAGCCTGGGGCATGCGGTTCTCCGACGGCCGCATCGTGATCTCGCAGACCATTCGGAAGCTGGTGCGGGACAAGTACGGCTTGAACTCAGACCTTATTCCAAACGGCATCACCCTGCCCGACGTACCAAGTAGCACCTCAGCGCTCGAGAAGTTCGGGCTTACGCCGGGACGATATGTGCTGACGGTGGGCCGGCTGGTTCCGGAGAAACGGCACCTCGACTTGATTCAGGCCTTTGCCGCTGCCAGGCTCGACGAATGGAAGCTCGTGCTGGTCGGGACATCCGAACATCCCAATGCCTATACCGCGGAGGTGACAGCGCGCGCCGAGGCGACCTCTGGGACAGTCGTGGCAGGCTTTCAGTACGGCATCGCGCTACAGGAGCTGTACGCCCATGCCGGCATTTTCGTCCTCCCTTCTTCGCACGAGGGCTTGCCGATCGCGCTGCTGGAGGCCTTGAGTTTCGGCCTGCCAGTCGTCGCCAGTGACATTCCCGCTCTTCTGGAGATCGGATTAGACGACTCGCACTATTTCCATTTGGGAGACGTATCAGCGCTCGCGGGTCGCCTGGCGTTCTTTGCAAGCAGTCCGTGGCCGCCCGAACTCCGCGAGAAAACGCGCCGCTGGTTGGCAGAGCGAGAGGACTGGCACTCTGTCGCCGAACGAACGCTCGGATGCTATCGCAGAGCCATCGAGCCACACCAGGACGTGCGGCGCCGGACCGCCCCTCCCCATGCAGCCTAGCGCGTTGCTCGGGTGGCGTGGCGGCAAGCACGTGCTGGCCGCCTTGCGCTGGAAGCGTCCCCAGCCGGCGCGACGCCGCGCCGATATTCGGGCTGTCTTTCGACCCCTGACTGAGCCGGAGTTGCGCTCAAGATGAATGCCCTCCTGACATTCTTTCTTTTCTTTGTTTTTGTGAGATCGTTCTCCAACGGAATTGATCGTCTGTACGGCACCGGCATTTCATCGACTCTTTCGTTGATCATCGTCGCGGTCGGCCTCGTGGCAGCCTGGAACATGCGCGATGTCAGGATACACCGGAGACTCTTCACGCTGTTAATATGCTTGTCGGTCTTCACGGCCACTGCCGTACTGTCGCTTGTCGTCAATACGAGGAGCATCATCGATCAATACGCCGCGTGGTACGAAATCATCAGGTACGTCTACCTGTTCATGCTTGTGATATTGGTCTCTTCCATTTATCAATCTCCCGGCTTTTGCCCGAACATCCATCGTGTTTTTATGGTTCTGCTGTTTCTGATGTCGGCGATCGCATTGTTCCAATACCTGGCCGGATATACCGAGCTCGCATCGCCATACGACAAGCATGCACGAGCGGCGGGGCCCTCGGCGCACCCGGTATCCTTCAGTCTCGAATTGGTGCTGGTCTTCTTCCTTTGCGAGCTGTCGCGTCGCAAACTACGCCTCTCCATGGGATACAATGACATTGTCGTTTATCTGTTCTTTCTCGTCGCCCTCGCCCTCGCTGCGTCAAGGACTGGGGTCGCGCTACTCGGGGTAACCTTCGCCATATATATCTTTGCTCAGCGGCCTGCCCTCTTGCCGGCGTTCGCTGCAGCATTCGTTGTCGTCATATGGACATCTCCATTTGGAGCATCGTTTTCGGAGCTAAGCTCGATTCCGGATTATATCTTGAGCGGAAACTACACGGTTTGGGATTGGCGCACGGCTCCGAGCTCCGTCCATTGGCGCATTTACCATTGGTACTATCTGTCCACGCTTGCACTCGAACAACCGCTGATTGGATACGGCCCCGGTCAAACGGCGCTCTACAGCCCATTCGTCCTGCTTGCGCATAGTGCGTTCGTAGAAATGTTCTTCGAAACCGGCGTGGTCGGCCTGATCTCCTTTACCGTGTTCTGGTTCAGCCTTCCGCTGGCCGCAATGTCGGACCGGCAGAAGCTTGTTGCTTGCTATGGAAGGAGGTCGGCGCAAATCCAACCTCTGAACCTCTGGATTGCCATGTTCATTGGCGTAACGCTGGTGGCGTTGTTCGATGACAGCTTCAACAGGGAAACGGTGGCGTTGTCGTACCTGATACTCGGCATTTTCCTGGTGCTGGCCCAACCTGAAGCTGCTGTTGAACGCGCCCCCGGATCGCGTGAATCGCCGACCCCAATGATCGCCGGTTCGCGGACTGAAGCATTGGGGAGCCCTGGAGCCATCTGAGCCGAACTTCGCTGCTGTTCTACTGGCCCCTGCTAGGAATTCTTGCGTGAAGACATACCTTGCCATTTCCCTCACCGCGCTCATGGTCCTCGAAGCTCTCGTCCCGTCACCGGGTGCCGGGGGCAAGCGTGCTCATCAGCCCATTTGCGTGTCCTTATCTATCGAATGCGTCGTATCGCAAAATTCCGGGCAGGACGCCGGCATCTATCCCCACGGTGTCAGAACCTCCTACTCGTGGTATGCCGGAGGCGCTGCTGCCACCGGAAACGGGGCTCCGCCTTCTGATTTCACTTCACTGACGGGTTGGGGGCAGATCTATCCGCAAGCTGGTGCTCCGAACGTTGCTGCCAATATCTATCTGAAGGACTATCGCGTCTATGTACACTTGACGAGTGGCGGCTGGAGGCTCGTGCAGGATCAGGCAACGAATTCGGTCGATGGCGGGCACTACGTGGCGGATTTCTCCGACAACTCCTCTACAACGATGGATCTTATTCTTGAGCCCGACCGAAGCATCAGGATGAGCTCGCCGTCGCCCGGCTACAATGATCATTTCTGGATGGAGCCGAGGGGCTCGTATGCTCCTGAAACGGTCGACGGAGTGTTCTCGTTGGCAGAACTGCGCACCGATAGCGCGAACGCAAATCTGATTGCAAACTTCGGCGGAGACTGGTGGAGAGACACCTCGGCTCCGTACCTCTACCGTGATGGAGTGTTTGTGAACAATCCTGGCATCGGCATGGGTGCGTGGGTCAGATTGACGACGACCTACCAGTACTTTTTCTTCACAACCATGACCAGATCGCAGCTGCAGACCGATCCACCGCCGCCCTTGCGATAGCCGATCTGAACTCTGGCTCCCGATGGAATTCCGACTAGCTGGCGAGGACCATCAACGAGGCTCCGCCAAGGACGCGCACCGAAAGGTCCTCTCCGGCAATGCTCCGAACCAATTGCCGCCCAGCCATGGCGAGGGTTGATTTCGCGGTTCGCCATTCGGGATGAACATGGAGGAAATCCTCCATCCGGGTGTACTGGTTGTCGATAATCTCAAAACCGGTATCGCGCAGCGTCGCCAGAGCGGTCGTCTGGTCGAAATAATGCAGGTGACCGACCTCCTTGCGCCGCTGGAGGGGCAGACCTCGCAGAACGCCGAGGATGGTCATGTCGAGCGGGATGTGAAACACGTAGTATTTCGCGCGCTCTCTGATCCTTCGCAGAAAGCCCATATAGTCATCGATGTGCTCGAAGACATCGATGCACAATAGAAGATCGTAATTTTCGCTGGTATGCGAGAAGTCTCCGCAGTGGAATCGCAAATTGTCCCGCTCGCGCGATTTGGCGGCGGTGATGGCATACGGAGCGATATCGTAGCCGACGGCGGTCGAGTCACGGAAGATGTCGTGCTCGAGCAGAGCGTTCAGAACGCCTCCCACTCCGCAACCGATGTCGACGATCGTCCGGCAGGTGACGTTGTTGTCACGCACGATCTTGGCGATCTTCGCGGCCTTGGTTCCTGCATCTTCGTCATGCCAGCCTGGATGGGCTTCAGCATAACCTTTCCCGGTATAGAGATCGTTGGACCCGAACTCTGCCTCTCTGACGACAGCCATCGTTCTCTCCCTCAATTGAATTGCGCTCGCCTCAGCCTGCGAACCACAGCCGCGCCGAGGGCGTGCGTTCGAGTTCGTCGTACGCGATCAGGCGACCGCGCGTCCTTCCAGCGCTGTTGGATCGCCAAATTGTCGGGCTTCAGATTCGCCAATCCACGAGCCGCCATTCAAAGAGAACCGATCCATCTCCACCGGCGAGTGTGTTCTTGATCTTGAGGTTGTCGCAATAATCCTTGCGGGCTACCCCGGCGCGCAGAACTCGATCCGCGCTTGCATCGACAAGCATCAGTCGCCGCGACACACGTGCGTCGAGAACAAGGGATTTGCGCCCCATATACGTGTGTATAAATCACGATTTGAAGGTTTTTTCGCCATTTTTGCTCATTAACCAAACGGCGCAGCAGTCGGGGGGGCAAATTCATTAAACCCGCTGCTTTGAAATCTCCTCGCGGTTCGAGGCCTGCAGTGCATTGAAATCTGTTCGTGGTCGCAAGACCTTACGAGCATGCAGTATGTCGCGCGTCCCCCATGCGCGGCAGTGGAATTCTTCGTCCTCAATTTGGTCTGCAATGGAGAATTAGCTTGGCCGCTCTAGACGATGTCATCACTCAAAATACCACAGGCAATAGCGAAGGATTCCCGCTGGGCGTTCCTTCATCCTACTCTTGGTATTCCGGCAGAAACGGTGGCGGAGGCACCCCTCCTGCCGGCTTCTCGGCCATCACCGGATGGGGTCAGATCTATCCCGAGGTCGGGCAGACGGTTAATCCGGGCAGCGTCGACATAGCAAATTTCGAGACCTGGGTGCATCTCACGAGCGGCGGCTGGGTCAAGGTGCAGGACCAGGACACGAGCTCCCTCGGAGGCGCCCACTTCACCGCTGACTTCGTCGGGAACGCGAACATTGCATGGAATCAAACCACAAACGCGGATGGCAGCGTATCCGTCGATGCACCGACCAGCGGATACAACGACCATTTCTGGCCGGGCGGATCCCGCGGCACCTACACGCCCGGAACGATCGACGGCGTTTTCGTCACGGCGAGCATGAAGGTCGACAATCCGAACGAACACTACGTTGCCAATATCGGTGCCGACTGGTGGAGAGACGCCACCGCCGGGTACGTCTACCAGAATGGCGTATTCGTGAATAATCCCGGCGTCGGGATGAGCAACTGGGTCGATCTGACAACCAGCTATAAGCAACTCTATTTCACAACGATGAATGCGACGCAGTTGCAGGGCGATCTGCCGCCTCCGCTGCAGGGCGCCTCTTCGCCGGCGACACCGACGCAGCCGACGCAGCCGACGACACCGACGACGCCGACCGATCCGACGATACCGGCGCAGCCGACGACGCCGACCGACCCCACGACGCCGACAACCCCCACGACTCCGAGCGTGACCGCACCGGTGCTCGACGTCGCGGACAAGTCGCTCTGGGTGGCCGGCAGAGGCGGTCAGGTCGACCTGGGGACGACCATTACGACGACCGACCCCAACGATAACCTCACCCTCAGTATCATGGGATTGCCGCGATACGAGACGATCACGACCGGCGACGGCACGACGCTCAGGGGCAACAACATCACCCTGACGTCCGCGCAGGTCGACAGCGGACTGACGCTGACATCGTACTACAAGGGCAATGCTCATCCGGTCGCGAACCTCACGCTGACCGCGAGCGCTATGGATCCGACCACCGGCGCTGTGATGTCGTCGGACCCGCAGACGATCCGCGTGACGGATCCCCGGCCGTCCAGCTCGACTGGCGGAAACGCCGGGAGCTGGGCAAACCACGGCTTTGCGCAGTTGCAGCAGCAGATGGGCGACACCAGCACCCTGGCGAACACAGCATCGCAGACGACCGGTTGGGCCGATCAAGGCGCGCGAGCGTCCCAGGCAAGCCAGGGCTTTGCGCTGCTGAACCAGTATCTGGCCGGTAGCACCGGTCGGGTCGACGCTGGTCAGATCGTGGCGGCGATGTCGAATGGGACCGGCTGGACGCACAACTCGTTCTTGAGCAAACCTCAAGGTTGATCCGGCTACTGCACCCGGGGGCTCTGCGCCCGGGTGCAGTACCATCAACGTGTTGGGAGTCGGAAACGGGCGGTCGATCGCGGACGGTAACGGCGAAGGGACTGCCACGCGCGGGTCTTGGTCTCGGTTGGCTTCATCGCTCGCATCTGTTTCCAAGCGATCAAAATGCGTGCTGGCGCAACAGCTTCGGGTATGCGGCAAATTTGCGCGCAACATAACGGTGCAAAAATCAAGATTTGAAACTTTTTTCGCCATTTTTGCGCATTAACGAACCGGTTCAGCAGTCGGGGGGCAGGTCTAAAATCCCACTGCTTTGAAATCCCCTCGCGGTTCGAGGCCCTAGTGCTTTGATGTTGCTTGCGCCTTTTGGCTGCGAGCAAGCGGTATGTCGCATGCTCTGTCGATGCGCGGCATTGGAATTCCCAGTCTTTGGAAATGCATGAGAAGGAACACTAACGCGGCCGGGTAGCCGCGAAGGGTTGAGTAAGAATGGCGATCCAGAACGGAAATGCCCCCGCCGCAGATCTAGGGCTTCGCGCGCTAGCTCTGTTCCTGCGCCTCCATGGCGTGAATACCGTGCCGGACCAGCTCCGCGATCGTTGCGGGAGCGACGAGATCGGCGTCCGCGCGATGCTTCGCTGCGCGCGCGAATTCGGGGTCAAGGTCCGCTCGCGGACAATGGATTGGACCCGCCTAGCGGGTACCCAGCTGCCCGGAATCGCCTCGCTACGTGACGGCGGATTTCTGCTGCTGGGCAAGATCGACGACCAGGTGGCGCTTGTGCTGCACCCGACCTCGCCGCATCCGAGCCGAATGACGCGCGCGGAATTCGAAGCGATCTGGGATGGCGGTTTGATCTGTGCTGGATCACAGAGCCTCGCGCAGCGCGCACGTCATGCATTTGCCGGCATCCGCACGCGCTCGTTTGACCTGGGCGCCGGCCTGATGCACCGCGCCGGCGAGGGCCTGATGCGGGCTCGTGACGGTCTCACGAAGAGCTTCTTGGCGATGAGACCTGGCATCCTGATGCGCGGGCCTCACGACGATGCCGCAATCCATCCGGCGAACACAAACACCGAATCCCCGGCCGCCGGCGTCGAATCCGAACATGACGATGAATCCGGGCTCATTGCGCTGGCGATCTTGCTGCGTTGCCATGGCATCGCTGCCGACCCCGGCCAAATTCGTCACCGGATCGGCGCGGCGCGCCTCGGCGTTACTGAAATCCTGCGCTGCGCCAAGGATTTCGGACTCAAGGCAAAGGTGCAGAGGACGAGCTGGAACAGGCTTGCCGTCACCCCGCTGCCGGGAATTGCGGTGCTGCGCGACGGCAGCTTCCTGATCCTCGGCAAGGTTATCGACGACAAGCTTCTCGTTCAGCGCCCGCTGTCTCCGCGGCCCGAAGCAATCACCCAGGCCCAACTCGAGGCGATCTGGGACGGCGGCATCATCCTGATGGCCCGGCGCGCCAGCCTGACCGACCTCGCGCGGCGCTTCGATATCTCCTGGTTCGTCGGCGCCATGCAAAAGTATCGTCGCCTGCTCGGCGAGGTGCTGGCGGCGTCGTTCTTCCTTCAGATCTTCGCCGTTGTCTCACCGCTGTTCTTCCAGGTGGTGATCGACAAGGTGCTCGTGCATCGAAGCATGAGCACGCTCGACGTGCTGGTCGTCGGGCTTGTCGTACTGACCGTGTTCGAGGCCGTTCTCGAGACGCTGCGCGTCTATCAGTTCGCGCATACGACAAACCGTATCGACGTCGAGCTCGGCGCCAGGCTGTTCCGTCACCTGCTGGCGCTGCCGATCGCCTATTTCCAGACCCGCCGCGTCGGCGATTCGGTGGCGCGCGTCCGCGAACTCGAGAACATCCGCCAGTTCCTGACCAGCTCGGCGCTCACGCTGGTGATCGATCTGCTGTTCACCGTCGTCTTCCTTGCAGTGATGTTCTATTACTCGACGACGTTGACGTGGATCGTGCTGGCGTCCTTCCCGCTTTACATCGGCATCTCCGCGGGAGCCGCGCCGCTGTTCCGTCGGCGCCTCGACGAGAAATTCAATCGCGGCTCCGAGAACCAGGCCTTCCTGGTCGAGAGCGTCACCGGTATCGAGACGCTGAAGGCCATGGCGGTCGAGCCGCAGATGCAGCGCCGCTGGGAGGAGCAGCTCGCCGGCTATGTGTCCGCAAGCTTCCGCGTGCTCAGCCTGAACAACACGGCGAGCCAGGCGGTCCAGATGATCAACAAGCTGGTCATCGCCGCGACCCTTTACTTCGGCGCCCGCCTGGTGGTCAGCGGGGACCTGACTGTCGGTGAGCTCGTCGCGTTCAACATGCTGGCCGCGCGTGTCAGCGCGCCGGTTCTGCGACTCGCGCAGATCTGGCAGGACTTCCATCAGGCCCGCCTGTCGATCGATCGTCTCGGCGACATCCTCAACACCATTCCCGAGCCGAGCTTCACGCCGGCCCGCGCGGCGCTGCCACCGATCCGCGGTCAGGTCACATTCGAGCACGCGACTTTCCGCTACCGCATCGACGGCCCCGAGGTGCTGCACGACGTGTCCTTCAGCGTCGAGCCAGGCCAGGTCATCGGCATCGTGGGTTCGTCGGGCTCGGGCAAGAGCACCATCACCAAGCTGATCCAGCGTCTCTATGTCCCGGAAAGCGGGCGCGTGCTCGTCGACGGCGTCGACCTCGCGATGGTCGATCTGAGCTGGCTGCGGCGCCAGATCGGCGTCGTGTTGCAGGAGAACGTACTGTTCAACTGCACGGTTCGCGACAACATCGCGCTGGCCGATCCGGCGATGCCGATGGAGCGCGTCATCGAAGCGGCGGAGCTAGCCGGCGCCCACGACTTCATCCTCGAACTGCCGGAGGGTTACGACACCGTCGTGGGTGAGCGCGGCAGCAGCCTGTCCGGCGGGCAGCGCCAGCGAATCGCAATCGCGCGTGCACTCATCACCGATCCACGCATCCTGATCCTGGACGAGGCGACCAGCGCGCTGGACTACGAAAGCGAGCGCGCGATCCAGCAGAACATGAGGCGGATTTCCGCCGGCCGGACCGTGTTCGTCATCGCCCACCGGCTGTCGACGGTGCGCAATGCAAGCCGGATCATCACCCTCGAGCATGGCCGCATCGTCGAGGACGGCAGCCATGACGAGCTGATCCGCACCAACGGCCGTTACGCCAACCTCCATTATCTGCAGGCCGGTATCCATGACGTCCGCTAGCCGCAATGTCGTCGCGTTCCCGAGACGCGAACCTCGCCGCCGCGAGCACGAAATCGCCTTTCTGCCGGCGGCGCTCGAGATCGCCGAATCGCCGCCGTCGCCGATCGGGCGCGCGATCGGGGCCTGCATCATCGCCGCGTTCTGCATCGCGCTGTTGTGGGCGACGCTCGGCAGCGTCGATATCGTCGCCAGCGCGACCGGCAAGATCGTGCCGGGCGGGCGCACCAAGCTGATCCAGCCGTTCGAGACCGGTGTGGTCCGCGCCATCCGCGTCCGCGACGGCCAGAGCGTCAAGGCCGGCGACGTCCTGATCGAGCTGGATCCGACAATGACGGAAGCCGACCAGGAACGCCAGAAGAGCGATCTGCTTGCAGCCGAGCTGGACGTCGCGCGGCTGCGCGCCGCGCTGGCCGCAGACCCGCTCGCGGCCTTCCGGCCGCCGCAAAACGCAAGTGCGGCCGAAATCGAGATGCATCGCCAGTTCCTGATCAGCCAGCGCGCCGAACAGAGCGCAAAGCTTTCTGAAATCGAGCGTCAGCAGGGGCAGAAGGAGGCGGAACGGGCGACCACATCGGCGAGCGTCGACAAGCTGGAGGCGACGATTCCGGTACTGAAGGAGCGCGTCGATATCCGCAAGGGTCTCGTCGAGAAGGCATTGGCGTCGAAGGTCGTCTATCTCTCCGAATATCAGGAACTGGTCGCCATGCAGCAGGACCTCGTCCTGCAGCAGAGCCGGCTGCGCGAAGCCGATGCGGCGATCGCGCTGCTGAAGGAGACCAAGGACAAGACTGCCGCGGAGTATCGCCGCGCGACCTATGATGCTCTTGCGAAGGCCGAGCAGAAAGCTGCGAGCGCCGCGCAGGAGGTGGTCAAGGCGGATCGGCGAACGAAACTGCAGAGCCTGACCGCACCGGTCGACGGCGTCGTGCAGCAGCTTGCCGTTCATACGGTGGGCGGCGTGGTGACGCCCGCTCAGGCGCTGGCCGTCGTGGTCCCGAGCGAGAGCCAGCTCGAGATCGAGGCCATGCTGTCGAACCGCGACATCGGCTTCGTGCATCCCGGCCAGAAGGCGGAGATCAAGGTCGATAC
The DNA here is from genome assembly GCF_054055815.1 of Bradyrhizobium sp. USDA 4503. Lineage (NCBI taxonomy): Bacteria > Pseudomonadati > Pseudomonadota > Alphaproteobacteria > Hyphomicrobiales > Nitrobacteraceae > Bradyrhizobium > Bradyrhizobium sp. USDA 4503. Next base: position 5,349,035 of record NZ_JBSRXS010000001.1, read on the forward strand.
GTTCAACTTCACCCGGTACGGGCTGCTTCATGGCGATGTGCTCAGCGTGTCGACGGATGCCATCACGCGCGACAAGCAACAGGGCAACCCCAATGACCGGACATTGGGCGCGGCGCAGAGCAGCAGCGAGCCTAAAGGTCAGGAGCTGGAATACGCCGCGCGCGTTTCGCTCGACCGGACGCACATGCAAATCGAGGACAAGCTCGTCAAGCTCGGGCCGGGCATGGCGGTGACGGTCGAAATCAAGACCGGCACGCGCAGGATCATCAGCTACCTGCTGTCGCCGCTGGCACGCTACCGGCAGGAAGCCCTGCGCGAACGCTAAAGCGAAGCCCGTCGCCGGACGTTGCGGCCGGGCGGGGCGCCACGCGCGTGAGAGCGAAGCTCGTCGCGGTGGCGCCCGTCGTTAGGACGATTGCGGTGAAATTGCCGGTGGATTGGCACATGCGCTATCGGCGCAGCGCTTCCAGACGCGATTTCGCCTCATGGACTCCCGCGGCGTTGGCCTTGGCGTAGAGGTCTTGCGCCCTGCGCTCGTCGCCGCGCGTGCCGTAAGTCCCCCACTTCGCAAGAATCAGGGGATCGTAGGTTTCTGCCAGCGCGAAGCTCGCCTGGGCGCTGCCCATTTCCACGGCGCGCTCGAGTACAAGCCGCGCCGCGCCTATGTCGCCCTGACGCAACAAGGAGCTCGCCCGCGCAACCAACCCTCCGGCTTCCGCAGCCTGCTCGGGAGCAGGCTGGGCAACCGCGCGAGCAGGCGCCGCTCGCGTCTGTTCGGCGGTTGGATTGGTGGCCACTTCGATGGACTTGTCCCGCGCGGTCGCACCGGTCGTCAACGCCGCGCCGTGCGCCTTGCGATCCTCGGCCTCATACGCATGGATTGCGCTCCGCGACAAAGGGAGGTGCTGGGGCTGCACGTCGATCCTGGCGCGCAATTGTCTCAACTCGGCAGCGCTGGCTTCCGCCGCCTGCTTCTGCAGCAAGATTTCCTCGCCTGCCTTTGCCGCCCGCGCCGTCTGGGTCTCGCTGTCGCGATGCGCTGCCGCCAGATCTTGCTCCAGCCGCGCCGACCGCTCACGCTCCTTTTGCAGGTCCGCCGCAGCGCTCTTTCCCACAGCTTGCAGCCGGGACGTTTCCTTGCCCGCTTCGGTCACCAGCACGGCCTTGCTCTCGACGTCACGTCGCGCCGCCGCGAGATCCTGCTCCAGCCGGGCGGACCGCTCACGCTCCTTTTGCAGCTCGGCCGCACCGCTCTTCTCCACCGCCTTCAGCCGGGACGTTTCCTTGCCCGCCTCGGTCACCAGCACGGCCTTGCTCTCGATATCACGGCGCGCCGACGCAAGATCCTGCTCCAGCCGGGCGGACCGCTCATGCTCCTTTTGCAGCTCGGCCGCACCGCTCTTCTCCACCGCCTTCAGCCGGGACGTTTCCTCGTCTGCTTTCGTCGCCAGCGCCGTCTTGGTCGCGACATCGCGCCGCGCTGCCGCGAGATCCTGCTCCAGCCGGTCGGCCCGCGCCGCTTGCAGTGAGTTCTGCAACTCCGCCGCACCGCTTTCCCTTTCCCGCTTCAGTCGGGCGGTTTCCTCGCCTGCTTTCGTCGCCAGCGCGGTTTGCGTCTCGACATCGCGGCGCGCAGCCGCAAGATCCTGCTCCAGCCGCACCAGTCGCTCACGTTCGTCCGGTGTGGATTTGTGAACCGAAGCCGCGCCGCTCTCGGCCGCCTGCCTGAGCTCCGCTGCTTCTTCACCGGCTTTTCGGGCCTGCGCCTCGAAGGCGTAGATCGTGCTTCGCGTCTGGGAAAGCTCCTGTGTCAGCGCGTCGGCCTTGGCACGCGAGTCCCGCAGCTCGGCGGCCCCGGCCTCCACCGTCCGCTTCTGCCGCAGGGCTTCATCGGCCGCCTTTGCCGCCAGCGCGGTCTGGGTCTCGGCATCACGCCGCGCGACCGCAAGGTCCTGCTCCAGCCTTTCGGACCGCTCTCGCTCCTTTTGCAGGGAGCCCTGCGACTCGGCCGCTCCGCTTTCGCTTTGCTGTTTCAGTCGGGAAACCTCCTCGCCGGCTTTGGTCGCCAGCGCGGCCTGGGTCTCGACGTTGCTGCGGGCAGCCGCAAGGTCCCGCTCCAGCCGTGCGAACCGCTCACCTTCGTCGGGTGTGAATTTGCTGACCGAAGCCGTGCAGCTTGCAACCGCCTGCCTGAGCTCCGTCGCTTCGTCTCCGGATTTACGGACTTGGGCTTCGTATGCATAGATCGAGCTCCGCGACAGCGAGAGGTCTTGCGCCAGCGCCTCGGCTCGTTCGCGCAATTGCCTGAGCTCGGCAGCTCCGACGTCCGCTGCCTGCTTCTGCCGCAGGGCTTCTTCCTTCGTCGTTGTCGCCAACGCCATCTGGGTCTCGACATCGCGCCGCGCTGCCGCCAGATCCTGCTCCAGCTGCGCGCTCCGCTCGTGCTCCCTTTGCAGGGCCGACTGCAGCTCCGTAGCGCCGCTTTCACGCATCCCCTTCAGCTGGGAAACCTCCTCGCCTGCCTTTGCCGCCAGCGCCGTCTGAGTCTCGACGTTGCGGCGCAATGCCTCGAGATCCTGCTCGAGCCGCGCGGACCGCTCGCGCTCCCGCTGCAGATCCGCCGCGCCACCTTCCGCCGCTGCTTTCAGCCGAGACGCTTCCTCACCCGTTTTTGTCGCCAGCACGGTCTGGGTTTCGACATCACGCCGCGCTGCCGCCAGATCCCGCTCCAGGCGCTCCGCCCGCTCACGCGTCTCTTGCAGGGAGTTCAGCAACTCCGCGCCGCCCTGCGCGGCCTGCTTCTCTTCGGCCGCCTTGTCCGTCAACGCGGCCTGGGCCTCGATATCGCGGCGCGCCGCCGCTAGACTCTGCTCCATCGACTCGGCCCGATAGCGCTCTTGCTCGAGACGTTGCAGCAACTCGATGTCACGTCTTGCATTCGTCAGTTCGCAGGAGAGCGACTCCGCCCAGTTGTATTCCCGTTTCGAGGCCTGCCCCGTGTCGCCGACGCTCGCTTGGGCGACCTGCACCGGTCTGTCATTGCCGCCTCGACCCGGCGGCAAGGCTTCGGGAGCGCCGTTCCTTGCCGCTTCGATGAAAGCGGGACTACCGGCAGCCGCCGAATGCTGCGGTTGCGTCGAAGGGCGCGCCGGATCTGGGGAAGCCCGTGTTTCCGGCGCGCACACCATTGCGAGCATGGCAGCAGTCGTCCACGACAGCGCGGACCGTCCCGCCTTGGGCAGCAGGCGGCGCGACGAATCTGCGATGTCGCAGCCGGCAACTGCCTTGTCCTTGAGGATCACCGGGCCCATCCGCAATCACCTGTCGCGTGGCGACACGATCTGTTGAGGTACGGCATTATGCGCCGTACCGCAGCGCGAAGCCTACAGCCCGCATGGAGGACCCCACCCACCCCTTTCGGGTTAGGCCACAGGTCACGGCTTCACATAGGACCAGCCCTTCTCCTGCAGTTCCATCACGCGCACGACGCCTGACTTCACCACCTCCGCCTGGCGAACAATCGGGATATCCTTGTTCTCGGCCTTGTGCATTTTTTCCTGGGTATTGCCACAGGCCTTGAACGAGACCTCCGGCGTGCTCAGCGCCATTTCCTCGAGACGGGCTTTCACCGGCGAGGTGTCGTCGCGCAGCATGTGCAGGCCGGGTCCGAAGGTGACCACCTCGATTTTCACCTTCTCGCCGAGATCCTTGTAGTATTGCGCAACGTTGACTGCGTTGTTGAGCGCGAGATTCATGGCTGCGGGATCGTTCGTGTTCACCTGCAGGATCAGGTTGTGCGACTTGGCGTTGGATGGAAGCCGGGCGTTGGCGTCGAGAGGAGATCGTTCCCTCTTGTGGGTGGTCGCCTTGCGCGAGATATGAACCCTTTGGACCTTTTCTGAAACGTGCTGATAGTCCGCAGTGCGGTTCGTTGTTGTCGGTGTCCAGTACCGTCCGCCGCCTTGCTCCGCCGCAGCGTATGAAGCGGCCAGGAGCGCCGTTGCGGCTCCGATGATGGTTACCTTCGCAATATGCTGAAACACGCGCATGGATACCTCCTGTTAAAGACACGTCATTGAAATCTCTAGCCGTTGGGTTTTGCGGTCGGTTGTGGCCACCTGCAGGCAGCGGTGATCTTCGCGCGCACCACATCCATCCCGCCCAACGGAAACACCGCATCCAGCGCCGGTCCGGTACGGGGTGCGAGGTGAATATTGAGACCTCCGCCGTCCGGAAGGGACTGCAGCAAGCGAACCACGTCACCGCCGAACGCAACGCCGGTCCCGGACGCAGGCACAGCTGCCGCTACTTGCTGCGGCGGACCGTCGTTGATGCGGTAGGAAATCGCATATCCATCGCCGCGACCGGACACGCGGGAGCCCGCGACGATCAGTTCGCTCCGCCCGCCATGGCAGCGAATCGAAAGCGTCATTGCGCTTTCGCCAGCACCGTCGCGCGATGACGTCGTGGCGGTGGCGACCGGTGAATAGTCGAGCGGTGAAGTCGTCAGGCTGACGACCCAGCTGTTACCCAGGTTCGCCTGGGGCAGCGCCGACGCCCGCGGTGTCTTCTCGGAGCACTCCGGCCGTTCGGAGCGTTCCTTGGCGGAGCAATCGCGGAGCTGAGCGATCTGGCGATATCCTGCCGCCTGCGCCGAAGCAATGCCGCTTGCGAGCAAGACTCCAGCCACCGCGCAGGTCGCCGCGCGTCTCATTGCGATGTATTTGCGGCGGCGCGCGGCTCGCGATCGAGCCACGCCTGCGCTGCGGGGAAGCGCGTCAGGCCGGGAACGGTCGCGGCGAGATTGATCGTCTTCCACTTTTGGTCGAAGCCCGGCTGCTGCAGCTTGTCGATCCGCGAGAACAGATACTCCACGAAGCGCGCAAGGCGCTCATAGCGGTTCGATTTGGCCGGAAAGTTGAAAGCCACCAGGGCGGTCGGCACGGCGATTGTCGTGACGCGCTCGCCCTGCTTGATGAGATTGGGATACTCCGTGGCCTCGAGCGAGGCGGGAAGATAAAAGTCTTCGAACCTCCTGTCATAGGGAACAGGCAGGAACTTGAACCCCGGGTCCCAGCGGCCGCGCACGAAGGCATCCACCGGCTTCGAGGTGATGAAGACGACCGCGGCCATCTCGCCCTTGCGCATCTGCTCGAGCGCGACCTGATGGGGAATGAAGGTTTTTTCCACATCGAGGCCAAGGCGGCTGAAGATCAGCGGCCCCGAATAGGCCGCCGCGGTACCCAGATTATTGAAGTTCACCTTCTTGCCGGCGAGATCGCTCAGGCTTTGGATCTCGGGACGAACGAAGATATGCAGTTCGGACGGAAACAGGTTCAGCACGAAAGCCAGCCGTTGCTGGATATCCGGCACCTGGCTCCTGTATTCCTCGAGCACGTCGGAATTGATGATGGCGGCATCGATGCCGCGCAAATACAGCAGCGAGTTCACATTCTCCGTCGGCCCGCGCGTCACGACCGGCAACACATGCAGCTTGTCGCCATCGTCTACCACGCGGGCGATTTCGGCCGCGAGACGAATGGGCGCGCCCTCGAGCAGGCCCCCGGCGAGGCCGATCGTCCAGGCATTCATCGTCACCTGCGGCTTTTGCGGCGGCGGCTCACGGCGCAATTGACGCGGTGCAGCAGGTTGCGCCTGTGCATCCACGTTTGACAGCGGAACGGTCGTGAGCAGCGGAATCAGCAGCGCCAGCATGCGCAACGGGTGCAATTCCCTTTTTGCGGTCTGTCCCATGGGATCTCCGCCCTCGCCGATCGGTGATTTTGTCGTAGTTTCATGCAGTTCATCGGCGCGCGCTATTTCTCCCCATGGGGGAGCCCACTACTCCTTCCGGATTATCCATTGTGCGTGTCCCCACGCCGCGGCAGCGCGGGACCGGTCACCGGCACCAGACATCCGGGATTTCCCTCACTCCAGCCCCCCGGACGGCAGACGTATCGCCACTCGAAGTCCCCCGAGTGGAGACCGGTCCAGGCTAAGGGATCCGGCGTAAAGCTCGGTGAGTTCCCGCGTGATCGACAGCCCGAAGCCGAATCCTGGAGAGCTTTCGTCGAGCCGTTGGCCGGCCTGCACCGCCTGCGACATCTGCTCCGGCGAAAGCCCCGGTCCATCGTCCTCGACGACGAGGACGACACTTCGCGTCTCCTCGCGAGATTCGACGACAACCTTGCTGCCGCACCAGGAGAAGGCGTTCTCCAGCACGTTTCCCAGCATCTCGTCGACGTCCTGCTGTTCGCAGGCTACCGCCAGGCCGGCTGGTATATGATTGACGAAATCGATCGTCTTGTCGGCGTTCACTTTGCCGAGGACGAGACCGAGATCCGCGACGCGTGGCGCGATTACTGTTCTTGTCCGAACCGGACCGCAAAGTGCGGCCGATCGGGCGCGACCCAGATGATGCCGGATGCGCCGGTCCATTAGGACGACGAGACCGTGAAGATCCTCTGAGCCTGACGATTGCTTCTGCAGCGCGACCGCCAGCGTCGCAAGCGGCGTTTTCAGTCCGTGCGCCAGATTCGAGACGTGTTTGCGCGCCCGCTCCAGGTTGGTGGCGTTCTGAACCAGCAGCGCATTCAGTTCGGTGGCCAATGGCTGCACCTCGCCCGGCTGCGCGTCGGGCACGTTGTCGCGAAGTCCAGCTCTTACATCGGCGACCGCCTGACGAAGTCGTTCGAGGGGACGCAACCCCAGACGAACCTGGATCAGCATCGCTAAGATCAATGCGATGCCGAGCACCGCGAGCGACAAGGCCAACGTGCGCATTGCTTCCCACAACGGCCCGCGCACCGCGTCTCTCGGCGCGGAGGCCACGATCGTGACAGGAGTGCCGGACACCGCGACGTTCAAAATGCGAAAGTGGAGTACGTTGTCGTATGGACCCTTGCCGTCGGCAGGCAGCGGGCGTTCTCGCGGAGGCGGATCTTCGCCGATCGGGGGAGGCGGCGGCGGGGGCGGCAGGGGTCTGTTGCTGATATCGGGAGGAGCCAGATCCGCTCCGTCGAGCGACCGCGACCGCAAGGCGTTCTTTGGCCCCAAAATCTGCCAGTACCAGCCGCGTCGGCGTCGATCGAATGGCGGCCCGTCGGCGGATCCCGCCAGACGAATGTTGCCGGCGCCGTCGGCTTCAAGCATGGACGCGAGGAAGAGGATCTGCGCGTCGAGCCTCTGATCGATCTGCCCCTGCACGAATCGATGCAGCACGAACGATATCAGGATCGCGGCGACGATCAGGGCCGCGGTGATGAACACGCCGGCTCCGATCATGAGGCGCCGGCCGAGCGATGCATTCCGGCTCATCATGGGGATCCCGAGTTGAGCTTGTAGCCGCGGCCCCTTTCGGTCTCGATCAGCGCCTTGCCGACCTTGCGCCGGAGCCGCGCGACGATCACTTCGATGGAATTCGAATCCGTCCCGACGTCGCCCTCATAGACCTTTTCCGACAGCAGGCCTCGCTCGACCACGGTGTCCTTGCGCAGGATCAGGCATTCGAGAACACGCCACTCCAACCCGGTCAGCTTCAACGGCAATCCATCGAGCTCGAACACGCCGGTCTGCGTTTCGAAGCTCAGGGGTCCGCAGGAAATTCGCGGCACAGCATGCCCCGAGGCGCGACGGACCAGCGCGCGAAGGCGCATGACCAGTTCCTCGATCCGGAATGGCTTGGTGAGATAGTCATCGGCCCCGGCCTTGAAGCCTTCCACCTTGTCGGTCCAGCCGTCGCGCGCAGTCAGGATCAGCACCGGCAGGTGCCGGCCCTGCTTCCGCCAACCGCGCAGCACCTCGACGCCGGGCACTTTGGGCAGCCCGAGATCGAGCACCGCGGCATCGTAGGATTCGGTTTCGCCGAGGTGCTGTCCGTCCTCGCCGTTGGCGGCGATGTCGACCGCGAAATTCTCCTCACGCAGGGCTCGGGCAATCTCTTGCGCGAGCAGGCGATCGTCTTCGACCAGAAGGATTTTCATTCGGCTCACACCTCGGACCGGAACTAGGCGCCCAAGCTTAACTCAAGCTGAACGGAACGGTTCAGGCTGGATTGGGGACAGTGTCCTAGGCTTCAGGCATCGCAATCATGAAAGGAGCGTCCAATGACCGAAAGCGATGCACAGAGGGATACGAGCCCGTCGCTGCCTGGGCGTCGGCAGGTCCGGCATCGTGGCCTGTTGGCAGGGGCCGCGCTTGCCGTGCTTGTCGCCGGCGCAGCGGCCGGTGCCGCTGGCGTTCGCGTCGCCCAGAATTGGCCGCCGCGCAACGTCATGCTGCTGCAGCCGACCGCGATCGACAGGCTGCAACCCGGCGGTCCGTCCGCCGTGCGCGGCAACGTCGCTGAGATCTTCGGCCACATGTTCTTGATGGAGGACGGCGGCGGCCGCGCCCTGATCGATCTCGGACCGCGTGGGGATAATGCCGATGCCGTCACCAGGGGAGAGATCGTGACGGTCCAGGGAATGTTCGATCAGGGGATCTTCCGCGCTCAAATCGTCTCGCATGCCGACGGCCGAACCGAAGCCTTCGGTCCTCCGCCGCATCCGCCTCGCGGCGCGCCACCGCCGCCTCCGCGGGCCGACGGGCCGCCTCCGCCGCCGCCCCCAGGGGCACCACCCCCACCACCGCGGGCTGACGCCCCGCCACCACCGCCCGGAGCACCGCCACCGCCCCCTGGGCCCAAAGCGCTTTGAGCAAATCACGAACAGTAGAAAATCAGGAGATCAGGATGTCGGAAGACCAGATCAAATTGTCCGGCAGGATCGTGCACGTTTTTGCGCACCGCTTTGTGGTTCAGACCCCGAAAGGCATGGTGCTTGCCGATCTCACGCCGCATGGAGCAGACCTCGTCAAGCTCCGGATCGGAGCCGATGTCGAACTGGAAGGCGAGCAGAAGCCTTCTGAGCTCAAGGTGACGCATTTCGCGTGCGATGGCGCGGGCGTGACGATCCAGCACAAGAAGAAGCCCGAGCACGCCCACCACGAACCCGCAGACCCCGCCGCAGCGATCGAGGCCGCTCGCTCGGCCGGGTTCGAACCGATGGGTACGCCCCGTCGCAAGCCCAAGCATTTCGAAATAGACGGCCGGCGCAACGGCGAGACCTACGAACTGCACGTCGAATTGGGCGGACGAATCCGGAAAGCCAAGCTCGTCGGCAACGGACACGAAGCTGCTTGACGCTTAGGGGACGACTGACGCCGCTCTGAGCAGCCGTAACAGGAAACCGGACCCGAACCGGACTCAACCGGCTCGGGTGCGTCGAGGATCTCATCGGACAGGCAGTTTGTTTAATCAAGCATCGGGATGCAACGTGTCGATAGCACCGACGGCCTCATACAGCGCAAGTCCAGAGAAGGCGCTCCGTCCGCTGCTCGCGCTGAACTTCTTCATCGCCGACATGCAGGCCGGCATCGGGCCGTTCCTCGGCGTATTTCTGCTCGCGCAGGGCTGGCAGGCCGGCTGGATCGGGACGGTGATGACGGCGGGCGGCGTTGCTGGGATGTTGATGACGACGCCGGCCGGAGCCCTGATCGACGCCACGCGCAGCAAGAAGCTGTTCGTCATCATCCCCGGCATCTGCAGTGTCGTCGCCTCCGGCATCGTGCTGCTGTCACAGGAGTTCTGGCTCGTGGCAGCCTCACAGGTCGCGACGGCGATTGCCGGCGCCGCGATCGGTCCGGCCGTCGCCGGCATCACGCTGGGTATCGTCCGCCAGGCAGGCTTCAATCGACAGAACGGCCGTAACCAGGCCTTCAACCACGCCGGCAACATGGTCGGCGCCGGGCTGTCCGGATTCGTCGGCTGGGTGTACGGCTTCACCGCGGTGTTCTGGCTCGCGGCGCTCTTCGGTGTTCTCTCGATCGCTTCCGTTATGATGATCCCGAGCGCGTCCATCGACGACGACGCAGCCCGCGGGCTCGAACGCGAGAGCACGGACGACAAGCGCGCGAGCGGGTTGCAAGTGCTGATCGAATCGAAGCCATTGCTGATCCTCGCCGCAACTCTGCTGTTCTTCCACCTCGGCAATGCGGCGATGCTCCCGCTGTACGGCCTGGCGGTCGTGGCCGACAAGCAGGCCGACCCCGCGAGCTTCGTCGCGATGACCATCGTCATCGCCCAGGGCACCATGATCCTGACCTCGCTGGTTGCGATGCGGATGGCCGAAAGGGAGGGCTACTGGCTGGTCATGCTGGTGTCGTTCATCGCCTTGCCGGTCCGGAGCCTCATCGCGGCGTGGCTCCTGAACAGCTGGGGCGTTTATCCGGTACAGATTCTTGACGGCGTCGGCGCGGGATTGCAGAGCGTGGCAGTGCCCGGCCTCGTCGCGCGGATTCTCGACGGGACCGGGCGGATCAATGCCGGCCATGGCGCGGTCATGACGGTCCAAAACATCGGTGCCTCGCTCAGCCCTGCGATCGGTGGCTGGATCGCACAGGAGTTCGGGTATGGGCCGATGTTTCTCATTCTCGGTGGCAGCGCCACGGTCTCAGTCGCGCTGTGGAGCGTCTTCGCGCCGTTGTTGAAGCCTGCTTGTGCGACAAAGCCCGGGCACGCATCGGATGCAATGGTTTCAAGCGCCGCGAGTGTCGCCTGATGTTCACTCACAACGCCGCGACCTGGGGAATCGCCGGTCTTGCGACCTTGGGCGTCATTGCGCGCCCCTGGAATCTGCCGGAATACATCTGGGCAGTGACCGGCGCCGTCCTGCTGATCGCCTTCGACCTGTTGCCGTGGCGAGACGCCGTCGCGGCGGCAGGCAAGGGAACGGACGTCTACTTCTTTTTGATCGGCATGATGCTGCTGGCCGAGGTCGCTCGGAAAGAGGGCTTGTTCGATTGGTTCGCCGAACTCGCCGTCAAGCATTCGCGCAACTCAGCGTCGCGGTTGTTTTCGATCGTCTATGCGGTCGGTACGCTGGTCACCATTTTCCTGTCGAACGACGCCACCGCCGTCGTGCTGACGCCCGCGGTCTACGCCGCGACCCGTGCCGCGAAGGTCGAGCCGCTGCCGTATCTTTTCGTCTGTGCGTTCATCGCCAACGCCGCCAGCTTCGTGCTGCCGATCTCTAATCCGGCCAACCTCGTGTTGTTCGGCGCGCGGATGCCGACGCTGCCGCAGTGGCTGCACTACTTCCTGCTGCCCTCGATCGTGGCGATTGCAGCGACCTTCATCATGCTCCGGCTCAGCCTGCGGAACAGCCTGTCGGGTAGTGTCGATGTGCGCGACGGAGAGCCGGCCGTGCTTGCCAGAAGTGCCGCGATCGTCGCCGCCGGCATCGGCGCGACGGCGGCGGTCCTGCTCGCCACATCGGCGTTGGGTCTGGATCTTGGAATCCCGACATTTGCCTGCGGGGCGATGGTGACCGTGATCGTGCTCCTGCTCGGCCGCACATCGCCGCTATCGATCGCGCGCGATATCTCATGGTCGGTCCTTCCTCTCGTCGCCGGACTGTTCATCCTGGTCGAGGGCCTCAATCGCACCGGCGTGCTGCCGGCACTCGCGGAAGAGCTCGAGCGAACCGCCGCGCGATCGCCGCACGCAACCTCATGGGGCGCCGGCGTCATCACGGCGATCGCCTCGAACCTCATCAACAATCTGCCGATGGGTCTGATCGCGGCGACGACCACGCAAGCCGCGCAGGCGTCGCATCACGTCACCGGCGCAATCCTGATCGGCGTCGACCTCGGACCCAACCTTTCAGTCACCGGTTCACTCGCCACGATCCTGTGGCTGATCGCGCTGCGGCGCGAGGCTGAGCATGTTGGCGCGCTTCGCTTTCTGCAACTCGGCATTGTGGTCATGCCGCCGGCATTGGTACTTTCGCTGCTTGCGCTCTCGCTGTCTGCCTCATAAGAGCGGTTGCGGCTTCGATTGCCAGAAACGGGGGGGAGCTCCAAGAGGGCTCAACTTCTCTTGGCGGGGCCGCGCATGTTGTGTAAGCGCTGCATACGCGCCGCCGGTCGCACAAAATCGTAGAAGATCGCGGCTTGGCGCACTAAATCGTGGAAATGGCGGAGGGAGAGAATCTAGAAAAAAATTTGCTCTTCTGCTGCGGCTGGGGTGCCCTCGCTAGGGGAGAACATCCGAATCTCCAGGGCTCTCGGTATCACTTCGGGATGCAAATTAGCCCGAACCGCCAGCCCGGACAGTTGCTGACCCTAAAGGAATGCGCTTTCAGTCCTGTAAGAGCGACCACTCATAAATCCGGTGATGTCCGCTTCCGAGGGCAAGGCCGACACGTGCCCCCCTCCCCAGGGGTGTCGCTTTGTGACCCAAGGCGGAAATGCCTTTCGGCGTCCAATATGCCCGCTTCCGCGGAAGAAGCTGCCGTATGCGCCCTAGTGGTGACCTGAGGCTGTGTCGAATTATCTGTGCCATTGGCCCGTCCGCGCTGCCTCGACGTGCGCCAAACCGCCGCAAGACCGTAGCCCCGGCCAGCCACTTTCTTTTTTCCGACCGGTTCGCTAGTCCAGACCTGAGCGAATAGGCGTCCGAGAAGGGCAGTCGGTCACCGTCGCAGATGGGCGGCTTGAGAATCCAGCCACCTCTACCAGGGCGAGATCAGCGTGACGGGGGCAGTCGAAGCGGATTGGCGCAGGATTCGAGAGAGCATCCTTCGACGTGACAGGTTCAGGTGCGTCGAATGCGGAACGTCGTGCAATCGAGCTGAGGCTGACGTTCATCACCTACTACCACGCTCTGCCGGCGGCAGCGATGAGCCATCCAATCTGATCACCCTGTGCGACGGCTGTCATGCAGCGCATCATCCCATCCTCGCTGCTGGACTGGCTCGCCGGGCAATCGAACGCTGGGCAGCTAAACTTGCCCTGTGGCTTGATCGAGAGGGCGCGGTATCTGAGCAAAGCCAAAACTTTGGTCCGGCGCTCCGGCTGTTTGGCCTGGATCGCTTTCGGGATGGCCAGCTGCCGGTCGTCCAAGCCGCTCTGACAGGTCGATCGCTGCTGGTCGTCAGCCCAACGGGCTTTGGCAAGACACTGTGCTTTCAACTGCCGGCGGTCCAGCGGCGAGGGATCAGTGTGGTCGTCTCTCCCCTGAAAGCCCTAATGGGCGAGCAGGTCTCCTCGTTGATGAGGCGCAAGATCCCGGCCAGCTTTATCAACAGTGATATCGACATAGACGAGAAGCGCCTTCGTTACCGATCGCTGGCGAGCAATCATTTCAAATTGCTCTATGTGGCACCGGAGCGGTTCTTCGTTCGGAACACCAATGAGCAGCAGCTGCTCAGGTCGATTCGTCCCGCATTTCTGGTGGTTGATGAGGCCCACTGCGTCGACCAATGGGGAAGGGATTTTAGACCGGAGTATGGGCGCCTCAAGGAGGTTCGCGAGGCCCTGGGCTCGCCTCCCATTTTGGCATTCACCGCGACTGCTGGACGAGAAATGCAAGAGCGCATCTTGGAGTCGCTCGGAATTCCCGACGCGCAGATCTTCGTTCGTGGGGTCGACCGGCCCAATATTGCGCTTCTTCGATGGAGCGTACCAATCGACGAACGCCCTGGTGTAATCGCCCAGCTCTGCCGTGTTCGGATGCCGGGGAGCGGCAAGGTGATGATTTTTGTGCCAACCCGTAAGATTGGAGAGGCGTTGCAAAAGCAGCTTGGCGAACAAGGACTGGAAACGCCTTTCTATCATTCGCAGTTCGGCAGCGCCTGGGAGCGGGAGCAGCTCTTGAAGCGGTTTTCCGGGGAAAGTCGGCCGGAGGTTGATCGGATGATCTGCACAAGCGCGTTCGGCATGGGCCTTGACATCAAAAATGTTCGCATGGTGATCCATTGGCAGCATCCGTCCTCGATTGAGGACTATTTGCAAGAATTCGGACGCGCGGGCCGAGACGGCAATGCCTCTGTTGCAGTGCTGCTCCACGATTGGAACAATGCGCGGCGGGATATCGGCCTCCTGCGGTTTATGGCCGATCGGACGGTTGCGAACGCGCGATTGTCAGCTACCGAGGCCCTGGCCGTGTCGAGCCACAAAGCCGCTCAAATTGATCAGATGGCACGCTTAACGACGAGCCGGGGATGCTTCCGCGAGGCTCTCGTCGGGTATTTCACCGGACAAAAACGCGCCGCACACAGGAGCTTTTCGACTTGGCTGCTAGAACTCGTGTTTGCGGATCGCGGAGTGCGGCAGCAGCAGGTGGCTTGTTGCGATGCTTGCCAACAGCGCCTCATCAGCCGCCATGGGCCACCCGCCTTCATCAGGAAGGTGCTGGGCGAATAGTGAACGGAACGGCAATTCCTCAACATCCCTGTCGGCTGCTGATGTCTGGGCGGCCGTCATGGGCCGAAACGTGGCGTTTGCGTAGATGATGACACGGACCGCGCCGCGATCTTCAGTCGAAACATGGGGCATGGCACGTCCTCTCTCCAGCCGCACACGCGGCAGCACATCATGCGACAAAGCTTCGCGACTTTCGACTGCCGCCCAGGACTGGCCTAATGCTTGGTATCAGCTGGTTCGATTAAATCGGACAGAAGTGCCGCTGTCGCTTCGAGGCTCTCTCTAACCTGGACGAGCTTTTTATCAGAGAGAATCAGCCGGCGTCCTGACGCCTTCACCACACATTCAAATACTCCATCTGAATGTCTCATGAGACTTAGCAGGTGTTCCCCGCTCGGACCATTAACGCCCGCTAGCCAGTTCTTGGCCGTTCGCTCGTTGGCTCCCGTCCATCGGATCAGTAGCTTAAGTGCTTGATGGGTATCACCCAGCTCAGAGCGGAGTACTTCTGCAATCAGCAGCGCATAGTCAGTGGCTAGCGCCTCATAATCTACTGGAAGAGATCTGCCCGCTTTAGGAAGCATTTTTCCGCCAGGGATGCATATAGTCTCGTCGTCCCGGACAGTTCATCACCCCTTCTTGACGTTAGTGGGGCAGTCATGACCGTCTTCGAATCATCAAACTTACCTACTTCCGCAATGGAGCGAGTCGAGCCGCGGCCGCTTGCGGCAGAATACGTGCGAATGTCGACCGACCATCAACAGTACTCAACCGCCAACCAATCACAGGCGATTCGGGACTATGCTGCTCGGCATGGCTTTCAGATACAGACAACTTACGAAGACAGCGGCAAGAGCGGCCTAAATCTAGATGACCGAGACGCGCTAAAGCAGCTCATCGAGGATGTGCAAAGCGGCGCGGCGGACTTCTCGACTATTCTGGTTTATGACGTCAGTCGCTGGGGCCGCTTTCAAGATGCTGATGAAAGCGCTTATTACGAATACATCTGCAAACGTGCGGGCATCTCGGTGCGCTATTGCGCCGAACAGTTCGAAAATGATGGAAGCCCCGTTTCGACTATCGTGAAAGGCGTCAAGCGAGCGATGGCCGGCGAATACAGCCGCGAGCTATCCGTTAAGGTTTTTGCTGGGCAGCGCCGATTGATCGAACTTGGCTATCGTCAAGGCGGGCCGGCCGGCTTCGGGCTGCGGCGACAATTGATCGATCAGAATGGTGTACCCAAAGGAGAACTAGTTCGCGGTGAACACAAAAGCATCCAGACCGATCGCATCGTCCTAATTCCTGGCCCGGATGAAGAAATCGAGACCATCCGCTTTATCTACGATAGTTTCGTGCATCACGCCAAAGCCGAGCGCGAGATCGCGACCGTCCTCAACGACAGAAGAATCCTGACTGATCTCGGTCGCCCTTGGAGTAGGGCCACGGTGCACCAGATCCTGATCAACGAGAAGTATGTCGGCAACAATGTCTGGAACCGCTGCTCCTGCAAGCTGAAGGGTCACCGAGTCCATAACCCACCCGAGCGCTGGGTTCGGCACGACAAAGCGTTCGACTCGATTGTCGATGACGAGACCTTCCAGGCAGCGCAGAAGATCATCAACGATCGCGCCAACACCTACTCCGATGAAGAATTGCTGGACTTGCTGCGCGGCCTGCTCGAGAAGCACGGCTATTTGTCCGGCATCATCATTGATGAGTTAGAGTTTGGGCCCTCGAGCAGCGCCTACCGTTCCCGTTTCGGAAGCCTTATCCGGGCATATGAATTGATCGGTTTCAGCCCGGAGCGAGACTACCGCTATATTGAGATCAACCGGGCACTGCGGCGGATGTATCCAGACTTGATTGAGACAACGATTCGCGGGATCGAGGAGATTGGCGGCACGGTCGAGCAGAACGTCGAGACCGACCTGCTTTCGGTCAATGACGAATTCACGACCTCGTTATGTTTGGTTCGTGCACAGGAGACGCTGGCCGGCTCACACCGGTGGAAAATCCGATTCGATGCCGGCCTGCGCCCGGACATCACCGTCGCGATACGCATGAACCAGATGAACAGCGCCATCCTCGACTACTATCTCTTGCCGCGGTTCGAGATTGAGCACTCGCGTGCTTCGCTCGCCGAAGACAATGGTTTGGCGCTGGATGCGTACCGCTTCGACACCTTGGATATGCTATTTGAACTCGCCGCGCGTTCGCAATTGATGGAGGTTAGCTATGGGCTTGGTTCAATCCATTGACATGGTTTCGATCGGCGCGATCGATGTGGTGAACCCGCGGGCTCGCAACCGGCGCGTCTTCAAGGAGATTGTGACTAGCGTCGCTGAACTCGGGTTAAAGCGGCCGATCACGGTGAAGCGAAAAGCAGGTGACGGCGAGCCGCGCTACGATCTTGTCTGTGGCCAAGGGCGGCTCGAGGCCTACCAAGCGCTTGGGCAGCGAGAGATCCCGGCAATCGTCATCGATGCGACCAATGAGGACAGCGCGATCATGAGCCTGGTTGAGAATTGCGCCAGGCGCCAACACCGCTCGATTGACCTGCTGCACGACATCGACGGTCTGCGGCAGAGAGGATACGAGTTCGATGACATCGCCCGCAAGACCGGACTGACCGTCGAATATGTGAGGGGTGTCAGCAACTTGTTGGAGAATGGCGAACAGCGGTTGTTGCGCGCAGTCGAGGCCGGGCAACTGCCGGTCAGCATCGCCGTCTTGATCTCCCAGGCCGAAGACAATGACGTTCAAAACGTCTTGCAACACGCGTACGAGGAAAAGCTATTGCGAGGCCAGCGCCTGCTTGCGGCCAAGAAATTGATCGAGCAGCGGCGGCGCCGCGGCAAGGGATACAAGACCGGCCCACGCCGGGGCGACGACGCCCCGATCAGCTCGAACGCCCTGCTCCGTGCCTATCGGCAGGACGTCGACCGCAAGCGGGTCTTGGTCCGCAAATCCAACAGCACGAAGGCGCGGCTGGTCTTCATTCTGGAGGCTTTACGGAAGCTCCTGACCGAGCCGGACTTTCTATCTATCCTGGAAGGTGAAAAGCTCGATACTTTGCCGAAGAATCTTGCCGTTCGGCTGCACGGCCAGGGCTGAGCCATGGTGCGCCGGCCTCATATTTCAGTCCGGATGGGCTTTGAGGAGCGCACGCTCACCGTCCGACTTGCCGATATCCAGCCCCTCAAGCTGGTGTCAGAGGAGGTCAAGCGCTCGGCAAAATACCGCCAAATCGCGGCCTCGATCGCAGAAATCGGACTGGTCGAGCCGCCGGTCGTGGCGCGGAGCCGGGACGCAAGTGGCAAATTTCTGCTGCTCGATGGTCATCTGCGATTGGAGGTCTTGAAGGATTCCGGCCTGGTGGAGATCGAATGTCTGGTGTCGACCGAAGACGAAGCCTTCACCTATAACAAGCGGGTCAACCGTATCGCGATCATTCAGGAACATCGAATGATCCTCAAAGCGATCGAGAAGGGCGTCTCAGAGGCGCGGATCGCAAAAGCCCTTAATGTCGACGTCGCGAGCATCCGTCGCCGGCGCAAACTCTTGGATGGTATCTGCGCCGAGGCGGTTGAGCTGCTCAAAGAGAAACATCTGACCCTCAATACGTTTTCAGAGCTGCGCAAACTGGCCCCGATCAGGCAGATCGAGGCCGCGGAGCTAATGATCGCGATGAACAATTTCTCGAATAGCTATGTGCGTTCGCTGGTGGTGGCGACCCCACGCGGTCAATTAGCGTCCGGCTACACACCGCGCCAGCCCAAGGGGCTGTCGGACGAGCAAGTTGCACTGATGGAACGGGAATCCGCGTCGCTCGCCCGAGAGTTCAAGGTCGCCGAACAGACCTATGGCACCGACCATCTCGATCTGGTGTTGGCGGTCGGCTACCTCTCAAAACTCCTGCGCAACGGCAAAGTCGTTGGCTATCTGGCAAAGCACTTCCAGGAGCTGCTATTTGAATTCCAGCGGATCACGGAATCCGAGTCGACCGCGGCCTAACGGTCTACCCTGTTCGGCAGCCCTTGAATAAAGTTGGCTTCATTCGCGTATTGAAAGTTATGGAAGACGTCGGCCAGCGGGCTCAACTAACAATCCCACCTCCAGTTTGATCGGGCTGCCCACCGCGGACTCCAAAGGTTCAGCATGGGGCAGCGATGGCCAGTTAGGGTCTACTCCCCGGCCGTGACATTTCGTCGCAATAGGCCTAGGCCATCGTTACGCTAATCCAAATTGCCCTTAGGCTAGCTTGGTTCACTTTACTTAGAAATCACTTTGCTGCTTGCGCCGATTATGAATGGTGCGCCCTTGGTTTCGACGGATGGGCGCTCAAAACTTGCGAGACCTGCACAGCTGACCAGATCACAGCCTCAGCTTTCATTGCTGAGGCAACGATGGTTGCTGCCACAAGGACACCGATCGAAGATTTTTTCCAAAATTATTGCCAAAGGCACGGGGGACTCGGATGCAGTCGAGTTCAAGGTTTTCAATCCTTGAGAATCGATACGGATTTATCGGTCGAGATGAGTATATCACCCTCTCTGATTTTTCTCGAACGCCGGCGAGCTATGGCCCAAATTCCGTTCAAGTTCTAAACTTCGATGACTACCTGTACGCTTCGGTCACCGGGCCAGGAAAGCTCCACTACGACCTCACTCTGAACTTCATCGGCCAGTATGACTTCGGCCTACCAAGAACTTACGCGCGGCATGGAGACGTTGTATTAAACGGGTCCGGCATCGTAACTCTCTACGACATTTACGGGCTTTATAGCTACGTCATAAGCGTGAGCGTCGACTACGCTCCAAAACTTACGACAGTTGCGCGGACATTTTTTCGCGATCAAACGTACAATCTCTCAAATCTCTTTAGTTGGACCGATGAGCAGGCTCCAAGCAAATTCTACGTAGCTAATCAAAATCCGCGAGCTGGTCATTTGATGCTGGACGGCACGATCTCGGATGCCGGGCGTGAGTATACAAGTGATCAAATTGCGCATCTCGTATTTGTCACCACCGACTCACCGCTTCAAAACGTCAGCATAACCATTAAAGCAAAGGACGCTTCGACAGGCCTATGGGGTAATGCTGCGACCGTCACCGGAACGGTGCAAAATCAAAAGCCGTTCATTGGAGCGGCGATCAGCCAGTCGGCCCTCACGGGAACGATTATCGAACTCTCTCAAGCAGTGGTGGGCATCGACCGCGATGTCACCGACACGCCAAATCTAACATACACTTTCACAGATGCGTTTCAGCCGCGGTTGGCGAATAGCACTGGGGGCGGATACTTTACCTTCGACGGCGTCACGAAAATCAATCAGACGACGTTCACTGCAGCGGAACTCCAGGTCCTAAAATACAAAGTTAGCGGCGCCGCCGGCATAGATAAGCTTTCGGTCGTGGTGAGCGACGGAATTGACCATAGTGCACCAGCCAGCTTCACGATCACGGCAATCAACAGAGTGCCGGTTGTCACCAGTAAGGGCGATCGGACACTGGGATCTGAGGAGACCGTCAAGATCGGCGCGCTGATCGAAGCACAAGATCCTGACGGAGAACTGCGAAATTTGAGATTTGAGGTCATCGACCTGACGGATGGCAATGGCTTCCTAAAACTGAATGGAATCGCACAACGACCTCATCAGCCGGTTTCCAACCTGTCGTACGAGGATCTATCGAGGCTCGAATTCTTACCAGCGGCCAGCGACATCGCGGATAAGATCCAGATCCGGGCCTATGACGGAATCGATTGGAGCGCACCGGTCACGGTTAGCCTGAAAGGTACGGCATTCGCCGACGTCGCCGTCAATCATCTCTATACAGAACTCGCGAAGTTTGCCGTCGCTGCCTACAAGCCGATCGTCGACCTCAGTTCACTCTCCGCTGGATGGAAGCCGTTGCAACTGGACCTGTCCGTGAACGGCGGATCGGTCGCAAATACTATCAACGGCATATTTACCAACGCCAATGCCGCCGCCCTGATTGTCGTTGGAAACATGAACGGTGCTCGGACACTTGTCGTCGCCTATCGTGGAAGCGATGAGTTGCGCGATACCGCGGACTGGCCTTTGGCCACAGCCCGTGAAAGTTACTATCACGACTTTGACGCACTACATGCTGCACTTGAGAAATACATTGTCGATAATGGTGTAACCCAAGTCCTCTTGACCGGACACAGTCTGGGTACGGTGCCCGTTCAACTCTGGTACCAGCATCTGCATTCCCTCTATCCAACTCTCAACGTTCAGGGCGTCACATTGGCGCCGCTCGGCGCCGGGAGCGGAAGCCCAAATGACGCGATCGTAAACTTCGAAAACACCAACGATATTGCGCGAAACCTAACCCAGCCAATCAACCTGGGCGGAAATGTACTGGCGGGTAGAACCGTCGACATCGATATCCAGTTAGACGATAGCGCCAACACCACGCGCTGGAGTAAGGCCCATCATTCAGCCGATCTTTATGCACTCGAGATCGAACGAATAGAGACCTTTCTGGCTGGCCATCCCAATCAAGACTTTCTGAAATCGAACCCTTCTCTGGCAGACAAAGCGCCGCAATACGTCGTATTGGGAGGCCGCCCCGCACTCTGGAATCAAGCGTCGTCTTTCTACCTCAATGCCCCACTAGGAAATCCTGATTTTGCAAGCAAGGATCAATTGTTCATCGGGAGCCACAATAACGAAACGCTCGTCGCGAATGGCCGTGACATTCTCTATGGCGGCGGCAGTGGGAACGGCGGAGTAGACAAGTTCGTTATACTAGCCGGAAGTGCAAAAGCATTTGGTGGAAACCAAAGCGACAAGTTCTTTATCACCCTCGGAAGTTCACCCGCGATCAACGACAGCGGCGGAATCGACGAGTTAATTCTCTTGCCCCGCCCAATCTCAGAAGATGCCGCGCTGCGGACGCTGAGGGATCCAGGAACGCGGGACAGCTTCTTCCAGGGCCGAGCGTTCATCGATCCATCCAAGCTATCGCTTTTGCGAAGCGGCAACGATCTTCTACTGTCCTATCTCGACCTAGGCGTCTCTACCACTATCCGAATAGTGGATATGGGATCTGCTGCAAGTTCCATTGAAAGGCTCACGTTCGGAGACTCTTTGGGACGTGAGCAGCACTACGATCTCAAGAAGTTATGGGAAGTTGCCCCGGCCGCGCCAGCCGGCGCGCTGACGCTGTCAAGCGCCATCGCGGCCAATTCCTCCAGCGTCAACGGGTTCTCCTTTGTCATCCAATCCGCGAGCCTGACCAGCGGTAAGCTCGATGCTTCGGAATTCATGGTTGATCCGCTGCTGCTTACGCGAGTTTCCGAAGACCCGATCCACGGCGCACTGAACGCGCCCGCATATGGCGGCTCGGTCAGCGCCAACGGTCGCTTTGTATTGTTCAACACTTTCGCTACCGACGTGCTTAGCGCAACGCCAACCACAGCAGGAAGCTACCAGGAAATCTACTCGCGAGACCTAAAGACTGGTGAAGTTCGACTGCTGTCGACAAGCTCCACCGGAAGCCCCCTGATGGGTAATGTTCGGACCGGGCTTTATGAAGCTCATCAAGCCCTGTCATTCGACGGAAAGTACCTGGCTTTCGTCGGCAATCCGCAAGATTCGGGCTGGATTGAAGGTGTCAATACCGGAGCAGGCTTCATTGATCCGGTAACGCATCAATTCATTCCAGTCCTTCACTACTACGATAACGTTTTTGTCAAGAATCTGGAGAACGGACAAGTCGATCTCGTCAGCTATGATCTGAGCGGCAAAGGCCAGCAATCTGACGTAGCGTTCGGCGGGATCTCGCAGAGCGGTCGCTATGTATCGTTCGGCACCGCTGCCAACAATCTTGTCGCAGGAGACTTGGACGGAAGCTACGATCTCTTTGCCCGCGACATAACGACCGGCGCACTCTATAGAGTTACGACGACCGTCGATAACACGGGCCCGATCGGCTCCAGTACACTTGGAAACTTCTCTTCCGATGGCAGGTATATCGCATTTTCTAGTCAATCCACGAAGCTAGTCGCGGTTGACACAAACGGAACGGAAGATGTTTTCGTCCGTGATCTTTTTACTGGACAGACGTTCCTCGTCAGCATCGCGGGTGACGGCTCGCAGGCCCAAGGTTCATCGAGAAATGCCAGCATCTCGGGCGATGGGAGATACGTGGCCTTTGAGAGCGACGCCCCCAACCTAGTGGTCGGCGACACTAATGGCCGAACCGATATTTTCCTGAAAGATACAGAAACGGGAGAGATCAAGCGGCTCACGGCCGGTATGGACAACGGTGCATTCGGCCCAGTGATCTCGGAGGACGGCCGCTACATCGTCTTTTCCTATTATGCTACGCCGAAAACAAACTCCCCTTTTCCACCTCCCTCCGGCGGATACGTCTATGACACAGCAACGGATCGGATCGCAAACTTCACCGGCCTGATTGTCTCTGACGGAACTGAGTTCGCGATCGGCGTTTCGTCGGACGGGCGCACCCTAACCTTTGGCGGAAATGGCAACGTCTATGCCATCGCTAATCCGCTGTACGATGCACATCCTAACTGGCGTCCTACGCTAACGGTCACGGATCAGCAAATCACGGCCGGACATGCGGTTTCAGCCCAATCTCTGTTTCGGGCTACGGACAAGAATGGCTCGGACACGATAACGACGCTCGAGTTTCAGGACCTGAACTCCTCGGTCGCGGGCGGGCACTTTGTTTTGAATGGGGTATCCAGGGACTCAACACCCTTTCGGATCAGTCCCGCCGATCTATCAAATCTGACTTACATTGCTGGCCCCGCCGATACAGTCGACATCGTCAAGTTGAGAGTAAGCGACGGCACTAATTGGAGCGACACCGCCGAGTTTCAGATCTCCGCGATCAACTTGACGGTTTCCGAGCTTAGGCGCGAGTCGCTAGCGCCGAATTTGCTGGGTGGCAACGGCGACAGCGGACGCTCTGCGTTCTCGGCTGACGGGCGATATCTGGTGTTCGAAAGCCAGGCCAGCAACCTGGTCCCTGGCGACGATGCTGGGCAGCAAGATATTTTTCTGCGCGACCTGCAAAGCGGCTCGACCCGTCGGCTGACCAATGGTCTCTCCGGCTTGGAAGCCAATGACTTCAGCGCCAACCCATCAGTTTCTGGCGACGGCAAGAAGATCGTTTTTGAAAGCTGGGCGACCAATCTGGTGAGTGGTGACGACAATGTCTATCGCGACATCTTCTACTATAACCAAAGCAGCGACGCGATCACCTTGGTAAGCGGCTCTGTCACTGGCGGCAATGCGAATGATCAAAGCTTCGATCCAAGGATCGACGCCAATGGAGACGCCATTGTGTTCTCCACTTTGGCGACGAACATCGTGTCCAACGATACGAACCAGTTCGCTGACGTCGTTCTGTTCAATATTGCGACCGGCCTTGCGCGAGTCGTGAGCCTCAGCAAGGACGGCGTGCAAGGCAACGGCGACAGTTGGGGTCCCGACCTAACCAGAGATGCGGGAGAGGTCGCGTTTACCTCGTATGCCAGCAACCTCGTGGTCGGGGACACCAACGGGTACGCGGACGTCTTCGTGAAGTCACTGACGAGTGGTGCAGTGGTTCGCGTCAGTACAGGCGAAAATGGCACTCAGGCGAACGCAGACTCTGTTCTTCGCGCGATTACGCCCGATGGTCGTTATGTACTCTTCAATAGCTTGGGCTGACAATCTTGTGCCGGGAGACAGCAACGCTCACGGCGACATCTTCGTGAAGGACCTCGTCACGAATGCGCTGAAGCGGGTCAGCGAAACACAAGCTGGCGTTGGAGGCAACGATACGAGCGCCAACGGGTATATTTCCGCCGACGGACGTTTTGTCGTTTTCCAGTCCAAGGCAAGCAATTTTGTTCCAGGCGATGACAACCAATCATCAGACGTTTTTGTAAAGGATCTCGCGACCGGAAAACTCGCAAAAGTCAGTTCGGATATTCTCGGAACGACGCTCGTCCAGGGCAGCAATGTTTCGGGAATCTCCGCCGATGGTCGCTTCATTACGTTTCAAACCGCCAGCCCAGGCGTCACGTTCGACGATGTCGGCCAGCTTGAGGATGTCTTTGCGCTTCCCAATCCGCTGTTTTTCAATCCTCCAATTATTACGGCGAAAAATCTGGTAGTCGATCGCGGAACGGACATCTCAGCCGCCCAGCTGTTCACAATCACCGATCCAGATGGCGATCCCATTCAACAAATCGAAATCTACGATCGGAACACGAATGCATCGAGCGGATCGTTCAAGCTGAGTGGTGCCACTCTCACCGCTGGTGAATATCATTTCGTCAGCGGCGCATCCATTTCTGGCCTGACGTTCACAAGTGCATCTGCGGCCGACAGGTCAATTACCGATGGCCTTGCCGTAAGGGCGTATGATGGCATCAGTTGGGGGCAATGGACGAGCTTTGCCGTCACGACCAATTTTAACGTGCCACCAACACTTAGCGTTAGGCCGCAATCGGTACACCTTGGCGAGTCAATTCAGTTTGCAACGGTCGTCACGGCATCGGATACAAACGGCGATCCTGTTTCGAAGTTTCAGGTTCGCGATGACACGACGGACACCGGGTCTGGTTTTATATCACTCGACGGTGTTCGCGTTGCGGCCAGCGCGGAACTGACCGCGGACGAGTTTGGCCGGCTTCATTTCACGGGCGCGACTAACACTGTCGTACCGGTGGACGATTTCATCTCGGTTCGGGCTTTTGACGGAATTGCTTGGTCAACATGGGTGCCGGTTGTGCTGACCACCCAGCCAATCAACGATCGCCCCGTTATCAGCGCGAGTGATCGAGTACTGCAACAAGGGCAAATTCTGTCATTCGATCAACTCGTGAGCGTCAACGACAAAAATGGCGACTCCATTCTGACTTATCAATTCAGAGATCACAATGCCGACCCACACAGTGGCGGTTGGCTTAAACTCGGTGCGGGAAAGTCGACAATTTCTCTCGATGCGGGGCAGGGATTTGACGGACAGTGGCTTACGACCGACGTCTCAGCCACAGACATTGGGTCGATCGCATTCATGGCTGGCAACCCGCAAAATGATACGATCACCGATGACGTCGAGGTTAGGGCGTTTGATGGCGTTGAATGGAGCGACTGGAAGCAGTTCACCATAACGACTGGCCTTGCCAAATCGACGCCCGTAGTTACGGGCATCGACAGCACAGTACAACAGGGTCAAAAGCTCTCGGTCAGCAGCTTATTCTCGGTTTCTGATATTAATCGCGACCCACTGGGCATGATCGAGGGCAAAGTCAGTGCCGGTCTCAGCGGCTCCTGGTATTTCGATGGCGCCCCAGCCACGAGTGGTTCGGACGGGGTTATTTCGGTCGCCTGGACAGACATTGACAAGCTCGAATACAGAGCTTCCGGTGGCCTTTCGGCCATTTCAACCGCTACCTTGCAATTTCGCGCGTCCGACGCCGGCGGTTGGAGTGACTGGGGCACTGTCAATCTCACAGAAATGCCGGGCAATGTCGCACCTGAGGTGCAGGCCAATGACTTCTCATTGATGCGCGGCCAAGCCGTTCGCGCAGGCTCAATGATCCGGGCGCACGATGTAAATGGCGATGATATTACGGCATATCAACTTGGCGTCGGATCTGCCGGCGCCGGCTCGGCGAGCTGGCAGCTTAATGGTTCTACTGTAGCGGATCAGTCGATTGTCACGGCAACTCAATTCGAGGAGCTGATGTTAGTCGGCGCGAGCTCACTGGGGGCATCGAGCACAACGTCGATGCAAGTGCGTTCCTACGATGGAAAGGACTGGGGAGATTGGCACAACTTCTCGATTACGACACTGGCCGGCAACGACTCTCCTTTCGTCTTGCCAAATGATCTGGTCGTTTTGACCAGCGCTTCGTCCCCCATATCGGATGCAATCCGCTATGCCGACAACAATGGGGATCTGGCCGCTCTATACGAAATCTATGAGAACGATGCATCGGCTGGGACCGCCTACCTCACTTACGACGGTGCCAACGTCAGTTCGTCGGCCGGAACTCCGTTCCAGTTCAGTGATCTCTCGAAACTGCTGGCGGTTGGGGGTCAAGATCCAGGAACGGAATCTTTGAGCATCCGGGCCTATGACGGAATCGCCTGGTCAGACTGGGCCGAAGTGCTAGTTGAGACGGTTGCACCTCCGTCCCCGTTCAATCAGGCTCCCGTCGCGAGCAAAACCGGAGGATACTCGCTTGAACTAAATCAGTGGATCCAGATCAGCCTTAACAATCTCCCGCTGCAGGCCTTGGACGCCGATGGCGATCCCATCGTAGCCTATAGATTTACCGATAGGTCTGCAGAGGGCAACAGCATGCATTTATGGGCGGCCGCGATAGGCAATCTATCGCAGGGCGGCAGCATTGAGGTCGCAGCGGATCAACTGAACACGGTCTGGCTGCAGGGCGGAACCGCGCTTGGCGCCGACAACTTGCAGGTAGAGCTCTTTGATGGATTTGAGTGGGGACAATCAGTCAGCATCGATGTTCTAACAAGAGCCGCAAACCATTCTCCCCTCTTGCAGGCACCGGACTTCAACGCCACTTCGCACAACCAAGCTATCGCTGTGTCGAGCCTCTTTAGTGTTTCGGATCAGGATTCAGACACGATCACGAAATTTCAGTTTTGGGATTCAACGGCTGATCTGGCGAGCGGTCATTTTGTTGTCGGCAACGTCGCTCAAGGCGTTAATCAGACGATTGATGTCAGTGCAGGTCAGCTGGCCCGTACGACATTCCTGGCGGGTGCGGTTTTCGATGATCTGTGGGTACGCGCCTACGACGGCTTCGTTTGGAGCGCCTGGGCGGAGTTTCATGTCACCCCGCCGGTGAACCACATTCCCGTGGTCACCGCCTCGGATTATGCCGCCAGCCACAATCAGAGCATCACGGCCTCGAGCCTATTCTCGGTCAGCGACGCCGATAGCGATGCCATCACCAAATATCAGTTCTGGGACTCAACGAGCGATCCAGCCAGCGGCCACTTTGTGGTGGGCGGAGCGGCCCAGGGCACCAATCAGAACATCGATGTCAGTGCCGCCCAGTTCGCCAATACGACGTTCCAATCGGGATCGGGATCGGACGATCTGTGGTTACGCGCCTATGACGGCTTCGCCTGGAGTACTTGGAAAGAGTTTCATGTCAACGCGCCGCTGAACCAGGCCCCGGTGGTCACCGCCTCCGATTATGCCGCCAACCACAATCAGCGCATCGCGGCCGCGAGCCTGTTCTCGGTCAGCGACGCCGATAGCGACACCATCACCAAATATCAGTTTTGGGATTCAACGAGCGATTCAACCAGCGGTCACTTTGACGTGGCCGGAACCGCTCAAGGCACCAATCAGAACATCGATGTCAGCGCCGCTCAGCTCGCCAATACGACGTTCCAATCGGGATCGGGATCGGACGATTTGTGGGTACGCGCCTTTGACGGCTTGGCCTGGAGCGCTTGGAAAGAGTTTCATGTCAACGCGCCGGTGAATCACGCCCCGGTGGTCGCCGCTCCCAATTATGCCGCCAGCCACAATCAGCGCATCGCGGCCTCGAGCCTGTTCTCGGTCAGCGACGCCGATAGCGACACCATCACCAAATATCAGTTTTGGGACTCAACGAGCGATTCAACCAGCGGTCACTTTGACGTGGCCGGAACCGCTCAAGGCACCAATCAGAACATCGATGTCAGCGCCGCTCAGCTCGCCAGCACGACGTTCCAATCGGGATCGGGATCGGACGATCTGTGGGTACGCGCGTATGACGGCTTGGCCTGGAGTGCTTGGAAAGAGTTTCACGTCAACGCGCCGGTGAATCACGCCCCGGTGGTCGCCGCCCCCGATTATGCCGCCAGCCACAATCAGATCATCGCGGTCTCCAGCCTGTTCTCGGTCAGCGACGCCGATAGCGACACCATAACCAAATATCAGTTCTGGGACTCAACGAGCGATTCAACCAGCGGTCACTTTGACGTAGCCGGAACCGCTCAAGGCACCAATCAGAACATCGATGTCAGCGCCGCTCAGCTCGCCAGCACGACGTTCCAATCGGGATCGGGCTCGGACGATTTGTGGGTACGCGCCTTTGACGGCTTGGCTTGGAGCGCTTGGAAAGAGTTTCATGTCAACGCGCCGGTGAATCACGCCCCGGTGGTCGCCGCCCCCAATTATGCCGCCAGCCACAATCAGACCATCGCGGCCTCTAGCCTATTCTCGGTCAGCGATAGCGACGGCGACAGCATGTCCACCTTCCGTTTCTGGGATTCGACGACGGATGCCTCCAGCGGACACTTCGTCGTCAATGGCGTGTCCAAGGGGACCAATCAGAACATCGATGTCACAGCCGCCCAGCTGGCCAGCACGACCTTCCAGAGCGGGGCGGTTGCAGACGATCTTTGGGTTCAGGTCTATGACGGCTTTGCCTGGAGCGCCTGGCAGGAGTTTCACGTCGTGGTGTAGCCCATCTTTCTACCGAACGTGCGGCCATGAGGAACGTCCTAAGCGCTAGATGTCCTTACTGCAGCGGTCTACGACCAGAGGGATTCTACCATTCGCCTATCCGATGTTATGGAAGAAGTCGGCCTTTAGACGAGCAAGGCCGGGCCCTGGAGATACAACCGATCGTCTTCGTACGCGCCATCCGCATCGATCTAGGAACCAGACATCAACGCCGCCCATCGGGAGGTCCGTGAAGGGCCAAAAACTGACATCCGCAGCGACGCCTACAGTGCTCGCAAAGCTCCGGGCACTAAAAATGCTTCCGCCGACGCTGTGGGTCTCGCGCCGGCGGAGTTCAGCTGTTCTATTCAGTTGACCTTGATCACCTGTGGCACTTTCCAGCTTCCATCGATGATCGAAGGGGCAGTGTCCTTGGGCCAGTACATTCGCAGCATCAGGACAAAATCGCCCTTGGGCGCCGGCAACCAGTTCGACTCCTTGTCAGCACCCGGCGACTCGTTCTGGAAGTAGAGGGTCAGCGAGCCGTCCGGATCGAACTTTGGATTGTCGCGCATGCTGACGGTGAATCTGTTCAGCGGATTGGGAACGAACCACCAGCCCTGGTCGATCATGTACATGGTGAACGACCAGAAGCCATTGACAGGTGGTGTCGCATCCTTTGCAAACGTCAATGTGTACTTGTTTGCACCGCTCAGCTTCTGTCCTTTCGAGTCCTTCTCGGTATTCGGATAGACCGCATCACGCTCCTGATTCGCGGGCCAACCGAAGGCCGCCACAACTGCGCGCTTCATGTAATCGGAGGGACCGTAAGTGCCGAGACCCTTCGTGATCGACCAGCCGTCGACGATCCCACCGAGGTTTTCCTTGTTGGCCTCGATCTTTTTAAGGGCGATATTTGGGATGTCTTTCAACGCTTCCTGTACTGCCGGATCGAGCTTGCTCATCTCGAACGGCTTGCCGGGCACGATGCCGATCTTCGCCATGCTTGCGAGCATCGGTGCATCTGCCGCGGCGGCAGGTGCCGTGGAAGCCATGAGCTTGGCCATCAAACTAAAGTAACCCTCCGTTCCCATGGCGAGAATGACCGTCTGCGGCTTGTCGGTCATGCTGAAGCCGGGATTAGGATTCACCGGAGGCGCGACCGGCGTGTATGGTTTGCCCCACGACGAAAGCGGCGTGATCTTGTATTGAGCCTGCAGCGCGTTGACGGCCTTGTAGTCACCCTCGGTGCCGTCCGCGTAGGTACGACCGAGAATGACCATGTTACGCGTCGCCATCGGGAAATGCTTCATATCCGCCGGAACGTCGCCCTTCCAACCCGGGCCGGTGAAGAGATAGTTGGCGGCCTTGCCGCTGGCCGTCCGCTTGCTCGGCGAGTGCTCGGAATCCGACATCCACAGATCGGTGATTTCAAAAAGATAGAAGCGATCGCCCATATCCGGGTGGCTGAATACCTGCGGCTCGGTAAGGTCGAGCCAGGCAACGGAATACAGCGTATCGGCATTGGGCGCGGAAACGCCACGATAGTCCGCAGGCGGATAGCGAGGAACGTTGACGAACTCACCGGTGGGACTTGTGAACCCCTCGACTTTGGGCACGTTGCTCATCTGCACGCGGGTTACCTCGGTCGTGATCAGCGAATAGCCATAGACATAGGCATCGGTGGCAATCTGCTGCGCTTCCGCAGCTGATATGGATTGCGCGCGCGATGGTTCGGTGGCCGCAAAACAAATCGATATAGCGAGGCTAACAGCGGGAAAAATCCGTCGATTAATCGCGTTCATGCAGTTACCCTTCGGTTTTCTGAATAAACATTGGAGGCGGTCGATCCGGCTCAGGATCTAGAAACAAGTATCTACGCAGAGCCATCCTATAGATTTAGACCAACAGTTGTCTACCGGGCCGCTGTCAACCAGAGGCTCACCGCCGTCGTCTTTTCAGAAAGCGATATCGGTCGAAGCTCGCCCGATGTCCGCAACGGGGCCAAAAGCTGACATGATTACCTGCGCTGCGTTGGTCACTTAGGCACGTTTGCGCTATTGATCAAAGGCCAGGTACTGCTGATCGCATCTCTGAAGATGCAATGTCCAACTCTCGGCCGCCGTTCTTCGCGAGGTGTCTGCGCGCGCCGGCGACGCCAGCGGCGGCATGGCAGCCTGATAGAACGCGAGCTCGGCACATCCGATGTTATGAAAACAGAATAAGAGCTACACGGAAAGCTGGTTCTCTGTCCCCTCCCGCGCGGCGGGATGTTTGCCTGTCTTTTCAGCACATTGGATTTGGAACCCGCTGCGTTGATCCAACTTATTGCACACCAACGCAACGAGGCAAGACCATGGAAATCGAAGCCGGTTACGATATAGCCTTCCACTGCCTTCAAGACGTGCCCATGGTCCTCATGCTTACTGTTCATCCGTCGCGGCACGCTGACTTGTTGACCCAACATAAAGTCAGCTTTTCTCCCGATGTCGCGCATCGCGATTATCGCGATTCGTTCGGCAATATATGCACGCGTTTGACCGCGCCAGCCGGCCTAATTGAGATACACAATCGCTTCATCATTTCGGATAGCGGCCGACCGGATGAAATCGCCCCTGATGCCCGGCAGGTCGAGATTGATCAAGTGCCGGACGACGCGTTAATCTACCTGCTCGGTAGCCGCTACTGCGATATGCAAAAGCTCAGCGATTTTGCTTGGTCTAAGTTCGGCACCATCATCGGCGGCTGGCAACGAGCACAGGCCGTCTGCGACTATGTCCATAACCGGCTCGAGTTCGGCTATCACCATGCGC
This sequence comes from Bradyrhizobium sp. USDA 4503, assembly GCF_054055815.1. Lineage (NCBI taxonomy): Bacteria > Pseudomonadati > Pseudomonadota > Alphaproteobacteria > Hyphomicrobiales > Nitrobacteraceae > Bradyrhizobium > Bradyrhizobium sp. USDA 4503. Next base: position 5,380,563 of record NZ_JBSRXS010000001.1, read on the forward strand.
GCTGCGATCGAACAGCCGCCGAGGGACATGACGAACAACGAGGCGTATGCCGGGATTTTGCTCATCTAGCCATCACACTTTGTCGATGCCTCAACATTCCCGCTCGTTATTGCACAGGTTATCTCGGCGACATTGGTGTGCCAAAAGATCCTGCCCCAATGGACTTCAGTGCTTGGTTTGAAGCCTATCTTGACGGCCGATGGTACACCTTCGATGCTCGACACAATCATCCGCGCATCGGTCGTATTGTGATTGCGCGAGGCCGCGATGCTGCGGACGTTGCTATATCGACGGCTTTTGGACCCGCGCAACTGTCGAGCTTTGCCGTCATCACCGAAGAACGCTCCACTCCAAACGAGCAGCAGACGTGCAATCATGCTCCCGCTGAACGCGAGGCAGCGTTTGCCTGATTGGGATATTCCTGCGCCTTGACACTCCAGCGCCTGCTCAGCTTTACCGGCTAGGTGATCGCAGAACGCTCGCCGCTGCGCTTCACATTGAGCTCCAAGGATCCGTGAGCGTACCTTGAGGAGCAGGTCGTCGCCGACATACGATCAAAGCGGAAAACTAATCCGGCATACCATACCCTCGGGACGCCAATCAAAAGTCACGGCTCCCTTTCGCTCGACAGCCATTACCTGAATGATTTTGCTGCCAAAGCCTGTATGGCTCGGCGCCTCCACTTTCGGACCATTGCTCTCAGCCCAGACAAGCTGCAACTTCCGGTCGGAATCGGACCACGTCACGTCAATACAGCCGTGGCTTGTGGATAGGGCGCCGTATTTAGAAGCGTTCGTCACCAATTCGTGGACGACAATGGCAATGGCTTGCGCCAGGTCCGGTTCAAGCAACACTTGAGGTCCGTTCGTGCGAACGCGATCATTCTCGCCAAATGAATAAGGGGCCATCTCCTGCTTGAGGATCAGCGTCAGTTCCGCTCCGGTCCAGCGACTCGCTGCAAAAAGCGAATGAACGTTCGCGAGAGCCTGGATGCGTCCCTGCACCGAGCGTTTTAGTTTATCGACAGAATCGGCCCGCGACAGATTGACCATAGCGCTCACATTGGCGAGCACATTCTTGCTTCGGTGCTCGGCCTCCCGTGCAAGTACGGAAATTCGCTCCTGTACGCGTTTCTGCTCAGTAATGTCGCGAGCGATCTTAGAAGCGCCAACGATAACGCCCGCTATGTTTTTGATAGGAGAGACAGTCAAAGAGACCACAATCTGCGTACCATCTTTACGCTGACGAATTGTCTCGAAATGTTCGATGCGTTCTCCGCGCCGTACCTTTGACAGTATTTCCCGTTCCTCAGCATGGCGGCTTTCCGGAATGACAATTGTAATGGGCTGTCCGATTGCCTCCGCCGCCATGTAACCGAACGCGCGTTCGGCACCTTCGTTCCAGCTCGAGATGATGCCATCTAAAGTTTTGCTTACGATGATGTCATCGCTTGAGTGGACTATCGAGGCAAGTAATCTCAGCTGCTCTTCGCTATCGCGAAGCGCGCTTTCGATCTCTCTGCGCTCAGTAATATCAGTGTTCGTTCCGCACCAACGAATTATCTGGCCCGCGGAATCACGAAATGGAAGCGCTTGCGCAAGAAACCATCGATAAGTGCCGTCCCTACCCCGCAACGGAAACGTGTCTTCCCACGGCGTCCCGTTTGCGAATGACGCTTTCATCTTCGCGACGACGCGATCCACATGGTCTGGGTGATGAACCTTCTGCCAACCCCAGCCTCGCATCAGTTCGAAATCAGTGCCCGTGTACTCGTACCAGCGACGATTGTACCAATATCTGTCGCCGGAGGCGTCTGCGATCCACGCAAGTTGTGGGATGGCGTCGACCAACGCGGCAAGCGCAATCCGACTAAGCCCATCCAAACGATCGTCCGACATCCGCCCTCGCTCGTGCCATCTCCTCTCTCTACGACGGCCGCAGTTAAAGACGAGAGATGGCTGGGTTGGGACATTTTTACCCCAAAAGAGGCCGCTTATAAATACTTGCAGCTCCTTATTGCCTGAGGGGCCCGCGCGACTGGCTGGTCATTGACGACAAATGCCGCGGGCGGCGGACGGCAGGGAGATGCGCCCGGCGGGCCATGTTAGCCATCAAGCGAGGCAAATCTAGTCAGCGACGGTTCTTCATCGCATTTTCCAACCCCTGGCGGAGAGACTCTGGGGTGTAAGGCTTCACGATTAATAGCGCGCCCAGTCGTGCGGCTTCAGCTTTTACTCCGCTGTCACCTGTTGCGAGAACCAAGCGTAGATCGGGCCGACGCGCCTGGACGTCCCTTGCGAGCTGCAGTCCCGAGACTCCAGGAAGGCCGACATCCGTAAGTAAAACGTCCACAGGTTGCTCATCAAGGATCTTCAGGGCCTCCTTTGCCGTGCTGGCCTCTTTTACCTCGCACCCGATGTCGCTCAGCATCTCCGTCGTCGTTAGGCGGATAAGCGGGTCGTCTTCGACGAGCAACACGGTCGCATCCCTAATAGTCTTTGCATGGGCCGAGTGTTGTGACCCTTGAGCCACGCGCCGTTGAGCTTGATTCGCCAATACATGTCTGATTTTCCGCGCGAGCGCCTCGCGCGTGTAAGGCTTGGCCAGGAGCTCCACCCCGGGATCGAGCCGTCCGCCGTGCACGATGGCGTTCTGCGTGTAGCCGGATGTGAATAGTACGGCGACGTTGGGCAATCGCTCCTTGGCCTTTCGCGCCAAGGCCGGGCTACGCAGGCTGCCCGGCATCATGACGTCGGTGAATATCAGGTCTATCGGAATGCCGCTGTCCACGACGACGAGTGCGCTTGCCGCATCTCGCGCCTTAACCACGCGGTAGCCGAGCTCGCTGAGCATCGAGACCGCAACCTCGCGAACCTCATCGTCATCTTCAACCACGAGTACGGTTTCCTCTCCGCCTCGAACCTCACCGGCCGGAGCTCCGATTAGCGTGTCTTCGCTCGCTACCGCTCGCGGGAAGTATAGTTTGACCGTAGTCCCGGCACCGACCTCGCTGTAGATTTTGACGTGTCCGCCGGACTGCTTGAGGAAGCCGTAAACCATAGCGAGGCCGAGGCCCGTGCCCTTGTCCTCCGTCTTGGTTGTGAAGAATGGTTCATAGACACGTTCCAGAATATCTGGCGGAATGCCGACGCCGGTATCGGTGACCGCGATCATCACGTATTGCCCCGCAGACAATTCGTCATGCTGGCGGACATATTCGTCGTCGAGGAAGGCATTGCTTGCCTCGATCGTGAGCCGGCCCTCGCCATTCATGGCGTCGCGAGCGTTGATTGCGAGGTTCAACACCGCATTTTCCAGTTGATCTGGATCGACGAGGCTGTTCCACAGTCCACCCGCGACCACCGTTTCGACTTCGATCTCTCCACCGAGGGCGCGACGAAGCATCTCGTCCATGTTCTTGATGAGACGGCCGGCGTTCACAACTCTTGGCTCCAACGGCTGTCGCCTCGCGAAGGCAAGCAATTGAGAGGCAAGTTTCGCGCCGCGGGCGACACCGCCGAGGGCGTTTTGGACCCGCATCTCGGCCCGGGCATTGCCCACTATGTCTTTGCTCAGCAGTTGCAGGTTTCCACCGATGACCTGGAGCAAGTTATTGAAGTCGTGAGCAACGCCACCGGTGAGTTGCCCGATCGCTTCCAGCTTCTGCGAGCGGATCATGGTCGCCTGCGCAGCATGCAGCGCGGCTTCCGCCTCGCGCCGTTCGGTGACATCTCGTGTAATCTTGGCAAAGCCGAGGAGGGTGCCTGTTTTGTCCCGTATTGCGTCGATTACGACGTGTGCCCAGAACGCAGTGCCGTCCTTTCGGACCCGTTGGCCTTCGTGCTCCCAGCGTCCGTTTTGCGTTGCCGTCTCGAGGCCAATCCGCGGCAGCCCAGCGGCGCGGTCGGCTTCCGTGTAGAAGTCGGAAAAGTGCCGGCCTATGATCTCTTCAGGGGCATACCCTTTAATGTGCTGCGCGCCCGCGTTCCAACTCGCCACGTGGCCGCTGGTATCTAGCATGAAGATGGCGTAGTCGGTAACACTTTGAACCAGCAATCGGAACTGTTCTTCGCTTTCGCGCAGCTTTGTCTCGGCAGCCTTTCGCTCGGTCAAGTCGCGGGTGATTTTGGCGAAGCCGACAAGCTCTCCCTGAGGCGAGCGGATCGCGTCGATGACAACATGCGCCCAGAACTGAGAGCCGTCCTTGCGAACGCGCCAGCCCTCGCGCTCGAAACGACCGGTACGCTCGGCCTCTGCCAGCGCTTTTGCAGGCACGTTCTGCGACCGTTCAGCATCTGTGTAAAAGGTCGAGAAGTGTCGACCAATGATCTCATCCGCTTCATACCCCTTGAAGCGCCTGGCGCCGGGGTTCCAGCTGGTTACGCGACCCTCGCGATCCAGCATGTAGATCGCGTAATCAGTGATTGCTTCGACGAGAAGACGGTACCGGTCGTCGCTGGTCTGTGCGGCTTCGAAGCGGTTTGAGGTGTCCATGCCAATCCTATCCCTGACCCCTCGGGTTAGGACGTAATCTAGAGAAACACCGCCCGATCCATTCGGTTCCGTAGAAATGGTGCGGTACTGAAAAGAGCCATCGATTGCGCAAGGGCAGCATCCTGTTCTTGATGGCAGGTATCCGGGACCACCGCCACCTCAGGCATGATAGGCTTCGTGTATGGGATGTTATGGAAGAAGTCAGCCGCTGGCCGACCAAGGTGACCCAGCTTCACGCGCCAGGACACTAAGCTGCGGTGCCGCACTGGTCAGGTAGGGATCGACGAACTGATCTGCTGAACCGTCGCTCGATGATTTTGGCAGCTTCCTCCACCCTGCACATTCTTTTCATTCTTGTCGATCTTCATCGGCCTTCGTCAACTCGGTAAGAAACCGAGTTCGAGCAGATGGCCGCGCAGCCGCCCAGGCCATCCGGAGCACCTGAATTTCCGTCGCCTCTCCCGAAGCGGCTTGCATCCCATCTCGAATTCGCTTCCTCACTTCAGGATCTGCCATTCGCTCCTTGGTAAGCCTGCTTATTTCGGCACTACGCGAGCGCATAAGTTCTGCCATGCGAGCTTTGGTTTCAGGCGAGTGTTTCCGCTTGATCATGCATATTCTCCGTCGTCTTAATGGACGCCTACGTGTGGCTTTTTGTATTTAATTCCAGAACTTTGCGTACGAACCACACCGGTCGGGTGGTCGGGGCGTCCTAGACTTTCGCCCCCCCCCGGGCCTCCGCGCCCGTCACCCTTGCGATCGCGCCAGGCTGCGCGCCGCAAACACCACGCTGCGAAGCGTCTGATCGTCCAACTTGCCCTGACGCTCGAGTCTGGTGAGCCGTTGACGCTGGTTGTCATTCATATCGCCCAGAACAAGCCAGCCATCATAGCCAATCCTTTGAGCTATTCGATGTTGAATGACCTCTACGGATTCCTGCTTTGCTCGGAAGGCCTTGAGGCGGGCTTCCACGCCCTCGAAGGAGCCCTTTGTGCGTGAATGTTTATCTGAAGGTTCTATGGAAGGTTTGTACCGCAGGCTCTGCGGCGTGGGCTCTCGACATTTTGCGGCCTGGTCGGACCGCAAGCCGAGCGCTTGCGAACCCATTTCTGTCCCCTCTCGTTGGTCTGCTTGCATGGCCAGGCTATAGCGATAGCCAGCGTAATGCCCCCGTCGCTTTGGCATGGCTTCTCGCTTGATGAGCTTTAGCTCCTCTAGTGCATTTGAATGACGCTGAACGGAATCAACGGACTGCTCGGTGTCCCTGGCGAGCCTCTCCTGGGAAGGCCAACAGACTCCGTCCGCGTCCGCGTAGTTGGCAAGCGCAAGCAAAACTGCTTTGCGCCTCGCTGATCCGGTTTTCTGCTTGATCGCCCAGGCGGTGGCTTGCCAACTCATAGGCATCGATCCACTGCTGCACGAATTGCGCTAACCGCTTCTTTTTGTTTGGGGAAGGTGCCCAACGGTTGGTCGCCCCGGTCGAACGCATCGAACTCATTCCGACCAATGCGAACAAAGCGTCCGAGTCGCTCACGCCCCAGATATACCGAATATGTTTTCGGCTCTTCTTCCGAATGATCGCTTGATGGGTTAGGGAGCTTTATCTGCACGACTGACGCTCCACGGATCCGCCGCAGGTGTTTGCTTCGATCCAGCCAATTAGATCGCGTCGGCGGTATCGGACGGCGCGGCCAACCTGCACGAACGGCGGACCGGCGCTTCGCAGACGCCACGACTGCAGCGTACGAATGGAGAGATTCAGAATTTCGGCTACCGCAAGCTCGGTCAGCAGCGCATCGGGGTCGTGCTGTACTGAAATCGAATTCATCTACGTTAGTCCCACATCAATTTCGATGGAGACGAACGTGGTTGAATTTCAAACGAGCGAATACCTAGTGAATTAGAGAAGATCTCATACGATTATTTTCGGTACGATTTCTTCGGCGCGCCCGCGCGGCTCCACGCCTCGACCGCATCAGGGACGGCCTCTTTTGCCGCGTCCCAGGCCAAGCAAAAAATTCCCCAACCCAGATTACCACCACAGACAATCTTTGCGTCGCGAAAAATCATGCGCTTAGTTTTGGGCCTGTGGTGCGGGCTATCCTTCATTAGCTTGCAAAGGTAATCTAAACACCGGTCGGATCGCTCCTGAAACTTATTTTTGTGATTACCCGCTTTGGTTTCGTTGCTCTTATCGACAGAAGAAGCAGGGCTAGCAGGCCTCAGCAGAACAGCCCGCCAACGCAATTCGTACCATTCGCTGTTGTCGAGCATTGGGGTAACCTCGGTTTCTTCGTCCCCCCAATCCCTGTCCTGCAGCAAGTCTCCGGTTCTCCGATCCAAGTAGTAGCCGGGCGCTCCCCAAATCGTGGGGAGAATCTCTCTCGAGTCCCTTTCCCAGACAGGATCTCCGACAGCGACAAACAGACCGGATTGCAGCGCTCTAACCATGGCTCGATAGCGTCCCCTGAGCACCTTCTCGACTTCGGCTGTCTCGGGAGTGTGGATATAGCCTGGAAGGTAGTTCTGGATTGGATCCGTGAATTCGCCGATATCAATGAGACCATCCGGATCCAGCGGCCAGAAGCAAAAATCGCTCCTTTCCGACGGTCGATAGACCCGCCGCAGATCCGGTGAACGCACGATCGCAAACTGGGCAAGGTGTTGCACCTCTGGATCCCCAACGACAAAACGATTGAACAAATCCTTCAGGGGAATATGGCCCAAGTGCTCAACTGCGTTCGGCGCCTCCATTACCGGGAAAATGCGCAGATCGAAAACAGGCATGCCTCCGCAGATAGCCTCTCTTTTCGAGGCCTTGCTTCTCCCGGAGAAAATGCTGTCACGCCAAAGCGAGGGAGGGACGTAGGACAATTCAGCTCCAGGATCGCTCAATCGACCCCAAGCCAGCAACTCGCCACTACGCAAATGGATTTTGGAATTCGGCACACGCTCGAGAGCCTCGTCCAAGGTCCATGCCTGGAAATTTGAGCCGTCTTTCATTCCCCACCCGAATCAGGTGGCTAGTTTTTCGAACGGCGGGACCGAGTGGAAGCTTTTAGTCGAGTTCATTCCACAGAAACACCGACGCAGCCAGTACGATCAAATGCGATCAAATGCCGGCCTCTACCGTTTCATATGAAACCGTTGGACCAGGCAGACCGACTACGCCGAATGACGGCGTATGACTGCACATCACGATAACTCACTAAACGAACTGGGGGCCCTTCTAGCCGCCGGCCTCCAGCGTCTTCTGGAGCGAAAGTCCAGTCCTTTATCTCACCGCAACGAAGAAAATCCGCTCGACTGTGACGAGCTGGTTGAGGGTCATGTCCGGCAAAATAACAAGGAATTAGCTCTGTGAAGACCCACGTTCTGTCGCAGCTGGCGGCCCTGAAGAGCGCCCCTGTGGACGTCCTTAAAGCCCGCTGGCGCGAGCTCTTTGATACCGAGCCTCCAGCCTACAACCGGCGCTTCCTGGAGAATCGCTTGGCCTACCGGATCCAGGAACTGGCTTACGGTGGGCTCAGCCGCGAGACTCACGACCGCCTGAAGGCCATGGCCGCGCAATACGCCAATCAGGAACCGACTGAGCGCAAAGCCCGGCCCGCACTTCGGCCAATCGCCGGAACCAAGCTGATCCGAGAATGGCAAGGCGTGGAATATTCGGTGACCGTCCGTTTGAACGACTTCGAATATCTTGGCCGGCCCTACAAGTCCCTCTCCTCGATTGCCCGCGACATCACAGGCACGAAATGGAATGGCTGGGTCTTTTTCGGCCTTAAGAACACACTGGATCGCAGATGAGCCTTCGCCATCGCCCGCAAAGCGGCGCAAAGCGTTCAAGCCCATTTGATACGAGCTCACGGCCGGGCGCTGTTCGTAAAACGCGTTGCGCCGTCTACACCCGCAAGTCGAGCGAAGAAGGGCTCGACATGGATTTCAACTCACTCGACGCGCAGCGGGAATCCTGTGAGGCCTACATCACAAGCCAAAGAGCCGAGGGCTGGGCTCCAGTTTCAGACCGCTACGATGATGGCGGCTTCTCGGGCGGCACGTTGGAGCGCCCCGCCCTCAAGCGCCTCCTGGAGGACGTCAAAGCCGGGAAGATCGATGTCATCGTCGTCTATAAGATCGACCGCCTCTCTCGCTCGATGCTCGATTTCCTTCAGCTGGTTGAGCTCTTCGAGCAGCACGGAGCCACATTCGTCTCAGTGACTCAGTCCTTCAACACCAAGGACGCCATGGGCCGCATGGCCTTGAACATCCTGATCACGTTTGCGCAGTTCGAACGGGAAGTGATCGGCGAGCGTATCCGCGACAAGGTTGCCGCGTCCCGTAAGCGTGGCAAATGGATGGGAGGCTGGACACCCCTCGGCTATGAGGTCCGCGACCGCAAGCTATTCGTTCATGAGCAAGATGCTGAACGGGTGCGGTCGATTTTTCAACGATTCGTCCAACTTAAGTCGGCAACGCTGCTGGCTCGCGAGCTCGTCGCCGCCGGCGCGAGAAACCGATATGGCCACGTGCTCGACAAGGGGGTGCTGTACAAGATCCTCCACAACCGGGTCTATATCGGCGAAGCCGTACATAAAGGCACATCGTATCCCGGCGAGCACGAAGCGATTATCGATCGCAAGCTCTGGGACCAGGTGCACGGCATCTTGAAGGAGAGCCCCCGCAAGCGAGCGAACAATGCCCGTGCGCGATCGCCAGCACTGCTGAGAGGCCTCCTCTTCGCTCCTGATGGGGCAGCAATGACGCCAACCAACACACGGAAATCCGGTCGACTCTACCGCTACTACATCAGCCAGACAGCCCTGAAGCAGGGCGGATCCGACTGTCCGGTCAGAATGGTGCCGGCTGCCGAGATCGAACGGATCGTCGTCGATCAAGTTCGCCTTCTACTCCAAACCCCTGAAGTCATCGTGCAGACTTGGCGTGCAGCCCGCAAGCAGCGCAAGGACGTCACTGAGAACGAAGTCCGCGACGCTCTAGTCGGATTTGACGAGCTATGGAATGAGCTGTTCCCAGCAGAACAAGCTCGCATCGTTGAGCTGCTGGTTGAGCGCGCCGACCTCGGGTCGGACAGGCTGGACATCACGCTTAGGGTTGATGGCCTCACTTCATTAACGGCCCAACTCACTACCAAGCCAAACCTCCTAGAGGCCGCCGAATGACCCGCCCAGCTCCCATTACCATCGGCCCACCTGGCCGCCCCAAATTGAGCCGTGATGGACGCTCGATTGTAGTGAGTATCCCAATTGCGTCACGCCGACAGGGAGGTCGGAAGCGCGTGGTCACCCCGGCTGACTCATCGCCCTGGTCCCCGGCTCCCACGCGCATCGACAACACCATGATCAAGGCGCTCGTTCGCGCCCATCGATGGCGGGGCATGCTCGAATCGAACCTATTTACTTCAGTCCGAGAATTGGCAAAGGCCGAGAAGATCAACGAATCCTATCTCTGCCGGGTGCTCCGGCTGACGCTGCTCTCGCCAACGCTCACGGAAGCGATTCTCAACGGCCAACAACCCATCGGGCTTGATCTGGCAACTTTGCTCAAGTCGCTCCCAATCGAGTGGGACCGGCAAGAAGCTCTCTTGCAGCAGATGGCAGCACGTGACTAGCTGAAGGCAAGCCATTCCAAGCCGCACGGAGATTTACAGCGATTGCAGTGCGCCGGCTGCCCGAACTACTCGTCAATTGCCAGTCTTGGGCCTCATTGCTCCACTGGATCGTTGCGTGACAAACAATGTCATCTGAGCCGCAACGATCGCACACCGGCGTGTATCTTTGGCGCGGATCCGCGCGCTGGCCGGGCGTTTCGGCGAGTAGATTAAAAGGATTGATCAGCAGTGTCCGCCGCAAGTCGTCGGTCCCTGTGAGTCTGAAGCTAATTTTACATCTATCGGCTTCCTTCGAAAGCCCGAACCGCGTTGTGCGACGCAATCGTGCGCCACGACGATCGCTCTGGATGATCGCGATCTTTTCGGCTGATCAGTTTAGGCGGTAGAGCGAAAAGTTTAAGAGCGACGCAAACGCCACCCAGGCCGCGTACGGGATAAATAAGAGCGCCGCCAGCCGATTGGTCCGCCATTGCAGACCTATAAAAAATAGTATCAAACCCAGCAGCAGAACGATGACCGAAAGGCCCATAGCCAAGTTATGCAATCGGAAGACAACGGGAGACCAGAGAAAATTAAGTGCCATCTGTCCGAGCCAGACCTGCAAGGCCAGGCCATTGACCTCCTGTAGGTAGGTCCGCCATCCAGCGATGGCGATCATCACGTACAGAACGGTCCAGGTTGGCGCGAACACCCAGTTCGGCGGATTGAATGGCGGTTTCTGCAGCGCAGCGTACCATGCGCCAGGCAAGTTGGTTGCACCGATCAGCCAGCCGATGCCTACAACGGCAACAAGAAAGACGAGCAGGCTGCGATTTCGTGTTTTCATGGCCGGTATGGCACGTTGGGACCAAACAAGCTTAGGTGGCGAGGCTGGACTTCGCGAGCCGCACGCCTCGCCTGCGGCCCGGCTGCAAAGTAAGCTATAACGGTAGGTGCGGATAGACTGCCGCCGGCCGGGTGTATGTTGAAAAGGAACCATCCAGCTCAAGACCTGTTTTGCTTTTATGAGCGAGCCGCTGCCAGTCCTCGTGGAGAAGTCGATTCAGATCGCCTGGGACTTCCTCGAGCGCTCCGGCGAAATCACAAATGCCGCCGATGCGAGCCGCTTCCTTCTCAGAAGTATTGACGACATGGCGCGGACTGGTGAGCATCGGCCGCTGATGCTCGCGAACAATGCCATTGACGCTTACCGGCGCTACAAGCGTCTGCTCGCGGCATGATCAACCCACATTGTCCGATCTGCGGCGGTCTGGGCTGGGTTTGCGAAAACCACCCTCACCTGGCCTGGACGAAAGACCCGCGTGGTTGCCAGTGTGGCGCAGGCATGAGATGCGCGTGCAACAGCTCCGACGACATTGATCAAGGCGTGGAGGAGCCAGATGTGAGCGGGGTTCTCTCGGAGACCCTGCCCACCGAGAACTAGTGCCGCGCGGCCTTCTTGCGACGATTGTAGGGGGAGCGGTTGATCGGCCGAAGCGAGATGCCCTCGCGCTGCGCTTTGCTTGCGATCGAACCCTTCGGTCTCTCCATCTTGAGGCTAATCACACCCGTAGGCGTGTTCGCCTTTGCGAGCGATCGAAGCTGGCTGACTTCCTTATCAGTCCAAGGCTGGCGCGAACGGCGCTTGTACTTAGGGTTGGCCTTTCGCGCGCCCTTTTTGCCGATGGGTGAACCCGGTCGTTTCCATGCTGCCTTTGCCTTTGCCATGTCGGCACCTCCTGCTCGGATCAACACATGAGTCGGCCCGCCAGTTCCTACTTAGGAACGCTGCGCCCGAGCTCGAGTTATTGGGAATGGACAGCCTTACCAAGAAAGATCAGTTCGAGCGTTCAAAGATCAATGTGCATGCGCCTGATCAAATGAGATGCTGGGCTCATGCGCTCGGTGTCTCAAAGGCAGAGCTTCGTAAGGCGATCGATAAAGTCGGGAATTCTGCTGCGGCCGTCCGCAAGGAGCTGGAGGCGAGCCATGACGAGAGAGCAGGAAGTCAGCTCTGAGTGTGCACGCGAAGCGCGAAGACAGGCCGCTCTCCTTCCGCCCGGCCCGATCAGAGATGCGCTGCTGGAGAAGGCTCACCAGTACGAATTGGCCTCTAAGACTGATTTGCATCACAATGCCGAAGAACCGCCCCTGGGATCCCGCTGAAGACGGCACTCTGCAAAAGCTAATCGCTGAAGGCCGTTATGCCGTCGACATTGCCGTTGAGATGAACCGAAGCGAAGCCGCGGTACGGCTCAGGGCCAAGGTTCTGGGCCTAACCTTCGCCGCCGCGCCGCGAGGGCCGAGGCCAAGATAACGCAGGGTTCGATAGCGGGGGCAGCCGAACGATGGGACGACCCGTACGCCGGCTACTTGGATCGGATTCCGATGGGCCCTGGAGAATTCTGGCAAGCGCTGAAGCGCGGCATCGATGAACCGCAGGTGAATGCACCGTTCAGCGAGTATTGGAATGCGCGACTGATAGTCTGCTGGGTTATCGCGCAACAAGGGAGGACGATCTCAAGATGAAAAAGCTATTGGCATCCGCAGTTATCGGTTGTGCTTTTTTGCTTATGCCAATGCTGTCGGCATCTGCCATGCCGATGGCACCGCCACAGACCCTGGCAAACACGGACGATGGAGTCATCCAGGTCAGAGGCGGCCACGGACATGGACATGGACACGGGTGGGGCCATCACGGCGGTCGCGGTCATCACTACGGTTGGGGCCGCGGCCACCACTATGGCTGGCACCGAGGCCACCACTACGGTTGGCGCCATCATCACCGCCATTGGTGGTGACGTCCTGATCGAAAAAAGAGAGGCCGCAGCAATCTGCGGCCTCTCTTTCATTTCTACGACTTCGTTAGGACCGCCGGCCACCGATGCCGTATGCAAATTGGTTGCATGGTGTCGCAGGGCTGCATCGGCCCGGATTCGCCCATCGAATGTTATGGAACTTCACCTTGTCTTTAGAGAGAGCGAGAGAGTTCGAATGGCGCTTCCCCACCCGGTACCTCGCCCAAATAGAATCGACCCTAACTCAAGTTCAATCCTCTAGACGTAATCTGAGGCGTGATCGGAAAAGCAAGAAATTTTCCTTAATTGCAATATCTGCGCCCTCGGCCGGGTGGTTTTGACCGCGAACGCCTAAAAGGCCATTTTTGGATCCGGCCCGGCTCAACAATCCCTCTTTAGATCAGGCCTTGTGGACCCTCCCGGACCTCTCGAATCGCTCGGTTGAAGAAATGGCGGATTGCCTGCTCGCGGGCTTGAGGATCACTCAACACGATGTTCTTCATCTCATTGTCGCGCTGGAACATCTTGATGGCTCCTTTGAAGAACGCTTGACTGAAAGCTGAGAACACCACGTCGGCTGGGTTGTTGCGCAGCATATCGGCGAGGCCCTCGTCCATGATCTCGCGGTTGACCTGCTCGAAGCGGAGGAAGTCTTCACGCGAAAACGCCGTTCCATGGCGGTCATTAAATGCCTTGATGATCTCGGAGAGCGAACGCTCTTCTTCTTCCGTATACGGCTTGGCAGCAAATTCGCTGATGGGCTTGAGCGTTTCTCCGTCGCCGGCTGTAAGTGATGCCGAGCCTTGCTCTTTCTGTTCGACGCGAAACGCCTGAAGCCGAAGCATGTCCTCAGTGATCTCGATATCGGGCGGCACCTCCCGGTTCGGCAACAATCGCGACAGCCAGGCGGAATAAGAATACAGCGTCTCAAGGCCGGTGTCGCCGAGCCGGATCACCTGCGCGACGAAGCTGTAGAAGCGCATATAGCTTTTCAGAAGCTGGCGAAACTCTTCCTGTCGTCCCTCATCGTCCTCTGCCTCAAAGCGGAGCACCGCCTGCCGCACCAGCCCTTCCAATCGCGCCCGATCGTGAGTATCGAGTGCGCCCTTATAGAAGGTCTCGGCGAAGCGCTCGATCTCGCCCTGGTCTAGGACGCCGAACGTTCTTAGTCGTGCTTCCAGTTCGTAAATCTGATTGGGGTCGGAAGTAGCTTCCAGTGCTGTCACCTCGAAGAAGGGCTTGAAGGCGCGCTGCATATCCTCGGTGGTGTTCTGAAAGTCGAGGACATACGTCCGGTCCTTCGCCGGAAAGGTTCGGTTAAGGCGTGAGAGAGTCTGAACGGCCTGAAGGCCGGCGAGTTTCCGATCCACATACATTGCGCAGAGTTTCGGCTGGTCGAATCCAGTTTGGTACTTCTCCGCGACGATCAGTACCTGATAAGCATCCGTGTCGAAGCGACGTGGCAGCTCGCTTTCGGAGAAGCCGTTCAGCTCCGCCTCGGTGTACGTCTGGCCGTCGACTTCCAAGTCGCCTGAAAAAGCGACCAGAGGTTTCACGTCGTTGTACCCATTGGTTTTGAGGTAGTCTCGGACGCCAAAATAATAGCGAAGTGCGTGCTCGCGGCTTCCGGTGACGACCATTGCCTTGGCGCGGCCTTCGAGCTCGTCCAGTACATGGCGCCTGAAGTGCTCGACAATGACCTCAACCTTCTGGCCGATCGCGGTCGGATGGAGCGAGGCGAAGCGTGCCACGCGACGCTGAGCCCTGCGAGTGTTCAGCTCGGGATCATCCTCAATTGTCTTTTCGAGTTGATAGTATGCTTTGTAGGTCATGTAGTTCTGGAGTACATCCAGAATGAACCCCTCCTCGATGGCTTGACGCATGGAATACAGGTGGAATGGGTGTGGTAACCCGTCAGCGCCCTTTGTACCAAACCGCTCCAGCGTCACGTTGCGTGGCGTGGCTGTGAAAGCGAAATAGCTGATGTTCGGCTGGGGCCCGCGCGCTTTCTGATAGTCCGCGATCAGATCCTCGATGTCGCGATCTCCGTCGGCCTCGTCTCGAGTTAGAGCGTCGCTCATCGCCTGCGCGCTTTTGCCAGATTGGCTGCCATGTGCCTCATCGATGATAACCGCAAAAGTCCGGGCGCCCTGACCGGAAATCTCCTTCAAGTGGTCAGTCGAGAATTTCTGAATGGTCGTGATAACAATCCGCGCGCCACTCTCCAGGGCGGCCTTCAGTTGTCGGGACGTGCCGTCTATTTTCTTCACGACGCCTTTTGTCTGCTCGAACTGCGCCACGGTGCTCTGAAGCTGCCGGTCGAGCACGACGCGGTCAGTGACGATAATGGCCGAATTGAAGATCGGCTTGTCCGCATCGTCATGCAGGTTCGTGACCTGGTGCGCTGTCCAGCCGATGGTGTTCGATTTGCCGGAGCCGGCTGAGTGTTGGATCAGATAATTGTGGCCTGAGCCGAAAGCGCGCGCATGCATCATCAGCTTACGTACCGCGTCGAGCTGTTGGAAGCGTGGGAAGATTAGTGTCTCCCGCACTTCCATTGAACCGCTCGAAGTCAGCGTTTCTTGCCGTTCCAGATGGAGGAAGCGCCCGATAATGTCGAGAAGCACGTCGCGAGACAGCACCGCCTTGCCCTCTGGAAGGTCGGCATAAAAGTAAGCCACGCGAAACTCGCCTGACACGTCCGGGTTTCCAGCCCCGCCGTTTCGGCCACGGTTGAACGGCAAGAACCGGGTCTTGCCGTTTTGGAGGCGCGTTGTCATCGAGATATTGTCTTCGTCCATCGCAAAATGGACGAGCGCACCGCGCTTAAAGGTCAGGAGCGGCTCGCCGGCAGGAGAGCGGTCGTAGCGATACTGCTTTTCCGCATGGCGAAAGGTGGAGCCAGTCAGCAGATTCTTCAACTCCGCCGTCGCCACTGGGAGACCGTTGACGAACAGAGCCAAATCGATGGCATTCTCCGAACGATGGCTATAGCGGAGCTGTCGGATTACGGAGAGGATATTCGCCTCGTAGAGGCGCATCAGGCCGACGTTCAACCCGGACGCGGGCTTGAGGAAGCAGAGCGCCAATCGGATGTTGGGGATTAGCTTTAATCCGTGTCGCAGTACATCAAGCGCGCCGCGAGTTTTCAGTGCCTTGTCCAGCTGTTTGAAAAACTCGGTCTCCGCGGCAGCGGCATATTGCGCCTCCAGCTTCTGCCACTCATCCCGCTGTGTTTCTTTGACGAATCGAAGGACAAGCTCTCGGTCCATCGCTAGGCCGCGGTCATAGTCCTGCGGAAGGCGGCCGATATAGCCCTGTTTGGCGACTAGGTGATCAACCAAGTGCTCTTCAAGCACAAGCTCGCGATGAACATTCTGAGCGGCGTGGGCAGTCATGCTAACGCCTCACGCAATAGGTTATCCAGAGTCCAGGCACGTTCGAAACTGTGGTGAGCGAGCTGGCCGCCCGGCTTCCCCAAGCCCGCTTTCACGAGACGCGGATAAGTGCTGAACGGTGGCGCGGTCCTGTTCATGCGGATGCCTCCGCAATCTTGCGCGGGTCGATCTGGAAGCCCGCTCCCTGCAAGCGCTGCGCGAGCTTGGGCACGATCTCTCGAACGTGGTCATTGAACTCAATATAAAGAATCCCCCCCGCATCCGACGGCATCTCCAGTGCCCCCTTCTTCAGGATAACCATCTTCTGACGACCAAGCGCCGCCATGACCATGCCCATCTCAAGGATCACATTCTGACGTGCGCGCGGTTGCTTCTCGGTGTCACCGGCGGATTTCGAGTAACCGAAGTCATCAGGTGTTAAGAGGACGATGCCGAATGCGGCCTCGCGGTAAATGTTCTGCTCAAGTGCCTCGATGATAGTCTTACTCTCGCCGTCGGCGTTCTGAAGTATGAACGGCTGAAGCCCCAAACGCATCAGAACGAGTTCAAGCTGGTCACGGGCGTCGCGGTCGTGGCCATGGACCACAAGATCTTTGCGTTCGCGGCAGCCGAGACTGGCGTTGTCGTCGTCGCCCCAGCGACGACGCCGGAAAAGGCCGCGCGGAAGCCGTCCTGGTTATGGCCTTGAAATTGGATCGTCCCCTTTGCCGGCCACCAGTTCAAAATTTCTCCTGTCCGACCCCGGAAGGAATGATTGCCGCCTTTGTCGTTGTTCCGCCACTCACCGACGAGCCCGCAGACATCGACAGCTGCCTTCAGCTCATCAAGCGTTCCGTGAAACTTCGTCATGCCTGCACCGCCTCCTGGATTTTTTCAAGCCGCTGCTTCGCCGTGCCATGCATACCCCAAGCGGTTACATCGATCGCACCAACGACGGCGGCAGTAATGAGCGCGGCGCGAAACTCTCTTGAACGATCTATGGAGCGTTGTAGAGGTTCGATTGTGGCCTCGGCCTGCGCACTCTTAGCCCTAACCAGACGGACGATTTCGTCCTGTTCTTCGGGTGGTGGCACAAGGCCGAAAAGATGTGCCATGCGCTCGCTCTTGATTCCCGAAGCGGTGGATCCAGAGGCGTAGAGGTTTAGTGAACGTTGAAATGAAGCTGACATCATGAACTCGGCCAGAAAGTTGTTGGAGACCAAGGCCTCGTTGGCTCTGAACTTCATAATTCTCTGTGCAAACGCAACATCAAGTCGATCAACTTGCGCAATATTGCCCAAGGGAGCTTCAGTCGTAAAAAGCACGTCTCCGATCTTTGGCTTCCCACGAGCGCTCAGCTTTTGCCAATCTTCCTCAGTTGTGAACTCTTGAGAGCGTTCATAGTCAATTTTGCCCGTGCGAATGTTTCGTGCGGTTACCAGGAAGATGCCGTCGTTAACCTTCTCGGGAGTGCGACCGCGATAATCGACTTTCGATGAAATCAGACGATTGAAGCGACATACCGTCCAATGTTCTGGGACTTGTCCAAGCCAATCGACGCCGCTTTCTTTATAGCGCGCTTCACGGTTGAGGCCTTTGCAAACCAGTGTGTCCCGCAGCGCTTCCTGTTTCCCAATAAGAAGCTCCGCTAATCGCTGTTTCTTCTCAATCAGCTGATCGATGCGAGCAGTTTCGCGGTCGAGGAAATTCGCGATGGCATTTTGGGTAGGTAGGTCAGGGGTTGCAATCCAGTCATTGGGAAAATCTGCAAACTTGATCGACTGCCGCACGCCCCCGCCGAGGGAATAGTAGTATTTTGCGAGGTCAAGTGCGAGCAACGCAAATGCCCAAAAGCGGGGGTCGTGATCCTTGCCCAGCTCAAGCGCATCATAAGCGGATGTGATGATTCCGCGTTCTTTGACCAAACCCTGCCGCAGGCTGCGCTTGTCGTTCTGCAGATCGGTCAACCTCATTACGATGTTGCCGGGCTCAACGAGCTGATAGGTCTCGAAGCTCTCCGGTAACAAGCCTTCAGCTGCATCGATGTCTTTTTGGATGATGCGTCCGTAGCTCAACGAAAGCAGGTTCTCTTCCTGCATTCCGGTGTTCTTTAGACCCTTACGTACATGAAAAACGTGATGGAGCTTGTTCAAGCTCCAATGAACAGGCGGGGCGGCGGAGTGCACGCGCTCTTGAAGAGTTTTCACGCCACGACCTCCCTTAGTAACTTGGCGATCTCGGCCTCGAGCGCCTTCAGCTCGGAGTCAATCTCATCAAGCGGGCGTGGCGGGACGTAGCGGTAAAAATAGCGGTTGAAATTGATCTCAAAGCCAAGACGGCCAACATCGCCGTCGCGGGCGTCGCGGTGGCTCTCGTCCACCCAGGCATCCGGCACGAAGGGCTTGACCTCACGCGCCATATAGTCACGCCATTCCTCTTTCAGCGGCACAAGTTCGTGCTCACGCAGCTCAGCATCGGGCTCGGGGTTGCCGTCCTTGTCGATGCAGATGTCGGCCTCCTCGTCCCGCTCCGACAAAGCTGCCAGGATGGCCTTGCGGATCGGCGCGCCGACCTTTACCCCCTCGGCCTTCAGCGCCTTGCTCAGTACCTTCTCGAAAGCATCGCGGTTCGTGAAGAGCGCCTCACCGATGCTAAGAAGAGCAACCTCGATCTCCTTCTGCTCGTTCTCCAAAAGCCTCTGGAACGCCTTCTCTTCCCGAAGCAGGACGATTCGATCGTGGCTGGCCTGGAAGTTTAGACGCAGCGGGCGTTCGACGCGAATTTCGCGATAGCCGAGGTCAGCCGTGTCAAATATCTTGGAGAACTCGCCATACTCGCCGTTGCCACTGAGCATCCCTGCATAGATACGGACGATTTCCTTGCGCGCCTCCTCGGGAATTTCCCGTCGCTTGGAGCCGAGCGACTTGCGCATCGATTTCCAGAAGCGCTCTCCGCTGGCATCGATCAGCTGCACCTTGCCGCGCCGCGCTTTTGGCTTGCGATTGGTCAATAGCCAAACGTAGGTATGGATACCCGTATTGTAGAACAAGTCGGTTGGTAGGGCCACGATGGCTTCGACTAGATCCTTCTCCAGCATCCAGCGGCGGATTTCACTCTCGCCAGAACCTGCGCCGCCTGTGAAGAGCGGGGAGCCGTTCATGACAATGCCGATGCGTGAGCCAGTCTCATCGTCGCGCATCTTGGCGACCATGTGCTGGAGGAACAATAGCTGCCCGTCGGAGATGCGCGGCAGGCCGGCACCGAACCGGCCGTCGAAGCCCAGCGTCTCGGCCTCTTCCCGGATAGGGTCCTGATACTTCTTCCAGTCGACGCCATAGGGCGGATTGGAGAGCATGTAGTGAAACGATTTGCCCTTGTGCGCATCGTTCGTCAGTGTGTTGCCGAACGCGATCTGTTCGGGATCGTGGCCCGTTACCAGCATGTCGGACTTGCAGATGCCGAAGGACTCGCCGTTCAGCTCCTGCCCGAATAGTTCGACTCGGATCGAGGGATTGAAATCCTTCAGCGCTTCCTCGGTCAACGCCAGCATGCCGCCGGTTCCGCAGGCCGGGTCGTACACTTGGCGGATAATGCCCTTGCCAGTCAGCTTGGTGTCGTCGTTGGCAATCAAAAGATCAACGATGAGGCGGATGACCTCGCGCGGCGTGAAGTGCTCACCGGCCGTTTCGTTCGAGATTTCCGAGAACCGCCGGATCAGATCCTCGAACAGATACCCCATCTCGATGTTGCTCACGCGATCGGGGTGCAGGTCGATCTGCGTGAAGCGATCGAACACCTGCCAGAGGATGCCGCCTTCGTTAAGGCGCTTGAGCTGGTCGGTGAACAGGAACTTGTCGAGGAAGATGTCGCGGACGTTGCCCGAGAATTTTGTGATGTAGTCAATCAGGTTGGCATGAAGCTGGCCGGGATCCTGGGCCTTAAGGCTTTTGAAGGTGAAGGCGCTGAGGTTGTACACTCGGATGTTGCCGCCGGCTGCGCCGAACAGGATCATGTCGCGAGTTTCATCGTCCACGCCGTCCGGCAGCGCCTTGGCCGCGTTGAGCACGCCCGTCTTCGACACCTCTAAGATGCAATCGAGGCGCCGGAGCACGACGAACGGCAGGATGACCTTGCCATACTCGGACTGCTTGAAATCACCGCGCAGGATTTCCGCGATCGACCAGACGAAGCTTTCAAGGCTCTGAACCTTGGCATTTGCCCCCGACACTATTCTCTTTCTCCTTCATTCACTGCGGCCGACTGTCGTTCGATCCATCTGTCGATCTCACCGCGCCGGAAACGCCAAGCTCCACCGACCTTGAAGCCCGGAATCTTGCGGTCCGCTGCGAGGCGGTAAGCCGTCTTCTCGGTGAGCTTGAGATACTCAGCCACCTCCCGAATCGTCATGATGTCGGTTTCCACCACGGCTCCCTACCGGAGTATCCAGCCCGAAATGAGAGAATACGGGAAAAATCGGGAAATCCAAGTCGAACAAAAGGCTGCGGCTCGCGCCCCGCACTCATGCGGCCCCTGGTCTGGGCACTAGATGTCGTCGGCGATTTCCCCCAGGCACTCATCGCGAAAAAATCCATTTTCGAGGCCGCGCGTCGGACCGTGCGGCGCTCTCTAGGGCTTCTGCAAACCCTGGAGTTGGCATGAGGTGCTATCTACCCATAGCAACAGTCCTACCGATCTACACCAAAACGTCCGGCCACAAGCTCTGCATTGTTGTAGTTTGAAACCCCGACGCAGCACGCGATACTAGGCCCACTCGTCAATGAAGCTACAAACTCGTTGTACGGTTGCGGCTTCAAGCTCTCCGATCAAAACGAAGCTCCTGTCATTCAGGCCGTTCATCGAGGGGCCGAACAACCCAGAGATCTCACCACTGCGGTGCCGCACCAAGTAGAATCTGTCATGAAAGCGCGTGCCGGTCTTCGTTCTGAAATATGTGAATTTGATCTTGTAACCTCGATTTTCGCCGTGTTGCTTCACACTCCGGCGCCAAATCCAACCGGATTCTGCCTTCTTGCCCTTCGCAAAGGGCGGCTGGAAGATCGTCAGCGTGCCTGATGTCGGAATCTCAAGCAGGTCCAGATAGGTTAGAAAGTTGTTGATTCCTCCGACCGTGCCCTCTTCGCCCTTGTCGGCATAAATGAACGGGTCCGTAATTAGCAAGTCTTTGGCCGGTCCTTTGCCGCTATGTACCTTGCGGGCGGCATCCAGAAACGCATTCGATTTGGCGCTCCAGCCGCCCGCGACTGTCATTAACTCAAGGACGATTTCTCCGCTCATTGCGGCGGCCTCGCTGCTGGACGAACCAGCAGAGCCGGGATGAGGACGGCCGAGTTGAAGCGGGCAGTCCGGCTGTGCGCAGGTCCCAGCACGCACTGTTACGAGGGGGCGCGGATCATCCGTCGCAAGCCAGCTCCTAATATCGCTTCGAAAATCCTCGGCGTGCCAAAACTCTTGCTGAGGAGGTTCCCTAAACCAATGCTCGCCGTTGAACAGTTCTGGTGCGATACGTCGGATGGCTTCTCGATCCTCAGGCCGAGGAGGAAGGCCCATGCGCAAACGCCAAAACCAGTCATCCGAATTCGACACCAGGTAAGCTCCCGATCCATTGTTTTCTGTTCTACTGTGAATTGT
Source organism: Bradyrhizobium sp. USDA 4503 (assembly GCF_054055815.1). Lineage (NCBI taxonomy): Bacteria > Pseudomonadati > Pseudomonadota > Alphaproteobacteria > Hyphomicrobiales > Nitrobacteraceae > Bradyrhizobium > Bradyrhizobium sp. USDA 4503. The sequence goes on from NZ_JBSRXS010000001.1 coordinate 5,402,489, forward strand.
AGGTCAAACGCCATTCTCCTTTCGCCAAGATGCTTGCACGTCAATTCCGACTCTCGGCTTACCGTTTTGAAAGAGCAGCCAGTAAGGACGATACTTGATGGAGTTGGACCGGCGCGATCGTCTTAGGGTCGATGTGATTGGCCGAGGGCGCAATTGAGCGGCAGCTAGGGTGCGCCTTCATTTCCACGACGTTCCTCGAACGGGACCGATACGGCGCCGGATGACGGTAAATCTTGATGCGGCCGTTGTTCAGCGGAGGACGTGAAGAGCAATTCGCGCTTGGGCCCGGTCCTGAGCTGAAGGCCGACCTTCGGAAGCTTATGCGATCTCGCTCGAGAGGGGTTGCCGTAAGTCCGGAGATTAGGTCGAAAGCGGCCTGGATTTTCAGTCCAAGAGAAGCGGTTTGTCGAGCAAGGACGGACGCAGGATTTGCTGGCCCAGGCGATAGAAATCGAAATACCAAATCGCTATTTGGTTGAGCGAGAGAGATTCAAAACTGGCCCGTATGAGGGCCTAGCTTTTCGCCGAAATACCGTACTGTACCAATTCCCAACGTTCTAGGATTCGGAGAAAAATGCGTTCTCCAGCCCCATTTGCGGCTCGTTTTTAGTACGGCCAACATTCTCCAGGGCAAAAAGATTCACGAAAACGGCCGAGTTTTCGGCCCCTCTCCGTTTCGAGGTACTAAATTTCGAGGCAAAGTGGCGGAGAGAGTGGGATTCGAACCCACGGTACGGTTTCCCGCACACACGCTTTCCAAGCGTGCGCCTTAAGCCACTCGGCCATCTCTCCGGGAGGCCCTCTCTTGAAGGGCTGAGGCGGATTTTGCAAGGGAGCGCAGGCCGGGAGCGCGAAATTTCCACAACAGATTGAAAACATTGGGTAAATTGATAGCGACGGCAGCCGCGCGCTGCGGCCTTGCGCGTGGACGCGCGCGATTTTGGCCGGCGGTCGGTCAGGGACCGGCGCAAATCAATGAGTGCATCCGATCAGCCCGCCTCTTCGTCCGGAGGCTCGCCGCAGACGAGAGCCGGGAATCTATTGGACCGCATCGCTCCTGGAAGAACGGATGCCGGATTCCCGCTTTCGCGAGCCCCGTCGCGAGAACGCGAAGTTATGACCACTGGCCGCGCAACACATTCAGTGTCGTTCCCTGCCTAGTGCGCAATTACGCATTAGCAGGGACGACAGAACCGCGGATGGGCGAACTAACGCACCCACCCTGCATCGTCATGCTCGCTCAGTGATAGCGCGCGGCAAAATCCGCCGTGCGGCGCGGCCACAGGGTTGGTGGCTCCGGCAGCGCCGCGTTTCCCGCATTGTGCGTATCCTGCAGCGCCTCGATGAAGTCGGCGAACCATTGCTGGATGGTGCCGCTGTTGAGCTTCTCCATCATGGCTTCCCAGCGCATCCGCCGCTCGGTCAGCGGCATCGCGAGGGCCGTCGCCAAGGTGCGCGCCATGCCGTCGATATCGTGCGGATTGACCAGCAGCGCCGCGTCGAGCTCGTTCGCCGCACCGGCGAATTTCGACAGCACCAGCACGCCGGGGTCCGCCGGGTTTTGCGCGGCGACATATTCCTTGGCGACGAGGTTCATGCCGTCCTGCAGCGGCGTCACGACGCCGACCTGCGCGGTGCGGTAAAGGCCTGCGAGCACGCCCTGGCCAAAGCCCTTGTTGAGGTAGCGGATCGGCGTCCAGTCGACCTCGCCATGCACGCCGTTGACGTCGGTGACGAGCTTCGCCACCTCGCTCTGCAGATTGCCGTAGGCTTCGATCGCGCCGCGCGAGGGCGTTGCGATCTGCAGCAGCGACACCGAACGTTTCAGGTTCGGATGCAGCGTCCACATCTTGTCGAACGCCTTGATGCGGTTGACGAGGCCCTTGGAGTAGTCGAGCCGGTCGACGCCGATCGCGAGCTTCTCGCCGTTGAGACTGCGCCGCAGCCGCGTCACGTCGGGATGCGTCATCGCCTTGGTCGCCTGCTGCGCGAACTTGCCGGGGTCGATGCCGATCGGAAACACCGCGGCGCGGGTGCGGCCGAACGACGAATTGATCACGCCGTCGCGCACCTCGAAGTCGAGATCGTGCTGCACATAGCTCAGGAAGTTCTCGCAGTCCTCATCGGTCTGGAAGCCGATCAGGTCATAGGACAGCATCGCCTCGATCAGCTCGCGATGATTGGGCACGCCCGCGATTACCGCGCGCGCCGGCCATGGCGTGTGCAGGAAGAAGCCGATCGGCTGCGTGACGCCGAGATCGCGCAGCTCGGCGCCGAGCGCGAGGAAATGATAGTCCTGGACCCAGAACACGGAATCCGGCTTGCGGAAGCGCAGCAACGCGCGCGCCATGAACGCGTTCACTTCGCGATAGCTCGCGTAGTCCTCGCGAGACGCACGAATCAGATCGGCGCGCGAATGCATCGCGGGCCACAGCGCCGAATTGGCAAAGCCTTCGTAATAGCCGCCATAGTGCGCGGCCGGCAGATCGAGCATCGCCAGCGCGCCCGCCCCGAGCGCTTCGACCTCTGCGAAAGGTTCCTTCAGGTTCCCGTCGCGGACGCGTCCGCTGGAACCCACCCATATTGCCCCTGTCTTTTCCACCACCGGCAACAATGCCGCAGCCAGCCCCCCCGTCATGGGTTCATTGGGTTTTCCGCGCGAGACGCGGTTCGATACGACGACGAGGTTCACCAGGTCCCCTCCTGTTGGTCAACTCGCGTATTAACAACCATTCATCAAGATGGTTCCTGATCAAGGAATCTCCCAATTGAAACCAAATTCTGGCGAACACGCACGGAACTCGCGGGAACTCGCGAAAAGAAAATTACGCGCGAGGTTGACGCCACGACGCAAAAGCACCGTATTCGATTCGCCTGCGATGAATGCGTTTCGGTTAGGACAGGCTGACGTCCCTATCAACGTCGAGCAGATGCGCGAGGAATTCGCGCACATCGCTCGGTCCGTCGAAATGTCCGGCGACGCCGGTTGCGCGACGGCCGACGGAGAACGCTAGACCGTCGAAATCGGGCATGATCGCGAACACGGTCTCGTCGGTGACGTCGTCGCCGATGAAGAACGGACGCCGCCCCTTGAACGGCTCATGCGTCATCAGCTCGAGCACGCCGGTCGCCTTGGTGAAGCCGGAATGCTTGATCTCGCAGACGCTCTTGCCCGGCAGCACCTCGATCGGCGCATTCGGCAACTCGGCGCGGATCAGCGACACCGCTTCATAGATCGCCTTCTCCGCCTGCGGCGCCAGCCGGTAGTGCAGCGCCAGCGAATAGCCCTTGTCCTCGAGCAGAATGCCGGGGCTGAGCTTTGCGATCGCGGCAAGACGGCGCTTCAACTCCTTGTCGAGCGGCGGCGCGTGTGCGGCGACCGCCTCGCTGTCCGGCTGCAGCCGCATCTCGGCGCCGTGGCCGCCGATCGCAGGAAACACTTCCGGCGCGAAGATCAGGTCGATGTCATTGAGGGAGCGGCCGCTGACCAGCGCCAGCGCGCCGTGGGTGCGCTCATGCAGCTGCTTCAGCGTGGTCGACAGTTCCGGCGGCACCCAGACCTCGCGCGGCGTCGGCGCGAAATCGAGTAGGGTGCCGTCGATGTCAAGCAGCACCGCGACCTGGCGGAGTGGCGGGATCAGCGACGCCTGCGTCGGCACGCTGTCCGTCTTGGCGTCAGGGGCGATGTCATCATCCATGGGCATCTCGGCCACGTCATGTTTCGTCATAGTCTACTCCACACATGCCAGTGGTCGCGCGACAGATTCGAGCGATTTCCGCTCGGCCGCGACGGCATAGCGCCATGCGACCGCTGCGGCGACCATCATGAGCGCCGACCCCAGCAGGTAGCCGGCGAAGACGCTGTTGCGCGATCCGGTGTCGATCAGCACGCCGAACAGCGCCGGTCCAATCACGCCGCCAATGCCGGTGCCGATCGCATAGAAGGCGGCGATCGCGAGCGCGCGGACCTCCAGCGGAAACGTCTCGCTGACGGTAAGATAGGCGGCGCTCGCGGCCGGCGAGGCAAAGAAGAAGATCACCATCCAGGCGATGGTCTGGGTCTGCGCGCTGAGCACGCCGATCGAGAACAGATAGCCGGACAGCGCCAGCAGCACGCCCGAGATGCCATAGGTCAGCGCGATCATGGTGCGGCGGCCGAGCGTATCGAACAGGCGGCCGAGCAGCAGCGGCCCGAGGAAGTTGCCGGCGGCGAAGGGGAGGATGTACCAGCCGACATTGCTGGCGGCGACACCGAAGAAGTCGGTCAGGATCAATGCGAAGGTGAAGAAGATCGCATTGTAGAAGAACGCCTGCGCGGCCATCAGCGTGAGCCCGACCAGCGAGCGCTGCCGGTAGGTGGAGAACAGCGTCACCGCGACCTCGCGGAGCGGCGTGTGATCGCGCATCCGCAGCCTGATCTTCTCGAAGTCTGCGCTCGACTGCTCGTGGCCGAGCACGGAGGTCTCGATGTCGGCCACGATCTTGTGGGCCTCCTCGGGACGCCCGTGAATCATCAGCCAGCGCGGGCTCTCCGGGATCCACATCCGCATCAGCAGCACGACGAGGCCGAGCACCGCGCCGGTGAAATAGGCGATCCGCCAGCCGTGGTCCGGCGCAAGGAACGCGGGGTCGAGCAGGATGATGGCGCTCAGCGCACCGATCGCCGCCCCGATCCAGAAGCTGCCGTTGATGACGAGATCGGTCCAGCCGCGATAGCGCGCCGGCACCAGTTCCTGGATGGTCGAGTTGATCGCGGTGTATTCGCCGCCGATGCCGGCACCGGTGAGAAAGCGAAACAGCGCGTAGCTCGCGACATTCCACGACAGCGCGGTCGCGGCGGTCGCCGACAGATAAAGCGCGAGCGTGATGAAGAACAGCTTCTTGCGCCCGATCCGGTCGGTGAGCCAGCCGAAGCCCAGCGCACCGAGCACGGCGCCGGCGAGATACGCGCTGCTGGCAAGACCGACATCGGCGTTGGAGAAGCTCATCGTCGGGCTGTCCTTCAGCGCGCCCGACAATGCACCCGCGAGCGTCACTTCCAGCCCGTCGAGGATCCAGGTGATGCCGAGCGCCAGCACGACGCGGGTGTGAAAGCGGCTCCAGCTGAGATTGTCGAGCCGGACCGGAATCGAGGTCTCGATGATGCGGTCATCGTCCGGCGTGACCGGAGCCACGGCCTGTTGCGTCGTCGCGGAACTCAATTGTGTCGGCTGCACTGTCATCAGAATCGACCAATGAGAAAAACCCCGGAACGATCTGCTCCAAGGTTCACTCACCCGGAATTGCGGCAAACGGAGTGCCCGCCACGCGGTGTCAACGCGGCAGGCCGGCAAGGGTTCCCGCAATGCGGCATAGGAACCGCGGTCGCGGCGATCTGTTCTCGGCTCAAAAGACACGGAGGCATCGATGGCCGCACACAAGAAAGCAACGCGCAAGACGGCAAGGACATCACCGGCACGGTCCACGAGCGCGACGCGTCGCAGGCGTGGCGCAAGCAAGAGGACGGCGAAGCGCTGGTCGCAGCGGGTGACCAAGGAGAGCGATGCGCTCGACCTCGAGCGCGGCGTGTTCAAGCAGACCAGCGCGAAGAAGATCGCATCATCGCTGAAGCGGTCCGCCGAGCACAGCGTGCGCCGCAAGAGCGGCGCCTATCGTTCCGCGCTCTCGATGCTGACCTTCTATATCAACCGCGCCGGCAAGACGCTGCCGAAGACCGAGCGGTCGCGGCTGGAGCGCGCCAAGGTCGAGTTGAAGCACCAGTTCGGACGAGATTAATCGCATCATCTCGCCAACCAAAGAGCGTCGTCCCGGCGAAAGCCAGGACCCATACGCCGCGGCCCAACAAAAGGGCACGCGGCGAGTTGCACTTAAAACAATAGTGAGTGGTGATTATGGGTCCTTGCTTACGCCAGGACGACGATGGATAGACCCGCGCGCGCCTTACGCTGCGCGGATGTTCGCCATGAAGCGGTCGAGCTCCTCGCGCAGCCGCGAGCTCTCGACCGACAGCGAGCGGGCCGAGTTCAGCACCTCTTCGGAGGCAGCTCCCGTCTCGGTGGCGCCGCGATTCACGTGGGTGACGCTGGACGCCGCTTCCTGTGTGCCCTGCGCGACGTTCTGCACGCTGCGCGCGATCTCCTGAGTTGCCGCGCTCTGCTGCTCGACCGAGCTTGCGATGTTGGTCGCGATCCCGGAGATCTGGCCGATCGTGCCGCCGATCTCCTTGATGGCGGCGACCGATTCCTGCGTCGCCGCCTGCATGCCCGAGATATGGGTGGAGATCTCGTCGGTGGCCCTGGCGGTCTGGCTCGCCAGCGACTTCACCTCGGCCGCAACCACCGCGAAGCCGCGGCCGGCATCGCCGGCGCGCGCGGCCTCGATGGTGGCGTTCAGCGCCAGCAGATTGGTCTGCTCGGCGATGGCCGTGATCAGCTTGACGACGTCGCCGATCTCCTGCGCAGCGCGCGAGAGCTTGCCGATCCGCGCGTCGGTCTGCTCGGCCTGACGCACGGCGGAATCCGCGATCTGGCTCGACTCCTTGGCGCGACGGCCGATCTCGTCGACGGACGCCGACAGCTCCTCGGTTGCGGAGGCGACCGATTGCATGTTGCTGGAGGCTTCCTCCGAGGCGCCGGCGACCTGGCTCGACAGGTTCTGCGTGGTCTCCGCCGTCCGGGTCAGCGTACCGGCCGCGGATTCGAGCTGCGCGGCTGAGGCCGACACGTTGGAGACGATCGAGCCGACCGCGGATTCGAATTCGTCGGCAAAACGAATCAGCTCATTGCGTCGCGCGGTCGCACTTGCCTTGTTCTGCGCTTCCTGGGTCGCGGCATCGCGTTCGGCCTTGGCGATCGCCTGGACCTTGAACTCCTCTACGGCGCCGGCCATCTCGCCGAGTTCGTCGCGGCGGCCGAGGCCCGGCAGCACGACGTCGAAATTGCCCGCCGCGAGCTCGCGCATCGCCGCACACATCGCCGCGATCGGTCGCGAAATACCCTTGCCCAGCAGGAACGCCCAGACCAGCCCGAGCACGAAGCTGCCGGCGGCGAGCATCAGGATCAGCTGCTCGGTCTCGCCGATCATGGTGTGCGATTCGTTTTCAAGCCGCTTCTGGTCGGCGAGCAGATCGGACTTCATCGCCGCCGCGCCCTGGCTGATGGCGGCCGCGGACTCCGTCATCTCGACGGTCAGTTCGTCGATCGACTTCGCGTTCGCGATCAGCTTGGCGAGCGCCTCGCGGTACTCTTCGAGCAGCGCGGTGATGTCCTTCACGCTCTGGGTGATCCGCTCGTTATTCGAGGTGATCGCCTTCACCAGATTGTCGGCGAATTTCAGCCGGGCGAGCGCGCTCGAAGCGACCGTCTTGTCGCCGTTGACGACGAAGGTATTGACGGCCCCGGTGATCGACTGGAGCTGGTCGGTCACCTTCTTGGCGCCGAACTGGATCGACTGCAGCTCGGAATCATCGGCATTGCTCGGAAGATCGTCGAGCTTGTAGCGCATCGAGGTCGCGCTGCGGGTCAGCTTGTTCTGCGCGGTCTGTGCGCTGTCGTCCTTGATGCGGACGATCTCGGCGAAGATCTTGGTGAAGGCGCGGAATTCGCGCTCCAGCTTGGTGATCTGCTCGAGCCGGGCCGGATTGGTGGTGCCCTTCATCGACGCCATGATGGCGTCCTTCAGACTGCCCTCGGCGGCGAGCGCGGCCTTGGCGTCGTCCTCCTTGCCGGTCGCGACGAAGTAGCGCGCCAGCGAACGGTAGGAGATCAATTCGCGATCGATGTTGCGGGCCAGATCGGCTTCCGCGACGCTCTGGCGATAGGAGCCGACGCCGGCGGAGACCCGCTCGAAGCCCATATAGGCAAAGCCCATGGTGGCTGCCGACAGCGCCAGCGTGACGGCAAAGCCGAGCATGATCTTGGCGCGAAATCTGAGGGTTGGGATCCTGATCGACAACGATCGCTTCAGCCCCGGCATTCCAACCCCCGTCTTCATTCTGAAAACCACGCGAGGTCCGGCAGCAACCCGCCCTAGACCCCGGAGCGCAAAACTAAGGCAAAATCGATAAGGCCCGGTAAATGGGCAGCGGCCGCCGGGCCCGGCGCGATACTACCTTGGTCGGGCTAGGCGGGTGGGTAAGGCGATTGACGCGCAGGTCCGGCCCGATAGTTTAGAACCGATCAAATCCTGTCCCTGCCCGGGCCAGGAGAACACACATCGGGAGGTGTCCCATGTCATCGCGTCGACCGGCGCCATTGGCGCTTGCGGCGAGCGTAGCTGCCGGCGCAATAGCCCGGCCAATGGCATTTCCCCTCACGACCTGAAAGCCGCGGGCAAGCCGGAACGCCAGCCATCGCGGCATGGTCCGGATGCCCTCACGACCCGCGCGGGTTCAATCGGCCGCGCCAAGAAAAGCAAAAAATTCTGGTCAGGGAGAGCGCCTTTGGCGAAGCAGAACGGTAGCACCGCCGACAGTATCGTCGTGGTGCAGGCAAAGACCGACGGGCCGCGGGAAGCAGCCGACGAGATCGCGCGCCAATTGGCGGCGGCTGACCTCGCGATGCTCGTGGTGTTCGTGTCGCCGGTCTACGAGCCGCAGACATTCATTGCCGAACTGTCCAGCCGCATGCCCGACGTACCGATCTTCGGCTGCACCACGGCCGGCGAATTGTCGCCCGGCGGTTGGGACGAGGACAGCGTCGTCGCGATGGGCTTCAACGCGGCCGATTTCGTCATCGCGGCCCGGCCGCTGTTCGACCTTTCGACATTTCGGGTCGATCACGGCCGCTCGATCTGCACCGAATTGCAGAACGAATTCGCGCAACGGACCGAGCATTGCGATCACACCCATGATTCCTTCGGGCTGCTCTTCATCGACGGCATGTGCCAGCGTGAGGAGACCATCATGTCGGCGATCTATGCGTCGCTCGGCGACATCCCGGTGGTCGGCGGCTCCGCCGGCGACGGCCTGCGCTTCGAGAAATCGTGGGTCTTCCATGGCGGCGAAGCCTTTACCGATGCCGCGGTCCTGATCCTGATCCGGACCCGGCTGCCGTTCCGCCTGTTCAAGTGCGACCACTTCGAACCGACCTCGACCAAGATGGTGGTGACCGAGGCCGACATCGAGCACCGGATCGTCAAGGAATTGAATGCCGAGCCGGCCGCGCTGGAATATTCCCGCGCCGTCGGCCTCAGCGATAGCAAGCTCGAATTGTTCTCGTTCGCCGCGCATCCCGTGCTGGTTCGCGTCGGCGGCGCCTATTACGCGCGGTCGATCCAGCGCACCAACCCGGACGGATCGCTGCAATTCTTCTGCGCCATCGACGAGGGCATGGTGCTGACGGTGGCGCGCGAGCGCGACCCGATCGACGTGACGAGCCGCCTGCTCAAGGAGCTGACCGAGGATCTCGGCGAGGTCTCGATGTTCATCGGCTTCGAATGCGTGCTGCGCCGGCTCGACGTCGAGCAGCGCCAGCTGTCGCGGGAGATGTCGGAGCTCTATCGCCGCAACAAAGTGATTGGCTTTCAGACCTATGGCGAGCAGTATCGCTCCATGCATGTCAACCAGACGCTGACCGGCATCGCCATCGGCAAGCGGGCACTCGCGCCGCAATGACGGATACCAAGACCACGCGAATTACGGCGCTCGAACGCGAGGCCGAGAAGCTGCGCAAGATCAACGCGGCGCTGATGTCGCGCGTCGAACGCTCGACCGATCAGCAGCTCAACGCCTTCTCGCTGTTCGAGACCGCGATCGCGCTGGATCAGCAGGTGCGCGACCGCACCCAGCAGCTCAAGCAGGCGCTGCAATCGCTGGAGAAAACCAATGGTCGCCTGCTGCAGGCCAAGCAGCAGGCCGAGGCGGCGAGCTCCTTGAAATCATCCGTGCTCGTCTCGGTCACGCACGATCTGTTGCAGCCGCTGAATGCGGCGCGGCTGACGCTGTCCGCGCTGACCGAGATGGCAACCGAGTCCAAGAGCGTCGCGCTTACCGATCAGATCGATCGTTCGCTGGCGACGCTCGAGGACATGCTGCGGACGCTGCTCGACATCTCCAAGCTCGATGCGGGCGTGCTCAGGCCCGAATTCGGGCCGGTCGCGATCGCCTCGCTGTTCGAGCCGCTGGAGCAGGAATTTGTCGCGACCGCCGCCAAGCGCAATCTCGGTTTCCGGATCATGCCGTCGTCCGCGGTCGTTCGCTCCGATCCGCTGATGCTGCGACGGATCCTGCAAAACCTCGTCGCCAATGCGCTGCGCTACACCCAGCGCGGCAGCGTGCTGATGGGATGCCGTGCCAGGGGCGATGACATCTGCATCGAGGTGCACGACACCGGGCCGGGCATTCCGGAAGCGCAGCGCGAAGCCATCTTCGTCGAGTTTCAGCGCGGCGAAACCAGCGCCGGCGACAAGGCCGGCATCGGGCTTGGTCTCTCGATCGTGCGCCGGTTTGCCGACCTGCTCGGCCATGACATCAGGCTGAGCTCGCGCGCCGGCAAAGGCTCGGTGTTCTCGGTCACCGTGCCTCGCACGCTGGATCCGGTTGCGATCCCGGTGCGCGAACAGGCCAGCGTCGACTATCGCTATGGCGGCATGGAGGGCGCCAAGATCCTGCTGATCGAGAACGACCTCTCGAGCGCCGAGGGGCTCGCCCATTTGCTGGAGAAATGGGGCTGCGACGTCGCGGTGACGATCTCCAAGACCGAGGCGCTCGAGCGCATCCACGCGCTCGACGGCATTCCCGACGCCATCATCGCCGATCTGCATCTCGACAATGGCGAGACCGGCATTCAGGCCGTCGATGTCATCCGCGGCGCGATCAACGCCAAGGTGCCGGCGATCATCGTGACCGCCGACTACTCGGCCAAGGCCGCCTCCGACGTATCGGCCTTCGGCCATGAGCTGTTGAAGAAGCCGATCAAGCCCGCCGAGATGCGCTCGCTGCTGTCGTTCCTGCTGGCGGCGGAGCAGTCGGGCGCGCGGTTATGAGCAGAGCGTTTTCGAGCGAAGTGGATACCGGTTCGCGTGAAGAAAACGCGTCAGACAAGAACCTGGAGCCTTTCCCGTTGCGATTCCATCGAAACGGGAAAGGCTCTAGGCGCCATGCGACGACGGCGAGGCCGTCACCGGCGCGTGGTCGTGCTTGCCGAAGTCCAGCTTCGACAGCGCGATGATGGCCTCGGTGCGGCTGCGCACGCCGAGCTTGCGCAGGATCTCCGAGACATGCACCTTCACGGTGGTGACCGAGATATCGAGCTCATAGGCGATGTGCTTGTTCTGCAGGCCGCGGCAGATCATGTCGAGCACGCGAAGCTGCTGCGCGGTGAACTGGCCGAGCTGCTGCACCAGCTCGCGCGCCTCGGCCTGGGCCTTCCGGGCGGCGGCGGTATCGCGAAAGCGCGGCGGCAGGCACACCGCGCCTTCGAGAATGCCGCGCAACAGCCGCGCCAGCTCGAGCTTCGGCGTCGACTTCGGGATGTAGCCGGAAATCCCGAGCGAGATCGCGCCGCCGACGATCCGGGGATCGTCATGCGCCGACACGATCACCAGCGCGCTGCGCGGCGCGGCGGCACGCACCCGGTAGGCGCCGAGCAGGCCCGTGGTGCCGGGCATCGACAGATCGAGCAGGATCAGATCGAGGCCGTCGCGCGCCGCGATCACATCCAGCGCACCGTCGATCGACGTCGCCTGCAGCACCTCGGCATCGGGAAACTCGGCCCCGATCACGCCGATCAGGGCGGCACGGAACAGCGGGTGATCCTCGACGATCAGCAGTCGAGGCGTACCCGCCTTGCCGAGCGGCGGCTCGTCCGCCAGGGGCGCGGTCGTGGTCAATGCTGCGCCGTCCTCCCTCGGATGCTCATAACAGCCATTGTGCGCACGACGTTATCTCAAAGCCGGATGGCAGCCTATAGGCAGGATTTCCAATGCGCCCGCCTCGCAGTGCAGCACGGCTAGTGTCCCGAATCCGAAGTTCGCATCATTTGCAGCACCTTCGGAGCGAACTTCGGATTCGATAAGGACACTAGCAAACTTATGATTCTAGTGTGCTTTATCAATGCGAAGTTCGTGAAAGTGGCTGCCGCGAAATCGCACGAACTTCGCATTCAGCACACTAGGGCGCCTTCTCCGCCTTTGCGCCCGAACAGGCCTCCGGGACCGGAAGCGGAATCTTGCCGAGCTCGATGATCGCCTTGTTGCGGCTGAACAGCTTCAGCTTGCGCAGGATCTCGGTGACATGCGCCTTCACGGTGGATTCCGCGAGCTTGAGCTCGGCGGCGATCTCGCGGTTCTGCAGGCCGCGGATGATCAGATGGAGCACCCGGATCTGCTGCGGCGTCAGCTTCTGAATGCGTTCGCGCAGCGTCCGCGCCGTCTCGGACTGTTCCAGCGCACCGACCGCGACGAAATCTCGCGGCGCGGAGACCGACCCGCTCAGCACACGCGCGATCGCCTGCGAGAGCTCGCCGAGCGAGGTCGACTTCGGCAGATAGCCGACCGCGCCCATCTCGAGCGCCTCGCGGATGGTGTGCTTGTCCTCCTCGCTCGAGACGATGGCGATCGGCAGCCGCGGATAGCGATCCCTGATCTTCTGGAAGCCGGAGAAGCCGACCACGTCGGGCAGCAGCAGATCGAGCAGCGCCAGGTCGATATTCGGCTCGCTGGCGAGGATGCCAAGGGCCCCCTTGATCGAGGTGGCCTCATAGATCCGGGCATCGGGATGCGAGATGCGGATGGCGTTGCCAAGCGCCTCCCCGAACAGGGGGTGATCGTCGATGATCAGGAACCCCATCATGAGGACCCTCGCACTGCCCAAGCCTCCGTTCCGATTGGATCGGAACGGGGCTCTCGATTCATGTTCTGACGCGTTTTCTTCACGCGAACCGGTATCCACTTCGCTCGAAAACGCTCCTCTTGCGAACCGCAGCTTCTAGTTCGATCCGCCGGTATCCTGCACGCTCTGCAGATAGACATATACGTTTCTGAGCTCGTCGTCGTTGAAGACGTCCTTCCAGGCCGGCATGCCCTTGGCCGGCCGCCCGTCATGGACCGTCTTCCAGAATGTCGATTCCATGTCGTCAGCATAGCGCTTCTTGAGCAGCCTGAGATCGATCTTTCGCTCGGCCTGCACCGCGTCCGGGCCGTGGCAATGCGCGCAGGTTCCGTTAAAGACCTCCCGCCCGGCGGTGGCATCCCCCTTGGCGTCGCCGGCGGTCGCGGCGGTCTGAACCGGTCTCTCGGCCGCCGCGGCCGCGGCCTGCCCGACCGTGACGGGCTCGCTGGCGCCGACGGACGACGTCGTCGCGCGGTCGGCCTCGCCGAACTTCACCGGTGCGCCGTTCGGCACGCCATATTTGGCAAACAGGGCGGCAATCTCCGGCTGCAGCGCCGGCAGCACGCCGTCGACTTCATCGCGCAACGCGCCGGACGCCTTGGCGAAACCGATCGCGGTCGCCCAGAGCAGGCCGTCGCCCTCGGTGGACACGATCTGATATTTGTCGCCGAAGCTGGTCTTGTTGAGCCAGCCCGCCACCGGCGCCCAGATGAAGGCGATGTCGGCCTTGCCCTGTTCGAGCGCCGCCATGCCCTCCTCCGGGCTGAGCACGGTCACCTTCTGGACGTCGTCGCGCAGCGCGAGCAGGTTCTGCGGCGTCGATTGATACTGCACCGCAACCCGCAATCCCCTGAGGTCGTCGACGCCGGCAAGCTTGCGGTCCTTGCTGCCGACCAGCGCATAGCCCTCATGGGCGATCGGCTTCGAGAAGATCACCGCCGGGCCCATGAAATCGTCGATCAAAGGCAGGCCGACCATGGCGTCGCACTGCTTGCTGAGCAGCGTCTCCCGCACCGTGCGCTTGCCGAAATAGGACTTGTACCAGTTGGTGCTCACCGTGCGGCCGAGCTTCTGCGCCACCGCCTGGCCGATCTCGAGATAGAGGCCGGGCTTGCCCGGGTCGTCGCTCGAGAAAGGCAGGTTGGTCGGGTCGGCGCAGAGCCGAAGCGGCGGCTTTGTCTCGTCGGCGCCGGCCGCCAGGGCCGGCACCATGAGCAGGGCGGAGAGCAGCACGGTCCGGATTGCATGTTCCAACCGCGTGTTGCGCGAGGGGGTGCGCAGTTCGTTTCGGGCGATGCAGGACACGGACAATGCTGCCTCCTAGACGATCGTTTACTGCAGGGCGAACACGAACAGCGAGCCGCCTTCGGGCGCCGCGGCGACCATCTTCTTGCCGATGTCACCGAGGAAGGCCGGCAGCGCCGCGGTGCGTCCGACCACGATCGCGACATACTGCTTGCCGTCGACCGAATAGGTCACTGGACCTGCACCGATGCCGCTGCCGAGGTTCTTGCTCCACAGCACCTTGCCGTTCTTGGCATCGATGGCGCGGAAGTCGCCATGCAGGTTGCCGGAGAACACCAAATTGCCGCCGGTCGTCAGCGTGCCGCCGTTGAAGGGCAGGTCTTCCTTGATGCTCCACACCTTCTTGTTGGCGATCGGATCCCAGGCTACGAGCTCGCCGAGGAAGCCGCCGGGGCCTGGCTTGGTCGGGAATTCGGCGCCAAGATAGAACACGCCGCGCTTGTAGTTCACGTCAGAGACCGACCAGTCCATGCACACATTGTTGCTCGGGATGTAGACGAGGCCGGTCTGCGGGTTGAACGACATCGGCTGCCAGTTCTTGCCGCCGATCAGGTTCGGGCAGATGTCCTTGGCGGGATGGCCCGGGCCCGGACGCTTGTCCGGATCCTCTTCCGCCCGCATCGTGTTGATGTCCCACTTCTTGGCCCAGTTGGCGAAGACGTATTTCTCCGCGGAGATCATCTTGCCGGTCTCGCGGTTGGCCACGAAGAAGAAGCCGTTGCGGTCCGCCTTCATCAGCACGGGCGTCTCGGTACCCTTGATCATGAGGTCGGCGAGCAGCAGTTCGTTGACGCCGTCATAGTCCCAGGCGTCAGCCGGCGTGCCCTGGATGTGCCACTTGATCTTGCCGGTGTTGGGATCGATCGCCAGCGTCGAGGCCGTGTAAAGGTTGGTCAGCTTGCCGAAATTGCCGTCGCCGGTGGAGCGCACCGCGGTATTCCACGGCCCCGGATTGCTGGTACCCCAGTAGACCGTGTCGGACTTGGCATCGTAGGAGCCGAC
This sequence comes from Bradyrhizobium sp. USDA 4503, assembly GCF_054055815.1. NCBI lineage: Bacteria > Pseudomonadati > Pseudomonadota > Alphaproteobacteria > Hyphomicrobiales > Nitrobacteraceae > Bradyrhizobium > Bradyrhizobium sp. USDA 4503. The sequence continues at coordinate 5,417,625 of NZ_JBSRXS010000001.1, forward strand.
CAGCCAGGCGGCGCCGCCGCCGTGCAGCCCGGTGTCGCCCTTCCAGGTGTCGCTGGCGGGTTCGCCCGGCGCCGGCACCGTGTAGGTCTGCCAGAGCAGCTTGCCGTCCTTGAGCGAGAACGCCTGCAAGGCGCCGCGGACGCCATATTCGCCGCCGCCGAAGCCGGTGATGACCTTGTCGCGGACGACGAGCGGCGGCGAGGTGATGACCGAGCCCTGCTTGTAGTCGACGACCGTCGAGGTCCAGAGCTCCTTGCCGGTCTCGGCGTCGAGCGCGGTCAGCTTGCCGTCGAGCCGGCCGACGAAGATCTTGCCGTCGGCATAGGACACGCCGCGATTGTTGACGTCGCAGCAGGCGTATTGAAGCACGTCATCCGGAATATCGGGCTGCCAGGTCCATTTGCGCGCGCCGGTCGCGGCATCGATCGCATAGACGTATTTCGGACCCCACGAGGTCGACACATACAGGTTCTTGCCGATCACAACCGGCGACGACTCGTTGGAGCGGAGCGAAGCCAGCGACAGCGAGTAGACCAGCTGCAGCTTGCCGGCATTCTCGGAGTTGATCTGCTTCAACGGGCTGAAACGCGTATTGCCGTAATCGTGGCCGGCAATTGCCCATCCGTTGGGATCGGATGCCGCCTTCACGACGGAATCATTGGCTTTCGACGCACCAATGCCTGCCAGCACCATGGCGACCAGCGACACGCCGGCAAAGAAAATCCCGCTCCTCAGCTTCATTGGCTTCCTCCAATATGATTTTGTTGCCGCGATGGATGCATCGCGGGCGCGGATCGCTACCGAATTTCATGAACCAGCGATCTTCTGCCGCTGCGTCGGCGATGAAAATGACAGCAACGCCCTTGCGTCGTTATAGGCGGAAGGTAGTAGCGATCGCGGCGACGATTTTGGCGTGCGGCGAGCACCGTCAGTTTGCCGAAAACCGCTTGCGCTGCCGGGCAATTTCGTCGCGCCGGAGCACGCCGCAGGCTGCTTGCAAATTGCCCATTGAACGGCTGCCTGCTAGGATCGCAGGCACTGCCCGGCGCCTTCATGACAGGGCCGCGACTACGACTTTGATCGCGGTTACGACCCACATGAAGCGTGGTCTACTGGGCCCATAACGAAGCTATTGGGAGAAACGCGTGTCTACAGTCAAACTGACGGTAAACGGCAAGGCGGTCTCGGTCGACGTTGAGGACCGAACCCTCCTCGTGCACCTCTTGCGCGAAAACCTGAACCTCACCGGCACCCATGTCGGCTGCGATACCAGCCAATGCGGCGCCTGCGTCGTCCATGTCGATGGACGGGCGGTCAAATCCTGCACCATGCTGGCCGGCCAGGCCGCGGGCTGCAACGTCACCACGATCGAAGGCCTCGCCAAGGGCGACGAGCTGCACCCGATGCAGGCGGCGTTCCGCGACAATCACGGCCTGCAGTGCGGCTATTGCACCCCCGGCATGATCATGTCCGCTGTCGACATCGTGCACCGCCATGGTGGCAAGCTCGATGAGGAAACGGTTCGCCACGAGCTCGAAGGCAACATCTGCCGCTGCACCGGCTACCACAACATCGTCAAGGCGGTGCTCGACGCAGCCGGCCGCATGAAGGTTGCGCAGGCCGCCGAATAGCGCGCCACGCACCGCACACGATCAAGCTCACCACCGCCGGTCTCGATGGAAACGGCGGCAAATCGAATCTCCGGTCGGGAGGACTAGACAATGGGTGTTGAAGGAATTGGCGCACGTGTCGTGCGCAAGGAAGATCGCCGGTTCATCACCGGACAAGGACGTTACGTCGACGACGTCAAAATGGTCGGCATGAGCTACGCTCACTTCATCCGCAGCCCGCATGCCCATGCCAAGGTCAAGGGCATCGATTCCGCCGAGGCCATGAAGATGCCCGGCGTGATCGCGGTGCTGACCGGACAGCAGATCGTCGACGACAAGGTCGGCAATTTGATCTGCGGCTGGGCCATCACCTCGAAGGACGGCTCACCGATGAAAATGGGCGCGTGGCCGGCGATGGCGCCGGAGACCGTGCGCTTTGTCGGGCAGGCGGTCGCGGTCGTGATCGCCGAGACCAAGAACCAGGCCAGGGACGCCGCCGAAGCGGTCGTCGTCGATTACGAAGAACTTCCTGCGGTGCCTGACATCAAGGCCGCGATCAAGCCGGGCGCCGCGCAGCTTCATCCCGAAGCTCCCGGCAACATCGTATACGACTGGCATCTCGGCGACGAAGCCGCGGTCAAGGATGCCTTCAGCAAGGCGGCCAATGTGGTGACGCTCGACCTCACCAATAACCGCCTGGTGCCGAACGCGATGGAGCCGCGCGCGGCGATCGCGCATTACGACCAGGCCGAAGAGCACTACACGCTCTACACGACGTCGCAGAACCCGCACGTCGCCCGCCTCGTGCTGTCGGCGTTCTACAACATCGCGCCCGAGCACAAGCTGCGCGTGATCGCGCCCGACGTCGGCGGCGGCTTCGGCTCCAAGATCTACATCTATCCCGAAGAGATGGTGGCGCTGTGGGCCTCGAAGAAGGTGGGTCGCCCGGTGAAGTGGACCGGCGACCGTTCGGAAGCCTTCCTCACCGACGCGCATGGCCGCGACCATGTCTCGAAGGCGGAGTTGGCGTTCGACAAGGACAACAAGATCCTTGGTCTGCGGGTAAAGACCCACGCCAATTTCGGCGCCTATATGTCGCTGTTCTCCTCGGCCGTCCCGACCTATCTCTACGCGACGCTACTGTCGGGCCAGTACGTGATTCCGGCGATCTATGCCGAGGTGATCGGCGTCTACACCAACACCACGCCGGTCGACGCCTACCGCGGCGCCGGCCGCCCCGAGGCCAGTTTTCTGATCGAGCGCATGATGGAAACGGCGGCGCGGCAGTTGAAGGTCGATCCGACCGAGCTGCGCAAGAAGAACTTCATCACCCAGTTCCCGTATCAGACGCCTGTGATCATGGCGTATGATATTGGTGACTTCCACGCTTCGATCGATGCGGCGATGAAGGCGATCGACTATGCCGGCTTCCCGGCCCGCAAGGCCAAGGCCAAAGCCGACGGCAAGCTGCGCGGCATCGGCATCTCCTGCTACATCGAGGCCTGCGGCATCGCGCCGTCGAAGGCGGTCGGCAGTCTCGGCGCCGGCGTCGGCCTGTGGGAGTCGGCTGAGATCCGCGTCAACCCGGTCGGCACCATCGAGGTGCTCACCGGTTCGCACAGCCACGGCCAGGGCCACGAAACGACGTTCTGCCAGATCATCGCGGAGCGGCTCGGCGTGCCGATCAGCCAGGTCTCGATCGTCCATGGCGACACCGACAAGGTGCAGTTCGGCATGGGCACCTACGGCTCGCGCTCGCTCGCGGTCGGCGGTACGGCGATCGTGAAGGCGATGGAGAAGGTCGAGGCCAAGGCCAAGAAGATCGCGGCGCATGCGCTCGAGGCGTCCGAGAGCGACATCGTGATCGAGAACGGCGAGTTCAAGGTCACCGGCACCGACAAGTCGATCGCGCTGCCGATGGTCGCGCTCGCCGCCTACACCGCGCATAATTTGCCCGATGGCATGGAGCCCGGCCTGAAGGAGACGGCGTTCTACGACCCGACCAACTTCACCTTCCCGGCCGGCGCCTATATCTGCGAACTCGAGGTCGATCCCGGCACCGGCAAGACCTCCTTCGTCAACTTCGTCGCAGCCGACGATTTCGGCCGGCTGATCAACCCGATGATCGTCGAGGGCCAGGTCCATGGCGGCCTTGCGCAGGGCATCGGCCAGGCACTGCTCGAAGGTGTGGTCTATGACGGCACCGGTCAGCTCATGACCGCGTCCTTCATGGACTACACCATGCCGCGGGCCGACGACCTGCCCTCGTTCCAGCTCTCCCACACCACGACGCTGTGTCCGGGCAACCCGCTCGGCGTCAAGGGCTGCGGCGAAGCCGGCGCGATCGGCGCCTCGGCTGCCGTGATCAACGCGATCACGGACGCGATCGGCAACAACAAGCTGGAAATGCCGGCGACGCCCGATCGCGTCTGGCACGCCATTCACGGTTGAGGGAGGAAGAGCCATGTACGAGACAAATTATCACCGCGCTTCCTCGGTCGCTGACGCCGCCGCAACCTTCGCCAAAGGCGCGGAATCAAAATTCCTCGCCGGCGGACAGACCCTGCTTCCGGTGATGAAGCAGCGTCTTGCCGCGCCTTCCGACGTGATCGACCTGTCCAAGGTGCAGGAGATGATCGGCATCGAGGTGTCGGGCGACACGGTCACCATCAAGGCCGCGACTCCGCATTACGATGTGGCGCAAAGTGATGCGGTGCAGAAGGCGATCCCGGCGCTCGCCAATCTGGCGTCGCTGATCGGCGATCCCGCCGTGCGCTATCGCGGCACGATCGGCGGCTCGCTCGCCAACAACGACCCGGCGGCGGATTATCCGGCGGCGGTGCTGGCGCTCGGCGCGACGGTCAAGACCAACAAGCGGTCGATCGCGGCGGATGATTTCTTCAAGGGCCTGTTCACGACGGCGCTCGAGGATGGCGAGATCATCACCGCGGTGTCGTTTCCGGTCCCGGCCAAGGCGGGCTACGCGAAGTTTCCGAACCCGGCCTCGCGCTTCGCGCTGACCGGCGTGTTCGTCACCAAGACCAAGTCGGGTGACGTCCGCGCCACCGCCACCGGCGCGTCGCAGAGCGGCGTCATGCGGGTCGCGCCGATCGAGCAGGCGCTGAAGGCGAACTGGGCGGCCTCGGCGCTCGACAGCGTCAATATCCCGGCGAGCGGCCTGCTCGCTGACATCCACGGCTCGGCCGACTACCGCGCCAACTTGATCAAGGTGATGGGACAGCGGGCGGTCGCGGCCGCGGGCTGATAGCGCCTAAACACAAGTCCAGAACGGCGCGCAGCGATGCGCGCCGTTCGCGTTTTTACCGGCGGCACAGGACAAAAGGTGCTTGCCACATCCGGCTTTAGGCGAGACAATTTAGCTAATCAGCTAATTAAAAATACCGTCCCACGGACGGCTGGGAGAACGCATGAAGTTCGGCACCAAGCCAGCCGCGACATCTCAGCCGCCTAGCGCCCCGCAACCAACGGAAGAACAACGTGCTCGATAAACCTGCCTCCCAGACCGCCGCCCGCACCTCGGGCCCGCTCGCCGGCCTCCGCATCGTCGAATTCGCCGGCATCGGTCCCGGCCCGTTCGCCTGCATGCTGCTCGCCGACATGGGCGCCGAGGTCATCACGCTCGATCGGGTCGGCGCCGGCAAGAATCTGAAGGCGGTCGCAACCCGCGGCCGCAAGGTCATCGAGCTCGACCTCAAGAACAAGGCGGCGATTGCTGAAGTGCTCGACCTGCTCGGCCACGCCGACGCGCTGATCGAGGGCTTTCGTCCCGGCGTGATGGAGCGCCTCGGCCTCGGCCCGGATGTCGTGCTCGCGCGCAATCCAAGACTGGTCTATGGCCGCATGACCGGCTGGGGCCAGGAAGGCCCGCTGGCGAATGCCGCCGGCCATGACATCAACTACATCTCGATCACGGGCGCGCTGGCTGCGATCGGCACCAAGGAGAAGCCGGTGCCGCCGCTCAACCTGGTCGGCGATTTCGGCGGCGGCGCGCTCTACCTCGTGGTCGGCGTGCTCGCCGCGCTGCTGGAAGCGCAGAAGTCCGGCAAGGGCCAGGTGGTCGATACCGCGATGTGCGACGGCGCGGCCTCGCTGATGTCGATGTTCTACGACATGGCCGCGCAGGGCCGCTGGAGCGGCGGCCGCGACCAGAATTTCCTGGACGGCGGCGCGCATTTCTACGGCGTCTACGAATGCTCCTGCGGCAACTTCATCTCGATCGGCTCGATCGAGCCGCAATTCTACGCGCTGCTGCGCAAGCATGCCGACCTGACCGACGCCGACTTCGACGCGCAGATGGACCGCAAGGCCTGGCCGGCGCTGAAGGAGAAGCTGACCCAGGTGTTCAAGAGCAGGTCGCGCGCGGACTGGTGCCAGATCATGGAAGGCACCGACATCTGCTTCGCGCCGATTCTGACCATGGAGGAAGCGCCCAAGCATCCGCACATGGCCGCGCGCCAGGTGTTCGTCGAACGCCACGGCGTCACCCAGCCTGCCCCCGCGCCGCGCTTCTCGCGCACGCCGTCCGCGATCCGCGAGCCGGAGCTGGCGAATATCGGGGATGTGACGGCGGCTTGGAAAGCAGCGAAGTAAATCTCGTTGTCGTCCCGGCCAAGCGAAGCGCGAGCCGGGACCCATAACCACGACACGCGGTTGTGGCGCGCGGCTTTTTCCGCGGGACTACTACCCGGCACACGCGATAGATTCCGCGGTATGAGTCCCGGCTCCCGTGCGCAATTGCGCACGAGGCCGGGACGACACCCTTTGCTGTGCGCTGGCGCGGCGCGCCATGGCTCACGCCGCGTGATCGACCTTCAGCACGCCGCGGCGGATCTGGTCTTCCTCGATCGATTCGAACAGCGCCTTGAAGTTGCCTTCGCCGAAGCCATCGTCGCCCTTGCGCTGGATGAACTCGAAGAAGATCGGTCCGATCGCGTTGGCCGAGAAGATCTGCAGCAACACCTTGGTCTGGCCGCCGTCGACCACGCCCTCGCCGTCGATCAGGATGCCGTTGGTCCTGAGCCGGGCGACGTCCTCGCCATGCTTGGGCAGGCGGGCGTCGATCCGCTCGAAATAGGTATCGGGCGGCGACGGCATGAACGGCAGGCCGTCGGCGCGCAACCTCTCGACCGTCGCGTGGATATCGCGCGCGCCGCAGGCGATGTGCTGGATGCCCTCGCCGCGGTAGACGTTGAGATATTCCTCGATCTGACCGGAATCGCCGGCGTCCTCGTTGATCGGAATCCGGATCTTGCCGTCCGGACTGGTCAGCGCACGGGAGAACAGGCCGGATGCGCGGCCCTCGATGTCGAAGAAACGGATCTGACGGAAGTTGAACAGTTTTGCATAGAAGCCGGTCCAGACATCCATCCGGCCGCGATAGACGTTATGGGTGAGGTGATCGACGTAATACAGGCCCGAGCCTGCGGGGCGCGGGTTGGCCGCGCCGAGCCATTCGAACTCGGCATCATAGGCCGAGCCCTTGGCGCCGTAGCGGTCGACGAAATAAAGCAGGCTGCCGCCGATGCCCTTGATCGCGGGCACATCGAGCGTCTTCGCTGCGGGCGAGACATCCGCCGGCTCCGCGCCGAGCGCGAGCGCGCGCTCATAGGCATGCTTCGCGTCGACCACACGGAATGCCATCGACGGGGCGCAGGGACCGTGCGCGGCGACGAAGTTGAAGCCGTGGCTGCCCGGCTCCTCATTGACGAGATAGTTGATGTCGCCCTGGCGATAGACCGTGATCTGCTTGGTCCGGTGGCGGGCGACCGCGACGAAGCCCATCAGCTTGAAAAGCGCGTGCAGCTCCGCCGGATTCGGATGGGCATATTCGACGAACTCGAAGCCGTCGGTGCCCATCGGGTTCTCAGTGCTGATTTCGGCCGGCGGCGCATCGTGCGGAAACGGACCCATGGCGGCAACTCCCTGACTTGTCTGGGGATCAGTTTCCGTCATTTGCTGCACAACGTGCGTGCAAAATCGGTCCCATTTTGCTAGCCTTGCGCACGATCCGTGCACGAAATGGACATTCTACGCATGCCTGAAGTCGACGCCTTCGACCTGAAAATGCTCGCCGCGCTGCAGGACGACGGCCGGCTGACCAACCAACAGCTGGCCGACCTCGTCGGGCTGTCGGCATCGCAATGTTCGCGGCGGCGGATGCGGCTGGAGGAGGAGAAGGTCATCGCCGGCTACCACGCCGACCTCGCCGGCGAGGCGCTCGGCTTCGGCCTGATCGCCTTCATCCACATCACGCTGGCGACCCACTCGCCCGACAACGCCAAGCGGTTTCGCGAGCTGGTCAACCGGGTCGATGATATCCAGGAGGCCTATGCGCTGACCGGGGATGCCGACTACGTGCTCAAGGTGATGTTGCGCGACCTCAAGAGCCTGTCCGACATCGTCAACAACGTGCTGATGCCGCACCAGAGCGTGGCCCATGTGCGCTCCTCGATCGTGCTCGACCGGCTAAAGGAGAGCACCAGGCTGCCGCTGAAGTCGCTACAGGCGTGATGGCTCGAATCGAGGGAAATCCGCCATTCGCTTTTGCGGCTTGGCTTGCGATCATTCCGACAACGGCAAGAGAGACGAACCATGGCGCTGCAGCTGCGACCGAACTGCGAATATTGCGACAAGGACCTGCCACCCAGCGCCATCGACGCGCGGATTTGCTCCTATGAATGCACGTTCTGTGCGGATTGCGCCGAGACCAGGCTCGGCAATGTCTGCCCGAACTGCGGCGGCGGCTTTGCGCCGCGGCCGATCCGCCCGGCCAAGCCGTGGCGGCCAGGTGTCTGCACGGTCAATCAGCCGCCGTCGGACAAGCGGGTGCACCTGAAATACAGCCTCGAGGACGTCGCGGCGAATACGGCGCGCTTGAGGGATGTCAGGCCCGAGGAGCGGTGAGACTCACTCATCATTGCGAGCGCAGCGAAGCAATCCATTCTCTCCATGCCGGGGCCGGATCGATTGCTTCGTCGCTTCAGCGCAAAATTGCTTTGCAATTTTGTCGCGAGCTCCTCGCAATGACGGCCCCGCTGTCGGGCACCTTCCCCCTGAAAGGCAGGGGTGTCCGGGGAAATTCAGGCATAGCGGAGCTCCATCTGGTCAGGTGAGATGGTTGATTTCCGACGGCTGGGGTTGATGGGCGGAGGTTTGTCGATGGCAGCGAGGGATCGACGCGTGAGCAGGAGCTGGCCGACGAGTTCGGCGAACCTGAGCGGGAGCATTTTGATGCAGTTGGTGTGAGCGGCGATGCGCAGCAGCAGGTAGGCAATCATCGCAGCGAGCACCTGAAGGCGGATCGCGTTGTCGTTGGCGCCGAGGAACTTGCGAATATCGAGATGCTGCTTGATCCAGCGGAACAGCAGCTCGATTTGCCATCGGCTCTTGTAGAGGGCGGCGATCTCGACGGCGCTACGGGCAAGGTCGTTGGTCAGGAGTGTGATCTTGCCGCCTTTCTCGCGTCTGATCTTGATGCGGCGGAGCGGGATTGGAAGGCGCGAATCGCCCTTGCTGGTGAGCTTCACCTCGTCATCGGCAAGGATTTCGAAGCCATCCCCGTTACGCTTGCGGATGGCGCGATGCCTGAGCGAGCGAAGACGGATGCTCGTCTTCGCCCGGGTAACGAAGAAAGCCTTGCTATCATTGATCTTCTGCCACCAGTCGAAACGGCAATAGCCCTTGTCAAACACATAGGTGGTGGCGGGCTGGATTGGGGTCTGTCGGCCGATCTCGATGTCATTGACGTTCGCGGCCGTCATCTCGACGCAGGTCGGGACATCGCTCCTTGGGTCGTAGACGACATGCAGCTTCATGCCGCGGATGCGGCCGTTCCACGTCGCCCAACTGCAGACCTTGCCGAGCGGGATCGGACTGGCGTCGATCAGACGCACCATCTCCATGCCTTCACTCCGCAGCTGGCGACGCGCCATCGCCGACAGCGCCGCAAAGGTTTGCGCGAAAATGCCGATCGGACGGCGGGCATTGGCATCGGACAACGTCGAGCGCGACAGCTTGCCGGTTCCCAAGTGATAGTGATGCTGCGAATTGGCGTTGAAGCCAGTCACCACCCCGCGCAGACTGCTGTTGCCGCTAAGCTGGGCATAGATCAGCGCCACCAGATGATCCCAGCTCCTGAACGACTTGTCGTAGGCATCCCCGTCCAGACGATCCACAACCGTCTGAAACTGCCGTCGATTGATCGGTTCAAGCAGCCTTCCAAAAATGCTACCGCGATATCGCATGCTCGGCCCTCTGTGTCTCGACAACCAGAAAAGACCGATTTGCCTCGGTCCTGCCGAGCATGCACCGCGACACAGTGAATCATTCCCCGGACACCCCTGCCTGAAAGGGGGAAGGTGGGATGGGGGTCAGCCGCGAGCGCTGGCGTCTACGGAGAGACCAGATCCCCACCCGGTTTGCTGCGCAAACCGACCTCCCCTTTTCAAGGGGAGGTGAAACAGCGCGACCTACTCCGTCGCGACGATCGTGCCTTCGACCTCGCCGAAGCCGACGCGATAGCCGTCGCCCTGGCACCAGCCGCGCATCACGAGCGAATCGCCGTCCTCCAGGAACGACCGCGTCACGCCGCTGGCAAGTTCGACCGGCTCGGTGCCGTTCCAGCTGATTTCCAGGAGACTGCCGCGCTGGTGCTTCTCGGGGCCGGAGATCGTGCCGCTGCCGAGGAGATCGCCGACATTCATCGCGCAGCCGCTCGAGGCATGGTGCACGAGCTGCTGCACCGACGACCAGTACATGTATTTGAAGTTGGTGCTGCAGATTGTCTTCGCCTCGTTCATTGCACCGGCGCGCAGCGCGACGTCGAGCTGCATGTCGTAATTGTTCGGCTGGGTCTGCTTGAGATACGCCAGCGGCTCCGGCTGCTGCGCCGGGCCCTGCATGCGGAACGGCTCGAGCGCCTCGCGCGTCACCACCCACGGGCTGATCGAGGTCGCGAACGCCTTGGCCTGGAACGGGCCGAGCGGCACATACTCCCACTGCTGGATGTCGCGCGCGCTCCAGTCGTTGAGGATGACGAAGCCGAAGATCATCTCCTCGGCCTGCTTCTCCGTCAGCATCTCGCCCATCGGCGAGGCCTGGCCGACGACCACGCCCATCTCGAGCTCGAAGTCGAGCCGCTTGCAGGCGCCGAAGCTCGGCACCTCAGCGGTCGGCGGCTTCAGCTGGCCGCGGGGGCGGCGCACTTTGCTGCCCGACACGACCACCGTCGAGGCGCGGCCGTTGTAGCCGATCGGCATATGCAGCCAGTTCGGCTGCAGCGCATTGTCCTTGCCGCGGAACATGACGCCGACATTGGTGGCGTGCTCCTTCGACGAGTAGAAATCGGTGTAGCCGGAGACCGCGAACGGCATGTGCAGCCTGACGTCGGCCATCGGCACCAGCGCCCGCGCCCGCAGTTCCCTGTTGTCGCGCAGCTCCGGATGATCCGAGCGGAGCAGCTCGCTGATCCGCGCCCGCGTCGCCGACCACACTTTCGGCCCGAGCGCCATGAAGGCGTTGAGCGACGGCTGCGAGAACACGCCGAGCGGCCCGACATCGAGCCGCGAGTCCTGCTCGAGCTCCCACAGGTCGAGCACATAATCGCCGATCGCAACACCGACGCGCGGCGCAAGGCCATCCTTCGACGAGAACACACCATAGGGCAGGTTCTGGATCGGGAAGTCGGAGGTCGGGGCGACGTCGATGAAGGAGCGGAGCTTTGGGTCGTTGGGGTGGGTCACTGATTCCTCCAATCAAGAAGCTGTCATGCCCGGGCTTGACCCGGGCATCCATCTTCGGAAAGCGCGATGGATCGCCGGGTCAAGCCCGGCGATGACGAGGGACACAAACTCACGGCTTGTTCGGGTCGAACTTCTTCTCCAAGCCCTTCCAGCAATCCGAGTAATCGTCCTGCAGCGTCGACGATTTCGCCGCATGTTCGGTCACGCGCTGCGGGAACCGGGTCTCGAACATGAAGGCCATCGTGCCGGTCAGCTTGACCGGCTTCAGCTCGCTGTTGCTGGCGTGCTCGAAGGCTTCGCGGTCGGGACCGTGCGGCAACATGCAATTGTGCAAACTGATGCCGCCCGGCACAAAGCCCTGCGGCTTGGCGTCGTAGACGCCGTAGATCAGCCCCATGAACTCCGACATGATGTTCATGTGGTACCACGGCGGACGGAAGGTGTTGTCGGCCACCATCCAGCGCTCCGGGAAGATCACGAAGTCGATATTCGCGGTGCCCGCGGTCTCCGACGGCGAGGTCAGCACCGTGAAGATCGAGGGATCGGGATGATCGAAGGCGATCGCGCCGACCGGCGAGAAAGTACGCAGATCGTATTTGTAGGGCGCGTAATTGCCGTGCCAGGCGACCACGTCGATCGGCGAATGCGGCAGCGTGGTCTTGAACAGCGAGCCGCCCCATTTGACGTAGAGCTCGGTCGGGGTGTCCTTGTCCTCGTAGCTCGCGACCGGCGTCAGGAAGTCGCGCGAATTGGCGAGGCAGTTGGCGCCGATCGGGCCGCGCTCCGGCAGCGTGAACGCGCCGCCGTAATTCTCGCAGAGATAGCCGCGCGCCGGGCCGCCGGGAATTTCGACGCGGAATTTGACGCCGCGCGGGATCACCACGATCTCGCCCGGCTCGGCGTCGATCCGGCCGAACTCGGTGACGAAACGCAGATTGCCCTGCTGCAGCACGAACATCATCTCGCCATCGGCATTGTAGAAATGCTGATCGACCATCGATTTGGTGATGAGATAGATGTGTGCGGCCATGCCGGCCTGGGTGTTGGCATCACCCGCCGTGGTCATGGTCTGCACGCCCTGCAGGAAGGTCATGTCCTCCTTCGGGATCGGCGCGGGGTCCCAGCGCAACTGTGCGATCGGCATGTCGTATTCGTGGCACGGCGCGGTGCGCCACAGCCCGCTATCTGCCTTGGCGAAGCGGCCGGAGTGCCGCACCGACGGGCGGATGCGATAGAGCCACGAGCGCTCGTTGGTGCCGCGTGGCGCCGTGAACGGCGAGCCGGACAATTGCTCGGCATAAAGCCCATAGGCGCAGCGCTGCGGCGAATTGCGCCCCATCGGCAGCGCGCCGGGCAAGGCCTCGGTCTCAAAGCTGTTGCCGAAGCCGGACATGTAGCCCGGGGTGACTTGCCCTGAGCTGCGGACGATCTGATCAGGCGAGGTAATGATGTTCATCGCTATCCTCCTTGCAGGGCGGCCCACATTTCCTGGTCGCGCTTGTCGGTCCAGATCACGGGATCGTCGATCCCCGACGCCTCGTCATAGGCGCGCGAAACGTTGAACGGCAGGCAGTGCTCGTAGATCGCAAAGCTCGAGAACTTCGGATCCATCACGTCGCGCGTTGCCGCCATCGATTCCTTCAGGCTGCGGCCCTTGGCGACGGATGATTCGGCCGCGCCGTAGAGCGTGGTGACGAAATCGCGGGTCATCGCGATCGCATCGCGCCCGGTGGCAAGCCCCTTCAGCGCGTCGCCGCGGCCCGGCGCGATCGCCTTCGGATTGAAGGCGCGGATCTCGTTCAGGGTCGTCGGCCATTCGCGCAAATGCGCATCGCCGCAATAGCAGGCCGAGTGATATTCAATCAGATCGCCGGAGAACATCACCTCGGCATCCGGCACCCAGGCGACGATGTCGCCCGAGGTATGGCCGGCGCCGAGCTGCATCAGCCGCACCTCGCGCTTGCCGAGATAGATCGACATCTCGCCTTCGAAGGTCAGCGTCGGCCAGGTCAGGCCGGGAATGCTTGCCGCATCCTGGAACAGGCGCGGGAAGCGGCCATATTCGGAATCCCAATCCTGCTGGCCGCGCTCCTCGATCAGGCGATAGGTCTCCTGCGAGGCGACGATGCCTTGCGCGTGATAGGCGGAGGCGCCGAGCACGCGCACCGCATGATAGTGCGACAGCACGACATATTTGATCGGCTTGTCGGTGACGGTCTTGACCCGCTCGATCACCTTGTTGGCCATCGCCGGCGTCGCCTGCGCGTCGAACACCAGGCAGCCGTCGTCGCCGACGATCACGGCGGTGTTGGGATCGCCCTCGGCAGTGAAGGCATAGAGATCGGTGCCGATCTCGGAGAAGGTGACCTTCTTCTCCGAAAGATCCGTGGTCGATGCGAAACCTTTGGCCATCAGTTCAATCCTGTCCGTTCAAGAGCATTCGCCCCCTCTCCCCGTTCTTACGGGGAGAGGGTTGGGGTGAGGGGCTGTCTCCGCATACACGGCGACAGATGTGTCTGCGGAAGCTCCCCCTCACCCGGAACGCATCTGACGATGCGTTCCGACCTCTCCCCGCAAGCGGGGGCGAGGTGAGGCGGAGGCTGCTGCGCGACTTGATAAAGATCCATCCTGATTCAGCTCGTAGCTATTGCTGTTGCTGTTGTTGCTGCTGGCTGGCGTCCAGCATCCGCCGCTTCGCCAGCGCGATCGCCTCGCGCAGCACGTCGAGATCGCCGATATGGTTGGCGAGCACCAGAACCAGCGCAGCATCGAGATCGGCGCTCTGCGCCTCGGTGAGGCCGCGATGGGCCTCGACGATGGCGCGGAAGGCGTCGTCGGGCTTTGCGAAATTCGAACTGGTCGACAGCGCCATGACTGCTCCTCAGTTCAGGCCGGCTGCGCGCGCCAGCGCCGCATCAAGTGCCGGCCGCGCCGCGTTGCGGAAGCGTGCCGCGACATAGCCGTCCGGCCGCAGCAGATAGGCGGTGCCGGGCTCGGCATCGTAGCGCTTGCCGGCAAGGCCCTGCGCGTCGACCAGCCCATCCTCGCCGCCGACTCGGATGCTGCCGACGCCATCGGGCACATCGGCAGCCGCGCCATTGCCAAACTCCAGCAGCGTGAAGCGCGTTCCCTGTCTGATGAAAACATCGGTCAGATAGGTGGAACCTCCGCCCTGCTCCGTCACCGGAGCATCCGGCATCGAGGCGCCGGGCCGCGGGCCGCCGCGCCAATCATCGCGATCGCCGCTCGACAGCGGCGTATCGTAGACCGACGGCACCGACAGCCGCCCGCCATTGACCATGCGCTTGCCGAACTCGGTATCGTTGGCGAGCGACAGCACCGCCTGGCGCAGCCGCGCTTCCTGTTTCGTCACCGGCGCCATAAAGTCGGTCGAGCGGGTCGACTCGCGGATGTTCTCGTCCGCCGCCGCGCTGCGCTCGATGTGATAGCTCTCCAGCAAGCCCTCCGGCGACAGCCGGCGCAGCACGCGGTCGAGCTTCCACGCCAAATTCTCGGCGTCCTCGAGCCCGGAATTGGCGCCGCGCGCGCCGAACGGCGAGACCTGGTGGGCGGAATCACCGGCAAAGATCACCCGGCCGTGGATGAACTTGGCCATCCGGCGACACTGGAACTTGTAGAGCGAGATCCATTCGAACTCGAACTTGTCATGGCCGAGCATGCGCTCGATCCGCGGCCGGACATTCTCGGGCTGCTTCTCGGCCACCGGATCGGCATCCGGGTTGAGCTGCAGATCGATCCGCCAGATGTCGTCCGGCTGCTTGTGCAGCAGCGCCGAGCGTCCGGCATGGAACGGCGGATCGAACCAGAACCAGCGCTCGGTCGGGAACGCCGCCGTCATCTTGACGTCGGCGATCAGGAACTGGTCCTCGAACACCTGGCCCGCGAACTCCGCGCCGACCATCTGCCGCAGCGAGGAACGAGCACCATCGCAGGCGACCACGAAGGTCGCGTGCACCTGGTAGGAGCCGTCAGGGGTTGCGATGGTCAGCGCAACGCCATCGTTGCGGCTCTCCAGCGCGATCACCTTGTTGCGCCAGCGCAGGTCGATTTCAGGCAGTTGCCCGACCCGGTCGACCAGATAGGCCTCGGCGTAGAACTGCTGCAGGTTGATGAAGGCGGGCCGCTTGTGGCCTTCCTCGGGAAGCAAATTGAACTGGTAGAGCTGCGAGGCGCCGTGGAAGATCTTGCCGACGCTCCACACCACGCCTTTCTCGACCATGCGGTCGCCGACGCCGAGGCGATCCCAGAACTCAAGCGAGCGCTTCGAGAAGCAGATCGCGCGCGAGCCTTCGCCGATCCGGTCGGCATCGTCGAGCAGCACCACGCGCTGGCCGCGCTGCGCGAGATCGATCGCGAGCGACAATCCCACCGGCCCGGCGCCGACCACGACGACGGGATGCTCCGCGACATTGGCGCCCGAGCGCTCCTGGTCGGGATGACGGCGATAGCCGAACTGGGTTTTGGCCTGTGCCGTGTTGGCGTGTGCCATTGCGTGACCCTGGATGTTTCCCTTGCGCCGCGGCCTCTGGCTGCGGTTCTGTGTGACCGGCGAGCGACCGGGACCTTGCGAGCCGGCCGCGACCTTGCTAAATTAGTCTCACTTGCAACTATCTTAAACCCCCAGTCGGGGCTGCCGTCAACTCAAATTGGAGGGATTTTTGGCACGGACCTCTGCAAGCCAGCCTCCAGCCCGGCCGCGCAGTGCCGTGGAAGCGGAGCTGCGCGACACTATCGCGCCGACCAAGAAGCGCCTCGATCTCTTCCATTTCATGCCGTTCCGCCTGAACCGGCTGGCGGCCGAGGTGTCCTCGGCGCTGTCGAGCGAATATCAGGCGCGCTACGGCCTCGACATTCCGGAGTGGCGCGTGCTCGCAACGCTCGGCTTCCGCAGCGATCCCTGCAGCGCGCAGTACATCGCGCACTGCACGCGCACCCATAAATCCACCATCAGCCGCGCGGTGTCGGCGCTGATGGAGCGCGAGATCGTCGAGCGCGTCGAGAACGCCGACGACCGCCGCGAATTCCGCCTGCGACTGACCAAAACGGGCCAGGCGCTCTACGAGGAACTGATCCCGCGCCTGCTGCGCAAGGAACAGGAGATCTTGTCCTGCCTCTCCGCACAGGAACGCCGCGACCTCGGCCGCTTGCTCGGCAAGGTCGAGAACAGCCTCGAACTGGTGCAGACCAGCGAAGAGGCCGACGCCAAGGACGTGTATTAGGCTCACTCAACCCGTCATCCTGAGGAGCGCGCAGCGCGTCTCGAAGGATGCACGGCCCGGCTGGTGGCCGTCGACCCTTCGAGACGCGCGCAAGAGCGCGCTCCTCCAGCGACAAAGGCGAAGCCTTTGCGCGGGGGTGACGGTGATGGAATCTTGTGCGGCTCCTTCCACCGTCATTGCGAGCGAAGCGAAGCAATCCATGCATCCGAGCATGCGGGACGATGGATTGCTTCGTCGCTACGCTCCTCGCAATGACGGTGCCGTTACGCCCTGTCGATATGTGTCGCGATCACCGGAAAATAATTGTCCTTCGATCCCTTGTCGATCGCTTCCTGAAGCACCGTGCCGATCAGCTCCGCGCCGCGGATCTTGATGCCCGCATCGGCGGCGAGCTCCAGCGCGTAGGACAGGTCCTTCAGCGCATACTCGGTCGAGAATGCGCGCTCGGGAAACACGCCGGGCACGATCGCCTTCATGCCATGGTTGCGCAGCGCAAAGCTGTCGGCCGAGCCCTTCGACAAGGTTTCCAGCAGCAGCTTCGGATCGACGCCGTTATGCTTCGCCACCGCGACAGCCTCGGCCAGCGCGTTCACGGTCTCGAACAGCACCATGTTGTTGAGGATCTTGGTCACCTGCCCGGCGCCGACGTCACCGCAATTGGTGACATCGGTGGCGAAGCAGCGGATCAAGGGCTCGATCGCGGCATAAAGCGCGGGCACCGCGCCGACCATCACGCTGAGCGTGCCGTCCTGCGCCGCCTGCCGCGTGCGCGCGATCGGTGCGTCGACCCACGCCGCGCCCTTGGCCTGCAACTGCGCGGCGAAATCGCGGGTCTGGCTGACTGAAGACGTGCCGAGATCGACCACGATCTGGCCGCTTCTCGTGTTCTTCAAGATGCCGTCGCCTTCGAACACCGCGCGCACGTGCCTGGCGCTCGGCAAGCAGAGGAACAGCACATCGCTCTGCTTGATGACGTCGGCGACCGACGCGGCAACCTCGGCACCGTCGGCGCGCAACCGCTGCAGCGGTTCGGCCGAGAGGTCGAACACGACAACGCGCTTGCCGCTCTTCTTGACCAGGTTGCGGCAAATCGGCTCACCCATCACGCCGAGGCCGATGAACCCGAGAGTCTTGGTGTCAGTCGTCTTGGTGTCAGTCATATCGCTTCTTTTGACGTTTCTTGACGTGTTGCAGACGAGCCTCGCCCAATCGGCGAGGCTATTTCGCGAACGATCGCGATGGCGCGAGATGCAGCGCGAACGCATCGACCTTGTCGCTGGCGCGCGGATAGATCTCGCTGACGATCGGATCGTGACCGGGAATGAAGCGGTCCGGATGACCGGCGAGCCGCTCGACGGTCTCCCAGCCCTGCGCCATGTCGCCGACATTGTAGACGATCGGGAACGGGCTGCGCTTGTGCAGGTTCGCATAATAATGCGCGGCGTCCGACGCCAGTACGACCGGGCCGCGCGCGGTCTCGATGCGCACCACTTGCAGGCCGTCGGAATGGCCGCCGACGCGATGCACGGTGACGCCGGGTGCGATCTCGCCGTCGCCGGAGTGGAAGGTGACGCGCTCGCCATAGACGTGGCGCACCATCTGCGTGACGTGCTCGATGGAGAACGGATGGCGCAGCATGCCGTTGCACATGCAGCGGCCGGTCGCGTAGCTCATCTCGCGTTCCTGCAGATGGAATTTGGCGTTCGGGAAGCGATCGAGATTGCCGGCGTGGTCGTAATGCAGGTGAGTGACGACGACATCCTTGATGCTATCGGCACTGACGCCGAAGCCGGCCAGCGCGTCGACCGGGTTGAGCGTCAGCTTGCGGGCGCGCGCCTTGGCCTCCTCGGCGTTGAAGCCGGTGTCGACCAGGATGTCGCGGCCATGGCCACGGATCAGCCAGACGAAATAATCCAGGTCCTGCGCGGTGGTATCGTGCGGATCAGGCACCAGGAAGTTGAGGTGGGGCGTGCGCGGCGACATCGTCGCATAGCGCAGGGCGTAGATCTCGTAGGCGTTTCCCATCGGTTTCGCTCTTGTTTGCAAGGCCTGTTTTGAACGGCTTGTCTTTGAATAGCCTGCCGTCCCGAACACAAAGCCATCGCCTCGCGCAAAGGTCAAACCGCGCGGCGTGCGACGAGCGCATGACAGGGTGGCGACAGCCTTCGTGAGTGCAGGCACGTTATCGGCCCGCAGGAACCAGCACCGTGCCGGATGACGATGGCCGCCATGACCGCATGCTGCTGCACTGCGGTCTGGCTGGCATCACCGCGATAAACGATGCTGCCGCAAGCCGTTGACGGGGACTTGGCCGTGGTTTGATAATGGATTTTCGCTAGAGTAAGGTTCCCGAGGCGCAGGCTGGAAGCGGCGCCGTTTCATTGGAATGCCGCGATCTGGATTTGCTGCGATTATGAAAATCCGCCTTGCCTTGCTCGCCACGCTGATTTTTTCAATCGCGGCGCCCACTTTGTCCTTCGCTGCCGGCGACCGTTTCGCGCTGGTCATCGGCAACGCCAAATATCCCGACGCCGACGCACCGCTGAAGGAGCCGGTCAACGACGCCCGTGACGTCGCCGACGAGCTCAAGCGCGACGGCTTCACCGTCGAGGTCGGCGAGAACCTGACCGGCGACGGCATGCGTCGCGCCTTCGACCGGCTCTACGGCAAGATCAAGCCGGGCTCGGTCGCCCTGATCTTCTTCTCCGGTTACGGTATCCAGTCGAACCGGCAGAGCTACATGATCCCGATCGATGCGCAGATCTGGGCCGAGGCCGACGTTCGGCGCGACGGCTTCAGCCTCGAGACCGTGCTCGGGGAAATCAACAGCCGTGGCGCCGGGGTGAAGATCGCCTTGATCGACGCCTCGCGGCGCAACCCGTTCGAGCGGCGCTTCCGCAGCTTTTCGGCAGGGCTCGCCCCGGTGATCGCCCCGAACGGTACATTGGTGATGTATTCGGCCGCGCTGTCGTCTGTCGTCTCCGACAATGGCAGCGACCACAGCCTGTTCGTGCGGGAACTCCTGAAGGAGATCCGCACCCCCGACCTGATGGCCGAGGAAACGCTGAACCGCACCCGCGTCGGCGTCACCCGCGCCTCGCGGCAGGAACAGGTGCCGTGGATCTCGTCGTCACTGGCCGAGGATTTCTCGTTCATTCCGGCCGGCACGGCCGGGCCGTCGAACGCCGCGCCGGCAACCGCCGCGTCGCCGTCACCGGAAGTGGCAGCGGCACCGCCAGTCGCGCCTCCGCCGGCTCCGCCCGCAGCAACGCCGACACCGCCCGCGGCGACCCCGACGCCACCAGCGGCAACAGCGCCGACACCATCACCGGCGCCGCCGACGCCTCCGATTGCGGCAGCGCCGACTGCACCGCCACCCCAGCCCAAGGCGCCCGAGATCGCCCTGCCGCCGCCCGCGGCTCCGCCGCCGGTGGTGATCCAGCCCACGCCGGCCCCGAGCAATTCGCCTGTGCTCGCCGATGATCCGACGATCAAGAGCTTGAGCGAAAAGCTGGACAAGAATCCCGATGACGCAGCGGCGCTGTATCGCCGCGGCCAGGTCTATGCCAGCAAGGGGGCCTACGACCTCGCGGTGAAGGACTTCACCAATTCGCTGCGGCTGAACCCAAAGGATGTCGAGGCCTATAACAACCGCTGCTGGGTCCGCACCGTGATCGGCGACCTGCAGGCGGCGCTGAAGGACTGCAACGAGGCGCTGCGGCTGCGCCCGAACTTCGTCGATGCGCTCGACAGCCGCGGGCTGATGAACCTGAAGGGCGGGCAGAACAAGAACGCGATCGCCGATTTCGACGCCGCGCTGAAGATCAACCCGCGGCTGACCTCGTCGCTATACGGGCGCGGGCTCGCCAAGCAGCGCAACGGCGCGGTCGCGGAGGGCGATCTCGACATCGCCAACGCCAAGGCGATGGACCCGAACATCGTCAAGGAATTCGCCGACTACGGCGTGCAGTGACAATGGACGAAGGTCTGCCCGCGGCGCGAACCGCTGACGGAATTGAGCGACTAATCAGAGGGTGCGAGCCGGGCAGCGATGCCGGCAATCAATCTGAATAGTCGTTGGAACCGCGCCAGCTTGCGCAGGAGGGACCGAAATGTTCAAGCCGTCGGCAAAGGCCGCGATCGTTTCAATCATGACCGTTGGCGCCGCGCTGTCGTTCGGCATGGCCGTCGCCCATGCCGGCGACGTCACCGAAGACCAGATCATCAAGGCGCTGACGCCCGACAAGAAGCCGCTGACCCGCGGCCTTTCGGCCGGCCCGCAGACCACCTCGCCGGAGCTGAATGCCGACCAGGCCAAATTCGTGCAGAGCGTCCGTGGCCGCGCCACCCGCTCGCTGTCCTCGGCGGAACGCGAGGAAATCGCGACCATCGTCCAGGACAAGCCCAAGATCGATCTCGAGATCAACTTCGACTACAACTCCGCCGATATCAGCGCCAAGTCGCTGCCGTCGGTGCAGGCGCTCGGCCGCGCCTTGACCAATCAGGACCTGAAGGGCTCGACCTTCGTGGTCGCCGGCCACACCGACGCCGCCGGCGGTGAGGACTACAATCAGGGCCTCTCGGAACGCCGTGCCGACGCCATCAAGCGCTATCTCGTCGACAAATACGGCATCAACGGCACCGATCTCGTCACCGTCGGCTATGGCAAGAGCAAGCTGAAGGACCCGAGCCACCCGATGGCGGAGGTGAACCGGCGCGTGCAGGTCGTGAACGTGGAAAACAAGGCCACCGCCGCCAAGTGATGGGCGGTGGCGTGGCCCCTTTTTGAGGTTACAATGCGCCCCGCACCCCGGCGGGGCGCATTTGCTTTAGGGCCAATGCTGTTTGGGCCGAGCCCCAATGTGGCATAACAGGTGACCCGCCTCACATGACGTCAGGGCATGATCCGGAACAATGGCACCGGCCTTCCGAATGCCCAGGCAGTACGATAGCGAGCGTGATGAGACTTCGACCAACACCCATGACGCGCCAGGCTCCGGATTGATCAGGCGATGAATTTTTCCCAATACCTCAAGCCTGCGCTCGGCACGGTGTTCTTCCTCGCCCTCGCGATCGCCTATTACGCGTTCGAGCATCGCTCCCATCCCGAAGAGAAGGTGACGCCGGGCCAGGCGCTGGTCGTGGTCACGAAGTCGACCAATGCCTGTTTCTCCGACATGGTCCGCGTCACCGGCTTCATCGTGCCGCGCCGCGAGGCGCAGGTGAATGTCGACCAGGACGGCTCCAAGGTCACCGACGTGCTGGTCCGCGAGGGCGACACCGTCACCGAGAACCAGGAACTGGCGCGGCTGACCCCGCCGCCGCAGCAGGCCGCACAGGCCAATGCCAAGCCGCTTGTGCTGCGGGCGCCGGCGGCCGGCCTTATCACCGAAGTGCGCACCGCGCCCGGCGCGCCGGCCTCGCCGCAGGCGCCTCCGATGTTCAAGATCTCCATCAACAACGAGATCGAGCTCGACGCCGAGGTGCCGGGCTTCCAGCTCCTGAAGCTCAATCCCGGCGCCAATGTGCGGATCAGCCGCGACGATGCGCCCGACATGGTCGGCAAGGTCCGCCAGATCTCGCCGCAGATCGACCGCACCACCCAGCTCGGGCACGTCCGCATCACCATCAACAACAATCCGACGCTGAAGGTCGGCATGTTCGCGCGCGCCAATATCGACGCCAAGCGCTCCTGCGGCGTCGCGGTGCCGCGCACCGCGATCGACCGCCTGACCCTGCAGGTCGTGAAGGGCAACACCGTCGAGACCCGCAGGGTGCGCGTCGGGCTGACCTCCGACACCTCGACCGAAATCCTTGAAGGCCTCGACGTCGGCGAAATCGTCGTGGCCGACGCTGGCACCTCGCTGCATGACGGCGACCAGATCAAGACCATGTTCGCCGACGAACTCGATCGCACGCGATCACGGTAATTCGGGCACGCTAATGGCTTTGAACATCTCGGCATGGTCGATCCGGAACCCGCTTCCCTCGATCGTCTTCTCGATCATCCTGCTCGTGCTGGGCTGGGTCTCCTTCACCAAGCTCGCGGTGACGCGGCTGCCGAGCGCCGACATTCCGGTGATCTCGGTCGCGGTCTCGCAATTCGGCGCCGCGCCGTCGGAACTTGAATCGCAGGTCACCAAGACCATCGAGGACGGCGTCTCCGGCGTCGAGGGCGTGCGCCACATCTCCTCCTCGATCACCGACGGCCTGTCCGTGACCACGATCCAATTCGCGCTGGAGACCAACACCGACCGCGCGCTCAACGACGTCAAGGACGCGGTGACGCGGGTGCGCGCCAATCTGCCGCAGAATGTCACCGAGCCGTTGATCCAGCGCGTCGACGTGATCGGCCTGCCGATCGTGACCTATGCTGCGATCTCGCCCGGCAAGACGCCGGAGCAGCTGTCCTATTTCGTCGACGACGTGGTCAAGCGCGCCCTGCAGGGCGTGCGCGGCGTCGCCCAGGTCGAGCGCATCGGCGGTGTCGAGCGCGAGATCCTGGTCTCGCTCGATCCCGACAAGCTCCAGGCGGTGGGGCTCACCGCGGTCAATGTCAGCCAGATCCTGCGCGGCACCAATGTCGACGTCGCCGGCGGCCGCGCCGAGATCGGCAAGAACGACCAGGCGATCCGCACGCTGGCCGGCGCCAAGACGCTGAACGAGCTCGCCGGCACCATGATCCCGCTGTTCGGCGGCGGCGAGATCCGGCTCGACGATCTCGGCACCGTCACCGACACCATCGCCGACCGGCGCACCTTCGCCCGCTTCAACGGCGAGCCGGTGGTCGCGCTCGGCATCAAGCGCTCCAAGGGCGCCAGCGATGTCGTCGTCGCGGCCGCGGTGCAGAAGCGGATCGACGCGCTGAAGGTGGCCTATCCCGATGTCGACCTCAAGCTGATCGACACTTCGGTCGAGTTCACCAAGGGCAATTACGAGGCCGCGATCTCGACCCTGTTCGAGGGCGCGATCCTCGCCGTGATCATCGTGCTGCTGTTCCTGCGCGACATGCGCGCCACGATCATCGCGGCGGTCTCGCTGCCGCTGTCGATCTTCCCGGCCTTCTGGGCGATGGATCTGCTCGGCTTCTCGCTCAACCTCGTCTCCTTCCTCGCCATCACGCTGTCGACCGGCATCCTGGTCGACGATGCCATCGTCGAGATCGAGAACATCGTCCGTCACATGCGGATGGGCAAGACGCCCTATCGTGCCGCCCTCGAAGCGGCCGACGAGATCGGCCTTGCGGTGATCGCGATCTCGCTCACGATCATCGCGATCTTCGCGCCGGCGAGCTTCATGTCCGGCATTGCCGGGCAGTTCTTCAAGCAGTTCGGCATCACCGTGTCGGTGCAGGTGTTCTTCTCGCTGCTCGCCGCGCGCTTCGTGACGCCAATGCTGGCCGCCTATTTCCTCAAGCATCATGACCACGACGATCCACCGCCCGGCCCGATCCTGCGCGGCTATCACAGCCTCGTCACCTGGTCGGTGAAGCATTACTTCGTCACCGTCCTGATCGGCTTTGCGATCTTCGCCGCGTCGATCTGGAGCATCACGCTGCTGCCGCAGGGCTTCCTGCCGGCGCAGGACACCGCGCGCTCGCTGCTCGCGATGGAGCTACCGCCCGGCTCGCAGCTCGCCTACACCGAGAAGGTCACCGAGGAGATCGTGGCGCGGCTACGCAAGCGGCCTGAGGTACGGAGCGTGTTCGTCGATGGCGGCCGGGTGCCGCCGGGCCTGCAGGAGGTCCGCCGCGCCGCGCTGATCATCAACTACACGCCGAAGGCCGACCGCAAGATCACCCAGCGCGAGCTCGAACTGTCGATCGGCAAGGAGCTCGATAACGTTCCTGACATCAGGTTCTGGTTCCTCGACGAGAACGGCCTGCGCGCGATCTCGCTGGTCGTCACCGGTACCGACAGCAACATCGTCAACAACGTGGCCAGCGAACTCGCGACGCAGATGAAGCGGATTCCGATCATCGCCAACGTGATCTCGGAGACCGCGCTCGACCGGCCCGAGCTGCGCATCCGTCCGCGCGCCGAGCTCGCGGCGCGGCTCGGCGTCTCGACCGAAAGCCTGTCGCAGACCATTCGCGTTGCCACCATCGGCGACGTCGGCCCGGCGCTGGCGAAGTTCGACGCCGGCGACCGCCAGGTGCCGATCCGCGTCCAGCTCGAGGACAATGCGCGCAGCGATCTGCAGATGCTGGAGCAGTTGCGGGTGCCGCTCGGCCAGCGCGGCGAACGCGGCGGCGTGCCGCTCTCCGTCGTCGCCGACATCCAGCTCGACCAGGGCCCGACCAGCATCAACCGCTACGACCGCGAGCGGCAGGCCACCGTCGCCGCCGACCTTGTCGGCAATGCCGCGCTGGGCGACGCCACCAAGCTGATCTACGACCTGCCGGTCATGAAGACCCTGCCGAAGGGCGTGCGGGTCAGCCCGTCCGGCGACGCCGAGAGCCTCGCCGAGCTGTCCGACGGTTTCGCCACCGCGATCACCGCCGGCCTGATGATGGTCTATGCCGTGCTGGTGCTGCTGTTCGGCACCTTCCTGCAGCCGATCACCATCCTGTTCTCGCTGCCGCTCTCGATCGGCGGCGCGATCGGCGCACTGCTGTTGACCGGCAAGCAGCTCACCACGCCGGTGTGGATCGGCATCCTGATGCTGATGGGCATCGTCACCAAGAACGCCATCATGCTGGTGGAGTTCGCGGTGGAGGCGATCCGCGACGGCAAGGCGCGCGAGGAAGCCATGATCGACGCCGGCATGAAGCGCGCCCGCCCGATCGTGATGACCACGATCGCGATGGCCGCCGGCATGATGCCGTCAGCGCTTGCGTTCGGCGCGGGCGGCGAATTCCGCTCGCCGATGGCGCTCGCAGTGATCGGCGGCCTGATCTTCTCGACCGCGCTGTCGCTGGTGTTCGTGCCGGCGATGTTCATGGTGATGGATGATGTCGGCGGCCTGATCTGGCGCTTCGGCAAGCGGCTCGTGGTCTCGCATGCCGACCACGAGCTGACCCCGAACGAGCACCAGTCCGACGACACCAAGCGCCCGCCCGGCCCGCCGAACATGATCTCGCCCGCCGCGGAATGAGCTGAGGCCGCGCCTCGCCAGCGGTGCGACCCGTACGAGATGACGTACTCCAAAATATCGAAAACAACCCCATGCAAAGGAGCAGACGGCGGCCGGAATCCGACACGGCGACTTGACACGTCGGGCAAATCAGCGATATTTTTCCATTATTCCGAAATCATGGTGTGAGTCTACGACTCCTCCAACACGTCGTCCCTGCCTGGTGCGCAATTGCGCACGGGAGCAGGGACCCATACGCCGCGGCGGACCTTGTTGCAGCGACTAGTCGTTCCAGCATCGCCCAACGATTGGTAGCTGTGGTTATGGGTCCCTGCTTTCGTGTTTGGTCCCTGCAGATTGGTTGGATGGAATCGGTGTAGAACGAGGCGTGGCCTTTGTTAGGGAGCGCCTCGTGTCATGGAACTGAGCTTGCACGCGAACGCCACGACGACGCCGAAGACACGTGCCTACATCCAGCGCAGCCGGAAGTCGGTCGCCCAATTGGCGGCCGAACTGGGGGTTAGCGAGACCACGATTTATCGCTGGCGCAGCCGCACGACGGTCGAAGACCGCTCGCACCGGCCGAAGAACCTCACGACCAGCCTCTCCGCGGTTGAAGAAAGGGCCGTTTGTGAACTACGGACGTCGCTCCAATTGCCGCTGGACGACATCGTTGAGGTGATGCAGCGGTGCATCAACGCCAAGCTGTCCCGTAGTGCTATTCACCGCTGCCTGCAGCGCAATGGCATCAGCCGGCTTGCCAAGCCTGACAAGCCCAAAGCCGGCGTCTTCGAGAATGCCAGTATCGGCTTCATCCATATCGACGTGAAGTATCTGCCGGCACTGCAGCGCCGCACCAGTTATGCCTTTGTCGCCATCGACCGAGCCACCCGCTACGTCTTTGTCGAGGTCCATTCCAAGCGGGACGGAGCGACCGCGACCGGTTTCCTTAAGCGCTTCCTGGCTGATTTTCCGCACCAGGTTCACACTATCCTCACCGACAACGGAGCCGAGTTCACCGACCGCTTCGCCGTCGACAAGAAGAACAAACCGGTCGGGAAGCCTTCCGGTGACCACCCCTTTGATCGGCTCTGCAAGCAGCGCGCAATCGAGCATCGCCTGACCAAGCCCTACCATCCGCAGACCAACGGCCTCGTCGAACGCTTCAACCGGCGCATCGCCGAAGCCATCGGCCGCGAACACAAACGGGGCAGCGCCCGCCGTACCTTTGTCAACCACGCCGACCGCGACACCTTCATCGCCAAGTTCGTCCACGACTACAATCGGACCCGCCTCAAATGCCTCGGCTACCTGGCGCCAATCCAGGCCCTCGCCAATCACACGGGACCGAACACTTTCGCAGGGACGACGGTAAGGAAGGATATCGATTCAGGGCGTTACACCAGGCGGTGTCATCGCCTGCGCATGCGGGTGATCTCAAGTTCTAATACAGCCGCGTCCGATAGGCCTCTTCCATCGCCTTCTCGGCGACTTCGACCTCGATCGCGGCGGTCTGCTCGGCGATGATCCGGCCGAGCGTCGGAAAGCTGTGGCGCTCGACTTGCGCGGCGGGATTCCAGAGCTTCGAGCGCATCAGTGCCTTGCCGCAGTGGAAGTAGGTCTCATCGACATGCACCTTGAGCCCGATGATCGGCGTGACGTTCTGCACCGTCAGCGGCGTCAACAGATCCGCCTCCTGCGAGATTTCGGCCCGCCCGTTGACGCGCAGCGTTTCGTTGATGCCGGGCACCATGAAGATCAGCCCGATCCCGGGCGACGCGATGATATTGCCGAACGTATCGACCCGGTTGTTGCCGCGCCGATCCGGGATCAGCAGCGTCTTGTCGTCGAGCACGGAGACGAAGCCCGGCGCATCGCCGCGCGGGCTGGCGTCGGCATGACCCTTGCCGTCGCTGGAAGCGATGACGAGGAACGGCGACAGCGCGATGAAGTCGCGGCAGAACTTGTCGAGATGATAGAGCACCTTTTTCTCGGCGAGCGGGCTCAATTGCCCGAAATGCGCACGAAGATCCTCGTGCGATTTGACCGGCGGCTTGCCGCCCGCACTCTGGTCACCCATAGCGAACCTCCCGTTTGGTTTGTCTCAATTCGTTGAGCATTATCTCCGCGCAAACGCTCCGCGTTTGTCGTGAGGGAACACCGCTTCGCACTTTTCCGGATCATGCTCTATACCGCGTCGATCCCGCACCAGCTCGCGACGAAGAGGGCGTAGGCCTTGGTCACCTTCTTCAGCGAATCGAGCTGGACCCGTTCATTGAAGCCGTGCGCGTTCTCCATCCTGGCGCCGAAGCAGAATGCGGGAACACCATAATCCAGGCCATAGAAGCGCGCATCCGTCAGCGCGGTCGAGGGAAAATCCGTCAGCTTGCGCCCGAACACATGCTCGTAGACCGAGCCGAGGACCGCCTCGCTCTCCTGCACCTCGGTCGCTTCATAGCCCGGCGACAGGAAGCCG
Organism: Bradyrhizobium sp. USDA 4503; assembly: GCF_054055815.1. Lineage (NCBI taxonomy): Bacteria > Pseudomonadati > Pseudomonadota > Alphaproteobacteria > Hyphomicrobiales > Nitrobacteraceae > Bradyrhizobium > Bradyrhizobium sp. USDA 4503. Next base: position 5,445,787 of record NZ_JBSRXS010000001.1, read on the forward strand.
GACCAGACGATCTCTGGCGGATTGTTGGCGAGGAACGGATGGGCCCTGGCAGCCTTGGTCACGCACTCGACGATCTCGGCCTGGCAGTCGGCGATTTTCCATCCCGGCAGGATTCCGATCCGGCAATCGACGTCGCACCACGCCGGCACGCTGGAGGCCCAATCGCCGCCCTTGATGATGCCGGGATTGAAGTTGAGCGGGTGATGCACCGCGCCGAAATGGCGATGCGACTTGGCACGCTCGTTCCACTCCGCCTCGAGCGCGTCGAGGTGGCCGATCAGATGATAGGCGGCGCGGATAGCGTTGGAGCCGGTGCCGGCGCGCGCGACATGGACCGGGATTCCGCGAACCCTGAGGCGAAACCAGATCACGCCGACCTGGGCTCGCATCAGCCGTTCCTCGGTCGGCTCCGGCAGCAGGCAGGCATCGGCACGGTAACCTCGCTGCAACGTCGAGAGCGCGCCGAGACCGGTGCTCTCCTCCTCGATCACGGATTGCAGATGGATGCGGCCTTTCGGCGCAAAGCCCGCGGCCTTCACCGCATCGAGCGCGTAGAGCGCGGCAATGGTGCCCGACTTCATGTCGCCGGTGCCGCGGCCATAGAGCCAGCCGTCCTGGACCACCGGCTGGAACGGCGGCCGCTCCCACATGTCGAGCGGCCCGACCGGCACCACGTCGCAATGCCCCTGAAGGATCAGCGAACGCCCCTCCTCGCGCGCCGGCCGATAGGTGCCGACGACGGTCCGTGCGCGGGAAAAATCGGTCTCGACCGGCCCGTAGCCGGGCAAGGTCTTCAGCTCGTCCTGATTGATGACCCAGTCGTCGACCTCATAGCCGCGCTCGCGCAGCAGCTTCGCGAACATGTCCTGGCAAGGACCTTCCTGGCCGCGCGTGCTGGGAATCGACGAGAAGGCGATCGTGGTCGCGAGCTGCTGCTCGAAGGCGGCGTCGACAGCCGCCTCGATGCGCTCGCGCGCGCCGGCCGGAAGGGGAACTGAACGGCTGTCGGTCATGAATTGATCCTTGCTGTGGGGCGTGTATCGGCCACGGCCGCAAAGCCCGGCTGGTCGAAGAAATCGCGCCCGGGAATCGCGTCGAGCAGATCGCGAGTGTAGGCCTGGCGCGGCGCGGTGAACACTTCGGCGGTGGTGCCTTCCTCGACGATACGCCCCTTCTGCAGGACGATGACGCGGTCGGCGATCTCGGCGGCGATCCGCAAATCGTGTGTAATGAAGATCATCGCAAGCCGCATCTCCTGGCGCAGCTCGGCGAGCAGCGCCAGCACCTGGGCCTGCACCGAGACGTCCAGCGCCGACACCGCCTCGTCGGCGATCAGAACCCGCGGCTTCAGCGCCAGCGCCCGCGCGATGCAGATGCGCTGGCGCTGGCCGCCCGAGAACTCGTGCGGGTAGCGATCGGCGGCGGTCGCCGACAGGCCGACCCGCACCAGGAGCTTGTTCGCCTGGGCCATCGCCTCGGCCCGCGACGTCCCATAGGCCATCGGTCCGCGCGCGATGGCATCGCCGACCTTCTGGCGCGGATCGAGACTGGCAAACGGATCCTGGAACACGATCTGGAGCTGGCGCCGCGCCTGGCGCAACGCCTCGCCGCGCAGCTGCCGGAGATCCGCGCCGCCAAAGCGGATGGCGCCGGCGTCAGGTTCGGTGAGCCGCATGATCATGCGCCCGAGCGTCGACTTGCCGGAACCGGATTCACCGACCACCGCAAGCGTCTCGCCCTCGTGCAGCGTCAGTGAGATGCCATCAGCGGCGGTCACCTCGCGTGGCGGCTGCAGCCAGCCGCGCTTGACCCGAAAGGTCTTTTGCAGGCCGATGACCTCGAGCAGCGGCTCGGGACGCAGGATGGCCTCGTGGATGTCGGCGAGGCGCGCCTTCGGAACCGCGTCGATCAGTTCGCGCGTGTAGGCGGCCTGCGGATTGCGAAGCACCTCGCTGGCCGTGCCCTGCTCGACCACCTTGCCATGGCGCAGCACCACGACGCGATCGGCAACGTCGGCGACAACGCCGAAATCATGGGTGATCAGTAGCACGCCCATGCCGCGCTCGCGCCGGAGATCGTCAATCAGGCGCAGGATCTGGCGCTGGGTCGTGACATCGAGCGCGGTCGTCGGCTCGTCTGCGATCAGGAGCGCGGGGCGGTTGGCCATCGCCATCGCGATCATCACGCGCTGGCGCTGGCCACCGGAAAGCTCAAACGGGTAGCTCTTTTCCAGCAGCTGCGGATTCGGCAGTCCGACCTGGGTCAGCAGCGTCAGCACCCGCTCGCGGAGTTCGGTCGCCGAGGGCGCAGGCCGCTGGTGCGCCAGGATCATCTCCTCGATCTGCCTGCCGACGCGCTTCAGCGGATTGAGCGAAGACAACGGCTCCTGAAAGATCATCGCGGCGTTGCCGCCGCGCAGCTTGCGGAGAGCGCGGCCGTCGAGCTTCGACGGATCCCGCCCTGCGACCGCCACGGCGCCGGACGCGATGTCGACGCCCCGCGGCAACAGCGACAGCACCGCATGCGCGATCATCGACTTGCCGGAGCCGGACTCGCCGACCAGGCAAACCACTTCGTTTGGCTTGATCTCAAAGGAGACGTTCTCGACCGCGAAGGGCCGATCACCGCCCTTGGGGAGCGCGATCGAGAGACCATCGACGGCAAGAACAGGCGCACCGGACTGCATGGCTTCGCTCATGAGCGGCGCCTCGAGACGCGCGGGTTGAGGACATCAGACAGTCCCTCGCCGAACAGGTTGATCGCCAGCACGGTGACGAGGATGGCGAGGCCGGGAAACACGCTCATCCACCACGCGTTCCGGATCACGGTGCGGCCCGCGCCGATCATGAAGCCCCACGACATCAGATTGGGATCGCCGAGCCCCATGAAGGACAGCGCGCTTTCCAGCAGGATCGCAGTGGCAACCGTCAGCGACGTCACCACCAGGATCGGCGAGATCGCGTTCGGCAGGATATGGCCGAGCACGATGCGCCAGGTGCGTTCGCCCTGGCACAGCGCGGCCTCGACGAATTCGCGGTGCCGCAGACGGAGGAATTCGGCGCGCGTGAGCCGCGCCAGCGGCGGCCAGCTCACCGCGCCGATGGTCAGGATGATCGTGAGCAGCGACGGATTGAAGGTCGCGACCAGCAGGATGGCCAGCACGAAGGCTGGAATGGTCTGGAACAATTCCGTCATCCGCATCAGCACCAGATCGACCTTGCCGCCGAAATAGCCTGAGATCGCGCCGATCACGACGCCGATCGCCATCGCCGCGAGCGCTGAGGCGATGCCGATCAGGAGCGACACGCGTGCGCCATAGGCGACGCCGGCGGCGACGTCGCGGCCGAGCGTATCGCCGCCGAGCCATAATCCGTCCTCGCCGGGCGGCGTGAACGGCGCGCCGACCATCTCCCAGGGCGAGACCGGAAACGCGATCGGCGCAACGATCGCGACGACAACAACGACGAGCAGCAGGACGAGGCCGATCATTCCGCTCGGATGACGCAGGAAGGCGCGCACCGTGTCCATCACGTCGCTCCCGTGGTCATGCGGGGATCAATCAACCGGTAGACCAGGTCGGTGAGCAGGTTGAGCGCGATCACGACGATCGAGAGGATCAGGAAGATGCCGAGCAGGACCGGATAGTCGCGCTGCAACAGTGCCTCGAAGGTCAAGCGGCCAAGGCCCGGCCAGGCAAACACCGTCTCGATCACCACAGCGCCGCCGACCAGCGCGCCGGCCTGCATGCCGGCGACGGTGACGACCGGCACCAGCGCATTGCGCAGCATGTGGCCGACCACGATGCGCGTTCCGGACAAGCCCTTGGCGCGCGCGGTCTTGATGAAATCCTGCTGCGCGACCTCGATGATCGAGGATCGCATCAGCCGCGCATAGATCGCCAGATAGATCGCCGCCAGCGACGTGACCGGCATGATCATGTGTTTCATGATGTCGAGCGCATGCTCGACCGGCGAGAGCTGGACGTTGATGGTCTCGTAACCGAACGGCGGCAACCAGCCGAGCGTCACCGAGAACACCAGCACCAGCATCAGGCCGAGCCAGAACACCGGCGTCGCATAGAGCACGAGCGAGAGCACGGTGAACACCGTGTCGAGCACGCTGCCGGCCGCGAGCCCGGCCAGCGCGCCGAGCGCGGTGCCGATCAGGAGCGCGAGGCAAAACGCCGTGACGGTCAGCAGCAGCGTCGCCGGCAGCCGTTCGAGGATCAGATCAACGACCGGACGACGCTGGCGATAGGAATAGCCGAGGTCGAGCCTGATGACGCGGCCGAGGTGGCTCACGAGCTGCACGAAATACGGCTTGTCGAGGCCATACTCCTTGCGCAGGTCGTCGAGCAGTTTTGGATCGGACGCGCCGGATTGCCCGGCCATGACCTGGGCCGGATCGCCGGGCGCGGCGCGCACCAGCACGAAATTGAACGTCGCGATGACGAGGATCACGGCGACGAGCTGGGCGATGCGGCTGACCGCCTGAAGTCCGATCGTCGCGGCGCTGCCGAGCCGGGTCACGATTTGTAGACCGACCCGAAGGTTTCGTGCGAGCCGATGCCCGTCGTCACGATGTTCTTGAACGCCTTGTCGTAGATGATGGGATATTCGATCTCGAGCGTCCAGGCCACCGGCACATCCTCGACCAGGATCTGCTGCACCTTGCTGTAGAGCTCCTGGCGCTTGGCTTCATCGAGCGTCACCGCGGCCTCGTCGAACAGTTTGTCGACTTCGGTATTCGAATAGCCTTGCGTGTTGGAGAACAGGATGCCCTTCTTGATGTTCGACGAAATATAGGTGCGGGCGACGCCCAGCGCGGGATCGCCGAGCTGGTAGAGCAGATTCTGGGTCATCTCATAATCCCAGTTGCCGACCTTCTCGGCCCATCCGGCCATGTCGGTGCCGACAAGCACGAGATCAATGCCGACCCGCGCAAAACTCTGGCGGAAGAATTCGCCGGCCCGCTGATAGGACTCGCCATAGGGCGGCACGATATACTTGATCTCGACGCGCTTGCCGTTGGCGCCAGGCTCCAGTCCCATGTCGTCGAGCAGGGCCTTGGCCTTGTCGACCGAAAACTCGTAGCGCTTCACGTTCGGATCGTAGAACCGCGTCTTCGACGAGATCGGTCCGGTCGCCACCTTGGCATTGCCGAAATAGACCCGCTTGCTGAACGCCTCGCGATCGATCAGGTGCATCACCGCCTGCCGGAACCGCTTGTCGTTCATCGGCGCGATGCGGTTGTTCATCTCGAGCCACTGATGCGGCGCGAAATACTCGTAGCCCCTGGTGGTGAATTCGAGATTCTTCTGCGCCTTGAAGCGCTGCACGTCATAGAATTCGACGTCGGACCATTGCACGAGCTGCACCGTGCCGTTCTCGAGCGCCAGCGCGCGCGAGGCCGCATCCGGAATCACGCGGTAGACGATCTCGTCGAGATAGGGCTGGTCCTTCTGATAGTAGCCATCGTGGCGGACGAGATGAACGTGCGAGCCGCGCACCCACTCCTTCAGCTTGAAGGGGCCGGTGCCGATCGCCTTGTCGTTCTCCGGGTTCTTGCGGTAGTCGGTGCCGTCATAGATGTGCTTGGGTACGATCGGTGCAGACGTGCAATCGAAGCAGCCGATGAAGGGCGCGAACGGCTGCTTCAGTTTGAACACGACGGTGAGCGGATCGGGCGCCTCCGCCGACGCCACACGGGCGAAATTTTGCCGTGCGCGCGGATGCGTCTCCACCAGCAGCTTCATGCAGCTGAAGACCACGTCCTCCGAGGTCATCGGCTTGCCGTCGTGGAAGGTGATGCCGGGAAACAGCTTGAACGTATAGGTCAGGCCGTCGGGCGAGATCTCCCAGGACTGCGCCATGCCGGGCATCGGCTTGAGATCGGCGCCGTATTTCAGCAGGCCTTCGTAAATCTTGCCGCCGAGCGTCAAGGTCGGCTGCTGCTGGTTCAGCGCGGTCACTAGGACCGGCGGCTCGGGCTGGATGATGGTGTTGAGCGTCCCACCGCGGGTCTGGCCCGCCGCCCGCGTGATGCCGAACGGGATGGCTGCACCGCAGGCCAGCATTGCCTTGGTGAATTCGCGTCTGTTCATCGGACCTCTCCGTCTCCGCGCTCTCACATTCGATTTCGGCGAATGCCGCGGGGTGAGGCATTGTTGCCAAACGCCATATCCCGCGCTACCTGAAGGGGGACAACAACCATCGCGATCGGGCCAAGTGGCCCGGAAGATGCATGAGCACCCTGCGAAAACGACGATCGATCAGGAGCTCACGACACTTGAAAGTCGCAGCGCGACGAAATGACACCACCGGCTTGCGCGTTTGCCGCAAGCAATCGGGTCCCGCGGCCGCCGCGCACTATGCCGGACAGCTGCAACAGGTCGAACGGCCGCTCGCGGCGATGGCGGCCTCCTATCCGAACGAAAGCACCAGCGCGCGGCACGCGCACCGACGCGATCAATTCATCCTGCAGACCGCGGGCGTGACCTCGATGATGACCGAGCGCGGCCATTTCGTCGTGCCGCCCGGCCACGGCCTGTGGATTCCGGCCGGCGTCGCGCACCAGTCGCGGGCATGGGGCGAGGTCGAGATCCAGACCATCTATGTCACGCCTGACCGCATCAGGAATGCTCCGGCGACATGCCGCCTGATCAAAGTCTCCGCGCTGGTCGAGGCGTTGATGGAGGAAGCGGTGCACATGCCGACCCGTTACGATCCGGAAGGGCGCGACGGCAGGCTGGTCGATTTCCTGCTCGACGAGATCGGCAGGATGCCGGAAGTGTCGCTGCATGTGCAGGTGCCGCCCGATCCGCGGCTCGCCGCGATCTGCGAAGCCGTGCTGGTCGATCCGAGTTCCGATCTTACGCTCGACGAATGGGCCGATCGCTGCCAGCTCAGCCGGCGGACGCTGACGCGTCTGTTCCGGCGCGAGACCGGCCAGAGCTTTGCGGCCTGGCGCCAGCGGGTGCGGCTGCTCGAAGCGCTGGCGCGGCTCGGCGCCGGCGAGGCCGTCACCTGCGTTGCGCTCGACGTCGGCTATGAAAGTCCGAGCGCTTTCGCCGCGATGTTCAAGCGCGAGCTCGGCGCCGCGCCGCGCCAGTATCTGCGCTGGGCCGATCCCGAAGTGGTGATGCGGTAGGCGCCCTCGCGTCAGGCATCCATCGAAATGCAAAACCCCTGCGGTCAACGGGAGAGACCGCAGGGGTTTGCAGGTGGATGGCGTGAGGCCAGCAAGGCTGGGTGTCACCCCAAGGACCGGCGGCCGGATGAAAGCGGTACCGGCCTCATCATGCAAGCACGTCTTTTAGGCAGGAGTGCGTCAACATCGGCAAGCAGAGCACGCGAGAGAATTGAATCTTCCCGCACGCGTTGCATGCAGTCCGCTCTAGTCGTTGCGGGCGACCGCGGTCAGCTTGGTCATGTTGTGCAGCATGATCCGGCCGCGTTGCAGGTCGACGATGCCGTCCTTGCGCCAGGTCTGCAGCTGCCGGTTGACGCTTTCGCGCGCGGCGCCGACGAAGATGCCGAGCTGTTCCTGCGAGATGTGCACCTCGGAACCGAAATCCTCGGCCAGCGCGCACAGACGCCGTGCGAGGCGGACCGGCAAAGGCTGCAGCACGGATTCTTCCATCCGCTCGCTCTGCCAACGAATTCGCTGGCACAGCAATTCGATCAGCCTGACCGCAACCTTCGGCTCGCGCTCGAGGAAGCCGAGGAAATCCTGCCGCCGCAATACGAATAATTCGCTAGGCTCGCCCGCGGTCGCATCCGCGGTGCGGTCCTGACCGTCGAGCACGGCGACTTCGCCGAACAGGTCGCCGGATCCCATGAAGTTGAGTGTGAGCCGGCTGCCGTCGGAAGCACCGGTCTCGATCCGAATCTGGCCGCGGCGGACCCCAAACAGGGCATCGCCGGGATCGCCTTTCTGGAACAGCACCTCACCGGTCGCGAGTTGCTGGGTGTGGCAGAGGCCGGAAAGCCGCTGCAACTCGTCCGCACCGAGATCGGCGAACATCGGATTCATCTTCAGAATGACCGCAAATTCGGCCTGTTTGCTCATTGTACTGCCTTCCAAATCCATCCGAGCAGTCCCCTGACGCCCGGTTAGCAAAAATCACCCTCATAAGAGTGTGGGAGAGGTCACATAAGTTCATGCGGTAACGGATTATTTTTCCGGTCATTGGAGCCAGATCCCGCTTGCGGGATAAACTCGTGTGATCGGCCGTGACTTTCTGCAACGGAACCCCGCTCGCCCGGCCTGGAACAACGACATGAGAGCACTGAAATTCGCCGGGGCCGCCATTGCTGCCGTGATCGTGATCATTGCGTTGGTGGCCGTGGTCGGGATCCCGTCCTCGTTCCTCACATCGACCATCACCGATCGGGTCGAGCGCGAGACCGGCTACAAGCTCACCATCAATGGCGGCGCCAAGATCGGCCTCTGGCCGAAGGTCAATCTGACGCTGAGCGACGTCGTGTTGCAGGACGCGCGCGCGCGCGACGTCAACAACCGGTTCGCGGCAAGCAGCGTCGAGGCCGAGATGACGCTGTCGAGCCTGTGGTCGGGCCGGCCCGATATCACCGACCTTTCGATCGTCAAGCCGGTGATCAACCTGCCGCTGCAGCGCGAGCGCACCCGCGACCACAATCCGCCGGCGAAATCCTCCGCGTCCAACGGCGGCGGCATCACGATCCGGCATGTCAGCGTCAGCGGCGGTACCATCGTCTTCGCCAATGTGCGCGACCGGATCGAGAGCCGGATCGAGACGCTCAATGCGGACGCGACCATCGGCGACGACCGCAAGATCGTCGTCACGGGTGACGCACGCGCCGGCGACAAGCCGCTGAAATTCGAGATCCGCGCCACCGCGCCGCAAGCACCGCTGGAGCGTCAGAGCGTGCCGGCCGAATTCAGCATCGATGCGCCCGGCCTGTTGCCCGCGGCGATCAAGGCGAATGCGGAAGCGCGGCTGAACGGCACGGTGGTGATGTTCAACGGCGTCTCCGGCACGCTCGGCGACGGCGGCTTCACCGGCTGGGCCTCGGTCGATTTCGCCAGCAACAAGCCGCTGGTGAAGCTCGATCTCGACTTCCAGCACATTGCGATCGCGATGCCGCCGGGGCAGGCCGGCTCCACGCAGCCGCTGGGTACGAATACGTGGAGCAACGCGTCGGTCGATCTTGCCGGGCTCAACTATGTCGACGCACAGGCGCGCATCTCGGCGGCGGAGCTCGTGATCGGCGACGGCCGCTTCACACAGGCGGCTATCGATGCGTCCATCGACAGCGGCGTGCTGAAGGGCCGGCTCGCCAGTCTCGGCGCCTATGAGGGCACCGCCGATGGCGACGTCACCATCGACGCGCGAGCTACGAATCCAACCTACGCGCTACGGCTCGACCTCGCCGGCGTGCGCGCGCTGCCGGTGCTGAAGAACCTTGCCGAGTTCGACAAGCTCGACGGCAAGATGCAGGCCAAGATCGCGCTGACCTCGCAAGGCGGCAGCGAGCGTGCCATCGTCGGCAATCTCGCCGGCACCGCCTTCGTCGTGTTCCAGGACGGCAAGATCCTCGGCCTCAACGTGGCGCAGATGATCCGCAACCTCACCACCAGCACGTTGTCGGGCTGGCAGGAGAGCCAAGAGCTGTCGACCGATCTCAGCCAGCTCTCGGCCTCGTTCAAGGTCGACAAGGGCCAAGCCGTCACCACTGATCTCAACCTGATCGGCCCGCTGGTGAAGATGACCGGGGTCGGCACCATCGACCTCAACACCCGCCAGATCGGGTTCCGCGTCGAGCCGCAGCTCGTGATGACCACCGAAGGCCAGGGCCGGGCCGACAATCCGGTCGGCCTCGGCATCCCCGTGATGCTCGAGGGACCCTGGGTATCGCCGCGGATCTATCCGGAGATGCAGGGTATGCTCGACAATCCGCAGGCGGCCTATGCCAAGCTCAAGGAAATGGGCAAGGGCCTGTTCGGGGCGAACGGCCAGGGGTTGAGTCAGGGCCTCAACGGGCTGACCAATCTGCTCAATGGCGTGCAGGGCGGCGCGCAGCCCGGCAGCAGCGGCCAGGGCGGCGGCGCCGGCCAGAGCAACCCGCTCGGCGGGCAGCTTGGCGACACCATCGGCAATTTGCTGCAGCAGGGCCTTTCCACCCTCAACCAGAGCAACGCATCGCGCCCGAGCCGCGACCTGAGCCAGCCCGCGCCGCCGGCCCCCGACCAGGCCCCGCCGCCACCGCCCCCTCCGCCCGGCGAGACCGCCGAGCAGCACGACAGTCCGGCGATGAAGGACGTGCTGCGTCAGCTGTTCAATCGCTGATATTCCCGGATATCCCCCGCCGATATGAAGGGATAACCATGCGGCCCGAGCGGCCGCCCCGCCCCGCCGATCCGTGCTAAATAGCGGCGGATCATGCGGCGCACCCGATTGGGGGCCGGACGAGGCTGGATGAACGCGGCTACGGACAAGGGCAAGAACTGGTTCCTGCGCGGCGGCCTGTTCGCCAAATATGTCCTCGCGCTGGTTGGCCTCGTCGTGTTCGTGCTGGCGGTCAACGGCGCGCTCGAGACCTGGATCAGCTACCGCGGCATCAAGGGCACGCTGACGGACGCGATGAGCGAGAAGGCGGACGCCTCCGCCAAGCGCATCGAGCAAGCGATCTCCGATCTCGAACGGCAGATCTCCTGGGTGACCCGCGCCTCCTCCAACACGATCGAGCTGCGCCGCGCCGACTACGCGCAGTTGCTCGGCCAGGTGCCGGCGGTGAGCCAGCTCACCCTGATCAGCGGCCAGGGCCGCGAGCTGCTGCGGCTGTCGCGCCAGACCACCACCGTGAACTCCAACGCCGACTTCTCCCGCGATGTCAGATTCACCGAGACCATCGCCCGCGGCACCGCCTACGCGCCGGCGTATTTCCGCGACGGGCGGCCGTTCATGTCGATCGGCGAGCAGCATTCCGGCTTCAATGCCGGCGTCACCATGGCCGAGATCGACCTGCGCTTCCTCAATGACTATTTCGGCGACTCCCAGGTCGGCCGCCTCGCTCATGCCTATGTCGTCGACGGCAACGGCCGCGTGCTGGCGAGCTCGTCGAAGGGTCCGGAGGTCGGCAAGGACCTTGCCGCGCTGCCGCAGGTCGCTGCGGTGCTGTCGCCAAGCGGCAGGCCGATCGCCTCCGGCAAGGATGTCGACGGCAACGCGGTGCTGACAACAGCAACGGCCGCGCCGAACCTCGGCTGGCACGTGTTCTATGAGCAGCCGACCGCGCAGGCGCTGTCGCCGATCCGCGACCAGCTGGTGCGCATTGCGCTTTTGATCGCGCTCGGCCTCGTGGTCGCGATCATCGCCGGCACGATCCTGGCGCGGCGCATGCTGGAGCCGATCACCGCGCTGCGCACCGGCGCGCGTCGGTTAGGGGCCGGCGATTTCGGCCATCGCATCGAGGTGAAGACATCCGATGAGCTGGAGGAGCTCGCCGGCCAGTTCAACAGCATGGCCACCCAGCTTGCCGAGACCTATTCCGACCTCGAGGCCAAGGTGAAGGAGCGCACCCGCGACCTCGCGCAATCGATCAACGAGCTGAAGGTGCTGGAGGAGGTCGGCCGCGCGGTGGCGTCCTCGCTCGACCTCAATGCCGTGCTGCCGACGGTCGCCGCCCGCGCGCTCGAGATCACCCATGCCGACGCCGTGCTGATCTATGGCTATGACGCCGCACAGCGCAGCTTCAACCTGACGCAATCGATCGGCATCGACGCTGCGACCGAAGGCCATCATCGCGCGATCGATGCGGCGAACAGCAGCCCGCTCGGCGAAGCCGCCGCGAAGGGCGAGCCGCTGGCGTTCCCGGATCTCACCGACCAGCCAAATCATCCGCTGCGCGATGTCGTGGTCGGCGCCGGCTTCCACTCGGTGCTCGTGGTGCCGCTGGTCGATCAGCAGGGCGTGCTCGGCGCGCTGGTGGTGCTGCGTAAGGCGGCCGGCGACTTCCCGGCGAGCCTGATCGGCCTGATGAAAACCTTTGCGCACCAGGCGGTGCTGGCGATGCGCAACGCGCGGCTGTTCACCGAGGTGGACCAGAAGAGCCACGCGCTGGAAGAGGCCAATGCCACCGTGCGCGAGCAGGCCGACAAGCTGCGCGAGCAGACCGAGGCGCTCAAGGACTGGAACAAGTCGCTGGAGCAGCGGGTCGAGACCCAGCTCGGCGAGCTCGAGCGCGTCCGAAGGCTCGAGCGCTTCCTGGCGCCGCAGGTTGCGCAGCTGATCGCCTCGTCGGACAATCCCGAGGGCCTGCTCGACAGCCACCGCCGCGAGGTCACCGTGGTGTTCTGCGATCTGCGCGGCTTCACCGCCTTCACCGAGGCAACCGAGCCGGAAGAGGCGATGAACGTGCTGCGCGAATATCACGCCGCGCTCGGCAAGCTGATCTTCAAATATGAAGGCACCCTCGACAAATATGCCGGCGACGGCGTGATGATCCTGTTCAACGCGCCGATCCAGCTTGCCGACCACACCGCGCGCGCCGTGAAGATGGCGGTGGAGATGCGCGACACGGTCGGCCCGCTGACCGAGAAGTGGCGCAACCGCGGGCACAGTCTCGGCTTCGGCATCGGCATTGCGCTCGGCTATGCCACGCTCGGCCAGGTCGGCTTCGAGCAGCGGCTGGAATATGCCGCGATCGGCAGCGTCACCAACCTCGCCTCGCGCCTGTGCGGCGAGGCCAAGGCCGGCCAGATCGTGGTGAGCCGCCGCGTCTACGGCATGGTCGAGCCTTACGTCGAAGGCCGCGCCATGGACGACCTCGTGCTGAAGGGATTCAATCATCCGATCCTTGCCGCGGAGATCCTGAGCTGGAAGGGCGAGCCATCAGCGGAAGCGGCGGCGGAGTAGTCAAGACACGGCTCCCTCCCACGTCGTCCCGGCGAAAGCCGGGACGACACTGAATATGCGGCCCCGTTTCTGATTCAACTATCAAACAGCCAAGGGATAGACCCGAGGGGAGAAGCACACGCCCGCATCCTCGCGACGCGATCGCGCCCGAGTCATGCGATCAATCCAGCCTCACACAGGAGAGGGCGCAGGGAAGGCCGGGCGCCGATTGCCACGAGCCTCAAATCAACATCCAGTGAATCTGATCACCTCCGCAATCACGATCCCGCCCCCCTCCCTCCCCTGCCAGGAATAACCCCTCCCCCGCATCGCTCGCGTCATGACGGGCGCGTGCGAACGCGCGCCCGGCGACAACAAGAACAAGCAGGATGGGTTTGATGACGGGTTTGGATGGGACGCACGCGGCGGCGTCGGTGGTGGCGCTGCATTGCTCGCTGGGGTCGGGACGGCAATGGACCAAGCTTGCGGCGGCGCTCGGCGGCGATCGGTTCATGGCGCCGGATATTTCCGGCTATGGCGTTGCCGCCTGCGGGCGCGACTGGCCACAGACGCTGGATGGCGAGATCGCGCGTCTCGAGCCCTGGCTCGCCAGGGCCGACGGGCCGATCCATCTGATCGGGCATTCCTATGGCGGGGCGATCGCGTTCCGACTGGCGACCGCCTTGCCTTATGCGCAGTACATCGGCAGCCTGACGCTGATCGAGCCGGTGCTGCCCACGCTGCTTCGTGACACGCCCGCCGATGCGCGGCTGTACGATCGCTTCGCGCGGATCGCGCAGATTGTCTCGAAGGATATTGTCGACGGCGCCGTGATGGAGGCGGTCGAGGCGTTCACCGCGTTCTGGGCCGGCTCCGGGCCGCGCGAGCAGTTCTCGCCGAGCGGGCGGCTGCGGATGATCGAGCAGGCCGACAAGCTGCCTTGCGATTTCAGCGCCGCGCTCGACCTCGACGCCGTGGCGGAAGCCGCGCGTGCCTTGAAGGTGCCGACGCTGCTGATCTCGGGCGGGCTGTCGCCCTATGTGACGCAGCGCATTGTCGCCAAACTCGCCGCGCTGATCGATGGCGCCGAGCTGCGGCATCTGCCGGGTGCCGGCCACATGCTGCCGGTGACGCATGCCGATCGGGTCAACCCGGAGATCCTGCGGCATATCTGGCGCGCCGAGGAGCTGGCGAATTTGGAGCTGGCGGCGAATGCGGGGCCGGCCGAGGCAGCGCAGGCGGCTGGTTCGGCCCGGCGGCATCTGGTATTCAGGAGGCCCTCATTTTGGGAATAGTTTGCCAATGATTTTGCCTCGCACGCGCGCCCCAGCCCTTGCCGCCTCCGCGCTGCTCGTGCTCGCGGCCTCTCCCGCGCTTGCCGCGGGCGAAGCCGACGCCGTGCCGAAGGGCGCGGCGGTGACTGTGCTGAAGGCCTCGAAATTCTGCTTCGGCAATATCGTCGAGGTCTCGGGCATCGTGCTGCCGCGTGACGAGCAGCAGATCCGGCCCGACCGTTTCGGCTTGAAGGTGGCGGAGGTGATGGTCGATCCCGGCGACACTGTCACCGCCGGCCAGGTGCTGGCGAAGCTGACCGATGGGGCCAACTCGGTCAACGTCACGGCGCCGGTGGCGGGCACGATCTCGGCGTCGTCGGCGATTGTAGGCAGCCCGGCCTCGGGCAAGGACGCGCTGTTCTCGATCATCGCCAAGAGCGAGTACGATCTGGTCGGCATGGTGCCGACCCGCGACATCGCCAAGCTGAAGACCGAGCAGACGGCGCAGCTCAAGGTCCTCGGCGCCGGCGATCTCGATGGCAAGGTGCGGCGGATCGCGCCGACGGTCGAGCCGAACAGCCAGCTCGGCCAGGTGTTCATCGGCATCGGCGCGAACAAGCGGCTGCTGGTGAATTCGTCCGGCCGCGCCCAGATCAAGACCGGGCAGAGCTGCGGCGTCGCGGTGCCGCTGACCGCGATCCTCTATTCCACCGCCGGCACCGTGGTGCAAGTGGTGCGCGGCGGCCGCGTCGAGACGCGGCGGGTCGAGACCGGATTGATGTCGGCCGGCCAGGTCGAGATCCGCGACGGCATCCAGGAAGGCGACATCGTCGTCGCCCGCGCCGGCGCCCTGCTGCGCGAGGGCGATCCGGTGCGGCCAGTCGGCGCCAGCGCGGATGCGAAGTAGGCGGCGCTCCATCTACAGCGTCGTCCCGGGCAAGCCAACGGGTCGGCGCAAAGCGCCGCCCGATGACAGGCTCCGCGCGACCCGGGACCCGTAACCACCAATGTGAATTGTCTGAAGAGCTGTGGCCACAGCGCGCTTCAACAATGCGGCCCTGTGGTTATGGGTCCCGGCTTTCGCCGGGACGACGTGTGGATAGAGCAAAGGAAGCTCAGCCGCCGAGCTTGATGTCTTCCAGCAGCGAGGACGACACGCTCGGCACCTGCTCGCCTTCGCTCGCGCGCGAGATCGCGACGCGGGTCTTGTTGAAGGCGCTTTCGGCGCCGGCCTGGGCGTTGAGGTTGTTGAGCAGCTCGGAGACCAGCACGCTGTTCGGCGCCTTGCTATCGTCGGCGACCTTGCCCGGCGTCGCCGAGCTCAGCACGATGGTGTTCTCCGGAGGGCTGATCGGGGCGAGGCCGTGCGAGAACGCGCGGAAGCGGCGCTCATAGGGATTGCGGCGCGAGGCGTCGAGCACGACGAGCTTGGCCTTGGCGCCGCGCTCCTTCATCGCATCGAGCACGGACTCGACGCTGACGCCGGTGCGCTTGACGTCGGCTTCCTTCCAGATCGTGGCATCGACCGGGATCATGTAGCTCTCGCGGCCGACCTGCACGCCGTAGCCGCCGAAGAACAGCATCACGACGGTGTCGGGGCGGATCTTGGCCTTCATGCGCTCGACCGCGCGGAACATGTCGTCCTTGGTCGCATCCTCGACCACGTCGACGTCAAAGCCCTCGCGGCGCAGCGCCGACGACAGGGTGCGGGCATCGTTGATCGGCTGGGCCAGCGGCGCCGCGGCGTCCGGATAATGGCCGTTGCCGATGATCAGCGCGAGGCGGGACGTGCCTGCCGGAATGCTGCCGGTCAGCTCGGTGGGGGCGATCTTGTCGCCACCCTTGGCGACATCGAGGGTGCGCTTGTTGAGCGCGGCATGGGCGCCAATCGCCAGCGACACCGTGCCGGCCACCGCCACGCAGACGGCGATGGTGCGGCGGGAAATGCGAAGCTGCCTAAGGTCCATAGCGTTCCTAAGTCCCAATTCTTATCCCGATGGCGCTCAAGCGAAGATCGCGCCAGTTAGTCGCGTCAAAGACGTTCAGGTTTAATGGGGTTGAGGTGTGTGTGCCGTTGAATTGAACTCAATTTGCGGCGCCGCAACAAACGCTCCTTTAACCCGGACGGCCGCCCGGGGCAACCCGAATTGCCGCATGCCGCCGCCCGGCAGAGGCCATTGACGCCGTTAAGATCCCGTTACGTGATCTCTGTCACATTTGTATTCTTCAGGGATTCATGTAGCTTTCCAAAGGCTTGCGGGTTTGGGGCAGAGCGACAGGAAACTCCGTCGGGCGGCGGCGTTAACCGGTTCCTCGGGAAAGGGGATTGTTTGAGCTTCTTGGGTCTTCACGAGATCGCAGGCGCGGTGTGCCGGTCGCTGACTGTCAAGAAGGACGGCCCGTCGCTGTACGATGTCTGCGACCCCGTGCTGCAGGCCTATCGCGGCGGCGATGCCCATCTCGGAAAATTCTACCGGACCGCGCTCGGCAATCCGCCGCTGCGCGCGCTGCTCCGCCGCACCGGCCTGCCCGCGCTCAACGATCCCGACCGCCTCTCCGGCCTGCGCGCGGCGCTCACCGCGGCGCGCGACGTCGAGACGCCGGACTGGGCCGCGATCGGCACGCCCGTCGCAGTATTGATGGACGGTATCGGTGTGCGCCATCCGGCACCGCCCGCCGCGACCGCACCTGGCCGCCCGCCGGAGATCGCCGAGATCGACCGCGTGATCCGCCTGACCGGCGCGCATCTGTTGCGCTCGTTCGGCAGGAACGGCTTCATCCCGACCTATGCCGCCTTCAACCTGATCGGCGACCCCGACGTCGGCGGGCGCGAGCTGCTGATGGCGCTGACCGGGCTGAACGCGCGCGGCTACAAGAACTCGACCTTGCTGTTCAATCTGGCGCGGATCTTCATCGCGCATTCGCCGGCGCGCGCGCTGATCAACCCGGCCTGGCGCGGCATCGCCGAGCCGATGTGGGAGCCGGTGCAGATCCGCCACCGCTCGGCCTATTACGACGCCTTCTTCACCGAGGCGCTGCTCGGCTTCGTCGAGACCGGGCTTGCCTCGCCGGATGAAGCTGTTACCGCGCGGCGCGCGATCGCCGACATGGTGGACTTCTGCCTCAAGACCAGCGCCGAGGAGGTGCCGTCGCATGACGGCTCGACGGTGAAGGTCATCACCGCGCTGGCGCCGGGCCGGCATCCGCGCTTCTCGCGCTTCTTCGCCCAGATCAAGCAGGATCTCGGCTTCGGCATCTATGTGCCGGACTGCGACACCACGGCGTGCTCGTTCTCGGCCGCGACCCAGGCCGGCTCCGACGACCCGATCCTGCAGCAGCCGCTGCTCGACTTCTACCACGGCTACCAGGTGCGATCGGGCGCCAACGAGCCGCGTGTCACCGTGCCGCTCAACGATCATCTTGACTACGAGGGCGGCGTCGTCACCTGGATCGACAATCTCGCCGGCGAGCGGCCCTATGGCAACGACCTCGATCCGACGCTGAATCTCGACATCCTCGAGGTCTCGTTCCGCAACCTCGCCCGCTGGCAGATCATCGAGACGCCGCAGCGGCTGGAGACCGTGCATCGCATCATCGCCTTCCAGAAGAATCTGGTCGAAAGCGGCGCGTTTAAAAATCCGCGCTCGCACATCTATTATCTGCCCGAGCTCTATTCGGCCTATTTCGGCCGCTGCTATGCCGCCTTCGTCGCGCTGCCGCTGGCGGCGCAGCGCATCATCGATCCCGGCAACGTGTTCGCGCTGATCCGCGCCCGCGTGCTCGGCTATGTCACGCACGAGCTGATCGCCCACGAGATGAACCCGTTCGACGCCGCGCTGGCGCTGATGGCGCTGGCGCATCTCGGCGCCGAGGTCTCGACCTTCACGCCGGCGCTGCACTGCATCGTGCAGGGCCTCGGCGAGGGCGGCCGCAAGGGGCCCTACCGGGCCTATGAGTGGAATAAGATGAAGACGCCAACCCGCATCCTGGTCGGCGGGCCGGAGGTGACCTCGGCGTTCGTGCTGATGGCGCTGGCGCTGGCGAAGCGACGAATGGCCGCGGTGTAGTTTCGTAGCCCGGATGGAGCGCAACGTAATCCGGGGTGTTGCCCGCCGACAAAGATTCCCGGATTGCGCGGAGCTCCATCCGGGCTACGGATAAAGACCAACGCCTCGTTGATACCCGATGACGCTGCGCTCTACTCATCCGGGCTGCGGGACTTCACCCTCCCCTGGAGGGGGAGGGTCGTATCGCGTCGCGCGAAGCAAGATGCGATATGGGGTGGGGTGATCTCTCAACACGGGCACTGCTCAAGTGGACAGACCTTCACCCCACCTCGGCTCGCATTGCGCTGCGCTTCATGCGACCCGATCCTCCCCCTCCAGGGGAGGATGGCGGACATCGGGGATGACGCGAAGTTGAAACTGGCGGAAACGCAACAGCACTGGCACGGTTGCCCAATTGCCCGCACAATCGTTGGGCACTGACCACTGCACGCTAAAAGCCATTTGAACGATAAGAACCTGGCCGGGAACGCCGATGTTCAAGACGCTGCTCACCGCGGGCCTGCTGCTCTCGCTGCCGACGCTGGCTGTCGCCGCCGACATCACCGGCGTGCCGAAGATCCGCGACGGCGACCAGCTCATGATCGGCAGCGTCCGCATCCGGCTCGCAGGCGTCGACGCGCCGTCGACCGACCAGCTTTGCCTCAACACCAAAGGCGAGCGCTGGACCTGCGGCGTCGCGGCGCGCGACGAGCTGATCAAGCATGCCGGCAGCAAGAGCTGGACCTGCCACGCCCGCTCGGTCGATCGTCGCGGCCGCACCATCGCGCGCTGCGAGGTCGACGGCGAGGACATCCAGAAATGGCTGGTCGCGAGCGGCTGGGCGCTGGCCTACACCCGCGCCTCGCATGACTACGAAGCCGACGAGAAGGCCGCGCGTGAGGCAAAAGCCGGGATGTGGCAGGGCGCCTTCATCGCGCCGTGGGACTGGCGGGTGCGCAACAAGAAGACCACCGTGCTCGGCGCGGTGAAGCCGCCGGATGGCGCCAATGCGATCCTGCTCGCCTCGGCCTCCGGCCCGGTGGCGCCCTCGCCCGACTGCACCATCAAGGGCAACGTCAACCGCTCCGGTGAATGCATCTTTCACCAGCGGACCAGTCGCTGGTACGCCAAGATCGAAATGAAGATCAGCAAGGGCACGCGCTGGTTCTGCTCGGTCGAGGAAGCCGAGGCCGCCGGCTGCCGCGAGACGCGGCGCTAGTCGGAAGTGCGATTGAGTTGTAGCCTGCGACGCTCTTTATGAAGAGAAAGCCCCCACCCGGATTGCATCTTCGATGCAATCCGACCTAAGAGCGAGCTTCGCTCGTCTCGACCCCCGCAAGCGGGAGAGGTGAAGGACCACGGCATGACCGATGTCGAGATCGATCCGCCTTCCGTGCGCCGGCGCAGCCGCCTTAGGCAAGCGCAGATGGCATTGCTGCTCGTCCTGGCGATCTACCTGATCGCAGCCTATCTGCTGCTGCCGGCACTGTGGACGCATTACGAGCATCAGAAGGGCCTCGCCAATCTGCCGATGGTGACGCGCACCGCGCAGGGCATTCCCGGCGATCCGATGAATGTCGGGCTGATCGGCGACACCAAGGATGTGGTCTGCGCGATGCACGAGGCCGCCTGGTTTCCGGCCGATCCGGTGACGCTGAAATCCTCGATCGAGATCGTGGGCAGCGTGCTGCTCGATCGTCCCTACAAGGATGCGCCGGTGAGCAACCTGTTCTATCTCGACCGCCGCGAGGATCTCGCCTTCGAGCGGCCGGTCGGATCGAGCGCGGACCGCCGCAACCATGTCCGGTTCTGGAAAGTGCTCGACCAGGGCGAGGAGAAACGTCCGGTGTGGCTGGGCGCTGCGACGCTCGACCGCAGCGTCGGCGTCAGCCACTACACCGGCGCGGTGACGCATCACATCGCGGCCGACCTCGACGCCGAACGCGCGCTGCTCGCCACTGACCTCGAGTCCGCCGGCATGGTCACCGCGAAATATCAGGTCACCGGCATCGGCCCGACCTTCAACGGCCGCAATGGCGGCGGCGATCCCTATTACACCGACGGCGAAATCTGGGTGCTGCGGCTGGTCGAGGCCTGCCGCAAGAACAACGGCACCGTCGAGCAGCTCCCGAGCCCCGCCGCGACCGAGTTGAAGGACCAGATCTGGCGCGCGGTCGTCGAATCGATCGGCAAATAGCATCGTGTCCCGCGGTTTTGGAAACGCTGGATTGCTTCGTCCTGCTCGCAATCGAAGCCGCGATGGAATAGTCTCCGCGCTTGACCCCTCACACGCATGATTTGCGCGCTTTATCCAAAAGGAACAGGACGATGACCGTTCGCGCGGGCCGGGAATTTCTGGCCATCCCCGGGCCCACCACGATGCCCGATCAGGTGCTGCAGGCAATGCACCGCCCGGCGCTCGACATCTACTCCAACGAGATGGTCGAACTGACTGAGAGCCTGCTGCGCGACCTCTCGAGGCTGTTCGCCACCCAGGGCAAGTCCTACATCTACATCTCCAACGGCCACGGCGCGTGGGAGGCGACGCTCTCCAACGTGCTGTCGCGCGGCGACAAGGTGCTGGTGCTGGAGAGCGGGCGCTTCGCGATCGGGTGGGGCCAGGCTGCGGCCGCGATGGGCGCCGAGGTCGAGGTGCTGAAGGGCGACTGGCGCCGCGCGATCCGTCCGGCCGAGGTCGAGGCGCGGCTGCGGCGCGACAAGGAGCACACCATCAAGGCGATCCTGGTGGTACAGGTCGACACCGCGTCCGGCGCCTATAACGACATCGAGGCAATCGGCAAGGCGATCAAGGCCGCCGGCCATCCCGCATTGTACATGGTCGACACCGTGGCCTCGCTCGGCTGCATGCCGTTCGAGATGGACAAATGGTATGTCGACGTCGCGATGAGTGGCTCGCAGAAGGGCCTGATGACGCCGCCCGGCCTCGGCTTCGTCGCCGCCAATGACCGCGCCTGGGACGCCCACAAGAAGGCCGATCTGCGCACGCCCTATTGGGACTGGACCGAGCGCGAGGGCAGCGAGCACTACCGCAAATATGCCGGCACCGCGCCGGTGCATCTCTTGTTCGCTTTGCGCGAGGCGATCAACATGCTGCACGCCGAAGGCCTGGAGAATGCCTTTGAGCGGCATCGCCTGCTCGGCGAAGCGGTGCGCCGCGCGGTCGCGGTCTGGGGTGAAGGACAGGTGCTCGGCTTCAACATCGCCGAGCCCGCCGAGCGTTCCAACACCGTGACGACGGTGACCGTGAAGGGCGCCGACCCCGCCGCGATCCAGCGCTACGCCAAGGAGAAATGCGGCGTCGTGCTCGGCACCGGCATCGGCGATTTGCAGGGCCAGGCCTTCCGCATCGCGCATATGGGCCACGTCAACGCCCCGATGATTCTCGGCACCCTCGGCGTCGTCGAGGTCGCGCTGACAGCGCTGAACATCCCGCACGGCAAGGCCGGCGCCGACGCCGCCATCCAGTGGCTCGGCGAGAACGTGAAGGCGTAGGCCGAGGCGGTCTGAGGCTTTAACCCGTCATCCTGAGGAGCCCGCCAAAGTCGGGCGTCTCGAAGGATCGACGGCCGCGCTCCCGCCGTGATCGAATCGGAGTGCGCGGAAGTAGCCGGGCCGTCGATCCTTCGAGGCTCGCTCCGCTCGCACCTCAGGATGACGGAAGAGTGGTCGGGGAATAGCGCAACGAAGAGGTGCCACGACTTTTTGACGGGGCACGAGCACTTTTCGTCGCCATCATTTTCCGCTTTACTGCCGGCAACAGCCGGGCACGGATCCCTGCGACACAACAAAATGGAGGGACCGCTTGGCATCGGTGGAATTGCGCGGCCTGGTCAAGCGGTTTGGATCGTTTGTCGCGGTTGATGATGTTTCGCTCACGATCGATCATGGCCAGCTGGTCTGCCTGCTCGGGCCGTCCGGCTGCGGCAAGACCACCACGCTGCGGCTGATCGCCGGGTTCCTCGAACCATCCGACGGCGAGATCCGCGTCGGCGAGCGCGTGGTGTCATCGAAGGCGCGCACGCTGCCGCCCGAGCAGCGCAACATGTCGATGATCTTCCAGAGCTACGCGCTGTGGCCGCATATGACGGTGGCGGAGAACATCGTCTACGGCCTGCGCTTGCGCAAAATGGATCGCGACACCATCGCCAAGAAGCTCGCCGCGATCCTGGCCACCACCAAGCTGGAACCACTGGCGCAGCGCTATCCGGGCGAGCTCTCCGGCGGCCAGCAGCAACGCGTCGCGCTGGCGCGCGCGCTGATCGTCGGCCCCGAGACGCTGCTGCTCGACGAGCCGCTGTCGAATCTCGACGCCAATCTGCGCGAGGAGATGCGATTCGAGATCCGCCGCCTGCACGACGAATATCGCTACACCACGGTCTATGTCACCCACGACCAGTCCGAGGCGATGACGACCGCCGATCTGATCGCGGTGATGAATGCCGGCAAGATCGACCAGCTCGGCGCGCCTGAGGACATCTATGCGCGGCCGGAATCCGAATTCGTCGCGCGCTTCATCGGCGCCGCCAATGTGATCAAGGGCACCGCGCGCGATGCGAACCACGTGGAGTTCGCCGGCGCAACGATCGAGGTGGTCGGCGCCACGCTGACGGCCGGCCAGAGTGCGCCGGTCGCGATCCGCCAGCACGAAATCCAGCTCGCGACGCAACCGCCCGCGGCGGCGCAGAACACGCTCAAAGCCATCGTGACGCGGCAGGTCTATCTCGGCATGAATCGCGACTACATGCTGGAGACCGCTGACGGCACATCGCTGCGGGTGACCACGCCGACCGAAACCGCAGTCGAGAAGGGCAGCGAGGTCTGGCTGACCTTGCCGCCCGCGCGCTGCCGGGCGCTGAGCCGATAACAACAAGAAACGGAGCGAGCCGATGCCGAAGCCGATTTCCAGACGCGGCGTCCTGAAAGGCTCTGCGGCGCTTGCGGTCGGCAAGGTGTTCGCGTCACCGGTACGCGCCGCCGCGCCCGAGCCGGTCGCGATCACGCCCGATCTCGTCGCCGCCGCGACCAAGGAAGGCAAGCTCGTGTTCTATTCGTCGATGGACCTGCCGGTCGGCGAAAAGCTCGGCAAGGCGTTCGAGGCCGCCTATCCCGGCATCACCGTGCAGATCGAACGCTCAGGCTCGGAGCGGCTGTTTCAGCGCGTGGCGCAGGAATTCGATTCCAACATCCACGCCGCCGACGTCGTCAACAGCGCCGATGCCTCGCATTTCATCCCCTGGAAGAAGAGCGGTTGGCTGATGCCGTTCGTGCCCGAAGACGTCGCGAAGCATTTTCCCGACAATTACCGCGACCCCGACGGCATGGCCGTGACCACGCGGCTGTGGCTGTCGTCGATCGCCTACAACACCAATCTGGTGAAGGCGGAGGACGCGCCGAAGAGCTTTGCCGACCTGCTCGACCCGAAATGGGTGGGCAAGATGGTGAAGGGCCATCCGGCCTATAGCGGCACCATCATGACCACCACATTCCAGATCGTGCGCGAGCTCGGCTGGCCTTACCTCGAAAAGCTCGCAAAACAGCGCGTGATGCAGGTGCAGTCCTCGACCGACCCGCCGAAGAAGCTCTCGCTCGGCGAGCGCGCCGTGATGGCCGACGGCAATGAGTATGGCATCGTGCTCTTGAAGGAAGCCGGACAGCCGGTCGAGCCGGTCTATCCGACCGAAGGCACGCCGACGATCTCTGGTCCCACCGGCATCTTCGCCGGTGCGCCGCATCCGAACGCCGCAAAGCTGTTCCAGGCCTGGCTGCACACCCGCGCGACCCAGCAATTCTTCGTCGACTTCACCGGCCAATATTCGCTGCACGCCCAGGTGCAGCCGAAGGCCGGCCGGCGCAAGCTTTCCGACATCAAGCTGATGAAAGAGGATCCGGCGGGGGTGGAAGCGATGACCGAAGAAATCAAGACGCGCTATGCGCGCTTGTTCAGGGTTTGAGCGATGAAGGGCGCGGTGCACACTTCCTTGCCTCGCCCCGCTTGCGGGGAGAGGCCGACGCGCATCGCAAGATGCGCGGCGGGTGAGGGGGACTCTCCGCGCATTCGGTGTCTGCGGAGGCAGCCCCTCACCCCACCCCTCCAAGAGCAAGCTTCGCTTGTCTCGACCCCGCAAGAGCGGGGCGAGGGAGTCGAAACAGCTTGCAGCGTGCCAACATGACAACAACCGCCTCCCCCGCCGCAAAGCCCCG
This sequence comes from Bradyrhizobium sp. USDA 4503, assembly GCF_054055815.1. NCBI lineage: Bacteria > Pseudomonadati > Pseudomonadota > Alphaproteobacteria > Hyphomicrobiales > Nitrobacteraceae > Bradyrhizobium > Bradyrhizobium sp. USDA 4503. The sequence goes on from NZ_JBSRXS010000001.1 coordinate 5,470,206, forward strand.
CATCGACTGGACACGCCCCGTGATGTGGCTGTTCGCGGCGCTGCTCATCCTGCTGATCCTGCTGCCGCTGTCGTGGCTCGCGGTGTTTGCCTTCACCGACAAGAGCCGGCATCCGACGCTGCAAAACTTCGTCACGCTGTTCAGCAATCCGGATTTCCTCGATCCGCTGCTGACGACCGCGATCATCGCGACCACGTCGGCGCTGATCTGCTGCATCGTCGCGGCGCCGATCAGCTGGCTGGTGTCGCGCACCGACATGCCGGGGCGGCAGACCATCCGCGCACTGGTCACGGCCTCGTTCGTGACGCCGCCATTTCTCGGCGCGGTCGCCTGGGAACTGCTGGCGGCGCCGAATTCCGGGCTGCTGAACCAGCTCTACCGGCTGTTCGCCGGCGAGGACGCCGACGCGCTGTTCAACATCTATTCGATGACCGGGATCATCTTCGTGATCTCCTGCTACACGTTCCCGTTCGTGTTCGTGCTGGTGGCCAATGCGCTCGACACCATGCCGGGCGAGCTCGAGGACGCCTCCGCGATCCTCGGCGGCAATGCCTGGACCACTGCGCGGCGGGTGACGATCCCGCTCGCGCTGCCCGCGCTGGTCGCGGGCGCCCTGATCGCGTTCCTGCAGGCGATGACGCTGTTCGGCTCGCCCGCGATCCTGGCGCTGCCGGCCGGCTTCCACACCATGACGACCAAGATCTGGAGCCTGTTCCAGTATCCGCCGAAGCTCGAGCTCGCGGCCGCCGCCGCGGTGCCGCTGCTGGTGCTGACCATCCTGCTGCTGCAGGGCCAGAAGGCGCTGCTCGGCCGCCGCGGCTATTCGGTGATCGGCGGCAAATATGGCGCGCCGCGCCGGGTCGAATTGCGCGGCTGGCGCTGGGCCGCGCTCGGCTTCTGCCTCCTGGTGCTGCTCAACCCGGTGTTCCTGCCTTACCTCGCGCTGCTCAACGCCGCGTTCTCGCCGAACGCGACCACGCTGGTGACGCCATCGACGGCGACGCTGCACAACATCGTCTTCGTGTTCACCGAGCTGTCGTCGACCCAGCTCGCGCTCAAGAACACCGTGATCCTCGGCACCGCGACCGCGACCATCGGCACCATCCTCGCGCTCGTCATCGCCTATGTCACGACGCGCAAGGTGATCGCGGGCTACCGCGTGCTCGGCTTCCTCGCCACCGCGCCGGTCGCGGTCCCCGGCATCGTGCTCGGCGTCGGCCTGTTCCTGAGCTACACGCGGCCGCCCTTCGTGCTCTACGGCACGCTGTGGATCCTGCTGCTGGCGTTCCTCACCATCAACCTGCCCTCTGCCTACCAGCAATTGCAGGCGGCGTTCGCGACCATCCATCCCGAGCTCGAGGAGGCAAGCCGCATTCTCGGCGCGACCCGGTTGCAGGCGCTGCGCCAGATCACCGCGCCCTTGCTGCGCACCGGCGTGATCGCGACCTGGTGCTTCATCTTCATCGGCGTGATGCGGGAACTGTCGGCGGCGATCGTGCTGTTCACCTCGCAGACCAAGGTGCTGTCGGTCCTGATCTACGACCTCAACGAAGGCGGCGACCTCGCCGCGATCGCGGTGCTCGGCATCGCGATGCTGGTGATCACCTTCGCCGTGGTGCTGGCAGTGAACCGGATTCCGATGTCCGGCGGCAATGCCGGCGCGCGGCTGCGGAACGGGTAGCTCGCCCTAACCACGTCGTCATTGCGAGGAGCGAAGCGACGAAGCAATCCATTCTATCCCTTCGGGGAACGATGGATTGCTTCGCTTCGCTCGCAATGACGAGGCAACCAAGGATGCCCGCCCCATCTGGCAATCGCCACATTCATCCCGATATAGAGCGGAACCCCGCACCATGAGGATCGTGTGACCAAATCCGCCACCACAACATCGCCCCCGGTCGCGCCGCGCCGGCCGCATTCCTTCACCACCCACGGCATCACGGTGACCGACGACTATGCGTGGATCAAGGATCCGAAATGGCAGGAGGTGCTGCGCGATCCCTCGATCCTAGATCCCGACATCCGGACCTATCTCGAAGCCGAGAACGGTTACACCGAGAGCCTGCTCGGCCATACCGACGTGTTGCAGAAGCGGCTGGTCAAGGAGATGCGCGGGCGGATCAAGGAGGACGATTCCAGCGTGCCGTCGCCGGACGGCCCGTTCGCCTATTTCCGCAAGTTCCGCGAGGGCGGCCAGCATGAGCTGTACTGCCGCACGCCGCGCGACGGCGGCGACGCCCATGTCGTGCTCGACGGCGACGCGCTGGCGAAGGACCACAAATATTTCAAGTTCGGCGGCAGCCGGCATTCCAACGATCACCGCCTGCACGCCTGGAGCGCCGACACCAACGGCTCCGAATATTTCTCGATCCGGGTGCGCGACTGGGCCACCGGCGGTGATCTCGACGACCTCGTCGAGGAGACCGACGGCGGCGTGGTCTGGGCCGCGGATTCCAAAAGCTTCTTCTACGTCAAGCTCGACGACAATCACCGGCCGATGCAGGTGTGGCGGCACAAGCTCGGCACCAAACAGGCCGACGACACCCTGATCTATGAGGAGCAGGATTCCGGCTGGTTCACCCACCTGCACGAGAGCGCGAGCGGCCGCTTTTGCGTGATCGCGGGCGGCGACCATGAGACCTCGGAACAGCGGCTGATCGATCTCTCCAGTCCCGACGCGCCGCCGCGGCTGGTCGCGGCACGCGAGGAAGGCGTGCAATATTCGATCGCCGACCGCGGCGACGAGCTGTTCATCCTCACCAACGCCGACGACGCCATCGACTTCAAGGTCGTCACCGCGCCGCTCACCGCGCCCGAGCGCAGCAACTGGCGCGACCTGATCCCGTATCGCGAAGGCGTCTATGTGCTCGACGTCGAGCTCTATGCCGGCCACATGGTGCGGCTGGAGCGCGCCAATGCGCTGCCGGCGATCATCATCCGCGACCTCAACAGCGGCGAGGAGCACGCGATCGCCTTCGACGAGGCGGCCTATTCGCTCGACACCATGGGCGGCTACGAGTTCGACACCACCAACCTGCGGTTTGCCTATTCGTCGATGACGACGCCGTCGGAAGTCTATGACTACGACATGGCGACGCGGACGCGGAGCTTACGCAAGCGCCAGGAGATTCCGTCCGGCCACAACCCGGCCGACTACGTCACCACGCGCATCATGGCGACCTCGCATGACGGCGCGCAAGTGCCGGTCTCGATCCTGCATCGCAAGGATTTCGTTCGTGACGGCAAGGCGCCGCTTTTACTGTATGGCTACGGCTCCTACGGCATGGCGATGCCGGCGTCGTTTGCCGCCAACCGGCTGTCGCTGGTCGACCGCGGCTTTGTGTATGCGATTGCGCATATCCGCGGCGGCGCCGACAAGGGCTGGGGCTGGTATCTCGACGGCAAGCGCGAGAAGAAGACCAACACGTTCGACGATTTCGCCGGCGCCGGGCGGGCGCTGATCGAGGCGAAATATACCGGTGAGAAGCGCATCGTCGGCCATGGCGGCTCGGCGGGCGGCATGCTGATGGGCGCGGTCGCCAACCGCGCCGGCGAGCTGTTCGCCGGTATCGTCGCCGAAGTGCCATTCGTCGATGTGCTCAACACCATGCTCGACGACACGCTGCCGCTGACGCCGCCGGAATGGCCGGAATGGGGCAATCCGATCGAGAGCGAGAAGGATTTCCGCACCATCCTGTCCTATTCGCCCTACGACAATGTCGCGGCCAAGGACTATCCGGCGATCCTGGCGATGGGCGGGCTCACCGATCCGCGCGTCACCTATTGGGAGCCGGCGAAATGGATCGCGCGGCTGCGCGCCACCATGCGCGGCGGCGGCCCGGTGCTGCTACGCACCAACATGGGCGCCGGCCACGGCGGCGCCTCCGGCCGCTTCAACCGCCTCGACGAGGTCGCGATCGTCTATGCGTTCGCGCTGTGGGCGGTCGGGATGGCTGACAAGGCGGAGGTGTAGGGTGCCGGTTGGCTTGCGCGGTCCCCTCCCCATCGTCGTCCCGGCGAAGGCCGGGACCCATACCGCGTGATCTATCGAGCAAGGCAGTCACAGTACCACGGCACACAACGCAACTGCCAGTCTTCGCCAAACTCCTCCCTGAGGTTATGGGTCCCTGCTTTCGCCGGGACGACGGCGGGATGTATGGCGATCGCTTATCAAGGACGACGGCGGAGAGTGAGGCGCTACCGCCCCTTCGCCTTCCGCCACGTCGCGAAATCCTTCAGCGTCTGTTCGTCGGTCGCAGGATAGAGCCCGAAGATGCCGCGACCGTTCTGGACCTGCTCGGTGACGAAATCCTCGAACGCGGTCATCTCGAAGGTCTCGTCGGCGATCTCGTCGGCGAGATGCGCCGGGATCACGATGACGCCGTCGCTGTCGCCAAGGACGACGTCGCCGGGAAACACCGGCGCATCGCCGCAGCCGATCGGAACGTTGATCTCGATCGCCTGGTGCAGCGTGAGGTTGGTCGGCGCGCTCGGGCGATGATGAAAGGCCGGGAAGCCGAGCCGCGCGATCTCGGCCGAATCCCGGAAGCCGCCGTCGGTGACAACGCCGGCGCAGCCACGCTTCATCAGCCGCGTCACCAGGATCGCGCCGGCCGACGCGGCGCGCGCATCCTTGCGGCTGTCCATCACCAGCACCGCGCCCACGGGGCACTCCTCGATCGCCTTGCGCTGCGGATGCGCGCGATCGCGGAACACCTCGATCTTGTTGAGGTCCTCGCGCGCCGGCATGTAGCGCAGCGTGAAGGCCTCGCCGACCATGGTCGGCTGATCCGGGCCCAGGGGATTAACATCCTGGATCATCTGGATGCGGAAACCACGCTTGAACAGCGCGGTCGCGACCGTCGCGGTGGAGACGGATTTCAGCTTGTTGCGGGTGGTGTCGCTGAGTTTTGACATGATGATTTTTCCGATTGTCATTCCGGGGCGGGCGCTACAGCGACCGAACCCGGAATCTCGAGGTTCCGGGTTCGATGCTGCGCATCGCCCCGGAACGACAGTGATCAATAAATCGACGGCTCGCCGACCGGCTTGCCAAAGCCGGTCTCGAGGAAATCGAAGTCGCAGCCCTCATTGGCCTGCTTGATGTGCTTCGAGAACATCCAGCCATAGCCGCGCTCGAAGCGCTGCTCGGGCTGTTTCCATTCGGCGCGGCGCCTGGCCAGCTCCGCCTCCGGCACATCGAGATTGATGGTGCGCGCGGCGACGTCGAGCGTGATGCGGTCGCCGTTCCTCACCAGCGCCAGCGGGCCGCCGATATAGGATTCCGGCGAGACGTGCAGGACGCAGGCGCCGTAGCTGGTGCCGCTCATCCGCGCGTCCGACAGCCGCACCATGTCGCGCACGCCCTGCTTCACCAGCTTGGTCGGGATCGGCAGCATGCCCCATTCCGGCATGCCCGGCCCGCCCTGCGGGCCGGCATTGCGCAGGATCAGCACGTGATCGGCCGTGACGTCGAGATCGGGATCGTCGACCGCCTTCTTCATCGACGGATAGTCGTCGAACACCAGCGCAGGCCCGGTGTGCTTGAGGAAACGCGGATCGCAGGCGCTTGGCTTGATGACGCAGCCATCGGGCGCGAGATTGCCCTTCAACACCGCGAGCGCGCCCTCCTTGTAGATCGGGTTGTCGACAGTGCGGATCACGTCGTCATTGTGCACCTCGGCACCTGCGATGTTCTCGCCGAGAGTCTGGCCCGTGACGGTGATGCAGTCGAGATGCAGATGCTGCCTGATCCGGTTCATCAGGCCGGGCAGCCCGCCGGCGTAGAAGAAATCCTCCATCAGATAGAGGTCGCCGCTCGGCCGCACGTTGGCGATCACAGGCACCTTGCGGCTCGCTTTCTCGAAATCGTCCAGCGAAATGTCCTGGCCGGCGCGGCGCGCCTGCGCGATGAGGTGAATAATGGCGTTGGTCGAGCAGCCCATCGCCATCGCGACCGTGATCGCGTTCTCGAAGGCCTTGCGCGTCTGGATCTTCTGCGGCGTGAGATCCTCCCACACCATCTCGACGATGCGACGGCCGGCCTCCGAACTCATGCGGATGTGGTTGGCGTCGGCCGCGGGGATCGACGAGGCGCCCGGCAGCGTCATGCCGATGGCTTCCGCGATCGCCGTCATCGTCGAGGCCGTGCCCATGGTCATGCAGGTGCCGTAGCTGCGGGCGATGCCGGCCTCCATGTCGACCCAGTCCTTGTCGGAGATCTTGCCGGCGCGGCGCTCGTCCCAGTATTTCCAGGCGTCGGAGCCTGAGCCCAGCGTGCGGCCCTTCCAATTGCCGCGCAGCATCGGTCCGGCAGGCAGGTAGATCGCCGGCAGGTTCATGCTGGTGGCCCCGAGCAGCAGGCCGGGCGTGGTCTTGTCGCAGCCGCCCATCAGTACCACGCCGTCGACCGGATGGCCGCGCAGCAGTTCCTCGGCGTCCATCGCCAGCATGTTGCGGTAGAGCATCGTGGTCGGCTTCAACAGCGATTCCGACAGCGACAGCGCCGGCAGCTCGAGCGGAAAACCGCCGGCCATCAGCACGCCGCGCTTGACGTCGTCGACCCGGCTCTTGAAATGCATGTGGCAGGGCTGCGCATCCGACCAGGTGTTGATGATCGCGATCACCGGGCGGTCGCGCCACTCCTCCGGCGCGTAACCCATCTGCATTGCCCGCGACCTGTGGCCGAAGGCGCGCAAATCATCGGGCGCAAACCAGCGCGCGCTGCGCAATTGATCAGGGGTCTTCTTCGTCATCGGCATGGGTCTCGACATTGCTCGCACGCGCGCGGTTCCGGCGCGCTTGCCCTGCGTCAGGCATACACTCGATTTTCAGACATGTCGTCCCGCCCCCGGCGCAGACGTGCCGTTCGCTGAACGTGCGCCGCACACGCTCCACAATGTGGCGATCGGAACGTAAACCGGCCCTGGCTTACTTTTGCTGCGCCGTCATCACGATGCGGACCAGATCGGCGGCGTTGCGCGCGCCGAGCTTCTTCATGATGTTGGCGCGGTGATCCTCGATCGTGCGCGGGCTGATCCCGAGGTGGCGCCCGGCTTCCTTGTTGGAGGCGCCCGCGGTGAACTGCTCGAGCACCTCGCGCTCGCGGCGGGTCAGCGGCTCGCGACCCGGGAAGTGCAGCGCGGCGATCCGCGACGCGGAGGTCTCGGCCTGGCGCCTGGTGTAGGCGTCGATCGCCTCGTTCAGACGGCTCACGATCTCGTTGCCGCGGAACGGCTTCTCGATGAAGTCGAGCGCGCCGTTCTTGATGGCACTGACCGCCATCGCGATGTCACCCTGACCGGAGATCATGAAGATCGGCGCCGGATAATCCTCGCCATGCAGCTCTCTCAGGATATCGAGGCCGGATTTGCCGGGGATATGAACGTCGAGCAGGATGCAGGCTGGCGTCCTGCTGCGCGCCACCGCGAGCAACGCCGCGCCGTCCGCAAAGCAGATCACCTTGTAACCAGCGGTCGACAGGACCACTGAAAGCGTCTCGCGAACGGCAGGATCGTCGTCGACTACAAAGATTTCCCCGCGCGGAGCGCCATTTTCAACCATATGCATCGTCCATCAGTGGTGAAGCGTGCTGCCCTGACCGCACAAGAACTAACTCGACCATCTCGATCAATGGACCCGTATTTGTACGGGACGTCCGCTTAACGCACAAGTAGCACCGCGTTCCCTAAAAGTGGGGGGCAGTGGAGAAACATGCATGGAAAATGCAGCGTCGGACCGCGTTGCAGCGCGCTTGGACGAGGGCCATGATCCCTACGGTCTGATCGTGACGGACCTGGTCGCGCTGATTGGCCATGTCCAGGCGAGCCTGCGGCTGATCGAAGCGGCGATCGCGCGCGACGCCCTGCTGGCCGCGCGGCAGGCCGACGTCGACACCGTCGTTCTCGACGACGTTACCCCGCGCTACCTCACAGCATCTACCGCCCTGCAGGCATACGATGCCGGCCTCGGCAGGACGCTCGACCGCCTGCGCGATTCCGGGGCAGCAGCGCGTCTGCTGAACTGACCCGCCGCCACCGACGGGTTCGGCCCAATCACCTCGATTGTCCCGACGACGCCCAACCCATCAGGCGACGATCCGTTCCACGCATCGTCCGGATTGGCCGCGGGCCTTGCCCGCCCGGTCGGATAGGCCTTCTTGACGTCAGGCCCTGGCCCGCTCTTCGTCCGCGGCCGATCGGCGTTTGCTCGGCTTGCCCTTGAGGAAACTGACGTCCATTTCGGTGCCGTTGACGCGGACCAGTTCGCAACGGCGATAGGCGAGGCCGGTCGAGGACAGCAGGAGGAAAAACTCCTTCAGGTTGAGCCCCTGAATGGAACCTTCGACGGTCAGCGAGGCATCGGTGTCCGAGATGGCATTGAGCTGGCAGTCGCGCCGCCAGGTGCCGTCGATGGCCATGATGCAGACATCGACACCCCGGCTGAAGGTGACCCGCTCAATGGATTTGCCGTCCTCGGCCATCGCTCAATATCCGACCGCCATGGCAGGCTTCGGCATGGCGAGCCCGGCCCGCACCCCGCTCGGCCGGTACAGGCCGCGCCGCTCGGGAATCGGCTTGAACGTGTCGGTCAGGCCGACCACGGTTTCGGCGGCGCCCAGCACCAGGAAGCCGTCGGCCTCCATCAACCGGGCGAGACGGTTGAAGATGCTGATCTTGGTGTCCTGATCGAAATAGATCAGCACGTTGCGGCAGAAGATCACGTCGAACGTGCCGAGCTGGGAGAAATCGTGCAGCAGATTGAGCTGGCGGTGCTGGACCATCGCGCGCAACTCGGGATTGACCTGCCAGAACTCACCCGACTGCTTGAAGTACTTGACCAGCATCTGGATCGGCAGTCCGCGCTGCACCTCGAACTGGCTGTAGATGCCGGCCTTCGACTTCTCCAGCACCTCCTGCGACAGATCGGTCGCGATGATCTCGACGCGCCATCCGGCAAGCGCCGCGCCCATTTCCTTCAGGCACATCGCCAGCGAATAGGGCTCCTGGCCGGTCGAGCCGGCGGCGCACCAGATCCGGACGCTGCGGCGCGCGGCGCGTGCCTTCAGCACCTCCGGCATGATGGTGTCGCGGAAGTGCTCGAACGGCACCTTGTCGCGGAAGAAGAACGTCTCGTTGGTGGTCATGGCCTCGATCACCTGAACGGTGTGCGTGGACGAGCCCGCCTTGATCTTGGCGACCAGGTCGGGAATGCCGGACAGGCCGCTTTTGCGCGCCAGCGGCAGCAGGCGGCTCTCGATCAGATATTGCTTGTCCGCGGACAGATCGAGACCGGACTGGTCCTTCAGGAGCTTACGCAGATACTCGTAGTCGGGGGGCGTCACGGGAGCCTCACAAGGGACTGAATGGTGAAACTGGGTGTCAGGCTTCGGCCGACGCGTCGAGCGCCAGCAGGCCCACTTCCTGGAATTTCGCGATCACGATGTCCTTGTCGAACGGCTTCATGATGTATTCGTTGGCGCCGGCATGCAGCGCCCGCGAGATGTGGTCGATGCCGTTCTCGGTGGTGCAGAACACGACCTTGGGCTGATCGCCGCCGGGCATGCGGCGGAGCTGCACGAGGAATTCGAAACCGTCCATCACAGGCATGTTCCAGTCGAGCAGCACGGCATCCGGCAGCGCGCGCTTGCAGGCTTCGAGCGCGACCGCGCCGTCCTCGGCCTCGATGACCGTGAACTCCATTCCTTCCAGGATGCGGCGCGCGATCTTTCGCACCACGCCGGAATCGTCGACGACGAGACATGTCTTCATGTGTTGGCCTCCCTGTGGAATCCACCGTCTCCGCGGTGGAGTGTTACGCTGCAGCAGCTGTTTTGGGCACCAGTTCGAGCACGCGATCGATATCGAGGACGACCATGAGCTGGCCGTCGAGGCGATGGACGCCGCCGGCGAGCTTGGCCATGCGGGGATCGAGGTTGACCGGGTTGTCCTCGCGGCTGTTTTCGGAGAGCCGCAGCACCTCGCCGATCTGGTCGATCAACAGGCCATAGGATTCGCCGCGCTGGTCAACGCCGACCGCCATCGGAGGCTTACCGTCGTCGGCCTTCGGCAGCCCGAGCCGGGCGCGCATGTCGACCACGGTGACGATACGTCCGCGCAGATTGAGCACGCCGGCGATCTCGCTGGAGGCCAGCGGCACCCGCGTCAGCCGCTCCGGCATGAACACGTCCTGCACCCGCGAGATCGGCAGGCCGAACAGCTGCCCGCCGATCACGGCGGTGACGTATTCGGCCATCGCGCCTTCGCTTGTCTCGGTCTTGCTGGTCATCAATGAACCCTTTGTTTGAGCATGATCCGATCGGAAAACCGCTTCACACTTTTCCGGATCATGCTCTCTCCCCTCAAGCCGCCCGGCGCAGTTCGGCGGTCTGCTCTTTCAGCGCCGCGATCAGCCCGGGACGATCAAACTTGGCGACATAGTCGTGGAAGCCGGCCTGCCGGCCGCGCTCGATCGCCGCCGGCGACACCATCGCCGACAGCGCGATGATCGGCAGCCCGATCAGATTGTGGTCCGAGCGGATGTTCTCGGCGAACTCAAAGCCGTTCATCTCGGGCATCTCGATGTCGGTCAGCACGACGTCGAAGCTCTGTCCCGAACGCAGCGCGGCGAGCCCTTCCTGCGCGCCGCCCGCGGTCCTGACCTTGTAGCCGGCGGCCTTCAAGACCGGCGCCAGCATGTTGCGGAAGAAGGCTGAGTCATCGACCAGCAGCACCGACTGCGCCGAGGCCGACGGCCGCATCTCCTTGCGCGAGAACCAGTCGGCGAACGCCATCGGCAGGAAGTGGCCGACGTCGATCACCTCGGTGGCCTGGCCCTTGATCACGGCCGAACCGAGGATGCCGTCCTGCGAACCCGCAACCTCGATGTTGAGCCGCTCCTCGACGATGTCGATGATCTCGTCGACCACGAGCCCCATCGAGCGGCCGTCGTCGGCGAACACCAGGATCGGCTGCGAGCCCTGCGACTGCACCTCGACGCCGGCCATCTGCACCAGCGGCATCAGCTGCTCGCGGTACTGCACCATGTAGCGGCCGTTCGAGAGTTCGATCTTGTCGGTTGCGATCTCCTCCAGCCGGGTGACGAGGCCGAGCGGCACCGCCTTGGGCTGCGAGGAGCCGGCGCGGAACACCAAGAGCGAGGTCAGCTGCTCGCCGCTTGCGGCGTGGGCGTTCGCATTGTCGTCGGCGAGGTCATGGGCCGAGGAGCCGGACGCGCCGAGGGCTTTTGCAATCCCGTTGGGGTCGATGATCATGATGACGGCGCCATCGCCAAGGATGGTGTTGCCGGAGAACATGTCGATGTGCCGCAGTTTTGTGGACATCGGCTTGACCACGATCTCCTCGGTGTGGAACACGCCGTCGACCACGATGCCGAAGGTCTGATTGCCGACTTGCGTGACCACGATGAAGCCGTTCTCGGCGTCTGACGTGGTCGCGCCGTCGTCGATCTTCAAGAGCTTCTTGAGGTGGATCAGCGGCAGCAGCTTGTTGCGCAGGCGCAGCACTGCGGTGTCCTTGATCCGCTCGATGCGGTGCTCGGAGTTGGCGCGGGCCCGCACCAGCTCGACGACAGACAATTGAGGAATCGCAAAGCGGTCGCCGCCGGCTTCCACGATCAGGGCGGAGACGATCGCCAAGGTCAGCGGGATCTTGATGGTGACCGAGGCGCCCTCGCCGGCCACGCTCTTGATGTCGATGGTGCCGCCGATCTGGTCGATATTGGTGCGCACCACGTCCATGCCGACGCCGCGGCCGGACACCGAAGTCACTTGCGCGGCGGTCGAGAAGCCCGGCGCGAAGATGAACTTGTGGATCTGGGCCTCGGTCATCTTCTCGAGCTCGGCCTCGGTGACGAGACCGTTCTGGAGCGCCTTGGCCTTGATCCGCTCGGTGTTGAGCCCGCGGCCATTGTCGGCGATGCAGATGATGATGTGGCCGCCCTCGTGATAGGCGGACAGGCGAATGGTGCCCTGCTCCGGCTTGCCGGCGGCGACCCGCTCGGCGGTGGTCTCCAGCCCGTGATCGGCGGAGTTGCGCACCATATGCGTCAGCGGATCCTTGATCAGGTCGAGCACCTGGCGGTCGAGCTCGGTGTCGGCGCCGTGCATCTCGAGCTCGATCTGCTTGCCGAGTTCGCCGGAGAGGTCGCGGACGATGCGCGGCAGCTTCTGCCAGGCATTGCCGATCGGCTGCATGCGCGTCTTCATGACGCCTTCCTGCAGCTCGGCGGTGACGTTGGAGAGCCGCTGCAAGGGCACCTTGAACTCGGTGTCCTCGTTGCGGCGGGAGATCTCCAGCAGCTGGTTGCGGGTCAGCACCAGCTCGGAGACCATGGTCATGAGGTGTTCGAGGGTGTCGACATTGACCCGGATCGACTGGTTGGCGATCTTGTCGCCTTCCTGGACATCCTCACCGGCGGCCTTGCGGGCCGGCTTCTTCGCAGCCTCAGCCGGCTCGGCGGCGGGAGCTGCAGCGGCAGGCTTCGCGGCCGGCGCCGGTGCGGCGACTTCGGTCTCGGTCTCGCGGAAGGCGCGCTCGAGCTCGTCGAGCGAGACCTCGCCCGGACGCAGCGGACGCTCCAGCGTCTGCACCACCAGCGCGCCTTCGGTCATTGCCGCCTGCACCGACGGCGCTTCAACGACAGGCACATCTTCATCAGCAGCAACCGGCATCGACTGCGTCGAGCCTGACGATATCGACTGCGTCGAATCGGACATCGCCGCCATGCCGTGCTCGACCATGGCCTCCAGCTGATCGATCAGATCGCGGTCATTGCCTTCAGGCTCGGCCTCGGTCGCCTCGAGGCCGCCGAGGATCTCCTTGATGCGGTCGATCGAGGACAGGATCAGCGTCACGGCTTCCGCCGTCACCGGCATGCCGTCGCGGAATTTGCCCATCAAGGTCTCGCCGGCATGCGCCAGCGCCTCGAGCCGCGGCAGCCCGAGGAAGCCGCAGGTGCCCTTGATGGTGTGCACAAGCCGGAAGATGTTATCCAGGATCTTCGCGTTGTTCGGATCCTGCTCGAACTGCACCAGCTGGTTGTCGACCGTATCCAGGCTCTCGCTGCTCTCCGTCAGGAACTCGCGCAACAGATCGTCCATGGATAGGTCCCCTCAAGGTGCTACGGAACGCTCGCCTTGCATCGATAACTTGGCCGGCTTCACGGCGACGTTAATTTTGCCGTCCGTGCAAATACGGACGATGAAGCCCTTCTGCAGTTCGACGACGCATCACGACAACACGGCCGGTCTCACAAGGACAGGCCTTACCACCCGGACGGGAAAGAGGCCGTTCCACCGGTCATCGCAATTTGAACTAATTGGAATTGAGGACCGCTAAGTCTGGCAAAACGTTCGCGACATGACGACCGCCTGCATCCGAACGCGATCGCTCATTGGTTGAACCCGGCGGGATGGCTAAGCGCAGCCAAAGAAAAGGCGGCGGAGTTTCCTCCGCCGCCTCGATAGTCGATGCCTGTCGCGGCTACGCTTAGCGGAGCAGCTGCAGCACGCTCTGCTGCGACTGGTTGGCCAGCGCCAGCGCGGACACCGCGATCGACTGGCGGGTCGACAGCGCCTGGCTGTTGGCCGCTTCCTCGTTGGTGTCTGCCAGCGTCAGGTTGGACGAGCCGGTCTGCAGCACGTTGATCAGGTTCTTCGAGAAGTCCTGGCGGATCTGCACGATCGACAGGTTCGAACCAAGGGTCGAAGCCTGGGTGCGCAGCAGGCCGCTCGCGCTGTTCAGCGTCTTCAGCGTCGCGTTGGCCGAAGCGTTGTCCACGAAGTCCGTGCCGGCGGTCAGCTTGGTGAGGTTGAGGCCGGTGGCGTCGAAGGTCACGCCCTGGATCTTCAGCGTCGAGGAGCCCGTCTCGTTGAAGGTCAGCTTGAGCTGATCGCCATTGAGCAGGTTGATGCCGTTGTACGACGCGTCCTGGGCGGTCGTGGTGATCTGGTCCAGGATGTTGTTGTACTGGTTGACCAGGTTGGCGCGGTTCGCCAGCGCAGTCGGGTCCTGCACCGGAGCGCTGCCCGCAAGGCCGTTGAACAGCTTGCCGGCGCCGGCCGCCGTGCCGCCAATCGTGCCGATGGTCGCCGAAGCGGCATCGTTGGTGGTGCTGATGGTGAGCGCACCGGCCGCACTGAGCGAGGCCTGCAGGTTGTTGGCCGCCAGCGCGGCGTTCAGGTCGTTGAGGGACTTCACCTTGCCGGCACCGGTGCCGAAGGTGATGTTGGTCGCGGTGCCGTTGCCGGTTGCGCCGATGGTCAGCGTGAGGGTGTCCAGCGGGCTCGCGCCAGCCGTGCCGGTTGCGGTTGCCGTAGCACCGGCCGGGAGGCCGAGCTGCGTCGCGTCGCCCGAGCTGAACGTACCGACGGTGAGCGTGTCGCCGGTGCCGGCGGTGTTGGTGCTGGTCAGGACCAGCTTGCCGGTGCCGTCGATCGAGGCGGCGACCTTGGCGCTGGCGCCGACCTGCGTGTTGATCGCATCGCGAACCTGGGTGGCGGAGTAGTTCGTGCCCGAGTTCAAGGTCACAGTCTGGCTGTTGATCTGGAACGTCAGGTTCGCGCCGGCCGCGGTGAGGTCGATGCCGGTATAGGCGGCGGTGCTGGTGAGGGTCGCATTGGTCGGGGTCGCGGTGCCGAGCAGGTTGTCGGCGGTCGCGCCGGGGATCGCGGCGGTCGTCACCGACGACTTCGCGGAATAGCCGACGGCGGCCTGCAGGGCCTGGTTGGCGACCGACTTGGCGCTGTCGACCAGCTTCTGCAGCGAGGTGATGCCGGTGTTGGCGGCCTGCAGCACCTGCACGCCGTTGCCGATGCCGTCCAGCAGGTTGTTGATGTCGCTGGCGCGGTTGTCGAGCGACTGCGCCGTGAAGAAGTTGGTCGGATTGTCGAGCGCAGTGTTGACCTTCTTGCCGGTGGACAAGCGGTTCTGCGTGGTGGCGAGCAGGTCAGCGGTCGACTGCAGCGAAAGCAGGTTTTGACGGACCGATGCCGAAAGAACGATGCCGGACATACTGGATACCCTTCTGGATGAACACGATTGACGCGACGCCGTAAATTTCGCACGGCGACCCACGTCACACTGGTCCGTCCGCGCTACCCGTTCGTTAAAGGGCTGGTCCGTACAAATACCCAGGACGGCCTTGCCGGTGATTCGACGGGCCGGCGCGATGGCTGGCCGCAGCAGCGCGCGGTCGGCGCCGGACCGACGTCATGGCCGTGAATTTCCTGCGCATGTGCAGGACTTGCGACATCCCGGCGCGGCAGGCCCGGCGCGTCGATAGCCGGCGTTGCAGGTCACCACGATGCAAAGTCCAGCGAGGAACAGAGTTAATGGAAATCAATAAATGAGAGACAAAGTCGCGCTGGGATCTCGCGCCGCGCGGATCGACGTCGATCACCGGTCCCGGCGGCGGCCACGCCGTCTGCCCTCCAGAGGGTATAGTTTCAACACCACAACCCTTGTGCAATTGGACAGGCAAGCTATGTTCGCAGTCCTTCCACACGCCAAGAGTAGGTGATGCGAGACCGTAGTGCTCCCGCCCTCGGCAGGAGCAGCAATGTCCGCGGTATCGCGTCCGCCCAATCGTCTGTTGCAAGCACTTCCCCCCACGGAGTACGCGCAACTTCATCCCCTCCTGGAAACCGTCGACCTGACCAAGGAAACGGCGCTCGCCGATGCCGGCGCGCCGGTGCAGCGGGTTTATTTTCCGCATAGCGGCGTGGTCTCGATGATGATCAATCTGTCCGACGGGCAATCTGTCGAGATTGCAACCGTCGGTCGCGACGGCGTCGTGGGCGCGTCTGCCGCCCTGCACGAGCGGCCGCTGCTTGCCGATGCGATTGTCGTGGTGCCAGGCTCAGCCTCGATGATGCGGGCGGAGGATTTCCGCGAGGCAGCAAATCGCAGCGCGGATTTCCGGACCCTGGTCGCGCTCTATGAGCAGGCGCTGATGGCGCAGACGCAACAATCCGTCGCCTGCAATGTTTCGCATCCGGTGGAGGCACGGCTGTCACGATGGCTGCTGCGCGCACGCGATCTGTGCGGCAGCGAGGCGTTGCCGCTAACCCAGGAGATGCTGGCGCAGATGATCGGCGTCCGGCGCAATGCGGTTTCGATTGTCGCACATGGGTTTCAGCAGGCCGGCATCCTGCGTTACAGCCGCGGTCATATCGAGATCACCGATATCGACGGCCTGCGGAAGGCGGCGTGTGAATGCTATACGACGGTCAAGGCGCACGCCGAACAATTGATCGGGCCGGAAGACTGACTGGCGCGCCGCCAGCCCCAACTGTGATCGAGCAGACAACCCGAATGTGCGGCGATAGGTCTATTCCTATTGGAACCAAGACATGTTTCCATTGGAACCCTGGCGTGCCAGAATAGGTTGCAAGGACGTCCAGCCGCACGTCAGCCCTGGGCCCAGAGACAAGCTTTGCCGGCAGGCTGGAGGTTGCTTTGGAAACGGTTCCTCGATCACCCAACGGATTCCTGGCGTCGCTCTCGGCGAGCGATTTCGAATTGATTCGGCCGCATCTGCGGACGGTCGACCTCGCGGCCGATTCGGTCCTGGTCGAGACCGACGAGATGCTCAAGCGGACATACATGCCGCACAAGGGCGTGATCTCGCTGGTGGTCAAGCTGGCTAGAGGCGAGCGCGTGCAGGTCGCGATGGTCGGCCGCGACAGCATCTATGGCGCATTCGCCCCGCTCGTCGAAGGGCCTGTCCTCAACAACGCCACGGTGCTGGTGCCCGGCGTCGCCTCGACCGTGGAACTCGAGCCGTTGCGCGCAGCTGCCGGCCAGAGCCCGACGCTTCGCGCGAGGTTGATCCGGCACGGGCTCGCCGTCTATGCCCAGATCCAGCAAACCGCCGGCTGCAACGCCGCGCACACCGTGGAGTCACGGCTGGCGCGATGCCTGCTGCACACGCGCGATCTCTCCGGCAGCAACAAGATCGTCCTGACGCAGGAGGCGATGGCGCAGATGATCGGCGCGCGCCGCAACAGCGTGTCGCTGGTCGCGCATACCTTGCAACAGGCCAATTTCATCCACTACAGCCGCGGGCACATCGAGATCACCAACGCGGAGGGGCTGATCAAGACGGCGTGCGAATGCTACGCCGCGGTCAAGGCGCAATATGCCGGACTGCTGAATTGTCAGGAAGTCGGCCGTTAGAGTTTGTTGTTTTTGCCGCGTCTTCTTCGCGCAAGCCGGCACCCGCTTCGCTCAAAAGCGCTCTGACCGCTGTGCAAGCCGTACTTCTACGGCGTGCGATTTTCATCGTCGGATAACGCTGTTTCCTCACATTCACGTGGACGCACGGGGGAGCCGATGTTCACGTACCAGACGACCGACCGGAAGGAAGCCCGGCGCTTCCGCATGGCCCAGTTCAACGGCCGGACCGCCACCATACGGTCGGCCGGCGCGATCGTCACGGGACGCGTGCGCGCGATCGTCGAAAGCAGGTCTGGCGCGACCGCGGCATGGGTGGTCACGATCGTTCCGGATGAACCGAAGGCATCCGCGACGGCCGCGCGGCTCGCACCGCGCCTGTGCTTCGCCGCGGAAGACGATTTCTGAAAAGACGATTTCTGAGAACCGGGTCCTAACGAACCGAACACCGCTCAGAGCCCCATTCCGATGGAATCGGAACGGGGCTCTGGTTTTCAGTTTTGACGCGTCTTCTTTGCGCGAACCACTTCGCTTGAAATCGCTCTATGCGGAATGCAGCAAGGCCTTGCGGACGAGATCGGCGGTGTTGCGCGCGCCGAGCTTGCGCATCGCCTCGGCGCGATGGCTCTCGAACGTGCGCGGGCTGATGTTCATCCGCAGCGCACCCTGCTTGTTGGAATAGCCGTCGCTGATCAGGCTTAGCACTTCACGCTCGCGCTTGGTCAATGGCTTGCGGCCGGCTTCCGGTGCGAACACGACATCCGGCGGCCGGGAGCCTGCCGGCTTGTCGTCGCCCGGCGGCTTGAGGTCTGCGGCCGGGACGGCATTGGGATAGAGGTCGGAAATCTGCTTCAGCATCGCGGACACGCGCTCGGTCTGCTCGAGCGCGTTCTCGATCACCTGCCGCAGATAGACGCCGTTGCCGGGCGCGTGCGCGAATTGCTGACTGTGCTGCTTGAGTTCGTTCATATAGAGCAGCAGCGCCGTCACCGGCCCATTGAACTGCCGGACGATCGCGGCACCGGCGTCCGCCTGCGGCCGCGGCCCTGCGGGTCCCTGAGTGTCAAGCGACTGCGGCTCGAGCGTCGCGGTTCCACCCGTCCATGCCGGAAGGCGCGCCTCGGCTCGGTTGTCATGTTGCGTCATAAGTATGGTTTACCAAAGGTGAACTTGTGGCCGCGTTAACATGGGGCTCCGTAGAACTACGGGTGACGCAACTGTGACCTCGGTCCCCGACCTGCCAAGCAGGCGCAGGTTACCGCTGATTTGGCAACGAATCTCGCATATTTGAGTCGAATTACAGTATTCTTACGGGACGGATGGGCGAGGCTGCTACCGGCGGGATTCTCCGCCGGGCATCGACCTTCAACGGTTCGGGCAGCCATTTCCGGCCCCCCTGGTTCCGGATTGAAAAAGGCCGGAATTCGCGGCCCGGCGCCTCAGGGGCGCCGGAGCCGAAGGAATTTCTGCAGGAACCGCCCCGAAAGAACGAACCTGAACCACCAATACGCCATTCGCCGGGTCGTCATCGATCATCCCTCTGGGCATCGGGATGGCCCCGGCATACCGCACGCGGGCGCGCGCACCTATGAGACGGTTCACATCAACCGAGAAGCGTCGGGCAGGCACCGGATCAGGCGAATGTCAATTTACAGCCCCGGCAGGCGTCGCGATGATCGCCGCCTCTCGATCAGCAATAAGGGCGCGGCCATGAAGCGAGGGCGGAACGGATCCTGGATTTCCTTGATGTCGATTGCGGCGCTCGCCGCGGCACTGCTGCTTAGCGCAGGCGCGCAGGCCCAGACCCCGCCGACCAGCGATGCAACGCCGACGCCCGACACCGCGGTCATGCTCACCATCTTCTTCAAGCATGATCAGTCACGACCGCTCGGTGAGCTCAATGCCCAGCTTGAGCGGCAGGGCTTCTACAAGGCGTTTCCGCCCGAGGGTGTCGAGGTCGTCAGCTGGTACGTGATGATGGGGATCGGCCAGGTGGTGACGCTGCGGTTGCCGGCATCGCGGCTGCGCGAGGTCAACCGCGTCATCGAGAACAGCGCCTGGGGCGCCTACCACACCGAGTTCTACCCGACGTACGACTACAAGGCGGTCGGGATCGGCAATCATGAAAAAGCAAAGCAGTAGCGGGTCGCATCGAGACCGATGCCGGGAGTCAGGGCCGCGCGCCGGACTTGCCGGTTTTGGCCGAAGACCAGGCTAGCGATTGGATCCGATCCACCGCCTATGCGTGAGCCCGCGAGCGCTGGCTCAATCGCTTTGCCAGTGTCCGCAAATCCTCGGCGCGCCCGCTGCAAAGCAGGCGGCTGAATTCGTCAGGATCGATGGAGGCAGGCGGAAAATCGGCTGGTTTGCGTGCGGCCCGACGTAGCCAGGTCAATCGGAAGAGACGCTTGAGCATCTTCATGGTTGTCAGCCCCGATGAGCGTCATTGTTAAATCGCGGCAATGAAATTTGGTTCCACACCTTGTGGTCGCCCGACGCAAAATTTGGTTCAACGCCGTCAGGCGAACAGCGCCTTGCGCTTTTGCACGCGCGCAATGGATCGCCGCACCGCGGCCTGATCGAGTGATCCATCCTGCACCGCACCCGCGACCGCCGCGGCGATGCCGGCCATCCCCTGCTCCTGGTCGAACAGATTGTTGCCGATGCAGATCATGTCCATGCCGGCGGCGATCGACTGCAGGCTGGCCGCGCTTGTGCCGAGCGCCTTCTGCAGCCCCTGCATCTGCATGTCGTCGGTGATCAGCAGCGTCTCGGGCAGACGACGGCGAAGCCGGCCGAGCCCGGCCGATGACAATGTCATCGGACGCTGCGCGTCCCACTGCCGGACAATGGCGTGGCTGACCAGCACCGCATCGCCATAGGTGCGCGGCGCCAACGCGTAGAACAGCTCCTCCTGCTCGGGACGCAGCGCATCGGAAATGTCCATGAACTCCAGGTGCGAATCGACGCTTGCACCGCCGATGCCCGGAAAATGCTTCAGGCAGAGGCCTACTCCCGCCTGCCGCGCCGCAGCGTCGACCAGCCGGGCATTGGCCTCGACCTCACCGATATCGGGCGAATAGGACCGCTTGATCCTGCCGATGTTGGGATTGTCGGGATTGTAGTCGACGTCGATGACAGGCGCGAAATTGTAGCGGATGCCGAGCCGGCGCAGCTCGCCGTAGCTTGCGGCCAGCACCGTCTGCTTTTCCGCGCGCGCGAGCAGGTTGAACTCCTTCGCGCTCGGCAGCGGCTGAAAACCGCAGCTGTCCTTGAGCCGGCGCACCAGGCCGCCCTCCTGGTCGATGAAGACCAGCGGCCGCGACGGCAGCGCCGCGATCTCGGCGCAGAGCGACTGCACCTGCGCGGGCGAGGCGATGTTGTTGTCATACTGCCGGGTCTGGCAGGAATAGTCGAACAGGATTACCCCGCCGAGCCCGAACTGCGCGGCAAATTCCTTCAGCCAGGGCGGAACGACCTTGCCGTAAAAGCCGAGAATGAAGAGTTCGCCGACGGACATGGCCGCTCGATTCAGTTGCCGCATGGAATCAGCCGCACCCGATAGAATAGCACGCTGCGGCGGCGGTAAGAATATGACGCAGCTTGCCGCTCGACTGCGTTCCCCGTGCTCGCATCACTATGTTAAGACACGCTGGCGGGCCTCGGTCGCCCGCCACGACACAAGGACTTTCGGAAACCGCCCATGACAGCAGCTTACGTCCCGCAAATGGCTCTTTACCGCCAATGGCTGAAGCAGACGCGCGGCCTTGAATTTGCGGATTTCGAGGCGATGCGGCGCTGGTCGGTCACCGATATCGATGCCTTCTGGCAGAGCGTGTGGGATTATTTCGACCTGCACTCGCCGACGCCGCATTCGGCGGTGCTGGCCGAGCGCAAGATGCCGGGCGCGGTGTGGTTTCCCGGCGCTTCGGTGAACTACGCGCGCCAGGTCTTCCGCCACGTCGCGCCGGCGCATGCCGCAGGCCTGCCGGCCCTGATCTCGAGTGGAGAGGACGGCAAGCTCTCGGAGACGAGCTGGCCCGAGCTGCAGCGCAAATCGGCAGCGCTGGCGCTGCATCTGAAGGCCAACGGCGTGCGCGCCGGCGATCGCGTCGCCGCCTACTTGCCGAACATTCCCGAGACGATCATCGCGTTCCTCGCGACCGCGAGCCTGGGCGCGGTCTGGAGCGTCTGCGCGCCTGACATGGCGGCACCCGCGGTGATCGATCGCTTCAAGCAGATCGAGCCGAAGGTGCTGATCGCCTGCGACGCCGTGACCTATGCCGGCCGCCGCCACGACCGGCAAGGTGTGATCGAGGAATTGCGGCGCGCGCTGCCGACCGTGCAGCATGTCATCCTGCACAGCGACGCCGCGCCGTCCGAGACGCGATTGTCAGCGATCCTCGCGGGCCGGAGCGCGGAGATCGACGCCTTCGAGCCGGAATGGCTGCCGTTCGATCATCCGCTCTGGATCGTCTATTCCTCAGGCACCACCGGATTGCCGAAACCGATCCTGCACAGCCATGGCGGCATCATCGTCGTGGCGCTGCCGCTCTCGACCCTGCACAACGACATCGGCTGCAGCTATCAGCCAAACTCGTTCGGCGAACGCTTCCACTGGTACTCTTCGACCGGCTGGATCATGTGGAATTGCCAGGCCAACGGCCTGCTCAACGGCACGACCTGCTGCATTTTCGACGGCAGTCCCGGCGGCACCAAGGACAAGCCCGACTGGACCACGCTGTGGCGCTTCGTCGCCGACGCCAAGGCCACCTTCTTCGGCGCAGGGGCGGCGTTCTTTGCCAATTGCACCAAGGCGGAAATCGATCTCGCTGCCGTCGGCGACCTCTCCGGCCTGCGCACGCTCGGCTCGACCGGCTCGCCGCTCAGCGCCGACACCCAGGCCTGGTTCAACGAGCGCTTCGCCGCGCTTGCGAAGCACAACGGCAACGCCGCGCAGGCCGATATGTGGTGGGCCAATATTTCCGGCGGCACCGACTTCGCCGGCGCCTTCATCGGCGGCAATCGCGAATTGCCGCAGACGCCGGGCATCATGCAATGCCGCCTGCTCGGCTGCGCGGTGGAAGCGTTCGACGAGCAGGGCCGCGCGGTGATCGACGAGGTCGGCGAGCTCGTCTGCACCGAGCCGCTGCCCTCGATGCCGCTGCGCTTCTGGAACGATCCCGGCAATGCGCGCTACCTTTCCAGCTATTTCGAGACCTACCCCGACAATTTCGACGGAAGTGGCCGCGGCCCGGTGTGGCGGCATGGCGACTGGCTCAAGATCAACCCCGACGGCTCCTGCGTGATCTATGGCCGCAGCGACGCCACCATCAACCGCCATGGCTTGCGGATGGGCACCAGCGAGCTCTATTCCGCGATCGAGGCGCTGCCGGAGGTGCTGGATTCGATGGTCGTCGACCTCGAATATCTCGGCCGCGACAGCTACATGCCGCTGTTCGTGGTGCTGCGCGAGGGCATCGCGCTCGATGCCGCGATGAAGGCGAAGATCAACAAGGCGGTCGAGGCCGGGCTGTCGCGCCGCTTCCTGCCCAACGACATCTTCGTGGTGGCGGAAATTCCGCGCACGCTGTCCGGCAAAAAGCAGGAGCTGCCGGTCAAGAAGCTGCTGCTCGGCCACCCCGTCGAGAAGATCATCAATCGCGATGCGATGGCCAATCCAGGATGCCTCGACTGGTATCTCGATTTTGCAAAGAGTTATCTGAGCAGGCAGGCCGGCGCGGCGTAACGGCCGCTGAATGCCACTCGCGTTTGGGATTTCACGACATGCCTTCACCCAGCTACATCGACCCGCTCAACGGAAAGCTCTATCCGCTGGATATCCCGCGCTGGTGCTCCGACGAAGGCAAGCCGCTCCTGATAACGCCGCTGCCGGGCATCTCCCGCGACGACATCGATCGCACGACGCGGTCGCTGTGGCGCTATCGCGCGGCGCTGCCGGTCGAGATCAGGCGGCCGATCACGATGGGCGAAGGCTGCACGCCAGCCGTCGAGAAGGCGTGGGATGATCTGCGGCCGCATTTCAAGCTCGAATGGTTCAATCCGACCGCAAGCTTCAAGGATCGCGGTACCACGGTGATGCTGTCGTTCCTGCGCCAGCTCGGCGTCGATGCGGTGCTGGAGGACTCTTCCGGCAATGGCGGCGCGTCGGTCTCGGCCTATGGCGCGGCCGGCGGCATGCGGGTCAGGATCCTTGCGCCGGCGACGACGTCGCCGATGAAGGTGGCGCAGATGCACGCCTTCGGTGCCGAGGTGCAGCTGGTCGAAGGCCCGCGCGAGGAATCCGAGGCAGAGGCGATCCGCCAGTCGAAGCAGATCTTCTACTCCAGCCACAACTGGCAACCGTTCTTCCTGCAGGGCACCAAGTCGCTGGCCTATGAGATCTGGGAAGATTTCGGCTTCACCGCGCCCGACAATGTCATCATGCCGGTCGGCGCCGGCAGCAGCCTGCTCGGCTGCTATATCGGCTTCAAGGAACTGCTGGCGGCCGGGCAGATCGCGCGCCTGCCGCGCCTGTTCGCGGCGCAGCCGCTCAACTGCTCGCCGGTCGATGCCAGCTTCGCCGCCGGCGTCGACACGCCGGTCGATCGCGCGGTCCGCAAGACCATCGCCGAGGGCACCGCGATTAAGCATCCGCTGCGGCTGAAGCAGATGATCGCGGCACTGAAGGAGAGCGGCGGCGGCACCGTCGCAATTCCCGAAGACGGCATCGTCGCCGCGTTGAAGCGGTTGGCGCAGACCGGTCTGTTCGTCGAGCCGACCTCGGCCTCGGCCGCCGCCGCGCTCGATGTCCTGAAGGCGTGCGGCGCGATCCGGCCGGCGGAGCGCACCGTCGTCATCATCAGCGGCACCGGGATCAAGGCGGCGGGGCTGATCACGGAGCTGCTCGGAGCGAGCTAGCCTTTAGCACGCTCCGATTGGCTGTCCCTATCCCGCCTTGCGCAGCCTCAGGGATTCGTAGAACGCGGTCTCGAAATTGATGTAGCCGATAAAGGACGTCGGATCGCCAAACGGCAGGATCTGCGTCGCCCAGTATCCGCCAAAACCGTTCTGCCGATCGATCCAGTAGAACAAATTGGCGAGCCCAGCCCAGCCGAGCGCGCCGGCGGGGCGGCCGGTCGGAGCCTGCTCCTCATTGATCATGAAGCTCAGCGCCCAGGATTTCGACTGACCGGGGAAGAACTCGGCGTCGTTGGCGAGCGAGGTGATCACGCCGGTGATCGCGGTGACCTTGTTGTTGCCGAGATGGTTCTTCTCCGCCATCCGCACGGTCTCCGCCTTCAGGACCCGCCCATGCTCGCCGGCGCCGTCGTTCAGCCACATCCGGATGAATCGCATGTAGTCGCCGATCGTGCCGTAAAGCCCGTGGCCGCCCATGTGGATCTCGGGATTGGCCGGCAGCTCGAAATCCATCGGCGTGAGTGAGCCGTCGGCGTTGCGGGCGTGGATGCCGGCGAGCTTGCGACGCATCGCGTCGGTGAGCTCGAACGTCGTGTCCATGATCCCGAGCGGCTCGAAGATCCGCGTCCTGAAGACCTCGCCGAGCCGCCTGCCGGCGATGGCCTCGACGATCTGGCCGCACCAATCCATGTTGGTGCCGTATTCCCAGCGCTCGCCTGGATCGAACAGCAGCGGCGTCATCAGCGAAGCCTTGGATGCCGTGATGACGCTGGGCTGCCCCTTCTCTTGCGCCAGCCGGTTATAGGTGTGATTGATGAAGTCGTAGCTCAGACCCGCGCTGTGGACCATCAGCATGCGGGTGGTGATGTCGCGCTTCGGCGGACGCAGCCGCGGCTCGCCCTTGTCGTCAAAACCCTCGATCACCTGGAGCTTGCCGATGTCGGGCGCGTAGGTCCTGGCGGGTGCGTCGAGATCGAGCTTGCCTTCCTCGACGAGCTGCAGGACGGCCGTCCCGGTGATCGCCTTGGTGGTCGAGAAGATCGCGAACACGCTATCGGCCGTCATATCGGCGGGCTGGTCGAGGCGGCGCTTGCCGGCGGCACCTTCATAGATGTTGCGATGGCGGTCGGTCACCATCGCAACGACGCCGGGAACGCGCGGGTTTGAAGTCACGACTCCGTCAAGGATTGCATCGGCGGCTGCACTGAAATTCGTGCTCATTGTCTTCCTCCTGTGTTTTGTGATGTTGACCCGCGCAGCCCGGATTACGCTTCGCTCCATCCGGCTACGCGGTCGAAATGCGGTCAGCCCTACTGCGTGGCAAAACCGCGATAGCCGCTCGCGGCGACCTCATCGCATTTCTGGCGATAGGTGCCGACACCGCCGCAATAGGACAGCACCCGGCGCGGCTTGCCCTCGACATTGGAGCCCAGGTACCAGGAGTTGGTCTTGGCGATCAGCGTTGCGTTGGCGGTCTCATCGTGATGCGCCACCCACTGATCCTCGGTATCCCTGGTCGGCTCGATGACGTTCAGGTTCTTGCCGCGCAAATATCTGATGCAGTCGGCAATCCACTCCACCTGCTGCTGCAGGCAGGTGGTCATGTTGCAGAGTGCGGCCGAGGGCGCGAGCGGCACCGCCGTTGTGAACAGATTCGGATAGCCATGGACCTGCAAGCCCATCGTGGTGCGGATGTCCCTGCCCCAATCGTCCTTCAGCGATCGCCCGTCGCGGCCGCGGATGTCGATCCGCGTCAGCGCTCCCGTTCCGGCGTCGAAGCCGGTCGCCAGGATGATGACGTCGAACTCGTGCACCGTGCCGTCGGCGGTCTGGATGCCCTCAGGCGTGATGCGGGCGATCGGATTGTTCTTGACGCTGACGATCTCGACATTGGGCCGGTGGAAGGCCTCGAGGAAATTGCTCTCGAGCGGCACCCGGTGCGTGCCGAAGCCGTAGTCGGCGGGAATCAGCTGTTCGCACAGCTTGGGGTCCTTGATCCGCTCGCGCATCTTCTCGCGGACGAATTCGGTGATCTCGGCGTTGACGGCTTCGTCGAAGAACAGTTCGGCGAAGGACGAGACCCACAACTTCAGGGATCCGTCGTTCCAGCAGTCCTCGATCACCTCGCGGCGCTGCTGTGGCGTCAGGTCGGCCCAGGCGTGCTCGAAGTCGAATTCGAATCCGGTGAACGTCTTCGGCAGCCGCTCGGTGAGGAATTTGAACTTCGACTTGTAGGCCTCGGCATCCGACGCGTCCCATTTCGGGTTCTTCATCGGGATGATGTATTGCGGGGTGCGGATGAACACCTTGAGGTGGCCGACCTCACCGGCGATCGACTGGATCACCTGGATCCCGGTCGCGCCGTTGCCGACCACGCCGACGCGTTTGCCGGCGAGCTCGATCGGCCCCTTGGGCCAGCGCGCGGTGTGGAACAGCTCGCCCTTGAACGTCTCCTGTCCCGGGAAGGACACGTGCGGGGCCGAGAGCATGCCGCAGCAGGTGACGAGGAACTGGGTATCGATCACGTCGCCCTGGTCGGTCGCGACCAGCCAGCGTTGCGTCGCCTCATTGAAGTGCGCGCTCTTCACCGTGGTGCCGAACTGGATGTCCTTCCTGAGGTCGAGGCGGTCGGCGACGTAGTTCAGCCAGCGCTCGATTTCCGGCTGGCCCGGGAAGCGCTCGCTCCAGCTCCAGCCTTTGTAGAGCTCCTCGGAGAACAGGTACTGATAGGTGTGGCCTTCGGAATCGAAGCGCGCCCCGGGATAACGGTTCCAGTACCAGGTGCCGCCGACGCCAGACCCGGCATCGATCGCCTTCACGCTCAGTCCCTGCTCACGCAGGCGGAACAATTGATAGAGACCGGCGACGCCGGCGCCGACGACCACGGCGTCGAGCTTGGTCGTTGCATGCGCACCATTGCTTCCATTCGACCTTGTGACGGTCTCGGTCATGGTTTCCTCCTGTGTCTGGCTTCTCGCACGCACCTTCCCACCCGCGGTGTCGCCGGATGATGGTGCGTTGCGTCAATTTGGGTTTCGGCCGTTCGCGTTGTCGCCGAAACGCAGAGCAGGCTACGGGCCGTTCGGCCGCGCGGCTTGGATGAAACCGACAATCTCTGGAACGCGACCGTGCAATCGAGCACCAGCCGTTGGTCGGCTTGGCAAATGGCGAAAGCGGCCTATTCTGCGCTCAGCCGTCCGGCCAAGAACAAGCGGTCAACCGCGCCACCAATCCCAGGGAGGAGGCTCACGCGATGGGCCAGTTGATCACGGTCGAGGAGCTGCCGCGCTACGCTCCCGGCGAGATGAAGCTGGATAGTTTGTCAGTCGGGAGAAGCGATTTCCGGCTGCGAATTTTCCGCTATGCGCCGTCGGACATCTGGGTCCCGCCGTCGGCAAACTTCCTCCTGGTGCTCTATCGCGACGGCGTCACGTCGATGAACCGCCGCGTCACCGGCACATGGAAGCAGGATCAGGTCGGTCGCGGCGTCACGTCGCTCATGACGCGCGCCGAGCCGTCAAGCTGGCATTGGAACAACGACATTGAGGTCAGCCATTTCTACATCTCCCCTGCCCTCATGACGAAGACCGCGAGCGATGCCTTCGACCGCGACGCCGAAACGATCGAGATTCACGACCTGCTCAAGGTCGAAGACCCAATGCTGACCTGGATCAACGATCAAATGGTCCAGGAAGTCGCCGCGGGCGGTCCCGGCGGACGCCTCTGCTATGATGCGCTGGCGCTGCAGGCGAGCGTGCACATCCTGCGGAAATATGCGGCGATCGAGTTCAAGATGCCCTGCGCGCAAGGACGCTTCCGCCCGGCGCATGCCCGGCTGATCGAGGACTATATCGAGCAGAACATCTTCCGGAACATCACGCTGGAGGAGCTCGCGAACATCTGCAATTGCACGCCGGTCCAGTTCGCCCGCAAGTTCCGCGTGCATTACGGCATGCGGCCGCACGCCTATGTCCTGCGGCGCAAGGTCGAGCATGCGTGCCAGCATCTGCGCAAGGACCGCGTCGCGCTGAAGGAGATCGCGCTGCTCGCCGGCTTCGCCGATCAAAGCCACCTCAATCGCGTGTTCCGGCAGCACATGAACGTGACGCCGGCGGAATACCGCCGGCAGGTCTGCGAGCACACCGTCCAGGCATGAGACCGAGTCTGCGACGGACTCACACTGGCGGCGGATTGAGGCGCGCGAAGCCTTCCTGGATTCGGTAGGGATAGTAGGGATAGGCCGGCATCACTGCGCTCGCGCGGTCGAGACGCGCGATCTGGTCCGGCGAGAGCGACCATCCGACCGCGCCGAGATTGTCGCGCAACTGCGCCTCATCGCGGGCGCCAATGATTACGGACGACACGCTCGGCCGCGCCAACAGCCAGGCAATCGCGATCTGCGGCACGCTGCGGCCGGTCTCCGTGGCGACCGCGTCCAGCGCGTCGACGATCGCGTAAAGCTTCTCGTCGTCGACCGGCGGCCCGAACTGCGCGGTCTCGTGCAGGCGGCTGTTGGTCGGCAATGGCTGCCCGCGCCTGATCTTGCTGGTGAGGCGGCCCCAGCCGAGCGGGCTCCAGACCAGTGCGCCGACGCCCTGGTCGAGCGCGAGCGGCATCAGCTCGGATTCATAGTCGCGGCCGACCAGCGAATAATAGACCTGGTGCGCCACATAGCGCGGCCAGCCGTGCCGCTCGGCGGCACCGAGCGATTTCATCAGATGCCAGCCGGAGAAATTCGAGGCGCCGACATAGCGCAGCTTGCCGGCGCGCACCAGCGCATCGAGCGTCGACAGCACTTCATCGACCGGCGTGAAGGCATCGAAAGCATGAAGCTGCAGCAGGTCGATATAGTCGGTGTTGAGCCGGCGAAGCGCGGCGTCGACCGCGGCGGCCAGGCGATATCGCGACGTACCGGCATCGAGCGGGCCGTCGCCCATCGGCAGGCCGGTCTTGGTCGAGATCAACACCTTGTCGCGGCGGCCCTTGATCGCGGCGCCGAGGATCTCCTCCGACGCGCCGTTTGAATAGACATCGGCGGTGTCGAACAAATTGACGCCGGCCTCGAGGCAGATGTCGATCAACCCGCGCGCCTCGCTGGCGTCGCTGCGGCCCCAGGCCGAGAACAGCGGCCCCTGGCCACCGAAGGTGCCGGTGCCGAAGCTAAGCACGGGGACCTTCAGGCCGGATGCACCGAGATTGCGGTATTCCATGGTCATGCTCCCTTGATCCGATTCATTCCGCCGGGCACTGCGCGGCGAGCGCGATCGGCCGATCGAGGCGCAGGCTCCACAGCGCGAGCAGCAGGCCGATTGCAGTGATGACGGCGGCCACCAGCGGCAGCGCGCCGAGGCCGAGGCCGCGATCGATGGTGACGCCGCCGGCCCAGGCGCCGAGCGCGTTGCCGAGATTGAACGCCGCGATGTTCAGGCTGGAGGCCAGCGTCCGCCCTTCGACGCCGGCGGCTTCGAGCACGCGGAGCTGCAGCGGCGCGACGGTCGCGAACGCGGCGATGCCGAGAATGAACAGCAGCACGACCGCCAATGCCTTGATCGAGACGACCGCCGTCAGCGCGACGAGCACGGCGGCGAGGCCGCCGAGCGACACCAGCAGCGCCCGCGCAAGTCCCTTGTCGGCGAGCCGTCCGCCGGCGACGTTGCCGATCGCAAGGCCGGCACCGAACACCAGCAGGATCGGCGACACCGCGGCGTCGGAGAATCCGGTGATCCGCGTCAGGATCGGCTGCACATAGGTGAAGACCGCGAACAGCCCGCCGAAGCCGAACACCGTCATCGCAAGTCCGAGCAGGACCTGCGGGCGGCCGAGCACGGCGAGCTCCTCGCGCAGCGGCGCAGGCTTGTCGTTGGCGCCGACATGGCCGGGGACCAGCACCGCCAGCACGATGAACGCAATCACGCCGATCGCGGCCACCGCCCAGAACGCCGCGCGCCAGCCGAGCATCAGCCCGAACCAGGCGCCGAAGGGCACGCCGAGCAGGGTCGCAACTGTGAGCCCGATGAACATCGTGGCGATCGCCGACGCGCGCGTGTCTTCCGGGACGAGGCTTGTCGCCACCACGGAGCCGACGCCGAAGAAGGTGCCGTGCGCCAGCGAGGTGAGAATGCGTGCCGCCATCAAGAGCCCGTAGCTCGGCGCCAGCGCACACGCTGCGTTGCCGAGCGTGAAGATCGCCATCAGCGCCAGCAAAACCGCCTTGCGCGGCATCCGCCGTGTTGCCAGCGTCAGGATCGGCGCGCCGACGAATACGCCGAGCGCATAGCCGGAGATCAGCAGGCCAGCCGCGGATACGGATACCTGCATGTCGGCGGCGACTTGCAGCAGCAGTCCCATGATGAGGAATTCGGTGGTGCCGATACCAAAGGCACCGGCGGTCAAGGCAAGGACTGCAGCAGGCATGTGTCGCTCCGGACAAAAAGGATCCGCAAAGCGAGATAGCGGTCCGGGCGGGGAAGGATTAGAATGACCGCAATCCAATCATTTGTGACTTGAATTCAAGATGGCCCGCACAGATACCAACCGCTCCGGCGAGATGGACGTATTCGTCCGCGTCGTCGATCTCGGCGGCTTCACGGCTGCCGCGAACAGCTTGCGCCAGACACCGTCCGGCGTCAGCAAGCTGGTCTCGCGGCTTGAGACCCGGCTCGGCACGCGGCTGGTCAACCGCACCACGCGCAAGCTGCAGCTCACCGAGGAAGGCCAGGCGTTCTATCAGCGCGCCCAGCGCATCCTCGCCGATATCGACGAGGCCGAACGCGAGGCCGCCTCATGCGTGCCGCGCGGCCATCTCACCGTGAACAGCAACATCCCGTTCGGCATGCTGCATGTGATGCCGCTGCTGCCGCGCTTCATGCGCGAACATCCCGATATCACGCTCGACATCGTGCTGACCGACACGCTGGTCGATCTGATGCAGGCGCGCGCTGATGTCGCGATCCGGGTCGGCCCGCTCGGCGCCTCGCGGCTGATCGCACGCAAGCTCGGCACCAGCCGCATGGTGGTGGCCGCCGCGCCGTCCTACCTCGCGCGCTTCGGCACGCCGAAGACGCCGGCCGACCTCGCCGCCCATCGCGGCATCGGCTGGACCTTTCCGCGCAGCATCCGCGGCTGGCCGTTTCGCCGCGCTGAACGGATCGAGGAAGCGCTGCCGCCGCCGGTTGCCCGCGTCAGCGACGGCGAAGCCGCGCGCCAGCTCACGCTCGGCGGTATCGGGCTCGGACGATTGGCGCTGTTTCACATCGGCCCCGATATCGAGGCCGGGCGCCTGGTGCCGGTGCTGCAAAATCTCAATCCCGGCGACCGCGAGGACATCCACGCGGTCTATGTCGGCCATGCCGGCCCGCTGCCGGCACGGGTCCGCGCTTTCATCGATTTTCTTGCGCAACACATCCGCATCGGCGATCCCTCGCTGCGGCGCGGCGCCGATGGAAAATGGAAGGTCGTGGGCGACAAGTGAGCATTCGATGACGCACGAGCCCCCGGCCTTTCAGTCCGTCACCGAAACGATCCGCATCGCTGCCGAGCCAAGGCAGGTGTGGGACGCGATCATGGACTCCAAAGCGGGCGAGAGATGGCGCAACGCGCATTTCAGGACCGATTGGCGGATCGGCGCGCCGATCGAGATCGAGGCGGAGATCGGCACAAAGCGCTATCGCGACAGGGGGCCGCGTCCTCCATGTCGAGCCGCCGATGCGGCTCGAATACTCCTATTGGTCGCAGGTCTCCGGCCTGCCGGATGTTCCGCAATCCTATGCGACGATCACGATGACGCTCGTGCCTGACGGCGGCGAAACGGTGCTGACCGTCACCCAGCAGGTGCCGCCTTCGCCGACCCGCCGCGGAAGCGGCTGGGAAATCGGGCCTGACTCAGGCGCCAAGCATGTTTCCTTCTACTGGCGCATGACGCTGCCGCGCCTGAAGCAGGCGGTCGAGCAAGGACGCGCCGCGCAATAGCGTGGTCTAGATCCGCTTCAGCAAGAAGAGCTGCGTGACGTAGGGAAACACCACTTCGTCGGCGTCGCCGAGACCGGCTTCGCGCAGGATATTGTCGGTTTTGTCGCGCAGGATCGCCTTCTCCGCATCGGGCAAATTGGCGACATAGCTCGTCGATGCGATGCGCTCGAAGACGTCCTGTCGCTTCATCCGGTGCGGATGGTCCTGCACGATTTCCCTCTCAAGCACGAAGCGCGGGTCCTTCAGGATCCAGCGCCAGCGTCCGGTCCGCTGCCGGGGCGTGTCGCCCGCATAACCCTCGATCATGACGGACAACGCGTCGACCCACGGCGTGCGGTCGTCCCTGTTGTTCCAGACCAGCGCAAGCGTCCCGCCGGGATGCAGCAGTCGCGCGATCTCGGCAACCGACGCCTCGTTGTCGAACCAGTGAAACGCCTGGGCGCAGGTGACGAGGTCGACGCTGCCGGTATCAAGATTGATCGCATCGGCGCGCGTGTTGATGACCTCCACCCCGGCTTCCCTGGCCAGCCTGGCCGACATCTCGGCGACGGGCTCGACCGCGACCAGGCGCGCAGTCGCGGGCAAATGCTGCAGCAGCAGGCGGGTGAATTTGCCGGTTCCGGCACCGAGGTCGACGGCACAGCGCGCGGCCGCAAGCGGCAGCGCGGCGACGATCTCCGCAGGGTAGCTCGGCCGGCCCGCCTCGTAGGCGGCGACCGCGACACGATAATTCTCGGCAGTGGGGTTCAGTGTCATTGTTGCTTCTCCTGCGCGCCAACCATCCGCGGTGCGATCCGCGGAACGGTATAGAGCAGCGCCTGCACAGGACTGGAAGAGCGCGTCGATTCAAAATTCGCTGAAGATCTCTCACCTTTGCGTCAGCCCCGCAGCTCCACTGCTCCGACAGTCCGCGATGGCGGACGCGGTCTGTCGCGCTTGTGCGGGACAAGCCCGATCCCTCCCCCGCACCGGAGCGACCATGCAGCGATCCAGGGCAGTCTTCATCACGGCTATCGTCTACGCCCTGATCGGCCTGGTCCTCGCGGGCGGGGGCATTTGGCTCGCCGCACTAGGTGGATCGCCCTTCTACATTGTCCTCGGCGTCGGCATTCTCGCCACGGCTGCGCTGTTGCTGGCGCGGCGCCATCAGGCGCTCTGGCTGTTTGCGATCGTGCTGCTCGGCACGCTGGCGTGGGCCGTCTATGAGGTGCGGTTCGACTGGTGGCCGCTCGCGGCGCGTGGCGACATCATCTTCCCCATGGCGCTTTGGCTGCTTACGCCGGTGATCGTTCGTGCCCTGACACGAAGCGGGCCGGTGCCTTACATGCGCGCGACGGCGCCACTCTGGATCGGCGTCGTCGCTGCTGCGGCGGTGCTCATCGCCGGGCTGCTGTCCAGCTATCACGACATCAACGGCACGATTGCCGAGTCCGGCTCTGCCGTGCCGCAAAGCGAAGCCGACCCGCAGCCGGACGGCGACTGGCGCGCCTATGGACGCACGCAGTTCGGACAGCGCTATTCGCCGCTGAAGCAGATCACGCCTGACAATGTCGGCAACCTCAAGGTCGCCTGGACCTTCCGCACCGGTGACGTGAAGACACCAGACGATTCCGGGGAGACGACCTTCGAGGTCACCCCGATCAAGGTGCGCGACACGCTCTATCTCTGCTCGCAGCACCAGGTGCTGTTCGCGCTCGACGCCAAGACCGGCACGAAGCGCTGGCGCTACGACCCCAAGCTCGTGCACAACAAGACGTTCCAGCACATGACTTGCCGCGGCGTCTCCTATCACGAAACCGCGCAGGGCGCCGTCGACTCTGGCGGCAATTCGGCGCCGGCCGAATGCCCACGGCGGATCTTCCTGCCCGTCAATGACGGCCGCATGATCGCGCTCGATGCCGACAGCGGCAAGCTCTGCGATGGCTTCGCCGATCACGGCATCCTCGACCTGCAGCAAGGCATGGGGATCAAGACCGCCGGCTTCTTCGAGCCGACGTCGCCGCCGGTCGTCAGCGACAAGATCCTGGTCGTGGCCGCCGCGGTGATCGACAATTATGCGGTCGAGGTGCCGTCGGGCGTGATCCGCGGCTTCGATGTCTATACCGGCAAGCTGGTTTGGGCCTGGGATTCCGGCGCGGCGGACGAGAACGCATTGCCGTCGCCGACGCGTCATTACACCAACGGGTCGCCGAATTCCTGGATCACGGCCTCGTTCGATCCGAAATTGAATCTGGTCTAAATCCCGACCGGCAACAACGGACCTGACATCTGGGGCGGCAATCGCGATGCGCTGGTCGAGCGCTATTCCAGCGCCATCGTCGCGCTTGACGTCAACACCGGCAAGAGCGTCTGGTCGTACCAGACCGTGCATCATGATCTCTGGGACATGGACGTTCCCTCGCAACCGAGCCTGGTCGATGTGACGACGGCCAAGGGCGTCGTTCCCGCGCTGATCCAGCCGACCAAGGTGGGCAACATCTTCGTGCTCGACCGCAGGACCGGCGAGCTGATCGTGCCGGCGCCGGAACGCGCGGTGCCGCAAGGGCCCGCGCCCGGCGACCGCTCTGCAGCGACCCAGCCGTTTTCCGAACTGACCTTCCGCCCGGAGGCGAAGCTGACCGGCGCCGACATGTGGGGCGGCACGATCTTCGACCAGTTGCTGTGCCGGATCATGTTCCACCGCTTGCGCTACGAAGGCACCTTCACGCCGCCCTCGTTGCAGGGCACGCTGGTCTTCCCGGGCAATCTCGGCATGTTCGAATGGGGCGGCATCGCGGTCGATCCTGTCAGGCAGATCGCCATCGCCAATCCGATGTCGTTGCCGTTCGCCTCCAGGCTCATTCCGCGCGGTCCGCTCAATCCTCCGGCGCCGACGGCCGAGAAACCGGTCGGCAGCGAGGTCGGGGTGCAGCCGATGTACGGCACGCCGTTCGGCGTCGGCATCTCGAGTTTCCTCTCGCCGCTCTCCGTGCCGTGCTACCGGCCGCCATGGGGCTCGATGGCCGCGATCGATCTGAAGACGATGAAGATCGTCTGGCAGCATCCCAACGGCACGATCCGGGACACCACGCCGCTGCCGCTTCCATTCAAGATGGGCGTGCCGATGCTGGGCGGGCCGATCACCACCGCCGGCGGCGTTGCGTTCTACACCGGGACCTATGAGTACACGATCCGGGCCTACGATGTGCGCAACGGCAAGGTGCTCTGGGAGGATCGACTGCCGGCCGGCGCCCAATCGACGCCGATGAGCTACGAGGCTGGCGGCAAGCAATACGTCGTCACCGCGGCCGGCGGCCACGGCTCGTTCGGCACCAAACGCGGCGACTACGTCATCGCCTACGCGTTGAAGGATTGAGCCGCGTCATTGAGGCCGTCATCTTCCTTCCCCCTGAAAGGGGGAAGGTCGGGATGGGGGTAGCCGCAGGCAATGCTCTCTGCGGAGGGCGCGGATCCCCACCCGCTTTGCTCTGGCGAGCAAAGCGACCTCCCCTTCCGGGGAGGTGGAACTGGCCCAGCTGGATAGCGTCCAGACGGGTTGGCAAATCCGGCCAAAGCCGCTAAAGGTCCGCCCCCTTTCACAGACAATCCGAGCATGACATGTCGAGCGCCCCGCCCGCCGTCTCGATTGGCGTCGATTTTGGCACCAGCAACACCGTGGTCGCGCTGTCCGACGGCGACGGCCGCGTCGAGGCTGTTCGTTTCGACCACGGCGGCCGCACGCATAGCGTCTATGTGTCCGCGCTGTGCTTTTGGGAGGAGCGGCCGGGCGCGGGCCTGCATCCGCGCGCCGAGGGCGGCCCGTGGGCGATCGAGCAGTTCCTCGAGGGACGCACGATCCATCGCTTCATCCAGTCGTTCAAGACGTTCGCGGCAAGCTCGGCCTTCAACACCACCCAGATCTTCCGGCAACGCTACAAGTTCGAGGACCTGCTTGCGGCGTTCCTGCGCACGCTGACGCGGCATGCCGGCGAAGGATTCGACTTGGGCGCGCCGACCATCATGGTCGGCCGTCCGGTGAAGTTTGCCGGCGGCAATCCCAATGACGAGCTGGCGATGCAGCGCTACCGCGCTGCGTTCGAACGGCTCGGCGCCGGCCATGCGCGCTATGTCTACGAGCCGGTCGGCGCGGCGTTCTCCTTCGCACGCACACTCGACCACGATGCCACGGTGCTGGTCGCCGATTTCGGCGGCGGCACCAGCGACTTTTCCGTGATGCGGTTCTCGCGCAAGGGCGGCGTGCTGCGCGCCGAACCGCTGGGCCACGCCGGCATCGGCATCGCCGGCGACACCTTCGATTACCGCATCGTCGACCACATCGTCTCGCCGCGACTCGGCAAGGGCACCAGCTACCGCTCGTTCGACAAGGTGCTGCCGATCCCCAATCACTATTATTCGAGCCTCGCCCGCTGGCATCAGCTCGCGATGATGCGGGGCAATGGCGATTTGCGCGAATTGCAGCAGCTCGCGCGCACCGCGCTCGATCCGGCGCCGCTGCACGATTTCATCACCATCGTCGACCACGATCTCGGCTTCGCGCTTTATCGCGCCGTGTCCGACACCAAGGTCGCGCTGTCGAGCCGCGACCGCGTCGAGTTCCGCTTCGCCCGCGAAGGCATCGATATCGGCGCCACCGTGACGCGCGACGATTTCGAATCCTGGATCGCCGACGACATCGAGCGGCTCGGCGCGACGGTGGACGAGGCGCTGGCCAAGGCGGGCATCACCGCGCGCGACGTCGAGAAGGTGTTCCTGACCGGCGGCACCTCGTTCGTGCCGGCCGTGCAGCGGCTGTTCGCCGAGCGCTTCGGCGCGGCACGGCTGACTTCGGCGGATCAATTCGAATCGATCGCCTACGGCCTCGCTTTGATCGGCCACACGCCCGATCCAGACCGCTGGACCTTCGCCGAGGCCGCGTGACGGCTTGCTTCGCGCCTTGATCCCGGCTCAATAGACGACTACATCACGCCAATCATCAATCCACGAGGATGCCGACGGCCATGGATTTCACCCTGACAGCAACGCCCATCAGCCTTGCCCTCGGGGATATTCATGCCTGCATCGATCGCGCTTTCTCACCTGACCCTGTCCGCGCCTGACGGCCGGGTTCTCCTTTCCAATGTCGATCTGAATTTCGGACCTGAACGCACCGGCCTTGTCGGCAGGAACGGCGTCGGCAAGACGACGCTGCTCGGCCTCATCGCGAGGGTGCGCACGCCGCAATCCGGCACGGTCTCGGTTCAGGGACGCGTCGGGATGCTGCATCAGACGGTTCAGCTAAAGCCGGATGAACGCGTCGTCGACCTGTTCGACGCGCGCCGCGCATTGGCCGCGCTACGTCGTGCCGAACAGGGCCTTGCGAGCTCCGAGGAGATTGCCGACGTCGACTGGACGCTCGATACGCGCATCGCGGCCGCGCTCGAGCGCGTCGGACTGAGCGATGCACTCGACGCGCCGCTGGCAGCGCTGTCCGGCGGCCAGGCCACCCGGGCGCGCCTCGCCGCCCTGACCTTCGCGCAACCCGACTTTCTGCTGCTGGATGAGCCGACCAACAATCTCGACCGCGCGGGACGCAAGGCGGTGATCGACCTGCTCGCCGACTGGCGGCAAGGCGCCATCATCGTCAGCCACGACCGCGAACTGCTGGAGACGATGGATGCGATCGTCGAACTGACATCGCTGGAAGCCAGGCGGTACGGCGGCAATTGGAGCCAGTATCGCGCACGCAAGGCCATCGAGCTGTCGGCGGCACGACGCGATCTAGCCGATGCCGAGAAGCGCGTCGCCGAGATCGACCGTAACACAAGAGAAGCCAACGAACGGAAGGCGCGCAAGGACGGCGCGGGTGCAAGGAAGCGCGCCAAGGGCGATCTGCCGCGCATCGCCGCCGGGCTGCGCAAGGACCGCAGCGAGGACAGCGGCGGCGAGAACGCCCGCCTCGCCGAACGACGGCGGACGCAAGCGCTCGAACTTGCCACCGCGGCGCGGCAACGCATCGAGGTGCTGCAACCGTTCGCGGTGCAGCTGCCCTCGACGCATCTGCCGGCGAGCAGGATGGTGCTGCGGATCGACGCGGCCGATGTCGGCTACAGCGCGGACGCGCCGACCCTGCGCGACGTCACCTTCTCCATGTCGGGTCCGGAGCGCGTCGCGATCACTGGCCCCAACGGCGCCGGCAAGACGACGTTGCTCAAGCTCGTCAGTGGCGAATTGACCGCGGCGCGCGGCACCGTCGAGGTGATGACCCGATTCGCGATGTTCGATCAGGCGGTCAGCCTGCTCGATGCCTCGGCCTCCATCCTGGACAATTTCCGGCGCATCAATCCGGATGCCGGCGAGAATGCCTGTCGCTCGGCGCTGGCGCGATTCATGTTCCGTGCCGATGCCGCGCTGCAGCCCGTTGCGAGTCTCTCCGGCGGCCAGTTGCTTCGCGCCGGTCTTGCCTGTGTGCTGGGCGGCGTGAGGCCGCCGCCTTTCCTGATCCTCGACGAGCCGACCAATCACCTGGATATCGAGTCCATGGAAGCGGTCGAGGCCGGCTTGCGCGCCTATGACGGCGCGCTGCTGGTCGTCAGCCACGACGAGGCCTTCCTCGAGGCCATCGCGATCACGCGCAGACTGGATCTCGCGTCGTGGAGGTGACGCGGAGCGCGGAGCAATTGCCATTGCGCAATCAATGTTCGAACGGCGAAGATTGATCAGGAAATGAACAGCCGAGCACGCGTCGCCTTGGGGTAGGTCGTAAGGCGCGGTGCTCGGCTGTCAGGCCGCGCGGCGGTGCGGCCATCCCGCCAGCCTCGCTTGTCCCCAAGCGCGAGGCCGTCGGAGCTGAATCTGGTCTGTTGCTAAATCCGCGCCGTCGAATGAAGCGCGTTTCTCCAAAGGGCAAATGCGACGAAGCCAGCGAGCAACAAAAAGCCGCCACCGGCCGCGATCAAGACATGCGCGAGCGTCATCTTGGAACATCCCAATTGAAAGGCTTCATGCGGAGCGATATGCGCCGCAACCTGGCAATCAAAAGCACTTCAAAATTGATTTGCCCCGCCGGCCGCCGCCGGACAGCCCGAAAGGTGGCTGGCACTGCGCTCTGCCCGCCCTTCGATTTCAGAGCGATCGTCCAGCCACTCGGCTGTTGCCGCTCATCGTGCGGTTCGTCACACCGCTCAATGGCCACGAGGATAATCGATAAAACTTTATCGACAATCGAAAGGGAAAATTAAGGTTACCGGCGCGACCGCTCCAAGTTCGACCCCGGTGCCGACACCCGGTGACGATGGATGGGATCGTCGGGGTCAGCCTTCGGCAGGTGTCGATCGCGCCCGGTGGCCGCGGCTCCCACCAAAATATCGAAAACAACCCCATGCAAAGGAGCCGGCGGCCGCCGCTCCCGGCCTGCGTGGCGGTCAATTGGAGCAACATCCTCCGGACGAAAATTCGCAGGGCATGTCACGTTTCGACGCGCTGTCTTGTCTTGGCTTCTGCAAGGGCAGCAGCAGAGGACAGCATGCACACACTCGGAACCGGCGGTGGTCGCACCCTGATCGCAATCGTCTATCATAGCGCCTACGGTCATACCCGGCGGCAGGCGGAGGCCGTCAGGTCCGGCGTCCAGGATATCGATGGCGCAGAGGCGCTTCTGGTGCCCGTCGAGAACGTGGAACAGAACTGGGATCGGCTGATGGATGCGGAAGCGTTGATCTTCGGCACGCCCACCTACATGGGCGCCGCCTCCGCGGCCTTCAATGCCTTTCAGGAAGCAACTTCACGCGCGGTGATGTCCAAAGGCTATCGCTGGAAGGACAAGCTCGCGGCAGGCTTCACCAATTCGGGGACACACGCCGGCGACAAGCTGTCCACATTGATCCAGCTTGCATTGTTCGCCGCGCAGCATGGGATGCATTGGGGTCAATCTCGATCTGCCCCCGGGGAACAACTCCGCATCGGGATCGGAAGCCGATCCGAACAGGCTGGGGTTCTGGCTCGGAGCCGACGCACAGTCGAACACCGACGAGGGCGCGGACACCGCCCCGCCCGATTCCGATCTCGCAACCGCCCGCCACCTGGGACAGCGGGTGGCAAAGACGGCACTTCAGTTTGTACGCGGCCGTGACGCGGCCTCGGTGCCCGTTCCGGTGGCGTCGTGACAGATGCAGCTGAACCGTCAGCTGCCGAGATCTTCGCCGAGCTGCGTCCGCGCCTGATCCGGCTAGCCTATCGGATGCTGGGCTCGGTCGCGGACGCGGAGGATGTCGTGCACGACGCCCGGCTGCGCTGGCTCGCGTCTATTCTCGGCATGACGGATCCAGCCGATCATCAACTTTGGTCGTCATCACCGAACCGTCCGCGTCGAACAGGCCAACCGCTCCGCACGGTGAAGTCGAAACGTCGAAATCGAGCGGACCGCAAGTAATCATGCAATAGTCGTAAGCCGAACGTTGATCGTTTCCCATTAGAAACTGATAGTGAATCTGCATAAAATCGAATCGATGACGTCTGAAGCGGATTGGACTTATCATTGAATGTATTTGGACGCGCCGAATCCTTGGGTGGCCACCTGAATGGTCTCGACTGACACGTTTCAGAGTGACGGGGTCGAAGCGATAGAAGCTGATTGCGTCATCTCGAGCCTGGTATTCGACCCAGCCTATCGCAGACGTTCCGGCCACAAGTTGCGCCGCTTTCCGTATTTGGCCGCCCATCGGATGCAGCGCGAATTTAGGAATGGTAGCGCCCACCGTGAGAACGCATAGTTTGGGTCCACACGTTTCGAGCGGAGGATCCGATGTCAGCGCGCGCGCGACCGCCGCAATTGTGAGCGCTGCGCCGAGGGAGTGGCCCACAATCAGAACTTCATCAACTTCTGCGGCCCGAACCGTTCTTGATATCAGGTTCGCAAAAGCGCCGAGCCGCTCGTCAAGTTTGTTCTTCTGCCCGTAAAGAAATTGGTGGGAGAAAATGGCATCATCGAGAATGTGATTTATCCTACGCTTTGGTCCGATCCAGAGCATCGCGCCGACGAAGATGGCAAGCGACAAAGAAAGTCCAAGCAGTAATTCGATCCAAAATGTAGCGTGTATGAGC
The DNA here is from genome assembly GCF_054055815.1 of Bradyrhizobium sp. USDA 4503. Taxonomy (NCBI): domain Bacteria; kingdom Pseudomonadati; phylum Pseudomonadota; class Alphaproteobacteria; order Hyphomicrobiales; family Nitrobacteraceae; genus Bradyrhizobium; species Bradyrhizobium sp. USDA 4503. The sequence goes on from NZ_JBSRXS010000001.1 coordinate 5,511,368, forward strand.
CTGATCACCAGATATGACAGCCCGAGGCTGCAAAATGCGATCAATAGCAAGCAGCAATATGGAAAGATGAAAAAGACAGCGTACTTCCAGCTCGCGATCGCATATCTAAATATTGTTCCCGTCACGATGAAGTCGAATAGCGCTTTCAAGGATTGAACGAGACGAGACACGAAGCCGGCTTTCGAATCGCACCGAATGAGATCATCCCAGCGGAGTATTTCGAAGGTGACGTGAGTTTTCCAGTTTGGCCCCCATGCTTCCAGGCTGCATGAAGCACTAATTGCAGACGTGTTCGATATCTCCGACAGCCGTGAAGAAGCGCCCCAAATCTTTTGGAAGCTCGAGAGCGAGCGCCGCAAGCGCTCGACCTGCTCTTCGGGGGTGATTGGATCGTAACCACCAATGTGAAAGACGTGCCGTCGTCGAATCATCCAGCAGCTCGAATTCTGTAAAGATATTGATCGGCGCTCATTCTGTAAGACGGAAATGCATGGACACTTTGGCGCTACTCCTCGTTGACCGCAGCCCTTGGCGAACCTGACATGGATGATGCGGATCTCGGCTTGTAAAATTACCACTTCGTCCGCGGGGTGGCACTCGTTGAGTTTGGCTTTGAGCAAAAAAGCGCAGGGCGCCGGAGTCACTGACAGTAGAGGGTCCTGACGGTCGCGGCACGATCGCTTTCTTCGTGTGGCAAATCCGCGACAGCGAGCCAATTGCGCGCCTCAACGCGTTTTTCGAAGCCGTTCAGGATTGTCACGATTCGTAAGTCTGATTTAATGCGTCTCGACCTGAGGTGGCGGGGATTCTGACAATGGAGAGATTGCGTTGCAGCACGGCGCTGATTTGCGCCGGCTTGACGATTCTTTTGGCAAGCAGTCTGCTTTTGAACAATGGGGCTCAGGCGAAGCCCGGAACGGCGGTGGCGCTTAGATCGACAAATTCGCCCGCTCGACTGCATTCTTCTGCGGCGCACGTTTATTTATTCCGCGGATTGTTGAACGTCTTTTCTTTGGGCATGGACGACCTTGCCGCTCAGTTGCAAGCGGCTGGCGTTGTCGCGGCTGTCGCAAATCACACTCAATGGAGAAGCGTCGCCGACGAAATCATCGTAAGATATAGGGCAGGCCAGCGCGGGCCTATCATACTGGTGGGGCACTCTCTTGGTGCAGATGCCGTGATGTCGATGGCGGAGCACCTTGGCCAAATGGGCGTGCCGGTTGCTTTGGTCGTCCCATTCGACGGAACATCGTCGCATATGGCATCGGCCAACGTAGGGCGCGTTCTAAATCTGTACAAAAATGAAGGCGTTAGAATAGGTCGCGGACCCGGCTTCCGCGGCGAGCTGACAAATTTCTATGTTCGTAATGCAAACGTCACTCACTTCAACATCGATAAAGACACGGCGTTGCATAGCATGGTTCTACGAAAGATCAGGGCAATCGGATCGGCTGTCGCGCGCCCACGAAGAAATCAGAGTCCTTCGAACCCGGTTTCATCTGCAGCCCGAGCTTCGACCAACTCTTAGCATACCGTCCAAAAGGACAGTTTGAAGTTGGCGTTGACGCAAGATGTGAGGCTTTAGATTAGGTCCCTGCAGGAGCCCGGTGTCGGTGTTGTTTTTGCTTAGCACTTTAGGCCGGGAGACAGTCAGTGACGCCATTTAGAAAACTCTCAGCCGCCATCGCCATTTGTTGCGTGGCGGCCGTGTGTGCAGCCTTCACAAAGCCGATTCATATCGTGGCAGTCGGCGCAAGCAACACCCAAGGCTGGTACGTTGGGAGGCAAGGCGCTTACCCGGCCAAGCTAGAAGCCCTGCTGAGGGAGAAGGGCGTCAATGCGACCGTCGCCAATGCCGGAGTTCCCTTTGACACCACCGCCGGCATGTTGAAGCGCATTGATAGCGACGTGCCAAAGGGAACCGACATCGTCATCTTGCAGCCTGGAGGCAACGATAGGCGCTTCCTTGTCACGAAGGAGCAGCGGGCGGCCAACATCGCGGCGATGGAGCGACGGCTCCGTGATCGCGCCATCAAAGTCATTTTGTACGACGAAGAGATTCCTCCGCAGTATTACGCTTTCGATCTTATTCACCTCACGGCTGCCGGGCATGCTTTCATAGCGTCGCAATTGCTCCCGCGAGTGTTGGAGATAGACCGGAGAGCCACCGTGCCTCCGCCGCGCGCGAGATAGAAAAAGCCTTGCCATGCCGGCATTGTGCTATCCGGTTCGATAGAGCGAACCGGGCGACGCATCCACCCAGGATCCACCTGTCGGACTGCCAACTAATCGGTGGAAACGACCCGCAAGCCCTGTATGATTGGTTCATGCCGGTCTGTGGACGTGCTTCTGTCAGATCTCAACGCTCGCCAAGGATGCTACCCTTTCGATGATCGGCGAAGATGGCGCGCCAGCGAAACAAGCGCGTGGTCCATGATGACGCCCGGTATTGCCAAGTTCGTGTTCGTGATGATGGCGGTCGGTTGGTATCTCATCCGCTACAGACACGCGCGTCGTGCTCGCCGTGAAAAGGTCGCGAGAAGCGCCCGAGGCTCGCGCGAAAACACCCTGCTGCTGATATCGCTCACGGGTCTTGGCATTGTGCCGCTCGTCTACATCGCAACGGCCATGCCTCATTTCGCATCATACGCTTTCCGGCCAGCTCAAGCCTGGCTGGGTGTTTTCGTCGCGGTTGCGGCGCTGGTCATGTTCCGGCTGACCCACCGAGCTCTTGGTCGGAATTGGTCCTTAAGCCTCGACGTGCGGGAAAATCATCGCCTGATCACAGACGGTATTTATCGGACAGTTCGCCATCCTATGTATACCGCATTCTGGCTTTGGGCTGCTGCTCAGGCATTGCTCCTTCCGAACTGGGTGGCCGGTTTCGCAGGCCTGATCGGATTTGGAACCTTGTTTTTCGGGCGAGTTGCCCGAGAAGAGCAGATGATGCTGGAAGCCTTCGGCGACGAGTATCGCGAATATATGGCCCGGACCGGACGCCTTTTACCGAGGCTGTTCTGAGCCGGCCACAAGAGACTCCTCTCGCCGAACTCACGTCCGATACTCACGCAAAGCAATAATGCCGTGCCGTTTTTGTCACACTCGGCAAGGAAATGACCGCGCAAGCGCCAGCTTTGCTACAGCGTTAATTACGCCATGGCCTTTAGAGGGTAGGCTGTTCATGTTCACGCTACCCATCTCGGAGATCACGATGTTGAAGTTCCTGGTTGCTGGAGTTGCGACGTTCGGTTTTGTGGCTGCCGCCAGCGCGGCAGACCTTCCTCATCCGCAGCCGGTTACTGCTACGGCTCCGGTTGGCAAGATGCCGATCGGCAAGTATCCGGTTGGCAAGTACCCCGTCGGCAAGTACCCGGTTGGAAAAGCTCCTGCTCCGATCGTGACGAAGGGTTAGCTCGAGGATCGCTCAGTCAGCGCACGCTTTAGTTTTGCTGAAGGCGCTGCTTGGGGCCGACTACCCTTGTGAGGGCTTGAACGTGCCAGAATCCAATCGGACACGGGGCGGCTTGTGGCTGCTTGCCGGAATTGGTGTCATTGTGGCTTCCGTGACTTTGGAAGCCGGCATCGGTCATGCGCAGCAATTGGCTGCGCAAACGGATCAAGCGCCGCTGCGGCAGGACAAGCCGCGTAAGCCGTCGACGAGGTCGGTTGTGGCAACGGCCGTCGCGGGTTCAAGCGGTCCCGCTTCCGGAGCAGCCGCGAAGCCGGTTCGAAGGTCCTCGGCCAAAGGGCCGTACTACGTCGACTTTCGTGCCCGCACGGCGGCTTCTTATGGGCATGCGTTTGTTTGGTACGGCAAGACAAGCGAGAAGCAGGTCGAAGTCGCCGGGCTGCACCCGGCGGGCGATGTCCTGCCTTATGTGCTCGGACATCTTACTTGGGTGCCCTCCGAGACCGGAGCGAGCTACGGCGACCTTGACGAGCAGTATCTGACGGCCAGCTATCGCGTGTACTTGAGCGAGGCCGACGCGAAGAAGGTCTTTGCGTACATCAAGCACCTCCAGGCGACCTCGCCTGTTTGGAATGCGGAAACGACCAATTGCACGGCCTTTATTGGTCGCATCGCCAACTTCATGGGCCTGAAGGCGCCATTCCATTTGTTGAAGCCTGAGGAATACGTAAATCAGTTGAGAGAGTTGAACGGCGGGCGCCAAACGGCGCAGTTGGCTGATTCGGATCGCTAGTTTTCCCGCTAAGGCTGTTCGAAATACCGGGAGGTCGAGGCTGTAGCGGATCGCGGCTGCCGCAAAGGTCCAGTTGCGCAAGGCAAGCGCCGCCTCGGTGGCGTAGCCCTGTCCGTCATAGAGCAGCCAGCCAAGCTCCTGCTCCGGAAACAGCGGCCCATGGTTGATGCCGACCTGGCCGACGCACTGCTTCGAAGCTGTGACCTCAATCATCAACGCGCCATGGCCGAACAAGCGCCAGCACGCTAGGTCGTGGCAAAACATCCCCCACGCCGCGCGCACATCGATCGGGCCGCCCATTCCGGCCGATCGGAGCGAGGCCAGGAACGCCTGATCGGCGGGGAACTCGTCAATCGCCTGCGGACGCAGCGTCAGGCGAGCGGTCGTGATCGTGTGGAATGTCAGCGCGCAGCGGAGCCCGCTAGGCAGGGTGGCCTGCCACTCGAAGCCCGGCAGGGCGAAGGGTGGCGGAGAGGGAGGGATTCGAACCCCCGATAGGCTTGCACCTATGCCGCATTTCGAGTGCGGTGCATTCAACCACTCTGCCACCTCTCCGATGGCCCGGGTGATTTGCGCCACCCGCGGTCGGGGCGTGTTCTAGGCGAGGATGGCGGGCCAGACAAGGCGCTGCAATAATATTTCCGTCACCCGTGCCTCGCGCCACCAAAGCACCAGGACGGCCGGAGAAAGCGCGCGGAAACAAAGCGCTAGCAGAACGGTTCTGGCTCGATCGGCGCGCGAGCGAACCAGCCGGAGCAGGAGCGGGCCATGGAGCATGTGACGATTCGAGCCAATGGCGCGGCGTTCCACGTCGCGCGGACCGGGACGGGCAAGCCGCTGCTGCTGTTGCACGGCTGGCCGGAGTTCTGGCTGACCTGGAAGCCTGTCATGGCGCGCCTCGCCGGCCGCTACACCCTGATCGCCCCCGACCTGCGCGGCTTCGGCGACAGCGACAAGCCCGAAGGCCCCTATGGCCCCGATCAGCATACCGACGACATGCTGGCGTTGCTGGACGTGCTCGGGATCGACAAGGCCGGCGTGGTTGGCCACGACGTCGGTGGCGCCGTGATGCAGCCCCTCGCCCGCAAGGCGCCCGAGCGCATCGCCGGATTGTTTTTCTTCGATTTCGTCTATCCCGGCATCGGGCCGCGGATGGCCGCGCCCGACCGGCTGAACCACATCTGGTACCAGTCGTTCCACCAGATGGAGATGGCGCCGGCGCTGGTCGGCGCCAACAGAGACAGCTGCCGCACCTATATCGGCCATTTCCTGCACAACTGGTCGCACCGCAAGGCTGCGTTCGACGACGTGATCGAGGACTTCGCCGACAACTTCTTCAAGCCCGGCAATCTCGCCGGCGGCTTTGCGCATTATCGCGCGTCGCATGCGGCGCGCGTGAAGATGATGCAGGGCGAAGCCCCGGCGCTGCCGCCGATCACTGTTCCGACCTGCATTCGCTGGGCCGAGCACGATCCGCTGTTTCCCTATGCCTGGACCGACCGATTAGGCGAGACCTTCTCCAATCTGGACCTTGGGATGTTTCCCGATGTCGGGCATTTCCCGCATCGCGAGGACCCCGACCGCGCGGCCGCCGAGATCGCCGGCTTCTTCGGGCGGATCAATTGGAAGTAGGAGTGGTGGGACCGCCAGGACGCGACAAAAACTGGCGGTCCCGTGCCGCTTCTTAATATTGCTGGCCGGGAAGTGCGGCTTCGCCGGTCGGCGGGAGCGACACGGTCCACGGTAGCGACCGACGTCGAAACGGCAACGCGAACCCGATCTTAACCTAACCGATCAACCTTACCGTGCGTAATCCGCGGCCGCTGGATCTGCGGATGGAGGTGCCCGGATTTCGCGGAGCCTGTCATCGGGCGCGCATTCGCGCGACCCGTTGGCTGCATCCGGGCTACGCATGCTTACCTCCCCTTGAAAAGGGGAGGTCGCTTTGCTCGCCAGAGCAAAGCGGGTGGGGATCTGCTCTCTCCGCAAACAGCATCGCCTGCGGCTGACCCCCATCCCGACCTTCCCCCTTTCAGGGGGAAGGAGAAGGCAGACCGTAGCCCGGATGGAGCGCGCACGATCGCTGAAGCCCGCACGGCTCAGGCGTCGGCTTTCCTGGCTTTTTTGGCCTTTTTCTCGCTCTTTTCGCTCTCGTCATCCTTGTCTTTCTTCTCGGCCTTCTTCTCGTCCTTGCCGTTCTCCCGCTTGCGATTGGTGTAGCGGGCATTGCCAAGCCCGGTTCCGATCGTCAGCACGCCCCAGCGCGAGACGTCCTGCATGAACGGGACCTCGGCCAGCCCCTGCACCACGCCGTCATTGTGCATCACGATCGCGGTGTCATGATCGCCGATCTGCGGGATCGCCTCGACCAGACTCGCCGGCAAGTTGAATTTGCTGCTCTCCCAATTGCCGGGCAGGTTCTGCGCGCCCTTTTCGATCGATCCGTCGTCATTGATGACGCCGGGACAGGCGATGCCGATGAACGGCGCGAGCTTGAGATTCTCCTTCTCGGCGGCGGCAATCAACTCCTTCAGCATCTTCACCAGCCGCTTCACCGCGCCCTCGCGCGTCGGCTCGTCATCGGCGTGGCGCCACAGCTCCGATTTCCAGACCGCCGCCTTGGAGAGATCGGGCGCCTTCTTCCAGCGCGACTCGACCACGCCGCAGCGGATATTGGTGCCGCCGATGTCGACGGCGAGGACGCCGTCATGGGCCTCGAAAATCCACGATGGCGCCAGATGCAGCGTGCCGATCAGGCCGGCATCGTCGGGGTGAAAGCGGATCGGCAGCAAATCGACCTTGAAATCCTCCGACTTCAGGATGATCTCGGTGCGTGCGATGGCGAGTTCGCCGAGCCTGGAGTCGCGGAAGCCGCCGCCGACCACGATGCGCTCGGTCTTGGCCCAGGCCTTGGTGTTGAGGAAGCGCCGCGTCACATGGGCGAGCTCCTGCGCAAACTCCTCGATGGCGCTGTGCACGACCGCCGAGGCCTCGGTGTCGTCGCCGACCAGCAGCTCATCGAGCTTCTTCTTGCTGATCTTGTCCGACGGCTCGTCGCCGAACGGATCCTCGTCCGACTTGCGCAGCGGCTTGCGCCAACGGTCAAGGATCTTGCGGAACGCGCCCTTCGAGGCGCGATCGCCGAGAAAGCCCTCGTCGTCCTTCAGCTCGATGTTGAAGCTGTCGATGTCGACAGACGGCAACCGCGCGGCACCGTGGTGCGCGATGCCCGTGGTCAATCCAGCGTCTTCAGCCATTCGCCCTTGCCTGCCCGCTTGAGGTTGCCTGCACTATTGTTTGAGCATGATCATTTCGGAAAACCGCTTCGCACTTTTCCGGATCATGCTGTAACGGCCGGGAACTCAAATGGTTGCGTCCCGCGTTCGGGCACTCGGCCTGCGCGGGACGCAATTTTCGCAAGGGCGTCAGGCGGCCTTCACCCCATAGCGGACCGCAGGCGTGCTGCGCGACAGGTTCGGCATCAGCTTCTGGCGGGCCGCCTCATAGGCCTGCCAATCGGCAGCCTCCGGCAGCGACGGCACGGTGATGACTTCGCCCTGGTCGAGACCGGCGAGCGCGGCGTCGACCATGTCCTCGGCCTTCATCACGATCTCGCCGGGCAGATGCTCGACCGGCGTACCGGCCACGCCCCAGAATTCGGTCGCGGTGGCCCCCGGCAACACCGCCTGGACCCGGATGTTCTTGTCCTTGAGCTCGTGCTGCAACGATTGCGTCAAGGCGAGGACGAAAGCCTTGCTGCCGCCGTAGACGCCGTTGAGAATTTCGGGCGCGACGCCGACGATCGAGGCGATGTTGACGATGGTGCCGTTGCCGCGCGCGACAAATCCCGGCACCGCCGCATAGGTCAGGCGCATCAGCGCATCGACATTGAGCGCAATCATGTCGCTCATCTTGTCGACATCGGACGCGAGCAGCGGCGCGGTCGCACCGACGCCCGCATTGTTCACCAGCACGCTGATGCCGGTATTGCTGCGCAGAATGGATTCGATCCGTGACACGTCGCCGCGCTTGCCGAGGTCGGCGGCAACGATCTCGATCGATCGGCCCGTCTCCGCCGACAGACGCCTGGCAAGCCCATCGAGGCGCTCGCGGTTGCGTGCGACGAGGATCAGATCGTAGCCACGCCGTGCGAGCCGGTCCGCGTAGATGGCACCGATTCCGGACGACGCACCGGTAACGAGCGCCGTTCCTTTGGCTGACTTGGTCATGTTGGTCTCCTGTTTGACCCGAACGGCCGGTTTTGGCCGCTGTTCAGGTTCTACAGGCCCCCTTGCATGTCTCAAATGTCATATATACACCTTTTTAGGACACGTATCGTGGCTGGAGGGTTCCATGCAGGAGATCGGCTTCGTCGTCTTCCCGGGATTCCAGGTGATGGGCTTCACCGCCATCACCGCCTTCGAGATCGCCAATCTGGTGGCGGGTGAAAATTTCTACCGGGTCACACTGCTGTCCGAGAATGGCGGCCCGGTGCGGTCATCCGCGGGCTTCAATGTCGAGACCGAAGCGTTCAGCGCGCGCAGCTTCGACACGCTGTTCGTCGGCGCGGGCACCGAGCTGCATCCAGCGTCACCGAAGCTGACCGACTATGTTCGCCGCGCCCTGACGGCGTCACAGCGCATCGCCGCGCCCTGCGTCGGCGCCTTCTCGCTCGCCGAAGCCGGCCTGCTCGACGGCCGGCGCGTCTCCACGCATTGGCAATACGCCGCCGAGCTGCAGGCGCGCTTTCCCAAGCTGAAAGTCGAGCAGGACCGCATCTACATCGTCGACGGGCCGATCTGGACCTCGGCCGGCATGACCGCGACGATCGATCTGGCGCTGGCGATGGTCGAGCATGACCTCGGCGTCGAGGTCGCCCGTTCGGTGGCGCGCAAGCTCGTCGTCTATCACCGCCGCACCGGCGGACAGTCGCAGTTTTCGGCGCTGCTCGAGCTCGACCCGAAATCCGATCGTATCCAGAACGCGCTCAATTACGCCAAGGCGCATCTGCGCAACGAGCTCTCGGTCGAGGAGTTGGCCGCCGTCGCACGGCTCAGCCCGCGCCAGTTCAGCCGCGCCTTCCGTTCAGAGACCGGCCAGTCACCGGCCAAGGCGATCGAGCATCTTAGGGTCGAGGCGGCGCGCGAATTGATCGGTGACGGCCGCCATTCGATGGACGAAATTGCCGTAGAGACCGGCTTTGCCGACCGCGAACGGATGCGGCGGGCGTTCTTGCGGGTGCTGGGCCAGCCGCCCCAGACCATCCGACGCCACGCGAGGATCGCGGCCCAGGCGCAGGCTTGAGCCGCCAATCTCGGCCAAAACCATGCCAAACCCTTCATTTTTGGCCGGTTTTTGCCCTGCTTTACCTTGACTCTCGGTCGTTTGCGGCTATAAGTCCCCCCATCCGCGCGCGAGGATTTCTCGCGCCGATCGTTTTTGTGCGGACCATTTGGGAATTCATTCCCTTCGCACGAGACACGCAACCCATAGCGACTGAACAAAAAGCCGACCCGGGCGAATCGTCCGAGGCCGGGATCGAACACGAAGGAATCAAACGATGTTCGCAGTCATCAAAACCGGCGGCCGGCAATACCGTGTCGTTCCGAATGATGTACTCGAGATAGGCAAGATCGCCGGCGATGTCGGCACGATCGTGCAGCTTGGCGAAGTTCTGGTGCTCGGCGGTGACACGCCGGTGCTGGGAACGCCCACCGTCGCAGGCGCGTCCGTTGCAGCCGAAGTGCTGCAGCACAAGCGCGGCGCCAAGGTGATCGCGTTCAAGAAGCGTCGCCGCAAGAATTCACGCCGCAAGCGCGGCTATCGCGACGAGCTCACGGTGCTTCGCATCACCGAGATCCTCGCCGATAACGCCAAGCCGACCGTCGGCCCGCGGCCGAAGAAGGAAAAGGTCGCAGCGCCCGCCGATGGCGAGGATGCAGCGCCAAAGGCGGCCAAGAAGAAGGCGCCCGCAAAGGCGCCGGCCGCCAAGAAGGCTCCGGCCAAGAAGGCCGCGGCCAAGGCTTAAGAAGAAGTGATCGTCGCGCTTTCAGATGTGAAGCGTGACAAAACGTGAAATGATTCCGTCAAGGAATTGATCTAGAGATCAAAGCGAAGTCGGAGACGAGCCATGGCTCACAAAAAAGCAGGCGGTTCATCGCGCAACGGGCGTGATTCCAAGGGCAAGCGCCTTGGCATCAAGGCGTTCGGTGGCGAGCGCGTGATCCCCGGAAACATCATCGCGCGTCAGCGCGGCACCACCTGGCATCCTGGCCTTAATGTCGGCATGGGCACCGATCATACTCTCTTCGCCAAGGTCGAGGGTCATGTCGAGTTCCGTGCCAAAGCCAACGGCCGCACATTCGTATCGGTTATTCCGATGGCAGAGGCGGCCGAGTAGACGGTGGACACACATGAGTCCGCCGGGTCCTGTTGAACCGGCGGAGTCGCAAAGGGCTCCAAGGGGAGGCGGGATGACCGGCCTCCCCTTTTTGTTGCGCGCGTTCCAGTTCGACCGCGCGTGACGTTCCAAGCGTTGCGTCCCGATTTTTCGCATCACAGGAGCTCGACATGTTGCAGGACATCCCGACGCCGACCTTGCGCGAGGCAAGAGCTTGCGTCCTCGAGACAGAACGGCTGACATTGCGCAAGCCGACGCTCGCGGACGTAAAAGCAATCGCACGCCTCGCCAATGACCGCCGCATCGCGGAGAACACCCGCCGCCTGCCGCATCCCTATACCCAGGACGACGCCATCGACTTCGTGCGCGCGCTCGGCGCCGGCGGGCGCGAAACCGTTTTCCTGATCGAGAACAATCACACGCCGATCGGCATGGTCGGCATCGACTGGCGCGAGGAGACATCGGCCGAACTCGGCTACTGGCTCGGCGTCGACTATTGGGGCCAGGGCTTCGGCACCGAGGCTGCGCGCGCGGTGATCGATTACTTCTTCGAGGAGTTCGATCTCGACCAGCTGATCTCGGGCGCCCGCGTCGTCAATCCGTCGTCGCGCAATATCCTCGAGAAGTGCGGCTTCCAGTGGGGCGGCGTCGAGCTGCACCGCTTCGAGGCGCTGGGCTCCTCGAGCCCGGTCGACTGCTTCCGCCTGTCACGCGGTGTCTGGACGTCGCTGAAGCGCTGGAACAACTCGACCCGGCGGGAGAGCTGAGACTTTTGGCTTCACCCTCCCCTGGAGGGGGAGGGTCGTTGCTGAAGCGCAGCGGAAGGCGCAACGGGGTGGGGTGATCTCTCCACTCGGGCACCGTTGGATGAGGAGAGCCCCACCCCGCCGCTCATTGCATTCGCGTCGACCCTCCCCCTCCAGGGGAGGGTAAACATCACGCCGGCGGATTGATCGCGGAATCCGTGCGTCCGAGCTGCTGCTCGCGCACGAAGATGTAGAGGCCGGCCGCGATGATGACAGCGGCGCCGACGATGGTGGCCCAGGACGGCACGTCGCCGAACACCACGAAGCCGAAGATCACCGCCCAGACGATCATCGAATACTGGTAGGGCACCACCACGCTCGCCGGCGCGAGCTTCAGCGAACGATTGACGCAAAGCAGCGCCGCGACCGAGATGATGCCGGCGGTGAAGAACAGCACGAGGCTGCCGGCTGACGGCGTCACCCAGCCGAACGGCGAGAGCACGAGGCCCAGGATGAAGGTGCCGCCGAATTGCGACGTCGCCAGCACGATATCGGGGGTAGCGCGCAGCGAGCGCGTGATCAGCATCAGCACCGCGAACGACAGGCTGCCGCCGAGCGCGATCATTGCCGGCCAGCTGATGGTCTGCGCCGACGGCCGAAGCGCGATCAACACCCCGCAGAAGCCGACCAGGATCGCGGTCCAGCGCCGCCAGCCGATATGCTCGCCGAGCACGAGGCCCGACATCGCGGTGACGAAGATCGGTCCGGCCAGATAGTAGGTGATGACGTCGGCGAGCGGCAGATAGACGGTCGCCATGAAGAACGCCGCAACCTCCACCGTCGACAGCGTGACGCGCAGCAATTGCAGCCACGGGCGTTCCAGATGCAGAAAATCCGCGCGCCGCTGCCACACGATCGGCAGCAGCACGAGCAGCGCCGCACAGGCGCGCAGCCACAGCAATTGCCCGACCGAATAGGTGGCGACGATGAATTTGCCCATCGCATCGCCGAACGAGAACATGAAGATCGACAGCAGCATCAACCCGATGCCGGCGAGCCGCGCCGATCGGTCGTCGTAGGAGGACAGCTTTGCGAACAGGCTCATGAGCAGACTTGCGCTTTTGTTCCCGAGTCGTCCGGTTTTAAAGACGTGGATGCCCGGGACAAGCCCGGGCATGACGAATTGAACGGATTGCCGCACCTGCGCCGCTGCGATACCGGTAGCTGATCCCGGCAACAAAAAGAGCAGGAAACGCCGCATGAGCGACTTCGACCCCACCCAGCATCGCATGGTCCCCGCGCAGCGCTGGTTCGAGGATTTCGTGCTCGGCGAGCGCTTCGTGATTCCGAGCCGGACCCAGACCTCGGCTGTTTTCGCTGCGTTCCAGACCGCCAGCGGCGACACCCATCCGATCCATTACGACGTCGAATATTGCCGCGCGCGCGGCATGCCTGATTTGCTCGCGCACGGCTTCCAGACCCTGGTGCACACCGCGCCCGGCGCGGGATTATTCCCCTATGTCGTGGAGGAGTCGCTGATCGGCTTCCTCGAGCAATCGAGCAAGTTCCTGAAACCGGTCTATGCCGGCGATACCATCTACCCCGCGCTGGAGGTGATCGAGCTGTCGCCGGGCAAGACCACCGGCGTCGTGACGCTGCGCTCGACCGTGCACAACCAGCGCCGCGAGCTGGTGCTGGAGGGGATGCAGAAATTCCTGGTCCGGCGGCGGCCGAGTTAGCCGCAAGGGCCGTAAAAAGGGCCGAAAATTAAGGCTTTTCGCTGAAGTCAGGGCCTTTCCGGGTTGCCGCCGCGGCCACCCTGCCCTAACTAGTGAAAATCATGAAATTCCTCGATGAAGCCAAGGTCTATATTCGCTCGGGCGACGGCGGCAACGGCTGCGTCGCGTTCCGGCGCGAGAAGTTCATCGAGTTCGGCGGTCCCTCCGGCGGCAATGGCGGCCGCGGCGGCGACGTCATCATCGAGTCCGTCGACGGACTGAACACGCTGATCGATTACCGCTACCAGCAGCACTTCAAGGCACAGAAGGGCACCAATGGCATGGGCAAGGACCGCCATGGCGCCAACGGCAAGCCGATCGTGCTGAAGGTGCCGGTCGGCACCCAGGTGTTCGACGAGGACCGCGAGACCCTGCTGCACGACTTCACCGAACTCGGCGAGAAATTCGTGCTGGCTGAAGGCGGCAATGGCGGCTTCGGCAACGCGCATTTCAAATCCTCCACCAACCGCGCGCCGCGCAACGCCAATCCCGGCGCGCCCGGCGAAGAGCGCTGGATCTGGCTGCGGCTGAAGCTGATCGCCGACGCCGGGCTGGTCGGCCTGCCCAATGCCGGCAAATCGACCTTCCTCTCGGTGGTCAGCGCGGCACGGCCGAAGATCGCCGACTATCCCTTCACCACGCTGCATCCGCAGCTGGGCGTGGTGAATTTCGGCGGCCGCGAATTCGTGCTCGCCGACATCCCCGGCCTGATCGAGGGCGCGCATGAAGGCGCCGGCCTCGGCGACCGCTTCCTCGGCCATGTCGAGCGCTGCCGCGTGCTGCTGCATCTGGTCGATGCGACCTGCGAGCATGCCGGCAAGGCCTACAAGACGGTGCGCACCGAGCTCGAAGCCTATGAGGGCCATCTCGCCGACAAGATCGAGATCGTCGCGCTCAACAAGATCGACGCCGTCGCGCCCGACGAACTGAAGAAGCAGAAGGACCGCCTCAAGCGGGCGGCGAAGAAGACGCCGCTGTTGCTCTCGGCGCGCGACCGGCGAAGGCGTGCAGGATGCGCTGCGCGCGCTGGTCGAGGTGATCGGCGAGGCGCCGGTGTCCAACAAGGCCAAGGGTGGCCAGGCGGAGCCGTGGGCGACGCCGGTGCCGCAGGGTTGAACGGCACAAGCCGCGCAACGCCTGGACTTCCCAAGCCACATTGTGGCGTCTATTGCTTCCACCTTCCTGCCAGACCGAATCCATGAAACGCCCCGCGCTCAAGAACTTTCGCCGCATCGTCGTCAAGGTCGGCTCATCGCTGCTGGTCGACTCGCAGGCCGGCGAAGTGCGCGCGTCCTGGCTCGCCGCGCTGGTCGAGGACATCGCAAAGCTCCACAAACGAGGCTGCGAGGTCATGGTGGTGTCGTCGGGCTCGATCGCGCTCGGCCGCAGCCGCCTGAAGCTGCCGCGCGGCCCGCTGAAGCTCGAAGAGAGCCAGGCTGCCGCAGCGGTCGGCCAGATCGCGCTGGCGCGAATCTGGTCGGAGGTGCTCGGCCATCACGGCATCGGCGCCGGGCAGATTCTGGTGACGCTGCAGGACACCGAAGAGCGCCGCCGCTATCTCAACGCGCGCTCGACGATCGCAAAGCTGCTGGAATGGGGCGCGGTGCCCGTGATCAACGAGAATGACACGGTCGCGACCACCGAGATCCGCTATGGCGACAATGATCGCCTCGCCGCCCGCGTCGCCACCATGGCGAGCGCGGATCTTCTGATCCTGCTGTCCGATATCGACGGCCTCTACACCGCGCCGCCCGCGCTCGATCCCGACGCCAGGCTGATCCCGGTGGTCGAAAGCATCACCTCGGAGATCGAGGGGATGGCCGGCTCGGCCGGGTCCGAACTATCGCGCGGCGGCATGACCACCAAGATCGAGGCCGCGAAGATCGCGACCACGGCCGGCACCCACATGCTGATCGCCTCCGGCAAGATCGAGCATCCGCTCGCTGCGATCGCCGACGGCGGCCGCTGCACCTGGTTCCTGACCCCCGCCAATCCGGTCACCGCGCGCAAGCGCTGGATCGCGGGCTCACTCGAGCCAAAGGGTACCTTGACCATCGATGCCGGCGCGGTCGCGGCGCTGCGCGCCGGCAAGAGCCTGTTGCCGGCTGGCGTGATCCGGGTCGACGGCCAGTTCGCCCGCGGCGATGCCGTGGTGGTGCGCGGCCCCGACACCCATGAAATCGGCCGCGGCCTGGTCGCATACGACGCCGAGAACGCCGAGAAGATCATGGGCCGCTCCTCGCCCGACGTGATGACCATTCTGGGCATCAGCGGCCGGTCCGAGATGATCCATCGCGACGACCTCGTGATCGGCCCGGCCGGGGCGATCCCGCCCAAATAAGCCACCGGATAGGCCATTGGCCGAGCGGGGCGGCCTGCCGCCCACCTGCCATGCCGGTTCCGCGCCTCGCCACCCTTCAATTGCCATGCTAGAACATGGTCTTAGTCCAAAGCTGGTAGTTTCATGAGCGCCCCCCTGAAGGCGATCGACGGCAACGCCGATCTCACCGCCCTGATGACCGACCTCGCCGCCAAGGCGCGCGCCGCCGCGCGCGTGCTGGCGCTGGCGCCGCCGGAGCAGAAGGACCGGGCGCTCGCCGCGATCGAACGCGCGATCCGCGCCGACGCGCCGGCCATCCTCGCCGCCAATGCCGAGGATGTTACCGAGGCGCGCGCGAGCGGCATGACCTCCGCCTTCGTCGACCGCCTGACGCTGACCCAGGCGCGCGTTGCCGGCATGGCCGATGGCGTTGCGACCGTGCGTGAGATCATCGATCCGGTCGGCGCCGTCACCGAAAGCTGGCAGCGGCCGAACGGCATGACCATCGAACGCGTCCGCGTGCCGCTCGGCGTCATCGGCGTGATCTTCGAGAGCCGGCCCAATGTCGCCGCCGACGCCGGTGTGCTGTGCCTGAAGTCCGGCAACGCCGTGATCCTGCGCGGCGGCTCGGACAGTTTCCGCTCCTGCCGCGCGATCCATGCCTGCCTCGTGCAGGGCCTGCGTGAGGCCGGCCTGCCCGAGGCCGCGATTACCCTGGTGCCGACCCGTGACCGCGCGGCCGTCGGCCTGATGCTGACGGGATTGAACGGCGGCATCGATGTGATCGTGCCGCGCGGCGGCAAGAGCCTGGTCGCACGTGTCGAGGCGGAGGCGCGCGTTCCGGTGTTCGCGCATCTCGAGGGCGTCAACCACATTTACGTCGACGCCAGCGCCAGGCTCGATATGGCCAAGGCGGTCGTGCTGAACGCCAAGATGCGCCGTCCCGGCGTCTGCGGCGCCGTCGAGACCCTGCTGGTCGATCGCAACGCTGCCGCGACGCAGCTGAAACCGCTGGTCGAGCTGTTGATCGATGCCGGTTGCGAGGTGCGCGGCGACGACGCCGTGCAGGGCGTCGATGCCAGGGTGAAGCCCGCATCCGACGAGGACTGGGACACCGAATACGAGGACGCGATCATCTCGGCGAGGATCGTCGACGGTCTCGATGAAGCGATTGCGCATATTCAAAATCACGGCTCGCATCACACCGATGCGATCGTGACGGAGGATGCCGCTGCCGCGCAAAGATTTCTCAACGAGGTCGATTCGGCGATCGTGCTGCACAACGCCTCGACCCAGTTCGCCGACGGCGGCGAGTTCGGCTTCGGCGCGGAGATCGGAATTGCTACCGGCAAATTCCACGCCCGCGGGCCTGTCGGCGCCGAGCAGCTGACGAGCTTCAAGTACCGCGTCCACGGCACCGGGCAGACGCGGCCGTGATCATTGTCGCACGCGCACGGTAAGCCATTGCAGCAAGCATCGAGCGTGTCGTTATCCGCAGCCCAAGCGCTTCCGTTCTATACCAACGGCATGCGCATCGGGCTGCTTGGCGGCTCGTTCAATCCGCCGCACGCCGCGCATCGCGCCATCAGCCTGTTTGCGCTCAAGCGCCTGCAGCTCGACCGCGTGTGGTGGCTGCTGACGCCGGGCAACCCGCTGAAGAACCATGACGGCCTGCATGCGCTTGCCGAGCGCGCCGAGGCCGCGCGCCGCGTTGCCGATGATCCGCGCATCGACATCAGCTGTCTCGAAGCTGTCATTGGCGTCAGCTACACTGTGGACACGATCATCCACTTGCGCCGCCGTGTCTCCGGCGTGCACTTCGTCTGGATCATGGGCGCTGACAATCTCGCGCAATTTCATCGCTGGAAAGATTGGCGGCGCATCGCGTCCGATGTGCCGATTGCCGTGATCGACCGTCCGCCCCAAAGCTTCCGCGCCCTTGCCGCACCGGCGGCGCAGGCGCTCGCGCGCTATCGCATGCCCGAAAATCAGGCGACACGGCTGGCCGACCAGCAGGCGCCGGCCTGGGTGTTCCTGACAGGAATGAAATCCAATTTGTCTTCGACCGGACTTCGGAACCCGGACGGGAGCTGGAGAACGGCATGAAGCGCAAAAGGGTTACTGGAATATTGAAACCATTAACCCCACATGCGTAGTATGGCGCGTGGGGCCGAGGATTCGGCACCCGCGATACAGTGAAAGGAATGGTCCCTGGCCACATCTGTATTGTCAAAGTCTGTTTTACCCAAGGTTCCAAAGACTGCGCGTAAAACATCGACGAAAACCGCGGCCTTGCAGGCGCAACCGGACGCCGACAAACCGGATGCCAACAAGACGCTGAGCCTGATCCTCTCCCGCCTCGAGGACATGAAGGCGGAAGAGACGGTCACCATCGACCTTCGGGGCAAATCCGCATATTCCGACTACATGATCGTCACCACCGGCCGGGTTAACCGGCACGTTGGCGCGATCGCGGAAAATGTGACGAAGAGCCTCAAGGAGAACGGGGTCAAGAACATCCATGTCGAGGGCTTGCCCAATTGCGACTGGGTGCTGATCGATTCCGGCGAGGTGATCGTGCACGTGTTCAGGCCTGAGGTGCGCGAGTTCTACAACCTCGAGCGGTTGTGGACTCAGAACCCGGCGGTCGCGGCGGTCTAAGGGGGTTCGAAGCCGATGCGAATCGGCTGCAGCGCAGCTAGTCTGCGTTGATGCGCCTTGTCGTGATCTGCATCGGCCGTCTGAAACAGGGCCCTGAACGGGAGCTCGCCGAGCGTTACCGCGAGCGCTTCGAGGATATCGGCCGCAAGCTCGGGTTTCGCGGCCTCGAGATCCACGAGATCGCGGAAAGCCGCGCGCGCGACACCGCCGCGCGCATTGCCGAGGAGGCTGCGGCGATCTCCGCATTGCTGCCTGAGAAGCACGCGCTGGTCGCCCTCGACGAACGCGGCAAGAGCATCGACAGTGCGACCTTTGCCCGGCAGCTCGGCCGCTGGCGCGACGAGGGAACAACACATACTATCTTCGTGATCGGCGGCGCAGACGGACTTTCGCCTGAATTGCAGCGCAAGGCTTTGTTGCGAATTGCATTCGGCTCCGCGACCTGGCCGCATCAAATGGTCCGCGTCATGCTTCTGGAACAGATTTATCGCGCCGCAACCATTTTGGCCGGCCACCCCTATCATCGCGCGTAAGGCGTGGTGACGGACAGTCGAAACCACTGAACTCACGCGAATGCAGCACAAGCGGGACACAGCTTCGTATTCGGCTTCGCATGCCGGCACCGCGCGCCGCCGCCGGCTGCCGGCATCGCTGCCGCTGTCGATCGCGATGTTCGCCTATCCGCTGGCCGCGGCGCATGGGCAAGCGACACCACCAGCGCAGCAATCCGCGCCGCCGGCGCAGCAGGCCGCAACCGCGGAGCCATCGCCCGATGCGATCAAGCAGCGCGAACAGGAACTCGAGGCCGCGCGCGAGCAGCAGCGCAAGGCGACCGAGCTGCAGGAGAAGCTGAAGGCCGACATCGCCGCGATCGGCCAGGACCGCAGCAAGCTCAATCAGCAGCTGATCGACATTGCCGGCCAGGTGCGCGGCGTCGAGACGCGGATCGCGGACGCCGAGACACGCCTGCAGCCGCTCGACGGCCGTGAGCGGGAGATCCGCGCCTCGCTCGATTCACGCCGCTCCGAGGTGATCGAGGTGCTGGCCGCGCTGCAGCGCGCCGGGCGACGCACGCCGCCGGCGCTGCTGGTGCGGCCCGAGGACGCGCTGCAATCGCTGCGCACCGCAATGCTGCTCGGCGCCGTGGTGCCGGAGTTGCGCGTCCGCGCCGAGAAGCTTGCGGCCGATCTCGGCGAGCTGGTGGCGCTGCGCAAGACCATCTCGACCGAACGCGATGCGCTGGCGGCCGACCGCGACAAGCTGAAGGAAGACCAGACCCGGCTGGCGGCGCTGGTCGACGAACGGCAACGGCAGCAGAGCGCGGCCGAAAAGGACATGGAGGCCGAAGGCGCCCGTGCCATCGCGCTGTCGAAGCAGGCCGACAATCTGCAGACCCTGATCGCCAAGATGGAGCAGGATCTCAAGAGCGCGGCCAAGGCCGCCGCCACCGCCAGCCTCCAGGGAGCGCCGGCGACGGTTAACGGCAAGCCGAATCTGGGGGCGCTCAAGGACCCGGCCCGCATGAGCCCGGCGGTCGCTTTCGCCTCGGCCAAGGGCCTGTTCTCCTATCCCGTGAACGGTACCAAGATTCGCGAATTTGGCGGTTCCGACGGCGCGGGGGGCGTACAAAAAGGCATTTCTTTGGCAGCCAAGCCGGGCGCGCAGGTCACAACCCCGTGTGACGGCTGGGTTGTTTACGCTGGTCCTTTCCGTAGCTATGGACAACTCTTGATCCTCAATGCCGGGGGCGGGTATCATGTCCTGATCGCCGGGATGGAGCGTATTTCGGTAAACATCGGCCAGTTTGTACTTACGGGGGAGCCGGTTGCGACCATGGGGTCGACGTCCCAAGTTGCATCCATTCTCGCGACAAATGCGAGCCAGCCAGTGCTCTATGTCGAGTTCCGGAAAGACGGCACTCCAATCGATCCAGGTCCATGGTGGGCCGCAAATGAAGGCGAAAAGGTTCGCGGATGATGCGCAAGACTTCGGTAATTCTCCTTAGCGCCGCCACCGGCGCGGCCCTGACGCTTTTCGTTACGCAGCCCCGCGCTGTGCTGATGGGATCGAGCGCGCGCGCCGCGACGTCGGACACCTATCGCCAGCTCAATCTGTTCG
This sequence comes from Bradyrhizobium sp. USDA 4503, assembly GCF_054055815.1. Taxonomy (NCBI): domain Bacteria; kingdom Pseudomonadati; phylum Pseudomonadota; class Alphaproteobacteria; order Hyphomicrobiales; family Nitrobacteraceae; genus Bradyrhizobium; species Bradyrhizobium sp. USDA 4503. The sequence goes on from NZ_JBSRXS010000001.1 coordinate 5,531,593, forward strand.
GCGACGTGTTCGAGCGGGTGCGCAGCGACTATGTCGAGAAGCCCGATGACAGCAAGCTGGTCGAATCCGCGATCTCCGGCATGCTGACCGGCCTCGACCCGCACTCGAGCTACATGGACGCCAAGAGCTTCCGCGACATGCAGGTGCAGACCCGCGGCGAGTTCGGCGGCCTCGGCATCGAGGTCACGATGGAAGACGGCCTGATCAAGGTCGTCTCGCCGATCGACGACACCCCGGCCTCGAAGGCCGGCATCATGGCCAACGACATCATCACGACCCTCGACGACGAGGCGGTGCAGGGTCTGACGCTGAACCAGGCCGTCGAGAAGATGCGCGGTCCGGTCAACACCAAGATCAAGCTCAAGATCATCCGCAAGGGCCAGGACAATCCGATCGACGTCACGCTGGTGCGCGACAACATCCGCGTCCGCTCGGTGCGTGCGCGCGTCGAGGCCGATGACATCGCCTATATCCGCATCACCACCTTCAACGAGCAGACCACCGAAGGCCTGAAGAAGGAGATCACCAATCTGCAGGGCCAGATCGGCGACAAGCTGAAGGGCTACGTCATCGATCTCCGCAACAACCCCGGCGGCCTGCTCGAAGAAGCGGTCACGGTGTCCGACTCCTTCCTGGAGCGTGGCGAGATCGTCTCGACCCGCGGCCGCAACGCCGAGGAAACCCAGCGCCGCGCCGCCCATCCGGGCGACCTGACCAAGGGCAAGCCGGTGATCGTGCTGATCAACGGCGGCTCGGCATCGGCCTCCGAAATCGTCGCCGGCGCGCTGCAGGACCACAAGCGGGCGACGCTGGTCGGCACCCGTTCGTTCGGCAAGGGCTCGGTGCAGACCATCATCCCGCTCGGCTCGGGCAATGGCGCGCTGCGCCTGACCACCGCGCGCTACTACACGCCGTCGGGCAAGTCGATCCAGGCCAAGGGCATCGTGCCCGATATCGAGGTGCTGCAGGACGTGCCGGAAGAGCTGAAGGCGCGCACCGACACCAAGGGCGAAGCCTCGCTGCGCGGCCATCTCAAGAACGACGGCGACGAGAAGACCGGCTCGCAGTCCTACGTCCCGCCGGACGCCAAGGACGACAAGGCGCTGAAGATGGCCGACGACCTGCTGCACGGCATCAAGTCGACCTCAAGCGCACCAGCGGCGCCGGAGGCCGCGCGCGACAAGGCCGCGGTCGACAACAAGCCGGGCAACAAGGCCGCGAACTGATTTAATCCGATCGATTCGGCGAACAGGGCGGCCCGCGGGCCGCCCTTTCTGCTTTCGGTGTCCACCCGTAACCGTGCTTTGCCGGGCAGGCCGGCGCGCGGGATTGCACCGCATCGTGCTATCGTTCGCGCTGTTGATTCGGGGAGGGTCATGGCAGAAGCGGCCGACGAACTGAGCACGCCGCTTGGGCAGACGACCGTGGGCAGGACGCGCCGGTTTCGCCTGCCATTCACGGCGATGCAGGCGCTCGCCGTGCTGCTCGGGCTCGTGCTGGTCGGCTTTGTCGGCATCGCGCTGTTCGACGACAACCCGCTCGGGGGCGAGCCGATCGCCCGTGTCACGCTCCGCAATCCTCCGCCCGCCGCCGCTGACGACAAGCACGCTCCAGCCGCCCAGGCGGCGGCCAAATCCGCCGCCAAGGCCCCGGCCGCAGCCAGTGACGCGAGAACCGTCACCATCATCGACGGCTCCAGCGGCAAGCGCCAGGACGTGGTGATCGGCGCCGGCGATCCGGCCGACAAGGCCGACGGCGATACGCCGCCACTTGCGATGACTGGCATCGATCCGCGCCTGCTGGAAAAGTCACGCTACGGCATGATCCCGGTGGTCGCCGACGGCCTGAAGCCGTTCACGGTCTACGCGGCCGAGGCTGACCGCGCCAAGGCCGCCCGGATGCCCGTGGTCGCCATCGTGGTCGCCGGCCTCGGCGTCGGGGCCGCCAAGACCATCGACGCCATCATGAAGCTGCCGCCGGCGGTGACGCTGGCCTTCACGCCCTATGGCTCCGATCCGGGCAAGCTTGCGGAACGCGCCCGGACCCAGCGTCACGAGATCCTGCTGCAGATCCCGATGGAGCCATTCGACTATCCTGACAACGATCCCGGGCCGCAAACCCTGCTGACGACGCTGAGCAGCGAGCAGAACCTCGACCGCTTCTATTGGCACCTCAGCCGCCTGCAGGGCTATGCCGGGATCGCCAATTTCATGGGAGGCCGGTTCGTTGCGGCCGATCCCGTGATGCAGCCCATCGTCCGCGAAGCGGCAAAGCGCGGCCTGAGCTATTTCGACGACGGTTCCACCCCGCGTAGCGTCGCGCAGACCCTCTCAGCGGGGCAGGCATTGCCGTTCGCCAAGGCCGATTTCGCCATCGACGCAGTGCCGACGTCGGCGGAAATCGACCGCGCCCTGGTCAAGCTGGAAACCATCGCCAAGGAACGCGGCGCGGCGGTGGGCGTCGCCTCGGCGTTGCCGGTCTCGATCGAGCGGCTCGGCGCCTGGCTCAAGACACTGGACTCCAAGGGCATTATGCTTGTGCCATTGACAACGGCGATGCTGAAATCAAAATCGGGCTAAAGATTCAATCCGTTGGAGCAGCTCGAGACCTTGCCGGGGGGGCCGGGTCGGGCGGCTCCAGAAAATGTGCGAGGTAGCGGCAGCATGGCACGTTATGAAGACCTGCCCTATCGAACCTGCGTCGGCATCATGCTGCTGAATACTGCGGGGCTGGTCTTCATCGGACGCCGCGCGGGCGGCATCGAGCATGTCGACGACGCGCATGTCTGGCAGATGCCGCAAGGCGGCGTCGATCCCGGCGAGGATACGTTTCAGGCGGCGCGGCGCGAGCTCTATGAGGAGACCAGCATCAAGTCCGTGGAGAAGCTCGGCGAGGTCTCGGACTGGCTGATCTATGATATCCCGCGCACCGTCGCCGGCCGCGCCTGGAAGGGCCGCTATCGCGGACAGCGGCAAAAATGGTTCGCGCTGCGCTTCACCGGCGATGAGAACGAGATCAACGTCGCCAATCCGGGCGGCGGCCACAAGGCCGAGTTCATCACCTGGCGCTGGGAGCCGATGAAGAATCTGCCGGGGCTGATTGTGCCGTTCAAGCGTCCGGTCTATGAGCGCGTCGTGAAGGAATTCGCCGGTCTGGCGGCCAAGTAGCCGACCGGGTCAACGCGCGACGTACCCACTGAATGTCATCAGATAAGCCCTATCGCCCCAATGTGGGCATCGCGCTGTTCAACGCCGACGGACGCGTGCTGATCGGCCACCGGATCAAGGACGACGGTCCGGAGATCGTGCTGCCCGGCCTCGAATGGCAGATGCCGCAGGGCGGCATCGACGCCGGCGAGGATCCGCGCCAGGCCGTGATGCGCGAATTGTGGGAGGAGACCGGGGCGGTCAACGCCGACTATCTCGGCGAGACCGACTGGATGACCTACGAATTCCCCGCCTATGACGGGCCGGCATCGCACCGGCTCGCCAAGTTCCGCGGCCAGCGGCAGAAATGGTTTGCGCTGCGCTTCACCGGACGCGACGAGGAGATCGATCCATTGACGCCGCGCAACGGCCAGCCCGCCGAATTCGATCAATGGCGCTGGGAGCGCCTCGACCACGTTGCCGATCTCGTGGTGCCGTTCCGCCGCAACGTCTATCGCGCGGTCGCGACCCGGTTCGCGGAATTCGCCGGCTGATCCTGCGGCGGTATGCGCCGCGCGTCGCCCGGTGTCATGCCGTAGGTCGAACGGAAGACGCGATAGAAGGTCGCGATGCTGTCGAAGCCGCACGAGAACGCGATCTCGTCGATGCTGCGCTCCCGTATGGCGTAGAGCGCGCGCCTCGCCGCCTTCAACCTTGCCGCCGTCAGCGTCCGCGCAAATGACAGGCCGGTCGGCTCGAACAGCGCATGCAATTGCCGCAGTGAGATGCCGAGCTCGGCGGCAACCGCGGCCGGCGTGAGCGAGGCGCGATGCAGGTCGCGGAACAGAATTTCACGGGCGGCATGAAGGTAGCCCGCATGCAGCGCGGCACGGATTTCGTCCTGGCGTGGCCGCACGCGTCCGCGCGCGAGCAGCGCCAGGCGCACCATATGCGCAACGTCGTCGGCGAACTGCCCGGCTTGCGCGAGATCTCGCGTCATCGAGCGGAACATGGCGCCGACAAGCCGGGTCAGGCTCGCATCACGCGCCAGCGCGACCGGCGGCGCATCCTCGATCCGCGCGCCGAGCACGAGCTCGTCGGTGACCGGGATCTTGAGGCTGAAGAAGTCAAAGCCGTCGGTCCGTTCGGGTGTCGAGGCAAACGGAAGATTGGAATGGCCGAACACCAGGTCGCCGTTGCGCACAAACTGGACACGATCGCGACCGATATTCATGTGGCCGGGGCCGCGCACCTGCCAGGCGAGATGCAGGCTGTTGCTCGGAACGCGCGCGATGTCGGATGCGGTCCGGCTGACGCGGTAGGAGGAAGCCGACATTTGCGCGAGCACGGCACTGCCCACCGGCGTCGCGGAGAAGCGCCCGCGGAAATCGGCCCTCTTGTCGCGCTCGAGTTCGATCGTGACCCCGAACAGGCTCTTGCCGCGCACCTCGCACCAGTGCTCGAAACGGTCCTGGGGGCGGAGAGCATCGGTGGCGAAGGTCAGCACGGCAGCTTGTCCGTTATGTCAGGAATGAAATCGCGATGCGGTCGGGCCGTATCGTCATCGCGCTGCAGCTTGTCATTTGTGCGCGATCCCTGCTGTAACCTGCTTCACATATTTGCAGGTCGTTCGGTCGGGCTGACCGCGAAGAAGCGACTTGTCGAGAAGAGGCGAGCCGCCGCAGCGTCGCTTCCTCATCGTCGGCAACCAATCGGCCCTGACTTGCAATATCGGCCGCGAGGATTGCTGCGACCTTACGCTTCATGAGTAGCGGCCCCCGAACCCAGATATGCCGAGGAGAATGCCGCCAGACGATCCCGCGCGCAATAAACATTGAACGCTCGCCACGGCGTGGCGAGCGTTGAATTATTCAAGCCTTCTCAGGCGATGATCGAAAAAGTGCGAGCTATTCCACTAAGGGGTCGGCTCACTCGACATGGCGGCGCGATCGCCGGTCGGCAACCGCGCCTTAGTGCATAGCCGTCGTGTTGAGCTCTTGCTGGATGCTCTTGAAGTGGTCGAGCCGCTCGATCGCGTGGTCGAGCTCGGAGCCCTCCTTCTCGGCGAGCTTCTCCTGCATCTCGTTGATCGTCTCGGCGAATTTCGCGCGATCGATGTCCGCAAGCGCGGTCGCGACGTCGGCGAGCACGGTGAGGCCCTTGTCCGACACCTCGGCAAGGCCGCCGAGCACGATCACCTTCTCGCGCTTGCCGGCGGTCGTGATCGTCAGGATGCCCGGACGAACCGTGGCGATGACCGGAGCGTGTCCGGCGAGCACACCGAAATCACCCTCCACGCCGGGGACGTCAACCTGATCGACCTCGCCGGAGAAGGCTAGCTTTTCGGGAGAGACGAGATCGAAGTGGAAGGTGGCCATGGTCTTTCCGTTCTTTGCGCTGTCCCCCGCGGGTTCGACCCGCGGGTCCATCAGTCAAAAATACTTCTCGTGCGATGGATCGCCGGATCAGGTCCGGCGATGACGACATCCCGAAGCTTAGGCGGCTTCAGCCGCCAGCTTCTTGCCCTTCTCGACGGCTTCTTCGATGGTGCCGACCATGTAGAACGCCGCTTCCGGCAGATGATCGTACTTGCCCTGGCAGAGATCGCGGAAGCCCTTGATGGTGTCGGCGAGGTCGACGAACTTGCCGGGGGAGCCGGTGAACACTTCGGCGACGTGGAACGGTTGCGACAGGAAGCGCTCGACCTTGCGAGCGCGGGCGACCGTCAGCTTGTCCTCTTCCGACAGTTCGTCCATGCCGAGAATGGCGATGATGTCCTGCAGCGACTTGTAGCGTTGCAGAATCTGCTGGACCATGCGCGCGGTGTTGTAGTGCTCGTCACCGACGACGAGCGCCGACAGCATGCGCGAGGTCGAGTCGAGCGGATCCACCGCCGGATAGATGCCCTTTTCCGAGATCGCGCGCGACAGCACCGTGGTGGCGTCCAAGTGCGCGAACGAGGTGGCGGGCGCCGGGTCTGTCAAGTCGTCGGCCGGCACGTAGATCGCCTGCACCGAGGTGATCGAGCCCTTCTGGGTGGTGGTGATGCGCTCCTGCAGCGCGCCCATGTCGGTGGCGAGCGTCGGCTGATAACCCACCGCCGAAGGAATACGGCCGAGCAGCGCCGACACTTCCGAACCCGCCTGGGTGAAACGGAAGATGTTGTCGACGAAGAACAGCACGTCCTGGCCCTGGTCGCGGAAGTGCTCGGCAACGGTGAGACCGGTCAGACCGACGCGGGCGCGGGCGCCCGGCGGCTCGTTCATCTGGCCGAACACCAGCGCGCACTTCGACTTCACGCTCGGATCCGGATTGTGCGGATCGGCGTTGACCTTCGATTCGATGAACTCGTGATAGAGGTCATTGCCTTCGCGGGTGCGCTCGCCGACGCCGGCGAACACCGAGTAACCACCGTGCGCCTTCGCGACGTTGTTGATGAGCTCCTGAATCAGCACGGTCTTGCCGACGCCGGCGCCGCCGAACAGGCCGATCTTGCCGCCCTTCGCATACGGAGCAAGAAGGTCGACGACCTTGATGCCGGTGACGAGAATTTCGGCTTCGGTCGACTGGTCGGTATAGGTCGGCGCTTCCTGATGGATGGCGCGCAGGCCGTCGGACTTGATCGGGCCGGCTTCATCGATCGGCTCGCCGATGACGTTGATGATGCGGCCGAGCGTGCCTTCGCCGACCGGCACCCGGATCGGTTCGCCGGTGTCGGTCACTTCCTGGCCGCGCACGAGGCCCTCGGTGATGTCCATCGCGATGGTGCGGACGGTCGATTCGCCGAGATGCTGCGCGACTTCGAGCACCAGGCGGTTGCCGCCGTTCTTGGTCTCGAGTGCGTTCAGAATCGCCGGAAGGTGGCCTTCGAACTGCACGTCGACCACGGCGCCCGTGACCTGGGTAACGCGACCGATCTGATTGGCTGCTGTAGCCATGGACTGTTCTCCTTCGAAAATCTGCCTTAGACCGCCTCAGCGCCGGAGATGATCTCGATCAGCTCCTTCGTGATCTGGGCCTGACGGGTTCTGTTGTAAATCAGGGTTTGCTTGCGAATCATCTCGCCGGCATTGCGGGTCGCGCTGTCCATCGCGCTCATCTGTGCGCCATAGAACGAGGCGTTGTTCTCGAGCAGCGCGCGGAAGATCTGCACCGCGAGGTTGCGCGGCAGAAGGCTGCCGAGGATCTGGTCCTCTTCAGGCTCGTATTCGTAGGACGTGGAGGGCGCCGCATTGGCCGCGGGCGCAGCCACCTCCAGCGGGATGATCTGCTGCGCGGTCGGGATCTGCGCGATCACCGACTGGAAGCGCGAGTAGAACAATGTGCAGACATCGAACTCGCCGGCCTCGAACCGAGCCAGCACCTTGTTGGCGATGTCCTCGGCATTGGCGAAGCCGATCTGGCGCACCGAACGCAGGTCGAGGTGCTCGACGATGCGCTTCTCGAACGTCCGGCGCAGCTGCTCGTAGCCCTTGCGGCCGACGCAGAAGAATTTGACTTCCTTGCCCTGCGCGAGCAGCGCGTTCGCCCGCTCGCGCGCCAGGCGCACGATGGCAGAGTTGAACGCGCCGGACAGGCCGCGTTCGCCGGTGCAGACCAGAAGCAGGTGCACCTGATCGTTGCCGGTGCCGGCAAGCAGCGCCGGCGCGCCGGGCGTGCCGTTGGCTGCCGCGGCGATGTTGGAAATCACCGCATCCATCTTGGTGGCATAGGGCCGCGCCGCTTCGGCGGCGTTCTGCGCGCGGCGCAGCTTCGAGGCTGCGACCATCTGCATAGCCTTGGTGATCTTCTGCGTCGCCTTGGTCGAGGCGATGCGGACCCGCATGTCTTTTAGTGACGCCATTCTTCGTTCACCCCGGCGATCCGACCACAATGGTCAGATCGCAAGCCTCCGTTCGTCACGCCCGGCGGCGAGCCGGGCGACGCCCCATTCGTTATGCAAACGTCTTGGCGAAGCCCTCGACGGCCGTCTTGAGCTTGGCGGCGGTGTCGTCGGACAGATCGCGGCTGGTGCGGATCGCATCGAGGATGTCGGCGTTCTTGCCGCGTAGCAGCGACAGCAGACCGTCCTCGAACGCCTTCACCTTGTTGAGCGGCAGCGGATCGAGATAGCCGTTGGTGCCGGCCCAGATCACGCAGACCTGCTCTTCCATCTTCAGCGGCGAGAATTGCGGCTGCTTCAGAAGTTCGGTCAGACGCGAGCCGCGGTTGAGCAGGCGCTGGGTCGAAGCGTCAAGGTCCGAACCGAACTGCGCGAACGCCGCCATTTCGCGGTACTGCGCGAGCTCACCCTTGATCTTGCCGGCGACCTTCTTGGTCGCCTTGGTCTGCGCCGACGAACCGACGCGCGACACCGACAGACCGACGTTCACGGCGGGACGGATACCCTGGAAGAACAGATCGGTTTCCAGGAAGATCTGGCCGTCGGTGATCGAAATCACGTTGGTCGGAATGTAGGCCGACACGTCGTTGGCCTGGGTTTCGATGACCGGCAGCGCCGTCAGGGAGCCCAAGCCATGCTCCTTGTTGAGCTTGGCGGCGCGCTCGAGCAGGCGGGAATGCAGGTAGAACACGTCGCCCGGATAGGCTTCGCGGCCCGGCGGGCGGCGCAGCAGCAGCGACATCTGGCGATAGGCGACGGCCTGCTTGGACAAGTCGTCATAGATGATCACGGCGTGCATGCCGTTGTCGCGGAAGTACTCGCCCATGGTGCAGGCGGTGAACGGCGCGATGTACTGCATCGGCGCCGGATCGGACGCGGTGGCCGCGACGATGATCGAGTATTCCAGCGCGCCCTGCTCTTCGAGCACCTTGACGAACTGCGCGACGGTGGAGCGCTTCTGCCCGATCGCGACGTAGACGCAATACAGCTTGAGGTTCTCGTCCGGCTGGGCGTTGAGCGGCTTCTGGTTCAGGATGGTGTCGAGCGCGATCGCGGTCTTGCCGGTCTGGCGGTCGCCGATGATCAGCTCGCGCTGGCCGCGGCCGATCGGGATTAGCGCATCGATCGCCTTGAGGCCGGTGGCCATCGGCTCGTTCACCGACTTGCGCGGAATGATGCCGGGCGCCTTGACGTCGACGCGCTTGCGTTCGGTGGCCTGGATCGGGCCCTTGCCGTCGATCGGGTTGCCGAGCGCGTCGACGACGCGGCCGAGCAGGCCCTTGCCGACCGGCGCGTCCACGATCGCGCGGGTGCGCTTGACGGTCTGGCCTTCCTTGATCTCGCGGTCGGCGCCGAAAATCACGATACCGACGTTGTCGGTTTCGAGGTTGAGCGCCATGCCGCGCGTGCCGTTCTCGAACTCGACCATTTCACCGGCCTGAACGTTGTCGAGACCGTAGACGCGGGCGATACCGTCACCGACCGACAGCACCTGGCCAACTTCGGTGACCTCGGCTTCCTGGCCGAAATTCTTGATCTGGTCCTTGAGGATCGCAGAAATTTCTGCGGCGCGGATGTCCATCAGCCTGCCTCTTTCATCGCGTTCTTGATCGAATTGAGTTTGGTGCGAAGCGAACTATCCACCATGCGGCTGCCGAGCTTGACCACCAGGCCACCAATAATGGAGGGATCGACCTTCACGTTGAGCGCGACGTCCTTGCCCGTCACTGATTTCAGTGCGGCCTTCAGCGCGTCGAGATTCTTGTCACTGAGCTGCTCGGCGACGGTGACTTCTGCAGTCGCCTCGCCCTTGAACTTCGCCACCAGCGCGCGATAGGCGCGGATCACATCGGCAACGGCGAACAGCCGGCGATTGGCGGTGAGCACCTTGAGGAACTTGGCCGACGTGCCGGCGATGCCGGCCTTGTCGAGCACCGCGGTCAGCGCCTTCAGCTGGGCGTCCGCCGCGAACACCGGACTGCGGACGAGGCGCTTGAGATCGGCGCTCTCGTTGAGCAGGGCCTCGAACTTGTCGAGGTCGGCCCGGACTTGATCGACGGATTGCTCGTCGCGCGCCAACTCGAACAGGGCCGTTGCGTAACGACCGGACACTCCCGAAACGGACGGATCTTCAGCAGCCACGAGCTCGCTCTTTTTTGCTGTCAAATTCGCAAGGGAAAAACCGTCGCCACCAAAGCAGCGCCTAGCGATCCAAGCCCTTGGAATTCAAGCGGGACTTCGATTTTCGACCGGCACAGGACGTGCCGGGACCGTTAAAATCGCGGCTTTGCTAACATAGCAATCGCGCAGGTGCAACATGACGGCATCGTGAGTGCAGCCTTGTCGCATGCGCTTTTTGCCGACCGCAGCCGGTGGCCGAACCGGAAAATTTGGCGCGCGGAAATTCGGCGCGTCGGCTCCGATTCGCGCCGCCGCGATTTTGTTCCATCGAAATTTGCATAGGCCTATGGCCGAGCGCGCAGGGAACTCCGGGCCGGCTGCGGTTTCATTTAGCGATTACTTACCGAAAACTTACCGTCGCCTCGATAATCAGTATTGGCAAGTATATTGATCGTTAAAAATTGGTTAAACAGCAAGATTACGGGACCTCGATTGACTACCCCAAGGCGGTAACAAGATATTTCAGCACGAGATAATCCGGATTTACTGCCCAATTCGTGCCTCATTGGGAAACCAAACGGCCTTGGTCAACGAAGGGACGGGGGTTCCACTTGCCGCGTTAGCGGCAATACTGTCTGAGGGTCTTATCAATGCTGAATATCAAGAAGGCGGCGGGCAACGTAACCCGCTCGCGTACGGCGCTTGCGTTTGTAGCCGCAACTATTCTGGTCGGGGGCAGCGTGACCGAGGCGTCCGCGAAGTCCCGGCACCACCATCATCGCCACCACCATCATCACCACGCCCGCGCCGAAGGCTCGTCCTGGCGCGACGCCAATGCATCGATCCAGCCGTCCGGCGGCCACTCGTTCTCGGGGATGGCCTCCTTCTACGGCAATGAGTCGGGCAGCCGCACCGCTTCCGGCCAGCGCTTCAACCAGAACGCCATGACCGCGGCCCACCGCTCGCTGCCGTTCGGCACCAGGCTCCGCGTCACCCATGGCGGCCGCAGCGTCGTCGTCACCATCAACGATCGTGGCCCGTTCATCCGCGGCCGCGTGCTCGACCTCTCCACCGGCGCGGCACGCGCCATCGGCCTGACCGGTGCCGGCGTCGGCCGCATCACCGCTGAGGTCGTCTCGTAAGCGCCTTCAGTAAGCGTTGCGTTGCGTAACGGCCGCGAGGCCTGCTTCGCGCCAAAAAATGGCCTGCCGTCGCAAATGACGGCAGGCTTTTTCTTTTGCGGGACGTGCTGCCAGCCGCCGTCATTGCGAGCGGAGCGAAGCAATCCATTTCACCGCGTTTGCGGACACATGGATTGCTTCGTCGCTTTCGCTCCTCGCAAATGACGGTCAAGATTGAAGCTGCTTACAAAAAGCTCTGCGGATCGACGTCGACCTCGAGCTTCAGATTGCCCTTGGTCTTGGGACCGGATTCCAGCCATTCGCGCAGATATTGCGACAGGTCGACATTGCGCAGCGACTTCACCAGCAGGCGGAAGCGATAGCGGCCCTTGATGACGGCGAGCGGCGCCTCGGCGGGGCCGAGCACCTGGATCCGCTCATCGAGCGGCGCCACCGCGGCGAGCTTGCGGGCGAAGCCTTCCGCGGTCGGACGGTCGCCGGCGGAGACGATCAGGCTCGCCAGCCGACCGAACGGCGGGTAGCCGGTGCGCTCGCGAATCTCGATCTCGCTGGCATAGAACGCCTCGCGGTCATTGGCGATCAGGGCCTTGATCACCGGATGCTCCGGCTGATGGGTCTGCAGAAAGCCGACGCCGCGGCCCTGCTCGCGGCCCGCGCGGCCGACCACCTGGTTCAGCAGCTGGAACGTCCGCTCGGCGGCGCGCGGATCGCCATTGCTCAGGCCGAGATCGGCGTCGATGACGCCGACCAGATTGAGCCGCGGGAAGTTGTGGCCCTTCGCCACCAGCTGGGTGCCGATGATGATGTCGACGCGGCCCTCGGCGATCTCGTTGAGCTCGCTGCGCATGGTCTCGATCGAGGTGATGAGATCGCTCGACAGCACCATCGTCCGTGCCTCGGGGAAGATGTGGGCGGCCTCCTCCTGCAGGCGCTCGACGCCGGGCCCGACCGCGACCAGCGATTCCTCGGCCGCGCAATGCGGGCAGATATTCGGCCGCGGCATCGAGAAGCCGCAATGATGACAGACCAGCCGCTGCCGGAACCGGTGATCGACCAGCCATGCATCGCAGATGGTGCAGGCGAAGCGGTGGCCGCAGGCCCGGCACAGCGTCAGCGGTGCATAGCCGCGGCGGTTGAGGAACAGCAGCGCCTGCTCGCGGCGCTCAATGGCATGGCCGATTTGCTCGGCCAGCACCGGCGAAATGAAGCGGCCGCGCGGCGGCGGCGCGCGGCGCATGTCGATCGCCTCGATATGCGGCATGTGCTGGCCGCCGAACCGCGACGGCAGCGCCACGCGCTGGTAGCGCCCCTTGCGCGCATTGACCTCGCTCTCGACCGACGGCGTCGCCGACGCCAGCACGATCGGGATCTTTGCGATATGGGCGCGGACCACCGCCATGTCGCGCGCGTGATAATGCGCGCCGTCGTCCTGCTTGTAGGCCTGGTCGTGCTCCTCATCGACGATGATGAGACCGAGATCGGCATAGGGCAGGAACAGCGCGGAGCGGGCGCCGACCACGACCGGCGCCTTGCCCTCGGAGATCGCGGCCCAGTTGCGCGCGCGCGTGCGCGGCGTCAGCTCCGAATGCCACTCCAGCGGCCGCACGCCGAAGCGCTGCGCGAAACGGTCAAGGAACTGGCCGGTCAGCGCGATCTCCGGCATCAGGATCAGCGTCTGCTTGCCGCGGCGGATATTCTCGGCGATCGCCTCGAAATAGACTTCGGTCTTGCCGGAACCGGTGACGCCGTCGAGCAACGCGACGTGAAAGCTGCCGCTCGCGGCCAGCGTCCGCATCACGTCGACGGCGCTGCGCTGCTCGCGCGAAAAATCCGGCTGCGCGTAGGAGGGATCCGGAACGGGCGGCGGTGCCGGCGGCGGCATCGCCTCAACCGTCAGGGTGCCTTCGTCGACCAGGCCGTCGATCACGCCGGAACTGACGCCGGCCTCCCGGGCCGCCTCCGACTTGCCGTGCAGCAAGCGGTCCGACAGCACCTCGATCACCCTCCGGCGTGCCGGCGTCAGGCGCCGCGGCGGCTCGCCGACCAGCCGCACGCCGAGCCGCATCCGCTCCGGCCCGAGATTTTCGCCCATCCGCAGCGTCATCCGCAGCACCATGCCGCGTGCCGACAGGGTGTAATTGGAGACCCAGTCGACCAGCTGACGCAGCTCCGGCTTCAGCGGCGGAACATCGAGCTTCTCGCTGACGTCCTTGAGCCGGTTGTGCAGCCGCGGATCCGGATTGGCATTTTCCGCCCACACCACCGCAACCACCTCGCGCGGCCCGAGCGGAACGCCGATCACGTCGCCCGGCGCAAGCTCCATGCCGCGCGGAACGCGGTAGGAATAGGTCTGGTTCAGCGCGACAGGCACCAGCACGTCGACGACACGTATCGTCGATGCAGAGGCTGGGCCGGGGCGCGTGGTATGGTCCATTGAATCAGAAACCTTGAACCCGAGCGGGCTAGAGATTTGGTTTCTGATTGAACCAGAACCAAATCTCCAGCTTCTTGTTTTGACGCGTTTTCTTCACGCGAACCGGCGTCCACTTCGCTCGAAAACGCTCTATCACCGCTTCGCTCCTTAGCGAACGGTAAACGAAGGCAGTGCCATATAATCAGGAGATGAGCAGCGCCAATAGCCCTTAAGACACGGACTTAAGACACGGACATGGCCCGGACCGATCAGCCTATCCAGCCGCTCGAGCTCGACTGCACCGACGCATCGGTCACGCAGGAGATGACGCGCTGGCTGTCGCATCTGCGTGCGGAGCGGCGGCTGTCGCCGAAGACGCTTGAGGCCTATGCCCGGGACGTGCGCCAATGCCTCGCCTTCCTGGCCGGGCACTGGGGCGCGCGGGTGACGCTTAAGGCATTTTCCGCGCTCGAGGCGAGCGATGTGCGCGCCTTCATGGCGATGCGCCGAACCGAGGAGATCGGTGGGCGATCGCTGATGCGGGCGCTGGCGGGCCTGCGCTCGTTCGGACGATTCCTGGAACGCGAGGGCAAGGGCAAGGTCGGCGCGCTCTCGGCGATCCGCGCGCCCAAGGTGGCGAAGAGCCTGCCGAAGCCGATTCACATGGAAGCGGCGAAACGCTTCGCCGACGCCGACGAGCGCGCGGACGAAACCCGCGAGACCTGGATCCTGGTGCGTGACGCCGCCGTCATGGCGCTGCTCTATGGTTCGGGCCTGCGCATCTCCGAGGCACTCGGGTTGAAGCGCCGCGACGTACCGAAACCCGGCGAAGGCGACGTGCTTGTGGTGACCGGCAAGGGCAACAAGACCCGCATGGTGCCGGTGCTGCAGAACGTGCTGCAATTGATCGCGGACTATGCAGCGATCTGCCCGCATCAGCTCAGCCCGACCGGGCCGATGTTCGTCGGCGCGCGCGGCGGTCCCTTGAGCCCGCGCATCATCCAGCTCACCATGGAGCGGCTGCGCGGCGCGCTCGGCCTCCCCGACAGCGCAACGCCGCATGCGCTGCGGCATTCCTTCGCCACGCATCTGCTCAGCCGCGGCGGCGATCTGCGCGCGATCCAGGAATTGCTCGGCCACGCATCGCTATCGACCACGCAGATCTACACCGGCATCGACAGCGACCGCCTGCTCGAAGTCTATCGCTCCGCGCATCCCCGAGGTTGAACGTTCGGTTCTGAAAAAATAAAGCGCGGGCTTTGGCCCGCCGTCATGCGCCGTTCATCTTGATACGGCTACCCAAAACCGTTCGGCCCTTGCCTTGTGCGCCGCATTCGGCAATCGTGGCGCGGTCTCATCCGGAGGGAATCATGAGCGCACATGAAAGTATGGAGCACGCGGAGCATGCCGAGCATGCCTCGGGCGAGAACAAAAAGATCGCGCTCCTGATCGCCGTGATCGCCCTGTGCCTGGCGCTGTCGGAAACGCTCGGCAAGGGCGCCCAGACCGAATCGATCAGCAAGAATGTCGAGGCCTCCAACCTGTGGGCCTTCTTCCAGGCCAAGAGCATCCGCCGGACCGCGGTGCAGACCGCAGCCGAACAGGGCAAGCTGAACCTCGCGACCACCACCGACGAGGCGGCCAGGGCCGCGCTGCAGAAGCAGATCGACGACTGGCAGAAGACCGCGGCGCGCTATCGCTCGGAGCCGGAAACCGGCGAGGGTTCAGAGCAGCTCTCCGAACGCGCCAAGCACGCCGAGCATGAGCGCGACGAGGCCACCGCGAAATATCATCATTTCGAGCTTGCCTCCGCCGCCTTCCAGATCGCCATCGTGCTGGCATCGGCGACCATCATCACGGGCATCATCGCGTTGGCCTGGGTCTCCGGCCTGGTGACGCTCGCCGGCATCGTGATGACGGCGCTCGGCCTGTTCCAGCCGCACTTGCTGCATCTGCATTGAGGAGGAAGGCGCCGCTTTGCGACCGTCATCCTGAGAGGCTGTGAGGCTTTCATGGCCGTCATTGCGAGGAGCGATAGCGACGAAGCAATCCATCCTTCCGTTCTGCCGACTTATGGATTGCTTCGCTTCGCTCGCAATGACGAGAATAGGGATCCTTCGAGACGACACGCAGAGCGCGGCTCCTCAGGATGACGGACCGAAGAGTCCCGCTTAGAGAGGCTTGCTGGTCTGATGCACGCTTTTGCGGAAGCGCGCGATCACGCGCAGCGTGCGCGCCGCCCAGCCCTCGCCGTCGCCACTAATCATCTCGCGAATGCGCCGCTTGATTGGGTCGACCAGCGCGGTGGCCTTGGCCCGCAGCGCCATCACGAAATTATAGAGTGCCTCGAACCAGGGCATCTCCAGCAGTTTCGGCCGCGTCACGTCGAACAGGAAGGCCGTCACGCCGACGCCGACGAACTTGGCGAACAGGATCAGCGAGACCGCACTGAACCAGTATTGGTTCGCGAGCAGCCAGAGCCCGACCAGCTTGAGCGGAAACAGCGGGATGACCGGCACGACGAAGACGATCAGCGTCATCGCCGGCGACAGCGAATCGACCCGGTCGGCAAGCCATTGCTTGAGCGCGCGGAGCGGAATCCACGCCACCGCCCGCGCCACGATCGGCTCGAGATGGTCCCATAGCCAAGCCTCGACCAGGAAGATGATCGCAAGCAGGACCCAGAACGGCTGAAGCAGGCGGCGCAGCATCGCTATGATCTCGACCCGGCTGACGCCGGACTTTCGATCATCACATATGGATGGCGCGCTTGCCCACCGCAAGCGCGGCTTCCTTGATCGCCTCCGAACGGGTCGGGTGCGCGTGGCAGGTGCGAGCCAGATCCTCGGCCGATCCGCCGAATTCCATCAGAACGCAGGCTTCATGGATCATTTCGCCGGCTTCGCGGCCGACAATGTGGACGCCAAGCACCCGATCCGTCTTCGCATCTGCGAGAATTTTCACGAAGCCGTCGGTGGTCTGATTGACCTTGGACCGGCCGTTTGCCGTGAACGGGAATTTGCCGACGGTGTAGGCGACGCCGGCCTGCTTGAGTTCTTCCTCGGTCTTGCCGACCGACGACACTTCCGGCGTGGTATACACAACACCTGGAATGACGTCGTAGTTCACGTGGCCGGCCTGGCCCGCGATGATCTCCGCACAGGCAACGCCTTCGTCTTCCGCCTTGTGCGCGAGCATCGGCCCGGCCACGACGTCGCCGATCGCATAAATACCCTTCACGTTGGTCGAGAAGTGCGCGTCGATCTCGACGCGGCCGCGATTGTCGAGCGCGACGCCGGCTTCCTTCAGCCCGAGGCCCTCGGTGTAGGGCACCCGGCCGATGCAGACGAGCACGACGTCGGCTTCGATGGTTTCCGCAGCGCCACCCGCGGCGGGCTCGACCTTGGCCTGCAGCGTCTTGCCGGAGCTATCGACCGCGGTGACCTTGGCGCCGAGCTTGAAGACGAAGCCCTGCTTCTCGAGCATGCGCTGAAATTGCTTTGCCACCTCGCCGTCCATGCCGGGCAGGATGCGGTCGAGGAATTCCACGACCATGACGTCCGCACCGAGACGCCGCCAGACCGAGCCAAGCTCGAGCCCGATCACCCCCGCGCCGATGATCAGCAATTTCTCCGGCACCTTCTCCAGCGACAGCGCGCCGGTCGAGGACACGATGCGCTTCTCGTCGATGTCGATACCCTTCAGGCGGGCGATATCGGAGCCGGTGGCGATCACGATGTTCCTGGTCTCGACGGTCTCGGACTTGCCGTCGCCGGAGACCTCGACCTTGCCGGCACCGAGGATCTTGCCGGTCCCCTTGAGCACGTCGATCTTGTTCTTCTTCATCAAGAACTCGACGCCCTTGACGTTGCCGTCGATGCCCTGCTGCTTGAAGTTCATCATCGCAGGCAGATCGAGCTTCGGCGCCGGGACGCTGACGCCCATCTTGGCGAAGGAGTGCCCGGCTTCCTCGAACATCTCGGAGGCGTGCAACAGCGCTTTCGACGGCATGCAGCCGACGTTGAGGCAAGTGCCGCCCAGCGTCGCGTCCTTCTCGACGACGGCGACCTTCATGCCGAGTTGCGCCGCGCGGATCGCGCAGACATATCCGCCCGGGCCGGTGCCGATGACGACGAGATCGTAAGAAGCCATGATGGAAGGTCCTGTAGCTAAGCTCTGCGACAATTACGCGGGGCGCGATCGTGACGGCAGACCGCCGCCCGCTCTTGATCGTGTGCTAGCGACCGCCCGACACGTCGAGGATCGCGCTGGTGACATAGGAAGCCTCGTCCGAGATCAGCCAGACGATGGCGTTGGCGATTTCATCGGCGGTGCCGACACGCTTCATCGGCACCATATGGGCAAGCCGGTGCGCGCGATCGGGCTCGCCCCCCGCGGCGTGGATGTCGGTGTCGATCAGTCCGGGCCGGATGCCGGCGACGCGGATGCCCTCATTCGCGACTTCGTAGCCGAGGCCAATCGTGAAGGAATCGATCGCGCCCTTGGAAGCGGCATAGTCGACATAGGTGTTGGGCGCACCGAGCTTCGCCGCCACCGAGGACAGGTTGACGATGACGCCGCCCTTGCCGCCGTGCTTGGTCGACATGCGCTTCACCGCCTCGCGCGCACACAGGATGCTGCCGGTGACATTCACTGCCATCATCTGCTGGATACGCTCGGCCGACATCTCGTCGACACGCACGCCGCTCTTGCCGACGATGCCGGCATTGTTGACGAGCGCGCCGAGCGTGCCGAAGCCGTCGGCCGCCTTGAACAGCGCCAGGATGTCCTGCTCGCTGCCGACATCGCATTTCACCGCGATCGCCTTGCCGTTGCTGGCTTCGATCGCGGCGACGACCTCGTCCGCCGCGGTCTTGTTGGATGCATAGCCGACCACGATGCGATAGCCGCGCGCGGCGGCAGCGAGCGCGGTGGCGCGGCCGATGCCGCGGCTGCCGCCGGTGATGACAACGACCTTATCCGTCACTTTGATCCCCAAATGTGAGCAACCAACAGATCGCGGCGCCCGAGCCGATCGGACGCCGCGCGCGATACGACCTTAGAGGTCCAGCACCAGGCGGGCCGGATCCTCCAGGCTCTCCTTGACGCGCACCAGGAAGGTAACCGCTTCCTTGCCGTCGATGACGCGGTGATCATAGGACAGCGCCAGATACATCATCGGGCGCACCTCGATCTTGCCGCCGACCACCATCGGCCGCTCCTGGATCTTGTGCATGCCGAGGATGCCGGACTGCGGCGCATTCAGGATCGGCGTCGACATCAGCGAACCGTAGATGCCGCCATTGGTGATGGTGAAGGTGCCGCCCTGCATCTCGTCGATCTTGAGTTGGCCGTCGCGGGCGCGGCGGCCGTAGTCGGCGATCGACTTCTCGATCTCGGCGATCGACTTGTGGTCGCAGTCGCGCACCACAGGCACCACGAGGCCGCGGTCGGTGCCGACCGCAACGCCGATGTGATAGTAGTTCTTGTAGATCAGGTCAGAGCCGTCGATTTCGGCGTTGACCGCCGGAATGTCCTTTAGCCCCTGCACGACCGCCTTGGTGAAGAAGCCCATGAAGCCGAGCTTCGAGCCGTGTTTCTTCTCGAACGTGTCCTTGTAGAGGGCCCGCAGCTTCATCACCTCGGTCATGTCGACCTCGTTGAAGGTCGTCAGCATCGCGGCGGTGTTCTGCACGTCCTTGAGGCGGCGCGCGATGGTCTGGCGCAGCCGGGTCATCTTCACGCGCTCCTCGCGCGCGGCGTCGTCCGCCGGCGACGGCGCACGAACCTGCACGGCGGCGGCCGGCTGGTTGACCGGGGTCGGCGCCGAGGCGGCCTTCTCGATCGCGGCCAGCATGTCGCCCTTGGTCACGCGGCCGTCCTTGCCCGAGCCGGGAACGGTGGACGCATCGATGCCGCTTTCAGCGGACAGCTTGCGGACCGAGGGTGCCAGCGGCGCATCCGCCGGCGGCGCCTTCGGCGCAGCGGCAGCAGCCGGCGCAGCAGCGGCAGCCGGTGCGGCGGCCTTGGCGGGAGCCGCAGCAGCCGGCTTGGCGGCCGGAGCGGCGCCGTCATTGATCTGTCCGAGCAGCGCGCCGACGGCGACCGTCTCGCCGTCCTTGGCGATGATCTCGCCGAGCGTACCGGCCACCGGCGCGGGCACCTCGATGGTGACCTTGTCGGTCTCCAGCTCCACCAACGGCTCGTCCACCGCGACAGCTTCACCGGCCTTCTTGAACCAGCGGCCGATCGTGGCCTCGGTCACGGATTCGCCGAGCGTTGGAACGCGAATTTCAGTCATGGTCTTTTCCTCGATAACCCTGCGGTCGCAAAATTTGCGGTCGTGAAACTTGTCCGCCACCGCCCGCAAAGCGAGCGATCCGGTACTCCGTGACGACAGCACTTCTGCTGGATGACGCGGGATACCGGATGCCCCGCATTCGCGGGGCATGGCTTCAATGAAAGTCGTTAGTTCAGTGCGTCGTCGAGCAGCGCCTTGAGCTGCGCCAGATGTTTCGACATCAAGCCGGTCGCGGTTGCCGCCGATGCCGGACGGCCCGCATAGCGCGGACGCCTGTTGGGTGCGTGGATTTGGTTGAGCACCCATTCCAGATAGGGCTCGATGAAGTGCCAGGAGCCCATATTGCGCGGCTCTTCCTGGCACCAGACCACTTCGGCGTTCTTGAAGCGGCCGAGCTCCTGCACCAGCGCCTTCAGCGGCACCGGATAGAGCTGCTCGACGCGCATCAGATAGATGTCATCGATGTCGCGCTTCTCACGCTCCTCGTAGAGATCGTAGTAGACCTTGCCGGAGCACAGCACGACGCGGCGAATCTTGTCGTCCGGCACCAGCTTGATCTTCTCGTCCGGCAGCATCTGCGCGTCATCGTACAGAATGCGGTGGAACGTGGCGTTCTTGCCGAGCTCCTCGAGCTGCGACACCGCGCGCTTGTGGCGCAGCAGCGACTTCGGCGTCATCAGGATCAGCGGCTTGCGGATCTCGCGATGCAGCTGGCGCCGCAGCACGTGGAAGTAGTTCGCCGGCGTGGTCGGATTGACCACCTGCATGTTGTCTTCGGCGCACATCTGCAGGTAACGCTCGAGGCGCGCGGAGGAATGCTCCGGTCCCTGCCCTTCGTAGCCGTGCGGCAGCAGGCAGACGAGGCCCGACATGCGCAGCCACTTGCGTTCGCCCGAGGAGATGAACTGGTCGAACACCACCTGCGCGCCGTTGGCGAAGTCGCCGAACTGCGCTTCCCAGAGCGCCAGCGCATTCGGCTCGGCCAGCGAGTAGCCGTATTCGAAGCCGAGCACCGCCTCTTCCGACAGCAGCGAGTTGATGACCTCGTAGTGGCCGGTGTCTTCGCCGCCGAGATGGTTGAACGGCGTGTAGCGGCTCTCGTCCTCCTGGTCGATCAGCACTGAATGGCGCTGCGAGAAGGTCCCGCGCTCGGAATCCTGGCCGGACAGCCGCACATGATGACCCTCCTGCAGCAGCGTGCAAAATGCCAGCGCCTCGCCGGTGGCCCAGTCGATCCCGACACCGCTATCGATCGCCTTGGCGCGATTGTCGAGGAAACGCTGGATGGTGCGGTGGACGCGGAAGCCGTCCGGCACCTTGGTGATCTTGCGGCCGATATCCTTGAGAACGGCGACATCGACGCCGGTGACGCCGCGGCGGGCGTCCTCTTCCTGGTCGGCGATCTTGAAGCCTGCCCACTTGCCGTCGAGCCAGTCGGCCTTGTTCGGCTTGTAGCCGGCGCCGGCTTCAAGCTCGGCGTCGAGCCGCGCGCGCCAGTCGGCCTTGGCCTTCTCGACCTCGCCCTCGGTCAACACGCCGTCAGCGACCAGCCGCTTGGCGTAGATCTCGAGCGTTGAGGGGTGAGAAGCGATCTTCTTGTACATCACCGGCTGGGTGAACGCCGGCTCGTCGCCCTCGTTGTGGCCGTGGCGCCGGTAGCAGAACATGTCGATGACGACCGGCTTGTGGAATTTCTGCCGGAACTCGATCGCGACCTTGGCCGCGAACACCACGGCCTCCGGATCGTCGCCATTCACGTGGAAGATCGGCGCATCGATCATCTTCGCTACGTCGGACGGATAGGGCGACGAGCGCGAGTAGCGCGGGTAGGTGGTGAAGCCGATCTGGTTGTTGACGATGAAATGCAGCGAGCCACCGGTGCGATAGCCCTTCAGGTCGGACAGGCTGAAGCATTCAGCCACCACGCCCTGGCCTGCGAATGCCGCGTCGCCGTGCATCAGCAGCGGCAGCACGGAGATACGCATATCCGGCGGATCGCCGTGCTGGTCCTGCTTGGCGCGCACCTTGCCCATCACGACCGGATCGACGATCTCGAGATGCGACGGGTTTGCGGTCAGCGACAGATGGATGTTGTTGCCGTCGAACTCGCGGTCCGAGGAGGCGCCGAGGTGATACTTGACGTCGCCCGAGCCTTCGACCGAGTCGGGGTTGGCCGAACCACCCTTGAACTCATGGAACAGCGCGCGGTGCGGCTTGCCCATCACCTGGGTCAGCACGTTGAGGCGGCCGCGATGCGGCATGCCGACCACGATCTCCTTCACGCCGAGATTGCCGCCGCGCTTGATGATCTGCTCGAGCGCCGGGATCAGCGATTCACCGCCATCGAGGCCGAAGCGCTTGGTGCCGGTGAACTTGGTGTCGCAGAACTTCTCGAAGCCGTCCGCCTCGATCAGCTTGTTGAGGATCGCGCGGCGCCCCTCGGGCGTGAACGAGATCTCCTTGTCCGGCCCCTCGATGCGCTCCTGGATCCACGCCTTCTGCGCGGCGTTCGAGATGTGCATGAATTCGACGCCGAGCGTCTGGCAGTAGGTGCGTTCGCAGATCTGCACGATCTCGCGCAGCGTGCCGTATTCGAGGCCGAGCACATGGTCGAGGAAGATCTTGCGATCGAAGTCCGCCTCGGTGAAGCCGTAGGAGCGCGGATCGAGCTCCTCGCGGTCGCGCGGCGCCTCGATGCCGAGCGGATCGAGCTTGGCGTGGAAATGGCCGCGCATGCGGTAGGCGCGGATCAGCATCAGTGCGCGAACCGAATCGCGGGTGGCCTGATGGACGTCGGCATCGGACAGTTCGGCGCCCTTGGCCTGCGCCTTGGCCGCGAGCTTGGTGCCGACCGCCTTCTCGACCTGGGCCCAGTTGCCGTCGAGCGCCGAGGTCAGCTCGTCGCGCGGCGTCACCGGCCAGTTGTCGCGGCCCCACGAGGCGCCCTCGGCGTTCTTCTGGACATCGGCCGGGGCGTCCTTCAGGCTTTTGAAGAAATCCTGCCACTCGGCGTCGACCGACAACGGGTCCTGCTCGTAGCGGGCGTAGAGGTCGTCGATGTAGGCGGCGTTGGTGCCCTGCAGGAATGATGAGAGTGCAAAAGCGGCGTTCGCGTCTTGGCGAGACATGGGCAGTCCTGGTGATTTTTTCGGTTCGCGCGTAGGAGACGGCGCTGATGCCGGTCTGGAAGTGCGCCGGCTGGATTGATACCCTTTACCCTATCTAGGACAGATATTCCTGCCTAAAAGAACCAAGAAGTGAATTTATTTTCATTTTTTATTGATCGGCATTCCGGCACCAAAACGCAATAAAAGAGCGGGTTCCCCAAGGAGAACCCGCCCCAAATCACGCCAAACCTCGAAGGGAACTCGCCGGACGGCGGTTACTTCAGCATTTCCGCGAGCGTGTGCCCGAGGCGGGCCGGCGATGGCGACACCCTGATGCCGGCGGCTTCCATCGCCGCGGTCTTGGAACCGGCGTCGCCCTTGCCGCCCGAGATGATCGCGCCGGCATGGCCCATGCGGCGGCCGGGAGGTGCGGTGACACCGGCAATGAAGCCGACCATCGGCTTCTTGCGGCCACGCTTGGCCTCGTCTTTGAGGAACTGGGCGGCGTCCTCCTCGGCGGAGCCGCCGATTTCGCCGATCATCACGATCGACTTGGTCTTCTCGTCGGCCAGGAACATCTCCAGCATGTCGATGAACTCGGTGCCCTTGACCGGGTCGCCGCCGATGCCGACCGCGGTGGTCTGGCCGAGACCCTCCTGGGTGGTCTGGAACACCGCCTCATAGGTCAGGGTGCCGGAGCGGGAGACGATGCCGACCGAGCCGGGCTTGAAGATGTTGGCCGGCATGATGCCGATCTTGCATTCGCCGGCGGTCATCACGCCGGGGCAGTTCGGCCCGATCAGCCGCGACTTCGAGCCCGACAGCGAGCGCTTCACGCGCACCATGTCGAGCACCGGGATGCCCTCGGTGATGCAGACGATCAGCGGGATTTCCGCATCGATCGCCTCGCAGATCGCGTCGGCTGCGCCCGGCGGCGGGACATAGACCACGCTGGCGTCGGCGCCGGTCTTCTCGCGCGCTTCGGCGACGGTGTCGAACACCGGCAGGTTGAGATGGGTCGAGCCGCCCTTGCCCGGCGCCACGCCGCCGACCATCTTGGTGCCGTAAGCGATCGCCGCTTCCGAATGGAACGTGCCGTTCTTGCCGGTGAAGCCCTGGCAGATGACCTTGGTGTTCTTGTCGATCAGAATGGACATGGTTCGAGATGCTTTCGCGAGACGATCGGTGATGGGACTCTATGGTTTGAGCATGATCTTGTCGGAAAACCGGAGACCACTTTTCCGGATCATGCTCAGTGAATACGCCGGTACACGCCGGTGAGCACGTCGGCCCACCCTTCCGCGTCAGGCGAGAACTGGATTTTCATGTTGTAGGTGTTGTCGTCGACGACCTCGTAGACGTGACGGGCATTGCCGCGCAGCGAGCCGCGCACCAGGATCAGCGACTTGCCCGCCCAGCCACCGGACGCCGGTGACGGCGGGTAGTAGCCGAGCGAGTCGTGCCAGAACAATTTGTAGGCCCGATCGTCGCGGTCGTAGGTGAACACGCCGTGGGTGGCGAAGCTCTCCTTGCCGTCGCGGGTCTGCACGCTGTCCTGGATCAGGTAGAAGCCGTTGAGCGCGATGCGCGCAACGACCTGCGAGGTGGCCGGACCGCCCGCGGTCCAGCGCGACGGATAGACCATCTCTTCGCCGCTCCACTCGCCCGCAAACGCCGCGAGCTTGCGGTGTTCGTCCAGCGGTGTCGGAGCGTCGAGATGATCGGCCATCGTTAGCCTCCCTTGACGGCTTTCACGATCTTCTGTGCAGCGTCATCGAGGTTGTCGGCGGGCAGGACGTTGAGGCCGCTCTCGCGGATGATCTTCTTGCCCTGCTCGACATTGGTGCCTTCGAGGCGCACCACCAGCGGAACCTTGAGGCCGACCTGCTTCACCGCGGCGACCACGCCCTCGGCGATCACGTCGCACTTCATGATGCCGCCGAAGATGTTGACCAGGATGCCCTTCACGTTCGGATCGGCAGTGATGATCTTGAACGCGGCCGCGACCTTCTCCACGCTGGCGCCGCCGCCGACGTCGAGGAAGTTAGCCGGCTCCATGCCATATAGCTTGATGATGTCCATGGTCGCCATGGCGAGCCCGGCGCCGTTGACCATGCAGCCGATCGTGCCGTCGAGCGCGACGTAGTTGAGGTCGTATTTCGACGCCTCGATCTCCTTGGCGTCTTCCTCGGTCTCGTCGCGCAGCGCGACCACGTCCGGATGACGGTAGAGCGCGTTGCTGTCGAATGACACCTTGGCGTCGAGCACGCGCAGCTGGCCCTGCTTGGTGACGACGAGCGGATTGATCTCGAGCATCGCCATGTCCTTGGCGGCGAAGGCGGCATAGAGCTGGCCGGTCAGCTTCTCGGCCTGCTTGGCGAGATCGCCGGTCAGCTTCAGCGCCTTGGCAACCGTGCGGCCGTGATGCGGCATGATGCCGGTCGCGGGATCGACCGAGAACGAGACGATCTTTTCCGGGGTCGAATGCGCGACCTCTTCGATATTCACGCCGCCTTCGGTCGACACCACGAAGGAAATTTCGGAGGTCTCGCGATTGACCAGGATCGAGAGGTAGAACTCCTTGTCGATGTCGGAGCCTTCCTCGATGTAGAGGCGATTGACCTGCTTGCCGTGCGGACCGGTCTGCACCGTGACCAGCGTCGCGCCGAGCATCTGCTTGGCGAATTCGGCGACCTCGGCGGCCGACTTGGCGATGCGGACGCCGCCCTTGTCGCCGGCCGA
Source organism: Bradyrhizobium sp. USDA 4503 (assembly GCF_054055815.1). Taxonomy (NCBI): domain Bacteria; kingdom Pseudomonadati; phylum Pseudomonadota; class Alphaproteobacteria; order Hyphomicrobiales; family Nitrobacteraceae; genus Bradyrhizobium; species Bradyrhizobium sp. USDA 4503. The sequence continues at coordinate 5,557,447 of NZ_JBSRXS010000001.1, forward strand.
TGCTTCCTTGAACTTGCCCTTGCCGCGGCCGCCGGCATGGATCTGGCTCTTCACCACCCAGATCGGGCCAGGCAGCTGCTTGGCCGCCGCGTCGGCCTCTTCCGGCTTCAGCACCGGCACGCCGCGCGAGATCGGCACGCCGAATTCATGCAGCAAAGCCTTGGCCTGGTATTCATGGATATTCATGGAAAGACGCTCCCAAACCCTCGTGCGGCGACCTTTTACGTCAGCCTTGAGACTGGCATACCATATACCAAAGCTCGCGCAACTAAAAAATCCGCCGGAATTTCATCGCCTTGGACCCGACAGGCGATTGAAACCGCCTATCGGGTCATTGCCAATCGAGATTACTTGCCGAGCAGATCGGGCGCGATCTTCTTGCAGGCGTCGACCAGGCCCTGCACCGCACCGACCGACTTGTCGAAAGCCTCGCGGTCCTTGCCCGCCAGTTCGATCTCGACGATGCGCTCGACACCCTTGGCGCCGACCACGACCGGCACGCCGACATACATGTCCTTCACGCCGTACTCGCCGTTGAGATAGGCGGCGCAGGGCAGCACGCGCTTCTTGTCCTTCAGGTAGCTCTCGGCCATCGCGATCGCGGACGCAGCCGGCGCGTAGAAGGCGGAGCCAGTCTTGAGCAGGTTGACGATCTCGGCGCCGCCGTTGCGGGTGCGATCGACGATCTCATCGATGCGCGCCTGCGAGGTCCAGCCCATCTTGACGAGGTCGGGCAGCGGAATGCCGGCGACAGTCGAGTAGCGGGTCAGCGGCACCATGGTGTCGCCGTGGCCGCCGAGCACGAAGGCGGTGACGTCCTCGACCGAGACGTGGAATTCGTCGGCCAGGAAATAGCGGAAACGCGCGGAGTCGAGCACGCCGGCCATGCCGACCACCTTCTTGTGCGGCAGGCCCGAGGCCTTCTGCAGCGCCCACACCATGGCGTCGAGCGGGTTGGTGATGCAGATGACGAAGGCGTCGGGCGCGTACTTCTTGATGCCGGCGCCGACCTGCTCCATGACCTTGAGGTTGATGGAGAGGAGATCGTCGCGGCTCATCCCGGGCTTGCGCGGCACGCCGGCGGTGACGATGCAGACCTTGGCGCCGTCGAGCGCTTCATAGGAATTGGCGCCGACCAGATTGGAATCGAAACCGTCGACCGGCGACGACTGCGCGATGTCGAGCGCTTTGCCCTGCGGCACGCCCTCGGCAATATCGAACAGCACGACGTCTCCGAGTTCCTTGAGGCCGACGAGGTGCGCCAGCGTTCCGCCGATCTGTCCGGAGCCAATCAGAGCAATCTTGTCGCGTGCCATGGGAAATCAGTCCTTTGAACTGTGTACGGGAGGGAGGGAAGTCGGTTGCAAGGGTGGTTATCCCTTTCGAATGATCCATTCAAGTCGCGGCCTGCCCGATTGCGGGCCCTGCCTGGAATTCGATCAGGCATGCCAGCAACATCCGCCGCGGAGACACGAAAAGTTGCTCCGAACCGGACCGCGCGCAAGACGGAATTTCGAGACGGAATTTCGAGGCTGAATTTCAGGTCTCGACCAGGCCGGTCGACGCGCCGCTCGCGGAGGAGTCCTTCCGGCCGTGCGGCAGCGCCAGGTAGGATTCCGAGCTCATCTCGATCAGGCGCGAGGATGTGCGCTTGAACTCCATCGCCTCGACGCCGTCGGTCGCAAGGTACAGCGACACCGGATCGGCCTCGGCCGAGGCCATCAGCTTCACGGCATTGTCATAGAGCGTGTCGATCAGCGAAATGAAGCGCTTGGCGGCATTGCGCTCGGCGTAATCCATCACCGGAATGTGGTCGATCAGGATCGTGTGGTAATCGTGCGCGAGCCTGAGATAATCGGACGCGGCAAGCGGCTTCTCGCAGATGTCCATGAAGCTGAAGCGCGCGACGCCGTGCGCCGAGCAGGGCACGTTCAGGATGCGTCCCTTGATCGGAATGAGGCGTGCCTTGCACGGGGCATTGCCGGTCATCTTCCGCCAGGCCGCGTTGAGCGCGGCATCGGCCGCGTCATCCGCGGGCACCAGCCACATCTTGACGCCGACGAGTTTCTCCAGCCGGAAGTCGGTGCGCGCATCGAGCCGCAGCACGTCCATGTGGTCGGAGATCTGCGCGATGAACGGCAGGAACAGCGCGCGATTGAGCCCGCCCTTGTAGAGATCGTCAGGCGCAACGTTCGAGGTCGCGACCACCACGGTGCCGAGATCGAACAGCTTGGCGAACAGCCGGCCGAGGATCATCGCATCGGCGATGTCGGTGACGTGAAATTCGTCGAAGCAGAGCAGCCAGGCTTCGTCGAAGATCGCCTGCGCTGTGAGCGCGATCACGTCGCCGTCCGCGATCTCGCCGCGCGCGATCTGCTGACGGTAGCCGTAGATGCGCTCATGCGCCTCGGCCATGAATTCGTGGAAGTGCGCGCGGCGCTTGTGTTCGACCGGGCTCTGCTGGAAGAACAGATCCATCAGCATGGTCTTGCCGCGACCGACCTCGCCGTGGACGTAGAGCCCGCGCGGCGGCTTGTCGTCCTTGTCGCCGCCGAACAGCCGCCCGAACAGGCCTTGCTTGCGCTGCGGCTTGTAGCTCGCGAGCCGCTCATCCAGCGCGCCGAATGCCTCGGCGGCGCGGGCCTGGGCGGGATCGGCCTCGATCGCGCCGGAGGCGACCAGGGATTTGTAGAGCTCGAGAAAGGAACTGGGCGAGGTGGACAGCATGAGCCCACCTTACGGCCCTAGTGTGCGGCAAATTGCAAGCCGTGAATTGTGCCAGTGGGGTATGCACTTTCCTCTCCCTCGCCCCGCTCTTGCGGGGAGAGGGCTGGGGTGAGGGGCTCTCACCACCCGACGCGCTCTATCGACGGACCCGTACCCCCTCACCCGGATCGCATCTTCGATGCGATCCGACCTTTCCCCGCAAGCGGGGCGAGGTGAAGAGGCTCACGCGCAGAGCGCGTAGGAATCCTCGACCACATAGGGGCCGCCGCCTGTCGACGCGCGCGACGAGAACAGCACGAAGCGGTCCGCCAGGAAGCTGCGGCTCGGGAAGTAGCCGCGCACGGACAGATAATCCGCGACGTCCTGGCTCGAAGCGTCATGCAGACGAGCGAGCGTGACATGTGGCGTGAATTTCCTGCCCTCGGGATCGAGCCCCATCCGCTGCATCATCCGCTCGAGCTCGGCCTGCAGTTCGATCAGCGGCCGGCTCGGCTCGACGGCGGCAACCACCGCGCGCGGCTTGCGTCCGCCGAAGCTCGACAGGCCCTGCAATTTGACCTCGAACGGCTTGCGGTTTACCCGAAACAACATCGTCGCGATCTCGTTGGCCCACATGCCATCGATATCGCCGATGAAGCGCAGAGTGACGTGATAATTTTCGGGATCGATCCAGCGTGCGCCGGGAAGGCCGCCACGCAAGCTGGAGAGGGTTTGGCCGATATCGGCCGGAATTTCCAGTCCAGTGAACAGACGCGGCATCGCAATAATCCTCGATGCTTGGCGCGGGTTTTGGGAGCCCGCACCCTGTAACGGCCCGGCGACGAATCACCGATGCCTATTTGTACCCGAGATATGTGACTCTGCGAAGCATGACCCGTTAACAGCTCGTAAACCTACGGACACGGCACGGCTCACTGCCTGCGCTTCAACTGCGTTGCCCTGATATTGCGCCGAGAAATGCCTCCACTGTGGGCAGGATATTTTTCACAACGATGTCCACACCTGCTGCCGTCGGATGCATGCCGTCGGCCTGGTTGAGTTTCGCGTCGGCGGCAACCCCATCGAGGAAGAACGGATAGAGCGGCACGCCAAGGGTCTTCGAGAGATCCGGATAGATCGCGTTGAACTTCGCTGCATACTCACTGCCATAGTTCGGTGGCGCGAGCATGCCGCACAAGAGCACGGCGATCTTGCGCGCCTGCAACTTTGTGATGATGTCGGAGAGCGCGGCACGCGTGACGGCGGGATCGATGCCGCGCAAGGCATCGTTGGCGCCAAGCTCGACAATCACGGCATCGGTTCCATCAGGCACCGACCAGTCGAGCCGCTCGCGGCCGCCCGAGGCGGTGTCGCCGGACACCCCGGCATTGCTCATCTCGACCTTTATCCCCTTGGCTTCCAACGCCTTTTGCAGCCGGATCGGGAATGCCGCCGGGCCCGGGAGGCCGTACCCGGCGCTCAGGGAATCGCCCAGAATCACCATCTTGATCGGCTTCGCCGGGCCCTTCTCCGGGCCATTCTCCAGCCTTGGCGTCTGCGCGCTGGCCGCCGTCATCAAGCCCATAAGCAACACGAGTATGTGCACGAAGATTCTCAACCGGCCCTCGACCGCAGACGCGGAAGTGCCATATGACCGAACCATGGACAGTCTCATCGAATCCTCTTCACTGACCGACGTCGAGCCGGACACCATTGCCGTCAGGAACGTCAATCTCTCGCTCGGCACCGGCGCGGCACGGGTCCATATCCTCAAAGATATCAGCCTTCGTGTGGCAGCGGGTGAGGCCATCGGCCTGATCGGCCCGTCGGGCTCGGGCAAGTCGACCTTGCTGATGGTAATGGCGGGGCTCGAACGTCCTGACAGTGGAGAAGTGGTCGTCAACGGCACCTCGTTCAATGCCCTCGACGAAGATGCGCTGGCGCGCTTCCGCGGCCGCCAGGTCGGCATCGTCTTCCAGTCGTTCCATCTGATCCCGACCATGACGGCGCTGGAGAACGTCGCGGTGCCGCTCGAACTCGCCGGCAATCCCGATGCCGCCGCGCGCGCCGCGCAGGAGCTGCAATCGGTCGGGCTCGGCGAGCGGCTGCATCATTATCCGACGCAACTCTCCGGCGGCGAGCAGCAGCGCGTCGCGATCGCGCGCGCGCTCGCGCCCGATCCCGCGATCCTCGTTGCCGACGAGCCGACCGGGAATCTCGACGAGACGACGGGCAAGCAGATCGTCGACCTGCTGTTCACCAAGCACGCCGAGCGCGGCATGACGCTGGTGCTGGTGACGCACGATCTCGCGCTCGCGCAGCGCTGCGACCGCGTCGTGCGGCTGCGCTCCGGCCGCATCGACGGACAATCCACGACATGAGCATCGCGTCCGAAGCCGCGGTGCAGGGCCGCGCGTCGTCGCTTGCCTTCCGTTATGCGCTGCGCGAATTGCGCGGCGGCCTGCGCGGCTTCTACGTGTTCATCGCCTGCATCGCGCTCGGCGTGATGGCGATTGCCGGCGTCGGCTCGGTCGCCGCGAGCCTTGGCGACGGCCTGTCCCGCGAGGGACGTACGCTGCTCGGCGGCGACGTCGCATTCTCGCTGATCTCGCGCGAGGCCAAACCCAACGAGGTCGCCTATCTGCGCACACGCGGCGAGGTTTCGATCGCGGCCACGCTGCGCGCGATGGCCCGCAGCAATGACGGCAAGCTGGCGCTGGTCGAGCTGAAGGCCGTCGACGGCAAATATCCGATGCTCGGCGAGCTGACGCTCGAGCCGAACATGCCGGTCGCCGATCTGCTTGCCGAACGCGACGGCGTCTACGGCGCGGCCGCCGATTCGACGTTGCTGGCGCGGCTCGACCTGAAGCTCGGTGACCGCGTCACCATCGGCAGTGCGACCTACCAGATCCGCAGCGTGGTGGTGGCCGAGCCCGACAAGCTTGCCGGCGGCGTCGGCCTCGGGCCGCGCTTCCTGGTCAGCGAAGCCAGCCTGCACGCCACCGACCTGCTGCAACCGGGCAGCCTGGTGCGCTGGATCTACCGCGTGAAGCTGCCTGACGGCGCCAACGACGATCGCGCCACCACCGCGCTGATCGACGGCGCGCGGACCGCCGCGCCGGAGGCCGGCTGGGAGGTCCGCAGCCGCAGCAATGCCTCGCCGCAGCTCGAGCGCACCATCAACCGCTTCACCCAGTTCCTGACCCTGGTCGGCCTCGCGGCGCTGCTGGTCGGCGGTGTCGGCGTCGCCAACGCGGTGAAGAGCCATATCGACCGGCGCCGCGACGTCATCGCTTCGTTCAAGGCGCTCGGCGCCACCGGCCGCGACGTCTTCACGATCTACTGCACGCAGGTGGTGGTGCTGGCCGGGATCGGCTCGGTGATCGGGCTCGTGCTCGGCGCCGCGCTCCCCTTCGTCATCGTCGGCCTGTTCGGCAAGCTGCTGCCGCTGCCGGTAGTGCCCGCGCTGCATCCCGACGAGCTCGCGCTGTCCTTCCTCTACGGCCAGCTCACCGCGCTGGCGTTCGGGCTGTGGCCACTCGGCCGGGTGCATGACGTGCCGGTCGCGGCGCTGTTCCGCGAGACCGTCACCAGCGAGTGGCATCGCCCGCGCTGGAGCTATCTGGCGCTGATGGCCGTGGTGATCGCGCTCCTGATCGGAGTCGCGATCGGGCTTGCCTATGACAAGCGGGTCGCTGCCGTGTTCGTCGCCTCGTCGATCGCGGTGTTCCTGCTGCTGCGCGGAATCGCCGAGCTCCTGATGGCGGTGGCGCGGCGGCTGCCGCGCAGCCGCATGACCATGCTGCGGCTCGCGATCGCCAACATCCACCGGCCGGGCGCGCTGACGCCGTCGGTGGTGCTGTCGCTGGGGCTCGGGCTGGCGGTGCTCGTCACCATCACCCAGATCGACGGCAATCTGCGCCGGCAATTCCTGGCCGCCCTGCCGGAGCGGGCGCCGTCGTTCTTCTTCATCGACATCCCCTCCACCGAGGCCGACCGCTTCAATGCCTTCCTGGCGAAGGTCACCGCCGGCTCGACCGTCGAGGATGTACCGATGCTGCGCGGACGGATCGTGGCCGCGCGCGGCGTCAAGGCCGACCAGCTCAAGCCGTCGGTCGATTCGGAGTGGGTGCTGCAGAGCGACCGGGGCCTGACCTACACCGGCGAAATTCCCAAGGGCTCGAAGATCGTCGAGGGCGAATGGTGGGGGCCGGACTACAGCGGGCCGCCGCTGGTCTCGATGGAGAAGAAGATCGCCGACGGCCTGTCGTTGAAGATCGGCGACGAGATCGTCGTCAACGTGCTCGGACGCGACGTGCCGGCGAAAATCGCCAACCTGCGCAACATCGACTGGCAGGGCCTCGGCATCAATTTCGTGCTGGTGTTCTCGCCGAATGCCTTCAGGGGTGCGCCGCACAGCCATGTCGCGACCCTGACGGAACCACACGCCGATTCCGCCGACGACGCGCGCATCATCAAGCAGGTCGCCGACGCGTTCCCGATGGTGACCAGCGTGCGGGTCCGCGAGGCGCTGGAGACGGTCGGCAGCGTGGTCAGCAATCTGGTGCTGGCGATCCGCGGCGCCAGCGCCGTGACGCTGATCTCCGCGATCCTGGTGCTCGGCGGCGCGCTCGCCGCCGGACACCGCCACCGCGTCTATGACGCCGTGATTCTCAAGACGCTCGGCGCCACGCGGGTGCGACTGCTCGGCGCCTACGCGCTGGAGTATCTGATGATCGGTTTTGCAACCGCGGTGTTCGGGGTGATCGCCGGCTCGATCGCGGCCTGGCTGATCGTGACTAGGCTGATGACGCTGAGTTTTATCTGGCAGGCCGGCAGCGCCGCGCTGGTCGTGGTCGCCGCGCTGGTCGTCACGGTCGGACTGGGGCTCGCCGGGACGCTGCTCGCGCTAAACCAGAAGCCGGCCTCAGTGTTGCGGAATTTGTGACAAAATGTAGCGGCGCGAGCGCCGTTTTTGCCTATGATGCTAGGGCAGAGCGACATTCGGCCGCGCGTGGAAGCTTGCGTCGGATGTGTTAATTTCCCACATACCAATCGGGTCGGATGGTCGGTTTGAATGACACGGAATTAATGTTCCGCAAACCGAGCCATCTGAGATAGATTTACGACCGGCGCCGCAAATCCCTTGCGCTCCACCGGGACCAACCACGGGAATTCGACCATGTCGGACCTAGACCGCAACTACGCTTCTCCTTTCGGCCGGGCCGCCGGGCGCATTGACGCTGCGGCCGTCGACGCCGGTCTGCGCGCCTACATGCTGCGCATCTACAACTACATGAGCATCGGCCTGGCCATCACCGGCCTCGCCGCGCTCGGCGTCTACATGGGTGCGGTGACGACCGACCAGTCGGCCGCCGTCGCCAAGTTCGGCAACGCCTATCTGACGCAGTTCGGCTACGCGATGTTCGTGAGCCCGCTGAAGTGGCTGTTCATCCTCGCCCCTCTGGCGATGGTGTTCGTCATCTCGGCCGGCATCAACCGCCTGCAGCCCGCGACCGCCCAACTCCTGTTCTGGGTGTTCTCGGCGCTGATGGGTCTGTCGCTGTCGTCGATCTTCCTGGTGTACACGCACACCTCGATCGTGCGCGTGTTCTTCATCACCGCGGCAACGTTCGGTGCGCTGAGCCTCTACGGCTACACCACCAAGCGTGACATGAGCGGCATGGGCTCGTTCCTGTTCATGGGTCTGATCGGCATCATCATCGCGAGCCTGGTCAACCTGTTCCTGGCGAGCTCGGCGCTGCAGTTCATCGTGTCGGTGGTCGGCGTGCTGGTGTTCGCGGGCCTCACCGCCTGGGACACCCAGCGGCTGAAGAACGACTACATCTACGGCTACGCCTCGCAGGGTGGCGTGATGGCAGAGCGTGCGGCAATCACTGGTGCGCTGTCGCTCTACCTGAACTTCATCAACCTGTTCACGCTGCTCCTGCAGCTGCTCGGCCAGCGCGACTAAGCGCCTCGAGCGAGCCGATCAAATCCAAGCCCCGGCCATTCCGCCGGGGCTTTTCTTTTGGGCGAGGCGAGATGTGATGTAGCCCGGATGAAGCGCAAGCGAAATCCGGGACAGGCTCATCCGCGGCTTCAACGGCCCCGGATTGAGCGGAGCCTGCCATCGAGCGCGTTTGCGCGCCCTGTTGCCTCCTCCGGGCTACGAAACTCGGGCACAACTGTGCCGCCGGATCAGCGGATTTGTAGCCCGGATGAGCGAAGCGACATCCGGGACGGTCTTACCACGCGAGTACAGCTTCCCCGGATTGCGCGGAGCCTGTCATCGGGCGCGCGTTCGCGCGGCCCGTTGGCTCCATCCGGGCTACAAGCGGACTGACCTGACGCGCTTACACCAGCGACAGCTTGCGATCGATCACGAACAGCACGCGTTCGAGTTCATGGCCACGACGGAGGATCAGGCCGGTCGCGGAAATCACGCTGTACATGCCCTGCTTGCGCGCAAGCCGGGGGTCCTTCTCGATCCGGTAGATCGGCACTTCCGACGCGCGCCGGAACACCGAGAACACGGCCCGGTCCTTCAGGAAGTCGATCGCATAATCGCGCCACTCGCCGTCGGCGACCATGCGGCCGTAGAGATTGAGAATGCGGTTGAGTTCAAGTCGATTGAAAGTCACGCGATTGGGCTGAGGGGTCGCGGCGGCGGTGCGCGCCGCGGCACGACTCCCGCTCGGATCAGTGTCCTCCGAGATCAAACTCATCGAGCGCCTCCTGTCACCTCGGTGGCGATCGGGTTCCGAAGGCCCCTCTTCGGGATCGTCACGAGAGTGACATGATCGCGCTAAGCGCGCGGGCCCGCAAGGGGCCAATCGCAATGCAACCGGGCCTTAACCACCGCCGCGCGCGGCGGATTGTCCGAAAAACCGCAGAGTCACGGGAACGTTAGCGGAATCATATTGCTGCCCCACTTCCGCCCATCGCCCGCCCCGCTGCCCTGCGAAAAGGAAATCCTGCGTTGGCCCGGTCCTTTCGGTTCCGGATTCCTCAGCCCCCAGCCCCCCGGGGCCGTCGGGATCGGGCCTGTTCGCAGGGGAGTCAAATCCCAACACTGGGCCAACGAAAGTTGGTCCTTTTTGTTTTGGGACCTGCGCAAGCGAGACGCGCGCGCCAAGCACCGGCGCCTTCCTTTCGGCAGATCACTGAATGCAGGTTTGTCGCCATGCGGCTGCACGAAAACATGCGTGCGACCGGCGGAAGCCAGCGCATCGCGCCTTACCGCAGCGAGGCGCTAGTGAAGTGAGGTGAAGGCAGCGCCGAGCATCGGGCCCGGCTTGTCGCGGTTGCCGTCCTGGACGTACACCGCCGCAGCATCGACACCGTCACGCGTGATGTTCTCCAGCGGCACGGTCCAGCTCCCGGACGAACCGTTCCAGTCACCGACCTTGAGGAGATTGCGCACGACGTTGTGGTAGGTGATCTCGCGGCCGCGGTTCTCGCCGCGCGCGATCGAGATCGGCACCGACTTCGAGATCGAGCAGATCCAGACCTCGCCGCGCGACACGGCCGGCGACTTCGATGCGGCGACCGACACGTTGATCTGCTTGCCGCTCAGCGTCATCGTCACGGGCACCGACATCACGCTGCCGCTCCTTTCGGTGTCCTTGATGGCGTCCTCGATACTGGCGCGATCGCTGCCGATCACATGCGCGGAGCCATTGATCACGGCTTGCGGCGTGTAGACGTCGCGGTCGCCGCGAACATGCGAATAGGCCTTCTGGCGCGCGCTGAAACGGGAATCGGCCAGCGTGTCCTTCCAGCCGAGATAGTCCCAATAGTCGATCGGCATGCTCAGCGCGATGACGTTGGGGTCCTTCGCGAGGTCACCGATGATCTTGTCCGCGGGCGGACAGGACGAGCATCCCTGCGAGGTGAAGAGTTCGACGACGGCACGCGGATCGGCGTGGGCGGGGCGGATGATCGCGACGATTGCGCAGATACCAAGGGCGCTGGACCATCGCGAGATACAGTTATAGGCCATCATCGCTGTCATACTGCGAACCAGTCGTGATGATTTCCATCCGTAATTGTACGGAGCATGAAGTCTGTCCCTGAACTTGCGTGCCCCAAAACGCGAGAAAGCGGCCTTTTCATAGGCCGCCTTCTTTTTAGCCGCTACTCACTAAGCAGTGAGGCACCGATCACAAATCCGCGTTGGAGCATGGTCCGGAAAAGTGTGAAGCGGTTTTCCGGACAGACCATGCTCAAACAAAGGGGCCTTAGGCCGCGAGTTTGCGCAGCACATAATGCAGGATGCCGCCGTTGCGATAGTAGTCGAGCTCGTCCAGCGTATCGATGCGGCAGAGCAGCGGGACATCCTTTTTGCCGCCGTCAGCGGAGACGATCTCGGCCGTTAGCGTCTGGCGCGGCTTCAGGTCGCCCTGCAGCCCGCGGATCGTGACCTTCTCGTCGCCCTTGAGGCCGAGCGTGGACCACGACGTGCCGTCCTGGAAGGTGAGCGGAAGCACACCCATGCCGACCAGGTTGGAGCGATGGATGCGCTCGAAGCTCTGGCAGATCACCGCGCGCACGCCGAGCAGGCGCGTGCCCTTTGCGGCCCAGTCGCGCGACGAGCCGTTGCCGTATTCGGCGCCGGCGAACACCACCAGCGGCACGCTCTCCTGCTGGTACTTCATCGCGGCGTCGTAGATCGACATCTGCTCGCCGTCGGGCCAGTGCCTGGTCAAACCGCCTTCCGGAATATTGCCGTCCGCGCCCTTCAGCATGAAGTTCTTGATGCGGATGTTGGCGAAGGTGCCGCGCATCATCACTTCATGGTTGCCGCGCCGCGTGCCGTACTGGTTGAAGTCGGCGGGGCGCACCTGGTGCTCGCTGAGGAACTTGCCGGCGGGCGAGGTCAGCTTGATCGAACCGGCCGGCGAGATGTGGTCGGTGGTGATCTTGTCGCCGAACATCGCGAGGATCCGCGCGTCGACCACGTCGGTGACCGGATCCGGCTGCTTCTTCATGCCCTCGAAATAGGGCGGGTTCTGCACATAGGTCGAGCTCATGTTCCAGCGATAGGTCTCGCTTTCCGTGGTCTTGATCTTGCGCCAGTTGGTATCGCCCTTGAACACGTCGGCGTACTTCTTCTTGAAGATCGTCGCGGTGACGTACTTCTTCATGAAGGCGTTGATCTCCTTGGCGGTCGGCCAAATGTCCTTGAGGAACACCGGCTTGCCGTCCTTGCCGATGCCGAGCGGCTCGACCGCGAGATCCTTGGTCACGGTGCCGGCGATCGCATGCGCGACGACGAGCGGCGGCGAGGCGAGGTAGTTCGCCTGCACGTCGGGCGAGACGCGGCCTTCGAAGTTGCGGTTGCCCGACAGCACGGCGGCGGCGACGATGCCGTTTTCGTTGATTGACTTCGAGATGTCTTCCGGCAGCGGGCCGGAATTGCCGATGCAGGTCGTGCAGCCGAAGCCGACGAGGTTGAAGCCGACCTTGTCGAGATCGGCCTGCAGGCCAGAATTGGCGAGATACTCCGCCACCACCTGGCTGCCCGGCGCGAGCGAGGTCTTCACCCACGGCTTGGCCTTGAGGCCCTTGGCGGCCGCCTTGCGCGCCAGCAGGCCGGCGCCGATCAGCACGCTCGGATTGGAGGTGTTGGTGCAGGAGGTGATCGCCGCGATCACGACGTCGCCATGGCCGAGATCGAAGTCACGGCCCTCGACCGCATAACGCTTCTGCTCGCCCTCGGGCTTCTTGTATTCGCCGACCAGCGCGGTCGCGAAACCGGTCGACACCGCCGGCAGCGCGATGCGGCCTTCGGGGCGCTTCGGCCCGGCCATCGACGGCACGACGTCGCCGAGGTCGAGCGTCAGCGTGGTGGTGAACACCGGGTCAGTCGACTTGGCGGTGCGGAACAGGCCCTGCGCCTTGGCGTAGGACTGCACCAGCTTGACGCGATCGGCCTTGCGGCCCGAGGTCTTCAGGTAATCGATGGTCGCGGCATCGACCGGGAAGAAACCGCAGGTCGCGCCGTATTCGGGCGCCATGTTGCCGATGGTCGCCTTGTCCGCGACCGAGAGATAGTCGAGGCCCGGGCCGAAGAATTCAACGAACTTGCCGACCACGCCGAGCTTGCGCAGCATCTGGGTGACGGTCAGCACGAGGTCGGTCGCGGTGACGCCTTCCTTGAGCTGGCCCTTGAGCTTGAAGCCGACCACTTCGGGCAGCAGCATCGACAGCGGCTGGCCGAGCATGCAGGCCTCCGCCTCGATGCCGCCCACGCCCCAGCCGAGCACGGCGAGGCCGTTGACCATCGTGGTGTGCGAGTCGGTGCCGACCAGCGAGTCGGGATAGGGCGACCTCGAAGGTGCCGGTCTTCCGGCCGACCGTCATCTTCTCCTTCTTGGTCCACACCGTCTGCGCGAGATATTCGAGATTGACTTGGTGGCAGATGCCGGTGCCGGGCGGCACCACCGAGAAGTTCGAGAACGCCTTCTGGCCCCACTTGAGGAACTCGTATCGCTCCTGGTTCTGCTTGTATTCCTCGGTGACGTTCTTCGCGAACGCCTTGTTGTCACCGAAGAAGTTGACGATCACCGAGTGGTCGATGACGAGATCGACCGGCACCAGCGGGTTGATCTTCTCGGCATCGCCGCCGAGGTTCTGCATCGCGTTGCGCATCGCCGCGAGGTCGACCACGGCCGGGACGCCGGTGAAATCCTGCATCAGGACGCGCGCCGGGCGGAACGCGACTTCGTGCTCGAGCTGGCGCTTCTTCAGCCACTTCGACACCGCAACGATGTCTTCCTTCTTGACGGTGCGGCCGTCCTCGTTGCGCAGCAGGTTCTCCAGCAGAACCTTCATCGAATACGGCAGCTTCGAAATCCCCTTCAGTCCGTTCTTCTCTGCCTGGGGCAGGCTGTAATAGACGTAGGACTTGCCGCCGACCTTCAGGGTCTTGCGGCATTTGAAGCTGTCGAGCGAGGTCATGCGAGGAATCCCAATTCTCAGTTATACCCGGCAAGGGTAACTAAACACCGGCGATCGAGACTGGCCAAGGGATGGCCTGGGGTGGGTTGCGGCCGCCGATTGTGTGTGCTGCATCAAGTTCCGGGCTTATAGAACCTTTCTAGAAGCGCCGCCACACCGACAAGCGTGCGACAGCGTTGCGCGACCCAAAAATTCTCACGCGGTAGCGAAAGATTTCAGAGGGCTGTGACAAGACGAACCATGCGGCTCTCGGGACGAAATCTGAAATGCGTGCGCGGCGGACGCGAGGTGTTTTCCGGCCTCGATCTGTCGGCCACGTCAGGCGAGGCGCTCGCCATCAGCGGCCCTAACGGCGCCGGCAAGACCTCGCTGCTGCGCGTCCTCGCCGGGCTATTGGTTCCCGCCGAGGGTGTGGTCGCGCTCGAAGGCGGCGACGCCGAGCTCAGCCTGCCTGAGCAGGCCCACTATCTCGGCCACCGCGACGCCCTGAAGCCGGCGCTGAGCGTTGCGGAAAATCTGTCCTTCTGGCGGGAATTCCTCGGCGGCGAGACCGAGGACGCCGGCCGCTGCCTTGCCGCCGTGGCGCTCGACCACGCCGCGCATCTGCCGGCGGCCTACCTCTCCGCCGGGCAGCGCCGCCGCCTGTCGATCGCGCGCCTGCTCTCGGTGCGGCGACCGGTGTGGCTGCTGGACGAGCCGACATCGGCGCTCGACGCGGCCGGACAGGCGCTGTTCATCGACCTGATGCGCGACCATCTCGCACGGGGCGGCCTGATCGTCGCGGCGACGCATCTGCCGCTCGGCATCGATGCGCGCGATCTGCGGATGGGAGGCGCGGCATGAGCGCGCTTGGCGCCTTGATCCGCCGCGACATCCGCATCGCGCTGCGCGTCGGCGGCGGTGCGCTGATCGGCGTGCTGTTCTTCCTCACCGTCACGGTGCTGATGCCGTTCGCGGTGGGCCCGGATCTCGCGCTGCTGTCGCGGCTCGGCCCCGCCATCCTCTGGCTCGGCGCGTTGCTGGCGAGCCTGCTCACGCTCGACCGCCTGTTCACGGCCGACCACGAGGACGGCTCGCTCGACCTCATCGTGATGAGCCGGACGCCGCTGGAACTCGCCTGCGCCGCCAAGGCGCTGGCGCACTGGATCGCCGCCGGCCTGCCGCTGATCATCGCAACCCCGGTGCTCGGCCTGCTGCTCAATCTCGACGGCACGGCGACGCTCGCGGTCGCGGCGACGCTGCTGGCGGGAACACCGGCGCTGACCTTCACCGGCATGATCGGCGCGGCCCTGGCGGTGACGCTGCATCGCGGCGGGCTATTGCTGGCGGTGCTGGTGCTGCCGCTGTCGATCCCGGTGCTGATCTTCGGTGTTGCGGCCTCGCAGGCGGCGATTTCGGGCCCCCTGCCCTTTGGAACGCCGTTCTCGATCCTCTGCGCGCTGTCGCTTGCCAGCCTCGTGATCGGCCCCTTTGCCGCGGCCGCGAGCCTGCGGCACGGGCTGGACTGAGATGAGCCAGATCAAATCTCGCCGGGAGGAAATCGGCCAATTGCCTGCGACACATCGGACGATTATCAGGGTGCCATGACGCTGACCGACCTCGCCAATCCGACCAAGTTTCTGGCGCTGACCGCGCGCATCCTGCCGTGGCTCGCCGGCGTGACCGCGATCCTGCTCGCGATCGGGCTCTACCAGTCGGCGATGGCGCCCGACGACTACCAGCAGGGCGCCACGGTGAAGATCATGTTCATCCACGTGCCGAATGCGTGGTTGTCGATGTTCGTCTGGGGCGTCATGAGCGTGGCCGCGCTCGGCACCCTCGTGTGGCGGCATCCGCTCGCCGACGTCGCCGCGAAAGCTGCCGCTCCGATCGGCGCCGCCTTCACCTTTCTGGCGCTCGTCACCGGGTCGCTGTGGGGCCGGCCGATGTGGGGCACCTATTGGGAGTGGGATGCGCGCCTGACCTCGGTCTTGATCCTGTTCCTGATGTATCTCGGCCTGATGGTGCTGTGGCGCGCGGTGGAGGACCCGTCGCGTGCGGCGCGGGCGGCGGCGGTGCTCACGCTGGTGGGCGCGATCAACATCCCGATCATCAAGTTCTCGGTCGACTGGTGGAACACGCTGCATCAGCCGGCCTCGGTGTTTCGCGCCGGCGGGCCGACGCTCGACAAGGCGTTCCTGTGGCCGCTGCTGGTGATGGCGATCGCGTTCTCGCTGCTGTTCATCACCTTGCACCTGGCGGCGATGCGCAACGAGATCCTAAGCCGGCGCGTGCGCAGCCTGCAGATGATGCAGGCGAGCCGCGTCTCGTTCACGAGCGAGGTGGGCGGCGGTTCGCAAGCAACCGCGTCAAACGAAATTGGAGCGGCGTGATACGATGGCGCTTGGTCCCTACGCCTCCTTCATCGTGACGTCCTACGCGCTGGTCGCGGCGGTTGTGCTGCTGCTGATCGTCTGGATCATCGCCGACTATCGCCGGCAACAGGCGCGCCTCAGGGAGATCGAGGCCAGCGGCGTGACGCGCCGCTCCGGCCGCAGCGCGGCAGATATAAGATGAGCGATCAGGCAACCAACAGCCCGCCGCAAGCGCGCCGCCTGCTGGTGGTGCTGCCGCTGCTGATCTTCCTCGGCCTCGCCGGGCTGTTCCTGCTGCGGCTCTATGGCGGCGATCCCTCGAAAATCCCGTCGGCGCTGATCGGCCGGCCGGCGCCGCAGACCGCCCTGCCCGCGCTCGACGGCCTGGTGCGGGACGGTGCGCCGGTCCCCGGTCTCGATCCCGCCGCCTTCAAGGGCAAGGTCTCGGTCGTCAATGTCTGGGCGTCGTGGTGCGTGCCCTGCCACGACGAGGCGCCGCTGCTGACCGAGCTCGGCAAGGACAAGCGCTTCCAGATCATCGGCATCAACTACAAGGACTCGCCCGAGAATGCCCGGCGCTTCCTCGGCCGCTACGGCAATCCGTTCGGCATCGTCGGCGTCGACGGCAACGGCCGCGCCTCGATCGAATGGGGCGTCTATGGCGTGCCCGAGACCTTCCTGGTCGGGCGCGAGGGCACCATCGTCTACAAGCTGGTCGGCCCGGTGACTCCGGACAACGTCAACCGCGTGCTCAAGGCCGAGATCGAGAAGGCGCTCGCGGCGGGCAGTTGATAGCCGTTACTTGCGCTCACCTCTCCCCGTCCTTTACGGCGAGGGGCTTTGGACGGTGTTTGTAATAAACTCCGAGCCTATCCGTGGAGAGACCCTCACCCCACCCTCTCCCCGCATCCGCCTTCGCCCGAAGGCGGGCTTCGGCGGACAAGAGAGCGGGGCGAGGGAGCAGAGTGCTGATCACCCCTTCCGCACGTCGCCCGCGTCGGCCTCGCTCGCCTCCAGCGAGACCGGCTCAAGGTGATAGCGCTTGGTCAGCGGCATCTGGGCGATGGCGAAGATCATGGTCAGCGGCGTCACGCCGAACACCTTGAAGTTCACCCAGAAATCCGTGGTCTGCGTGCGCCAGACAAGCTCGTTGAGCACCGCCATGCCGGCGAAGAACAGCGCCCAGCGCAGGGTGAGGATGCGCCAGCCCTGCGGCGTCAGGTTGAACACCTGGTCGAACATGATGGCGATGAAGGACCGGCCGAACAACAGCCCGCCGCCGAGCACGGCCGCGAACAGCCCGTAGATGATGGTCGGCTTGACCTTGATGAAGGTCTCGTCGTGCAGCACCAGCGTCAGCGTGCCGAACACCAAGACGATCGCGCCGGTCACCAGCGCCATGATCGGCACGTGCCTGGTCACCACATAGGATGCGATCATCGCGGCCACGATCGCCACCATGAAGGCGCCGGTCGCGACGAACAGATGGTACTTGGCGTTGGCGATAAAGAACACGAGCAGTGGCCCGAGTTCGGTCGCCAGCTTGAACAGCGGATGCGGCTGGGTCTTGTCCATCAACTCTCTACTTTGATTTGAGGCATGACCCGATCCGAAAACCGGTGTCCACGTTTCGGGGTCATGCCTCGATTCCGGCAATTGCCTTGGCAAAATCCTTCGCCGCGAAGGGCGCGAGGTCCTCGACGCCTTCGCCGACGCCGATGAAATGCACCGGCAGCTTGTGCTTCTCCGACAGCGCGACAAGGATGCCGCCGCGCGCCGTGCCGTCAAGCTTGGTCATCACGAGCCCCGTGACGCCTGCCGTACGATGAAACGCCTCGACTTGCGACAACGCATTTTGTCCCACCGTGGCGTCGAGCACGAGCAGCACCGCGTGCGGCGCCGACGCATCGACCTTCCTGATGACGCGCACGACCTTTTCCAATTCGTTCATCAGCTCGGACTTGTTCTGCAGGCGGCCGGCGGTGTCGATCAGCAGCACGTCGCGCGCCTGCTCCTTGGCCGCGGTCAGCGCGCTGAAGGCAAGGCTCGCCGAATCCGAGCCCTGGGCGCCTGATATGACCGGCGACTTGGTGCGCTCGCCCCAGACCTTGAGCTGCTCGATCGCCGCGGCGCGGAAGGTGTCGCCGGCGGCCAGCATGACCTTGCGGCCCTCGGCGGAGAATTTCGAGGCCAGCTTGCCGATCGTCGTGGTCTTGCCAGAGCCGTTGACGCCGACCACCAAGATGACGAACGGCTGCTTCGCGGCATCGATCTCGAGCGGCTTCGCCACCGGCGACAGCACCTTCTCGACCTCGGTCGCGACCACGTCCTTGACCTCGTCGGCCGAGATCGCCTTGTCGTAGCGCCCCTTGCCGACAGCCTCCGCAATGCGGACCGCGACATCGGTACCGAGATCGGCGCGCAGCAGCACATCCTCGATGTCATCGAGCATGGCCGCATCGAGCTTGCGCTTGGTGACGAGGTCGGCGACCGCGGTCCCGATCGAACTCGAGGTTCGCTTCAGGCCGCCCTTCAGCCGCTGCCACCAGCTCTGTTTTGGAGTTCCCGCAGTGGTATCGTTCATGGCGCGGACGTGTTAGCCGTTTCGGCCCATAAACGAAAGTCTCGACGAATTGATCGATGTTCCCCAATTGACCGCGGAAGAAATCCTGGGCCGGGTGCTCCACCGCGACGGGCTGATGCTGGTGATCGACAAGCCGGCCGGCCTGCCGGTGCATCGCGGTCCCAAGGGCGGCCCCAATCTGGAGGCCTCGTTCGACGCGCTGCGGTTCGGCCTGCCGCGGCCGCCGGTGCTGGCGCATCGGCTGGACAAGGACACCTCGGGCTGCCTCGTCCTGGGACGCCACCGCAAGGCGACCGCCTCGCTCGGGCTGTTGTTCAAGCACAGCAAGATTGCGAAGACCTATTGGACCGTGGTCGAGGGCGGCCCTGCCGAGGATGAAGGCACAATCGACATGCCGCTCGGCCGGCTCAACGCCGAGCGCGGCTGGTGGCAGAAGCCGGACCCGGATGGCCAGAAGGCGATCACCAACTGGAAGGTGCTGGGGCGTGGCGACGGCCTCACCTGGCTCGCGATGGAGCCGGTCACCGGCCGCACCCATCAGCTGCGGGTGCATTCGGCGGCGATGGGCTGGCCGATCGTCGGCGACAATATCTATGGCAACGGCCCGCGCTTCGGCGAGCCGACCCTGCATCTGCATTCCCGCGAGATCGGCATCCCGATCTCCAGGAACAAGGACCCGGTGCATGTGGTCGCGCCGGCACCCGAGCACATGCGGGAGCGGCTCAAGGCCTGCGGCTGGAACGGCGACTAAGCATGATCCGGAAAAGTGCGAAGCGGTTTTCCGAAAGGATTATGCTCAAACAAAGAGCTAAAGCGCGATGACGATCCAGCCCAACCTCATCGCGCTTTAGCCTCCGTGATTTTACGGAGAATTATCCTTTACGGAACATTCAGGCCCATCCGATAGTCCTGAAGGCGGCTTAGAAAAGCGCGCCGCGACGGCTCAGGACGAGCAATGCTGAATGATGGACTAGCAATTGTCGACGAGGTCGAGGCTGCGATACGCGCCGGCTCCGCCGATAAATGCCTGGCCACGGCAAGGCGCGTCACCGGCCTTTTCCTCGCATCCGCCGGCAAGTTCAACAGCGAACAGATCGAGCTGTTCGACAACGTGCTCGAGCGTCTGGTGAAGACCATCGAGTTGCGCGCGCTCGCCGACATCAGCGCCCGGATGGCGCTCACCGACATCAGCGAGCAGCTCGCACCGGTCGCCCAGGCACCGCCCGCGATCATTCGCCGTCTCGCCAGCAATGACGAGATCAGGATCGCGCGGCCGATCCTGCAGGAATCGTCGCGGCTCAGCGCGGACGATTTGGTCGAGATCGCACGGACCAAGAGCGAGCAGCATCTGCTCGCCGTCGCCGGCCGCTGGTGGCTAAAGGAGGTCGTCACTGACGCGCTTCTGGCGCGTCGCTTTGCGAGCGTGAGCCACCGCCTGGTCACCAATCCCGGCGCCAAAGTATCGCCGGGCGGATTTGCCGTCATCCTCGCGCAGGCCGAGCACGATCCGGTGCTTGCGGTCGAGACCGGCATTCGCGCCGACCTGCCGTCGGAGCTCCGCCTTCAGCTCCTGCGCCGCGCGACGGAAGAGGTTCGCGGCCGTCTGCTGGAACGCGCCCCGCCCTATCTGTTCGAAGAAATCCGGCATGCGATCGCAGCGGTCGCCGCCGGCGTCGAGCGCGACATGTCGCAAGTCCGCGACTTCACCGCGGCCAAGCACCACGTCGCGAAGCTGAAGGACGACGGCGAGCTCAACGAAGCCTCACTGCTCGGTTTCGCCAGGCAGCGAAAATATGAAGAGACCATCGTTGCGCTGGCGTATCTTGCGCAGTCGAACATCGAGGTGATCCGCTCCCTGATGCAAAGCCTGCGCAGTGAGGGCCTGCTGGTGCCGTGCCGGGCAGCAGGCCTGAGTTGGGATACCGCCGCCGCGGTGATGGAATGTCGCTATACCACCGGCTCCATGGGACCGGTCGAACTCGCCCATGCGAAGAGCCAGTTCACGAAATTGACCCGCGAAAACGCAGATCGCCTGCTGCGGTTCTGGCAGGTTCGCGCGTCGCAGCCGGCAAGGCTGGGCGGGCGCACGCACTGAGTGCGTCATGCACGATGCGCATGTAGAGATTCAACCTGTCAAATAGCTCGTTCAGTATGATCACATGCGAAATGCAGGTGATCCGCTGCTCCGGACCCGCCATGCGCGGCTCCCCACATTCGTCGTCGTGGCGAAAGCCTGGACCCATAACCACCGCATTCTGTGACCGTGCGAGATCGCGGCCCCAGCGTCGCGCAGCAATTGAGATCTGGGGTAATGGGCCCCGGCCTGCGCCGGGAGAACAATGGGAGCGAACTTTCTCAGCGGCCCGATGCAATGAGCCGCGCACCGTCATGGCCGCGGATAGTCATCGCGCGTACCATGCCCGGCACATCTCTCTCGATCGCGACCGGCAGGAAGTGCTCGGTGCGGCCTTGCCGCTCGCTCTCGATCAGCACCTCGCGCATCGCGCCGACTTCCGCGTCAAGCCGGCGCAGCAGCGCGGCTTCGCCTGCCGCGCGCAGCCGCCTGGCGCGCTCCTTGATCGCGCCGCCATCGACCTGCGGCATCCGTGCGGCGGGCGTGCCCGGACGCCGCGAATAGGGAAACACGTGCAGGAAGGTGAGATCGCATTCCGCGACCAGATCGAGCGAACGCGCGAACATCTCTTCGGATTCGGTCGGGAAGCCCGCGATGATGTCGGCGCCGAGAGCGATGTCCGGCCGCAGCCGGCGGACCTGCGCGCAGAAATCGATCGCGTCCCGGCGTGAATGTCGGCGCTTCATCCGCTTCAGGATCATGTCATCGCCGGACTGCAACGACAGATGCAGATGCGGCATCAGCCGCGCATCGTCGGCGATGACATCGAGCAGGTCGCGATCCGCCTCGATCGAATCGATCGACGAGATGCGCAGCCGCTTCAGCTCGGGCACATGGCGCAGGATCTGCCGGGTCAACTGGCCGAGTTTCGGCGCGCCCGGCAGGTCGGCGCCATAGCTCGTGAGATCGACGCCGGTCAGCACGATCTCGGCATGGCCGCGCTCGACCAGCGCGCGGACCTGATCGACCACCGCGCCCATCGGCACCGAGCGCGAATTGCCGCGTCCGTAGGGGATGATACAGAAGGTGCAGCGATGGTCGCAGCCGTTCTGCACCTGCACGAATACGCGAGGCAGGCCGCGCTCGAAGCCGTCGAGCAGATGCGGCGCCATCTCGGTCACCGCCATGATGTCGGCGACGGCGACCTTCTCGCTTGTGTCGATGCCGAACGGCGCCTCGAACGCGGCGCGCGTGGCCTGCCAGGCGTCGCCACGCATCTTCTCGTCATTGCCGACGACGCGATCGACCTCGGCCATCTCGGCGAACATCCGGCTTTGCGTCTGCGCCGCACAGCCGGTGACGACGATGCGCGCATGCGGGCGTTCGCGTTTCAGCTTGCGGATCGACTGCCGCGCCTGCGCCACCGCCTCGTTGGTGACGGCGCAGCTGTTGATGACGATGGTGTCGCAAAGCCCCGCCTGCTCGGCTTCGCGGCGAATCACCTCGGACTCAAATGCGTTGAGGCGGCAGCCAAAGGTGACGACATCGACGCCCATAACCGATCTCACGCCCGATCAAGCGACGCTGGCGAATAGCGCCGGATCGAAGCGGCCCTCATATTCGAAATCGGCGGTGCCGGTCATCAGCACGTGATCGTCGCGCTCGCGCCACTCGATGCCGAGCTTGCCGCCGGGCAGCGTGATCTCGACGCTGCGATTGGCACGCTTCAGCCGCGCCGCCGCAACCGCCGTCGCGCAGGCCGCCGAGCCGCACGCTTTGGTGAGACCGGCGCCGCGCTCCCAGGTGCGGATCGTGATGTGGTCGCGATCGACGATATGGGCGAGGGTGATGTTGGCGCGTTCCGGAAAGATCGGGTGGTTTTCCAAAAGCGGGCCGAAACGTTCGAGATCGTAGGCATTGACGTCATCGACCCAGAAGATCGCATGCGGATTGCCCATCGAGACCACCGAGGGCGAATGCAACACCGGATTGTCGATCGGCCCGACCTGCAGCTCGATGTAGCGGGTGTCGCGAAATTCCTCAGCCAGCGGAATGTCCTGCCAGCCGAACTTCGGCGCGCCCATGTCGACGGTGTAGAGATCGGGCGCCGGCCCCTGCCAGCAATTGAGCAGGCCGGCGCGGGTCTGGAACGTCGCTGATGTCTGGCCGGTCTTCTCGAAAATCCGCCGCACCACGCAGCGCATGCCGTTGCCGCAGGCCCCGGCCTCCGAGCCGTCATTGTTGTAGATCGAGATGAACGCTTCGGTGCCGTCGAGCCGCGGCGGCTGCAGCACCATCAGCTGGTCATAGGGCACGCCGCCCGCCGGCGAAGCCACGGCGCGCGCCTCCGCTGCCGACACCTGTGCCCGACCTTGTACCGCTGAATCGCGCAGGTCGACGACGACGATCTCGTTGCCGATGCCGTTCATCTTGGCGAATGCGTGATTGGCGAGCGCGCTCATCGATTTTCCCAAATTCTGCCCGGTTATATGGCGAGTGGTGGCCAGTTAGCCAGCCTGAATGGCCCCATGACACATCTGTCATGGGACGAATGCAGAACTTGCGTGTTAGGAATATCGCACCTCGCGGACCGCGCGCCGGGACAGATCGAGCGGCCGTTCGAGGCAGGGGATGGAGAAAAACCAATGAACCGTATCAACACGCTCCGCGCGGCCCTGGTCGCGCTGCTGCCCTTGGCCGCGATCGCACTGGCAAGCCCGGCCCCTGCCCAGTCGCCGTCAGCCACGCCCGCTCCCGCAGCGAGCCCGACCCCTGCCCCTGCACCGTCGGCGACACCGGTGCCCCCGCCGGCCGAGACCAAGTCGCCGGCCGACAGCCCGGCCGCAGCGCAGACCCCGGCGCCGGCGCCGGCCGCCCCGGTGCAGACCGCCGATCCCTTCGGCGAGCCGTTCACGCTGGAGCCGAAAAAGGTCGTGATGCTGAAGGGCACGGCCAATTGGGATTCCGCCTTCGACGCCCTGATCGAGGCGTTCAAGCAGCTCACCGCGCTGCTCGACAAGGACGGCGTCAAGGCATCGGGCAATCCGATGATCGTCTACACCTCGACCGACGACACCGGCTTCACCTTCATCGCCGAGATCCCGGTCGATCAGGACGTCAAGAACCTCGGCAAGAACATGAGCATGGGCAATTCGCCCGACGGCAAGGCGCTGAAGTTCGTCCATCGCGGTTCCTACGACAACATGGACAACACCTATGAGGCGATCACCAACCACCTCGACGACAAGAAGCTCGAAGCCAAGGACACCTTTATCGAGGAATACATCACCGATCCGCTGAAGACCGCGGAGGACAAGCTTGTGATCAACGTCTACGTACCCCTGAAGTGAGCCAGATGACCCATCGCCTACCGCTTGGCCTCCCCGTTGGCCTCTCCTTCGCCGCCACCCTGATCGCGACCACGCTGCTGGCTGCGCCCGCACTGGCGAATGACGACTTTCCGCCGGCGGTTTCGGTCACCGGCGAGGCGACCTTGTCGGCGCCGCCCGACCAGGCGCAGCTCGACGCCGGCGTCACCACCGACGCCAAGACCGCACGCGAAGCCGCCGAAGCCAACAATGTGACGATGGGCAAGGTGCTGGCCGCGCTGAAGGGCGCCGGGATCGCGGAGAAGGACTTTCAGACCTCGCGGCTGTCGCTGCAGCCGCAATTCGCCAATCGTGGGCCGTCGTCGCCGAACGCCCCGCCCAGCATCGTCGGCTACCATGCGAGCAATCGCGTCACGATCAGGCTGCACGATGTAAGCAAGGTCGCCAGCGTCATCGACGTGCTGGTCGGCGCCGGCGCCAACGATATCGGCGGGCTCAATTTCTCGGTGTCGCAGGCCTCGAAGCTGCTCGACGAGGCGCGCGAAAAGGCGATCGCCGACGCCCGCCGCAAGGCCGAGATCTACGCCAAGGCCGCCGGCGTCACGCTCGGCGCACCCGTGAATATTGCGGAGGTCGGCTCGGCGCCGGTCCCGGTGTTCCGTCCCAAGATGGCGACGGCAGGCTTCGCCGCGCCGACGCCGGTGGCGCAAGGCGAGGAAACACTGACGGTCAATGTCAGCGTCTCCTGGGCGATCAAGGAGAAGTAATTCAAGGCAGCCAATTGACGTCGTCCCGGCGAAGGCCGGGACCCATTACCACCGAGTTTAGTTGTGAACGGAATCGTGGCCCCAGCGTCGCGCAACAATTAATATTTGGGGTAATGGGTCCCGGCCTTCGCCGGGACGACAGCATTTAGATTTCGAACACCTGCCCGGGCTTCAACGCGACAAACTTCCCGCGCGGCACCTTGGCGGCGTCGAGCGCTTCGCCAAGCGCGATCGCGGGCGCGTCGATCGCCTCGTCGGTCAACTGGAATGTGCCGTGGTGATGCGCCAGCGCCTGGGCGGCGCCACAATCGGCCAGCGCCTTCACCGCATCCTCCGGGTTCATGTGCTGGTCGCGCATGAACCAGCGCGGCTCATAGGCGCCGATCGGCAGGATCGCGAGCCGCAACGGTCCATGCGCCTCGGCCACCCGGCGGAAATGTCCCCCGTCGCCGTAGCCGGAATCGCCGACGATGTAGAGCTTGCCGGCCGGCGTCTCCAAAACAAAACTCGCCCACAGCGCCTTGTTGCGATCGAACAGGCCGCGCGCCGACCAGTGCCGCGTCGGCACCAGTGTCGCGGCAAGGCCATTGCCGAGCTCGGCGCGCTGATGCCAGTCGAACGCCTCGGCTTTGATCGCGGCATCGGACGTACGCATCGTGACGTCGTTGCCGAGCGGCGTGATCACGCGAGGACCAAATGCACCCGCAAGTTTCGACAGCGTCGCGACGTCGAGATGGTCGTAGTGGCCGTGCGACACCAGCACGACATCGATCCTGGGCAGTTTATCGAATGCGATGCCGGGATCGTTGTGCCGCTTCGGCCCGGCGAAGCTGAACGGCGAGGCCCGCATCGACCACACCGGATCGAACAGGATGTTGAGGCCCGCGGTCTGGATCAGCCAGCTGGCATGACCGACGAAACAGAGCCGCACCTTGTCGCCCTCGACGCGGGGCGGCGGCGTATCGGCATGGGGGCTCGGCGCCCATTCCGGCCAGACTGCGCGCTTCCGGCCGCCCCCGAACTGCCAGCGCAGCACCTCACCAAGCGATTTCGGCGGCGAGCCGTCCGGATCGAAGAAGTGCAGGCCGTCGAAATGATCGGACACGGGGCCGTCGTAGGTTTTCATGGTCGTCATCCAGATCGAGGGCACACCGATCGCTGCGGCGGCTCCGGTCAAGGTTGCGAGAAGGCGGCGGCGGGTGATCAGCACGCGGGTTCCGGAATAGGAGGCAGGCTCCGGTTATATGGGTGGCAGCGGCGAATTCGGAACCAATAGGGCAAATCGACGTGATTTCAGTACCTTACTGTCCGACTGAGCGGATTTCAGCGAAACTTTCCTTGACTTTGCCGCCCCGGCAGCGTTTAACCCGGCCACTTTCTCGGAAAGCTCCGTCTTTTCGACCCGCCGACTGGTCCTGGAGGCCAGAGGCCAACGCCCGACAGCGCGATGCGCCCTCGGGCGCGAAAGTGTTTGGATTTCCTTCTCCCTCGCCCCGCTCTTGCGGGGAGAGGGTCGGGGTGAGGAGCTCTCTCCGCGCACTGTGCGTGTGGATGGCCCTGTACCCCCTCACCCGCCGCGCAAATGCGCGGCGACCTCTCCCCGCAGGCGGGGAGAGGTAAAAGAGGACAACGGCATTGTTCGACAATCTGTCGGAACGGCTTGGTGGCATTCTCGATCGTCTGACGGGGCGCGGTGCGCTGACCGAAAAGGACGTCGATGCCGCAATGCGCGAGGTGCGCCGCGCGCTGCTCGAGGCCGACGTCGCGCTCGAGGTGGTCCGTAGCTTCATCGACCGGGTCCGCGAGCAGGCGATCGGCGCCACCGTCGTCAAGTCGGTGACGCCGGGCCAGATGGTGGTGAAGATCGTCCATGACGAGCTCGTCGCCACGCTCGGCTCCGACGGCCAGACCATCGATATCAACTCCGTGCCGCCGGTGCCGATCATGATGGTCGGTCTGCAAGGCTCCGGTAAGACCACCACCACCGCAAAGCTCGCGCGCCGCATGGTCCAGCGCGACAAGCGCAAGGTGCTGATGGCCTCGCTCGACGTCTACCGCCCGGCGGCGATGGAACAGCTCGCGGTGCTCGGCCGCGACCTCGACATTCCGACGCTGCCGATCGTCGCCGGCCAGATGCCGCCGCAGATCGCAAGGCGCGCGTTGGAGGCCGGCAAGCTCGGCGGCTACGACGTCGTGCTGCTCGACACCGCCGGCCGCACCACGCTCGACGAAGACATGATGAAGGAGGCGGCCGAGATCAAAGCCGCCGCCAACCCGCACGAAGTGCTGCTGGTCGCGGATAGCCTCACCGGCCAGGACGCGGTCAACCTCGCGCGCTCGTTCGACGAGCGCGTCGGCCTCACCGGCATCGTGCTGACGCGCGTTGACGGCGACGGCCGCGGCGGCGCCGCGCTGTCGATGCGCGCGGTCACCGGCAAGCCGATCAAGCTGATCGGCACCGGCGAAAAGACCGACGCGCTGGAAGACTTCCATCCGAACCGCATCGCCGGCCGCATCCTCGGCATGGGCGACGTGGTCTCGCTGGTCGAGAAGGCCGCCGCCAATATCGACGCCGAGAAGGCCGCGCGCACCGCCGAACGCATGCGCAAGGGTCAGTTCGACCTCAACGACATGCGCGAGCAGCTGCAGCAGATGGCGAATATGGGCGGCATCGGCGGCCTGATGGGCATGATGCCCGGCATCTCCAAGATGAAGAACCAGATCGCGGCGGCCGGCATCGACGACAAGATCCTGAAGCGCCAGGTCGCGATCATCGACTCGATGACGCGGCAGGAGCGCAAGAACCCGGACATCCTGAAGGCGAGCCGCAAGAAGCGCATCGCGGCAGGCGCTGGCCAGAGCGTCGAGCACGTCAACAAGCTGCTGAAGATGCACCGGAACATGGCCGACATGATGAAGGCCATGGGCAGCGGCAAACGCGGCCCGCTCGCCGGCATCGCGCAGGCGATGGGATTCGGCGGCGGCATGAAGCCGCCCTCGGCCGAGGAGATGAAGGCGCTCGCCGAGAAGATGCAGGGCGGCGCCGGCGGCGGCCTGCCCAATCTGCCGAAGGATTTGCCGGCCGGGCTGCGCGGCGGCTTGCCGAACGTGCCGGGCCTAACCGGCCTTTCCGGCAAGCCGATGCTGCCGGGCCTCGGCGGTTTCCCGGGCAAGAAGAAATGAGGAATTCGTCGCGACGGCTCGTATACGGCCGGCGCGACGCGGAATGCCAATCAATCGAACACATCGACCTTTGAAGGAGAACTGAATGTCCGTTGTTATCCGCCTCGCTCGCGCAGGCACCAAGAAGCGTCCCGTCTATCACGTCGTCGTCGCCGACTCGCGCTTCCCGCGCGATGGCCGCTTCATCGAGCGTCTCGGCCACTTCAACCCGTTGCTGCCGAAGGACAACGAGTCGCGCCTGAAGCTCGACATGGACAAGGTGAAGGCCTGGCTCGCCAAGGGCGCGCAGCCGTCGGATCGCGTGACCCGCTTCCTCGACGCCGCCGGCGTCAAGAAGCGCGCGCCGCGCAACAACCCGGAAAAGGCCGTGCCGCGCAAGGAGCGCAAGGCGCAGGCCGAAGCCGCCGCCAAGGCTTAAGGCTGAACGGCGACCACGGTGGCTGCACCGGTCTGTGTCGCCCGTATCGGCGCTGCGCATGGCGTGCGCGGCGCCGTCAGGCTTTGGACCTTCACCGAAGATCCGCTGGCCGTGAAGGACTACGGTCCGCTGATGACCAAGGACGGCACGCGCCAGTTCGAGGTCACGCATCTGCGTGAGGCCAAAGACCATCTGGTGGTGACACTGAAGGGCGTCGCCAGCCGCGATGATGCCGAACGGCTCAACGGGCTCGAGCTCTACGTTCCGCGCGACCGGCTGCCGGACACCGACGACGGCGAATACTACCACACCGATCTGATCGGGCTCGCCGCGGTGACGACGACGGAGCAGCCGCTCGGCAAGGTGATCGCGATCCATAATTTCGGCGCCGGCGACATCATCGAGATCGCCCCGCCGCAGGGCGCGACGATGCTGCTGCCGTTCACCAATGCCGTGGTGCCGACTGTCGATCTCGACGGCGGCCGCGTGGTGATCGACCTGCCCAAGGAAATCGACGGCGACGATCCGTCGGCCGCCTGACCGAGAATAATTTTCAACCCGTCATCCGGCCCTGCTGCTCGAGCCAGTCGCAGAACACCGCGCTGTGCGGATCGTTGCTGCGGCCCGCCGGAAAATACGCGAAGTAGCTCCGCGCCGGCAGGCTGACATCCGGAAACGGCGTCACCAGGCGCCCGGCCGCGAGATCATCCGCGATCAGCGCGGTCGGTCCCATCGCGACGCCGAGACTGTCGAGCGCGGCCTGGATCGTCAGATAGAAGTGATCGAAGGTCAGCGCGGCCGCCGGCTCCAGCGCGGATTGCCCGGCCTCGGTGAGCCAGTCGCGCCACAGCCGCGGCATCGACGTGACATGCAGCAGCGTGTGCCTGGAGAGGTCCGCGATCTCATTGAGCGGCAGCTGCGCCAATAGCGACGGACTGCACACCGGCAATCTCCGCTCCGACACCAGGAAGCGCGACGAGAAGCCGTGGAAGGTGTCGGGACCACCGCGGATCACGACGTCGAATGATTCAGACAACGCATCCACCGGATCGTTCGACGTGCTCAGGCGTACCTCGATATCCGGATGCTCGGCGCGAAACCGGCTCATCCGCGGCAGCAGCCAGCGCAGGCTGAAGGTCGCGAGCGCATTGACGCGCAACACCGCGACCGCCAGATCGCCGCGCCGCTCGCGATGCTGCTGCACGGCGGCGGAAATCCGGTCGAGCGCGGGCGCGAACTCTGCCAGCAATGCCGCGCCTGCCGGCGTCAGCACCACGCGCCGCACCGATCGCCGAAACAGCGACGGCGCCCCCAGCCATTCCTCGAGCAGGCGGATCTGCTGACTGACCGCGCCATGGGTCACGCTGAGCTCAGCGGCGGCTTCCTTGAAGCTGCCTAGCCGGGCGGCGGCCTCGAAGGCACGCACCGCATTGAGCGGCGGCAGGCTGCGGCGTGGGACGAACATTGACCCCTCAATACAAGATTTTCTAACGCATGATCCGATTATTACTGATTTGTGACAACAGCCTTGGCGGCGCATACTGCCATGCAAGCTACTTGTACGGCTTTCTTTTCTGAGGTCCCCGCCTGATGCCCGCCCGCCCCAACTTTAGATTTTCTTGCACAGGAGGGCGGCAATGAGCGTGTCGGCCGAAACTGGCACGGCGCGGCCCGACCGTGCCCGGTCAACCCGCACCCTGACCGTGACCGGGCTCAACCACGCGCTCCACGACGGCTACACCGACGTCATCTACGTGCTGCTGCCGGTCTGGCAGGCCGAATTCGCGCTGAGCTACGGCCTGCTGGCGCTGCTGCGCGGGCTCTATGCCGGCGCCATGGCCGGGCTGCAGATTCCGGTCGGACGCATCGCGGAGCGGATCGACGGCAAGGTCATCCTGATCGCGGGCACGGCGCTGTCGGCGCTCGGCTACGCGTTTGCCGGATTCTCCGGCGGTGTCATTGGCCTTGGCCTCGCCCTCGCGCTCTCCGGCGCGGGGTCGAGCACGCAGCATCCGATCGCTTCCGCCGCGGTGTCGCGCGCCTATGGCACGGCGGCGCGCGGGCCGCTCGGCATCTACAATTTCAGTGGTGATCTCGGCAAGGCGGCAATCCCGGCGCTGACCTCGATCCTGCTGGTGATCATGTCGTGGCGGCACACGCTGCTCGTGCTCGCTCTTGCAGGCCTGCTCGTCGCGGTCTGCATCGCGCTCTGGATGCCGTCGGTCGGCAAGGGCGCCGAGCACAAGGCGGCATCAACATCGCGCGGCGCCAGCACAGGCCGCGGCTTTCACTGGCTGCTCGCGATCGGAATTCTCGACACCGCGGTCAGGATGGGCTTTCTCACCTTCCTCCCGTTCCTGCTGCGCGACAAGGGCGCCTCGCTGCCGACCAACGGCCTTGCGCTGGCGCTGGTCTTCATCGGCGGCGCGGCGGGAAAATTCACCTGCGGATGGCTCGGCGCGCGGGTCGGGACGCTGCGCACGGTGCTGATCACCGAAGGTGGTACGGCGGCGCTGATCGTGGCCGTGCTGGTGTTGCCGCTGGCGCCGGCCATCGTGCTGCTGCCGCTGCTCGGCGTGATGCTCAACGGCACCTCCTCGGTGCTCTACGGCACTGTGCCCGAGCTCACGCCGGCACACCAGACCGAGCGCGCCTTCGCGCTGTTCTACACGGGTACCATCGGATCGGGCGCCGTCGCGCCTGTTATCTACGGCCTGCTTGGCGACGCGCTCGGCCCGTCGCTCGCGACCGCAGCAACCGCGCTCACGGCGCTGGCGATCTGTCCGCTTGCCGTCGCGCTCGCGCGGCATCTCGCTGACGATCCGACGACGGCGTGACCATAACGTGGGTTAGCCCGTAGCCCGGATGAAGCGCAGCGCGATCCGGGGCCGCTCGTCATTGCTTGCGTGATTCCCGGATTGCGCTTCGCTCCATCCGGGCTACCTAAGCAATGGTCTCACGGAGCATCCCAATGACAAGCACGCACAAGGCCTGGCGGCTGCACGCCCACAACGATCTGCGCTTCGAGGATGTCACGACGCCGATGCCCGCGCCCGATGGCGTCGTGGTGCGGATCGAAGCCGGCATGGTGCTGTCCTACACCAACAGGCTGCTGTCCGGCGCACTGCCCTACAGCCTGCCACCGATGCCGTTCGTGCCGGGCACCAACGCGATCGCGCGCGTCGTCGCCGCCGGCGACAACGTCACGCACGTGCAAAGCGGTGACCGCGTGTTCCTGAGCCCGCATCTGCGCGGCGACGTGCCGGATCGCGATCCGCCGCAGATCCTGATCGGCCTCACCGCCACGGTGACGACGCCGGAGGCGCTCGCATTGCAGGCGCGCTGGCGCGACGGCGTATTCGCGGAGATCGCGCACTGGCCGGCCGCCTGCGTTACGCCACTTGCCAATCTCGACGATAAGCGGGCGACCGAGCTGATCGGGCTCGCAAAACTGATCGTGCCGTTCGGCGGCTTGCAGCGCTCCGGCCTGCGCGGCGGGCAGACCATCATTGTCAACGGCGCGACCGGCTATTTCGGTTCGGGCGGCGTGATGCTCGCGGTCGCGATGGGCGCGGGCCGCGTCGTCGCCGTCGGCCGCAAGGAGGCCGCGCTCGAGCAGTTGCGCGACGCGTTCGGCCCGCGCGTCATTCCCGCCGTCGTCAGCGGCGATGCCGCAGCCGACCTTGCGGTCATCCGCCGCGCCGCTGGCGGCAGCGCCGATGTCGCGCTCGATCTGCTCGGCGCCGCCAAGAGCACCTCGACCACGCTGTCCTCCCTGCGCGCGCTCAGGCGTGGCGGCCGGGTGGTGCTGATGGGCAGCGCCGAGGTGCCGCTCGAACTCTCGTTCCGCGAGATGCTGGCCAATGACTGGGAGGTGGTCGGGCAGTTCATGTACGACCGCACGGCACCAGGCCAGCTCGCCGGCCTCGCCGCCGAAGGCCTGCTGGACCTGCGCAAGATCAATGTCGCGACCTTCAAGCTTGCCGACTTCCGCCGCGCGGTGGACGCGGCCGCCATGATGCAGAGCCTCGACCTCACGGCCGTGGTGCCGTAACCAGAGGCCATGACATCGCAAGACACCACAGCCCAGGCGACACCATGGCGCGCCACCGTGCTGACCCTGTTCCCGGACATGTTTCCGGGGCCGCTCGGCGTGAGCCTCGCCGGCAAGGCGCTGGCTGGCGGACTCTGGGCGCTGGAAGCGCGCGACATCCGGGCCTCGGCCACCGACAAGCACCGCAGCGTCGACGACACGCCGGCCGGCGGCGGCCCCGGCATGGTGCTGCGGGCCGATGTGCTGGCGGCGGCGATCGACGCCGCTGATATCGCGCCTGACCGTCCGCGCCTCTTGATGAGCCCGCGCGGTCGGCCATTGACCCAGACCCAGGTCGCGGAGCTGGCGGCCGGGCCCGGGCCCCTGATCGTCTGCGGCCGCTTCGAGGGCATCGACCAGCGGGTGATCGAGGCGCGGGGCCTCGAGGAGGTCTCGATCGGCGATTATGTGCTGTCCGGCGGCGAAATCGCCGCGATGGCCCTGATCGACGCCTGCGTCCGCCTGTTGCCGGGGGTGATGGGCAAGCAGGCCTCGGGAACCGAGGAAAGCTTTTCCGAAGGACTACTGGAATACCCCCAATACACCCGCCCACAGGCGTTCGAGGGCCGGCCAATCCCGGAAATCCTGATTTCCGGCGATCACGCCAAGGTCGCGGCTTGGCGGCTGGCCCAGTCCGAGGCCCTGACGGCGGCCCGGCGGCCCGATCTCTGGGCCCGCAAGGCCGGCCAAAAAGCCGCTCCGCGCCGGACAAAAAACAAGACAGACGGGTGACAAACCCTGCGCTTTGCCTTATACGGGCGGCCAAATCCGCACCCGCGCAGGATAGATGGACGTTTGCGCAGCCCGCGAAAGGCTGGGCGCGCCGCCGATGGAGATTTCAATGAACCTTATTCAGCAGCTCGAAAAAGAGCAGTTCGACAAGCTCGCCGCCACCAAGGATATCCCGGAATTCGGCCCCGGCGACACCGTCATCGTCAACGTGAAGGTGGTCGAAGGCGAGCGTACCCGCGTGCAGGCCTATGAGGGCGTTTGCATCGGTCGTTCCGGTCAGGGCCTCAACGAGAGCTTCACCGTGCGCAAGATCTCCTACGGCGAAGGCGTCGAGCGCGTCTTCCCGGTGATGTCGCCGATGATCGACTCGATCAAGGTAGTGCGTCGCGGCAAGGTTCGTCGCGCCAAGCTTTATTATCTGCGCAACCTGCGCGGCAAGTCGGCCCGCATCGTCGAGAAGCAGGACCGCCAGACCGCCGTTGGCGAGTAACGTTTCCCTCAGGGATGTGACCGAAAGCGCGGGGCCTGCCCCGCGCTTTTTTGTTGCGGCATACCTATCTGACGTGCAGGCCCGCGCATGGATCGATTGTCGTGGGCGCGAGCCCTGTGTTAGAAATTTAGAATGGTTCCGGATCAAGCAAGCAAGCGCTGTCCAAGTCAGACCTGCAAGCGCGTCGTGATCGACGATCGCTCGCGGCTGCCCGGCCGCTTCTTCGGTCGCTTTGCGACGTCGGCAACGTCTGAGCTTAGACGCGCAGCGTAACGCTGCCTGGACGCTTTCGCCTGATCGCGCGCTTAAGACGCGCTCATGTCATCCCACCACTGAATTTCTTCTGGAGCTGAAGCTCATGTCCAAACCGACCACGCTGTACGACAAGATCTGGAACGACCATCTGGTCCACGAGGCCGACGACGGCACCTGCCTGCTCTATATCGATCGCCACCTGGTGCACGAGGTGACCTCGCCGCAGGCGTTCGAAGGGCTGCGCGCCGCCGGCCGCAAGGTGCACGCGCCCGAGAAGACGCTCGCCGTCGTCGACCACAACATCCCGACCACCGACCGTTCGAAGCCGAACCCCGACCCTGAAAGCATCGAGCAGATGCGGGTGATGGCCGAGAACGCCAAGGAATTCGGCATCGAGTATTACAACGAGTTCGACAAGCGCCAGGGCATCGTTCACGTCATCGGCCCGGAGCAGGGTTTTACGCTGCCCGGCACCACCATCGTCTGCGGTGATAGCCACACCTCGACGCATGGCGCGTTCGGCGCGCTCGCGCACGGCATCGGCACCTCCGAAGTCGAGCACGTGCTGGCGACGCAGACGCTGATCCAGAAGAAGGCCAAGAACATGCGCGCGATCGTCGACGGCAAATTGCCCGAAGGCGTGACCGGCAAGGACATCATCCTGGCGATCATCGGCGAGATCGGCACCGCCGGCGGCACCGGCTACGTGCTGGAATATGCCGGCGAGGCGATCCGTGCGCTCTCGATGGAAGGCCGCATGACGGTCTGCAACATGTCGATCGAAGGCGGCGCGCGCGCCGGCCTGGTCGCGCCCGACCAGAAGGCGTTCGACTTCCTGCGCGGCCGCCCGAAGGCGCCGAAGGGCGCCGCCTGGGACGCCGCGATGCGCTACTGGGAGACGCTGCGCTCCGACGAGGGCGCGCATTTCGACCACGAGATCCGGCTCGATGCGGCCAAGCTGCCGCCGATCGTCACCTGGGGCACGAGCCCTGAGGACGTCATCTCGGTGACCGGCTTCGTGCCCGATCCCGACAAGATCGCCGATGAGGCCAAGCGCATCTCCAAGCATCGCGCGCTGAAATATATGGGCCTGACCGCCGGCACGAAGATCACCGACATCAAGCTCGACCGCGTCTTCATCGGCTCCTGCACCAACGGCCGCATCGAGGACCTGCGCGCTGCCGCGAAGATCGCCGAGGGCAAGACCGTCAACGGCAATGTCAACGCGATGATCGTGCCGGGCTCCGGCATCGTGAAGGAGCAGGCGGAAGCCGAAGGCCTCGACAAGATCTTCATTGCGGCCGGCTTCGACTGGCGCGAGCCAGGCTGCTCGATGTGCCTTGCGATGAACCCCGACAAGCTGAAGCCGGAAGAGCGCTGCGCCTCGACCTCGAACCGCAACTTCGAGGGCCGCCAGGGCTTCAAGGGCCGCACCCATCTGGTGTCGCCCGCGATGGCCGCGGCCGCCGCGATCGCCGGACACTTCGTCGACGTCCGCGACTGGCGGTAAGGTACGCGCCAGATTCTTTTTTGACGCGTTTTCTTCACGCGAACCGGGGCCACTTCGCTCGAAAACGCTATTGCTTCGTCTCAAGCTCGAGCCGTTTCGGAAACGGCTCGTTAACGGGGCGCACGCAAACTGCCTCCTTGCGAAAACAAGCCTTCGCAAGGAGCGCGTGCCGTGGCCGATAAACCCGAATTCGTCGACATGATCAGCGACGCGACGCGCCAGAAGCGCCGTCGTGCCGTGGCGCGCATCATCGATCCGCTTCCCGAGGTGAAGGAAACCTCGCGCCTCAGCCACTGGCCGCCGGAGCGCTGGACGCAATGGCGGATGGAAAACCTGACGCCGTGGAAGATAAAGTCCTGGAAGCTGAAGAACTGGGACTAACGCCCCTTTCTTGACGCGTTTTCTTCACGCGAAGCGGCGCCCACTTCGTTCGAACACGCTCCAGCGCGCAAAGAGAGGGACCCAACAAGACGGGCGCCGTGAGGCGCCCGCTGTCATTTCAAACTTTACCAATAGACGCGATACGGCCGCCAGTAGTGGCGGTGGTGCCACCACGGCCGGCAGATCCGGCGCGGTCCGTAATAGGTCCAGACCACCCGGCAACGGCGGTGATGATAATAGGCCGGGTAATAGTAGGACGATCCGTAGAAGAAGCGCCGGTGATGGAAGTGCCGGCGGTAATAGGGCCGATAGCCGTAGCGGTAACCGCCGCCGTAGAAGCGGTGGTAGCCACCATAATGGCGATGGAAGCCGCCATAGCGATAGCCGCCATGGAACGCCGGCGCGGCGCGGATGCCGCCACCACGGAAGCCGCGGCCGTGAAATCCGCCGCCGTGGAATCCACCACCGCGGAAGCCGCCACCATGAAAACCTCCGCCGCCGTGGCCGCCACCGCCGTGCCGGACCTGGGTCGTCATGGCATCGGCCGCAGACCTTGCCGCGGGCGCGGCGGCCGGGCTTGCCAGCGACAGCGCTTCGGCGCGCTGCTGCGAAGCAACCGACAATGCGAAGACAGCGGCCGCCGCAACGCCGAGACGGCGCACCAATCCGCGCCGCAAATAGCTCTCCCTCATCTCTGAACCTCCCTGACAACGGCAACGAGCACCAAGCTGCATGGCAGCCGGTTTCATTGCGTTCATTGCAGTCGCTCCCGGCATGACGCTAGAAATCGCTGAGTGAATGCGCCATGAACGCGCAAAACGCTGCGGCGAAACGTCCGGGAGAAACGTCAGTGACTGTCTATGTGATCGTGCAACTCAAGATGACCGATCGCGCCGCCTATGATCGGTATCAGGCGCGCTTCTTCGACGTATTCAGGAAGTTCAACGGACGCCTGCTGTCGGCCGACGAACAGCCCGCGGTGCTCGAGGGCAGCTGGGATCGCGACAAGCTGGTGCTGATGTCATTCCCTGACGAAGCCGCATTCCGCGCCTGGTCGGAGTCGCCCGAATATGTCGAGATCTCCAGGGATCGCAAGGCGGGTGCGCAGGGCATTGTGCTGCTGGCGAAGGGCTTCGCGCCCTGAGGCGGACGGAGCAGCTCCGATCCGAGAGCTGCTCTCTTGTTGCACGGCTGATGTCGCGCACGGCGCGACTGCGTGCATCACCAGAACGGGCCGAACCCGAAGCCGAAGGTGAATGGCGCCGGCGCAGCATAGGGGTACGGCCGATAGTAATAGGGCCGCCCGTAATAATAGGAGCCGTACGGCCGATAATAGGAATAGGGCCGGTAGTACGGCCGGTAATAAGGACGGTAGCCGTAGTGATAGTGGCGACGATGGTAATGATGATAGCGCTGCGCGCTGATATCCGTTGCCTTGCCTACTTGCCGCTGCGGTGCCGCGGCCTGCGGCTGGGCTGATGCCGCGGCGGTTGCCGATGCCGGCGCCGTCAACGCGAATGTACAAGCGACAGCCGCGACACCGATCCATCTCATCATGATCAACTCCTGCAGATTGCGATGGATATCATCCCGCGTGGGCGAATCTGCCGGTTTGATGGCTGAGAACGACAACAGGCCCGCTGCTCACGGGCCTGTGTCTCAACTGCGCTAATACGCCGCGCGATCAACGGCGCCAGTGGCGACGATGCCCCCAGCCGCGGTGATGTCCGCGATGCCAGCCACGATGCCAGCCGCGCCCACCCCAGCGTACCTGCGTGGTCGCCTGGTTCGCGTTGTCCTGAACCGTGGCGGCTGTGCCCGGCGTGGCGAGCGACATCGCGCTTGCACGCTCGGCCGGCGCCGCCAACACCAACACGGCACCGACAGCCGCGAGCCCCAGAACCTTCATCGCCTTCATGAATTGTCTCCTTGATCCTTTGATGTCACGTCTTGCAGCGACGACTTGAACTTCTGCTTGACGCGTTTTCCTCACGCGAACCGGTGTCCGTCCCGCATCACGTGTGGGACAGGCTCCGCTGGAAAACGCTTGAGCTTTCGAATCGACGCCGTTGCCGCGACGCAGATCGCTAGCAGAATGCGGACGACGTGAATGGGAAGTGAATGACTGCGCCACGAACATGAATGCTGCCGGCGCAATCAGGTTCCGGCACTGCGCGCGATTTTTCGCGTTCGTGTGCAAACGACATAGACGATGGTCGTATCTCGCCTTCCGTTTGTTGCAGGAGATTGCCGTGACACGAACAAGCCCACGCAGATCGATGCTTCGAATAGCCCTCGCGCTCTGCGGTTCCATCATGCTCGGCGAAGTCGCGCTCGCCTCCCAAGGACCGGGCGACGACATCGGCACCGCAAGCCATCGCACGCGGATGCTGATGGCGGCGGCGGTCTATGGGGCGACAGGATTGATTGCGGCTGTTGCGATGATCGGCACGGCGCGCCGACATACGCATAACTAGCCCGGCCGCCAGAAGCAGTTCATGCGCGGCGTGATCACGGTACCGCTCGGCCGGTGCTCCTGCACATAGGTCGCGGTGCAGTCGCGCACGGCGTTCGGACCGGGGTTGTAGCGCGGGATGACATCGGGTTCCCAATGATCGGGCCGGGACCGGTAGATCGGCACCCGCTTCAGCCGGCGACGCTCGACGACGCGCGTGCGCGCGACCGGTGCCGCCTCGCCGACGCGCGCCTCAGCCGCCGCGCTCTGAGCCTGCGCCTCTGTCGCCGGGAGCGAGAGCCCGACTGCTACAGCCAACAGCGCTGCCGCCACGATCCGTTTCATTACGCCCACCCAAGCTCGATTCTTGAGCCCCATTCGTGGGCGGCACGGTCTCCCATTGCGCCGCCAAGGTCAACTGCGCTGGCGCCGCCGATAGCACTCGCGCTAAAGGAGTGTCATGTGGACCACAGAAAAAGCCCCCTCGCTGGCCGAGATGGAGGCCATGGCGCACGAGGTTTTCGAGCGCCTGCCCAAGACGTTCCGGGCCCTCTGCGAGGGCCTGATCATCCGCGTCGACGACTTTCCGACCGACGAGGTGCTCGACGAGATGCAGGCCGAGAGCGAGTTCGACCTGCTCGGCCTGTTTCAGGGCATCGGCCTGCCGCAGCAGAGCCATAGCGACGTGGCCCGGCTGCCCAACCTGGTCTGGCTGTACCGCCGGCCGATCCTGGATTACTGGGCGGAGCACGACGAGACCCTCGGCCACATCGTTCGCCACGTGCTGATCCATGAGATCGGGCACCATTTCGGCCTCTCCGACGCCGATATGGAGGCGATTGAGGCCGATGCGGGCTAGCCCTGCAGAAATGGCCCTTTTACCGCTGTCACATTCGCGATAAACATCCGGCCGATATCCGCTATTTTTTGCCCGGGAAGAGCACCGATGGATAAGTTCACCACGCTGGAAGGCGTCGCGGCGCCGCTGAAGATCATCAATGTCGACACCGACATGATCATTCCGAAGCAATACCTCAAGACCATCAAGCGCACCGGCCTTGGCAAGGGGCTTTTCTCCGAGCAGCGCTACAAGGATGACGGCAGCGAGAACCCGGATTTCGTCCTCAACCAGCCCGCCTATCGCAACGCGAAGGTGCTGGTCGCCGGCGACAATTTCGGCTGCGGCTCGAGCCGCGAGCACGCGCCCTGGGCACTGCTCGACTTCGGCATCCGCTGCGTGATCTCGACCTCGTTTGGCGACATCTTCTACAACAACTGCTTCAAGAACGGCATCCTGCCGATCCGCGTGTCGCAGGAGGACCTCGACAAGCTATTCGACGACGCCGAGCGCGGCGCCAACGCGACGCTGACCATCGACCTCCCCAACCAGGAGATCCGCGGTCCCGACGGCGGCAAGGTCAAGTTCGAGATCGACCCGTTCCGCAAGCACTGCCTGATCAACGGCCTCGACGACATCGGCCTGACGATGGAAAAGAAATCGTCGATCGACAGCTACGAGACGAAGCTCAAGGAACGCGCCTGGGCTTGAGGCTCAGCGCATCATCGTGCCCCGGTGCCGTCAGGCGCCGGGGCTTTTCTTTGCCGAATTCGCTCGCCGCAAACCCGCTGATAGCTGACGCGCATGCTGCCTGACATCGTCACCTTCTGGCACGGCTCGATGGACGCGCTGCGCCAGACCTGCCTGCGCTCGCAGGCGGCGGCGGGGCACAAGGTCACCGTCTACAGTTTCGATCCGATTCCCGGCCTGCCCGACGGTATCGGCAATGCCGAAGCCGAAGCCGTGCTGCCGCATTCGTTCGCGGAGAAGCTGCGCCCGGCGGAGCCCGACGGCTCGTGGCGCGACTGGACCATGCTGCAGTTCAGCGACTTCTTCCGCATGCGGCTGATGGCGCGGCGCGCCGGTCTCTGGCTCGACGCTGACGTGCTGCTGCTGAAGGGCGTCGAGCTCGATCCGGCCAAGCCCTATTTTGCCTGGGAGCGGCCGCGGCAGCTCGGCAACTCCGTGCTGTATCTGCCGCCCGACGATCCGATCGTGCGCGCCTTCGAGGCGCTGATGCAGCAGGACGAGCTGATCCCGGATTGGCTGGCGCTGCGCCATCGCCTGACCTTCGCGATGCGCCGGCTGCGCGGCAAATCCAACCGCCTCGCCGACATCCGTGTCGCAATCTACGGCCCGGCGGCGCTCACCGCGCTGGCGCGCCGCGCGGGCGAGTTGCAGCACGCGCTGCCGAAGCGATCATTCTACGCCGTGCATGCCGAGCCGAAGCTGTTCTTCGAGCCGTCGGATTTTTCGC
Source organism: Bradyrhizobium sp. USDA 4503 (assembly GCF_054055815.1). Lineage (NCBI taxonomy): Bacteria > Pseudomonadati > Pseudomonadota > Alphaproteobacteria > Hyphomicrobiales > Nitrobacteraceae > Bradyrhizobium > Bradyrhizobium sp. USDA 4503. Next base: position 5,598,058 of record NZ_JBSRXS010000001.1, read on the forward strand.
GCTACCTGAACGATCCCGGGATCATCGGCCTGCACATCTCGCCGAAAGGGCGCGGCAAGGAGGCGCCGATCCCGGGCAGCCTCTACGCGTGGGCGGCGGAGAGATTTGGAGCGTAACGCAAACACCGCTGCACCCTCTCCCACAGGGAGAGAAGGGAAGACGCTTCGCAGGGCTAATGCCCCATCGCGGCGATCGCATCGGCGATCGCGATGGTGCGCCTGGCCATCTCGGCGTGCAGGCGCTCGACCATGCGGCCGTCGAGCTGGATCGCGCCGCGCGAGGCGTTCTCCGGCTTCTCGAAAGCGGCAATGATCTTGCGCGCCTCGGCGACCTCGGCCTCGGGCGGCGTGAAGATCGCGTTGCAGGCATCGATGTGGCTCGGATGGATCAGCGTCTTGCCGTCGAAGCCGAGATCGCGGCCCTGCGCGCATTCCTCCGCGAAGCCGTCGACATTGCTGATGTCGCTATAGGGCCCGTCGAGGATCTCGAGCCCGTGCGCGCGGGTCGCCAGGATGCAATGCGTGATCATCGGAATCATCGCCGCGCGGCCCGGCTTCATCCGGATCCGGGTTTCGCGGGCAATGTCGTTCGGCCCGAACACGAAGCCGGCGAGCCGGGTTTCGGAATCCTTCGATGCCGCGGCCAGCTTGTCGGCGTCGAGCACCGCGCGCGCGGTTTCGATCATCGCCCAGACCCGGATCGAGGCAGGCGCATTGATGTCGCTGAGGCGATCGGCGACGGCGTTGAGATCGTCGACGGTCGAGATCTTGGGAACCAGGATCCCGTCCGGCTGCGACTTGCCAGCCATGCCGATGTCGTCGACCCACCAGGGCGTGTCGAGCGCGTTGATGCGGATCAGCACCTCGCGCTTGCCAAAGCCCTTGGCCGCGACCGCCGTGGCGATCTGCTCCCGGGCTGTGGCCTTGGCGTCGGGGGCAACGGAATCCTCCAGGTCGAGGATAATGCCGTCCGCCGGCAGCGTCCGGGCCTTTTCCAGCGCCCGTGCATTCGATCCCGGCATGAACAACAAGCTGCGGCGCGGACGGGTCATCGACATTCTCCTGGAGGCTCGGGCTCCGCCGGTGGCCATTGTTTAGGCATCGGGCGGGAACCATTCTTCAACGCTGCCGTATCATCTCAGGCCACACGCCGAAAGTCTTGTTCCCGTTACCCGCATGTGGTTAGCCAGAGGCCATGAAATTCTTTCCGAAGCAGTTGATCGACGGCTACCGGACGTTCGCGACCCAGCGGCTGCCGACCGAGCAGTCGCGCTACCAGGATCTCTCGGAGCGCGGCCAGTTTCCCGAGACCATGGTGATCGGCTGTTGCGACTCCCGCGTCTCGCCGGAGGTGATCTTCGACGCCGGCCCCGGCGAGTTGTTCGTGGTCCGCAACATCGCCAATCTGGTTCCGGTCTATCAGCCCGACAGCAACGCCCACGGCGTCTCGGCCGCGCTGGAATATGCCGTGACCGTTTTGAAGGTGAAGAACATCGTGGTGCTGGGCCACGCGCAGTGCGGCGGCATCCGCGCCTTCGTCGACAAGATCAAGCCGCTCACGCCCGGCGACTTCATCGGCAAATGGATGCAGATGTTCATCAAGCCCGGCGAAATCGTCGAGCAACGCGAGCATGAGACCATGCAGGACTTCGTCGTCCGCATCGAGAAGGCCGCGGTGTTCCGCTCGCTGGAGAACCTGATGACGTTCCCATTCGTGCGCGAACGCGTCGAGAGCGGCGAGATGCAGCTGCACGGTGCCTATTTCGGCGTCGCCGAGGGCTCGCTGTTCGTGCTCGACCGGGTCGCGAAGGAATTCATCAGCGTCCGCGACGAGCTGAAATCAGACCAGTAATCTACTCGTTGCCGTGATGGCCGCTGCCCCAGCGGTCGGAGATCGCGAGCATGAAGGACGACACCACGAATACCAGGTGCACGCCGACCAGCCAGGCGAGCTTGCTGGGGTCGAACGCGGTATCGAGGTTCATGAACGCCTTCAGCACCTGAATCGCCGAGATCGCGACGATCGACGCCAGCAGTTTTTGCTTCAGGCCACCGAAATCGACCTTGGTCATCCAGTCCGGCCAATCCGGATGCCCTTCCGGATCGATCTTCGAGACGAAGTTCTCGTAGCCTGAGAACACCACGATCAGGATCAGATTGCCGGTCAGCGAGATGTCGATCAGCGCCAGCACGCCGAGAATGATGTCGGATTCCTTGGCATCCGGCACATGCAGAATGAAGTGCCACAGCTCCATGCAGAACTTGAACAGCAACGCCGCGAGGCTGATGACGAGGCCGAAATAGAACGGCGCCATCAGCCAGCGGCTGTTGAACAGCAGGTTCTCGAAACGACGTTCAACCCGCTTCAGCGTCGGATTGGGCCGATAGGTCGCCGGTTGTTCCGCTTCCGCCATGCCACGAGCTTCCTGACGCCGTATTCCCGCGGCAGCTTTTATGCCGCCTTCTGCTTGGCGGTGATCAGCTTGCGGTTGATCAGGACTTCGGCGATCTGCACGGCATTGAGCGCCGCGCCCTTGCGCAGGTTGTCCGACACGCACCAGAACGACAGGCCGTTCTCCACCGTCGCGTCCTCGCGGATGCGGCTGATATAGGTCGCGTCCTCCCCGGCAGCCTCATAGGGCGTGACGTAGCCGCCCGGCTCGTGCTTGTCGATCACGAGGCAGCCCGGCGCGCGGCGCAGGATGTCGCGCGCCTCGTCCGCCGTGATCGGATTGGCGAACTCGACATTGACGGCTTCGGAGTGACCGACGAAGACCGGCACGCGTACGCAGGTGGCGGCGAGCTTGATCTTCGGATCGAGGATCTTCTTGGTCTCCGCCATCATCTTCCACTCTTCCTTGGTGTAGCCGTCTTCCATGAAGACGTCGATCTGAGGAATGACGTTGAAGGCGATGCGCTTCGGAAACTTCTTATTGACCAGCTCGTCGTTGGTGTAGACGGCCTTGGTCTGCGAGAACAATTCGTCCATCGCGTCCTTGCCGGCGCCCGACACCGATTGATAGGTCGAGACCACGACGCGCGTGATCGTCGCCTTGTCGTGCAGCGGCTTCAGCGCGACGACGAGCTGCGCGGTCGAGCAGTTAGGGTTAGCGATGATGTTCTTCTTGGTGAAGCCGGCGGTCGCATCCGCGTTCACTTCGGGCACGATCAGCGGCACATCCGGGTCCATGCGCCAGGCCGAGGAGTTGTCGATCACGACCGCGCCGGCGGCGCCGATCTTGGGCGACCATTCCTTGGAGACCGAGCCGCCGGCCGACATCAGGCAGATGTCGATGTCGGAGAAGTCATAGTGCTCGAGCGCCTTCACCTTCAGCGTGCGGTCGCCATAGGAGACCTCGATGCCGACGCTGCGGCGCGAGGCCAGCACGACGACCTCGTCGGCGGGGAATTTGCGCTCGTCGAGAATGTTGAGCATTTCGCGCCCGACATTGCCGGTCGCTCCGACCACCGCGACTTTGTAACCCATCGTTCACTCTCCGACGAAAAATGCCCGTTCCCCCGCAAGCTGCGGAAAGGGAAGAGGCAGCGCTTCTATGCGAGAAACCCCGTCAAGACAACGTTGCGTAGTTTTTGAGCGTTTTGATGCGTTTATTTCGGGCCGATCCGGCCGCGCCCCATCATACGAGAATTCCGTCAACACTGACGAGCTTCGTCGACGAGGTGTACGCCACGCTCTCCCGGCTATTCGCCTATGTCGCCGTGCTCGCGCTGTTCGTCGTCCTCGGCAACTATCTATGGAAGCAACTGCCCGACGCAACGGCGATGGCGGCCCCTGCCGCCGCAGGCTGGAGCCCGGCCGGCCGCACGGCGCCGGCCTTTGCCGTGAGCCGGCTCGATCTGCGAGATAAAACAGAGACTTACGAGATCCTCCGGCACTCCGAGGGCGGCCGCAAGGACGTCTTCCGCTGGGCCGATGCCAACGGTGCAGCGGTCGCCGAGCTGGAAATCTACCGCCCCGGCGGCGAGACCGTAGGGCCTGCGGTCACCGAGATTGCCGGGCGGCTCGACCCGGATGGCGTCCGCGAGCTCGAGGCGGCCGGCATCGTCGACAGCAAGTTCGGCAGCGTCACCTTGCTGCGCCCGGCGCGGCAGGACGGCGACCGCGCCTGCCTCGGCTTCCTCAAGCAGGCCGACGCGCCTGACCTCCGGATCTCCGGCTGGACCTGCCAGGGCGCCAGCCTGCCGGCCCGGCGCGCCGCGATCATCTGCATGCTGAACCGCCTGACCCTGCTGGCCGCGGGCAACGATCCGCGGCTCGCCGCCCTGTTCGCGCATGCCGAGCTCAAGCGCACCGACTGCGTTACCTCCGGCGCGCCGGCCCTGTCGGCCGACTGGGTCATGGGCAGCGAGAACCCGCGCCTGCGCGGCGCGCTTTGATGGCGAGACCGTGGCAAAGCACTGGTTTTCATGAAACTTTTGCGCTTGGACACTCATTATCTCGGCCGGTGTGGCGCAATTGACCTAGTGACGGCCTCCCCACCATGGCTACAATGTGTTCCGAGTGATTTTGGCGGACGCGCCAGCCCCGACGGGGCCGTAATGACGAGGATGCGATGACCCTAGAATTCCCTGCCGCGAACAAGCTCGTGGTGTTGCTTGCCGCGGCTGCCGTCACCGCAACCGCGTTCGGCATGACCGCAGCCAGCGCGCAGAGCCCGAGCACGCGCAAGCAGCAGGAGCAGTATGACCGCGATGGCCGCCGCTACTACGGCGCGCAGGGTCCGAACCGGGTCTATCAGCAGGGTCCGCGCACCCGCGTTTACGTCACCACGCGCTCGTGGCTCGACGCCGGCACCGAAGTGCTGCCGGGCGACCGCAAGTTCAACGACTACGCCTATCCGCCGGAGATCGGTTATCCCTCGTTCGCGCGTGAGAACAACAACCGCCCGATCGATCGCCAGCCGCTCAGCCCGCCGGCCGATCTCGGCGGCTATCCGCGGAATTTCCCGCTGTACTGAGAATTTCGGCGAGCAGCCGATACGAAAATGCCCGGCTCCGGCCGGGCATTTTCATTTTTGGTGCTGTCATTCCGGGGCATCGCGCAGCGATGAACCCGGAATCTCGAGATTCTCAGGTGCGCAAGCGCACACCATAGTTCGATGCTACGCATCGCCCCGGAATGACGGCAGAGCCGTCACGCGTGCAGCTTCTGCAATTCCTTCAGGATCGCCTCGCCCATCTGGCTCGTGCTGGCCGGCGTGGTGCCTTCCGACTTGATGTCGGCGGTGCGCAGGCCGCTGGCGAGCACGGCCGCGATCGCGGCATCGACCTTGTCGGCGAGCTCGCCCATGTCGAAGGAATAGCGCAGCGCCATGCCGAACGACGAGATCATCGCGATCGGGTTGGCGAGGCCTCGGCCAGCGATATCGGGCGCCGAGCCGTGCACCGGCTCGAACAGCGAGCGCCGCTTCTTCGTCTTCGAGTCGACTTCGCCGAGCGAGGCCGATGGCAGCATGCCGAGCGAGCCGGTCAGCATCGCCGCGATGTCGGACAGCATGTCGCCGAACAGATTGTCGGTCACGATGACGTCGAACTGCTTCGGCGCCTTGACGAGGTTCATGCCGCCGGAATCGGCGAGCTGGTGCTCGAGCGTGACGTCCTTGTATTCGCGCGCGTGGACCTGGGTCATGACCTCGTTCCAGAGCACGCCCGACTTCATGACGTTGCGCTTCTCCATCGACGTCACCTTGTTGCGGCGCTTGCGCGCCAGGTCGAAGGCGACGCGGCCGATGCGCTCGATCTCGTAGGTGTCGTAGACTTGGGTGTCGACCGCGCGCTTCTGGCCGTTGCCGAGATCGGTGATGGTCTTCGGTTCGCCGAAATAGACGCCGCCGGTGAGCTCGCGGACGATCATGATATCGAGACCCTCAACCACGTCGCGCTTCAGGCTCGAGGCCTCGGCGAGCGCCGGGTAGCACACCGCCGGGCGCAGATTGGCGAACAGGCCGAGATCCTTGCGCAGCCGCAGCAGGCCGGCCTCGGGACGGACCTCATAGGGCACGCTGTCCCACTTCGGGCCGCCGACCGCGCCGAAGATCACGGCGTCCGCCGCCGTCGCCTTGGCCATGTCGCCCTCGGAGATCGACACCTTGTGGGCGTCATAGGCGGAGCCGCCGACCAGGCCCTGCTCGGTCTCGAACTTCGCGATGCCCTGCGCATTCAGCCAGTCGATCACGCGTTGCACCTCGGCCATCACTTCGGGGCCGATGCCGTCGCCGGGGAGAAGCAGCAGTTTATGGGTCGCCATGGTGTTACCTCGAGCTAATCGTTGTTGTCTTTGCCGGGCAAGAGCGCGAAGCGCGTCCTCGCACAGATGACCCGGCAATCCATCCCGCTTCGAAAGGTCTCTCTGAAGATGGATGGATGCCCGGGTCGAGCCCGGGCATGACGAGCGGGGGAAATCCGGCCGGAGTGCTAAAACGCCGGAGCCGGATTGGCAAGGCACCCCGGATCGGCCCAGAATGGTCCCAACGGGCAACCCGCGCCTTCAGAAGCCAACAAGACGGACCTCATGACCGCAGCCATCGTCTACGCCTTCGCCTCGGCGATTTTCCTCGGCGCCGGGGTGGTGCTGGCGCAGCTTGGCCTGCGCACCGTCGAGCCGCTGTCGGGCGCCGCGATCAGCGTGCCCACTTTCACCCTGCTATTCCTGGTGCTGTCGCCGCTGATCCTGCATGGCGAGCCGGTGGTCTGGCGTGCGCTGCCGATCTTCATGGCGATCGGGCTGTTCTTCCCGGCCTCGCTGACGCTCCTGACCTTTGCGTCAAACCGGGCGCTGGGACCGGTCATCACCTCGACGCTGGGCAATCTGGCGCCGCTGTTTGCGGTCACCGCCGCCGTGGTGCTGCTGCACGAGCCCTTGCTGCCGCAGCAGCTCATCGGCCTCGTCGTCGCGGTCGCGGGCGCCGCCATCATCACCGTGACGAGGCCGCGCGACCTCGGCCATTGGCGCAGCTGGGCGCTGCTGCTGCCGCTTACCAGCGCGCTGGTGCGCGGCATCGTGCCGCCGATCGCCAAGCTCGGCCTTGCGATCTGGCCGAGCCCGCTATGGGCCTGCCTGGTCGGCTACGTCATGTCCTCGCTGGTGGTGCTGACCGTGCAACGGGTCCGCAAGGGCAGCTTCATGGTGCAGGCGCCGCGCGAGGGCCGGTTCTGGTTCGCGCTGACCGGGATCAGCAACGGGCTCAGCGCGCTCAGCCTGTTCGCCGCGGTCCGCAACGGCCCGATCACGCTGGTGGCGCCGCTCGCCGCGATCTATCCGCTGGTCACCGTGGTGATGAGCGCGGTGGTGCTCAAGCATGTCGAGATCACCGCGCGGATCGTCGGCGGAACCCTGCTGACCGTGATCGGCGTCGCGCTGGTCCTGATCGCCTGATTGCCTGATACGCAAGACAGTGTTGCGGGCATCGGCGCTGGGCAGCGCCGCCGCGGCCTGTCACAATGGCCGCATTGCCGGAGTGAATTGTGAGAGCCCCCGCCCCGTCCTACCCGCATGCCGCGCGGCTGATCCTTATTCTGTCGCTCGCACCGACGGTCGGTCTCGGCATCGGCCGGTTTGCCTATTCGCTGGTGCTGCCCGACATGCGCGAGCAGCTGGCCTGGTCCTATTCGGCCGCCGGCTTCATGAACACGATCAACGCCGCCGGCTATCTGGTCGGCGCGCTGCTCGCCTCACGCCTGATTGAACGCTTCGGACTTGCCGCGTCGGTGCGCTGGTCGACGCTGGCCTGCGCGCTGTCGCTGGCGCTTTGCGCCCTCTCGGGCAATTTCGTGGTGCTGAGCTTTGCCCGCCTGCTGGTCGGCTTCGCCGCCGCGATCGGCTTTGTCGGCGGCGGCGCGCTTGCGGCAACCATCGCGCAATCGCGACCCGAACGCGCGAACTTCCTGCTCAGCCTGTTCTATGCCGGGCCGGGCGTCGGCATCTTGGCATCCGGATTGATCGCGCCCTTCGTGCTGCAGGGTTTCGGCGCCGGCTCGTGGTCGATCGTGTGGTGGGCGATGACGCTGCTTTCCGCGATCATGACCGTGCCGCTGATGCTGGCGCCGCTCCACGCCAACACCGCCGCCGGCGGTATCGTGCGGACCCAATTCGCTGTCATGCCGGTCCTGATCTACCTCGCCGCCTACTTTCTGTTCGGCGCCGGTTACATCGCCTACATGACTTTCATGATCGCCTATGTCCGGGACGGCGGCGGCGGCGCAGCTGCACAGAGCGCGTTCTGGAGCCTGATCGGCGTCAGCGCATTCGTCACGCCCTGGGTCTGGGGGCGGGTGCTGGCGCTCGACCGCGGCGGGCTCGCCACCACCATCATCCTCGGCGTCAACGCGCTCGGCGCCAGCCTGCCGATCTTCGGGCATTCGCCGCTGCTGCTGGCGATCTCGGCGCTGGTGTTCGGCGTCGCCTTCTTCGCCGTGGTCGGCTCGACCACCGCCTTCGTGCGTTTCAACTACCCGCCGCAATCCTGGCCGACCGCGATCGCGGCGATGACCATCGCCTTCGGCATCGGCCAGACGCTCGGACCGATCGTGGTCGGCGCCATCACCGACGCGGTCGGCAGCCTGTCATTCGCGTTGAACGTCTCGGCCGCGATGCTCGCGCTCGGCGCGCTGCTGTCGGCGTTTCAGAGGAAGGTCCCCTCCCAGCGTCGTCCCGGCGAAGGCCGGACCCATAACCACAAGCGGTTGTGATGGAAGGGAGCGTCTCCCCTCGTACCTATTCCCGCGGCCGCGGGGTATGGGTCCCGGCTCCCGTGCGCAATTGCGCATTAGGCCGGGACGACAGCGAGTTAGCTCCCGCTGAACGAATTGTAGCCCTGGTCTTCCCAGTAGCCGCCCTTGTAGTCGTTGGTGACTTCCATCGAGAGCACGTATTTCGGGTTCTTGAAGCCGAGCTTGGTCGGGACCCGGATCTTCATCGGAAAGCCGTAGGCGCGCGGCAGGATCTCGTCGCCGAATTTGAACGTCATCTGGGTCTGCGGGTGCAGCGCCGAGCGCATGTCGAGCGGCGAGTTGTAGCCGTCCTTGTCGGCGCACTGGAACCAGACATATTTGGCACGGGTGTCGGCGCCGACCAGCTTGAGGAAATCGCGCAAGGGTGTACCGGTCCAGCTGCCGATCGCGCTCCAGCCTTCGACGCAGATATGCCGCGTCACCTGCTTGACCTGCGGCAGCTTGTACAATTCGTCGAGCGTCCACGACTTCTTGTTCTCGACCAGCCCGCGCACCTCGAGCTTCCAGTCCGCTGCCGCAATCTCAGGCGCGTCGTCGAGATCGTAATAGGCGTTGAACGGGAACGGCTTGGTGATCATGCTCTCGGGGAAGGTCGGCGCCAGCGCATCCGGATTGAACATCCAGGCCTGCACCGCATCGTTGAACTTCGAGACCTGCTTGAGCATTTCCTCGGCTGACGACGAATCGACCACATCGCAGCCGGTGAGCAGCGTCAGCGCGCCGAGGCTGGTGCCCGCCGTGATGAAGCGGCGGCGCGTCAGCTCCGGCATCGTCTTCACCGCATCGCGCACGAGCAGCTTCTTGTCGACACCGGGGATCAGGAGCTTGCGGAGACGACCCATGACTACCTCCCTAGCGTCCGATGATCATGGCGCGCAGGCTCTTCGGCACCAGCAGCGCGAGCGCGACATGGATCACCAGGAAGGCGACGATCAGCGCCATGCAGGTGAAGTGAACGTAGCGGGCGAAATCGTAGCCGCCGAACAGCGACACCAGCCAATGCAGCTGCACCGGCTTCCACATCGACAGGCCGGACAGCACGATGACGACGCCGACCACGATGATGCCGGCATAGAGCAGCTTCTGCACCGAATTGTATTTGCTGAGATCGTCATGCGACAGCTTGAAGGCCAGCGCCGCCTTGGTGTCGGCAATCACGCCGCCGGGGGTGATCGGCAGCAGCTTCTTGCGGAAGCGGCCGGTGGCGAAACCCAGCGCCAGATAGACCAAGCCGTTGGCCATCAACAGCCACATCGCGGCGAAATGCCAGAGCAGCGCACCGCCGAGCCAGCCGCCGAGCGTAATGCTCCGCGAGAAGGTGAAGCTAAATAGCGGCGAGGCGTTGTAGATCTGCCAGCCGGACATGATCATCAGGATCATCGCGAAGGCGTTGATCCAGTGCACCATGCGCACCCAGACCGGCTGGATCGCCTTCGCGGGCGTCGCGGTCTCTGCCTGGTGGTCGCTGACGGCAAGGCTCGTCATGGGATGTCTCTGCTCGTGATCGTTACCAGGTTATACGCCCGGAACCGGCGTTCCGTTACGGGGTCAGGCATCATCAGTTTGATATAGGCTGCTTCACATGGTCACAAAAATGCGAGCCGGGCGAGGCGCCGGCTCGCTATGTCGCGGGTCCTTTGAGGGACTAAAGCAGGCCGCCAGGTGTTACGTCGCCGGCATCAGCACGGTATCGACCACATGGATGACGCCGTTCGACTGGTTGACGTTGGAAATCGTCACCATCGAGCTGCCGCCCTTGGCATCGACGATCCAGACCTTGCCGTCCTGCTTCTTGACGGTCAGCTCCTCGCCCTCGGCGGTCTTCAGCTTCTTGCCGTCGGTGAGGTCGGAGGCCTCGAGCTTGCCCGGCACCACATGGTAGGTGAGGATCTTGGTCAGCGTCGCCTTGTTCTCGGGCTTGACGAGGGTGTCGACGGTTCCGGCCGGCAGCTTGCCGAACGCGGCATTGGTCGGCGCGAACACCGTGAACGGGCCCTTGCCTTCCAGCGTGCCGACCAGGCCCGCAGCCTTCACTGCGGCGACGAGCGTGGTGTGATCCTTCGAGTTGACGGCGTTCTGCACGATGTTCTTCGACGGGAACATCGCGGCGCCGCCGACCATCACGGTCTTTTCCTCGGCACGGACCGGCGCCACGACAGTGGCGGTGATCGCAAGCGCGCTGAAGGCGGCGGCGGCGAGATAGGCAATACGCTTCGACATGGTTTCATCTCCCGATGAGTAGGCCGACCGGCGAGGCTTCGCCGGCGTTGAAGGGGCAACAACGGCGCGTGCTGGTTGATCAGTGCGTCGTCGTTGGCTGAGCTACGGCAGGCTTTCCGGACGGTTTCCGGAAATAATTCTTTGTGATTGTTGAAACCGGCCGGCGCGCGCTGCGTACACGCGACGCCTCGCGCTGCCCGGCATGCATTCCATTCAGCGGAATGGACGCGTGCGCTGCCGCGAGCAATTTGCTTGCCGCAGTCAGCTGATTGGTTCAGCTTGAGGTTGCGGCACAGCTTCGCAGAAAGCGGCCGCGGGGAGGCATCATGAGCAGCATCACGGCTGACGGCCACGCCGCACCTGCGGTGAACGATGCAAGTATCGACATCGGTCCGCTCGAGCAGAAGCACCTGCAATACGCCAACTACCGCGCGGTTGCGGACACAACCGAGATCACGAAAACGCATTGGCATATCGCCACCGCCAACGCGCTCGGCTGGGGCTTCGACGGCATGGACGGCGTGATCTTCGCGCTGATCTCGCCGATGGTGATCAAGGAATTTTCGCTGAGCCTGCCGGAGTACCGCTCCGGCATGCAGATCGCGCTGTTCGTCGGCATCGCGGGGCTTTACTTCTGGCCATGGCTCGCCGACCGCTACGGTCGCCGCACGCTGCTCGCCGTCAATATCGCGCTGTTCTCGCTCCTGATGCCGGTCGCGGCGATGTCGCCGACCTTCGCGGTGTTCGTGATCGCGCGCTCGCTATTGTTCTTCGCGCTCAACGGCGAATGGTCGCTGGGCTCGATGCTGGTCGCGGAGACCTGGCCGGCCCGGCTGCGCGGCCGCGTCATCAGCATCACCCGCTCGGCCTGGTGCCTCGGCGCCACGCTCGCCGGCGCAATCACCGGGCTCGTGGCTGCCAATTTCGGCTGGCGCATCGCAGTGATGGTGCCCGGCGTGATCGCGCTGCTTGCGATCTATATCCGCTCCACCTGCCCGGAATCGCCCTATTGGGTGCGCGCGCAGGACCGCAAGCGGCGCATCTCGGAGACGCTGGCGCGCGGCGGCACGGTCAGCGCCGAGGACAGCGCCTGGTTCGGCAAGGCCAAGTCGGTCGGCATCCGCCAGGTGTTCATGCCCGACGTGCTGCCCGCCACGCTTGTTGCGCTGTTCGTCGCCTGCGCCTCGACCTGCATCTACGGCACGGTCGGCGCCTGGATGCCGCTGTATCTGTCGACCGAGAAGCACTGGTCGACCGCCGAGTACAGCCTGTTCTACGTGTTCTACGGGCTCTGCGGCTTCCTTGGACTGTGCTTGGTGGGCTGGCTGATCGACAAGATCGGCCGCCGTCGCACCTTCATCATCACCCTGATCGAGGGTGCGATCTTCATGACGCTCTGGGTCTATTCCGAAGACCGCGTGCTGCTATGGACGTTCGGGCTCGCCTGGTGTCTCGGCTTCCTCGGCTTCTGGGGGCCGAGCACGACGCTGACCGCGGAGATCTTCCCGACCCGCATCCGCGGCGCCGCCAACGGCGTGGTCTGGGCGATCGCCTATTTCGTCGGCTTCGTGCTGTTTCCCTTCGTCTCGATCGCGCTTCAGCAGCACACCGGCTCGTTCGCGCTGTCGTTCCTCTGCATCCCGGTGCTGATGATCGCGATGGCGATCGGCGTGTTCCTGTTCGTGCCGGAGCATACCGGGAAAGAGCTGAACGAGATCATCGAGTGAGTCGCGCGGGACTCCGTCGTTTGTAGCCCGGATCAAGCGCAGCGAGATCCGGAACCAGCCTCTCCGCGGGCAGACCGTCGGATTACGCTTCGCTCCATCCGGGCTACGGAGCTCCAACCTCCCCTTGAAAAGGGGAGGTCGCTTTGCTCGCAGAGCAAAGCGGGTGGGGATCAGCGCTCTCCGCATACAGCATAGCCTGCGGCTGACCCCCATCCCGGCCTTCCCCCTTTCAGGGGGAAGGAGAAGACGGACCTCATCTAATCCCGGTTCGCCGGCGTCTGGATGAAGCCGCGGTTGTGGGTCGGGCTGATCAGGATCTCGTTCATGCACACCCGTGCCGGCATGCTGGCGACGAAGGCGATGGTGCGGCCGCAATCCTCGGGCTGCAGCATCTTGGCCTGCTCGGCTTCGCTCGGCACCACCGGCCGCTGCTTCAGGATTGGGGTCGCGACCTCGCCCGGCGACAGGCAGCAAGCGCGCAGGCCGTTGACGCATTCGTCCATGTTGAAGGAATGGGTCAGCGCCAGCACGGCGTGCTTGGTCGTGGTGTAGGCCGGGCCCGGCATCTTCGAGACGTGGCGGCCGGCCCAGGAGGCGACGTTGATGATGCAGCCGTCCTTCTGCTTGCGCATCGTCGGCAGCACCGCGCGCATGCAGTAGAGCACGCCGTTGAGGTTGACCTCGACGAGCTTGTCCCAGCCTTCCAGTTCCATGTCGGCCCAGCTGCGCTTCGGCACGTTGATGCCGGCGCTGTTAACCAGGAGGTCGATGCGGTCGTGCCTGCCGACGATCGCCTCGGCGGCCTTGTTGACGTCGGCCTTGTTGCTGACATCGAGCGGGATTGCCTCGGCCTTGCCGCCCTTTTTGGTGATGTTGGCCACCACGCGGTCGAGCTCTTCCTTGCGGCGGCCGGAGACCACCACCGTCCAGCCGTCCGCAGCCAGGAATTCCGCCCCGGATTCGCCGATTCCAGTACCGCCGCCGGTAACCCAGGCCACGCGTTTCCCATTATTTGTCATGCAAACTGTCTCCGTTGCTTTCTGAAGGGCGTTTTTGCTAATCCAGCCGAAATCTTCCGGCCCTTCGCCCCTCGGGGAATCTTTGCATGAACACGACCACCAACGCCAACCTGTTTTCCCGCCTGTTCGACGGCCTCGACGACCCCAGCCGGCTCGCGATCGAGCAGCTCGACGGCAGCCGCATCTCCTATGGCGATCTGATCGCGCGCGCCGGCCAGATGGCGAACGTGCTGGTCGAGCGCGGCGTCAAGCCGGGCGACCGCGTCGCGGCGCAGACCGAGAAATCGGTTTCGGCCCTGGTGCTGTATCTCGCCACCGTGCGCGCCGGCGGCGTCTATCTGCCGCTCAACACCGCCTATACACTGAACGAGCTCGAATACTTCATCACCGACGCCGAGCCGGCGCTGGTGGTCTGCGATCCTTCCAAGCAGGACGGCATCAAGGCGATCGCCGCCAAGGTAGGCGCCAAGGTCGAGACGCTCGGTGCCAACGGCAACGGCTCGCTGACCGAGGCCGCCGACCAGGCGGCGAAGGAATTCGCCACCGTGCCGCGCGGCAACAATGATCTCGCCGCGATCCTCTACACGTCGGGCACCACCGGCCGCTCCAAGGGCGCGATGCTGTCGCACGACAATCTGGCCTCGAACTCGTACTCGCTGGTCGACTACTGGCGCTTCACCGACAAGGACGTGCTGATCCACGCGCTGCCGATCTATCACACCCACGGCCTGTTCGTGGCCAGCAACGTGACGCTGTTTGCGCGCGCCTCGATGATCTTCCTGCCGAAGTTCGATCCGGACGTGATCATCAAGCTGATGGCGCGCGCCACCGTGATGATGGGCGTGCCTACCTTCTATACCCGCCTGCTGCAGAATCCCGGCCTGAACAAGGACGCCACCGGGCACATGCGGCTGTTCATCTCGGGCTCGGCGCCGCTGCTCGCCGACACCCATCGCGAATGGTCTGATCGCACCGGCCACGCCGTGCTCGAGCGCTACGGCATGACCGAAACCAACATGAACACGAGCAACCCCTATGACGGCGACCGCGTACCCGGCGCCGTCGGCTTCGCGCTGCCCGGCGTCTCGGTGCGGGTCACCGATCCCGAGACCGGCAAGGAGGTTCCGCGGGAGACCATCGGCATGATCGAGGTCAACGGCCCGAACGTGTTCCAGGGCTACTGGCGGATGCCGGAGAAGACCAAGGCCGAATTCCGCGCCGACGGCTTCTTCATCACCGGCGACCTCGGCAAGATCGACGACAAGGGCTATGTCCACATCCTCGGCCGCGGCAAGGATCTTGTGATCTCGGGCGGCTTCAATGTCTATCCGAAGGAGATCGAGAGCGAGATCGACGCCATGCCCGGCGTGATCGAGTCAGCCGTGATCGGCGTGCCGCATGCCGATTTCGGCGAAGGCGTCACCGCCGTTCTGGTCTGCGCCAAGGGCGCCGATGTCAGCGAGGCCGCGGTGCTGAAGGCGCTCGACGGACGGCTGGCGAAGTTCAAGATGCCGAAGCGCGTCTTCGTCGTCGAGGAATTGCCGCGCAACGCGATGGGCAAGGTGCAGAAGAATATTTTGCGCGATACGTATAAGGATATCTACGCAAAGGGATGAAGCCGCAAGAACGTCGTGAGGGGTAGATGGAGCGGGAGCAGGCATCCAGATTAACGATCAACTCGTCATCGCGCACGAGGCGATGAAGAAGGCTCGAGTCGCGATTGCGGAGATCGGAAAACAGGAGCGGCTTGAATTGGATGGCCCGCTTTATGACCTCCTGCTCGAGCTGGAATGGCAGGTGATGCTACCGCTCTACGAACAGTTTCGCGACCTGATGAAGCTGGAGCTTCATGAAGAACTGCCTCCCCCGACCTCCGAACTGAAGTGGAGCGACGTGCGTCTCCCCCGCGACGCTACGGAAGCTGCGCTCGACGACATCATCATGTCGGCCCTGACATCGCGATGGCAGAAGGTCGCGATGATTATAGGGGTCGTGATGGCAGACTGCGAGAAACTGAAATTGCCAATAGCTCCTGAAATGATCGGAGCACGCTTGCGATTCTTGTCCCACGCCGGTCGGATCGAGGGTGTCGGAGACCTCCGACGGTGGGGTCACAGCGAAGTGCGGCTGAAGGACGAGCCGATCCCGATCAGTGCCCGCCCAGCAAGCTGATCACGAACCGTCCGCCGACAATGAAGAGATAGGCCCCGAACGCCACCTCCAGCGCCCGCTTCGACAGCGCGTGCGCGACCTTGACGCCGAGCGGCGCGGTGACCAGCGTGGTCGGCATTACCAGCAGCGCACCGATCAGCGAGACGTAACCGAGCGCGAACGGCAATTGCAGCGCGGCGACGTCGGGGAAGCGCGCGGCGGCGGGCCAGCCGGCATAGACGTAGCCCAGCGCACCGGGGATCGAGATCAGCACCGCGAGCGCGGAAGACGTCGCGACTGCCTGATGGATCGGCCGGCCGTAGAAGGTCATCAGCAAATTGGCGAACAGGCCGCCGCCGATGCCCATCAGCGTCGAGAGCAGGCCGACGAAGAAGCCATAGACGCGCATCAGGAAGCCCTTCGGCACGTCGTCGCCGAACTTCCAGGTCTCGCGCGCCAGTAACAATCGCGCGGCCGCCGACCACGCCACCATCACGAACACGATCTTGAACAGCCGCTCCGGCGCAAAGCGCGCGGTGACGCTGCCGGCGGCAACGCCGATCACGATCGGCAGCCACCAGCGCTTCAGGATCGCCATATCGACCGCGCCGCGACGATAATGGGCGCGGAACGAGCTTAGCGATGTCGGGATGATGATCGCGAGCGAGGTACCGATGCACAGCGGCATCCGCACCTCGAGCGGCACGCCGGCGAGGCGGAAGCATTCGTAGAACACCGGCACCAGGATCGCGCCGCCGCCGATGCCGAACAGGCCGGCGAGAAAGCCGGACAGCGCCCCGACCGCAATCAGTAGCAGCGCAAGTTCGAGCAATTCCTTGGGATCGAGGCCGGCCATCATGTCCTTCGCATCGTCAGGAGGCGCCTGCCTCGGTGCGGTCGGCCAACCACAGTGCGACCAACGCTGCCACGGGAGCAGCGACCGCAATCAAGGCAAAGCGGAGTGGGATCGAGGACGTCGCGCCCTGCATCGGCAACGTCAGCACGTCGATTAACAGTCCGACGCAGGAGAAAACAAGCAGGATGGCCGGATCGTCGGCACCGGCACGTCCGCGCCGCTCGAGCGAAGTTGGACGGATGGACGTTGAGGCCATGTCGAACTCCTCAAATCGTGGAGCCGTGAGGCTAGACCCTTCTGAAAGACGGGGGTATTGCTGCAGATGAGCAGGCTCTCTTGCGAAATGCGGAAGGATCAGGCTTGGATCAGCTTGCGGCGATGGCGGCCTTTGTCCGCGCGGTCGAGAGCGGCAGCCTGTCGGCGGCCGCGCGCGCGCTGCCAAGCTCGCTGACCTCAGTGAGCCGGCAGATCAGCGCGCTCGAGGAGCATTTCGGCACCCGCCTGCTACTGCGTACCACCCGCCAGCTCGCGCTGACCGACGACGGACGCATCCTCTACGAGCGCGCGAAATCGATCCTCGGCGAGATCAGGGAGATCGAGGCGGCGCTGGCGCGCGACCCGCATCAGCCATCGGGACGGATCCGCGTCAGCTCGCCGAGTCTGATCGGTCGGCTCGTGATCGCGCCGCTGCTGGTCGAGTTTCTGCGCCGCTATCCGGCGCTGTCCGTCGACCTTCTGCTGGTCGACCGCGCCGTCGATATGGTCGACGAGGACATCCATCTGGCAATACGCATCGGCCGCTTGCGCGACTCGCAACTCGTGGCGCGCAAGCTCACCGATCTGCAGCTGATCGTGTGCGCGTCGCCGGACTATCTGGCCCGGCGCGGCGCGCCGCAGACACCGGTTGATCTTGCCGGGCATGACTGCCTGGTGTTTTCCGATTCGCCCGGCAGCGCGGAGTGGCGCTTTGCCGACGGCAGCAAGACGGGTCGCAAAATCCGCATATCCGGTCGGCTCTGGATGAATAGCCTCGACGCGCTGGTCAGCGCGGCGCGGGAGGGCGCCGGCATCGTCCGCGTGCCGTCCTGGCAAGTGCAGTCCGAACTCGCCGACGGTCGCCTGACGCGCCTGTTGATCGACCATGAGCCGGCGCCGACGCCGCTGCATCTGATGCTTCAGCCGTCACGTCTCGCATCGCCTAAGATCAGGGCATTTGTCGATTATCTGGTGGAACGCTGGGGCAAAATCGACGCCTTGCGCCCCCCGTTTGCGGGCAGCTGAGCGCGCCAATCGATCCTCGAACATCTCAATTCACTACTTGGTTCGCTCAACCTTGCATCTGGTATACCACACTGCGGATCAACCAGAATTCGGCAACTCTAACAATGAACTTCGGTTCGACCGAAGGCTATTTGGCCGTTGCGCGGGGTGATCCGACTCCGTAAATAGAACTCCTCTACCGCGTTCCCCGATGGGCCGGCCGCGGTCCCTCACAACATAAAGCCCGCCGATGACCGCCAGGATCGAACGACCGCTTTCACCCCATTTGCAGACCTACCGGTGGACGCTGACGATGGCGCTGTCCATCGTCCACCGCGCCACGGGTCTGGCCCTCTATTTCGGCACGCTGCTGCTGGCCTGGTGGCTGATCGCCGCCGCCTCCGGCCCCTCGGCTTACGCCAACGTCCAGGCCTTCACCGGCAGCGCGATCGGCAAGCTGATCGTGTTCGGCTACACATGGGCGCTGATGCACCATCTCTGCAGCGGCATCCGGCATTTCGTCTGGGACCTCGGCTACGGCTTCAAGGCCAATGAGCGCGAAGCCCTGACTTGGGGCGCGCTGGTCGCCGGCATCGCGTTGACCGTTTTGGTCTGGATCATTGCCTACGCCGTGGGAGGTGGACGATGAGCGGCCCCTCCTCGATGCGCACGCCGCTGGAGCGCGTCCGCGGCCTCGGCTCCGCGCACACCGGCACGGGCGATTTCTGGCGCCAGCGCCTCACCGCGGTTGCGATGACGCTGCTGATCGTTCCCGTGATCGTCGTGGTGATCACGCTGATCGGCCGCAACCATGCCGGCGCGGCGCAGATCCTCGGCTCGATCCCAATCGCCATCATCCTGCTGCTCTTCATCGTCGCCAGCACCTGGCACATGAAGATCGGCATGCAGGTCGTGATCGAGGACTACATCCATAACGAGAAGCTGAAGATCGCCAGCGTGATGGCGAACAACTTCTTCTGCGTCGCGGTCGCATTGGCCTCGATCTACGCAATCCTCAAATTGTCGTCGGGAGTTTGATCCATGGCCGGTGAAGGAAACGGCAAGGCCACCAACGGTGGCCCGGCCACGAACGGCAAGGCCTACCCGATCCAGGACCACACCTACGACGTCGTCGTGGTCGGCGCCGGCGGCGCGGGCCTGCGCGCAGTGGTCGGCTGTTCGGAAGCCGGGCTGCGCACCGCATGCATCACCAAGGTGTTCCCGACCCGCTCGCACACGGTGGCGGCGCAGGGCGGCATCTCGGCCTCGCTCGGCAACATGCATCAGGACGACTGGCGCTGGCACATGTACGACACCGTGAAGGGGTCGGACTGGCTCGGCGACCAGGACGCGATCGAATACATGGTGCGCAACGCGCCCGACGCGGTCTACGAGCTCGAGCACTGGGGCGTTCCGTTCTCGCGCACCGAGGACGGCAAGATCTATCAGCGCCCGTTCGGCGGCATGACCATCGACTTCGGCAAGAGCCAGGCACAGCGCACCTGCGCCGCCGCCGACCGCACCGGCCACGCCATGCTGCACACGATGTACGGCCAGTCGCTGCGCCACTCGGCCGAGTTCTTCATCGAGTTCTTCGCCATCGACCTGATCATGGACGATCAGGGCGTCTGCCGCGGCGTCATCGCGCTCAAGCTCGATGACGGCACGCTGCATCGCTTCCGCGCCCAGACCACGATCCTGGCGACCGGCGGCTATGGCCGCGCCTATGCCTCCTGCACCTCGGCGCACACCTGCACCGGCGACGGCGGCGGCATGGTGCTGCGCGCCGGCCTGCCGCTGCAGGACATGGAATTCGTCCAGTTCCATCCGACCGGCATCTACGGCTCGGGCTGCCTCGTCACCGAAGGCGCCCGCGGCGAAGGCGGCTATCTCGTCAACTCCGAGGGCGAGCGCTTCATGGAGCGCTATGCGCCGTCGGCCAAGGACCTCGCCTCGCGCGACGTCGTCTCGCGCGCGATGACGATCGAAATCCGCGAAGGCCGCGGCGTCGGCAAGAAGAAGGACCACATCTTCCTGCACCTCGACCACCTCGATCCGAAGGTGCTGCATGAGCGGCTGCCGGGCATCTCCGAATCGGCAAAGATCTTCGCCAATGTCGACGTCACCCGCGAGCCGATCCCGATCGTGCCGACCGTGCACTACAACATGGGCGGCATCGCCACGAATTATCACGCCGAGGTGCTGACCAAGCGCAATGGCGACGACAATTCGGTGGTGCCGGGCCTGATGGCGATCGGCGAAGCGGCCTGCGTCTCGGTGCACGGCGCCAACCGCCTCGGCTCCAACTCGCTGATCGACCTCGTGGTGTTCGGCCGCGCCGCGGCGCTGCGCCTTGCCGACAAGCTGACCGCGAACGCCAAGCAGCCGGAGCTGCCGAAGGATTCCGCCGACCTCGCGCTCGGCCGGCTCGATCATTTCCGCCATGCCTCCGGCGGCACGCCGACTGCGAAGCTGCGCGACAGCATGCAGCATGTGATGCAGAACAATTGCGCGGTGTTCCGCACCGGCGACGTGCTGCAGGAAGGCCAGAACCTGATCCACAAGGTCTATGGCGGCGTCGGCGACATCTCGGTGTCGGACCGCTCGCTGGTGTGGAATTCCGACCTGGTCGAGACGCTGGAATTCGACAATCTGATCGTGCAGGCGGTCGTGACGATGGATTCGGCGGCGAACCGCACCGAAAGCCGCGGCGCGCATGCGCGCGAGGACTTCCCGGACCGCAACGACAAGGACTGGATGAAGCACACGCTGACCTGGATCGATCCGGCCGGCAAGACCGCGATCGAGTACCGTCCGGTGCACAGCTACACGATGACCAATGACGTGCAGTACATCCCGCCGAAGGCGCGGGTCTACTGAGAACGAAGGCGAGCAAGCATGGTTGAATTCGCACTTCCGAAGAATTCGAAGATTTCCGGCGGCAAGACCTGGCCGAAGCCGGCCGGCGCCACCGAGACGCGCGAATTTCGGGTGTATCGCTGGAACCCGGACGACGGCAAGAATCCGAGCGTCGACACCTATCATGTCGACACCAATGATTGCGGTCCGATGGTGCTGGACGGCCTGATCTGGATCAAGAACCACATCGACCCGACGCTGACCTTCCGCCGCTCCTGCCGCGAAGGCGTCTGCGGCTCCTGCGCGATGAACATCGACGGCCAGAACACGCTGGCCTGCACCAAGTCGATGCACGACGTCGGTGCCGGCGGCGCGGTGAAGGTCAATCCGCTGCCGCACCAGCCGGTGGTGAAGGACCTGGTTCCGGACCTGACCAATTTCTACGCCCAATATGCCTCGATCGAGCCGTGGTTGAAGACCACGACGCCGACGCCGCAGAAGGAGTGGAGGCAGAGCCACGAGGACCGCGAGAAGCTCGACGGCCTCTACGAGTGCATCCTGTGCGCCTGCTGCTCGACCTCATGCCCGAGCTACTGGTGGAACAGCGAGCGCTTCCTCGGCCCCGCCGCGCTGCTGCAGGCAAACCGCTGGGTCACCGATTCCCGCGACGAAGCGACCGGCGAGCGGCTCGACAATCTCGAGGATCCGTTCCGCCTCTATCGCTGCCACACCATCATGAACTGCGCCAAGGCGTGTCCGAAGGGCCTCAACCCCTCCGAAGCGATCGCCGAGCTCAAGTTCAAGCTGGTCGAACGCCAAATCTGATCCGTTGCAGCCGCGGCTGGCGCTGTTATCAGCGGCCAGCCGCAGCGGGCCGGATCAGGATATCGGCGCCGACCGCATCGACGCCGGATCGATCGAGGTCGAGTACGACATCGACGATGCTGTGATCGTCCGGATCCATCGTCACGGTGAAGCCGAGATCGCGGCACATCCCGATCATCGTGGTGTTCTCGGTCAGCACCTGGCCGGACAGACGCTTCAATCCCTCCGACCGCGCATAGTGGATCAGGAGCTGCATCAGCGCCCAGCCGAGCCCTTTGCCCTTGAGATCGGACTGCAGCAGGATCGCGTATTCGGCATTCTCGTACAGCGAGTCCGAATGCAGCCGGACCGCACCCATCATCTCGCCGGTGTTCGGATCGAGCGCCACAAACGCCATCGCCCGCGCATAGTCGAGCTGGGTCAGGCGCGCGATGAAGGCGTGCGAGAATTCCTTCATCGCATGGAAGAAGCGCAGCCTGAGGTCTTCGGCGGTGACGCGCTTGAAGAACTCGCTCACCATCGGCTCGTCTTCCGGCCGCATCGGGCGCACCGTGACACGCGAGCCGTCGCGCAGCGCAAGCTCACCTTCCCATTGCGACGGATAGGGCCTGACGGCGAGCCGGGTGTGGCCGGCAAACAGCCGCGCCGGCTTGCGGATCGCGACCCGCGCATCGAGCGCGAGCACGCCGCTCTCGTCCGCCAGCATCGGATTGATGTCGAGCTCGGCGACCTCGGGAATGTCGGCCGCCATCTGCGCCAGCTTGACGAGGGTGAGCGGCACGACGTCCGCCGGGACCGCCGGCACATCGCCATAGCCGCCGAGCAGCCGCGAGACGCGGGTGCGCCCGATCAGTTCGCGAGCGAGATTCATGTCGAGCGGCGGCAGCGCCAGCGCCTTGTCGTTGATCACCTCGACCGCGGGGCCGCCACGGCCGAACACGATCACCGGACCGAAGGTCGGATCTTCGGCGATGCCGAGGATCAGTTCGCGCGCCGCGCGCCGCACGATCATCGGCTGGATCGTCACGCCTTGCAGGATGGCATCGGGCCGGGCACTTCGTGCCCGCGCCATGACGGTCCGGGCAGCTTCAACGACGCTGTCTTTCGTGCGCAGGTCGAGGATCACGCCGCCGACGTCGGAGGCGTGCCGGATGTCGCGCGAGAACACCCTGACCACGATCGCATGTCCCTCGGCGAGGAACGGCGCCGCCTTCTCGGCAGCGTCCTCGGCACTGTTGGCGACGAGCGTCGTCGCGATCGGAATACGATAGGCCGCGAACAGGGCGACGATCTCGGCCGGATCGAGCCAGGCGCGCCCTTCCGACAGCGCGTTCACGACGACATGGCGCGCCGCCGCCGTCTCCGGCGTGAACACCGATGCGCCGCCAGGCGGGGTTGCGGCGAGCGCGGTCGAGGCCTCGCGATAGCGCACCAGATACATGAAGGCGCGCACCGCATCGTCCTCGGTCGGGAAGTGCGGAATCCGTGCCGCCTCGAAGATCGCGCCGGTGCGCTCGTCGGCGCCGACCCAGGCCGCGAGCACCAGTGCGGCGACCGCACTCCGCTTCGTCCTGCGGTCGCGGACGCATTGCGCCACCGCCTCTGCAATTCCTTGGGCCGGCGCAACCGCGGTTTCCACATTCGCGACCAGCACCGCATCGCTGTTCGCATCATCGAGCAGTGCGCTGAGCGCCACCACGTAGCGATCGGCATCGGCATCGCCCGCGATGTCGACCGGATTGGCATAGGACCAGCCCGGCGGCAGCACCTTGTCGAGCCGTTCGATGGTCTCCGCCGTCAGTGTCGCAGGAACGCCGCCGAGCTCGGCCAGCCGGTCGGTCGCGAGGATGCCGAGCCCGCCGCCATTGGTCAGGATCGCCAGTCGGTTGCCGCGCGGAACGAAGCCGCGGCCAAGCAGTTCGGCGCAATCGAACAGCTGACGCAGGTCGTAGACGCGCAGCATGCCGGCGCGACGGAATGCGGCGTCGTAGACCGCATCGGAGCCGGCCAGCGCGCCGGTGTGGGTCGCGGCGGCCTTGGCGCCCTGCTCCATCCGTCCCGACTTGACGATGACGACCGGCTTCAGCCGCGCCGCGGCGCGCGCCGCCGACATGAACTTGCGCGCGTCCTTGACGGCTTCGAGATAGATCAGGATCGCGCTGGTGTGGTCGTCGAGCGCGAAATAATCCAGGAGGTCGGCGACGTCGACATCGAGCTGGTCGCCGATCGACGCGATGCCGGAGAAGCCGAGCCGCCGCTCCGCCGCCCATTCGATCATCGCCGACGCGACCGCGCCGGACTGCGAGATCAGAGCAACGTGCCCGTCGGACGGCTGATGCGAGGCGAAGCTCGCATTGAGCTTGGCGCGCGGCACCATGACGCCGAGGCAATTCGGCCCGATCAGGCGCATGCCATGCCGTCGCGCCGTCTGCCCCGCGGTCTCCGCGAGCGAGCCCGGGCCATGGCCGAGACCGGCCGACAGGATCGCCGCGCCGACAACGCCGGCCGAAGCCGCCTCCGCGACGATCTCCGGAACCGCAGCCGCCGGTGCGCTGATGACGAGGAGGTCCGGAACGAATGGCAGCGATTTCAGGTCGGGAACGGTCGGCGCACCATCGACGTCGGCATAGTTCCGATTGACGACGCCGACGCGGCCGGTGAAGCCGCTCGCTCTGATGTTCCTGAGCACCGCCGCGCCGAGCGACGACGGACGCGGGCTGCCGCCGACGATTGCGATGCTTCGAGGCGAAAATAGCCGCTCCAGGCCGTACGTCGACATTGCATGGTCTCGCAGGGAACACGCGGAGGCGCCCGCTTCATGCGCCCTCGACCAACTCTACTGCTTCGCTTGGTTGCATGCACCTATCGCAGTTTCGAGTCGAGATGATGAAACTGTGTTGCCGATCAATGCAGGCCGAGCGCCTGCGCGAGGTTGAAAGTCAGGAAGCTCGCGACATAGGCCAGCGCGAGCATGTAGACGAACGTCACCACCATCCACTTCGCGCCGCCGGTCTCGCGGCGGATCACCGCGAGCGTCGAGGCGCATTGCGGGGCGAAGATGTACCAGACCAGCAGCGAGAGCGCGGTCGCCAGCGTCCATTTCTGCGCCAGCACCTGGCCGATCTGGTCCGCCGCCTCCTTGCCGCCCTCGATCGAATAGACCGTGCCGAGCGCCGCGACCGCGACCTCGCGCGCCGCCATGCCGGGGATCAGCGCCACCGCGATCTGCCAGTTGAAGCCGATCGGCCGCAGCAGCGGCTCGAGCGCATGGCCGATCATCGCGGCAAAGCTGTAGTTGATCGCCGGCCCCTCGGCGCCGGCCGGCGCCTGCGGGAACGAGGCCAGGAACCAGATCAGCACCATCATCGAGAGGATCGTGGTGCCGGCCCGGTACAGGAACATCTTGGCGCGGGTGAACACGCCGATCGCGATGCTCTTCGGCCGCGGCATCTTGTAGTCGGGCAATTCCAGCATGAACGGTGCCGGCGCGTGATCGCGCCACAAGAAGAATTTCGCGATCGCCGACACCGTCAGCGCGCTGGTGATGCCGGCGGCGTAGAGGCCGAACATCACGAGTCCCTGCAGATTGACGAAACCCCACAGCGTGGTCGCTGGAACGAAAGCGGAGATAATCAGCGTGTAGACCGGAATGCGCGCCGAGCACGTCATCAGCGGCGCGATCAGGATCGTGGTCAGGCGGTCGCGGCGATTGTCGATGACGCGCGTCGCCATGATGCCGGGAATGGCGCAGGCAAAGCTCGACAACAGCGGAATGAAGGCGCGGCCATGCAGCCCGGCGCCGCCCATGATGCGGTCCATCAGGAACGCGGCGCGCGCCATGTAGCCGAAATCTTCCAACAGCAGGATGAACAGGAAGATGATGATGATCTGCGGCAGGAACACGATCACGCTGCCGACGCCGGAGATCACGCCGTTCTGCAGGAAGCTCTGCAACAGGCTCCAGCTTTCGGGCAGCAAATTGTGGATCAGCTGCCCGAGCGCGGCGAAGCTGTCCGACAGGAACTCCATCGCGGGCTGCGCCCAGGTGAACACCGCCTGGAACATCACGAACAGGATCACGGCCAGGATCACGAGACCCCAGACCGGATGCAGCACGACCGAATCGATCCGGTTGGTCAGCGTGTCGGGCTTGGTCGGCAGCGTCACCGCCGCCGCGATGATGCGGTCCGCCTCGCGCTGCGCCGCCTTGAGGTCGGCAATCGTCGGCGTCGTCCATTCGCTGGCCGCCGCCTCATGCGACTTGGAGAGGAATTCGTCGGTCCGCTTCAGGAGCTCGTCGATGCCGCCCTTGCGGACCGCGACCGAGGTCACGATCGGCAGTCCCAGCTCCTGCGACATCCGGTCGATGTCGATCGTGACGCCGCGGCGCTTGGCGATATCGATCATGTTGAGCACGAGCATCATCGGCCGGCCGACGCGCTTCAGCTCGAGCACCAGCCGCAGGGTCAGCCGCAGATTGGTGGCGTCCGCGACGCAGAGCACGAGGTCGGGCACCGCCTCGCCGTCGAAGCGGCCCAGCACGATGTCGCGGGTGATCTCCTCGTCCGGGCTGCGGCCGCGCAACGAATAGGTGCCGGGCAGGTCGAGCACGGTCACGCTGCGGCCCTCGGGCGTGACGAAGCCGCCGGACTTGCGCTCGACCGTGACGCCCGGATAGTTGGCGACCTTCTGACGGCTGCCGGTCAGGCTGTTGAACAGCGACGTCTTGCCGGTGTTCGGCGCGCCGACCAGCGCCAGGCGCAGGGATGCAGCGGTCATTCGACGATCACAGCCATGGCTTCGCTCCGGCGCAGCGCGATCGTGATGTTGTCGACGCGCACCGCGATCGGGTCCTTTCGGATCGTGCCTTCATGCAGGATTTCCACGCGCGCGCCCTCGACAAATCCCATCTCGACCAGGCGCTGCTCCAGCTCCTGCGGAGACAGCGATGAGCCCGTCACGAGCGCATCGAGCCTGATGATCTTTCCGACAAAACCGCGATCCGCATGTCCGAGCCGGACGTCCTGCAAATCATCCCGGGAGCTGTTTGGATCGCCTGTCATGCGGCCTGTTTTTCAGCAGGTAGTCACAGGGTCAAGCGTTTGCCCGTGAGAGGTTTTAGAACTCCTAAAAACAGCGCCCGGAAGCGCCATCCAGGCCGATTTTCCGCTTGACTGCCGGCGAGGCGCTAACGAGGTCGTGATGCCGCCGCGCCGCAGCCGCCCCGTGCTGCCCCGGACGCGAGCCGGCTGCGAATTGATCGATCCGGGTTGGCCTCCGGTAACCTTGACGGGTCGCGGAATGGCGAACGGGCGTCCGCGCCGCGCCCGGCGGCGCCGTTTCGCTTCCTCCCGCGCAACGGTTTGCGTTATGGTCCGCGCGGAGCCGGAGCGCCCGTGCAGACCGCACAACGCAATTCGCTGAGACTGCTGCAATGGATGATGGCCGCCGCGCTGGCCCTTCCGCTGGCGCTGTTCGTTTTTGCCTCCGCAATGTCCTGGATCTCGATCAGCGAGGCCGCCGACCGGGAGATCCAGCGCACGCTCGATGTCGCCCATGAGCATGCGCTGAAGGTGTTCGAGACCATCGATCGGGGCCTAGCCGAGGTCACCGAGGTCGTCCGCGGCATGGGCGATGCCGATATCGGCGCGCGCGAGAAGAGCCTGCACGAGCGGCTGCGGCAGGTCGCCATGGCGCTTCCCCAGGTGAAATCGGTCTGGGTGTTCGATGCCAACGGCCGTGCCCTCGTCAACAGCCTGGTGCAGCCGGCCCCCGACGTCGACTTCTCGGACCGGGATTACTTCCGGATCCATGCCCAGGGCGACATCGGCACCTATATCGGCGAGGTGCTGACGCCGCGGCCGCCCTATCAGGGCTCGCGGTTCTTCAGCGTCGGCCGGCGCCGCAACGGCGACGACGGCAGCTTTGCCGGCGTGATCCAGGCCTCCGTGCTTCCGGAATATTTCGAGAATTTCTACGCCAGGATCGGCCGCGAGCCGGGCAGCTTCCTGGCGCTGATCCGGACCGACGGCGCCGTGCTGGCGCATTTCCCTGCCGTTGGCCACGATGTCCGGTTCCAGCCGAGCGGCCCGCTCGGGCGGCAGATCGTCGCCAGTCCCGAGGCCGGGACGATGACGATCCAATCCCCAGCCGACGGCATCGAGCGGCGCATGCGCTATCAGCGGCTGGCGGAATACCCGGTCTATGTCAGTGCCGGCCTTGAAACCTCGGCGATCCAGTCGCGCTGGATGTCGACCATGGCCCAGCACCTGATCTTCGGGATCCCGGCCACCGCCCTGCTGTTCGGCCTGCTCGCACTCGCCTTCCGACGAACCCAGCGCCTGCAGGAGGAGGCCAACCGGCGCATCGAGGCCGAGGAGGCATTGCGGCACGGCCAGCGGCTCGAGGCACTCGGGCAGCTCACCGGCGGCGTCGCGCACGACTTCAACAACCTGCTCACCGTGATCCGCGCGTCGGTCGACATGTTGCGGCGGCCGGACCTGCCGGAGCCGCGGCGGCAGCGCTACATCGATGCGATCTCCAACACCGTGAACCGTGCCGCCAAGCTGACCAACCAGCTGCTTGCATTCGCGCGGCGGCAAACCCTCAAGCCCGAGGTGTTCGACGCCTGCCAGAATGTCCGCACCCTGAGCGAGATGATCGCAACCCTGATCGGCGCGCGCATCGAGATCACAGCGCAGGTGCCGGACGAGACCTGTCTCGTCAACGCCGATGCCGGCCAGTTCGAGACCGCCATCATCAACATGGCGGTGAACGCGCGCGACGCCATGGACGGCGTCGGCCGGCTCACGATCGCGGTCCGCGCCGTGGACAGACTGCCGTCCGCGACCAGCACGCCGCCGATCTCGCCCGGCCACGTCGCGGTGTCGGTGACCGACACCGGCGTCGGAATTCCACAGGAGCTGTTCGGCCGCATCTTCGAGCCGTTTTACACCACCAAGGAGGTCGGTCACGGCACCGGCCTTGGCCTGTCGCAGGTGTTCGGCTTCGCCAAGCAGTCCGGCGGCGAGGTGACCGTCACCAGCGAAGTCGGCAAGGGTGCGACATTCACGCTGTATCTGCCGCGCGTCGTCGGCGGGCATGGCGCGCAAGCGCAGCGCACCGAGGACGCGCCCTCGGTCGATCGGACCAACGCATCGGTCCTGATCGTCGAGGACAATGCCGAGGTCGGAAAGTTTGCCGCCGACACGCTGACCCAGCTCGGCTGCACCTGCGTGCTGGTGGACAACGCCACCCACGCGCTGGAGGAGCTCGCCGTCGACGCCGACCGGTTCGACCTGGTGTTCACCGACGTCGTGATGCCCGGCATGAGCGGCATCGAGCTTGCGGAAGAGATCCGCCGGCAGCGCCTCGATCTGCCGATCGTGCTCGCCTCCGGCTACAGCCAGGTGCTGTCGCAGCAGGGCAGCGGCGGCTTCGAGCTGCTGCAGAAGCCCTATTCGGCCGAGCAGCTCGCGCGCGTGCTGCACAAAGCAACGCGCTCGCGCCGGCTGAAGCGCGATCAGGCGCCGGCGGAGTGAGGTAGTTGCGCGGCACATCTCAAGCACGTTGTCGTCCTGGCGAAAGCCAGGACGACGATGAGGATAGGTCTCGTTTCAAGATATCGAATATCGGTGTCATCACCCGCGGGTGATCCAGTGTCCCAGAGACGGCTGTGCTTGAATCAAGAGGTCGCGGCGTACTGGATCGCCCGCATGCGCGGGCCTCAGCCCCTGAAGTCGTTGCAATCCGCGCGACTGACCGCCGGTCCCAGTGCGGAACCGGGTAATTTGCCTGGCGTTATCGTGCCATGGGCAAAGCTGAGGCAAAATCCAAATCGTCGGACGGGCCGTCGTCGGCCAGGACTGCATCGTCCCGGAAAGCGAGCGCAAAGGCGGCCGGTCAAGAGCGCAAGGATCCCGCGCCTAGCGAAGGGGATGAGAAGTCGGAATTCGTCGAGGTGATTGCCGAAGGCGGCGAGGATGTCGAACCGCCGCCGCCGGAAATCGTCGAACCCGATCCCGAATTGTCGGCCGAAGAGGCCGAACAGGCGCGCAAGGACTATTTGCTGACGCGGTTCTGGATCAGCGCGCGCGGCTATTGGGGCCGGAGCGGCGACCGGCTGGCGTGGCTGTTCACGATCGGCCTGCTGCTGCTGATCGTCGCCAATGTCGCCGTTCAGTACGGCATCAATGTCTGGAATCGCTCGATCTTCGATGCGATCGAAAAGCGCGACGCGGCCAGTGTCTTCCACCTGACGGCCATCTTCTTTCCGCTGGCGATCGGCAGCGTGCTGCTGGGGGTCGCGCAGGTGTTCGGCCGCATGGGCATCCAGCGGCGCTGGCGCGCCTGGCTGACCAACGCCGTCGTCTCGCGCTGGCTGACGAACGGCCGCTACTACCAGCTCAACCTCGTCGACGGCGATCACAAGAATCCGGAGTACCGGATCGCGGAGGATCTGCGGATCGCGACCGATTCTCCGGTCGACTTCGTCGCCGGCGTGACGTCGGCGCTGCTCTCGGCCGTCACTTTCATCGTCGTGCTCTGGACCATCGGCGGCGCGCTGACGGTGACGCTCGGCGGCTCGTCGATCAGCATCCCGGGCTTCCTGGTCATTGCCGCGATCATCTATGCGGCGATCGCGTCGGGCTCGATCACGGCGATCGGCCGCAGCTTCGCGCAGATCTCCGAGGACAAGAACCAGGCGGAAGCGGAATTCCGCTACATACTGACCCGCGTGCGGGAGAATGGCGAAAGCATCGCGCTGCTCGGCGGCGAAACCGAGGAGCGCGACGGCATCGACAAGACGTTCTCGAATGTGTTGCGGCAATGGGCGCGGCTCGCTGGGCAGCACATGCGCACGACGCTGGTGTCGCAGGGATCTAACCTCATTGCGCCGGTGGTACCCTTGCTGCTGTGCGCGCCAAAATTCCTCGACGGCAGCATGTCGCTCGGCCAGGTGATGCAGGCGGCCTCGGCCTTCACCATCGTGCAGACCGCGTTCGGCTGGCTGGTCGACAACTATCCGCGGCTCGCCGACTGGAACGCCTGCGCCCGGCGCATCGCCTCGCTGATGACGTCGCTTGACGGGCTCGAACGCGCCGAGACCGGCGACGGCTTCGGCCGCATCGAGCGCGGCGAGACCGCGGGCGAGGCCATGCTGAGCCTCAACGATCTCTCCGTCACACTGGACGACGGCACCGCCGTGGTCGGCGAGACCGAAGTGGTGATCGAACCGGGGGAGCGGCTATTGGTCGCCGGCGAATCCGGCACCGGCAAGAGCACGCTGGTGCGCGCCATCGCCGGGCTGTGGCCGTGGGGCGGCGGCAGTGTCGGCCTGCACGCGGACCGCCGATTGTTCATGCTGCCGCAAAAGCCCTACGTGCCCTCGGGCACGCTGCGGCGCGCGGTGGCCTATCCCGGCGCGGCGGAGGACTGGAGCGTCGATGAGATCAGCCGTGCCCTGCACAAGGTCGGCCTCGACCATCTCAAGGACAAGATCGAGGAGGACGCGCCGTGGGACCAGACCCTGTCCGGCGGCGAGAAGCAGCGGCTCGCCTTTGCCCGACTGCTGCTGCATGCCCCCGACATCGTCGTGCTCGACGAGGCGACGTCCGCGCTCGACGAGAAGAGCCAGGACAAGATGATGGAGACGGTGACGACGGAACTGCCGAAGGCGACTATCGTCAGCGTCGCCCACCGCGTCGAGCTCGAAGCGTTCCATAGCCGCAAGATCGTGCTGGAGCGCCGCAAGGGCGGCGCCAAACTGGTCAGCGACGTCGACCTGATCCCGCGCAAGGGCAAGCGAAGGCTGCTCGGCCGCTTCCTGCGGTAACGGCAGGCAGCGGGCAAGGCGGCGTAACGGGCGTTGGCGCTGCCGGCAAAACCGGCTATGCATGCCGCGCTTTCGACGAGGCCATGCGTGATCCCGAGCAACGACATATCGCCGGCGCCGTTCGGCGCCTTCGCGCCCAATGCGGCGCAGGCCGCCATCATCCGCCTGGCGCATGGCTCAGGATTGAAGCGCGGCGCATTCCGGCCCTGGCTGTCGAAACTGGTCAATCTGTTCGGCGCCGGACCGCTGGACGTGACCTATCAGGGCGCATCGTTCCGCTTTTATCATCAGCAAAGCGCGACCGAGCGCGGCGCGCTGTTCAATCCCGATTACAACCTTGAAGAACTCGCCTTCCTGCGGGCGCATGTCGGCGCGGATGGCACCTTCGTCGATCTCGGCGCCAATGTCGGCACCTATGCGCTGGCGCTGGCGCGCGATGTCGGGCCCGGCGGCAAGGTGATCGCGATCGAGCCGCATCCGGTGACGCATGCGCGGCTCAAATTCAACACCCAGGCCTCCGGCTTTCCGCAGGTGCGCCTGGTTGCGGCGGCCGCCGGCCCGACCGATGGCGAACTGATGATCGAGACCGACGGCGACAATCTCGGCGCCAGCCACATCGTCATCGGCACGCCGACGGGCAAGGCGTTCAAGGTGCCCTCGCTGCGGCTGCAACGCATCCTCGACGAGGCCGGCGCGAGCAAGGTCGATGCGCTCAAGATCGACGTCGAGGGTTTCGAGGACCGCGTGCTGATCGGCTTCTTCCGCGACGCGCCCCAGGCACTGTGGCCGCGCGCGGTGGTGATCGAGCATCTGTCGAAGGACGAATGGACCGACGACTGCATTGCGGACATGCATGCGCGCGGTTACGTCGAGCACGGCCGGACGCGGAGCAACACGCTGCTGGTGCGGAGTTGAGACCTGGCCGCGGCTGAGATCTGCTCCCTCTCCCGCTTGCGGAGGAGGTGCAACGAGTCTGTAGCGTCACACAACAAGGGAGGCTCGCGATGATCGACCATATCGGCTTTTCCGTCTCCGACTATCAACGCGCGAAGGCTTTCTACCAGACGGCGCTGGCGCCGCTCGGCTACGGCCTGATCATGGAAGTGCCCGCGGAGGTGACCGGGCACGCGCCCGCCGCGGGCTTCGGCGCCGACGGCAAGCCGGACTTCTGGATCGGCGGCGAAGGCGCAATGAACAAGCCGGTGCATATCGCCATCACGGCCAGGGACCGCGCTACCGTCGACGCCTTCTACAAGGCCGCGATGGCGGCCGGCGGCCGTGACAACGGCGCGCCCGGCATCCGTGCGCATTACCACCCGAACTATTACGGCGCATTCGTGCTCGATCCCGACGGCCACAATATCGAGGCGGTCTGCCACACGCCCGGGTGAAACATCGGAACGCCGCGGCGCGCGATCCGTTGTCGCTTCGAACTTCGATGGAGCGATCAATGCGCGCGACGCGATCTGGCGGCGGCAGCCGCGGGGCCTCGATATGATGCCGATCGAGCCTCCCGAGATTCCGCCGACGACGCCGGGCACACCGAGCGAACCGCCGCCGGGAATTCCGCCCGGCAGTCCGCGCCCCGAGATTCCGGAGCCGGTGCGCGAACCCGGCGAGCCGCCGCGACCGGACGAGTTGCCCGGCAAGACACCTGACGAATCACCGGTGCGCGGACCGCCTGGACCGTCCGGCCCGCCGCCTGCGACAGATCGACTCGCCGCCGGTGAGTCGCCCTTGCGCCCAAGTTCCACGTCGATTGCAAATGTGTAGGCGCGTTTCTTCTGAACGCGCGGTGAACAACCACACACGCAACCCGTTATAATGTCGAAATAAACTTCGCCGATGATTCGTGGCTCGCCACAATCCGGCCTAACGGCTGGCGGTTCATCGTCCTGCCGAATTGTTCGGTTCTCACTTTGCTTTCCTGCCCAGACTTTCCGCCGGGGACTCCTAGACAATGACAAAGCTTCGTCTCGTGCTGCTTGCCACGACTGCGCTGACGGTGATGCAATTCGCCACCTCAGCGTCGCACGCCCAAACTTCGCCGCTGGTCGTCGCACAGGCGCAGAAGGAAGAAACCGGACCTGACGGAAAGCCGAAGGCGCGGCCGGCGCCGGGCGCGCCGGGTGCGCCGGGTGCTCCCGCACGTCCCGCACCGCCGGCCGCAGCACCGCATCCGCAGGCGCCACCTCCCGCCGCGGCACCCGCGCATCCCGCTCCGCCGGCCGCAGCACCCGCGAAGCCGACCCCGCCTCCAGCCCCTGCCCGGCCCGAGCCGCCCGCAGCTGCACCGGCAAAGCCGACGCCGCCTCCGGCAGCCGCACCGCATCCGGCACCGCCGCCGGCTCCCGCACGGCCCGAGCCGCCTGCCGCGCGCCCGACGACGCCTCCGCCGTCGGCTGCTCCCGCACATCCCACACCGCCGCCGCCCGCGGCCGCACCCGCGAAGCCATCGCCGTCACCGGCACGGCCGGAGCCGCCCGCAGCAGCGCCTGCGAAGCCGACCCCGCCACCGCCGGCGGCCGCCCCCGCACATCCGACGCCACCGCCGCCGGCCGCAGCACCGCAGCGACCCGGCACGCCGCCGCCCGGCGCAGGACCCGCGCACACACCGCCGACGCCGGCGCCCGGCGCCACGCCGAATGCCGCGCCCGCAGCACGTCCCGGCACCCCGCCCACGGCGGCAACGCCGACACCGACGCCCGCAACGCCGGGAGCTCCGACAACGGCGCCGGCCGAACGCCGTCCCGGCGATCGTCCGGGTGGCGAACGCGGTGAACGTCCTGGCGGCGCCAAGCAACCGCCGGGCACGCCGCCCGCGGCGACGTCAACGCAGGCGCCTTCGGCAACGACAACGCCTCCGGCAGCAGGGGCACGACCGGGCACGCCGCCCGCCGCGACAGCTCCCGGTGCGACACCGACGCCGACACCTCCGGCAGCCGGCGCACAGCCCGCGCGTCCAGGCACCCCGCCTGCCGCAACAACGCCTCCGGCACCCGGCGCGACGCCGACGCCACCGGCGCCAGGTCAGCAGGGACGTCCGGCGACACCGCCCGGAACGCCGGCGACCCCGGGCGCGGCAATGGGCGCGCCCGGCGCGACCCCGGCTCCGGGTCAGCCGGCAGCACGTCCGGGCGTCGCGCCCGGCGTATCGCCAGCCCAGGGCGCCGCGATGGGCGCGCCCGCGCCATCGGTCGTCCCCGGCTCGGCCGCCGCAACGCCGCCGCCCGGCCGCGCGCAATATGCGCCGCCGACGGTTGCGCCCGCCTTCCGCGCCGCGCCTGCCGTCGCAGCGCCGCTGCCGCCGCCACCGCGCCATGACAACATCAAGCCGCTCGCGATCGGCGCCGCCGTCGGTGCCGGCGTGGTCGCCGGCGCCATCATCGGCGGCAGCATCGCCGACCTGCACAGCCAGCGGCAGGAGGTCGTCGAGGGCGGCCGCACCATCTACACCGAGCCGGACCGCGTCATCATCCGCGATCCGGGCGGCCAGGCCTATGTCCGCGGCGACGACGTCTATCGTTTCCGCTATGGCGCGCGCGATATCCGCACCGAGACGATCGGCGGCGAAACCCGCACCGTGGTGGTTCGTCCCGACGGCAGCGAGATCATCACGGTGGTCGGCTCCGACGGCCAGATGTTGCGCCGAATCCGGAGGGATACTGGCGGCCGCGAGGTCGTCATCATCGACAACAGCTATCGCGATCCGCGGGCGGTCGGCGGCTTCTATGTCGACGCCCCGCCGCCGGTGGTCAACATTCCCTACGATCGCTACATCGTCGATGCTCAGGACGCGTCGCCCGACGTGATCTACGAGACCATGGAGGCACCGCCGGTGCAGCGGATCGAACGGCGCTACTCGCTGGACGAGATCCGCTACAGCCCTAATATCCGCATGCAGATGCCGAGCATCGACGTCAACACGATCAACTTCGACTCCGGATCGTGGACCATCCCACCGGACCAGGCGGCGAGGCTGCAGGTGATCGCCGACGGCCTCAACCGGGCCATCCAGCGCAACCCGCGCGAGGTGTTCCTGATCGAGGGCCACACGGATGCGACCGGCAACGACACCGACAATCTGTCGCTGTCGGACCGCCGTGCGCAATCCGCCGCCGAGCTCTTGACGCAGCAGTTCGGTGTGCCGGCTGAGAACCTGACCTCGCAGGGCTATGGCTCTCAATATCCGAAGGAGCAGACCGACGGACCGAGCCGCATCAACCGGCGCGTCACCGTCCGCCGCATCACCCCGCTGCTCAACGGCGGCACCGCCTCGGCCGCGCCGCCGCGCTGAGCCGCCGCGACATGACGGAATGGCCGGGAGCGATCCCGGCCATTTTTGTTTGTTCTCCTTCCCCTGAAAGGGGGAAGGTCGGGATGGGGGTCAGCCGCAGGTGACGGTGTCTACGGAGAGAGCAGATCCCCACCCGCTCTGCTCTCGCGAGCAAAGCGACCTCCGCTTTTCAAGGGGAGGTCGGAGAAGCCTCGCCGGTCACGCCAACCCTCCAACAGCAAACTTTGTTCATCTCGACCCCCGCAAGCGGGAGGGGTACAGCGGGCATGCCTCGTCTCAATCTCATCATGCGTTACTTGCCCGCACCCAGTCCCAGCGCCTCGACCATCACGCGGAACACTTCGGTGTTGTCCATCGAGCCGTGGACGCGCTCGCTGCCCGGGCCCGTCGCGGTGAGAATGACGTCCTCGCCGGAATGCACGCTGGCGCCGATCATCGCCGGCAGATTGCCGAAGCGCAGCACGACGCCGGGGACATCCTTGTACTTGTCATTGGCCTTGAACGTGTCGGGCTGGTCGGCCTTCACGGTCGGCTCGTTCGGATCGTCGAGTTTCGGGCGGAACGTCTCGTAGTGATCCGGCAGGCTGGCGGAGAAGATTGCAAGCCGCCGGCTGACATCGACGCGTGACGGATAACCTTCGGCGTCCGGCGCCGGATAATTCGGGAACCCGGCTTTCTCGTAGACACCGACGCGCTCGCGCAGCGGCACGTTGGGTGTCGCCGCCATGTCGTCATTGATGGTGCCGACCAGGCTGTTCGGATGGTTGTGGTCGGCCACGACCAGGATCAGCGTGTCGTCGTTGCGCGCTTTCGCCCAGTCCTTTGCGAGCCGCACCGCGTTGTCGAGCATGATGGTGTCGTAGACCGCGCGCTCCATGTCGAGCAGATGGGCGTATTTGTCGATCAGGCCGGACTCGATCATTAGGAAGAAGCCGGCCTCGTGCTTCGACAGCACCGTGAGCGCGGCCTGGACCTGCGCGGCCTGGACCTGCTCGGTCAGGTCCGGCTGTTCGGGGAATTTCCTGACGCCGCCTCCCTTGAGGAATTTGCGGTCAAGCGCGCCGTCCATGTTGCCGGCGGCGAACAGGCCGAGCAGTTGGCGGGTGTCCGGTTTGGCCGCGAGCGTGGCGAGTTCGCCTGCGGTCGTCGCGACCGGATAGCCGGCGTCGCGGAAGCGCGCGAGATAGTCGACATCGTCCTTGCGTTTCGATCCGGACGCGGATTGCGGCAGGAAGTTCGCGGAGCCGCCGCCCATCAGCACGTCGGGCTTCGCGTCAAAATATTGCGCGACGATCGCGTCATAGGCGGCGCGGCGGCGGGTATGCGCAACCATCGCCGCCGGCGTCGCGTCCTCGACCTCGGTGTTGGTGACGATGCCGACCTCGAGGCCCGCCCGGCGCTTGGCGAGGCTCGCGATGGTCTCGACCCTGGGATCGTCGAGCGGATCGGGCGTGCGATCGGCGTAGACGCCGAGCGCATTGACCGCGGCCTTGTGGCCGGTGGCGTAGGCGCTCGCGGCATTCGCCGAATCGGTGATGATCGAGTCCGAGCCGGCGGTCGCGACCAGCGCCATATGCGGCATGTCGTCGATCGCGAGCTTGCCGCGGCTCTTGCCCTCCGCGATTCCCTTGGAGAGGATTCGCGCGGCGACGCGATGCGACGGCGACATCCCGTCGCCGATGAACAGGATCACGTTCCTGGCCTTGCGTGCCCCGGTGTCGTAGACGGTCCAGGTCATCTTCCGGCTCTGCGTGCCGTCACTGACTTCGACGGCGACCTGCCCGGGCTTGACGAGCGAGACATCGCGCAGCACCAGCGCTGACTGCTCCCGGCCGGCCTCGTGCACGGTGAATGTGCCGCCCTGGCCGAACACCGCGGCATAGTCCGCGCCGTTCAGCGTGACCTTGAGCTTTGCTTGATCGACCACCCCCGGAAGCTCGACCTTGAAGTCGAATTTGGCGCCGACGAGGATATCGGCGCGATCGATCGGATAGATCGTCTGGGCGAACGCCGGCGCTGCCGACAACGCCAGCGTGACGGCCATCCCGGCAACTTGCTTGATCATGATCGATGCTCCGCTCTCGCGCATCATGCGCATCGGAGCGGAGGCTAGTTGCGGCGGATGACGGCGCAATGAGGCGCGCCGGGGCGTATTGCCGCAAGGCCGGCGTGATTTCAGCGCGCCATCTGCTGCGGATCGTAGAAGAAGCGCTCCTCGACCAGCTCCTCGCCGCGCCAGGTCTGCCAGGCGACCTCCTCCATGCTGCGGACCTTGCCGTCCTTGCCGGTGAATTCGAAGCGCCAGCAGATCGCCGAATGATCGCCGTCAAGCAGGAGCGGCCCGAGCCGCGTGGTCTTGACGCCGGCGACCGCGGCCAGCACCGCCGCCTCGCGCGCCGCCAGCGCCTCGCGGCCGACCCGCCACTCGCCGTCGTTCTCCTGGGTGCGGGCATCGACTGAATAGAAGTTCCTGATCGCGCCGACATGGTCGTTGGACTCGACCGTGTCAGCGAAGGCTTGCAACGTCCTAAGCGAGGGCATCGGGCATTCTCCATTTACCGACTTACAGTCGGTATTTATCGACTAGTAGTCGGTAAGTCAATTGGCTTGCGTCTGGAACTGGGCTAGAGATGCGCCATGGCAACCCAGGCCGAACGGCGCGAGAAAACCAGAGCCGCCATCGTCAAGGCGGCGCGGCGCATTTTTGGCGAGCGCGGCTTCGCCGCTGCGACGATGGACGACATCGCCGCCGGCGCGCGTGTTGCCAAGGGCGCGGTCTATCATCACTTCGCGACCAAGGAGGCGGTGTTCGAGGCGGTGTTCGAGCAGGTGTCGATCGACCTTGTTGCCGATCTCGACCGCATCTCGCGCGCCGAGAACGATCCGCTGGCGGCGATGGCGGCGGGCACGCAGGGCTATTTCGCGGCGTGCTCGAAAGGCCCGACCGGCCAGATCATCTTGCGCGACGGCCCCGCCGTGCTCGGCTGGGAACGCTGGCGCGAGATCGACGCCAAGCATTTCGGCGGCAAGTTTCCGCGCGCGCTGGCCGCCGCGATGGATGCCGGCGTGATCGCCAAGCAGCCGATCGAGCCGCTGGCGCGGCTGCTGCTCGGCGCGGTGACGGAAGCCGCGGTTGCGGTCTCCGCGGGGCCGGATATCGGCAAGACCGGCACCGATTACGCGCGCGCGTTCCGCTCGCTGCTCGATGCGCTCAGGGTGAAGTAGGCAGGCCTCTCTCCCCACGTCGTCCCGGCGAAGGCCGGGACCCATAACCACAGGGAGGAGTCGTAAAAGCGCGCTGGAGCACCAGCGTGCTTCATAACCATGGCCGGTGGTTATGGGTCCCGGGTCGCGCTTCGCTTGCCCGGGACGACAAGGCGAGAGGGTGCCGCCTCAGTCCTTGTCGTTCTCGAGCTGGAAGATCTGCGAGCCTTCGCCGCTCGAGATGAGGCCAGTCTTGTTGTACAGGCCGAGCTTGGCGCGGGTGTCAGCAATGTCGAGGTTGCGCATCGTCAGCTGGCCGATGCGGTCGGCCGGCGTGAAGGCGGCGTCCTCGACCTTCTCCATGCTGAGCCGCTCCGGCGCGTAGGTGAGGTTCGGGCTCTCGGTGTTTGATATCGAGTAGTCGTTGCCGCGGCGCAGCTCGAGCGTCACCTCGCCGGTGACGGCACGCGCCACCCAGCGCTGCGCGGTCTCGCGCAGCATCAAGGCCTGCGAATCGAACCAGCGGCCCTGATAGAGCAAGCGGCCGAGCCGCATGCCGCTGATGCGGTACTGCTCGATCGTATCCTCGTTGTGGATGCCGGTGACGAGGCGCTCATAGGCGATGTGCAAGAGTGCCATGCCGGGCGCCTCATAGATGCCGCGGCTCTTCGCTTCGATGATGCGGTTCTCGATCTGGTCACTCATGCCGAGGCCGTGGCGGCCGCCGATCGCATTGGCCTCGAGGAACAGCGCGACCGGATCTGCAAACGTCTTGCCGTTCAGCGCGACCGGCTGCCCCTCCTCGAAGCGCACCACGACCTTCTCGGCCTTGACGTCGCAATCGGCGCGCCAGAACGGCACGCCCATGATCGGGTTGACGATGGTGATGCCGCTCGCAAGGCTCTCGAGATCCTTGGCCTCATGCGTCGCGCCGAGCAGATTGCTGTCGGTCGAATAGGCCTTCTCCGCGCTCATCTTGTAGGCGAAGCCTTGCGCGGTCATGAACGCCGACATCTCGGCGCGGCCGCCGAGCTCGTCGATGAACTGCTGGTCGAGCCAGGGCTTGTAGATGCGCAGGCTCGGGTTGGTCAGCAGGCCGTAGCGATAGAAGCGCTCGATGTCGTTGCCCTTGAAGGTCGAGCCGTCGCCCCAGATGTTGACGCCGTCCTCCTGCATCGCCGCGACCAGCATCGTGCCGGTCACCGCGCGGCCGAGCGGCGTGGTGTTGAAATAGGTGATGCCGCCGGTCGAGATGTGGAACGCGCCGGACTGGATCGCGGCGATGCCCTCATGGACCAGCTGGGTGCGGCAATCGACGAGGCGGGCCTTCTCGGCGCCGAAATCCACCGCCTTGCGCGGGATCGCGTCGTAGTCGGCCTCGTCGGGCTGGCCGAGATTGGCGGTATAGGCGAAGACCTTGGCGCCTTTCAGCTTCATCCAGAGCAGCGCCGCCGAGGTGTCGAGCCCGCCCGAGAACGCGATGCCGACTTTTTCGCCAGTGGGCAGGCTTTTCAGAATCGTACTCATGGGACGGTCCAATCGGTCGAAATCAATGATGTTTCCGGGGTGGCGATATCAAATTTCCGAACGCTGAGCACGCCTTTAATCAGGCCCAAATCAGGCCTCGGTCTGGCTGGACGCCGCCTTGCCGCCCCGGCGCCAGCGCTGCATCCACCGGTAGCCGGGCATCGCAAGGCGCGTCAGCGCGGCATCGACCTGGGCGTCAGTCAGCCGGGTCGCTGCCCAGCGGTAGATCAGCGCGTAGAACAGCCAGACCGTGAAGAACGACACCAGGCCCGCGATCGCCACATCGGTGAAGAAATGGCCGCCAAAGGCCATGCGAAGCCCGCTGGTGACGATGCCGAACACGGTGGCCCCGGCAAAGGCCAGCGGCCGCCACGCGGGCGGCGTCAGCGCCGCCGGTGCATAGGTCCAGAACGCGGTGGCGCCCTCGCCGGAGAAGAACGAGCAGTTGCGCGGGCAGCCGCCGCGCGGGTCCCACCACGGCATGAATTGCAGGTCGCCGCCGAACTGCGTCACGAACACCGGCCGCGGCCGGCCCCAATAATTCTTGAAGGTGAAATTGGTGAGCACGCCGGCCGAGAGCAGCATCGTGGTGAGCAGGAACACCGCGGCGCGGCCGGACATCAGCATCGGCCGGTCCGGGCGGATGAATTTCCAGACGATGGTCACGATCGCCGGCAGCACCAGCGCCCAGGCGATCCACATCGCCGCATCGCGCGCGAACGACGCCACCGCGTCGAGCTTCAGCGGGAAGGTTTTCTGCGCCACATCGTAGAACAGCGCCGCCAGCTTCAGGTCGAGCTCGGGATAGATCCCGAACAGGATGCCGATGATGAGCGCCAGCCCCAGCGCAATGAAAAGTCCGGTCCGGTTCATGGCGCGCGGTTTAGCCGAGGCGGATGAGCATGGGAAGTGACGTCATCCCCGCGCAACGGCTTCGCCGTTGTCGCTGGAGGTGCGAGCTCTTGCGAGCCTCGAAGGATGCGGTCTTGCTGCGGCCCATCCTTCGAGACACCGTGCTGCGCACGGTTCCTCAGGATGACGGCGGTGTTTGCGGCCGCCGTTGCGACGGCAATGGCGGGGGCGGCGGCAACGGTCGCGCCGGCTCGCGCCAGGCGCCGGCGGTGCGGCCGGCGATCAGCCAGTAGACCAGGCCCGCGACGATGCCGGCCCCGGTCATGATCTCCATGTGCCGGCGCACGATGCCATGGAATTGCATCATGTCGGGATCGAACGGAACCAGGCCGAGATAGCACGCCGCGCCGACGATCGCGCCGCCGACGGCATAGGCCAGCACGCTCCGGATGAAGAACGCCTCGGTGATCAGCACCACGATCAACGCCGGCAGCAGCGCAAAGCCTGAGATAAAGATGAACCCGAAGCCGAGCACAACGTTGATCGCGCTCTGGTCGATCTGCCCGCCGAAATCGCTGATCTCGGGATACAGCACCGCGACGACCACGATGATCCCTGCCACGAAGCAGGCCATCAGGAAGCCGAAGGCGACGACGAACAGGCGGCCGATCAGGGCCATGCTACGACCTCCCCGTCATTGCGAGCGGAGCGAAGCAATCCATCTCGCAGCTCGCCGAGGCATGGATTGCTTCGTCGCTTCGCTC
This sequence comes from Bradyrhizobium sp. USDA 4503, assembly GCF_054055815.1. Classification (NCBI taxonomy): domain Bacteria; kingdom Pseudomonadati; phylum Pseudomonadota; class Alphaproteobacteria; order Hyphomicrobiales; family Nitrobacteraceae; genus Bradyrhizobium; species Bradyrhizobium sp. USDA 4503. Next base: position 5,640,204 of record NZ_JBSRXS010000001.1, read on the forward strand.
CTCGCAATGACGGATTGCATGGAGGGCGTCACACTCAATCCGTCATCGCCATCGCGCGCAGCGCCTGGCGCTCGCGGGCCGAGAGCTTTTCGGTCTCCGACTTGAGCTGGCCGCAGGCGGCGAGGATGTCGCGGCCGCGCGGCGTGCGCACCGGCGAGGAATAGCCGGCGTTGAAGATGTATTCGGAGAATTTTTCGATCTGCTCCCAGTCCGAGCATTCGTAGGCAGTGCCCGGCCACGGATTGAACGGGATCAGGTTGATCTTCGCCGGAATGCCCTTGAGCAGCTTCACCAGGAGCTTGGCGTCATCGAGCGAATCGTTGACCCCCTTGAGCATCACATATTCGAAGGTGATGCGCCGGGCGTTGGAGGCGCCGGGATAATCGCGGCAGGCTTGCAGCAATTCCTTGATCGGATATTTGCGGTTCAGCGGCACCAGCTCGTTGCGCAGCTCGTCGCGCACCGCATGCAAGGAGATCGCGAGCATCACGCCGATCTCGTCACCGGTGCGCTGGATGTTCGGCACCACGCCCGAGGTCGACAGCGTGATGCGCCGGCGCGAAATGCCGATGCCTTCATTGTCGGCGACGATCAGCAGCGCATCGCGCACCGCGTCGAAATTGTAGAGCGGCTCGCCCATCCCCATCATCACGATGTTGGTGACGCGGCGCGTGCCGTCCTCGCGGTCGGCCCAGTCATTCAGCCGGTCGCGCGCCACCATCACCTGGCCGACGATCTCGCCGGCCGTGAGGTTGCGCACCAGCCGCTGCGTGCCGGTGTGGCAGAACGCGCAGTTCAGCGTGCAGCCGACCTGCGAGGAAACGCACAGCGTGCCACGATCGGTCTCGGGGATGTAGACGCACTCGACCTCGTGCGGCCGCTCGACCTTGTCGCCGCTCGGCAGCCGCAGCAGCCATTTGCGGGTGCCGTCGTTGGAGATCTGCTCGGCGACCACCTCGGGACGATCGACGGTAAAATGCTTCTCGAGCTCGGCGCGCATGTCCTTCGAGACGTTGGTCATCTCGGCAAAGCTCTTGGCGCCGCGGAAATACATCCAATTCCAGAGCTGCTGGGTGCGCATCTTGCGCTGGCCGGCCTGCACCCCGATCTCGCCTAGGCGATCGGCGATCTCGGCGCGCGACAGCCCGATCAGCGACGGTTTGGCCGGCGGCACGTAGGTCTCGAGCGGAACCTTCTCGACCAGCGCGCTGGCGCCGGAGACGGCATGGGTGGTCACGGTGTCGGTCATGAAACCTCAAATAGGCCTTCCAGCCGGTGCTGGAAAGCCACCGAATACCTCGATTTCAGGCCTTAAGTCGATTTTTAGAGCATGATCTTTCCGGAAAACCGCTTCACACTTTTCCGGATCATGCTCTAGCGCCGGCAGTCCTGCCCGAGCCGGTCGAGCGCCTGCGCCAGGCCCTTCAGCGAGAAGGTGTCTGTCGTCTCGGTGCCCTTGGCCGAGACGGCTTTTACCGTCAGTTCGGCCGATTTGCGCATGGATTCTACCATCCGCTCCTCCTCGGCCGCATTCTTGATCCAGAGGCCGTCGCCCTGCGTGTACATCGCATAGGTCCCGCCGCCGACCTGAAGCGTCGATTCGGAGCCCGGCTTCACCGTGTAGCCGATCATGATCGAGACTTCGTTGACGACCTTCTCCGCCGGACGGGTGGAGATGAAGGCATAGGCCGGATCGCGCGGCCGGTTCGCCGGATTGGTCTTCGACGACGACGGCTTGGCGAGCGCAAAGCACACCTTCTTGCCGTTGGGCGATGCCGTGTACGCGCCCCAGGTCCCGAATTGGCCGATCAGCGTCGGCTCCGCGCCGCCGGCCGCAGCCGCCGCGGCCGAAGGCGCCGGCTTGGCTGCTTCCTTGGCCGTATCCTTCTTGGGCGCGGCCTGCGCCGGCGCGAGGGTGATGAACCCGCCCAGGATACAAGCAACCAGTGATGTCAGAATCTGCCGCACGGCCAACTGGTTCCCCCATCATTGTGACTGCAAGATGGCCCGGCGATTCCCCTCCGCCGACTCGGATGGATAACCGGGAAACGCTTTTTTGGGAAGGCAGTTAGGCCGAAAGGCGAACGCCGCTCACCGTCGGGCGCGTAATCGCGACGCGTTATCACTTGGCGCGCGCAGCGCGCTGCTTCTCCCACTGCGCATCGGTCCATTGCAGCAGGTCCTCGGCACCGGAACTGCGTAAGTGCGAGCCGCCATCCTGCACCACCATCTCGCCGTTGATGTAGCCGGCCTGATCCGAGATCAGAAAGGTCGCGAGATTGGCGAGCTCCGAATGCTCGCCGGCGCGGCCGAGCGGATTGCGATGCGCCCAGCTCTCGCCGCGCCCTTCGGGGCGCAACTGTCCGGTCGCGCCTGCGGTCGGGAACGCGCCGGGCGCGATCGCGACGGTGCGGATGCCCTTCGGGCCCCACTCCACCGCGAGGCTCTTGGTCATCGCCAGCACGGCGGTCTTCGCCATCGCGGACGGCACCGTGAACGCGCGGCCGGTGATGGTCGAGGTCGACAGGATCGAGAGCACCACGCCCTTGTGCTTGCCGTCGATCCAGCGGCGGCCGGCGGCGAGCGTGCAGTACATCGTGCCATGCAGTGTCGGCGCGAGGATCGCGTCCGCCGCACGGAACGACAAATGTTCGCTCTGCGCAATAAAGGTTGCGGCAGCATTGTTGACGAGCACGTCGATCGGCGCGTCCTGCCAGACCTGATCCATCATCGCTTCGACCGCTGCGCCGTCGCGGATATCGCAGCGCGCGATGGAAACCTTGGCGTCGAGCTCGCTACGGAATTTTGCTGCGGTTTCCTCCAGCAGCCCCTCGCGCCGCCCGCAGATGATCAATTCGGCGCCGAGTTCGGCGAAGCGGTAGCCCATCGCAGCACCAAGGCCGGAGCCGCCGCCGGTGATCAGGATGCGCTTTTTTGCTAGCAGGCCTTTTTCAAACATAGTTTGATCCCTCCGCTTTGTATTGTCGCTCCGCCGCAAATCCGGCATGAAGCTTGTAGTCCAAGATCTTGCAGCTCTTTCTGCGTCCGAAACTCAGGTGTGTCCATGAAAGCCATCCTCTGCTCGCAATACTGTCAACCTGACGATCTCGTGCTGGCTGATGTGCCCGATCCGGTGGCGGCTCCCGGCGAAGCCGTGATCGCGATCAAGGCGGCGGCGCTGAATTTCTTCGACATCCTGATGATCCAGGGCAAGTACCAGATCAAGCCGCCGTTCCCGTTCTCGCCGGCTGCCGAAGTTGCCGGCGTGATCGAAAGCGTCGGCGCCGGCGTCACTGACCTGAAGGTCGGCGATCGCGTCGTCGCGTCCTGCGGCCACAACGGCGCGCGCGACAAGATCGCGCTGCCGGCGAATTCGATCGTGAAGATTCCCGACAATCTCGACTACGACCGCGCCGCCGGCATCATCATCATCTACGGCACCGCGCTGCATGCGCTGGAAGATCGCGCGAGCCCGAAGCCGGGCGAGACGCTCGCGGTGCTGGGGGCCGCCGGTGGCACCGGCCTTGCTGCGTGCGAGCTCGGCAAACTGATGGGGTTGAAGGTGATTGCCTGCGCCTCGTCGGACGAGAAGCTGGCATTCGCCAAGCAACACGGCGCCGAGCTGACGCTGAACTATGCGAAGGAAGATCTCAAAGAGGGCCTGCGCAAGCTGACCAACGGCAAGGGCGCCGACATCGTGTTCGATCCGGTCGGCGGCGCCTATGCCGAAGCCGCGTTGCGCTCGACCGCGTGGGAAGGCCGCTTCCTGGTCATCGGCTTTGCCGCCGGCGAGATTCCGAAGATCCCGCTCAACCTCGCACTGCTGAAGGGCTGCGATATCCGCGGCGTGTTCTGGGGCGCCTGGGCGCGGCAGAATCCGGACAAGAACCGCAAGAACCTCGAGAAGCTCGTGCAGTGGACCGCGGAAGGGAAGATCTCCTCGCATGTCGACCGCACCTTCCCGCTGTCGCAGACATCAGAAGCCCTGAAGGTGCTCGCCGGCCGCAAGGCGATGGGCAAGGTGATCCTGCACCCGGGAAGCTGAACCGAGATTGCGCAGCCCGGAAGGAGCCGAACGGACTACCATGGCACTCCCTACCGTCTCCGTCACCCTGAGGAGCGCGCTCTTGCGCGCGTCTCGAAGGGTCGACGGCCCCGCTGGTGGCCGTACATCCTTCGAGACGCGCTTCGCGCTCCTCAGAGTCTGACTCATAAATCACCCAACCTTAGCTGCAGCCGCGAGTCTGCGGGTCAGGAGCCTGATGTGTGCAATCAGCAGCCAGGCAGCTTCGGTTGCCACCGTCGCCTCGAAGTCCTTGGCGAGGCGGCGGCATCTGCCGAACCAAGCGAATGTGCGTTCAACCACCCACCGCCTCGGCAGAAGCTGGAAGCCTTTGACGCCTTGAGGCCGCTCGACGATCTCGACAGTCCATGGACCGCAGTCTGAGAGCGCGTCGAGGAGTTGATTTCCGCGGTAGATCCGGTCGGCAAAGACGTGGCGCAGCCGGGGGAAGTTCATCCGCACGTTCTTCAGCAGCGGTACGGCGCCATGGCAGTCCTGAACGTTGGCCGGATGAACATGAACCCCAAGGAGGAGGCCATTGGTATCCGTCACGATATGCCGCTTGCGGCCGTAGATGCGCTTGCCTGCATCGTAGCCGCGCGGTCCGCCAGCTTGCGTGGTTGGCGCACTTTGACTGTCGATCACGGCTGCCGTCGGCTTCGGTGTCCGTCCAAGCTTTTTTCGCGCCCGTCGGACAAGCACGCTGACAATCCTCTGCCACCGGCCTGTATCCCGCCATCTATAAAAATAGCCCTGCACCGTCGAATAGGGCGGGAACTCCTGCGGCAACGCCCGCCACTGGCAGCCGGTCGAAACGATATAGAGGATCGCTTCGATCACACGACGCAGCTCCGTCTTACGCGGCCGGCCGCGCCGGTTCGCTCGCGGCAACAGGCGTCTGATCACCGCCCACTCCGCATCGGTCATATCGCTTGCATAACGCAGATCGTCCCGCCGATATTGCTCCCGAGTGATCTTGGTCCAGGGCATCGTGCTCTCCCTCGAATCTTTGCAAATCCGATGGAATCACACCCCACTGAGATCACTCACCCATTTTTCAGTCAGGCTCTCAGGATGACGGATCGAAAGTTTCGTAGCCCGGATGGAGCGCAGCGAAATCCGGGATGCATCATAACCTTCCCTTGAAAAGAGGAGGTCGCTTTGCTCGCGAGAGCAAAGTGGCTGGGGATCAAATCTGCCGGCTTGCAGCGTCGCCTGTGGCTGACCCCCTTCCCGACCTTCCCCCTTTCAGGGGGAAGGAGAAGGCAGATCTCACTCCTCTTCCGGCACCCCGCGCTTCAGCGCGGCGCGGGCGGCATCGCGATGCTCCGGCGTGATGTGGCTTGCCACCATGCGGAGCGCAGTTGCGAGCACTGCGGCGTCATCGGTGAAGCCGAGGATCGGCAGCATGTCGGGCACGAAATCGAACGGCAGGATGAAATAGGCGATTGCCCCGAGCAGCGCCGCCTGGACATGGCGCGGCGTCTGCCGGTCAAAGGCGCAGTAATAGGCGGCCAGCAGGTCCTCCGCGAAGGGCAGGCTCGCCACCACCTTCTTGAACTTGATCCAGAAACGGCGGCGCACGCTTTCGGGGTCCTGCGCCAGCCGATCGGCAGGCCCAAATCCCACGCCGGGTTCGCTCGATGTCATCGCAAGGTTCCTCGACGCCGCGCCAGTTCGGCGGCGGACGATGCGAATCTGGGGACATCGGCGGACCCGCGCAAGGTTCCACGCGCCGGAGTCAATTGACCCCAAGCTGCCTTGCGATCGCGTTCATGGCCTTGGCGAGGTCGATATCGCGCTTGGTCACCCCGCCGACATCGTGGGTCGACAGCACCACCTCGACGGTCTTGTAGACGTTTTTCCACTCGGGGTGATGGTCGCTCTTCTCGGCGACCAGGGCGGCGCGGGCCATGAACCCGAAGGCCTCGTTGAAGTCCTTGAACACGAAAGTCTTGGCGATCGCCTCGCGACCGGACATCTCCGACCAGCCGGCCAGTTCCCAAAGGGCGGCCTTCTTTGCTTCCGCTGACAGCCGTTCGACCATGGTAACCCTCCCGTTTGACGCCGACTTTAGCCTAACAACCGGCCTCCGGGATGGGATCCACGCCCAAATTAAGGCCGAAATCGCGTCCTATCGCCGCTGGTAACCATGACGGAGTTGTAACATCTGTCCGTTCAGTAATTTGCTACACATAGAGGATGTATGCGCGTTGGTAGTTTTGCGAGATTGAGCCCCGACGATTGTTTGCGAGATCGATGACAGACGGCTCCGCCAGCATGTCGCCCAAGCCGCTGCGTTCGGCAAAGCGGCGGCTGATGTTCGTTTTGATCGCGGGCGCGCTGGCCATCATCGGCACGTTGCTGGCCGGCTATTATTTCGCCGTGCGTCCGGTGACGCTGCGGATCGCGGTCGGTCCTGCCAACAGCGATGACGTCAAGGTCGTGCAGGCGCTGGCGCAGGCCTTCAACAACCAGCAGAACACCCAGGTCAAGCTGAGGCCGGTGCAGACCGAGGGCGCCACTGCCAGCGCCCAGACGCTGGCCGACGGCAAGGCCGATCTCGCCATCATCCGCGGCGATCTCGAGGTGCCGAAGAATGCCCAGGCGGTCGCGACCCTGCGCAAGAATGTCGTGGTGATGTGGGTTCCGCCCGCCAAGGGCAAGGTTCGGAAATCCGCGCGGATCACCAAGATCGCGCAGCTTGCCGGCCGCAAGATCGGCGTCGTCGGCCGCACCCCGGCCAATGTCAATCTGCTGAAGCTGATCCTGACGCAATACGGCGTCGACCCGATGAAGGTCGAGATCGTTCAATTCCCGGCCAATGAGGCGGCGGAAGCGATCAAGAACCTCAAGGCCGACGCCTATCTCGCCGTCGGCCCGGCCAACAGCAAGATCACGATCGATGCGATCACGGCGTCGGTCCGCGACGGCGGCGAGCCCAGCTTCCTTGCGATCGACGCCTCCGAGGCGATCGCGCAGAACCATCCGGCCTATGAGGCCGCGGAAATCCCCGCCGGCTCGCTCGGCTCCGCCGACCGGCCCGACGACGAGGTAAAGACGATCAGCTTCTCGCACCACATCGTTGCGCGGAAGGGCCTGTCGGACTCGACGGTCGCGGCATTCACGCGGCAATTGTTCGCGATCCGGCAGTCGCTCAAGACCGATTTCCCGCTCGCCGCCAAGATCGAGACGCCGGACACCGACAAGGACGCCACCATTCCGGTGCATCCGGGCGCCGCCGCGTTTGTCGACGGCGAGGAAAAAACCTTCCTCGACCGCTACAGCGACTACATCTGGTGGAGTCTGATGGCGTTCTCGGCGATGGGCTCGGCCGGTGCGTGGTTCGCCGGCTATCTCAAGCAGGACGAGCGCAACACCAACACCTCGCAGCGCGAACGCCTGCTGGAGATGCTGAAAGCCGCGCGGCACAGCGATTCGATCGAGGAACTCGACCAGATGCAGGCGGAGGCCGACGACATCCTGCGCCACACGCTGGACTGCTTCGAGCACGGCGCGATCGAGGAAGGCACGCTGACCGCGTTCAACATCGCGCTCGAGCAGCTTCATAACGCCGTCGCCGACCGCAAGGCGCTGTTGTTCAGCATGCCGCAGAATTTGCAACGGGCTGCGACGCAGTTCAGGGCGGCGGGCACGGCGTAGGGGCGCCGCCAATCTTTATCCGCAAATCCCCCTTGCCTCCCCCCGCACTCGGGGAGAGGGAGCCTGACAGATGCGCTTCCCTTACGTCCCGCACTCCCGCCGCTGTAATCTCTCCGTCATGGAATTTTTCTAGGTCTTGGCGCGCCTGCGGCGCATTGTCGCTGTGACCTGAGGAGGCTCCCTATGACGATCCGGTTCTCGCGAAATCTCACCCGCCGACGCTTTCTCTCCACGGCGGCTGCGGCCGGCGCCGGCGTGATTGCGATGCCCTATCTGTCGCGCGCCGCCGACCGTCCCGTGATCACCCATGGCGTGCAGTCCGGCGATGTCGGCGTCGACGGCGGCGTGGTGTGGGCGCGTGCGGACCGGCCGGCGCAGATGATGGTCGAGGTCGCGACCACTGAATCGTTCAAGGACGCCCATACACTGCCGCCGATCACGGCGCTGCCCGAGAGCGACTTCACCGCCAAGATGCTGCTGGAGAACCTGCCCTCCGGCCAGGACATCTTCTACCGCGTCCGCTTCCGCGACCTCGCCCATATCGACATCGTCGGCGAGCCGGTGGTCGGACGCTTCCGCACCGCGCCGAGCGACCGCCGCGACGTCTCCTTCGTGTGGGGCGGCGATGTCGCCGGCCAGGGCTGGGGCATCAATCCCGACGACGGCGGCATGATCACCTTCGCCGCGATGAAGAAGCACGCTCCGGATTTCCTTCTGCACTCCGGCGACACGATCTACGCCGACGGCGTGATCCCGTCCGAGGTGAAGCTTCCCGACGGCAAGATCTGGAAGAACGTCACTATACCCGAGAAGGCGAAGGTGGCCGAGACGCTCGACGAATACCGGGCCGCCCACAAGTATAACTTCCTCGACAACAACGTCCGCGCCTTCAATGCCGAGGTGCCGATCTTCGTGCAGTGGGACGATCACGAGGTGACCAACAATTGGTCGCTGTCGAAACAGCTGCCGGCGGCCTACAAGGAGCGCGACATCACGGTGCTCGCGGCGCGCGCGGCAAAGGCCTTCCACGAGATGTATCCGATGCGCGAGAGCATCGTCGAGCCGGGCCGCGTCTATCGCACGCTGAGCTACGGTCCGCATCTCGACGTCTTCATGCTCGATGAGCGCAGCTATCGCGGCCCCAACGGCCCGAACCTGCAGGAGCAGTACGGCCCCGACGCCTATTTCATCGGCCCGGACCAGATGGCCTGGCTGAAGCGCGCGCTGCTCAACTCGCGCGCCACCTGGAAGGTGATCGCCTCCGACATGCCGCTCTCGCTGATCGTCTATGACGATGCCGCCAACAAGAAGGGCTCGGAAGCCTTTGCGCAGGGCGATGGCCCGGCGCGCGGCCGCGAGCTCGAGATCGCCGATATCCTGCGTTTCATCAAGACCGCGGGAATCGTCAACACGGTGTGGCTGACCGCCGACGTGCATTACGCCGCCGCGCACTACTACAACCCGAACAAGGCCCAGTTCCAGGAGTTCGATCCGTTCTGGGAATTCGTCTCCGGCCCGCTGCATGCCGGCACGTTCGGTCCGAACGAGCTCGACAACACCTTCGGCCCCGAGGTGAAGTTCATCAAGGCGCCGGGCGAAGGCAACCAGAACCTGCCGCCGTCGGCCGGCATGCAGTTCTTCGGCCACGTCAAGATCGACGGCAAGAGCGGGCAGATGACGGTAAGCCTGCGCGACCGCGTCGACGCCGAGCTGTGGGCGATCACGCTCGACCCGAAGCCGGTCTAGTGTGCTGAATGCGAAGTTCGTGCGATTTCGCGGCAGCCACTTTCACGAACTTCGCATTCATAAAGCACACTAGAATCATAAGCTTGCTAGTGTCCTTATCGAATCCGAAGTTCGCTCCGAAGGTGCGGCAAATGATGCGAACTTCGGATTCGGGACACTAGTTCGGTCACAGCCACGACGGAACCGGACTCTTGGTCTTGACGGCCTTGCCGCCAAGGCGAGGCAACGCGATTGCCGGGGATGGACCTCCCCGGCATCTTCCGGTACCGATGTCAGAGTCGTTATGCTGGGGGCCCGGAGGGGCGGAGCATGAGGCGCTGCGAATTCTTTCGCGTGCTCAGTGGTAGCGTTGCGAGGTTTCGGCCTCGCCGCTTGTTGGTCGTCGCGATCGCAGTGTTCGCGCTGCTGCCGATCGAAGTCAGCGATGCCGGCTGGCTGCCCGATCTCTTCAGGAGCTCACCCAAGCATGCCAAGTCGCCGAAGCGCGCGAAGGCGACAAGGGCTGCCAAATTGGCAAGGCACCGCGCTCCGCCCAGGCACCGCGCCATGCGGCTGGCCGCCCTTGGGCCAGTCACCCTGCCGCTTTCGGCTCTCAAGCCGGCCGCTGCCAAATGCGATCCCGCGACGTTCCGGATCGTGCTGGATGTCGGACATACCGCGCAATCGGAAGGCGCGATCAGCGCGCGGAATGTCGCCGAGTTCACCTTCAACCTGCGCCTTGCGCGGCTGATCGAGGAGAGGTTGAAGGCCGAAGGCTTTACCGAAACCAGGCTGCTACTGACCGAAGGCAAAGCGAGACCGAGCCTCTTCAAGCGGGTCGCCGCCGCCAACAATCTGCACGCGGATCTGCTGATGTCGATCCACCATGACTCCGTGCCCAACAAGATGCTCGAGGACTGGGAGTTCGAGGGCAAGAAAAGCCACTTCAGCGACCGCTTCAGCGGCTACTCCGTGTTCGTCTCCCGGGACAATCCGGACTTCAAGACCAGCCTCCGGTTCGCCGAACTGGTCGCCGGGGAAATGAAGGCCCAGGGCCTGCATTATGCCGAGCAATACAGCCAGGCCATCATGGGTCGTTACCAGCACCCGTTGCTGAACAAGGATACCGGCGTCTACAGCAATGATGAACTCATCGTGCTGAGAAAGACCGCGATGCCCGCGATCCTGCTGGAGGCGGGCTCGATCATCAACCGGGACGAGGAACGCGAGATGGACTCGCCCGAGCGCCAAAACCTCATCAGCAGCAGCGTTGCTTCCGCCGTGAAGGAATTCTGCGAGCCGCGATGGGCGCTGCTCGGTCCACCCTGACGGCCGAGCGATCGACTCCTCCTCAGCCCGGCTTGCCCGACTTGATCTCCTTGAACTTGGCAAGCGCCTGCTCGAACTTGGCGTTGAACAGCCACATCGCATCGAGGATTTCGCGAAAGGTCGCGGATGTTCTTGCCCGGTCGGCCCGGCCGAACGCGAAGACGCTGTTGTTGCGCAGATATCGCATGATCCTGGGATCGGAAATTCTGTAGCCGACGAGGTTGCCCGATTTGAGCGCTGCCCTGGTCGGCGTGGGAATGATCTGGATCAGCTCAAAGACCTTCATCTGATCGATCGGGTCCGGCAGCGCTTTCTGGATCGCCGCGACCTGCGGGAAAAGTTCGGCGTGTGCGTTCATGAGGCCGTCCCGCACGGCGGTCCAGTGATTGAACCTGTGGTCGAGGTTGCCGACCCGCGCCTCTTCCCGGTCGTCGCGACGGCTCAGCGCAGGATCGAGCGTCGCGATCGACCCCTTGATGGCGGCCCATTTCCTTCGGCCGTCGCGATCCTCGGACGGGCCGGTCTGCAGGCTTCCTTTATAGGTGTTCGATCGTGCATTGCCCGCATTCTGCTTGCCGTTCGTCTCGGCAAAGAAGAGGCCGAGGCTGATACGGCCCGCGACGGCGGCGTCGGCGGCATCCAGACCCTTGGCGCGCGCGATCACCGTCGCCAGATCGACCACGTCCTTGAATGGCGTATCGGATGTTTGCGCACCGGCGGGCGGCGCCTCCATGACGTCGAAGAGCTTCCTGTACTCATCGAGCAGCGGCTCATTGTCGGCGTCGAAATAGGCCGGGGGGATTCCGAATCTGTTGGGTCTTCCAATCCTGGACGGAAGCGCATCGGTGAGGTCCTTGTAGGCGCTCATCATCTCGACACGGGCCAGATAGATCGCCTGGCCCGGCAAGTCGGGCAGCGGCTGCTTCGAATCGACCTGCGCGCGGCGCTGGCGCAGGATCGACTCGAAGCCCTTCAGGGCATTGTCATAGGTCCCAAGCGCGGCCGATTGCTCGCTGGAAAGTGCGGCCGGCGTAGCGAGAGCTGGCGACACGAAGCGACCGACGACGGCCGAGCCGAACGGCGGCGCTGGCAGCAGCCCGAGAGCGAGCGCGGCTGCGGGCGCGGCAAATATCCTGACCACCATGACGCTTTCCCGAAGCCCTTGCGTCACCGAATCCGACAGGCTGGATGGTAGACGACGAACGCGCCGACGGCGAGGCCGAAGCCGGCAATGCGTCAACGTCCGTTTCGCAGCGCCGCCTCCAGCGCCTCGCTCGAGCACGGCTTGGTCAGCCGCGGTTTGTCGGCGAGCGATGCCGGCAGCCGGATGTCCGCACCATAGCCCGTGACGAACGCGAACGGCACCTTCAGCGCATCCAGCCGCTCGGCGATGGCGAACGTCTTCTCGCCCCTGACGAGGCCGACGTCGAGCAGCGCGAAATCCGGCGCGCGTTCGGCGATCAGCTCGAGCGCCCGGGCGACGTTCGTGGCGGTGCGCACCGTCCGGGCGCCGAAGCCGAGGATGGTGTCCTCGAAATAGAGCGAGATGATCGGATCGTCCTCAACCACGAGGACGTCACCGGGCGTGCCGGCATTGGGGGTGAAGTCCATGGCGTGCCAGTTTCCGTTTTTAAAGCATGGATGAAAGACCGGATCAGTCCGGCCGGATTGGCCCGCGACCCGGCGCCTGAAAGCACGCCGGGCTGTTCCCGAGGTAAAACCCATCACATCGCGGGCTGCCGCGTCTGTTCACTAGTGAACATAAATCCGGGAACTTTCCGATTATGGTCCGCGTTGGGTTCTCAGGATTTCCAATGATCACGAAACGGACCGAGTTGGCCGGGACGAGTGACCGGCCGTTCAACAATCTTTTGCGCCGGCTGAACGCCGCCGATTACGAACTGATCGCGCCGCACCTTGCCTTGGTCGAGGCCGCGGCCGGCGATCTGCTCTACAATCCCGGCGACGACGTCCAGACCGTGCATTTTCCATGCGGGCCGAGCCTTGCGTCCTACATGGTGCCCAATGAGGACGGCCGCGATGTCGAGACCATCCTGGTCGGTCGCGAGGGCGCGGTCGGCGGCATCGTCAGCCAGGGCTTCCTGCCGGCCTATACCCGCATCACCGTCAAGTTCGGCGGCCCGTTCGCGCGGCTGCCGGTCAGCAAGCTCGACGCCGCCAAGCTGACGTCGATCTCCGTGCGCAACATCTTCGCGCGCTATGCCGATTGTATGCTGGCGCAGATCTTTCAGTCGACCGCCTGCAATGCGATCCACTCGATCGAGCAGCGCGCGGCGAAATGGATCATCTCGGCGATGGAGCGCACCAATGGCAACGGTATGGTGCCGCTTACCCATGAACAGCTCTCGACTTTGCTCGGCGTCGGCCGCAGCTACACCAGCCGCGTGATCCAGAACTTCAAGGCGGAAGGCGTGCTCGAGACGCGTCGCGGCGCGATCGTGATCCGCGACGCGGACAAGCTGCGGCAGCGCTCTTGCCTGTGCAACGACGCCGTCAAGGATCATTTCGAGGAAGTGCTGCGCGGCGTGTATCCAAGCGAGGACAACCCGCAGAACTAGGGTGTGTACTCATTATTCGTCGCATCCGCCATGCTTCCGGAAGCCGACGCTGAACCCGACATCGCCGTAGGGGTTCGTCCTATCGCCCCAACCCCGCGCGCTTAATGAGCGCTTAACGCTTTTGCGCAACAGATAGGATCACCAGCGCGGAATTAGTCCTAGTTATGAGTGCGAGCCGAGCTCCCGAGGAGGGGAATCGGATGGGACTGCTTTTTGTCGGAGCGCTGGCAGGAATCCTGATCGGCTTTGGCTGGTTCGCGCCTTCCCGAAGGGATTTCCTTGGGTGTGAGTCAAGACCCTGTTTCGACAAGGTTGCAGTCGCCCGACCCACGGAGCCAGTGCCGGCGGCGTTAGCGCCTGCGCCTGCGATCGTCAAATCGAATTCTGCAACCCCGGCAAAATCCGGCAGGAGACCATCATCGAAGAAACACGGACCGCCCGACCTCGCCAAGGCGGCGTCCCCGCGGACGAGGATCAACGTCCCGACACCCGAACACGCCGCGGACATGGCAGATCCTGTCCTCACCAAAGCGAAGGTCACGATTGCAGCGCAGATAGAGGATTCGGGATCGGCCGAATTCAGCGACATGAAGCGCGCCATGCGAAAGAACACGTTCGGACGCGCCGTGGATACGATTTGCGGGCGCGTGAAAGGAAGAAGTGCGTCGGGCGGAGAGACTGGAGGGAGGCCGTTTCTGTATCTTGTGAAGGAGGATGAAGCGTATGTCGTCGACGGCAAGTCGGGGTCGGCGGCGTCAACGGCGTATCGAAATATCTGCAAATAGGGGATGCGTCGACCGCGCCACGGCGCGCGTCCAAATGATTTGAGCGGAAAGAATTTCCCACCGAGGCGCCAGGCTATCCCGCAATGGATGCGATCCTGATGTCGGGGCTGCGCGTGATGATGCATTCAGGATGAATGCCGCAACGGTAAATGCGCAATACGGATCGATGGGACTGTCGCAGAAATTCTTTTCATTCCGAGGAAATCATGGACGACATAACCTCAAAACGGCTCAATGGAGCGCTTCACGTACCGGTTCTGGTGATCATCGAGCCGCACCTGTTGCCCCGCACATGTATTCTTAACGTCCTCAGGCGGGAATTGGCCGACTTCGAGATCCTCGACATGGCAACGGTCCGAGGCCTGGACTGCATGTCAACCCGCGACGTTCGTCTGGTGCTGCTCAGCATCGCGGACAAGCCCATCGGCGATCCCTCGGTCGAGGACGATCTCGCCTTCGTGGCCGAGCACTGTCCCAATGCCGCCGTCGCAATCCTGTCAAACCATGACGACGAACCGACCGCGCAAGCCGCGATGCAGCGGGGTGTTCGCGGCTTTCTTCCCACCTCGCTACCAATCGAGGTCGTCATAGCCGGCCTGCGCCTTGTTCTTGTCGGCGGCGTCTACAGGCCGTTGCCGGTCGCCGAGATGAACAGGATGCCGGGTTTCGATCCGCCGGACGCGCGCGGGCTTGCGTCCGCATATCTGATGAACGAGGCAGCCAGGGCGGCCATCGACAGGAGCGGTCTCACGCCTCGAGAGCAGCACGTTCTGGCGGAATTGGAGCTCGGCCTGCCCAACAAGCTGATCGCAGCCAAATTGAAGCTCTCGGAAAGCACCGTCAAAATGCACATTCAGCACATCATGAGGAAATGTGCCGCTCACAATCGCACGGAAGCGGTCCTCCGCTGGCGCGGCCGGTCGCTCGCGCAGAATCGCGATCACGACCCGGGCACAGCCCCAATGCCGGAGACCTAGTCACACTGAGCGGGATCAATCCTCTCTGAATGCACCGCGGAAGCTGTCGAGCAGGGGCCTGAGCGCGTAAAGTGCGACGGTACCGCGCCCCGTGGTGATGAACACTTGAACCGGCATACCGGGGACGATCTGGAAGTCGTTTGCGGCGATCTGCGCGTCGTCGATCCGGATCTTGGTCGCGTAGTATGGCTGGTCGGTACGCTTGTCGAGTAGCCGGTCTGCCGATACGTGCACGACGCTTCCCTTCAGGCGCGGTACGCGACGCTGATTGTACGGCACGAGATGCACCTCGGCATTGAGGCCGGGATGAACCACATCAATGTCCTCGGGCCTCAGGCGGGCGGTCACGATGAGGCGGTCTTGCCGAGGCACCAGATCCATGAGCGGAGCACCCGCCCCGATGACGCCGCCCGCTGTGTGAATCCGCAAGTCGGTTATCACGCCGTCCTCAGGCGCCTTCACCTCCGTTCGCGATAGCTGGTCCCTGGCCGCAAGCAACCGCTCGCGGAGCTGGAACAT
Organism: Bradyrhizobium sp. USDA 4503; assembly: GCF_054055815.1. Taxonomy (NCBI): domain Bacteria; kingdom Pseudomonadati; phylum Pseudomonadota; class Alphaproteobacteria; order Hyphomicrobiales; family Nitrobacteraceae; genus Bradyrhizobium; species Bradyrhizobium sp. USDA 4503. Next base: position 5,655,844 of record NZ_JBSRXS010000001.1, read on the forward strand.
CTGGTTCTGTGCTTCACGAAGCGACTGTGCGATCTCGCTCTGCCTATCGCTCTCGAGCTTGAACAATGTGGCCTGCTGCTCGCTGATGACCTGCCCGGCGCGAGAAATCTGCGCGGTGATCTCGCCGCGGCGACCCTCAACGTCGGCCAGTTCACGTTGCAGGTTCAGAAGCCGCGGCCGCCGTTCGAGTCCCTTGTTCACGAGCGTCGTGACCATATCCAGTTCTTCCCGGACGATGTCGACCCGCTGCCCGGTGGCGTTCTGCTGAGCCTTGAGACCTTCGATCTCCCTCTCGACTTGAAGCCTCCGTTCGCGAATGACCGCAAGCTGCGACTCATGAACCTGCCGGCGCGCCTGAAAAATGAACTGCTGCGCCGATACCGCGGCGGCGGCCACCCCATTTCGCTTGCTGTCCTGTTCCAGCGCGCTCGGGATTGCGATGCTCTCGAAGTTCTGCTGCTCGGCCTGAAGCCGTGCGGCACGAGCAATTGCATCCCACAACTGGCCTTGAAGGCTTTGCACCTCCGAACCGGGCCGTGTGTCGTCCAGCGCGATCAGCGTCTGTCCGCTTCGCACGATATCGCCGTCCGCAACCAGGATCTTCCTGACGATCCCGCCTTCCAGGTGCTGAATCGTCTTGCGGCTCGATTCTGATTCCACGACGCCGGAAGCGATCGCGGCGCTCTCGAGAGGCGCGAGGCACGCCCATGTGCCAAGCCCCAGCATGAAGCAGAGCACCAGCAGGTTGCCCGCCAGCGTGATACCGCGAAGCCGTCTACGCGGAGAGATGGGTGTCGGGGTCGCACACCATGGATATTCGAGGGGCTCGAAATCGTCGATCGCGGTAACCACGACTCCGAGCCGTCCGGCGAGCGGGGGGCTTGCCGGCGCTCGCACGAGCCGGTCCCAGATCGTGGGTAGCCTCGATATCGTGGGAAGCTTCCAGATGGTGAGAGGATTGCGGATCATGGCGCAATCCGCGATGTAACCTGGGGTCGGTTCAGGTGCCGCTCGAAGATTTCCTCGCTGTCGCCGAAAGCGACGACCGCCCCCTCTTCCATAATGGCAATCTTGTCTGTGGCTGCGAGGAGACCCATACGATGAGTGACGACGACCAGGATGACACCGGCGAGCTTCATGCGCTCGATAGCGTCCAGCAGCATTCGCTCGCCCCCGTAATCGAGACTGGCATTCGGTTCGTCGAGAACGATCAGGCGTGGACCGCCGAAAAAGGCCCTGGCAAGACCGAGGCGCTGCCGATATCCGCGCGAGAAGGATTTTTCACGGTGAACCACCGTGTCGTACCCGTGCGGCAGGCGCATGATCGCCTCATGAATTCCGACCAGCTTGGCCGCTTCCACGACCTTCCGCCGATCGGCATCATCAAGCCGTGCGATGATATCGCTTATCGTATCGCCGAGCAGGTCGATGTCCTGGGGGAGATAACCGAGACGGTGACCGCTTAGGCCCTCGCGAAGCAGCGAGACGTCGGTATTGTCGAGCAGGACACAGCCATGAGTTGGCGTCGACAGCCCGGCAATCACCCGGCCAAGCAGGGACTTGCCTGACCCGGACGCACCGATAATGCCAAGACATTCTCCGCTCGCGAGCGTGAACGAGACACCGTTCAGCAGAAGGTGATTGGTCCCCGATAGCCTCACGCCGACGTTGTCGACAACGAGACCGCTCGACGCTTGCCGCTGCGAAACCTCCGGATCCTGCCGTCCGGCGGCGGCGGGGGACGCGGCGAGAACCGCGCCGAGCCGCTGGCAGGCACTCACGGCCGTCCTGAGTGACTTCCAGCCTGCGATCGCACTTTCGACCGGCGCGAGCGCGCGGCTGAACATCAGTGTCGAAGCAAAAATGATCGCCGGACTCTTTCCGTGCTCGAGGACAAGCCACGCGGCAGCCCCCATTATCAACACCTGCGACAGCGCGCGGACCGGCTTGGTGACCAGCATCACGATCTCGCTTCGCCGGACTGCCACATCGTGCTCTCTGCGTGCCTGCTGCGCGTCATGATAGATCGCGCGCGCAGCGCTATCGAGCATTCCCATGGCGCGGATCATATGGATGTTGCCTGCGGCGGCCTGGAGGCGGCCGTAGCTTCTGGACAGCGCGGCGCCGGATCTGAGCAGAACGTCCTCGGTAACCAGATCTCCGGCAACCGTGAGAGCGAAGAGGAAAGCCACACAGCAGGCGCCTACCACGCCAAGCAGGGGATGGATGAGAAAGAGGACCAGGAGGAACAGGGGCGCCCAGAGTGCGTCGAACAGCATCGGACATGCGCCGGAATCGATGAACTGGCGCAGCGCGGTGAGATCCCGATAGGCGTCCGACGCCCGCGTCCAATCGCTGCGAAACGCGGATTCGAGGCTGGCCGAAAGCACGCAGGGACGGAGCCGATCGTCGAGCCAGGCGCCAAGGCGACCCAGGACAGCGCGCCGCAAGGCATCGAACACGCCGCCGACCACGACCGTGATCGCGACAATGAGCGTGAGCAGGAGCAGCGTGTCGCCGCTCCGGCTCGACAACACCCTGTCGTAGATCTGAAGAAGGTAGATGGAGGGCGCAAACAAAAGCAGGTTGTAGCTGCAGCTATACGCGAATACGAGACCAAGCGGTCCCGCACAGGACCAAAGGGCCGCGTGCAGTGGCGTCGAGATCTGCGGCAGGACAGGCAACCGAATGGGCGGCATCAGCATGATCGTCACCGCCTGAAATCGGAGTCCGGCGCACTTGCCCGACGGCCAACGCGAGCTGCCAAGAAGCGCATCGGCAGGGCATCGGCGGGCATCGGCTTGAACTGCGGGACCGGCAGCAATGGCCGCCGGTCCCGCCGTGGTCGGACGAGCCGATGGTCAGAATGTATCGAGGTGGAAGCTCACTTCTCCACCCAGCGCGGCGTTGCCGTCTCCGCCATTGCCGCCGATGCCGGCCAGGACCTCCTGGTGCTGGTCCACCGCGAGCTTGTTGATCTGAGTGGCATCCGTATTGGCATATACCTTGGAGGTATCGTGGCCGCTGTAGGATTTCTGGCTTCCGTTCGACTCGGCGCTTCCGCCATGGGCCTTCGCAAACACCGAGGCCGTCGCGTTTGCGCCGCCGGCGTCCCAATCTGCGGTCTGAGTGACGTGGTCGCCGGTGTTCACATGCACATCGGCGCCTTCTGCCTTGTTGGTTGGATCGAAGTTGAGGGTCGGCTTGCTGATGATAGCTCCCTTGAAGGTACCGTCGCCGCCATTTCCGACACTTTGACCACCGGTGTTGATCGATTTGAATTCGATCGAATCCGAGATGCTGATCGCCTTGGGCAACATTTGAGCCTCCGTCCTTGTGTTGGCTGTCGTGCATCATCCATCCCGATCAGGCGGACGCGCACGGGCGAGTCTGATCCGGCGATGCGCGCTGCCGATAGATGTCAAATCGGACACCATCCGGGTTGGTCGACCTACGTACGAAAGTATGACATTCGTCGAGCAACATCGGAGCTCGAAACATCGGGAGGCGCCCCTGCGCGAGATTTGCATGCGCAGGGAGTCCGCTACCTTGCGACCGGCCTGCGCGAGCGGCTCGATGTTTCGCTATGCCAACAGGTGAAGATCGGACAGAAGATGGGCGGAAAGATCGCCACCCAGCGCGAGATTGCCGTAGCCGCCGTCCCCACCAAGTCCGGCAATCTGGACCGCACTCTGGTCGATGTGCACGTTGTTGACCTGATCGGCCACGGCCGTCGAATGGGGCCCCGCGATTGCGATATTGATGGGTGCATAGATCGCGACGCTGACATCGATCAGGCTGCCGGCAAAATAGCCGTTGCCGCCGTTGCCTGCGCCGTTCGAGCCGGTCGCAATGGTGTCGGAGCCGCCCCACAAGCCGTGGGAAAGAAGGCTTGCATGGCCGCCCGTCGCGGCGTTGCCATTGCCGCCGTGCCCGCCCATAGCGGCGATCTGAACTACGGATTGATCCACGTTGGCGTCATTCGTCTGGACTGAATGAACGTTGGAGCCATAGCCCGCGACTGCGATGTTGATCGGGTCGTACACCAAGATCGAGGAATGCACGAGACTCCCGTGGAACGCGCCGTCGCCGCCATTGCCGGCCTGACTCCCGCCCGTTTGAACGTCCCAGACGCTTCCTCCGTTGCTTGATCCCCAACTGGGGTCGAGCGTGATGATGCTGCCGCCGAAGGCCACATTGCTATTTCCGCCACTGCCGCCGACGCCCGCGATCTGCGTGGCCGATTGATCGATGTCGACTGCGTTCGATTGACTTGCATGGGCCGTGCCGCCTGAGCTCGCCACCGCAATATTGATCGGATGATAGATCACCACGGGAGCGTCCACCAACGCACCCGAGAAATGGCCGCTGCCGCCGTTTCCGGCGCCGTTGTCGCCGCTCCCGATCACGCCGGAGCCCAGGGAAGCGCTGATGCTGCCTCCCGATGCAAGGTTGTCATTCCCACCATGTCCGCCGACGCCGGCGATCTGAAAGGCGGATTGATCGACATTCAAATCGTTCGACTGGTTGGCCACGGCGGCCGAGCCGTATCCCAAACTCACCGAAATGTTGATCGGTTCATAGATCAACAGGGATGCGTGAATGATACCTCCGTAAAAGTAACCGTCTCCGCCGTTCCCGGCGGTGTTCGCCCCGCTCTCGATCGAAGCGATGCCCGTCGCGGAATGGGATGCGCCGGCAGCAGGCTTCGTTGCCGAAGCATCCAGGCTCGCCGCAGTGTGGTTGCCGACGTGGCCGTACGTGTCGACCCCCGACGCGGTGGGATGGTCGGATTGGCCCGGGCCAGAGTCATAAGGCGGGGAATTCGCCGTCGCGGGATGCGCATCGAGCCCTGCAAACGGGCTGCTCGGTGCCGGACCCGACTCGTCGTCACCATCGTGCCCATCGTCGCGATGAGAGGCGTGATGCAGCCGGATCCCGTCCGACATCCGCGAAAAATCCATCGTAGCCTTCCTCATCGCAATCGCTCCGCGCAATCGGGACGGGTTTTGCACTCCGGACAGAATGTCATCTTGGTAAGGTCGAAAGCCCAGCCGTCAGTTCGGATATAGCGCTTCGGATGGACGCCGTAACATCGGCTATATCCGTTCTGGCGCGGTTACAGCCTTTGTCGTTTTGCGCGGGCTGGCGTCGCCGGTGTGGTCCATCAGCCCGCCGCTCCCAGGCGGACGGGTTATAACCTCGTTCCGCCATTGCAATCGGGAAGCCGCTATCGCGGACCGCGAAAACCGCGCTACACTCGCCTCATGAGTGGGGCTGAACTTCACGCCGTTTTCGACGTCGCAGCATGGGGCGCGGCCGCGCTCGCGATGTGGTGGCTGTCGCGCCGGCGCGGGCTGCAATTCCCGCGGCAATCCTTCGAGCTCACCTACATCGCCGCGCTGGTATTCGGCGCCGGCATCGGCGCCTACATCTTCGGCACGCTGAACCTGTGGTTCTCCGGCATGTCCGGCATCGCCCGCTCGGTCGAGGGCGCGCTGGCCGGCGGCATCGTCGCGATCGAGCTCTACAAATGGCGACACGGGATTTCGTTGCGCACCGGCGCGCGGTTCGCGCTGCCGCTTGCGATCGGCGTCGCGGTCGGCCGTCTCGGCTGCTATTTCGCGGGGCTCGAGGACTTCACCTATGGCACACCGACCACGCTGCCCTGGGGCCATGATTTCGGCGACGGCGTGCTGCGCCATCCGGTGCAGCTCTATGAAAGCTTGGCGATGGCGGGGTTCGCGGCATTCTATGCCTGGGCCGTATTGAACCGAAATGCCGCCGTCATCACCAACGGATTCTACCTCGTGCTGTTCTACTACGGGCTGCAGCGCTTCCTGTGGGAATTCATCAAGCCCTATGGCGCGCTGATCGGACCATTCTCGCTGTTTCACCTGCTGTCGCTGTTTGTCATGATTTACGCCGCCGTCATGCTGGCGACGGCGCCGAATGTGAGCTTGAAGCATGAACGCGCCGCTGCGTAACGCACGCCCTTACATCTTCTGGGGCCAGACCCAGTCGCTATGCGAAACTTGCCTCACCCTGGTGCCGACCAAGATCCAGATATCAGGCAACGAGGTCTGGTACGAGAAGCGCTGCAAGCAGCATGGCGTGCAGTCGACGCTGGTCTCGACGGATGCGGCCTATTGGCGGCTGTGCAAGGATTTCATCAAGCCCGGCGACCGGCCGCTCGCGTTCCAGCGCCACACCGAATTCGGCTGCCCCTATGATTGCGGACTGTGCCCCGACCACGAGCAGCACTCCTGCCTGGCGCTGATCGAGATTACCGAGCATTGCAATTTGACCTGCCCGGTATGCTTTGCGGATTCCTCGCCGGCGCGCACCAGCTTCACGCCGCTGGCGAAAATCGAGAAGATGCTGGACGCGCTGGTCGCGAGCGAGGGCGAGCCCGACCTGGTGCAGATCTCCGGCGGCGAGCCGACGCTGCATCCGGATTTCTTCGCCATTCTGGATGCGGTGCGCGCCCGCCCGATCCGCCATGTCATGATCAACACCAATGGCCTCAGGATCGCGCGCGAGCCCGACTTCGTGGCGAAGCTCGCCGAGAACAAGCGCGGGCTTGAGGTCTATCTGCAGTTCGATTCGCTGCAGCGCGAGGCGCTGGTCAATCTGCGCGGCGCGGACTTACGCAAGATCCGCCAACAGGCACTGGAGAATCTCGAGCGCCACGGCGTCTCGACCACGCTGGTCGCGACCATTAAGCGCAGCGTCAACGACGGCGAGATCGGCGACATCGTCCGTCACGCGCTGACCTGGAAGTGCGTCCGCGGCGTCACGCTGCAGCCGGTGCAGGATGCCGGCCGCAACGAGCATTTCAACAAGGACACCGACCGCATCATGCTGTCGGAGATCCGCCGGCGCGTGATCGAGACCGGGGTGTTCGGCGCTGACGACATGATCCCGTTGCCCTGCAATCCCGAGAGCATCTCGATCGGCTACGGCCTGCGCAACGGCGACAAGGTGCTGCCATTGACCTCGCTGATCCCGCAGGAGCAGCTCATCGCCGTGATGCCCAACACCATCAGCCCGGAGAAGTATCCGGTGTTGCGGGAGAAGTTTGTCGACCTGTTCTCGCTGTCGTCGGGGCCGCTGAACACATCGGAGCGGGTCTGCGAATTGCTGTGCTGCCTGCCGAGCTTCGAGGTGCCGGAGGGGCTTACCTACGAGAACGTGTTCCGCGTCACCATCGTGCAGTTTCTCGACCGCTTCAATTTCTGTGTCGGCAACGTCAAGCGAAGCTGCATCCACTTCGTCACCGAAAGCGGCGCGATCATCCCATTCGACACCTACAATCTGTTCTACCGTGACGGAAAGATCGACGGCATCCGCGCCGCGCTGGCCGGCCAGACCTATCGTGAAGCCCGGCAAAGCGAGGAGGCGCCGCGATGAGCGAGACCAATCCACCGCCCATCCCGCCTGCACCACCGGAGCCACCCTACCAATACGTCCCGTCGCCACCGTCACCACGCAGCGGCTGCGCCACCGCGTTCATGGTGCTGTTCGGGCTGGTCCTGCTGCTGCCGGGGCTCTGCGCCCTGCTGTTCGGGTTCGGCGTCCTGAGCGAGTCGAAAACCGATCCCTCCATTCTCTTCCTGATCCTGCTCGGGCTCGCGGTCTGCTTCGCCGGCGTGATGCTGATCCGCGCCGCGATTAAGGGACGCTAGTCCGGGGTATCGTGAGCAGTTTTCAGCAAAACCCGGAAACAGAGACAGCGCAACGGCTGCCTGACCGCCCTCATGCTGGTGGTAGGGGTGATCCTGCTGATCCCTGGCGTCCTGTGCGCCATTCTCAACGCCAAGATGGGCGCCGGGGCCGGCGGCGACCCCATCACCATGTTCGTGATGATGGTGGCGCTGGGTGGGCTTGGCCTGATCGTGTTCGCGATTACCCGGAAGTAGGACCTGAAAGCCCCTCAAAACCCGCCTTTGGAACCAAAATCAGCCCTCCAAACAGCCAATAAATCATTGTTTTTTGGCGTTTTCTGACTATATTGCGCCGCAACGCGCAAGGTGCCCGGTCCTCTGACCGGGCTTCCTTTTTGGGGTGATGCGTCCCCGTCAAATTTCTTGGGTATGAGCGTGATCCGGGCCCGAATGGGCCACGCGAGCGAGCGGCCGGCCAAACTGGTCCGGCGAGATCGCGCATCTGACCATTGCACGACCAGAAGAAGAGCCATGAACCTTCGCAACGTCGCCATCATCGCCCACGTCGACCACGGCAAGACCACCCTCGTCGACCGCCTGCTGCAGCAATCCGGCACCTTCCGCGAGAACCAGAAGGTCACCGAGCGCGCCATGGACTCCAACGACCTGGAGCGCGAGCGCGGCATCACCATCCTGGCCAAGGCCGCCTCGGTGCAGTGGAAGGACATCCGCGTCAACATCGTCGACACCCCCGGCCACGCCGACTTCGGCGGTGAGGTCGAGCGCATCCTCAACATGGTGGACGGCGCGCTGGTGCTGGTCGACGCCGCCGAGGGCCCGCTGCCGCAGACCAAGTTCGTGGTGTCGAAGGCGCTCAAGATCGGTCTGAAGCCGATCGTCGTGATCAACAAGGTCGACCGTCCCGACGCACGCCCGACCGAGGTCATCAACGAGGTGTTCGACCTGTTCGCGGCGCTCGACGCCAGCGAGGAGCAGCTCGACTTCCCGATCCTGTACGGATCGGCCAAGCAGGGCTGGATGGCGGAGAGCCCGGAGGGTCCGAAGGACCTCGGCATGCAGCCGCTGTTCGACCTGATCGTGCGCCACGTCGAGCCGCCGAAGGTCGAGGAAGGTCCGTTCCGCATGATCGGCACCATCCTCGAGGCCAACCCCTATCTCGGCCGCATCATCACCGGCCGCATCTCCTCGGGCTCGATCAAGCCGAACCAGCAGGTCAAGGTGCTGTCCGCCGACGGCAAGCTGATCGAGAGCGGCCGCCTGACCAAGATCCTCGCCTTCCGCGGCCTTGAGCGCACCCCGCTCGAGGAGGCCGAGGCCGGCGACATCGTCGCGATCGCGGGCCTCACCAAGGGCACCGTTGCCGACACCTTCTGCGATCCCACCGTCGAGACGCCGCTGCCGGCGCAGCCGATCGATCCGCCGACGGTGTCGATGTCGTTCATCGTCAACAACTCGCCGCTCGCCGGCACCGAAGGCGACAAGGTGACCTCGCGCATGATCCGCGACCGCCTGATGCGCGAGGCCGAGGGCAATGTCGCGCTGCGCGTCGTCGAGGCCGCCGACAAGGATTCCATGGAAGTCTCCGGACGCGGCGAATTGCAGCTCGCGATCCTGATCGAGACCATGCGCCGCGAGGGCTTTGAGCTCTCGGTGTCGCGCCCGCGCGTCGTGCTGCAGAAGGACGAGGCGACCGGCGCCTGGCAGGAGCCGATCGAGGAAGTCGTGATCGACGTCGACGAGGAGCATTCCGGCGTCGTCGTGCAGAAGATGAGCGAGCGCAAGGCCGAGATGATCGAGATGCGCCCGTCCGGCGGCAACCGCCTGCGGCTGGTGTTCTACGCGCCGACCCGCGGCCTGATCGGCTACCAGGGCGAACTGCTCACCGACACCCGCGGCACCGCGATCATGAACCGCATCTTCCACGGCTATGCCGCCTACAAGGGCGAGATCCAGGGCCGCCGCAACGGCGTCCTGATCTCCAACGACCAGGGCGAAGCGGTGGCCTATGCGATGTTCAAGCTGGAAGACCGCGGCCCGATGATGATCGAGCCGGGCTGGAAGGTCTACAAGGGCATGATCGTCGGCGAGCACACCCGCGACAACGACCTCGAGATCAACGTGCTGAAGGGCAAGCAGCTCACCAACATCCGCACCACCTCGAAGGACGAGGCGGTGCGCCTGACGCCGCCGATCCGGATGACGCTGGAAAAGGCGCTCGCCTATATCGAGGACGACGAGCTCGTCGAGGTGACGCCGAAGTCGATCCGGCTGCGCAAGAAGCACCTCGACCCGAACGACCGCAAGCGCGCCGAAAAGGCCAAGGAAGCTGTAGCTTAAGCGGTGGCGTAGTAGCCTGTCGTGCCCCGGCTTGTCCGGGGCATCCAGTACGCCGCGACCTGTCGGCTTGAGCTCCTCTGTCTCTGGAATACGGATCACCCGCCTTCGCCTGCGCGGGTGATGACAGTCATGCATGTGGCGGCTTCAGGCCCGGCGGCGGACGTGCTAGAGCCGGGACATGACTTCCCCTCCCTCCACGATCGATGTTGCCATCATCGGCGCCGGCGCCGCAGGCCTCGGTGCCGCGAATGCGCTGAAGGACTCCGGCCTCTCCACGATCGTGCTGGAAGCCCGCGACCGCCTCGGCGGCCGCGCGCATACGATTCAGGCCGCGCCTGACGTGGTGTTCGACGTCGGCTGCGGCTGGCTGCACTCGGCCGACCGGAACAGCTTTGTCGGCATCGCCCGGCAACTCAACTTCGAGCTCAACAAGGACTTGCCGCCGTGGCGCGAGCGCGCCTACGGCGAGGCGTTCCCGCAGGCCGCTCGCGACGACTTCACGCACGCACTCGACCAATTCTACGACCGCATCGAGCAGGCGGCGCGGCACGGCAAGGACTGCCCGGCCAGCCTGTACCTCGAGCCTGGCAACCGCTGGAACCCGATGATCGATGCGATCTCCACCTATGTGAACGGTTGCGAGCTCGACCAGGTCTCGATCCTCGACGTCGACGCCTATGAGGACACCGACGTCAATTGGCGGGTGCGGCGCGGCTATGGCGCGCTGGTCGCGGCCTATGGCGCGCAGGTGCCGGTGGCGCTGAACTGCGAGGTCAGCCTGATCGATCACTCCGGCAAGCGGATCCGCATCGAGACCTCGCGCGGCGCGCTTGAGGCGGACAAGGTGATCGTCACCGTGCCGACCAACCTGATCGCCGATCAGACGATCCGCTTTTTACCTGCGCTGCCGGACAAGCTCGACGCCGCGCGCGGCCTGCCGCTCGGCCTTGCCGACAAGGTGACGCTGGCGCTCGCCGAGCCCGAGGCGCTGCCGAAGGAAGGCAATCTGCGCGGCGCCACCATGCGCACCGAGATGGGCACCTATCACATCCGCCCGTTCGGCCAGCCCTGCATCGAAGGTTTCTTCGGCGGCCGTTTTGCGCGACAGCTTGAAGATGCCGGCGACGGCGCCATCGCCGCGCACAGTATCGACGAGATCGTCTCCTTTCTCGGCAGCGATTTCCGCCGCAAGCTGAAGCCGCTCAGCGAATCCCGCTGGGCCCATGACCCGTTCGCCCGCGGCTCCTACTCGCACGCACTGCCCGGCCACGCCGACAAGCGCGCCGTGCTGGCCGCGCCGGTCGACGGGCGGCTGTTCTTCGCCGGCGAAGCGACGTCGCCGGAGTTTTTCTCGACGGCGCACGGCGCGCGGGACTCGGGCGAGCGGGCGGCGAGGGAAGTGGCGGATGGATTTCCGCATAAGGGGTAGCCGTCAGATTGGTCATTCCGGGATGGTCCGAACGACCAGACTTCACTCCAGCACCCTCGCCCGCATATCCGCGTCGGGCACGAAGCACGTCTCGTACTTCCCGAAGATGCGATAGCGGTTGCGGGCGATCAGGCTGTAGACGGCATCGCGCAGCGGCTTGGGGACCGCGAACAGTGTGCGGGTCCAGCGCCAGCCGGGCAGATGGCTCAGCACCGTCAGCGCCGCGTCGGACTTCATGTAGGCGACGCCGCCATGGACGACGGCGTTGGTGTCGGGGTCGTCAGGATCGATGCCGAAGCTCTTCGCCAGCCGCGTGCCGTAGCCGGACTGGATCGGCGTGAAGCGAAAGCGGCGTGCCGTGTCGCGGGCGATGACGAAGCGGACCCAGCGCGAGCAGAAGATGCAGACGCCGTCATAGAGGATCACGTCGTCGTCGGGCCAACTGCTCATCTCGATTCCCTCAACGCGTTTTCTTCACGCGAACCCGCTCCCACTTCGCTCGAAAACGCTACCGGTTATCCAGGATCAACAGCGCGACCAGCATCAGCACGATCGCAGGTCCCGTCTTCACCAGCGCGCCGAGCGGCTCGATCCAGAGATCCGGCGTCAGTATCGCCGATCCCGCCATGTAGCCGAGCGAGGCGACGATGCCTGCGATCAGACCGAACGCCGCGGTGCGACGGATCGCGATCAGCACCCCGATGCTCATGTCCATCAGGCTGGTCAACACCGTCACCGGCCCGACCAGCGCCGCCGGGAAATGGTGCGCACGCAAAATGCCCGCCGCGGCGTCATAGGAGATCACCAGCGCGATGAAGCCGGATGCGACCCAGAACAGCACGAGGCTTGCGAAGATCAGCGCCTTGATCAGGAACAGCCGCGCGAACCATTTATCCTGAATGGTCGCGGGGCGGCCGCCGACCGCTTGCGCGATTGTCGTCGGCACGATGCCGGTCGCTTGCATCCAGCCTGCGGGATCGCCGGTGACGCCGCGGCGCAGTTCGGCGATCGCGGTGGAGCGCAGCGGCGGCATCCAGCCGAGCCGGCTCGCGAGATCGCCGAGGCGGGCGCCGAGATCGATCAGGACTGGCGGCGTCGCGATGCGGACATGCTTTGCCGTGCCGAACGACCGGCGGAACTGGGCGATGACGCCGCCGAGCGAAATCGGCTGCTCCTGCATCAGGTCCCATGTCACCGATCGCACCGCTTCATCGGCGACATCGCGCGCCGCAAGCCAGGCGATGGTCGCGGCGATATCCTCGACCGCGACCGGCTGGAACGGCGTCGCGGCCTCATCGGCCGGCAGTTCGACCGGCAGCGCCGCCAGCGCGCGCAGCATGGCGCTGCCACCATAGGCCGACGGCGCGATGACGAAGCCCGGGCGCAGGATCGCGTGGGGAATCTCGGACGCTGCGATCAGCCGTTCGGCCTCGCGCTTGGTGGTGCTGAAGGCGGTGCGGTCCGCATCGGCAGCGCCGGGAATCGAGATGTGGACGAGACGAATGGCGCGGTGGCTGTCACCGATCGCCTGCAACAGCCGCGCGACGTGGTCGCGATGCACCGCGCTTGTGTCGCTGCCCGGACCATCCTGCAGCACGCCGAGGCAATTCACCACGATGTCGGCCTCATGGGTGCGAAGCAGCTGCGTCAGCGCCGCGGCATCCATCGACATGACAGGCAGCTCGATGTCGGTCGCGCTGATTTTCTGCGCCGGCGTGAAATGCCGCGCGACCCCGATCACGTGTAAGCCGCGCGCCCGCAGATCGTCGGTGATGGTGCGCCCGATCAGGCCCGAGGCGCCGAGCACGAGGATGTTGTGTGATGCGTCGTCACTCATGAGGCCCCAGACTATTTGGCGTCATTCCGGGGTGCGAAGCGAACCCGGAATCTCGAGATTCCCCGATGCGCAATTGCGCATCTGCGGTTCGATGCTTCGCATCGTCCCGGAATGACGACACTGCGCTAAAATGGTTTCGCGATCATCAGCCAGAGGATGATCATCACGGAGCCGAAGCCGGGAATACCGAACAGGAACCAGCGGCGAAACAGCGCAAAATAACGCGGCGGCAGCGGAAGGCCTTTTTCGACGGCCGCCTGCGCGAGGTTGCGCATCTCGATCTGCATGAAGACGACGGGAACCCAGAACACGCCGGCCAGCGCGTAGAGCGCAAGCGAAACCGCCAGCCAGCGCTCGGTGATGCTCGTTGCCGACAACAGCATCAGCAGTCCGCCGCTCACCGGCTGAAGCAGCACGGCACTCAGCGTGAAGATCATGTCCGCGATCACGACGGTCGCCGCCGTGCGCGCGATGAACGCCACATCCTGCGTGCGATGCGCCGCCAGCATGAAGAAGGCGATGCCGGTCCCGGTGCCCAGGATCACGATGGCCCCGAGCACGTGCAGATATTTGATCAGGAAGTAGAGCGTCATCGCAGTCCGCTCGTGATCAGGCCAACTTCGGCGCGCACAAATACCGCCGCTGCCATAGGCCGGTCGGGCGCGAAAATCCACTGCGGCGGCGCAGGCGTGGCGCGGTCGGAGTACCCACATCGCGTCTGGATTCGCCCGCAGAATCCCGGCCGCGAATCAGCCCCCGAATGAGCTTTTTCCAACTATGGCAGTGTCATACTGCGCTCGCGATCCACGCTTTGCACAGCTCCGGATCGGCGGTTGGCCGCTTGAACTCCGGCAAGTGTCCTCTTTCGGAACAAGTTCTCACGACACTGATGCAAAAAATCCACAGATTAACCGATAATTAACGATGGACCTTGAAGGCGGCCCGCCGACTTGCTTTGATTACACCCATGAGCACAACGCTAATCGAGGTCCGGCCGGCCAAAGCTGCAGACGCGGCGGCGGTGGCGTCTACCCATGACGAAGCCTGGCGCTCGGCGTATCAGGGAATCATCCCCGGCGCCGAACTCGAAAAGCTGATCAATCGCCGCGGCCCGCAGTGGTGGGACAGCGCCATCCGCAAGGGCAGCCGCGTCAGCGTGCTGGTGTTCGGCGACCGGGTCGCAGGCTACGCCAATTACGGCCGCAACCGCGCCCGCAGCCTGCATTTCGAAGGCGAGATCTACGAGCTCTATCTGCGGCCGGAATTCCAGGGGCTTGGCTTCGGCCGGCGCCTGTTCGCCTCCGCCCGCCGCGACCTGATGCAGAGCGGCCTCAAGAGCATGGTGATCTGGGCGCTCTCCGACAACGAGCCGGCAACCGAGTTTTACCGTGCGCTGGGCGGCCGAATGGTGGCGCGCTCTTCGGAGCGGTTCGGGCCCAAGTCGCTCGACAAGGTCGCTTTCGCCTGGGCCAACTGAAAATCCTGCTTCTCTCGCAGCTGCAGCAAGGCTAAACCAGCCTCCAGCGCTGCGCGCGTCGGCCAGCCCGGTCTCAAGGCCGGGCCGGGAGCCGTTTCGCGGCCCGGCGGCGCCAACCAAAAAATCACATCGTTCTCAACTTCCAGAGGCCACGCGGAGCAATCCATGCGTATCGACGCCATATCGATCGGAAAAAATCCGCCCCACGACGTCAACGTCATCATCGAGGTTGCCGTCGGCGGCGAGCCAATCAAGTACGAAATGGACAAGGAAGCCGGCACGCTCGTGGTGGACCGCTTCCTCTACACGCCGATGCGCTATCCCGGCAATTACGGCTTCATCCCGCACACGCTGTCCGGCGACGGCGATCCCTGCGACGTGCTGATCGTCAACACCCGCGCGATCGTGCCGGGCGCGGTGATGAGCGTCCGCGTGGTCGGCGTGCTCCTGATGGAGGACGAGGCCGGCGGCGACGAGAAGATCATCGCGGTGCCGTCATCGAAGCTGACCCAGCGCTACGACAAGGTGCAGAACTACAGCGACCTGCCCGACATCACGCTGCAGCAAATCCAGCACTTCTTCGAGCACTACAAGGACCTCGAGAAGGGCAAGTGGGTGAAGGTGCTACGCTGGGGCGACGCCGACGAAGCCCGCAGGCTGATCCTCGAAGGCATCGAGCGCGCGAAGAAGAAGTGACTAACCTCGCCCCGCTTGCGGGGAGAGGTCGGATCGCATGTAGCGGAGCGGAATGCGATCCGGGTGAGGGGGTACAGGTCTTTCGACAGTCCCATCTCGGAGAGGGGCCCCTCACCCCAACCCTCTCCCCGCAAGAGCGGGGCGAGGGAGCATTTCACACCGCCGGCGCCGCCAAGCCGGCAATCGCACAGGCGGCGCGCAGCGTGTTGACCAGGAGGCACGCCACCGTCATCTGCCCGACGCCGCCGGGCACCGGCGTGATTGCGCCGGCGACATTGAGGGCTTCCTGGAACGCGACATCGCCGACCAGTTTCGGCTTGCCGCCGGGCACCGGAATGCGGTTGATGCCGACATCGATCACCGTCGCGCCCGGCTTCAGCCAGTCGCCCCGCACCATCTCGGGCCGGCCGACCGCGGCATAGACCAGATCGGCCTGGGCGCAGAGCTTTGGCAGATCGCGCGAGCGCGAATGCGCGATCGTCACCGTCGCGTTCTCGTTCAGCAGCAATTGCACCAGCGGACGACCGACCAGATTGGAGCGGCCGATCACGATCGCGTTCATGCCCTCCAGCGAGGCGTGCACGCTCTTGGTCAGGATGATGCAGCCGAGCGGCGTGCAGGGCGACAGCGCCGCCAAGCCCCCGGCGAGCCGGCCGGCATTGTTGGGGTGCAGGCCATCGACGTCCTTGGCCGGATCGATCGCGTTGATGATGGTCTCGGTGTGCAGCGACTTCGGCAGCGGCAGCTGCACCAGGATGCCATGCACCATGGGATCGCGGTTGAGCCGCGCGATCAGCGCCAGCAGATCGGCCTGCGACACATCCTCCGGCAGCTTGTGCTCGAACGAGGCCATGCCGGCGGCCTGGGTCTGGGTGTGCTTGCTGCGGACATAGACCTCGCTCGCGGGATCATGGCCGACCAGCACGACGGCGAGCCCCGGCGTGAGCTGGTGGTCGCGCTTGACGCGGGCGACCTCGTCGGCGACGCGGGCGCGAAGCTCGGCGGCGATGGCTTTTCCGTCGATGATGCGGGCAGTCATGTCAGTCCCTTGTCTGCTGGTTCGGCTTGGCCGCAGTCAGCTTCCTCAATGTATCGCCGAGCCCTTTCGGATCGCCGTCCACCGCGACCTGCTTGAGCCGCGAGGTGGCGCCGGACAACAGCTTCACCCTGGCTTTCGGCACGCCGAGCGCCTTGGCCAGCAGCTCAGTCACCGCACGGTTGGCCTCGCCGCCCTCGGCGATGGCGCGCACCCGCACCTTCACCACCGAACGGCCGTTGGCCAGCGTCTCGATCCCGTCGACGTCGTCGCGGCCGCCGCGCGGCGTCACGCGCAGCGCGATGCTGATGCCCTCGGTGGAATAGCGCCACGGATCCATCAAGGCCCCGTCGAGAAAGGGTCAGATCACGTTGGGATAGATGTAATAGGCGATCACCCGCTGGATGAACATGATGATCAGGATCACGATGATCGGCGATATATCGAGCCCGCCCAGATTCGGCATCACGTTGCGGATCGGCCGCAGCACCGGCTCGGTGATCCGGTAGAGGAACTCGGCCACCGCGGAAACGAACTGGTTGCGCGTGTTGACCACATTGAAGGCGACCAGCCAGGACAGGATGGCGGAGGCGATCAGCAGCCAGACATAGAGGTCGAGGATGATGATGACGATGTCGAGAACAGCGCGCATATGAGGGGGGCTCGCGGGTAAGACAACCGATTGAAGCGCAACGAGACCGGACTGAGCCGCCATCGCGCTTCTTGTTTGAGCAGGATCGTTTCGGAAAACCGCTATGCACTGGGCGCTCGGGCGGTCCGCCGGGTCGGGATCACGCCCTAGATATCGGTTCATCCCCCCGCAAACAAGGGAAGTTCCCGGCGGGACAGGCCGAAAACCGCGCTTTCACCGTTCTTGACTTGACCTTGGACGGGACTGTAAATGGCGCCCGACTGACGGCCGGGATACTCAGCAACACCCGGCCGCGATGGGGCCATAGCTCAGCTGGGAGAGCGCGTCGTTCGCAATGACGAGGTCGGCGGTTCGATCCCGCCTGGCTCCACCAGCCTTCGCTCGCTTCGCGAGCTTCGGCTCGGCAAGCCCGGATAGTCCATCGCAGCGATGCGAGCGAAGGCTGCCGCGGCGTAGCCCGAAGGGCGAAGCCGGGCCGAGGCAATCTGCCCGCAGGGCGAAGATGGACTTTGTCCGTTAGCCCCTCACGTCCCGGTAAACCGTGGCGGCCGCTTCTCCACAAAGCTCGCGACGCCTTCCTGGAAATCATTGCCCTTCAGCGCGATCTGCATCTCGCGGTTGGCATCGATGGTGGCTTCGGCGAGCGTCTGGAACGGCACGTCGTAGATCTGGCGCTTGATCACCGCGATCGCGCTCGGCGAGACGAAATCGGCGAGGTCGCGGGCATAGGCATAGGTCTCCTCGCGCAGCTTCTCCGGCGAGGAGAGCCGGTTGACGAGGCCGATGCGCAGCGCCTCCTCGGCCGACACCCGCCGCGCCGACATCAACAGATCGAGCGCGTTGGCGTGGCCGACGATCCGCGGCAGCATCCAGCTGATGCCGTGTTCGGCGATCAGGCCGCGCCGCGCGAAGGCGGTGGTGAACACCGCGGTGTCGGCGGCGAAGCGCAAATCGCAATAGAGCGCGTGGACCAGGCCGATGCCGGCGGTGGCGCCGTTGAGCATCGCGATCACGGGCTTCCGGATCGCGGGATAGTAGGCGTAGCGCGTCTGCCAGTCGGCGCGGCGGTTCATGTCGAACGGGATGTTCTCGCCGCGCCTGACCTCGTTGGGATCGATCCCCTTCAGCGCGTCCATGTCGGCGCCGGCGCAGAAGCCGCGGCCCGCGCCGGTCAGCACGATGACGCGAACGTTCTCGTCGTTGGCCGCCGCCTCCATGGCGTGGCGCACGTCGCGCTCCATGATCGCGGTCCACGCATTCATGCGATCGGGGCGATTGAGCGTGATGGTCGCGATCCTGTCGCTGACCTCATAGAGGATGTGCTCGTAGCTCACGGCGATCTCCCTGTGCCTTGTTGTTATCGATACGCGCGGCGATGCGGCCTGCGCGCGGCGGCCGACAGTAGCACATTCACGAGAATGAAAAGCCGGCGCGAAATTCCGCGTGGCGGCTATTCAGCGGCCTGCAGCAGCTGCCGCTGCGGCACGCGCGCGATCCAGCCGTCGATGAAATGCTTCAGCCACGCGCGCTCGGCGGCATCGTGCACGGCACGCTCGGCGAAGTGCAGATGGCCCGGTTGTGCGCCCGGCGAATCCATCCGTGCGCAACCGCGTGTGGTCCAGCGATGCATCATCGCGTAGGTCACGTCGGGATGGAATTGCAGGCCGAAGGCGTTGCCGAACTGGAACGCCTGCACCGGGAAATCATCGCCCGCCGCGAGCAGGTCGGCGCCGGCCGGCAATTGAAATCCCTCGCCGTGCCAGTGATAGACCCGCGCCGGCCAGTCCGGGCAGAGCGCGCGGCCCGCCTCGGTCGGCCTGACCGGATAATAGCCGACCTCGACACGGCCTTGCGGATGCGGCGCGACCTCGGCGCCGAGCTGCCGCGCCAGCATCTGCGCGCCGAGGCAGATGCCCAGAAACGGACGCTGCTCGCGCAGCGGAACGGCGATCCAGTCGATCTCGCGCCGCACATAGTCGTCGCCATCATTGGCGCTCATCGGACCGCCGAAGATCACCGCGCCGGCATGCGCATCGAGCGTTTCGGGCAGCGCGTCGCCGAAGCGCGGGCGGCGGATGTCGAGGCGGTAACCCAGCGCGCGCAGGGCGTTGCCGATCCGGCCGGGAGTCGATGTCTCCTGATGCAGCACGATCAGCACCGGCCGCAACGAGATCTGATCCAAGACCTGATCCCTGGGCGTGACCGCGGCCGGCTTTCGGCTGGCGAAGGGCACCATGACACGGCTCTGGTCAGTCCGGAACGACATTGCCTCTGCTTAAAGTTTCGGCACGTAAGGCGCGATCATAGCTAAGTGGTCGTTAACATCGTGTGAGTTTGCGCACAGCCAAGCGAAGCAAATCGCGGGCCAGAAACAGCCTTAGCGGCAACGAGTGGGCTTTCCAGGGCAGCTAGCGCTTGCGGAGCTGGAATCCGCCGACCGCCGTCAGGATGAAGTCGCGCGGAAACAGCCGGAGCAGGAACGGCACCAGCTTGATGAAGGTGCCGGGCAGCACCGCGCGCTTGTTGGCCATCAACCCGCGATAGGCCTGACGGGCCACCTCTTCCGGTGAAACGTTGAGGATGGCGGAATCGAATCCAGGGGCAAATCCGGCGCGATCCTGAAACTCCGATGGTACCGGGCCCGGGCAACACACGGTGACACGCACGCCCTGCGGCGCCAGCTCACAGCGCAACGCCTCGGTAAACGACAACACATAGGCCTTGCTGGCGTAGTACACGGCCATGCCGGGGCCCGGCAGAAATCCGGCGATCGAGCCGAGATTGAGGATGCCGCCGCGGTTGCGGATCAGCTGGTCGGCAAAGCGCAGCGTCAGATCGGTCAGCGCGCGGATATTGACATTGATGATGTTGAGCTGCTCGGCGCGGTCGCGCTCGATGGCGCGGCCGAACAGGCCGAAGCCGGCATTATTGACGAGAAATTCGACCTCGACCCCGGCGTCGGTCAGGGCCTGCGCGATCCGGTCGCCCGCATCGGCGTGCTGGAGATCACAGGGGATCACAATCGGCGCTGCGCCGCCCTTGGCCCCGAGTTCGTCGGCGAGCGCCTTCAGGCGGTCGGCGCGCCGCGCCACGAGCGCCACACGGTGACCATTCGATGCAAACACGCGCGCCAGTTCGGTGCCTATGCCCGCCGATGCCCCGGTTATCAGCGTCACACGCTCGGTCACGTTTCAAACTCTTACTGCAAATTCTAGTGAGGTCCCCAACAAGCCGACGAGAGCATAGGCATGCGGTGGGACGCAAGCCGTGTGTAAGCTTGTGGACAGCGGCGAGGCACTGGTTTTGTGATGAAACGCCAGATTTTCAGTCGGATCGCCCACAATCGCGGCGGACATTAAAATTTCGTCATCCCTGATACCGGTGACGATGCGTCCGCCGGCGCGGGCAATCGCGTCAGATTGCGGCGTCCGCCGTGCCCCATGGGCCCTTTGGCAGCGCCGCCTGCTTCTCGGCAACCCGATGCTTGAGATCGATGCGGTCGCGCGAGGAAATGCCGAGCAGATCGGCGGCGCGCCAGACCACATTGTCCTCGAACTCGCTGACCTGACCGTCGGCATAGACCAGCTCCCACATCATCTCGACGATGCGCAGGCGTCCCTCCTCGTTCACCGAGCGCATGATCACACTGGTAAAGTGATAGAGATCGACGGCCTCGCCCTCGACGCGCATGGCAGAGGCGATCAGCTTGTCGGCCGCGCCGCGATCGAGTTGGAAACGGCTCTCGATCAGGCCGTGCAGCTTGCGCGTCTCGGCAGGCGTCGGCTCGCCATCCAGCGAGACGACATGCACCAGCAGCGCCGTCGCCGCCAGGCGATAGTCGCCGTCATCGAAGGTGCGGTCGGCCTGAGCATCGGGGGAAACGATATCGGCAATGAATTGGCGAAGTCCGTCGAGCATCGTTCTCTCTGTGGAATGAAGCCTGCCTGAATTGAGCGTGATCTTCCGGCCATCAAGTTTTCCCGGATCCCGCTCCGTTGAAATCTATATGGCGTGGAAACAGAACCGGTGCAATCCGCGCAAGTTCCCGCTGCGACATTACGTTTCGGCAACATGGATTGAGTCATTCCGGGGCGATGCGAAGGCATCGAACCCGGAATCTCGAGATTCCCCGATGCGCAATTGCGCATCTGAGGTCTGGTCCTGACGAACCATCCCGGAATGACGATGTGCTCAACTACGGTATCTCGTACACCACGAGCTTGTCGGCAATGCCACGCAGTGCCGCTTCCTTCTGGATCGGCTTGATCGCGGCGCGATCGAGGATGCCCGCGACCTCAGCCGATTCCATCACCGGCTGGGTCAAATGGATTTCCTGCGACGTCGACAGGCTCTGCACCCTGGCTGCGATATTCACAGTCTGGCCGAAATAATCCTGCCGCTCGTTGAGCGTCACCGCAAGGCACGGCCCCTCATGGATGCCGATCTTGACGATCAGATCTTCCTTGCCGCGCGCGGTGTTGAGCTGCTTCATCGCCGCCCGCATGCGCAGGCCCGCCGACAATGCATGCTCTGGCCGGATGAAGGTCGCCATCACGGCATCGCCGATCGTCTTCACGACGGCGCCGTGCTCGGAAGCGATGATCTCGAGCAGCGCGTGGAAATGCGCGCGCACCAGATCGAATGCGGCGAGATCGCCGACCCGTTCATAGAGCGCAGTCGAGCCTTTGAGGTCGGTGAACAGGAAGGTGAGCGCGGTGATCTTCAGCCGCTGGTCGACCGTGAGGTTGTCGGCCTTGAACACATCACGGAAGGTCTGGTTCGACAGCATCCGCTTCGCGGTGAGGATCGGCTTGCGCTTGCCGAGCAGCTCATGCAGCGCATCGGCCGCGACCCAAACAGCGGGCAGCACGCGGGTGTCGGTTTGGTTGTCCAGCGACAGCCGGAGCGGCCCCGGCCGCAGCACCGTGGTGCCGGTCGGCGCCTGCAGTTTGTTGAACACGATCGAGAATTGCTGGCGCTCAGTGGTCGGCTCGCCCTGCACGTCGAAGAAATGCGCCGAGTGCGTCACCGGCTCGAACACGATCAGGAACTGCTTCGGCAATTGCAGCGACAGCAGCGCCTTTTCGCCGGCCGGCAATTCCAGCGATTCCAGCGTCACCTCCTTGAGCAGGCGCTCCAGCGAGTCTTCGTTGAGCTCGATGCCCGAGCTCCAGAACATCTGGCGGACATATTCCCAGATCGGCAGCGTGTTCGGATCATGCGCGCCGATGCGGCGCACGCGCGGGCTGACGGTGAAGGCGACCTCGACCAGATCGTCGACGGACGCTTCGTATCCGGCCGCGCACAGCGCGCAGTTGTAGTCGTCATGGCGCAACGACTTCAGCGTCGAATGCGCATCGAGCACGCCGCCGCAGCCCGGGCACAGCACATTCCAGCTCATGTCGAACAGGCCGAGCCGCGACGCATGCAGGAAGCCGGAGATTACCTTCTCCTGGTCGAGCCCGGTGCGGTTCGAGAAATCCAGCAGATTGATGCGATTGAGATCCCGGTCATGACCGTCCGCGATCAGCTGCTGCATGGCATCGACGACGGCCGGATCGGTCGTCTGCCTGAGGACTGCGAAATGGGCCTGCGTATCGCTCATGGTGAGCCCCTAGATGAGCATTGGGACACCGCCGCGCAAGATCAGCGCGGCTTGATCGTAAACACCGGCGAGCGGCTCGGCTGTGTCGTCACCACGCCGATCGGCAGCACCGGATCCTTGTCCGCCAGCGCGACGCGGAACGCGCCGATGATCTTCGCAAGCGCTAGCGTCGCCTCGACCAACGCAAAATGCGCCCCGATGCAGACCCGCGCGCCGACCCCGAACGGCAGATAGGCGAACCGATCGGGCGGCGTTCCCGTCATGAAACGCGACGGCACGAACGCGTTCGGATCGCGCCACAGCTTCTCATGCCGGTGCAACAGCCACGGCGCGATCAGGATTACGTCACCCTTCCTGACCGGACGGCCCGCGATGGTATCGGGACCGCCCGCCGCACGCGCGATCAGGAACGCCGGCGGATAAAGCCGCATGGTTTCGTCGATCACCGCGCGGGTGAATTTCAGCCGCTCGATGTCGAGCGCGCCAGACGTCGCCGCGCTCCCGACTTCTGCCGCCAGCTGTTCCTTGGTCAGGGGATCGAGCGCCAGCAGATAGAGCGCCCAGAACAGCGCGGTCGCAGTCGTCTCGTGGCCGGCCAGGATCATGGTGGCGACCTGGTCGCCGAGTTGGGCATCGGTGAAGGCCTCGCCGGTTTCAGGATCACGCGCGGCGCCCATCAGGTCGAACAGGTCGCGGGCCGGCGCGTTGTCATCCTTGCCGGCCGCACGTCGCTCGGCCATCAGCATGCCGACGAACGCGGTCCAGCGCTTGCGGAAACGGGCGCGGCGGAAATCCTGCGGCGTCGGCCAGTTCAACGGCAGCACCAGATCGAGCATGTGCGGCCGCGCCAGCGTGTTGCCATACTCCATCACGAAATCCCGCAGCGCGGCGCCGTGGCGATCCATGCCGAACGAGAACATGGTGCGGCCGGCGATCTCCAGCGTCATCCGCTGCATCGCCTCGCGCAGATCGACCGGGCCGCCGCTGGCGGAGTTCAGCTTTGCGATGGTCTCGTCGACCGCCGCAATCATGTAAGGCACCAGCGTCGTCACCGCGCGCGGCGTGAACGCCGGCGCCAGCGTGCGGCGCTGGTGTTTCCATGCACGCCCTTCGGCGATCAATAGCCCCTCGCCGAGCATCGGACGCAGCACGCGAAGGCCGGCCGGCGTGCGGGTGTAGTTCTCGTAATTGTCGACCAGCACATGGCGGATCGCATCCGGCGTGTTGAGGATGAAGCTCGAGTGCTTGAGGAAGCGGCCCTGGACGATATCGTCCTCATAGGCGCGCTGGCCCCAGGTCTCGATCGGCGAGTTGCGCATCACCCGCATGCGCTGGAACGCGCCCATGTCGTCGGGCGCACGCGGCGGGGCCGGCGGGACCAGGGGACGCCGCGTGACCGTGATATCGTAGACCTCGGCTATGCTCATGGTCCTCGCTTCCCTGCCTCACGCGACGGCCGATCCGGCCATGCGATCCCGGCGCCATGAAGGCGCGCGGACCCTGCACCAGACCTAATAAGTCAGCTCGGCGACCGCAATGCGATTCTCCGATGCCGGCCAGGCCCGCATCATAATGCGCTCCCCGTTGAAGATCGCGGCGACCGGACGGCCGACATCGTCCGCGGCGAGCCGCAGCGTCGTCACCGAATCGGTCGGCACGCCCGGCTTTACATCGGCCGGCTCCTTGCCGTCGAACAGCACGATATCGCGCGGCAGGCCGAAATAGCCGCGCGGCCGCGACATCAGCACAACCGCGCCTGCGCCGGCATCGGCCGGTCCCAGCGGCCGCGCCGCGCGCAGATGCACGATCTCGGACGAGCGCGTAAACGGCGAGCGATAGATGTGCGTCGTCGCCGTACCAGGTGACGTCAGCACGAATTCGAGCGGCCACGACGGGTCGACCTGCGCCGGACCCCAGCGACCGTCAGCGCCGGTCTGCGAGCTGTGCAGCGGGCCGCCGATGCGCTCGCCGGTCTCCGCCGCGACATGATAGATATCTACCGTGGCCCCCGGCACCGGCCGGTTGGTCGGCACGCCGCCGGGCATGCCTGTGACGAGGCCGCTCAGCCTCACCGCGGTCTCCGGCACGATCTCGATCCGCGACGGCTCGTGCCTTGCGATGAATTTGTAGATCTCGCGAAAGGCCCGCGGATGAAAGGCGGTCTCGCGATGATCGACCGCGCCAAGCACCAGATTGGTCGCGCCTTTCAGCGCCGGGCCGTCCGTCGTGACGTTGGTCGGCGTGCCCGGCTTGCCGACGAAGCGGCCGTCGGCCTGCGCATATTTATCGAGGCCGTCGCTGCGCAGCGTCAGGAACAAGGTGCCAACAGTCACTTCGCTGTCGCCATCGTTCAGTCCGCGCAGGAACGGACCACGCCCGTTGAACTCGTTGCCGAGCCCGTCGTCCCACGCATACACACCGTGATTGGGCGTGCCGCACAGCACCGCGTGGCTGATGTCGCCGCCGCCACCATTCTTGATGTAATTGCGGATCGCATTGCCGCCGCGCGAACTGCCGACCAGTGCGATCCGTGGCGCACCGGTCTTCTGCTTCAGCTCCCTGATCGCCTCGGCGAGCTCGCGGCGCTGGTCCTCGGTCGAGGAGCGGCTCGCCTGCTCGATCTTGTCGTCGGTGCGTGCCAGCGGATCGGTGAAATTGATCGCGGCCATGCGCTCGCGCGGCACCCCGTTGCATTCCATCCGCCACAGCGTCGTCATCCAGAGCGCGGCGTGATCGCCATTGCCGTGCACGAACAGAATCGGCGGGGTGTCACCGGCGGGCGCCGGTTGAGCCGAGGCCGGGGCGCCGAGGCGGCTGGCCAAGAGGGACATGGCGCCGGCCCCTTGCAATATTCTCCGCCGCGACAGTGCCATTAGCCCCTTCCCCCCGACCTTCCCTTGACCTGCCCTTGGCCTTCCTCAGGTCTTTCAGTGCTTTAGCTGTACCCTATCCCCGCCAAGGATGCCGTAATCGCTGGACAGGACACGCGTTTCGCGGGCATCAGTTGGTGCAGCCGGAATCGTCCAACAAGCCATAGCAGGCCAACCGGAACTGGATATGACCGAACCGCGTGATCGCCCCGACAGTATCACTGCACCGTTGCGGCATTCAATCTTCAGGCGAATCTGGCTCGCGAGCCTGCTCTCCAATCTAGGCATCCTGATCCAGGGCGTCGGCGCGGCCTGGGCGATGACGCAGATGACCTCGGAGGCCGACAAGGTCGCGCTGGTGCAGACCGCCTTGATGTTGCCGGTGATGCTGATCTCGATGCCGGCCGGGGCCATCGCCGACATGCACGACCGCCGCATCGTCGCGCTGGTGTCGCTGGCGATCGCGCTGACCGGCGCCACCAGCCTGACCGTGCTGGCCTGGCTCAATCTGGTAACGCCGAACATCCTGCTCGCGCTGTGCTTCGTCGTCGGCAGCGGCATGGCGCTGTTCGGCCCGGCCTGGCAGTCCTCGGTCAGCGAACAGGTGCCGCCGGAGACGCTGCCCGCCGCGGTCGCGCTGAACGGCATCAGCTACAACATCGCGCGCAGCTTCGGTCCGGCGATCGGCGGCATCGTGGTAGCGTCCGCGGGCGCCGTGGCCGCCTTCGCCGCCAATGCCGTGCTGTATCTGCCGCTGCTCGTCGTGCTGTTCCTGTGGAATCGCGTCAGCGAGCCGTCGCGGCTGCCGCGCGAGCGGCTGAACCGCGCCATCGTCTCCGGCGTGCGCTACATCACCAATTCGCCGTCGATCAAGATCGTGCTAACCCGCACCATGGTGACCGGCATCATCGGTGGCTCGGTCTCGGCGCTGATGCCGCTGGTGGCGCGCGACCTGTTGCACGGCGGCGCGCAGACCTACGGCATCATGCTCGGTGCCTTCGGCATGGGCGCGGTGATCGGCGCGCTCAACATCAGCGAGATTCGCAGCCGGCTCAGCGGCGAAGCCGCCATACGCGTCTGCGCTTTGACGATGGGCGCGGCGATCGCCGCGGTTGCCGTGAGCAAGCAGCCGGTGATCACCGCCGCAGCGCTGGTGGTTGCCGGAGCGGCGTGGATGCTGGCGATCGCGCTGTTCAATATCGGCGTGCAGCTCTCCGCGCCGCGCTGGGTCGCGGGCCGCTCGCTGGCGGCCTTCCAGGCCGCGATCGCCGGCGGCATCGCGATCGGCAGCTGGTGCTGGGGACGCATCACGGACGTCGGCGGCGTCGAGATGGCGCTGTTGATCTCCGCTGGTCTGATGCTGCTGTCGCCGCTGCTCGGCATCTGGCTCAGGATGCCGCCGATCGGCGCACGCAACGAGGACGCGACCGATGCGCTGGCCGATCCCGAGGTGCGGCTGCAACTGAGCGGGCGCAGCGGGCCGCTGGTGGTCGAGATCGAATACCGGGTGGCGCAGGACAACGCCCGCGCCTTCCACAATGTGATGCAGGACGTGCAGCTCAGCCGCCAGCGCAACGGCGCCTATGGCTGGTCGATTGCCCGCGACATCGCCGATCCCGAATTGTGGACCGAGCGCTATCATTGCCCGACCTGGCTCGATTTCCTGCGCCAGCGCAACCGCGCCACGCAGATCGAGCGCGAACTGCATCAGAAGGCCGCCGACTTCCACATCGGCGCCGAGCCGATCCGCGTGCGCCGGATGCTGGAGCGTCCGTTCGGATCGGTTCGCTGGAAGGACGAGACCCCGGACCGCGCCGCCAAGGAGGTGATCCCGGTGGTCGCGACCGCAGCGGGCAGCAGTACATAGTCTCTCCATTGTCATTCCGGGGCGCGCGAATAGCACGAACCCGGAATCTGGAGATTATCAGCTCGAGATTCCCCGATGCGCAGTTGCGCATCTGAGGTTCATCGCTCCGCGATGCCCCGGAATGACAGCTGATGGGTCTACTGCCCGTGATCGGCGAGCGTCTGCTGGCAGGCCTTGCTGAGGCGGCTGCGATGCTCCTTCAGGCACGCCAGCACGACCTGATCGCCCTCGCTGAGATGGGCGCGGCAGAACCGCGAGGCATCGCGCGAGCAGGCATCGCGCCCCTGCTGCTGCGCCGAGGCGGCCGACGTCAACAGAACCAGCGGAACGACGGCAAGCAGAAATCGGGTCATCTCTCAAAGCCTCTCAAGCGTTTTCGCGCGAAGGGGTGCGGTTCGCGTGAAGACAACGCGTCAAATAAGGAATCCGGAGCCCCGTTCCGAATCATCGGAGCGGAAACGGCTCCAGGGAATGCGACCGGTTTTATAGCGTTTCCGTGCCGCGAAGAAGCTTGAAACCGACTGTGACGGTCATCACGCATGGTAACGCCCGCTTTTTCTTGTCCTTCCGGCGCCTTGTTGGGATCGCGTTAAGACCTTGTTGGCATTAATCGCTCGTTACGGCTGTGGCGTATCCTTAAGTTCCGAGAGAGTGTGTAGCGATGCGTAGTGCGTTGGGCCTGATGCTGGCCAGTGTTGTAACGGCGATCGTGATCGCCGGCGTGTGGTTCTGGACCTCCTCGCCGCGTGCCGACGCGGCTCCTCCGCAAACCACGGCTGCGGCCAAGGCCGATCCGATGCCTGCGGCGGCAAAACAGGCCGCCAGGGACGATGTCGAGACGACCGCAGCGCTGTCGAAGCGCGCCGATGCCACCCAGGCCGCGGCCCCGGCCGCCACTCCTGCGCCGGCGCCGGCCCCCGTCGCGGCCGCGGCCAAATGCGCCAACCCCGACGCGCTCGGCATCAGCCGCACCGTCGTGGTCGACACCAATGGCGGCCCGGGCTTCGGTTTCCTGCAGTACAAGCAGTATGACTTCCTGACCGACAAGGAGGTCGTGCTGACCTTCGACGACGGTCCGTGGCCGACCACGCCGGCCGTGCTCAAGGCGCTGGCCGATGAATGCACCAAGGCGGTGTTCTTCCCGATCGGCCTGCACACCACCTATCACCCGGACATCCTGCGCCAGGTCGCCGCCGCCGGCCACACCATCGGCGCCCACACCTGGTCGCATGCGCATCTCGCCAGCAAGAAGTTGACCGAGCAGCAGGCCAAGGACGAGATCGAAAAGGGCTTTAGCGCGGTGAAGCTGGCGCTGGGTGCCAACCCTGCTCCGTTCTTCCGCTTCCCGGCGCTGGCGCACACCCCGGCGACAACCGCCTATCTCGGCACCCGCAACATCGCGATGTTCTCGGTCGACGTCGACTCCAACGACTTCAAGTCCAAGAGCGCGGACGAGGTGATCAACAACGTGATGACCAAGCTCGACAAGGAGCACAAGGGCATCATCCTGATGCACGATTTGCAGAAGCACACCGCGCAGGCGCTGCCGACGCTGCTCCGCAAGCTCAAGGCCGGCGGCTACAAGGTGGTCTGGATGAAGGCCAAGACCCAGCTCGAGACGCTGCCCGAATACGACGCGATGATGGCGAAGACCGAGAAGCCGATCGCAACGGGCCGGCCGATCGGCAACGTCGTGCAGACGGTCGCCGAGTAACGCAGCGAACGCACTCTCAACGCAAAGCGCCCCTGGATCGGATCCAGGGGCGCTTTCGCTTTCTGCTCGCAGCCACCTTCTGCGCCTGTGCGCCTTCGAGAGTGGCACCATCGCGCCCGGCGGCTGCGGCTCCCACCAAAATATCGAAAACAACCCCATGCAAAGGAGCTGGCGGATGCCGGCGCTCGACAAGGCAACTTGACCCGTCGGGCAAATCAGGGATACATTTCCAATATTCCGAAATCACGCATCCCTCGCCCGTTGGTGGGGGAGACCAGCCACGTCGAGCCCATTTTGTGAGATGCATCACGCTGTCAGCACAGCAGTTGCCGACGGGTTGGCGTGGTCCAGTCGGATTGTTGAAACTCGGTCCTATCGGTGGGCCCGTATCGCTGTAGTTTTTGCGCCTTGAGACATGGTCTCGGCGCAACGCGGCTTGCCCGTGCACGCCGGCGTCTGCAGCACCAGCCTGTGTGCCGCGCCTTCGACGATGATCCGGGAATAGATTCGTCGGTTTGGCCCTCTCTTTCACGATGCCCGAACCCTGGAGAGCTCAGTGAGTGCACTCGAACAAGGCCGCGTACGGCCCGGCGGCGATGGCTTGGCGAATACGGCCGCCGAAAAGCTCCGTTCGATGGTCCCGGCGGCTGGAGCGATGGCCTATCCGTTCCTGCTCGATGCATTTCATCTCGCGGTCTCTCCCGCTGCTGGTCCGGTGTCGTTCGGGCGACTGGTCCTGGCGGCGCTTTGCCTGCCGGCGGCGACCGCCGCGCCCTTGCTGAGTCTTGCCTGCGCGTACTGGATGACCAAGGCCGCACCGTCATCGTTCGCGCTGCGCGCCCGCCGCCTCGCTTATCTCAGCATCGCCGCGCCGCCTTTGTTCGTGCTGACCGGCGTCGGTCTCGGATTGCTGCACATCCCCGTCCGCGACGAGCTTGTCTGGGTCGCGGGTTGGCTCGTCGCGTGTCTCTATGTGCTGTTCGGCAGCGAGCAAGAGCGCCCGGCAAGATCAGCCGCGATTGCGCCATCCATCGCCAGATGGCGCGTGACACATGGCGTCGCCGCAGCGATCATCCTTTTCTACGTCGCATTCCATCTCACCAATCATCTGCTGGGTTGGCTCGGACCTGATGTTCATGCCGCCGTGATGAAGGCGGGGCGCACCGTCTATCGGTCGTCCGTGGTGGAGCCCATCCTCGTCGTATTGATGCTGTTCCAGGTCGCCGTCGGGATGCGGCTCGCTTGGCGCTGGAGCGCGCTGCCAGCGGATGCGTACCGCGTATTTCAGATCGGCTCCGGCGTCTACCTCGCGGCGTTCATCGTCACCCATCTGAACTCCGCATTGGTCTCGGCGCGCGCCGTGCGCCACATCGACACCAACTGGGCCTGGGCGTCGGGTGCACCAACCGGCCTGATCCACGACGCCTGGAGCATTCGCCTGGTGCCGCATTACGCGCTCGGCGTCTTCTTCGTCCTCGCACATCTCGCATCGGGTTTGCGCGGCGTGCAGATCGCGCACGGCGTGCCCACCACGATCGCCAACCGGATCTGGGCAACCGGCCTCGCAGCCGGCGGGCTGGTCGCGATCGCGATCATGAGCGGACTGTGTGGAGCGCGAATCTAGGCTTCGGCCGGGGCGGCAAGAGCGACCCGGCCGGACTTTCGGAAGATCATTACGCCCCGATAATAGCTGGTTCATTTGAATTCAGGTGCCGGCGTACGCTTCGCTCGCTGCGCAGAAAAGCGGGATGCGATTATGCCCTTCGCCGCTTTGACGCGCCGTCTATCGTCCACGTTTCCTTATCATTCGTTGTCGACTTAACGTCCGAATCACGCGCTTGCCGACCTTCTCCGGATGGTCTCGAAGATCATGCTGCCATATCCTAAGGACACTCCATCCATATTCGTTCGTTCAAGAAAAAGAAGGGAGGGTCATAACGAATGCTCTTTACGCGACCCGACCTAATAATCAGGTGAAGAGCGGCCCCCTCATAAAATTCTTGTTTCTTAATTGCCATCAGTGAAATACGAATCGCCCGTCCACCCAAGAGTACAATTGGCGGTTGAGCACTGCAATTCGACTTGCGGACGATCAATCAGCTTTCGCGGGGATTTCTTCGTGAAATTGCGGTCGGTGGTCTCGCCGCGCGTCAATTGCGAAAGCGGCCGCTGGGGTTTGCACACCCGGACGGCCGACGCCGTGATTGGTGCTGTGGCCTGAGAAGCGCTTGCCATTCGCCGGGTGGCCGGCCTCGGCAGGAGGTTTGGAAGGGTGGGCTTCAAGATACAACACGATGGGATCGGCGCCGCACTGTCCCGCACCGAAGGACAATTGGTATCAGTCGATCCTCAAGCTAACTTACTGAAAAAACTGGTGCCGCAAGAGGGACTCGAACCCCCGACCCCGTCATTACGAATGACGTGCTCTACCAACTGAGCTATTGCGGCGAACCGTTCGGCAACGGCCGGATCATGCGGCCACCTGATATCGGGCATGACCCCGATTGGCAAGGACAACGCGGGTATCGAACCATACGGCCGTTACGTAACCGCGAATTAGCTTCCCAAACGTGACAGAAATCCGCGCCAGCCGCCCACCTGGGCCTTGGGCGGGCCGATTTGTTCCGCAAATTCGTCGACCGGGCCGTCCTCGTCGACGCCGGGGTCGTCGGGGGCCCGGATGATCGGGATCACGGCCGGAATCGGCGCCGGTGCGGCCTTGGGCAGGTCGGCCCTCGACCGGAACAGGGGGGCTGGCGCCGGGGGCGCCGATTCGGCGGCCGGCGCGGGAGCTGGTTCCGGAGCGGCGGGTTCGGCCGGGGCCGGGGCGGGCTCGGCCTCGATGGCCGCCGGCAGCGGGGCGTTATCCTGCACCGTCGGCGCGGCCGGCTCCAAGGGGTTGACCTCGACTGGCTTCGCCTCGACCTGCTTCACCTCGACCGGCTCGGCCGGCTTGGCGTCCGCAGGCTCGCTGGCCAATTCCTTTGGCGGCTCGACCCGGCGCGGCGCCAGCATCGCCTCCTCGAAAGGCGACGGCTCGATCGCGTGGCCCTTGTCGGACGGCAGCGCCGCCACCGGGGTCTGCCACTGGAAGGCGTCGAGCCGGCCGGTGACCGGCGAGACCGGACGCCAGCGGTCCGACACATAACCGTCGGCGGTCCAGACCGGATCGTGCAGCGCGCGCACGGCGCGCAGGGTCCAGGCCCGCGCCCGGCCGCTGTCGCCATGCTCGGTGCGCTCGATCTCGGCCATCAACAGCGCGACGCGTTGGGTCGGCGCCGCGACAAACGGCTCCAGCGCCGCGCGCGCCTTGGCGAACTCGGCCGCGTCGATCGCGGCGCGCGCGATCGCCAGCGCGCCCTCGATATGGCCCGGCGTTTTCGCCGCCAGCGTCTCGACCCGCACCAGGCGCTGGCGCGCGGAATCGCCGAGCCGCACATGCGAATAGGCGTCGGCGAGATCGGGATGCGGCTGCGCCAGCCACGCGGTCTCGACGATGCGCATCGTGCGACGCACCTGATGCGCCTCGCTCTCGAACTTCGCCGCGAGCACGGCGGCCGGGATCAGCGTCGGCGCCAGCTTGACCGCCTCCACCGCGCTCGAGCGCGACAGGTCGCGATCGACGGTCTCGAACTCCAGCGCACGCGCCGTCAGCAGCACGCCGCGCTGCCGCCGATAGGTCGCCTTGTCGATCAATCCGGCGCTCTGGTTGTTGTCGATGATCGACAGCGCGCCGGCCCAATCGCCCTTGGCGCAGCAGAAGCCGAGCACCGCATGCGAGGCCCATGACGACGACGGCGACATCTTCAGCGCTTCCTCGGCGATCATCACGGCCGCCACCGGATCGTCGGCGCGCTGCGCCTCGATGAACAGACCGCGCAATCCAAGCAGCCGCGTGTCCTCGCGCTCGGCCATGGCACGGAAGGCGCGCTGCGCGCCGTCGCGGTCGCCGTCGAGCTGCGCCGATTGCGCGTGCAGCAGCAGTGCCAGCGGATCGCCTCCGGCGTGGCGCCGCGCCACTTCGGCATGCGCGCGCGCCGCCGAAGAATCGCCATGCCCGATCGCAAGCAGGCCTTGCGTGATGGCGTGGCGGCCGCGGGCGTGACGCCGCTCGCGCCGGCCACGGCGGATGTGCGAGGGGATCTTCCAGAGCCCGCGCAGGATCACGCCGGCGACCATCGCGACGACGACGACGAGGCCGAGCAGATACATCGGCTGCTTGGACGTGAAGCGCAAGCCGCCCCAATTCAGCACGAGATCGCCGGGCTGATCGGCCATCCAGGCCGCACCCGCTGCAGCGAGCGCGATCAGCAGCAGGAACAGAATGATCCGGATCATCAAAGACCTATTGCAAAGACTTACTGGTTGACCGTGGCGAGCGCCGCCATGGCGTTGTCGGCAAATTTACGCGACGCGTCGAGCGCGGCGCGGCGCGCGTCCACCTTGGCGAGCCAGGCTTGCGCCGCCGTGCGATCCGCCGGCGGCAGCGACTTCAATTCACGCTCGGTCAATGCGAGGTCATTATGCAGGGCGGCCGATGTCACGCGCGCGACGATGCTGCCGCGATCGGTCCCCGTGCCGTCGGTCCGCTCGATCCGGATCAGCGTGGAGGCACCGGCCTTCAGACGATCGACCAGCCCGGCGCTGGCCGCCGCAGCTTCAGGCGGAGGCGGCGCAAGTTTCGGCACGATCTCGATCAGCTCGCGGCACAGCGCGTTCGGGCTCGGCACGCCTGAGGTCGCAAACGTCGCGAGCGGCTTCAGCACCTCGGCATCGTCAGACAGCGCCTTCGCAGCCTCGAGCGCGGAGGCATAGGGATCGCCGTGACGCACCGCGACGTCGAGCAGCGATGCCGCGACGACGCGGCGCAGCGGCACATCGTCGGCCTTCGCCTCGGCCTTGGTGTCGGCGATCTTGCCGTCCTGCCTCGCGATCGCAGCACCCTGCGCCTTCACCGCACCTTCGACCTTGTCGATGCGCGCCGTGATGCCGGAGAGATCAGCCGCAGCCGCGCCATCGCGCGGCGCGGCTTTCGCGTCATTGACCGCCGCCGCAAGCTTGTCGGATTGCGCCCGCGTCGCGGCGAGTTCGGTGCGCAGTGCGGCGATCGATTTGTCGAGCGCCTCCAGCCGCGCCGTCGCCGCGGGATCGGCGGCCGCCGCGACCGGCCTGCCGGCTTTCGATTCCAGCGCACTCAGGCGCATGCCGAGCTGGTCGATGGCGGCATTGGGTAGCGGCGCCGGGACCGGCTGCACGACGGGCCAGCCGAGCAGCCAGCCAACCCCGATCACCAGCGCCGCCGCGACGGCGCCGGATATCGGAGCCACCACCCAGGGCGACACCGGCCGCGCCGGTTCGGCGTCCGGCGCCGCGGAGGCGGTCTCGGGCTGCGGCTCCGCTTGCGGTGCGGCGTCGCCTTGGGGCTCGGCCTCAGGCGTCGCCGCGTCCGCGGACGCCTTGGCAGCATCCTTGCCGGCATCCTGGTCAGCCTCCCTGGCGGCTTCCTCGGCCCCCTCCGCCTTCGACGGTTCGCTGGAGATTTCGGTCGCCTGAAGATCGATGGTCGGCGGCGCGCGCTTGGGCCGGGAATCCGGCGAAGATCCTGGGTCGTCTGGCCTTTCTTCAGCCATCGCGGGGGGTCCTCAAAACTATTGGCCGCATATTGTACCAGAATCGGCCCAGGCTCTTAGAGCACGATCCGAATAACCGAGCATTGCCTAACATCATGGTCAGACGAAAGAATTATTCCGGTCTCGGCCGCAGGGCGCGGCTCAGCGCCTCCAGCAGGGCATTTTCGTCCGGCCGCGCCGCCACCACCACCTTGGTCGCGCCGGCGTCATGGAGCACCGCGGCGACGGCCGCCGAGATGCAGCATTGCGGCAAGGCGAGCGCCGAAATCTCGATCCCGTCGGCTCGGACCGTGTCCAGAAAGGCCTGCGCGCTGCGGCGGGAATAATGCAGCACCGCGGTGATCCGGTTCGCCATGAAGGCGTCGCTGACTTCCCTCGGGAAGCCGGCCACCGGCGCCATCCGGTAGGTGGTGTGGGTGACGACGCTGAGCCCGCGCTCGCTGAGCTCGCCCGCAAGATCGCGCGACAGGTCGGCGCCGGCGAGATAGAGCAGCGTCGCAGACGCCGGCAGCTCGCCGGCCTCGACCCGTGCGAGCACGAGATTGCGCAGCGAGACCGCATCGCCCTTCGCCACGATCACCTTGTCGAAGCCGGCGGCGCGCGCCGCATCGGCGGTGTGTACCCCGACCGCAAACAGCGGCAGCCGCAACAAGCGGCTGGTCGCGAGATCGACCGCACGCAGCGCATTGGCGCTGGTCAGGATGACGGCATCATAATCCGCATCGTCGTCGCCGCGGAACGGCACCGGCTCGAAGCGCAGCACCGGCGCCGACAGGGCGTCAAAGCCGCGCTGGCGCAGCGTCGCGAGCGTCGCGTCATTGTCCGGATGCGGTCGTGTGACAAGGATTGTCAGGGTTTCAGGCCTCCAGCCGTATAAATTGGACGTTGGCGACCGATTGCACTTTAAGACCTCGCAATGCTACCCCGGAGCGGACATTTTGATGAGCATCATCTTGCCGGAAACCGGTTCCGGCCTGTCCGGATCATGCTCGTAGCACAAGGACCGAAATTGGGACACGAACCGCCGATGCTGGTGCTGGGGATCGAGACCACCTGCGATGAGACCGCGGCCGCCGTGGTCGAGCGCCAGGCTGACGGGCAGGCGAAAATCCTCTCCAACGTCGTGCGCTCGCAAACCGACGAGCACGCCCGCTTCGGCGGCGTGGTGCCGGAGATCGCGGCGCGCGCCCATGTCGACCTGCTCGACGGCATCGTCGCCTCCGCGATGAAGGAGGCCGGCGTCGGCTACGGACAATTGTCGGCGGTCGCGGCAGCCGCGGGCCCCGGCCTGATCGGCGGCGTGATCGTCGGCCTCACCACCGCGAAGGCGATCGCGATGGTGCACGATACGCCGCTTATCGCGGTGAACCATCTCGAGGCGCACGCGCTGACGCCGCGGCTGACCTGCGCGCTGGCATTTCCCTATTGCCTGTTCCTGGCCTCGGGCGGACACACCCAGATCGTCGCCGTGGTCGGCGTCGGTGAATATGTGCGGCTTGGCACCACGGTCGACGACGCGATGGGCGAGGCGTTCGACAAGGTGGCGAAGATGCTGTCGCTGCCCTATCCCGGCGGACCGGAGGTCGAGCGCGCGGCCGCCGGCGGCGACCCGACGCGGTTTGGCTTTCCACGTCCGATGCTCGGCCGCGCCGATGCGAATTTCTCGCTGTCGGGACTGAAGACGGCGGTGCGCAATGCAGCCAGCCGGCTGGAGCCGCTCGAGCCGCAGGACGTCAGCGATCTCTGCGCGAGTTTCCAGGCCGCGGTGCTGGAATCGACCGCGGACCGCCTGAGCGTCGGCCTGAAGCTGTTTCAGGAGCGGTTCGGCACGCCGCGCGCGCTGGTCGCGGCCGGGGGCGTCGCCGCCAACCATGCGATTCGAAGCGCGCTGCAGGAGGTCGCGGCGAAGGCGCAGACCACGCTGATCATCCCGCCGCCGGCGCTCTGCACCGACAATGGCGCGATGATCGCCTGGGCCGGCGCCGAGCGGATGGCGCTTGGCCTCACCGACACGATGGAGGCGCCGCCGCGCGCGCGCTGGCTGCTCGACGCCAACGCCAAGGCGCCGGCCGGCCACGCCAACAGCCGCGCCGGATATTGAACAATGTACGACGGGGCGCGCATCAGGCACCGTCGCATCTCGCCCCGCTTGCGGGGAGAGGTCAGATTGCGCAGCAATCCGGGTGAGGGGGTACAGGTCTCAACACTCGGCTCGCTCGCGGATAAAGCCCCTCACCCCAACCCTCTCCCCGCAAGAGCGGGGAGAGGGAGCGAAGACAGGCCCGCCTGATGCCGGCGCATATGTCCGTGAGCGTGATCGGTGCCGGCGCCTGGGGCACGGCATTGGCCGATGTCGCGGCGCGCGCCGGGCGCAAGGTGACGCTGTATGCGCGCAATGCCGAGCATGCCGCGCAGATCCAGGCGACGCGGGTCAATCCGCGGCTGGCTGGCGTCCAGCTTCATCCCGGCATCGCCGTGACGTCGGATATCGCCGCCGCGGCCCGCGCCGACATCATCCTGGCCGTGACCCCGGCGCAGCATCTGCGCGCGGCGGTCGGGCATCTTGCGCCGCATCTCAAACCCGACACGCCTGTCATCGCCTGCGCCAAGGGCATCGAGCACGGCACGCATAAATTCATGACCGAGGTGATCGCGGAAGCCGCGCCGCGCGCGGTCCCCGCGATCCTGTCGGGGCCGAGCTTTGCCGACGACGTCGCGCGCGGATTGCCCACCGCCGTCACGCTGGCCACCGGGGACGAAGCGCTGGCACGCGCGCTCGTCCAGGCGCTCGGCTCGGCGACCTTCCGGCCCTATCACACCACCGATGTGCGCGGCGTCGAGATCGGCGGCGCGGCCAAGAACGTGCTGGCGATCGCCGCCGGCATCGTGGTCGGCAAGAATCTCGGCGCCTCCGCGCTCGCCGCACTGACCACGCGCGGCTTCAGCGAACTCGCAAGATTGGGCCGCGCCTGCGGCGCCCGCGCCGAAACACTCTCCGGCCTGTCGGGATTGGGCGATCTGCTGCTGAGTTGCTCGACCGCGCAATCGCGCAATTTCGCACTCGGCCTCGCGCTCGGCCGCGGCGAAGCCGCGCCGATCGGCAAGCTCGCCGAAGGCGCGTTCACCGCGCCGGTGCTGTGCGAGCTCGCCGCTGCGCAGAAGGTCGACATGCCGGTGTCAAACGCGGTCGCCGCGATCCTGAGCGACCGGCTGACCATTGACGCAGCGATCGAAGGCCTGCTGACGCGGCCGTTCAAGGCGGAGTAGCGCACGTCACGGTCGCGCGTGGCAGAGCTTCACGATCCGTGCGCGCCGTACTAGCGTGGCGGCGAACCGTCGGATCCCGGTCCAACAAATCGAAAAACGGATCCCAAGGGAAAACCCATGCGTCAACCGCATCGCGCCATCCTTTCGATCAGCCTCGCCGTCGCATTCACCG
This sequence comes from Bradyrhizobium sp. USDA 4503, assembly GCF_054055815.1. Classification (NCBI taxonomy): domain Bacteria; kingdom Pseudomonadati; phylum Pseudomonadota; class Alphaproteobacteria; order Hyphomicrobiales; family Nitrobacteraceae; genus Bradyrhizobium; species Bradyrhizobium sp. USDA 4503. The sequence continues at coordinate 5,694,121 of NZ_JBSRXS010000001.1, forward strand.
CCTCATCCGCCATAGCCCACGCCCAAACGGCCACGACCTACGACGACCTTGCCAAGAGCGAGGCCGCCGCCAATGCCGACAACGGCAAGCGGGTCGCGCCACTCAAATCGATCGGCAATCCAACCACCGACGTGTCTGCCGAGATGCAGGCAATGATCGGCGCGCCCTATCCGCCGCATTTCAATGCCGACCCCAAAACCCCTGCGGAATGGAAGGAGTTGATCGATCGCCGCGCCAAGCTTCTGATCGCGGGTATTCCGGCGCTGAAGGCGAAGCTCGGCGTCAAGGTCGAGGAAACCAGGCTTGCCGGCGTGCACTGCTACATCGTGACCCCGAACAAGATCGCGCTCGAGAACAGGCGACGCCTGCTGATCCACGTCCATGGCGGTGGTTACGTGTTCGGCCCCGGCGAAGCCGCGTTGCCGGAAGCCATCATGATGGCCGGCTTTGGCGGCTTCAAGGTCCTCTCGGTCGACTACCGGATGCCGCCGGACTTCCCCTATCCGGCGGCGATGGACGACGCGATGGCGGTCTGGAAGGAAGTTCTGAAATCGCACGAGCACCGCCGGCTGGCCATCTTCGGCACCTCAACCGGTGGGGCGATGACGCTTGCGATGGTGTTGCGGGCGAAGGATGAGAAGCTGCCGCTGCCCGCCGCCATCGCGCCGGGCACGCCATGGTCCGATATCGACAAGATCGGCGACAGCTACGCGAGCAATGAATGGGTCGACAACGTGCTGGTGACCTGGGACGGCTGGCTCGGCCGCGCCGCCAGGCTTTATGCAAACGGCACCAGCCTGAAGAATCCCTACATTTCGCCGATCTATGGTGACTTCAAGGGCTTCCCGCCGACCATCCTGACATCGGGCACGCGCGATCTGTTCCTCAGCAACACGGTTCGCACGCATCGCAAATTGCGCCGCGCCGGCGTGATCGCCGATCTCAATGTCTATGAGGGGCAGTCGCACGCGCAGTACCAGTTCAACGTCGACGCGCCCGAGACGAAGGAGGCGTTCACCGACATCGCCAGGTTCTTCGATCGATATTTGAAACAGTAGGTGCCGCGCCGGGATCAGATGCCCGTGCTTGTCGCGGGCATCCGCGTCGCTGTAGATTGCAGCGCAATCGAACGGGGTGAGTTGCGATGAATTACTGGCTGGTGAAATCCGAACCGTCGGTCTGGTCGTGGGACCATCAGGTCGCCAAGGGCGCGAAGGGCGAAGCCTGGACCGGCGTGCGCAACTTCACGGCACGGCAGAATCTCGTCAACATGAAGAAGGGCGACAAGGCGTTCTTCTATCATTCCAACGAGGGCAAAGAGATCGTCGGCATCGCCGAGATCATCAAGGAAGCCTATCCCGACCCGACCGACAAGACCGGCAAGTTCGTCTGCGTCGACATCAAGGCCGACAAGCCGCTGAAGACGCCGGTGACGATGGCCGCGATCAAGGCGGACAAGAAGCTCGCCGACATGGCGCTGGTAAAGTATTCGCGGCTTTCAGTGCAGCCGGTGACCGCGGAGGAGTGGAAGTACGTCTGCAAGATGGGCGGGCTGTGATGTCTCGTCCAACTCTACTGTCGTCCCCGCGAAGGCCGGGCGAAGGCCGGGACCCATTACCCAAATGTCGATTGCTGAAACGAGCTGGGGCCACAGCGAATTCTAATCACAGGCGGCTGTGGTAACGGGTCCCGGCTTTCGCCGGGACGACGGCTTGCGGGACCTACGCCCCGGCCGCCATCACCACCTGCGCCAGCAATTGCTCGCGCTTGCTTTGGGTGCGGTAGCCTCCCATCGTCGCGGCGAAGCGTTCGAGGATGCCGTCCTCGAACGCGGTGACGATGGTGTCGTGGACATAGCTCTTGCGGCAGATCGCCGGCGTGTTGGACAGCTGGTCGGCGGCGGCGCGGATCGCATCCAGCACCTGGCGCTTGCGGCCGCGCTGGCTGGTGGCCGGCGTGATCCGCGACAGCGATTCCACGACGACCGCCGACGCCATCAGGGTGCGGAAATCCTTCAGCGAGATCTTGATGCCGGCGATCTCGCGCAGGAACGCGTTCACCGCCGTGGTCGAGGCGGCCCGTACCACGCCGGAGCGGTCGTAATACTGAAACATGCGCTTGCCCGGGACGCCGCGCAGGATGCCGATCGCACGCACCAGCTTGGCCGCATCGCATTCCTTGCGCACGGCCTTGCCGCCCTTGGCCTTGAAGGTCAGCACCAGGGAGTCGTCTTCCAGCGTGACGTTGGACTTCAAGAGCGTGGTGGCGCCGCGGGTGCCGTTGAGGCGCGCATAGGATTCGTTGCCAGGCCGGATCGCGGTGCGCGCGATTAGTTCGATCACCGCCGACAGCGCGAACTCGCGCGTCGGCTCGTCGCCGGACAGAAACGCCGAGACCTTGCGCCGGATCTTCGGCAGCGCGGCCACCAGCTTGGCGAGGCGATGCGCCTTGCGCTGCTCGCGAACCTTCTCCCAGTCAGCGTGATAGCGATATTGCAGCCGGCCCGCGGCATCGCGGCCGACTGCCTGCAGATGCGAGCTCGGATCGCTGGAATAGCGCACCTGGCGATAGGCCGGCGGGACCGCCATCGCGTGCAGCCGGCGGATGGTGCGCGCATCGCGGACCCGCGAGCCATTGGCACGGACGAATGAATAGGTCTTGCCGCGCTTGATGCGGCGGATGGTCAATTCGTTCTGGTCGCCGAGCCGCAGGCCCAGATCGCGCGCCAGTTCTTCAACCGTCGTTCTGATGGCAGCGGGCGCGTCGAGCTTGAGTTTTGCCGGCGGCTGCAGCCTGGCCCGCGGCGGCTTGGACGGCCACTGGCCCAGTGCCTTTGCCAAGGCGACAGCGGGATCGGCGGAAACGGGCCGCACAGCCGCGATATTCTGCTGATCCATCATTACTCTCGCAAGACGCCTTGTTCCGCTGTTCTCCCGGTAATGCCGTTGCTTCGGGCTTCGTTCCGGTGGGCCGTCTGGCCTCGGAAACGCGATTTAGGGCGTCGGGGCCGACATTGCGAGTCGCGAATCAGTTATTGACTGTATTAAATTACCTTTCATGGGTGCCATTCGCCCGCTAACGTTGATTTTGGGCTGCCCGGGATCGGACAAAATGACGCGAGCGCGGTGCCGGAAACCGGCGTTTGAACGCCCGGAGGTCCACCGCGGTCCCCCAGATCAGGTCAGCGACCTTGCCCTTTCGCGCGCCGCTCTCGCCGGGGCGCGGCTCGAGCTCGGCAGCCACGGGACGGTCCAACCGCTGGCCGCAATCAAGGATTATTCGGTCACGAACGTGTTGACGCAGCTCATCGCGGCGGCGTCCGACAATTCGTTCAATTGTGCCCGAAGCCGTCGATCAAAATCGGCGTCAGCGCATCGTCGTCGCACGCGGCACCACTGCAGCGACGGCGAACGCGCAGAGAACGATACCACTACGACCAAGAGACCAGTGACCCCGAGCAAGCGATGGCGCATAGGTTTCTCTCGTCGATGCGTTGCGGTAAGCCGTCCTATCACAAGCGGAAGCCGGCGGACTATCCGGCGGCTTCAACGCGACGAAAGTGACAGTCCTTTTTCCTTGCCGGGCCGGAATGCGGCAACGCATAATCGCGGCAATGATCAAGACGGCTTGCCGTCGCGTCGTGCGCGATCGGCAATGAGTGGAGGAAAATGATGTCCGAGAAGATCTATGACGTGTCGGCCGACTGGGCCAAGCGCGCCTATATCGATGACGCCAAATATCGCGAGATGTATGCGCACTCGGTCAAGGACCCGAACGGCTTCTGGGCCGAGCACGGCAAGCGGATCGACTGGATCAAGCCCTTCACCAAGGTCGAGAACGTCTCCTTCGCACCGGGCAACATCTCGATCAAATGGTTCGAGGATGGCGTGCTGAACGTCGCCTGGAACTGCATCGACCGCCATCTCGACAAGCGCGGCGACCAGACCGCGATCATCTGGGAGGGCGACGATCCCTCCGAATCCAAACACATCACCTACCGCCAGCTGCACGACGAAGTCTGCAAGATGGCCAACATCCTGCGCACGCGGAACGTCAAGAAGGGCGATCGCGTCACGATCTATCTGCCGATGATTCCGGAAGCGGCCTACGCCATGCTGGCCTGCGCGCGGATCGGCGCCATTCATTCGGTGGTGTTCGGCGGTTTCTCGCCGGACAGCCTCGCGCAGCGCATCAAGGACTGCGACTCGAAGGTGGTGATCACCGCCGACGAGGGCCTGCGCGGCGGCAGGAAAGTGCCGCTGAAGGCCAATGTCGATGCCGCCATCGCCAAGACCGGCGGCGTCGATTGGGTCGTAGTGGTGAAGCGCACCGGCGGCAAGATCGACATGAACCCGACCCGCGACCTCTGGTATCACGAGGCCGCTGCCATGGTGACGACGGAATGCCCGGCCGAGCATATGCACGCCGAGGACCCGCTGTTCATCCTCTACACCTCGGGCTCGACCGGAACGCCGAAGGGCGTGCTGCACACCTCGGCCGGCTACCTCGTCTTTGCGTCGATGACGCATCAATACGTGTTCGATTATCACGACGGCGACATCTATTGGTGCACCGCCGACGTCGGCTGGGTCACGGGCCACAGCTACATTCTCTACGGGCCGCTCTGTAACGGCGCGACCACGCTGATGTTCGAGGGCGTGCCGAACTATCCGGACAATTCGCGCTTCTGGAACGTGGTCGACAAGCACAAGGTCAACATCTTCTACACCGCACCGACCGCGATCCGCGCGCTGATGCAGGGCGGCGACGAGCCGGTGAAGAAGACCTCGCGCAAATCGCTGCGCCTGCTCGGCTCGGTCGGCGAGCCGATCAATCCGGAAGCCTGGGAGTGGTATTACCGCGTGGTCGGCGACGACCGCTGCCCGATCGTCGACACCTGGTGGCAGACCGAGACCGGCGGCATCCTGATCACGCCGCTGCCCGGCGCGACCAAGCTGAAGCCCGGTTCGGCGACACGGCCGTTCTTCGGCGTGGTGCCGGAGATCGTCGATGCCGACGGCAAGACGCTGGACGGCGAGACCTCGGGCAATCTCTGCCTGACCAGGTCATGGCCGGGCCAGATGCGCACGGTCTATGGCGACCACGCGCGGTTCGAGCAGACCTATTTCTCGACCTACAAGAACAAGTATTTCACCGGCGACGGCTGCCGGCGCGATGCCGACGGCTATTACTGGATCACCGGCCGCGTCGACGACGTCATCAACGTCTCCGGCCACCGCATGGGCACCGCCGAGGTCGAGAGCTCGCTGGTCGCGCATGAGGCGGTCTCGGAGGCCGCGGTCGTCGGCTATCCGCACGACATCAAGGGCCAGGGCATCTACGCCTATGTCACGCTGATGAAGGGCACCGAGCCGACAGAAGCGCTGCGCAAGGAGCTGGTCGCCTGGGTCCGCAAGGACATCGGGCCGATCGCCTCGCCGGACCTGATCCAGTTCGCGCCCGGCCTGCCCAAGACGCGCTCCGGCAAGATCATGCGCCGCATCCTGCGCAAGATCGCCGAGGACGAGTCGTCGAGCCTCGGCGACACCTCGACCCTGGCCGATCCGGCCGTGGTCGACGACCTCGTGCAGAACCGTCAGAACAAGAAGGGCGCGCCGGCGTAAGGCCAGCAGCAGCAAGGATCAGAAGACCAAAGAAGGGCCGCGCGCGATCACCGCCGCGGCCCTTCCCGTTTTCTGCAACGGGCGCTTCACGGGATTGTCATAGGCAAGGCGCGATTGAGGCGCGTTTGTGGCGAAGTGTTGTTTCCAGGTCATTTACTTTAATCCGAACTTTTCATTCTCTCCCGCCATCAAGACGTGTCTCGCGGCCGGTGTGAAACCACCCGGTTAACACACGCAGTTAATGTTGCGTGCGTGAGACCGGCAGGCCCGGTTTTTCAAGGGCTCTGCATCTTCGTTTTTGGCTTCCTTGCGGGAGCTGTTGGGAAGTGGAGAGGTTGATGTCGAGGAAGTTTGCGGTGGCGCTGGCTGCCACCCTTGGTGCGGTTGCTTTGATATCGCAGGCGGCCGAAGCCCGGCCGGAACTGGTGGGAATACACGCCGACAACTATGAGCCAGGCACCATCGTCGTGAAGACCAACGAACGGCGGCTCTACCTCATTCTCGATTCCGGCCACGCGATGCGTTATCCGGTCGGTGTCGGCAAGTCCGGCAAGCAGTGGGCCGGCACCACGAAGATCGACGGCAAATATCGCAACCCAGCCTGGTCGCCGCCCGCCGAGGTCAAGCGCGACAAGCCCAGCATCCCGAACGTGATCGCCGGCGGCTCGCCGCATAACCCGATGGGCGTCGCTGCGATGACGCTGGCCGGCGGTGAATATGCGATCCACGGCACCAACGTGCCGGGCTCGGTCGGCGGTTTCGTCTCCTACGGCTGCATCCGCATGCTCAACACCGACATCACCGACCTCTATTCGCGCGTCGAGATTGGCACGACGGTCGTCGTCACCCGCTGATCAGGCACAGCGCCTCGTCCAAAGCAAGGCCGCGCAGATGCGCGGCTTTTGTTTGCCCAGCCTGGTTTGACGCTGTCGCCTAGCGCGCGAAATATCCGCACCAGCCGAACCGGTGCCCGCCATTGTAGGCCCGCGCATGACCGGCCGCGAGCAGCGCGGCCGAGACGTTGTCGGTCTTCCTGGTCGCGACGTCGGCGACGACACGGCCCTGATATTTGTCGGGACCGACATTGTAGATCGCGACGTCGCCCTGGCCGAGCAGGTCACGCAGCGCCACCGTCGCCGCTTGCGCCATCTGCAGTTCGCGCGCACACGACGCCTTCAGCTCCGGCGCATCGATGCCGCGCAGCCGGACTCGCGTGTACAGATCCGGGCCCGGCGAGAAATGCACCCGCGCCTCGAACGTGTCGCCGTCGATCGTCCTGATCACATCAACGTTGTGCCTGATGTCGGGCGCGCCGGCCCGCTGCCAGATCACGTCGGTGTCGCGCGACCTGCCGAGCGACCAATGCGGCGGCAGATGCACCCATTGTCGGATCGGCAGCGTGCTGCCGACGGCAATGCCGAGCACGAACACCCATGGCAGCGCCGCCGAGACGCGGCGGCCCCAAGGTGATCTTCGGAAGGGCGGACGTCCCGTCCCACGATAAGCATTTATTCTTTCGTATGGGGACATTTTCCCAGACTGGCGCGAGTCGAGCCGTCAGGCAAGGCTCTCAGAAGTCCGAGGCGATGCCCTTGGTCTCCCAATCGCCGTAACGCGTCGGTTCCGGCCCCTTCGGACCCTGGAACTCCTTCGGCCGCGCCGCCGCGTTCTGCGCGGCCGCCTCCTCGGCAGCCCTGCGCCGCGCCGCGGCCTCGGCGAGCGCGCGTTGCGCGGCTGGCGTCAGCGGCTTGCGCGGCGCGGCCTCCAGCGGCGATGACAACGGCGATTTATCAGACATGGCAAAACTTTCTGCCTGCGGATTCCGTATCTCTGTACTGGCTCAGTGACGACATCACGATCACGAAATCCCGCAAGGCGATTCTTACATTTGGCATATTCGCATGCCAGAGGTGGTATGGAGTTGATGGGCATGAGCCGAATGTAACTCAGCACCTTCGAGATATCTCCGCTTCATGCCTCCTTCAAGATTTGCAGTACCTGCCGAAGTCCCCGGTCTCGCGGCTCGCCGCATCGCGGCCGACATCCTCGATGGCGTGCTGCACAAGCACCGCACGCTCGACGACCAGCTCGACGGCGCCGGCGCGCATCCCGGCCTGAAATCGCTCGCCGATCGCGACCGTGCGCTGATGCGCCGGCTGGTGTCGACCATCTTGCGCAAGCTCGGCACGCTCGGCCATCTGCTGTCGCGCCTGCTCGATCGCGGCATCCCGACCGATGCGCCGCGCGCGCAGAGCGCGCTCCTGATCGGCGCGGCACAGATTCTCTGGATGGACGTGCCCGACCATGCCGCGGTCGATCTCTCGGTGCGGCTGGTGCAGTCCGACCGGCGCGCCGCGAAATATGCCGGGCTCGTCAACGCCGTGCTGCGCCGCTGCGCGCGCGAGGGCCAGGGCCTGATCGACGAGATCAGCATGCAGACCCTGGACCTGCCGCCATGGATGCTGGCGCGCTGGAACGCGCATTACGGCGAAGCTACCGCGCGCGACATGGCGCTTGCGCTCGGCCACGAGCCGTCGCTCGATCTGACGGTGAAGTCGGACGCGGCGCAATGGGCGACCCGCCTGCACGGCGAGACGCTGCCGACGGGAACCGTGCGCACGCTGCTGCAGGGTTCCGTCACGATGCTGCCCGGCTTTGCCGAAGGACAGTGGTGGGTGCAGGACGCCGCCGCCGCGCTGCCGGTGCGGCTGTTCGGCGACATCAAGGACAAGGCGGTCGCGGATCTCTGCGCCGCGCCCGGCGGCAAGACCGCCCAGCTCGCGCTGGCCGGCGCGCACGTCACCGCGGTCGACCGCTCGCCGGCGCGCGTGGCGCGGCTGCGCGACAATCTCACGCGTCTGGCCTTGCAGGCCGAGACCGTCGTTGCCGACGCCGCCGAATGGCCCGCCGAGGCCGCAAGCTTCGACGGTATCCTGGTCGATGCGCCCTGCAGCTCGACGGGAACCATCCGCCGCCACCCCGACGTCGCCTGGCTGCGGCAGGAAGGCGACATCGCCGCGCTGTCGGCGCTGCAGAAGCGGCTGCTGCAAAAAGCCGCCAATCTGCTGAAGCCCGGCGGCACGCTGGTCTACTGTACCTGCTCGCTGGAGCCGGAGGAAGGCGAGCACGCGATCGCCGCGCTGCTGGCGAGCGAATCAGGCCTGCGCCGTGCGCCGGTCGAGACAAGCGAGGTCGCCGGCCTCGACGACATCATCACCGCCGACGGCGATCTGCGCACTTTGCCGAGCCATTTGCCCAATGCCGACCCGCGGCTCGGCGGGCTGGATGGATTTTACGCGGCCCGGCTGGTTAAATCCTGATTTTAAACTTCAGTCCTCTAAGCTCGAAGTGATTCGTGCGGTATCAAGAGGGTGCCTGGGCAAGTTTCTTGGCAGGTGTCTTGGCCGCGTTTCCGGACTAAATAAGGATTCGTTGAAAATTCCCTCCCCGCAAGGTTAGGCGTGTCGGTCGCTCAAAGCAGACGCATCTCGACGCTGATTGCTGGCCGCTTTGCCCGCAGCATGCTCGCACGCGCCAGCGGGAGCACGGTTGCGCTGTCGCGGCTCTGGCCCGGCCGCACCGACCGGCTGGTCATCGCCCCGCACGATCTGCGGACCGCCGACGCCACCCGCGCGGCCGAGATCTATGCCGGACGATTCGTCTTCGCCGGCAAGATCGTCACCTGCCACGGCCGCTCGATCTTCGATCTCGAGCCGCCGTCGGAGGATTGGGAAGCCGCCCTGCTCGGCTTCGGCTGGCTGCGCCATCTGCGCGCCGCCGACACCGCGCTGACCCGCGCCAACGCCCGTTCGCTGGTCGACGACTGGATCTCCAACCAGGCCCGCAAGCGGCCGCTGGAGCGCCGCGCCGATGTGCGCGCGCGGCGGGTGATCTCGCTGCTGTCGCAGGCTCCATTGGTGCTCGGCGACACCGACGGAAAATTCTACCGCAAATATCTGCGCGGGCTGGCGCGCGAGATCCGTTATCTGCGCCACGCGACGCTCGACAATGACGGCGTTCCGCGCCTGCAGGTGCTGATCGCGCTGTGCTACGCCTCGCTCTGTCTCGCCAACCAGGCGCGCAACATCAAATCGGCGACGCGCAAGCTGTCCGACGAATTGCAGCGCCAGATCCTGCCCGATGGCGGCCACATCTCGCGCAATCCCGGCGCGCTGGTCGAGCTGCTCAGCGATCTCCTGCCGCTGCGGCAGACCTTTGCCGCACGGAATATCGCGCCGCCGCCGGCGCTGCTCAACGCGATCGACCGCATGATGCCGATGCTGCGCTTCTTCCGGCACGGCGACGGCAGCTTCGCGCTGTTCAACGGCATGAGCACCGCGCCGTCCGATCTCGTCGCGACGCTGCTCGCCTATGACGACACCCGCGGCGTGCCGATGGCGAGCATGCCGCATACCGGCTTTCAGCGGCTTGATGCCGGCAACACCGCCTTGATCATCGATACCGGCCCGCCGCCGCCGGCCAGCGTCAGCCAGGACGCGCATGCCGGCTGCCTGTCGTTCGAGCTCTCCTCCGGGGTGAGCCGCATTGTCGTCAATTGCGGCATGCCAAGCACAGGCCGCGACAATTGGCGGCCGTTCGCGCGCTCCACCGCGGCGCATTCGACGCTGACCTATCGCGACGCCTCGTCATGCCAGTTCGTCGAGCTGTCGGCGATGAAGCGGCTGCTCCGCGGCGCGCCCATCACCAGCGGTCCGAGCAATGTCGAGAGCTACCGCGAAGCCGTTCCCGACGGCGACGTGCTCACCGCCTCGCATGACGGCTATCTCTCGCGCTTCGGCGTGATCCACCGCCGTGTGCTGATGGTCTCGCAGGACGGCACGCGGCTGGAGGGCGAAGATTCGCTGTCGCCGGCGCCGGGCGGCCGCATCAAGGGCAGCGAGGCCGATTTCGCGCTGCGCTTCCATTTGCATCCCTCGGTGAAGGCGAGCCGGCTGTCGGATGCCCGCGGCGTGATGCTGGTGCTGCCCAACCGCGACGTCTGGACCTTCGAGGCGATGGACGACAAGGTCGATCTCGAGGACAGCGTGTTCCTGGCCGGCAATGACGGCCCGCGCCGCACCTCCCAGATCGTGATCCGGCAGGACGCGAGGCAGGCCGGCACCATCCGCTGGAGCTTCGTGCGCTCCTCGACCTCGGCCTCCGCCACCACCGCACGCCGCAACGCCCGCCGCGAGCCGGAACTGCCGCTGTAGGACGGGTGAGTCCTCCGACCCGTCATCCTGAGGAGCCGCGAAGCGGCGTCTCGAAGGATGCACGGCCCCGCCGGTGGCCGTCGACCCTTCGAGATGCGCTGCGCGCTCCTCAGCGTGACGGGGAAAGAATACCGGACCACCCTCAATTTGCGGGGAATCAGGCGCATGTACCGGTTTCGTACGGCACAAAACCATGCTACCCGGCTGCCTTAACAGCCAGGGATTTTCCGATATGACCGAGCAGCTTCGCCGCGTGACCCGCGCTCTGTTGTCCGTCTCCGACAAGGCCGGACTGATCGATTTCGCCAAGGCGCTGGCCGACCATGGCGTCGAGCTGGTCTCGACCGGCGGCACCGCCAAGGCGATCGCGGCGGCCGGGCTGAAGGTCAAGGACGTCTCCGAGCTCACCGGTTTTCCGGAGATGATGGATGGCCGGGTCAAGACGCTGCACCCGAAGGTGCATGGCGGCCTGCTCGCGATCCGCGACAACAAGGAACACACCGCGGCGATGGCTTCGCACGGCATCGCGCCGATCGACCTCTTGGTCGTCAACCTCTATCCGTTCGAGGCCACCGTCGACAAAGGCGCCGGCTTCGAGGAGTGCATCGAGAACATCGACATCGGCGGTCCCGCGATGATCCGCGCCGCGGCCAAGAACCATGGCGACGTCGCCGTGGTGGTCGAGGCGAACGACTATTCCGCCGTGCTCGACGAGCTCGCCGCGCACAAGGGCGCAACCTCGCTTCAGTTGCGCCGCCGGCTCGCCGCCAAGGCCTATGCGCGCACGGCGGCCTATGACGCCGCGATCTCGAACTGGTTTGCCGTACAGCTCGACACCAAGGCGCCGGACTTCCGCGCCTTTGGCGGCAAGCTGATCCAGTCGCTGCGCTATGGCGAGAACCCGCACCAGACCGCGGCGTTCTATGCCACGCCGGAGAAGCGGCCGGGCGTCGCGACCGCGCGCCAGCTGCAGGGTAAGGAACTGTCCTACAACAACATCAACGACACCGACGCGGCCTATGAATGCGTCGGCGAGTTCGACCCGCAGCGCACCGCGGCCTGCGTCATCGTCAAGCACGCCAATCCCTGCGGCGTCGCCGAGGGCCCCGATCTCGCCACCGCCTATGCCCGCGCGCTCGCCTGCGACTCCACCTCGGCCTATGGCGGCATCATCGCGGTCAATCGCACGCTCGATGCGGATGCCGCGCGCGCCATCATCGGCATCTTCACCGAGGTGATCATCGCGCCCGACGCAACCGAGGAGGCGATCTCGATCATCGCCGGCCGGCGCAATCTGCGCCTGCTGCTCGCCGGCGGCCTGCCGAACGCGCGCGCGGTCGGCCTCACCGCCAAGACCGTCGCCGGCGGCCTCTTGGTGCAGAGCCGCGACAATGCCGTGGTCGAGGACATGAACCTGAAGGTCGCGACCAAGCGTGCGCCGACCGACGCCGAGCTGCGCGATCTCAAATTCGCGTTCCGCGTCGCCAAGCACGTCAAGTCGAACACCATCATCTACGCCAAGGACCTCGCGACCGTCGGCATCGGCGCCGGCCAGATGAGCCGGGTCGATTCCGCGCGCATCGCCGCGCGCAAGGCACTGGATGCGGCCGCCGAGCTGAAGCTCGCCGAGCCCCTGACCAAGGGTTCGGTGGTCGCCTCCGACGCCTTCTTCCCGTTCGCCGACGGCATGCTCGCCTGCATCGAGGCCGGCGCCACCGCGGTGATCCAGCCCGGCGGCTCGATGCGCGACGACGAGGTGATCAAGGCCGCCGACGAGCACGGCATCGCCATGGTGTTCACCGGCGTGCGGCATTTCCGGCACTAGAGCAACCTGTCGTCCCTGCGAAAGCAGGGACCCATAACCACAAGCGTGTCTTGTTGGAACGAGCTGAGGCTCCAGCGCCGCGCAACACGAGCAGCGGTGGTTATGGGTCCCGGCTCGCGCTTCGCTTGGCCGGGACGACAGTGTTTATTATTCCCGCACCTTCGCCAATAGCGCCAGTCCCGCGACGAAGAACGCCACCAGCACCGCCATGCCGGCCTTCTGGCTCGCGGTCGCCGCGGTGATCGCGCCGATCAGGAGCGGGCCGATGAACGACGTCACCTTGCCGGTAAGCGCGAACAAGCCAAAATACTGCGCGATGCGATCCTTCGGCGCGAGGCGGATCAGGAGCGAGCGCGAGGCGGCCTGCAGCGGCGCACCGGTGGCGCCGATCAGGCAGCCCAGCACGATGTAGGCGCGCTCGGCGGCGCCCGCGAACAACGGACCGCCAGGCACCGGCGGCACGACCTGGATGAACAGGACGGAATCCTTGTTCACGGTGAGGATCACGACGATCGCAAGCAGCAGGATCAGCAAGCTGGCGGTGATCACGCGCTTCGGTCCGAATGCATCATCGAGCTTGCCACCGATCCAGCCGCCGAACGTGCCGGCCACCGCGAGGATGATGCCGAAGGTACCGATCCGGATCGTGTCCCAGCCGAACGTGCCTGCGGCATAGATGCCGCCGAACGCAAACAGCGAGACCAGCCCGTCGGTGTAGATCATGTTCGCCAGCAGGAAGCGCGCCAGTGACTTCTGCTTCGGCAGGCTCGACAACGATTGCCTGAGCTCGCGCAGGCCTTCGCCGAGCGCCGCGCGCATCGGGCGCTTCGTCGGATAGTCCGGCGTGAACAGGAACATCGGCGTCACGAAGATGATGAACCACAACCCGGTCAGCGGACCGGTGATGCGGTCGCCTTCATGCATGGCGGGATCGAGACCGAACAGCGGCGTGAAGCCGAACAGCGTGCGGCCGGTCTCGGCATTGGCGGCAAGAAAGCCGAGCACGAGAACAAGACTCAGGATGCCCCCGACATAGCCGGTGGCCCAGCCGGTGCCCGACAGCCGCCCGATCCTGTCGGGCGGCACCAGGGTCGGCATCATCGCATTGTTGAACACGGTCGCGAACTCGACGCCGACGCTCGCAATCGCATAGGCGAGCAGCAGCGCCGGGATGATGTCGGGATTGCCGGGCTTGCCGATCCACATCGCGCTGGCGCCGATCACGAGCAGCGCGCCGAAGCCCGCGATCCACGGCTTGCGCCGGCCGCTGGCATCGGCGATCGCACCTAGCACCGGGGACAGCAGCGCGATCGCAAGTCCGGCCGCCGCGGTGGCAAAGCCCCACAGCGCCTGGCCGCTCGCGGCATCAGGCGCGACGAAGCTCGCGAAATAAGGCGCGAACACAAAGGTCGTGATCAGTGTGAAATATGGCTGCGCAGCCCAATCGAAGAAGATCCAGCTGATGACGGCGGCGCGGCCAGGATAAACCTTGGTGGTGGCCTTCGCGTCACCGGCGCCCGTCTGCATTGTTGCCGTCATCGCGAAAGATATTCCCCAACTCGAACCACAGGCAGGCTTTTGCCGCTCCAATCCGCTCCCATATAGCATGGGCCGGTTTGACTGATACGGCGATGAACTGGGCAGGACATTTCGATGGCGCTGACGGCAACGATGTCGCGACGGCTGTTTGCCGCTCTCCTGGTGATTGGTATCGCGACGCCTGCCCTCGGCCAGGTCCAGCGCCGCTTCTATGAACCTTCGGCCGCGGACACGATTCGCAGCATTCACGCCGAAAACGGCATGGTGGTGGCGCAGGAGAAGCTGGCTGCGCAAGTTGGCGCCGACATCCTGCGACAGGGCGGCAACGCGGTCGACGCCGCGGTCGCCACCGGCTTCGCGATGGCGGTGACCTATCCGCGCGCCGGCAATATCGGCGGCGGCGGTTTCATGGTGATCCATCTCGCCGGGCGCAATGAGGATGTCGCGATCGACTATCGCGAGACCGCGCCGCAGGCCGCTACCCGCGACATGTTCCTGAACGCCGACGGCAAGCCCGATTCCGACAAGTCGCGCAACTCCGCGCTCGCGATCGGCGTGCCCGGTACGGTCGCGGGTCTCGCGCTCGCACTGGAGAAATACGGCTCCGGCAAGTTCACGCTGGCGCAGAGCCTCAAGCCCGCGATCGATCTCGCGCGTGACGGATTCATCGTCACCGACGACACATCGGACACGCTGAACGACATGTATCGCCGCATGTCGCGCTGGCCGAATTCGGCCAAAACATTCTCGCACGCCGACGGCACGCCGCTGCGCGAGGGCGACCGCCTGATCCAGGGCGATCTCGCCGGCGTATTGACTGATATTGCCGAACAGGGCCCGCGCGGCTTCTACGAAGGTCCGGTTGCCGAGAAGCTTGTCAGCGGCATCAAGAATGCCGGCGGCATCTTTACGCTCGAGGATCTGAAATCCTACCAGCCGGTGATCCGCACGCCGATCCGCGGCAGCTATCGCGGCTACGACATCGTCTCGATGCCGCAGCCCTCCTCCGGCGGCGTCGTGCTGCTGGAGATCCTCAACATCCTCGAAGGCTTTCCGATGTCCGACATGAAGCAGGGCTCGGCCGCCTCGCTGCATGTGATGATCGAGGCGATGAAGCGGGCCTATGCCGATCGCGCGCGCTATCTCGGCGATCCCGCCTTCGTTGACGCGCCGACGCAATTGCTGATCGTCAAGGACTATGCCGCCAAACAGCGCGCCACCATCGATCTTGCCCGCGCCACGCCCTGGACCGATGTGCGCAACGCCAAGCAGCCTCACGAAGGCGACAACACCACGCATTACTCTGTCGTCGATGCCGGCGGCAACGCCGTCAGCAACACCTATACGCTGAACTTCCCGTACGGCGTCGGCCTCGTCGCCGACGGCACCGGCGTGCTGCTCAACAACGAGCTCGACGATTTCACCGCAGCGCCCGGCGCCTCCAATGCCTTCGGCCTGGTCGGCTTCGAGGCCAATCTGCCGGGACCCGGCAGGCGTCCGCTGTCGTCGATGTCGCCGACCATCGTGCTGAAGGACGGCAAGCCGGTGCTGGTGACGGGCTCGCCCGGCGGCAGCCGCATCATCTCCGCCGTGACGCAGATCATCGTCGACGTGATCGACTACAAGATGGACATCGCGGCCGCGGTCGCCGCACCCCGCATGCACCATCAATGGCTGCCCGACGAGGTCCGGATCGAGCGCGGCTTTCCCGACGGGGTGCTGACCGAGCTGAAGGCCAAGGGCCACAAGCTGGTCGAGCCGCTCGGCTACTCCTCCGCGAACTCGATCCTCGTCACGACCAACGGTCTGCTCGGCGCGCCGGATCCGCGCACGCGCGGCTCGGAGGCCGCGGGGTACTAAAGGATGATCCGCACCTAAGGCGTGCAAAACGCGGCTTTGCCCCGCCTGCAACATCGCGATAGATTGGCGGTCCGCGCACCTCCGGCCGCGGATCGCAAACAGCCGGTGAAAGATTTCTCCGGGGAACGCGCATGAGCACGGCCGAATCCAAGTCAATGGAAGTCGCAGAGATCGAGGACACCAGCCTCCTCGCCTTCTATCGCGACATGAACCTGCAGGAGCGGCGCACGTTCTGGGCCTGCGCGTCGGGCTGGACGCTCGACGGCATGGATTTCATGATCTATCCGCTGGTGATCGGCACCATCATCACGCTCTGGAAAGTTGACCCTGGCACCGCCGGCCTCGCGGGCACCGTGACATTGCTGGCCTCCGCCGTCGGCGGCTGGCTCGGCGGCTATCTGTCCGACCGCATCGGGCGGGTGAAGACGCTACAGCTCACCATCGTCTGGTTCTCGTTCTTTTCGCTGGTCTGCGCATTGGTGCAGAATTTCGATCAGCTCCTGATCGCCCGCGCGCTGCTCGGCCTCGGTTTCGGCGGCGAATGGGCGGCCGGCGCGGTGCTGATCGGCGAGGCGATCCGGCCGCAGTATCGCGGACGTGCGGTCGGCTCGGTGCAGTCGGGCTGGGCGGTCGGCTGGGGCCTCGCGGTGCTGGCGCAGGCGATCCTGTTCTCGGTGCTGCCGGCGGAGAACGCCTGGCGCTGGATGTTCGTGATCGGCGCACTGCCGGCGCTGCTCGTGTTCTACCTGCGCCGCTACGTCACCGAGCCGGAAATCTCCGCCGCGACCATGGCGCAGGCGCAGGCCTCTGGCAGCGGCCCCGCCGCGTTGTGGGAGATCTTCCACGGACCGATCCTGAAGACCACGCTGCTGGCCTCCCTGGTCGGCACCGGCATGCAGGGCGGCTATTACGCCATCACCTTCTGGGTACCGCGCTTCCTCACCACCGAGCGCAAGCTCTCGGTGGTCGGCTCGACCGGCTATCTCGCGACGCTGATCATCGGCTCCTTCATCGGCTATCTGGTCGGCGCCTGGCTCGCCGACCGGATCGGCCGGCGCAATCTGTTCCTGATCTTCTCGATCGGCGCGATCGCGGTGGTGCTGCTCTACACCCAGCTGCCGCTGTCCAACGAGGTGCTGTGGGTGCTGGGCTTCCCGCTCGGCTTCTTTGCCTCAGGCTATTTCTCCGGCATGGGCGCGTTCCTGACCGAACTGTATCCGACCCGGCTGCGTGGCTCCGGCCAGGGCTTCTGCTACAATTTCGGCCGCGGCATCGGCGCGCTGTTCCCGTTCCTGGTCGGCGCGCTGTCGACCACGACCACGCTCGCCAACGCGATCGCGATCTTCGCGGTGGCGGCCTACGGCGTGTTCTTCATTGCCGCCTACGCGCTGCCGGAAACCCGCGGCCGCGTGCTGCATGCGGATGGGTAGGCGGAAAGACAACCCTCACCCCAACCTCGAGAGCGAGCTTCGCTCGCCTCGGGCTCCCCCAAGGGGAGAGGGAGCCTGACAATGGTGCGTCCCTAACTGGAGGCCATTCTCATGACGTCGCTCAAAGGCAAGACGCTGTTCATCTCGGGCGCGAGCCGCGGCATCGGGCTGGCGATCGCGCTGCGCGCCGCGCGTGACGGCGCCAATGTCGCGATCGCGGCGAAGACCGCCGAGCCGCATCCGAAGCTGAAGGGCACGATCTACACCGCCGCCGACGAGGTCCGCGCCGCCGGCGGCAAGGCGCTGCCGGTGCTCTGCGACATCAGGGACGAGGCGCAGGTGATGGCGGCGATCGAGCAGACCGTCGCCGAGTTCGGCGGCATCGACGTCTGCGTCAACAATGCCAGCGCCATCAGCCTGACCAATTCGCAGGCGACCGACATGAAGCGGTTCGACCTGATGATGGGGATTAACACCCGCGGCACCTTCATGGTGTCGAAATACTGCATCCCGCACCTGAAGAAGGCGGAGAATCCGCACATCCTGATGCTGTCGCCGCCGCTCGACATGAAGACGAAATGGTTCGAGCACTCGACCGCCTACACGATGGCGAAGTTCGGCATGAGCATGTGCGTGCTCGGGCTCGCGGGCGAATTGAAATCGGCCGGCATTGCCGTCAACGCGCTGTGGCCGCGCACCACGATCGCGACCGCCGCGGTCGTCAATCTGCTCGGCGGCGACGCCATGATGCGCGCGAGCCGCACGCCCGAGATCATGGGCGATGCGGCCTACGCGATCATCACCCGGCCGTCGCGCGAATTCACCGGGCATTTCTGCATCGACGACAAGGTGCTCTATGCCAATGGCGTCCGCGACTTCGAGCGCTACCGCGTCGATCCCTCGGTGCCGCTGATGTCGGACTTCTTCGTGCCCGACGACGACGTGCCGCCGCCCGGCGTCACCGTGCAGCCGCTGCCGTCACACTAGGCTACACCGCGAACGCATTCAGCTCCGCGCGCCAATGCTGCACGCGCTCCTTCAGCAGCGTGTCGCGCACATAGGCGAGCTCCTCGTCCTCGATCCGCTCCAGCGTTTCGAGCGAGAGATTGTCCGCGCCATGCCCCGACCAGGCGCGCTGCAGCTCGGCGTTGCGATGACTGCCCATCCGCAGCGTGAACCAGATGCGGTTCTCGATCTTGTCGAGGTCGAGCGCCTGCCCGACCCAAACCTCACCGGTCGCGCGGCAACGGATCGCGAACACGCCGGCGACGCTCGCGCGCTTCTTGTAGTCGGCGATGGCTTGCTTGCGGTCCTCGGTCTTCATGGTGACTCCTGTCGTTCTGTCGGGCTATTTATATCCGGGTATTATTGACAAAGCAATTATGCCCGGGTAAAAAGTGCCATCAACCTTCGATGGGACACCGACATGGACACCGCCGCCTGCTATCTCGAGCCGACCTGGAACGCCGGGCGCGACTTTGCCCAGCGCGAGATCGCGGGCGAGCTGGTGATGCTCAATTTGTTGCGCTTCCGCGTGATCGCCGACTATTCGCAAAGCCCGGAGCTCGCCCCGCCGCAGCCGATCACGGGGGCGGAGGCCTACCTCGCCGGCATCGGACACCGCACCGCGGCGCTGGCGGATTCGCGGCTGCTGCCGCTGGTCGAGCTGCCGCGATGACCGCGAATTTACCGGCCGACCTGGTACGGCCCGCCCTTCTCCAGCGCCCGCGCATAGGCCGGGCGGGCGTGAATGCGCTCCAGGAACGCGACACAGTTGGGATGGCCGTCCTCGAGCCCGCCGCGCGCCGCGGCGGCCTCGAGCGGAAAGCTCATCTGGATGTCGGCGCCGGAAAACTCGCTGCCGGCGAACCATTCGCTCTTGCCGAGCTCGCCTTCCCAATAGGCCATGTGCTGCTTGAGCTGCGGATTGACCAGCGTGGACAGCGCCGTGTTGGACACCTTGCGCACCAAGGGCCGCAGCAGCGCCGGCGCGCGCTTCGGCATCAGCGTGAACAGGAGCTTCAGCAGCAGCGGCGTCATCGCCGAACCCTCGGCGTAGTGCAGCCAATAGGTGTAGCGCAGCCGCTCCGGCGTATCGGCCGGCGGGGTCAGGCGCCCGTTGCCGTAGGTCCCGATGATGTATTCGAGGATCGCGCCGGATTCCGCGATCGTGTGGCCGTTGTCGGTGACGACGGGCGACTTGCCGAGCGGATGGATCGCGCGCAGCTCCTTCGGCGCCCGCATGTCGGGCTGCCGCTGGTAGCGCACGATCTCGTAGGGCACACCCAATTCCTCGAGCAGCCACAGTACGCGCTGCGAGCGGGAATTGTTGAGGTGATGAACCGTCAGCATGGGCATCCTCTGAAAGATCAGCGCAATCGGGCGACGTTTGGTGCCAGCGGGAAACCAGAAAGTCGAGATCCACGCGCCGCGATTGCCAAGAATTATCCGGCCAGTATGTCGCGCAATCTGAGAGGTCTACCATGAATCCTGCCTATGTCGCGTTCGAAGGCGAGCACCGCATCGGGGCCGGCGACCTCCCGGAGGTTGCGCGCGCCGCCAAGCAACACCTCGACCAACGCAAGGACGCCGCGATCCTGGTGTTCAACGGCCGCACCTCGGCGCTGGTCGATATCGATTTCCGCGGCTCGGTCGACGACGTGCTGGCGCGGCTGCCGCAGCCCGCACCTGCGCGCGACGAGGAGCCGACGCCGACCGCGCCGCGCGGCCCGGGACGTCCGAAGCTTGGCGTCGTCGCGCGCGAGATCACGCTGTTGCCACGGCATTGGGATTGGCTCGCGCAGCAGAAGGGCGGCGCGTCGGTTGCGATCCGCAAGCTGGTCGACGAGGCGCGGCGCTCAAGCGGCGACAAGGACCGCACGCGCAGCGCGCAGGACGCCGCCTATCGCTTCATGACTGTCATGGCCGGCAACCGGCCGAACTATGAAGATGCGATCCGCGCGCTGTTCGCCCACGACCGGCGCCGCTTTGCGACGCTGATCGCGGACTGGCCGGCCGACATCCGCGATCACGCGATCCGGCTCGCCTATAGCGATCAAGCGGACTGACTGGTTTCGAGTGACATGGATGGCGGCCCGGCCTGCCGGCGATTCGGTTCTGATCGAACTGAACCGCAGCCCCTGGTCCGCCGCCGTCGCTGACGTCGCAATTTTTGGAAGTTGAACGTGTCCAACCCTCCCTCCCTGCGCAAAGCCTTCCTCGCCTTCCTCGCGCCGATGCTGCTCAGCAACGTGCTGCAGTCGCTGTTCGGCACCATCAACGGCGTCTATCTCGGCCAGATGATCGGCGTCGACGCGCTCGCCGCCGTCTCGGTGTTCTTTCCGGTGATGTTCTTCTTCATTTCCTTCGTGATCGGCCTGAGCGCCGGCGCCTCGGTCATGATCGGCCAGGCCTGGGGCGCCGGCGAGCCCGACCGGGTGAAAGCGGTCGCCGGCACCACCATGACCGTGACGCTGCTGCTCGCGCTGGCGATCGCGATATCAGGCGGCCTATTCGCCCGCCCGCTCTTGATCGCGCTCGCGACGCCATCCGACGTCCTCGACGCTGCGGTGGCTTATGCGCGGATCATGATGATCACGATGCCCATAACCTTCGCATTCCTGCTGCTGACGGCGATGATGCGCGGCGTCGGCGACACCGTGACGCCGCTGGTCGCGCTGACGGTCTCGACCGCCATCGGCCTGGTGGTGACGCCGGCGCTGATCCGCGGCTGGCTCGGCCTGCCGATGCTCGGCGTCGCCAGCGCTGCGGTCGCCTCCGCGGTCTCGGGCGTGGTCACGCTGCTGTGGCTGCATGTCCATATGCTGCGGCACCGCCATGCGCTGGCCTTCGACGCCGCGTTCCTGCGCGCGATGCGGCCGAACGGCGCCCTGCTGCGCATCGTGCTGCGGCTCGGCATTCCGACCGCGATCGGCATGGTGGTGGTCTCGCTCGCCGAACTGGTGCTGCTCGGCCTCGTCAACGGCTTCGGCTCGGACGCCACCGCGGCCTATGGCGCGGTTAACCAGGTGATCGGCTATGTGCAGTTTCCGGCGATCTCGATCGCGATATCGGTGTCGATCTTCGGCGCGCAGGCGATCGGCCGCGGCGATTCCGCCCGGGTCGGCGCCATCGTCCGGACCGGGATCGAGATGAATCTCGCGCTGACCGGCGGGCTGGTCGTGCTCGGCTATCTCTTCGCGCGGCCGCTGATGGGCTTCTTCATCGTCGACAATGCCGTGCTCAGGCTGGCGCAGCAGCTGTTGTACATCGTGCTGTGGAGCATGGTGCTGTTCGGTATGGCGACGGTGTTCTCGGGCGCGATGCGCGCCGGCGGCACGGTGTGGATGCCGCTGTTGCTCTCGACGCTGGCGATCGCGGTGGTCGAGGTGCCGGTCGCGATCCTGCTCAGCCGCTCCATCGGAGTCAGCGGCATCTGGATCGCCTATCCCGTCACCTTCGCAACCATGTTCGTGCTGCAGATGGCCTATTACGCCCTGGTATGGCGCAAGCAGACCATCAAGCGGCTGATTTGACATCGCGCGCCGCGGCTCACATGATGACTATCATATTCTACAGATGGCGCCTGCGACAGCAGGTCCATGCTAAATAAGCCCAAACTAGACAGGCCGAGGGAGAGACCGCCGTGAGCCAAAATCCGCAATTCCTGTTCGATTTCGGCAGCCCCAACGCTTTCCTCAGCCATGAAGCAATCCCGGCAATCGAAAAGCGCACCGGCGTCAAGTTCGAATATGTCCCGATCCTGCTCGGCGGCATCTTCAAGGCCACCAACAACAAGTCGCCGGCCGAGACGCTGGCGGGCGTCAGGAACAAGCCGGAGTTTCAGAAGATCGAGACCGAACGCTTTCTCAAGCGCTTCAACGTCAAGCCCTACACCTGGAACCCGTTTTTCCCGGTCAATACGCTGAACCTGATGCGCGCGGCGGTCGCCGCCCAGTTTGAGGGCGTGTTCGAGAAGTATATCGAGGCCGCCTTCCACCACATGTGGGTCGAGCCCAAGAAGATGGACGATCCTGAGGTCGCCGGTAAAGCCATCGCCTCCTCCGGCCTTGACGCCGCGAAACTGTTCGCCCGCGCACAGGACGCGGATGTGAAGGCCAAGCTGATCGAATATACCTCATCCGCCGTCGAGCGCGGCGCGTTCGGCTCGCCGACCTTTTTCGTCGGCAACGAGATCTTCTTCGGCAAGGAGCAGCTGCGCGAAGTCGAGGAAATGGTATCGGGAAAGTGAGATGAGCGAATGGCCAATAGCGAGTAGCGAATAGTCGAACAGTATCCTTATCTATTCGCTACTCCCTATTCGCTCGCCTCCTCGGGCAACAACAAAGAAGGACAAATTCCCATGCGCGTTCTCGTGGTCGGCGCCGGTGCGATCGGCGGTTATTTCGGTGGCCGGATGCTTCAGGCCGGCCGCGACGTCACTTTCCTGGTGCGCCCTCGCCGCGCTTCCGAGCTCGCCTCCGCCGGGCTCGTGATCAAGAGCCCGAACGGCGATGTCACGCTGAACAACCCGCCGACCGTGCAGGCCGACAAGCTGTCGGACAAGTTCGACGTCGTGCTGTTGAGCTGCAAGGCGTTCGATCTCGAGGATGCGATCAAGTCCTTTGCGCCCGCCGTCGGCGACAAGACCGCGATCATCCCGCTGCTCAACGGCATGCTGCATCTCGATACGCTCGACAAGACGTTCGGAGCTCAGCATGTGCTCGGCGGCCTGTGCGCGATCGCGGCGACGCTGAACGAGAAGCGCGAGGTGGTGCAGCTGCAGCCGATGCAGTCGCTCGGCTTCGGCGAGCGCGCCGGCGGCCTGTCTGACCGGGTGCGCGCGATCGCTGAAACTTTCTCGGCGATCAACGGCGCCAACGCCAGCGAGCATGTGATGCAGGACATGTGGGAGAAGTGGGTGTTCCTGGCCTCGCTCGCCGCCTCCACCAGCCTGATGCGGACCTCGGTCGGCAACATCCTGGCCGCGCCCGGCGGCAAGGATTTCCTGCTCGGCATCCTCGACGAATGCAGCGCGATCGCCGCCGACGCCGGCCATGGCCCGGGCGGACCGTTCTTCCAGCGCACCCGCGGGCTCCTGACCACCGAGGGCTCGCCGATGACCGCATCGATGTTCCGCGACATCAAGGCGGGGCTGCCGGTCGAGGCCGATCACGTGATCGGCGACCTGATCGTGCGCGCCGACGCCGCCAAGATCCCGGTGCCGAAGCTGCGCACGGCCTACACGCATCTCAAGGCGTATGAGAAGCAGCGGGCTGGGTGATCTTGTAGCCCGGATGGAGCGGAACGAAATCCGGGAATCATCTCGCGGCAGATAGAGCGCCCCGGATTGCGCTGCGCTCCATCCGGGCTACGCACATTTTTCGTACCTACAAATGCGCCAGATAATGCGCGAGCGCGGTGATCTCTTCGTCGCTCAGCGGATAGGCAACATCGGCCATCGCGGCCTGGGCGCCGCCGGAGCGCTGGCCCGACTTGTAATCGTGCAGCGCCTTGACGAGATATTCCTCGCGCTGGCCGGCGATGCGGGCCACCGCCTTGGTACCGGCAAACGTATCGCCATGGCATGAGGCGCAGCGGCGGCCGGCGGCGGCCTGCTTGCCCTTTTCGGACAAGTCCGGATTGTCGTCCTTGCCGCCCTTGAACGGCGTCAGCGACGCGAAATAGGCACCGAGATTGCGGATGTCGTCGTTGTTGAGCTGCTCGACGATCGGCTGCATCTGCTCGTTCTTGCGCGCGCCGGCGCGGAAGAACACCAGCTGCCATTGAACGTACTGGTCGAGCTGGCCGGCGAGCGAGGGAATGTTCTCGGTCTGCGAGATGCCGTTGTCGCCGTGGCAAGCGGCGCAGATTTCGGCCTTCGCCTTGCCGGCGGCGACATCGGCGGCATTGGCGGACGACGCAACTGCGATCACCGCCGCGAACAGGATTGCAAAGGACGCAACACGCATTGCCAGTTTTCTCCACGGGTCATTGCCGGGCCTGGCCCGGTAATCCATCTGGCTTGCAGAAGGGTTTTTGTTTGGATGGATGCCCGGATCAAGTCCGGGCATGACGAGTCTGTTCCGTCGTTGGGCTTGCCGAACCACGTAAACGGGGCTGCGGCTGCCTGATCGGCCACCGCAGCCCCGCATTGTTTCAACCGTTACTTCTTGCTGTAGCTGATGCGATAGATCGCACCGGCCCAGTCGTCGGCGACGAGAATCGAGCCATCCTTGTCGAGCAGGATGTCGGCGGGACGGCCGAGATAGCCCTGGTCACCCTCGATCCAGCCGTCGGCGAAGATCTCCTGCTTGGCGTTCTTGCCGTCAGGGCTCGCGGTGATCTTCACGATGCGGCCGCCCTGGTACTTATGCCGGTTCCAGGAGCCGTGCTCGGCGATCAGGATGCTGTTCTTGTACTCGGCCGGGAATTGGCTGCCGGTATAGAACTTCATGCCGAGCGGCGCGACGTGCGCACCGAGATTGTACACCGGCGGGGTGAACTCCGAGCACTTGTGACCCATCGCGAACTTGGTGTCCGGCAGGTTGCCCTGGTGGCAATAGGGATAGCCGAAGTGCTCGCCGATCTTCGAGATCATGTTGAGCTTGTCGCTCGGCAGATCGTCGCTGATCCAGTCGCGGGCATTCTCGGTGAACCAGTACTTGCCGGTGCGTGGATCGACGTCGCCGCCGACCGAGTTGCGCACGCCGAGCGCCCAGATTTCCGCGTTGCCGGTCTTCGGATCGACGCGGCGGATCTGCGACACCGAGGTCGGCGGAATGCCGATGTTGAAGGGCGGTCCGAACGGAATGTAGAACCAGCCTTCCTTGTCGACGGCGATGTATTTCCAGCCATGCGCCGCGTAGGACGGCATGTCGTCATACACCACCTTGCCGCTGCCGAGATTGTCGAGATTGGCTTCGGCGTTGTCGTACTTGATCAGCTTGTCGACCGCGATGACGTAGAGCGCGCCGTCGCGGAAGGCGAGGCCGGTCGGCATGTTGAGGCCCTTGAGAATGGTCTTGACCTCTTTCTTGCCGTTGTTGTCCTTGATCGCATAGACGTTGCCGAGCCCGAACGAGCCGACGAACAGCGTGCCCTTGTCACCCCAGGCCATCTGCCGCGCGGCGAGCACGTTCGAGGCATAGACCTCGATCTTGAAGCCCGGCGGCAGCTTGATCTTCTTCATCATCGTCGCGAGCTCGGAATCCGACGCACCGGTCGGCGGACCGGACGGCGGGGCAAGGCCCTTCTGCGCTTCGGTCTCGTCGCCGAGGAACCAGTCGTCCGGCGGATGGGTCCAGAATTCCTTGGTGCCCGATTCGTACTTCTTCAGCGCACGATTCTTGTCTGTCTGTTGCTGCGCACTGGCGAAGGTCGTCCCCGCCAGCAGCACGATCGCCGCGAACGCAAGTATTGATCGATTGAAAGCGGATTTCATCGCGTCACTCCCCTACGCAAGCCGTTGCAGCTTGCCTGTTATTGATTTTGAACGCCCTGAGAGATGATGGTGGCGGTCTGTGAGGTAGGTCAGACGGCAAAATGGTAGCACATCCATCGACGCTGAAAAGCGCGTCCGCCGGTGTGCGCTGCGTCAAAACTAGTTGAGACGATATTTGAGACGAAATTTTCCTGAGCAGCCTGCCTGATAACAAGGCATTCTGCACCGCAGCGTGATATTCGAATGAAGCTAACGCTCGTGATCGCCTCTATCGCGACGACAGGCGCGCCAGACCGAGCGCTTGCGCCTTGGCCTTCGACAGCGGCCTGAATAACACGCCGCGCCGCTGTCCGCTCGTGATCGCCGCGATCTTGAAGCCGTCATCGGCGGCGACGATGTCGCCGGTCCGAAGCGTCATGTCGTCCTCGATCGCAATCGGCGACAGGCCGGTGGACGCGCCGGCGCTGCACGAGCATTGCGGCACCATCTCGCGCTGGAAGCGGAATGCATTGGCGAGCGCCTTGTAGGTCTCGCCGGCTTCGGTTCTGGCGCTGTCGATATCGGAGCTGGAGTACAGCTTCACCTCGGCGGCGGGACAGGCCGCCTCGCATGCCTTGACGTCCGCCGTCTCGCTGACGCGCGGCAACGGAAAGAAGCGGCCGTCGCAGGTCCTGACGCAGAAGTTTTGCTGGCCGCCCCGGTGCGACCGCGTCGTGATGTAGACCCGCGCTCGCGGCCGTTCGGCCGGCTCGAAGTCAGGCGCCGGCCCAAAGCCAGGCATGGGAGAGAAGCTGGGCGCCGGGGCATACGCCGAGTCGCTCGGCAATTGCTGCGCTGATGCGCCCGAACATGTCCAGACGCCGACCAGCACGACCAGCGCAGCGACGTTTGCGCGAGCCAAGCGGCGACTTAACCCGGAGCCGGCTTCCAACAGATCGACATCGTTCACGCGCTTGCCGCGCCGGCAAAACCGGCGGCAACCATTCCAGCGCCAACACAACCACAGATTTCTATCAGTTTTAAGAATGCAACGTTTGCCGGTTAACAAAGGCCGGAAACCGCCACGGCGGGCCGCGGCATCTTGACCTCGCAATCGCGCCGTGGAGACGCGACCTCGGGCCGGACAGCAAAAAGCCCGCGCCAATAGCGGGCCTTCATCAGACTGTCAGCTCGGTCAGCGAGAAGTTTTGGAGCGGGCGAAGGGGCTCGAACCCTCGACCCCGACCTTGGCAAGGTCGTGCTCTACCACTGAGCTACACCCGCATCCGAAATGGCGGCGATCGCTCGCCGGCAACGGCAGACCTATGCCAAAAGCTGTCTGTGAATGCAACACAAGAGCGCGGTCCGAACCTCACGAAATCGCACGGTTTCTCTAAAAATTGACCCCGAATCGGCCGAAACCGGCTGCGCCGCCGATTTCTTTTTAGATTTCCGCCTGATCCGGCCTCAGGGCCATCTCGTCCCGGAGCGATTCGAGCCAGGTCTCGAACCAGCCGGCCAGCGTCTGCGCCAGCTCGACGCGGCGGGTCGGGTCGCAATCGAACACGGCCCACCATTCGATAAAGGCCCGGTCGCCGTCGATCACCGGGGTTACCCGCAGGGTCGCACTGAAATCCGTCATCGGCAGGGTCGGGGTGTCGACGAATTCGTAGGTCTGGAAGCGCTCGACGTCGGACTGCGCGAGCAGCCGCTGCCGGATCCGCCGCCCCCGGTACAGCACATTGCGCACCGCCCCGACGGTATTGCCGGATTTGCCGTCCTCGATCTCGCTCGCCCCCGCGCCCTGGACCCAGACCGGGTAATTGTTGAAATCGCGGATGATTTTCCAGACCTCGCCGGCCGGCTGCTCGAACACCGTGCTGTAATAGGCCTTTGCCACGAGCGCTCCCCTGCTGTCATGAATGATCGCCATCATCGGCCGTTCCGCGGCACCAACCCACCCGATCTCCGATGGAACGGGACGGGCGGCCAAGCGATTGAATTTTGCCGGCTGACTGCCATTTACGGAGCATGATCCCGGAAACCGGTTCCCACTTTTCCGGGATCATGCTCTAGCTGACAGAACGGCTGAACGTGCCGTTCCGGGCGTGCTAGAACGCCCACCGGATTTCCGACCTCAGAAGCAGGCGAGGACAACGTGACGATAATGGAGCAGGGCGGCCCCACGCCCGAGGCAGCGCCCGATCTGATCAAGGAGACGACGACCCAGACCTTCGTCAAGGACGTCATCGAGGAATCGCGCCGTCAACCGGTCATGATCGACTTCTGGGCGCCGTGGTGCGGTCCCTGCCGCCAGCTCACGCCGATCCTGGAAAAGGCGGTTCGCAACGCCAAGGGCCGGGTCAAGCTGGTCAAGATGAACATCGACGAGCATCCGCAGATCCCCGGCCAGATGGGCATCCAGTCGATCCCGGCCGTGATCGCCTTCGTGGGCGGCCAGCCCGCCGACGGCTTCATGGGCGCGGTGCCGGAGAGCCAGGTCAACGCCTTCATCGAGAAGATCACCAAGGGCGTGCCGGCCGCCGGCGAGCCCAATCTCACCGAGATCCTGGCCGAGGCCGACGCCGTGCTTGCCGAGGGCGACGCCGCCCAGGCCGCGCAGATCTATGCCGAGGTGCTGGCGCACGACGCCACCAACATCGCGGCCCTCGCCGGCCTCGCCAAGTGCTACGTCACGTCGGGTGCGATGGAGCAGGCCAAGCAGACGCTGGCGATGGTTCCGGAATCCAAGCGCAACGACGCCGCGGTGAAGGCGGTGCAGGCGGCGATCGATCTCGCCGAACAGGCGGAAGCGGTCGGCCCGGTCGCGGAGCTGGAACAGAAAGTCGCCGCAAACCCGCTCGATCATCAGGCCCGATTCGATCTCGCCACCGCGCTCAATGCGATGGGCAAGCGCACGGAAGCGACCGAGCAATTGCTCGCCATCGTCAGGCGTGACCGCAAGTGGAACGACGACGGCGCGCGCAAGCAGCTGGTGCAGTTCTTCGAGGCGTGGGGCGGCACCGATGAGGCAACCGTCGAGGGGCGCAAGCGGTTGTCGACCATCCTGTTCTCGTAAAGCACGCCCGTCACAGCAGCGGGACCGCAGATGCCGATCAATGCCGAATATCGCGGGCCCGGCGAGCTCCCGGAGGTGATCCCGGTGTTCCCGCTGCCCGGCGCGTTGCTGCTGCCGCGCGGCCAGATGCCGCTCAACATCTTCGAGCCGCGATATCTCGCGATGATCGACGACGCGCTGCGCGACGGCCATCGCCTGATCGGCATGATCCAACCCGACGTGGCGCATTCGCAGAAAGAGGCGAAGCCGGTCCTGTTCCGGATCGGCTGCGTCGGCCGCATCACCCAGCTCGCCGAATCCGGCGACGGCCGCTACATCCTCGAACTGACCGGCGTCGCGCGCTTCAAGGTGGTCGAGGAGCTGAC
This sequence comes from Bradyrhizobium sp. USDA 4503, assembly GCF_054055815.1. Lineage (NCBI taxonomy): Bacteria > Pseudomonadati > Pseudomonadota > Alphaproteobacteria > Hyphomicrobiales > Nitrobacteraceae > Bradyrhizobium > Bradyrhizobium sp. USDA 4503. The sequence continues at coordinate 5,723,478 of NZ_JBSRXS010000001.1, forward strand.
CGTGCAGACGCCGTACCGGCAGTGCAAGGTCGACTTCTTCTCCTTCGTCGGCGACTTCACGGCGCGCAAGGGTGAGGAGGCCGTCGACCGCAAGGCGCTGCTCGAAGTGCTGGCCGATTTCCTGGAAGCCAACAATCTGAAGGTCGACTGGGAAGGTATCGAGTCCGCGCCCAACGAGGCGCTGGTCAATGCGCTGGCGATGATGTCGCCCTATGGTCCCGCCGAGAAGCAGGCGATGCTCGAGGCGCCGGACCTGAAGACCCGCGCCGAGATCCTGATCGCGGTCACCGAGATGGACCTCGCCAAGAAGCGCACCTCGGGCGACCCGCCGGTGCAGTAGCTACCGACCGGGATCAGACGTTTGTTGTTTGGATCGGCTCGGCCCGCGATCGTCCACCTCTCCCCGTCGGGGAGAGGTAAACTTCCGGTGCGGCTTCAGCTTAAGAACGATTGCGCAGCTGCTTGCGGCCGGTGAACATCGCGCGCACCAGGTTCTGACGCTGCAGCAAACCGACCACGACGACGCCGAGCACATGCAGCCCGACCAGCACCATGACCGCATCCGAGGCATAGGCGTGGGTGTCCTCGACCCACCAGACTCCGAAGAAGGTCACGGTGACCTCCATCACGCCCGTGATTGTCGAGATCGCAAGCAGCAACAGCAGCGCCACCAGCATCACGGTGCCCGCCGGATTGAGCCCGATATAGCGCCCGGTGATGCCGCGCCGGAGATTCCAGATGTAGCGCGGCGCGGCGCGCAGGCGGACGCCGAGCCTGCCGAAACGCGCGTAGCGCGTGCCGGCAAAGCCCCAGATCAGCCGGAACGCCAGCAGGGCGATCACCGAATAACCCGCCAGCCGGTGCAGCCGGTCATAGGTGCTGGGCGTCACCCAGGCGACCAGGACGAGGATGGCGAGCGCCCAGTGCCACAGCCGCAGCGGCAGGTCCCAGACCTGCAGGCTGGTCGCGCCGCGGGCGCCCCGCGCCGCCTCCGTCATCGCGCCTGCTTCACTTCGCGATCGTGTGCTTCAGGCTGAGGTCTTCCGGGCTGTAGAATAGCTCGTAGAGCTTGCCTTCCTTGACGCCGTACACCTCGTAGCAGGAGCCCTCGATTTTCGACCGGCGCACCTCGTAGCCGAGCGACTTGGCCTTGGCTTCGGCCTCGCTTGCCGGCTTCCACGACGCCTTGTCGAGCTTGGTGCAATTCTTGTAGCCGTCGGCGAACGCCGCCGATCCGGTCAGCCCAAGAACGCTCCCAAGGACGAATGCTGCAAGCGCAGCGCTCAAAATCACTCTCACGCGCATATCCCCTCCGTTGACAATCATACCCACAACGCCTTCGCGCAGGGCACATGCGTGAAGAATGCTGAGGCGATTGCCAAGTCAAGGAAGCGCCGCGACGGCTGGCTTTAGAGGAATTCTAACGGTCGCCAAAACCGCTTTGCGCTCCACGCGCAGTTCGGTTTTGACCGCGTGCTGCGGCCTTACGCCTCATGCGTATCGGGCCGCCCGGCGCAGCCCATCGATCAGGACGCGGCACCCGCCATTGCAAGACGGACCGTAGGCCGTTCGGCCGCTGCCGGGGTTCGCCCGCCGATCATCTGTGCGACCTTCTCGCTCTGCACCGGCGGGCTGAAATGGAAGCCTTGCACTTCCACGCAGGCATCGGCGCGGAGGATGTCGAGCTGCTCCCTGGTTTCAACGCCTTCGGCCGTCGTGGTCTTGCCGAGGCTGACGGCAAAGCGCACGATCGCGCGCGCGATCCGGCGCGACTCGTCGGTCGCGCCGGAGAGTTCGGACACGAAGCTGCGGTCGATCTTGACCTTGTCGAACGGAAACTTCTGCAGAAAGCTCAGCGACGAGTAGCCGGTGCCGAAGTCGTCGAGCGCGATCCGCACCCCGAGATCGTGCAATTGGCTGAGCGCGGTAAACACCGCTTCGCTGTCCTGAATGATGGCCGTTTCGGTGACCTCGAGCTCGAGGCGCTCCGGCGAAATTCCGGCACTCGCCAGCGCGTGCACGATCACCGGGACCAACTCCGGACTCCTGAACTGCACAGGCGACAGGTTGATCGCGATCTTGAGGTCGTCGGGCCATTTGGCGGCCTCCGCGCACGCGGTGCGCAGCACCCATTCCCCCAGCGGCACGATCAGGCCGGTCTCTTCCGCCAGCGAAATGAACTGCGCCGGAGATACCATGCCTCGTTGCGGATGGTGCCAGCGGAGCAGCGCCTCGAAGCCGCAGGTCTCCCCGCTCGCGACGTGGATGAACGGCTGATAGTGCAGCTCGAACTCGCCATTGGCGAGCGCACTGCGCATGTCGCGCTCGAGGCTGCGGCGGGCCTGCAGCAGCCGATCGAGCTCCGGCTCGAAGAAGCGGAACGAGCCGCGCCCGCCGCTCTTGGCCGAGTAAAGCGCGAGATCGGCGCTGCGCAGCACCTCGTCCGAATCGGTGCCGTCGCGCGGAGCGATCGCAATGCCGATGCTGGTCGTGGTGGTCACCCGATGATCGCCGAGATCGATCGGCTCGCTGAGCGCCTTCCTGATCTTCTCGGCGAGCAGGCCCGCTTCCGTGACCGGATCGCTGACATGGTCGATCACCGCGAACTCGTCGCCGCCGAGCCGCGCAACCAGCGTCGTATCACTGACGGATCTGCGCAAGCGCGCGGCCACCGACTTCAGCAGCGCATCGCCCGCCGGATGCCCGAGCGTGTCGTTGACGTCCTTGAAGCGGTCGAGATCGAGCATCAGCACCGCAAGACTCGGTCCGCCGCACCGGGCACCGGAGAGCGCGCGCTCCATCCATTCCTTGAGCAGCACGCGATTCGGCAGATCGGTCAGCGCGTCGTGCTGCGCCATATAGGTGATCTTGGCCTCGGAGCGCCGCTGCTCGGTGACGTCGCGATGCGTCGCCACCCAGCCGCCGCCGGGCATCGGCTGCCGCGTCACGCAGATCAGCCGGCCGTCGGCGAGCTCGTCGACCCGGCTGTTGATCTCGCCGGCCGGGAGCGCGTTCAGTGTCGCGAGCACCTGCGTCGCGGCGCTGTCGCTGGTCTCGCCCTTGAGAATGCCGTTGGCGATGCGATGCCTGATGATCTCGCGATGGGCCGTGCCGGGCAGCAGCAGTTCCGGCGGCAGCCGGTACATCTTGGCGTAGCGATCGTTGCAGACGACGAGGCGCTTCTCTGCATCGAACATGCAGAGGCCCTCGCCCATGTGGTTGATCGCGGTATCCAGCCGGAACCTCTGCTCCTCCAGCGCCTTCTGCGACGCCTCGACCTGCTGTCGCGCCGACGAAAGCTGGCTGATGATCTCCTCGAAGCGGCGGGTGCGAAGCGCCAGCCGGCGATCCGCGAGCACACCGACCAGGCTCATCCCGAGCACCGATAGCGCCACACCGGCGATCACGATGGCGAGGAAGGCAGGCGAGAGCGACAGGGCCGCCGGAGCCAGCAACGGATCCGGAACGATCTCGACCGCGCCCATCGCGGTGAAATGATGCGACACGATCGCAAGCGTCAACAGCAGCGCAGCGACGAGCGACATCCAGCGGTCCTGACGGCGCACTGCGATCGCCAGCGCGGCGTAGCCGAACAGCATGCCGAGCACGACGGAGGCCGCCACGAGATCGAACGACCAGACCACGTGGCCCGGTACTTCCAGCGCCCACATCCCGAGATAGTGCATGCTGGCGATCCCGGCTCCGATCACGGCGCCGCCGACCGGCGCGCGCCAGCGGCTGGAGTCGCTGGCGGCAAGGCCGAGGCCGCCGGATGTCAGCATCATCGCCGCGGCGAGCGACAGCGCGGTGAGGACGATACCGTAGCCGGTCGGGATTCCCGGCTCATAGGCCAGCATGGCGATGAAATGCGTTGCCCAGATGCCGTAGCCGATGGCGGCTCCCGCGATCGCAATCCAGATCAGCCGGGTCCTCGCCTGCGATGCAATTGCGCGATGAAAAATATTGACGGCCACAATACTGGCAACGAAGCAGACCAGTCCGGCGAGCAGAACGAGCCGCCAGTCATGCTCACCTGAAAGGCACGTAAGAACACGAAACATGCGTCGGTCCATGGTTGTCCGTGCGCACAGGCTAGGCTGATTGAATTGTCTTCTCGATAATATTCTGCAACTTTCAGTGGCATGGTTATCCGCGCGTAAGCCGATTCCGCACCGAAATTGATGGCTCCATAAATTTCACAGTCATGCGCGATCCGCGCGGCTCAGCCTGGCAGCGGAACGAGCACGGTTTCACTGGTTGCAACCAGCGAGGTCTCACCTTGCTCGTTCTCCGCAAAAAGTTCCGCGCGCGCGAAGACCTGCCTGCGTCCGGCACGCAATGTGGTTCCTCTGGCGATGAAGCAGCGGCCCAGCGCGGGCTTCAGGCAATTCATCGAGAAATGCGATGCCGTGACGGAACCTGCGATCGACGCCGCGGCAAAGCCGCAGGCGGTGTCGAGCAGCGCCGCGATCACGCCGGCATGGAGGTGACCCGCATATTGGGTGAGATCGTCGCGCCAGGGCATCCGCAGTTCCACCGTGCCGGTGCCGGTGGAGACGATCTCAAAGCCGGCAAGCCGATTGAAGGCCGCCGACGCATTGGTCGCAACGAGACGTTCGAGATCGAAGCCCGGGCCAGTCGTCATGTAAAACTCCATTGCGGGGGTCGCCGTTCGAGATTCGCTCTGACGGCCTCGATGTGATTGGGCGAGCCGAGCAGAAGCGCCTGTTCGGCCGTTTCGGCCGCGAGTCCGGTCGCCGCATCGCGATCGGCTGCAAGATTGAGCAGCCGCTTGGCCGCGCGGATCGCATCCGGGCTGCGGTCCGCGATCGCGCGCGCCGTCTCCAGCGCGGCCTCGCGCGGCTGTTCGACGATGCGGGTGGCGAAGCCATGACCAAGCGCATCCTCCGCGGAGAAGATGCGCGCGGTGTAGGTGAGTTCACGGACCACATCCTCGCGCGCGAGATGACGCATCAGCTGCGTGCCGGCCATGTCGGGCACCAACCCCCATTTGGCTTCGATGATCGCAAGGCGCGTGCCGGGTGCGAGATATCTGATGTCGGCACCAAGCATCAGCTGAAAGCCGCCGCCGAAGGCGATGCCGTGGACGGCAGCGATGACCGGCACCGGCAACTCGCGCCAGAGCCACACCAGATGCTGCGCAAAGTTGGCAATGCCGTGGGTCCGCCGGCCGAGATCGGCAAAGGGCAGGATGGACTCGCCCTCCGTCGTTGCGACCAGCCGCTCCATGTCGAGGCCTGCGCAGAAGGCCTGCCCTTCGCCCGAGAGCACCACAGCGCGGAGCTTGCGGTTGTCCGCAAGCTGCGCACCGATCTCGGCGATCGCGGCGAACATCGCCGGATCGAGCGCATTGAGCTTGTCGGGGCGGTTGAGCCTGACGTCCGCGACGCCATCGGCGATGCTGAGGCTGATGCGATCAGTCGTCATGGTCGCCCTCGCTAATAGCCGGCGGCGGCGAGCGCCACGACGGCGCTCATCGCCATCCAGCCGAAGTGGCGGCCGCGGGTCGCCACCGCGTTGGCGAGCGCCGCGATGCCGAACACGACGCCGAGCGTCGCCACGATCCAGTGCCGCGCGGCATCGGAGGCCATCGCAGGCGCGGCGATCAGCAGCACACCGCCGCCGATCCAGGCAATGGTGCCGGCCTGATAGACCAGGCGAAGCAAGAGCCGCAGCCGCGGCGGCTCGACGGTGGCGCGCGCGAATATCCGGGTCTCGCCGAGCACGCCATGGATCAGGCTGACCAGAATGGCGACGACGCCTGCGCCCTGCAGCAGAAGATCACGCATCGCGATGCCTCCATACACTACTGTATGGATATGACACCGCCCGCTGGCGCCTGTCAATACACCTGTGTATGGTGGTGGCGGGACGGGGAACCATGACGGATCAGCTCTCGGTCAAGGACTGGCTCGATCAGGGCCTGAAGACGCTGGCGCGGCGCGGCTTCACGGCGCTCAAGGCCGAGCCGCTGGCCAAGGCCATGGGCGTCTCGCGCGGCAGCTTCTACTGGCATTTCGCCGACATCGGCGCCTACCGCGCCGCGGTCCTGACCCATTGGCGCGAGGTCGCGGCCGAGCAGGTGATCGCGGAGCTCGAGACCATTCCGGAAGGCGGCGACGCGCTGGCGCTGTTGCTGCGCCGTGCCTTCTCGGCGCGGCTGGCGCTGGAACGCGCGGTGCGCAGCTGGGCCACCGCCGATGCCGTGGCGCGCGCCGCCGTGCTCGAGGTCGACCAGCGCCGGGTCGGCTATATCGAAACCCTGCTGCGGCAGGCCGGATTCCCGGACGACGTGGCGCGCGGCCGCGCGCAGATCTTCTACTGGGCGTTCATCGGCTACGCGCTGTCCGAGCAGGCGCTGCCGAAGCCGCGTCAGCAGGCCGCGATCGATGAACTGCTGCGGATGGCCAAGCGCTGACAGCGCTTATTTGGATGTGCTACATCACGGCGAGCCGGAGACTCCCATGAATTCCACGACCGACCATCTCGAGAGCACTGCCGACCCAAAACTGCTCGAAATCCTGGTGTGCCCGATCACCAAGGGGCCGCTGGAATTCGACGCCGCGCGGCAGGAGCTGATCTCGCGCTCCGCCAAGCTCGCCTATCCGATCCGCGACGGCATTCCGATCATGCTGCCGGAAGAGGCGAGGAAGATCGATTGATGTCAGCGCGCAGCCCGGATGGAGCGCAGCGAAATCCGGGGAAGTCGCACCGCTGAAAGGCCGGCCCCGGATTTCGCTTCGCTTCATCCGGGCTACGAGGGCTAAAGCGCCTCGCCCTTCAGCAGCCGCGGCACCTCGCCTGACAGTCCCGCCGCCTGGCGGATGAACATCTCCTTCAGCGGCGGCGCGCGATCGACGAGCCCGAGGCCAATGTCGCGCACGGTGCGCAGCAGCGTCGATTCGTTGGAGAACAGGAAGTTCAGCGAGTTGGTGGCGACGCCCATCGCCATCGTATCGAAGCGGCGCCAGCGCTGGTAGCGCTCGAGCACGTCGGCCTGGCCGAGGTCCATGCCGAGCCGCGCCGCATCGACCACGACCTCGGCGAGCGCAGCGACATCCTTCAGGCCCATGTTGAGCCCCTGCCCCGCGATCGGATGGATCACATGCGCGGCGTCGCCGATCAGCGCCAGCCGTTCGGCGATGAACGAGCGCGCGACGAAATAGCCGAGCGGGAAGGCGCGCGGCTTGTCGAGCGGCTTGATCTCGCCGAGATGCAGACCGAAGCGCTGCTCGAGCTCGGCGTGGAATTGCTCTTCGTTCAAGGCGACAATGCGCGCGGCATCGTTGCGCGTCTCGGTCCACACCAGCGACGAGCGATTACCGGTCAGCGGCAGGATCGCGAACGGCCCGGCGGGCAGGAAATGCTCCTCGGCGCGGCCGTGATGTTCGCGCTCGTGCCCGACCGTGACCACGATGCCGGACTGGTCGTAGTCCCAGCCATGGGTCGCAATCCCGGCGCGCTCGCGCAGCTTCGAGCGGGCGCCGTCGGCGGCAACCAGCAGGCTCGCATCGATCACGGTGCCGTCGGCCAGCGTAACGCTGACGCCGTCGGGCCGCGACGCGAAGCTCGACACCGCGGCGGCGCGCAGCTCGACGCCCTCGGCTTCGGCACGGCTCGCGAGCGCATCGATCAAATAGCGGTTCTCGACCATATGGGCGAACGGCTCGCCGGGCGCGACATTGCCGGCGAAGGTCAGGAATACCGGGCGCGTCGCGTCCTCCAGCTTGGAGTCGGTCACGACCATATCCGTGATCGGCTGCGCCGTCGGCGCCACCTGGCCCCAGACGCCGAGGGTCTCGAACAGCCGCCGGCAGGCCGCCACGATCGCGGTCGCGCGCGGATCGCGGCTCGGGCGCTGGCTCAGCGCCGGATCGGCCACGATGACCGGGATGTCGGGCCCAAGCCCCTGGCGCAGCGCCACGGCCAGCGCCAACCCTGCAAATGCGCCCCCGCAGATGACAATACTTCGCTGTGCCGGCATTGCCCTTCCCTTACGCGCCTCACGCTCTCAGACTATGCTTGCTACCTGATAATAGCTGGGCGAAACAGGGGCCAGAAACAAGGTCACGAACCTAACGGACGTCATTCCGGGGCGATGCGTCAGCATCGAACCCGGAATCTCGAGATTCCGGGTTCACGCTTGCCCGTGCCCCGGAATGACCGTTCAAGTCAAACCGAAAGCCGCCGATGTCCAAGAGCCTGATCGACCTGCTGTCCATCCTCGATCTCGAGCAGCTCGAAGTGAATTTGTTTCGCGGCAACAGCCCGAAAACGAGCTGGCAGCGCGTGTTCGGCGGCCAGGTGATCGGCCAGGCGATGGTGGCGGCCTGCCGCACCGTCGAGGGCCGCCTGCCGCACTCGATCCATTGCTACTTCATCCTGCCCGGCGATCCGCAGATCCCGATCATCTACCAGGTCGAGCGGCTGCGCGACGGCAAGAGCTACACCACCCGCCGCGTCACCGCGATCCAGCACGGCAACGCGATCTTCTCCATCATGGTGTCGTTCCATGCCGAGGAGGAGAGCAACTTCAATCATCAGGAGAAGATGCCCGACGTGCCGCCGCCGGAGAAGCTGACCGCGGAGGAAGTGTCGAAGCAGCCGATGTTCAAGGAGATGCCGGAGTTCATCCGCCGCTATTACGAGAGCGACCGGCCGATCGAGCTGCGCCCGGTCGAGCTCGGCCGTTATTTCGGCCAGAAGATCGACGACGGCCGCATCCATGTCTGGATCCGCACCGCCGCCAAGCTGCCCGACGATCCCGCGCTGCATCTGTGCGCGCTCGCCTATGCATCGGATTTCTCGCTGCTCGATGCCGTGATGGCGCGCTACGGCCGCACGCTGTTCGACAAGCGCATGATGCCTGCGAGCCTCGATCACGCGATGTGGTTTCACCGCCCGTTCCGCGCCGACGAATGGCTGCTCTACGCGCAGGATTCGCCGAGCGCACAGTCGGGCCGCGGCCTGACACGCGGCCTGATCTTCAAGCCCGACGGCACGCTGGTGGCGTCCGTCGCGCAGGAAGGATCGGTGCGCGAGCGAAAGGCGTAGCGCTCACGCTCGAACGGAGCCGGTGGGCACGATGAGATCGCGCTTACTGGCCGGCGTAGGCGCCGCGCTCGGTCAGCGCGAATTGGGAGACGAACCAGTTGCCGTACCAGCGCAGCACCCACGGAATCGGGATCAGGAAGCCGCAGGCGATGGTGAACACGATGGTTCGCCACAGCACCTCGATGCCGGACGCATTGAAGCTGACCTCGCGGCGCGTGCCGTCGATGTTGCGGCAGATCCAGCGCATCCAGGCGGTCAGCACCCAGGCCCAGCCGATGATGGTGATGGCCGAGACCACCATCGCCACGTACCAGCCGACATAGGCGACCGGGCTGCCCTTGAACGAGATCGGCAGGTCCTGGCCGCTCGAGCTGAGATGGCCGATGATCCAGCGCACGATCATCCAGCTCAGGAAGCCCTGCAACAGCAGCGAGAGCAGCGTCACGATGTTGCTGTCGGCCACGCCGGCATAGGTCAGAAGGCCGAGCACGATGAAGACCCACCAGATGTCGAGCGGCTGCCCGGTGAAGGCGAAATGCGGCCGGCCCGGCACGCGGATATAGGGGATCGCAAAGCGGTACAGGCCGGTCGCGGTCCACGGCGCCGGGATGACGAGAATCTGGCCGATGAACATCAGGAGGCTGCGGCCGAACAGGCCCCAGATCGGGAAGTCGGCGGACAGCGTGCCGCCGCTATAGCTTCCGGACGCCACCACCGGCGGCGGTCCGCCGGCTTGCGGAAATACCGGCGGCGCGCCGGCGCTCGGGACGAGGCCCGGAATCTCCCCGGCCTTCTGCCAGCCGGCCATGCCCTCGGTCCACACCAGGGTGTCGGCCCCCACCGTGCCCCGGGTGATCAGGTCGCGGAGCTGGGTTTCAGGCAGGGGGCCCTTTTGCTGGCCTTCGGATGCATAAAACCAGTTTCGGTTCGACATTTCTTGTTTCCTCGGGGCGCGCGCACAGGGACACGCGATAGGCGAAACGAACCAGCAAGAGCGCTGGCCGGGGCGGGAAAGCCACATTGTGGCCGAGCGTTTCCATTCCGTACAGTGAGGGAGCACACGCGCTGCGCATGTTTTCCGCTTCAACCTGCAAGTTTTTTATGCCATTTGCCCAGAAAGCTGCCAGATTTGGCGAACGCGAAGTGCCGCTCGGGGATGGCAAATTGCCGCTCCGGGAGGCAGCAGGTGCCGGCTCGCGGGACGGCAAGTGCCGCTCCGGGACGGGCGCACACGGAAAACCTCAAGGGAATGAAGGCCTGAACCATGAAACTCGTCGTCGCGATCATCAAACCGTTCAAGCTCGATGAGGTGCGCCAAGCGCTGACCGCGATCGGCGTCCACGGCATGACGGTGACCGAGGTGAAGGGCTATGGCCGCCAGAAGGGCCACACCGAGATCTATCGCGGCGCCGAATATGTCGTGAACTTCCTGCCCAAGCTTCGGATCGAGATCGCCGTCGATACCGAGCTCGCCGACAAGGCGGTCAGCGTCATCACCGAGCACGCCCGCACCGGCCAGATCGGCGACGGCAAGATCTTCGTGACGCCGATCGATCATGCGCTGCGCATCCGCACCGGCGAGACCGACAACGACGCGCTCTGAACCCTGGAGCCTGATCCCTCGCGACAAACGCGGAAAGCGTTTGCGCGGAGATCATGCCCAAACAAAACGATCGAGATCATCGCCGGCAACGACGCCGGCGCACGCCACAACCGCACACCAAGAAACGACGACCGCCGGGGAATGATGATGGGGGCACGAGCTCTTCGTGCAGCGATATCAGCTGCGCCGATCACTGCCGCAATCCTGTTCGCGCAAGCCACGCCGGCCTTCGCGCAAGACTCGGCATCCAGCGCCGGCGTCAACGCCGCCGACACCGCCTGGATGATCGTCGCCACCGCGCTGGTGCTGATGATGACGATCCCCGGACTGGCGCTGTTTTACTCCGGCATGGTGCGCAAGAAGAACGTGCTGGCGACGATGGCGCAGAGCCTCACCGCCGTTGCGCTCGTCTCGATCCTCTGGGTCACCTTCGGCTATTCGCTGAGCTTCGTCGGCGACGGTCCTTGGCTCGGCTCGCTCGATCGCTGGTTCCTGACCGGCATCACCATGGACAGCATCAATCCGGCGGCGAAGACCATCCCCGAAGCGCTGTTCATGCTGTACCAGATGACGTTCGCGATCATCACGGTGGCGCTGGTCGCAGGCTCGGTCGCCGACCGCATGCGGTTCTCCGCCTATGTGCTGTTCTCGATCGGCTGGTTCATCTTCGCCTATGTGCCGCTGGCGCATTGGGTGTGGGGCGGCGGCTTCCTCGCTGCAACGGGCGTGCTGGATTTCGCCGGCGGTCTTGTGGTGCATCTCTCCGCCGGCATCAGCGGCCTGGTCGCGGCCAAGGTGATGGGCAACCGCCACGGCTATGGCCATGACAATCTTTCGCCGTTCGATCTGTCGCTCGCGGTGGTCGGCACCGGCCTGCTCTGGGTCGGCTGGTTCGGCTTCAACGGCGGTTCGGCGCTCGCGGCCAATTCGCGCGCGGTGATGGCGATCACCGCCACCCATCTTGCGGCCTGCGCCGGCGCGCTGACCTGGGGCGCGATCGAATGGGCGACGCGCCGCAAGCCGTCGGTGCTCGGCATGATCTCGGGTGCGGTCGCGGGACTCGGCACCATCACCCCGGCATCCGGCTTCGTCGCGCCGTGGCACGGCGTCGTCATCGGCATCATTGCCGGCCTGGTCTGCTTCTGGGCCTGCACCTGGCTGAAGCATCGCTTCAAGTATGACGACTCGCTCGACGTGTTCGGCGTGCACGGCATCGGCGGCCTGACCGGCACGCTGCTTGCCGGCGTGTTCGCGGCCTCGGCGATCGGCGGCACGTCCGGCCTGCTCGAGGGCAATCCGAAGCAGCTGCTGATCCAGCTCTACGGCGTCGCGGTCACCTTTGTCTGGTGCGGCGGCGTCACCTTCGTGCTGCTCAAGCTGGTCAGCGCCTTCGTCCCGCTGCGCGTCTCGATGCAGCAGGAGCTCGAAGGTCTCGACATCTCCCAGCATGGCGAGGCGCTGCAGTAAGTAGCCGAGGCGGCGGTGGCAGCCGGACTCACGGGGCCAGGACGACGACACCGGCCACCGCGAGGGCGAATTTGTAAAACAACCCCATGCAAAGGACCCGAGCGCCGCGACGTCACGAAGTACGGCGCGAGCAAGGTTCGGGCTTGCACGACACATAAGTGTATGCTTATGTGTCGTCATGGTCGACACCGACATCTTCAAGGCGCTGGCCGATCCGACCCGCCGCAAGGTCTTTGAGAAGCTGGCCGGCGGCAGCCTGAACGCCAGCGCCTTGCGCGACGGACTTGAGATCAGCCAACCGGCGATGTCGCAGCATCTGGCGGTGCTGCGCGCGGCAGGGCTGGTGCGCGAGCAGCGACAGGGCCGCTTCGTGAATTATGAGGTCGACCCGGACGGCATCGCCAGCATCGGGACCTGGCTTGCCCGCTACCGCGCCTATTGGCCGAAGCGCATCGAAGCGCTCTCCGATCTGCTGAAGGACATGGATCAATGAGCGACACAGTTGAGCCTGATCATGCCGACGCCGACCTGATGCTCGAATACGAGCTCGATGCACCGCCTGAAAAAGTATGGCGCGCGGTGACCATTCCGGCTCTGCGCGAACGCTGGCTCCCGGATTGCGATCTCGCGGACGCTGAACCCCTGTCATCGATCGCTGGCGAAGAGGTGCGCTTCCGGCTGCGCGAGTCCGAGCCGCCGTTTCGCGAAAGCCATGTCACCTTCCGGATCGAGCCGAACGAGGCCGGCGGCACCCGCTTTCGCATCATCCAGCAAGCCTGCGACATCAGAGGAAAGCAGCCGCAACCGGCCAACAGCAACAACCGCTGCCTGATGCGCGCGGCCTGATCACAAACCTCGTCACCCGCTGAAACTTCATCACCTGCAGCAATGGAGGTCGCCGATGCGCGACATGATGCAACTCGTCCCTATGGTCGTTGAACAGTCGAGCCGCGGCGAACGTTCCTTCGACATCTATTCCAGGCTGCTGCGCGAGCGCATCATCTTCCTGAACGGCGAGGTCAATGATGCGATGTCCGGCCTGGTCTGCGCGCAGCTGCTGTTCCTCGAAGCCGACAACCCCAACAAGCCGATCAACCTCTACATCAACTCCTATGGCGGCGTGATCACCAGCGGGCTTGCGATGTACGACACCATGCAGTTCATCAAGGCGCCGGTGCACACGCTGTGCATGGGCACGGCGCGCTCGATGGGGTCGTTCCTTTTGATGGCCGGCGAGCCCGGTCACCGCGCCGCGCTGCCGAATGCGAGCCTCCACGTGCATCAGCCGCTCGGTGGCTTCCAGGGCCAGGCGTCCGACATCCTGATCCATGCCACCGAGATGCAGGAGACCAAGCGGCGCATCATCCGACTCTATGCGCAGCACTGCGGGCGCACCGAAGCCGACGTGGAACGGACCCTGGATCGGGATCACTTCATGTCCGCGCAGCAGGCGCTCGAATGGGGATTGATCGACAAGGTCTTTGCGGCACGCGACGCCGCCGAAAAACATGATCCGGTGCCGCGTTGATCTTCGTCGCTGGAGCGGCCAAACCGTTTTATGACAGCGCCATCGATTTAGGCTTCACCTCGGCATGCTGCACCGTGACCCGCACGGCATCGGGACGGCTCGATCCTCCGCGCCTGCCGCCGCCGCGGTGGTCGATCAGGCGCGCGACGACAGCGCGCCGCGCATGACGAGGCGTCAGCGAATGGTCGGCGTTCGGCAGCGTCAACCGCGTCACTCCAGGTATACTTGTGAGCCGTTTGCCGTCCTGACCGAAATGCCGTGCGATCTCCTGCAGGCTGAGATCGCCGTCCGAGGTGACCATGAGGACGCGCACGCCGCGGCTACAAAGCTCGCGCATCCAGCGCTCGACGCGGTTACGACCAAGCAAGGCGGACGGATGCATCGCCGACAGCGTCGACTTGACGGCTTCCAATCCGCGCCGCACCAGCCGCCTGGCGCTATCTGACACTGACAGCTTCCAGGCGGACTTGGTCGTCATCGCAGACCCCTCCTCCGGCCCGACCTGCGGCTGGCTTCCGCGATTCGCCTTGGAGGCTTCGTATGCTTTCCAGGCCGTAAGCTCCAGCGCGTAGGAACTGTTCCAGGCAAAGCAGAGCGGGTTGATCATGGTCAGGGCGCGGACGCGGCGGTCCGCGCGCGCAGTGTGAAAGGCCTGGAAGGCGCCCGAGCATATGCCCACAAGCTCGACTTTGGCAAAGCCCGCCCGCTGCATCCAGTCAATCGCCGCGCCGACGTCGAAGCGGGTGCGGGAATCATAGAGGAACAGACGATTGCTCCCGGCATCGTCGCTCAAGCCGAGGCCCGGCAGGTCAATGCGTAGCGACGCCACGCCGGCGGCGGCAAGCTCGCGCGCCGCCTCGACCGTGCCGCGCGCCCAACCGACATGCGGCACGCCGCCGGAGTTGAGGAAGATGACCGGATCGGCCGCAGCATGGCCGTCACGTGGCCGGGTCAGCACGCCACAGATCAATGGCGCCTGCCTGATCACAACCGGCTCTTCCGTGTAGTGCGATCCCTCCAAAAGCTCGCGGCCGGTCAGGGACTCGACGCCCTGAGCTACGCCGGCGACGGCCCGGTCGGACAACCAATCCGCCCAGCAATCGACAACGTCGGCCGGGATCCGGTTCGCGGTCGGGTCGCACATGAGCAGGTGATGGTCCTTGAACTCCGCGATTGTCGCGCCTTCGAAAGAAGTTCGACCGTCGCGGATTTCAGAGCCTGCCAACGGCTTTCCGTTCGCGATCAAAAGCATCGGCAGGGGCGGAAGGGCCGCGACGGCCCGCCGCCAATCCAGCCTCGACAGATCGGCGAGCGTCTCATGCGAAAGCCGGAAGCCGACGGCCTCGCGTCCCTCGGCGAACGTCGCGTCGCTTGCGGCGCTCTTGGCGAGCGATCCATCGATCACGCGCGACATCGCGGTGATTTCGCGCACATAGGCTTTGCCGGAACTCGGTGGCGCAAGCAGCGCAAGGCCTGCCACATCGTCCCGCCCTGCCGCAGCGAGCGGGGCCAGCAGCGCGCCGAGACGGAAGCCGGCGAGGATGACATCCTCCACGCCGCAATCCCGCTTCAACCGGTCGATCGCCGCGCCGATGCTTGCGGTCCAGGCCATCACCCGGCCCGGCGCCGAATGGTCGCCGGCAGCGTCGCCACAGCCGGGATAGTCAAACAGCAGGACAGGCAGGCCCGCGGCGGCCGCCCTGTCGGACAACAGCTTCAGGAATCGGCGACTGCATAGATCCTCATGACCATGTGCGCCGGCGATGACAACGCCCCGCCGCCCCTTCGCTACGTTCAGCCAGCCGATGGTGTCGGCAAAGACAACTGGTTTCATGTCATGCTCCCGGCGGACTCCTTGGTCCGCACGACTTCCAATTCTTGCGCTCTCGGCACCTCGTAGCTCGCGTCGCGATCGGCATTGAGCGCCGTCACCGCGCCGCCAGGCGTCGCCAGGGGCGGACCGTCAAGGCCGACCTCCCGCTCGATGCCCGGCATCAGGTGGAAATTGTTCTCCGTTGGAACGAACCGATCGTCCTGGATGGAGACGTGGTAGGCCGCGCGTTTGCAGGCCAGCCGCAGCCGCCACACGTCCTTCCGACGCACCAAACTCACAGTCAGGCCCACGTCGCGCTGCGCGGTCATGACACCCGGCAGCACATGGAAGGCCTCGGCAAAGACCTTCCCGTCGTCGCCTTCCAGCCTTGCAACGGTGACTTCATGTCCGGGCGGCCCGAAGCGATAGGCGTAGGAAATATCGAAAAAGGCGCCGAGTACCGAGAAGGCCGAAAGCGACAGGCCGCCGTGCGCCGGCACGCTGATCGGTTGGCGCGCTGACACCACCGGCGTGACGCCGTCCCGCAGACAGGTCAGCGATAATGTCGCCCGAACGGTCTTCGCGGTATCGTTGACGGCATGGACGGTCAGCCCGTTGACGCCCTCGTCGCTCAGGATCAGCCGTAGCGGGGCAAATGCGCGCCTCAGCCCGTGCCAGACGGGCTTCGGCCGGCCGGTCGAATCGACCACGCCCCAACCCGCGCCCGGCCGCAAGTCCTTCCAGAAGAACAACAGCGCTCCGGCCGTCGGCGAACAGGGTCTGCGCCATTCGTCGATGGTGCGCTCCACCACCTCGGTCGTCACCGCACGGGAGAGTTCGAGATAGCGTCTGGTATTTTCGATGCGCAGCCGGCGCGCGTCGACGGAAAAAAGCGTTTCCAGATAGTGCTCGCGCACATCCTCGAAGTCCCACGACGCGCCGACGTCGCGCGGCACACCCGCCTTCCAGCGCGGATCGTGCACCGGCGGCACCGGCAGATGCGCATCCAGCGTTGCCTGGTCAGGCACATTGGCAAAGGCAAGGCATTCGCTCGCGAAACGCACTTCGGCCCGGCGCGCGTCATCCAGCGGGCGGCAATAGGCGCCGACCCCGTAATAATGCATCGGCCCGCCATCGGCCGTGAAAGGCAGGTTGCCGCCGGATGGCGATGACGTCACAAGCACCAGGTCGGGACGCTTCGCTTCGGCGATGGGGCGCACCACCCTGTCGAACCAGGGCGTCGGATCCATCGACATCGGCATGCCCATCATCGCCGCTTGCTGTGCCACCTCGCTGCCGCCGCACAGAACGGCGAGTGACGGCGAATGCCTGAGCCGCCTGAGCAGGTCCTCGACCTCGCGCGAGAGCGACGCGCACCAGGCGTCGTCCTTCGCCGGATAGTCGAAATTGGCGAGCATCAGGTCCTGCCAGACCAGGATGCCCATCTCGTCGCAAAGCTCGTGAAACGCGTCGCCCTCGTAGACGAACGTGCCGCCGACCCTGAGCATGTTGACGCCCGCCCGTCGTGCAAGATCGAGGTCGCGCGCGATCTCTTCGCGTGAGGACGGCAGCCGCACCAGGTCGGACGGCGTCCACACCGCGCCGCGACAAAAGACGGATACGCCGTTGACGACCAGCCGAAAGTCGCGCCCGTCGGTGCCGCGATCGATCTCGATATGCCGGAAGCCGACGCGGCCGAGCGCTACTCGCATCGAGCCGAGCGTGACGACAACCTCGTGCAGCGCCGGATCGCCATGGCTGCTCGGCCACCATGGCGCAACGTTCGCAATATCCAGTTTCGCCGTCAGCCGCGTCGCTGTCTCCGAGGTCAATGCAGCGACAGCGCCCGCGCAGGCGACCGTGGCCGGCGCGTCATCAAACGGCTCGATCAGCGTGATCGCGATGGAAAGATGCCCTGTTGTGCCGACGAGGTCGGCCTGCATTTGCACATCGCGCACGCCTTGCCCGTTGGTATCGTGGATCAGCTTGATCGGTCGCCATGGTCCGACGATGTCGAAGCCAGGGGACCAACCCGGCATATGGCCGATCAGCGTGGTCCGTACGAGCCTCAGCCGCTGATCGTCGATCATGCGCGGCCGCCAGCGCGCACGCGGACCGCTCAGGGTTTCCAGATGGCGGTCGAGGCTGCGGAATGCGATGGCCAGTTGCTCGCCGCCGGCAAGCGTCAGGGCCACATCATGGCGCTCGAACATCGAGGTCGAGGACAGCACGAGGCGATCGTCGAGCCAGACCTCTGCAACCGTCGCCAAGCCGTCAAATACGAGACGGGCCGGGCCGGCGACATCGAGCCGGCGACGATACCAGACGTCCTGGTCGTGCAGCGGAGTGGGATGGTTGCGGTCCCAGCGGCCAAGCCGTTCCAGCGCAGCAGCGGCCGTGCCGGGGCACGCCGCCTCCAGCCATTCGGCGCTGCCGTCGATCGCCGCCGGAGACGCCCACGCGCCGGCCGGCGAGACGACCATGCACCAGCCGCTGTCCAGAGGCTCGGCCGTGTCGGTCGTCGACACCAAAGCGTCCATACACATGCATTCCCATGACCGGCAGGCCGGTCCTACGCTGCCTTGCTGGCGAGATCCGCCATGCGACTGTCCAGAGCGTCCATCACCGTTTGCCAGGCCTTGGCCATCGGCCCGATGGCGTCCGCGAGCCCATCGAACCGATGCCGGGCCATGGCGCGGGCGAGCTTGAATTGCATGACCTTGGCGCCCTCGGCGATTGCCGCGGCGGCTTCGATCGCCTCGGCCAGACCGGTCTCGCCGTGCCGTCCCAGCCATTCCAGATGACTGGAGAGGAGTTCGAAATTGGCGCCCACCTGCCGCAACGTGTTGAAGGCGTAGATGTGAAAATACTCCGGTGACCGGGCGGCCAGTGCCTCGGCATGGCCGCCGAACACGGCCGCATAGGCATCGAGCGGATTGCGCTTCGGCCTGCGCCGCAGATGCTGCGCGAGGATTTCCGTGGCCGCACTGACCGGATCGCGCGAGGGGCGCGTGGTATCGAACTTGACGAACTCGGCATAGGGAAACAGCGGCAGGCCGCCGGCCGGCGCGCCGTTGCGCTGCCCGAAAATGCCGTCATAGTCCTCGCCGTCCAGGGCGAAGTAGCCGTCGTTGTGGAAGTAGGCCATGTGGCGGCGCCCGGGATCGAGCACGTTGACGCCGATCGTCGTCTTGGAATGGCCACTGCGATAGGTGATGCCCTTCGTGTCGGGCAGGTAGAAGGCATCGACCTCGACCAGCGGCAGCCGCCCGCGCTCGATCTGATTGAGAACGTGCGCCTCCAGACGATCGAACACGGACAGTTCCTGGATATCCAGGCCGGCCAATCGCTGCAGGTCGGCCGTCGGGAATTTGAAGAACGTGAACTGGTCGCCTTCGAAGTCCTGCGCCACGGTGAAGCCGAGCGCAGCGACCGGGTCATTCCCGTTCGCATGCATGACTTCGATCAGAAGATCGATATAGCAGTTGGTCTGCGGCCATCGCCGCTCCGGATCGTGTAGCCGGTGCGGCTTGTAGTCGGCCGGATCGAGCCCGGCGATGGCACTCTGCATTTCAGTTGCCCCAAAGCGTGTCGCGCACGGAAGCCGGCCATGCCTCGACGTCAGGGCCGTGATGGCGGAACAGCGCGAGCGCCACGCGCTCCAGCCCGAAGCCGACGCAGGCCGAGTGGCACAGGCTGCCATCCGCGAATTTGAGGCCCCAGGTCTGGCCAAAATGGTCGCGATGATAGTTGAAGGACAAGCAGGCCGTCGGTTTCTCGATACTGGTTACCGGGATCAGCAGCTCGAACTTGAGTCCCTCGTCGCGCTGGTTGTTGGCCATCATCTTGCCGCCGCGACCGAAGAACGGATCGTTGGCGAGGTCAACTTCGCATGGCAGGTCGAGGGACTCGATCATCGCCTTGCCGCGCTCCAGCCAGCTTTCGCGGAAGGCGCACACCTGCTCGGCCGTCCCGATGCGGACGAATTCGCGCATGCGGAACAGCTGCATGCGCGGCGGGATCCTTGGAAGGCTCATGACGGAAGCAATAGGAGGAAAGCTCGAACAGCACACCGTCATCGGGCACCGGACCGCGCGCGGCAACGGTCGGATAGAGCGGATAGCAGGCGGCTGGCGTCAGCACGACGTTCGTCGCCTGCTGCAGTTCGGTCCAGTCCTCTCCCGCAGCCATCATGCCGAGAAGCTGCGCATGCTCGCGCTCGCCGCCCATGAAGGAATGCACGCAGCCTGCAAGCTGCGGGAAGCTTTTCATATAGCCACTGCCTTCAAGCGTGGCGCGGCTCATGCCCGGCGGGAAGTGGATGCGGGTTGCCTTGTCTGGCGCTCCTATGCTGGTCACGAGCCGCTCAAAGCGCTCGATCACGTCTTCGAAAACGCCGGAGCGGCCATAAAGCCCGTCTACTCCGGTCTTGAACAGGATGCTCTTGTCGAACAGGGTGTCGAGCAGGCTCTTGGCATCGAACGTCTTGGCGTCCATCTCAACCTCTCAGGCTGGTGTCAAAGCGGCTCATCAGCAGGAGCGTCGCGGTGTTGGAAAGAATACGGTCGTTCGAAATCATCAGCGGCGCTGAGCTCACATCGCGCAGGTGCCTGCCGACGCTGAACGGCGTGCCGTTCTTGTAGCCGACGATGCCGTTGACCAGCATGGCGAGCCGCACGATCGCCCCGGCCTTCTCGCTCGCAGCGACCTTCAACGCGTTGATCTCGGCGGTAAAGCCAATCGAGGAGAGCGCGTCGTCATTGCCCTTGGCCGCATCGAAGCGGTCAATGGCCGCCGTGAGATGACCCTTCATCTCCTGAAGCAGGGCGGCTGCCTCGGCGAGCCGAAGTGCACCCGGCGGCAGACTTCCATCCGCCTGCTTGCGCGCCGCAGCCCTGACGAATGCTTGCGCGCGATTGAAGGCATCGGTGGCGATACCGAACCAGGTCGCTGCCCAGAAGATATGCGAGCTCGCCAGCATCGACTGTGCCGCGATCTCCGAGAACGGCTTGGGGAAAATCTGCGCCGCGTCACCGTGCGCGACGAGATGAAAACCGTCCGAACAGGTGCCGCGCATTCCGAGCGTATCCCATACGGAGGTGCGCTCCAGCGTGCGGTTCAGGTCCGCGGGAATGACAACCATCACCTGATCGGAGCTTGCCGCGTCGGGAGCGCGCCGCGCCGTGGCAAGAATCGCGTCGGCGTGGCGGCCGTAGGAAATAACGGTTGCTTCCTTTGTCAGCGAGAAGCGGCCGTCTGCCACTTCGACCGCACAGATCGAATTGCGCAGATTGCCGCCGATGCCGGCTTCCGTGGTCGCCGAGGCCATCAGCAACTGCTCCGCCGCAATGCGGCGCATATAGGCCAGATGCCAGTCGCTGGCGCCGCCATGGCTGACGAAGCTCGACGTCTTGATCTGGTGCATGGCGTAGATCATGGCGCTCGAGCCGCAGGCCTGGGCGAGCTGAACGATCAGCTCCGCGATCTCCATCGTGCCCAATGCCTCCCCGCCATGCTCGACGGGAATCGCGACGCCGAGCAGGCGCTCGCGCTTCAATGCTTCGATGGTATCGGCCGGGAAGCGGCCCTCACGGTCTACCGCATCGACCTGCTGCGCCGCGACCTTGGCGACCCGACGCATGCGCTCGGCCGGCGTGGCGGCAGAGGCCGGCACGGGCTCTATCTTTCTCACCACGCTCATGGTCTTACGCCGCCCGCTGTGTCAGCCGTGAAACGGCGTCCGCGACGTTGGCGAGCGACGAGAAGGTCCGTCGCGTGAGCATCGCTTCGGGAAATTCGATGTTGAACTCTTCCTCGAGCGCCAGCATCACCTGCACCGTGGCGAAGGATGTCAGCCCTGCGTCATAGAGATTCGTGTCGTCGGTGATTGTGTTGAAATCCAGCGAAATCATCGGCTGCTGCTCGAGCAGCGCGCGGATACGATCAATCATTGGTTGCCCCACCTGTCATTGAAGTTCTTATGCGGCGGCAATAGCGCAACGACGGCAACCGCGGCGTTAACGCCGGAACGACAATGTTACAGACAGCTAACGATCGGTAACGAGCGCCGGCAAAAGTCCAGCATTGCTGTCCGGGCGGGCGTACCTGATGCGAGCCCTTGTCCGCTTCGCGCAGAACGACGCGGCGAGGATGCCCGCAACTGTCTTCGCGCCGGTCCCGTTTCGGGTGGGAACCCAAACAAGCCGATGAAGCCCAACATCAAATTCCCATCGCGCAATCGTCCGACAGACGCCAATGGCGAAATGATCGAGAGGGTGTTCGCGGACCGCGGGGCGGGCCCGGAAGCCCTCGCCGGATACCGCCTGCTGCCCCGCGGCTGAGCAGAATTGTGTCCGGAGTTAGCCGTGCCTGCGTTCTAGACAGGTCTGACCATATTTTAGGCGCGGCGGAATAGCGCAGGGGCACCTCCCACCCGTAAAGCGGGAAAAGGTCCGGATTCATAATCCATTAGCGAGCTCCGGCCGTTTGGCACGGCATTTGATTCTAAGGCTCCAGGCTGTGCCCGCGTAGTGGATGTCCTCCGCGTGGTGAACCTCAGTCGAAACTCCCGGTGTTCATTCGCACCGGGCCCAAGCGGGGATAGGACTCATGAAAATTGTTATGGCGATCATTAAGCCATTCAAGCTGGAAGAGGTCCGTGACGCCCTGACCGCCATTGGCGTTCACGGTCTCACGGTGACGGAAGTCAAGGGGTACGGCCGTCAGAAGGGTCACACGGAAATCTATCGCGGCGCCGAATATGCCGTGAGCTTCCTGCCGAAGATCAAGATCGAGGTCGCGGTCAACTCCGATCAGGTCGACAAGACCATCGACGCCATCACCTCCGCCGCCAAGACCGGCCAGATCGGCGACGGCAAGATCTTCGTCATCAGCCTCGAACACGCCGTGCGCATCCGCACCGGCGAGGCCGATGCAGCGGCCCTCTGATTTCGCGCTCAAACCTTAAGACCTCAGGAGTGAAATAACATGACGTTCAAGCGTCCCTATGGCGCGGGACTGGCGGCCCTTGCAGTCGGCCTGTTCGCCGCGACCGCCGCCTACGCCGAGCCGACCGTCAACAAGGGCGACAACGCCTGGATGCTGACCTCGACGGTGCTGGTGCTGCTGATGACCATCCCGGGCCTCGCGCTGTTCTATGGCGGCCTGGTCCGCTCCAAGAACATGCTCTCGGTGCTGGCGCAGGTGTTCTACACGGTCTGCCTCGTCACCGTGCTCTGGGCCCTCTACGGCTACAGCCTCGCTTTCACCGGCGGCTCCGACTTCATCGGCGGCTTCTCCAAGGCCTTCCTGATGGGCGTCACGCCGGACTCGAAGGCGGCGACCTTCTCGGTCGACGCCAACATCTCGGAACTCATCTATATGTGCTTCCAGATGACGTTCGCGGCGATCACGCCGGCCCTCATCGTCGGCGCCTTCGCCGAACGCATGAAGTTCGCGGCGATCGCGCTGTTCATCCCGCTCTGGGTCACCCTGATCTATTTCCCGATCGCGCACATGGTCTGGTACTGGCCGGGCCCGGACGCGATCCAGGATGCCGCCAAGGCGCTCGCCGCTGCGGCTGACGGCGCGGCGAAGACCGCGGCGCAGGCCAAGCTCGACGAGATCAACGCCGATGCCGGCTGGATCTTCAAGAAGGGCGCGATCGACTTCGCGGGCGGCACCGTCGTGCACATCAACGCGGGTATCGCCGGCTTGGTCGGCGCGCTGCTGATCGGCAAGCGGACCGGCTACGGCAAGGAGCTGATGGCTCCGCACTCGCTGACCATGACCATGATCGGCGCCTCGCTGCTCTGGGTCGGCTGGTTCGGTTTCAACGCCGGCTCCAACCTCGAAGCCAATGGCGGCGCTGCGCTCGCCATGACCAACTCCTTCGTGGCCACTGCCGCGGCGGCGCTGGCCTGGATGTTCGCGGAATGGATCATCAAGGGCCATCCCTCGCTGCTCGGCGCGCTCTCGGGCGCGGTCGCGGGCCTCGTCGCGGTGACCCCGGCGGCCGGCTATGCCGGCCCAATGGGCGCCATCGTGCTCGGCCTCGTGGTCGGCGTGGTCTGCCTGTTCTTCTGCACGGTCGTGAAGAACGCGCTCGGCTATGACGACTCGCTCGACGTGTTCGGCGTCCACTGCGTCGGCGGCATCGTCGGCGCGCTCGGCACCGGCATCCTGGTCAACCCGGCGCTCGGCGGTGCAGGCATCATCGACTACACCGCGATCCCGCCGAAGGTCGCCGATTACGACTTCGCAGCGCAGATGATCTCGCAGGTCTGGGGCGTCTGCACCACGCTGGTGTGGTCGGGCATCGGTTCGGCGATCCTCTACAAGATCGTCGACGTGATCGTCGGCCTGCGCGCCAACGTCGAGACCGAGCGTGAAGGCCTCGACATCACCGAGCATACGGAGCGCGCCTACAACATGTGAGTTCTCCCGGGACTCTGGCTCCCTCCGGGGCCGGGTCCAGAACTACGGTCCGGACACATACCCGGCAATGTCCGGGCCGTTGAGGGGCTCCAGCGCAAGCTGGGGCCCCTTTCTTTTTTCCGCGGCTTGAGAAAATATTGTCGGAATTGCCTGCCATTGTGGAATGACAGGCTACAAACAACGAAAACGGGAGGACGTCATGAAGGTGCAAGGCAGGTGCTATTGCGGCAACGTGCGCTATGAGGCCGAGGGCGAGCCGATGATCGCGGCGCAGTGCCTGTGCCGCGAATGCCAGTACATCACGGGCGGCGGACCGAACATGTTCATGGCGATGCCGACCACCGGCTTCAAATACACCGCCAGCGAGCCCAAGCAGTTCACCCGCAAGGATCTCGACCGCGCCGTGACCCGCGAGTTCTGCCCGGAATGCGGCACGCATCTCGTGACCAAGGTGCCGGGCCTGCCCGCCACCATCCTGAAGGTCGGCACCTTCGACGACCCCTCGGTGTTCACCCCGCAGATGACGATCTACACCTGCGACAAGCAGACCTTCCACCATGTGCCCGATGGCAAGCCGTCGTTCGAGAAGCTGCCGGCGCGGTAGAGGTCACCCATCGCGCGCGTAGCCCGGATGGACCGGAAAATTGGAATCGTCATGGCCGGGCTTGCCCCGGCCATCCATCCCGCTTCGCAAGACTCTGGCTTAGTCGATGGATGCCCGGGTCAAGCCCGGGCATGACAAGTTGTGGGTCACGCCATGGAGCCGCGTCAGTCGATCAAAACTTCCTCATCCGGCAGCTCGCTTGGCGCGCCGTTGCACAAATAGCGCTCCAGGATGTCGGCAAGCGACAGCGGCGTGAGGCGCTCGCTCGCACCGGATAGGTCGGCGATCGGCCACCAGCGGAAGCAATCGAGCACGCGCGCCTCGGCCTCGTCGGCCATCACCGGCGTGAAGCGATCCGCGTGAACGATCCGGTATTCCTCTTTCTGGGAAATCCGCCTGCCGCCCCAGTTGAAGGTGTGGTGCCGCCGCCATATTGCGGGCCCGGGCTCGAAATCGATCAGCTCCAACTCCTCGGCCAGTTCCCGCTGCAACGTCGCTTCAGCCGTCTCGTCGCCCTCGACGCCGCCGCCCGGCGCGATCCAGAAGCAGTCGCCGCCGTGCGGCGAGCGAATCCGCATCAGCAGGACTTCGCGCTCGCCGGTGATGATGAGCGCCCGGACGGCGCGGCGGTGGATCATGTCTCGGAGCAATTTCGATGCGGTGCCTTGGGATCAGCGCGGATATCACGCGTCGGCCGATCGTGCCGCACCGCCGATGGTTAATCGCGTCTTAACCTCGCCCTATCTATGGTGACTTGATCGGTTTACGGTCGGCGCCCCCACCCTCCGACCGCAGTGAAAGTGCTGGCATTTCAATCATGGCAATGACCGCCTCATCCGGCTTGGCGCAGGGCGCCGGCGATGTCGCATCCGCCGGCCAGGCCGAGCGTTCCCCTTTCCTGCGCACGACCGAGCTGCTGGCGCCGTATCAGCCCGCCAAGCCCTTGATTACGCTGTCATTAGGCGAGCCGCAGCACCCGGTGCCCGATTTCGTCGGACCGGTGCTGGCAAAACATACCGCCGAATTCGGCCGATACCCGATCGCCAAGGGCATCGAACCGTTCCGCCGCGCCGTCGCGACCTGGCTGGGAAGCCGGTTCCAGTTGCCGCGACCGGTCGATCCGGAGAGCGAGGTGATGGTGCTGAACGGCAGCCGCGAGGGGCTGTTCTTTGCCGCGATATCAGCCTCGCGCTACGTCGCGCCGCGCAAGGGCCGGCCGGCGATCCTGATGCCGAACCCGTTCTATCCGGCCTATGGCGCCGGCGCCCGCGCGGCCGGCTGCGAGCAGATCTACCTGCCGACCACGCTCGCTAACGGTTTCCTGCCCGACCTCGATTCGATCGACGAGGCGACGCTGGCGCGCACCGTCGCGTTCTTCATCGCCTCGCCCGCCAATCCGCAGGGCTCGGTCGCCTCGCGCGCCTACTTCACACGGCTGAAAGAGCTCGCCGATCGCTATGGCTTCATCATCCTGAGCGACGAGTGCTACTCGGAAATCTACACCCGCGAGGCGCCGGGCAGCATTCTCGAATGCGCCGGTCCCGACTTCAGCAATGTCGTGGCGTTCCAGTCGCTGTCGAAGCGCTCGAACCTGCCGGGCATGCGCGTCGGCTTTGCCGCGGGCGACAGGAAGTTTCTGGCCGCATTCCACGAGCTGCGCAATGTCGCCGCACCGCAGGTGCCGGTGCCGCTGCAGCATGTCGCGGTCGCCGCCTATAGCGACGAGGCGCATGTCGAGGAGAACCGCCGGCTCTATCGCATCAAGTTCGATTTCGCCGACCAGATCCTCGGCAACCGCTACGGCTACAAGCGTCCCGCCGGCGGGTTCTGCGTCTGGCTCGACGTCTCCGAGCGCGGCGGCGACGAGGCTGCGGCGGTCAGGCTCTATCGCGACGCCGGCGTGCGCGTGATTCCCGGCAGCTATCTGGCGCGCCAGCAGACCGACGGTTCCAATCCGGGCGCGGGCTATATCCGCCTTGCGCTCGTCTCCGACAGTGAATCGACGGCCGAGGCGATGCATCGCCTGGTCGAAACCCTGGGTTAATCGCGAAGCGCGAAGATTGAGTATGCCAGCGATCGAACGTGTCATCCCCCTGGTCGGCCATCTGCCGCTCTCGCTCCGCGAGGCGCTGGCGCGACGGCTGCGCGAACTCACCGGGCTCGGCCTGATCGCGCTGTCCGGCGCCATCACGGCGGCGCTGATGACCTGGTCGGTGCAGGATCCGTCGCTGAGCCACGCCACCTCGCGCGCGATCCGCAACGTGCTCGGCTATCCCGGCGCGATCGGCGCCGACCTCCTGATGCAGATTCTCGGTCTCGGCGCGATCATGCTGCTGCTGCCGGTCGCGGTGTGGGGCTGGCGGATGCTGACGCATCGCCCGTTCGACCGCGAGGCGCTGCGGCTCGGCTGCTGGATCCTGTGCACGGTGATCGCGGCGGGCTTCGCCAGCTGCTGGCCGTACAACACCGCATGGCCGCTGCCGACCGGGCTCGGCGGCGTGGTCGGCGACGCGCTGCTGCGTGCGCCGGCCGTCGTGTTCGGCCCGCCCGGCTTCATCTATCGCGTCGTGCTCGGCCTGATCCTGTTCGTCGCGATGGCGGCAAGCTTCCTGTTCGCCTGCGGCTGGGGCGCCAAGGAGCAGGACGACGAGCTGACGCCGATCTCCGACGATGACGAGCCGTTCGTCGAGGACGAAGACAACGACCGCAGCTCGGTCTCGCTGGGCTGGCTGTTCCATGCGCTGATGAGCGCGAAAGCGCGGCTCGGCTGGCTGCTGACCACCGCCTACAAATCGCTGGTCTCGAGCGGAGCCCAGGGCCGCAGCGCCGCGTTCGAGCGCCAGGAGCCGAATATCGGCGGCGGCCGCTCGGCGCCCTCGATCGCACCGGCGCATGAAGACCATGATGAGGACGAGGCTGAGGCTTTCAACGACGAGGAGGAAGAGGAGGACGAGGAGGACGAAGCTCCCGCCGCCCGCGCCCCGCGCAAGAAGGCCGAGCCGAAGCCGAAGAAGAAGAATTCCGACAAGTTCGAGCTGCCCTCGGTCTCCGTGCTCAGCGCGCCGAAAGCCAGCGATCGACAGCCGCTGAGCAAGGCCGAGCTCGAAGCCAATTCGCGCTCGCTCGAGGGCGTGCTGCAGGACTTCGGCGTGCGCGGCGAGATCGTCAAGGCCAATCCCGGCCCGGTGGTCACGCTGTACGAGCTCGAACCGGCGCCCGGCATCAAGTCGTCGCGCGTGATCGGGTTGTCCGACGACATCGCGCGCTCGATGAGCGCGCTGTCGGCCCGCGTCGCGGTCGTCGCCGGCCGTAACGCGATCGGCATCGAGCTGCCGAACGCGCATCGCGAGAAGGTCTATCTGCGCGAGCTTCTGGTCGCCAAGGAAAGCGTCGATTCGGTTGCGAAGCTGCCGCTGTGCCTCGGCAAGACGATCGGCGGCGACCCCGTCATCATCGATCTGGCGCGCACGCCGCATATGCTGATCGCCGGCACCACCGGCTCCGGTAAATC
This sequence comes from Bradyrhizobium sp. USDA 4503, assembly GCF_054055815.1. Classification (NCBI taxonomy): domain Bacteria; kingdom Pseudomonadati; phylum Pseudomonadota; class Alphaproteobacteria; order Hyphomicrobiales; family Nitrobacteraceae; genus Bradyrhizobium; species Bradyrhizobium sp. USDA 4503. Next base: position 5,751,515 of record NZ_JBSRXS010000001.1, read on the forward strand.
GGTCGCGATCAACACCATGATCCTGAGCCTGGTCTACCGGCTGCGGCCGGATCAATGCCGCCTGATCATGGTGGATCCGAAGATGCTCGAACTCTCCGTCTATGACGGCATCCCGCATCTGTTGACGCCCGTCGTCACCGATCCGAAGAAGGCGGTGGTGGCGCTGAAATGGGCCGTGCGCGAGATGGAAGAGCGCTACAAGCGGATGGCCAAGCTCGGCGTGCGCAACATCGACGGCTACAATGCGCGCCTGGTCGAAGCCAAGGCCAAGGGCGAAGAGCTGACGCGCACCGTCCACACCGGCTTCGACAAAGAGAGCGGCAAGGCGATCTACGAGGAAGAGAAGCTCGACCTCGAGCCGCTGCCCTACATCGTCATCATCGTCGACGAGATGGCCGACCTGATGATGGTCGCCGGCAAGGATATCGAAGGCGCGGTGCAGCGCCTCGCGCAGATGGCGCGCGCCGCCGGCCTGCATGTCATCCTCGCCACGCAGCGTCCGTCGGTCGACGTCATCACCGGCACGATCAAGGCGAACTTCCCGACCCGGATCGCCTTCCAGGTGACGTCGAAGATCGACAGCCGCACCATCCTTGGCGAGATGGGCGCCGAGCAGCTGCTCGGCCAGGGCGACATGCTCTACATGGCGGGCGGCGGCCGCATCAGCCGCGTGCACGGACCGTTCGCCTCGGACGAGGAAGTCGAGAAGGTCGTGCGTCACCTCAAGACGCAAGGCGCACCGGAGTATCTCGAAGCCGTCACCGCGGAAGAGCCGACCGACGAGGACGGCGCCGTGTTCGATGCCACCGGCATGGGCGGCGACGGCGGCGGCGATCTGTTCACGCAGGCGGTTGCGATCGTCAAGCGCGACCGCAAGGCGTCGACCTCCTACATTCAGCGCCGGCTGCAGATCGGCTATAACCGCGCGGCCTCGCTGATGGAGCGGATGGAACTTGAGGGCATCGTCGGTCCGGCGAATCACGCCGGAAAGCGCGAAATCCTGGTCGGGGAGGAAGAAGGCCAGTTCTGATCGGGGACGATCATCACGGAAAAACCATATCTCCCTCGGAAGAGGCGGGATAAAATCCGGCGCAGCGGGACGACGTCGAACAGAGACCTGACATATCTGATGGCAAAACACCTCATTGACCGCGGCACGCGCACTGCGCTCGCTCTTCTCGTCACCGCCGCGATCGCCGGCGCTGCGACTGCGCAGAATGCGCCGCCCCCGAAGCCCGCGCCCAACGCCGGATCCAAGGCTGCGCCAAAGAAGGACGCTGGCGCGCAGACCAATGCGGACAAGGGTCCGACGACGACGGGCGCCACCCAGGCACCGCCGAACCCGGTGATTCCCGATCCGCGCCGCAACGTGCCCGCCAACATCTTCCAGACCTTCGACGCCAACCAGAAGGCGCAGGCTGCCAAGGTCTCGGCCTATCTCTCGTCGCTGCAAACGCTGGTCGGAAATTTCGTCCAGGTCGGCCCCGACGGCACCAAGACCAAGGGCGATTTCTACATCCAGAAGCCCGGCAAGCTGCGCTTCGAATATGACGATCCGAGCCCGATCGAGGTGATCGCGGACGGCTCCTCGGTCGCGGTGCGCGACCGCAGGCTCGCCACCCAGGACGTCTATCCGCTGTCGCAGACCCCGCTGCGCTATCTGCTGTCGGACCGCATCGACCTGATGAAGGACACCAACGTCATCAGCGTCACCGCCGACGACGTGTTCGTCAGCATCACGATCGAGGAAAAGCAGGCGCTGGTCGGCACCAGCCGCTTCCTGCTGATGATCGGCGCCAAGGACGGCAAGCTCAAGCAGTGGACCGTTACCGACCCGCAGGGCTACGACACGACAGTTGCGGTCTACAATCTCGACGCGACGCAGAAGCCCGATCCGGCGCTGTTCAAGATCGACTTCACGACCTATCCCGGCACCTCGCCGGGCTGACCGCCTTTCCTTCTCCCCCGCCCCGCTCTTGCGGGGTCGAGACGAGCGAAGCTCGCTCTTGGAGGGTTGGGTGAGGGGCTGCCTCCACGAATCCGAAAGACGCGAGTACGCGGAGAGTCCCCCTCACCCGGATCACATTGCGCTTCGCTCCATGCGATCCGACCTCTCCCCGCAAGCGGGGCGAGGTGGGAGCCTCCCTGTGGACAATTGAAATCCGCACCGAGAACCGTGCTAAGACGCACCTCTCATGCGGTTCTCCGTCACCACCTGGAATATCAACTCGGTGCGCCTGCGCATCGACACCGTCGCCAAGTTCATCAAGAGCGCGCGGCCGGATGTGCTGTGCCTGCAAGAGACCAAATGCATCGACGATGCGTTTCCGCTCAAGCGCTTCAAGCGGCTCGGCTATGAGCACGTCGCGCTGAACGGACAGAAGGGCTATCACGGCGTCGCCATCGTCTCGCGCCTGCCGTTCGAGACGACCGACATCAGGACGTTCTGCGACAAGATCGATTCACGACACATCTCGGTGTCCTTCGGCGAGAAGGCGCAGCTGTCAAAGCCGCTGGTGCTGCATAATTTCTACGTGCCGGCCGGCGGCGACATTCCCGATCCCGCGCTCAATCCGAAATTCGAGCACAAGCTGCAATTCCTCGACGAGATGAAGGCCTGCGAGCCGCTGCATCCGCGCGGCGACGACCGCCACATCCTGGTCGGCGACCTCAACGTCGCGCCGCATGAGAACGACGTGTGGTCGCACAAGCAGCTGCTCAAGGTGGTCTCGCACACGCCGGTCGAGACCGAGAAGCTGCTCGCCGCGCAGGCGCATGGCGAATGGTTCGACATCGCGCGCGAGCGGATCCCGATGTCGGAAAAGGTCTACACCTGGTGGAGCTACCGCGCGGCGGACTGGACCGTCGGCGATCGCGGCCGACGGCTCGATCACATCTGGGTCTCGCGCGCGCTGAAGGATCAGGTCAGCGATTTCAAGATCACCCGCGACGCCCGCAGCTGGGAGCGCCCGTCGGACCACGTGCCGGTGACGGCGGTGATGGAGGTTTAAGGGCGCCGCCGACCCTCGACCCGTCATCCTGAGGAGCGCGGAACGCGCGTCTCGAAGGGTGCACGGCCCGGCTGGTGGCCGTCGACCCTTCGAGGCTCGCCCAGCGGCGCAATTGCGCCGCAAGGCTCGCACCTCAGGGTGACGGTTCAATGACCTTGCGGAATGACGCGCGGAAAGATCACGTACTCAGCTTCCCGCTCGCCATCAGGATATCGCTTGCGAGCTGGCTGGTGCGCAGCGCGAGCTCGTCGCGCAGCCGAAGGGCCGCGGCGGGATCGCTTTCCAGCACGCGCTGGAACAGGCTGCGCGCGACTCGGATCACCGAGCCGCGCTCCAGCGCGGTGGCGGTCGATGGCCGCTTCATCGCGACGATCAATGCGAGCTCGCCGATCAGCGCGCCGGGACCGGCGATGATCTCGGCGCCGCCTTCCTCGACGCGGAAGGTGCCTCGCTGCACGACATAGCCGGCGTCCGCGGCGTCGCCGGCCTTGAACAGCACGTCGCCTGCGTTGAAATCACGTTGCTCGGAGCCGATCGCCAGCATGCGCAAGGAGCTTTCGCCCAACAGACGCATTGTCGGGACCCGCTCGAGCAGGGCTACGTCATCATCGATCGACATTCAGGTCCGGTAACCGCGGTGCGCCTCGATTTCACGAATCGTTGAGCGCAAAGCGTATCACGGCACCAGCTTGTAGCCACCGGCTTCCGTCACCAGGATTTCCGGGCTGGCGGCGTCCTTCTCGATCTTCTGGCGGAGGCGGTAGATGTGGGTTTCCAGCGTATGGGTGGTGACACCGGAATTGTAGCCCCAGACTTCCTGGAGCAGGGTCTCGCGCGACACCGGCATCTGGCCGGCGCGGTAGAGGAAGCGGAGGATCGCGGTTTCCTTCTCGGTCAGCCGCACCTTCCTGGCATTGGCGCCGGTCAGCATCTTCGAGCCGGGCCGGAACGAGTACGGACCGACCGAGAACACCGCGTCCTCGCTGGCCTCGTGCTGGCGGAGCTGCGCCCGGATCCGGGCCAGCAGCACCGCGAAGCGGAATGGCTTCGCCACATAGTCGTTGGCGCCGGATTCGAGCCCCAGGATCGTATCGGAATCGGTGTCGTGGCCGGTCAGCATGATGATCGGAGCCTTGAAGCCGCCCTTGCGGAGCGAGCGGACCACTTCGCGGCCATCGGTGTCGGGCAGGCCGACGTCCATCAGGACCAGATCGGGGGAATTAGCTTTGGCGGCAGTGGCGCCCTTGGCGCCGGTGTCGACTGCGGAGGCTTCGAATTCCTCGTGCAGCGACAGCTGCTCGACCAGCGTATCGCGCAGATCGGTATCGTCATCCACGATCAAGATCTTGCGGGCATTGGCCATAGGTATAATCCTTCGGGGGCGGGCGGTCAGAAGCAGAGGACGCTTATGGCCGTAACATCGGCTAGATATGTGTTCAGGTAGGCGATTGTTACCGATTCACAAGGCAACGCAGTCTACCTCAAATCCGGCGGGGCAGGACGTGAATGTCCTGTAATGCCGGGAGATAGGATGTTCTGAACCTCCAAGGCAAGCTCAGTTTGGAACGATTCTTAGGGGAAGGTCAGCTATTTCAATCACTTATATGACAGCCAAACGTGATCGCCCGCTCTCCATCATCGAGGTCCGAGCAGCCGCCGGCGACCCGCGCCGGGGCTGGCTGTCGGCTGACGGCTGGACCGTGCCGGTGGCGCTCGGGCGCGGCGGAATCCTCGCCAACAAGCGCGAGGGCGACGGCGGCACGCCGCGCGGCGTTTTCCATCCGCGCCAGCTCTGGTGGCGCGCCGACCGGCACCAGCGTCCGACGACTTTCCTGCCGACCCGGCCGATCCACCGCGAGGACGCCTGGTGCGAGGACCCCGCCGACCGTCACTACAACCAGCCGATCCGGCTCGATCGGATGCAAGGCGGCGACCGCCTGACTCGCGAGGACCATCTCTACGACTTCATTATCGAGATCGATCACAACGCCGCACCGCGCGTCGCCGGCCGCGGCAGCGCGGTGTTCCTGCATCTGGCGCGGCCGAATTTCTCGCCGACCGCGGGCTGCGTCTCGATGACGAAGACCTCGATGCTGCGGCTGTTGCGGCGGATGTCGCCGCAGACCCGGATCGTTATTGAGTAGGGTGGTGGAATAGCTCAGCATCGGTTTTCCCACGCGACAGACGCGACGCGTTTGTGCTGAGATCGTGCACAACAGAAAATAATTCCCGCGGGGAGCGAAACAGCATGCTCGACAACAACAAGATCGCCGCCGCCTCGAAGGTCCTGCACGATCACTGGCACGCCGGCACCAAGCTCGCAGCGCTCGATGTCGCCATTCGGCCGCGCGATCGCGCCGAGGGCTATGCGGTGCAGGCCGAACTGGAAAAGACGTCGCGCAAAAAACTGTTCGGCTGGAAGATCGCGGCGACCAGCGCGGCCGGCCAGAAGCACATCAATGTCGCCGGACCGCTCGCCGGGCGCATCCTTGCCGAGACGGTGATACCGGATGGCGGCACCGCGTCGATGCAGGGCAACGAGATGCGCGTCGGCGAGCCGGAATACGCCTTCCGCATGGCGCGCGATCTCGCGCCGCGCACGACGCCGTACAGCGTGCAGGAGGTGCTGGAGGCCGTCGGCACGCTGCATCCGGCGATCGAGATTCCGGATTCGCGTTTCGCCGATTTCGTCGCCGCCGGCGAAGCGCAGCTGATCGCCGACAATGCCTGCGCGCATCTGTTCGTGCTCGGACCCCCAACCTCAGCCGACTGGCGCGCGATCGACCTGGTCGAGGACCGCCCGGTCATCACGCTGCGCGGCGAGCGCTATATCGGCCACGGCAAGAACGTGCTCGGCGATCCCTGCGCAGCGCTCGCCTGGTGCGCCAACGAGCTGCGCGCGCTCGGGCTGACCTTGCGGGCAGAGGAAGTCGTCACCACAGGCACCTGCCATCCCCCCGCTGCCGATCACCGCCGGCGATAAATTCGCCGCCGATTTTGGCGCGATCGGAAAAGTGTCGGTGCGGTTCGTGTAGGCGCCGCGCACGCGCCACACACACCGCTGTCGTCCCTGCTTTCAAAAGCAGGGGACGACAGTCAGTTATGCGGCACCGTCCGCGTCCCGAAGATCGCCGAGCCCACCCGCACATGGGTGGCCCCCATCTGGATCGCGACGGCAAAGTCCGCGCTCATGCCCATCGAGAGATTCGTCAGCCCGTTGCGCGCGGCGATCTTGGCGCAGAGCGCGAAGTGCGGCGCCGGCGCCTGGTCGACCGGCGGGATGCACATCAGTCCTGATATCTGCAGGCCGTAGGTGTCACGGCATGCCGCGATGAAGGTATCTGCGTCCTGCGGCGCGACGCCGGCCTTCTGCGGCTCCTCGCCGGTATTGATCTGGACGAACAGTTCCGGGTGCTTGCCTTGATTTTTGATTTCCTTGGCTAACGCTTCGCAAATGCTGGCGCGATCGACCGAATGGATCGCATCGAACAGCGCGACGGCCTCCTTGGCCTTGTTCGACTGCAACGGTCCGATCAGATGCAGCTGCAATCCCGGATGAGCCTGGGTTAGCGCCGGCCACTTGCCCTTGGCCTCCTGCACGCGATTTTCGCCAAATACGCGCTGTCCGGCGCCGATAATCGGCAAAATTGCGTCGGCCGCGAACGTCTTCGACACCGCGATCAAGGTCACCGACGTGCGGTCGCGCCGCGCTTCCTTGCAGGCATGGACGATCTCGCGTTCGACGGCGGCGAGGCCATGTGGTGAATCGGCCGGTAACGGCGTGGTCGGGCTTTGCGTCATGCTTGTGCCGTTCTCTGACAGGTGCGGGGGGGTTGGCTCGAATTTTACCAAATTCGGGAAAGGCTTTTTGAAGCCCTGCATTCTAACTTGCGCACGGGCAAGGGAATAGAATGTCGGGCGTTACTTTCAACCGCAACCGGGTCAGGCTCAAGAAGGTTCTGGGAATTCGTGCCCGGCTGGCCTTGCTTGCGCTGATGCTGGTCGCGCCCCTGATGCTGGACCGCGTCCGCACGCTGGAGGATTCCCGCAGCAAGCAGATCGCGCAGGCCGCGGCCGGCTATGCCAGCCTCACCGCGCATGCCGCGGAAACCCAGCGCGAGGTGGTCTCCTCGGTCGAGACCATGCTGAAATCCGCAGCCTATATCCGCGCCTCCGGCGGCATCGCGCAGAGCTGCGAGGTGCTGCGCGCCAGCCTGCCGACGGTGCTGCCCTGGATCCGCAGCATCATGTTCGTTTCCAGGGACGGGCTGGTGCAATGCTCGACCCTCAACGTCCAGGTCGGCCTCAATGTCGGCGACCGCGAATATTTCAAGAAGGCGCAGGACAACCGCGACTTCGTGTTCAGCGACTATCTGCGCGGCAGGACCAATGGCCGCCCGATGATGATGGCCGCCTATCCGGTCGCCGCGATCAATCCGGAGCAGGATGCCGTCGTGGTCGCCGGCATCAATATCGACTGGCTGTCGCAGATCATGGCCAATCTCGGCGGCCAGCCCGGCATGTCGGCCGTGCTGGTCGACTCTACCGGCGTCGTGATCGCCGCGCCCGCCGATCATGCGAGCCTGATCGGCCGCTCGCTCGACACCATCCCGCTGATGGCAGCGATCGCCGAGAAGGCGCTGAGCTATGACGAGCCGTCCGGCTCGGTGTCGTTCACCGCGTCCGACGGCGCACAGCGCACGCTGAGCTTCGCGCACATCGCCGGCACGCAGTCCCGGCTGATCGTGAGCATGGACGAGGCCAAGGTGACGGCGGCGATCAACCGCGAGATCCGCACCGCCTATCTGCAGCTTGGATTTGTCTGCCTTTTCGTCTTGTTGGGCGCCCTGGTCGGCGCCGAGCGGCTCGTCATCCATCCGATCGAGCTGATGACCGGCATGGCGCGGCGGTTCGGCGAGGGCGACTGGTCGGCGCGCGTCGCCAAGCACAAGCTGCCGGCGGAATTCGTGCCGCTGGCGCGTGCCTTCAACGCGATGGCGGCGCAGCTCAGCCAGCGCGAGCGCGAGCTGGTCGCCTCCAACGATCGTCTCACCGTGATGGCCTCGATCGATGCGCTGTCCGGCCTTGCCAATCGCCGCGGCTTCCAGAGCCGGCTCGACTTCGAGTGGATGCGGGCGCAGCAATATGAATGCGAGCTGTCGCTGATGATGATCGATGTCGATCACTTCAAGCTCTACAACGACACCTACGGCCATCCCGAAGGCGATGCCTGCCTGACCCGAATCGGCGAAGTGCTGTCGGGGATCGCCGCCGACACCATGGGCTTCGCCGGCCGCTATGGCGGCGAGGAATTCTGCCTCTTGCTGCCGAACACCGACGCCGCGCATGCGCTCGCGATCGGCGAGACCGTGCGCACCGCCGTGCTCGGCCTCGCCGTGCCGCACGCGTCCTCGAGCCATTGCGTCGTCACCGTCAGCGTCGGCGTCGCGACGACCAGACCGAACGAGACCCAGCGCCCCGGCGACCTGATCGAAGCTGCAGATGCCGCCCTCTACGCCGCCAAGCGCCGCGGCAGGAATGCCGTGATCGAGCACGGCTTCCTGCAGACGCTGGACGAAGCCGGGATGGCGCTGGCGAGTTGAGATCGTGCGTGATCGAGCCGCGCCATGAGCGCGGAACCATGACCATCGGCGACGCCGCATATTCAGCGTCGTCCTGGCGAAGGTCAGGACCGATTACCCCCACCGTTTATTATTGCGCGAAGCTGGGGCCACGATCCCTTCCTCGACAAAGCTCTGTGGTCCAGGCCTTCGCCAGGACGTCGAGAAGGCTGCAGACGGCGCCCCTGCGACAGCGGCAGGGCGGCTGCGCGAGGGGATGGGACGTTTGGAGGCCCCAAGCCGTTGACCGCGCAGGCGCTTTTGTGGCCTAGTCCGCCGTCCCCGGACGGGACCCGAAAACCACCCAAAGCCACCCAAAATCCTTGCGATTTCATGACCGCCGAACGCTACAACGCCCGTGAATCCGAGCCCCGCTGGCAGCGCCTGTGGGACGAAAAGGCGATCTTCGCCTCCAAGAACGACGATCCGCGGCCGAAATACTACGTGCTCGAGATGTTCCCCTATCCGTCGGGGCGCATCCATATCGGCCATGTCCGCAACTACACGCTCGGCGACGTGCTGGCCCGCTTCATGCGCGCCAGGGGCTACAACGTGCTGCACCCGATGGGCTGGGACGCGTTCGGCCTGCCGGCGGAGAATGCCGCGATCGAGCGCAAGGTGGCGCCGAAGGCCTGGACCTACGACAACATCGCCGCGATGAAGAAGCAGCTGCGGTCGATCGGGCTGTCGCTCGACTGGTCGCGCGAGTTCGCGACCTGCGACCCCAGCTACTACAAGCATCAGCAGAAGATGTTTTTGGACATGCTGCGCGCCGGCCTCGCCGAGCGCGAGAAGCGCAAGCTGAACTGGGATCCGGTCGACATGACCGTGCTCGCCAACGAGCAGGTGATCGACGGCCGTGGCTGGCGCTCGGGCGCCGTCGTCGAGCAGCGCGAGATGAGCCAGTGGGTCTTCAAGATCACGAAGTACTCGCAGGAGCTCCTGGAAGCGCTGGATGGTCTCGACCGCTGGCCCGACAAGGTGCGGCTGATGCAGCGCAACTGGATCGGCCGCTCCGAGGGCCTGTTGATCCGCTTTGCACTGGATGCGGCGACCACGCCGGCCGGCGAGAGCGAGCTGAAGATCTTCACCACGCGGCCGGACACGCTGTTCGGCGCCAAGTTCATGGCGATCTCGGCGGATCATCCGCTGGCGGTAGCGGCTGCCGCGAAGAACCCGAAGCTCGCGGAGTTCATCGCCGACATCAAGAAGATCGGCACCGCGCAGTCGATCATCGACACCGCAGAAAAGCAGGGTTTCGACACGGGCATCAAGGCGGTGCATCCGTTCGATCCGAGCTGGAAGCTGCCGGTCTATGTCGCGAACTTCGTGCTGATGGAATACGGCACCGGCGCGATCTTCGGCTGCCCGGCGCACGACCAGCGCGACCTCGACTTCGTCAACAAGTACAATCTCGGCAATGTGCCGGTGGTCTGCCCCGAGGGCCAGGACCCGAAGACGTTCGTCATCACCGACGTCGCCTATGACGGCGACGGCCGCATGATCAATTCGCGCTTCCTCGACGGCATGACCATCGAAGCGGCCAAGGAAGAGGTCGCCAAGCGGCTGGAAAGCGAAGTCCGCGGTAATGCGCCGGTCGGCGAGCGGCAGGTGAATTTCCGCCTGCGCGACTGGGGCATTTCGCGCCAGCGCTACTGGGGCTGCCCGATCCCGGTGATCCACTGCCCGAAATGCGACGTGGTGCCGGTGCCCGACGACCAGCTGCCGGTGACGCTGCCGGAGGATGTCAGCTTCGACAAGCCGGGCAACGCGCTCGACCATCACCCGACCTGGAAGCACGTCAGCTGCCCGAAGTGCGGGGCCAAGGCCGTGCGCGAGACCGACACGATGGACACCTTCGTGGACTCGTCCTGGTATTTCGCGCGCTTCACCGACCCGTGGAACGAGACCGCGCCGACCACGCCTGCGGTCGCCAACCGGATGATGCCGGTCGATCAGTATATCGGCGGCGTCGAGCACGCGATCCTGCATCTGCTCTACAGCCGCTTCTTCACCCGCGCGATGAAGGCCACCGGCCACGTCGACATGAGCGAGCCGTTCGCCGGCATGTTCACCCAGGGCATGGTGGTGCACGAGACGTACCAGAAGGCCGACGGCAGCTGGGTCACGCCGGCCGAGGTGAAGATCGAGGTTGGCGGCAACGGCCGCCGCGCGGTGCTGATGGCGACCGGCGAGGACGTCGCGATCGGCCCGATCGAGAAGATGTCGAAGTCGAAGAAGAACACCGTCGACCCCGACGACATCATCGCGAGCTACGGCGCCGACGTCGCGCGCTGGTTCATGCTGTCGGACTCGCCGCCGGACCGCGACGTGATCTGGAGCGACGAGCGCGTGCAGGGCGCCTCACGCTTCGTGCAGCGGCTGTGGCGGCTGGTGAACGAATCGGCCGAGATTGCCAAGACGGCGCCGGCGGCCCGGCCGGCCACGTTCGGAGCCGAGGCGCTGGCGCTGCGCAAGGCCGCCCATGGCGCGCTCGACAAGGTGTCGTCCGGGATCGAGCGGCTGCATTTCAACGTGTGTCTCGCCCATATCCGCGAGTTCGCCAATGCGCTGTCCGAGGTGCTGGCAAAGGGCGACAAGCCGGCGCCGGACCTGGCTCCAGATGTTTCTTGGGCCGTCAAGGAGGCGGCGACCATCCTGGTGCAGCTGTTTTCGCCGATGATGCCGCATCTGGCCGAGGAGTGCTGGGTGGTTCTGGGCCAGACCGGGCTGGTTTCCGAGGCCGATTGGCCGCAAATCGAGCGCGATTTGCTGGTCGAAGACAGCGTGACCCTGGTTGTCCAGGTCAACGGTAAAAAACGAGGTGATGTTACCGTGCCACGGGCGGCCCAAAATGCGGATATAGAGGCTGCCGTTTTGGCGCTCGATGCGGTAAAAGCCGCCTTAGGCGGCAAACCCGTCCGCAAGGTGATCGTGGTGCCCATGAGGATCGTCAATGTTGTCGGCTAGGATCAGGATCGCCGCCCGGCTCGTGGCCGTGGCTGCCTTGGCCGCGCTGACGGCCGGATGCTTCCAGCCGATGTATGCCGAGCGTACCCTTGACGGCCAGTCGTCCGCGCTGCGCGAAAAGCTGATGGGCGTCGAGGTTCCGCCGGTCGACAAGCCGAACGCCTCGCGCGAGGCCCGGGTTGGCGTCGAGGTCCGCAACGCCCTCGCCTTCAAGCTCTACGGCACCGCCACCGGCATGCCGCCTACGCATCGGCTGGTGCTGCGCTTCAACACCAGCCGCTCCTCGCTGATGATCGATCCGGCCACCGCGCTGCCGACCAGCGAGAACTACGCCATCGACGCCCAGTTCAACCTGATCGAGATCGCCTCGAACAAGTCGGTCATGACCGGCACCACGTTCTCGCGCGTGTCCTATGACATGCCCGGCTCCTACCAGCGCTTCGCCCGCGCCCGCGCCTTCCGCGACGCCGAGGACCGCGCCGCGCAGGAGATCGCCGACAACATCCAGACCCGCCTCGCCTCCTTCTTCTCCACCGGAACCTGAGGCGGGAGGTCATTCCGGGGCGCGCCACCGGCGCGAACCCGGGATCTGGAGATGATGGATCGAGATTCCGGGTTCGCCTCTGACGAGGCGCCCCGGAATGACAGTTTAAGGCGAGATGGTCGCGCTTCGCGGAAAAGAGATCGACAGCTTCCTCGCCCGGCCTGACGCCGGCCGTCCGATCATCCTGCTGTACGGCCCGGACCTCGGGCTGGTGCGCGAGCGTGCCGACGCGCTGATGGCCTCCGCGGTCGACGATCCCAACGATCCATTCTCGCTGGTGCGGCTCGATGGCGACGAGCTCGCCGCCGAGCCGTCGCGGCTGGTCGACGAGGCCATGACGGTGCCGCTGTTCGGCGGCCGCCGCGCCATCCGCGTCCGCGCCGGCTCGCGCAACTTCTCGAGTGGCGTCGAGACGCTGACCGAGACCACGGCGCTCAGGGATTGCCGCATCGTGATCGAGGCCGGCGAGCTCAGGCCGGAATCGCCGCTGCGCAAGATCTGCGAGCGCGCCAAGAATGCGGTGGCGATCGGCTGTTATCCCGACACCGAGCGCGATCTCACCAAGCTGATCGAGGACGAGCTGCGCGCATCGAATCTGCGGCTCGCACAGGATGCGCGCGCGGTACTGATGTCGCTGCTCGGCGGCGACCGCATGGCTTCGCGCAACGAGCTGCGCAAGCTGGCGCTGTTCGCGCACGGCAAGGGCGAGATCACGCTCGAGGACGTCATGACCGTGGTGTCCGACGCCTCCGAGCTGAAGCTCGACCCGATCGTCGACGGCGCCTTCGCCGGCAACGCCGCGCTGGTCGAAAGCGAGTTCACCAAGGCAATGGTCGCCGGCACCTATCCCGGCGTGATCATCTCGGCCGCGCAGCGCCAGGCGGCATGGCTGCACAAATCAGCGCTCGCGATCGCGGACGGCACGCCGGCGTCAGCCGTGCTCGAAGGCGGATTCCCGCGGCTGCACTTCTCGCGCAAACCCGCGGTCGAGATCGCGCTGCGCAATTTCACGCCGCCGCGGCTGGTGAACGTGATCGATCAGCTCGCCACCGCGGCACTCGACATGCGCAAGCAGGCCTCGCTCGCCGCCGTCATCGCGCAGCGCGCGCTGCTCTCGATCGCGGCGAATGCGAAGCGCCGGGGGTAAATTGAAGAAGTCATTCCGGGGCATGCGAAGCATGAACCCGGAATCCAGAGATGTTGAAAAAGAGATTCCGGGTTCGCGCTGACGCGCGCCCGGAATGACGAAACCGCTAGCCGCCCTCCAGCCGCCGCACCACTTCGTCGAGCTGCTCGAGGTTGCGGTAGCTGATCTGGACGGTGCCGCCGGGATCGCGATGGCTGACGGTAACGGCAAGGCCGAGCGCATCGCTGACGCGTTTCTCGAGCGCCAGCGTGTCGGCATCCTTGTCGACCTTGGCCGCGCTGCCACTGCGCGCCTTCTGCGGCTTGCGCTCCGGCACGCCCTCCTCATGCGCCAGCGCCTCGGCCTGGCGAACGTTGAGACCCTCGGCGACGATGCGCTTCGCTGCAGCGAGCGGATCCGGCACGCCGATCAGGGCGCGGGCGTGGCCGGCGGAGAGATCGCCCTTCGAGATCAGCGCCTGCACCTCGACGGGCAGCTTGGTCAGCCGCATCATGTTGGCGACATGGCTGCGGCTCTTGCCGACGATCTTGGCGATCTCTTCCTGGCTGCGTTTGAACTCGTCGGCGAGCGCGTGATAGCCCTGCGCCTCTTCCATCGCATTGAGGTCTTCGCGCTGGACGTTCTCGATGATCATGATCTCGAGCGCGTCGGAATCAGAGACCTCGACCGGCACGATCGGCACTTCGTGCAGGCCGGCGAGTTGCGAGGCGCGCCAGCGGCGCTCGCCGGCGATGATCTCGTAGCGGTCCTGCGCGCCCTTGATCGCACGCACCACGATCGGCTGGATCACGCCGCGCTGCCTGATCGAATCGGCAAGCTCGCCGAGCTCGGTGTCGGCGAAGGTGCGCCGCGGGTTACGCGGGTTGGCCTTGAGGAATTCGATCGGCACCTTGCGCTGGTTGCGCGGCCGCTCGACATGCGCGGCCGCCTCGCCGCCGACATCTCCGATCAGGCTTGCCAGCCCGCGCCCCAGTCGCGAACGCGCTTCATCGGCCATTGTTGCGAGCTCCCTTGGATTCACACGCAGTACTCCAGACTTGAATTTCAAAAGAAACGTAGGATGGGTAGAGCGAAGCGAAACCCATCGCGGCTCGCAATGAGAGTGATGGGTTTCGCTTCGCTCTACCCATCCTACGCAACATCAATGCGTGCGCAGCTCGCGCTCGCGCTGGATCACTTCGGTGGCGAGCTTGAGATACGCATCGCTGCCGGCACATTTGAGGTCGTAGACCAGAACCGGCTTGCCGTAGGACGGCGCCTCGGAGATGCGCACGTTGCGCGGGATCATGGTGTCGTAGACCTTGTCGCCCATGAACTGGCGCACGTCGGCAACGACCTGGTTGGAGAGGTTGTTGCGCGAGTCGAACATGGTCAGCACGATGCCGTGGATCGACAGGTTCGGATTGAGCGTCGAGCGCACCTGCTCCACGGTCTGCAGCAATTGCGACAGACCTTCGAGCGCAAAGAACTCGCATTGCAGCGGCACCAGGATCGCGTCCGACGCCGCCATCGCATTCACCGTGAGCAAATTGAGCGAGGGCGGGCAGTCGATCAGCACGTAGGTGTAGTCGGCTTCCGGCGAGACATTGTTGTTCAATCCTGCGATCGCATCGCGCAGCCGGAACGCGCGGCCCGGCGTGGTGCCGAGCTCGAGCTCGAGGCCGGAGAGGTCCATGGTGGAAGCCGCGATGTGCAGCCGCGGCACCGCGGTCGCGACCACGGCATCGCGCAGCGGCGCTTCGCCGATCAGGACGTCGTAGGTCGAGCAGCTGCGGTTGCGGCGATCGATGCCGAGGCCGGTCGAGGCGTTGCCCTGCGGATCGAGATCGACGATCAGGACGCGCTCGCCAATCGCAGCGAGTGCGGTCCCAAGATTGATCGCTGTGGTGGTCTTGCCGACGCCGCCCTTCTGGTTGGCGAGCGACAGGATGCGCGGATGGCCAGGCGGCTGGGACGCCTTATCCTCTTGATAAACCTCGTCCATCACAGTCATACCAAAATACCATTTGCTCTCGCGGAGTCCCCTAGCGCCGCTCGATTGACCCGAGTTCGACGATCCAGCCCTGTCCGCCGGTCCGGCTGGAGTGTAGCTTTGGCTCAATAATCCAATATTTAGTGGCCTCGGTCAATTCGGCCTCTACATCTTGACCCTTCAAAAACAGCGCCTTGGCGCCCTTTTTGACCCACGGCTCCGCAAAGCCGATGAGTTGATGTAACGGAGCCAGCGCCCGCGCGGTGACGCAATCGATGGGCCCCGGGATTCTATCCACAGTATCCCCGATATCAGCCAGGTGCACCGTCCCCGGCGAGCCCGTCACCCGTATCGCCTCGCGCAAGAATGCCGCCTTCTTGGCGATTCGCTCAACCAAATGAATCGACGCGCCCGGAGTTTCGGCCAGTGCGCAGGCCAGCACGACGCCGGGGAAGCCGCCGCCGCTACCGAGATCGACCCACGACTTCGCCGTCGGCGCCAGACTCAGGAGCTGCAGCGAATCGGAGACGTGGCGGGTCCAGAGGGTCGGCAGCGTCGATGGCGCGACGAGATTGGTCTTGGCCTGCCACGCCAGGAGGAGGGCGACGTAGCGGTCGAGCCGCGCCTCTGTTTCACGTGAAACAGGCGTCAGCGCGAGCGCCGCGGCCTTGTCCTTGGCGGAGACACTGAGTTCGGCGGATTGCGAAATTGAAGCCATTCTCTGGAATGCCGGTCGAGCTCGTCGTTGCGAGCGAAGCGAAGCAATCCGTAGTGCCGCGTGAGGAAGCGATGGATTGCTTCGTCGCTTCCGCTCCTCGCAATGACGAGGGCCGCCGCCGTTTCACGTGAAACGTCAGGCAGAGGCCTTCGCAGTCTTCCGTCGCGCCTCGCGCCGCAGATAGGCCGCTAGGATACCCAATGCCGCCGGCGTCATGCCGTCGATCCGGCCCGCCTGCCCGACCGTCCGCGGCTGCGCCTTCTGCAGCTTGACGCGCGCTTCGTTCGAAAGACCGGGAACATCGGCATAGTCGACGTCGGTCAGAACCAGACCCTCGTCACGCCGGAAGGCATCGACATCGGCGGTCTGGCGCTTCAGATAGACATCGTATTTGGCATCGATCTCGAGATGCACCGCGATCGCAGGGTCAATGGCCGACAGCTCCGGCCAGATGGCCCGGACCGCGGGCCACTCGATCTCGGGGTAAGCCAGCAACTCGAAGGCCGACCGGCGGTGGCCGTCGCGATTGAGCGCGAGCCCGTGCTTGGCGGCCTCATTCGGCGTAATCGCGAGCGATTTCGCCAGCCGCTTGGCCGCCCCCAGCGCCGCCATCTTGGTCCGATGGCGCTCGGCGCGCGCCGTTCCGACGCATCCGAGCGCAATGCCCTTGTCGGTCAGGCGCTGGTCGGCATTGTCAGCACGCAGCGTCAGCCGATATTCGGCGCGCGAAGTGAACATGCGATACGGCTCGGTGATCCCGCGGGTCACGAGATCGTCGATCATCACGCCGAGATAGCCGTCGGCGCGGTCGAACACGATCGGATCTGCACTGCCGGCAGCGAGCGCGGCATTGAGTCCGGCGATAACACCCTGCCCCGCGGCCTCCTCATAGCCCGTGGTGCCATTGATCTGGCCGGCCAGGAAAAGCCCGCGCAGACGCTTGGTCTGCAGGGTCGGATCGAGCTCGCGCGGGTCGACGTGGTCCGTATTCGATCGCATAGCCCGGCCGGACCATCTTGACCCGCTCGAGGCCCGGGATGCTGGCGAGGATCGCAAGCTGGACCTCTTCCGGCAGCGAGGTCGAGATGCCGTTCGGATAGACCGTGGTGTCGTCGAGCCCTTCCGGCTCCAGGAAGATCTGATGACCGTCGCGGTCGCCGAAGCGGACGATCTTGTCCTCGATCGAGGGGCAATAGCGCGGTCCGGAGCTCTTGATCTGGCCGGAATACATCGGCGAGCGATGCACATTGGCCCGGATCACCTCGTGGGCCGCCGGCGTGGTCCGGGTGATGCCGCACTGGATCTGCGGGGTCGTAATCCGGTCAGTCATGACCGAAAACGGCTCCGGAGGCTCGTCTCCAGGCTGCATTTCGACCGCGGACCAGTCGATCGTGGTGCCGTCGAGGCGCGGCGGTGTCCCGGTCTTGAGCCGGCCGAGCACAAACCCTGCCCGTTCGAAGGACGCAGACAGGCCCATGGCCGGCGCCTCGCCGACCCGGCCCGCCGGCCAATTCTTCTTGCCGAGATGAATCAGACCACGCAGGAAGGTCCCGGTCGTGATGACAACCGCCCCCGCCGACAGCCGGCGGCCATCGCCCAGGCAAATGCCGGTCACGCGACCATCGACGACGATCAGTTCATCCGCCTCGCCTTCGATGATGCTGAGGTTCGCGGTCTCGGTGATCGCCGCCTGCATCGCCGCAGCGTAGAGCTTGCGGTCAGCCTGGGCCCGGGGGCCACGAACCGCTGGACCCTTCCGGCGATTCAGCATGCGAAACTGGATGCCGCCGGCGTCGGCCACCCGGCCCATCAGACCGTCCAGCGCGTCGACTTCGCGGACCAGATGGCCCTTGCCGAGCCCGCCGACGGCGGGATTGCACGACAT
The DNA here is from genome assembly GCF_054055815.1 of Bradyrhizobium sp. USDA 4503. Taxonomy (NCBI): domain Bacteria; kingdom Pseudomonadati; phylum Pseudomonadota; class Alphaproteobacteria; order Hyphomicrobiales; family Nitrobacteraceae; genus Bradyrhizobium; species Bradyrhizobium sp. USDA 4503. The sequence goes on from NZ_JBSRXS010000001.1 coordinate 5,769,383, forward strand.
CGCGCCGATGGTCACGAAACGATGGGTTACCAGGGCGGTCTTGGCGCCCATCCGGGCAGAAGCGCTCGCGGCCTCGCAGCCGGCATGGCCGCCGCCGATGACGATGACGTCAAATGAATCTGCCCTGGAAGTCATGCCGGGACTTCTATCGTGGAGTCGTGAAAGCCGGAAGAACGAAGTTGGGATCGCCGCTCTGAGACCGAAGCCCGAGGCAAATATGGACTGCTTCGCCTCGCTCGCAATGACAGGCGGAACCGTTTCACGTGAAACAGTGCGGCTGTCTGACCGGCAATTGTTTCACGTGAAACAGGCCGAGGGCTCCTTAACCGGATCGAAACCACGTTTCACGTGAAACAAGATGGGCGCCCGCTACTTCCCGACGCAGAACTCGCGGAAGATAACATCAAGGATGTCTTCAACATCCACCCGGCCGAGCAAACGACCGAGTGAGTAGGCAGCTCGGCGCAGTTCCTCCGCCGCCAGCTCTTCCCCCTGCCCGACCACGTCGATGCTGCGCTGAAGGGATTCGACGGTCTCCTGCAATAATCCGCGCTGCCGCGTCCGACTGATCAAGCCGCCTTCGCTGGTTCCAAAATAGTCCTGAGCGAACCCGACCAGCGCGGCGATCAGCTCTGGCAACCCATCACCACGAGCAGCCGAGATCCTGAATTCGGGGTAACTGCCGCCCTCACCCGCCGCGGTCCTGACCAGGTCGATCTTGTTCCGCACCAGCCAGGTCGGCGTCGCTCCGCCATGTCCCGCCTTTGCATCGCCGCTGTCGGCCAGCCACAGCACCAGGTCCGCCTCCGCGGCGCGGGCGCGGGCGCGGCGGACGCCCTCCTGCTCCACCGGGTCGTCGGTCTCGCGAATGCCGGCGGTGTCGATGACCGTCACCGGATAGCCGTCGAGGTCGAGCTGCACCTCGATCACATCGCGGGTTGTTCCGGCATGCGGCGAGACGATCGCGACCTCGCGCTTGGCAAGCTGATTGATCAGGGTCGATTTGCCGACATTCGGCGGACCCGCAATCGCGACCACGAGGCCGTCGCGCAGCCGTTCACCTTGCCCCTGCCCTGCAAGGACTTGCTTGATCTCATCATGCAGCGCGCGAATCCGCTTGAGCGCCGGCGCGATCAGCTCGGCCGGCACATCGCCTTCGTCTGAGAAATCGATGCCGGCCTCGATCAGCGCCGACGCCGCGATGATCCGCTCGCGCCAGTCCCGCGCGCGGTCGCCGAGCAACCCCTTCAGCTGGCGCAGCGCCTGGCGCCTTTGACGGTCGGTGTCGGCGTGGATCAGGTCGTCGAGGCCCTCGGCCTCGGTCAGGTCGAGCTTGCCGTTCTCGAAGGCCCGCCGGGTGAACTCGCCCGGCTCGGCCGGCCGCACATTGTCGAATGCCGCGATCGCATCGAACATCGCCGCCAACACCGCGCGTCCGCCATGGACATGAAATTCGGCGACGTCTTCGCCGGTGGCACTGGCCGGGCCTGGAAACCACAGCACGACCGCGTCATCGATCGGTTGATGGTTCGAATCGCGGAGCAGCGCGCGGGTCGCCAGCCGCGGCACCGGCGTCTTGCCCGCCAGTCCTGCAATGACCGACTCGGCCATTGGGCCAGACAACCTGACGATGGCGATCGCACTCGGCGGCCGCCCCGAGGATAATGCGAAAATAGTCTGGTCGCGCGGATGCATCGCCTATTTCTTCCAGCAAATCGGCAAAGGCAATGCCGCTTCGATTTCGCACGCCTTCCCGCAGAAGAATGTTGCAGCGCAGCATCGTCTGGTTTCACTGCAAACAGCCGCGCAGCAATTTTGCTGCGGGTGTCGTCAGCTAGCTCACAAAGCTACGATATAAATATAAATAAATTCAGATAGTTAAATGAGAAGTTAGTGGGGGGAGCCGCTCCCTTTATGCTGCACTTCGCTGCAGCAAATCCGCAGCATGAAAAAAGGCGCCCCGTTTGTGCGGAGCGCCTGTTCTTTTCGGCCGTGGCCTCAGGTGTTCATGGAATCGAAGAATTCCGAGTTGCTCTTCGTATTGCGGAGCTTGTCGAGCAGGAAGTCGATGGCGTCCATGGTGCCCATCGGATTGAGGATGCGGCGCAGGACGTACATCTTCTTCAGCACCTGCGGATCAGTGATCAGCTCCTCCTTGCGGGTGCCGGAACGGGCAATATCGATCGCCGGGAAGGTCCGCTTGTCCGAAACCTTGCGGTCGAGGATCAGTTCGGAGTTACCGGTGCCCTTGAACTCTTCGAAGATGACTTCGTCCATGCGGCTGCCGGTATCGACCAGCGCGGTCGCGATGATGGTCAGCGAACCGCCCTCCTCGATGTTGCGCGCGGCACCGAAGAAGCGCTTCGGCCGCTGCAGCGCGTTGGCGTCGACACCGCCGGTCAGCACCTTGCCGGATGACGGCACGACGGTGTTGTAGGCGCGGCCGAGGCGCGTGATCGAATCGAGCAGGATCACGACGTCGCGGCCGTGCTCGACGAGGCGCTTGGCCTTCTCGATCACCATCTCGGCGACCTGGACGTGACGTACCGCAGGCTCGTCGAAGGTCGACGACACCACCTCGCCCTTCACCGAGCGCTGCATGTCCGTGACTTCTTCCGGACGCTCGTCGATCAGCAGCACAATCAGATAGCAGTCGGGATGATTGGCGGTGATGGAGTGCGCGATGTTCTGCATCAGCACCGTTTTGCCGGTGCGCGGCGGCGCCACGATCAGCGCGCGCTGGCCCTTGCCGATCGGCGCGACGATATCGATCACGCGGGCGGAAAGGTCCTTCTTGGTGGAATCCTCGAGCTCCATGCGGAAACGCTGATTGGGAAACAGCGGCGTGAGGTTGTCGAAATTGACCTTGTGCTTCGACTTTTCCGGATCTTCGAAATTGAGCGTGTTGACTTTCAGCAGCGCGAAATAGCGTTCGCCTTCCTTCGGGCTGCGAATATGGCCTTCGATCGTGTCGCCGGTGCGCAGGCCGAAACGGCGGATCTGCGACGGCGAAACGTAGATGTCGTCGGGACCGGGCAGGTAGTTCGCGTCGGGCGAACGAAGGAAGCCGAAGCCGTCGGACAGCACCTCGACAACGCCCTCACCGATAATGTCGGTCTCGGCGATCGCGAGCTGCTTGAGAATTGCGAACATCAGCTCCTGCTTGCGCATGGTGCTGGCATTCTCGACCCCATTCTCTTCCGCAAACGAGACGAGCTCGGCCGGCGTTTTCGATTTGAGGTCCTGGAGTTTGATTTCCCGCATTGGGGTCGTCCTGTGAGGAAGTAGGTAGGGAAGGGGTGCGAGGTGGCTCTGGAAAAAGCGGACGCCAAAGGAAGGTCCGCAGGTCTCAGCCAGGAAAGTGCCGTTTGGGCTTTCAAACCTGATGCGGCGCCGGTCCGAAAAGAACCGGAACGCGACCACATCCGCCTGCGTGGGGTGGGATAAATCCTATATAGAAAATCGATTCGTCCTTCGCAAGAAGGACTGAAGCATGCGTCTTGACCATCGTGATGTCTAGAACGGCTTCACCACCACCATGATCACGATCAGGATCATCAGAACCGTCGGCACCTCATTGATAATACGATAGAATTTCTGGGTTCGTTGATTCCGGTCGGCGGCGAAATCCTTCACGCAGCGGGACAAAAAGCCGTGGATACCCGACATGGCGAGCACCAGCGCAAATTTGACGTGAAACCAGCCGGATAGGTACCAGTGTCCGGCCCAGACCAGGAAAAGCCCGGCCAGCCAGGTCACGATCATCGCGGGGTTGATGATCCCCTTCAAAAGCCGCCGCTCCATGATCTTGAAGGTCTCGGACTGCCTGGAGCCGACCTCGGCCTCGCAATGATAGACGAACAGCCGCGGCAGATAGAGCATGCCGGCCATCCACGAGATCACGGCGACGATGTGCAGGGCCTTGACCCAGGCATAGATCGGCAGGGCGTTGATCCAGTCGAACATCGCAGTGATGCCTTTCGGGGAACAGTTCGGGAGGGCTCAGCGCTGCGCGCAAGGCTTCGCCGGCGAGGGACGGATACATATCCGCACACACGGCTCTCCTAAACCTAATTAATTTTAGAATCTAAGGTTTGAGTCTTAATGGCAGTGAATTTGACTCATGCAATCCGGTCCAGCGGTTGCTGCGCGCTTGTTCACATCCCTCAACATTCCGGTCGGCGGCGGCGGATATCCGGAATCTGTCGCAGGACTCAATTGGTTGTGCGCCTCTATGGCCAGCTTATGAAGAGACAAATCCACACTGCTTCACTATCATCTCCGCCATGACGTCGACTTATCCTTTTGCGACGTGCTGTGAAGAAGGGGGCGAGATATACAGGGGCCTGGCCATGGACCCGGATTCTTCTCCTCGACCTCCACAGGGATTCACAGGATAGACAGGGGCTCTGGTGCCGACGACTTCCAATTATTTCCACCTGCATCTGGTGTCGGACTCGACCGGCGAGACGCTGATCACCGTGGCGCGCGCGGTCGCCGCGCAATACGCCAATGTGACCGCGGTCGAGCATGTCTATCCCCTGGTGCGCAGCCAGAAGCAGCTCGATCGCGTGCTCGACGAGATCGAGGAATCGCCCGGCATCGTCCTGTTCACGCTGCTGGAGAAGGATCTGGTCGGCCGGCTCGAGGGCAAGTGCAAGGAGATCAACGTTCCGAGCCTGTCGATCATCGGGCCTGTGATGCAGTTGTTCGAGGCGTATCTGGGTGCCGCGACGACCGGGCGCGTCGGCGCGCAGCACGTGCTGAACGCGGAATATTTCCGCCGCATCGATGCGCTGAACTACACGATGATGCATGACGATGGTCAGCATGTCGAAGGCCTCGAGGAGGCCGATGTCGTGCTGGTCGGGGTATCCCGCACCTCGAAGACACCGACCTCGATCTATCTCGCCAACCGCGGCATCCGAACGGCGAATGTGCCGCTGGTGCCGGGCATCCCGCTGCCGCACCAGCTCGAGACCCTGAAGAAGCCGCTGGTGGTCAGCCTGCATGCGACGCCCGAGCGCCTGATCCAGGTCCGGCAGAACCGCCTGCTCACGATGGGCGACCGCGACAATGACACCTACATCGACAAGCAGTCGGTAGCCGACGAGGTCGCCTTTGCCCGGCGCCTCAGCGCGAAATTCAACTGGGCGCTGCTCGACGTCACACGGCGTTCGATCGAGGAGACCGCGGCCGCGGTGATGAAACTCTTCAACGACCGCCAGCGCGCGCGGCCGTCGGAATGATTCCCACGTCATGAGCATCTGGCGCGGCCCACAGAAGCTGATCCTCGCGTCGCAGAGCCGCGCGCGAAAGATGCTGCTTGAAAATGCCGGCCTCGATTTCGAGGCGCTGCCGGCCGACATCGATGAACGCGCGGTGCAGAAGAATTCCGGCCTTTCGGCCCCGGGCGAGATCGCATCGCTCCTGGCGCGCGAGAAGGCGTTGTTCGTCTCCAGGCAGAGGCCCGGTCAATATGTCGTCGGCGCCGACCAGACGCTGGCGCTGGGGCAGCGCATGTTCAGCAAGCCCGCCGGCCGCGCGCAGGCTGCCGAGCAGCTCGGCCTGCTCGCCGGACGGACCCATGAGCTGCATTCCGCCGTCTCGGTCGCATGCGATGGAAAGGTCCTGTTCAGCGATGTGGGTGTGGCCCGCATGACGATGCGGCGGCTCGCCGCCGACGAGATCGAGAGCTATCTCGACCATGCCGGGGAGGCGGTGATGACCAGCGTCGGCGCCTACCAGCTCGAGGGCCTCGGCGTGCATCTGTTCGAGCGGATCGAAGGTGACCATTTCACCATCCTCGGCCTGCCGCTATTGTCGCTGCTTGCGTTCCTGCGTGCTGAGAAACTGCTTGCGGTGTGAGGCGTGGCGACGGGAGAGATGCTGAACCGATGTTGATAGTTGGACTGACCGGCTCGATCGGGATGGGGAAATCCACCACGGCCAAACTGTTCATGGAGGCCGGCGTGCCGGTCTATGACGCCGATGCGGCCGTGCATCAGCTCTACGAAGGCGAAGCCGCGCCGGCGATCGAGGCCGCCTTTCCCGGCACCACCGCCGGCGGCAAGGTCGATCGCGCGAAACTGTCAGCGCGCGTGGTGCACGATCCTGCTGCGATGAAGCAGCTCGAGCAGATCGTGCATCCGATGCTCGGCGCGTCGCGCCAGAAATTCTTCGCCGATGCGGAAGCCGCCGGTAACCCGATCGTCGTTGTCGACGTGCCGCTATTGTTCGAAACCGGCGGCGAGAAGCGTGTCGATGCCGTCGTTGTCGTCACCACCTCGCCGGAACTGCAGCGCGAGCGGGTGCTGGCCCGCGGCACGATGGATGCGGCCAAGCTCGACGCCATCATCGCCAAGCAGATGCCGGACGCCGAGAAGCGCAAACGCGCGGATTTCATAGTGGATACCTCGCACGGCCTAGATCCGGTGCGGGCGCGTATCCGCGACATTCTGGCCGAGGTTGTTAAGATGCCGAAGCGGCGCGCCTGATTCGCCTGCCTTTTCGGATTCCATCACGTCATGCGCGAAATCGTTCTCGATACCGAAACCACTGGCCTCGATCCGCTGCGCGGCGACCGGCTGGTTGAGATCGGCTGCGTCGAGATTTTCAACCGCATGCCGACCGGACAGACCTACCACGTCTACATCAATCCCGAGCGCGACATGCCGGCGGAAGCTTTCGCCGTGCACGGGCTGTCGACCGAGTTCCTGGCCTCCAAGCCGCTGTTCACTGAAGTGGTCGACGAGTTCCTGGCCTTCATCGGCGATACGCCGCTGGTGATCCACAACGCGTCGTTCGACATCAGCTTCATCAACGCCGAGCTCGACCGCATCAAGCGGAAGGCGATCCCGAAGGACCAGCTGGTCGATACGCTGTTGCTGGCACGGCGCAAGCATCCCGGCGTGTCGAACCGGCTCGACGATCTCTGTTCGCGCTATCAGATCGACAATTCCCGCCGCACCAAGCACGGCGCCTTGCTCGACGCCGAGCTGTTGGCCGAGGTCTATATCGACCTGATCGGCGCGCGGCAGTCGCAGCTGATCCTGGCATCGGAAACGTCGGATGCGCGTGTGGGCGGCCATAGTGGTGACATGCCGCGGCGGCAGCGCGAAACCCCGCTACTCGCGCGGGTCAGTGACGCCGATCGAGAGGCCCACAGGGCCTTCATTGCCACGCTCGGCGACAAGCCGATCTGGAACGATTACCTGCCGCCGCCAGCGCCTGCTGCGGCACCGGCGGCCTAATCAAGATTGCTCTGTATCCCCGTCATCCTGAGGAGCCGCGAAGCGGCGTCTCGAAGGATGAACGGCCCGGCTGGTGGCCCGTCGATCCTTCGAGACGCGCTTCGCGGCTCCTCAGGATGACGGGGGTAAGGTCATTGAACTTTGCAGGATCAGCTCGGCTTGACGCCGGGAGCGGCTTGGCCGGCCGCCTGCCGCTCCATGTTCTGGCGGTAAAGACCGAGGAAATCGACGGGGTCGAGCAACAAGGGCGGGAAGCCGCCGTCGCGGACCGCGGTCGCGACGATCTCGCGTGCGAACGGGAACAGCAGCCGCGGGCACTCGATCATCACCAGCGGGTGCAGGTTCTCCTTCGGCACATTCACGATCCGGAAGACGCCGGCATAGGCGAGGTCGAAGCTGAACATCACCTTGCCTGCGGTCTCGGCCTTGCCCTCGATCGAGAGGATCACCTCGTACTCGTTCTCCGACAGGTTGTTGGCGGAGACGTTGATCTGGATGTTGATCGCCGGCTGCTGTTGCTGCTGGCCGAGCGAAGCCGGCGCATTCGGGTTCTCGAACGACAGGTCCTTGGTGTACTGCGCCAGTACGTTGAGCTGGGGAGCGGGTTGTTCGACGGGGGCGCCGTTGCCATTGGTCATGAAAATGTCTCCTGGAGCAGCGCTCGATGGACAGAATGTCCGACGGCACGCGTTAAGGTGTTGAGAATGCCGATGCCGGGCGAGTGGCTATCATAGGCCCGGCTCGGTCCACAAGGACGACGAAAGGGCGGGCGGGCGGCAAATTCTCCCGGCAAAGGGCAGCGCGCGCGAGCCTGTCCAATCTCTTAACAGCTTCCTAAATTATTGAAGATGCGCGATTTCCTGAAAAGGAACGGTTTCCCCCGGGGGTCAAAACGCGCTACACTTGCCCGTGCCAAAAAGCGCCATTGGCCGGGCATAGTTTCGTGCCTACATCTTCGGACTCTATCGGTGATGTGATCTCTGCTGTTCCCGACCGGGAACGCTTTGACGGCCGGCCCGTTGCCGGCAGAGACCAGAAAGCGAATTCGACGTGGATATTTACACCATCATCTTCCTGGCGCTGGCCGTGTTTATCTTCCTGCGCCTGCGCAGCGTTCTCGGACAGCGCACGGGAAGCGAGCGGCCGCCTTATGATCGCGCCGCGCCCAACGTCGTGCAGCGCGGTCAGGACAACAACGTCGTTCCGATCCCGGGATCGGTAATCGACCAGCCGGCCTCGGCGGCGCCCGCCGAGCCGGTCGAGCCCACGGAACGCTGGAAGGGCATCGCCGAGCCCGGCACGGCGCTGGCGCAGGGTCTCGACGCGGTGGCCGTCCAGGATTCCTCGTTCGATCCGCGGCATTTCCTCTCAGGTGCCCGCTCGGCCTATGAAATGATCGTGCTGGCCTTCGCCAATGGCGATCGCCGCGCGCTGCGCGACCTGCTGTCGACCGAGGTCTATGAAAGCTTCGAGGCCGCAATCAAGGATCGCGAGAAGCACGAGCAGAAGACCGAGACGCGGTTCGTCTCGATCGACAAGGCCGAGATCGTCAGCGCGGAGACGCGCGACCGCTCGACCCAGCTTACCGTCCGCTTCGTGTCGCAGATGATCTCGGTCACGCGCGATAAGGCCGGCACCATCGTCGACGGCAGCCCGGACAAGGTCGCCGACATCACCGATATCTGGACATTCGCCCGCGACTCGACTTCCCGCGATCCGAATTGGAAGCTGGTTGGCACTGGAAGCGCTCACTAAGCATCTCAGCTACGGGCGGCTCGCGGTCGCGTGCTGCGCGCTCGCGGTGCTGTGCTCCACCGCAGCGATCGCCGCGCGCTACAGATCAAGCCGGCACCCTCCGCCGCGACACGAGCATAGCCACCCGATCCCCTATCCCAATCTGGAAATGCCGCTGCAGGTCAGCGGCAGCCAGTACGAGCCGCTCGCCTGGTCCAACGTCGCCGGCTGGAGCGCCGACGATCATCTCGCGGCCTACAAGGCGTTTCGCACCAGCTGCAAGCCGATCGCGGCCCAGCAGGGTGCGCCTGCAGATTCGAAAGCGCTCGGGAGCTCGCTGCGCGATCCCTGCCGGATCGCCAAGGGACTCGCGCTGAGCGACGGCGTCAAGGCGAAGGACTTCTTCGAGCAGAATTTCGTGCCGTTGCGTATCTCGCGGCTCGGCGAGGACGCCGGCTTCGTCACCGGTTACTACGAGCCGGTGCTCGATGGATCGCGGACCCAGACCGACGTCTACAACGTGCCGGTCTATCGCCGTCCGTCCAACCTGTTCGTGCGCGGCAAGACGCAGAATTCGGTCGGGCTGCCCAATGGCGGCGCGGTGTATCGCAAGATCGGCCGCCGCAAGCTCGTGCCCTATTACGACCGCGGCCAGATCGAGGACGGCGCGATCGCCGGCCGCGGGCTCGAGATCTGCTGGCTGAAGAGCCAGACCGATCTCCTGTTCGCGCAGATCCAGGGCTCGGCGCGGATCAAGCTCGAGGACGGCATCACGCTGCGCATCAATTACGACGCGCATAATGGTTATCCCTATACGCCGGTCGGACGCGTCCTGATCGACCGCGGCATCATCCCGAAGGATCAGATGTCGATGCAGAAGATCAGGGAGTGGATGGAGCAGAACCCCGACGGCGCCAAGGACCTGCGCCGGCAAAACCGCTCCTTCGTCTTCTTCCGCGAGGTTCCGCTGTCCGACAAGGACGAGGCCGTCGGCGCGCAGGGCGTGCCGCTGACGCCGGGCCGCTCGATCGCGGTCGACAAGGCGCTGCATGTCTACGGCACGCCGTTCTTCATCGCCGGCGAGCTGCCGATCGAATCCGAGCAGTCGAAGACGCCGTTCCACCGGCTGATGATCGCGCAGGACACTGGCTCTGCGATCGTCGGCCCGGCGCGCGCCGATCTTTATTTCGGCGCCGGCGCGGAAGCTGGAAAGGTCTCGGGCCGCCTGCGGCACAACATGCAGTTCGTCATGCTGGTGCCGAGGGGTCTCGACCCTGTCGCGCGCGGCCACAAGCTGCCTCTCCCGGATGAGCGGCCCTCGGCCAAGATCGCAAAGCTGTTTCCGCAGACCGAGCCGCCGAAGGACAAGCCGGCGGCGAAGGCTGCGGATGTGCCGACCGCCGGCATCGCCAGAAGCGCGGTGAAAGACTCAGGCAATAGCGCCGCCAGGAACCCGGCCGCGAAGGATGTCGCGCCCGCAACGCCGGCAGCAACGACCCCTGTCGCGCAGGCCGCACCTGTGGCAGAACCGGTGCCGCTGCCGGTCGCCCGGCCCGATATTCCGCAACCGGAGAAGCGGCGCTTCCGGCGCTATCGCCATTACCGCGATCAATGAAACGACCCGCGCCGATCCCCGATCTGTCCGCGCCGTCGCGGCGCAAGCGCGCGCTGAGCGAAGAGGAGCGCGCGCTCTGGGAGAGCGTGGCAAAGCAGGTCAAGCCACTGCGCAAGCGGCCGGTCGCCGCGAAGGCCCCCGCCGCCGCCTCTGACCCGGCCACCCATCACGCGATTGCCAAACCCATCCCGGTCAAGCCGGCGACAGCGGTCAAGGCTGCGCCGGCGCAACGCCCGCACGCGCCGCCGCTGGCGCCGATCGGCCGTCGCGAACGTGCAAAGCTCTCGCGCGGCCGGCAGGAGATCGATGCGCGGCTCGATCTGCACGGCATGACCCAGCTGCGCGCGCATCGCGTGCTGTTCACCTTCCTGCAGCGCGCGCACAGCGACGGGCTCACTTTCGTGCTCGTCATCACCGGCAAGGGCAAGGTCGGTGGTCTCGATTCCGAACGCGGCGTGCTGCGCCGCCAGGTCCCGGAATGGCTCAGCCTGCCGGAATTCCGCTCGCTGGTTGTCGGCTTCGAGGAAGCGCATATCGGCCATGGCGGCGAGGGCGCGCTTTACGTGCGTGTCCGGCGCGCGCGAGCCTAAAGCTAAAACGGGCGGACGATCCCGACGCGCGGGATCAGCGTTACGATCCAGCCTGATATCGTCGTCTTGCGGTCGTCCGACGGGATCGCCGGCACGTCCTTCGACGCCGGCAGCATCCTGGTGGCATGCAGCATCAGGAACATGCAGACCGCCCAGTTCGAGATCCAGCGCGAATAGTCGAACACGGTCACGAACATCACGAAATAGCCGGCGCTGATCACAACGAGCGCTCCGAGCACGATCCGGCGATGCAGTTCACTCGCGAGCGCGCCAATCAGTCGCGCGAAATAGCGCCACAGCGGCGTGTGCAGCCAGATCAGCAGCGCAAACACCGGAACGCCCAGGATGTTCGAGGGCATGCGCGCCCAGGTGTCGGCGAACTCCTTCGACAGCGGCTGGTACCAGATGTAGGCGAACTGAAGCAGGTCAGTGCGTGACGGATCGGCCATCCGGCTCTGCAGATGACGGATGAATTCGTCGTAGGGCACGTCGACCGTGCCAGCGAATTGCGCGATCAGGAACAGGATGCCGATCCCTGCGAGCGCTGCGATGCCGAAGACGGCGTTCCGCGGCGTCACGCCCTGCACCAGATAAAAGCGCAGCACCACGATCGCCGTGATGGTCGGGACATACATCAAGACGAAGATGTGATGGACCAGGATCAGCAGGATCGAGAACAGCGCGGCAATCAGCACATACGCCACTGAGCGCGCCGGGATCAGCAGCAGCACGATCGTCAGCGCACAGCCATAGATGTCGAAATGGCCGAGCGTGTGCATGAAGTTCTTCAGGAAGAACGGCGAGCCCGCGATGAAGACGAACAACGGCCAATGCGCGTCGTTGAAGCCGAATGTGCGGCGGAACAGTTTGATGAACAGCCCCAGCGTCACCAGCCAGATCGCGCCGGCCAGCGCGAACACCAGCCATACGGGCACCTTGTCGGTGAACAGCGACACGATCGCCCCGACCAGCGCGCGCTTGGTGAAGCCGTAGTGATAGTCGACCAGCAGATGGATGTAGGGAACGAAGGGCGGCAGCGCGATCTTGTGCAGGAACACGCCGACCAGCACCGCCGCATTGACGGCCAGCATCAGGCGCCAGGGGTTTTGCCACACCCGCAGATTCATCGATCGCCCACTCTTGTCGTCCCGGGCAAGCGAAGCGCGACCCGGGACCCATAACAACCGAAGGCAGTTCTAAGGGGAATGTCGGCCCGAGTCTTGGTCACTTCGAGCTGCGGGGTTGTGGGTCCCGGCTTTCGCAGGGACGACGATCTTAGCGGGGGCGCCTACAAAATAAACCGGCTCAGGTCGGCGTTCTTGGCGAGGTCGCCGACATGCTTGGTGACGTAGTCGGCGTCGACCTGGATGGTCTCACCGTGGCGATCGGGCGCGGTGAAGGAGATCTCGTCCAGCACCCGCTCCATCACGGTCTGTAGCCGCCTTGCGCCGATATTCTCGACCGTGGAATTCACCGCCACGGCGACATCGGCCAGCGCGTCGATGGCATTGTCGGTGATGTCGAGCGTGACGCCTTCGGTCTTCATCAGCGCGACATATTGCTTGATCAGCGACGCCTCCGGCTCGGTCAGGATCCGGCGCATGTCGTCGCGGGTCAGTGCCTGCAGCTCGACGCGGATCGGCAGGCGGCCCTGCAGCTCCGGCAAAAGGTCCGACGGCTTGGCGATATGGAACGCACCCGAGGCGATGAACAGGATGTGGTCGGTCTTGACGGCGCCGTGCTTGGTCGAGACCGTGGTGCCCTCGATCAGCGGCAGCAGGTCGCGCTGCACGCCCTCGCGGGAGACGTCGCCGCCGGCGCGGTTCTCGCGCACGCAGATCTTGTCGATCTCGTCGAGGAACACGATGCCGTTGTTCTCGACCGCGTTGATCGCCTCCTGCACCAGCTGATCGGTGTCGAGCAGCTTGTCGGATTCCTCGTTGACGAGGATTTCGTGCGAGCCCTCCACCGTCAGGCGGCGGGTCTTGCTGCGTCCGCCCATCTTGCCGAAGATGTCGCCGAGCGAGATCGCGCCCATCTGGGCGCCGGGCATGCCGGGGATTTCGAACATCGGCATGCCGCTGCCGCCCGACTGCGTCTCGATCTCGATTTCCTTGTCGTTGAGCTCGCCGGCGCGCAGCTTCTTGCGGAACGACTCGCGCGTCGCCGGGCTCGATCCCGGGCCGACCAGCGCGTCCAGCACGCGTTCCTCGGCGGCAAGCTGGGCGCGGGCCTGAACGTCCTTGCGCTTGCGCTCGCGGGTCTGTGCGATCGCGACCTCGACGAGGTCGCGGACGATCTGCTCGACGTCGCGGCCGACATAGCCGACCTCGGTGAACTTGGTGGCCTCGACCTTGAGGAACGGCGCGCCGGCGAGCTTGGCCAGCCGCCGCGCGATCTCGGTCTTGCCGACGCCGGTCGGCCCGATCATCAGGATGTTCTTGGGCAGAACCTCCTCGCGCAGGGAACCGGCGAGCTGCAGCCGCCGCCAGCGGTTGCGCAGCGCGATCGAGACGGCGCGCTTGGCGTCGGTCTGGCCGACGATGAAGCGGTCGAGTTCAGAAACGATTTCACGGGGAGAGAAGTGAGTCATTGGCTCTAGCTAGGTTGGAATCGCGGTCTCGGCAAGCGGCAGTCCTCCAAGGCATCGTCCCCTAAAGAATCGGCGGCCCGGCCTGCCACTGCCTGATCGCCTCGAACGGGTGGATCAGCATGATGATGTTCAGTGTCAGATTGTCGCGAATGTGAAGCAGCAGCACGGTTTCGAACAACACGCCGAGCGCGACGGTCGCCGCGATCGGCAGCTTGCGCGCCAGCAGGAAGCCGACAACCATCGCAAGGGTGTCCGACACCGAATTGACGATGGTGTCGCCGTAATAGTCCAGCGAGATCGTGCCGGCGCGGTAGCGCTCGATGATCCAGTTGGAGTTTTCGACGAGCTCCCAGCTGCCTTCGATCAGCATCGCGACAATCAGCCGCCCGGGCCAGGCGAGGCGCGGCAACAGGAGGAAGGTCAGACCGTAGAACAGCAGGCCATGCAGCACATGCGACAGCGTGTACCAATCGGCGACGTGCTGCGAGTTCTCCGAGCTCTGAACCGAGCCATGCCAGAGCTTGACGTAGCCGCAGGCACAGATCGGAAGACGGCCCATCGCATAAAGCAGCGCTGCTTGCAGCACGAGCAGCGCTGCCGCGATCGCCAGCCAATGCCGCGCTGAAACGCCGGTGATGGGCTTGTGCGCGATCGTCATGCGTCGCGCGCCATCAGCAGCGCCGGCCCGTCCGGCGTGTCGACCATACCCATCTTTCGAAAACCCGCCTTCTCATAGGCGCGGATCGCGCGCGCATTGGCCGGATCGGGATCGGTGACGATGCGTGGCGCGCCCTGCGCCAGCCGGTCATCGACAAAGGCGCGGATCAGCGCCGAGCCGTGGCCACCTGCCATCATGTCGGGCTCGCCGATGAAGAGGTCGACCCCGCGCGTGCCCTCAGGCTGGACCCCGAAGCCGGAATTCCACGCCGTCAGGTCGTAGCACTGGATGTAGCCCAAATCGGACGCATCGGTTGCGACGATGAACTGGTCCATGGCCGGCTCATCGAGGTCGCCGCTGACCAGCGCATATTGCTCGGCGGGATCGCCCCACCATTCCCGGACATGCGGCAATGCCAGCCACTGCTTGACCAGCGGCAGGTCGGCCGGCGTCATCGGGCGGAAATGATAGGGGCTGGCCATGCTCAGCCGCCGATCGTCTCGATCGTCACGTTCCGGTTGGTGTAGACGCAGATATCAGCGGCGATATCCAGGGCGCGGCGGACGATGGTCTCGGCGTCCTTGTCGGTATCGACCAGCGCGCGGGCCGCGGCGAGGGCGTAATTGCCGCCGGAACCGATCGCCATGACCCCGGATTCGGGCTCCAGCACGTCGCCGGTGCCGGTCAGCACCAGGGAAACGTCCTTGTCGGCCACGATCATCATGGCCTCCAGCCGGCGCAGGTAGCGGTCGGTCCGCCAGTCCTTGGCGAGCTCGACGGCCGCCCGGGTCAGCTGCCCCGGATATTGCTCCAGCTTGCTTTCCAGCCGCTCGAACAGGGTGAAGGCGTCGGCGGTGGCGCCGGCAAAGCCGCCGATCACGTCGCCCTTGCCGATCCGGCGGACCTTCTTGGCATTGGCCTTGATCACGGTCTGGCCGATCGAGACCTGCCCGTCGCCGCCGATCACCACCTTGCCGCCCTTGCGGACCGTGCAGATCGTGGTGCCATGCCAGACCGGCAGCTCATTTTGGGATGCTTGCATAGGTTACCTCTCTTCCGGGCAGATTTAGGCGGTCGGGCAGGGGGTTACAATCGGGACGAAATCGGCGTGTTTTCAGGCGAGGGGGCCACCGGTTTGCGTGACGAAACGCGTCAGAACCAGATCGACAACGATTTCCGGTCACCATGGCCGGAAGTTGGGGCGTTTCGAGGTCATCCCGCAGTAGCGAAGGTGACATCAGCCTGTTAAAAGACCGGCGTTTTCGGCACGGGAAAGCTCAATTTTCATGCGCACCGCAACCATCAAGCGCAAGACCAAGGAGACCGACATCGAGGTGACGGTCAACCTCGACGGAGCAGGCGTATCCACGGTTTCGACCGGGATCGGCTTCTTCGACCATATGCTCGACCTCCTGGCCCGGCATTCGCGCATCGACATCACGGTGAAGGCGGATGGCGATCTCCATGTCGATTACCACCACACCACCGAAGACGTCGGGATCGCGCTCGGACAGGCCGTGAAGCAGGCGCTCGGCAACATGGCCGGCATCACCCGCTATGCCTCGATCCACATGCCGATGGACGAGACGCTCTCGCGCGTCGTGATCGACATTTCCGGCCGCCCGGTGCTGGTGTTCAAGGCCGAATTCCCGCGCGACAAGATCGGCGAGTTCGACACCGAGCTGGTGCGCGAGTGGTTCAACGCCTTCGCGATTAACGCCGGCGTGACTCTGCACGTCGAGACCCTATATGGCGAGAACAGCCATCATATCGCCGAATCCTGTTTCAAGGGTCTGGCGAGGGCGCTGCGGACGGCAATTGCGATCGATCCGCGTGCCCAGGGCGAAGTGCCCTCGACCAAGGGTCAGCTCGGCGGCTGATCTCTGGAGCATGATCCGGGAGAGTGGATGCCGGTTTTCCGAAAGATCGTGCTTTAACTAAGAGTCCATCCTCGGCGGAGCGTTCGATGCCGGTCTATACAGTGCATGCCCCCGTGGCCAACGGCGCCGATCTCGCGGCGACCGACAAGTTCGTCTTCGTGCGAGACGGCTTCCATTTCTGGGCCGCGGTTGCAGGCGTGATCTGGCTGGCCTGGCATCGGCTCTGGCTGGCGCTGATCGGCTGGTTCGTTCTTACTTTCGTGATCGATTACGCGCTGGCCAAGCTTGGCGTCGGCCGTAGCGCGATCTTCTTCGTCGACCTGGTGCTGATGGTGTTGCTCGGCCTCGAGGCCGCGACCCTGCAGCGCTGGACGCTGTCGCGGCGCAGGTGGCGCCAGATCGACATCGTCGTGGGCGACGATGCGGAGGCCGCCGAGCGCCGCTTCTTCGCGCGCTGGACCGCGCAGCATCGCGGCGCCGTCCACGATCAGCGCTCGGTCGATCGCGGCGCGCCGCCGCCGACCCGCGACGTTCCGGGTCAGTCATTCTCAAAACCCCCGTCGATGCCGCAAGGCGGCATCATCGGATTGTTTCCAGAGCCAGGAGGAACGCGATGACCGTTGCAATCATCGATTACGGCTCCGGCAATCTGCATTCGGCGGCCAAGGCCTTTGAGCGCGCCGCGCGCAGCATGGAGGATCCGCAAGCCATCAAGGTGACGCGCGATCCCGATGCGGTGTATCGCGCCGATCGCATCGTGCTGCCCGGCGTCGGCGCGTTCGCCGATTGCCGCCGCGGCGTCGACGCGGTCGACGGCATGCTGGAGGCGCTGACCGAGGCGGTGCGGGTCAAGGCGCGGCCGTTCTTCGGTATCTGCGTCGGCATGCAGCTGATGGCGACGCGCGGCAAGGAGCACGTGATCACCGAGGGCTTCAACTGGATCGGCGGCGATGTCGAGAAGATCGAGCCGCGCGACGAGAGCCTGAAGGTCCCGCATATGGGCTGGAATACGCTCGACATGGTGCGCGAGCATCCGGTGCTGGAGCGGCTGCCGCTCGGGCCGAAAGGACGTCACGCCTATTTCGTGCACTCCTATCACCTCAACGCCACCAATGAGGCGGACGTGCTCGCGCGCGCCGACTATGGCGGGCCGGTGACCGCGATCGTCGGCAAGGACACCGCGATCGGCACCCAGTTTCACCCCGAGAAGAGCCAGCGCTTCGGCCTCGCTTTGATCGCCAATTTCTTGAAGTGGAAGCCGTGATTCTCTTTCCAGCGATTGATCTGAAGAACGGCCAGTGCGTGCGCCTGGAGCAGGGCGACATGGCGCGCGCCACCGTGTTCAATCTCGATCCGGCGGCGCAGGCGGCGAGCTTCGCCGCGCAGGGCTTCGAATATCTCCACGTCGTCGATCTCGACGGTGCCTTCGCCGGCAAGCCGATGAATGCGCATGCGGTGGAGGCGATGCTGAAGGCCGTCACCATGCCGGTGCAGCTCGGCGGCGGCATCCGCGACCTCAAGACCATCGAGGCCTGGCTCGACAAGGGCATCACGCGCGTCATCATCGGCACCGCCGCGGTGCGCGATCCTGAGCTGGTGAAGGGCGCGGCGAAGACATTCCCCGGCCGTGTCGCCGTGGGCCTCGATGCGCGCGACGGCAAGGTCGCGGTCGAAGGCTGGTCCGAGACCTCGCATGTGACCGCGCTCGAGATCGCGCAGCGCTTCGAGGATGCCGGCGTCGCCGCGATCATCTTTACCGACATCGCCCGCGACGGCCTGCTCAAGGGCCTCAACCTCGACGCCACCATCGCGCTTGCCGACCGCATCTCGATTCCAGTGATCGCCTCCGGCGGCTTTGCCTCGATCGACGACGTCAAGGCGCTGCTGGAGCCGCGTGCGAAGAAGCTGGCCGGTGCGATCGTCGGCCGTGCGCTCTATGACGGACGGCTCGATCCGGCCGCTGCCCTTCAGCTGATCCGCGGCGCGTAGGAGGAGATCATGTTCAAGGTTCGCGTGATCCCGTGCCTCGACGTCAAGGACGGCCGCGTGGTCAAGGGCGTCAACTTCGTCGATCTGCGCGACGCCGGTGACCCGGTCGAGGCCGCGATCGCCTATGACGCCGCCGGCGCCGACGAGCTCACCTTCCTCGACATCACCGCCACCCATGAAAACCGCGGCATCATGCTGGACGTGGTGCGGCGGACCGCGGAAGCCTGCTTCATGCCGCTGACCGTGGGCGGCGGCGTCCGCACCGTCGACGACATCAAGACCCTGCTGCGGTCCGGCGCCGACAAGGTCTCGATCAATTCGGCGGCCGTCAGCCGGCGCGAATTCGTCAAGGAAGCGGCCGAGAAATACGGCGAGCAATGCATCGTGGTCGCGATCGACGCCAAGCGGGTCAAGCGCGCCGGCGGCTCGGACCGCTGGGAGATCTTCACCCATGGTGGACGGAATGCCACTGGGATCGACGCCATCGAATACGCCCAGGAGGTCGTCTCGCTCGGCGCCGGCGAAATCCTGCTGACCTCGATGGACCGGGACGGCACCAGGCAGGGCTTTGACCTGCCGCTGACCCGGGCGATCGCGGACAGTGTCCCCGTACCGGTCATCGCGTCCGGTGGTGTCGGCAATCTCGACCACCTGGTCGACGGCGTCCGCGAGGGTCACGCCACCGGCGTGCTGGCCGCGTCGATCTTCCACTTCGGGGAATTCACCATCCGCCAGGCCAAGGATCACATGGTGCGCGCCGGCCTGCCGATGCGGCTCGATCCCTAGCGTGAGCGTGGTCAGGAAAAGTGGAAACCGGTTTTTCCGTGAAGACCACGCTCAAACAGGGAGAGCTGGGACTCCTTGTCACAAAAATGCTAAGTCCCCACCTAAGGGATGGTACCCGTGCGGTGCCGCTGTGCATGCTTGAGTTGAGTTGATGTCGCGTTTCACGGTCCACGATCTGGCCGCCACCATCGACGCCCGCGCTGCAACGGGCGGTGAGGCGTCCTACACCCGCAAGCTGCTCGACAAGGGCGCGGAGCATTGCGCCAAGAAATTGGGCGAGGAAGCGGTCGAGACCGTGATCGCCGCGGTCGAGAATGACCGCGATCACCTCATCGCCGAAAGTGCCGATCTCGTGTTTCACCTGCTGGTTCTGTTGAAATCCCGCGGCGTGAAGCTGGAGGACGTCGAGGCCGCGCTGGAGAAGCGCACCTCGATGTCGGGACTGGAAGAGAAGGCGTCGCGCAAGCGCGACTAGCGCAAATGATCGAGCGCATCGAGAGGGGCAGCCTCATGGACATCCGGGCACCAGATCAACAGTACAACCCCTACCGCATCTTCACGCGCCAGCAATGGTCGCATCTGCGTGACGATACGCCGATGACGCTCGAGCCCGGCGAGTTCGATCGCCTGCGTTCGATGCACGATCGCCTCGATTTGCAGGAGGTCGAGGACATCTACCTGCCGCTGTCGCGGCTGCTTTCGATTTATGTCGACGCGACGCAGCGGCTGTATTACTCGCAGCGCCAGTTCCTCAACATCCGCGACCGCAAGATGCCCTACATCGTCGGTGTCGCCGGATCCGTCGCGGTCGGCAAGTCGACCACGGCTCGCGTGCTGCAGGCGCTGCTGGCGCGCTGGTCGCCGCGGCCGAAGGTCGATCTGATCACGACCGACGGTTTCCTGTTTCCGAACGCGGTGCTCGAGCGGCAGGGCATCATGCAGAAGAAGGGCTTTCCGGAAAGCTACGACCTGCCGACGCTGCTGTCGTTCCTCAGCGACATCAAGGCGGGGCGGCGCCGCGTGCGCGCGCCGGTCTATTCGCATCTGACCTACGACATCGTGCCGAACAAATGGGTCGAGATCGACCAGCCGGACATCCTGATCGTCGAGGGCGTCAACGTGCTGCAGACCGGGCGGCTGCCGCGCGACGGCAAGGCGGTGCCGTTCGTCTCCGACTTCTTCGACTTCTCGGTCTATATCGACGCCGACGAGGCCGTGCTGCGGGAGTGGTACATCAAGCGCTTCCTGGCGCTGCGCGACACCGCGTTCACCGATCCGAGGTCCTACTTCCACCGCTACGCGCCGCTGTCGGACGAGGAAGCAACGGCGACCGCGATCGCGATCTGGGAGCGCACCAACCTCGCCAATCTCGAGGACAACATCCTGCCGACCCGCCCGCGCGCGACGCTGATCCTGAAGAAGGGCGCCGACCACGTGGTGCAGTCGGTCGCGCTGCGCCGGCTGTAGCCGGCACCGCATTCCGGCGAACGCGCCACATCACAGCTGTCGTCCCCGCGAACGCGGGGACCCATAACCACAGGTACCTGTGATTTGCAGCGCTGTAGCCCCAGCGGGCGTAAAACTGGCTTCGGTGGTTATGGGTCCCTGCTTGCGCAGGACGACACTGAGGTTTTGGCTGCTACGCTGCGATGTGCCGCGCGGCGGCGAGGCCCGCGAGCGCTTCTTCCAGCTTCTCGCGGTCGAGCGGCTTGATCAGAAAGCCGTCCATGCCGGCTTCGAAGCAGGCATAGCGGTCCTCCACCAGCGTATTTGCCGTCAGTGCCAGGATCGGGGTCCGGCGGACGGATTGTGCCGCTTCATGGGTGCGGATCTGCTTGGTGGTCTCGATGCCGTTGAGGCGCGGCATCTGGATGTCCATCAGCACGAGATCATAGGGCGTGCCGGCTGAGGTCGCCGACAGCCAGGACTCCATCGCCTGCTCGCCATTGGTGGTGATGACCACGTTGTGGCCGAGCCGGGTGAGCAGCGAGCGCATCAACAGCGCGTTGATCTCATTGTCCTCGGCGACCAGGATCGAGAGCCCCTTGTCCGGCAGCGCGGACGCAAGCGCTGTGGGCGCGGACTCGGCGGCCGCCTCGATCGCGAGGCTCGGCGCAGCGACTTCCGGCGATGCGGTCAGGCGCGCGGCGAGCGACGACGCGCGCAATGGCTTCACCAGGTAACCGGTGAACATGGCTGACTCGGAAGCCGAAAGGTCCTGCCGCGTCGCCGGCGTGAACATCACGATGCGATGGGTTGCATGGAGGCGGGAGGCGTCGGCAAACGCCTCCATCGTCGGCGTGCCGAGCGTGTGGTCGATCAGCACCGCATGCCAGCTCCGCTCCGGCAGCAGCGCCTCGGCGACGTTGGCATCCGACACGATGCAGGTCTGTGCGCCCCAGCGCTGCAACCGCCGCGAGATCAGCGAGACCTCGATGCTGTGCGGCGCCACCAGCATGATCGACTGTCCCGTCAAGTCGGGCGCGGCGAAGCCGTTGGCCTCGCCGGTATCGGAGGCGACGAGCGGGATCGACACCTCGAAGGTCGAGCCTGCGCCCGGCGTGCTCGCAAGCGTGATGCGGCCGCCCATCCGCTTGATGATGCGATCGCTGATCGAGAGGCCGAGGCCGGTGCCGCCATAGCTGCGCGCGATCCGGTCGTCGGCCTGCTCGAACTCCCGGAAAATACGCTGCTGCGCTTCCGGCGCGATGCCGATGCCGGTGTCGCGGACCAGGAAGCTGATCTCGTTCGGCCAGATGCCGGGCTCGACGATCAGCGCCACGCCACCGGTCGCGGTGAACTTGATGGCGTTGCCGGCGAGATTGAGCAGCACCTGACGCAGCCGCGCGGCGTCGCCGGTCACCTGCATCGGCAGCCGTTCGTCGACATAGGCGGCGATCTCGATGCCCTTGGTCTGCGCACGCGGCGCCAGCAGCTCGGTGATGTCCTCGATCAGGCCGGACAGCGCGAACGCGCGGTGTTCGAGATCGATCTTGCCGGCCTCGATCTTGGAATAATCGAGCAGCTCCTCGATCAGCGCGAGCAGCGCGTCGCCGGATGTCTTGACCGCCTTGACGTAGGTCATCTGCTCCAACGTCAGCTGCGTATCCATCAGCAATCCGCTCATGCCGATGATGCCGTTCAGGGGAGTGCGGATCTCGTGGCTCGCCATCGCAAGGAAGCGCGACTTGGCGCGGTTGGCGGCGTCGGCCTGATCGCGCGCTTCGGCGAGCGCGCGCTCGCTCTCGGTGCGGTCGGTGACGTCGCGGCCGACGCTCTGCATCTCTGCAGGCGCGCCGGCATCGTTGCGCACGAGGCCTTCACGCCAGGCGATCCAGCGCGGTCCGAGCGGTCCCTCGATCTTCTGGTCGTAGACCCGCGTGCCGTTGGATTCGAGCGCGGTGTCGCCTTGTTCGAGCACCTTCAGCGTTGCGGTGCTGCCGATCAATTCGCTGCGGGGCCTCTGCGCCAGCTCGCAATAGGCATCGTTGGCATAGGTGATGAGCCCGTCGAGGTCGCGCAGCACGATCAAATCGTCCTGCGCCTCGAACAGGGTAGAGGCGCGCTGCTCGGCCTCCTGCAGTTCCCAGTTGCGGTCGGCCATCGCTTCATTGTGCATGGCGATGGTGCGCAGCCGCTTGCGCATCAGCCGCAGGCGGATGCCGAGCGTCACGATCCAGAGGCAGGCGAGCGCGAACAGGAAGCTGACCCCGATCGCGAATGCATTGGGATCGTAGCCGCTCTGTTGCGAGAGCGCGCCCGAAATGAACCCGAAGGCGCTGCCGAACGCGACGGAGAAGATCGTGAACGAGCGCACGATCGTCGCGAGCCAGGAATGGCGCCGGAGGAAGCGGCGAAGGCGCAACTTGATCCGGAAGAAACGCCCCATCAATGGTGACCCTGAGACAGCTTGATCTGGCGCTGACGATGCGTCGGCCAGCTTGCAAAGTGCTTGAAATTGGTGGCCATTTCGCGCTGCCCTCAGAACAAGGTTAGCGGGAGGTTAATTCCGCCATGACCCGGTTCGGGACGCGCGTGTCAGGTGCGGGCGATGCGGCTTCAAGTCGGCGGTGTCCGCCGCGGGCGCTGACGATCAAGGCCGCGGCATCCCGCACCGAGAACGTCTTCGATTGCACGAAGACACGGTAGTCGGACGGGCCAGCATCACGCGTCAGATAGATGACGGGGCCGGTTGCCGAGGCATCGCCGGAAATCCCGATCAGCTGCGCCGTCGCGCTGCTCTCGCAGGCGCCGGCCTCGGCGTCGTCGATGTCGTCGATCACGGTGAAGTCGGCGGCGTCGGCGCTGTCGGCGATCTGGACCCGGACGGTGGCCTGGCTGGGGTCGTCAGTGAAGCTGACGTGAAGCTGCGCCAGCCAGGGGATCGATGCGATCTGCATCGTGGCGCCGCCCACCTCGATGCAGGGCCGCGGGCCCGGCAGGAATTCGGCGCGGGCAAGGACCGCGGCCACGGCAAGGGGGACCACCGAGGTCAAAATCTTCAAACGCAACATGACACAACTCGCTCGACCCAAGCTTGCCGCCGATCGCGGTGCTTATGGTTTGCGGAGCGTAAATGAGAGTGGTTACTGTCACGTTGACGCGGCGGGCACCGGCCGGAAGCCGGCGGAGATCACGCCGCGCGGCGCAAATCGTCGGCCAATGCACGATAAGACAGCGCTTCGGCGAGATGTAGCCGGCCGATCGTCTCGGCGCCGTCGAGATCGGCAAGCGTGCGCGCCACCCGCAGCACGCGGTGATAGCCGCGCGCGGTGAGGTGCATGTTGTCGGCGGCCTCGCGCAGCAGCTTCTGCCCATGCGCGTCGGGTTGCGCGATGGTCTCGAGCAGCGAACTCGGCGCTTCCGCATTGGTGCGGACATGCGGCATGCCGGCAGCCGCATAGCGCGCGAGCTGGATGTCGCGCGCGGCCGCGACGCGGGCGGCAACCTCGGCCGATCCCTCCGCCGGCGGCGGCAGGATCAGATCGGCCGCGGTCACGGCGGGCACCTCGATCCGCAGGTCGATGCGATCCATCAGCGGGCCGGAGATCCGCATCTGGTAGTCGCCGGTGCAGCGGTCGAGCCGGCCGCGCTTGCAGGAATAGCCGGGTTCATAGGCATGGCCGCAACGGCACGGGTTCATGGCCGCGACCAGCATGAAGCGCGCCGGATAGGTGACGCGGTGGTTGGCCCTGCTCACCGAAACCTCGCCGTTCTCCAGCGGCTGACGCAGCGAATCCAGCACGCGCGGATCGAACTCCGGCAATTCGTCGAGGAACAGCACGCCCTGATGCGCCAGCGAGATCTCGCCCGGTTTGGCGCGCATGCCGCCGCCGGTCAGCGCGGCCATGCTGGCGGAATGATGCGGGCTGCGGAACGGGCGTCGCGCGGTCAGGGCGCCGTCGCGGATCTCGCCGGCAACCGAGGCGATCATCGAGACTTCGAGCAGCTCCGACGGCGACAGCGGCGGCAGGATCGAGGGCAGTCGCGCCGCCAGCATCGATTTGCCGGCGCCGGGCGAGCCGATCATCAGAAGATGATGACCGCCGGCGGCGGCGATCTCGAGCGCGCGTTTCGCGCTCTCCTGGCCCTTGATGTCGCGCAGGTCCAAAAGCGTTTCCTCGCGCTCATGCACCTTCGGCTGCGGCCGCGACAGCACCTGCGTGCCCTTGAAGTGGTTGGCGATCTGGATCAGCGAATCTGCCGCGATGATCTGGATGTCCGGACTGGCCCAGGCGGCTTCCGAGCCGCAGGCGGCCGGGCAGATCAATCCCTCGTCGCGCGAATTGGCGCCGATTGCCGCGGGCAGCACGCCCGCCACCGGCGCGAGCGAGCCGTCGAGCCCGAGCTCGCCGAGCACGGTGAAGCCGTTCAGCGCATCCGGCGGGATCGCGCCGATCGCCGCCATCAGGCCGAGCGCGATCGGCAGGTCGTAATGGCTGCCCTCCTTGGGCAGGTCGGCGGGTGCGAGGTTGACGGTGATGCGGCGGGCGGGAAGCGCGAGGCCGGAGGCGATCAGCGCCGAACGCACGCGTTCGCGGGCTTCCGACACCGCCTTGTCGGGCAGGCCGACGATCGCGAATGCGGGCAATCCCGGCGCAACCTGGACCTGCACGTCGACCGCGCGGGCCTCGATCCCCTCGAATGCGACGGTGGAAACGCGCTGAACCATGCTGCCCCTATCTTCCGCAATCGAGGGTAGTAGAAACTAGTGGAAAGCGCAAGAACATTACAAGAACAAACTTCGGCGGAGCTGTCCCGTACGATAAGGATGCGGCCAGTGAAGTCCCAAGAACTGAAATGAGGGCAATATGTCCCGTTATAGCCAACTGTACATTGATCAAGCGGGACCAACATCGGACAGCGCGCGTGCTCGCCGGCGCGTCGGAAAATTGATGGAGAGAGTCACCACCGATGAGACCACGCCAGAGCTACGGGATCTGTTAGAGCGTGAGTTGGGAATTAAGGTAAAGGCCACTTATAATATCGAATGGATTTCGTTCTGCGAGAAGTGTGACATTCGCGATTTCCTTGATTGCATCACGCTTGCCAACGCGTTCTTCGTAAAGAGAGGCCAATCAGCCGGAGCACGTATTTGGCAGCAGGAAGTTCGACGCATCTTTACCGAAGAACGTCTTGCGTATGAAATCGATGAAGGATGCGTTGTTCACCCGGCCGTAGACAAGGAATTCCAGCGGAACCGTCGATCTACGCTGGCGGGACTTCAGAATGCTCGATACTCGAACAGCTTGGCGGCGTTCGAACGAATATCTGATCAATTGGCTGAGCAGCCTCCCAACGGCAAAGACGCATGGCGAGCGATTTTTAGCGCAGTGGAGGGGCTCTTTCGTTTGATGTTTCCGTCCGCACCTCAGCTGAATGCGGGCGCTGCGGAAACTTACCTAAGCTCAATTATTCAGCAGACATATGTGAACGACGCAGTTGCAATGCGTGCTGCCAACAAACAGCTAGCATCGTTCAGGGACTGGATAGATTCTTCGCACAATTATCGCCATGAACAGGGCAGTGAGGAGCCGGTCCAACCGCCGATTGATCTTGCGGTTTTGGCCATAAGTAACGGTACCGCATTCTTGCGCTGGTTGATTTACCTGGATCAAGTCAACAGCGTTAAGTCCTAAACGTACTGGACGTAAGGTATTCTCGATCACATCCGTGAGGGCGACGTTTGTCCCCCTCACGGAGTGTTCAGATCACAGGTTCATCTGCATCGGCTCCGGATAGTAGTGGAAGCCTTCGCCGGCCTTGGCGACGTGGCCGTAGCCCGGCCAAGCGAAGTGATAGGACATCACGGCCGTCTTGTTCGCGGCCAGCATTTCCAGCAGCTTGACCCGCGACGCCGCCGCCTGCTTCGGATCGGTGTCGTAGGAGAACTCCATCCGCGGCCGCTCCAGCAGCAGCACCGCGTGATGCGAGAGGTCGCCGAGGAAGGCGAAGGATTTGCCGCCCGAGCTCACCATGAAGATGGTGTGGCCCACGGTGTGGCCTGGCGCCGCGATTGCCGTCACGCCGGGCAGGAATTCCTGGCCGTCCTTGAAGAACACGATGCGGTCGCGCACCGGCAGCAGGTTCTTGCGGGCGTGCACGATGAAATCCTTCAACGGGCTGCCCATCTTGCCTTCGTCGGTCCAGAACTCGAGATCGCTCTGCGCGATGTAATATTGCGCATTCGGGAACAACGGCTTGTCGTCGGCGCCGACGATGCCGCCGATATGATCGATATGCGCGTGCGACAGCACGACGGCGTCGATGTCCTCCGGCTTGATGCCGGCTTCCTGCATACTCTTCTGCTGCCGCCCGGTGGTCTTGCCGAACAGTTGCGACGTGCCCATGCCGGTGTCGAACAGGATCAGCTTGTCGCCGGTATTGACGATCGGCGAATTCTGCTCGAGCACGACATTGTCGGGCGAGAGGAAGTTGTCGGAGAGCATCTTCTTCACCTCCTCCTTCGGCACACCGGTGAAGGTGCCGGAGGGATCGCCGAGCGGAAGCGGCCCGTCGGATACGACGGTCACTTCGGCTTCGCCGAGCATGAAGCGGTGCCAATAGGGTGTCTGCGTGCCGAGCTTCGGCGCGCGTGCCTGTGCGGTGCCCCCGAGCAGGGTGCTGGCGCCGAGACCGGCACCGAGCGCGAGCAAGGATCGTCGTGAGACATTGAGCGTCATAACGTCTTCCTCCAGAATTTTTATAAGATTTTCGCGTTGTGCCCGCGCGTTGACCCGCTGCTTGACCTGACGCAGGCAAGCGGATGCTGCCCTCGCCTGCGCAAGCTGGCAAGAAGAATAAGGAGAACGCATGCGCGATCGAACGCTGGCTAAAATTTCAGCCAGCTGTGCGGCGCACAAGGGAGGATTATTTCGCGGCGCGCTTCTTCTCGATGGTATCCCAAATCATCGCCGCGACGTCGGGGCCATTGAGCCGTTGGATTGCGCGGATGCCGGTCGGCGAGGTGACGTTGATCTCGGTCAGGTTGCCGTCGATCACGTCGATGCCGACGAACAGCAGGCCGCGTTCGCGCAGCGCCGGTCCGAGCGTGGCGCAGATTTCGCTCTCGCGATCCGAGAGTTCGGTCGCCGTGGCTGCGCCGCCACGGACCATGTTGGAGCGCAGATCGTCCGCCGCCGGCACGCGGTTGACGGCGCCGGCGAACTCGCCGTCGACCAGGATGATGCGCTTGTCACCATGCTTCACCTCGGGGAGGAAGCGCTGGATCACCCAGGGCTCCTTGAACGTGACGGAGAACATGTCGAACAGCGAGCCGAAGTTCATGTCCTGCGGCATCACGCGGAAGACGGCGGCGCCGCCATGGCCGTGCAGCGGCTTCATGACGACGGCGCCATGATGGTCGCGGAATGCGTTGATCTCGTCGAGATCGCGCGAGATCAGGGTCGGCGGCATCAGCTTCGGGAAGTTCATCACGAACAGCTTTTCCGGCGCGTTGCGCACGCTGGCCGGGTCGTTGACGACCAAGGTCTTCGGATGGATGCGCTCGAGGAAATGGGTCGAGGTGATGTAGGCGAGGTCGAACGGCGGATCCTGCCGCAGCAGCACGACGTCGAAGCCGTTGAGCGCTTCGCGCTTCGGCTCGCCCAGCGTGAAATGATTGCCGACCTCGTCGCGCACGGTGAGAGGCTGCACCGGCGCCACCAGCTCCTCGCCGCGCAACGACAGCTTGTCGGGCGTGTAGTAGGAAATGCCGTGGCCGCGCTTCTGCGCCTCGAGCAGCAGCGCAAAGGTCGAATCGCCGCGAATATTGATGCGCGCGATGGGATCCATCTGGACGGCGATCTTCAATTTCATAGGCATGTTCCGCGAGGTCTGAGGATAACGTTAAGGGCTGGCATCGAATGCCGCTAACAAATGGCGCGGCAGGCTCTTCGGCGCAATCAGCACGGCGTCGAATCTGAGCTCGAATTCGGCATGTTCGGGATGCGCCATCAGCCAGGCCTGGGCGGCATTGATGATGCGCAGCTGCTGCCGCGGCGTCACCGCATAGGCGGCGTCGTCGAGGCTGGCCCGGGCCTTGACCTCGACGAAGGCCAGCAGATTGCGCCGGCGCACCACCAGGTCGATCTCGCCAAAGGGGGTGCGGAAGCGTCGTGCCAGGATGCGATAGCCCTTGGCGATCAGAAGCGCTGCGGCGCGGCTCTCCGCCGAGATGCCGGTCCGGAACGCCGCGACGCGCTCGGGCGAGGCGCTGTCAGTCTTCGCCATTGCCGTCCCCGATGGTCTTCGCAAGCTCGAGGGCACGGGCATAGACCTCGCGGCGCGGCCGGCCCGACAGTTCGACCGCATGGGCGACCGCATCCTTGACGCTGCCGCGGCCGAGCTGCGCCCGCAGCAGATCGTCGAGCGCATCCTGGTCCATCACCCCGGCATCATCGGCCGGAGGTCCGATGACCAGCACGAACTCGCCGCGCGTTTCCAGCGCGTCCGCGCTTGCCGCCAGCGCGGCGACCGGCGCGCGCGTGATTTCCTCGTGCAGCTTGGTCAGCTCGCGGCAGATCGCGGCATCGCGGCCGGCCATGATCGCGGCGAGATCGCGCAGCGTGTCCTGTACGCGATTGCCCGATTCGAACATCACGAGCGTCGAATCGACCCTCGCCAGCTCGTTGAGCCGGGCGCGGCGCGCGTGCTCCTTGGCGGGCAAAAATCCCTCGAAGAAAAACCGGTCGGTCGGCAATGCCGCGACCGACAGCGCCGTCAGCACCGATGATGGCCCCGGCACCGCGATGACGGCATGCCCGGCGGCGCAGACGTCGCGCACCAGCTTGAAGCCGGGATCGGAGATCAGTGGCGTGCCGGCGTCGGAAACCAGCGCGATCGCGGCGCCCTGCGCCAGCCGCTCCAGGATTTTTGGACGGGCCTGGGCCGCGTTGTGCTCGTGGTAGAGCGCAAGCTCCGCGGCGATCGCATAACGCTCGGTCAGCCGCCGGGTAATTCTCGTGTCCTCGCAGGCGATGACGTCGACACCGGCCAGCGTTTTCCAGCGCGCGCAGGGTGATGTCGGCGAGATTTCCGATCGGGGTCGCGACCAGATGGAGCCCGGGTGCTGCCCTTGGCGCGGCCAATTGCTGGCCGCCGATCGAAAATGTTCTGGCCGCAGCGCCTGTCGTGGCATCCGAACTGTGGAGGGAACTGGCTTTTGCGCGCATAATGCCAATCTAGAGGGATGGCGGCGCTTGCGCCACATCCGCAAACGGCGGTGACGGAACGCTGGCTGACGGGGGAAATGGAGGCCGCGGCAAGGGCGCCGCGGGGCCATAATCCTTTTGTTTTAGTTAACTATTCGCCGAGAATATGCCTGAATCCACCCGCCTCATCAGAGCTGGATGGAGTCCTGGCTGATCACGGTCGGCCAAGAGAAGAGAGACGATGGAAGGCCCGCATCACCGCAAGTCCCCGCCGTCGGGCACCACCCGGCGGACCGCGCTCGGCCTCATCGTGGGCGCGCCGCTGCTGACGGCCTGTTCCGGCGTGCAGCAAAGCTTGAGCCAGTTTTCCAGCCCGTTCGGCGGCAACCAGGAAGGCGGTCCTGCCGGCCCGCAGCAGCCGCCGCAGGCGGTCGGCACCGGGCAGGTCAAGATCGGCCTGATCCTGCCGCTGTCGGCGTCCGGCAATGCCGGGCTTGCCGCCCAGTCGATGCGGAACGCGGCCGAAATGGCGCTGGCGGAATTTCAGAACCCGAACATCCAGCTCCTGATCAAGGACGATGGCGGCAGCCCGCAGGGCGCATCGCAGGGTGCCCAGCAGGCACTGTCCGAAGGCGCCGAGATCATTCTGGGACCGCTGTTCGCAGGCTCGGTGCCGGCCGTCGCGCAACTGACGCGGCCGCGCGGAACCTCGGTGATCGCGTTCTCCACCGATTCGAGCGTGGCCGGGCGCGGCGTCTATCTGCTGAGCTTCCTGCCGGAGTCCGACATCAACCGCATCGTCGACTACTCGGCGGGGATCGGAAAGCGCTCGTTCGCCGCGATGGTGCCGGACAACGCCTATGGCAACGTGGTTGAGGCCGCGTTCAAGCAGGCGGTCGGCCGCAAGAACGGCCGCGTCGTCGCATTCGAGAAATATGGCGCCGATCGCGCGACGCCGGCGCGAACCGTGGCGCAGGCGCTCGGCCAGGCCGATGCGCTGCTGATCGCCGACGATGGTGATTCGGTGGTCGCGACCGCCGATGCCTTGACCGCAGCCGGCGCCAATCTGCGCAACATCCAGCTGCTCGGCACCGGGCTGTGGGACAATCCGCGGGTGTTCGCGAGCCCCGTCTTGCAGGGTGGCCTCTACGCCGCGCCCGATCCGTCCGGCTTCCGCAGCTTCGCCGGCCGCTACCGCGGCAAATATGGCGGCGAGCCCGTGCGCACCGCGACGCTTGCCTATGATGCCGTGGCGCTAATGGCGGCGCTCGCGCGCACGCAAGGGGCGCAGCGCTTTGCGCCGGAGACTCTGACCAATCCGTCCGGCTTTGCCGGCATCGACGGTCTGTTCCGCTTCCGCTCCGATGGCACCAATGAGCGCGGCCTTGCGGTCATGAAGGTGGCCTCAGGCGGCAGCACGCCGGTGGCAGGCTCGCCGAAGAGCTTTGGCGCTTGATTTTCGTCGGGCGGTCAAGCTGCCTTGTCGAGCGCCGGCACCCGCCAGCTCCTTTGCATGGGGTTGTTTTCGATATTTTGGCAGCGTGCACCTAGAGCGGTTTCGAGCGACGTGGATACCGGTTCGCGTGAAGAAAACGCGTCAAAACAAGAATCTAGAGCCTCGTTCCGATTCAATCGGAACGGGATAGGTTCTAGGCGGCGAGATCCGCAACGACCGCGTCGAGCACCGGGAATCCCGACGTCGTCACCCGCAGTCGTCCGTCGGCGTCGACGGCGATCGCGCCTTCCTCGCGCAGCATCGCGATCCGGTGCGGGTCGAGCTGGCGGCCGGAGAGCTTCGCATAGCGCTTGGGATCGATGCCCTCGGCGAGCCGCAATCCCATCAGCAGAAACTCGTCGGCGCGTTCTTCGCTGTTGAGGCTGTCATCGCTGACGACGCCGTGACCGCGCTCCTCGACGTTCAACAGCCACGCCTCGGGGCGCCGCTCGGTTGCGGTCGCGTGCCTGACGCCATCGATGTCGAGCCTTCCATGTGCGCCCGGGCCGATGCCGGCATATTCCTCGCCGCGCCAGTAGACGAGGTTATGCTTGCACTCCGCGCCGGCGCGGGCGTGATTGGAGATCTCATAGGCCGGCAATCCCTCGCGGGCGCAGACCTCCTGCGTCACGTCGTAGAGCGCGCGCGCGGTCGCTTCGTCCGGCGTCTGCAATTTGCCGGCGGCATGCAGCCCGAAGAACGGCGTGCCTTCCTCGATCGTGAGCTGGTAGAGCGACAGATGCTCGGCCGCTTCCGAGATCGCCTGCTTCAGTTCATCGGCCCACATCCGCGGCGTCTGGTCGGGGCGGGCATAGATCAGATCGAACGAGTAACGGTCGAACGCAGAGCGCGCGATCGCGACCGCGTCGAGCGCCTCGCGCGCGGTGTGCAGGCGGCCAAGCGCCTTCAGCGAGACGTCATCGAGCGCCTGCACGCCGAGCGAGACGCGGTTGACGCCGGCTGCGCGATAGCCGCGAAAGCGCGTCGCCTCGACGCTGGTCGGATTGGCCTCGAGCGTGACCTCGACATCGCGCGCCACCTGCCAGTGCTTGCCGATCGCATCGAGCACGGCACCGACGGTCTTCGGCTGCATCAACGATGGCGTGCCGCCGCCGAGGAAGATCGAGGACACCTGCCGCCCCGGCACGCGCGCGGCCGTCGTCTCGATCTCGCGGGCGAACGCGCGCACGAAACGCTCCTCGTCGACCGGCGCATGCCGCACATGGCTGTTGAAATCACAATACGGGCATTTCGACAGGCAGAACGGCCAGTGCACGTAGACGCCGAAGACTTCTCGGTCAGCGTGGCTCAAGGCAGATCTCCGCGAGCTTCACGAAGGCGCGGGCGCGATGCGACAGGCCGAGCCCGAGCGGCGGCAGGCCGTGCTTCTCGATGCTGGTCATCTCGCCGAAGGTCCGCGTGTAGCCGTCGGGCAGGAAGGCCGGATCGTAGCCAAAGCCGGCGGTGCCACGCGGCGGCCAGACCAGGGTTCCATCGACGCGGGCCTCGACCTGCTCGAGATGATCGTCGGGCCAGGCCACGCACAACGCCGACACGAAGTGCGCCTTGCGCCGGTCCGGTGCGGTGGCGCCGCGTTCCTGCAGCAGCCGCTCGATCCGCGTCATCGCCGCCATGAAGTCCTTGCCCTCGCCGGCCCAGCGCGCCGAGTAGATCCCGGGCGCTCCGTCGAGCGCATCGACCACGAGGCCGGAATCGTCGGCGAAGGCGGGCAGTCCGGTCGCCTTCGCTGCCGCGATCGCCTTGATCGCCGCGTTGGCGCGAAAATTGTTGCCGGTCTCCTCGGGCTCGGCGAGGTCGAGCTCGCCGGCCGACACCACCTCCACGCCGTGCGGCGCCAGCAGTTCCCGCATCTCGGCAAGCTTGCCGGGATTATGGGTGGCGATGACGAGCCTTCCGGTGATTCGGCGGTGCATGACCAATCTGACTACGCCACCGCGATCTTTTGCAAGTCGACCAGACGCGCGACACCTTTGCGCGCCAGCGCCATCAGCGCCAGGAATTCGCCTTCCGAGAACGGCGTCTTCTCGGCGGTGCCCTGCACCTCGATGATCCGGCCGTCGCCGGTCATGACGAAATTGGCGTCGGTGTCGGCTTCGGAATCCTCGGCATAGTCGAGATCGAGCACCGGCGTGCCCTGGTAGATGCCGCAGGAGATCGCCGCCACATTGTCGCGCAACACGTTGGTCTTCAGCATGTTGCGGGTCTTCATCCAGTTGATGCAGTCGGCCAGCGCCACCCAGGCACCGGTGATCGAGGCGGTGCGGGTGCCGCCGTCGGCCTGGATGACGTCGCAATCGACCGTGATCTGGCGTTCGCCGAGCGCCTCGAGATCGACGGCCGCGCGCAGCGAGCGGCCGATCAGCCGCTGAATCTCGACCGTCCGGCCGCCCTGCTTGCCGGCCGAGGCCTCGCGGCGGGTGCGTTCCAGGGTAGCACGCGGCAGCATGCCGTATTCGGCGGTGACCCAGCCGCGGCCCTGGCCCTTCAGCCACGGCGGCAATCGCTCTTCCAGCGTGGCGGTCACCAGCACATGGGTGTCGCCGAACTTCACCATGCAGGAACCCTCGGCATATTTGACGACGCCGCGTTCCAGCGACACGGGACGCAGTTCGTCGGGTGCACGGCGGCTTGGCCGCATGAAATCCTCCAGAAATCCGAGAAAATTGGCTGGCGGTGCTTGTAGGAGCGGGAAGGGGCAGCGGCAAGGGTTTTGGCGAGGGTTTTCGGCCCCGGTATGGTCCGGTACGAGGGGGCCGAATGCATGCTTGTCATCGGCCTCCCGGATCGACAAATTATGCAGTAATTGTGAGGGACTGGAGTGTGACTCACCACGATCCGATTGGCCTGATCGCGCCGCATGCCGGGCTCGCCCAGCTCAACGAGCGTTCGCGCGATATTTTTCGTCAAATCGTCGAAAGCTATCTCGCGACCGGCGAGCCGGTCGGTTCGCGCAACATTTCGCGCCTGATCGCATTACCGCTGTCGCCGGCCTCGGTCCGCAATGTGATGTCGGATCTCGAGCAACTCGGCCTGATCTATGCGCCGCACACCTCCGCCGGCCGGTTGCCGACCGAACTCGGGCTGCGCTTCTTCGTCGATGCGCTGATGCAGGTCGGCGACCTTACCGAGGCCGAGCGTCAATCGATCCAGACCCAGCTTGCTGCCGTCGGCCGCGCGCAATCCGTTGAGGCCGCGCTCGGCGAGGCCTTGACGCGGCTGTCGGGCCTGACCCGCGCCGCGGCGGTGGTGCTGACGCAAAAGTCGAATGCGCGGCTGAAGCATATCGAGTTCGTGCGGCTGGAGCCGGAGAAGGCGCTGGTCGTGCTGGTCGGCGAAGACGGCCAGGTCGAAAACCGCGTGCTGGCACTGCCGCCGGGTGTTCCATCCTCAGCCCTGACCGAGGCGACCAATTTCCTCAATGCGCGGATCCGCGGCCGGACGCTGGCCGAAGCGCGGCTCGAGCTCGAGACGGCACTGACGCAAAACCGCGCCGAGCTCGATCAGCTCACGCAGAAGGTGGTCGCGGCGGGCATTGCGAGCTGGTCCGGCGGCGAGAATGAGGACCGCCAGCTGATCGTGCGTGGTCACGCCAATCTGCTGGAGGACCTGCATGCGCTCGACGATCTCGAGCGCATCAAGTCGCTGTTCGACGATCTCGAAACCAAGCGCGGCGTGATCGATCTGCTCGGCCGCGCCGAACGCGGCGAGGGGGTGCGGATCTTCATCGGCTCGGAGAACAAGCTGTTCTCGCTGTCGGGTTCCTCGACCATCATCGCGCCCTACGGCGACGCCCAGGGGCGGATCGTGGGCGTCCTCGGCGTGATCGGACCGACGCGGCTGAACTATGCGCGGGTGATCCCGACCGTCGATTATGCCGCGCGCATCGTCAGCAAGATGCTGGGCGGCTGACCGGGGGGCGATTTCGCTTTCATTTGACGGGTTTTCTTCACCCAAGCCGGAGATCCCAGTTCCCGAGACCGGTATGTTGCGCTTGATTTTCGCCGCCCAAAGCACGATATCCCGGCAAGCAATCCCCAAGATTTGAACCGACGCGAGTTTTCGAGAAGGCAAGCCATGACCGATCCGAACCGGGCCAATGACAACACCGAGAATTCGGCGCCGACGGGTGAGCCCGTGGTCTCGAAGCCCTACATCATGCCTGACGAGCCCGAAGCCGGATCGGCGGAGGCGCTGACCAAGGAACTCGCCGAGGCGCGCGACCGGACGCTGCGCACCCTGGCCGAGATGGAGAATCTCCGCCAGCGCACCCGCCGCGAGGTCGCCGACGCCAAGACCTACGGCATCACCGGCTTTGCCCGCGACGTGCTCGATATCGCCGACAACCTGCAGCGCGCGCTCGATGCGGTGCCGGCCGAGACCAAGGAAGCCGCCGATCCCGGCCTGAAGGCGCTGATCGAAGGCGTCGAGCTGACCGAACGTTCGCTGCTCAACGCGCTGGAGAAGAACGGCGTCAAGAAGTTCGACCCGATCGGCGAGAAGTTCGATCCGAACTTCCAGCAGGCGATGTTCGAGGTGCCTGATCCGTCGGTGCCGTCGGGCACCGTGGTGCAGGTCGTGCAGGCCGGTTACATGATCGGCGAGCGCATCCTGCGTCCGGCGCTGGTCGGCGTCTCCAAGGGCGGCGCCAAGGCCGCCCCGACCGCTGACATCAGCGCCTGATCCGTCCGATCCCGGACACCCGTCTGTGAGCTCGCGGATTGCGCGGGCTCACGGTCGCGGCTTCTCGTGTGCCTTCGGCCAATAGGTGCCGAAGCTCCAGAGATTTCCTTCCGGATCGCGGCAGGCGAAGTCGCGGCTGCCATAATCCGTGTTTCGCAGTTCCATCTCGATCTTCGCTCCGGCAGCCTTGACCTTCGCGTGCAGCGCGTCGGGATCGTCGACGGCGATATAGATCGAGTCGGTGCGGCGGTGGTCGAGGTCGCCGACCAGCTTGCCATAGGCGTCGTCAGGGCTCTGACCCAGCATCAGCATCGAGGAACCATAGGCGAGCTCGGCGTGATGGATCACGCCGCCATCGCGGTAGACGACGTGTTCGGTGAACCCAAGCACCGTCGTGAGCCAATTGGTCATCGCCTCGGCATCCTTGCAGCGCAGGGTCGGGTAGATGCGGGGCGGTTCGATGTCGTGCGTCATGGTCGCTCACCTCCTTGGCTGACGGCGCCATCCTGCACGGGGCAACGCGGCGTCGGCTTGAAGGTTTGTTACCAGTCCGCCAGCCCATCGCCGGCGTGAACCAGCCGGCGGTCGGTCAAGGCCTGGCGGCGCGCCCAGGCGGTTGGCGGTTCGCCCGCGAATTCGACGAACTCGCGAGCGAGATGGGCCTGGTCGGCATAGCCGCTTTCCGCCGCGATCCCCGCCCAGCCAAGCGCGGCTTGGCTTTGTGCCAGCCGGCTCGCCCGGTGAAACCGCATCATGCGCGCCAGCGATTTGGGGGCGAGGCCGAGTTCGGACCGAAACCGGCCGGCCAGATGCTTGCGGCTCCAGCCGATCTCGTCGGCCAATGCCGTGATGCTGATGGCGCCGGCCGAACGCGCCAGTTTTCGATAGGCGAACGCGACTTCGGGAGACGGCATGTGGCCGGCACGGCGCAGCACGAACGCCTCGATCAGGTCGAAGCGGCGCTGCCAGCAGGTCACGGCGCCGAGTTGCTCGCGCAGACGACGGCCATCATGGCCGAGCACATCGTCGATATCGACCATGCGCCCGACCAGGTCGGTCACGGCGCCGCCGAAGAAGCCGTAGGCGCCGAGCGGGGTGAAATCGACCTGCACGCAGGCAGCGTGGCCGTCGGACTCGATGTAGACAGGCCCGGCATGCAGGCCGGCGGCGAAGCTGAGCTGACGGTCGGCCGCACCGGGCTCGCGCGACAGCGCGATCAGGAACGGCGAGCCGAAACTGATGATCAGCGGGACGATCAGCGGCGCGGTCTGCCGCTGCGCGAACCGGCCCGTTGCGGTCTCGCGATAACCGGTGATCCGGACGATCAGGCCAGCCATGCGCGGCGACGGCAGGCGCTGCGCGAGATCGAATGCATGAGGTGACGCAGGCTCGGCCATGCGAATCTCGCGAGGCTGCGTCTTACGCGATATCCGAGGACTGGATGCGCTTGACGCCGGCCTTGGCCATGTCGTCCCAGGCCTTGGCGAGCGATCCCTGGGTGTCGATGCCGCGGCAGGCATCTTCCACCACATAGGTCTCGAAGCCGGCCTTGCGCGCATCGAGCGCGGTCCATGCCACGCAGAAATCGGTGGCGAGCCCGGCCACGAAAACCCGCTCGACGTTGCGCGCCTTGAGATAGGCGGCGAGCCCGGTGGTGGTCTTGCCGTCGGCCTCGGTGAAGGCGGAGTAGCTGTCGACGTCCTTGTGAAAACCCTTGCGGATGATCAGCTCGGCCTGCGGGATCGCGAGTTCCTTCGATAGCGATGCGCCGTCGGTGCCCTGCACGCAGTGGTCGGGCCACAGCACCTGCTTGCCATAGGCAAGGTCGACGGTCTCGAACGGCTTCTTGCCGGAATGGGTCGAGGCAAAGGAGATGTGTCCGGGCGTGTGCCAGTCCTGCGTCATCACCACATTGGCAAAGCTCTTGGCGATCCGGTTGATCACCGGCACCACCTGCTCGCCGTCCTTCACGGCAAGGCTGCCGCCGGGCAGGAAGCAGTTCTGGACGTCGATCACGAGCAGCGCGGAGCCGTCGTCGGGCTTGATCGCAGCCGCCCAGAGATGTTTTGGAACCAGCGCGGCAAGCGCCAGCGTACCGAGGCCTGCAACAACCTGTCGTCGATCCGGCATCGCGCCCCTCCTCGCTTTGATAATTGCACGAGGAGGCTAGTTCCGTTCGTGGAGCTGCGAAAGTCCGATTTTTCGGCGGGCCCGTCAGCCGCGCGGCTGGATGCCGTCGCGCACCGCGCGGAAGCGCGGGAAGGCCTTCTCCCAATCGGTGCGCGGGGAGCTGCCGATGATGCGCATCGATGTTTGCGCGCCGAACCGCAGCCACTGCACGATGGTCACCGGGGTATTGTCCTTGCCGCTGACGGCGTCGATGCGCGTCTCGAAGCCGGGCTGGCCGTCGATCCGGATCGGTTCGGACATGGTGATCCGCCCGTCGCGCACGCCGGGGATCGTGGTGGCGATCTGCTGGGCGAAGCGGCCGCGATCATCCGGTGTGGCCGGGGCCGAGCCGATGATGCCAAGCAGCATAAAGGGCTTGGTCTCAAGGCCCTTGTCGTCGCCGTCGGCCATCAGCAGCGCGGCGCCCGGCGCCAGCATGCGGACATTCTTGAAGCTGCTGAGCTCGGTGACCTTGAACGGCATCATGCTTAGCTGCTCGTCGACCGGCACCTCGTTGCGGATCTGGGCGGTGGCGAACATCTGCCGCACGGCGTCGTCGGTGTAGATCTTGCTGGCGTTCTCCGGCACCTGGACCGCGACATAGCCGGAGAAGGTCGGTCCCGGCAGGATCATGGAATAGCGCCGCACATTGGTGGTGCCGTCACGCGCGCTCTCCACGGTGTAATAGGCGAGGCCGGCCGGCGTCTCGAGGCTCTCCGGCTTGATGTTTCCGCTACCGGCCGGGTTGGCCTTGAAGGCGCTCACGACCTCGTTGTAGGCGTCCGCGGGCAGATCGGCGATCAAGACCTTCACGCCCTGGTCCTCGGTCTCGAAGCCGATGAACGACTTGGCGCGGTTGAGGCCCACCAGCGGCTTCATCCCGACATGCGCGCCCGGCGGAAACACCACGTCGGCGGCAAAGCCACGACAGGTGGCAGCAAGCAGCAAGGCAACCGCAACGAGAAGTCGAAAAGGCGTCATGGGGGATCTACCGGTTTTGCTTGGTGGCCGCGCAACGGGGCCGGTGCAGGGCTGGATGGCCTCTTTCAGTCGGACCGCTTTTAGCGGTTTTGATGACCCTGTAACAGGCCGCCAAAGCCGCACTCCGGGCCTGCAGGCCCGATTCCAGGGGCTTTTCGTCCCCATTGGCTGGCACTTTCCAGTTTCCCGACGTTTCCGACGATCGGCCACCAGCGGCCAAACAGCGCGCCCTCGGCCTGCGCCCGCTTCCGCATACGACGTTTGTGAGTGTTCACTCAACAGCGCGGACGTCGCGTGGCGGATGTTCGCGGTCGACGGCGTGCCGCATCATTGCCGATTTGTTAACTTGGATCGGGCTTGAACCGGCGCTGCGGCCGGGCTGACACAATCTTTCAAACGTCAGTCTTTTCAGGCCTCAACGTTGCGTCCAGTCCTTGCGGGCAGGACCCTCTCTCCTATATCAGGCTCACCGTCGCAATATCGCGAGTATGTGAACGTCTGGGGGTTCGGTACGGAGCGCCGTCAGGGCCCAACCAACCTGCCGTAGCAAAGAGGATATCAAAACCATGGGTAAGGTCATTGGGATCGACCTCGGCACCACGAATTCGTGCGTCGCCGTAATGGATGGCAAGAACGCCAAGGTGATCGAGAATGCCGAGGGCATGCGAACGACGCCGTCGATCGTTGCTTTCACTGACGATGGCGAGCGCCTCGTCGGCCAGCCGGCGAAGCGCCAGGCGGTGACCAATCCCGAGCGTACGTTCTTTGCGGTGAAGCGCCTCATTGGCCGCCGCTATGACGACCCGATGGTCGAGAAGGACAAGAAGCTCGTTCCCTACAAGATCGTCAAGGCATCGAACGGCGACGCCTGGGTCGAAGCCGATGGCAAGACCTATTCGCCCTCGCAGGTCTCGGCCTTCATTCTGCAGAAGATGAAGGAGACCGCTGAGGCGCATCTCGGCCAGAAGGTCGAGCAGGCCGTCATTACTGTTCCCGCCTATTTCAACGACGCGCAGCGTCAGGCCACCAAGGACGCCGGCAAGATCGCCGGCCTCGAAGTGCTGCGCATCATCAACGAGCCGACGGCTGCCGCGCTCGCCTACGGTCTCGACAAGTCGAAGTCCGGCACGATCGCCGTGTACGACCTCGGCGGCGGCACCTTCGACGTCTCGATCCTCGAGATCGGCGACGGCGTGTTCGAGGTGAAGTCGACCAACGGCGACACCTTCCTCGGCGGTGAAGATTTCGACATGCGCCTGGTCGGCTATCTCGCCGACGAATTCCAGAAGGAGCAGGGCATCAACCTGCGCAACGACAAGCTTGCCCTGCAGCGCCTGAAGGAGGCTGCGGAGAAGGCCAAGATCGAGCTGTCGTCGACCACGCAGACCGAAATCAACCTGCCGTTCATCACGGCTGACCAGACCGGTCCGAAGCATCTGACGATGAAGCTGACCCGCGCCAAGTTCGAGGCGCTGGTGGCCGATCTCGTCGAGAAGACCATCGAGCCGTGCCGCAAGGCGCTGAAGGATGCCGGCCTGACCGCCGGCGAGATCGGCGAAGTGGTGCTGGTCGGCGGCATGACCCGCATGCCGAAGATCCAGGAAGTCGTGAAGCAGTTCTTCGGCAAGGAGCCGCATAAGGGCGTCAATCCCGACGAGGTCGTCGCGATCGGCGCTGCGATCCAGGCCGGCGTGCTGCAGGGCGATGTCAAGGACGTGCTGCTGCTCGACGTGACCCCGCTGTCGCTGGGCATCGAGACGCTGGGCGGTGTGTTCACCCGCATCATCGACCGCAACACCACGATCCCGACCAAGAAGAGCCAGGTGTTCTCGACCGCCGAAGACAATCAGGGCGCTGTCACCATCCGGGTCTTCCAGGGCGAGCGTGAAATGGCGGCCGACAACAAGATGCTCGGCCAGTTCGACCTGATGGGTATTCCGCCGGCTCCGCGCGGCATGCCGCAGATCGAGGTGACCTTCGACATCGACGCCAACGGTATCGTCAACGTCTCGGCCAAGGACAAGGCGACCGGCAAGGAACAGCAGATCCGGATCCAGGCATCCGGCGGTCTGTCCGAGGCCGACATCGACAAGATGGTCAAGGACGCCGAGGTCAACGCGGCCGAGGACAAGAAGCGCCGTGAGGCTGTCGACGCCAAGAACCATGCCGACGGTCTGGTTCACTCGACCGAGAAGGCTCTGGCCGAACACGGTTCGAAGATCGCCGACACCGAGCGCCGCGCGATCGAAGACGCCGTCAGCGACCTCAAGGAAGCGCTGAAGGGCGACGACGCCGAGGCGATCAAGGCCAAGACCAACACGCTGGCGCAGGCTTCGATGAAGCTCGGCGAGGCCATGTACAAGCAGCAGGCCGAGGCCGATGCGGCCAAGGACGCTGCTAAGGATGACGTTGTCGACGCGGAGTTCACCGAGGTCGACGACGACAAGAACAACAAGAAGTCTGCTTAAGCGCGGATTTGCGATCATGACCCTCACACCAATGAGCACGCGCCGCGTCTCGGAGGAGTGGGGGTCATTTTTCTTTAAGGCGATCGCTGCATCTTCCAGACAGGCGCAATCCTTGACGCAATCGTCGGCGCAATCTTTGGCGATCGCGATGAACTTCGGACGGAATTGAAGGATGTCCACCAAGCGCTGCTATTACGAGACCCTCGAGGTTGAGCGGAACGCGGACGAGACCAAGCTCAAATCGGCTTTCCGCAAGCTCGCGATGAAATGGCATCCGGACAAGAATCCGGGCGACGCCACCAGCGAAGTCCGGTTCAAGGAAATCAACGAAGCCTATGAGGTGCTGAAGGACGGCGACAAGCGCGCCGCCTATGACCGCTTCGGCCATGCCGCTTTCGAGCAGGGCATGGGCGGTGGCGGCCCCGGCTTCGGCGCCGGCTTCGCCTCATCCTTCTCCGACATTTTCGAAGACCTGTTCGGCATGGCCGGGCAGCGCCGCGGCGGTGGCCGCGAGCGCGGCGCCGACCTGCGCTACAACATGGAGATCACGCTCGAGGAGGCCTTCCAGGGCAAGACCGCGCAGATCGAGATCCCGGTCTCAGTCACCTGCGAATCCTGCTCGGGCACCGGCGCCAAGGCCGGTACCAAGCCGAAGACGTGCTCACATTGCGGCGGCGCCGGCCGTATCCGGCAGGCCCAGGGCTTCTTCACGCTCGAGCGGACCTGTCCCGGCTGTCAGGGTCGCGGCCAGATGATCGAGGATGCCTGCACCTCATGCGCCGGTTCCGGCCGGGTGACGCGCGAGCGCACGCTGTCGGTCAACATTCCCCCTGGCGTCGAGGACGGCACCCGCATTCGTCTCGCCGGTGAAGGCGAGGCCGGTGTCCGCGGCGGACCGCCCGGCGACCTCTACATCTTCCTGTCGCTGACCACGCACCCGTTCTTCCAGCGCGACGGCGCCGACCTGCACTGCCGCGTGCCGATCTCGATGGTGACCGCAGCGCTCGGCGGCGAATTCGAGGTGCCGACCATCGACAAGGGCAAGACCAAGGTGAAGGTGCCGGCCGGCACCCAGTCGAGCCGGCGATTCCGCATCGCATCAAAGGGTATGCCGGTGCTCCGCTCGCGCCAGACCGGCGACATGTATGTCCAGGTCGTGGTCGAAACGCCGCAGAATCTGACCAAGAAGCAGCAGGAACTGCTGATGGAGTTCGAAAAGCTGTCGTCCGGCGCAACTCAGCCGGAGGCAGCGGGTTTCTTCTCTAAGGTCAAGGACTTCTTTGGCAATCGCTCCGTCTAGCCGCAGTCGTTATGCTTGACCGTAACGACTTCGATCTATACGTCTTTGTGACTGTTTTCTGACAACCGCTCGATTGTGCGGTCCCCGCCTGGTAGCGACATGCCTTTGCAATCGTCCGTGCGTGCGTCGAAGAAGCCCCTCCGTCTCGACGACGAGGTTCGATTTCTCCGTTCATGGATGGAGAAGCCGCTGCATATGGGCGCGGTGATGCCGTCCGGACGGCTGCTCGCCCGCACCATGGCGCAATATGTCGATCGCGACGCCGAGGGGCCGGTCGTCGAACTTGGACCCGGCACCGGGGCGATCACCAACGCGCTGATCGAGCACGGCGTCGACCAGAAGCGTCTCGTCCTGGTCGAATACAATCCCGGCTTCTGCGCGTTGCTGCGCGAACGTTATCCGCACGCCAGGGTCGTCCAGGGGGACGCCTATACGCTCCGCGATACGCTGTGGGAGGTGCTGAAATCTCCCGCCTCGGCCGTGGTCTCCGGCCTGCCGCTCGTCACCAAGCCGATGCTGACCCGCCTGAGGCTGGTCCGTGACGCTTTCCTGGCGCTCGCACCCGGCGCGCCGTTCATTCAGTTCACCTATTCGGTGGTGCCTCCGATTCCGAAGTCGCTGCCGGGCGTGTCCACAGAGGCCTCCGAGCGGATCTGGATGAACCTTCCGCCCGCGCGGGTCTGGGTGTATCGCAAGGGCTGACCACCCGGCGCCGTCGCGCCGGGCGAGCGCCTTACCTGCGATTTCAAAATGTCCGCGCTGAAAATCCTCGTGATCCCCGGATCGCTTCGGTCAGGCTCGCTCAATGCGAAGCTGGCTGCCGTGCTGGCGCATGAACTGGCGCAATCCGGCGCCGACGTCACCCGCATCTCGCTCGGCGATTTTCCGCTGCCGATCTATGATGGCGACCTGCAGGCGAAATCCGGCGTGCCGCAGCATGCCGTGAATCTGAAACGGATGATCGGCGCCCATCATGGCGTGCTGATCGTGACGCCGGAATACAATTCCTCGGTGCCGGCGCTGGTGAAGAACACGATCGACTGGGTGAGCCGCGTGCAGGATCCGCATGAGGTGCGAGGTCAGGTGTTCCACGGCCGCGCGTTCGCGATCTCAGCCGCATCCGGCAACCGGCTCGGCGGCACCCGCGCGCTCGCGGCGCTGCGCCTGATCCTGTCGGCGTGCCGCGCCACCGTGATCCCGAACCAGCTCGCGCTGTCATTTGCCGAGCAGGCCTACGACGATATGGATCATCTGAAGCACCAAGCCGACATCGACGCGATGCAGGCGCTGGTGCGGCAACTGATCGACCAATCCCAACGCATGATGTGAGGTGACATGCAGCCAGCCAGGATCGCTCCAAGAGACCGGTTGATCGTGGCGCTCGATCTGCCGTCCGTCGCCAGCGCCGAGGCGATGATCGACCGGCTCGGCGATGCCGTCACCTTCTACAAGATCGGCTATCAGCTCGGTTATGCCGGCGGCCTCATCCTGGCGAAGCAGCTTGCAGGCAGCGGCAAGAAGGTCTTCCTCGATCTGAAGCTGCACGACATCGGCAACACCGTCGCGCGCGGGGTCGAAAGCGTCGCCGGGCTTGGCGCGACCTTCCTCACCGTGCATGCCTACCCGCAGACCATGAAGGCGGCGGTCGAGGCACGCGCCGGCTCCGGCCTGAAGATCCTCGCGGTGACGGTGCTGACCTCCTACGACGACACCGATCTGCATGCGGCGGGCTATCGCCTCAACGTCTCCGATCTCGTCGAAGCGCGCGC
Source organism: Bradyrhizobium sp. USDA 4503 (assembly GCF_054055815.1). Taxonomy (NCBI): domain Bacteria; kingdom Pseudomonadati; phylum Pseudomonadota; class Alphaproteobacteria; order Hyphomicrobiales; family Nitrobacteraceae; genus Bradyrhizobium; species Bradyrhizobium sp. USDA 4503. The sequence continues at coordinate 5,814,016 of NZ_JBSRXS010000001.1, forward strand.
CAAACAGGCGCAGGCGCTTGGCGTTGACGGCCTCGTCAGCTCGCCCGAGGAGGCCGCCGCGTTGCGCAAGATCGTCGGCGACCAGATGAACCTGGTGACCCCGGGCATCCGCCCCGCAGGCTCGGCGACCGGCGACCAGAAGCGCATCATGACGCCGGCTCGCGCCATTGCCGCCGGCGCCGACTATCTCGTGGTCGGACGTCCGGTGATGGAAGCCGCCGACCCGAAGGCATCAGCCGAAGCCATTCACGCCGAAATCGCCCAGGCGCTCGCCTGAACAACAAGAGGGAGAACAGAGATGGCGAAGGGATACTGGATTGGACGCGTCGACGTTCACAATGAGGAAGGCTACAAGCCCTACATGGCGGCCAACCCCGCCATCTTCCAGAAATTCGGCGGCAAGTTCATCGTTCGCGGTGGCAAGTTCACCGGCGTGGAGGGGCAGAGCCGCTCCCGCAATGTCGTGATCGAATTCCCCGATTACGCGACCGCGCTCGCTTGCTACCAATCGCCGGAATACCAAGCCAACATCAAGGTGCGACAGCCGCATTCGATCGCCGACCTCATCATCATCGAGGGGCACGACAGCCCATAGTCCGCACATCGGGTAGCCGGTTCGGTTGCCGGAACAGCCTTGGCTCGCTATATCGCGTGGAGAGGTGAGCCATGGCTGACATGCGTCTGATTGTTGCGGGAGCCGGCGGCCGGATGGGCCGCACGCTGACCCGGGTGATTTCCGAAACCCCGGGGGCGGTGCTGGTCGGCGCTCTGGAAGCGCCGGGCTCGGAACTGCTCGGCAAGGACGCAGGCGTGCTCGCCGGCCTCCCCGCCAATGACGTCAAGCTGTCGGCCGATCTGTGGTCGATGTCGGCCGGCGCCGACGGCATCCTGGATTTCACCGTGCCGGCCGCGACCATCGCCAACGTCGCGATCGCGGCCGAGCGCGGCCTTGTTCACGTCATCGGCACCACCGGGATGTCGCCGTCCGACGATGCGGTGATCCGCAGCGTGACCAACCGCGCCATCGTGGTGAAGTCAGGCAATATGAGCCTCGGTGTCAATCTGCTCGCCGCGCTCGTCAAGCGCGTCGCGCAATCGCTCGACCAGAGCTTTGACATCGAAATTCTCGAGATGCACCACAAGTCCAAGATCGATGCGCCGTCGGGCACCGCCTTGATGCTCGGCGAAGCCGCGGCCGCGGGACGCGGAATCGCGCTCGATCAGCATTCGGCGCGCGGCCGCGATGGTCTCACCGGCGCGCGGCGCGCGGGCGATATCGGCTTTGCCTCGTTGCGCGGCGGCACCGCGGCCGGCGATCACAGCGTGATCTTTGCCGGCCCCTCCGAGCGCATCACGCTCTCGCACCATGCAGAGGATCGCGCGCTGTTCGCGCAGGGCGCGCTGAAGGCAGCGCTGTGGGCGCATGGCAAGAAGCCCGGCATGTATTCGATGGCCGACGTCCTCGGGTTGAGCGACTGACACCGCTCGACGGAATGAAATCCAGCTAAGCGAAAACGGAATCTGAAATGAGTGATCGTCTCCTTGTGCTCGTTCGTCACGGTCAGAGCGACTGGAATCTGAAGAACCTGTTCACCGGGTGGAAGGACCCTGATCTCACCGAGCAGGGCGTCAACGAAGCGAACGAGGCCGGCCGCAAGCTGAAGGCGCAGGGCCTGTCGTTTGATGTCGCGTTCACCTCCGATCTTACCCGTGCGCAGCACACGCTGAAGCTGATGCTGGAGCAGATCGGCCAGACCGGTTTGCCGACCACGAAGAACCTTGCGCTCAACGAACGCGATTACGGTGATCTCTCCGGCCTCAACAAGGACGACGCCCGCAAGAAGTGGGGCGAGGATCAGGTTCTGATCTGGCGCCGTTCCTACGACGTGCCGCCGCCCGGCGGCGAAAGCCTGAAGGATACGCTGGCGCGCACGCTGCCCTATTACGTGCAGGAGATCCTGCCCGGCGTGCTGCGCGGCCAGCGCACGCTGATCGCCGCCCACGGCAATTCGCTGCGCGCGCTGATCATGGTGCTGGAGAAGCTGACGCCCGAGCAGATCCTCAAGCGCGAGCTCGCCACCGGCGCGCCGGTGATCTATCGGCTCAATGCCGATTCCACCGTAGCGTCAAAGGTCGATCTCGCGGGGTAGAGGTTTGATGTTGTCATTCCGGAGCGATGCGCAGCATCGAACCCGGAATCTCGAGATTCCCCGATGCGCAATTGCGCATCTGTAGTCTGGTCCTTCGGACCATCCCGGAACGACGAGATAGAGGTTAGTGCAATCCGACCTGGCCGGCTTCCCAGCCCAGCATCGCCTGCTTGCGGGTGATGCCCCAGTGATAGCCGGTCAGCGCGCCGCTCTTGCCGAGCGCGCGATGGCAGGGCACCACGAACGACACCGGGTTGCGGCCGACCGCGGCGCCGACCGCGCGCGAGGCTTTCGGGCTGTTGATCTTGCAGGCGATGTCGGAATAGCTGACCGCGCGGCCCATCGGGACCTTGAGCAGCGTCTCCCACACCCGCACCTCGAAGTCGGTGCCGATCAAGACGACGCGCAGCGGCTGGTCCGCCCGCCACAACCTTGTATCGAACACGCGCTGCGCCAATGCTGCGGTACCGTCGGTGTCCTCGACATAGCTCGCGTTCGGCCAGCGCCGCTTCATGTCGGCGAATGCGGTCTGCTCGTCGCCGTGATCGGCGAAGGCAAGCCCCGCAAGCCCGCGATCCGTCGCGATCACGATCGCGGTGCCGAACGGCGAGGAATGGAAGCCGTAGCGCAGCGTCATGCCGCCGGCGCCGGTCTTCCATTCGCCCGGCGACATCGCCTCATGCGTGACGAACAGGTCGTGCAGCCGTCCCGGCCCTGACAGGCCGGAGTCGAGTGCCGCATCGAGCACGCTGGCGGAATCGCGCAGCAGGTTCTTGGCGTGGTCCAGGGTCAGCGCCTGCATGAAGGCCTTCGGCGTCAGCCCGGCCCAGCGGCGGAACAGATGGTGCAATTCATCCGGCGTGACGGCGGCGGCATCGGCCATCGCTTCGATGGTCGGCTGCGTGCGCCAATGCTCCGAGATGAACGCGATGGCGCGCCGAACCGAGTCATAGTCGCGCAGTGCGGCGCTCTGGAGGCCCGGCTTGGCCAGGCGCTGGTCGTGTATGGCGAGTGTCATCATGGTGTCTGATTTAGGAGCCATGGCGCGTCCAAACCACCCGATTTCTGACAAGCATGATCCGGAAAAGTGGGGACCGGTTTTCCGACGAGATCATGCTCAAAAGTAAGCTCGACTAGTGTCCCGAATCCGAAGTTCGCATCATTTGCCGCACTTTCGGAGCGAACTTCGGATTCGATAAGGACACTAGCAAGCCTTTGATTCTAGTGTGCTTTATGAATGCGAAGTTCGTGAAGGTGGTTGCCGCGAAATCGCACGAACTTCGCATTCAGCACACTAGTGGATGGGGTTGTAAGTCGGGCCGCGTTTTGCGGCGTTGAGCGCCGCCGTCAAGGCCTTGGAGAAGCTGGCCTTTTCGTCCGGTCCGAGGAAGCTGCCAACGCTGACCCGGCGGCCCCGGGAGACCAGATAGAGCCGCTCGATACCGAACTCCTCATGCGAGATCTGTTCGAACCGCACCCAGAGCGGATTGAGCACCCATTCGGCCACATGACCGCGATGGCTGATCCTGCGCACCCGCAGTTCCGACGGTGTGACGGTGATCTCCTCGCTCGCCTTGGCGGAGCGGAAATTGACCTTGAACGCCCAATAGATCACCAGCGCGTCGAGGCCGAAGAAGCCGAAGATCGGCCAGGCGCCGAGCCACCAGAACACCGCGCCGGCGATGAAGCTGACCACGGTGACGAACGACATCAGCACGATAAAGCCGGTGCGATTCAGCGAGCGGTGCGGCGTCAGCAATGCCGAGAACAGTTTGGGCTCGGCCTCAGCGGCATCAGCCGCGAGATCATTGGCCCTGCGGTCTTCGCCCGGATCAAAGTCGTTGCCTGCGGTCATGACGTATCAGTATATCCGGTTCATGGCCAAAATCATCCGCTCTCAACGCGCCAGCACATCAAGCGTTCGTTCCGCACCGAAGAAGAAGCCTGCGAATGCGGCAAGGCTGCTGCCCAAACGCGGGGCAAAGAAGGCGGCCAAGAAGGCTGCCAAGCGAACCGTAAAGTCAAAGCCATGGACATCGGAGGAGGTCTACGAGGCCTTCGACCGGTTCCGCAAAGCCAATCCCGAGCCCAAGGGCGAGCTCGAGCACCTCAATCCCTACACGCTGCTCGTTGCGGTGGTGCTGTCGGCGCAGGCGACCGACGCCGGCGTCAACAAGGCGACGCGAGCGCTGTTCGCGGTCGCCGACACGCCGGACAAGATGCTTGAGCTCGGCGAGGACAAAGTGCGCGACTACATCAAGACCATCGGGCTCTATCGCAACAAGGCGAAGAACGTCATCGCGCTCTCGCAGAAGCTGATCGCCGAGTTCGGCGGCGAGGTGCCGCGCACGCGTGCCGAGATCGAATCGCTGCCCGGCGCCGGCCGCAAGACCGCGAATGTCGTGCTCAACATGGCGTTCGGCGAGCACACGATGGCGGTCGACACCCATGTGTTTCGCGTCGGCAACCGCACCGGGCTCGCGCCCGGCAAGACGCCGCTCGAGGTCGAGCTGGGATTGGAAAAAGTGATCCCGACCGAGTTCATGCTGCACGCCCATCACTGGCTGATCCTGCATGGCCGCTACACCTGCCTCGCCCGCGGTCCACGTTGCGACGTGTGTCTGATCAATGATCTCTGCCGGTGGCCGGAAAAGACCGTCTGAGGCATGATCGTCGTCATGTGCTATCAGGGCGTTCTCGAGCGAAGTGGATGCCGGTCCGCGTGATAGGTTCGTCGGCTGTTCCGGTGCGTGATTGAGGGAGTGCGGTGTGGCAGAGCAGGTTGAAGATGGTCCGTCACCCGCCAGCCAGACCGCGCCTGCTGCGGCACCTGCCAAGCCGCAACCTTCGGCAAGCGGCTTCTGGAGCCGTTTCGCGATTCCGCTGTTTGCCGTGCTCGTCGCGCTGGTGTTCGTCGCGGTGGCGACCAGCCGCTGGGATGCCTGGGTCGGCAGCGCCACGATCCAGACCACCAATGATGCCTATGTGCGCGCCGAATTGACCCAGCTCTCCAGCCGCGTGTCCGGCGAGGTGCTCACCGTCGCCGTCTCCGATTTCCAGCACGTCAAGGCCGGCGATCTCCTGGTGCAGATCGATCCGGCCGATTATCAGGCGCAGGTGGCGCAAGCCGAGGCCGGCGTGGTCGGTGCTCAGGCCGTGCTCGACAACCTCAACAACCAGGTCGAGCTGCAATATGCGACCATCGCGCAGGCCGAAGCTGCGCGGCTGTCCGCGGAGGCGCAGCAGACTCTGGCACGCCAGGAGGAAGAGCGTCAGCAGTCGCTGTCGCAAACCGACGCCGGCACGCGGCAGCGGCTCGAGCAGGCGACCGCATCCTACGCCAAGGCGGAGGCCGACGTGCGCGCCAGCCGCGCTGTCATCGCGGCACAGCGCCATCAGCTTGAGGTCCTGCAAGGCACCAAGAAGCAGCGTGCCGCCGACCTCGACGCCGCCAAGGCGCTATTGGCATCGGCCAAGCTCAAGCTTGGCTACACCAAGATCGTCGCGCCGTTCGACGGCGTCACCGGCGAGCGCCAAGTCCAGCCGGGCGACTACGTCAACATCGGCGCCAATCTGATCAACGTCGTGCCGCTGCCGAACGTCTATGTGATCGCCAACTACAAGGAGACCCAGCTGACCAACGTCAAGCCGGGCCAGCCGGTCGAGGTCACCGTGGATACGTTCGCGGGCCAGAAGCTGCGCGGCGTCGTCGAGCGCATCGCGCCGGCGAGCGGATCGCAGTTCGCGCTGCTGCCGCCCGACAACGCCACCGGCAATTTCACCAAGGTGGTGCAGCGCATTCCGGTGCGGATCCAGTTCGACAAGGGCCAGCCCTTGCTCGAGCGCCTGCTGCCGGGCATGTCGGTCGTCACGCGGATCGACACCGGCGAGGCGGTCGCCAATGGCGGAAAGTGACGACCGCAACCGTGGTCCGGTCTCGCGCGGCGACGTCGCGCGCTATCCGCTGTTCGCGGTCGTCGCCGTGCTGCTCGGCGCGTTTCTGGCGAATTTCGACAGCCGCCTGACCTCGGTCGGCCTGCCCGATCTGCGCGGCGCGTTCTCGCTCAGCTTCGACGAGGGCGCCTGGCTCTCGACGGCCGCCATCGGCTCGCAGATCTTCGTCGCGCCTGCGGTGGCCTGGCTTGCCACCGTGTTCGGCCTGCGCCGCGTGCTCGGCATTCCGAGCCTGGTCTATGCGGTGGTCTCGCTGACCATCCCGTTCGTGCGCGACTACACGACGCTGATCGCGCTCAGCATCGCCCACGGCATGCTGCTCGGCACCTTCGTGCCGGCGACGCTGATGATCATCCTGCGCAATTTGCCGATCCGATGGTGGCTGCCGGCGATCGCGATGTACTCGATCCGCGTCGGCTTCGCGCTCGACTCGTCGAGCTCGCTGGTCGGTTTCTATGTCGAGCATCTCGGCTGGCAGTGGCTGTATTGGCAGGGCGTGGTGATCGCGCCGCTGATGGGGCTGATGGTGTATCTCGGCACGCCGAAAGAACCCGTCAATCGCGAACTGCTGCACCATGCCGATTGGGGCGGCATGCTGCTGCTCGGCGCCGGGGTGTCGATGGTCTATGCCGGGCTCGATCAGGGCAACCGGCTGGACTGGCTCTCGTCAGGCACGGTGATGGCGCTCTTGATCGGCGGCGGGCTGTTGATCGTCGCCTTCATGATCAACGAAATGATCGCGCGCCGGCCCTGGGCGCATTTCAACGTGCTGTTCTCGCGCAATATCGGGCTCTCGCTGGTCGTCATCCTGCTGTACACGCTGACCAGCCTGTCGAATTCGTCGCTGGTGCCGAACTTCCTCGGCACCGTCGGCGCGCTGCGGCCGGAGCAGTCGGGCGTGCTGCTGTTCACCTACGGCGCGCTGCCGATGTTCGTGCTGGTGCCGATCTCGATCCTGCTGCTGCGCCACCTCGATCCGCGCATCGTCGTGGTGCTCGGCTTCTCGGCGTTCGCAGCCGCCAATCTCTGGGGCACGCAGCTGAGCCACGTCTGGGCGCGCGAGGACTTTGTCGGCATCGTCCTGCTCACCTCGATCGGGCAGGCGTTCACGCTGCTGCCGATCATCATCATGGCGCTGTCGAATTCCGATCCGTCGCGGGCGACGGCGTTCGCGGCCTATATCCAGATCATGCGCCTCGGCGGCGCCGAGATCGGCGTCGCGCTGATGGGGACCTGGCTGCGCGTTCGCGAGCAGATCCATTCCAACTATCTCGGACAGCACATCCAGAACGGCGATATCGACGTCGTGAACCTGCTCAAGCGGCTGGCGGGCGAATTTTCCAGCCACGGCATCGGGACAGCGACCGGGCGCGCCGTCGGCACGCTGGCGGCGCTGGTGCAGGGCGAGGCCAACACGCTCGCCTATATCGACGGCTTCTGGCTGTGCTTCTGGCTCGCGATCCTGGCGCTGGTCCTGGTCGCCTTCATCACGCGCGCGCCGCAGGGCCCGTTGTCGCCGGCGCCGCTCGGCTTGGTGAAGAGCGCGATGCGCAGGCTGGGCGTCACCGCTTCCTGATTTTCGAAGAGGCGGCGCGGATATCGGCGCCGGGTCAATTTATAGTGAAGGTGGTGCTCGCGCTATGTCGCAGGCGTGTTGAAATATTTTGCTCATCGCGCGGTTCCAAGAGCGGGGGAAATGGAGCCATGATGATCGAGATAAAGCAGACGGCCGCGCTTGTTTCCCTGGCGACGGCGGTCCCACCGCATCTATTCCATCAGGGACAGGTCCTGCAGGCCGCGCGCAATCTCCTCGCCGATCGCTATCCCGAATTCGAGACGCTCTCCAGCCTGTTCGCCAACACCGGCATCCAGCATCGCTACGGCGTCAAGCCGATCGAATGGTATCTCGAACGGCGGGGCTGGCCGGAGCGAACGCTGGCGTTCCTGGAGGGCGCGGAGACGCTGTACGTCGACGTGGCCCGCAAGGCGATTGCGCGCGCCGACCTGACCGGCGGGGACATCGATATCGTGGTCACGGTGTGCTCGACGGGTATAGCCACGCCGACGCTGGAGGCGCGCGTCGCCGGCAAGCTCGGTCTGCGGACGGATGTGTCGCGCGTGCCGGTGTTCGGCCTGGGCTGCGCGGGCGGAGTGTCCGGCCTGTCGATCGCGGCGCGGCTGGCCGAAGCGCGGCCGGGAGCGAACGTGCTGCTGGTTGCGCTCGAACTCTGCACGCTCGCGGTCCGGCACGACGAGCTCACCAAGGCAAATATCGTTGCGGCCAGCCTGTTCGGCGATGGCGCGGCCGCGATCGTGCTGCGTGCCGGCGACGGTGGCGCGACGCGGATCGAGGCGATGGGCGAAAAGCTGTGGCCGGATACGCTCGACATCATGGGCTGGACGGTCGATCCGGAAGGATTCGGCGTGGTCTTTCAGCGAACCATTCCGGATTTCGTCCGCGACCATGTTGGACCAGCCGTCGCCGAAATCCTGGCGCGGATGCAGCTGACCGCCGATGACATCGACCGCTTCCTCTGCCATCCCGGCGGCGCCAAGGTCATCGCCGCGCTGGAGCGGGCACTCGCGCTCGATCAGGGCACGCTCGATCACGAACGCGACGTCATCGCGGCTTGCGGCAACATGTCGGGCCCGACGGTTCTCTTTGTTCTCGAACGAGCCTGCGCCAAGGGATTGCCGCCGCGCTCGCTGCTCACGGCGCTCGGGCCGGGCTTCACGCTCAGCTGCGTTGCGCTCAGGCACGCGGCGTGAGCTTCGCGTCGGTCATCCTCTCGCTGGTCACGCTGCAGCGTCTCGGCGAGCTCGTGCTATCACGTCGCAACACCGAGCGGCTTCTCGCACGAGGCGCGGTCGAGGTCGGCGCCAATCACTACCCGCTCATTGTCCTGGTTCACGCCGGCTGGCTGACCGCGCTGTGGATCTGGGGCCGCGACCAGGACGTCAATCTGGCCGCGCTGGCGGGTTTCCTGGTGCTGCAAGGCTTGCGGATATGGACCCTCGTCGCGCTGGGGCCGCGATGGACCACGCGAATCGTCGTGCTGCCGGGCGCGCCGCTGGTCGCATCCGGGCCGTACCGATATTTCCCGCATCCAAACTACGCCGTCGTGGTCGGTGAAATCGCACTTCTTCCCCTCGCGCTCCACCTGCCGCGATTGGCGCTGATCTTTACCCTCCTCAATCTCGCGGTGCTTGCGGTCCGGATTCGGATCGAGAATCGCGCGCTCTCCGTTTCCGAATGGCCACGCACAAGCACGCCATGAGCGAGGCGGATCACCGAACCGACGGCCCATCGGCTGCGACCTGGACCGGCTTTCTCCTGATGTGCTTCGGCATGTTCATGGCGATTCTCGACATCCAGGTCGTCGCAACCTCGTTGCCGACGATCCAGCGCGCGCTTGCGATCTCGCCGGCGGCGATGAGCTGGATCCAGACCGCCTATCTGATCGCGGAGGTGATCGCGATCCCGCTGACCGGCCTGCTCACGCACGCGCTGTCGTTGCGTTGGCTGTTCGCGCTTGCGGTGAGCCTGTTCACTGTCGCCTCGGTCGGCTGCGCCCTCAGCGGCGGTTTTGCCGCGCTGCTGGCGTTTCGCGTGCTGCAGGGATTTTCCGGCGGCGTCCTGATCCCCGCAGTGTTCTCCGCCGTGTTCACGCTGTTTCCGGCGCGGCTTCATCCTGTAGCCACCACGATCGGCGGCGTCGTCGCGGTGCTCGCGCCGACCGTTGGACCCGTCGTCGGCGGCTGGATCACGCAGACCTGGTCGTGGCCATGGCTATTCCTGATCAATGTGTTTCCGGGAACGGTGGCAGCCTCGGTCACGCCGTTGCTGCTTCCGAGGGAAGGCATGCAGTTTCGCGCGTTCTCCAGGCTGGATAAATGGTCGCTTGTCCTGCTCGCAGCGACACTCGCAAGCTTCATGATCGGTCTGAAGGAAGCGCCGCAACGCGGTTGGGCCTCGATGCCTTGCCTCGGCCTGCTGATCGGAAGCATTGCCGGGATGGCGCTGCTGATCCGGCGCACGCTCCGCGCGGCCTATCCGATCGCGCAATTGACGCTTTTCAAGCGGCGTCCGTTCGCGATCGGTTGCGCACTGAGCTTTTGCCTCGGCATTGGCCTGTATGGATCGACCTATCTGATGCCGGTATTCCTCGGTTTCGTCCGCCGCCATGACGCCTTCGAGATCGGCACGATCATGCTGGTCACGGGGGTTGCGCAGCTCGCCGCCGCGCCGCTTGCGGCGATCCTTGAAAGCCGCGTCGGCGCGCGGCGGCTGACCGGCGCGGGCTTCGCCTTGTTCGCGCTCGGCCTCGGCTGGAGCGCCATTCAGCCGCGCACGGCGGATTTTGGCGAGATGTTCTGGCCGCAGGTCGTGCGTGGCGTCGCGATCATTTTCTGCCTGCTACCGCCGACGCGCATTGCGCTGGGCGCCCTGCCGGAGGCGGACATTGCCGACGCCAGCGGACTGTTCAATCTGATGCGCAATCTGGGCGGCGCGATCGGGATCGCCCTGATCGATACCATCCTCTATGGGCGAAGCCCGATCTATGGCGAGGATTTCCGCCTGCGCCTGCTGGCGGGGGATGTCACTGCGGCGCAGGCGATCGGGCTCGATCCGAAGTTGCTGATCGACCGGCCGCCGGGTCTGCCGGACGACGCCACGGTGGCATTCATCCGGCCGTTGGTCGAACGGGCGTCGCTCGCACTCACCGTGAACGAAGCATGGGCGATGCTCGCCTGCGTGGCGATCGTCGGACTGCTGCTCGTGCCCTTCGCAAGCGATCGGGTGCCGGCATCGCTGCCCGAGCTTCCGGATACCACCTAGACCGAGGACACGTTGGTTCGCCGCGCCGGTTCGATCAGCTCGCGCCGCGGGCCCGACAGCCGCTTGTACATGTGCACCATGAAGGCCATGCCGAACAGCGGCGTCGCCAGATTGACGATCGGGATCGAGACGAAGGCAGCGATGAACAGGCCCGCGGTAAAGACCGTCGCCGCGTTCTCCTTGCGCATCGCCTTGGCGTCATCAGGCGAGCGGAACCGCATCGCCGCAAGCTCGAAATACTCGCGGCCGAGCAGCCAGGCGGTCGCGAGGAAGAAGATGATGAAGCCCGCGCCCGCGAACAGCACGAACGGCAGCGCGACCAGATAGACCAGGATCGTCAGCAGCGCGGTCTTGACGCCCTCGATCGTCGCGAGCGTCACCGGCAGCGCCACGCCGGGATGGTCGGCCGGATAATGCTCGCGCTCGACATGGTCGGCGACGTCGTCGACAAACAGGCTCGCCACCAGCGAGGTGATCGCCGGCATCAGGAAGATGCCGCCGAGCACGACGCCAAGGCCCGCCGAGATCGAGACGATCCAGGACAGCACGTGCAGCGTGGAATGGAAATTGGGGCCGAGCATGCCTTCGGCCCAGACCTCTCCATAGTCGGCAAACCAGCTCAGCAGCCGCTGCAATCCGATCGCCAGCACGGTGATCAGCACCAGCGCGAGCCCGATCGAGCGCCACAGGATCGAGCGCATCGGCGGCGACAGGATTTGCGAAAGCGCCTTGACGGCGGCGGCTAACATGACTGGGTTACCTCTGCACAAATGACCCGCGAGAGGTAGACACCCAATATGGCTTCGGCAAGTGCCGTTTGTGCCGCGGCGAGAGCGTTTTCGAGTGAATTGCTCTAGGCGTCGAGCGGCCTGCCGCGGACGTTCGGTCCCCAGACACCGATGGCAATGATCACGATGACCATCGCCGCGGTGATCAGGCCGAACACGCCGCCGACGCCGGCCTCCTTCAGCATGAACGCCACGATGAAGCCGGAGAAGGTCGCGCTGAGCCGGCTCATCGAATAGACGAGGCCCGCGGCGCGTGCCCGGATCGCGGTCGGGAAGACCTCGGTCTGGTAGGCGTGATAGGCGTAGGACAGCGTCATGTTGGCCCCCGTCACCAGCACGCCGCTGGCGATCAGCAGCACCGGCTCGGTGAGCTGCGAGAAGGCGAGACCGAACACCGAGATCGCGGCGGCCGCGCCGCAGATGATCCATTTGCGCTCGAAGCGGTCGGCGAAGGTTGCGGCCAAGAGCGGCGCGAGCGGATAGGCGAAGGCGATGATGAAGGAATATTGCAGGCTCTTGGTGACGTTGATGCCCTTCTGCACCAAGAGCGCCGGAACCCAGTTGGAGAAGCCGTAGACGCCGAATGCCTGGCAGAGATTGAAGATCATGAACAGCACGACGAGCGAGGCGTAGGGCGGCCTGAACAGGTCGGCATAGCCGGTCTCGGCCGGCGCACCTGCCGGCGCCATCGCCGCCGTCGCGGTCGGGCGCGGCGCCGCCGTCGGCGATGCGGCTTCGAGCGTCCGCATGATTGTCTCGGCCTCGGCAGCGCGGCCATGGCGGGCCAGCCAGAGTGGGCTTTCCGGAACGTAGAGCCGCAGCACCCAGATGATCATGCTGGCGGCGGCGCCGATCAGCACGACCCAGCGCCAGCCGTCGATGCCGTGCGGCGAGAGCGGCACCAGCCATCACGACAGCGCGGCGACGATCGGCACCGCCGACAGCATCACCGCCTGGTTGATCGCAAACGCCCGGCCGCGCATCCAGCTCGGCACCAGCTCGGTGATGTAGGCGTCGATGGTGATGACCTCGATGCCGATCCCGATCTCGGCGATGAAGCGCCACAGCAGCAGGCCGCCGGGTGTGGTCTGGCACGCCATGATCACGGATGCGGCGCTGTAGAACAGCAGCGACCAAGTGAAGACCGCCTTGCGCCCGAAGCGATCGGCGAGGAAGCCGAGGCAGAACGTGCCGACGAACAGGCCGGCGAAGGTCGCCGCGACGAAGGCGCCGATCCCCGGAGAAGCCGAAGAACGCCTGCGTCGTCGTGGTCATCAATCCGCTGCGGGCAAGGCCCGGCGCGATATAGCCGGTAAAGAACAGGTCGTAGATTTCGAAGCAGCCGCCGAGCGAGAGTAGAATCACCAGCCGCCAGACGTAGCCGGACGTGGGCAGCGCCTCGAGCCGTCGCGAAATCTGGTCGGGTCCGCTTGTCGTGGTGGCGAGATCGGCGACCGAGCCGAGTTCGACGGCGCTCATGATGGTCCTCCCCGAATGGTGCAACGGCCGCCCTTCTTGCGAAGGCGTGCCGGTCGCGCATGTTTGGCAGCCGGGAGCCAGAAATCCAGACGAACATATCGAAGGAATCGTTCGATATTTTCGAACTCAGGGGGTAGGGTTGCATTGATTCACCTTTCAAACGGCTTGTTCAACTGTCGCCCCTGCGAAAGCAGGAACCCATACTCCGCGGCGGGTGTCGTGAAAGGGACTCGTCGTCCCACTGGTGCGCAACTTTGCGGTTCGGTGGTTATGGGTCACTGCTTTCGCAGGGACGACACTGAACCTGTGCAACCACTGGGTCATACATTCAGATCAGCAGCGTCGCCTCCCAGGCGCCGCGGCCCACCTGGTCTGCGATCAGGGCGCGGATCAGGCGGCACATCTCCTCCATGACGTAAGTCATCGGGCGGTTGCGCAAGCGGCAAAGATAGAGCGTGCGGGTCAGTTTTGGTTCGATGACTTCGCGCGCGACCAGCGATCGTGCCTTCAATGGCTCGCTGACGAAATGCGTCGTCGCGATCGTGCAGCCCAAGCCCGCGGTCAGCGCGCCGATCATGCCGCTGGTCGAGTTGAGATGCATGATCGCATTGGCCTCGAGCCGCTTCAGCAGCACGGGATCATCCAGCAGCGCGCGCGCCGATAGTCCGTACCGCAACAGGATCAGGGGCAGCCGCGTCACCTCCTCGAAGGTGATTGGCGTTTTCTTCCCGATCAGCTTCTCGGTGCCGACGCAGAACATCTGTTCCTCCAGCACCGGCTCGGCGACCAAGTCCTTTTCCGACGGCGGATTGTAGACCAGCGCGAGGTCGACCTCGGAGCTCAGCAGATGCAGCAGCGTCGCGCCGGAGAGACTCTCGGTCAGCGACAGCTTCAGGTTCGGATATTTCGTCAGCACGGTGCGCATCAGCGGCACGCCGATCGCCTTCATCCCGGAATTGGCCATGCCGATCGAGATATCGCTGGCGATCACGCTGGCGCCTTCCTTGATCTCGCGCTCGGCCGCCGCCATCGCGCGCAGGATGATGCGGGCATGTTCATAGAGCCGCTCGCCCGCCGCGGTCGGTTCCATGCCGCGTGGCTTGCGCTCGAACAGCGGCGTGGCGAATTCAGCTTCCAGATTAGCGATGTGGTGGCTGAGCGCGGATTGCGCGACGTTGGCCTGATCCGCCGCCCGCGACAGATTGCGCTGCTCGTAAACCGCGATGAAATAGCGAAGCTGGCGCGAATCCATGAGGGTTCAGCGTTCTAGAACCACGAATACTCTATTCGACAGATTATATTTTTCAGATAGCGTGCGGAAGCCTAACCTGCGCCGATCACAAAGCGTTTTCGAGCGAAGTGGGTACCGGTTCGCGTGAAGAAACGCGTCAGAACAAGAGCGCAACGAGCACGGAGAAACCGATGACCGGGAACGGACTGCCGCTGGAAGGTGTGAGGGTCGTCGAGATGACCCACATGGTGATGGGGCCGACCTGCGGCATGATCCTGGCGCAACTCGGCGCCGAGGTGATCAAGGTCGAACCGCCCGCTGGCGACAAGACCCGTTCGCTCGGCGGCATGGGCGTCTCGTTCTTCCCGCTGTTCAACCGCGGCAAGCGCAGCGTCGTGCTCGACTTCGCCAAGCCCGAGGACCGCGACACGATGCACCGGCTGCTTGCCAGCGCCGACGTGTTCCTGGAGAATTTTCGCGACGGCCAGCTCGACAAGCAGGGGCTCGGCGCCGGGGAGCTTCGCCAAAAATATCCGCAGCTGATCATCGCCGGCCACAAGGGCTTTCTGTCCGGTCCCTATGATCATCGGCCGGCGCTCGACGAGGTCGTGCAGATGATGTCGGGGCTCGCGGCGATGACCGGCACGCGCGACAAGCCGCAGCGCGTCGGCTCCTCCGCCAACGACATCATGGGCGGCATGTTCGGGGTGATCTCGATCCTCGCCGCGCTCTATCAGAAGCGTGGCGGCGACAGGAGCGGCGCTGACATCCGCATCGGCCTGTTCGAGAACTGCCTGTTCCTGGTCGCCCAGCACATGGTCGAGTACGAGATGACCGGACGCAAGCCGCGCTCGATGCCGGAACGCGAGCATGCCTGGCCGATCTACGACATCTTCGATACCGCCGGCGGCGATCGCATCTTCATCGGCGTCGTCACGGAACGTCATTGGCAGAGCTTCTGCCGCGAGTTCGGCCTCACGGAATTCGCCGACGATCCGACGCTGCGCTCGACCACGGACCGCATCATGGCGCGCGACCGGATCATTCCGCGCGTTGCCGCGGTGATCAAGGATTGGAACGTGGCGGACCTCTCGGCGAGGCTCGACGCGCTTAACATCTGCTTCTCGCCGATCAACCGGCCGGAGGATCTGCTCGGGGATCCGCATGTGCTGCGTCCCGGCGGGCTGGTCAACAACGTGAACGCCGACGGCAAGCCGTTCCGCGTCCCCGCGCTGCCGCTCGAATGGAACGGCCGCAATATCGGCGAAGGTCTGAAGGTGCCGGTGCTCGGCGCCGATACCGAAGCGGTGCGCGCCGAGCTCACACAACAGAAGATTTCATCAACCGGAAACGCTGCGTGAGGCTGACATGACCCGTGTCCACGATATCTATCCCACCGACAAGGTGAGCCTGCGCGAGGTCGGCCTGCGCGACGGGCTGCAGCTCGTGAAGACGTTCCCGTCGACCGCGGCGAAACAGCGCTGGGTGCGCGATGAATACGCCGCCGGCGTACGGCATTTCGAGGTTGGCTCGTTCCTGCCGGCCAAGACCTTCCCGCAATTCGTCGATGTCCGCGACGTGGTCGCCTCCATCGCCGCGCTGCCCGGGGCGCACGGCGTCGCGCTGGCGCTGAACGAGCGCGGCGTCAACGAGGCGCTGGCCACCGGCGTTGCCGAGATCGCCTCGGTGGTATCGGCGACCGAGGAGCACAGCCAGGCCAACGCCAACCGCTCGCGCGAATCCGCGATCGGGAACATCAAGTGGCTTTGCGAGCTGCGCGATGCCAGCGCGCACAAGCCCCTGGTCAATGCCGCGATCTCGATGGCACTGGGCTGCTCGATCGTCGGTCCCGTCGATCCGAACGAGGTGCTGCGCCTCACCGAGAAGCTGTACGAGGTCGGCGTCGACATGGTCGCGATTGCGGACACGGTGGGTTATGCCGGGCCGAAGCAGGTCGGCGAGCTGACGCGGGGCGCGGTGAAGATCGCGGGATCGAAGCCGGTCTGCGTGCATCTGCACGACACCCGCGGCATGGGCATCGCGAATGCTTCCGCCGCGCTCGATGAGGGCGCCCGCGTGCTCGACGGCTCGCTCGGCGGCCTCGGCGGCTGCCCGTTCGCGCCGGGCGCCACCGGCAATGTCGTGTTCGAGGACCTCGTCTTTCTCTGCGAGAGCAAGGGATTTCCGACCGGCATCGATCTCGATCGCCTGGTCGAGGTGCGCGCGATCCTGAAATCGGAGATGCCGAACGAGGCGCTCTATGGCGGTCTCGCCCGCGCCGGCCTGCCGCGCGGCACCAAGGCGAGGGCGGCGTAGCGTATTCATTGCGTAGCCCGGATGGAGCGAAGCGAAATCCGGGGCCTCGCCCGCAGACGGAGCTTCCCGGATTTCGCTGCGCTCCATCCGGGCTACGAGACGACACGCTCTCAATCGTGCCCGTGCCCCCGCTTGCGCGGCTTCTTGTCCGGGACGGTCGGGATCATCACGACGCGACCGTAACGCACACCGCGCTCGGCGATGATGTGATCGGCGAGATGGCGGACCTCGCTGCTGGCACCCTTCAGCGCCGTCACCTCCATGCAGCTGTCGTCGTCGAGATGGACGTGCAGCGTCGCCAGCGACAGGTCGTGATGGCCATGGAAATTCTGCACCAGCCGCTTCGACAGATCGCGCGCGGCGTGGTCGTAGACATAGACCAGCGCCGCAACGCACTGCCCTGACGGCGCCTCTTCCGCGCTCTGCTGCAAGCCGGCGCGTGCGAGATCGCGGATGATCTCGGAGCGGTTCTGATAGCCGCGCGCCTCGGCGGCGGCGTCGATCTCCGCGAGCAGGTCATCCTCGATGGTGATGGTGATGCGTTGCATGGATTATCCGTGGTGGCTCGATTGCCTGGCGGTATGACATTTTTCTTGTAACGTCATACTGTGCTTGCTAGCGTCGCTTTGCCGAGGTTGGTTGGACTGGTGCGGTCGTCGCGTGACTGTAACAGGTATCATGCGGGGGCATGGGCGTTGCGTCGTACTGCATGGCGGATATTTCCCGCCGCCGCGTCCATTGCAGCATTTGCGCCGGCCGCCGAAGCGCAGGCGGTCGCCACCGTGCCCGGCCAGTTGCCGCCGGTGACGGTAACGTCGCCGGACCAGGCGCCACCCAGGCACGCCAGACCGTCCCCGCGTCCGCGCCATGTCGCCAGCGGCGGCCGCAAGCCTGCCGCGCTCCAACCAAGTCAACCCACCGCTGCGAGCGACGGAATCACCGGCGGCTCGGCGACCGTGTCCGCGTCCGATCTGCAACCGACCGCCGCCAGCGCGCGGCCGATCAGCGGCGACGAGGTGAATGCGCGGCCGATCTCGCGCGTCGGCGAAGTTCTGGAGGTGGTGCCGGGCCTGATCGTCACCCAGCATTCCGGCGAGGGCAAAGCCAATCAATATTTTCTGCGCGGCTTCAATCTCGATCACGGCACTGACCTCGCCATCACCGTCGACGGCATGCCGGTCAACATGCCGACCCATGGTCATGGCCAGGGCTATGCCGACATCAATTTCCTGATCCCGGAGCTGATCCGGTCGATGGATGTCCGCAAGGGTCCATACTACGCGGACAAGGGCGACTTCGCTTCCGCCGGCGCGGTCGACATCAATTATCTGAACGCACTGCCGAAGAACATCGCCGAGCTGACGGTTGGCAGCTTCGGCTATCTGCGCGCGATGACAGCCAGCTCGGCCAAGGCCGGCGATGGCACGCTGCTCGCAGCCTTCGAGGCCAACAAATACAATGGCCCGTGGGACGTGCCCGACGACATTCGCAAGCTCAACGGCGTACTGCGCTATAGCCAGGGTACCGCGACCGACGGCTTCTCGCTGACCGCGATGGCCTATTCCAATGGCTGGAATTCGACCGACCAGGTCGCGCAACGTGCGATCGACCAGGGCCTGATCGGCCGTTATGGCACGCTCGATCCGACCGATGGCGGCACCGCCAGCCGCTTCAGCCTGTCCGGCAACTGGGCGCAGTCCAGCGACTACGGGCAGAGCAAGCTCAACGCCTATGTGATCCGCTCGTCGCTGCAGCTTGACAACAACTTCACCTATTTCCTCGACGACCCCGTCAACGGTGACCAGTTCAGCCAGACCGACAGGCGCACCGTCTATGGCCTCGACGCCAGCCATGCTTTCGACCTTCGTTTCGCCGGCGTCGATACGCAGACCCGGGTCGGCGTGCAGACCCGCTACGACGACATCAATGTCGGTCTGTTCAAGACCGTGCAGCGCGAGATCCTGTCCAGCGTGCGCAACGACCAGGTGCAGGAGGGCAGCGTCGCGCTGTGGGCCGATACCACCGCGCGCTGGACCGACTGGCTGCGCACCACGGTCGGCATCCGCGAGGATTATTTTGCCGGCCATGTGCTGAGCGACACGCCGCAGAATTCCGGCAACGCCCAGGCGGCGATGACGAGCCCGAAGGCCGGCATCGTGCTCGGCCCCTGGTCCAGGACCGAGTTCTACGGCAATGCCGGCTTCGGCTTGCATTCCAACGACATCAGGGGCGCGACCATCACCGTCGATCCCAATGACAAGGTGACGCCGCTCGAGCGCGTGCCGCTGCTGGTGCGCTCGAAGGGCGCCGAGCTCGGCATCCGCACCAGGGCGATCGACGGCCTCACCTCGTCGCTCGCCGTGTTCGTGCTCGATTTCGATTCCGAGCTGCTGTTCGTCGGCGATGCCGGCACCACCGAGCCGAGCCGGCCGAGCCGGCGCGTCGGCGTCGAGTGGACCAACCAGTACAAGCTCTTGCCGTGGGTGAGCCTCGATTTCGACCTCGCCTATACCCGCGCCCGCTTCACGGATGTCGATCCGGCCGGCAATTTCATTCCGGGTGCGCCGGCCTGGGTCGCCAGCGGCGGCGTCACCTTCGGCCGCGAGACCGGCTGGTTCGGCAGCCTGCGCGCCCGCTATTTCGGCCCGCGCCCGCTGATCGAGGATGACAGCGTGCGCTCGCTGTCGTCATTCATCGTCAACGCCCGCGCCGGCTACAAATTCGACAACGGGATGCGGCTGCAGCTCGACGTCCTCAATCTCTTCAACGCGCAAACCAACCAGATCGAATACTACTATCTGTCGCGGCTGCCGGGCGAGCCGATCGATGGCGTCGCCGACCGCCATGTGCATCCTGCCGAGCCGCTTGCCGTTCGGCTGACGCTTGCGGCAACGTTCTGATCGTCACACCGGCGCGCGACCTTCCGCGGTCATTTCCGCAGCCGGAAGCGCCGTCTCTTCGTCAGTCGCTTCAGGAACAAGCGGCGGCGACTTACGTTCTGGAAACACACCGAATTCGCCCGCCACCTCCTGGAGCGGCTTCTGCTTGTCGGCCCAGTGCAGGGCCGTATAGTCGAAACCGTGCACGATGGTGGGTTTGACGACTTCGAAATAGGGCGAGATGTCGAAATCGCGAGGCATGTAGAGCGAAGAATCGCGGATATGCAGGATCTCGCGGCGCGCCTTGCGGCTGGCGGCGCGCGTGATCTTGGGCAGGATCGGATAGCGCACGGCGTCGAACGCCTGCGCGATCAGCGCCGAGCAGATGATCTTGGTCGGATCGCCGGAGCCGAACGCGATCATGCGGCGGCGCCAGCGCTGCGGGATCGGCAGCGGAAACAGATAGCGCGCGAGATCGACGATGTTCTTGGTGTCGTAGCCGAAGCCGATGCGGTTGATGGCGTAGCGGCACACCGTGGTGCGGTCCTCGAACGACAGTCCGACTGGACGGCAGAGGCGGGTGTGGTAGGCGAGATATTTCGACAGCGGCGCGGAGGTCACGCCTTCGCCGATATTGGCCTCGATCAGCACATGCTGTTCGCCGTCAGGCTCGAACGCGCCGTCGATCGGCCCGACAAACAGCGCGGCGTGCGACCAGGTCGACTGCGTGAGGTATTTGATGATGCCGGAAATCCGGTTGTTGCCTTCGACCAGCAGCACGTCGCCGGGCTGCATGATGGTCCGCAGATGGTCCGGGTCGCTCGGCGTGAACGGCTCGTAACCGGGGACTTCCTTCTGCAGGTACCCCGCGATCCATTTACCGACGGTATCGAGCATTACGCCCATGGATTCCCCCCAGCGGTTCTATGACCGCTTGTCTTTCACTTAATCATGGTCGCAAGCTGTTGCAATTTAGTTCATGCCATCGGCGGATCAATCATGATTGATTTACCGTGATGGTTGCTGCGGTCGGTGAGATGCGGCACAGTTCGCGAAGCGTTCCCGTTCTCCGCAAGTCCCCGGAAACCATGCCAGAAGCTATGTCATGACCGTGACCCGCCGCGATTTCCTGTCGGCGTCCGCAGCCTTCGCGCTGGTGCCTGCGCTGGGCGGCCGGGTGCTTGCGGCGCCGCCGCCGCGCGAGGCCGACATCGTCGTGATCGGCGCAGGGGCCGCAGGCATTGCCGCGGCGCGACGGATCGTTGCCGCCAACCGCAAGGTGATCGTGGTGGAAGCGGCAGGCCAGGTCGGCGGTCGCTGCCAGACCGACGCGTCGACATTCGGTGTGCCGTTCGACCGCGGCGCGCGCTGGATGCACAATCCCGAGACCAATCCGATGATCCGGCTGGCCCGCTCCGCGGGCCTCGACATCGTCACGGCGCCTGCGGGGCAGAAGATTCGCATCGGCCGGCGCTATGCCCGCCCCGGCGAGACCGAGGAGTTTTTGGCGGCGCTGGTGCGCGCCAATCGCGCCATCGACGACGCTGCGCGCAAGGCCGATATCGCCTGCGCCGCTGCGATGCCGAAGGATCTCGGCGATTGGGCCGGCACCGCGGAATTCCTGCTCGGGCCCAATTTCTGCGGCAAGGATCTGAAGGATCTCTCCGCCGTCGACAAGGTGCGCGCGCAGGATCGCAACACCGCGATCGCTTGCCGGCAGGGGCTCGGCGCGCTGATCGCAAAGCTCGGCGAAGGACTGCCGCTGGCGCTGTCGACGCCGGCGCAGCGTATCCTGTGGAGCAATCGCGACGTCATGGTCGAGACGCCCTCCGGCAAGATCACCGCGCGCGCCGCCATCGTCACGGTGTCGAGCAACGTGCTCGCGAGCGGCAATATCAAATTCGCGCCGGAGCTTCCGAAGCGCGCGCTCGATGCCGCCGCCAAGCTCAGCCTCGGCAGCTACGATCGCATCGCGCTGCAGATCCCCGGCAATCCGCTCGGACTGTCGCGCGATGACGTCATCATTGAGCAGAGCAATTCGACCAAGACGGCGCTGCTCTACGGCAATATCGCAGGCTCCTCGCTGTGTACGATCGACGTCGCAGGCTCGTTCGGCCGCGACCTGTCGGCGCAGGGCGAGCAGGCGATGTCGGCTTTCGCGGTGGAATGGCTGACCAAGCTCTATGGCAGCGAGGTCGGCGCCGCCGTGAAGAAGACCAGCGCGACGCGCTGGAATGCACAGCCCTTCATTATGGGCGCGATGTCGGCTGCTGCACCCGGCGCACAATTCTCGCGCCGAATCCTGGCCGAGCCGATCGGCGCGATGTATCTCGCGGGCGAGGCCACCCATGAGACGCTGTGGGGCACCATCGACGGCGCCTGGGACAGCGGCGAGCGCGCCGCCGACGCCGCGCTGCGCAGGATCGGCGGGGCGAAGGAAGCGACACCGGCGCCCGCAGCGCCCGCCGCAAAACACAAGCGCCGCACGTCGCCTCGCTCCGGGGCGATGAATTGACGGTCGGGCGAGGTGACGGTTGAGCGCGGCCGGCCTTACCGTCGTGTGTGCGATGATTTGATTTGGTGGCGAGTGCTGCCGCACAACAGATGTCGTCCCTGCGAAAGCACTAGTGCATCTACACGTTTGTCGGGCCATTTGCGAGGATTTGGAAGCGGGCCATTCCGGTGTGGAAGGTGATTGGTCCAGGTGGACGGTGGGAGGCGTAGCCGGTCCATCCGCCGAGTTTTGCGATGATCCATGCCGCCCGAGCAAGGGTGTTGGGGCGATGGTGGTTTTTCTGAAGCTCGGTGCGACCTTTCATGGTTTTGTTGATGGCCCTGAGCGTCTCGATCTCTTCTGCGGTGAAGACAAATTCAGCCGGCAATTCTTCGCCACTGTTGCGGGCCTGAACGAGTTGAATGACGATACATGCCGCTCTGGTGGCGACCGCCACGAGCTTGATCAGGCCTTCGGCGCTCTCGATCTGACTATCCTCGATGCGCAAACCCTGGCTCTTCAGCGAGCGAAAGAGTTGCTCAATGATCCAGCGCTGGCGGTACCAGGAGACGATCTGCCAGGCGTCTTTAGCGGTGGCGACCGGATGAGTGGTCAGGAGCAGCCAGCGAATGGGCTCCGCACCTCTCGGCGGATGCAACTCGACCACTTCTACGAAGCTGAGTTTGATGCCCTCCGCCAAGTCGGTGACGCCGGGCCTCTGCGGCCGCTTGAGCACGACGGTTCCGAAGCGCATCGAGAGATGGGCCTGCCGGCCGCGCCGATCCATTCGCTGCGGCAGATCGATCACCGCGTTGTCGCAGAAGCGGCTCCGCTCGACCGCCTGATAAAGTGTGTCGCCATCGACCAGCGCATGGTCGTGCATGGCACGCGACAGAAGATGGACATTCTCAGCTGGCGTCAGCGCCCAGTGAGCAAAGAAATCCCCCTCGCGGTCGTTGACGACGGTGATCATGCGGGCATCTGCCAGGACGTCGCGGCCTTGCTCGGCGGCCGTCACCCAGCGCGCCGACTCCTTGTCGGCCAAGGCGCGCCGCTCATGCGGGATTTTTACCTTGCCTTTGCGCGTCCAAACGTTGCCGCCAGTAAGGCCAAGACAGACCCCGCTGTCGGCATCCACCGCCATCATCGCATGCAACAGCACGCCGCGAGCATTGCCCTTGCCGACTTTGCCCAGCCCGCGCCGCCGTCCCGCCTGGGTCTGGAACTTGACCTCGCTCGTATCCTGGATCGCCAGCACATGACGCCCGCTGACCGCAGTCCGCGTCTGCGTGCTCCAGCCCTCAATCAATTTATCGATCGTGACTTGGGGGTTGTTCACAAACCGCCAGAACGCCATATTGGCAGCCCAATCGCCCCGGGCCATCTGGCGCAAGCAGACGCTGCGCGTGCAAAGCATAGCCCGGAGAAGCGTCGCCCCCTTTTGTCGAGACGAACGTCCCCGAACTCACCCAAAGACAAATCCGGCTGCATCGCTGGCGCTCCTTCGAATCAAAGCGCCAGTGAGAGAATCATACAACATGCTGCAGAGACGCCACTTCTTGCTGCACCGAGTCAATCTGTCGCGCCCCAAAACCGTGTAGACACGCTAGTGCGAACGCAGGGACCCATACGCCGCAGCAGATGTTGTGATCGGGACTCGTCGTTCCACCATCGTTCACCAATAACCGTTCGTGGTTATGGGTCCCTGCGTTCGCAGGGACGACACCGAGGATGTTGCGCAGCAGGTGGTCATGAATCCGCATTCTCGCGACATGATTTGTCCGATCACACCGGCAGCTTCAGCTCCATCAGATCCTTGGCCACCACGATGCGGCCGGAATAGTTCTTCTTCACGTCCCTCGTCCAGTCATCGTCGGTGACCTGCCGATCGTCGCCGGGGACGAAGTGACTCAGCACCAGCGTCTTCACGCCGGCGGCGGCTGCGATGCGGCCGACGTCCTCGGTCGAGGTGTGGCTGTCGAGCAGATGCTTCTTCAGCGTGGCGCCGTTCTTGGTCGTGGCGACCAGGCGGTCGACCGCGGGGACGTAGAGACATTCGTGCACCAGCACGTCGACGCCCTTGGCAAATTCGGCGAGCTTCGGGTTGTAGGCGGTGTCGCTGGAGAACACGATGGTGCCGTCCGGGGTCTCGAACTTGTAGGCGAAGTTATCCGTGATCGGCGGATGCGGCGTGCGGAACGCGGTCACGGTGACATCCGATGTCTTCAGCACCACACCGTCGTCGCTGATGTCTTTCGCGATCAGCAGCTTGCGCGGGTCCGGGCGGCCTTCGTCCTCGATCCGGGTCTCGACGTCGAACTTGTTCAGCTCCCAATATTCCTTGGTCATCGCCTCGATGCCCTTGGGGCCGAACGAATGGATCGGCGTCGAGAGGCCGGCCGCCCAGGCGTTGTAGAACAGATTGCCGTATTCCAGATTGTGATCGGAATGATGATGGCTGATGAAGATGTACTTGACCTGCGGGATCGGCACGCCCGCGCGCACAAGCTGGCGGCTGACGCCCATGCCGCAATCGATCACGAACGGGGTATCGTTGACGACGACGAGATTGGCAGGGTTCGAAGCGCCGTTGCCGACGCGCGGCCCGCCCTTGGTGCCGAGGAACACGATGCGGGTCCGCGCCTTGTCGGTTTGCGCGCGCGCGCCCGGTGCCGCGAGCACGGCGGCGCTGCCGAGCGCCAGTTTCAATGCGTTGCGGCGATCGATCATCGGTGTCTCCCTGGTCTCTTTTGAATGCTGCGACCCTAGCCGCCGCGCAGGATGCCATCAAGCGCCGGCAGGCCGACGATGACGGCCGCGGCGATCAGCGCGTAGCAGATCGCGCGAAACACATTTTCGCTCGCCTTGCCGAACAGCGCGGCGCCGAACCAGACTCCGATGCCGTAGATCGGGCCGACGATCAGCGAGAACTTGACCGATTCGATCGTGATCAGGCCGGTGAACCAGTAGCTGACCAGCGAGAAGAAGTCCGAGGCACCGAAGAACAGCACGATATTGGCGCGCGAGATCACCGACGAGATCGGGCGGCCCAGCCAGTAGGCGACGATCGGCGGGCCGCCGGTCTGCGCGAGGCCGCTGCAGAAGCCGGAGAGGCCGCCGACGCCGACGGAGAGGGCGACGTGCTCCTTGCCGTGATAGCGCCAGCCCGACAGCAGCAGCGCGAGCAGCGCCGCGACGAAGCAGGAGATGATCCAGCGCGTCGTGACGGGTTCGAGCACCGTCAGGAAATAGGTGCCGATGGGAACGCCGACCAAGGCGCCGGCGACCATGACCGCGGTCGCCTTGCGGTCAGCATGGATCCAGGCGTTCGGCAGCAGCGGCGTGGCGGCGATGAAGTCGATGACGAGCAGCAGCGCCGCCACCAGCCGCGGCGCCGCGACGCTGCTCGCGAGCGGCATGAAGATCAGCGCCGAGCCGAAGCCCGAGAAGCCGCGCGCCGTGCCCGACACGAAGGCGATCGCACAGATCGCAAGCGCGATGCTGGTCGAGATGTCGGAGGGGATCAGGCTGAAGGAGGTCATGAAAGGATAACGAGATTCGACTAGCTGGCTGGCAACTCAAAGCGCCCCTACTCAGACCCGTCATCCCCGCGCAAAGGCTTCGCCTTTGTCGCTGGAGGTGCGAGCAGAGCGAGCCTCGAAGGATGCACGGCCACAGGCGGGGCCGTCGACCCTTCGAGACGGCCGCTACGCGGCCTCCTCAGGGTGACGGTGCAATAGACCGCCTGTGGTTCACATCACCCGCGCAGCGTGCCGCCGGT
Source organism: Bradyrhizobium sp. USDA 4503 (assembly GCF_054055815.1). NCBI lineage: Bacteria > Pseudomonadati > Pseudomonadota > Alphaproteobacteria > Hyphomicrobiales > Nitrobacteraceae > Bradyrhizobium > Bradyrhizobium sp. USDA 4503. The sequence goes on from NZ_JBSRXS010000001.1 coordinate 5,839,928, forward strand.
CTTCTTGGTCACATCGGCGACGACCTTGGCGGCGACCGCGTCGATCTCCTGGTCGGTCATGGTCTTCTCGCGCGGCTGGATCGTCACCGCGATCGCGATCGACTTCTTGTCGGGGTCGATGCCCTTGCCTTCGTAGACGTCGAACACGGTCACATCAGTGATCAGCTTCTTGTCGACATTCTGCGCCGCGCGGACGATGTCGCCCGCCTTGACGCCGCGATCGACGATGAAGGCGAAGTCGCGCGACACCGGCTGGAATGCCGAGAGCTCCAGCACCGGCTTGGCGCGCGTCGCCCGCTGCTTGCCTTGCGGGATGCGCTCGAGGATCACCTCGAACACGATCATCGGGCCGTCGGCGCCGAGCGCCTCGGCCGCACGCGGATGCAGCTCGCCGAAAGTGCCGAGCACGTTCTGCGGGCCGATCTGGATGGTGCCGGAGCGCCCCGGATGCAGCCAGGCCGGACCGCCGGGGACGATCTGCAGCGCCTGCATCGGCGCGCCGGCGGCCGCCAGCACGGCGAAGGCGTCGGCCTTGGCATCCATCGCATCCGCCGCAGCCGAGCCGGTCCAGTGCCGCCCGATCCCCTTCGCCGAGGCGAAGCCATGGCGCACGCCGGAGGCGGCGACCAACTGGTCCTCCGGGCGGTCGCCGCGGAACACCTGGCCGACCTCGAACAGTGCCACATCGGGATAGCCACGATTGATGTTGGCCTGAACCGCCGCGACGAGGCCCGGCAGCAGGCTCGGCCGCATGTCGGAGAGATCGGCCGCGATCGGGTTGGCAAGCACGAGCTCGCTCTGGCCGCCGCCGAACAGTTTTGCCGCGTCATTGGTGATGAACGACCAGGTCACGGCTTCCACCATGCCGCGCACGCCGAGCGCGCGCTTGGCACGGCGGGTGCGCAGCTGCATCGGCGTCAGCACCGGCTTGCGCGGCTCCTCGCCGCGCTCGAACGGCGTCATCGGCACCTTGTCGACGCCGACGATGCGCACGATCTCCTCGACGATGTCGGCCTTGCCGTGCACGTCGGCGCGCCAGGACGGGATCGCGATCTTCACCACGGGGCCGTTGCCGGCCAGCATGAAGCCGAGCCGGGTGAGGATCAGCTTCACCTCGACCAGCGGCACCTCGATGCCGGCGAGGCGCTTCACTTCACTGAGCGGGAAGTCGATGACGCGATCCTCGCCGAACTGCTTGCCGACCACGACGTTCTCGGACGGCGTGCCGCCGCACAGCGCCAGCACCAGCTTGGTCGCGAGCTCGAGCCCGGGCACCATGAAGGCCGGATCGACGCCGCGCTCGAAGCGATAGCGCGCGTCCGAATTGATGCCGAGCTTGCGGCCGGTCTGCGCGATGTTGATCTCGTTCCAGAGCGCCGATTCGATCAGCACGTCGGTGGTGTTGTCGTCGCAGCCCGAGGCCTCGCCGCCCATGATGCCGGCGAGCGATTCGACGCCGTGCTCGTCGGCGATGACGCAGATGTTGCTGTCGAGCGTATAGGTGCGGCCGTCGAGCGCGAGCAGCGTCTCGCCGTCCTTGGCGCGGCGGACGGTGAGGTTGCCCTGCACCTTCTTGGCGTCGAACACGTGCAGCGGGCGGGCGCGGTCGTAGGTCATGAAGTTGGTGATGTCGACCAGCGCGTTGATCGGGCGCAGGCCGATCGAGGTCAGCCGCTTCTGCAGCCATTCCGGCGACGGGCCGTTCTTCACGCCGCGCACCAGCCGCAGCGCGAAGCCCGGACACAGCGTGGCGTCTTCCACCTTCACCTCGACCGGGCAGGGGAATTCGCCCTTGATCGGCCTGATGCCGGGGTCTTTGAACTTGCCCATGTCGGCGGCGGACAGATCGCGCGCGATGCCGTGCACGCCGGTGCAGTCCTGCCGGTTCGGCGTCAAATTGATCTCGATGGTGGGATCGCCGAGCCCGGCCCAGTCGGCATAGCCCTTGCCGAGCGGCGCGTCCGCCGGCAGCTCCATGATGCCGTCGTGATCCTCGGAGATCTGCAATTCCGCCGCCGAGCACAGCATGCCGCGGCTCTCGACGCCTCTGATAGTGCCGACGCCGAGCGTGATGTTCTTGCCGGGGATGTAGGTGCCGGGCGGCGAGAACACGCTGATCAGCCCGGCACGCGCATTCGGCGCGCCGCAGACCACCTGCACCGGCGCGCCGCCGTCGCCGGTGTCGACCATGCAGACACGCAGCCGGTCGGCATTCGGATGCTGCTCGGCCGAGATCACACGCGCGATGGTGAACGGCGCCAGCGCCTTCGCCTTGTCCTCGATGTTCTCGACCTCGAGCCCGATCATGGTGAGCTTGTCAGCGAGCTTGTCGAGCGGCTCGTCGGTCTCGAGATGTTCCTTCAGCCAGGAGAGGGTGAACTTCACGGCTGCATGCCTCGGTTCTTGTTGGTGTTGACTAGCGTGCTTGCGACGGCGGCAGGGCTCCCTCCCCCTTTGCGGGGGAGGATTGGGGAGAGGCGCAAGCCACTTGCTCGGAAGGACGTTGCGCTGTCGGAGAGAGCGCGACGTAGGTCAAGGAGAACCTGACTCACGTACTCAGCCCTCCCGCGATCGACGGGATGTCGAGCGGCTTGAAGCCGTAGTGGCTGAGCCAGCGCACGTCGCTGTCGAACAATTGGCGCAGGTCGGCGATGCCGTATTTCAGCATCGCGATGCGGTCGATGCCCATGCCCCAGGCAAAACCCTGGTAGACGTCGGGATCGAGGCCGCAGGCGCGCAGCACGTTGGGGTGCACCATGCCGCAGCCGAGAATCTCCAGCCAGTCCTCGCCCTCGCCGAAGCGGATCTCGCCCTTATCGCGGCGGCACTGGATGTCGACCTCGAGCGACGGCTCGGTGAACGGGAAGAACGACGGCCGGAACCGCATGTTGATGTGGTCGACCTCGAAGAACGCCTTGCAGAACTCGTGCAGGATCCATTTGAGGTGGCCGAGATGCGAGCCCTTGTCGATCACCAGGCCCTCGACCTGGTGGAATTGCGGTGTGTGCGTCGCATCCGAATCGATGCGATAGGTGCGGCCCGGGCAGATCACGCGGATCGGCGGCTGCTTGGTCAGCATGGTGCGCACCTGCACCGGCGAAGTGTGGGTCCGCAGCAGCATGCGCGAGCCGTCCTCCTTCGGGTTGAAGAAGAAGGTGTCGTGCATCTCGCGCGCCGGATGGCCTTCGGGGAAGTTCAGCTTGGTGAAGTTGTAGTCGTCGGTCTCGATGTCGGGACCTTCGGCGACCGCAAAGCCCATGTCGGCGAAGATCGTGGTGAGTTCGTCCCAGACCTGGCTCAACGGATGGATGCGGCCGGTCTCCGCCGGCGCCTCGCGCAGCGGCAGCGTGACGTCGATGGTCTCGGCGGCGAGGCGCGCATCGAGCGCGGCCGCTTTCAGCACGTCGCGCCTGGCCGCGAGCGCCTGCGTCACCGCATCCTTGGCGAGGTTGATCTTCGCGCCTTCGGTCTTGCGCTCCTCCGGCGACATCTTGCCGAGGGTGGCGAGCAAGGCCGAGATCGAGCCCTTCTTGCCGAGCGCCGAGACGCGGACCGCCTCGAGGGCGGCCTCGTCAGCGGCTGAGGCGATCTGGTCGAGGATGAATTGTTCGAGCGTTGCGAGGTCGGACACGGTCAATTCCTGCGCTTGAGCGGAGCATGATCCGGTGGGAAGAACCGCTACCCGAACCGGTACCATGCGCCAAAATTCGGCTGGGTTGTCGCCGCCCGAAGGCGGTAACGTCAAGCGAAAAGCCGGTCATTTCGAGCCGGTGGCCGGCAGCATTGAACCCCGCGCGGAGGCCGGGCTACCCAAGGGGAGTTCAAGGAGGCCCACGCGATGTTGCTGCGATCTTGCCTGGCCGTGCCGGCGGTGCTGTTGATGCTCACCACGGCGCATGCCGCGACCGAGGAATGTCCCGCCAAATCGACCCAGATGGACGACATCATCGCGGAGCTTCAGAAGGCGCCGAGCTGCAACCGCGCGATGAAGATCTTCGAGGCGTGCGAATACGGCGCCAGCGGAGACGTCCAGTTCGGCGCCGTGGTCGAGAAGAGGTGCGAGGGGGACTTCCTGTCCGGCCTCGGAGCGTCGCAGAAGAAGGCCTATGCCGGCCAGCTCAAGCGCTGCGACCACAAATACGACCACGAAAGCGGCACCATGTACCGCTCGTTCACGGCGTTCTGCCGGGCGATCGTCGCCCAGCGCTATTCGCAGAAGGCGCTGAAGGCGGGCCCCAAATCGCGTTAGGGCCGCCCCGCCAGGATCAGGCGGCCAGCGCGGCCTTGGCCTTCTCGGCGATCGCCTGGAACGCAACCGGCTCGTGGATCGCGAGATCCGACAGCACCTTGCGGTCGACGACGACGCCCGACTTGGAGAGGCCGTTGATAAACACGCTGTAGGTCATGCCGAACGGACGGACCGCGGCGTTGATGCGCTGGATCCAGAGCGCGCGGAAGGTGCGCTTCTTGCGCTTGCGGTCGCGGAAGGCGTACTGGCCGGCCTTTTCGACGGCCTGCTTGGCGACGCGGATGGTGTTCTTGCGGCGGCCGTAATAGCCCTTGGCGGCCTTGTAGACTTTCTTGTGCTTGGCGTGAGCGGTCACACCGCGTTTGACGCGAGACATGACGGAAATCCTTGATCTGGAAGAGGTGACGGGGCGCCGCGCAGTCGCGGCGAGGGTTCAAGCGATCGGTGCGATCAGGCGTTCGGCAAGAAGTACTTCTTGACGTTGTCGCCGTCGGTCTTGAACAGCACGCGGGTGCCGCGGAGCTGACGGATTTGCTTCTTCGTCCGCTTGATCATGCCGTGGCGCTTGCCGCGCTGGGCGTGCATGACTTTGCCAGTGGCGGTCACCTTGAAGCGCTTTTTAGCGCCCGACTTGGTCTTCAACTTGGGCATTTGGCTCTCCTGTCGCACAGCACGAAAATCGCCCCGAGAGGCGTCCGGCCGGCTAAAATGCTCGTTAGAGCGTTGAAAGTGCTAAGGTTTTTTCCGAATTGAAAGAACCTGCACCAGACGTCGCCACGGCAGCCCTTGATCAGCCGGGCGGCGAAGGCCCGGCTTATGACAGAGGATCGGCGGTTTTGCAACGTTTCAGGCGGGGAATCGGGGCCGGAACCGGGTAGCCCGGATGGAGCGCAGCGCAATCCGGGGCAGGTCGCGCCGCGGACGCACCGGCCCCCCGGATGTGCTGCGCTCCATCCGGGCTACGGAAACGAAACAGCCCGCCAGATCGCCTGACGGGCCATTTCATTTCAACAAAGCGACAAATTCGAACTAGCGTGGCGCCAGAACCATCACGACCTGGCGGCCCTCGAACTTCGCGTCCTGCTCGACCTTGGCGAATTCGGCGACGTCGGCCTTCACCTTGTCCAGCAGCTTGGTGCCGATCTCCTGGTGCGCCATCTCACGACCGCGGTAGCGCAAGGTGATCTTGACCTTGTCGCCTTCCTCGAAGAAGCGCTGCATCGCGCGCATCTTCACGTCATAGTCGTGATCGTCGATCATCGGGCGGAGCTTGATCTCCTTGATCTCGACGACCTTCTGCTTCTTGCGAGCTTCGGCAGCCTTCTTCTGCGCGGAATACTTGTACTTCCCGTAGTCCATGATCTTGCAGACGGGAGGGCTGGTATTCGGCGAAATCTCGACGAGATCCATGCCGGCTTCCATGGCCATCTTGATGGCCACCATGGTTTCGACGGTGCCCTGATTGACACCCTCCGCATCGATCAGCTGGATCTGTGCGTTGCGAATCTCGTCATTGGTGCGCGGCCCTTCTTTGGCGACTGTGGGCGGGGCTCTATTGGGACGGCGAATGGGTAACTCTCCAAAGTTGTGAAAGGGAAGGCGGATATTTTGAAGCAAGATGCCGCAACGGGCAAGCGAACTCGCTTCTTTAAGCGGCAAAACCGCCAATTGCGAGGCATTTTGGCCACGCCCGGCACATATAGCGGGCTCGTCTGCTCCGCAAGGCAGGGGTCGCAGCCGTTGACCGGTGCCGCGCGACAATTGAAAAGCAGATGTCTGACACGCGAGTGACCGAACCATGAGCCAAACCGCCGCATCGGAACAGGAACCTGCCTTCATCGAGGTCGGCGAGGGCAGCGAGGCGCGCCGGATCGCGGTGCGGGCCCGTGCCGGCAGCAATCCCGGGCTGTTCTGGCTCGGCGGCTTCAAGTCCGACATGGCCGGCACCAAGGCGCTGGCGCTCGATACGTGGGCGGCCGAGCACGGCCGCGGCTGCGTCAGGTTCGACTATTCCGGCCACGGCGAATCCGGCGGCGATTTCGCCGACGGCACCATCGGCCGCTGGCTCGAGGAGAGCGTAGCGGTGTTCTCGCAGTTCTGCAGCGGGCTGCAGGTCGTGATCGGGTCTTCGATGGGCGGCTGGATGGCGCTGCTGCTCGCACGCGAGATTGCCAGGCGCGGGAACGGGAAAGCACAGCTCGCCGGCCTCGTGCTGATCGCGCCGGCGCCTGACTTCACCGAGGAGCTGATGTGGAAGGCCTTCTCGCCGGAGGTCCGCGCCGAGATCGAGGCCAAGGGCATGTGGCTGCGTCCGTCCGACTATGGCGACGGCACGCCCTATCCGATCACACGCAATCTGATCGAGGAGGGCCGCAAACATTTGCTGCTCGGAAGCAAGATCGACGTCGGCTGCCCGGTGCGCATCCTGCAGGGCGCGCAGGATCCCGACGTGCCGTGGAAGCACGCCTTCGCGCTGGTGCACCGCCTGCCGGCTGAAGATGTCGTGCTCACCATGATCCAGGACGGCGACCACCGCTTGTCGCGTCCGCAGGACATCGCCCGCATCATCGTCGCGGTGGCGGAGATCGGCTAAGCTTTTTTCCTTCTCCCCTTGTGGGAGAAGGTGGCGCGGACGATGTCCGCGCCGGATGAGGGGTTCTCTCCGCGGACACAGACCCCTCACCCGTCTCGAATGAGCTCTCGCTCATTCGATCCACCCTCTCCCACAAGGGGAGAGGGAAGAAGAAGCGAGGAGCCGGGAGAGGATACCAATGGACACGACAACAATGCTGCGCGCGTTCTGCGACGCGGTCGAGCAGCGCAACGGCAAGGCCTTCGCTAGCCTTTTCACCGAGGACGGCGTCTATCACGATGTGTTCTACGGTGCCTTCAAGGGCCACGGCAAAATCGGCGAGATGATCGACGACTGGTTCTACCGGACCGCGACCGATTTCCGCTGGGTGATGCATGATCCCGTGAGCGATGGCACGACGCTCTACGCGCGCTACACGTTCAGCTACCGCTCGACCTTGCCGGAAGCCAAGGGCGCGCGTGGGATGTTCGAGGGCGTCGCGATCATGCGGCTGCGCGACGGCAAGATCACGGAGTACCACGAGGTCGCCAACACCGCGCCGGCCTTCGTCGATTTGAACTTCGCGCCGAAGCGGATCGCCAAGATCGTCGGCAAGCAGGGCGCGGAGCTGAAAGCGCGGCCGGAGATGCAGCGGCATCTGGCTTAGTCTAAGCCTCAATCCCCCCGTCGTCATTCCGGGGCGCGCGAAGCGCGAACCCGGAATCCATTTCTCCGTTGGTCTTTACGGCCCGATGGATTCCGGGTTCGATGCTGCGCATCGCCCTCAGGTGCGCAATTGCGCACCGGGGAATGACAATCATGGCGGCGGCGGATTGGTCATCGGCTTGCGCTGGGCGAGCGCGGCCACCGTGGAGGTGCCGATCGGACCCTTCTCGTCATAGAGCCAGCATTCGCCGATCGCGATGCCGTCCGTGGCGTGATGGTTGACGACCTCGAAGCCGATCCAGTTGGTCACCGGCAAGCGATGCAGATAGATCGTGACGTCGCTGTTGATGTAGCCGAGCCCCTGGTCGCCGGCATTCGCGAAGGGGCTGGCGAAATCCGCGCCGGTCGCGACATGGACGAACGGCGTCATCTTCACGCCCGCGACGAGCTCGCGCACCTCGCTCATCCAGAGCCGGCGCTCGCCGAGCGAGCCCATATGGCCGACGATCGGCCGCGTCTCCCATTTGCCGTTCATGCCGAGCCTCGGATCGGTCGGCTTCGGAATGTCTGATGGCGCCGGCACGTTCCAGTTCGGCGGCGACCACACATTGCCGGGGGCATTTTCCGTCCGGCGCAACAATTGGCAGGAGGCGCGCGCCATGCTGGTGCCGCCAGAGACAAACTCGGCCTCGATCATCTTGATGCGCATGCCGTCGCGCACGAGCTTGGTCGTCACCTCGATCGGCGTCGTGATGCTGGGCAGCCGGAACATGTCGACCGTCAGCCGCGCCGGGACGAATTCGTCGGAGCCGTGGCGCTCCTCGATGACGAAGGCGAGCAGGCCGATCACGACGCGGCCGTGCAGGGATTCCGGACTCCACGGTCCGTTCGCAACGGCCGTCGGCATGAAGCCGTCGCCGTGCCTGGTGAAGAAGGGCTGGTTTGTCATGGCGTGCGACCATGACGGGAATGGCGCGATGAAATCAAGAGGCGGTGGCCGCGCGCCACTCCTGCTGTACGGTGACGTCGGGCTCGCCGCCGGCGCGCGATGCCAGCGCCGCGAACGCGTCGCGGGCAATCAGCTGCGACAGCGCCCACACCGCGGCGCCGCGCACGAGCGGGCTCGCATCGTCGAGCAAACGCTGCGCTTCGCCGACAAGGCTTGCGTCACCGGAGTTGCCGATCGCGATCAGCACATTGCGGATGAAGCGGTCGCGGCCGATGCGCTTGACCGGCGACTTCGTGAACAGCGCGCGAAAAGCCGCATCATCGAGCCGTGCGAGATAGGCGAGCGCGGGCGCCCGCAACGTATCGCGCGCGGCGAGCTTCTGCTCGCGCCCCGCTTGCGCGAACTTGTTCCACGGACACACCGCGAGACAATCGTCGCAGCCATAGATGCGGTTGCCGATGCTCTTGCGGAATTCGTGCGGGATCGGACCCTTGTTCTCGATCGTCAGATACGAGATGCAGCGCCGCGCATCGAGCTTGTAGGGCGCGGGGAACGCCGCGGTCGGACAGATGTCCTGGCAGGCGCGGCAGCTGCCGCAATGATCGGCCTCGGCAACATCGCGCGGCAGCTCGGTAGCCGAATAGATCGCGCCGAGAAACAGCCACGAGCCGAATTCGCGCGACACGAGGTTGGTGTGCTTGCCCTGCCAGCCGATGCCGGCGGCCTGGGCGAGCGGCTTCTCCATCACTGCGGCGGTGTCGACGAACACCTTCACCTCATCGCCGGTGATCGTGGCGAGCCAGCGCGCCAGGACCTTCAGCCGCTTCTTGATCACGTCGTGATAGTCGTCGCCCTGCGCATAGACCGAGATCGCGCCATGCGACCGTCGCGCGAGGATGTCGAGCGGGTTGTCGTCGGGCCCGTAATTGACGCCGAGCATGATGATCGAGCGCACGCCGCCCCACAGCACGCGCGGATCGGTGCGCCGCTCCGGATTGGCCGCGAGCCAGTCCATGTCGCCATGGCCGCCGGAGCCGAGGAATTCGAGGAAATATTTTCCGGCCTCGCTGGTCGCATCAGGCGCGGTGAAGCCGACGGCGTCGAAGCCGAGCGCATGCGCCTCGCGCTGAAGCGCTGCCTTGAGATCGGAAGGGGAGAGCCTGACCGCCGGGTTCAGAAGTCGAGGTCCACATAGGTGCGCGACGCCGGCACCCCCGCCAGCCATTCGCTGAGCAGCGGGCGGAACGACGGGCGGGACTTCACCCGCGCGTACCACGACTTTGCCGCGTCGTCCTCGCTCCATGGCACGTCGCCTAGATAGTCGATCGCCGAGAGATGCGCCGCGGCGGCGAGATCCGCGTAGGTCAGGCGGTCGCCGGCGAGATAGTTCCGCGTCTTCGCCAGCCAGCCGATATAGCTCAGATGATAGCGCACATTGACCTTGGCGGCGCGCATGATGTCGGGCGCCGGCGGGCCGCCGCCATTATCCTCGCTCATGAACCGCTTGTAGATCCGCTCGGTCACCAGCGGGTTGGAGGCTTCCTCGAAGAATTTCTCGTTGAACCACGCCATCAGCCGGCGCACCTCGACGCGCTCGGCCGTCGACGTCGGCAACAGCCGCCGATCGCCGGCATCGAGGCCGTGCGTCTCGTCGACATATTCGGCGATCACAGGCGCACCCGGAATCGGCGGAAAGCTCTCGGCGATCAGCACCGGCGTGGTGGCCGCCGGATTGAGCGCCAGGAACGCCTCGCGCCGTTCCCACACCCGTTCCTCCACAAGGCGCAAATCGAGCCCATACTCGCCGAGCACGAGCCGAATGAAGCGCGAATGCGGACAGAACGGATGGTGATACAGCGTGTACATGAAGCCCTTGGTAGTTTCGCGGCGCTTAAGAAATCATCAACCTGTGCGGTCTGGACCTGTGCTTTGGCCAGACTAGTTCCGGTCGTCTCTATGTCGCGTCAGCACGCAAACCGGTAGCCATCCCCGCAGATGGTGCGGGTCACAAAAACGCTATAGCTCAGCAAATCGGCCGGGTAACCCATTGTTTGACGATTTTTTGCGATTGCGGCCAATGTGCGAATAAGCGAGAAGAATCCCGTTTTCCACACAGGGCAGGCCACAACATGATGACGGATATGCTGCGGGCGGTGATTCTCGGCATCATCGAGGGCGTCACGGAGTTCCTGCCGGTCTCCTCGACAGGCCACCTGCTGCTTGCGGAGCGCTTCTTCAATCTGGGCGAAGGCAATTTCTGGAAGAGCTTTGCGATCCTGATCCAGCTCGGAGCGATCCTCGCGATCCTTGCGCTCTACTTCGTCAAATTGTGGCGCGTGGCGCTCGGAATGTTCACCAATCCCGACGACCGCCGCTTCGTGATCGGCGTGCTGGTGGCGTTCCTGCCCGCGGTCGTGATCGGCCTGATCGCCGGCAAATACATCAAGGAGTTCCTGTTCAATCCGTGGGTGGTCTGCTTCACGCTGATCGTCGGCGGCGCCGTGCTGCTGTGGGTCGATCAGCTCGATCTCAAAGTGTACGAGGACGATGCGACCCGCTTCCCGCTGCTGATGTATTTCTGGATCGGCGTCGCGCAGTGCCTGGCGATGATTCCCGGCGTGTCGCGCTCGGGCGCCAGCATCGTGGCGGCGATGCTGCTCGGCGCCGACAAGCGCTCGGCGGCGGAGTTCTCGTTCTTCCTCGCGATCCCGACCATGGTCGGCGCGTTCGCCTATGATTTCTACAAGAACCGGGCCGACTTCACCTCCGACAATCTCAGCGTCATCGCGGTCGGCTTCGTGGTGTCGTTCATCACGGCGATGATCGTGGTGCGGGCCTTCCTCAATTTCGTCACCCGCCGCGGCTTCACCTTCTTCGCCTGGTGGCGCGTGATCGTCGGCACGCTCGGCCTGATCGCGCTGGCGATGGGACGGTAAGGCGCGACGGACACCATCCCATCACCGCCACCCTGAGGAGGCCGCAAAGCGGCCGTCTCGAAGGGCGACGGCCCCGATCCCGGCCGTTCATCCTTCGAGGCTCGCACCTCCAGCGACAAAGGCAAAGCCTTTGCGCGGGGATGACGGGGAAGGGCTTGGTAGCGTGGGAAAAGCGTAGTGGTGCCGTGCCGGCTCGCGCGGAGCCTGTCATCGGGCGCGCGTTCGCGCGACCCGTTGGCTTGGCCGGGACGACAGGTGGAGAGAGCTGCCTACGCGCTCTTCTTCTGGAACTGACCCGTCGCGCGGAAGCGCCAGAGATATTGCGGGGCGATCGCTTCCATCGAATCCGGCGAGATGCCGAGGCCTGCGAAGGTCAGGCCGGCGGCCTTGGCGGCGTCGGACACCACATTGTCCGAACGCAGCATCTCGACCTGGTCCGGCGTCAGCGTGAACGGCCCCGGCGCGAACTGCAGGAAGTACGACTGGAACTTGGCGAGGCCGAACGGTAGCGGCGCCAGCATGCGATCGCGCTGGGTGATCTTGAGGATGATCTGCATCACCTCGCGCATGGTCAGCACTTCCGGCCCGCCGAGCTCGTAAGCTGCGCCCTGCTTCGCCTCGCCGTCCACGGCATGGACCACGGCGTCCGCGACGTCGCCGACATAGGCCGGCTGCACCGTGTTGACCCCGCCGCCGACCAGCGGCAGCACCGGTGACATCCGTGCCAGCGCCGCAAAGCGGTTGGTGAACTGATCCTCGGGCCCGAACAGCAGCGACGGCCGCATGATGGTGGCCGACGGCAAGGCCGCCAGCACCGCTGCCTCGCCGCCCGCCTTGGCGCGGAAATAGCTCGAGGGCGAATCCGCGTCGGCCCCGATCGCCGAGACATGGACCATCCGCCCGCCGGCCGCGGCCGCCGCCTTGGCGATGGTCTCGGCGCCCTTCACCTGCACGGCATCGAAGCTCTGCCCACCGCCCTCGGCCAGGATGCCGACCAGGTTGATGGCGATGTGCGAATCACGCATCGCCGCCTCGACCGAGGCCGGGTAGCGCACATTGGCCTGGACGGCATGGATCTGCCCGACCCGGCCGAGCGGCTGCAGGTGGCCGGCCAGTTCAGGCCGCCGCACCGCGACTCGGACGCGGTAATCGCGCTTGCAGAGCGCCCGGACCACGTTCCGCCCCAGAAAACCCGATCCGCCGAAGACCGTGACCAGCGTGTCCAGGTTCGATGCCATGGGGTGATTCCTGTGGGATTCGAGAGCGATTGACGTAGGTTAACCGTCTGGCGATACGCCATCGGCCTTATCCTGTACAGGGTATTTGAATTTCCAATCGCGAATTTGACAAGCGCGCAACCGATCCTTACTAAGCCGCTCCACATGCCCAGGTGGCGGAATTGGTAGACGCGCTGGCTTCAGGTGCCAGTGGCTTAACGGCCGTGAAGGTTCGAGTCCTTTCCTGGGCACCACCCCCTTTTTAAGCGATTGAAATCGCTCAGTATCCGGGGGGTGGGTGCGGGCAAGCCGTCACCCAGCGAGGGTAGAGGCGAGACAGCGATTCTACCGTTGGCCCTCATTTCTCGTCGTTAGACGCGACGGACGTAATCTCGTTCGATCCAAATCGAGTACATGTAGCTGGACTAGTCGACCACCTCGCCGACTTCGAGTTCGACCAGTTCTCCCTTGAGATCGACGGTCGGAAAATGGCGGCCGAGACACCTCGTGAAGAATGTCCGCGTTCCCGTGTATTCCGGTAGCGCATCTGGAATCGCCACGACTTCGACTCTGTCCCCGATCTTCATTCCACCATCTCAGGACGGGCTTGACGAGCTTGGCAGGCATCCTGCTCAGCTGGCGCTTGCGATCGTTCCCCCGTGGCGCCACCGCTCCAGTGCGCCGCAAATTTCGGGTTCTCCAGGGGGCGTCGCGCGAAGGCTTCGCGGTTCGCCTTAGATCGCCCATCCGTCGGCGGGATAGGCGACTGCCTCCGCGGGCTCGATCGTCATGCCGAGCCCGTTGCAGAATCGGCTGGAATAGAAGGCGAGCGGGGAACCGTCTCGCTGCCGGCACCAGCGGACCTCGCCAATGAACAGCGTGTGGTCGGCGACGTCAATTGACCGGACCACGTCGCAAGCGAACTGGGCGATCGCTTGCGACAGGACGGGAAACTCTTCCCGGTTGACCAGCGATGGCGAGCTTTCGGCCTGCGGCCTGCCGGAGAAGTGCGCGCAGAGTGTGAGATCTTCCGCGTGAAGGACATTCACGGCGTAACGCTTCGAATCCATGATCGCCTGCCAGGTCCGCCCTCGCATCACCGAGACCAGCACGGTCGGCGGTTTGGTGGAGACGGTCGTGAAGCTGTTGGCCGTCATGCCGACCGGAGTGCCGTTGCGGTCGATGCTCGCCACGACTGTCACGCCTGTGGGGAATCGCGCAGCGGCCGCCCGGAAGCTCGCCGGATCGGGATGCGGGTTCATCGATCGCGCTCCATGGCGAAACGGCAAGAGGTCGCGCCTTTCGGCGTGTGGTTCGAGAGATGGTTTGTCGGCACGCAGTCGCGGCCTGGTGCAAGTGGACCGTACGGCCGGCTCGCGATCATTGTTGCGTCAGGCAGCGAGCGGCGCGCGCCTGTCGATCCAAGCGTGGATGCGCTTGTCGGTCGCGACACGATCCCACTGACGCTCCGGGTAGTTGAAATTATCGGTGAACTCGTCGCAGAGTTCTCGGTCCTGCGCCATGGTGAGGATCAGCCGACCCATCGCCTCGGACGGCGGCCGCAGCATCAGATTCGTCCAGCGCGCAGCCGCGAACACGCGATTTTCGCGGGCGCGATCCACCTCCTCAACGAAGCGTGCGTCGAAGGCCACCGTTTCCACGATCGCCTTGCCGAGTTCGAAGGCGGCGTAGGAGGCGATGTTGGCGCCTTGGCCCATCAGCGGGTCGACCACTGAATGTACGTCGCCCAGCGCGACGGCGAATTTCTCACCATCGAAGGCGACCGACGATTGCCGCACGGTCGGCACCACCGCGCCTTGCAGCAGGTCGAGCGGCTGGGCAAGCCCGAAGCGATGGGTGTCGATCCGGTTGTAGGTGTGTGGATGATGCTTTTCCAGCTTGTCGAGAATTGTCTGGCGGAAGGCTGCAGGGTCCGCGTCGTAGCTCAGCGAGACCAGATCGGCCATGTCGCCGCCGGGAATGTTCTCCATCAGGAGCGCCGTCTTCATGCCGCTGAATGACAGCGTCGGAATGACGATCATCTCGCCATGTCTGGGCGACACCGAGAGCGTGACACCGCGCGGGTCGTCACCGTCCGGGCTGCCGTGATCGACGCCGTCATAGAGGCCCACGCAGAGCAGGCGCTGTGGCTGGCTGTAGGGGGACAACTCCGGCCGATGGGCGAACATTCGCCCGAGCGCACCTTTGCCGGTCGACACGACGAGAAGGTCAAAGCGTGAAACCAGAGCCGGGATGTCGTCGTCCTGGATGCTGGCATATTCGATGCTGCCGCCGCGATGCTCGAAATCCCTCATCAGCGCGGGCAGGTACATGCGGTAATCCACTGCCCGGCTCGGCTTCTTGAACGCGCCGCGAAACAGCAGCCCGTTGCCTGGGAAATTAAAGAAATGGTCGTGGTGGTGGTAGATCGTGGCGGCGTCATCCCAATGGTTCACGCCTAGTTCGTTCTCACGCGCGATGGTGACGCTGTGATGGGCGACCGTGTTCATCAGCCGCGCCGAGGCGTACTGCTCCGGAGTGCGGTCGGTCAGCACCGTCGCCTGGATCCCATGCTGTTGGAGATAAAGAGCCAGATGCAGG
Organism: Bradyrhizobium sp. USDA 4503; assembly: GCF_054055815.1. Classification (NCBI taxonomy): domain Bacteria; kingdom Pseudomonadati; phylum Pseudomonadota; class Alphaproteobacteria; order Hyphomicrobiales; family Nitrobacteraceae; genus Bradyrhizobium; species Bradyrhizobium sp. USDA 4503. The sequence continues at coordinate 5,855,118 of NZ_JBSRXS010000001.1, forward strand.
CCCCCGATTCCGGCGCCGACGATCCCGATCGATTTGTTCATTGTTGATCCTCCCTGGTTACCGAGAGGCTAGACCGGATCGACTGTGTCCATGTAGGGAATGATAAGAATATTACAAATTCCTGGGAGGAATGCATGGATCGAATCGATGCGCTGCAAACCTTCATTCGCGTGATGGAGGCCGGCAGCTTCAGCCAGGCCGCGAGCGATCTGGGCCTCGGACAGCCGGCCATCAGCAAGCGCGTGGCGTTGTTGGAGGCGGAGTTCGGCTGCCGGCTGTTCGTCCGCACTACGCGCAAGGTTCGTCCGACGCCGGAGGCCGATCGCGTGCTCAAGCTCGCCAAGGATATCGTCGCGCTGTTGGAAAGTGCCAGCACGCCGGCGCAGAGCCGGGTTCGCAGTCCGTCGGGGACCTTGCGAATCACTGTGCCGACCTCGTTCGGTCGCTACTTTTTCCGCGGCATTTTCGCAGAGTATCTTCGCCGCTATCCCGACGTGCGGCTCGATGCGAGCTTCACCGAGCAGTTCGTAGACCTGGTGGAGACCGGGACGGAGCTGGCAATTCGGATCGGAATGCTGAACTCCAGCTCGCTGGTGGCGCGGCGCGTCGGCACCATCAAGCGCCTCCTGGTGGCGGCCCCTTCACTGCTCGCACGGCATCAAGCCCCGCTCCTCCCCGACCATCTGCGCCGCATGCCGAGCGTAACGTATTCACGCTTGTCGCCGCGGAATCAGTGGACGTTCGAAGCCGAGACCGGCCGCCATGTGGTCGAGATCGCGCCGTCCATGACCTGCGACGACGCCGACGTGATGACGCTCGCGACGGTTGAGGGGCTCGGCGTCGCGGTGCTACCAAGCTGGTGCGCCGTCGAACACATCGCCGCAGGCCGGCTTGTTCATCTGCTGCCGGATTATGCGGTACCATCGCTACCGATGCATCTCGTCTATCCTGACCCGCATTGGATGTCGCGCCGCGCAAGACTATTCCGCGATCTGATCATTGAGCGTGCCGACATGTTTGCGATTGGCTGAACACGTCGGCCGATGCTGGGAATTTGAGAACGCCGGCGATCGCCGCCGCAGCCCCTGCCGTCACACGATCCGTCGGCCCGCGCGTCGCGCGAAGCGACAGCTTCATGACCAACGAATAAACGATGGAGGTAATCCCAGTTCTCTCGTCCTGCGGCATTTTGCCAATTTTGTCCCGGCATCGAATTACGCTCAGATCGGGCGCCGACTGGACGGCCCCAGCCGCGCTCCGACTATGCACCACGACAGAGCTTGGCGATGATCGCGATCGAAAGCCGGACGGCGCGAGCTCAATCAGCGCGCATCGCCGCCGTCGACGTCGTCCATGATCTCGACGCCGCCGAGATGATCTGGCGGAGTCTTGAGAACTCGAGTCATTCCATCACGCCCTTTCAGCGGTTCGACTTCCTCGCCCCCTGGCAGCGTGAGGTCGGTGAGCGCGCGGGACTGTCGCCTTTCATCGTCATCGCGCGTGACGGCGATGGCCAACCACGGGGCTTGCTCCCGCTTGCTCTGCAAACGGTTCTCGGCGTCCGCCGCGCGAGCTTCATGGGCGGCGAGCACGCAACCTTCAATATGGGCCTGTGGGAGCGTGGGTTCGCCTTGGGTGCCACGAAGGCCGATCTCCACGCATTCATGGCGATGCTCGCCAAGCGTGACAAAGTCGACGTGCTGGCGTTGCGCCAGCAGCCGGCGCAGTGGCGCGGCGTGCAAAACCCGCTGGCGCTGCTGCCTCATGAGCCCCTGGTCTTGAACTGCCCGATGCGCACAATCGAGCCGGGCGCAACGGCCGCGAACCTGATCGGCAATGCCTCCCGCCGCATGAAGCTCAAGCAGCGCAAACTGCTGGAGCTGACCGGCTACCGCTATCACGTTGCCTCCACTGATGCCGACATTGCCCGTCTGCTCGACTGGTTTTTCCGCGTGAAGTCGGAGCGGTTGGCCGAGCGGAAGGTGTCCAATGTGTTCGCCGAAGGCGCGGTGGAGAACTTCATCCGCGCCGCCTGCACGACAAGGCTGTCCCACGGCGGCCGTGTCATCGAAATCCATGCGCTCGAATGCGACGAGGAAGTGATCGCGATCTTCGCCTTGGCTGCCGATGGCCACCGCTTCTCGACGATGTTCAACACCTATACTTTGTCAGACAACGCGAAATCAGTCCCGGCCTGCTCCTGATGCAGGAAATCATCCGTCATTTTGCCGGCCGGCACTATCGCGCCTTCGACTTCGGCCTCGGCTCGCATGAGTACAAGCGGCTGTTCTGCAAGGACGACGAGCCATTGTTCGACAGTTTCATTCCGCTCACCAGGCTCGGCCGACAGGCCGCCGGAGTGATGTCCGCGGTGGACCGCACCAAGCGGCTGGTGGAACACCACCCGAAGCTCCGCGGTGTTGCGCAGCGCCTTCGCAAGGCCTTGCTTGACAAAGCATTCTGCGCAATTCCTCTCGTTTCCTTGCTTCAAATGTAGCTGCCGAAGCCCGCGTAGCCGGAACGAGCGGCCCCTGCCGTCACACGATCCGCCGGCCCGCGCGTCGCGCGATCGGCCGCTGCACGAAATACATCGCGATCATCGAAATGATGGTCGTTGCGACGACGATGTAGCCTAGCCGGTCGAAATGCAGCAGCGAACCGTCGGGATTTTCCGCGATGATTGCCGCCGCAAAGACCGAGCCCAGCCCGCCCGACAGCTGCTGCACCGAGGCCGAGATCGCGCTGAACGATCCGCGCTGGCTGGCGTCGGGAATCGCCGACATCAGCGCCTGGGACGGGATCATGCGCGAGAAGATGCCGATGAACATCAGCACATTGACCAGGATCGCGGTCAGCAGCGAGACGTGGCCGAGGTTGGTGTAGATCAGCACCATGATGACGGACACCACGCAGCCGAACACGAAGGTCGGATATTTGCCGAACGCATCGCTGGCGCGGCCGACCAGCGGCCCGATGATGATGCTGAACAGGCCCGAGACGAGATAGATCGTCGGCAGGTGGACGATGTCGATGCCGAGATTGTGCACGGTGAAGGCGCTGCCGAACGGCATCAGCATGAAGCCGCCGGTCGCGAGCAGCGTGGTCACCAGGAAAGCCAGCGTGTAGCGCGGCTGGCCCACGGTCGCGATCAGATGGCGGAACGGATTGCTGTCGTGCTGCAATTTGAGATGGGCATCGACCGGCTGCATCGCGATCGCAATCGCCGCGATCGCCGCAATCGACAGGCCGACAATGGCCACGAAGCAGATGTGCCAGTTAAAGTGATTGGCCAGGAACAGGCCGGCCGGGACGCCGAGCACCTGGCTCGCGGCGAACGCCGTCTGCAGGATGCCCATGGCGCGGCCGCGCTGTTGCAGCGGGAACAGGTCGGTGACGATGGCAAGCACGACGGAGCCGATCACCCCGCCGAACACGCCGGTGACGATGCGGCCGAGCAGCAGCACGTGAAAATTCTGCGCCAGCGCGCAGAGCACGGTGCCGAGCATGAAGCCGACATAGAAGAACAGCAGCAGCCGCTTGCGGTCGAAGCGATCGGCAAAGCCGGCGGCGAGGACGCCGGAAATCCCGGCCGCGAACGCGTAGGCCGAGACCGCGACGCCGAATTGCCCGGCCGTGATGTTCAGCGACGGCATCAGAATGGCGCCGAGGGGCGACATGATGATGAAGTCGAGGATCAGCGTGAATTGCGTGAAGGCAAGCAGCGCGATCAGGAACGATTGGTACCGCGAGAAGCCGCGCTCCTGCTGGTCGTCGATCGGCGCGGCGATGGTCTGGTCGGACATAAGGCTCATTTCATTGGGAAGGCGGGTTCGGGCTGGCAACAGATAGGGTCGGCGCGGCCCGATTTCATGGGGCGCGCGGGCAACAGTTCCCTCGAAATTGAACGCGTCACGGCAATGACTTGGCCCCCGACTTGGCTGCGTGCCCACGTCGAACTTGGCGAGAAAATGGGACAGCGGCGCAACCGAGACGCCATGGCGATTTTGTTTCCGGTTGTATCGGTCGATAACCGCAACGGGTGAATGCTGTACTTCACAACCTTGAAAGCGTACGCACGTCAAGGATGTGAATCATGCGGATGCATCTCATGGTTCCGTCTGTGGCGACCGCGCAACAGGTCGCTGCAAATCGTTTCAAGTTTGAATGGAGCGATCGGATGAGCTGAGAGCGGGGCGGGGGTAGCAGATGGCGCGAGGCCGGGGGCTCGGTTTCGCGCCGACGTTGGAGTAAGGGCATGGTTTCCTCGCGGCTCGCGGCGATCCTGTCGTGCACGGCTCTAAGTGGCGGTTGCCTGTTGTCCACATCGCCGGCGTTTGCCGCCTGCGACAGTCTCGCGCCGGCGAGCGGGCAGACGGTAACCTGCTTGACCGCAGCGCCGAATCCCTCGCCGGCCGGCGTGCAGGCCGCTGCCGGCAGCTCGAACGTCACCGTGAACGTGCTGCAGGGCGCCGGCATCACGCCCGGCGCCGGAGCGACCGCGATCGGGCTTGTCTCCGGCAGCGCCGCCACCAATAACGGCACGCTGACCATCAGCGGCGGTGGCACCGGCATCTTCGGCAGCGGCGACGGCAACGTCTTCACCAACGGCGCGTCGGGCGTGATCACGACCTCGGGCGCCGGCAGCAATGCGATCGCCGCCAGCAGCAACGGCAACACGCTGATCAATAACGGTGCGATCACGACGCAGAACGGCACCTCGCGCGGCCTTGCCATCACCGGTCTCACGCAGCACAACAACAACACGCTGATCAATACCGGGACGATCACCACCCAGGGCCCGCAATCGCACGGCCTTTATGTGCAGACCGGCGACAGCAACACCTTCACCAATAGCGGCACCATCACCACGGCCGGCGCAGGCGCCCGTGCGATCTTCTCCGCCGGCCAGTTTGCGACCATCACCAATACCGGCACGCTGCTCACGACCGGTGGGGACGCGGGCGGCACCGCCAACAACACCGTGTTCATGCAGGGCAATGCGGGCGTGTTGCGCAACAGCGGCACGATCGAGGCGCGCGGCGTCAATGCCGACGGCGTGTTCTCCAACACCGCCGGATCGTCGTTCACCGCCCGCATCGAGAACCTCGCCGGCGGCAAGATCATCAGCCAGGGGGGACCCGCGATCCGCACGCTCAACGGCGCCACCACCATCGTCAATGCCGGCCTGATCGCCGGCAACAGCGGTACGGCGCTCGCGGGCGGCGGCGGTGCGGTGACGATGATCCTGCAAACCGGCTCGCAGATCGTCGGGCTTGCCGATGGCGGCGGCGGCGGCAACCAGGTGCGGCTGCAAGGCAGCGGCGCGGCCAACAATGCGTTCGCGCGATTCCAGACGTTGACGATGGAGGGCAATGACTGGACCTGGGCCGGCACCGGCACCTTCGCCAACACCTTCGTCAACAGCGGCTCGCTGACGCTGCAGACGTCGCTGACCGGCAATGTGTCGATTGCGGCCGGCACCAGCCTGCTGGCGGGCAACGGCGCCAATCCGTCGATCACGCCGTTTCCGGGCGGCCCGCAGATCACCGTCACCAATGCCGGCGTCATCAACCTGACCAATGGCGGCGCCACCGCGGCGAACAGCCTGACCATTGCCGGCAACTATGTCGGCAATGGCGGCGGGCTTTATCTGCGCACCGTGCTCGGCGGCGATGGGTCGCCGTCGGATCGGCTCGTCATCTCCGGCGGCAATGCGTCGGGCTCGACCGCGGTGACCGTGACCAATGCCGGCGGCACGGGCGCATTGACCACCGCCGACGGCATCATGGTGGTGCAGGCCGTCAACGGCGGCACCACGGCTGCGGGCGCATTCGGTCTCTCCAACGCCGTGGTGGCGGGCGCGCACGAATATCTCTTGTTCCGCGGCGGCGTCTCCGCCGGCAGCGCCAACAACTGGTATCTGCGCTCGACATTGTTGCCCGGCACGGCCTCGCCTGCGCCGCCGGCTGCGCCCGCGCCGGCGCCGCCTTTATCGCCCAACGTGGTACCGCCGCCTCCGGGGCTGCCTGCGGAGGATCTGTCGTCGCTGACGCCGCCGCCGGCGGGCGCCGCACCGGTCCAGCTCTACCGGGAGGAGGTGTCGGTCTATTCGGCGCTGCCGCAGGTGGCTCAAAAGCTCGGGCTGGCGACGCTCGGCACCTTCCATCAGCGCCAGGGCGATCAGGCCTTGCTGACCAGCGGCGGCGAACAGCCGGCGGCGTGGGCGCGTGCCTATGGCTCGCACAGCTCGCAGAGCTGGGCCGGCACGGTCAGCCCCGCCTTCGACGGCACCATGGCCGGCGTGCAGGTCGGCGTCGACATCCTGCGCTTCCAGTCCGCGCCCGAGCATCATGATCGCGCCGGCTTCTTCTATGCGTATGGCTGGGCCAACGGCAACATCAGCGGCTTCGCGCTCGGCCTGAACGACGTCCGCACCGGCACGCTCTCGATCGACAGCCAGAATATCGGCGGCTACTGGACCCATGTCGGCCCGTCGGGCTGGTATGTCGACGCCGTGCTGATGGGCAGTTTCTACGGCGCAAGCCCGCAGTCGGATCGTCAGGTCGGCGCACGGGTGTCGGGCACCGGCGTCGCTGCATCGCTGGAAGCCGGCGCGCCGATCCCGCTGAACAGTTTTCTCGCGATCGAGCCGCAGGTGCAGCTGATCTGGCAACGGCAGTCGTTCGACAGCTTCAACGACATGTTTTCGAGCGTCGCGCTCGGCAGTGCCGATACGCTGACCGGGCGGCTCGGCGTGCGCATTCCCTCAACCTTCGTCGTCGGCACGGCCGAACTGCGTCCGTATCTCGAGGCCAATCTCTGGCACACGGCCGCGAATGACCGCAGCATCGCGTTCGCGACGACGGACCTGATCGGCGTGCAAAGCCGCGGCACCGCCGTCGAGATCGGTGCCGGCATCTCCGCGCAGCTCAATCGCACGATCAGCGCCTATGCGAGCGCCGGCTACACGACCTCGGTGGACAGCCTCCATCGCGAGGACATCACTGGCCGCTTCGGCCTCCGCGTCAGCTGGCAATGATGGCGCGCCCTCGTGGGGGGGGGGCGCGCGGCGGGGACAGCAACCCATTGTCTCCGCTGCACAATGGCGGTACACCCTGAACTATCTGTGCCGGAACAATTAAGGATTCCCGCTGCTCGTGTCCGGCCCTGACGGGCCCCGATACCAATGCGCGATCCGAAGACTGCCGCATGCTCGCCTGTCGGCGGATTGGACGGTAGTTTATTCCGACAGCGATTCGACGAGGTTTTTGACAGCATGACCATCCGCCTGCATCGCGGCGACCTGCCCGATCTGTCCCGCTACACCGACTCGGTGGCGATCGACACCGAGACCATGGGGCTGCATCCGCACCGTGACCGGCTCTGCGTGGTGCAGATGTCGAGCGGCGACGGCACCGCCGACGTGATCCAGATTCCGAAGGGCCACACCGATTCGCCGAACCTGAAGGCGCTGCTCGCCAATCCCAAGATCACCAAGATCTTCCATTTCGCACGGTTCGACGTCGCGGTGCTCTACAACACGTTCGGCGTGATGCCGACGCCGGTCTATTGCACCAAGATCGCCTCGCGGCTGTCGCGCACCTACACCGATCGCCACGGCCTGAAGGATCTGGTGCGCGAGGTGCTGAACGTCGAATTGTCGAAGCAGCAGCAGTCGAGCGACTGGGGCGCGCAAAGCCTCAGCGAGGCCCAGCTCGCCTACGCGGCCTCCGACGTGCTGCACCTGCATGCGCTGCGCGACAAGTTGAATGTCATGCTCGCGCGCGAGGGACGGACCGATCTCGCCCAGGCCTGCTTCGATTTCCTTCCCGCCCGTGCCAGGCTCGATCTCGACGGCTGGGAGGCCGAGGACATTTTCGCCCATTCATGATGAGCGCCGAATTCGTCTCGGCCGGGGCAGTTCCGCCCCGTTTCGGCCAAACTGTTCACGCGTGGTCCGCTGCGGGGGCGCGAGGTGAGGTCCGGGCTGCATATTTGGGCGGCTCCGGCTAGAATAGGGGCAGTTTCGCGCCTCTGGAGCTCAGGTGAATTCGGTTCAGAATCCAGCCTATGTCACGGGCCTCGAGGCGCGCTTTGCCGCCGCCGCGCGGCACAGTCGCATGGTGCGGATTCTGCGCGTCGCGGTTCCCGCGATGGTCGGGCTGGCGATGGCCGTGATCATCTACATCGCACTCTTCAATCCGTTCCACGACCTGATCCCCAAGCTGCCGCTCGAGATGGATAACCTCGTCGTGTCCGGCACCAAGATCACGATGGAAGCGCCGCATATCGCCGGCTTCTCCAACGACGGACGGCCCTACGAAATGTGGGCCAAGGCGGCGATCCAGGATGTCACCGATCCCGACCATGTCGAGCTGAAGACGATCCGCGCCAAGGTGGCGCAGCAGGATCGGTCGACGGTGACGATGGATGCGCGCACCGGCTTCTTCGACAACAAGAAGCAGCTGCTCGACTTGCGCCAGGACATCTTCCTGCAGTCGTCCACCGGCTATGAGGCGAGGCTGACGCAGGCCTTCGTCGACATCAACAAGGGCAACGTGTCGTCGGACGAGCATGTCGACGTCAAGCTGCTCGACGGCACGCTGACCGCCGACAGGCTCCGGATCTACAACAGCGGCGAGCTGGTGCGGTTCGAAGGCAATGTCGTGATGAATCTCGACAAGCTTGGTGACAACAATGCTGCCCCGCCTGCCGAGCCCGCTCCACCGCCGCCGCCGCCGAAGCCGCGCAAATCCGCCAACACGAAATGATTTTGATGATGAGACGTTTTCCGCACGGCATGGCAATTGCGGCGTTCCTGCTCGCGCTTTTCTCCGCGAGTGCCGCGTTCGCGCAGGGCTCGATGAGCGGCGTGCCCAACGCTATGCAGGGCTTCTCGCAGAACCGCGACCAGCCGATCCAGATCGAGGCTGCTTCGCTCGAAATGCGCGACAAGAAAAAGGAGGCGACCTTCGCCGGCAATGTGAAGGTCGTGCAGGGCGACACCACCATGACGTCGAAGACGCTGGTCGTGTTCTACGAGGATAAATCGACCCAGGCGCCGGCGCCCGCCCCGGCCGGCACCAAGGGGGCAAACGCCAAGGGCGCCGCGCCGATGCAGACGGCAACCCCGGGCCCCGGCGGCGCCTCCTCGATCAAGCGGCTGGAGGCGAAGGGCAATGTCGTCGTGACCCAGAAGGATCAGGTCGTCACCGGCGAGACCGCGATCTTCGACACCAAGACCAATCTGATCACGATGCTTGGCGGCGGCGGCAGCCAGGTGGTGCTGACCCAGTGCCAGAATGTGCTGCGCGGCGACCGCCTTTTGGTCGACATGACCACCGGCGTCTCGCGCGTCGAAGCCGACAATGGCAAGGTGCAGGGCCTGTTCATCCAGTCGCCGGGCGGACAGAGCGGCAAGTGCGGCACGCCGGCCGCCCCCGGCTCAGCCCCGGCCCCGTCGCCGATGCAGCTGCTTCCGGGCGGCAAGTCCAAGTAAGCTTCACGTAAGGTCAAGCAGAATCAATCAGTTAGATAATATTCTGCGGCCGCGTGGTTGAAGCCGGCGGGGCGAGACTGTATCTACTGCAGCGGCCCGGCCGAACAATGCGCCTCGAGGGGAATATGTCGGCCGGGACAGGGGCATCCATTCATTCAAGGCGCGGGTGATCGCGCTTTGCCGTGTTGTTCGAGCATGATCTCCGCGCAAACGCGTCCGCTTTTGTCGCGCGGGAAGGCCGGTATTCAGATTTCCGGCTCATGCTTGCGGCTTCGCACGCGAATCGATCGATGCGCAGGCGAGGTCGCGGGATCACCGTGAAAGGCTGAAGCGAAGCGGGGATGGTGGATTTTCTCGGCATGTTCCGGCGGCGCTCTGCGAAACGCAGTACCGGATTTGCGCGCTCGCATGACGACATCACGGCGCTCGATGACCAGTTCGGCGAGATGCTGACGTCTCCAGTGCGTGACGCGCCGCCGATGGCGCGCGCCGCGTCGGCTCCCGGCGTCGAGCTGCCGCGATCCCAACCGGCAGCAGCGCCGGCGCGTGCGAGGCCGGCCAGGAACAGCGCTCCCGCCGCGCCGCAGCTGATCAAGCGGCCGGGTTATCTGGCTGTGCATAGCGTGGAAAAGAGCTTCGGCAGCCGCCAGGTCGTGCGCGGCGTCAGCATCTATGTGCGCCGTGGCGAGGCGGTCGGCCTGCTCGGGCCCAACGGCGCCGGCAAGACCACCGTGTTCTACATGATCACCGGGCTGATCAAGGCCGATCGCGGCGCGATCGAGCTCGATGGCCACGACGTCACCAAGCTGCCGATGTATCAGCGCGCGCGCCTTGGCATCGGCTATCTGCCGCAGGAAGCCTCGATCTTCCGCGGCCTGTCGGTCGAGCAGAACATCCGCGCGGTGCTCGAGGTCGTCGAGCCCTCGAAGAAGAAGCGCGAGCACGAGCTGGATTCGCTGCTCGACGAGTTCAACATCACGCGGCTGCGCAAGAGCCCGTCGATCGCGTTGTCCGGCGGCGAGCGCCGCCGCGTCGAGATTGCGCGCGCGCTGGCGACGCGCCCCAATTACATGCTGCTCGACGAGCCGTTCGCCGGCATCGACCCGATCGCGGTCGGCGACATCCAGGACCTCGTCCGCCATCTCACCAACCGCGGCATCGGCGTGCTCATCACCGACCACAATGTCCGCGAGACGCTCGGCCTGACCGACCGCGCCTATATCGTCTATGCCGGTGAAATCTTGACTGAGGGAAGCCCGGAGGAGATCGTTAATGATCCCGATGTACGTCGGCTTTACCTTGGCGAGGAATTCCGCCTGTAGCGCATGATCCGCCAAAGTGTGAAGCGGTTTGGCGATAAGATCATGCGCTAATTAAAGAATTTGACGCGCGATCGGACGCAAAACAGGGGCGTCCACTTTTGCTGATCGCGGTTATCGCTATTTTCCAATCCGTCAAGCCGTGTACAAGGGCTTCGGACTAATATAAGCAAGAATCGAGCCAACTTTTAGGATCGTTCTTGCCTCCATGGCGCTGACCCAAAGACTAGAGTTCCGCCAGTCGCAGTCGCTGGTGATGACGCCGCAGCTGATGCAGGCGATCAAGCTGCTGCAACTGTCGAACCTTGATCTGTCGGCCTTTGTCGAGGAAGAGCTGGAGCGCAATCCGCTGCTGGAGCGGGCGGCCGACGGACCGGAGCCGCCGGTGGCGGGCGAGCCCGCCATGGAGCGGCCGGACTACGGCGATTCCGACGGTTCCAGCAGCTATGGGGACGATGGCGACGCCTCCGACATGGCCGCAGGCCCAGGCGGCGAGGCCGGATTCGATCCCGGCCAGGAGGAATGGCTGAACCGCGACCTCGGCAGCCGCGCCGAAATCGAGCAGACGCTCGATACCCGCCTCGACAACGTGTTTTCCGAGGAGCCGGCGGAGGCGGCGGCGCGCGCCGCGCAGGATGCACCGCCATCGGTCTACACCGAATGGGGCGGCGGCGCCTCCAGCGACGACGAATACAATCTCGAAGCTTTCGTGGCCGCCGAGCTGACGCTTGCCGACCACCTCGCCGAACAACTCGCGGTCGCGTTCTCGGCGCCGGCGCAGCGCATGATCGGGCAGTATCTGATCGACCTGGTCGACGACGCCGGCTACCTGCCGGCCGATCTCGGCCAGGCCGCCGAGCGGCTCGGTGCGTCGCAGCAAGCGGTCGACGAGGTCGTCGCCGTGCTGCAGAAGTTCGATCCGCCCGGCGTATGCGCGCGAAACCTGAGCGAATGCCTCGCGATCCAGCTGCGCGAGCTCGATCGCTACGATCCGGCGATGCAGGCGCTGGTCGAGCATCTCGACCTGCTCGCCAAGCGCGACATCGCGGCCTTGCGAAAGCTCTGCGGCGTCGACGACGAAGACATCACCGACATGATCGCCGAGATCCGCCGGCTCGACCCGAAGCCCGGACTGAAGTTCGGCACCGCGCGAACGCAAACCATGGTGCCCGACGTCTATGTGCGTCCGGGTCCCGACGGCGGCTGGCATGTCGAGCTCAACAGCGACACTCTGCCGCGCGTGCTGGTCAACCAGACCTATTACGCTGAACTGTCGAAGACGATCCGCAAGGACGGTGACAAGTCGTATTTCACCGATTGCTTGCAGAACGCGACCTGGCTGGTCCGCGCGCTCGATCAGCGCGCCCGCACCATCCTGAAGGTCGCGACCGAAATCGTCCGCCAGCAGGATGGTTTCTTCACTTATGGCGTCGCGCATTTGCGGCCGCTCAATCTGAAGGCGGTCGCGGACGCGATCCAGATGCATGAATCGACGGTGTCGCGCGTCACCGCCAACAAATACATGGCGACCAATCGCGGCAGTTTTGAATTGAAGTATTTTTTCACCGCCTCGATCGCGTCGGCCGACGGCGGCGAGGCGCATTCGGCCGAAGCGGTGCGTCATCACATCAAGCAATTGATCGACGGCGAGGCCCCGTCGGCGATCCTGTCCGACGACACGATCGTGGAACGTTTGCGCGCCTCGGGCATTGATATCGCCCGCCGTACCGTCGCGAAGTATCGCGAGGCGATGCGGATACCATCCTCGGTGCAGCGCCGCCGTGACAAACAGAGCATGCTCGGTAATGCCCTTTCGGCTCCTGCCTCCTCGTCCGACCGGTCGCGCGATACAGCCTCCGTTTAGGTTACTTCTTGAGCGTGACCCCGTTCGGGTACGGACCGGGCCATGCGCTCGTTGCGTTCGCGCCAAATCGGGATAGTCTCAATCTTTCCAGGTCGAGCGTCGTCCAGAAGGGGAGGTAACCGGAAGCCCAGCAAGCATCATGCTCCTGCAAGAGTGATCGAGGCATCCAGCAATTGAGGCATCAAATGACCCTTCGAATCTCGGGAAAGAGCATCAGCATCGGCGAGGCGCTTCGCGCGCGCGTCAACGAGCGCACCGACGAGGTCCTGCGAAAGTATTTTGATGGCAACTATTCGGGTCACATCACGCTGAGCAAGGATGGCTTCGGCTTCCGAACCGATTGCGCGCTGCATCTGGATTCCGGCATCACGCTGGAAGCCGAATCCAACGCCACCGACGCCTATGCCAGCGCGGACGCCGCGCTCTTGATGATCGAGAAGCGCCTGCGCCGCTACAAGAGCCGGCTCAAGGATCGCTCCGCCCGCAAGACCTATGCCGCGACGGCCGCGCTCGCCGAATTGAACGGCGTCGGGCTCGACGCGCCGAGCTACGTCATCGAGGCGCCCGAGAACGAGGACGAGGTCACCGAATACAGCCCGGTGATCATTGCCGAGGCAACCACCGCGCTGAAGCGGCTGTCGGTCAGCGAAGCCGTGATGGAGCTCGATCTGACCGGCGCCTCCTGCCTGGTGTTCCAGCATGGCGGCAGCGGCCGGTTGAACATCATTTACCGCCGTACGGACGGTAATGTCGGCTGGGTCGATCCGCCGGCGGTGAGCCCTTGAGGATAGTTGGCAGATGGCATTGACGTCCGAAGCCGGCCCTGCTTATGGTCCGCCGCCTCCAGGAACAAGGGGGGCGGAACAGGGTTCGCAGGTGTTGGCACCGCCGATACGTTGGAGTAGAAGCCCTGCCAACCGGACCCGGGCTAAGCCCGCATCCCACCTCATCTTCTTGACGCCGCCGCTGTAAAGCCTATTTCGCAACCTGACGGTCATTCACCTCGGAACGTCCCAATGCCGATTACCGATTTGGTCGCACCCGAGGCGATTCTCCCGGCTTTGAAAGTCATCAGCAAGAAGCAGGCGCTGCAGGAACTCGCCGCGCGTGCCTCCGCTCTGACCGGGCAGAATGAGCGCGCCATCTTCGAGGTGCTGCTGCAGCGCGAGAAGCTCGGCACCACGGCGGTCGGCTATGGCGTCGCCATTCCGCACGGCAAGCTGCCCAAGCTGGAGAAGCTGTTCGGCTTCTTCGCCCGCCTCGAGCGCCCGATCGATTTCGAGGCGATGGACGGCCAGCCGGTCGACCTGATCTTCCTGCTGCTCGCACCGGAAGGCGCCGGCGCCGACCATCTCAAGGCGCTGGCGCGGATCGCCCGCCTGCTGCGCGACCAGGACGTCGCCAAGAAGCTGCGCGCCTCACGCGACGCCCAGGCGATCTACTCGGTGCTCGCACTGCCGCCGGCGAGCGCGGCGTAAGGCCGCCTGCCGTACGATTTTGCGGGCGCTTGGCGGCCCGTGGTATAGTTCGTTCATGACGCGAACCGAAGCCCTCAGGAAGCTCCGTGACCAGGCCGATGCCATCAAGGCACTCGGGGCGACTTCGCTGTATCTATTTGGTTCGACTGCGCGCGACGAGGCTCGTGCAGGGAGTGATATTGATCTTTTCGTGGACTACGATCCTCGCAGCCGGTTCAATGCTCTCGACCTGGTCGCGACCAAGCGACTGCTCGAAGAGAGTCTCGGCGTCGAAGTCGATCTCACCACACGCAAAGGACTTCATCCACTGATTCGAGAGCGGATCGAGGCGGAGGCAACGCGGGTTTTCTGAATGATCGTGCGCTCCCCCTTGCTTCGTATCCACGACATGCTCGAAAGCATCCGTGGCATCGAAAAGGCGTTGGCAGGAAAATCCATCCGCGACTACGAGCGCTCGTGGCTGCTGCGCTCCGCAATTGAACGCGGAATCGAAGTCATTTCGGAAGCGAGCCGCCACCTCGGCAGCGAGTTAAAGGCTCAGCACGAGAATGTCCGCTGGAAAGACATCGCAGGCATAGGCAACATCTTGCGGCATGATTACCAGCGCGTTGACGCCACGAGGTCAAGGATGATCTACCACCGCTGAAGGCCGCGCTGTTGGCGCTCAAGGCTTCATTGGAGTAGTCCGTAGCCCGGATGGAGCGAAGCGCAATCCGGAGCTACTCTAACTGCGGATAGTTCAGTCCCGGATTACGCTGCGCTCCATCCGGGCTACGGAGCGTTCGCAAACCTCTCAGCAGATCGTCGGCAGCAGACGGCGAACCTCGTCGAGCAGATCGGGGATTGCCTTCTCGTCATTGGCGAGATGCCGGAGCAGCGCGCTCTGGAACAGGCCGTCGAACAGCGCGTACAGCGCCGCCGGTGACGATGCCGGCCGCTTGTTGCCGAGCTCGGCGTAGCGCGTGGCGATGCGCCAGATCATCGCTTCCAGGCTCTTGTCGATCTCGAGCACGTCCTTGCGGAACGCCGGCTCGAACATCGCCTGCGAGCGCAGATCGTACCAGAGCCGATGCATGCGCGCTTCGTTTTCGAGCGTGGCCGCGAGCTTGGCGAGAAAACCTTCGGTCAATTCGTCGCGGCTGCGTGCTGTCGTCACCACCTCGTCATAGCGCGTCACGCATTTCGCCTTGTAGTGGCGGACGCAGCAGCAGATCAAATCGAGCTTGTCGCTGAAGTAGTAGTGAAACACGCCGTGCGTGAATGCGGAGTTTTGCGCGATCTCGCGCAGGCTGGTGCGCGCGAAGCCGAGCTCGCCAAGCGTCTCCAGCGCGGCCTCCGCGAGCTCGACGCGCCGCGCGTTGAACTTCTCGTCGCGCAGCGCCTCGGCCGCTACAGCCACCCGTTGGGCCGCTCCTGTCGCTTGCCGCGCCATTCCGTGCCTTCCCTCTGCTTCTTCCCTCGAGCAACTATACCGCGGCGACCGCGGCGCGCTCCATCTCTTCACAACCATCCTCTTTGACACTTGTCAAATTCAGACTTGACAAGTGTCAAGTTCCTGGACGAGGGTTGGCGAAATAATTTGGACAACCGTCAAGACGGCTGACCAATCGACGAACCAGGAGGAAATGCACCGCCGGGGCGCGCCAACGCTGCGCCCTGCCGACGCCGGCCGCGATCACCATTGCGCTCCAAATGCGCAGGCCCCGGCCCGCGCTGCCTCTGTCAGCACCACCATCAATCGGCAAGCAAAGGGAGGACTACGTCATGAGTGGGAAGAGCCTTGAAGGCAGGAAAGCCCTGGTCACCGGCGGCGCCCGGGGGATTGGCGCGGCGATCGCGCAGGCATTGGCGCGGTCCGGCGCCGCGGTCATGATCGGTGACATTCTGGATGACGCCGGCAAGGCCAGCGTCGCCGAGATCGCCAAGGCCGGGGTCAAGACCGGCTTCGTCAAGCTCGACGTCACTGACGATGCGCAATGGGAGCGGGCCGCCGCAGCGACGGTCGAAACTCTCGGCGGCTTCGACATCCTGATCAACAATGCCGGCATCGAGATCACCTCGCTGGTCGCCGACATCAAGGCCGAGGACGCGCGCCGCATGTGCGACGTCAACATCGTCGGCACCGTGCTCGGCATGAAGCACGCCTTCCGCGCGATGCGGCCGGGCGGCGCTGCGGGCAAGGGCGGCGCGGTCGTCAATATCGCTTCGGTCGCGGCGACGATCGCGTTTCCGAGCATCGCGGTCTATTCCGGCACCAAATCCGCGGTCGACCGCATGACGCGGGTCGGCGCGATGGAAGCCGGCAAGCTCGGCTATGGCGTGCGCGTCAACTGCATCTATCCAGGCCTGATCCCGACTGACATGGGCCTGCAGCTCGCCAACGACATCGTGAAGATCGGTCTCGCGCCCGACGTCAACGCCGCTGTCGGTTCGGTGGTGGAGCAGACGCCGCTCGGCAAGCTCGCGGAGGTCTCCGACATCGCCGACGCCGCCGTGTTCCTGTGCTCGAACGATGCGCGATTCATCACCGGCATCGGCCTGCCGGTCGATGGCGGCATGGGCATGTAGCAACAAAACCGACAACAAGCATTTCGGAGGATCGCAATGAGCGACAAGAAGCCCGTCATCGTCTATGGCGCATCCGGCTATACCGGCCGGCTGGTCTGCGAATATCTGCGCGAGTACAACATCCCCTTCATCGCCGCCGGCCGCAGCGCCGAGAAGCTCAACGCCGCGATGAAGTCGAACGTGGCCGGCATCGAGACCGCCGACTACGAGGTCGTGTCGGTGCCGCACACCGTGGCCGCGCTGACTGAATTGTTCAAGGGTGCCTCCGTGGTGCTCAACACTGTGGGCCCCTTCGCCAAGTTCGGCGGCGAGGTGGTACAGGCCTGCCTGGCTGCCAGGTGCCACTACACCGACACGACCGGCGAGCAGGACTGGCTGATCACGCTCGAGCAGGAGTTTGGTACGAAATTCGCCAATGCCGGCCTGCTGCTGGCGCCGGGCATCGCGCAGATGTACACCACCGGCGAGATCGCCGCGCAGCTGTGCCTGGAAACGCCCGGCCTCGACACACTCGATATCGCCGTGTTCTGGGGCGGCAGCCCGACCATCGCCTCGACGCAGACCATCCTGGTCAACGCCGCGATGGCCAAGGCCTACTACCTGGAGCAGAACAAGTACGTCGAGCATCAGCCCGATGCCGGCCTATACAACCTCGCCATCCCCGGCCAACACGAGCTGGCGCTGGCGCTGCCGTGGGGCGGCACCTCGCACCCGGTGTGGTTCAAGCAGGATCCGCGCGTCGCCAACGTGAAGGTGCTGGGCGGCGTGTTCAATCGCGCGCTGATGCTGGGCGTGCCGCAGATCGTCGCCGCCGCGCTGGAGGCGACCAAGGACATGAAGCCCGACGAGCGCTACGCCGCGCTGGCACAGACCGCTGCCGGCGTGATGAACACCATGCCGCCGCGCGAGAACCCGCGTGTCAACAAGTCGCTGGATTCGGTGTATGCCTCCGGCCCGCTGGGGCGCGCGCACTGCGTCATCTACGGAAACAGCAACTACAAGCAGACCGGCATGCTGCAGGCCTATGCTGCCGCGCACCTGCTGCAGCAGCCGCCCAAGCGTGTAGGGTTCGCCTCCGGCTGTCAGGCGTTCGGCCATCGCGAGCTGCTCGGGCAATTGCGCAGTTTTGGGCTGGTCGGCAAGCCGGTCCTGACCGTGCATGATTGAGCTTGAGCCCCGCTCGGATCGGGGCTCGACACTCCTTCCCTGAAGCGTTTTCGTTTTGCTCGAAAACGCACCTTCCGCGGGTGACGCAGTAGCGCGTCACCCGCCTCTTGCGCGAGACCTGCCATGCGCTTCATCGATTATCTCGACAAGGGTGCCTCGCTCGGCGCCGACGTGCCGTGTCTCACCATGGACGGGCGCGACCTCAGCTATGGCGAGGTGCAGCGGCTGAGCTACCGGATCGCGCGCGGGCTCAAGCGGTCGGGTATCTCTCCGGGCGAGAAGGTCGCGATCCTGTCCGGCAACGATCCGCTCGCTTTCGCCTGCGTGTTCGGCATCTCGCGCGCGGCTGCCGTGTGGTGTCCGATCAATCCGCGCAACGAGGCGACCGAGAACAAGTTCATCCTCGATCAGTTCGATTGCAGCCTGCTGCTGTTTCATTCCAGCTTTGCGCCGATGGTCGACGCGGTCCGGCAGGACCTACCCAAGCTGCGCGCGCTGGTCTGTCTCGACGCCGAGCTGCCATTCGCGCCGTCATTCGACCGCTGGCTCGGCGGGCTCGCCGACGATGTCTATCAGCGCGCCACGATCGACGATCTCGCGATGATCCCGGGCACCGGCGGCACCACCGGCAAGCCGAAGGGCGTGATGCTGTCGGGACGCAACATCGAGGCGATGACCGCGCTGACTCTGATGGGCTATCCGTTCAAGGGCCGCCCGATTTATCTCGCGCTGGCGCCGCTGACGCATGCCGCCGGCGTGCTCTGTTTCCCGATCATGACGTTGGGCGGCCGCGTCGTGATCATGCACCACCCTGACATCGGCGAGTTCCTGGCGCTGATCGAGCGCTACCGCGTCACCCACACCTTCCTGCCGCCGACCGTGATCTACATGCTGCTCGATCATCCCGGGCTCGACGCGGCCGATCGCAAGTCGCTGCAATGCTTCTGGTACGGCGCGGCACCGATCTCGGCGACGCGGCTAGCGGAAGCCTTGAAGCGGATCGGGCCGATGGCGCAGCTGTTCGGCCAGACCGAGGCGCCGATGATGATCTCGATGATGCCGCCCGCCGATCACTACAATCCGGACGGCACCATCGCGATGGAGCGACTCTCGTCGGCCGGGCGGATCGGCCCGCTGGTGCAGGCCGGCATCATGGATGGCGACGGCAAGCTGTTGCCGGCGGGATCGCGCGGCGAGATTGTGGTACGCGGCTCGCTGGTGATGGAAGGCTACTACAGGAACCCCGAGGCCACGCGCGAGGCTTCGGCGCATGGCTGGCACCACACCGGCGACATCGGCTACATCGACGGCGACGGCTATCTCTATATCGTCGATCGCGCCAAGGACATGATCATCACCGGCGGCTTCAACGTATATTCGATCGAGGTCGAGAACGCGTTGCACGCCCACGAGGCGGTGCAGGATTGCGCCGTCATCGGATTGCCCGACGACAAATGGGGCGAGCGGATCGTCGCCGTGGTGCAGCCGCGCGTCGGCCACACTGTCGATGGGACCGCGCTCGCCGCCTTCGTCAAGCAGCAGATCGGCAGCATCAAGACGCCGAAGCAGATCGAGGTCTGGGACGATCTTCCGCGTTCCAAGGTCGGCAAGGTGCTGAAGCCGGACATCCGCGCGCGGCTGGTGCAACGCTAGCCCGTGCGATCCGGTGTCTACCTCTTGCCGTACTCGGTGAACACGTAGTCGCGATTCTGTACCACCGTGTGGCACGCATGGCCGCACTTCGCGTCGTTTTCCTGGGGCGGATTGTCCGCCGTGGTGGCGGGCCTGAACACATCCGAGGTGGGATCATACTCGAACGCGCCGTATCCCCATCCGCCGCTGTCGGCGAACCTCTTGCTGTCCTTGACCATGAAGTCGACGTCGTGCTGCGCGCCCGGCACCGTCGGCTGACCGGGATACGCCTCCTGCTTCTTCGGGATCCAGTGGATCTTCGCCATCTTGGCGCCGTCCGGGAACGGCTTGCCATTGCCGGGTATGCCTTCCCGGAAGGCGCCGATCATCGCCGGATTGCCCAGGATCGCGGCGATGACGCCTTCGTTCTCGCTGATCGCGATCACGGGCCAGTCCTCGTATCCCCTGAACTCGGAGAACGCGAGACCGTTGGGCACCTGCAGGCTGTACTTGTCCTGCGCGGAAATCGCGACACCTGTCGCGAGGACGGAAATCGACACCGAAGCAACGAGATTGATCAGCGAGCTCTTCTGCATGGTCGCATCTCCTTCAATCGATTTGGCGGCGAATGATTCGTGCTGGAAATTCCTTGTCGCAGTGCTTCTCGCGGGAACTTATTACAGCACGGAAATGCACGGAGCGAAATGGAGCCGCGGCCATGGTCCGCTGCCCAAGGCTGCGCAATGAATTGCTCAAGTTGAGCGAGCTTTCGCTTGGCGATCGAAGACACGAGCACCTATTGACAACCAGCCGATGACGCCGGAAGACGGACGCGCGCAACGAACCAGGGATGACTGATGTCCCGCGATTTTCGCCTTGATCGCGTTCCCGTCGACGTTCTCGCTTACGAGCTCGCCGAAGAGAGGGCGAGTGCGCTCGGCCGCATGGGCCGCGCGCTGGAACAGGCACTCGCCAGGCTGCGCGAGTTCGATGCCGCCCATCCGCGCGCTGAAACATCGACGTCAACACAACAGGCACGGCGCCTCCTGGTGCGGGAGGCCGGCCATGCGCTCTGGATGTTCGTGGTGCAGCGGGAAGCCTGCGGGCTGCGCAACAACCGCATGCTGATGCGCGACTACAACGTGCCCGGCGAGGTGCAGCTCAGCATGGGCCCGATGCTCGCCACGTCGACCTCATCGCCATAAAAAATGCGCAGGCCCCCTCGGTGACGAAGCAGGCCCGCGCATTGAATTCGCGGATGCTGAATTCAGCCGTAGATTTGCGTCAGTGGACGCTGACGGCCTGCAGCTCGTTGCTCCACGCATTTGCGACCGCGGCTTCGCGGCTGTCGGTCAGCATGATCGGCGT
Source organism: Bradyrhizobium sp. USDA 4503 (assembly GCF_054055815.1). Lineage (NCBI taxonomy): Bacteria > Pseudomonadati > Pseudomonadota > Alphaproteobacteria > Hyphomicrobiales > Nitrobacteraceae > Bradyrhizobium > Bradyrhizobium sp. USDA 4503. The sequence continues at coordinate 5,876,013 of NZ_JBSRXS010000001.1, forward strand.
GCCGTCGGCGGCGTGCAGTGCGAACAGCTTGAGGCCCGGCGCGATCTTCGGCGCTTGCGGAAAGAGATCCGGCACGTCCTCGGAGCGGACCTGCTTCACGTAGGCGATATGACCTTCGCCCAGATGGGCCAGCGCTTCCGGCGTGACGCTCTCGGATTCGATGGTGGTGGTACTCAGTTCACTCATGGTCTCGACTCCTCAGTCAGATAAGCGGTCGAGTCCGCTCGTTGTTTCTATTATTCGTGCTCATTGATAGCGATTGTCTTAATGACCCGTTCAGGTTCCGGCCTGGCCAGGTCGATCGACAACAACCCGTTCTTCAGATCCGCGCCCAGCACATGCATCCCCTCCGCCAGCACGAAGGTGCGCTGGAAGTGGCGCGCGGCGATGCCGCGATGGATGTATTGCCGGGCCTTGTCGTCCTGCTGGCGGCCGCGGATGACGAGCTGATTTTCCTCAATAGTTACATCGAGTTGGTCGCGGGTGAAGCCCGCCACCGCCAGCGTGATGCGCAGCCGCTCAGGCTGCCCGTTGGTACGGTCGCACCGCTCGATGTTGTACGGAGGATAGCCGTCGGCGCCCTTCACGACGCGGTCGAGCGCACGCTCGATCTCGTCGAATCCCAGAAGGAACGGACTGGACAACGATGGAACACGAGACATTACAAAGTCCTCTCGAAGCGACTTTGAGGGGCCCTTGCGGCGCCCCATGCAACCGGCGGGCCGTCTGGCCTCCGGTCAGTGGGGGATATGGGGGCGATCTGGATAGCGTTCAAGCAGCCCCGAAACCAGCCTAAACGCCCGCAACATGGGGGTAAATTCTTCCCGATCGGTTACTCCCCGACGCGCTTGCGGCCATCGGCGGTAAAAAGATGCAGCTTGTCGCGGGGGGCGACGGCCCGGATCCGCTCGCCGATGGCGGGACCCGAGACGCCGGGAACCCGGACGATCACCTCACCGGGCGGCAGCTCGCCCGGATTGGCGGCAACGCCCTGCTCCTCGCGCTGGCGGCTGCCGTAGACGAAGGTCTCGGCGCCGACATGCTCGATCGCCTCGACGGTGAGGCCGAGCGCGACGCCGCCGGATGCGGTCTCGCTCGAGATCACGAAATCCTCCGGCCGGATCCCGACAATGCCGGCGCCGTCGGCGCCCGTGATCTGGGACTTCAGCTCGTCCGCGCGCAGCGGCATCAGGTTCATCGGCGGGGCGCCGATGAAGGAGGCGACGAAGGTGGTCGCCGGCTTCTGGTAGATGTCCAGCGGATTGCCGACCTGCTCGACCTGGCCGCCGTTCATGACGACGAGGATGTCGGCGAGCGTCATCGCCTCGAGCTGGTCGTGGGTGACGTAGATCGACGTGGTGTTGAGCCGGCGCTGCAGTTTGCGGATCTCGACCCGCATCGCGATGCGCAACTTGGCGTCGAGGTTCGACAGCGGCTCGTCGAACAGGAACACTTTCGGCTGGCGCACGATGGCGCGGCCCATCGCGACGCGCTGGCGCTGGCCGCCGGAAAGCTGGCGCGGCTTGCGCTCCAGCATCGGCGAGAGCTCGAGGACGCGCGCGGCTTCCTCGACGCGGGTCTTGATCTCGGCCTCGGCCATGCCGCGGTTGCGCAGGCCGTAGGCCATGTTGTTGTAGACGCTCATATGCGGATAGAGCGCGTAGTTCTGGAACACCATCGCGATGTCGCGATCAGCAGGCTCGACCTGGTTCACGACGCGGCCGCCGATGTCGATCTCGCCGCCGGTGATGGTCTCGAGCCCCGCGACCATGCGGAGCAGCGTGGACTTGCCGCAGCCGGATGGGCCGACCAGCACGCAGAACTGGCCGTCGCCGACGTCGACATCGACACCCTTGATGGCCTCGAAGCCGCCGGGATAGGTCTTGCGGACGCTGCGCAGCGTGACGTTAGCCATTACTTTTCCGTCTCCACCAATCCGCGCACGAACAGTTTCTGCATCACGACGACGACGAACACCGGCGGCAGCATCGCGAGCAACGCGGTCGCCATCACGATCGGCCATTCGGTCAGCGCGTCCGTCGTCGTGATCATCTTGCGGATGCCGACCTGGATGGTCTGCATGTCGTCGCGCGTGGTGATCAACAGCGGCCAGAGGTACTGATTCCAGCCGAGGATGAAGAGGATCACGAACAGCGCGGCCATGTTGGTGCGCGACAGCGGCAGCAGCGTATCCCAGAAGAAGCGGAACGGGCCTGCGCCGTCGATCCGCGAAGCCTCCAGCAATTCATCCGGCACGGTCATGAAGAACTGGCGGAACAGCAGCGTCGCGGTGGCCGACGCAATCAGCGGCAGCGACAGGCCGGCATAGCTGTCGAGCAGATGCAGATCGGCGACGATCTTGTAGGTCGGATAGATGCGTACCTCGACCGGCAGCATCAACGTGATGAAGATGATCCAGAAGATCGCCATCCGGAACGGAAACCGGAAATACACGATCGCGTAGGCCGAGATGATCGAGATCGCGATTTTGCCGACCGCGATCAAGAGCGCCATGACCAGCGAGTTCAGCATCATGTGGAGCACCGGCTCGCGGGTCGAGCCGCTCGTGCCGACAAACAGCGTCTGGTAGTAGGTCTGGAGGAAATGGCCGCCGGGCAGCAGCGACATCTGGCCGTTGGCGATCACGGCGTTGTCCTGGGTCGAGGCGACCAGCGCGAGATAGACCGGGAAGGCGACGATCGCGATCCCGATCCACAGGATGGCGTGAGCCAGATAGCGCTGGAAGCCTTCCTCCTCGACCATCAGTAGGTCACCTTGCGTTCGACGAAGCGGAACTGGATCGCCGTCAGCATGACGACGATGACCATCAGGATGACCGACTGCGCCGCCGACGAGCCGAGATTGCCGCCGAGCAGGCCGTCCGTATAGACCTTGTAAACCAGCGTCTCGGTCGCCTTGCCGGGACCGCCGCGGGTCATGGTGTCGATGATGCCGAAAGTGTCGAAGAAGGCGTAGACGATGTTGATGACCAAGAGGAAGAAGATGGTCGGCGACAGCAGCGGGAAGATCACGGTCCAGAACCGCCGCATCGGCCGGGCGCCGTCGATCGCGGCGGCCTCGATCACGCTTTTCGGGATGCTCTGCAGCCCGGCGAGGAAGAACAGGAAATTGTAGGAGATCTGCTTCCAGGCCGCGGCGAGGATGATCAGGGCCGCCGCCTGGTCGCCGTCGAGCAGCGGATTCCAGTCGATGCCCATGGCGCGCAGATAGCGCGACAGCACGCCGAGCGAGGGGTGCAGCATGAACACCCAGAGTACGCCGACCACCGGCGGGGCCACCGCATAGGGCCAGATCAGCAGCGTGCGATACAGCGTCGAGCCGCGCAGCGGCCTGTCAGCCATGACCGCGAGCAGCAGCGCGAAGGACAGCGAGGAGACCGCGATCGCGAACGAGAACACGAAGGTCCGGACGATCGCCGCGAAATAGGCCGGGTCCTTGAACAGCTCGAGATAGTTCTCGAACCAGACGAAGCTGGTGGAGAGGCCGAAGGCGTCCTGCAGCAGGAAGGACTGGATCACCGCCTGCAGGGCCGGCCAGTAGAAAAAGATCAGGACGATCGCGAGTTGCGGGGCAACCAGCGCGTAAGGCAACAGCTTTGACTGGAAAATCGCTTGCTTTTGCATGGGCTCGGAGGAAGGGCAGGCCGCGGATGCGGCCTGCCGGTTGATCGCCCTAAAGCGCGATGAGATGAGCTTGGATCGTCATCGCGCTTTAGCTTGTCGTCTGGGCATGATCTTTTCGGAAAGCCGCTTCGCGCTTGTCCGGTTCATACCTGAAGGCATCATGTCAGCGGACGGCGGTCTTTTCAAACTGCCGCAGCATCTGGTTGCCGCGCTCGACGGCGGCGTCCAGCGCCTGCTTGGCGGTCTTCTTGCCGGCCAGCGCCTGCTCGATCTCCTCCGACCACATGTCGCGCAGCTGCACCATGTTGCCGAGGCGCAGACCGCGGGAATTCGCGGTCGGCTCCTTGTTGGTGAGCTCGAGCAGCGGGGTCTCGAGATAGGGCTGGTCCTTGTAGAAGCCTTCTTCCTTGGCCTTGGCGTAGGCGGCCTTGGTGATCGGCAGATAACCCGAGGCCTTGTGGATCCAGACCTGGCGGTCGGTGTCCGAGAGGAAGGTCAGGAACTTGGCCACGCCCTTGTATTCCTCGGCCGACTTGCCGCCCATCACCCAGAGCGAGGCGCCGCCGATGATCGAGTTCTGCGGCGCGCCCTTGGCGTCGGGATAATACGGCATCGGCGCCGCGGTGAAGTTGAACTTGGCCTGCGCCTTGACGTTGCCGAAGAAGGCCGACGAGGTCAGGTAGATCGGGCATTCGCCCGAGGTGAAGCGGCCCTCGCCGGTGTTGGTGCGGCCGGCATAGTCGTAGGTCTTGTCCTTCTGCAGCTCGACGAGGCTCTCGAGATGCTTGACCTGCAGCGGGCCATTGAATTCGAGCACGGTGTCGAAGCCGTCGAGGCCATTGGCCTTGCTGGCGAGCGGCACATTGTGCCAGGCCGAGAGCTGTTCGAGATTGACCCAGGTGACCCACGAGCCGGAGAAGCCGCAGGTGTTATAGCCGGCTGCCTTCAGCTTCTTGGCGTCGTCGAACACTTGCGGCCAGGTCTTGGGAATCTCCGCGATGTTGGCCTTCTTCAGCGCATCGAGATTGATCCACATCACCGTCGACGACGAGTTGAAGGGGAACGACAGCATCTCGCCCTTGGAGGTCGAGTAGTAGCCGGTGATCGCGGGCAGATAGACGCCCGGATCGAACTTCTCGCCGGCGTCGGCCATCAGCTTGTAGACCGGTTTGACGGCGCCGGTGGCGGCCATCATCGTCGCGGTGCCGACCTCGAACACCTGCATGATATGCGGCGCGTTGCCGGCGCGGAACGCGGCGATGCCGGCGTTCATGGTGTCGGCGTAGCCGCCCTTGTAGGTCGGGATCACCTTGTAGTCGGATTGCGAGGCGTTGAAGTCGTTGGCCAGCTTGACGATGACGTCGTTGTTGGCGCCGGTCATCGCGTGCCACCACTGGATCTCGGTCACCGCGAACGCGGGCGACGCGAATGCAAGCGCGGCAGCGGCTGCCGCGGCAGCGCCTAGTCGTCGAAAGAACATCAAAACCCCTCCCAATTGGAACATCATCTTTCGTTGCGCGCGTTATCAGCGCCGGATGACGTTCAAATGACCGTATAAACGAAAGTCATGGTAGGGGGGAAGCCGAAGCGAAGGGAAGCGGTAAAAAAGGCGAAGACCGCAGCCGGCTCCGTGCGGTGCAGCGCCAAACGCGACGTTGCACCGCAGTGTTGATGCGTCGGCCGGTTCGATACGGGCCGACGCTCCAGCTTTGTCCTGACGCGAACCGGTGCGCATCCCGCATCACGTGCGGGACAGGCTCGAAAACGCCTTTAGCGCTTGCGCTGGGGACCGCAGACCACGCCCTTCTCAACCAGGCCGTTGATCTCGTCCTTCGAGTAGCCGAACTCGCCGAGCACTTCCGCGGCGTGCTGGCTGAACTTCGGCGGCGTCCGGCGCAGGTTCGGCTTGGTGCGTTCGAGGCGGATCGGCGAGGCGACGCCCTTGTACCAATCCTTCTCGATGACGTCGCCGCGATGAATGGTGTGCGGGTTGGTCAGCGCCTGGTCGATCTTCTGCACCGGGCCAGCCGGCAGGCCGGCGGCGAGCAGCCGGTTGCACAGCGGCTCGGCCTCGTGCTGGCTGAACACCGCGGCCAGCTCGACGCGGAGCGCATCGCGGTTGGCGATGCGGTCCTTGTTGCGGGCAAAGCGCGGGTCGGTGCCGAGCTCGGGCTTGCCGATCTCCTTGGCGAGCTTGCGGAAGGTTCCGTCATTGCCGACGCCGATGAAGATGTTGTCGGTCTTGGTCGGGAAGATCGCGTACGGCACGAGGTTGGGATGCTCGTTGCCGGTGAGCGACGGCGGCTTGCCGTGCATGAAGTAGTTCGCGGTGTGCGGATGCATGATCGCGAGCCCGGTCTCGTACAGCGTCGTCTCGATGAACTGGCCGAGCCCCGAGCGCTGCCGCTCCGACAGCGCCATCAGGATGCCGATCGTGGCGTAGAGCCCGGTGGTGATGTCGACCAGCGGCACGCCGATCCGCATCGGGCCGCTCTCCGGCGAGCCGGTCGCCGCGATCATGCCGGTCATCGCCTGGATGATCGCGTCATAGCCGGGATTGCCGCCGCGCGGGCCGTCGGCGCCGAAGCCGGAGATCCGGCAATGCACGAGGCGCGGAAATTTCGCGCGCAGCGCGTCGTTGCCGATGCCCCATTTGTCGAGCGTGCCGGGCTTGAAATTCTCGATCAGCACGTCGGCGGTCTCGAGCATCTTCATCAGCACCGCGCGTCCGCCCTCGGAAGCGAGGTCGAGGCCGATCGAGCGCTTGTTGCGGTTGATGCCGACGAAATAGGCCGCGTCTTCTTCGTGGAAGGGAGGACCCCAGTCTCGCACCTCGTCGCCGGCGGGCGGCTCGACCTTGATCACGTCGGCGCCGTGGTCGGCGAGAATCTGGGTGCAATACGGACCGCCGAGCACGCGCGTCAGATCGATCACGCGCAGGCCGGTCATCGCGCCCGTAGCCGCTGGGGTATTCATGGAAGCAACCTTCGCTCAGTTGGGATCAGATAACGAGGGTCCCAGAGCTAACGGTCTTCAGCCGGGGCAGCAATGCTTCCGTCGGCGCAGGCCCATGCAGCAGACGGCGCATGCGTTCGCCAAGCGAACGCGCCGCTGAAAGAGCAATGGTCCGCCACGTGTTGCGGCGGACCATTGCGTGATGTGGAATTAGACGACGCTCAGCTTGACGTCGACATTGCCGCGGGTCGCGTTGGAATAGGGGCACACCTGGTGCGCCTTCTCGACCAGCGCTTCGGCATCGCTGCGCGCAAGGCCGGGCAGCGACACCGCGAGCTCGACGGCGAGACCGAACCCGCCTTCCGAGCGCGGGCCGATGCCGACCGTCGAGGTCACCGAGGCGTCGGCGGGAACCTTGGGGCCGCCCTGCGACGCCACGAACTTCATCGCGCCGATGAAGCAGGCGGCATAGCCTGCCGCGAACAGCTGCTCCGGATTGTTGCCGGCACCGCCGCCGCCACCGAGCTCCTTCGGGGTCGTGAGCTTGACGTCGAGTGCGCCGTCGAGCGTCGCCGCATGGCCGTCGCGGCCGCCGGTTGCCTTGGCGCTGGTCTTGTAGAGCACGTTCACAGACATCGTGGTCTCCCTTGGTGGGTTGGGCTTGAATTCGATGACGCATGTATTGCACGCAAATAGATTGCGCACAATATAAAATATGCGGCCTCACATTTAATTGTTCGCAATTGAATCCGCGGTCCCGTGAGCCCAGAATGACCCGGAAACGAGATGGATTCGATGGGAATCATGGCCAGGAAACTGACGGCCGCGGATCAGGCGCTGCGGCTCGACAATCAGATCTGCTTTGCGGTCTATTCGACCGCGCACGCCTTCAACCGCGTCTACAAGCCGCTGCTCGACCGGCTCGGGCTGACCTATCCGCAGTATCTCGTGATGCTAGCGCTGTGGGAGCGCGACGACGTCGCGGTGAAGGACCTCGGCGAGCGCCTGTTCCTGGATTCCGGCACGCTGACGCCGCTCTTGAAGCGGCTGGAGGCGGCGGAGTTGATCAAACGGACCCGCAGCACCGCGGACGAGCGGGTGGTGCTGATCGCGCTGACGCCGCAGGGCCACGCGCTGCGCGAAAAGGCCAAGGCCGTGCCGCAGTCGATCCTCGCGGCCTCGGACTGCACCGTCGGCGAACTGATGGCGATGAAGGACGAGATCGTCGCGCTGCGCGACCGGCTGAATGCGGTGCTGGGGGAGTAGGGGCGGTCGGGGCGGTTAGAGGCGCTTCTTGGCGAAGGCGCGGCCGGATGCGGACTTCAGATATTTTCAAAAGCGACGGCCTGCTTCTCGTCGCTGAAAGCGACGTAGGTCTTGAGCCGCCACGGTCCAAATTTGGATGTATGGGGCACTTCCCCGGCATTGTGCTTAGCCAGTCTAGCCCGCAGATCGGTAATCCGGACATAGAAGTGCAGGCAATCAAGGCTCTCGAGAATGTAAACGTATTTCATCTGTTCCCCCAACACACGGCTGATGGGGTGGATGCTAACGCATTCGGATTTCGGAGAGAGCCCGGCTCCGCCCTTTGGGCTACGCCGCGGCAGCCTTCGCTCACTTCGCTACGATGGACTATCCGGGCTTGCCGAGCCGAAGCTCGCGAAGGCTGGTGGAGCCAGGCGGGATCGAACCGCCGACCTCTTGCATGCCATGCAAGCGCTCTCCCAGCTGAGCTATGGCCCCTTATCCAGTTGGGATGATCCTGGGGGATCGATCCCGGTCCGCGCGGCCTGGACGACTCGCGCGGCAGCACCGTTGATCATAGATCGGCGCCGATCTCAAGTCTCTTCGTCGCCTCCGACGTCACCAATGATGTCGGTCACGTCCTCATCGCCCTCTTCCTCGTCGGCGATGAAGGTCGAATCGTCGTCGTCATCGTCGTCGATGGTCTCATCGACCTCGATATCGTCCTCGGATTCGGGAACCTGGGCCTTGACCTTCCCGGTGTTCTCCTCGGCATCGGCCTCCTCGAGCGAGACCATCTCCTCGGCCTCGGCGGGCTCCGGCATGTCGGCTGCGGTCGCAGGCGAACTGACGGTGGCGCCACGGCCCCGCGGCGGGGCGATCGGCGCGATCGGCACGACTTCGCCGGTATAGGGCGAGATCACCGGATTCTTGTTGAGGTCGTAGAACTTCTTGCCCGTGGTCGGGCAAATGCGCTTGGTTCCGAGCTCGGACTTGGCCACGTGGTAATCCCAGAATTTTCCTGAAAAACGGAGCTTCACTTGGCTAGTTGAGGAGCCGCTGTCAATAGCGGTCTGCGCGCATTTGACGGGCGCGTGACGCGGTGTTGCCTATGTGATACCTGCCGCGACGCGAGAGGACACAATCTTGGCCCATTCTGACACCCCGACCTCGCTGGAATCGCGCGCGTGCGGCCCCCTGGCCGGCACGGTCCGCGTTCCCGGCGACAAATCGATTTCCCACCGCGCCCTGATCCTGGGGGCGCTTTCGGTCGGCGAAACCCGCATTTCCGGCCTCCTGGAGGGCGAGGACGTCCTCAATACCGCCAAATCCATGCGCGCGCTCGGCGCCAAAGTGGAGCGGTCGGCGCCGTTTACCTGGTCGGTGTCCGGCGTCGGGGTCGGCGGCTTCGCCCAGCCTGCCGCGCCGCTCGATTTCGGCAACTCCGGCACCGGCTGCCGGCTGGTGATGGGCGCGGTGGCCGGTTGCCCGATCGCCGCCATTTTCGACGGCGACGCCTCGCTGCGCTCGCGGCCGATGCGCCGCATCCTCGACCCGCTGGAGCTGATGGGCGCCCGAACCAGCGACATAAGGGAGGGCGGCCGGCTGCCGCTCACCCTGCACGGCGCCCGCTATCCGGTGCCGATCGTCTACAAGACGCCGGTCGCCTCGGCCCAGATCAAGTCCGCGGTGTTGCTGGCGGGGCTCTCCGCGCCCGGCATCACGACGGTGATCGAGCAGGAGGCAAGCCGCGACCACACCGAGCTGATGCTGAAGCATTTCGGCGCCGAGATCTCCTCCGAGCAGGAAGGCAGCCACGGCAGGCGAATCTCGCTGCACGGCGAGCCCGAGCTGCACGGCGCCAACGTCGTGGTGCCCGCCGATCCGTCCTCCGCGTCATTCCCGATCGTGGCCGCACTGATCGTCGAAGGGTCCGATGTCGTGTTCTCAGACGTGATGACCAATCCGCTGCGCACCGGCCTGTTCACCACGCTGCGCGAGATGGGCGCCTCGATCGAGGAGAGCGATGTGCGCGGCGATGCCGGCGAGCCGATGGCGCAGCTGCGTGTGCGCGCCTCGAAGCTGAAGGGTGTCGAAGTGCCGCCGGAGCGCGCGCCGTCGATGATCGACGAGTATCTGGTGCTGGCGGTCGCGGCCGCCTTCGCCGAGGGCACCACGACCATGCGCGGCCTGCAGGAGCTGCGCGTCAAGGAATCCGACCGCCTTGAAGCCACCGCCGACATGCTGCGGGTCAACGGCGTCAAGGTCGAGGTCTCCGGCGACGATCTGATCGTCGAGGGCCGCGGCCATGTTCCAGGCGGCGGCCTCGTTGCCACGCATATGGATCACCGCATCGCGATGTCGGCGCTCGTGATGGGCTGCGCCTCCGATCGGCCGGTGAAAATCGACGATACCGCCTTCATCGCCACCAGTTTTCCGGATTTCATCCCGATGATGCGCGCGCTCGGAGCTGATTTCGCATGATCATCGCCATCGACGGACCCGCCGCCTCGGGCAAGGGCACGCTCGGCAAGCGGCTCGCCCACCACTACGGCTATCGTCATCTCGACACCGGCGTGATCTACCGTGCGGTGGCCTATGCGATGATTCAAGCTGGTGCCGAGCTCAGCAACGAGGTGCTGGCCGTGGCCGCGGCGCTCGAGCTCGACCCCGAAAAGTTCGGCAATCCGATCCTGAAGACCCAGAAGGTCGGCGATGCCGCCTCCGTGGTGTCGGCGATTCCGCAGGTTCGCGAGGTGCTGGTGAACTTCCAGCGCCAGTTCGCCGCCGATCCGCCCGGTGCGGTGCTGGATGGACGCGACATCGGCACTGTGATCTGCCCGGATGCCGACGTGAAGATCTTCGTGGTCGCCGACCCCCGCGTGCGGGCACGGCGGCGCACGCTGGAGGCGCGCGCCCGCGGCGAGGACGCCGACGAAGAGGCGGTGCTCGCCGACATCCTCAAGCGCGACGAGCGAGACAAGAACCGGGCGATTGCGCCTCTGCGGCCGGCTCCGGACGCCCACACGCTGGACAATTCAAATCTGGACATTGAGGCCGGCGTCCGCGCCGCCATCGCCATCGTCGAGGCGGCGCGCGCCAGGCGCTAGAATCGCGGGCCGCCGCGGCGCTCTCGGCCCGAAAACCCAGCAAAATTGGGCATTTCCTGCTTGCCGAAAGTCGCATGCAGGGCTATATCAGCGCCGTTCGGAGCAGCATCGACGATGTCGAGGCCGTGTCTGAGCGGGCCGGCGATGGGTTTGAGCTATTCCTCAAACGAAACCAACGCCGCATCTGGAGGAACGCCCGCTCCCAGGTCTTGCAGTCGATATTTTCGTTTCAGGCTCCGGATCAATCATACGTACCGAACGTGCAGTCTTGCTGCCGGCCCGCTGTTGCACCTCCTGCAATGAGCGGTCGTCAGGGTTTGCGGAACCCCGACACTTCACGCACGGTGCGCCCATCAACCCGAACGGCCGGCGAGATCCCGCATCTGGAGAACAAATGGTTTCGAATTCTGCGTCTTCCTATACTCCCACCCGCGATGACTTCGCGGCGATGCTTGATGAGTCCTTTGCCGGCGGCAATTTGCAGGAAAGCTCGGTCATCAAGGGCAAGGTGGTTGCAATTGAGAAGGACATGGCCGTCATCGACGTCGGCCTGAAGACCGAAGGTCGCGTTGCGCTGCGTGAGTTCGCCGGCCCCGGCCGTGAAAGCGATCTCAAGGTCGGTGACGAAGTCGAGGTGTTCCTCGACCGTATCGAGAATGCGCTCGGCGAAGCCGTGCTGTCGCGCGACAAGGCGCGCCGCGAGGAAAGCTGGGGCAAGCTCGAGAAGGCGTTCCAGAACAACGAAAAGGTCAACGGCGTCATCTTCAACCAGGTCAAGGGCGGCTTCACGGTCGACCTCGACGGTGCGGTGGCCTTCCTGCCGCGCTCGCAGGTCGACATTCGTCCGATCCGCGACGTTGCGCCGCTGATGAACAATTCGCAGCCGTTCCAGATCCTCAAGATGGACCGCCGCCGCGGCAACATCGTGGTGTCGCGCCGCACGGTTCTCGAAGAGACCCGCGCCGAGCAGCGCCAGGAGCTGGTGCAGAACCTCGAAGAGGGTCAGGTGATCGACGGCGTGGTCAAGAACATCACCGATTACGGTGCGTTCGTTGATCTCGGCGGCATCGACGGCCTGCTGCACGTGACCGATATCGCCTGGCGCCGCGTCAACCACCCGACCGAGGTGCTGACCATCGGCCAGACCGTCAAGGTCAAGATCATCAAGATCAACCACGAGACGCACCGCATCTCGCTCGGCATGAAGCAGCTCTTGGATGATCCGTGGCAGGGCATCGAAGGCAAGTACCCGCTGGGTGCCCGCTTCACCGGCCGCGTCACCAACATCACCGACTACGGCGCGTTCGTCGAGCTCGAGCCGGGCATCGAAGGCCTGATCCACGTCTCCGAGATGTCGTGGACCAAGAAGAACATGCACCCCGGCAAGATCGTTTCGACCTCGCAGGAAGTCGAAGTGCAGGTGCTGGAAGTGGATTCGGTCAAGCGCCGCATCTCGCTCGGTCTCAAGCAGACCATGCGCAATCCCTGGGAAGTCTTCGTCGAGAAGTTCCCGGTCGGTTCGGTGGTCGAGGGTGAGGTCAAGAACAAGACCGAGTTCGGTCTGTTCCTCGGTCTCGAGGGCGATGTCGACGGCATGGTCCACCTCTCCGACCTCGACTGGAAGCTTCCGGGCGAGCAGGTCATCGACAACTTCAAGAAGGGCGACATGGTCAAGGCCGTGGTGCTCGATGTCGATGTCGAGAAGGAGCGCATCTCGCTCGGCGTCAAGCAGCTCGAAGGCGACCCCTTCGCCGAGCCGGGCGACGTCAAGAAGGGCGCGGTCGTGACCTGCGAAGTGCTCGAAGTGAAGGAGAGCGGCATCGAGGTCCGGATTTCGGGCACCGAGTTCACCACCTTCATCAAGCGGTCCGAGCTGGCCCGCGACCGCAACGACCAGCGCGCCGAGCGCTTCGCCGTCGGCGAGAAGGTCGATGCCCGCGTCATCCAGTTCGACAAGAAGGCCCGCAAGGTGCAGGTCTCGATCAAGGCGCTGGAAGTCGCCGAAGAGAAGGAAGCCATCGCGCAGTACGGCTCCTCCGATTCGGGTGCGACGCTTGGCGATATCCTCGGCACCGCGCTGAAGAACCGCGGCACCGACAAGTAAGCGTTCGCGCGATTTGAGGCGAACAATCGGGGCCCCGGCGCAAGCCGGGGCCCTTTGCTTTGGGGCATCCGTAGCCCGGATGAAGCGAAGCGAAATCCGGGACTTTCTATCCGTGCTGCTGAAGCCTCCCGGATTACGCTTCGCTTCATCCGGGCTACGGATTTGTCTTCCCCTTCCCCCTGAAAGGGGGAAGGTCGGGATGGGGGTCAGCCGCAGGCGATGCTGTTTGCGGAGAGAGCAGATCCCCACCCGCTTTGCTCTGGCGAGCAAAGCGACCTCCCCTTTTCAAGGGGAGGTTAGGGCGCGGCTGGGATGAAGCGCACGTGCACCCGGGCTACGAGTGCCTCCGAATACCGGGCCTTGTTTTCTTCATATTGCGTCGCAATTGATGTATTTGGCTAAGCTGATAGTGACGCTGCGACTGCAAAACGCGCGGATTGCGCTGACCATTTCTGGAGAGATCGGATGTCGCTGGATTCGGACGTGATCGTCGATCGTCGCCGCATCAGGCGCAAACTGACCTTTTGGCGCGTCGCCGCCGCGGTCATTGCGATCGCGGCCATCGTCGGCGTGGGCGTGGTCGCCGCCGGCGGACGCGGCACCTTTTCGACATCGAACACGATCGCGCGGGTCAATATCGACGGACTGATCCGCAGCGACCAGGATCGCGTCGAGGCGCTGGAGCGGCTCGGCAAGTCGAGCTATGCGGCTGTTGTCGTGCACATCAATTCGCCCGGCGGCACCACCGCGGGCTCCGAGCAGCTTTACGACTCGCTGATGCAGCTGAAGGCGAAGAAGCCGCTTGTCGTCGTGGTCGAGGGATTGGCCGCCTCGGGCGGCTACATCACGGCGATCGCCTCCGATCATATCGTCGCCCAGCAGACCTCGCTGGTCGGCTCGATCGGCGTTCTGTTCCAGTATCCGAACGTTTCGGAGTTGCTCAAGACTGTCGGCGTGAAGATGGAGGAGATTAAATCTTCCCCGCTGAAGGCCGCGCCCAACGGCTTCGAACCCACCAGCCCGGAGGCCCGCGCCGCGATCGACGGTCTCGTCAAGGACTCCTATGCATGGTTCCGTGGATTGGTGAAGCAACGGCGCGGCATGGACGATGACCTGCTGGAGAAGGTCGCGGACGGTCGCGTCTTCACCGGCCGGCAGGCGGTCGATCTCAAGCTGGTCGATCAGCTGGGGGACGAGAAGACCGCGATCGCCTGGCTGGTTGCCGAGAAGAAGGTCAAAAGCGACCTGCCGGTGCGCAATTACAAGCTTAATCCGCGGTTCGGCGACCTGACCTTCCTGCGCACGGCGGCGTCCGTGACGCTCGATGCGTTCGGTCTTGGCGCGATCGCGCGGCGGATCGAGCAGGGCGGCGTGGCCGAGGCGGTCGACCGGTTCGGGCTTGACGGCATGCTGGCGCTGTGGAGCCCGGCTGGAACCAACTGATCGGCTGCCAAAGGCGTGCTCGTCAGGCTATTCCCGCTTTGCGGGAATCGCCGCATGCCCCAATTGGGCTATTTGTCACGTGATTTCACGACGCCCTAAATCGATTTAGCGTCTTGACAGTGCACGGCATTTTCACGGAAATGGGTTTCCGCAAGAGCCCGGATCCCACTTTCGATGATCAAATCCGAACTTGTTCAGCGTATCGCCGAGCACAACCCGCACCTCTATCAGCGGGATGTCGAGAACATTGTGAATGCGATTCTCGATGAAATCGTCGCAGCGCTGGCACGTGGCGACCGTGTCGAGTTGCGCGGTTTTGGCGCATTCTCGGTGAAGCACCGCCCGGCGCGCGCCGGCCGCAATCCACGCACCGGCGAGCATGTGCCGGTCGACCAGAAGAGCGTGCCGTTCTTCAAGACCGGCAAGGAAATGCGCGAGCGCCTCAACCGCGACGTGACCGAGGCGGGCGCCGCCAAGGTCGATGCGCCCAAGGCTGATGCTTAAGGCCGACGCCTAAGGCGCGACGTCAGGCGTTGCCGTGTTGCGGGCGATATGCCCGCATTTGCTCCATCGCTGCGAGAGATGGTCATGCGAAAGTTCTTCACGGCAGTGGTCGTCGTTCCGCTCGGTCTGATCTTCATCATTTTTGCAGTCGCTAACCGTCACTGGGTGACGGTGTCGTTTGATCCCTTCAATTCGGTGACCCCGACGGTTGCGGTCACGCTGCCGTTGTTCGTCGTCATCATCGCCTCCGCGATCCTGGGCGTGCTCGCGGGCGGCATCGGAACCTGGTTCAAGCAAGGGCGCTGGCGCCGCGCGGCCCGGCAGCACGAGGCTGACGCCCGCCATGTCCGCGCCGAGCTCGCCGACCTCAAGGCCGCCGCCTCCCGGGACGACGCGCAGCGCCGTTCGGCCCCGGCGCAACTCGGCTTTTACGGGGCCGCCGGGCGAGACAAGCAGGGCGCGACGTTGTAGAACCCGCCCCACCGGACCAGGGTTCACCCCGGTTCCGGTCGCCCGACAACCCGTTTTGAGACCTGTTTCGAGACCATGCCCCTGCTCGTCAAAATCTGCGGCCTGTCCACGCGCGAGACGCTCGACGTCGCGCTTGAAGGCGGTGCCGATATGGTGGGGTTCGTATTCTTTCCGCCGTCGCCGCGTCACATCAGCCTCGAGACCGCGCGCGAGCTTGGCAGCCGCGCCAAGGGCCGCGCCGTCAAGGTCGCCCTCACCGTCGATGCCGACGATGCGATCCTGGAAAACATCGTCGAGACGCTGCGGCCGGATATCCTGCAATTGCATGGCAAGGAGACCACGGCGCGGCTGCGCGACATCAAGGCGAAGTTCGGCCTGCCGCTGATGAAGGCGCTGCCGGTCGAGACGTCGGCCGACCTTGCGCCGCTGCCGGGTTATGCCGGTGTCGCCGATCGCATCCTGTTCGATGCCCGCGCGCCGAAGGATGCCACGCGGCCGGGTGGCCTCGGCGCGCCCTTCGATTGGCACGTGCTGGAAAATCTCGATCTTGCGCTGCCCTACATGGTCTCCGGCGGGCTCAACGCCGACAACGTCACTGAAGCCGTCCGCGTCACGCGCGCCGGCGGCGTCGATGTCTCGTCGGGCGTCGAGCGCATGCCCGGTGTCAAGGATCCCGAATTGATCCGCGCCTTCATCCGCGCCGCGCGCGCAATCCAGCCTTCTTCACCTCTCCCCGTTCACGGGGAGAGGTCGACCGCGCAACGCGCGGGCGGGTGAGGGGCGCTGCAACGATGATCGAGCAATTGGAGAAACCCCTCACCCCAGCCCTCTCCCCGCAAGAGCGGGGCGAGGGAACGGAAACAGCGCCGCAAGCCGGCAAGAAGAACTGATGGTTCGATGAATCCAAATCTGCCCAATTCCTTCCGCAGCGGTCCCGACGAGCGCGGGCATTTCGGCATTTTCGGCGGACGCTTCGTCGCGGAAACGCTGATGCCGCTGATCCTCGATCTCGAAAAAGCCTATGCCGACGCCAAGGCCGATCCGGCGTTCCAGGCCGAGATGAATGTCTATCTGAAGGATTATGTCGGCCGGCCCTCGCCGCTCTATTTCGCCGAGCGGCTCACCGAGCATCTCGGCGGCGCCAAGATCTATCTGAAGCGCGAGGAGCTCAACCACACCGGTTCGCACAAGGTCAACAATGTGCTCGGCCAGATCATGGTCGCGCGCCGCATGGGCAAGAAGCGCATCATCGCCGAGACCGGCGCCGGCCAGCATGGCGTGGCGACGGCGACGCTGTGCGCGCGGTTCGGGCTCGAATGCGTGGTCTATATGGGCGCGGTCGACGTTGAGCGGCAGCAGCCGAACGTGATCCGCATGGAGATGCTGGGCGCCAAGGTCGTCCCGGTGCAGTCGGGCGCGCGCACGCTGAAGGACGCGATGAACGACGCGCTGCGCGATTGGGTCACCAACGTGCACAACACCTTCTATTGCATCGGCACGGTGGCGGGTCCGCACCCCTATCCGATGATGGTGCGCGACTTCCAGTCGATCATCGGCCACGAGACACGCAAGCAGATGCAGGAGGCCGAGGGCCGCCTGCCGGATTCGCTGATCGCCTGCATCGGCGGCGGCTCCAATGCGATGGGCCTGTTCCATCCGTTCCTCGACGATCCCTTGATCGAGATTTTCGGCGTCGAGGCTGCCGGTCACGGACTGACGCAGCTGCATGCCGCTTCGCTGGCCGGCGGCCGTCCCGGCGTGCTGCATGGCAACCGCACCTATCTCTTGATGGACGCCGACGGCCAGATCGAGGAAGCGCATTCGATCTCGGCGGGTCTCGATTATCCCGGCATCGGCCCGGAGCACGCCTGGCTGCACGAGACCGGCCGCGTGAAATATCTCTCGGCGACCGACGAGGAGGCGCTGGCCGCATTCCAGCTGCTGTCGCGGCTCGAGGGCATCATCCCCGCGCTGGAATCGGCGCACGCCATCGCGAAACTGTCCGAGCTCGCACCGCAGCGGCCGAAGGATCACCTGATAGTGGTCAACCTCTCGGGTCGCGGCGACAAGGACGTGCCGCAGGTCGGCGACATCTTGAAGGCGAGGAAGAAGTGACCACCCGTATCGACGCACGTTTCGCCGAGCTGAAGCAGCAGGGCCGCTCCGCTTTCGTCACCTTCGTGATGGCCGGCGATCCCGACGCCAAGACCTCGCTCGACATCCTCAAGGCGCTGCCGAAGGCCGGCGCCGATGTCATCGAGATCGGCATGCCCTTCACCGACCCGATGGCGGATGGCCCGTCGATCCAGGCCGCCGGTCTGCGCGCGCTCAAGGGCGGCATGACGCTGCGCAAGACGCTGGCGATGGTCCGCGACTTCCGCAAGGAGGACAACGCCACGCCGATCGTGCTGATGGGCTACTATAATCCGATCTACATCTACGGCGTCGACCGCTTCCTGGCCGACGCCAAGACCGCCGGCGTCGACGGCCTGATCATCGTCGACCTGCCGCCGGAGGAAGATACCGAGCTCTGCATCCCCGCGATGAAGGCCGGGCTGAACTTCATCCGGCTGGCGACGCCGACCACCGACGACAAGCGGCTGCCGGCGGTGCTCGCCAACACCTCGGGCTTTGTCTATTACGTCTCGATCACCGGCATCACCGGCGCCGCGACGGCCGATTCGAAGGTGGTCGCGGAGGCCGTGGCCCGCATCAAGCGGCACACCAAGCTGCCGGTCTGCGTCGGCTTCGGCATCCGCACCCCGGAGACGGCGCGCGCGATCGCCGAGAACGCCAACGGCGCGGTGGTCGGCACCGCGATCGTCGATGTGGTGCGTGCCAATCTCGATGCCGAGGGCCGTGCGACGCCGAAGACGGTGAGCGCGGTGGCGGACCTGGTGTCGGCGCTGGCGCAGGGGGTCCGGGGCGCCAAGCAGGCCGCTGAATAAGCCACATTTTGCGGCAACAAGGCCGCCGATGGCGGCTTGCCGGGCTCGCCCGGCCCGCCATATATCCAGCTGGTGCGGAACCGATCCGCATTTCGGAGCGAACCATGAATTGGCTCACCAACGTCGTCCGGCCGAAGATCCGCAACATCCTGCGGCGCGAGACGCCGGAAAACCTCTGGATCAAGTGCCCAGATTCCGGGCAGCTCGTGTTCTACAAGGACGTCGAGGCCAACCAGTTCGTGATCCCCGGCTCGAACTACCACATGCGCATGGGCGCGGTGGCGCGCCTGAAGTCGATCTTCGACAACGAGACCTGGTTCGACGTCGCGCTGCCCGAGGTGACGGCGGATCCGCTGAAATTCCGCGACGAGCGCAAATATGTCGACCGCATCAAGGACGCCCGCACCAAGACCGGGCTGAACGACGCGATCAAGGTCGGCTACGGCAAGTTAGAAGGTGCCGGCGTCGTGGTCGCCGTGCAGGATTTCGATTTCATGGGCGGTTCGCTCGGCATGGCCGCCGGTGAAGCCATGGTGCGCGGGCTCGAACTCGCGGTCGAGAAGAAGTCGCCCTTCATCGTGTTCGCCGCATCCGGCGGCGCGCGGATGCAGGAAGGCATCTTGTCGCTGATGCAGATGCCGCGCACCACCGTCGGCGTGCAGATGCTGCGCGAAGCGCGCCAGCCCTACATCGTGGTGCTGACCAATCCGACCACCGGCGGTGTCACCGCGTCCTATGCGATGCTCGGCGACATCCAGATCGCCGAGCCCGGTGCGCTGATCGGCTTTGCCGGCGCGCGCGTGATCGAGCAGACCATCCGCGAAAAGCTGCCGGACGGCTTTCAGCGCGCCGAATATCTGCGCGAGCATGGCATGGTCGACATGGTGGTGCACCGCCACGAGATGAAGGCCACGCTGGCGCGGCTGTGCCGCCTGCTGACCAAGGCGCCGGCGCTTGAATCCGCATCGAAGCCCAAGGCCGCGGTCACCGAGCCGGCCCAGATCGTCACGGCGCCTGAGACGGTGCCGGCCGCGCCGCACGCGTGACCGCAAGCGCCACCTCACCGCAAGCCTCGTTCGAGGCGTTGATCGCGCGGATATCGGCGCTGCATCCCAAGCGCATCGATCTCAGCCTCGATCGCATGCGCGGCCTGATGGAGCGGCTCGATCATCCCGAGCGCAAGCTGCCGCCGGTGATCCATGTCGCCGGCACCAACGGCAAGGGCTCGACCATCGCCTATCTGCGCGCGATTCTCGAAGCCGCCGGCCTGCGCGTGCACGTCTTCACCTCGCCCTATCTGGTGCGGATCAACGAATGCTACCGGCTGGGCGCCGTCGGCGGCGGCAAGCTGGTCGGCGACGAAGAGCTGCGCGAGACGTTCGAGCACTGCGAGCGCATCAACGCCGATAGTCCCATCACCATCTTCGAGATGGAAACGGCGGTGGCGTTCTGCCTGTTCGCCAAGCATCCGGCCGACGTCGCATTGCTCGAGGTCGGGCTCGGCGGCCGGCTCGATTCGACCAATGTGGTCGAGGCGCCGCTCGCCTCGGTGATCGCACCGGTGAGCATGGACCACATGGAATTCCTCGGCGACAATCTGATGGCGATCGCCGGCGAGAAGGCCGCGATCATCAAGCGCAAGGTGCCGGTGGTGTGTGCCGAGCAGGCGCCGGATGCGATGGCCGTGATCGAGGCGCAGGCGAACCGCATGCGCGCGCCGCTGCATGCGGCCGGCCAGCAATGGCATGTCGGCGTCGAGCGCGGCCGGCTGGTCTATCAGGACGAGCGCGGCCTGCTGGATCTCGCCGCGCCGAAATTGTTCGGCCGGCACCAGTTCGACAATGCGGGCCTTGCGATCGCGACCCTGCGCGCGATCGACGCATTCAAGCTCAACATCGCGGCCTTTGAAGCCGGCATCGTCAATGCGGAATGGCCGGCGCGAATGCAGCGGCTGGTTTCCGGCACTCTCGTCGGACAGGGGCCGCAGGGCTCCGAGGTCTGGCTCGACGGCGGACACAATGCCGAGGGCGGCCGCGTCGCGGCGGCTGCGCTCGGCGATCTGGAGGAGCGCGTGTCGCGGCCGCTGGTGGTGATCGTCGGGATGATGGCCAACAAGGATGCCGACGCATTCCTCGCCAATTTCGCTGGACTGACCCGCCACATCATCGCGGTCCCGGTGCCCGGCCGCGACAACGGCATGGCGCCGGACAGGCTGGCTGACGCCGCGCGAGCGCTCGGCATGCGGGTCGAGATCGCTGATGGCGTCGCCGCCGCCTTGCGGCGGCTTGCTGCGCTGGCCTACGAGGTGCCGCCGCGCATCCTGATCACGGGCTCGCTGTATTTGGCCGGTCCCGTGCTTGCGGCCAACGGCACGCCTCCTGCATAACAGGTGACGCGTCCCGGATGCGGTGCGCATGAGGGAGGACGAGCATCATGCGTTTTGCTGCGATCGCCGACATCCACGGCAACCATCTCGCGCTCGAAGCCGTACTGTCGGACATCCGCGCGCAGGGCATTTCCGACATCGTCGACCTCGGCGACATGGTGAGCGGGCCGCTCGACGCCCGGCCCACCATCGATACGCTGATGGCGCTCGATGCGGTCCATCTGCTCGGCAATCACGACCGCTACCTGATCGACCGCCCGCATGAGAAAATGGGCTCCTGGGAGCGGCTGACCTATACCCAGCTCGAGCCGCGGCATCTCGACTGGCTGCGCACGCTGCCGGCGAATTCGATCTATCGCGACGAAGTTTTCCTCTGTCATGCAACGCCCCAGAATGACGAGACCTATTGGCTCGAGACGGTGCTGCCGGGCGGCGAAGTCTGCATGTCCTCGCTGGAAGCGATCGAGGCGAGAGCGGCGGGCGTGCCGCAATCGCTGATCCTCTGCGCACACACGCATACTGCGCGCGCCGTGCGGCTTCGCGACGGCCGGCTGATCGTCAATCCCGGCAGCGTCGGCTCGCCCGGCTATCGCGTCGGCAAGCCGCATCCGCATGTCGTCGAGGCCGGTTCGCCCGATGCGCGCTATGCGATCCTCGAACAGGTCGATGGTGGCTGGGATGTCACCTTCCGCCACATCCCGTACGATCACGCAGCGATGGCGGCACTGGCGCAGCGCAATGGCCAGGCCGAGCTCGCCTCGGCGCTGGCGACGGGATGGATTCGCTGACTTGCCTAATGGATGTGCGCCTCATCCGAGACGCCGACATGCTCGCGATAGACCATCTCCCAGCCCTTCCAGCCGGTGAACAGCAGGATCAAGACCACGATGAGCGATAGCGCGAGACCGGTCGGCACGATGGCGGATGCGCCGTGCTCGAAGCGCGAATACCAGTTGTAGAGCGCGATCAGCACCGCGATGACATTGCCGCCGGCGTGCTGCCATGCATCGGAAAGATTGCGGACCTGATCGTCTCCGAGGAGATCGATCACGCCGGCGATGGCGGCGAGCGCGGCCATGATCAAGCCGATGCCAAGCAGCCAGAGCGAGGCGCTGGCCCAGAAGTCAGTGCCCGTCTTCCAGAAAGCGAGATCGGCAACGAAGGTCAAAACAAAGCATACGACTGGAAATGGAATAAGCATCGGATGGATAGGATGTCCCGCGACCTGCGCGGTTGATCTGGGGTTCGACATGGGTCCCTCCTGAGGGCCATTTGATCCCTCAACATCGACTGCCTGTCCGGGTTCCTATTCGCTGCACCGCAACGGCAGTGCCGTTATCCCCTCAACAGCTTCATCGAGTCGGCCGCCTTCTGCTTCAGTTGCTCGAACGAGCATTGCTTCGGCGCCTTGTCCGGACGCCAGCGCAGGATCGAGGTGCCGTGGCGGAAACGATCGCCACTGAAATGGTCGTAGCAGACCTCGATCACGAGCTTCGGCTTCAGCGGACACCATTGCGCCGAGCGCTCGGTCGACCACCGGCTCGGGCCGCCCGGCGCATTCCCGGTAAAGCCGGGCTTGGCAATCAACGGCTCGAGACGGTCGGTGAGCGCCGCCTTGTCCTGTTGCCTGATTGCGGAGGTGAAGCCGACATGATGCAACAAACCATCGTCGTCATAGAGGCCGAGCAGCAGCGAGCCGACCACTTGGCGGTCGCCGATCCTGTTGGTGGCGTAGCGAAAGCCGCCGACCACACAGTCGGCGCTCCTGAACCTTTTGATCTTCTGCATGCCGTCGCGATTGCCGGCCTGATAGGGCAGGTCTAGGCGCTTGGCGATCACGCCGTCGAAGCCGCCGCCGGATCGCGCCAGCCATTTCCCGGCAAGCGCGTAGCTCGTCGTCGCGGGAGACAGCCGAAAGCTGGAATTGGATTTCAATTGCGACCTGGCGAACGCCTCGAGCTGCGGTCGTCGTTCGCTCAAGGGCTGGCCGGAAAGCTTCTTCCTGGTTGGCGAGGCCAAGAGATCGAACGCCAGAAACAAGGCGGGCGTTTCCTGTGCGAGCCGCGTCACCCGGCTGGCGGCAGGATGGATGCGCTGCAGGAGATCGTCAAAGGAGAACGTTCGGCCGTGCGGCACCACGATCTCGCCGTCGAGCACGAATGACGTTGCCTTCACGCTCAGCGCCGCGGCGACCAGCTCCGGGAAGTAGCGGCCGAGATCTTCGCCGGATTTCGAGCGCAGGTCGACTTTGCGGCCTTCGCGTTTCAGCAGGCAGCGGAAGCCGTCCCACTTGGGTTCGTACTGCCACTCCTTCCCGCGCGGGATGGCATCGACCGAGCGCGCCTCCATCGCAACGAGCGGCGTGGACCTGGAAGCGGGCTTTTGACGCGGGGAGGGCAAGTGCCGGGACCTTCAAACGCAACACACACGGTCCCAACGCAAACGGCCGGCGAATCCGCCGGCCGTGCACGAATTTATTAATCAGAAGAAGCGGGATCAGACCGCAGCGGTGATCCACTGCTGCAGCTTGGCCTTCGGCGCGGCGCCGACCTGACGGGACGCCATCTCTCCGCCCTTGAAGATCATCAGGGTCGGGATCGACATCACGCCATACTTCGATGCGGTCTTCGGGCTCTCGTCGACGTTGAGCTTCACGATCTTGACCTTGTCGCCCATCGCGCCGGAAATCTCATCGAGAGCGGGCGCGATCATGCGGCAGGGGCCGCACCACTCGGCCCAGAAGTCGACGACCACCGGCCCGGTCGCCTTGAGCACTTCGGCTTCGAAATCGGCGTCAGAAACCTTGCCAACGGCCATGTGAGTACCTCGTTCGGTTGAGACAAAAGGGCGCGGTTGGGAATCGCGCCCGGGAGCATGGGTCAAACCTATGAACGCCCCCTTGCCGGGTCAAGCTTGCTCACGCCGACATGAACTTATGCCAGGGCGGCGTCCAGCGCGGGGGCGGAAATCTCCATGATTTCAGTCGTTTCGGTCCAGAGCAGGGCGGCCCGCACCGGCAGCTGGGGATAAAGCCTGGCGAGCACCGCGCGGTACAGCGCGAGCTGCCGGACGTAGCCCCTGGGCGCCTCGGCTGCCGTCCTGGGCGGAGCGTGGTTGGTCTTGAAATCGACGATCAGGACGTCGGTCGGCGTCACCACCAGGCGGTCGATCTGGCCCGACACCAGCGCCTTCGGCTGGCCCGGCCGCTCCAGCCGCCCGACGATCGAGACCTCGGCGCGGCTGCCGGGCGCGAACACGGCGGCAAAGCGCGGATCGCCGATCAGGCCGAGCACCTGATCGGCGAGCGCGACCTGCTCCTGTTCGCTCCAGCCGTCGGCATTGCGCGCGAGGAAGCCGAGCGCGGCGGCGCGCCGCCGCTCGAGGGCGACGTCGGGCAGCGACTGCAGCAGCCGGTGCACCAGCGTGCCGCGTTGCAGGGCGCGGGCGCGCAGCTGCACCGATTCGCCGGTTCGGATCGGATGGCTGTCGTCATCAGCCGGATCGGACGGACGCAGCATGCTCGCCGCCGATGCTTCCGGTACGGCCGGAGCCCGCAGCCAGGACGGCAATGCGATCGGCACCGCGGCCGCCGACGCAGTCGCACCGGTGAGATCGGCGACGTCATCCGGCCGCGAATAGCGCATCACCTTGCCGCCTGGCGTCTCCAGCTCCTCGAGCTTGAGCCCGGAATTGGCGAGCCCCTTGGTGATCAGATCGTACCAGGACGATTTCCGCACCGTGTTCATGTTGCCGGGCATGCAGCCGCCGACGATCAGCCGGTCGGCGGCGCGGGTCATCGCGACATAGAGCAGGCGGCGATACTCGTCCTCGGTGTCGCCGAGCATCGCCTTGCGCGCCTCGGCGACGCCGGGCGGATCCTCGGCCTTCTTGCCGGCCCACACCACGAGGCCGGGCGCGTTCGGCGCGGCGTTGCCCTGCGGCAGATGGATCAGCCGCAGCCGCTGCGTGTCCGACGGCGAGGTCGTGGTGTCGACCAGGAACACCACCGATGCCTCGAGGCCCTTGGCGCCGTGCACGGTCATGACGCGGACCTCGTCGCGCGAAATCTCCATGTCGCGCTTCACTTCGGTGTCGGCGGCGCGCAGCCAGGCGACAAAGCCCTGCAGCGAGGCCGGCGCCTTGCGCTCGTAGCTCAGCGCAAGCTCGAGGAACTCGTCGAGCGCGTCGTTCGCCTCATGGCCGAGCCGGCGCAGGATGCGCGCCCGCCCGCCATCGCCGCCGAGCAGCCAGGCGTAGAACGCGAACGGCGTCTCTTGGGTGAAGCGGCGCTCGCATTGTTCGAGACGGCGCAGCGCGGCCGAAAATTGCTCATCGGTGGGTGCCTGCGCGGCCAGTGCCTCGCGCAGCGAGCCGCGACGCTGGTACGCCAGCTTGAATAGATCGTCGTCGTCGAGGCCGAACAGCGGGCTCTTCAACGCCACCGCCAGCGCGAGATCGTCCTGCGGCAGCAACAGCGCATCGGCGAGGTTCATCAGGTCGATGATCGCGATGTGCTCGGTCAGCTTCAGCCGGTCGGCGCCGGCGACCGGGATGCCCGCGTGCTTCAGCGCCTGGATCACCGCGTCGAAGGCGTTGCCGCGCCGCCGCACCAGGATCAGCATGTCGCCGTAGCTGAGCGGCCGCCGTCCGCCGGTGCTGCCGGTCATGGTGCCGCTGGCAACGAGGCGCTTGATCTCGGCCTGGATGCGACGCGCCAGTTTCACCTCGGGGCTGGTCACCGACACGCCGTCGAACGGCGCGCGCCAGCCCTCGATATCCTGGCGATCGTCGGCCACGGCGAGATCCCAGAGCTCGATCTGGCTGGGGCCGGCATCGGCCATCGCGTTGTGGATCGGGTAGCCGTTCTCGATCGCATGAATGCTGCGGAAGATCTCCTGCTCGCGGAACACATGGTCGACCGAATGCAGGATCACCGGCCCCGAGCGGAACGAATAGGTGAATGACACCGGGTCGAATTTCAGCCCGGCTTCCTCGAACCGCCGCTTCAGCTCGCGCCGGCGCAGGTCGAATTCGCGCGGCGCCGCGCCCTGGAACGAGAAGATCGACTGCTTCTCGTCGCCGACCGCGAACACGGTGCGCACCAGGCCGTCGCGCGCGCCGGCGCCGGAGGTGAATTCCGAGATGATGTGCGCGACGATGTCCCATTGCCGCGGGCTCGTATCCTGCGCCTCGTCGATCAGCACGTGATCGACGCCGCGGTCGAGCTTGTAATGCACCCAGCCCGACGAGACGCGGTCGAGCATCGCCAGCGTCTTGTCGATCAGATCGTCATAGTCGAGCAGGCCGCGTTCCAGCTTCTCGCGCCGGTAGTGCGCGGCGGCCGCGGTCGCGATGTGGATCAGCGCCTCGGTGCGGTCGCGCGCGACCACGGCGCGGCGGCGCTCGATCAACGGACCGAGACGGTCGACCTCCGCCTCGAACCGATGGCCCGCGACCGCATTCTTCTTGATGAAACTGTTGGTGACGACAGACGCGCGGGGGGCGCGTTCATCGGTCAGGAAGACGCCGAGATATTCGTCGACCTGGGCTGCACCGGTGAAGGTCAGCGCGCTCCGCAGCCGTTGGGCCTGCTTCTGATCCGCCTTGCTGCTGGTATCGAGCAGCATCGCCATCTCCTTCCAGCTCGCGCGCGCCAGGTGCGGCCCGTCGACGATCTCGCGCTCGACCTCCTCGATGCGAATGTCAGAGGAGACGCCGAGCGCGGCCGACATCTGCGCTGCGGCGGCCGCGGCGTTGCCGGCGGCATCGGTCCAGGCCATGAAATGGTCGCGGCTGAGGCAGGCTTCGCGGACCACCTCCTTGAAAGTGACGTCGGCGGCATTTGCCATCGCCGTCCGCAGCGCGCGGCCGATCGGACTGTCGGGAATCCGCGACGCTTCGAGGAACACCGCGAGGTTGGCGCGCTCCATCATCTCGTTCTGGTCGCGATCGTCGAGCACGGCAAAGCGCGCCGGCACGTTGGCCTCGAACGGAAACTGCTGCAGCAGGCGGGTGCACAGCGCGTGGATGGTCTGCACCTTCAAGCCGCCGGGGGTCTCCAGCGCGCAGGCAAACAGTTTGCGCGCCTCGCGCCGCAACGTGGCGGAAGGATGGGCAATGCCGGCCTCGCGGATCGCGGCATCGAGCCCGGCGTCATCGAGCGTCACCCAATGGCCGAGCGTCGTGAAGACGCGCTCGGCCATGTTCGCGGCAGCCGCCTTGGTGAAGGTGATGCAGAGGATCTTTTCCGGCGGCACGCCCGACAGCAGCAGCCGGATCACGCGCTGCACCAGCACGTGGGTCTTGCCCGAGCCGGCGTTGGCCGACACGAAGGTCGACGCTTTCGGATCGGACGCGCGCGCCTGCGCGTCGCGCACGGCGGGCGGAATCGGACGGGGCGCCTTCACCATTCCTCGATCCCCAGGCCGCCGGCGGCGGACCATTCCTTGATGCGTGCGAGGTCGTCATAGGCGCCGTAGCGGTTCGCCCACATCGAGAGGTTCAGCGAGGTGTAGGCCTGCTGCTCGTCGTCGAAGGCGCGGATCAGGGCCTCGAGCTTGCGCCGCGCGCTGTCGGCGGCCTCATCGGGCGGCTGCGGCGTGTCGTTGGTCTTGATCTTCAGCTCCAGCGAACGCTGCTCGCCCGGCGGATTGTTGCCGCTCAGCCTGACATAGACGAGGTCGCCGACCGAGGAGTCGGCCGGGATGTCGGCGAAGCCGCCCTCGCGCAGGATCGCGGCTTCCAGGGTGAGCTGCGGCGACAGGCCCATGCGCACCTGCTTGCCGGTCGGCGGCTGGCCGGTCTTGTAGTCGAGGATCGCAAAGCTGCCGTCATCGCGCCGCTCGATGCGGTCGGCGCGCGCCGAGAGCGTGAAGGTCCTGGCATCGTCGAGCGGGATGCCGATCTCGCCGCGGATCTCGGCCTTGATGGCCTCGATCTGGCCGCGCCGGGCCTGCTCCCATTCGGCAAACCATGTTGCGATGCGCTGGAAGCGCGGCCACCACAGCGCTCGCGCCTCGGGCCGCTCCATCAGCGGCGCAAAATATTTGGCCCCGATCTCGCGCAACGTGAGCAGGGTGTTGGCAGGCAGCGCGTCGGCATAGACCTGCGTGAACTCGCCGAGCGCCTCGTGGATCGCCGAGCCGCGATCGGCCGCCGACAACGGCATGTCGACGGGGTCGAGCGGATCGAGCCGCAGGATGTAGCGCGCATAGATCGTGTAGGGATCGCGCAGCCAGTCCTCGATCGCGGTGACAGACATCTTCAGCGGACGTGCCTCGCGCGGCGGCCGCGGCTCCGGCTGCGGGATCGGCTCGACCTTGTCGGGCCGGTCGAGCTCGGCGGCATATTGCACGTAAGTTTCGCCGGCCGATGTCGCGGCCTTCCAGCGCGCCTCGCCGGCGACCGCTTCGAGCCGATGCAGGAAGCGCGAGGCGACCGCCGGCGCACCGCCGACTTTTGCGGCGTGGGTGAGGATCACCTCGTCATGGCCGAGCAGCTGCGCAAAGTCGTGCGCGGAAAGGCCGATGCGGCGCTCGGGAAGGTCGAGCCCGAGCTCGTGCCGCATCGGCCGGCTCAGCCACGGATCGATCCGCGGCGCCGGCGGCCAGACGCCCTCGACCAGGCCGCCGAGGATGACGCGATCGGATTCGGTTAGACGGGCTTCGAGCTGGCCGAAGATGTTGAGCTGCGCGCGCGCCGATTCCGGCCGCCGCACCATGCGGTCGGCGAACGCGGTCTGGAACACCTCGGGATAATCGGCGAGCGGCGTCATCAGCCCGCTCGGCTGCTGCTTGGCGAGCAGCTCGTCGAACGCAGACGCCAGCGACGCACCGGCGCGCTCCTCGAACACGACCGCAACGCCGTTCTGGTCGCCGGACAGCGCGATCAGGGCCTCGCGGTGGCGCGCGGCCAGCTCCGCGAAATCATAGGGTTTTGACGACGCCATGCCTTCGAGCGGCGCCAGCGCCGCCTGCAATCTGGCGATCAGGTCCTGCGCCCGGTTGAGCTCGTTGTCGCGCAGCCGGGCGCGCGGCTCCATGGCGTGCAGCGACGAGGTCTCGCCGCCGTGCAGTTTGACCAGCTCGGCGCGGAAGCGCGCGAAGTCGCGGGCGAGGCCGCCGGTCCCGGCTTGCGGCCGCGTGCCGCGGAGCAGCGCGATCTCCAGCACCTCGATCGCGCGCCGCAGCGCGCCACGCGAACCGCCGAGCCGGAACAGCGGATGCTTGAGCAGCGCGAGCAGCGTCGGCGGCTCCAGCCCCTTGGCCGCCGCCTCCGCGGTCAGGCGGGCGAACACGCCGGCCGGCGTCTCGATCAGCGCATCGCCGCCGGAATCGTCGAACTCGAGCTTCCAGCGCGTCAGCGACGCCATCACGCGGCGCGCCAGCGCGCGATCCGGCGTCACCAG
This sequence comes from Bradyrhizobium sp. USDA 4503, assembly GCF_054055815.1. Lineage (NCBI taxonomy): Bacteria > Pseudomonadati > Pseudomonadota > Alphaproteobacteria > Hyphomicrobiales > Nitrobacteraceae > Bradyrhizobium > Bradyrhizobium sp. USDA 4503. The sequence goes on from NZ_JBSRXS010000001.1 coordinate 5,905,230, forward strand.
CGCGGCCGATTTGCCGAGATGCCGCGCCTCGCGCATCGCCACCGCGATCGCCAGCGCCTCCATTTCCGGATTGGGCGCCTCGACCACGGTGAGGTTGGTCATCCCGGCGGAAATCCGCGCCACGATCTCCGGCCGTTCCAGCCGGTCGTGCCACTGCGCGGTCGCGGTCGAGGGACGCATCGTCTCCGACACCAGCACCTCGCGGCCGAGCGGCGCCGGCTCGGCAAGGCTCTCGACGTCGCGGCGCTTGATGCCGAAGCGGTCGAGCAAGGCGTGCATCGCGAATTGCGGATGGTTCGACGAGGGCGGCGTTACGAACCTGCCGTCGTCGCCGCGCTCGCCGCCGATCGTGTCCCAGGAGTCCTCGTCGAGATCGGTGTCGAGCCCGGGCAGCACCACAGCACCGTTCGGCAGCTTCGCCACCGCGTGCAGGAATTTCGCCGTCGCCGGCATCGAGCCGGTCGAACCGGCCGCGATCACCGGGCCCGCGTGGTGCGCGGTCAGCCGCGCCGCCTCCGCCTCGATCAGCAGATCGCGGCGCGCGGCGGGTTCGATCCGGCCGATCTCCTTGAGGTAGCTGGGCCAGGCCTCGCGCGCGATGCGCAGGAAGTCGAGCGAGTGCTGCCAGTATTTGTCGAGCTGGTCCGGCACCAGGCGGTCGAGCGCGCGCCAGTCGACGCGGCGCGTCACCATGTCGTCCATCAGCCGCGCCAGATCGCCAGCGAGTTGCAGCGTCGAGGCCGGCCCGCCGACCACCAGCGGCGCCGATACCGGCGTCTTCGCCCAGGCGGCGACCAGATGCGCCAGCGTCAGCCGGCGCTCGAGCTCGCCCAGCCTTGGCGGAATCTCCAGCGGCGCGGCGCCGCCGACGTCCTCGCTTTGGTCGGCGAAGGCGAGTTCGTCCTCATCGATGTCGCCAAGCGCGACGATGCGCGGCAGCACGGCGGCGTCCGACTCGAGCACATCGAGGAAGATTTCCCGCGCCAGCCGCCCGGCACGGCGAGTCGGCAGATACAGCGTGGCGTTGGCGAGCCTTGCCGGATCGCTCTGCGCCTCGAATCCCGCGACCAGCCGGCCATCGACCAGCGCCGAGATGACGGTCCGCAGGAACGGCGCAGAAACGGGAACACTGAAGACGCGCATGGGCTGCCTGATTCGAATCCGGCGCCAATATAGGGAGCGGCGACCGTCGTTAGCCACCCCTGTCAGAGAACCGTCACCGCTCAATATCGCAGTCGGCCGGCGCAGCGATCGGCGGCATCCAGGAACCAGCGCAGCGCCGGATCCTGGGCGGCGCGGCTCGTATGGATCAGGTCGATCGCGAAGGCGGGGATGTCGATCGGCGGCGCGACGACGGCAATGTCGGCCAGATGCGTGAAGCGCCGGGCGACGCGCTCGGCCATCGTGGCGATCAGATCGGTGCCGGCCACGGCGAACGGAACGGCCACCACATGCGCAAGCGTCACCGCCACCCGTCGCTTCAGTCCATGGCGCGCCAGCAGCGCGTCGATCACGCTCGGCAGGCCATCGCCGCCGGCCGCCGAGAACAGCGCGTGCGGCAAGGTCGCGTAATCTTCCAGACTGAGGCGCTCCGATCGGTTCGTGCGTGCATCGCGGGCGCAGACGAAGCGTTCCTCGAACAGCCGGTGCCGGACACAGCGCGGCGAGTCGGGCAGTTGCCCGCCGATCAGGGCATCGAGTTCGCCGCGCTCCAGCTTCGCCAGCGCCACCGTCGCATCGGTGAGCGGGCGCACGGCAAGGTCAATGCCGGGCGCTTCGATGCGCAGCAGCCGGGTCAGTTCCGGCACCACAACGAGATCGCCATAGTCGGTCGCGGCGATGGTGATGCGCCGTCGCGCGATCGCCGGATCGAAGCCCTGATCGGGTACCAACGCGCTCCGGATCTGCCGCAGCGCTTCGCCGATCGGCCCGGCCAGCGCCAGCGCCTTTTCGGTCGGCTGCATGCCCGCGCCGGCACGCAGGAACAGTTCGTCCGCAAACAGCGCACGCAGCCTTCGCAACGCGCTGCTCATGGACGGCTGGGCGAGCCCGACGCGCTCGGCCGCCCGGGTGACGTGGCGCTCCTCCATCAGCGCTTCGAAGGCGACCAGCAGGTTGAGATCGACGGCGGATAAATTCATCATAGCAACAATGATTATAAGAATAATCGATTTCAACAATGATTTGCCCCGGCCTATGCTCATTGGCCGGACATGACGACGGGACCCAGGAATTTGGCGAGATTTGCGAGGCTGGTGCCAAGCGGGCCGACACTGCTGATTATCGGCGTGCTGGCAGGATTGGCTTTCCCCGCCTTGGCGGACGGCGCCCGCCCGCTGATGGCGGCGGCGATCTTCGTTCTGGTGCTCGGCACCTTCCTCCAGGTCGACGGCACGGCGTTCCGGCGCGCGTTGCGGCGGCCGCTGGTCTGGCTGCTGTTGCCGGCGCTGGCCATGCTGGCGAGCCCGCTTGCAGTCGGCCTTGCCGCGCGCGGCGCCGGCTTTCGACCCGAGCTGATCGTCGCATTGGTGCTGTCGGTGTGTGCGCCACCGTCGAGCGGCACGGCGGCCGTCGCGCGCATGCTCGGCTTCGATGCGACCATTCCGCTTGCCGTGACGCTGCTGTCGATGGCGCTGGCGCCGGTTACCGTGCCACTGATCGCCGCGGGATTTGCCGGTCTCGCGCTCGATCCGCTGGCGCTTGCGACGCGGCTGGTCTTCCTGGTTGGCGGCGCCGGCGCGTTGGCGTTGCTGTTGCGCCGTCAGGCCGCTGCACGATTGGTGCAGCATGCGCGCATCATCGACGCGCTCGTGCTGGCCTCGCTGCTGCTGTTCGCGATCGCCACCGTGGCCGGGGTGCGCACCCAGATCGAAGCGCAACCGGCCGCCGCGTTCACCTGCGTCGGCCTTGCCTTCGCCTGCAATCTTGCCCTGCAATTGTGTGGCGCGCTGCTCACGCCGGGCAATCTGGCTGCACGGCTGACAAGTGGCCTCATTCTCGGCAACCGCAATGTCGGATTGGTCTGGTCGGCGATGGGCGCTGCGGTGTCGCCGATGACGGCGTTGTTCTTCGCCGCCACGCAGTTTCCGATCTATATGACGCCGCGGCTGATCGAGATGCTTGTTCGCCGCGAGCGCAAGGAGAATGCCTCACCATGAGCGCGACGATCTTGACCGAAGACCTCGCCGTCCGTTTCGCGCGCATCGCGCTCGGCCATGTCACGCGCGAATATCCGAACAAGCCCGATCACGTGCTGGCGGGGCCGCAGGATGCGCGCACGCCGCGCGAGCTGCATCCGGTGTTCTTCGGCAGCTACGACTGGCATTCCTGCGTCCACAGCTACTGGATGCTTGCCCGGCTGCTGCGCCGCTATCCCTCATCCGAGGCGGCGGACGATATCCGCGCGCTGTTCGACGCGCAGTTCGTTGCGGAGAAGATCGCGGCGGAATGCAGCTATCTCGCCGCCCCGACCGCGCGCGGCTTCAAGCGGCCTTACGGCTGGGGCTGGCTATTGAAGCTCGCCGCAGAGCTCTCGCTCGTCGAGAACACCAACTGGCGCGATCGGATCGCTCCGCTCGCCGAGATCTTCGCGCAGCGCTACCGCGATTTCCTGCCGCTCGCCACTTATCCGGTGCGGGTCGGCACCCATTTCAACACCGCGTTCGGACTGCGCATGGCAGCCGACTACGCCGCGGTGACACAGGACGATGCGCTCAGTGCGCTGTTGCGCGACACAGCGCTGCGCTGGTACGGCGCCGATCAGGACTGCCCCGCCTGGGGTGAGCCGAGCGGTGATGACTTCCAGTCGTCCGCGCTGATCGAAGCGGAGTGCATGCGCCGGCTGCTGGCACCGGGTGACTTCCTGCCCTGGTTCGACCGCTTCCTGCCGCGGCTCGAGCTGCGCGAACCCGCAACCCTGTTCCGGCCCGCCACGGTCACCGATCGCTCGGATGGCAAGCTGGCACATCTCGACGGGCTCAATCTCAGCCGCGCATGGTGCTGGCGGGCGCTGGCCGGTGCGTTGCCGGCGGCCGATGCGCGCCGTCCGATCCTGCAGGATGCCGCGCGCCGGCATCTCGACGCCGGCCTGCCGCATATCGCCAGCGACTATATGGGTGAACACTGGCTTGCGAGCTTCGCGGTGCTCGCGATCGACGCCGATGGCTGACGAAGGCGCCGCCTACGCGACGCTTTCCAGGTAAGCTTCTTCCGCAGCCTGGATCGCGTCCGGAGTGCCGACATGCATCCAGACGCCGTCGAGGCGCAGGCCGAACAGCCGCTCCTGCTCGTTGGCGCGGTCGAACATCTTGGTCAGCGAGAACTCGCCGGCCGGCGCGTCGGCGAACAGCGCAGGCGACATGATCGCGGCGCCGGCATAGACGAAGGGCACCACCTGGTGCTCGCGCCGCTTGCGCAACGCGCCATCCGGCAACATCGAATAGTCGCCGCGCCCGCCATAGCCGATGCTCGTAGCGGTCGGCGCCATCAGCAGCAGGATATCCATCCGCGCGGGATCGAAGGTTTCCGCGAGCCGCGCCAGATTGGAGCGCACGCCGTCGATCCACATCGTGTCCGCGTTCAGATGATAGAACGGCGCATCGCCGAGCAGCGGCAATGCCTTCACCACCGCGCCGCCGGTGCCGAGCACCTGGTCGCGCTCGTCGGAGATGATCACGCGCGGACGGCTGCGGGGCTTGACGTGCTCGATGATCTGGTCGGGCAAATAGTGCACGTTCACGACCGCTTCGCTGACGCCGGCGCCGGCGAGCTTGTCGAGCACATGGTCGAGCAGCGGCTGGCCGGCGACGCTGACCAGCGGCTTCGGCATCGTGTTGGTCAGGGGGCGCATGCGCACGCCGAGGCCCGCAGCGAGCACCATGGCTTTATGGGGAGTGACGGGCATCTTCCGGATATTCTCGGTCATCATCTCTCATGCGCCGATCATATCACGGCGATTCGGCAAGCACATCAATCAGACGCCATAGTCACGAGACATGACGGCCGTAAGACGGCAATGACGACCCTGGCCTAGACGTCGGCAGCTTGCGTGCCGCGTCTGGCGGTTTTCTTCTTCTTGTCGCCTTGTTTGAGAAAGTTGACGCCGATCTGGTCGCCATTGACCCATGCCAGCTCGCAGCGGCGATAGGCCAATCCTGTGGACGACAGCAGCAGAAAGAACTCCTTCAGGTTCAGGCCCTCGACCGAGCCGTCGACGGAGAGCTTGGCGCCCGTCTCCGACACGTCTTCCATGGTGCAGTCGCGCCGCCAGGTGCCGTCGATGCCCATCATGTGCGCTGCTATGCCGCGCTCAAACGTGACACGATCGCCCTTGCGTCGTTCCGTCCCCATCGTGTGGTCCCGCTCCAGATCCGGCCGCGCCATGGATCAGGTGCGGGCTCCGCAACCTTAGGGGAGGCGAGGCTAATAACCCGTAAACTACGGTACTGGAGGAGGGACGTTGGCTTTGTACCAGATGCGGAAGCTGGTCAGCGCGGGGTGAGCCAGCGACCGCTCGAGATAGGTCCAGATCCGCGGCTGGTGCTTGAGATATTGCGGCTTGCCGTCGCGGCGGTTGAGTCGCGCAAAGGTGCCGAGCAGGCGGGTGTTGCGCTGCGCCGACATGATCGCATAGAGCTCGGCGAAGCCGGCCGGATCGAAGCTTTCATCGGTCGCGCGCCGCGCCTTGATGTAGCGGGTCAAGAGCGACAGCTCGAGCTGCTCGGGCACATCGATCCGGGCATCCTGCAGCAGCGACACCACGTCATAGGCCGCGGGGCCGAGCAGCGCGTCCTGGAAATCGATGACGCCGACGCGCAGGATGCCGGTGCGTTCGGCAAGCCAGATGATGTTCGGCGAATGGAAGTCGCGGATCACCCAGGTCTGCGGTGCGGCTGCGGGCTTCTCCAACAGGCCGCGCCACATCCCGAGAAATTCGGCGCGAAGCTCCTCGCTCGGCTGCGCGCCGCGGTCTGGCAGGTACCATTCCAACATCAGCCCGATCTCGATCAGCCAGGCGTCGATGTCGAACACCGGGATGTCGTAGCTCTCGTCCGACGTCAGCGGCAATTGCTCCGGCAGCACCTCGCGGTGCAGCGCCGCCAGCATGTCGACGGCGGCCTCGTAACGCTCGGCGATCGGCTGCGGTGGATCGCCCTCGATGACGCCTTCGGCGCCGAAATCCTCGGTGATGAGGAAGCCGGATCCGAGGTCGATGTGGCGGATCGCGGGCGCGGAGAAACCATGCTTGCGCAGGCCGTTTCCGATCGCGACGAACGGCCTGACGTCTTCGGCGAGATGCACCGCTGCGCTGTAGGACTGGCCGCTGTAGATCGCCGGGCCGTCGGGACGGCGCGGCGAATTCATCAGGATGACGGTGCCGTCGTCGTTGCGCAGCCGCGCATAGGAGCGTGTCGAGGCATCGCCCGGCATGCGTTCGCGCCGGGCATTGAGAAAGCCCGCGCGATCGAGGAACTGGCGCAGCTCGTTGAGCCGCGCGACCTTCGCCGCGCCCTTGCCATGGCCGGTGATCTCGGCCGCGCGTGCCGCCGATCCGAGCGCCGGGCGATGGCTGAACGCGATATCGATGCGGTCGGCGGGCATCGCGTCGGGCGCGCGCTCCGGCCACTCGATCAGCGCCACGATGTCGTCGGGCAGCGGTGAGAGCCCGATCTCCTCGAGCTCGCCGGCGTCGTTGATGCGGTAGAGGTCGGCGTGAACCAGCGGAAACGACGGCAGCTCGTAGCTCTGCGCCAGCGTGAAGGTCGGGCTCGGCACCTCCAGCGCGTCGTCGTCGGCGAGATAGCGGATCAACGCCCGCGCGGCCGTGGTCTTGCCGGCGCCGAGATCGCCGGACAGCGTGATGACGTCGCCGGCGCCGATCAGCAGCGCGAGGTCGGCCATCAGCTCTGCTGTCGCGGTCTCGTTCGCGAGCGCCACCGAGAATGTCGAGGTCGCCGTCATTCAGCAGCGTTGCGGTGTGCGGTCTGGTCGATCGGGAAGTCGCAGGTCACGGTCGTGCCGCGGCCTACGGTCGAATCGACGCGCACCCGTCCGCCATGGAGTTCGACGAAGGAGCGGACCAGCGACAGGCCAAGGCCCGCGCCGCGGTGCCGCGAGCCGTGCGAATGGCTCTCGAACCAGTTGAACACCTTGTCGCGCATCTCCGCCGGAATGCCGGGACCGGCGTCGGTCACCGCAAACACCACGCTGTGCTCGGTGCGGTGGGCGCTGATCGCGACGGTGGCGTCGTGCGGCGAGAAGCCGACCGCGTTGGCGAGCAGATTATACAGCACCTGCACCACGCGCCGCTCGTCGCCGACAAAGGCGCCGATGTCGGGCTCGATATCGACCTTGAGGGTGATGCGGTCGGTCGCGAGGCGATCCTGGATGCCTTCGGCGGCGGCTTCGATCGCCTGGCCGATATTGACCGGACCGAGCTCGAGCTTCATCGCGCCGGCGTCGATGGTGGCGAGATCGAGAATGTTGTTGGTGAGCGCCAGCAGCGCGTTGGTCGATTTGGTGACGTAGTCGAGATATTCGGCCTGCTTCGGCGTCAGCGGTCCGGTCGAGGGATCGCTGAGGAAATGCGCGAAGCCGATGATGGTGGTGAGCGGCGCGCGCAGCTCGTAGGAGACGTGGTGGACGAAATCCACCTTCATCTGGTCGGCGGCTTCCAGCGCCTCGTTGCGCTCGCGCAGCGCCCGCTCGACATTTTCGGTGTCGGTGATGTCCTGGAAGGCGAGCAGGGTCTTGCCGTCGGGCAGCGGGATGGTCATGCAATTCAGCACGCTGCCGTCCTTGCGCTCGAGCTTGAGCGCGACCTGGGCGCGGTTCTCGATCGCGGTGATCTGCTCGCGCAGCGTGCGCCAGGTCAGGGCGTCGTCGAACAGCGGCCGGCACAGTGCTTCCACCGCCTCGATATGCGGTTCGCCCTGCAGCGCGTCGGCCGGCAGCTTCCACATCTTGGCGAAGGGCGGGTTGAACAGTTCCGCGCGGCCGTTGCTGCCGAACACCGCGACCGCCTCGCCGAGATTGTCGAGGGTCTCGCGCTGCACCCGCGTCAGGCGGTCGTAGCGGCGCGCGAGGTCGAGGCTCTCGGTGACGTTGTCGAACAGATAGGTGACGCCGCCCTCGAGGTTCGGCGTGGTGACGACGCTGATGGCGCGGCCGTCGGGCAGGAACCAGGTATAGGTTTCGGATTCGACCGCGCGATAGGCCTCGTGCAGCTTGGCCTTCCATGCGCGGAAATCCGGCTGCTCGGGCAGCTTGCGGTTGGCGCGCAGCCGGTCCAGCACGCTGGAATCGTCGGGGTTGCCGTCGAGGAAGGCCTGATCGAGGCCCCACAGCCGCCGATAGGACTCGTTGTAGAAGGTGAGCCGCCGGTCGGCATCGAACACCGCGACGCCCGACGACAATTGGTCGAGGGTACGCCGGTGCGCTTCGACCATCCGCGCGATCGCCGCGCGCAACGCCGCAGCTTCGCTGGCGTCGATCGCGATGCCGGCGCTGCCGCCGGAGAGCTTGAGCGCCTGCACGTCGTAGATCCGCCGCTCGCCGCTGACGACGATCGGCAGCCGCGCGGCATAATTGGCATTGTCGTTCAGCGCGCGGGTCAATTCGCCGCGCTGGTCGCTTTCGAGCAGTTCGAGATTGCGCTGCAGCGCATCCGACACGCTCTTGCCTTCGGTGGCGCGGACATAGGCGGCGTTGGCGTAACGCAGATTGCCCTCGAGGCTCTTGGCCCAGATCGGCCATGGGCGCGGCGGCGGCGAAATCGCGCAGCAGCTCGGTTTCCTCCTGCAGCGCCTTGTAGCGCAGGTTGGACTCCGCGAGCTCGCGGCGCAGGCCGCCGAGCTCGCGGATCCGCACGATGGCCTGGCCGCCAATCGCGCGGCCCATCGCCTCGATGGCACGGCCGGCCGAGGTCGAGAGGTTGAGCAGGAACGCCTCGCCCTTCTCGCGCAGCGCGTCGACGGCGTGATCCATCTGCAGCGCCGGCTCGGGCGGCAGCCAGGTTCCGAAGGCGAGGACGCGTTGCGGCGATCCTTCCTGCGACATCACCAGCGAGATGTCGCCCGAGATCTGTGGCCGGTTGTCGCCCGCGGCCCAGGAGATCAGGACCTGCGGCTCGACGAACAGCAGCGCGCGCAGCCGGTCCGATTGCGCCTGCAGGTCCGTGATCTCGGACTGCAGCTGTTCCTCGTTCCTCGTCGCGCGCACGCGGGTGCGCATCAAGAGGATCGCGGCGACGGCCGAGAAGCCGACCAGCGCAAGCGACGTCGCGAGGACCGCGACCTCCTGGTGATTGAAGCCGAAATGATCCGACATCGCCTGGGCGACCGGGCTCTCGGCGGCAAACGCGGTGCGGGCCGGCAGCAATGCGGTGATGGCGAGCCCAATCATGCCGTCGCGCGCCAGTGAGGTGCATGACAGCAGGGTTCGACGCATTGCCGCGACTACGCCCGACATATGTTGCCCCAGAACGCACAAACCTTAAGGCATGATCCGGAAAAGAGGGGACCGGTGTTCCCTCACGGCAAACGTACGACGTTTGTCCGCCGATCATGCCCAAGCAGGACCAGACAGCCCGACGAAGACCCCCCGTCGTGCTCGAATCAAGACAGAATAGTCCCAACGGGACTCGGCGAGTAAGAGTCCAGACCGTGAACGCAGAATCCCCTGTGAAAAAATGCCGCCGGGTGGGGCGGATTTTACGCGAATTGACTCCGTATTGGTGCGGAGAGCGCGCACGAAGCGTGATCTTCCCGAGCTCGTCCGCACACTTCTCCGATGCGAAGGCGCTTGGCTCCCTCTCCCCGTTCTTACGGGGAGAGGGTTGGGGTGAGGGGCCGTCTCCGCATATCCGGTGATAGCTGCGTTCGCGGAGACTCCCCCTCACCCGGAACGCATCTGACGATGCGTTCCGACCTCTCCCCGCACGCGACCGCACGCGGGGCGAGGTGAAGTGGCGCCGCCGCTCGAGTGAAGTCGTCGCGCACTAGCGTCCGGTCGAGCCGAAGCCGCCGCTGCCGCGCCCGGTCGCCGACAGCACGTCGACCGGAACCAGCTCGGCCCTTGTGACCGGCGCGATCACCATCTGCGCGATGCGCTCGCCGCGCCGGATCGAGAACACCTCGTGGCCGTGATTGATCAGCAGCACGTTGATCTCGCCGCGATAGTCGGCGTCGATCGTGCCGGGCGAGTTCAGCACCGTGACGCCGTATTTGGCGGCAAGGCCGGAGCGCGGCCGCACCTGCGCCTCGTAGCCCGGCGGCAGCGCGATCGTCAGTCCGGTCGGAACCATCTCGTAGCGGCCCGGGAGCAGCAGCAGCGGCGCCGACTGCGGCACCGCCGCGAGCAGGTCGAGCCCGGCCGCGTCGGCGGTCTGATAGATCGGCAGCAGGAGATCGGCGCCGTGCGGCAGTTGATGGACTTCGAGCTTGATGGTGGCGCTCACGATGCGGTTCCTACGGCTCTAGAGCATGATCCGATTGAATCGGATCATGCTCTAATCCTTTTGTTTGGTCGCGTTTTCTTGACGCGAACCGGTGACCACTTCGCTCGAAAACGCTCTTGCGATGCGCGACACCAGCGCGGTCGCGACTTCCTCCTTGGTCATCACAGGCCAGGAGTCGACGGTGACGTCCTTGCCCTCGCGCGAGAGCAGGTGAACGGTGTTGCGGTCGCCGCCCATCACCCCGGTTGCCGGCGAGACGTCGTTGGCGACGATCCAGTCGCAGCCCTTGCGCGCGAACTTCGCCTTGGCGTTCTCGATCAGATGCTCGGTCTCGGCGGCGAACCCAATCACCAGCGGCGGCCGCTGCTCCTTCAGCTTGGAAATTGTCGCGAGGATGTCGGGGTTCTCGACCAGCTGCAGCGGCGGCGTGCCGGCCGCGGTCTTCTTCAGCTTCTGGCTGCCCTCGGTGGCGACCCGCCAGTCGGCGACCGCGGCGGCGAAGATCGCGACGTCGACCGGCAGCGCCGCCTCGACCCGGTGCAGCATGTCGCGCGCGGACTCCACGCGCATGACCGAAATGCCCTGGGGGTCGTCGAGCTCGACCGGGCCGGTCACCAGCACCACCTCGGCGCCGGCGGCGCGCGCGGCGGCGGCAATGGCAAAGCCCTGCTTGCCGGACGAGCGGTTGGCGATGTAGCGGACCGGATCGATCGCCTCATGGGTCGGGCCCGCGGTGATCAGCACCCGCTTGCCGGCCAGCGGACGTGGCTGCGGCGGGCGCAGCATGCGGTCGGCGGCGGCGGCGATCTCGGTCGGCTCGGCCATCCGGCCGACGCCGGCCTCGCCGGCTTCCGCCATCTCGCCCGCATTGGGGCCGACGGTGTGGACGCCGTCGCGGCGCAGCTGCAGCACGTTGCGGCGGGTGGCCGGATTGTTCCACATCAGCGGGTTCATCGCCGGCGCCAGCAGGATCGGCCGGTTGGCCGCCAGCAAGGTGGCGGTGGCGAGATCGTCGGCATGGCCCTGTGCCATCTTGGCCATCAGGTCGGCGGTCGCCGGCGCCACCACGATCAGGTCGCAGTCCCGCGCCAGGCGGATATGGCCGGCGTCGAATTCGCTCTCGGCGTCGAACAGGTCGGTGTAGACGCGCTCATGCGACAGCGCGCTGGCGGCGAGCGGGGTGACGAATTGCTGGGCCGCCCTGGTCAGCACGCAGCGGACCTGGATGTGCCGTTCCTTGAGCCGCCGGATCAGATCCAGCGCCTTGTAGGCCGCTATCCCCCCGCCGATGATCAGGGTGACGCGCGGCTCGCCGGCCGCGCTGGCGGCTCGTGGAGCAGGGGCGGCAACCGCCGCGGAACCCGCCCCAAGCGTCTCTGCGGGCTCCGGACCGCCGTCCGCGAGCTCCCGGAGGATCACCCGCACCTCCTCCTCGACCGAGCGGCCGTTTTTGGCGGAGCGCAGCCGCAGATAGGCCTTCAGCGTGTCGTCGAGTTTGCGGATGGTCAGGCTGGCCATGGCGTGCTGCCCTCAAAGCATGACCCGGAAAAGTGTGAAGCGGTTTTCCGGGAGCGATCATGCTCAAATAAATATGATAGCGATGCTATCACATGGTGCATGCATTGCAATCAGTGAGCCCGGATGGCGAAAAAGATCGCGATGGAGGCGATCGCAATGACCCAGAGGCCGACGGTCTGCACCCGCGCCTTGCGGGCCTCGGCGCGGGCCATTTCGTCGATCGAGTCCGAAGACAGCATGTGGCCCTCCAGCGTCATGGTCTCCAGCTGCTCGAGCACCGTGACGGCGCGGTTGGCGATCGACGGCAGGTTGGCGAGGATGCGACCGAGTTCGCCCGCACCCGATAGCGCGCCCTGGATGCGGCCGGCCGGGCCGAGATTCTGCGTGATCCATTCGCGCACCACGGGGTCGGCGATCTTCCAGATGTCGAGCTTCGGGTCGAAGCCGCGCGCCACGCCCTCGACCACCACCATGGTCTTCTGCAGCAGGATCAGCTCGGGGCGCGTCTGCATGTCGAACAGGCCGGTGACCTCGAGCAGAAGCGTGAGTAGCTTCGCCATCGAGATTTCCTCGGCGGTGCGGTTGTGGATCGGCTCGCCGATCGCGCGGATCGCCTGCGCGAAATTCTCCACCGAATGGTGGCCCGGCACGTAGCCGGCCTCGAAATGCACCTCGGCGACGCGGCGATAGTCGCGGGTGATGAAGCCGAGCAAGATCTCGGCCAGGAAGCGCCGCTCCTTCAGCCCGAGCCGTCCCATGATGCCGAAATCCACGGCAACGAGCCGGCCGGCCTCGTCGAGGAACAGATTGCCGGGATGCATGTCGGCATGGAAGAAGCCGTCGCGCAGCGCGTGGCGCAGGAAGCTCTGGATCACCTTGCGGCCGAGATCGGGCAAATCGACCTTGGCCTGCGCCAGCCGGACGTGATCGTTCAGCGCGATGCCGTCGATCCACTCCATCGTCAGCACGCTGTGCGCGGTGCGATCCCAATCCACCGCGGGGACGCGGAAGTCCGGATCGTCGCGGGTGTTCTCGGCCATCTCGGACAGCGCGGCCGCCTCGAGCCGCAGGTCCATCTCCATCGCGACCGAGCGTGACATCGTGTTGATGACCTCGATCAGGCGCAAGCGCCGCGCCTCGGCGGAATGCGCCTCGGCCTTGTGCGCGACAAAGAAGAAGTCGCTGAGGTCGCGGCGGAAGCGCGCGGCGACATTGGGCCGGAGCACCTTGACCGCAACCTGATGCCGGACCCCGTCGCGCTCGATTTCGCCGCGATGCACCTGCGCGATCGAGGCCGCGGCAACCGCAGGGCCCAGATGCACAAAGGCCTGCGGCAGCGGCCGTTCCAGCGATTGCGTGATGACGGTTTCGGCCGCTTCCTGCGCGAACGGCGGCAGCCGGTCCTGCAGGGCTTCGAGATCGCGCGCCATCGCCACGCCGACCACGTCGGGGCGGGTGGCGAGGAATTGCCCGAGCTTGAGATAGGCGGGTCCGAGCCGCGTCAGTGCGCGCGACAACCGCGGACCTGACTTGGCGGAGCGGCGCTCGATCAGCCGCGCCAGCTTCAGCGCGAGCTGCCCGGGCGGCGGCACCAGCGCGGGATCGACGACGCCGAACACGCCCTCGCGCGCAAACACGAAACCGGCGCGGGCGAGGCGCGTGATGTGGGTCAGTGCAGAGATCACAAACGCCAGCCCGAATGCAGCGCCACGATGCCGCCGGAGAGGCTCTGCCACTTCACGCGGGCAAAGCCGGCGGCGCCGATCATCTCGGCGAACGCGTTCGGCCGCGGGAATTTGCGGATCGACTCGACGAGATATTGATAGGACTCGGCGTCACCGGTGACGGCGCGGCCGAGCGGCGGGATCACCTTGAAGGAAAACAGATCGTAGATCTTGTCGAGGCCGGGCACGTCGACGGTGGAGAATTCCAGGCACAGGAAGCGGCTGCCCGGCTTGAGCACGCGATAGGCCTCGCGCAATGCGAGGTCGATCTGCGGCACGTTGCGGATGCCGAATGCGATGGTGTAGGCGTCGAACGCGCGGTCGGCAAAACCCAGCGTTTCGGCGTTGCCCTCGACGAACGACACCCGGTCATCGAGGTGCTGCTTCGCGGCGCGCTCGCGGCCGACGGCGAGCATGTCGGCATTGATGTCGCAGACCGTGGCATGAAAGCCCGCGCCCGCGGTCTTGGCGGCCCGGAACGCGATGTCGCCGGTGCCGCCGGCGACGTCGAGTAGCGCGAACGGCCGGTCGCCCTTCGGCGGATCGAGCATCGTGATCATGACGTCCTTCCAGGCCCGGTGCAGGCCCGCCGACATCAGATCGTTCATCAGGTCGTAGCGGGACGCCACGCTGTGAAACACGTCGTTCACCAGCGTCTGCTTCTCGCCCAGGGGCACATCCCTGAAGCCGAAATGGGTGGTTTGATCCGGCCGATCCATCACTCAGAACTCTTACCCTTTTTGGTCGCGTTTTCTTCACGCGAACCGGTAGCCGCTTCGCTCGAAAAACGCTCCAGCCAAACCATAGCGCGGCGGCCGCAATGGCGCTATCACGTCACTTCCAAAAGGTGAATGCCTGCCATGCCGGAATTACCCGAAGTCGAGACCGTCCGCCGCGGCCTGCAACCGGCCATGGAGGGGTCCAGGATCCTCAAGGCCGAGGCTCGCCGCAAGGATTTGCGGTTTCCGTTTCAAAAAGACTTTATCGCCCGGCTGGAGGGCCGGACCATCACCGGGCTCGGCCGCCGTGCCAAATATCTGATGGCGGACCTGAACTCCGGCGACGTGCTGCTGATGCATCTGGGCATGTCGGGCTCGTTCCGCGTGCTGAAGCAGGACGGCGCGGCGACGCCGGGGCAATTCCACCATCCGCGCAGCGAGGATCGCGTGCATGATCACGTGGTGTTCCACATGTCGTCGGGCGCGGCCGTCGTCTTCAACGATCCGCGGCGCTTCGGCTATATGAAGATCATCGCGCGCAACGCGATCGAGGATGAACCGCTCCTGAAAGGGCTCGGTCCCGAGCCGCTCGGCAACGAGTTCGACGCGGCGATGCTGGCGCGCTCCTGTCACAACAAGAAGACCAGCCTGAAGGCCGCGCTGCTCGATCAGCGCGTGGTGGCGGGACTTGGCAACATCTATGTCTGCGAGGCGCTGTTTCGTTCGCATCTGTCGCCGCGGCGATTGGCCGCGACGCTCGCGACCAAGTCCGGACAACGCAAGGGCGTTGCCGGGGGCGAGCCGACCGACCACGCCAGGCGGCTGGTCGACGCGATCCATTCGGTGCTCAACCAGGCGATCAAGGCCGGCGGCTCCTCGATCAGCGACCATCGATTGACCAACGGCGATCTCGGCTATTTCCAGCATTCGTTCCAGGTCTATGACCGCGAGGGCGAGACGTGCCGTACGTCGGGCTGCGAAGGTATTGTCAGGCGCTTCACCCAGAACGGCCGTTCGACGTTCTGGTGCCCGAAGTGCCAGAAGTAGCAATGTTCGAGACCCCGCGCATCGAGACGCCACGCCTGATCCTGCGGCCGCTTGCGCTGTCGGATGCCGCGGCGATCCAGAGTCACTTCAACAATTGGAATGTGATCAAGACTCTCGCCACGGTGGTGCCGTGGCCTTATCCCGGCGACGGCGCGGAAAGCTTTATCAGGCGCGAGCTCGACAAGATCGCGGCCGGAGAGGAAAGCTATCAATGGGCACTGGTGTTGCGTGCCCGCGATGGCGAGGCGATCGGCAACATCAATTTCCGGCCGCGCGCCGACGGCCGCAAGGGCAATCGCGGATTCTGGCTCGCTGAGCCGTATTGGAATCAGGGCCTCATGACCGAGGCGATCGCGGCGGTGAACGATTTCGCCTTCCTGGCGCTCGGCCTCGATCACTTCCATGTCTGCAACGCGCCGTCCAACGTCGGCTCGCGCCGGGTCAAGCAGAAGACCGGAGCCGAATTCGTCGGCTTCGTCGAGCTTCCGCACCACAATGGCGAATCCAGAGCGGAGAAGTGGAAGGTGACGCGCGAGACCTGGTTGCGCGATCGCGCGAAGCCGTGACCTTATTTGCGAATACCGCCGCGAGGAAAATCGCGGCGCCTTGACCGTGCACGCGCGGCCGGAGAACATGGCTCCGATCGCTCCATCAAGAACGAGAACACAATGGCGATGAACGGCATGTCGATGAATGACGCCTGGCGCGACCGCGCCGCGACAAGTTTTCAATGCGAGAAGCAGCCGGCCACCAGCAGCCGCGGCATGGTGGTGAGCAATCATCCGCTGGCATCGAGCGCGGGCGCCGAGATGTTGGCTGCCGGCGGCAATGCGATCGATGCGGCGATCGCCACCTTGTTCACGCTGACCGTGGTCGAGCCGATGATGGTCGGCATCATCGGCGGCGGCATGGCGCATATTCGTCTCGCCGACGGCAGCCATCGCTTCATCGACGGCCAGAGCACGGTGCCGAACGCGGTGCGGCCGGACACCTACACTTCGAAGCCAGGATCGGCGCACGACGTGTTCGACACCGTCGGCAACGAGAATTTGAACGGGCCGAAAGCGGTCGCGGTGCCGGGCTCGCTGAAAGCCTGGTGCGAAACGCTGCGCCGCTTCGGCACCATGAGCCTTGCCGATGTGATGCAGCCCGCGATCAAGCACGCCGCGCGCGGCTATGCGGCGACGCCCTATTTGCATGAATGCATCACCGACGGCGCCGAGGAGATGCTGAAGGACAAGCCGATCTCGGCGATCTATCTGCCTGATGGCACGCCGCTGAAGCCCGGCGAGCGCGTGGTGCAGGCGGAATATGCCGAGACGCTGAAATACATCGCCGATCATGGCGACAACGCGCTCTACCAGGGGCCGCTTGGCGACATCCTGGTCGACTACATGAAAAAGAGCGGCGGCTTCATCGCGCAGGAGGATCTCGCGACCTACAAGACCGTCGAGCGGCAGCCGATCCGCTGCGACTACCGCGGCTGGGAAATCCTCGGGCCTCCGCCGCCCGCGGCATCGGGCGTGCATATCACGCAGATGCTCAACATCCTCGAAGGCTATGACATCGCGCGGCTCGGCTTCGGCACGACCGAGACGATCCATTATCTTGCCGAGGTGCTGAAGATCGCCTTTGCCGACCGCGCGGCCGCGAGCGGCGATCCCGCCTATATCAACGTGCCGGTGGAGCGGTTGACCTCGAAGGCCTATGCCGAGGAGCGCCGCCGCGCGATCGATCCCGACCGCGCGCAGGCCTGGAGCGCCGGCGTCACCCAGCTCGAAAGCGCGCACACCACGCACATGACCGCGGCGGATGCGATGGGCAATGTGGTCGCGACCACCCAGACCATCAACAATCTGTTCGGCGCCAAGATCCTGATCCCCGGACTCGGCACCGTGCCGAACAACTACATGAACCTGTTCGATCCGCGGCCGGGGCACGCGCTGTCGCTGGCCGCCGGCAAGCGCGTCACCACCTCGATGTCGCCGATGATGGCGCTGCGCGACGGCAAGCTCGCTTACGCGCTCGGCCTGCCCGGCGGCAAGCGCATCTTCCCGAGCGCGATGCAGGCGCTGATCAATCTGATCGACCACGGCATGAGCCTGCAGGAGGCGGTCGAGGCGCCGCGGGTCTGGACCGAGGGCAATGCGCTGGAGGTCGAGCAGGCGGTGCCGGAGGCTGTCCGCGCCGCGCTATCAGCCAAGGGCCACAAGGTGCAGGTCGTGCCGACGGTGGCCGGCGGCATGAACGCGATCCAGTTTCACGCCGACGGCACGATGTCGGGCGCAGCCTGCTGGCGCGCCGACGGCACCCCGGTCGGCATTGCCGGCGGCCTCGCCCGCGCCGGGGTGCGCTTTGCGTTGAGGTGAGGTTGGTTAGGCTCCCTCGCCCCGCTCTCGCGGGGAGAGGGTGGGGTGAGGGGCTCACTCCACCAGGTGGTGTCCATTGATGGACCTGTACCCCCTCACCCGGATTGCATCTGGCGATGCAATCCGACCTCTCCCCGCAAGCGGGGCGAGGTAGCTCTACTTCCTGACGCAGATCACGCGGACCACGGCCGCCTTGGCGTCTGCCGAGTCGCCCGACGCGGTGACGCCATGCGCCTTCAGGAAGCTGCGCACCGTGTCGGCCGGCACCAGCGCGGCCTGCGCCGGCGGCGCCGCGTTTGCGGGGCCTGCGACGATGACGGGTTTCAGCACCGCGATCCCAGCAAACCTGCCGCCGCTATCGGTCGCCGCTGCGCCGGAGAACCCGAGCGCCGGCGCCGGTGACAGCGCCTGATCGCCGCCGCCGATCTGTGCGGCCGAAGCCTTCACGTTGCTCGCGGCCGCTCCGCCGCCCTGGTTCTGCGGATCGGCAATCCCGGTGATGTCGAGCGCGGTCTGCGTCGCCTGGCCTGCGATATTGAGCGGCTTCAGCCCGCGCGCGCCATAGATGCGCAGCAGCGCGAGATCGTGATCCCTGTCCTCGGCGACCCGATCGGCATTGCCGTAGCCCGGGATCGTCAGCGTGATGCAGTCGTCGGTCGCCACGCGATCGGTAACGATGGCGCCGTCGTCGCTGACCACTACGCCGGTGCCATATTCGACGGTCTTGCGCGGCGGCGGACCGGCCTGCACGGCGGACGGAAAGGCGTTGAAGGCGCTCGACATCGCGATCACCACCGGCTCGACCGTGGTCTGCATCGCCTGGTCATAGAGGATGGTGAGGATGCGGACCTCGTCGCCCTTCAAGGTGCCGCGCAGATAGAACTTCTTCAGGCCCTGCATGCCCGACAGCACGAAGAAATCCGGCTTCACCACGGTGTAGTCGATGGTGCGCCCGGCCGGCTCCTTCCTTTCCTGCTCGGCAAGCTTTGCGGTGGCGGGGCTTGCTTCCTTGCGCCGGGTCAGCAGCACCTGGACGGTGCCGGTCGGCGAGGTCCATTTGGCGCCAGAAGCGTCGCTGGTGAGCTGCGGCACCAGCTTTGTGGGAATGCCGAGCCGCGCCCCGGTGGCCGGCTCGGTGACGATCCGCCAGCCGACACCTTCCTGCTTCCGCCGCGCCGTGTCGGCGAGCACGCCGCGCTCCTGCGGATTCAGCACCCCGGTCGGCTTGCCGCCGCGCTTCTTCTGGAATTCCTTGATCGCATTGACCATGCGCTCGCTGACGTCGCCGGTAATGGCGCCGTTATATTCGCCGACCCAGGCGAGGTCGGATTGCAGCGCCAGCCGCTCGGCCTGCGCCATCGCGCCAGCGGTATCCTCCGGCTTCTGCAGCCCGGGGCGTATCGGCACCGTCGCCACGGTTTTCGGCTTCGCCCCCGCCGTCGAGGGCGGCGTCATCTGGGCCTGCGCCATGCCCATCCCTGTGACCGTAATGGAATCGGCCATCAATGTTGCCGAAAGCACCGATCTCATGACAAATCCGGGGGGAATGACTGACACCATTGACGTCCAGGCAATTAAGCACATCTGCTTGGTCGGCAACAACCGCGCTCCGGTTCAGGGAACAGCGCGCAGGACACCGCAATGCTGAGTGCCGACGAGCTTGAACGCTATGCCCGCCATATCGTGCTGCGCGAGGTGGGCGGTCCCGGCCAGAATGCGCTGAAAAAAGCGTCGGTGCTGGTGATCGGCGCCGGCGGCCTCGGCGCGCCGGTGCTGATGTATCTGGCGGCAGCCGGTGTTGGCCGGCTCGGCGTGATCGATGACGATATCGTCTCGCTCTCCAATTTGCAGCGCCAGATCATCCATGCGACGTCTGATATCGGCAAGCGCAAGGTCGACAGCGCGGCGGCACAGATCCATGCGCTCAATCCGCATGTGACGTTCGAGGCGCATTCGATGCGGCTCACCGCCGACAATGCGATGGCGCTGATCGCGAACTACGACCTCGTGCTCGACGGCTCCGACAATTTCGAGACCCGCTATCTCGTCGCCGATGCCTGCTTCCTCGCGAAGCGGCCGCTGATCACGGCCGCACTGGGCCAGTTCGACGGTTCGCTGACCACGATCCGCGCGCATGAGAAGAATGCGGACGGCGTGTTCAATCCGACCTATCGCTGCCTGTTTCCGGAGGCGCCGCCGCCGGGCACGGTGCCGGCCTGCGCCGAGGCCGGCGTGATGGGCGCGCTCGCCGGCGTCCTGGGGTCGATGATGGCGCTGGAGGCGATCCGCGAGATCGTCGGCTTCGGCGAGGGCCTGGTCGGCCGCCTCCTGATGGTGGATGCGCGCGCGATGCGGTTCGAAACCCTGCGCTACGCGCGCGATTCGCAGAACCCGCTCAATGGCGATGGGCCTGTCATCACTGACCTCAGCGCCCATCGCACCTGATTGCTGCCGTTATCTGCTGGCCGGCTTCTCGCTGTCGAGATGCGCCATCTGCTCGGCCGCATAGCGCGTGCCGGCAGCGATATCCGGCGGGAAGGCTTTCGCCAGCGCCGCGAGATGAGCTTGCGTCAGCGTCAGCCTGGTCGCGCCGAGCGCTTCGGCAAGACGGTTGCGGGTGCGGGCGCCGACCAGCGGCACGATCTCCTTGCCCTGCGCCGCGACCCAGGCAATCGCGACCTGCGCCGGCGTCGCCCCGATCTCGGCGGCAACGGCGCGCAACTGCTCGACCAGCGCGAGATTGGCATCGAGGTTCGCGCCCTGGAAGCGCGGCGTCATCAGCCGGTAGTCCCTGCCGATCTTGCCGGACTCCTTCGACCAGTGGCCGCTGATCAGCCCGCGCGACAGCACGCCGTAGGCTGTGATGCCGATGCCAAGCTCGCGGCAGGTCGTCAGGATATCGCGCTCGATACCACGCTCGATCAGCGAGTATTCGATCTGGAGATCGACGATCGGATGCACGGCATGAGCACGGCGGATGGTGTCGGAGCCGACCTCGGACAGGCCGATATGTCTGATGTAGCCGGACTTCACCAGATCGGCGATGCCGCCGATCGTCTCCTCGATCGGAACGTTGGGATCGAGACGTGCCGGGCGATAGATGTCGATGTAGTCGGTGCCGAGACGTTGCAGCGAATAGGCGAGAAAATTCTTCGTAGCGGCCGGTCGGGTGTCCATTCCGGCGAATTCACCCGCGGGGCCGCGCAACGCGCCGAACTTGACGCTGATCTGCAGCCGGTCGCGCGCGACGTCCTTCAGGGCTTCCTGCACCAGCATCTCGTTGTGGCCCATGGCGTAGAAGTCGCCGGTATCCAGCAGCGTGATGCCGGCATCGAGCGCCGCGTGCACGGTGGCGATGCTCTCGCCGCGATCGGCCGGGCCATAGACCTCGGACATGCCCATGCAGCCGAGGCCGAGGGCCGCGACGGTGGGCCCGGTTGAGCCGAGTTTGCGTGTGTCCATGTGGATGTTCCTCGAACGTTTGCGGCGGAAAATCCGTCGCCAAATGCCGAGGTGATATGGGCCGGCCAGCTTTCGCCGATAAGCTGGACAATCCCGAATGGCTTGTTCACTATATCGAACAATGCAGGATTTCGACCTTCGCGACCTCGACGCCTTCGTGGCGGTGGCGCGCACGCGCAATTTCCGGCGTGCGGCGCTCGAGCAGCGCGTCTCGGTTTCCAGCCTCAGCCAGCGCCTGCGCGACATGGAAGAGCGGCTCGGCGTCCGCCTGATGAACCGCACCACCCGCAGCGTCGCGCTGACCGAGGCCGGCGAACTGCTGCTTGCCCGTGTCGCGCCGGCCATGGTCAACGTCGCCGATGCGATCACCGAGGTGCGCGGCCTGCGCGCCGAGCCGTCGGGGCGGTTGCGCATCAACGCGCCGCCGCCCGCGGTCGATCTGGTGCTGGCGCCGATGATCGCGCCGTTCCTCGCCAGATATCCGCGGGTCGAGCTCGACGTCGTTGCGGAGAGTGCGTTCGTGGACATCGTCGCGCAGGGCTTTGACGCCGGCGTGCGTTACGGCGAGCACCTGGCACAGGACATGGTCGCGGTTCCGCTTGGCGCGCCGCAACGTTACGCGATCGTGGCGTCCAGCGCGTATGTCGCAAAGCACGGCCGGCCGATGCATCCGAAAGATCTGCTGGCGCACCCCTGCATCCGCAGCCGCTTCAGCAACGGTGTGATGTTCGATTGGGAGTTCGAGAAGAACGGCCGCGTGGTGAAGATTTCGCCGCCGGCCAGGCTGACCGCGACCCATCTCGGCCTCGCGCTGCGTGCGGTTCATGACGGCGTCGGCTACTGGGCGACGTTCGAGGGCTATGTCCGCTACGGCGTCAAATCCGGTGCGCTGGTCAGCGTGCTCGACGACTGGTGCCCGCCATTCGACGGACCGTTCCTCTATTATCCGAGCCGTCGCCAGCCGCCGCCGGCGCTCGCTGCGTTCGTGTCGTTCGTCGCCGACTGGCGCAAGCAGGCGCGACGGAAGAAGTAGAGCAGGACCTCGCCACATCGTCGTCCCGGCCTTGAGCCGGGACCCGTACCCACAAATGCGGATTGCCTTGCAGCGCTGGGGCCACAGCCCTCGCAACAACGAGGCCCTGCGGTTATGGGTCCCTGCTTTCGCATGCTTTCGCAGGGACGACACCGAATGCGTGATTACAGCATGCGCCTCGCCGGCCGCACCGGCTCCTTTGCATGGGGTTGTTTTCGATATTTTGGCAGCGCGCCCCTGCGACGGCAGGGCTGTCGCGTGTGACTACCCACGTCCCGTAGCCCGGATGGAGTGAAGCGTAATCCGGGGCGGCCTGTCCGCGGATACAGGCCCCGGATTTCGCTGCGCTCCATCCCTGCTACAGATCTCTCTTCTCCTTCCCCCTGAAGGGGGAAGGTCGGGATGGGGGGTCCAGCCACACGCACCGTCGCTCGTGGAGAGAGATGATCCCCACCCGCTTTGCTCTGGCGAGCAAAGCGACCTCCCCTTTTCAATGGTAGGTTATGGAAAGAAGCGGTCCCGGATTGCGCGGAGCCTGTCATCGGGCGCGCGTTCGCGCGACCCGTTGGCTCCATCCGGGCTACGAGCGCTTACAGCATGCTCGGCAGCACGCGATCCGGCGGCTTGTGGGCGTCGAGGAAGGTTCGGATGTTGATGATCACCTTCTCGCCCATCTCGACGCGGCCTTCGATGGTGGCCGAACCCATATGCGGCAGCAGCGTCACCTTGCCGGCCTTGGCGAGCCGCACCAGCTTCGGGTTCACCGCGGGCTCGTGCTCATAGACGTCGAGGGCTGCGCCGCCGATATCGCCGGCTTCGATCAGCTTGATCAGCGTGTCCTCGTCGATCACCTCGCCGCGCGCGGTGTTGACGACATAGGCCTCTTTCCGGATCAGCTTGAGCCGCCGCGCCGAGAGCAGGTGATAGGTGGCCGGCGTGTGCGGGCAATTTACCGAGATGATGTCCATCCGCGCCAGCATCTGGTCGAGGCTTTCCCAATAGGTCGCCCCGAGCTCTTCGGCGATCATGGGCGCCACCGGGCGGCGGTTGTGATAGTGGATCTGCAGGCCGAAGGCGCGGGCACGGCGCGCCACGGCCTGGCCGATGCGGCCCATGCCGACGATGCCGAGGCGCTTGCCGCCGATGCGGTGGCCGAGCATCCAGGTCGGCGACCAGCCCGCCCAGTGCTGCCTGCCTTCGGTCAGGATCGAGGCGCCCTCGATCAGGCGCCGCGGCACCGCCAGGATCAGCGCCATGGTCATGTCGGCGGTGTCCTCGGTTAACACCTTCGGCGTGTTGGTCACCGTGATGCCGCGGGCATGCGCCGCGGCGACATCGATATTGTCGACGCCGTTGCCGAAATTGGCGATCATCTTCAGCTTGCAGTCGGGCTGATTGATCACGTCCTCGCGGACCATGTCGGTCACGGTCGGCACCAGCACGTCGGCGGTTCGCGCCGCCTCGGCGATCTGCTCCGGCGTCATCGGCGTGTCGTCGAGATTCAATCTGGCGTCGAACAACTCGCGCATCCGGGTCTCGATCGAGTCCGGCAGCTTGCGGGTGACGACGACGAGAGGCTTTTTCTTCACCGACATGTCCTGCTTTCATGACGCGCGGCTTGCCAAAAAGCAAACCGTTGAGGCCTCATTAACCCGGTTGTTCGACACTGCTGATAGCCGCGCTGTCCCGGCGTTTCCTTCGCGTTTCCTAGGGTTCCCCGATACTTGCCCCGGCTCTTCGCCAAGGCGAAACGACGGGCAAATTCGGGTGTTCTGGCTCTCAGGCGTTCCGTCCTCTCTAGCAGAAGGCCGGGCCAAGACAAGAACCCCTCGGACTTGCAGTGCGGGAGCGAACGGCGCAGGCGCCGGGGGCCCTCGGGCGTGGTTTGGGTTGCAATTCGCCGAGTGCCGATTGGGCATCTCGGCAGGAGACGGGTTGATGGTGGCGTTCTGGCGTTTCAGTTCATTGGTGGCGCTGGTCGGAAGCATGCTGAGCGCGTCGGTCATGCCCGGACATTCCGCCAAGGATTTGAGCCCCACCACCAGCGGCCTGCCGATCCCGCGCTATGTCAGCCTGAAGTCGGATCACGTGAACGTCCGGGCCGGCCCGACCAAGGACAATGACGTCGCCTGGGTCTACACCCGGTCGGGGCTGCCGGTCGAAATTACCGCCGAGTTCGAGAACTGGCGCCGGGTGCGCGATTCCGAGGGTGCCGAAGGCTGGGTCTATCATTCCCTGCTGTCCGGCCGCCGCACCGCCGTCGTCACGATGAAGAACAAGGACGATCTGGCCTCGCTCTACGATCGTCCCGACGCCACCAGCGCGATCGCGGCGCGCCTGCAGGCCGGCGTCGTCGCGCAGGTAAAGAAATGCGCCAATAACTGGTGCCGGGTCACCGGCAGCGGGTTCGACGGCTGGATCGAGCAGCAGCGCCTCTGGGGCGTCTACGCCGACGAGAAGGTGGACTGAGTTTTCCTCGTCCCGAACGACAATGGCCGGGACGAGCCCGGCCATCACAACTCAAATCGACGGTAAGACGGTTCAGCGCTTCTTGCGCAGCCGCACCACCATGTCGACGCGGGAGATCTCGTAGCCTTCCGGCACGTCGGGCATCTTCGACAGCACGAGGTTCGGGTCGGGAATGTCGACCAGCTCGTGGTTATGCTCGAGATAAAAGTGGTGGTGCGTCGACACGTTGGTATCGAAATAGGTTTTCGTGCCGTCGACGCTGACCTGGCGCAGCAGGCCGGCGTCGGTCAGCTGGTTCAGGGTGTTGTAGACGGTCGCCAGCGACACCGGAACCTTGGCCAGCGTGGCTTCCTCGTACAGCATTTCAGCGGTCAGGTGGCGGGCACCCTTGCCGAACAGCAGCCAGCCCAGCGCCATGCGCTGACGGGTCGGCCGCAGACCGGCAGACTGCAACATTTCGTTGACGTCATGCCACGGACAGCCGGTCAGGGCAGGGTGGTGCCCAGCGCCCCGGGCAGCCGGGTGCACGGCATCATCGTTCACAGCCGGTACTTCCTCGTTCATATCCACTCTATGCACCCAACTCAGGCAATATTCCTCATAAATATAAAAAGGATGCCTATCAGATGCAAGTTTTTCGCAACTAGAACGAATCCAAGCTGCGGTAGAAACCTAAGGAGAAGCGGTCATTTATCCTCGGAATGCCGCTTTGCCGCCCAGTTGGCGCTATGTTAGAGAGCGCGCGGACCACATATGCGCTTTCGGCAGAGATAACAGGCCGTAGCGTACCCAGGTAGCGCCAAGATGCGGGACGGGTTATTCCGGTTCCCGTGGGTAGATCAAGGTCCGACCAAGCAAAGCGCTCATCGGGACATCAGAGGTGGAAAGAGGATGCTGGATCGGCGCGGCGGTTACGAATACGAGGATTTGCTGGCTTGCGGGCGGGGCGAGCTTTTCGGTCCCGGCAACGCCCAGTTGCCGCTGCCGCCGATGCTCATGTTCGATCGGATCAGCGAGATTTCGGAGAATGGCGGCGAGTTCGGCAAGGGGCTGGTGCGCGCCGAGCTCGAGGTGAAACCGGATCTCTGGTTCTTCGGCTGCCATTTCAAGAATGATCCGGTGATGCCGGGCTGCCTCGGCCTCGATGCCATGTGGCAAATGGTCGGCTTTTACCTCGGCTGGATCGGTGGCGAAGGTCGTGGCCGCGCGCTCGGCCTCGGCGAGCTGAAGTTCTCCGGACAGGTGCTGCCGCAAGCGCGCAAGGTTGTGTACAACATCGATATCAAGCGCGTGATGCGGTCAAAGCTCGTGCTTGGAATTGCCGACGGGTGGCTTTCCATGGACGACGAGATTATCTATCGCGCCAAGGACTTGAAGGTCGGGTTGTTCAAGCAGGGCACGGCTCCATCTTGAGCAGGATCATCATGCGGCAACATAAAGGCAGGGCGAGGCGAACATGAGGCGGGTTGTCATCACGGGGATGGGTATTGTCTCGTCCATCGGTAACAACACCCAGGAAGTGCTTGCGAGCCTCTACGAGGCGAAGTCGGGCATTTCGCGCGCGGAGAAGGCCGCCGAACTCGGCTTCCGCTCGCAGGTGCACGGTGCGCCGACACTCAATCCTGCCGAGGTGATCGATCGCCGCGCGATGCGGTTCCTTGCCGAAGGTGCGGCGTGGAATCACGTTGCGATGGAACAGGCGATCCGCGACTCGGGCCTCGAGGAAAACGAAGTCTCCAACATCCGCACCGGCATCATCATGGGATCCGGCGGTCCGTCGACGCGCACGCTGGTGGAGGCCGCCGACATCGCGCGCGCCAAGGGCCCGAAGCGGGTCGGTCCGTTCGCAGTGCCGAAGGGCATGTCCTCGACCGCGTCGGCGACGCTCGCCACCTGGTTCAAGATCAAGGGCGTGAACTATTCGATCTCGTCGGCCTGCGCGACGTCGAACCACTGCATCGGCAACGCCTATGAGACGATCCAGATCGGCAAGCAGGATGTCATCTTCGCCGGCGGCTGCGAGGAACTCGACTGGACGCTGTCGGTGCTGTTCGACGCCATGGGCGCGATGTCCTCGAAATACAACGACACGCCCGCCACCGCCTCGCGTCCCTACGATCTCAACCGCGACGGCTTCGTCATCGCGGGCGGCGCGGGTGTCGTGGTGCTGGAAGAGCTCGAGCATGCCAAGGCGCGCGGTGCCAGGATCTATGGCGAGGTCGTCGGCTACGGCGCAACCTCCGACGGCTACGACATGGTGGCGCCGTCAGGCGAGGGCGCCGAGCGCTGCATGCGCATGGCGATGTCGACGGTGAACACGCCGGTCGACTACATCAATCCGCACGCCACTTCGACGCCCGCCGGCGATCCGCCGGAGATCGAGGCGATCCGCAAGGTGTTCGGCACCGGCGACAAGTGCCCGCCGATCTCGGCGACCAAGGCGCTGACCGGCCACTCGCTCGGCGCCACCGGCGTGCAGGAAGCGATCTATTCGCTGCTGATGCTGAACAACGGCTTCATCTGCGAGAGCGCGCATATCACCGAACTCGATCCGGTGTTTGCCGACATGCCGATCGTGCGCAGGCGCATCGACAACGCCAAGCTCAACACCGTGCTGTCGAACTCGTTCGGCTTCGGCGGTACCAACGCGACGCTGGTGTTCAGGCGGCTTGACGCGTGATTTCGCCTCTCCTCGCTTGCTGAGGGAGGTCCGCAGGCAGCGAATGGGAACATTGCAACGATCCGGAATGGGGTGGGAATGATTATTGAACCGCGCGTGCGAGGCTTCATCTGCACGACGGCACATCCCGTCGGCTGCGCCACGAATGTCCGCGAACAGATCGCCTATGTTCTGAAGCAGGGTCCGGTCGCCGACTGCCCGAAGCGCGTTGCCGTGCTGGGCTGCTCGACGGGGTATGGCCTCGCGAGCCGCATCGTCGCGACCTTCGCCGGCGGCGCCGATACGATCGGCGTGTCGCTGGAGCGCGAGCCGTCGGAAAAGAGAAGCGCCAGCGCCGGCTGGTACAACAACCGCGCCTTCGAGATCGAGGCCCAGAAGATCGGACGCTCGCCGCTCACGCTGGAGGGCGACGCCTTCTCCGACGAGCTGAAGGCGACCTTCATCGAGCGCGTGCGCGAGAAATTCGGGCAGCTCGACCTCCTGGTCTACAGCATGGCCGCGCCGGTCCGTACCGATCCCGACACCGGCAAGACCTATCGTTCGGTGATCAAGCCGCTGGGCGCCCCGGTCGAGATCAAGACGCTCGACACCGAGACCGGCGAGGTATTCCAGACCACGCTCGAGCCGGCGAGCGAGGAGCAAACCGCGGCCACCGTCGCGGTGATGGGCGGCGACGACTGGAAGCGCTGGATCGACCAGCTCGCGGATGCCGGCGTTTTGGCGCTGGGCTTCCAGACGCTCAACTACACCTATATCGGCAGCGAACTGACCTGGCCGATCTACTGGAACGGCACGCTCGGCCGCGCCAAGGTCGATCTCGACAGCAAGGCGGAAGCGATCCGCGGCCGGCTCGGCGCGGACGCGGCCCGCGTCGTCGCGTTGAAGGCCGTCGTCACCCAGGCGAGCTCGGCCATTCCGGTGGTGCCGCTCTATGGCACGGTGCTGTTCAAGGTCATGAAGCAGCTCGGTCTCCACGAAGGCTGCATCGAGCAGATCGATCGCCTGTTCCGGACCAAACTCGGCAGGGATGTCGCGCTCGACGATACGCAGCGCGTCCGGGTCGACGATTGGGAGCTTTCGCCCGAAGTGCAGACGGAAGTGTCGCGGCGTTGGCCACTGCTCACCACCGAGACGCTCGGCGAGTTGGCCGATCTCGGCGAGTACAAGAGCCAGTTCCTCCGCCTGTTCGGCTTCGGCATCGACGGCGTCGACTATACGCAGGATGTCGATCCCCGCGTCGTGCCGGGTTAGGCCGTTCGGGAAACATCGCAATCACAGCTTCGTAGCCCGGATGGAGCGCAGCGCAATCCGGGACAGTCCCTCTGTGGCAGAGAGCCCCGGATTTCGCTGCACTTCATCCGGGCTACATGTCTCACCCCGCCGCGATCTTCTCTGCGCGCTGGAACGCGGGCCGGGCCACGCAGCGGCCGATATAGGCCTCGAATGACGGCCGCGACGGCACCATCTTGAACACGCGCACCGCAAAGTTCAGTCCCGCGCCGATCGCGATGTCGGCCGCGGAGAATTGATCGCCGAGGATCCATGGCCCCTTCTGCAGCTCGGCGTCGAGCACGTCGAACACCTGCGCGGCGTTGCCCCATGCCGCGGTGCTGGTCGGCACCTCGAGCTTGGTGAAGAGCTGGATCAGCGCCGGCTCGATGCAACTCGGCGAGAAAAACAGCCACTGCAGATAGCGCGCCCGCTTCGGGTCCGTCGCTGCCGGCGCGAGTTTGGTCTCGGGATAGCGGTCGGCGATATAGGCGCAGATCGCGGCGGCCTCGGCGAGCTGCGCGTCGCCGTCGGTCAGCGCCGGCACCTTGCCCATCGGGTTGATCTTGAGAAAATCGGGCGATTTCTGCGCCCCGGTGCTGATGTCGGTCAGCACCCGTTCGTATGGCAGGCCGGATTCCTCCAGCAGCCAGATGGCTGAGAACGAGCGCGAGCGCGGCGACCAGTACAGCTTGATCATGGCTTAGCCTCCGATGTGCGGTTTGTTCTCATCCACCGATAGTGCTTCATCATGAAGCCGGTGACCGGATGGGGCGCTTCCTTCTCGAAGATGAAGCCTTCGCGCTCGTACCAGCGCCAGGCCTTCTCGTTCTCCCGGACGCATTTCAGCCAGATCTCGTCGGGCATCTGCCGGCGCGTGAAGGCAAGCAGCTCGCGTCCCAGGCTCCGGCCCTGATAGGCGGGGACCACCATCAGCTGATCAAGCAGCAAGGTCGGCAAGTGCAGCGCCAGCATGGCGGCGATGCTGCCCTGATCGTCGGCGACGAACAGGCTCCAGCCGCCGGCGATCTCGCGCGGCAGGCGGATACGCAGATCGTTCAACAGGCTGTCGCTGGCTTGCGAGAGCCCGGTCGAAACCCAACTAGCCATCCAGGCGCGCGCGATCGCGTCATGTTCGTCGGGACGAGCGGGGCGGATGATCGGCAGCGTCATTGTTCCCTATCGCCTTCGACGCCGGCGGCGCGACGCTGTGGGTGCATAAAGGTGAAAGCCCGCGAGCGCCTCGCGGAGCTTTCAACTCTAGCGTAGTTGTTTGCGACCGGCGAGCCCGGCGGCTCACACGCCGAGCGTGCCGGCCTTTGCTGCCGCATAGCGCTCAGCCACGGCCTTCCAGTTCACCGTATTCCACCACGCCTTGAGATAATCGGGGCGGCGGTTCTGGTAGGTCAGGTAATAGGCGTGCTCCCAGACGTCGTTGCCGAGCAGCGCGCGCTTGCCGTCCATGATCGGATTGTCCTGGTTCGGCCGCGTCTCGATCGCGAGCTTGCCGTCTTTGGTCACGGTGACGAACACCCAGCCGGAGCCGAACACGCGCCCGCCGGCAGCGTTGAAATCGGTCTGGAATTTTTCCATGCCGCCGAGGTCGCGATCGATTGCGGCGAGCACCTCGCCGTCCGCCTTGCTGCCGTTCGGTCCCATGATCTGCCAGAACATCGTGTGGTTGGCGTGGCCGCCCATGTTGTTGCGCACGCCGGTGCGGATCGCCTCCGGCACGCTGCGGAGATTGGCGAGCACCTCGACGACCGGCTTCTCGGCGATCTGCGGATTGTCCTTGGCGAAATTGTTGAGGTTGGTGACATAGGCCTGATGATGCCGGTCGTGATGGATTTCCATCGTCTTGGCGTCGATATGCGGCTCCAGCGCATTGGTGGGATAGGTCAGCGGATCGATCTTGAACGGTCCGGCGGGGGCCTGCGCGAATGCCGTGCGCGATGCGGCTGCGGCTGCGGCGATGCCGCCTGCTGCGATGATCAAATGGCGTCGGGACATCGAGGACATCGTGGTTCTCCGTGCTGGGAAAGCTTCCTGATGTTAGGCCCGAGTTGTGAACGGGTTCCAGCGAATCCGGTCACAATGCCGGGTCAAAATCGCGCATGCCGATCAGCGGAGATTGATTTGCGTCCGATCTCGGCAAACCAAAAAGGGCGGCCACAGGGCCGCCCTTTTCGTAACAGTCGATTTGCTAGTCGATTGGCCTTGGCTTACTCGCCGGCAGCTTCGCGCGGCGCCGCAGCCGGCGCTTCGGTCTTCTGCTTGGCCTCGAGATCTTCGCCGGTCTCCTGGTCGACCGCCTTCATCGACAGGCGGGTCTTGCCGCGATCGTCGAAGCCGAGCAGTTTGACCTTGACCTTGTCGCCTTCCTTGACGACGTCGGAGGTCTTCTGCACGCGGTTGGACGCGAGCTGGCTGATGTGGACGAGGCCGTCCTTGGCGCCGAAGAAGTTCACGAACGCGCCGAACTCCATCACCTTGACGACGGTGCCCTCGTAAATCTGGCCGACCTCCGGATCGGAGGCGATCGACTTGATCCACTTGATCGCAGCCTTCATCGCCTCGCCATCGTTGGAGGCGACCTTCACGGTGCCGTCGTCCTCGATGTTGACCTTGGCGCCGGTCTTCTCGACGATCTCGCGGATCACCTTGCCGCCGGTGCCGATCACTTCGCGGATCTTGTCGGTGGCAATCTTGAAGGTCTCGATGCGCGGTGCGTATTCGCCGAGCTCGGCGCGCGCCGCGGTCAGAGCCTTGGCCATCTCGCCGAGGATGTGGATGCGCCCTTCCTTGGCCTGGCCAAGCGCAACCTTCATGATCTCTTCGGTGATGCCCTCGATCTTGATGTCCATCTGGAGCGAGGTGATGCCGTGGTCGGTACCGGCGACCTTGAAGTCCATGTCGCCGAGATGATCCTCGTCACCGAGGATGTCCGACAGCACCGCGAAGCGCTGACCTTCGAGGATCAGGCCCATGGCGATACCGGCGGTCGGCCGCTTCAGCGGCACGCCGGCGTCCATCAGCGACAGCGACGCGCCGCACACCGAAGCCATCGAGGACGAGCCGTTCGACTCGGTGATCTCGGAGACCACGCGGATCGTGTACGGGAACTCGTGGTGCGGCGGCAGCACCGGGTGGATCGCGCGCCAGGCGAGCTTGCCGTGGCCGATTTCGCGGCGCTTGGTGCCGCCGAGGCGACCGGTTTCACCGACCGAGTAGGGCGGGAAGTTGTAGTGCAGCAGGAACGTTTCCTTGTACGTCCCCGACAGTGCATCGATGTACTGCTCGTCCTCGCCGGTGCCGAGCGTGGTCACGACCATCGCCTGGGTCTCACCGCGGGTGAACAGCGCCGAGCCGTGGGCGCGCGGCAGCACGCCGGCTTCGGCGATGATGTTGCGCACGGTCTTGGCGTCACGGCCGTCGATGCGCTTGCCGGTGTCAAGGATGTTCCAGCGAACGATCTTGGCTTCCAGTTCCTTGAACACGCCGGCGACGCGGAGCTTGTCGTATTTCGGCTCCTGGCCTTCCGGGAAGAAGTGCGCCAGCACCTTCTCCTTGACGGCGCCGACCGCGGCATAGCGTTCCTGCTTGACCGGGATCGCATAGGCCTTGCGGAGCTCCTGTTCGGCGATGCCGAGCATCTCCTTCTCGATCTCCGAATTGTCGATCGTGGTGACTTCGCGCGGCTCCTTGGCGGCCTTCTCGGCGAGTTCGATGATCGCGTTGATGACCGGCTGGAAGTGGCGGTGGCCGAACATGACCGCGCCGAGCATCACGTCCTCGTTGAGCTCCTTGGCTTCCGATTCGACCATCAGCACGGCGTCGGCGGTGCCGGCGACGACGAGATCGAGCTGGGTCTCGGTCATCTCGTCCAGCGTCGGGTTGAGCACGTATTCGTCATTGGCGAAGCCGACGCGCGCGGCGCCGATCGGGCCCTTGAACGGCGCGCCCGACAGCGTCAGGGCGGCGGAGGCGGCGACCAGCGACACGATGTCCGGATCGTTCTCCATGTCGTGCGAGAGCACGGTGACGATCACCTGGGTCTCGTTGCGCCAGCCGTCGACGAACAGCGGACGGATCGGGCGGTCGATCAGGCGGGAGACCAGCGTCTCCTTCTCGGTCGGACGGCCTTCGCGCTTGAAGTAGCCGCCGGGAATGCGGCCCGCAGCGTAGGTCTTCTCCTGGTAGTCGACCGTGAGCGGCAGGAAGTCGACGCCCTCGCGCGGCGCCTTCGCCGCAACGACGGTGGCAAGCACCACGGTCTCGCCGTAGGTGGCCATCACGGCGCCGTCGGCCTGGCGGGCGATCTTGCCGGTTTCAAGTTTGAGGGGACGTCCACCCCAGTCGATTTCGACGGAATGCGAATTGAACATTTCGGTTTTCTTTCATGGTTTCACGAAAGCACGGCGCCCTGAAACACAAAGACCATGCCAAGACGGCGAGACACTGATGCGCTGTCGCGATCAGCATCCGGCGATCCTGCCATGGTCCCTGGATTTCGGATGGCGTCCATCCTTTCGGTCATCTGGGCATCTTGCCCGGCCCAGCGGCCGGATTGCTGCTGGACGCTAGTGTGCATGGCGCGACTGCCATGCTGCGCATGGTCATCTTTCGACAATTCGAAAGCCCGAGTTCACGGACGACCATGCGAAAACGCGCGCGAACCCTCGCGCGCGTGCTTCTCAAATCAACGACGGATGTTGTGCTTTTCGAGCAGCGCCTTGTAGCGCGCCTCGTCCTTGCGCTTGATGTAGTCAAGCAGGGAACGACGCGTCGACACGAGCTTCAGGAGGCCGCGGCGTGAATGGTTGTCCTTCACATGGCTCTTGAAGTGCTCGGTGAGGTTATTGATGCGTTCCGACAGGATCGCGACCTGAACCTCGGGCGAGCCGGTGTCGCCGGCTTTGTTGGCATTCGTCTTGATGACTTCCGCTTTGCGTTCGGCGGTAATCGACATCGTCAGTTACTTTCATGGTTGCGAGCCGGACCGGCAGTCAGTCCGTTCAGGTTGAACACGCGCTTGGGGATGAGTTCGCCATTGCCAATTTCGGCAAGCGCGAGAAGCCGGCCTGCCACCGTGACATAGACTGTGCCGCTGGTATTGGGCGCATCCCGTCCGCGCAACAAAACGGCCTGGCCCCTGTGGAGCCTTGCCGCATCAGCCCGTGTGACGGCCAGTGCCGGGATGTCGTCCAGCGCGGTCTCAACGGGCAAAAGCGCGTCGGCGAGGCTGCCCTCGCCAGACGCGGCTCTATTGCATAAAGCCTCCAACTGTTCCAGCGGAATCATGTCTCGTTCGGTAAACGGACCGACAAGGGTTCGCCGCAGGGCGCAGATATGGCCGAAACAGCCCAGAATCCGGCCCATATCGCGGGCCAGCGCCCGGACATAGGTTCCCTTGCCGCACTCGGCCTCGAACACGGACTGGCCGTTATCGCCATGTTCTACAAGGGTTAATTCGTGAATTTCGACCGGGCGCGGCTTCAGTTCCACGGTCTCGCCGTCGCGCGCCAGATCATAGGCGCGCTCGCCCTGCACCTTGATCGCCGAATATTGCGGCGGGATCTGCTCGATCACCCCGGTAAAGCGCGGCAACAGTTCCCGGATCGAATCGGCGGTCGGCCGGCTCTCGCTGGTCCTGACCGGCCGCCCCTCGGTGTCGTCGGTGTCGCGCTCCTCGCCCCAGCACACCGTGAAGCGGTAGCGCTTGCGGCCGTCCATCACGAACGGCACCGTCTTGGTGGCCTCGCCCAACGCGATCGGCAAGCCGCCGGAGGCGAGCGGATCGAGCGTGCCGGCATGGCCGGCGCGCTTGGCCTGAAACAGGCGCTTGAGCACCGCGACCGCCTGCGTCGAGGTCATGCCGATCGGCTTGTCGAGCACCACCCAGCCGTGGACGTCGCGCTTGTCGCGGCGCGGCTGCTGGTTCTGCCTGCCCTGCTTCTGGCGCGGGTCGTTGTTGGTGCGGCGCGCATCGTCGGTGCGATGGCCGGCAAAAGCATCCCGCTCAGCGTCGCGCGCGTCGGTATCCTTCGCGTCGATAACGCTGTTGGTCGTCATCACAGTCATCACTCGTCGTCCGAATCGGGTGCAAGGTCTCGCTGCACCGCAGGTGTCCGCAGTAGTTTCTCGATGCGCTCCGCCTCGTCGAACCGCTCATCGACGCGGAAGCGAATGTCGGGTGCAAATTTCAGGTTGACGCGGTGCGCGATCTCGCCGCGAAGGAACTTCTTGTTGCGCTCGAGCGCGGATATCACCGTGTCGGTGTCGCGTCCGCCGAGCGGCATCACGTAGATCGTGGCGAGCTTCAGATCCGGCGACATACGCACCTCGGGAACGGTGATGATGTGGCCTTCCAGATCGGGATCGTGAACCTCACCCTGTGACAGAATCTCGGCAACTGCATGGCGAACCGTTTCGCCGACGCGCAGCTGACGTTGCGATCCGCCGGGGCTGGAACTCTTCTTTTGACGGGGCATGACCTTTTTCCAAAACCGTCGCGCCCGCCAGCCGTGGCCGCGGGCATCAATGTCCTTGCTTTGCTTTCAATCGGACGATGCGCTGGTGGCCGGACTAAAGTCCGGCCACGCCGTCGCATTTTCAGTTAAATGGACCCAGCGCCTAGCAAGATCTGCGCTTCGTAAGATTTGGACTTACAGAGAGCGCTGGATCGTCTCGATGCGGTAACACTCGATCACGTCGCCGACACGCATGTCGCCGTAGTTCTCGAACGCCATGCCACACTCCTGGCCGGCGACCACTTCCTTCACTTCATCCTTGAAGCGCTTCAGCGTCGACAGCTTGCCTTCGTGCACCACGACGTTGTCGCGGATCAGGCGAACATTGGCGCCGCGTTCCACGGTGCCGTCGGTGACGCGGCAACCCGCGACCTTGCCGACCTTGGAAATGTTGAACACTTCCAGGATCTGCGCGTTGCCCAGCATGGTTTCGCGCAGCGTAGGCGCGAGCAGGCCGGACATCGCCTTTTTGATGTCATCCACGAGGTCGTAGATGATGTTGTAGTAGCGGATCTCGATGCCGTTGCGCTTGGCCGCGGCCGCCGCTTCCTTGTTGGCGCGGACCGAGAAGCCGATGATCGCGGCGTTGAAGCCTTCCGCCAGCGTGACGTCGGATTCCGAGATGCCGCCGACGCCGGCATGCAGGATGCGGGCGGCGACTTCGTCGGTGCCGAGCTTCTCGAGCGAGCCCAGGATCGCTTCCAGCGAGCCCTGCACGTCGGCCTTGACGATCAGCGGGAACTCCTTGCGGCCCGCGGTCTTGAGCTGCGACATCATCTGCTCGAGCGAGCCGCGCATGCCCGAGATCGAGGCCGCGGCATTCTCGCGCTTCTGGTGCGCGCGATAGCTCGTGACCTGACGGGCGCGGGCTTCGTTCTCGACCACGGCGAGACGATCGCCGGCTTCCGGCGGGCCGTTGAAGCCGAGCACCTCGACCGGCACCGAAGGGCCGGCCTCTTCGAGATTCTCGCCCTGGTCGGAGATCAAGGCGCGGACGCGGCCCATCTCGGCGCCGGCCACGATGATGTCGCCGACGCGCAGCGTGCCGCGCTGCACCAGCACGGTCGCGACCGGACCGCGTCCGCGATCGAGCTTGGCTTCGATCACGGTGCCTTCCGCCGGACGCTCCGAGTTGGTCTTCAGGTCGAGGATTTCAGCCTGCAGCGCGATCATCTCGAGCAGCTTGTCGAGATTGGTCTTGTTCTTGGCCGAAACCTCGACGTCGACGACGTCGCCGCCGAGCGATTCGACCTGCACCTCGTGCTGGAGCAACTCGGTGCGCACGCGCTCCGGCCGCGCATCCGGCTTGTCGATCTTGTTGATCGCCACGATCATCGGCACCTTGGCCGCTTTGGCGTGATTGATCGCCTCGATCGTCTGCGGCATCACGCCGTCATCGGCCGCGACCACCAGCACGACGATGTCGGTGACCTTGGCGCCGCGGGCGCGCATCGCGGTGAACGCGGCGTGGCCGGGTGTGTCGATGAAGGTGATCTTGGTGCCGCTCTCGGGCGACAGCACCTGGTAGGCGCCGATATGCTGGGTGATGCCGCCGGCTTCGCCCGATACGACGTTGGCGTGGCGCAGCGCGTCGAGCAGCGAGGTCTTGCCGTGGTCGACGTGACCCATGACGGTGACCACCGGCGAGCGCGGCTCGGTGTCGGTGGAATTGTCGACGACGTCGAACAGGCCCTCTTCCACGTCGGACGCCGCGACGCGCTTGACGCTGTGGCCGAGTTCTTCGGCGATCAGTTGCGCAGTGTCGGCATCGATCACGTCGGTGATCTTGTGCATCGCGCCCTGCTTCATAAGCATGCGGATGACGTCGACCGCGCGTTCCGACATGCGGTTCGCGAGTTCCTGGATCGTGATCGCTTCCGGAATGGTGACTTCGCGGATCAGCTTTTCCTTCGGTTCGTTCGACGCATGCCCCTTCAGGCGCTGGGTGCGGCGGCGGAACGAGGCGATCGAACGCTCGCGCACGTCGTCGGCGTTGAGCGCAGTGGTCAGAGTGAGGCGGCCGCGCTCCTTCTGCGGGCCGGGCTTGTGGGTGGTCTTCGGAGCCGCGGCGGGGCGCACGGCGCCGCCGGGGCGGCGCACTAGGCGCGGACCTTCGTCTTCGTCCGGCCCGGCCGCAACTGCCGCCGGCCGCGGCGCAGAGGCTGGTGCGCGCGCGGTTGTCGTGGTGGTCGGGCGTGCTGCGGGCGCGCGGGCAGGCGGAGCAGACGCAGGTGCGGCTGTCGCAGGCCTGGCCGCTGTTGTGGCCGGAGCGCCGGGTTTGGCTTCGCCCTCGCCAAAGCGGCGCTTGGCCTCGACCTCGGCCTTGCGCTTGGCCTCTTCCTCGTGGCGGTGGCGCTCCTCTTCCGCTTTGCGGCGGGTTTCGGCGGCCTCGCGCTCTGCCTTCTCGGCAGCCTCGCGGACGGCGCGGCGCTTGGCTTCCTCTTCGGCCTGGCGGCGCTCCTCGATGTCGCGCTGACGGGCGTCGGCCAGCGCGCTGGCGCGCGCGGAACGCTCGTCCTCGGTCAGGGTCGGCAGCACCACGCCGGAGCGGGTGTTACGCTGTTGCTGGCCGGGAGGCGGGCCTGAGGGGCGGCCGAGCGGCGGCCTGGCGGCCGGCGCCGCTGGCTTTGCAACCACGGGTTCCGGCGCGTGCGCCTCGCCGGGACCATCGCCACCGACGCGACGCTTGCCGCGCTTCTCGACCACGACCTGCTTGGTCCGGCCGTGGCTGAAGCTCTGGCGCACGGTGCCCGTCTCGACGCGCGGCTTCAGCGACAACGTCTTGCTCGGGACACTCAAAGTCTTGTCGCCAGGGGTCTTGGTATCAACCATTCAGCAGTCCTAATCTCGTTTCGCTGTGCGTTTGCCGCACAAATCCTTCAACGTGTCGTCGTTTGCTGAGCATGACCGGTCGGAAAGACGGCGTCCGCCTTCCCGGATCACGCTCTGGAATTTCTGGCCGCTTCGGCGGTCTTGTCGTCGTCGGCCAGCCGGTATCGGACCAGCATCTGGCAGCGCGACAGGAACGTCTTGCTCGCCGGGCCCGCGAGCAGCGCAGCATGTATCACATTTGACCGCCCAAGTGCCAAATCCAATTCTTCCGACGTCAAAACATTGACGACGGGGATTACCGGCGATTCACCACGTTTTTCGCCCCTTTGCCCCACGATCGCGTCCAATTTGCGGATTCCGTCCGCCGCGCCGTCGGAAGCGTGGATCAGGGCTGCAGTTTCGTTCCGGTTGAGTGCGTCCTCGACCTTGCCGAAGCCCGAAACGACCTGACCGGCCTTGGCGGCCATTGCCAGGGCCTCGGTGACGCTGCGCACCAGGAGGGTGTCGGTATCGGTGGGAAGGGTCGGCGCGACGCGGACGTCGCGCTTGAATCCCTTGCTAAATTGGTGACGGCGGACCGCTTCCGCAACGCTGCGCCGCGACGCGGAAACCCAGAGTCCGCGGCCGGGCAGCTTGCGCTTGATATCCGGGATCACCTCGCCTGTGGGCGCGACGACGAACCGGATCAGCTCGTCGATCGGACGCACCTCGCGGCTGACCGCGCACATCCGCGTGGTCGCGGACTTCTGCGTCCGCGGCCCATCGTCGAGATCGGGGTCAGCCTGAGCCAGCATCCGTGGGGCATCTCCTTACGAAGCCGTCGTTTCTGCTTCGGCGGCCTCGGCCTCCTCGGCAGGCTTGGCGAGGTCGGCCTCGGTGATCCAGCCGGCCTTCAGACGGGCCTGCATGATCACGGCCTCGGCCTCGTCGCGCGAAATCTCGATGCCGTCGAGGAACCCGGCATGCTTGGTCGGCTCGCCGCCTTCCTTGCGCTCGGTCCAGCCGACCAGGTCGTCGGTGGCGCAGCCGGCGAGATCCTCGACCGTCTTCACATCGTTCTCGCCGAGCTTGACCAGCATCTTGCCGGTGATGCCGGGCACGTCCTTCATGGCGTCCTCGACGCCGAGTTCCTTGCGCTTGGCTTCCAGTTCCGCCTCGAGCTGTTCCAGATATTCGCGGGCGCGGGTCTGCAGCTCGGTGGCGGTCTCCTCGTCGAAACCCTCGATGCCGGCGAGTTCCTTGACATCGACCAGCGCGAGTTCCTCGACCGAAGTGAAGCCTTCGGAGGCGAGCAGCTGGCCGACCACCTCGTCGACATTGAGCGCTTCCATGAACACGCGGGTCGAGTTCTCGAAGTCGGCCTGGCGGCGCTCCGACTCTTCCTGCTCGGTCAGGATGTCGATGTCCCAGCCGGTCAGCTGCGAGGCGAGGCGGACGTTCTGGCCGCGGCGGCCGATCGCCAGCGACAGCTGGTTGTTGGTGTCGGGAACCACGACCTCGATGCGCTCGCGGTCCTCGTCGATCACGACCTTGGCGACTTCAGCCGGCGCCAGCGCGTTGACGACGAAGGTCGCAATGTCGGGCGACCACGGGATGATGTCGATCTTCTCGCCCTGCAGCTCGTTCACCACGGCCTGCACGCGCGAGCCGCGCATGCCGACGCAGGCGCCGACCGGGTCGACCGAGGAATCGCGCGAGATCACGCCGATCTTGGCGCGCGAGCCCGGATCGCGGGCGACCGCCTTGATCTCGACGATGCCGTCATAGATCTCCGGCACTTCCTGCGCGAACAGCTTCGCCATGAACTGCGGATGGGTGCGCGACAGGAAAATCTGCGGACCGCGGGTCTCGCGGCGGACGTCGAAGATATAGGCGCGGACGCGGTCGCCGTTGCGGAACACTTCACGCGGCAGCATCTCGTCGCGGCGCACGATCGCTTCGCCACGGCCGAGGTCGACGATCACGCTGCCATATTCGACGCGCTTGACGATGCCGTTGACGATGTCGCCGATGCGGTCCTTGAATTCCTGGTACTGCCGGTCGCGCTCGGCCTCGCGCACCTTCTGCACGATCACCTGCTTGGCCGACTGCGCGGCAATGCGGCCATATTCCAGCGGCGGCAGGGTGTCGGCGATGGTGTCGCCGACCTGGGCGCCCGGATTGGCGCGCTGCGCGTCGTGCAGCGAAATCTGGTTCGACGAGTTTTCGACGACGTCGACCACCAGCATGTGGCGGGTCAGCCGCAGCTCGCCCTTCTTGGCGTCGATCTCGGCATGGACGTCGGTCTCGCTGCCGTAGCGGGCACGCGCGGCCTTGGCGATGGCGTCTTCCATCGCCGCGATCACGATGGAGCGGTCGATCGACTTTTCGCGCGCAACTGCGTCTGCGATCTGCAGCAGTTCGAGTTTGTTGGCGCTGACTGCCATGGCTTAGTCTCCTTCAGATGGATCGATCTCGCCACGGCGCGCGCGCTCGGCCGCCAGGCGGTGCTTTTTGGTGTTAGTCGGAGCCGGTTTCTTGCCGGGCTTGTGAGCAGGCTTATCACCAGGCTTGGGTTTCGGCTTCTGGCTCTTCGCCGGATCGCTCTTCTTGGCGTGGGCCGGTTGCGGCGGCGCGAGGCCGAGCTCGCGGCGCAGCTCACGCTCGGCGGCCTTGCCGCGGCGCATCGATTCCTCGATCAATTCGTCGGTCAGCACCAGCCGCGCGTCCGAGATGTCCTCCATCACCAGGAGAACCTCGGCGTCCTCGTCCGGACGCGGATCGTCGCGCCTGATGCGCACCGCATCGCCCTCGACGCCGGCAAGCACGCCGCGAAACCGCTTGCGGCCCTGATGCGCCACCGCCATCTCGATCTTCACGAGATGCCCGGTGTAGCGCTCGAAGTCGGAGCGGCGCACCAGCGGGCGGTCGATGCCGGGCGACGAGATTTCCAGCCGGTAGGCACGCTCGATGGGGTCGGCGACATCGAGCACCGGCGACAGCGCGCGCGAGATCGCCTCGCAATCCTCGAGCTGCATCGAGCCGTCGGGTCGCTCCGCCATGATCTGCACGGTGCAGCCGGCATCGCCCGAGACCTTGATGCGCACCAGGCGATAGCCCATGCCCTGCAGCACCGGGACCGCGACCGCGGCGATGCGCGCCGCAACCCCGGGCTCGACGACGAGACGCGGCTCGGCGAGCAGTTCGGTGTCCACGGACGTGGCGGTCGGTTCGGTCATATCCAGTGTCAAAGGCTGTCTAGGGTCTTAAAGGCTGCTGAGGTCTGTTGTGTTGTTCAGGTGGCCTTAAGGGGCCGCTAACGCTACCCAAACCGGACCCGGCCTCGTTGGGTCCCGTCAGGTAATAAAAAAGAGCGGGTCCCGGGGGGCCCACTCTCCTACGCGATCGTATGAGATACCATAAGTTGCGCCGGATATAGCTCTTTTGCCCGGGTCCGGCAAGGCCCTCGGGTCCGGCGGGAGGCGATTTTACGGCTCTCCGGATGCCGGATTGATCTAACCCTCCGTTTACGAACGGGACCATAGATTGCCGAAAATCGGCAGAAGTCGCCGGTTGGACAAGGCCCATGACGACAGCCCCTGCGCTGATCCCGGAACTCGACGATATCGTTCGCCGCGGCGACCCCAAGCGCCGCGCCGAGGCCGCGCGGCGGCTCGGCGAGCTGTTCCTGCAGGGCGCCGCGAGCTTCCGTCCCGACCATATCGACCTGTTCGACGGGGTGCTGACCAGCCTGGTCCCGCATGCCGAGCTTGCTGCGCGGGTCGATCTCGCCGAACGGCTCGCGCTGCTCGCCAATGCGCCGCGGCATCTGGTCGGGCAGCTCGCCCGCGACGACGAGGTCGCGATCGCGGGGCCGCTGCTGCGCCGATCGCCGGTGATTGACGAAAAGGTGCTGGTCGAGATCGCCAATGCCAAGGGCCAGGGCCATCTGCTCGCGATGGCCGAGCGATTGAAGCTCTCGACTGCGCTGACCGACGTCCTCGTCCGACGCGGCGATCGCGACGTCATCCGATGCGCGGCCGGCAATGCGGGCGCGGCGTTCTCGGACGCCTCCTTCACGACGCTCGTGCAACGCGCCAGCCAGGACGGCGTGCTGACGCTGCGGATCGGCCGCCGCGATGATCTTCCGCCCGAGCATCTGAAGGGCCTGCTCGCCGGCTCGATCGACGTGATCCGCCGCCGTCTGCATGCCGTCGCCAAGCCGGAACGCCAGGCCGAGATCAAGCTGGCGATGACCGAGATCGAGGGCGTGATCGTTCAGGTCGAGGGCCGCGATTTCACGGCCGCGCAGCGCGTCATCCTGGCACTGCATCGCGCCGGCGAATTGAACGAGGCCGCGGTGGCCGGCTTCGCAAAGGCCTTCAAATATGAGGAATGCGTGGCGGCGCTCGCCGCGATGGCCGGCGTGAAAATCGTCACGCTCGATCGCCTGATCTCCGGCGACCGTTACGATCCGATCCTGATCGCCAGCAAGACGATCGGCTTCGAATGGCCGACCGTGCGCGCCCTGATCCTGATGCGGCTCGGGCCGAACCGCGTGCCGTCTCCTGCCGATATCGAAGGTGCGCGGGTGAATTTCGTGCGCCTGATGCCCTCGACGGCGCAGCGCGTCGTGGAGTTCTGGAAGTCGCGCTAGTTCACGCTAACTGCTCTTGGCTCCGTCATCCTGAGGAGCGCCGCAGCCGCGTCTCGAAGGATGCACGGCCACGCTGTTGCAGCCGGGCCGTCGTGCTTCGAGACGGCCGCTTTGCGGCCTCCTCAGCATGACGGATCACCGTGCACACTTCCCAAACCCAAAATCGTTCCGCTATGCTTTCCGCAAGGCGCGACACAGCGCCAACGGGGAGATTGCCATGCTGACGGACGCCGACATCCAAACGCACGCCGCGCGGATCCGCGACGACGGATACACCGTGATCGAGCGCGCCGCCTCGCCCGATCTGGTCGAGGGGTTGAAGGCGGCGGTGCTGAGAATCGAGAGCGAGCACAATCTCGCACCTGCCAGGACGTCGTTCGAAGGCTTCAAGACGCTGCGCATCAACAACCTCCTGACCTATGACGATCTGTTCTGGGAGGTGCCGCTGCATGACAACGTGCTGCCGGTGGTCGAACGCGTGCTGGACAGGGAATGCCTGCTGTCGTCGTTCTGCTCGCTGGTGCTCGGGCCCGGCCAGGAAGCGCAGCCGATTCACGAAGACACCCAATTGATCCCGTTGCCGCGGCCGCACATTCCGATCACGATCAATGCGATCTGGGCGCTGTCCGATTTCCGCGAAGATAACGGCGCGACGCGGATCATCCCGCGCAGCCACAAATTCGATTCGTCGCCCGAATACGGCAAGGAGTACGACGCGGTCACCGCGACCATGCCGGCCGGCAGCGTGATGCTGTTCGACAGCGCGCTGTGGCATGGCGGCGGCGCCAACAGCAGCGACGCCAGGCGCTTTGCCTTCTCCTGCGCCTATTGCTGGGGCTGGATGCGGCAGCAGGAGAACCTGCAGCTCGGCATTCCGCGCGAGACCGCAGCCCGCTTTCCGCGCCGGCTGCAGGAATTGTGTGGCTACAGCGTCTACAAGGGCCAGTTCGGCCACATCGACAATCACGATCCGATCGAGCTGCTCGGCCGCGCGCGCGGCAAGCGGATGGTGTGGGAGGCGACCGACGTCAGGAAGGCGCGGCTGGCGGGGCAGGCGTGAAGATATCCGTCATTCCGGGGCGATGCGAAGCATTGAACCCGGAACCTCGAGATTCCGGGTTCGTGCTTCGCACGCCCCGGAATGACGGCGTCAAGGCAAGCGCTTGAACCTCAAATACGCCGCCTTGCGCCCTTCGCGCTCGGCCTTGGCGCCGTAGCGCGTCATTGTGTAGTTCGGCCACGGCTGCTGCCAGTCGATCGCGCGCTCGGCGAGCCAGGCGAAGTCGGGCGAGCGCATCAGATGCGCCAGCGTCCAGGCGCAATAGTCGTCGATGTCGCTGACGAAGCGGAATTCGCCGCCCGGCGGCAGCAATCGTGTCATCGCAGCGACCGTTGCATCCTGCACGAAGCGCCGCTTCCAGTGCCGCCGCTTCGGCCAGGGATCGGGGTGAATCAGGTCGATGCGCGCAAGCGAGCGCGTCGGCGCCCAGGCCAGCAGTTCGGCCGCGTCGCCGGCGAACAGGCGGATATTGCCGATATTCAGCGCCTCGATCTGGGTCAGGATCTTCGCCATGCCGTTGACATAGGGCTCGCAGCCGATGAAGCCCGTGGCCGGAAAGGCCTGTGCCTCCGCGATCAGATGCTCGCCGCCGCCGAAGCCGATCTCGAGCCTGACATTCTCGATGCCGTCATCGAACAACTCGGTCAGCGCCTCGGGCGCGGGCGCCGAGATGTCGACCGCCAGATGCGGCAGCAGAGTGTCGATCAGGTCGGCCTGATGCGGGCGCAGCTTGTGGCCCTTGCGCCGTCCGAAGAACGAGCCGCGCGCATGCGCCATCGCGCCGTCGTCGGGGGAATCGCGATCGCCGCGGTCGCCTGGAGCCGGTGTCATCGCAGCGTTTGATAGAGACGGTGGAGCAGCCGCGCGCGCGGCTCGATCGACGAGATGTAGAGCTGCTCGTAATGGGTATGCGCGCCCTTGCCGTCGACGCCGAGGCCGTCGAGGGTCGCCGTGTGTGGCGCGGTGAAATTGCCGTCGGAGCCGCCACCGGTGAACACATCCACCAGCTCGAAGCCGAGCTCGGCGGCCAGCCCCTTG
This sequence comes from Bradyrhizobium sp. USDA 4503, assembly GCF_054055815.1. NCBI lineage: Bacteria > Pseudomonadati > Pseudomonadota > Alphaproteobacteria > Hyphomicrobiales > Nitrobacteraceae > Bradyrhizobium > Bradyrhizobium sp. USDA 4503. Next base: position 5,950,072 of record NZ_JBSRXS010000001.1, read on the forward strand.
GCGTGCTCGTAGAGCGCGGCGCCGGCGTTGCTTTTCTCATAGGGCGGACGGTTCAATTCGCCCGATATCTTCACGCTGACGCCCTCGGTGCGTGAGGTGATTCCGAGGATCCTCGGCACCAGCTCGTCGGCGTCGGCCATCGTCGGCACGCGCATGTCGACTTCCGCATAGGCCTCCTCGGCGATCACGTTCGGCTTGGTGCCGCCGCGGACGACGCCGACATTGACGGTGACGCCGCGCTTCAGGTCGTTCATCGCCTCCAGCGCCTGGATCACATTGCCGAGCTCCCGGATCGCGCTGCGGCCGTCCTCGGGGCGCGTGCCGGCATGGGCCGGCGCGCCCTTGATGAACACGTCGAAACGCGCAACGCCCTTGCGTCCGGTGACGATCTTGCCGCCGTCGCGCGCCGGCTCGGTCACCAGCACGTATTTCGCCTTGCGGCCCTCGGCCTCGATCAGCGCCCGCGAGGTCGGGCTGCCGATCTCCTCGTCCGATACGTAGAGCTGGGTGATGCCGAGCGGCGGGCGCGCGCCGTCGGCGCAGACCTGCCTGAACGCATGATGGGCGAGGTAGGCTCCGCCCTTCATGTCGTAGATGCCGGGGCCGAAGGCGCTGTCGCCGTCGACCTTGAATGGTAACCGTTCGATGAATCCCATCGGATGAACTGTGTCGAGATGGCTCAGCACCAGGATGCCCGGCGCGTCCTGGCCCCAGGACGAGCGCGTCACCAGGTGATCGCCGCAGCCGTCGCGTCCCGCAATGCGCTCCACCGTGGCCGGCAGGTCGCGATAGCCCGACGCGACGAGATCAGCCAGCTTGTTGACCTGATCGGGCCGCTCGGTCGGAGATTCGATCTCGACCCAGCGGCGGATGCCGTCGAGAATCACGGCGGTTTCGAACGGATTGCTGGACATGCTGTTGTCGTCGCCTGTGAATTCGCTTTGTCATTGCGCGCACGCGCCGAAGCACGATCAGGAATCATGCTCAAAGGAGGCGCTCAAGCGCGATGATGCTCAAGCTGAGTTCATCGCGTTGGCGCGCGCCGGAATGGCATATTCCAGATTTGACGATCTCTCAAATGGATATGGCTGAATCAGGCCTGCTCGGCCGCCTCGCGCGCCGCGATCTGCTCGACAAGTTCGACGATGCTGCGGCGGAGCTTGGCGTCCGCAATCCGCGTGAAGGCGCGGGTCAGGGCCAGGCCCTCGGCGGTTGCCAGAAAATCGGAGACGTAGGTCGGCGAGGCACCCTCGCTGAAGCCGTCGGCGGTCTTGACCCCGCTCGGGCCGCCGTCGAACAGGAAGGAGACCGGCACCTGCAGGATTTCGGAGATCTGCTGCAGCCGGCTGGCGCCGACGCGGTTGGTGCCCTTCTCGTATTTCTGCACCTGCTGGAACGTCAGGCCTAGCGCCTCGCCCAGTTTCTCCTGGCTCATGCCGAGCATGATGCGTCGCATACGGACGCGGCTGCCGACATATTTGTCAACAGGATTGGGCGCTTTGGTGGACATCTCCAACTCTCCTAAGGGATTGCGCGCCCGTGGATGAGGCAAGTTGGAAGTGGAGTATGCCTCAGGCGCCGGTGCCGTCAAATCCTGCAAGGAGGATCGGGACGAAATGCGGACAATTTGCGCAAAGGGGCTGACTTGACTTGTGATTTCGCGTGGACCCGTACAATGCGAAGTGCACGGTCGATCTGTCAACTGGTGGAATCATACTGAGGTAAATTTCGACGTTTTTTCGGGTTCGTGACAACCGGCGATATGCAGCCGTCAGGGTTTTCGCCTCACAAACCGCCGCCGCAACACGAACGCCAGGGCTGTGATCACAATCACAGCGGCGGGGACGTTCCCGACACGCGCATAGATCGTCGGCGCGATGGCCGCCGGCAGGCCGGCATCGAGCACGCCTTCGATGCCGAGCCCGAGTTGTGCAACGATCCGGCCAACCGGGTCGATCACGGCCGAGATGCCCGTATTGGCGGCGCGGACCATCGGCAGGCCTTCCTCGATGGTGCGCAGCCGGGCCTGTTGCAGGTGCTGGTAAGGGCCGGTCGAGATTCCGAACCATCCGTCATTGGTGACATTGACGATCCAGTCGGGACGGTCGTCGCGGCTCACGACATTGCCGGGAAAAATCGCCTCGTAGCAGATCAGCGGCAGGGCGCGCGGTGCATTCGGAATATCGAGCGTCCGGCGGATCGTGCCGGGAATGTAGCCGCCCTGCACCTTGGTGAGCTGCACGAAGCCGAGCTTCTCCATCCAGTCCTGGAACGGCAGATATTCTCCGAAGGGGACAAGATGCAGCTTGTCGTAGACCGCAAGCACGTTGCCGTCGTGGTCGATGACGTAGATGGAATTATAGGCGCGCGTCACGCGGACGCCGGGCGGCAGATCGGGCGCGCGCACCGAGCCGGTGATCAGCACGGTTCCCTTCGGCAGCAGGTCGGCGATCTGCGCCATCGCGTCGGCTTCCTTGGTCAGGAAGAACGGAAACGCGGATTCCGGCCAGATCAGGATGGTGGCATCCTTCACGCCGGTGGCGTGCGGCCCGGAGGCGCGATCCGACAGGGTGAGATATTTCTGCATCACCGCCGCCTTGGCGGAGTAGTTGAATTTGGCGTCCTGCTGCAGATCGGGCTGCATGATGCGCAGCTTGACGCCGTCGACCAACCTGGTCGGCTGCTGCGCGAGGCGGACCACGCCGAACGCCAGCATCGCCGCCAGCACCAGCACCGCGGCCACCGGCGCGCGCCACGGCTTGCGGCCGCGCGAGGCGCCATCGATCAACACGGCCGGACTTGCGAAGATCGCGACGGCCAGGAACGTCATGCCCCAGAGCCCGATCAGCGACGCGGTCTGGGCCAGCGCCAGCGGCTCGGTCAGTGCGTAGCCGAACGCATTCCACGGAAAGCCGCTGAGGAGATGGCCGCGCAGCCATTCCGAAATCGTCAGGCTGACCGCGAGCGCCAGCACGCGCGAGGCGTCGCGCGGCCAGATCAGCCGCGCCAGCGCGAAGCCGAACGCGGTGAACAAAGCGAGATAGGCAGGCAGGCCGAGCACCGCGAACGGCGTCAGCCAGGCGAAGGTGTCCGCATCGACGAAGAAGGCGTAGCCGATCCAGTACAGTCCCGGCACGAAATAGCCGAGGCCGAACCAGAAGCCGGACAGCGCCGCGGCAGGCAGACCGCGCCAGCGGCCGGCCGCGCTGCCGTCGATCAGCCAGACCGCGATGGAAAAGGTGAGAAACAGAACCGGCCAGGCGTTGAACGGCGCCATCGCCAGCGAAGACAGCGCGCCGGCCGCGAGCGCGAGGACGGCGCGTTTCCATCCCCAGGTCAGGATGATTGCAAGGCCGATCGATCGGAACTTGTCGGACAGCCTCACTGCGGACCGGCTCCCTCGCCGGGCGGCGGCATGTTGTCATTCGCCTGCGGGTTTCCGGAGTCCGGCGACTGCTCGCGGCGCCGCTCGCGCTCCTTGCGCGGCGTCGGCCGCTCCTTGCGCGCGGTGATGCGCACGCGCTTGACCCGCCGCGGATCGGCGTCGAGCACCTCGACCTCGTAATTGCCGGGCCCCGAAATCACCTCGCCGCGTACCGGCAGGCGCCCGACGAACGATACGAGGTAACCGCCGAGCGTCTCGACCTCCTCGCCGGCGTCGCCGATCACGAAATCCTCGCCGATCACCGAGCGGACATCGTCGAGGCTGGCGCGCGCGTCGGCGATGAAGGAGCTGTCCGGCTGGCGCACGATGGACGGCGGCTCGTCGGAATCGTGCTCGTCGTCGATCTCGCCGACGATCTGCTCGACGATATCCTCGATCGACACCAGTCCGTCGGTGCCGCCATATTCGTCGACCACCAAAGCGAGATGGATCCGCGAGGCCTGCATCTGCGCCAGCAGGTCGATCGCGCGCATCGACGGCGGGATATAGAGCAGCTTGCGGATGATGTTGGCTTCCGACAGCGGCAGCGCGAGATCGACGCTGCGCAGATCGAGCCCCGCCGGGAACGGCTTCTTGCGCTTCGTCTTGGTCGCGTCGGTGACGCGGGCTCTCGCGGTCATGAAGGCGAGCAGGTCGCGGATGTGCACCATGCCCTCGGGGTCGTCGAGGGTTTCGTTGTAGACGACGAGCCGCGAATGCGCCGCGCTCTCGAACAGGCTCATCAATTCGCCGAGCGGGATGTCGCGCTTGACCGCGACGATGTCGGCGCGATGCACCATGACGTCGGCGATCCGCCGCTCGTTCAGCGACAGGATGTTGCGCAGCATGGTGCGCTCGATCGCCGAGAAGCCGACATCGTCGGGCGTCGAGGCGTCGAGCACCACCTGCAAATCGTCGCGCACCGAGCCGGCCTTCCAGCCGAACAGGGTGCGGATCGCGCGCACCAGCCAGCCCTCGGCCGCCGGGCGCTGCACCTCGCCCTCATGCACCACGGCGGGCAGGTTGCTCACGTTGCGCGGGTTGTCGTGGGTCGGTTCGGAATCCGGCATGTCAGGCGGTCCGATCCGCATAGGGGTCGGGAATGCCGAGGGAAGAGAGGACCTCGCGCTCGAGCGCCTCCATGTCCTCGGCATCGTCATCGTTCTCGTGGTCGTAACCGATCAGGTGCAGGAAGCCATGCACCGCGAGATGGCTCAAATGATGGTCGAACGGTTTCCCTTCTTCATCGGCTTCCCGCCGAGTCGTCTCATAGGCGATCGCGATATCGCCGAGCATGCGCGGGGCATCGTCGGGTCCGCCGGCGCCTTCGGGCTGCAGCGCCGGGAACGACAGCACGTTGGTCGGCTTGTCGATGCTGCGCCAGTTGGCGTTCAGCGTGCGGATACCGGCATCGTCGGTCAGCATCACCGCAAGCTCGGCGTCGGCGACATCGGCATCGGCGATTTCAGCGGCAGCCTCGATGGCGCGGTGGATCACCGCGTCGGCATTGGGCTCGGCCTGCCAGCATTCGGCGGTGACGAGAACCTCGGTGGCAGGAAAAGCGGACACGTTGGTTTCAAAATCTGCGTTATGGCCGGATCCCGCATCGTGCGGGCTCGCGGCCGAAGCTATTGGTCTCAAGATCTGGCGTTTGCCGGCTTTTGCGGCAATCCCTCATAGGCGGCCACGATGCGCGCCACCAATTCATGGCGGATGACGTCCTCGGCCTTGAAATGCACCTGGGCGATGCCCTCGACGCCGTCGAGCAGCTTCACGGCTTCCGTGAGGCCCGAGGCCTGGCCATGCGGCAGGTCGACCTGCGACGGGTCGCCGGTGACGATCATCCGGCTGTTCTCGCCGAGACGCGTCAGGAACATCTTCATCTGCATCGTCGTGGTGTTCTGCGCCTCGTCGAGGATGATGGCGGCATTGGTCAGGGTGCGGCCGCGCATGAAGGCGAGCGGGGCGATCTCGATCTCGTTGCCCTGCAGCGCGCGCTCGACGACGCGGGCGTCCATCAGATCGTACAGCGCGTCATAGATCGGGCGCAGATACGGATCGACCTTCTCCTTGAGGTCGCCGGGCAGGAAGCCGAGCCGCTCGCCGGCCTCGACAGCGGGCCGCGTCAGGATGATGCGATCGACCTCCTTGCGCTCGAACAGCTGCGCGGCATGGGCTACCGCGAGCCAGGTCTTGCCGGTGCCGGCCGGGCCGATGCCGAACACCAGCTCATGCCGCTTCAGGGCGCGGATGTAGGAATCCTGCGCCGCGGTGCGGGCGCGCACCGGACGCTTGCGCAGATTGATGGTCTCGAAGGTCGGCTTGGCGGTCTTGTTGTCGAATTCGAACAGCGAGCCCTGTGCGATCACGGCGCGGATCGCGCCTTCGACCTCGCCCTGATCGAGGTCGTGTCCTTCGACGGCCTGCGCGTAGAGCGTCTCCAGCACGCGCCGCGCCGCGTCGCAGCCGTCGCGGGAGCCTGCGATGGTGAGATGATTGCCGCGGGAATCGACCACGACGCCGAGCCGCCGCTCGATCAGCGCCAGATTCTGTCCGTAGGGGCCGACCAGCGCGGATGCCGCGCGGTTGTCGTCGAAATCGATGACGACCTGAGTTTCAGGGGGCCGGGTCTCAGGTGGCATTTGCATGTCGCGGTCAGGTTTGCGGCTGGGAGCGAGCGAAGACGAATCCGATGCGCTTTTGGGCAAGGATTTCAGGCTCCAATGGTCTGCGAAATGAGGCCGGGCACGGGTCGCGTCGCGAGCTCGCCGATCAGGCTGTAGCGCTCGAGGCTGTCGATCCTCACCGGGAGGACCTGGCCGATGATGTCGGGCGATGCCATCACATGGGCGGGCTGCAGATAGGCGGTGCGGCCGACGATCTGGCCCGGATTGCGCGCGGCGCGCTCGAACAGCACATCGACCGTTGTGCCAATCGCAGCCCGGTTGAAGGCCGATTGCTGGCTGTCGATCAATTCCTGAAGCCGCCCCAAGCGCTCGTCCATCTCGGCTGCTGACACTGTCTCCCGCATCTCCGCCGCCGGCGTGCCCGGCCGTGGCGAATACTTGAATGAATACGCCGCAGCGTACCCGATTTGCGTGACAAGCGCGAGGGTGGCTGAAAATTCTTCCGCGGTCTCTCCGGGGAAGCCCACGATAAAATCTGATGAAAAAGCAATGTCTTGCCGCGCGGCGCGGAACCGGTCGATGACGCGCCGGTAGTCATCGGCGGTATGTTTGCGGTTCATGGCGGCAAGGATCCGGTCCGCCCCGGATTGCACCGGCAGGTGCACGAACGGCATCAGTTCGGGCAAATCGCGATGTGCCGCAATCAGGGCGTCGTCGACGTCGCGCGGATGGCTGGTCGAATAGCGCAGCCGCATGACGCCGGGAATTGTGGCCAGCCGCTGCAACAATTTGCCGAGCGGCCAGACGCGGCCGTCGGGACCTTCGCCGTGATAGGCGTTGACGTTCTGTCCGATCAGCGTGAATTCGCGCACGCCATTGTCGGCGAGCTGCTTCACATCGTCGATGATCCTGGCGACCGGACGCGAGACTTCCGCGCCGCGCGTGTAGGGCACCACGCAGAAGGTGCAGAACTTGTCGCAACCTTCCTGCACCGTGACGAAGGCGGAGATGCCGCGGGCGCGGATCGCATCCGGCTTCGGCTGCGGCAGGAAGCCGAACTTGTCCTCGACCGGGAATTCCGTTTCCAGCGCGCGGCCGTTTGCCTTGGCGCGCTTCAACAGCTCGGGCAGATGATGATAGCTCTGCGGCCCGACCACGATGTCGACGGTCGGCGCGCGATGGATGATCTCTGCGCCTTCGGCCTGCGCGACGCAGCCGGCGACCGCGATCTTCATCTCGCGGCCCGCCCGCGCGGCCTCGTCCTTGGCGACGCGCAGCCGCCCGAGCTCGGAATAGACTTTCTCCGACGCCTTCTCGCGAATGTGGCAAGTGTTGAGGATGACGAGGTCGGCGTCTTCGGCGCTCGCGGTCTCGACAAAGCCCTCGCCGGCCAGCGTGTCCGCCATGCGTTGCGCATCGTAGACATTCATCTGGCAGCCATAGGACTTGATGTGCAGCTTGCGCGGCGTCGTCATGGAACCCTGAGTGTGAAAAATGGAAACGGCGCCATCGGGGCGCCGAGGCTGAAATATAGCTTAAACCGGGGAAAATCCAGCGGTCTGGACGTCATTCCGGGGCGATGCGTCAGCATCGAACCTCAGGTGCGCAATTACGCACCGGGGAATCTCGAGATTCCGGGTTCGCTCCCTTCGGTCGCGCCCCGGAATGACCTCGCAGGGTCAGTCAGCGCTCGCCGTGGCCCCCACCCGGGCGATCAAATCGGGCAATTTCCGCATATCGGCGAAGGTGACGGCCGCGCCGGCCTGGCGCAGCATCCCCTCATGTTCCGCCGTGCAGTGGCTGCCGCCGTAAAAACCGAGCACGGTCATCCCGGCGGCGCGGGCGCCGGTGACGCCGGCCACGCTGTCCTCGATCACGACGCAACGCGCGGGGGTGGCGCCCATCTGCGCCGCCGCGAACAGGAAGAGATCGGGCGCCGGCTTGCCGCGCTTGACCTGGGTGGCGGAGAAAATATGCGGCGCGAGCTGGTCGTAGAGCCCGGCGCAGGTCAAGCCGTGATGGATCTTTTCCGGCGTGCCGCTCGACGCCACGCATTTCGGTAAGCCGAGCGCGGCGATCGCCTCGCCGACATGCGCGATCGCGCTGAGATCGTCGGCATAGAAGCTCAGCGTCGCGTGCTTGACCTCGGCCTCGAAGGTCTCGGGCAGCGCGCGGCCGATCTCGCTCTCGACGATCCGCCGCGCCTCGCGGTCGGACACGCCGAGGAAGCGCTTCAGCACGCCGTCGGGTGTAATCGGAAAGCCGTGCCGCGTCAGCGTCTCCGCATGCGCGCGACAGGAGATCACCTCGCTGTCGACCAGCACGCCGTCGCAATCGAAGATGACGAGGTCGAAACTCACCCGGCTTACGACTTGCTGTCTTCGTCGAGCGGGACGCAATACAGCTCGAGACGGTGATCGACCAGCTTGTAGCCGAGCTTGCGCGCGATCTCGGCCTGCAGCTTCTCGATCTCTTCGGAGGTGAACTCGATCACCTTGCCGTCGCGCAGATTGATCAGGTGGTCGTGATGGCTCTCGGGCATCTGCTCGTAGCGCGCGCGGCCCTCGCGGAAGTCGTGGCGCTCGATGATGCCGGCATCCTCGAACAGCTTGACGGTGCGATAGACGGTCGAGATCGAGATCTTGTCGTCGACCGCCACGCAGCGGCGGTAGAGCTCCTCGACGTCAGGGTGATCCATGGCCTCCGCCAGCACGCGTGCGATCACACGGCGCTGTTCGGTCATGCGCATGCCGGTCGCGGCGCAGCGCGCCTCGATGCCGGTATTCTTCTGCGCAGGCGTGATTTTCACCGTCGTCATGGGTCCTTGGCAGGTCCTTGGCCAGTCCTTGAGCCTTGGATGGCAGAGCAGGGCGCTGTTCTGCCATCGCGCCGATGTTACGACAAGTCGCGCCGCATCAGAAGCGCGTTCAAATGTTCCCCGCCGGGCTGCTTGTAGTAGCGTTCGCGGCGGCCGATCACGCCGAATCCGGCCTTTTCGTAGAGCCGTCGCGCCGGCTGATTGTTCTCTTCCACCTCGAGGAAGATGGTGCGGATGCCGCGGCCGGCAAGATGGCCGAGATGGGTCAGCAGCAGATCGCGCGACAGGCCGCGGCCGCGCTGATTGGAATCGATCGCAATCGACAGAATTTCGGCTTCGTCCGCCGCCATCCGCGAGACGGCAAAGCCGATCACCTTGCGTCCCTGCCGCAGCCGGTGCACCAGCGTGTTGCGCTCGGTCAGCATCGCCTCGAATTCGCCTTCGCCCCAGCCGCGATGAAACGACGCGCCGTGCAATTGCGCGAGTCGCGCCGCATCGCGCAGCGATGCGGGCTCGACCGCGGGCGGACCGCCGCCCCACCATCGTGACAGCCAGCCGATCATGTCGATCGCGGCGTGCTGATCTCGAGCCGGTCCTTCGGCGGCTTGGCGTCGGGCGCACGCAGATAGAACGGCCGCGGCGGCGCGGTTTCAGGATCCACGGCCGCGCCGATCCAGGCGACCCAGGTAATATCGGGCGCGGGCTGCCGGTCGACCTTGACCGGCGGTGCGGCGTCGGCGGGCCAGCGCTCGGCGAGGATATTGGCGGCGTTGCCGACCAGATGCAGCGCGCCGTGTTGGGAGGCCTCGAGCGCTTCCGCGATCGGCGCCACCTTCGGCTTGATGATCGGACTGCCGTCGCCGCCGACCAGCTGGAAATAGACGTGATCATGCCGCGCATCGATCGCCGACAGGATCGCAGCCGCGCCATTCTCGGCGACGACAGGCGCAGCGTAGGCGGCGAGCGTCGACAGTCCGACCACCGGCTTTTCTGCGGCCAGCGCCAGGCCGCGCGCCGCCGAGAGGCCGACGCGCAGGCCTGTGAAACTGCCGGGGCCGGTGGTGACGGCGATGCGGTCGAGCCCGGCGAAGCCGATGCCGCTCTCTTTCATCACCCGAGCGATCAGCGGCATCAGCGCCTCGGCATGGCCGCGCTGCATCGCCCGCGATTCAATGGCGATTGTATTGCCGGAGGTGGTGTCGAGCACCGCCGCGGAGCAGGCGTCGAGCGCCGTATCGATGGCGAGAATCATCATGGGAGGGCGAATAGCGAATAGGGAATGGCGAACAGGGATCTTGCGGAGAATGCTATTCGCGATTCGCCACTCGCCATTCGCCGCTCCATCACATCGGCCGGACTTCCTGCACGTCGGGCACGAAGTGCCGGAGCAGGTTCTGGATGCCGTGTTGCAGGGTTGCGGTCGATGACGGGCAGCCGGCGCAGGAGCCCTTCATGTTGAGGTAGACGATGCCGTCCTTGAAGCCGCGGAAGGTGATGTCGCCGCCGTCATTGGCAACCGCGGGACGCACGCGGGTCTCGATCAGGTCCTTGATCTGCTCGACCGTCTCGGCGTCGGCCTCGTCGAAGAACTCGTCCTCCTCATCGCGGGCGTCGTCGCTGCCGGCGGTGCCGTCGGCGAGCAGCGGCGCGCCGGACATGTAGTGCTCCATGATCGCGCCGAGGATCGCGGGTTTGAGGTGCTGCCAGTCGCCGTCCGCCTTGGTCACGGTGATGAAGTCGCCGCCGTAGAACACGCCGGTGACGCCGGATACGGCGAACAGCCGTTCGGCGAGCGGCGAGCGCGCGGCGGACTCGGGCGAGGAAAATTCCATCGTCCCGCTGTCGAGCACCGTGCGGCCCGGAATGAATTTCAGCGTGGCGGGATTCGGCGTGGCTTCGGTCTGGATGAACATCTGCTGTCTCCGGCGTCGCCGGTTCAAGGCCGGCGCGTTGGGTTCCATTATAGCGTTTTCGAGCGAAGTGACACCGGTTCGCGAAGAAAACGCGTCAAATCAAGGAGTCAGATGGCAACTAAAAAGCCCGCGATCAAGCCGCAAAACCGCGGTTCCAGGCGCATACCCATGCCCGGAAGCGGGTCCGGCGCCGGTAACGCGTTAGGACAGGGCGTCGATCTCGGCGTCGGTCAGGCCGCCCGGCACGATGGTTACCGGGATCGGGAATGCCCCCATGGTCTTGGCCATGGTGGTGATGATCGGCCCGGGCCCCTCGGCGCCCGGGTTGGCGGCCAGCACCAGCGCTGCAATATCGACGTCCTTGTCGATCACGTCGAGGATCTGTTCGATCGGGTCGCCCTCTCGAATCACCCGCTCCGGGGTGATCGCGGCGATGCCGTTGGCGCGGCCGGCGGCGCGGTCGAGCGCCTCGTTGGCGGCTTCCTCGGCCTCCGCGCGCATGATGTCGGCGACCCCGAGCCATTGCTGGTTCTGGTCCTCGGTCTCGATCACCCGCAGCATCACGACGCCGCCGCCGACCCGGATCGCCCACCGGCTGGCGTAATAGACCGCGCGGTCCCATTCCGCCGTGTCGTCAACGATGACGAGGCATTTCGGCTTGTGACCTGACTCGTAGCTGCGTCGCTGGGTGGTCATGCATGTCCCGGTGCTGAACCAAACCAACCCATGGTGCCATACTCCCTCGCCGTTTGGGAGAGGGAGCGCGCAGTTCCTGCCTCGCGCGTCAGCGCGGGCGGATGAAGCCGACGATGTCCTTGGTGATGCGCATGGTCTCGTCGGCGATGCCGCGGGCGCGGTTGGCGCCGTCGGCGAGGACCGCGTCGACATGGCCGGGATCGGCGACCAGCTTCTTCATCTCGGAGGCGATCGGCGCCAGTTTCGCGACGCAAACCTCGACCAGCGCGTTCTTGAAGCTGGAGAACTGCCCGCCGCCGAACTGCGTCAGCACCTCCTGCTTGGAGATGCCGGCCAGCGCCGCGTAGATGCCGACCAGGTTGTCGGCCTCGGGGCGAGTTTCCAGACCCTTCTCCTCGGACGGCAGCGGCTCCGGATCGGTCTTCGCCTTGCGGATCTTCTGCGCGATGGTGTCGGCGTCGTCGGTGAGGTTGATGCGCGAATTGTCCGACGCATCCGACTTCGACATCTTCTTGGTGCCGTCGCGCAGGCTCATCACCCGCGTCGCCGGCCCCGTGATCAGCGGCTCGGGCTGCGGGAAGAACAGGCCGTCGGCGAAACCATGACCACGAATTGAATCAGCGAAATCGTTGTTGAACTTCTGCGCGATGTCGCGGGACAGCTCCAGATGCTGCTTCTGGTCCTCGCCGACCGGCACATGGGTCGCGCGGTAGAGCAGGATGTCGGCGGCCATCAGCACCGGATAGTCGTAGAGGCCGACCGAGGCGTTCTCGCGGTCCTTGCCTGCCTTCTCCTTGAACTGCGTCATGCGGTTCAGCCAGCCGATCCGCGCGACGCAGTTGAAGATCCAGGTCAGCTCGGCATGGCCGGCGATCTGGCTCTGGTTGAACACGATGTGCTTCTTGGCATCGATGCCGGCGGCGATGAAGGCCGCGGTGACCTCGCGGGTGTTGCGGGCGAGCTCGGCCGGGCCGCCCCAGACCTCGACGCCCTGCGTGATCGCATGCATGTCGACGACGCAATAGATGCAGTTGTGGGTCTGCTGCATCTTCACGAAGTTGACGATGGCGCCGAGGTAGTTGCCGAGGTGCAGATTGCCCGTCGGCTGGACGCCTGAGAAAACCCGTTCAACGAACGCCATGGTCTAATTCCCGGAAATGGCTAGTTTTGCCGCGTCGTTTGCCACTTAAGCTCCGCGCGCGCAAGTCAGGCGGGGCGCCTTTGCCTGACGGCGTTAACCGCCTCGCGCCAGCCGGTGACGCCGAAAAGCTGCAAGAACAGCCCGTAAGCGGCGATACCTGCCGCGATCAGCACGAGCAGGGACCCTGCTTGCACGAAACCGTGGCTGCCGGCTGACGGCAGCCCGCCCTCCGCGAACCAGAGCAGGGCGCCCATCGCGAGCGCCGCGGCCAGGATGCGCGGCAGCCGGCGGCGCGCATCGGCATCGATCGAGAAGCCGAAGGTCGCGGCCCCCTTGCGGATCAGTGCCAGCGCGTTGCTCCAGGCGCCGAGCGCGATGCCTGCGGCAATTCCGCTCGCACCGAAGATATGACCGAACAGGAAGGCCGCCGCGATCGTAACCACGATACCCTTCAGTGTCGCGAGCAGCGGCGTCAGCGTGTCCTCGCGCGCGAAGAACGCCGGCGACAGCGCCTTCACCAGCACATGCGCCGGCACGGCCAGCGTCAGCCAGATCAAGGCTTGCGCGGTTGCCGCGCTATCCTGGGCGGTGAACGCGCCGTGCTCGAACAGCATCCGCACGATCGGTTCGCTCAGCACCATCAGGCCGAGCGTCGCCGGCAGCGCCAGCCCGACCGCGAGCTCGAGGGCACGTGATTCCGCATGCGCGATTGCGCTGGATTCGCCGCTGCGCACGGCGCGCGTCATCTCCGGGATCAGCACGGTGCCCATGGCGACGCCGACAATGCCGAGCGGCAGCTCGAGCAGGCGGTTGGCGAAATAGAGCCAGGACACCGCCGACGGCGAGGTCGATGCGATCACCGCGCCTGCCACCATCAGCCATTGCGGCGCGCTACTCGCGACCATGCCGGGGATCGCGCGGCCGAGAAAGCCGCGCATGTCAGGATCGAAGGACACGCGGAGCGGCGAGGCGAGCCTTGCGCCGCGCAGCGCCAGCATCGACAGTTGCAGGAAGCCGGCGACGCCGATCGTTGCCGCCATGACAATCGCGGCCTGCGCCGGCTCCTGCTGCCGCACCAGCAGCACGGCCATCACCGATATCAGCGCGATGTTGAACAACAGCGGCGAGAACGCGGTCAGCGCGAAACGTCCCTGGGCGCTGAGCAGCGCCATCATCACGGTGACCGGGCCGGCGAAGGCGAGATAGGGCAGCATCAGCCTTGCATCGTCGACGGCGAATTGCAGCGTGTCGCGGCCGACAAAACCCGGCGCGATCGCCGCGATCACCAGCGGCATCAGCAGGCCGATGACGAGCGCGGATGCGATCACCGCGGCGCTGACGGTGCCGAGCACGCGGCCGGCAAAGGCGGTTGCCGCCTCCAAGCCGCCGGCATCGCGTGCCTTCAGCCAGGCCGGCACCAGGGCGGCATTCAGTCCGCCCTCGGACAACAGCCGTCGCACAACATTCACAAGCTGGAATGCCGCCAGGAAGGCATCCGCCACCGGTCCCGCGCCCAGCAGCGCCGCGATCGCGGAATCGCGCACGAAGCCGAGCAGTCGCGAGGCCAGCGTTCCCGAGGAGACCGTGAGGAAGGAGCGGAACATGAGGTCTGTATAGCAGCAGCGCGCTTTGCTGCCAGCGGCACTCTAACGGACCCGTCATCCTGAGGTGCGAGCCTTGCGGCGCAATTGCGGCGCTGGGCGAGCCTCGAAGGATGAATCGGCCGGCGTGGGGCCGCGCATCCTTCGAGACGCGCGTTCCGCGCTCCTCAGGATGACGGAACGTAGAGCTTCGCTTGCTGCCCCGAGGCGTAACGTGATAGGCCGCCACTCTTGTTGGGTGGCGTTAACACAGGGCAGGTCTATGGCTGATGCAAAATACGACGTTCTTGGGATCGGTAACGCGATCTTCGACGTGCTGGTGCAGACCGACGAGGGGTTCCTTGCCCGTCACGGCATGACCAAGGGCTCGATGCAACTGATCGACGAGGCGCGCGCCACCGCGATCTACGGCGACATGGGCGTGGCGACCGAGATGTCGGGCGGCTCGGCTGCCAACACCATCGTCGGCGTCGGCAGTCTCGGTGCCCGCGCCGCCTATGTCGGCAAGGTCAAGGACGACCAGATCGGCAAGCTTTACGTCCATGATATCCGCGCCGCCGGCGTGGCGTTCGACACCGCGCCGGCCAGGACCGGACCGGCCACCGGCTGCTCCTACATCCTGGTGACGCCGGACGGCGAGCGCACCATGAACACCTATCTCGGGGCCGCGCAGGATCTGACGCCGGACGATATCGATCCGAACCAGATCGCAGCCGCCAGCATCATCTATCTCGAGGGCTATCTCTGGGATCCGAAGAACGCCAAGGACGCGTTCGTGAAGGCGGCTGACATCGCGCATGGCGCGGGCCGCCAGGTCGCGCTGACGCTGTCGGATTCGTTCTGCGTCGATCGCTACCGCGACGAGTTCGTCGATCTGATGCGCAAGGGCGTGGTGGATCTGGTATTCGCCAACGAGTCCGAGCTGCACTCGCTGTACCAGACCTCGGATTTCGACACCGCGCTGAAGCAGTTCGGCAAGGACACCAAGCTCGGCGTCGTCACGCGCAGCGAGAAGGGCTGCGTCGTGATATCAGGCGACAGCGTCGTCTCGGCGCCCGCCTCGCCGATCGACAGGCTGGTCGACACCACCGGCGCCGGCGATCTGTTCGCCGCCGGTTTCCTCGTCGGTCTCGTGCGCAATGTCGGCCATGAGAATGCCGGTCGGCTCGGCGCGCTCGCCGCCGCCGAGGTGATCCAGCACATCGGCGCCCGGCCGCTGGTGTCGCTGCAGGATCTGGCGAAGCAGCAGGGGCTGCTGGTTTAAGGGCGCCGCTCTTTCTCGCCTCGCCCCGCCTGCGGGGAGAGGCCGGATCGCATCGCAAGATGCGATCCGGGTGAGGGGGAGTCTCCGCGTACTCATCTTCATCCAGTTTGCGGAGGCGGCCCCTCACCCCGACCCTCTCCCCGCAAGAGCGGGGCGAGGGAGAAGAGAGATCACGCCGTCTTCGCCGCCTTGAGCCCGAGCCGCTGCTCGACCGCGTCGCGCATCACGAACTTCTGGATTTTCCCCGTCACCGTCATCGGGAATTCCTCGACGAACTCGACATAGCGCGGGATCTTGTTGTGGGCGATCTGGCCATGGCAGAAGGCGCGGACCTCGTCGGCGCTGAGCGTTTCACCCTGCCTGATCCTGACCCAGGCGCACAGCTCCTCGCCATAGCGCTCGTCGGCGACGCCGAAGATCTGCACGTCCTGGATCTTCGGATGGCGGTAGAGGAATTCCTCGATCTCCCTCGGATAGAGGTTCTCGCCGCCGCGGATCACCATGTCCTTGATGCGGCCGACGATGTTGCAGTAGCCCTCGTCGTCGATCACGGCGAGATCGCCGGTGTGCATCCAGCCATTGGCGTCGAGCACGTCTGATGTCTTCTCCTTCTCGTTCCAATAGCCGAGCATGATGCTGTAGCCGCGGGTGCAGAGCTCGCCGCGTTCGCCGCGCGGCACCACCTTGCCGTCGAGATCGACGACCTTGACCTCGACATGCGGATGGATGCGACCGACGGTCGAGACGCGGCGCTCCAAGGGATCGTCGGTCGCGCTCTGGAAACTCACCGGGCTGGTTTCGGTCATCCCATAGGCGATCGTCACCTCGCGCATGTTCATCTCGGTGTTGACGCGCTTCATCACCTCGATCGGGCAGGGCGCGCCGGCCATGATGCCGGTGCGCAGCGACGACAAGTCGAAGCGCGCGAAGTCGGGATGGTCGAGCTCGGCGATGAACATGGTCGGCACGCCGTACAGCGTCGTGCATCTCTCCTGCGCGACCGTCGTCAGCGTCGCCAGCGGATCAAAACCTTCGCCGGGATAGACCATGGTGGTGCCGAGCGTGACCGAGGCGAGGTTGCCCATCACCATGCCGAAGCAGTGATAGAGCGGCACCGGAATGCAGATGCGGTCCGCTTCGGTCAGGCGCATGGCGCGGCCGGTGAAGTAGCCGTTGTTGAGGATGTTGTGATGGGTCAGCGTCACGCCCTTGGGCGAGCCGGTGGTGCCGCTGGTGAACTGGATGTTGACGGGATCGTCGAATTGCAGGCTCTCGCCGAGCGCCGCAAGCTGCTCGCGATGGCGATCGCCGCCCATCTGCGATACCGCATCGAACGGAATGGTGCCCGGCGCCGCCGGTCCGCCGATCTGGATCACGGCGCGCAGTTGCGGCAGCCGCGCCGAGCGCAGATGGCCGGGCTCGGAGCTCGCAAGCTCGGGCAGCAGCGTGTTCAGCATCTCCATATAGGCCGAGGTCTTGAATGCGGTCGCCGTCACGATCGCGGCGCAGCCGACCTTGCCGAGTGCGAATTCCAGCTCGCTGAGGCGATAGGCCGGATTGATGGTGACGAGGATCAGTCCGGCTTTCGCGGCGGCGAATTGCGTTAGCGTCCATTCCGGCCGGTTCAGCGACCAGATCCCGATCCGCTCGCCGCGTTGCAGCCCGAGCGCGATGAAGCCCGCCGCCAAGGCATCGACGCGCTCGGCGAACTCGTTCCAGGTCCAGCGCACATTGTGGCTGGGCGAGACCAGCGCCTCGCGCGTGCCCCAGCGCGCCCGTGCGCGGTCGAGGCTGCGGCCGATGGTTTCACCGAGCAGCGGCGTATCGGAAATGCCGCAGACATAGCTGTCTGCCTTGCTGTCTCCCTTGGGTATGGGTGCCAAGCTCGTCCTCCTCGTGGTCGTGTTCATGTCGTCACGCTTTTTGCGCGATCTTAGTCGTTTGGCGCCGATGGGACAGGCCCGACCTATGGCGGGTATGGTTTTCGATTGTGGCGGCGACGGGTTCCGCTTCACCTCGCCCCGCGTGCGGGGAGAGGTCGGATCGCATCGAAGATGCGATCCGGGTGAGGGGGAGTCTCTGCGAGTCCAATTGCGACCGTCTGCGCGGAAGCAGCCCCTCACCCCAACCCTCTCCCCGTAAGAACGGGGAGAGGGAGAGGAGTCCCGTCACGGTTGGTACGACTTATCTCATCGAGCCTTACGCCGCCCTTTGCCCGCTGCCGGCGTCGAGCCCGGCATAGATGCCCTTCTCGAAGCCTGCGAAAGCTTCCAGGCTGTGCTTGTCGGCGAACGGCAACAGCTGGGTCAGGATCACGCCGCAGACGTCGCGCGACGGATCGATCCAGTAATAGGTGTTGGCAAGGCCCGCCCAGGCGAGGCTGCCGGCGCTGCGGCCTTCCGGCGTCTTGGCGGTGTTGATGAGGAAGCTCAAGCCCCATTTCTTGACGATGTCGGGATAGAGATCGACATCGTTGGTGTACATCGGCAAGGCCGTCGTCATCTTGCCGACGGTGAGCTCGCCGATGTGATTCTGCCCCATGGTCGCGACCGTCTCGGCCTTCAGCACCTGATTGCCGTTGCCTTTGCCCTTGTTGAGGATCATCTGGCAGAACTTGATGTAGTCGGCCGCGGTCGAATACAGGCCGCCGCCACCCATGTGGAATTCAGGATTCTGCTCGAGCTCGAACGGGATTGCCGCCAGCGTGCCGTCCTCGCCGCGGGCATGCATGCCGACCAGACGCTTGCGCATGTCGTTGGAGATCTTGAAGGCGGTGTCGCTCATGCCGAGCGGCGCGAACACGTTGTCGCGCAGATAGGCATCGAGCTTCTTGCCGGATGCGGCCTCCACCGCCTTGCCGACGAAGTCGATATTGGTGCCGTATTCCCAGCGCGTGCCGGGATCGGTCATGATCGGCGTCTTGAGCGCGGCATTCAGGCAGGTGATGATGCCGGGCGTGCCGGTCTTTTCGAGATACTTGCCGAGATTGCCGTCCCACATGTCGTAGGCGAAGCCGGCGGTGTGGGTCATGAGCTGGCGCAGCGTGATCGGCTTTTTCGCCGGCCGCAGCTGCGGTTCGCCCTTGGCGTCGAAGCCGTCGAGCACCTGCACCGCGGCGAGATCGGGCAACAGCTTGCCGATCGGCTCATCGAGCGAGAGCTTGCCCTGCTCGACGAGCTGCATCGCGCCCGCCGAAGTCACCGCCTTGGTCATCGAGGCGATCCAGAACACGCTGTCCGCCGTCATGGGATCGCTCTTGGAGAGGTCGCGCTTGCCGAACGCGCCTTCATAAATCACGTCCTTGCCGGTGGCCGCGATGGCGACCACGCCGGGAATTTCCTTTGCCTCGCTTTTCTGGCGCAATACCTGATCGATCTGAGCCTTGCTCTGCATTGGGGGCTTCCTCCGGTGGGGTTTATTGTTTTGAAGTGGGCGGATCATCCTCCCGCTTTTCCGCTCCCGCAAGGCGGGCGCGATGCGACGACGTCGCGATGTCGTGAAGGCCGGCCGCCAGGAACGGCCTTGGTCGGGAGGCGTTCACCACGCGCGCAGATTTTGCAGGGGACTTCGAGCAAGTCCCGGTGACCTTCGCGGGTGGCCACGGTAACGTGATCAAGGAATGATTTTCGTACCTGATTATTTGCATTAACGCATTCAGATCGCTGCACAAACGGTGCGGCGGATTGGACCGGATTTGACGAAAAGATTCGTCATTTCCCGCCTTGCGGGGGCGCAGCAATGATTTCGACATGGAGTGAATGGAAGCGCTATCCGCGGCCGGGCCGCGGCGAGAATATCGAAGCGCCGATCAGCCCAGGTCTCTACGAAGTCCGCTACGCAGGTACCGGCGCGCTGCACTCGTTCGAGGCCGTCGAGAATGTCGCGCGGGCGCTGGCGCTGCTGCAGACCGGCGCCAAATCCTGGTTCGGCCGCCGCGATGCGCGGGCGCAGGCCGACCTCGAATACCGGACCTGCGCGACCTCGACCAAGGCGGACGCCAAGGCCGCGGCCGAGCGCATGATCGGCCGTCGGGAAACCTATATGTCTGGCGGCGCGGTCTGATCAGAGCCGTCATTCCGGGGCGATGCGCAGCATCGAACCCTCAGGTGCGCAACTGCGCACCGAGAATCTCGAGATTCCGGGTTCGGCTCTTAGAGCCGCCCCGGAATGGCAACCCTCCAACAATCGCGCCGCGTTTGCGTCCAAGCAGGGTCGCGCCCGGCGCCGGTGCATCGCAGCGGCTTTCCGCTTATATACGGGGCGAACACCCCCAAGA
The DNA here is from genome assembly GCF_054055815.1 of Bradyrhizobium sp. USDA 4503. Classification (NCBI taxonomy): domain Bacteria; kingdom Pseudomonadati; phylum Pseudomonadota; class Alphaproteobacteria; order Hyphomicrobiales; family Nitrobacteraceae; genus Bradyrhizobium; species Bradyrhizobium sp. USDA 4503. The sequence continues at coordinate 5,969,832 of NZ_JBSRXS010000001.1, forward strand.
AATTCCAGAAATGACAGGAGTAACGCCATGACCCCGCCCGTTGCCGCACGCGCCACCCAATCCGCAGCATCCTCCCTGCAAAGCCGCCTGAAGGACCCCTCGCTGCTGCGCGACCGCTGCTACATCGACGGCGCCTGGGTCGGCACCCCTGAATTCGCCGTCAACAATCCGGCGACCGGCGTCGAGCTGATCAAGATCCCGCAGCTGAGCGCCGATGACGCGACCAAGGCCGTCGAGGCCGCCGAGCGCGCGTTTCCGGCCTGGGCCAAGCTGACCGCGAAACAGCGCTCCAACATCCTGCGCAAATGGTTCGATCTGATCATCGCCAACCGCGAGGACCTTGCGCTGATCCTGACCTCCGAGCAGGGCAAGCCGCTGGCGGAAGCGCTCGGCGAGGTCGATATCGGCGCCGCCTATGTCGAATTCTTCGCGGAAGAGGCGCGTCGCGTCTATGGCGAGACGATCCCGACCCAGCGTCCGGACGCGCGTCTGCTCGCGATCCGGCAGCCGATCGGTGTCTGCGGCGCCATCACCCCATGGAATTTCCCGAACTCGATGATCACCCGCAAAGTCTCGCCGGCGCTGGCGGCCGGTTGCACCGTGGTGCTGAAGCCCGCCAACGAGACGCCGCTGTCCGCGCTCGCGCTCGTTGCCGCTGGCCGAGAAGGCCGGCGTGCCGAAGGGCGTGTTCAACATCATCACCGGTGATGCGCCGCCGATCGGCAAGGTGCTGTGCGAGCATCCGGCGGTGCGCTTCGTCGGCTTCACCGGCTCGACCGAGGTCGGCAAGATCCTGTACCGGCAGGCGTCGGTCGGCGTGAAGAAGCTCGGCCTCGAGCTCGGCGGCAACGCGCCGTTCGTGGTGTTCGACGACGCCGATATCGATGCCGCCGTCGAAGGCGCCATCGTCTCGAAGTATCGCAACATGGGCCAGACCTGCGTCTGCGCCAACCGTCTCTATGCCCAGGACAAGATCTACGACGCGTTCGTCGCAAAGCTGTCGAAGAAGGTCGCGGAGATGAAGATCGGCGACGGCACGGAGCAGGGCGTGACGCAGGGGCCGCTGATCAACATGGAAGCGATCGAGAAGGTCGAACGGCACATTGCCGATGCGGTGAAGGGCGGCGCCAAGATCGTCACCGGCGGCAAGCGTTCGTCGCTCGGCCGCAGCTTCTTCGAGCCCACGGTGCTGTCGGATGTGCGGCCGGACGCGCTGGTGTCGCACGAAGAGACCTTCGGCCCGCTCGCGCCGGTGATCCGCTTCAAGGACGAGGCCGACGTGATCGCGATGTGCAACGCCTCACCGTTCGGCCTTGCCTCCTACTTCTATTCGCGCGACATCGGCCGCGTCTGGCGCGTCGCCGAGGCGCTGGAGTCGGGCATGGTCGGCGTCAACTCCGGCCTGATCACGACCGAAGTGGCGCCGTTCGGCGGCGTCAAGGAATCGGGCCTCGGCCGCGAAGGCTCGCGCCACGGCATGGAGGAATATGTCGAGATCAAATACGTGATGATGGCCGGCGTCTGATCGCCGTCATTACCTTTGAGAGTGTAGCGAGATTAGGCCGTATCGTGACGGCAACTGCCGCTGCGCACCCTCTCCCCGTTCTTGCGGGGAGACGGTTGAGGTGGGGGGCATGCCGGGCAGCATCCATTGCCGGCCCGACGGCGGCGATCACGGCGAGTGGATCAAGCTCGGCTGGGCGTTCAACGCGGAACAGATCACCGAGCCGGTTCGCGAGCCGGAACTGAATCCCTATTTCCCCGAAGTCGTGCTGCGCGCGGCGAGCCGGCTGCAGCCAAAGCTCGCGCACTATCTCGGCGCGCTGCCGCGCGACCGCGTGCATTACGGCGGCTACTATCCGATGACGAGAGAGAATTGGCCACTGATCGGGGCGGCGAAGACGCCAAGCGTGTTCCTCGCCACCGCGCTGTCGGGCTTCGGCACGATGGGCGCCCGCGCCACCGGCGACCTCTGCGCCCGCGCTGTGGTCGGCGCGCCCGTGCCAGTCTTCGCCCGCAGCCTTTCGCTCGCGCGCTATGACGACAAGGCGCTGATGGGTCAGCTTGCGGCGAGCGAAAGCCGCGGGTCGCTGTAGTTCTCGCCTTCGTAGCCCGAATGAAGCGAAGCGAAATCCGGAGTCTCTCCGCATTACCTTCCCCTGAAATGGGGAGGTCGCTTTGCTCGTCAGAGCAAGCGGGTGGGGATCAGCTCTCTCCGCATACGGCATCGCCTGCGGCTCACCCCATCCCGACCTTCCCCCTTTCAGGAAAAGGAGAAGGCTAGCGAGACGTAATCTTCAGCCGTGGCCGCTCTCAGTGCCGAAGGCGCCGTGACGGCCGACGCCGGAGGCAAAGCGCGCCGCGCCCGACAGCGTTTCGCCTGACGCTATCACGTCGAGCCCGCCGCGCATCTCGTTCCTGATCGCCTCTTCCTCGTCGAGGTCCCACTGCCGCAGCGCCGACAGCCGGTCGGCGCGCATGCATTTCTGCGGGAATCTCGCGATGTCCTTGGCGAGCGCAATGGCGTGGGCGCGGGCCTCACCCTTCGGCACCAATCGGTTCGCGAGTCCCATGCGGTGGGCTTCGGGCCCGGCAACCGGGCGTCCGGTCAGGATCATGTCGATGGCCTGCGAATGGCCGATCAGTCGCGGCAGGCGGATGGTGCCGAGATCGATCAGCGGCACGCCGAAGCGGCGGCAGAACACGCCGAAGGTTGCGTCCTCGGCCACGACGCGCATGTCGGCCCACAGCGCGAGCTCCATGCCGCCGGCGACCGCAAAGCCTTCGATCGCGGCGACCACCGGCTTCGACAACCGCAGCCGGCTCGGTCCCATCGGCGCGATCGTGTCGTGGCCGCCGACCTCGCGCTTCTTCTCGGGATCGCCCGCCGCCACCGCCTTCAAATCGGCGCCGGCGCAGAAATAGCCGCCGGTGCCGGTGAACACCGCGACCGATGCGCTCGCGTCAGCATCGAAGGCGAGAAACGCGTCATACAGCTTGCGCGCGGTGGCGCCATCGACGGCGTTGCGGTTGTGCGGACGGTTGATGGAGATAATGGTGACAGGACCGTCGCGCTCGACGAGCACGGTATCGGCATCGGACATGGGGCGCTCCCTGGGCTGTTCTTGTTGTGCCCGGAGAGTGGCATCAGAGGTGAGTTCGTTGCAATCCCACGACAGACAGCGCAATTCCGCAGGGTGGGCAAAGCGAAGCGTGCACCGCTCGTTCCCCGTCATCCCGAGGTGCGAGCGGAGCCAGCCTCAAAGGATGAATCGGCCACCAGCCGGGCCGTCGACCCTTCGAGACGGCCGCGTTGCGGCCTCCTCAGGGTGACGGTGAAAGAGCGAACGCGCCGACGGTGCAGCTAAACCTTCAGCTCGCTTCCCGTCACGCGGCGATACGCTTCCAGATACCGCTTGCTCGTCGCATCCACCACGCTCGCTGGCAGCGGCGGAGCGGGCGCATCGCCGTTCCAGCGGCCGGCGCGGCGCTCGACGTCAAGATAGTCGCGCAGTGGCTGCTTGTCGAAGCTCGGCTGCGGCTGGCCGGGCTTGTAGGCATCGACCGCCCAGAAGCGCGACGAATCCGGCGTCATCACCTCGTCGATCAGGATGATGCGGCCGTCCTTGTCGCGGCCGAACTCGAACTTGGTGTCGGCGATGATGATGCCGCGGGCGCGGCTGGTCTGCTCGCCGTAGCCATAGACGTCGCGCGCCATCTTCTCCAGCGTCGCGGCGACGTCGGCACCGACGATCTCGCGCACCCGCTTAACCGTGATGTTCTCGTCATGGCCGGCCTCGGCCTTGGTCGCCGGGCTGAAGATCGCGGGTTCGAGCTTCTGGCTCTCGACCAGGCCGGCCGACAGCTTCTCGCCGGCAAGCGTGCCCTCGGCCGCGTATTCCTTCCAGGCCGAGCCGGAGATGTAGCCGCGGATCACGGCTTCGATCGGGAACACGGTGGTGCGCTTGCACAGCATCGCGCGGCCGAGGATGTCGGCGCGATGATCCTTCAGTTCAGGCACCGCGCGGATGATCTCGTCGGCATCGGCGCTGATCATGTGATGCGGTACGGTGCCCTCGAGCTGCCGGAACCACCAGGCGCTGATCTGGGTCAGCACCGCGCCCTTCATCGGAATGGTTTCCGCCATCACCACGTCGAATGCCGAGATGCGATCGGTGGTCAGCAGCAACACACGATCGTCGCCGACGGCGTAGATATCGCGCACCTTGCCGCGGCCGATCCGGGGCAGGGGCAAATCGCTGGATAGCATCGCGGTCATGGCGTGATCTTTCTAGGTGGCTTTTCAAAATAGGTGGCTTGCAAAGACGAGCGCCCGCACACGGCCGTGCGGGCGTTCGAGATTATCACAGGAATTAGCTCACTCCGGCAGCGGAATGAACTCGTGTTCGTGCGGAACCTGCGCGAAACGGCCGGTTTTCCAGTCCTGTTTGGCCTGCTCGATCCGCTCCTTGGATGACGAGACGAAATTCCACCAGATATGGCGCGGCCCCTCCAGGGCGTCGCCGCCGAGGAACATCATTCGGGTCGGCCGCAGCGTCTTGACGGTGATGCGGTCGCCGGGCCGGAAGATCAGGAGCCTCGGCCCCTCGTGGCGGTCGCCCGCGATCTCGACCTCGCCGTCGACGAGGTAGATCGCGCGTTCCTCGTGATCGGGGTCGAGCGGCACCGAGGTGCCGGCCTTCGCGGTCACCTCGGTGTAGAACCAGGGCGAGACCATGCTGACCGGCGAGGTGATGCCGAATGCCGAGCCCGCGATGATGCGCGCGGTGAAGTCGCGCTCGGAGATCATCGGCAGATCGCCGGCGCCATAGTGCTGGAACGACGGCGCGATCTCCTCCTTGCCCGCCGGCAGCGCGATCCAGCTTTGCAGGCCCAGCATCTTCTGGCCGTCGCGGCGCTGCACGTCGGGGGTGCGCTCGGAATGCGCGATGCCGCGGCCTGCGGTCATCAGGTTCATCGCGCCGGGCTGGATCTCCTGGATGTTGCCCTCGCTGTCGCGGTGCATGATGCTGCCGTCGAACAGATAGGTGACGGTGGCGAGCCCGATATGCGGATGCGGCCGCACGTCCATGCCCTTGCCGGCGAGATACTGCACCGGCCCGAAATGGTCGAAGAAGATGAAGGGTCCCACCATCTGGCGTTTGCCGTGCGGCAGCGCGCGGCGCACCGCAAAGCCGTCGCCGAGATCGCGGGTGCGCGGCACGATGATCAGATCCAGCGCGTCGCAGGTCTTGGGATCGCCGAGTTCGGGATCGGTCGAGGGCTGCCAGCTCATGTCGGACTCCTTACAGTAGTGTAGCGATGATACTCTTTTGCCGTGATCATACTCTCTATCCGTCGTCCCGGCCAAGCCAACGGGTTGGCGCGAAGCGCCGCCCGATGACAGGCTCCGCGCGAGCCGGGGCCCATAACCACCGATGCTAGTCTTGCGAAGGCTGGGGCCCCAGCTTTCGCTAGCAACACACATCGGTGGTTATGGGTCCCTGCTTTCGCAGGGACGACGAATTACTTGTGGCTTGCACCTGCTCTCGATGGCAGCAAGTTCAAACTTGGAAACCGGAGACAGTCATGGTTTCTCTGATCAAGCCAGGCGCAAGTCTGCTGCAGGTCGACGGTCCCGTGATCGAGACCGCGCGGCTCATCCTGCGGCCGTGGCGCGCATCGGATATTGCTGCGAACACGCGGATGCTGTCCGATCCCGAGACGGCGCGCTTCATTACGCCGGATCACCAGCCGGTCACGTCTGAGCTGAAGGGCTGGCGCAATGCCGCCGTCATCTCGGGCCACTGGGCGCTATACGGCTTCGGCATGTTCGCGGTGGAGGAGAAATCTTCCAGCCGCTACATCGGCCGCGTCGGCCCGTATTATCCGCCGGAATGGCCCGGCTTCGAGGTCGGCTGGGGCATCGCCAAAGAGCATCGCGGCAAGGGCTATGCGGTGGAAGCGGCGCGTGCCGCGATCGACTTTGTGTTCGCGAACTTCACGGTCGACCGCATTATCCATTGCATCGATCCGGCCAACGCAGCTTCCCAGGCCGTGGCGCGGCGGCTAGGTGCCGTGAATGAGGGGCCGGGCAAGCTCGAGGGTGATGTCGTCGATATCTGGGTGACGTCGCGTCAACGCTGGCAGCGCCGGCCATCTTGAAAAACCACGTCCGACCGACGATTGTCCGGCGATGACATCGGCTGCTTCACATTGGCCTGCACTTGAACTCTGCCTGCGCAGCGCCAGCGTGGCGCTGCTGCTGGTGCTTGCCGCCTTGCTGCTCACTGACTTTCGCAAGGCGCTTTCCGGGCGCCTTGCAGCCGCCTTCGCGCTCGGCGCGGCCGCGCATGCGGTGACCGCCTCGATCGGCGCCGGGCCGCCGGTCTCGGACTGGCATGCGCCACTGATCGCGCTCTCGACCGGCGATATCGTGGTGTTCTGGCTGTTCACGCGCGCGCTGTTCGATGACGCGTTTCAGCTGCGCTGGTGGCACGGCCTGATCTGGGCCGCGGTCGTGGCCTACAGCTTCGTCAGTTGCATGTGGATTGCACCCGCCGGTCACGCGCAGATCGCGATCATCATGGTCAATTCGCTCACGCTCGCCTTCGTTGCGCTCGCGGTGGCGCAAACCATCGGATCGTGGTCGGCGGATCTGGTCGAGCGTCGCCGACGTGTCCGCGTCTTCATCGTCGCCGCCTCTGCGCTGTACGGCGGAATGAACGCGCTGCTGCAGATTGCCTATGCCGGCAGCCGCGTAACCGTGGAATGGGCCAACCTGGTGAACGCGGCCGTGCTCACCGCCATCGTGGCCGCAATCACCTGGGCGATGGTGCGCGTCGACGGCGCCGACCTGTTCACGGTGCCGGCGGAGGCCGTCGTGCCGACGAAGCCGGCCGCGGCCGAGGAGGCGGCCGACCGCAAGCTGGTCGATGCCCTGATGCGGCTGATGGCGGACGAGCGGATCTACCGCCATGACAACGTCACCATCGGCGCGCTGGCGACCCGGTTGAAAATCCCCGAATATCGTCTCCGACGGCTGATCAACCAGCGGCTCGGCTACCGCAACTTCAATGTCTTCTTGAACAACCACCGGATCGAGGAGGCCAAGGCGGCGCTCGCCGATCCCTCCCAAGCCGAAGTCCCGGTCATCACCATCGCCATGGACGCCGGCTTCCAGTCGCTGGGCCCCTTCAACCGCGCCTTCAAGGCGACGACCGGCGTGACCCCGACAGAGTACCGGAAGCTGAAGGCAAGCGCGGTGTAGATGTCCTGCTTGCGGCGGATACCGCTGCACCCTCTCCCCTTGTGGGAGAGGGTGGATTCGATGCGGTAGCATCGAAGCCGGGTGAGGGGTTTGTCTCCTCGGATAGAGAGAGACCCCTCATCCGTCGCGGACTTCGTCCGCGCCACCTAAGAGGCGTCGCGATTACAGGCCCTTGTAATCGCTGTAGAATTCCAGAATCGACCAGTCGCCTCCAATCCTCGACCAGCCCGATTTCCAAATCCGGCGAGCGCTCTCCCGTCCCCGGCGGCCCGATCCGGCCACGCGCCCGTTGCGCCATGCCGGAGGATCCCGTGACCCGTCGAAAGCTCTTTCTCATTCTCGCCGCCACCACCGCCTTCGGTGCGTTGGCGCTGTCCGCCGCCCGCGCCCGCGATGTGCCTGAGGTCGCGACCGGCTTTGTCGCCAACGTGATCTGCTCGGAGACCTTCGTCAGCGGGCTCGACCCCAGGCGAAACCTGACCGAGACCACTGACGCGATGCCGGGGGCGGGCCTGATCACTTGGGCGATGGACACCGAGGTCGACCTCGACCGCAAGGACGTCACCGTGACGCTGTTCGGGCTTGGCCGCAGCCATGCAGTCTATCGCGAGGGCATGGGCTGCACGCTCGAACATGACGAGACGCTGGGCGAGACTGCGTTGCCGCCTTTGAGGCCGCAGGCCGCGCTGCTGCCCGAGATCGCCGGCCCCGCGCTCGTCGCGCCGCAAACCCCGCAGCTTGCGGCTGCGCTCGACCGCGCCTTTGCCGAGCCGGCCGAGCCGCCGTTCCGCCGCACCCGCGCTGTCGTCGTGATGAAGGACGGCCGCATCGTCGCCGAGCGCTACGCCGCCGGCGTTGGCACCGACACGCCGCTGCTCGGTTTCTCCGCGACCAAATCGGTGATCTCGGCGCTGATCGGAATCCTGGTGCGCGAGGGCAGGCTGACGCGCGACCAGCCGGTCCCAATCGCGGCCTGGCGGAATCCTGACGATCCGCGCCACGCGATCACGGTCGACGAGCTGTTGCGCCACACCGCGGGCCTCGCACTCGGCAGTTCGCTGCAGGCGTCGCTGGCATCCGTGCTCGAGCCGGTCAACCGCATGAAGTTCATGGAATCGGATATGGCCGCCTTCGCCGAGAGCGCTCCGCTGGAGAGCGCGCCCGGCCGGGTCTGGAACTATCACGACGGCAACTACCTGATCCTCTCGCACCTGATCCGCAACGCCGCCGGCGGGCATGCGACTGATGTGATGCGCTTCGCGCGTGAGGAGCTGTTCGGACCGCTCGGCATGCGCAATGTCGTGATGCAGTTCGATGCTGCGGGCACGCCGGAAGGATCGGGCGCGATGATGGCGAGCGCGCGCGACTGGGCGCGCTTGGGTCAGCTCTATCTCAATGACGGCGTGGCCAGCGGCAAGCGTATCCTGCCCGAGGGCTGGGTGAAATACTCGGCATCGCCGACGCCGAATGCCTGGGTCGGCTATGGCGCGGGCTTCTGGACCAATCTCGGCGACAGCTTTGGCGCTCGCTTCCGTGTCGAGCACGGCTGGCCGCGCGATGCCTTCTTCGCCAAGGGCACGATCGGGCAATATGTGATTATCGTGCCGTCGCAGCACCTCGTCATCGTCCGCCTCGGCCGCTCGCCGAACATGCCGCCCGAGGCGGACGGCGTGTTCGATCTGGTCCGTGACGTCGTCACAGCGACGTCTGCAAGTGCGCGGCTCGCGGGCGGCAATTGACCGGCATGTCACACAACACCCGCGCGATCGTGAATTGAATCTCGGCCTCCGGAATTTTCTGATGCGATGGCGCATCTCGCGAGGAGGCGCGCCATAGTTTCTTGAAGCACGCGTCAACCGGAGACCATCATGCCGAAAGCCTACTGGATCGTGCACGTCACGGTTCACGATGAAGCGCGCTATCCCGAATATCTCGCCGCCGCGATGCCGGTGTTCGAAAAGTACGGCGCCAATTTCATCGTGCGCAACGGCCCCTATGACGTGATGGAAGGCGCAACGCGCCAGCGCAACTTCGTCATCGAATTCAGGGACCGCGCCACTGCGATGGAATGCTACACCTGCCCGGAATATCAGGCCGCGAAGGTGATCCGGCAGAAATATTCAGAGGGGGATTTTGTGATTATCGATGGAGCGGAGTAGGACGCGCCGTCATTCCAGGGCATGCGAAGCATGAGCCCGGAATCCATTTCGCCACGCGGGCGATGACACCGCGCTGTTTGACTTCTTGAATTACGACGCATCCCCGCCGTCGTCGTCCCGGCGAAGGCCGGGACCCATTACCCCAAATGAGACTTGTTGCGCGACGCTGGGGCCACGATCCCCTTCATGATCAAATGCGGTGGTTATCGGTCCTGGCTTTCGCCAGGACGACAGCTGTGGGCGTGGCGTGCAGCCTGCGCCTCGACGGCCTGCTTACTGCCTTCCCAGCTGCGTCGCCTTCTCCACGCGATCGAAGCGCTCCAGCGTCAGGATGGCGTCGGCGAGCTGGTCGGCGCGCTTGTCGAGCACCGGGCGGGCCAGCGTCAGGAACTTCTGCTGCATCGCCTTTGCGTCGGGGAACGAGGTCGGCTCGCCGGAGGGATCGGCATAGAGGCGCTCATGGGTGCCGTCATCTGTCGTGATCGAGACGCGGGCGCCGAACGGATGGGTGCGGCCGACCTCGAGCCGGTCGTCCTGCACCACGTCGAACTTGTCGGCGAGCGCGTCGATGGCCTTGTCGCCCAGCCGGTCGTAGTCGTCCCAGCCGAAATGGCCCTGGTCGAGCGCGATCGCGCCGGTGAAGAACATCGAGAACTGGCCGCCGACCACCGAGGTCGGGTGGCGCTTGGTGGCGGCGTCGCCGGTCAGCGTGATGCCGTTGCGGTGCAGACCGATCTCGACCTTCCTGATCTGGTCCGGCGTCAGGTTGTGCTCGCGCCGCATCGCGATCAGCGCGTCGATCGCGGCGTGGGTGTAGCGGCAGCTCGGATACGGCTTCACGCCGATCTTCAGCGTCTCGTAGGTGTGGCCCAAGTCCGCCACCGCCTTGTCCGGATGCGCATCGTCGCTGTAGCCGACCAGCAGGCCGTGCTTGCCTTCGACCGACTCGCTCGAGCCGATGAAGTCGTTGCGCGCCAGGGTCGCGGCGATCACGCCGTTCATCGCGGCGGCACCGACCTGGTAGCGCTTGTTCCAGGCGCCGTTGACCAAAAATTGCAGCGAGCCCGCGGCCTGGCTGCCGGAGACGCCGAACGCGGAAACGATCTGCTCCTTCGACAGGCCGAACAGCTTGGCCGCCGCCGCGGCAGCGCCATAGGTGCCGGCGGTCGCGGTCGGATGGAAGCCGCGGGCGTAATGCGAGGTCGGGTCGAGTGCGTTGCCGAGCCGGCAGCACACTTCATAGCCGGCGACGATCGCAGTCAGCACGTCGCGGCCGGAGGCGCCGACCATCTCGCCGACCGCGAACGCGGCGGGCACCACCGGTGCGCTCGGATGCAGCGAGGAATCGGCGTGGGTGTCGTCGAAGTCGAGCGAATGGCCGAGCGCGCCGTTGAGCAGCGCCGCGACCGCCGGGGTCCAGGTCTTGGTGTCGCCGAATACGGTGGCCTCGCCCTTGCCGTCGAGCGCCAGCGCCTCCAGCATCTTCATCAGCGACGGCGTCGATTCCGCATCGCGCCGGGCGCGGATGGTGCTGCCGAGGAAATCCAGCGTCAAAACCTTGGCGCGCTCCAGCACCTCCGGCGGAATGTCGGAATATTTCAGGTCGGCGACGTAGGCGGCGAGCGTTGCGGTTTCGTGGGCCATCGTGTTTCCTCAATTTTGCGGCGCAGGGTAGGCGGGCAGGTCAGGCCTTTCAAGTCACCTTGCCGCCGCGGGCAGCTGCCATGCTCCAGATCGGTTAGCTTCAGGTCGGTTAGCTTCAAGTCATGTAACACGGGCCTTTCCTTTGATTGCGGATCACGGTGCATGAGGACCTTCGCAAAACGCATGTTCGACCAGCTCTGGGCTCGCAAGACGCAGCTGGCGCTGGCGGTCCGGATCGCGTCCGCCGGCGTGGCGGCCTATACCATCGCGCTGGCGCTCAACCTGATGCTGCCGCTCTGGGCGGTGCTGACCTCGCTGATCGTGACCCAGATGAGCGTCGGCCGCTCGCTGAAGGCCAGCCGCGACTACATGCTCGGCACCATCGGCGGCGCCGTCTATGGCGGCGCGATCGCGGTGTTGATACCGCATTCCGGCGAGGGCAGCCTGCTGGCGCTGCTGGTGCTGGCGATCGTGCCGCTGGCCTTCATCGCCGCGCTCAATCCGAGTCTGAACTCTGCGACCGTGACGGCGGTGATCGTGCTGCTGCTGCCGACGATGCATCACTCCAACCCGCTGGATTCCGCGATCGACCGCGTCCTCGAGGTGACGGTCGGCGCGCTCACCGGGCTTTTGATCTCGTTCCTGGTGCTGCCGTCGCGCGCGGTCAGTCAGATCAGGGTCAACGGATCGAAGCTGCTGGAACTGCTGTCGGCGGCGTTCGCCGAATTGCTCGCCGGCCTGACCCGCGGCCTCGACAACGACGCGCTGCACCGGATCCAGGACGGCATCGGCACCGCGGTGACCAATCTGCACGCGACCGGCCTCGAGGCCGAGCGCGAGCGCTCCATGCATCTGTCATCAGGACCGGACACCGGCCCGTTGCTGCGGACAATCCAGCGGCTGCGGCACGACGTCGTGATGATCGGGCGGGCTTGCGTGGTGCCGCTGCCGGCCGATATCCAGGCGAGGCTGGCGCGCCCATTGGCAGACGTCAGCAAGGCGATCGTGACTTACATGGTGGCGGTCGCGACCGCTCTGCGCGCCGGCAGCGGCCCGGCCGACATGGCGCCGGTCGATGCGGCGCTGCACGCCTATAGCGAGGAGGTCGCCGCGGTGCGCAGGGATGGCCTGATCCGCGGCCTGCCGGTCGATGCCGCCGAGCGCTTCTACGCGCTCGGCTTCTCGCTCGACCAGATGCGGCAGAATCTCAACGACCTCAAGCGCTGCCACGGCAATTGGTGCACCAACGCCGACGCCTCCGAGAAGATCGTCGCCGACACGCCGGAGAAGAGCGCGGCTTGAGATCGTGTAGTAGTTCAGCCTCCGGCCTTGCGCAGCATCGCGGGCACGATCAGGCGATGGAACGGCAGGATCACCGCGAGATAGGCGCGCCCGAACCAGTTGTGGGTGAGCACCAGCGTGGTCGCGGTAATGCTGCGCACAGCTCCCGCGGAGGCGACGTCGACGACGAGCCGGAAGTCGAGATGCTTGTCGTTGAATCCCGCGACCAGCCGCTCCGGCGTCTCGCTGACCACCGGAAAGATGCCGATCATGTCGCGTGTCGCGCCGTCGGCTGCGCCCGAGGTTTTCAGGCCAAGCGGCGCGACGATGAAATTACGCAGGGCAAGCAGCCATTCGATCCAGCGCGGCTGCCGCGCCACCATCGCCTCGGCGGCGTGCCGCGCATCGAGGTCGGGGCGCGCGGTCGCGATGCGGAACGCGTCGACGAACTGCGCGCCGGCGAGCAGCGCGGCGGAATCCACGTTCGGCGTGACCTCGTCGACCCTCATTTGCCCAGTCTGCGTGCCAGCAGGCGGAAACGCAAGACAAGGAGGGTCGCATAGACCGCCGTCCCGAGCGACAGCCCGATCCAGACACCGGCGGCGTCGAGCTTGACCCAGAAGGCGAGCGCGGAGGCCGACGCGAAGCCGATCAGCCAATAGCTGATGACGGCAAACAGCAGCGGCACCTGGGTGTCGTTCATGCCGCGCAGCGCGCCCGCGGTGGTGGTCTGGATGCCGTCGGCGATGAAGAAGGTCGCGCCAATCAACAGCAGCGCCGCGGTGAGCTGCGCGGTGGTATCGGAGGCCTCGCCGAGGAACAGCGCCGCGATCTCGAAGCGGGCCAGGATCACCGCGAACGTCATGATGCTCATGAAGATGCCGCTGAGCGCGATCGCGACAAAGCCGGCGCGCTGCACCGCGTCGGTATCGCGGCGGCCGACGGCCTGACCGACCCGCACGGTAGCGGCCATGCTGACGCCGAACGGCACCATGAACAGGATCGCCGCGATCTGCAGCGCGATCTGGTGCGCGGCCAGCGCCGTGGTGCTGATCAGCCCCATCAGCAGGCCGGCCGCGCCGAACAGGCCGTACTCCAGCAGGAAAGCGATCGAGATCGGCGCGCCGACGGCGACCAGCTTGCCCATCAGCGGCCAGTCGATGCGCCAGACGCGGCTGAATACGTGGTACTTGCGGAACGGGCGGCGGCGCGCCGCGAACCACACGCCGGCAAGGAAGGTGCCGAGATTGACGATCGTGGTCGCAAGCCCGGCGCCGAACATGCCGAGTTCGGGCATGCCCCATTTGCCGTAGAGCAACAGGTAGACCATCAGCGCATTGGCCGGGATCGCCGCGAGCGTGATCCATAGCACCGGCTCCGGCCGGTTCACCGCGCTCATGAAGCCGCGGAGCGCGATGAACCACAGCGCCGGCAGGATGCCCCAGGCGAGACCGAACAGATATTGCTGCGCCAGATGCGCGGTGGCCTGGGTCTGGCCGAGCATAAGCAGGATGCGCTCGCCCTGGAACGGCAGCGCCATCAGCGGCAGCACCATGAAGAAGCCGGCCCACAGGCCGACGCGGAGCGCGCGCCGCATCACGCGCGGGTTGCGCGCGCCGAACGCCTGCGCGGCCAGGGGCGAGACCGCCGACATCATGCCCATGCCAATGGTGAAGCTGACGAAATACACGGTGTGCGCCAGCGCCGCGGCGGCGACGTTTTCGCTGCCGAGCCGGCCGATGAAGGCGAGATCGGTCGTCATCATCGCGATCTGCCCGAGCTGCGTCAGCGCGAGCGGCACCGCGAGCTTCAGCGTTTCCGCGAGCTCGGCCGTGAACAGGTTGCGAGGGACGACAACGGCCGCGTTCGGCGCGGCCGGGTCGATCTTGTCGATGCAGGTCATGACGGCACGCTTAGCACGGCAAACCGGCCGGAAGGATGGCCAAGCTGCCGCAGGGAATCACGATCGCGCGGGAATCCGCTTGATCTTGGCGCCGAGGGCGTTGAGCCGCTCATCGATCCGCTCATAGCCGCGCTCGATCTGGTCGGCGTTGTTGATTGTGGAGGTGCCCTCGGCACACACCGCGGCCAGCAGCATCGCCATACCGGCCCGGATGTCGGGCGAGTTCATCGGCGCGCCGCGCAGCCGGCTGGGGCCGGCGACGATCGCGCGGTGCGGGTCGCACAGCACGATGCGGCCACCCATCGCGATCAGGTTGTCGACGAAGAACATCCGGGATTCGAACATCTTCTCGTGCATCAGGATGACACCGTCGCACTGCGTCGCGGTGACGATCGCGATCGACATCAGGTCGGCCGGGAAGGCCGGCCAGGGCTGGTCCTCAAGCTTCGGCACATGGCCGCCGAAATCGTCCTGGATCTTCATGGTCTGGCCGGACGGTACGACGAGGTCGTCGCCCTCGACGCCGCAGACGATGCCGAGCCGCTCAAAACCCATCCGGATCGAGCGCAGATGCTCGACGCCGGCGCGCGCGATGCGCAGCGGCGAGCGGGTCACCGCGGCGAGCCCGATCAACGATCCGACCTCGATATGGTCGGGCTGGATCGCGAAAGTCGTGCTGCCGAGCGTTGTCGGCCCGTGCACGATGATGGTGTTGGTGCCGACGCCTTCGATCCTGGCGCCGAGCGCGATCAGGAAATTGGCGAGGTCCTGCACATGCGGCTCGGAGGCCGCGTTGCGCAGATAGGTGGTGCCGCGGGCGGCGACCGCGGCGACCAGCGCGTTCTCCGTCGCGGTGACGCTGGGCTCGTCGAGGAACACGTCGGCGCCCTTCAGCCGCGTGGCGCGGAATTCGAGCCGGTGCGTCGCGGTGACGGTGGCGCCGAGCTGCTCGAAGGCCAGGAAGTGCGTGTCGAGCCGCCGGCGGCCGATCACGTCGCCGCCGGGCGGCGGCAGCGCGACCTCGCCGCAGCGGGCGAGCAGCGGGCCTGCGAGCAGGATCGAGGCGCGGATGCGCGCGCACAGCGCCGGATCGAGATCGGCGGCGCGGATCTCCCTGGCATGAATCTGCAGCGTGTTGCGCTCGGTCCATTCGGCGGTGGCGCCGACCGAGCGGCACAATTCGACCAGCGTTTCGGTGTCGCGGATGCGCGGCACGTTGGTCAGCGTGACCGGGTGCTCGGTGAGCAGTGCCGCGGCGATGATCGGCAGCGCGGAATTCTTGTTGCCCGACGGCTCGATGGTGCCCGAAAGGCGGCGGCCGCCTTCGACGATGTATTGGATCGGCGGCACGCGGAATGTCCCCTAACGCATCATTCAGACTGGGCCATTGGAAATTCCGCAACGGAATCAACGGCCGTCCGGCACCGTAACACAACTGGCGGCGCAGCTTCCACACGAAAGGTAGCGCCGCGACGGCGCCGAAAAGCGCACACCCGCTTGGCCGTGCGCGGAACCTAGATGTCGATGGTTGCGCTGAGCGAATTGTCCTGGATGAACTCGCGGCGCGGCTCGACCACGTCGCCCATCAGCTTGGTGAAGATATCGTCGGCCTCGTCGACCTCCTTGATCTTCACCTGCAGCAGCGAGCGCGCCTCGGTGTCCAGCGTGGTCTCCCAGAGCTGCTCCGGGTTCATCTCGCCGAGACCTTTGTAGCGCTGCAGCGAGATGCCCTTGCGGGCGGCGTCGGTCACCGCCTCGAACAGGTCGATCGGGCCGTGGATGATCTGCTCGGCATCCTTGCGCCGCAGCTTGCCCGCGCGCACGTAGATCTCTTGCAGTTCGGTCGCGTATTCATCGAGCTTGCGGGCGTCGGCCGAGCCGAGAAACGCGTCGTCGATCACGGCGAATTCCCTGACCCCGCGCACGGTGCGCTCGAACTGGAACCCCTGGCCTTCCGTGAAGGTGCCGATCCAGCCGCGCTCGACCTCTTCGGCCACGGCGTCCAGCCGCTTGGCGATGTATTCGGCCGCCGAATTGGCGGTGGCGATATCGCTCGTGATCCTGGGATTGAGCACGCCCGCGATCGCGGCCTGCTCGATGACGGCGCGATTATAGCGGCTATGCAGGTTGCGCAGCACCGAGCGGATGACCCGGGCGTCTTCGACCAGCGACAGCAGATCACGGCCCGAGCGGTCGTCGCCGGAGGCCGGCTTGAAGACGCATTCATCGAGCCCGGTCGAGATCAGGTAGTCCTCGAGGGCGCGCTCGTCCTTCAGGTATTGCTCGGACTTGCCGCGCGAGACCTTATAGAGCGGCGGCTGTGCGATATAGAGATAACCGCCATCGATGATCGAGCGCATCTGACGATAGAAGAAGGTCAGCAGCAGGGTGCGGATATGGGCGCCGTCGACGTCGGCGTCGGTCATCACGATGATCTTGTGATAGCGCAGCTTGTCGACCGAGAAATCGTCGCTGATGCCGGTGCCGAGCGCGGTGATCAGCGTGCCGATCTGCTCGGACGACAGCATCTTGTCGGGACGGACGCGCTCGACATTGAGGATCTTGCCGCGCAGCGGCAGCACCGCCTGGAATTCGCGGTTACGGCCCTGCTTGGCGCTGCCGCCTGCCGAGTCGCCCTCGACGATGAACAGTTCGGATTTGGCCGGGTCCTTCTCCTGGCAGTCGGCGAGCTTGCCGGGCAGCGAGGAGACGCTGAGCGGATTCTTGCGGGTCAGCTCGCGGGCCTTGCGCGCAGCCTCGCGGGCCGCGGCGGCCTGGATCACCTTGCCGACGATCTCCTTGGCTTCCTTCGGATTCTCCTCGAACCAGGCGGCCAGTGCCTCGTTCAGGACGTTCTCGACCACCGGTCGAACCTCCGAGGACACCAGCTTGTCCTTGGTCTGCGACGAGAATTTCGGATCGGGCACCTTCACCGACAGCACCGCGGTGAGGCCTTCGCGGCAATCGTCGCCGGTCAGCGCGATCTTTTCCTTCTTCGCATTGGCCTCGGCATAGCCGTTGACCTGGCGCGTCAGCGCGCCGCGGAAGCCGGCCAGATGGGTGCCGCCGTCGCGCTGCGGGATGTTGTTGGTGAAGCACAGCACGTTCTCGTGGTAGCTGTCGTTCCACCACAGCGCCGCCTCGACGCCGATGCCGTTGGCTTCCGAACGCACCATGATCGGTGCCGGCACGATCGCCTTCTTGTTGCGGTCGAGATATTTGACGAATTCCTCGACGCCGCCGGAATAGTGCATCTCCTCGCGCTTCTCGACCGCGTGACGCATGTCGGAGAGCACGATGTTGACGCCGGAATTGAGGAAGGCGAGCTCGCGCAGCCGGTGCTCTAGCGTCGCGAAATCATATTCGATGTTCTTGAAGGTCTCGACCGAGGCGAGGAAGGTGACCTCGGTGCCGCGCTTGCCTGGGGCATCGCCGACCACTTTGAGCGGCGCCACGGCATCGCCGTGCGCGAATTCGATGTAGTGCTCCTTGTCGTCGCGCCAGATCCGCAGCGCGAGCTTGCTGGAGAGCGCGTTGACGACGGAGACGCCGACGCCGTGCAGGCCGCCGGAAACCTTGTAGGAGTTCTGGTCGAATTTTCCGCCGGCGTGCAGTTGGGTCATGATGACCTCGGCTGCCGAGACGCCCTCTTCCTTGTGGATGCCGACCGGTATGCCGCGTCCGTCGTCGTACACGGTGACGGAATTGTCGGCGTTGAGGGTGACCAGGACGCGGCTGGCATGGCCCGCCAGCGCCTCGTCGATGGCGTTGTCGACGACCTCGTAGACCATGTGGTGCAGGCCGGAACCGTCGTCGGTATCGCCGATATACATGCCGGGGCGCTTGCGGACGGCGTCGAGGCCCTTCAGCACCCGGATCGATTCCGCGCCATATTCGGCCGGAACGGGATGCTCAGATTCGGCAGGGGTCTGCCGGGCAGGTTCAGTCATGTGAGGCCTTCGAGGATATCCGAATCAGCCGCGCAATATGAGGCGCTGATTCCGCTATTTGTGCCATGAAAGAGGGGTTGCGCCTAGCGCAAAGTCTCCATCTACAAACTATTGAATAAATAGGATTTTTTAGGCCTGTTTCAAGGCTTTCAAAGGCGGATTCCGAGGGCTTTGAAAAGCCCGATTCGGTGGCGGATTCGGAGCCCCTATCGAGGCCGATTCTGCGCCGCCAGAAACATGATGAGACCAAGCTGAATTGGAGCGACTTCGGAGGTTCGCTTCTCCCCGCTGGGCAGGGCGAACCGGGGCGAGGGATGCTCGCGTAATTTCGGAATATTAGAATATTGTTCCTGAGTTGCCCGACGTGTCAAGCTGCTTGGTCGAACGCCTGCCGCCGCTGGCCACTTTGCATGGGGTTGTTTTCGATATTTTGGCAATGCGCTCTGCGACGGCGCCATCGCTTCAGATTGCCCTAGACTAGCCAATCAGCCGCGCCGCGTGGCGCGGCCGGATTCGACGTCGAAAATCTCTCCTCGCGGGCCGATATCGACGAACGCCGCGGGATCGGCGCCGGTCATCCAGACCTGCGCGCCGAGCTTGGCGAGCTCGTCGAACAGCGCCTTGCGGCGGTTCGGATCGAGATGGGCGACGACCTCGTCGAGCAGCAGCAGCGGCACGATGCCGGTCATCTCCGCGACCATCGTGGCGTGCGCCAGCACCAGCCCGATCAAGAGCGCCTTCTGCTCGCCGGTCGAGGCGTCACGCGCCGGCATGTTCTTCGGCGCGTAGACCACCTGCAGATCGGTCAGATGCGGGCCGTCGAGCGTGCGCCCGGCGGCGGCATCGCGCGGCCGGCTGGCGCGCAGGATCTCGCGGTAGCGGTCCTCCACCGCCGTTGCAGGCTCCTGCAGCAGCGCATTCTCCATCCAGCCGTCGAGCATGATCTCGGCGGAGGGGAAGGCCGAGGCCGCGCCGCGCTCGCGCAGCATCACGGCGAGCTTGGCGGCGGTCTGGCCGCGTGATGCGGCGACCGCGACCGCAAGCTCGGCGGTCTCGCGCTCGATCGCATCACACCAATGGTCGTCATAGTTGCGCACCTCGAGCAGCCGGTTGCGCGAGCGCAGCGAGCGCTCCAGCGCCGAGACGCGGCTGGAATGCTCGGAATCGATCGCCAGCACCAGGCGGTCGAAGAAGCGCCGCCGTTCCGAGGCGGCGCCCATGAACAGGCCGTCCATCGCCGGCGTCAGCCACACGATGCGCAGATGATCGCCGAACGCGGTTGCGGACCCCACCGGTTCGCGGTCGATGCGGCAGCGCCTTGTGTTACCGGCGTCACCGGTCGGCGGATCGATACCGGTGCCGAGCGTCGCAAGGCCGAGCGCGCCCTCGACTTCGGCCGAGACCGCCCAGGAGCCGTCGCCCTGGTTGTCGGCGATGTCCTCCAGCGTCGCGCGGCGCAGGCCGCGGCCCGGCGACAGGAACGAGACCGCTTCCATGCAATTGGTCTTGCCGGCGCCGTTCGGCCCGACCAGCACCACCATGTCGCCGGCGACCTGCAGCGTCGCCGTCCGGTAATTGCGGAAATGCGTCAGCGACAGGCGGTGAATGCGGGACGGGGTCATGTTACCTTGTCATTGCCGGGCTTGACCCGGCAATCCATCGTCCGCGTCAGCGGACAATTTCATCATATAAGTCTCTCCAGTCGGGATTGCCGGCAACGATCAGATCGATCTTCCACTCACGCGACCAGTGCTTGATATTCTTCTCGCGCTGAAGTGCGGCGGCAATCGTCTCGTGTGCCTCAAAATAGACGAGCGTCTTGATGCCGTACTTCTTGGTAAAGCCCTCGGCCAGACCTTCGCGATGCTCGTAGACGCGCTGGACCAGATTATTGGTTACACCGACGTAAAGGGTTCCACCGGGCTTGCTGGCGAGGATGTACACCCAATAGGTCATCTCTTGCTCGATGGATGGCCGGGTCAAGCCCGGCCATGACGAGAAGGAGGAATCACACCCGCATCGGCATCAGCACGTAGAGCGCGCCCTTGCTGTCGCGGTCCTGCACCAGGGTCGGCGAACCGGGATCGGCGAGCTTCAGCACTGCGACCTCGCCTTCAATCTGGGCGGCGATGTCGAGCAGATAGCGCGAGTTGAAGCCGATATCGAGCGCGTCGGAGGCGTACTCGACCTCGAGCTCCTCGGTGGCGCTGCCGGAATCCGGGTTGGTGACCGAGAGCACCAGCTTGCCCGCGGACAGTGCGAGCTTCACCGCGCGGCCGCGTTCGCTGGAAATCGTCGAGACGCGGTCGACGGCGGCCTCGAAATCCTTCTTGTCGACGACGAGTTCCTTGTCGTTGTTCTGCGGAATGACGCGGCCGTAGTCCGGGAAGGTGCCGTCGATCAGCTTCGAGGTCAGCACCACGTTGCCGAGCGTAAAGCGGATCTTGCCGTCCGACAGCTCGATCGAGATCTCGGCGTCGTCGCCCTCGATCAGCCGCTGCACCTCGCCGACCGTCTTGCGCGGGACGATCACGCCGGGCATGCCGGTTGCGCCCTTGGGCAGTGCGAGGTCGATCTGCGCCAGCCGGTGACCGTCGGTCGCAACGCCGCGCAGGGTCGCCGCCTTGGCGCTGCCGGCCGCGTGCAGATAGATGCCGTTGAGGTAGTAGCGGGTCTCTTCGGTCGAGATCGCGAACTGCGTGCGGTCGATCAGGCGCTTGATGTCGGACGCCGGCAGTGAGAACGAATGCGTCATGTCGCCGGCGGCAAGGCCCGGGAAGTCGCTCTCGGGCAGCGTCTGCAGCGTGAAGCGCGAGCGGCCGGCACGCACGGCCAGCACCGAGCGGTCGCCGTCGGCTTCCAGCACGATCTGCGAGCCGTCGGGCAGCTTGCGGACGATGTCGTAGAACATGTGCGCGGGCACCGTGGTCGAGCCGGCGGTTCCGGTCTCGGCGGCCAAGGTCTCCGTCACCTCGAGGTCGAGGTCGGTCGCCTTCAGCGACAATTTGGCGCCCTCGGCGCGGATCAACACGTTGCCGAGGATCGGGATGGTGTTGCGGCGCTCGACCACGCGGTGAACGTGACCCAGCGATTTCAGGAGTTGCGCGCGCTCGACGGTGACCTTCATTGCAATACCCGCCAGATCCCTCAGATGGAAAAGCCGGGCGGCCGTTCAGGGCAGCGCCGCGGCATTGGAAACCCGAAAAGCCGGATCAATACCGGATTTGATCAAACCCACGGGGGGACCGCAAGGTGGCGCGGATGGGCGGCCGGTGCAAGCGATACGGGCGCGAAACGAGCCCCGTTCCCCACGTTTTGGGTCGGAAAAAAGTTTGGCCCTCCCCTTTGGCGAGGGGAGGGCTATGGAACGATCCGGCCGGATGAAGCGGCCCTATTCCTGCAGCTGGCGCTTCAGCGATTCGACTTCCTCCGACAGCGCCGTGTCCTTGGCGACCAGTGCCTCAATCTTGCGCACGGCGTGCAACACCGTGGTGTGGTCGCGGCCGCCGAAGCGCCGGCCGATCTCCGGCAGCGAGCGCAAGGTCAGCGTCTTCGCCAGATACATCGCGACCTGGCGCGGGCGTACCACATTGGCGGTACGGCGGGACGACAGCAAGTCGGAGCGGCTGACATTGTACTGCCGGGCGACCACGCGCTGGATGTCCTCGATCTTGATCCGCTTCGGCTCCTGTGGGCGGATCAGGTCGCGCACCTCGCGCTCGGCCATCTCCAGCGTCACCGGCTGGTTGTTGAGCTTGGAGTGCGCCAGCAGGCGATTGATCGCGCCTTCAAGGTCGCGGCCGTTATGGGTGATGGTGCGCGCCAGATAGTCGAGCACTTCCTCCGGTACATCGAAGCTCGCATGGTGGGCGCGGGCGGCGGCGACGCGCGACTTCAGGATGCCGAGCCGCAGTTCCTCGCCGAGCGAGCCCATCTCGACCACGAGGCCACCGGCGAGCCGCGAGCGCACGCGGTCGTCGAGGCTTTCCAGATCCGACGGCGGACGGTCGGCTGCGATCACAACCTGGCGGCCGGCATCGATCAGCGCGTTCAGCGTGTGGCAGAACTCGGCCTGCGTCGACTTGCCCTGCAGGAACTGCAGATCGTCGATGACCAGCACGTCGATGCCGCGCAGCGCCTCCTTGAAGGCCAGCGCCGTCTGCGTCTTCAGCGCCGCGACGAAGCCGTACATGAACTTCTCGGCGGTGAGATACAGCACCTTGCGCTCGCCGCCGGAATTGCCGGCCCAGGTCACCGCCTGCAGCAGATGCGTCTTGCCGAGGCCGACGCCGGCATGAATGTAGAGCGGGTTGAACATCACGGGATCGCCGCGGCGACCTTCCGCGACCTGGCGGGCCGCCGCATGAGCCAGCGTGTTGGACCTGCCGACGACGAAGCTGGCGAAGGTCAGGCGCGGATCGAGCGGCGAGCCGCCGAGCGCGTCGTGGCTCGCGGACACCGGCGCGGTCGCAACCGAGCGCAGTTCAGGCACGAGCCGGCCGTCAGTGCGCTCGATGCGGCGCACTTCGACGGGCGCAACCGTTTCCTTCACCGGAGCCGTCGCGCGGATTGCCGAGCGCACGGTGAGGTCGATGCGATGCACTTCGGGCATCTCGGCCTGCCAGCAGGAGAGCACGCGTTCGGCATAGTGCGCCTGGATCCAGCTCTTGAGGAACCGGGTCGGAACCGACAGGTGCACGCTCTCGTCGTGCACGCTCTCCAGATCCATCCGAGCGAACCAGCTCGTGTAGACGTCCTCGCCAACGCTCGTCCGCAAACGTCCCTTCACCCGCGACCAGCGATCCTGTTCCGTGTTCGTCATTGCCTTCGTACTTCCAAGTCTGAGAGATAATCGTTGCGAAAGCGCCGTGCAGGTTTCCTGCCGCGGCGCGACCTCTAGCGGGCGCGGTCTGCTCCGGACAAAGCTCTCCCGTGTGGCGTCCATGCGCCACCCGACAGATCAGCTGTTTGGAGAAGATGCGCCCCGCGAGGTCAGCGCGTACTCGACGGACGCTTCGGGTGGGAGCTGACGTCCGAGGGGTTGATTACGGCACCACTGGAAATTTGCGCTTCGGCTGTCGTTGGTTCGACTGCAGTGATGATACCGTAAGCCATATGACCTCCCCCTCCCGCCGCGACGTATCGCGGCAAGTTGTCAGCTTGCTCGTGTCTTCAAATTCGAACTGCTGCTACCGAACACCGAAATGCCCGGCGCTTCGCCGCCGCCGTGTCGTCGTCAACCCGTTCACTCGCTCCGCGTTCCCGCTGCCAAATTCCGACTGACGTCCTGGTCTCTCTTGTTCGATCCCCCAAATTGCCGGGGACATCGCCGGAGAAATTTTGACACAGGTCGACCGTCCTCATATCGCTATGAGCCGTCAATTCAGCTTCGCTTGGAAAGCGTCGCTAACGCACACACCGCCGCCGATTTGTGCGTCCGCCCCTGGGTCTCAAACCGCGCTGATCTGGAGAGCCGTGGGCGTCGCGAACAAGAAATAAATACACCAAGCTGATTTTCTGACAATCCGTGGATTCGACGGGGATCGAGACTCTTCGCGACTGTTGCGGCGTTGCCGATGCTGAGTTGCGAAAGCAAGTTTTTGAATCAGCGCACAGATTCACGCGTGTCACAAACGACGGTGCAATACCAAAAATTTTTCATAGAAAATTTACATTTGGTCTCGCGCCGGTCATTTTTCCAATCGCTGTCCAACGCTATGTGCATAAGTAATTCGCGAGACGTCATTTTTCTCGATTACTTTTGCAGGGTAACCCCGCTTCGCAAGTTTCGTCCGCGAAATGCTCGCGCGCTATTCCATCTATCTAGCTTAGCGAAGAACAATCTGTGGGCGAGTGTGGCGCGTTAAGCATGTCGAGCCGGTAGAACTACGGACGCGACGAAACGAAACATGACACGCAGTTCGTTGCGCGGCAACGCGAAGTGTTCTCGCGCTATGAAACTTCCACGACAAAAGTCGAGACAAAAACAAAAAGCCCGGCGCGAGCCGGGCTTCGTGACAAATGTGTTTTCCAGTCAGCTCTGGTGGCAAGCCGTTACTTCGCGAGCTTGGCGATGCTCTGCGTGAGGCGCGACACCTTACGGCTCGCGAGGTTCTTGTGAATGATGTTGCGCTGCGCTGCCTTCATCAGCTCGGGCTCAGCGCGGCTCATCGCCTTCAGTGCCGCCTCGCGGTCGCCGTTCTTGATCGCTTCCTCGACGGTGCGCACCGCGCCACGCATCTGCGTGCGGCGCGACTTGTTGACGATGGTGCGGCGGGCAATCTTGCGGGTCGCCTTCTTGGCGGAGGTGGTGTTGGCCATGGTTCTCTAACTGTCCTTCGGCGGTGATCGCTCGGTGGTCGGGCTTGCGCGCACCGGCCGGTTCAAATCTCAACTCTGATGTATTTGTCCAAGGTGGTTTTCTTGGGTGTCCTTGAGGCGGCCATGCGAAGAGCGCAAAATGCTGCCTCCGCATGCGGCACTGTCCAAAGAACAGCGGCGGCAGGATTGCGCCCGCCGCCATCGGTCGGTCTTATAGATGGCGCGGGCTTAAGCGTCAACGCTTTCGGGACCCCAAAAGGGCCCGAAATCGTCCCTGCGGGGGCCGGATAAGCCGCTGAAGAGGTTGAATTTCCGGGGGGCGCCCGGTAAGGCCTGACGACGCGTGGGGCGCGACTGGGAGTTAGGGTGACGCATGATCCGCGGCTTTTTCCGTCTGATCGGCCTTCTGCTGCTGGCCGGCAGCTTCATCTTCATGGTCTATGACGGGGCCCGCTACGTCGCCGACCAGAGCCTGCGGTTCACCCAGTTCGGCCAGTTCTGGAACGACATCCACCAGTCGAGCCAGCAGGCATTCCATGCCTGGGTGGATCGCTTCGCGCCCTGGCTCTGGAATGACGTGATCCGCCTGCTTCTGGAGCAGCCGGTATTCGCGGTGCTCGGCATTGCCGGCATCCTGCTGATGATCCTGTTCCGGCCGCGTAAGCCCCTGATCGGCTACGCGCGCGACTGACTTGTCGGCAGCCCTCCTTGGCTGCACCGCCCCGTAACGGGGCTGCCATCATCCGCGTAAGGACATATATAGGTGACAGCCGGCCCGCAGGCCGTTGCCGCGTCGGCCGATGTCCCGCCTGGAGGTGTCCATGTTGTTCATGCGCAAGACCACTGCGTTGCCAAGCGCCGCCGAGGCGTTGCCGGGCCGCGCGACGCCGATCCCGACCGCGATCACCCATTTCGTCAATGGCAGCAAGTTGCAGCCGCCTTATCCGCAAGGCCTCGAGCAGGCGGTGTTCGGGCTCGGCTGCTTCTGGGGCGCGGAGCGCAAGTTCTGGGAACTCGGCGAGGGGATCTACACCACCGCGGTCGGCTATGCCGGCGGCCACACGCCGAACCCGACCTATGAGGAAGTATGCTCGGGGCGCACCGGCCACACCGAAGTGGTGCTGGTCGTGTTCGACCCGAAGAAGATCTCCTACGAGAGGCTGCTGAAGACGTTCTGGGAGAACCACAACCCGACGCAGGGCATGCGCCAGGGCAACGACATCGGCACGCAATATCGCTCCGCGATCTACACGTTCAGCGACGCGCAGCGCAAAGCCGCCGATGAGTCGCAGGCGATGTATCAGAAGGCGCTTGCCGCCAAGGGCCTCGGCGCCATCACCACCGAGGTCGCGCCGGCCGGTGAATTCTACTTCGCCGAGGACTATCACCAGCAATACCTCGCCAAGAATCCGGCGGGCTATTGCGGGCTCGGCGGCACCGGCGTGTCCTGCCCGATCGGCGTCGGCGTCACCGCCTGATCGTCTTGTTGAGAAAGAGCTCGCTCTGGAAAGCCGGTTTGCGCTCTTCCCGGGCACGGCTCCAAGCCAATGGGAGGCCAGCTGTTCCGGCCTCCCGCTCGATCCTCGAAAACCCTTTGTTAACCATAAGTGGTGCAAGACTGGGCCTGTCTCGCCGTTGAGGGATAGGTCCGGTGCCGGTTGCACGCGCGTTACGATTGCCGATCACTGCCGTTGTGGCTGCGCTCGCGCTGTCTGGTTGCATGAGCACGTCCGGTCCCGTCGCCGTCGGCCCGCAAGGCGTCGATGCCGTCACCTACGGCCCGGCCTACGCACCCGCTCCGGTTGCCGATGCAGGCGGCGGCGGTGCGATCAGCGCATTGCGTTCCGCCTTCGCCAGCACGTCCCCTGGTTATGGCTATGCCGCACCGGCCGCCGCCCCGGTCGTCTATGCCGCCGCCTCCCCGGGTGGACCCCCCGCCGGTTACGACAACGGCTATCACCTTGGCCCCGGCGACAAGCTTCGCGTGGTGGTCTACGGCCAGGAAGGCCTGACCAATTCCTATGCGATCGACGCCGCGGGCGCGATCACCATGCCGCTGATCGGCTCGGTGCCGGCACGCGGCCGCACGCCGGCCGGGCTTGCCGGCGAAATCTCGGCACGGCTGCGCAACGGCTATATCCGCGAGCCTTCGGTGGCGGTCGAGATCGAGTCCTATCGTCCGTTCTTCATCCTCGGCGAAGTCCAGGCCCCCGGCCAATATCCCTACGTGCCGAACATGACGGTCGAGAGCGCGGTCGCGATTGCCGGCGGCTTCTCGCCGCGTGCCCGCCGCGACAGCGTGACGCTGACCCACACCGATGCGTCCGGCTCCGGGCGCTTTGTGGTGCCGCTGGGCACGCCGATGAGCCCGGGCGATACGGTGTTCGTCGGCGAGCGCTGGTTCTGAAGAAGGACAGCGTCCTTTGTCATTCCGGGATGGTGCGTTAGCACCAGACCCGGAATCTCGAGATTCCCCGATGCGCAATTGCGCATCTGTGGTTCGATGCTGCGCATCGCCCCGGAGTGACGCTCACAGCGTCACTTCTTCAAATGCTTTGCGAAAAACTCCATGCTGCGCGGCCAGGCGATGTCGGCACTTGGCTTGTCGTAGCTGGCGCGCTCGTCGCAATGGAAGCCGTGCTGCGCGCCGGGATAGATGAAGACCTCGACCTCGGGCCGCTTCGACTTGATGGTCTCGACATCGCCCAAGGGAATGCCGGCATCCTTCTCGCCAAAATGCAGCTGCGTCGGTACCGCCGGCTTGTCGTCGGCGAAGCGCACGACGGCGCCGCCGTAATAGCCGACCGCGGCTGACAGCCCGGCCAGCTTGGTGGCGGCAGCATAGGCGACGCTGCCGCCGAGGCAGAAGCCGATGATGCCGACCGGACCGGCCGGCTTCGCCGCGTCGATCGCCGCCTGGCTGTCGCGCAGCATCGCGGCCCAGTCCGGATTGGCGACGAACTTCCGCGCCTCGGCGATCTCGTCGGGGGAATAGCCGCTCTGGAAGTTCGGCGTGATGCGGTCGAAGATCGAAGGTGCAACCGCGACATAGCCTTCCTTCGCCAGCCGGTCGCAGACCGAGCGGATGTGGTGATTGACGCCAAAAATCTCCTGGATCACGACGACCGCGCCCTTCGGCGCGCCGGCAGGATCGGCGCGGTAGGCGCCGAGTTCAAATCCGTCCGAAGCTTTGAGTTTGATGTCTTGTCCCATGGTCCATCCTTGTCAGTTTGGGGGGTGCATGAAGCTCTCGATGATGAGGCGCGATGACATCGTCGTCGCGCTTTGGCTCTTCGTTTGAACATGGCCGTTTCGGAAAACCGCTTCGCACTTTTCCGGACCATGCTCTAGCGCCACATCCAGTTCTCGCCCCAGTCGGCCTTCCAGCCGGTCAGCCGGTGTTTGCGGAATTGCAGGAAGAGGCGGTCGTGGTGCGGAAACAGCCCGCTGCCGCCGAGGTCGCGGAAGGTCAGGAAGATCTCGTTGCCGGGCCGTCCGCTGACATAGGTGAAAGGCGTGCCGAGCGCGCGCTGCGCGTCCGCAACGCCCATGCCGAACACCAGCGGCGTGGTGTTCGACAACGTCGCAGTGAAAGTGGACGGGGCTGTGACGAACGGCAGCTTCTGCGCGCTCGCCCCTGTCGTCGCCGCAGTCAGCAACAAGGCAACGGCGATTGTCTTCATGGCGCGGGCTTTCCCGGCGCGCCGGCTTCAAGGCCATCCAGGAACGGCAGCACCGCGGCGATGAAGGCCTGCGGCTGGTCGATGTTGACGGCATGGCCGGCGTTCGGAATCACCGCCTTCCGCGCCCCGGGGATTTTTGCCGCCATGTAGTCGGACGCCGCCAGGAACGGCGTGTCGTCGGCGCCGACCACAACCAGTGCTGGCACCTGGATCCCGGGCAGCGATTCGATCACCCGTGCATCGCGCTGTGCCAGCATGCCGCGCGCGGCGAGCGCGAGGCCCCTGGCGTTGCGATGGGTGACCGACGCGCGCTCGGCGCTCAACGATCTAAGCACCTCGAGCCCTTCGCGGTCGAAGCGGTCGCCGGTCTCGCGGGCGCGCTTGTTCCAGACCTCACGGGCGTCGTCCTTCTTGAAGCCCGGACCGGTGTCGATGATCAGCAGCGCCCGCACCCGCTCCGGATGGGCGCGATGAAAGGCGAGCGACATGTAGCCGCCGAGCGACAGCCCGCCGACGATCGCCTTGTCGGCGCCGGCGGCGTCGAGCAGAGCGGCGATGTCGCCGACCGTCAGCGCTTCGCTATAGGCATCGGAATCGTCGGGATAGTCGGACTGGCCGTGCCCGCGCATGTCCCACAGGATCAGCTTGTGCCGTTGCGACAGCGCCTCGATCTGGCCCTGCCACATCGCCGAGGTCGAGGAATAGCCGTGGGTCAGGATCAGCGGCGGGCCATTGCCGTGAACCTCGTAGTAGATCTCGACGCCGTTGCGGTTGAGCTTGGCCATTGACGGGCTCCTTGTGTTTCTCTTGCCGCTGTCATCGGACGGCGTTGCCGGTGCTTGCTGCCGACGCTTTGAGCAAGCGCCTGGCGATTAGACACGAACGCTGGCATTCCAAAAAGCGTCATGCCGTTGCCGCATCGCACAACAGGCATCTTCGGAAATTTATTCTTTTCGAGCAATTCCAAATTGGATTGCCTCCAGCCGGGAACCGGATCATTGTTTCGGCAACTGTCGCTTACCCGGTGGGCGCCGGCCAAGACCCAACAGTGAGTTGCCGCCGTAAGCGGCTTCCTACACCGGAAGGGGAGAGAGATGCCAAATCTCAATATCAACGGACGGAATATGTCCGTCGAGGCGGCCAATGACACGCCGCTGCTTTGGGTCATCCGCGAGCAATTGCAGATGACGGGCACCAAATTCGGTTGCGGCGCCGGTCTGTGTGGCGCCTGCACGGTTCACGTCAACGGCGAAGCGGTGCGGTCCTGCCAGACCTCGGTCGCCGACGCCGTCGGCAAGAAGATCACTACCATCGAAGGCCTCTCCGCCAAGGGCGATCATCCCTTGCAGAAGGCCTGGGTCGCCGAGCAGGTGCCGCAATGCGGCTACTGCCAGTCCGGCCAGATCATGCAGGCGGCGGCACTGCTGTCGAAGAACACCAACCCGACCAAGGAAGAAGTGGTCGCGCATATGGACGGCAACCTCTGCCGTTGCATGACCTATTCACGAATCCAGAAGGCGATCATGCGCGCTGCGTCCGACATGCGCACCGCATCGGCCACCGGATCCGAGCGGAGGGCCACATGAACAAGCACGTGAAAAACCTCGCGCCAGAGACGACCGATCTCAGCCGCCGTTCCTTCCTGGTCGGCACCGCTGCAACCGGCCTCGTGCTCGGCTACGCTGGGTCCGGCATCGATCAGGCGCTCGCGGCACCCGCGCCCGCCAACTTCGAGCCGAGCGTCTGGTATTCGATCGCGCCCGACGGTCTCGTCACCGTGACCTGCGGCAAGGCCGACATGGGCCAGCACGTCGCCTCGACCATGGCGCAGATCGTGGCCGAAGAGCTCGGCGCGAACTGGAAGGACATGCGGGTTCAACTCGCCTCCAACGATCCGAAGTTCAACGATCCCGTGCTGGGCGCGCAGATCACCGGCGGCAGCTGGTCGACGATGATGAACTTCGACGCGATGAGCCGCGCCGGCGCAGCCGGCCGCATTGCATTGACCGAGGCGGCGGCGGCCTCCATGGGCGTGCCGGCCGGCGAGCTGGTGGTACGTGACTCCAGGATCAGCCATGCGAAGTCGAAGAAGTCGATGTCGTTCGCCGAAGTGGTGAAGAGCGGCAAGGCGACCAAGACCTTCACGGCGGATGATCTGAAGGCGATCAAGCTCAAGACGCCCGACCAGTACACGATGATCGGCGTCTCGGTGCCGCAACTCGACATCCCGTCGAAGACCAACGGCACGGCCAAGTACGGCATCGACGTGATGGTGCCGGGCATGGTCTACGGCGCGCTGGTTACCCCACCGGTGCGTTACGGCGCCACCGTGAAGTCGGTCGACGATAGCGCGGCCAAGAAGCTGCCCGGCTTCATCAAGGCCGTCACCCTCGACGACAAGACCACAACCACGACCGGCTGGGTCGTCGCGGTCGCCAACACCTATGCGCAGGCGAAGAAGGCCGCGGCGGCGCTGAAGATCAGCTATGACGGCGGTCCGAACGCGAAGCTGTCGAGCGAATCGCTGCTCGCCGAGGCCAAGCGGCTTCAGGGACTGGACGATTCCGGCCAGTTCTTCGTCAAGGACGGTGATCCCAAGGCGGCCTTCGGATCGGCGGCCAAGGTGCTGGAGGCGGAATACACCACCAACATCAACATCCACGCGCCGATGGAGCCGATGAACGCCACCGCGGAGTTCAAGGGCGACATCCTGCACATCTATTCCGGCAACCAGTTCGCGACGCGCTCCGGCGCGATTGCGGCCGGCGCCGCCGGGATCGATCCGAAGTTCGTGGTGATGCACCAGATGTGGCTGGGCGGCGGTTTCGGCCGGCGTCTCGACGCCGACATGATGGTGCCCGCGGTGCAGGCGGCGAAGGCCGTCGGCAAGCCGGTCAAGGTCATCTACACGCGCGAAAACGACATGACGATGGATTTCTCGCGTCCGCTGACCTACCAGAAGGTGAAGGCCGGCATGGACGGCGACGGCAAGATCGTCGCGATGAGCCACGACGTGGTCTCGGCCTGGCCGACCGCGCGTTGGGGAATCCCCGATTTCCTCACACCGTCGGTCGACAAGAAGGGTCCGCTCGACTCCTTCACCGTGAACGGAGCGGACTTCTTCTACACCGTGCCCAACCACTATGTGCGGGCGATCAAGAACGAGATGGCGCACAACGCCACCCCGTCTGGTCAGCTCCGCTCGGTGGCGCCGGGCTGGACGTTCTGGGCGGTCGAAAGCATGATCGACGAGATTGCGCATGCGACCGGCAAGGACCCGGCGCAGCTGCGCATCTCGTTGCTCGACGGCAAGGGCAAGAATGACGGCGGCGCGCAGCGTCTCCGCAACACCTTGCTTGCTGCGATGGGCCTTGCCGGCTACGGCACCAAGCAGCTGCCCAAGGGCGAAGGCATGGGGGTGGCCTGCGTGTCGTCGCAGGAGCGCGCCACGGCGAGCTGGACCGCCTGCGTCGCCCATGTCGCGGTCGCCCCGTCGGGCGAGGTGACGGTGAAGAAGCTGACGGTTGCGACCGACGTTGGTACGCAGGTGAATCCCGACGGCATCCGGGCCCAGGTCGAGGGCGCGGCGCTGTGGGGCATGTCGCTGGCGCTGTTCGAGAAGGCGACGTTGAAGGACGGCGGCATCGAGCAGACCAACTTCGACAGCTACACGCCGCTTCGGATGAGCCAGCTGCCGGAAGTCGCGGTCAACGTCATCGCCAATGGCGAGAAGGCGACCGGCGTCGGCGAGCCCGCGGTGACGGTGGTGGCGCCGGCGATCGGCAACGCCGTCTTCAACGCGGTCGGTGCCCGCGTTCGCGGCCTGCCGATCACCGCGGAAGCCGTCAAGGCTGCGATGAAGGCGTAACGGCCTGAACGAACAAGAACGCCGGAGAGCACGAGTTCTCCGGCGTTTTTCTTTGCTTCGCGTGTCGGCCGGGCAGTGACGGCATCAACTTCGACGCCGCAAAAATTCATGATTCGCTGCCGATCTGCGCAACTGCATCGATTTCCGGCCGGCCTGATTTTGCTGGCGGATTCGGCGATCCCTCAAATTGTACCCATTGCGCTTAAGCGCCGTTCAGCATCCCCATTAAGTCGGAGGGAACGCATCGTCAGGTAGCGTCCCGGCGTCAGTCGTTACCGCGACGGGGATTTCATGACAGCCTTAGCCAACAACCAGACTTCGAAGCGCCGCCTCCTGCTGGCGTCAGATCGAAGCGATCAGAGCAACGAGCTCGCCAACATCCTGCGCTCGGTGGGCGAGGTCGATACCGTTCCGACCTCTGACATTCCCGAGCAGCCGGCCCGCGATCTCTCCGGCATCGTCGTCGACATCAATCTGCGCTCGCCCGAAGCCGTGCAACTCGTCCGCGCCAAGCTGCAGGCCGACGCCTATCGCGAGATGCCGCGGCTGTTCGTGCTGGCGGACGCCTTGCATCACGCCTCGATGCAGGCCTGGGCGCTCGGCGCCACCGACACGATCTCGCGGCCGTTCGATGCGCGCGGCATCCTGCAGCGCATCCGCGCCGCATTCCCCGACGACAGCGGCTATGACGAGACCGATCGCGGCAAGGCGCTCAACCGCGGCGTCGAAGCCGCGCACGGCGTGATGGTCAAGATGTTCGAGCGGATGCGCGCCGGGGAGCCGCTCAAGTTCGAGGACATCGTCGCCGCCGAGAACAAGATCCTCAAGGCGATCAAGCACAACTCGCTGCGCGAATGGCTGACCACGGTCGGCTGCCATCACCAGGAGACCTATCGCCATTGCCTGTTCGTGACCGGTTTTGCGGTTGCGTTCGCGCAGCACCTCGGCATGCGTGAGGACGATCAGCGCCGGCTCGCCCGCGCCGCGCTGCTGCACGACGTCGGCAAGGCCTTCGTCCCGGTCGCGCTGCTCGACAAGCCCGGCGCCTTGACGGTGGAGGAAATGGCCGAGATGCGCGAGCATCCGCGCCGCGGCTACGAGGCGCTGTCCGCGCAGGGCGGCTTCCCGCCGGAAATGCTCGACGTGATCCTGCATCACCACGAATTCCTCGACGGCACCGGCTATCCGAACGGCCTCAGCGGCAACCAGATCAGCGACATCGTCCGCGTCACCACGATCGTCGACGTCTATGCCGCTTTGGTCGAGAAGCGCGCCTACCGCCTGCAGTTCACCCACGCCAAGGCGTTCTCCATGATGGAGGAGATGGGCGGCAAGCTCGACCAGCAATTGCTGCAGGCGTTCCGCCCGGTGGCGTTCGGGCACTATTGAGTCCTCAACCCCATCATTGCTACGTCGCTTCGTCGTCGCAATGCCGGCTGAGGCGACGGCTCTAGCCAATCAACGCAAGTCGTGCTCCTTACCTCCGCCTAGATTCCGGTGATCATCGGCAGGACCGATGCTCCGACGGGTGAGGACGATCATGGATACGGCAACGACCGGGGATTTCGACATCCCCGCCGACATCGCGGCAACCCTCGTCGATCCCGTCGCCTATGCGGACGACCGCATCCACGACAGCTATCGTTGGCTGCGCGCCAACAACCCGCTCGGCATCGCGCGGCCCGAGAAGTTCGACCCGTTCTGGGTGGTGACCAAGCACGCGCATATCCAGGCGATCAGCCGGCAGAACGAGCTGTTCCACAACGCCGATCGGCCGACCACCCTGACGACGCAGGCGCTCGAGGAGCGCGTTCGCAAGATCACGGGCGGGCCCAATTTGGTGCGCTCGCTGGTGCAGATGGACGCGCCCGATCACCCGAAATATCGCGCGCTGACGCAAGGCTGGTTCATGCCGGCCAATCTCGGCAAGTTCGAGGCCCGCGTCCGCGAGATCGCGCGCGCCACGGTGCAACGCATGCTCGCGAGGGGCGGCGCCTGCGACTTCGTCGAGGATGTCGCGCTCGGCTATCCGCTGCACGTCATCATGGAGATCCTCGGCGTGCCCGAGGCGGACGAGCCGCGCATGCTCAAGCTGACGCAGGAACTGTTCGGGCCGCAGGATCCCGACACCGCGCGCGTCCGCGACGCGCTGAGCGCGGAGCAGGTCTCCGCGATGTTGCAGGCGATCATCGCCGACTTTTCCGCCTACTTCCGCAAGATCACCGAGGATCGCCGCCAGCACCCGCGCGACGATCTCGCCACCGTCATCGCCAACGCGAAGATCGGCGGCGAGTACATGCCGGAGCACGATCAGACCAGCTATTACATGATCGTCGCGACGGCGGGCCACGACACCACCTCATCCTCGACGGCCGGCGCGATCTGGGCGCTGGCCAGGGACCCCGCGGAATTCGCCAAGGTGAAGGCCAATCCGGACCTGATTCCGGGCCTGGTCGACGAGTCGATCCGCTGGATGACGCCGGTCAAGCATTTCATGCGCTCGGCCACCGCGGATACCGAGCTCGGCGGCCGCAAGATCGCCAAGGGCGACTGGCTGATGCTGTGCTACGCCTCGGGCAATCGCGACGAGGAGGTGTTCGAGGACCCCGATCGCTTCCGCAGCGACCGCAAGCCCAACCGCCATGTCGCGTTCGGCTATGGCGCGCATCTCTGTCTCGGTCAGTACCTCGCCAAGCTCGAGATGCGCATCCTGTTCGAGGAGCTGCTGCCGCACCTGAAGTCGCTGTCGCTCGACGGCGAGGTGAAGATGACGCAGGCCTATTTCGTCAACGGCCCGAAGAAGCTGCCGATCCGGTTCGAGGTGAATTGAGTACTTGTCCTTCCGGGATGGTTCGAAGGACTAGACCCGGAATCTCGAGATTCCGGGTTCGATACTAACGCATCGCCCCGGAATGACGCGATCAAGTCCGCCTCACTCCACCATCTTCCTGAGCTCCGCCTTCGCGACCTTCTCCAGCGTCGACCGCGGCATCTCGTCGACGAAACGGATTTCGCGCGGCAACTTGAAGTCGGCGAGGCCTGCGCGACAAGCGGCCATGACGTTGTCGTGGAGGTCGACGGGCAGCTTGGCGACGCCGGCCTGCGGGATGATGAAGACGACCGGCACCTCGTCCAGCATCGGATGCTTCTTCGCCACCACGGCGGCCTCGCGTACGCCCGGCACCACCGCGATCACCTGTTCGATCTCGGAGGCCGCGACATTCTCGCCGCCGACCTTCAGCATGTCCTTGGAGCGGT
The DNA here is from genome assembly GCF_054055815.1 of Bradyrhizobium sp. USDA 4503. Classification (NCBI taxonomy): domain Bacteria; kingdom Pseudomonadati; phylum Pseudomonadota; class Alphaproteobacteria; order Hyphomicrobiales; family Nitrobacteraceae; genus Bradyrhizobium; species Bradyrhizobium sp. USDA 4503. The sequence goes on from NZ_JBSRXS010000001.1 coordinate 6,005,169, forward strand.
CGCCGAACTTGACGTAGCCGCGCTCCAGCATCGTGACGCGGTCGCCGGTGATGAAGTAGCCGTGCTCGTCGAAGCTTTCCCGCGTGGCCTTTTCGTTGTGCAGATATTCGGCGAACAGCGACAGGCCCGGGATGCCCTTGATCAGGAGGTTGCCGGTCTCGCCGACCCCGGTCGGCGCGCCGTCGTCATTGACGATGCGGATTTCGTATTCGGGAGCGGCGCGGCCGATCGACATCGGCGTGTTGGGCTGATCGACCTCGCCGATGATGCCGTGGGTGATGGTCTCCGTCATGCCCCACCAGCCGATGATCTTGATGCCGAACACGCTGAACGCCGGCGGCTCGTTCACGGCGGTGCCCCAGAGCCGGAACCTGTGATCCTTCGGCACCTCGTGCTCCAGTAGCGCCTTCATGCAGAACGGGATCGTCGAGGTCCAGGTCGAGCCATGCTCGATCGCCACCGGCCAGAAGCGGCTCGCCGAGAAGCGCGGCTGGATCACGCAGGTGCCCCCGACCCACAGGCTCGCCAGCATCGAATAGGCCAGCGCGTTGGTGTGAAACAGCGGCAGATAGGTCTGGTGCACGTCAAAGGCGTGCAGGTCCTGATGCGCGGCGTTGATCTTGGCGCCCCACAGCGCGTTAGCGTGGGTCCACAGCACCGCCTTCGGCCGCGACGTGGTGCCGGAGGTATATTGCACGCTGCAGGGGGCGAGCGGATCGGTCGGGCGACGCGGCCGGTCGGCGCTGTCGGCAAACAGCGCGTCAAAACTGTCGCCGTGCGCGGGCGTTTGTGCCGGCGCTTGCCCGGCGTCGTGCGAGGTCACCGCGATCCAGCGCAGGCTCCTGCAGTTGGCGGCGATCAGTTCTGCATAGGCCGGCTGGGTGATCGCGGCGACCGCGCCGCAATGGCCGGCAAAATATTCGATCTCGGCGGCGGCGGAACGGGTGTTGGTGGTGACGGCGATGGCGCCGAGTTCGACGCAGGCGAACCACGACATGATCGCCTCGACGCAATTGTCGAGATGGATCAGGACGTAGTCGCCTTGCCGGATGCCGCGCTTCGCAAGGCCCGCAGCCAGCGCGCCGACCCGCTCATGGAATTCGCCGTAGCTCCAGCGCCGTGCCGGCGTGTCGAACGGCGCCCAGATCAGGAATGGATGGTCGCGGCGCACCTCGGCGCGCATCCGCAGCAGCCATGGTACGTCGAGCCCCGCAAACGGTCCCACGATGCCTGGTGCTGGATTCGAGTTGGCCATATGTCCTCCCGCGCAGCCTTGTCGGCCGCCCTTGGTCTTGGTTGGGAGCAGTTCTGCCATCGGCGTGCGCCGAGAGCAAATCGGGATTTGCAAAGCGGTTTTGCGCTGAAGCAATCTGTTCCGCCGCACGGAAGAGATCGATTTATTCGCAGCATCCGTTATCGGGCGCGCCTTCGCACGCCGCGCCGGTTCGCAAGGACGAACGAAAGCTACGTCGCGTTCTTCTCGTACGACGAGATCTCGATCAGGCTGCCGTCGGGGTCGCGGCAATAGACCGAGCGCAGCGTGCCGCGCGCGCCCTGCTTGGCCACCGGGCCTTCCTCGATTCTGACGCCATTGGCCTTCAGATGTGCGACCACTTCCTCGGGCGTGCTCGAAGTGAGGAAGCAGAGATCGTCGCTGCCGGCCGCCTCGTGATCGGCGGTGAACCAGTCCACCTTGTCGGCATCGCGCGGCCGCACATTGATCTTCTGGTTGCCGAACACCAGCGAGGTGCGCGGTGTCTTGCCCTTGCCCGGGTCGAACACCTTCACCTCCATGCCGAGGATCCTGCTGTACCAGGCAACCGAGCGCACGACATCGGTGACGTTGATCACGAGATGGTCGAGCCCATTCACCTTGACGGACATGATCGATCCTCTTCGGTCCAGAGTGCTTTCGAGCGATGTGGTCGCCGGTTCTGGTGCGATCAGAGCCGAAGCTTAGTCTTTCGTCGCGGTCGGCGGCGCACGTGTCGCACTGGTCGCTTCAGGCATTGTTTGTTAAAACCGCGCCGCACGCAACGCAACAGAAACGGGCAGGGCGCCAAACCCTGCTGGATTGGGAGAAGCTTCATGATTTCACGCCGTACCGCGCTGGGCCTGATCGGGTCGGGGATTTCGACATTCGCGATCGGCCGCGCTTCCGCTGCCGACTATCCGGCGCGGCCGGTGCGCTGGATCGTGGGTTATCCGCCGGGCGGCGCCACCGACATCATCGCGCGCCTGGTCGGGCAGCGGCTGTCGGAGAGGCTCGGGCAGCAATTCGTGATCGAGAACAAGCCGGGCGCCGGCAACAATATCGGCACCGAGGCGGCGATCAATGCCGAGCCGGACGGCTACACCGTGCTGCTGGTCAATCCGGCCAATTACATCAACGCCTCGCTTTACGCCAATCTGAAGTTCAACTTCGTGCGCGACGTCGCGCCGGTTGCTTCCTTCAATCGCGTGCCGAACGTGATGACCGTCAACAAGGACGTGCCGGCCAAGACCGTCGCCGAGTTCATCGAATATGTGAAGGCCAATCCCGGCAAGGTGAACATGGCCTCTTCCGGCAACGGCACCTCGGTGCATCTCTCCGGCGAGATGTTCATGGCGATGACCGGCTGCAAGATGCAGCATGTGCCGTATCGCGGCGCCGCGCCCGCGATCACCGACATGCTCGGCGGCCAGGTGCAGGTGATCTTCGACAACATGCCCTCGATCATCCAGCACATCCGCTCCGGCGCGCTGCGCGCGCTGGCTGTGACCTCAACGGAGCGATCCTCGCAACTGCCCGATGTTCCGTCGGTTGCCGAAACTGTAAAGGGCTACGAGGCGAGCGCGCTGTTCGGCATGGGCGCGCCGAAGAACATGCCGAAGGAAGTTATCGCCAGGCTCAACACCGAGATCAACGCCGTGCTCGCCGAACCCGACATGAAGAAGCGCCTGGTCGAGCTCGGCGGCGATCCGCTGATCCAGACGCCGGAAGCCTTCGGCAACGACATCAAGGCCGAGACCGACAAGTGGAAGAAGGTGGTCGAGTTCGCCGGCCTCAAGGTCGAGTAGGCCTCGCAAGAGGCGCGATGCTGGATCGCGCGGGACAAACGTGGCCCGCGTGGTACAGCCGGTCCCTGGCCGAAGCCGGTTTCGTCGGCCTTGACGCGGAATAAAATGACCTTCAGGAACCTTATCAAAGATGCCGCACCTGGCTAACTGCGGCGTCCGAGGAGCCGGATCATGCGCGCATCGGGATTGGCAATGCTTGTTCTGGGAACGATGACGCTCGCAGGCGCGGTGAGTATCACGCCCGCTTCCGCCGATCCTTATGACTACCCATGGTGCGCGCAGGGCCCGAGCCTGGGTTATCCCGGCGAATGCGCTTACCGGACCTACCAGCAATGCCTCGCGAGCGTGTCCGGCCGCTATCTCTATTGCGGCGAGAATCCGCGCTTCCTGTTCAGCGAACCGCCGCCGCCACCACCGGGCCGCTATCAGCGTCGGCACCGGACCATTTATCCCGACTAGCGTTGCGGCATCACCGCAAGGCAGTCTGTCGCCACTGTTCCTGACGTTCGTCCCTCGCGTCGGGTCCATGCTGACGTGATCGTGAAGCCGCGCACTTGACGTCACGCCGTTTGCGCCTATACTAAACCACATGGTTAAGTATCAGGATGAGACGCTGGACAGCACCTTTGCGGCGCTTTCCGATCCCACCCGTCGCGCGCTGCTGGCGCGGCTCGGCGACCAGGAAAGCCTGTCGGTGAGCGAGCTGGCGCAGCCATTCGCGATGTCGCTGCCGGCGATCATGAAGCATCTCGACGTGCTCACCGATGCGGGTCTCGTCGCGCGCGAAAAGACCGGCCGCACGGTGGCGTGCCGGCTCACCGCACGGCCGATGGAGCAGGCGATGAACTGGCTCAATCGCTATGCGCAATTCTGGTCCGACAATCTCGACCGCCTTGCAGCCTTTGTGGAGGAAGAACCATGGCAAACCAATCCGCAGTCGCCGCCGACGCCGGCCTCGCCGCGCGCCCAAGCCTCACCCTCACGCGGCGCCTCCGCGCGCGGCCGGAAAAAGTCTACGCCGCGTGGACCGAGCCGGAAAATCTAGCGCAGTGGTTCGGACCGGGTGGGGTCAAGCCGGCCACGACGCGTGCGGAGCTCGATGTCCGCGTCGGCGGACGCTATCGCATCGGATTCATCGGCACCAACGGCGAATATCACGAGGTCGGCGGCGTCTATCGTGAGGTGGTGCCGAACGAGAAGCTGGTGTTCAGCTGGGCCTGGCATTCGACGCCCGAACGCGAATCCGAGGTAACGATATCGATCAAGCCCGATGCCGGCGGTACGTTGCTCACCTTCCATCACGCGCAGTTCGTCGATGAGACAGCCCGCGACAACCACCAGCGCGGCTGGACCGCATTCCTCGGCAATCTGGAAAGCTTCGTCGACGCCTGACCTGCAAAGGAGCATCCCATGCAACAGCACATGATCGTCTCGCGCGAAGAATGGATCGCAGCCCGCAAGGCGCTGATGGCCGGTGAGAAGGAACTGACCCAGGCCCGCGAAGCGCTCAGCCGGCAGCGCCGCGAACTGCCCTGGGTCAAGGTCGACAAGGACTATGTGTTCGACGGGCCGGGCGGCAAAATGACGCTCGGCGATCTCTTCAAGGGCAGGCCGCAACTCGTGGTGCAGCATGTGATGTTCGCGCCGGAGTGGGACGCGGCGTGCAAGAACTGCTCGTTCTGGGCCGACGGTTTCGAGCGCATGGTTCCGCATCTCGCCGCACGCGACACCACGATGATCGCGATTTCGCGGGCCCCGCTCGTCAAGCTCGACGCATTCAAGGCGCGGATGGGCTGGACCTTCGATTGGGTCTCCTCGGGAGAGAGCGACTTCAACTACGATTACGGCGTGTCGTTCACGCAAGGGCAGATCGATGCGGAGGACGCGAAATACAATTATGGAACGACGCCGCTCTATGGTCCCGAACTGCCCGGCATCAGCGTGTTCTTCCGCGATGAGACAGGGAGCGTGTTCCACACTTACTCGACCTTCGCGCGCGGCCTCGACATGATGAATGCCGCCTATCACTATCTCGACCTGACGCCGCTCGGCCGCCACGAGGAAGGATTGCCCTATCCGATGGATTGGGTGCGGCTACGTGACCAGTACCAACCGGCGCCGGTTCAGGCATCCTGCTGTCACTCCTGATCGTCATTGCGAGGGGCTCTCGACAAAATTGCGGAGCAATTTTGCGCGGAAGCGACGAAGCAATCCATTCCTCGGCGTTTGGAGAGATGGATTGCATCGCTGGCGCTCGTAATGACAGGGAGCCCAAACAGCAGGAAACCGCCCAATGCCTTACGTCGATGGATTCATCGTCGCCGTGCCGAAGAAGAAACTCAAAGCCTATGCGCAACTCTCGAAGAAGGCCGGCAAGGTCTGGCGCGAGTATGGCGCACTGGATTATCGCGAATGGGTCGCCGACGACGTCAAGCCAGGCAAGCTGACCTCGTTTCCGCAGAGCGTGAAACTGAAGGCCGGCGAAACCGTCGTGTTTGCCTGGATCACCTACAAGTCGCGCGCCCAGCGCGACCGGATCAACGCCAAGGTGATGGCCGATCCGCGCCTGGCATCGATGAGCATGGGTGACGTGCCGTTCGACGGCAAGCGGATGATCTATGGCGGCTTCGCCAGCCTGGTGAAGGTCTGACGCGGCACGGTTTCGCCGCAATCCGCGCAGTAACCGGCTGTTAAATATCACGCTCGGCAAGCTGCGCGATGCCGCTTGCGTTTACTTGGTGATCCCGTATACTTTGCAATACAAAGTTCTGGCGAATCATGCGTGACCTCGACAAGGCGTTGGCCGATATCCTCGCCATCCGCAGCCAGATTGCGGCCGGAACGGCGTTCCGCGGCTACGGTCCGGCGACCATCGCCGCCACCAGCGGCATCGCGCTGGTCACGGCGCTTGCGCAATATCTCTGGCTCGCCGATCCCACCGCTCATCCGATCGCGTTCCTCGCAGGCTGGGCGGCGGCCGCGTTGGTCTCCGCCGTGCTGATCTGGATCGAGATGCAGGCGCGCTCGCGGCGGCATCATTCCGGCCTTGCGGACGCGATGGTCCAGCAGGCGATCGAGCAGTTCGTTCCCGCGGCGATCGCCGGCGTGCTGCTCGCGATCCTGCAATGGAAGTTCGCGCCCGAGACGTTGTGGATGCTGCCCGGCCTGTGGCAGGTGCTGGTCAGCCTCGGCGTGTTCGCCTCGGTCCGCCTGCTGCCGCGCACGATCGCGCTCGGCGGCGCCTGGTATTTCCTGTCGGGCTTCACGGTGCTCTTGATCGCAAGCCAGAGCCACGCGCTGTCGCCCTGGACCATGGGACTGCCATTCGCGATCGGCCAGTTGCTGCTCGCAGCGCTGCTCTATTTCGCTTCCGGAGGCCATGATGCCGAAGACTGACCTGACCGCCGCGCCGTTCGCCTATGACGGCCTCGACCGCGTCATCCACGAGAAGGCGCGGCTCGGCCTGCTGACCTCGCTGATGGCGCATCCGAAGGGGCTCGCCTTTGCCGATCTCAAGCAGCTCTGCGGCCTGACCGACGGCAACCTCAGCCGGCACCTCCAGGTGCTGCAGGAGGCCGGTCTCGTCGACGTCATCAAGGGCTATGAAGGCAATCGTCCGCACACCACCTGCCGCCTGACCAAGAGCGGTCGTCGCCGCTTCCTCGACTATCTCGCCGTGCTCGAGCAGCTGGTGCGTGACGCGGCCAAGGCCGCCGGCACGGCCGAGAGGGCCGCCGGCACGGCAGAAAAGGCCGCCGGCAAGGACGACCGCGCAGCTGGCCGCCTCGGTATCCAGCCGGTTTGAACCATCTCATTTTGTCCGGAGACTTTGTGATGCAAAGTAACGTCGCGCTCAAGCCGGAAGCCGCCTTCAGGCTCCATGTCGGCATCATCATGGATGGCAATGGCCGCTGGGCAACGCGGCGCGGCCTGTCACGGCTGCGCGGACACGAGGCCGGCGTCGAGGCGATCCGCCGCATCGTCGAGGCCGCGCCGGACCAGGGCGTCGGCACGCTGACGCTCTACGCCTTCTCGAGCGATAATTGGCGCCGTCCGAAGGCCGAGGTCGCGGCACTGATGGGGCTGCTGCGCTTCTATCTCGCCAACGAGATCGCTGCGCTGGTGCGCAACGGCGTTCGCCTCACCGTGATCGGCCGCCGCGACCGGCTGCCCGACGGCATCGCCGCCGCGATCACGCGCGCCGAGGCCGAGACCGCCGGCGGCACCACGCTGCATCTGCGCATCGCGATCGATTATTCGGCGCGCGACGCCATCCTGAACGCCGCCGCGCGCGCGGCCGGCGCCGGCGAGCTCAGCCGCGAGACGTTCTCCGATCTCATTACCGGCGAGGCCGGGCTGCGCGACGTCGACCTGATCATCCGCACCTCGGGCGAGAAGCGGCTGTCGGACTTCCTGCTCTGGGAGGGCGCTTATGCCGAGCTGCATTTCACCGAGCGGATGTGGCCCGAATTCGATGCCGACGATCTCGCCGACGCACTCGGCTCCTTCCATCGCCGCGAGCGCCGCTTCGGCGGACTGACCGCGATCGCGCCGGCGGAGGTGCCGAACCTCTAACGCGTCAAGCCGCGCCAACTGCTCTATTCCTAAAGCCCGGCCGGGGGGTTGGGCTCTCTCTCACAAGATGCGGGGACGAACGATCACGCCAACCAAAGCGGGAGCGATCATCCATGCGCATTCTTCTCATCAACGTGCCGCATCCGGCGATCGGCAGCCGGATCCCCGACGACCATCTGCCGCCACTCGGCCTGCTGTCGATCGGCGGGCCGCTGATCGATGACGGCCACGACGTTGGTCTTATCGATGCTGAGTTCGGGCCGATGCCGGTCCAAGCCATCGTGGCGGAGGCATCGAGATTTGCACCGGATGCGGTGCTGTTCGGCCATTCCGGCTCGACGTCGGGCCATCCTGTCATCGCCGAGGTGGCGCAGGCGATCGTCAAGGCCGTGCCCGGTGTGCGGATCGTCTATGGCGGCGTGTTTCCGACCTATCACTGGCGCGACATCCTGCGCGAGGAGCGCTACGTCACCGCGATCGTGCGCGGCGAGGGCGAAGAGACGGCGCGGCGTCTGATGCGGGCGCTGGAGGCCGGCGAGGATCTCCGCATCATCAACGGCATCGCATTCCGTGACGATTACGGGCCGCGCGTGATGCCGCCTGCGCCTGTCATCCGTGATCTCGATGCCTATCGCGTCGGCTGGGAATTGATCGATCACGCGCGCTACAGCTATTGGGGCGGCCTGTGCGCCGTCGTCGTGCAGTTCTCGCGCGGCTGTCCGCATCTCTGCAATTACTGCGGCCAGCGCGGCTTCTGGACGCGGTGGCGGCACCGCGATCCCGTGCGCTTTGCGAAGGAGCTGGCGCGGCTCCATCGCGAGCACGGCGTCAAGGTGATCAATTTCGCCGACGAGAATCCGACCGTCTCGAAGAAGGCGTGGCGGGCCTTTCTCGAGGCCCTGATCGCGGAGGATGTCAATCTGATCCTGGTCGGCTCGACCCGCGCCGACGACATCGTGCGCGACGCCGATATCCTGCATCTCTACAAGAAGGCGGGCTGGCAGCGCTTCCTGCTCGGCATGGAGAACACCGACGAGAAGACGCTGGAGCTGATCCGCAAGGGCGCGACCACCACGATCGATCGCGAAGCCATCCGTTTGATGCGCCAGCACGGCATCCTGTCGATGGCGACGTGGGTGGTCGGCTTCGAGGAGGAGACCGATCGCGATCATTGGCGTGGTCTCAGGCAGCTGTTGTCCTATGATCCCGACCAGATCCAGATGCTCTACGTCACGCCGCATCGCTGGACGCCGTATTTCCGTCTCGCGGCGGAGCGGCGCGTCATCCAGACCGATCGCAGGCTCTGGGACTACAAGCATCAGGTGCTGGCGACCCGGCACATGCCGCCATGGCGCGTGCTGCTCTGGTTCAAGTTCACCGAGATGGTGCTGCAGTGCCGCCCGAAGGCGCTGCTCCGCGTGCTGCTCCACCGCGACGCCGGACTTCGTCACGCGATGCGCTGGTACACGCAGATGGGCCGCCGGGTCTGGCCGCACGAAATCCTCGGCTTCCTGCGCGACAAGAGGTTAAAGAACGGGCCCACCGTGCAGGAATTTTGGGGCGCGCCGCAGGATATGGAGGAGGAATCGATGTCGTCGCACCGGCCCGAGCGCCGCGTCGGCCCATCACGCGCGGCGTAAGTCGATACCGTCTTGTCGGGTTCTGGATATCTGACGCTGATGACTGGACGCCTCAGTCATCAGCGCGATAATTTCCAGGTCGGCTGCGCAGAACAAAAAGAACCGTGGCGGTCGAGGCGTCGAGTTGAGCATACAGGTTGCGATCTTAAAAATATTGGCCAGTCACGTCCGCGGCAAAGCCACAATCAATTCACTTAAGCACGATCTCGCCGTGCTCTCATCGAGCGGCGACGATTGGCATGCGCGGATCAAACGTCTGGCGTCGCGGGTCCCCGAACTCGACATCTTTAGCCATGGCTATGTGCTCCGTGACGTCGAAGGCTGGGAGATCACATCGGCCGGTCGCGAGTTCCTGCGTGCACTGGAAGCGGTCACGCAAGACAATCTGCCGTCCGCGCCATCGGCCGATACCGTAATCCGCGCCGAGGGCAGGCTGATCGTGGTCGGTCACCGCTTCAAGAATCGGGTGCGGGCACCGAGTGATCCCGAACAGAGCACATTGGCGCGCCGCCGGCCGATCCGCGAGCCGCATTGAACCTCACTGCGCTGCACGCGACCTACCTTCGGGACGTGGCTCCGGAGGTCGCAAATGACTGCTTTGGCTCAATCGATCGCACGCGCGTTTCCGGCCAATTCGCTTCGGAGCAGCATCGCCCGGCATCTCCTGCTGTTCGCCTTGGCGGTCCTGCTCGTCGCGGCGCTCAGGGCAGGCTACGGCCTCGATCTCAGCGCCGGTCTCTTTTAGCCGCGCGACAAATTATCCGGCGGCAAGTCATATCGGGTTAACCGGACCGGGGTAGCCAGGCGCACGCTCTCCTTGCATCTCGAACCCGGGCCGGTTTTCCATGGATAAGCCGATGCGCTGCCAGTGCGGCAGGACGCGAACCATTGTGCTCGACAAGCATTTCCGCACCGCGCTGGTATGCCCGAAATGCGATGAAGTTCAGCCGGCCGGGCCGGCGAGGGCGGAGGAACGGGTGTTAGCCGCACGCTAACGCGGTCGTGTTCGGCGCCGAAACCCGCTAGGTTCCGTCCGACGAAACGGACCAAAGCGAAACCCGATGCCGCAGCCTTCCGACACCGCCGCCATCACCCTTGCCGACATACGCCGTGCCGCGGATGTGATCCGGGATGCGGTCATGGTCACGGCCTGCAACGAGAGCCGCACGCTGGGCGAGATCTGCGGCTGCCGCCTGTTCCTCAAATTCGAGAACCTGCAATTCACAGCGACCTTCAAGGAGCGCGGCGCGCTGAATCGTCTGCAGGCGCTTTCGCCCGCGGAACGGAAGCGCGGCGTGATCGCGATGTCGGCCGGCAATCACGCCCAGGGCGTGGCCTATCACGCCAAGCGGCTCGGCATCCCCGCCACCATCGTGATGCCGATCGGCACGCCAATGGTGAAGATCGAGAACACCAGGCGGCACGGCGCCGAGGTCATCATCACCGGGCAGACGCTGGAAGAATGCTTCGCGTTCGTTGGCTCGCATGCTGCGCAGAAGGGCCTGATCCTGATCCATCCCTATGACGATCCGCTGATCATTGCAGGGCAAGGCACGATCGGACTGGAAATGCTCGCGACGGTGCCGGAGCTCGATATCCTGGTGGTACCGATCGGCGGCGGCGGGCTGATCTCGGGCATCGCCACGGCCGCGAAGGCACTGAAGCCGTCGATCCAGGTCGTCGGCGTGCAGGCCCAGCTCTATCCGTCAATGTACAATGCGGTCAAAGGCGAGCAGCTGCCGATGCGCGGCGACACCCTCGCCGAGGGCATTGCGGTCAAGGCGCCCGGGCAGATCACCACGAAAATCGTGCGCGAGCTCGTTGACGACATCATCCTGGTCAGCGAGGACCAGATCGAGCGCGCGGTCGCGACCCTGATCTCGATCGAAAAGACGGTGGTCGAAGGCGCCGGCGCCGCCGGTCTCGCGGCGGTGCTCGCAGCTCCCGAGCGCTTTGCGGGCAGCTCAGTCGGCCTGGTGCTGACCGGCGGCAATATCGACACCAGGCTGATTGCCTCGGTCCTGACCCGCGAGCTCGCGCGCGAGGGACGACTGACGCAACTGGCGCTCGACATCGTCGACCGGCCCGGACAGCTCGCGGCGGTGTCGATCCTGCTTGCCGATGCCGGCGCCAACATCATCGAGGTCTCGCATCAGCGCACCTTCTCCGATCTTCCGGCGAAGGCGACGCTGCTCGAGCTCGTGATCGAAACCCGCGACCGCGCCCATCTGGAGGAGGTGTTGGCAAGGCTCAGCGCCGAAGGATTCGCGGTGCGGGAGAGTTAGCTGTCAGACTGCTTGACCGTCATCCTGAGGCGCGAGCGGAGCGAGCCTCGAAGGATGAATCGGCCACCAGCCGGGCCGTGCATCCTTCGAGACGCGCGCAAGTGCGCGCTCCTCAGGATGACGGATTTCAATGGGCGAACTAACCCTCGTTGTCCCCCGCCGCCAGCTCGGCGAGCTTCGCGATGGTGTTGATGTTGCGCGCGGTGCCCTTGGCGGCGGCGGGGATCTTCAGCTTCGAGCGGCCCATGCCGCTGCCATAGGCGACATAGATCTCGCGCTTGCCGAGCCGCACCTCTTCGTCCTGCTGGCCCTTGATGTCCTTCAAGGCGTCCTTGGGCGGCGGCTCGTCGAGGAAGATCGCGACAGTATAGTTCGGCGGCGCTTTCGGAAACGGATTGGCCTTCAGCACCGCGGCGATCTCGTCCGCGCTGCGGACGGCGACGCCGACCGGCTTGCCGGCATAGGCCTGCAGCCGCCGCTCCAGCGTCGCCTTGACCTTGGCCGCGCCGAGCTTCGAGGAGAACACGACATTGCCGCTGGCGATATAGGTCTGCGCGTCGGCAAATCCCTCATCGCCGCACATTGCCTTCAACTCGGTCATCGGTAGCTTGCCGGTGCCGCCGACATTGACCGCGCGCAGCAGGGCGACATAACGCGGCATCGACTAGCCGTCGGTTTTCTTCTTCGCAGGCTTCTTGGCCGGCGGCGGCTCTTCCATCGCCTTCTTCATGGCGCGCGCATAGGCGTCGGCGGCGTTCTCGGCCGAATTCTGCAACCGCTTGGCGGTCGCGGTTGCGTTCAGCATCGTGCTCTTGGCCAGGAAGCGGAAGCGCGCCTTGGTCTCCTTGTCCTTGGCCTTGGCGGCGCGCGTGACCCAGACGGCCTGGCGTTTCTTGGCAGCCGCCATCACGGCCTTGGTCTGCGCTTTTGCGGTTTGCCGGATGACGGCGTCGAGGTCGGCTTCGGCCATTCAGTTGCACTCATTGACTGGACATGCGCCGGGGCGGGCGCACGGAGGGAGGGGAGCTACCCCTAGCGTAACCGGTGCCGTTTGAACATGCGATCGTTTTGCGAATTCCCGGAGGATCGCATCGACCCTGCACCGAGGCTTGCGCGGCGTGCGCTAGTCTCCTGACGACCCCGGCGGCACCTTCGCGCCGGCGAGCAGTCTGGCCAGCTCCACCTGCCGGCCCAGTCCGGTCTTGGCCAGCACCGCCTTGAGCTGGTTGCGCACCGTTTCGCGGGAGATGCCGAAAGCGCCCGCGATTGCCTCGACGGTGCGTCCTTCGCCAATGCCGCGCGCCACACGCGCCTCCGCCGGCGTCAGGTCGAACAGGCCCTGCAGCACTTCCGCGGTCGGCACCTCGGCCGGCACCACCGGCGTCACGATCACGATCGCCGCCGCGCGGTCGAACAGGTCACGCGCCGCGCCGTGGATCGGGACCAGATGCACGATCAGCGGCGGCCGATCCTCCTGCGCCGCGATCGGCACCGAGCGCACCTCCACGCTGATCAGTCCCTGATCAAGCGCGGCCAGCGCCTGGGCGAACAGCGTGTCGGCAGTGGTCGCCGCCAGCGTCAGGCGCTCGCCGCGATCCTGCATCACGTCGGGCACCAGGCGGTCGAACAGCGTGTTGGCCGTCATCAGACGGCCGCCGCGCCGCAGCACTGCCGCGGGCAGGCCGAGCATCGCCAGCGATTCGGTTGCCGCCCTGGCGCGCTCCATCCCGAGCCGCGCCGACAGCAGCGCGGCACGCGCCAGATGCGGCCGCAGCGCGTCGAGCTGCTCGATCGCTTCGCGCTCGATCGGCCCGTGCTGGTATTCGCGCTCGACGCTGTAGATCAGCACGTCGCCGCTCGGCACCGGGATCGCAGTACCGGCGCCCCATCCGAGCCCGCGCGGGCGGAAGAATTCGCGGATCTGGAAATCCTGCTGCACCTCCTCGGGCGTATCGAAAACGTCGATGTCGCGCAGGAAGCCGGCATGGTTGGCCGCGAGCAGGCGCGGCAATCGCCCGTTGCGCTCGTGCCAGCCGCCCTCGACATAGGCCACCGTGTCGTCGTGCATGTCGGGGGACGCGACCCAGCGGACGTCGTGCGGGGCCGCCGTCAACAGCACGATACCGCGCGCCCGCGCGATCGCGCCGACCTGATGCAGGACATTCGGCCACAATTCGGGGACGACCGCGGCCTCATAGGCCAGTTCAATCAGATGCTCGTGCAGGTCGTTCGCCATCGGTCATCCCAAAAACCGTTGTTGCCCAATAGATAAACCCATCGACCCCGGAAATATTGCGTAGAGTAATTCGGCCCAACCCACGAGTCCGGGTTATTCCGGTGCGCGTTCACGCGCATCAGGAGGGAACTCCGACGTTTTCGCCGCCTCTTCTTCGCGATTTTCGCGCGGCGGCCGGGGTCTCGCTCGCTCGGCTGCGATCCGGCGCGCGGCCGCCGGCGCACGGACGACGAAGGCGAAGCTCGATGCCAGGTCGGCGGGGCGGCCCCATGACTTGATAGAGACTTGATGAAGACTCGATAATCAGGGCCTGACGATCATCGCCGCGCGCGGCAAAATCGAAGCTACGTGACAGATGGAAACATTCCGAAGCATCCCGAAACCGGATTGGCATGACTGGCGCTGCGCCAAGCCCGCCGGCGTCACACATTTGCAACGTTGCACGCGATCGTTCGAGCATGAACATCCTTTAATTTGTATCCGCGCAATCCGTGGCGCCAGCTAGGGCATGATCCGGAAAAGTGCGAAGCGGTTTTTCGAAAAGGATCATGCCTAACGGGCGGCCTAAGGCGCGATGACGATTCAAACCGGGTCTGATCGCGCTTTTTAGCGGCCACCTCTGACATTCATGCGAGCCATCGTCGGCTCGGGGAGGGCCGATGATCAGCCGCAGGGCGCTTTCCGGATTGTTGATGACGCTGGTCGGCCCCTCGTCGCGGGCCGGCAGCGACAGGCTGGCGCTGGGCCATTGCCAGGGATCATGCGCGAATGTCGACTTGCCGACCCTTGGCTACGATCAGTTCTGCCGGTCGTTGTTCGATATCGCGGCAAGCGGCAGGCTGCATGCGGTCGCAACCGGTTCGGAGATTCGCGGAGAGATGCGATCTCTGTTCCGGGCGCGGCGGCTTTATCGGCCGTCGCACGACGAGATCCGGGTGCTCTGGCGCGCGCCGGCGGAGGGCTTCTCGGTCGTGAAGGTCGAGTTCGATCTGGAATGCGGCGTGCCGGTGCGCGGATGTCTTGGAATTCCCGACGGAGAATTCAAGGGGTTGATCCTGCTCGGCCACGGCATGGCGAGCACGCCGGAGCGCTGCTTCGACGATGCCGACAAGGACTACATGAACGCGCTCGGCAAACGGCTATGTCGGGACGGTTACGTCGTCTGGTGTCCTTACATCGTCCAGATCGGAAATCAGGAGAGCCAGAACAACATCGCCGCGATGCTGGCATCTCACGGCATCTCCGCCCACAACGTGTCATGCGCATCGCTCGACGCCGGCGAAATCGTTTGCAGAAAGCTCACCGGCGTGTCGGGTTTGAATGTCGGCGTCTACGGGGTGTCCTGGGGCGCCTTTCTCGCGCTGCATCTGGAAGCCGCGACGGGGCAGATGCGGCCGACTGTTGTGTCCGGATATATGCGCGACGAGAAGAGGTTTCTGACGTCATCCGTGATCACCAGGAATCTCGGCGTCGAACTCGCGGCTTACATTCATTTCAGCAACGGCCGCGCCAAGTACGCCGGCGCGGAGCTGGCGTACTTGCTCTGCCCGTGCCCGCTGTTCGTCGAGATCGGGAGCCGTGACGGTGCAAACGCGCTGGAACTTGGGCGGGATGAAAAGTTTTCTCAAATGCAGTCGGTCTACGCATCGTCAGGCCATCCGCATTTGATCGACATGGACATCTTCGACGGTGTGCACGAGGTCAGCGGCAAGCGCGCGCGGCCGTGGCTATCCGAACGTCTGGCGTCGCCAGCCTATCAAGACACCTCTCGCTTGAAGAACGCCATCGCGCTGTGAGCGCAGCCTGACCTCGAGGGTACCGAGAGTGCGCTCGTGTGGGATCACATTGACGGGAGCTTTCGGCGACGGCGGCATGCACTGAGCCGGTCCGCGCGGCCGCAATGGCTGTGTCATGGTGGCGTCGCAGCGCTTCACAAAGCTGGCTGTCGTCGGGATCGGCGCAACGATCGCGATCAGCTTACAGCATTGTCGGATTGGCCGCGTTATGATCTGCTGCAACGCACTGCCCATCCTGACCTTCGGGTCTGAGGGAACTCGACGTCATATACGTCTCGTAGCGTCTGTTGGTAGCCGAAGGGTTGGACTGCATGAGTGGTACGGAACGCATGCTCGGTGGCTTGGCAGGGTTTCTCGTATCGGCGGGACTAATGGCGGCGGGAGTATCGGCGGCCCATGCCCAGGCGGGGCCGCCCGGGCCTCCTGCCGTGGGCGTGTTCGAGGCGGTGAAGCAGCCGATCACCGAAACCAATGAATTTCTCGGACGCATCGAAGCCCCCAACCGCGTCAACGTGGTGGCGCGTGTGACCGCGTTCCTGGACAAGCGGAACTTTGTCGAGGGCTCCGAGGTCAAGGCCGGCGATCTCTTGTATCAACTCGAGCGCGGACCGTTCGAAGCCGATCTCGCATCGAAGAAGGCACAGGTCGCCCAATTGCAGGCGACGCTGGTCAACGCCAAGCTGACCACCGATCGCGCCAAGGCCCTGATGGGCGGCCCGGCCGGCCAGCAATCCAATGTTGATGCGGCGGTCGCCAACCAGCAGAGCCTCGAGGCACAGGTGCAGGCCGCGCAGGCGCAGGTCGACCTGTCCCAGATCAATCTCGACTACACCATGATCCACTCGCCGATCGACGGCAGGATCGGACGCACCGCGGTCACCGAGGGCAACGTCGTGACGCCGAGCTCGGGAACCCTGACGACCATCGTCAGCCAGGACCCGATGTATGTCACCTTTCCCGTGCCGGTGCGCGAGGCGCTCGATCTGCGCGACCGTTATGCGACGCGCGGCGGCTTCAAGGCCGTCGTCATCCGCCTGCGATTGCCGGACGGCCGGCTCTTCGACAAGACCGGCGAGCTGAATTTCGTCAACAACACGATCGCGCAGAACACCGATACCATCTCCCTGCGCGGCACCATCCCCAATCCGCCGACATATACCTCCGTCGCGGCCGGCGGCTCGCTCCGCGAACTCACCGACAATGAGTTCGTGACCGTTCTCCTCGAAGGCGTGCAGCCGGTCGAGGTGCTCGCGATCCCGCGTTCGGCGGTGCTGTCGGACCAGCAAGGCGAATATGTCTATGTCGTCGGCGCGGACAACAAGGCCGAGCAAAGGCGGATCCAGCTTGGGCAATCGACCGCAACGATTGCGGCGGTGACGGGTGGCATCTCGCTCGGCGACAAGGTCGTCGTCGAGGGGTTGCAGAAGGTCAAGCCGGGCGAGGTGGTGGCGCCGGGGCCCGTCAGCGCGCTGATCCAGTCGAGCATGAAGGTTTCGGCGGATGGCGGCGCGAGCAGCGCGCCGAAATCGACGGGCAATAACCCATGATTTCTGCCGTCTTCGTCGATCGTCCGCGGCTTGCGATCGTCATCGCGTTCGTGATCACGATCGCGGGCGCGCTGGCGCTGATGCAGATTCCGGTCGCGCAGTTTCCGGACATCGTGCCGCCGCAGGTCACGGTCTCCGCCGTATTCCCCGGCGCATCGGCCGAAGTGGTCGAATCGAGCGTCGCCCAGCCGCTGGAAGCGCAGGTCGTGGGTGTCGACAAGATGCTCTACATGAAGTCGACCAGCGGCAATGACGGCAGCTACACGCTGACGGTCTCGTTCGCGCTCGGCACCGATCCCGATATCAACACCGTCAACGTCAACAACCGCGTGCAGAGCGCGCTCGCGCAATTGCCGACCGAGGTGCAGGCGCAGGGCCTGACCGTGCAGAAGAAATCCTCGGCGGTGCTGCAATTCATCGTGCTGTACAGCAAGAGCGGCGATCAGGATCCGCTGTTCATCACCAACTACGCCATCATCAACGTGCTGGACGCGATCTCGCGCACGCCTGGTGTCGGACAGGCCTCGCTGTTCGCGAAGCTGAACTACTCGATGCGGATCTGGTTCGACACCCAGCGCCTGACCAGCCTCAACCTGGCGCCGTCGGACGTGATCGCCGCGATCAGGGCGCAAAGTGTGCAGGCGCCGGTCGGCCGCATCGGCGCGCGTCCGATCAGCAATGACCAGCAGTTCCAGTTCAATGTGCAGACGCAGGGCCGCCTGACGACATCCAAGCAGTTCGGCGACATCGTGCTGCGGGCCAATCCGGATGGCTCGGTGCTGCGGATCAGGGACGTTGCTCGTGTCGAGATCGGCGCGCAGAACATGGATTCGGAGTCGCGGATCGACGGCAATCCCGGCGTGCCGATGGGCATCTATCTCGCGCCTGGCGCCAATGCCGTGACCACGGCCAAGGCGGTGCAGGCCACGCTTGCGCGGCTGTCGGAGCGGTTTCCGCCGGGGCTGACCTATCTCGTACAGTACGACTCCACCACCTTCGTGTCCGATACGATCAAGGAGGTGATGAAGACGCTCGGCGAAGCCTTCGTGCTCGTCGTGATCGTGGTGTTCCTGTTCCTCGGCAATCTGCGCGCCACGGTGATCCCGGCGGTCGCGGTTCCGGTCAGCCTGATCGGCGCGTTCGCGGTGCTGCTGGCGCTGGGCTACTCGGCCAATACAGTCTCGCTGCTGGCGATGGTGCTGGCGATCGGCATCGTGGTCGACGACGCCATCGTCGTGGTCGAGAACGTCGAGCGCGTCATGGAGGAGGAGCCGGAGCTATCGCCGGCCGACGCCACCAAGAAGGCGATGGCGCAGATCACGGCGCCGATCATCGCGATCTCGCTGGTGCTGCTCTCGGTGTTCGTGCCGATCGCGTTCATTCCCGGCATTTCCGGCACGCTGTTCCGCCAGTTCGCGGTGACGATCAGCGCCGCGATGGTGATCTCGGCGCTGAATGCGCTGACCTTGTCGCCGGCACTGTGCGCCGTGTTCCTGCGTCATGGCGGGCCGCGCCGCGGCATCATGGGACGGGTGCTCGGCAGCATCGACTGGGTACGTGACCGCTACGCCGGCGTGGTGCAACGGCTGGTTCGTGTGGCGGTGCTGTCACTGGTTGCGGTGCTGGTGTTTGCCGGCGCGGTGTTCGGCGTGTCGAAGATCACGCCGACCGGCTTCCTGCCCGAGGAGGATCAGGGCGCCTTCTTCATCGCGGTGCAATTGCCCGACGGCGCGTCGGTGGCACGCACCAGCGAGGTCACCAAGCAGGTCGAGGCACTCTTGAAGAAGAATCCGGCGATCGACCATGTGCTGTCGATCATCGGCTTCTCGCTACTCGACGGTGCCAGCGAGCCGAATTCGGCATTCATGGTGGCGCGCATGAAGGCGTTCGCCGATCGCAAGGCCGTCACCGACTCGGTGCAGGCTGCGATCGGGCAGACCTTCGTTGGGGGATCGCAGATTCGCCAGGCTTCGGTGCTGCCGTTCAACCTGCCGCCGATCATCGGGCTTTCGACCTCCGGCGGTTTCGAATATCAGCTCGAGGCGCTGGAGGGGCAGGATCCGGCTTCGCTCAGCAGCGTGATGGGCGGGCTGATCGGTGCTGCGAACCGCAATCCAAATCTGGCCCGCGTGTTCTCGACCTTCACCGCGACCAACCCGTCGGTCTATCTCGACATCGATCGCGCCAAGGCGCAGGCGCTCGGCCTCAACATGGCCGACGTCTTCACCGCGCTGCAGGCCACGCTCGGCGGCATCTACGTCAACAACTTCAACCTGTTCGGCCGCACCTGGCAGGTCAATGTGCAGGGCGATGCCGCCGATCGCCGCGACATTCCCGACATCTGGCAGATCTATGTGCGCAACAGCGGCGGCGAGATGGTGCCGATCCGTTCGATCGCAAGCCTGCGCATCGTGACCGGACCGCAGGTGATCACGCGCTACAACAATTATCGTTCGGTCACCGTGAACGGCAGCCCGGCGGCGGGCGTGTCCTCGGGCACCGCGATCGCGACGATGGCCGAGCTCTCCAAGTCGACGCTGCCTTCCGGCTATTCCTACGAGTGGACCGGCACGGCCTATCAGGAGCAGGCGGCCTCCGGCCAGACCGGCATCATTCTCGGCCTCGCGGTGCTGTTTGCCTATCTGTTCCTGGTCGCGCTGTATGAGAGCTGGACGATCCCGATTCCCGTGCTGCTATCGGTCATGGTCGGCGTGTTCGGTTCCTATCTTGCGATCAAGCTCGCGGGCCTCAACCTCGATCTCTACGGTCAGATCGGCCTCGTGGTGCTGATCGCGCTCGCCGCCAAGAACGGCATCCTGATCGTCGAGTTCGCCAAGGAGCAGCGCGAGGCCGGCAAGCCGATCGCGGAGGCCGCGACGATGGGCGCGCAAATGCGCTTCCGCGCCGTCATGATGACATCAATTGCCTTCATCCTCGGCCTGGTGCCGCTGGTGGTCGCGACCGGTGCCGCGGAAATCAGCCGCCGTGCGGTCGGCACCGCGGTGTTCGGCGGTATGCTCGCCGCAAGCTCGGTCGGCATCTTCCTGGTGCCGATGCTGTTCGTCACCTTCCAGGGCTGGCGCGAGGGTGTAAAGAACCGCTTCGGCAGACGGACCAAGGCGGAACAGCCTGCCTCGCATTAGATCCTGCCTAATCCCTTCGCGCATTAGGGAGGCGCGTGGGGCGGGTCTATGCTACTGGCCTCATCGATGGAGTTCTGGATTGAGCGTTGCCTTCACCAAGGAAGAAAGTGCCGAGACCGCGTCCGAAACGCTGTTGCCGGACCGCCCTATTTCGCCGCATCCCAACCTGGTGACCGAAGCAGGACGCAAGGCGCTGGAGCGTGAGCTCCAGGCGGCACGCGAGGCCCTTGAGGCCGCGCAGCAGCTGGACGATATCAACGAACGGCGGCGGCAGTCGGCGGTTCCGTTGCGCGACGCGCGCTATCTCACAGAGCGGCTCCGCACCGCGCAGGTCGTGCCTGACCCTGCTTCCACCGAAACTGTTGCCTTCGGCAGCACGGTGACTTTCAGCCGCGCCGACGGGCGGGTGCAGACCTATCGCATTGTCGGCGAGGACGAAGCCGACCCAAAGGCAGGCTCGATTTCCTTTGTCTCGCCGGTAGCGAGGTCGCTGATGGGCAAAGCCCTGGGCGACGTCGCAGGCTCGGGCGATCAGGAGCTGGAGATCGTCGCGATCGCTTAGAGAGTGATGGCATTAGATTGAATGGCGGTCGCAAAGGCGGCGCGTCCCCTCGCCCCGTTCTTACGGGGAGAGGGTTGGGGGTGAGGGGCTGCCTCCGCACACGCGGAGACAGATACTCTCGCGGAGACTCCCCCTCTCACCCGGAACGCATCTGCCGATGCGTTCCGACCTTTCCCCGCACGCGGGGCGAGGTGAACCGGAGTCCGTCGCTCGATTCGGAGCAAAGTGATCACGCTGCCGGCAGGGCAAGCCGCTCGATAGTCTGAATATGCCGCGCCAGCAGGCTGCAGGCCTGTTCGATGTTGCGTGCGCGCAGCGCCTGCAGGATCACGCGATGATCCTGGCTCGGCCGCGGCCGCCAGCCGGCGTTGCGCGCCATCGCGAACACCAGTCGCGAATTCGCAAGCTGCAGGCCGTCGAGGCTGGCAAGCAGCCGCGGCATCGCGCACGGCGCCACCAGCGCATGGTGAAAGGCGCGATTGGCCATCTCGAAATCCCGCACCGTCTCGGCATTGTCGCCTTCGATCATGGCGAGTTCGATCCGTGCCAGATGGGCCGATGTGAGCCTGGGGGCGGCATTGCGCAACGCGACCACCTCGAGCGCGGCGCGCATCTCGGCGATTTCCTTCACCGACCTGGTGTCGAGCGGCGCGACCCGCACCCCGCGTCGCGGCACCGCAACAACGAGATGCTGCGCCTCCAATTGCCTGAAGGCCTCGCGCACCGGCACGTGGCTCGAATGGAATTCGCGCGCGACATGATCCTGCCGCAGCGGCGCGTCCGGCAGCAATTCGCCGTTGATGATGCGCTCGCCGATCGCTTCGGCGATGCGCCCCGCGGTGGTCGTGTTCTCGCCTTCGCTCGTCATAGATTATCTATCGTAAAAACGGGTGCGCGCGCGTACTGGCTCGGCTAGCATCGTTCTAAGTCCACAGATCATAGATAATATACCAGATTATCTATGATCCACAGCAAACGAGAAAGCAAGCCATATGGTTGATGTCGTGGAAATCGAACGGACCGACAGCGGCACCCGTGCAGCGCCCCGCAAGACCTGGGACCGTACCGAGGCTGAAGCACTCTACAATTTGCCGTTCGCGGATTTGATGTTTCAGGCGCAAGGCGTGCATCGCGCCAACTTCAATCCGAACCATGTCGAAACCGCGAGCCTGCTCAGCATCAAGACCGGCGGCTGCCCGGAAGACTGCGGCTACTGCTCGCAAAGCGCGCATTACGACACCGGCCTGAAGGCCACTCGCCTGATGCCGCGGGACGAAGTGGTCGCGGTCGCGCAGCGCGCCAAGGACGCCGGCGCAACCCGCTTCTGCATGGCTGCGGCCTGGCGCAGCCCGAAGGACCGCGATCTCGATCAGGTCTGCGACATGGTCAGCGCGGTGAAGGGCCTCGGCATGGAAACCTGCGTCACGCTCGGCATGCTGACGCCAAAGCAGGCCGAGCGTCTCTCTGACGCCGGGCTCGATTTCTACAACCACAACGTCGACACCTCGCCGGAGTTCTACGACAGGATCATCACCACCCGCACCCTGCAGGATCGCATCGATACGCTCGCGCATGTGCGCGACGCCGGCATCAAGGTCTGCTGCGGCGGCATTATCGGCATGGGTGAACAGGTCGATGACCGGCTCGGCATGCTGATGCTGCTTGCCAATCTCCCCAGCCATCCGGAGAGCGTGCCGATCAATCTGTGGAACGAGGTCAAGGGCGTTCCGGTCAACGACACCGCGGAACGGCCCGATCCGATCGCGCTGGTGCGTCTGGTTGCCACTGCGCGGATCATGATGCCGAAGAGCGTGGTGCGGCTGTCGGCCGGACGGCAATACATGACCGACGAGCTGCAGGCGATGTGCTTCCTCGCCGGCGCGAATTCGATCTTCATCGGCGATGTGCTGCTGACCACCAGGAACCCGCAGCGCGATCGCGACGCCGATTTGCTGGACCGGCTCGGCATCAACCTCCGCCCTCGCCTGAGCGCAGCTCCGGCACGCGCGCGGCGGGATTCGCCGCGCGACCAACTACAAATCTGAGAGAGAAGCATGAGCGCAATCCATGCGGCCAAGGTCGCTGATTACGCCGCGGCCTTGCACGCCCTGAGCAAGGACGATCGGCTGCGCGGTCTCAAGCCGCGCGCGGGCATCGATTTCGTCTCGAACGACTATCTGGCGCTCGCGAACGCGCCGCGCATCAAGAATGCGGTCTCGGCCGCGCTCGAGGCCGGCACACCGATCGGCGCCGGTGGGTCGCGGCTGCTGCGCGGCAATTGCGAGGACCACGAACGGCTAGAGGCCGAAGCCGCCGCGTTCTTTGGAGCCGAGACGGCGCTGTTCTTCGGCGGCGGCTATGTCGCCAATTTCGCCGTGCTGACGACGCTGCCGCAGCGCGGCGATCTCCTGGTGCTAGATTCTCTCGTGCACGCCAGCATCCATGAAGGCGCGCGGGCCGGCCGGGCCGAATTCCGGATCAGCGCGCACAATGATCCCCAGTCGGTCGAAGACACCATTCGCGGCTGGCGTGCCGAGGGCCGCACGGGCCGGGCCTGGATCGTGGTCGAAAGCGTCTACAGCATGGATGGCGACGTCGCGTCGCTCGACGACCTTGTCGCCATCGCGGACCGGCACGACGCGTTCCTGATGGTGGACGAGGCGCATGGCACCGGCGTCTATGGCGAGCAGGGGCGTGGGCTGACGGCGTCCTATGAGGGGCGCGAGAACCTCGTGATCGTTCATACCTGCGGCAAGGCGCTGGGCGCCGCCGGCGCGCTGGTCACCGCTTCGACCGTGCTGCGCGACTTCATGGTCAATCGCTGCCGCCCGTTCATCTTCGCCACTGCACCGTCGCCACTTGTGGCCGTCGCCGTGCGCGAGGCGCTGCTGATCCTGCAGCAGGAGCCCGTGCATCAGCAGCGCCTGGCAAAACTGGTCGCGTTCACGCATCGCGAGCTCGACCTGCGCGGTTGGCGCAGCCCGTCGCGCTCGCAGATCGTGCCCTATATCGTCGGCGACAATGCGCGTGCGATGCAGCTGGCGTCTGCGCTGCAGGCGCGCGGCTTCGATATCAGAGGCATCAGGCCGCCGACCGTGCCGGCAGGCTCTGCCCGGTTGCGGATTGCGCTGACCCTTAATGTCGACGAGGACGACGTGCGCGCGCTGCTCGACGCGCTGGTCGACGAGACCAAAGGCTGGTCGCGATGACGAGCCGGATCGTGATCACCGGCACCGATACCGGGATCGGGAAGACGGTGTTCTCCGCGGGCCTCGCCGGCTTCCTCGGCGCGCGCTACTGGAAGCCGGTTCAGGCCGGCCTCGAGGAGGAAACCGATGCGCAACTGGTCGCACGGCTTGGCGGGCTCCCGGCGGATCGCATCGTGCAGGAACGTTACCGGCTTCGAACGCCGGCTTCGCCGCATCAGTCTGCCGCACTCGACGGCGTGCGCATCGACGCTGCCGCGCTCGGCGTGCCCGATGCCGGGGACCGTCCGCTGGTGATCGAGGGCGCCGGCGGGCTGATGGTGCCGCTCGACGGCAACACGCTCTATATCGATATCTTCGCGCGATGGCGCCTTCCGGTCGTGCTGTGCGCCCGCACCGCGCTCGGCACCATCAATCACTCGCTGTTGTCGGTCGAGGCGCTGCGCACGCGCGGGATCGACATTCACGGGATCGCATTCATCGGCGAGAGCAATCCCGAGAGCGAGCGCGCGATCTGCGAGATCGGGCAGGTGCGCCGGCTAGGCCGGTTGCCCTGGCTTGCTCCGCTTGCGGCAGACACGCTGCAGGCAGCGTTCAAGGCGTCGTTCCGGCGGGAAGATTTCAATCCATGACATCCGCTCGGAAGTCGCCGATCTGGCACCCGTTCACCCAGCACGCGCTGCACGGCGAGATGACGAGGATCGTGCGTGGGGAGGGCGCCTATCTCTACACCGCGGATGATCGCCGCATCATCGATGCGATCGCATCCTGGTGGGTCGTGACCCACGGCCATTGCCATCCGCACATCGTGCGCGCGATCCAGGACCAGGCGGAGCAGCTCAACCAGATCATCTTCGCGGGCCATACCCACGATCCGGCCGAGCAGGTCGCCGCGCAGCTGTTGAAGCTGGCGCCCGACGGGCTCGATTACGTGTTCTTCTCCGACTCTGGCTCGACCAGCGTCGAGGTGGCGCTGAAGATGGCGCTCGGCTACTGGCACAATATCGGCGCGACGCGCACGCAGATCATCGTGATGGAAAATTCCTACCATGGCGACACGGTCGGGACGATGTCGGTCGGCGCGCGCGGCGTCTTCAACAGGGCTTACGAGCCGCTGCTGTTCGACGTCGCGTCGATCCCGTTTCCGGCGCCTGGCTATGAACAGACGACGCTCGACGCGCTCGAAGCCGCGTGCAGGAAGGAATCCGCGGCAGCGTTCATTGTCGAACCGCTGATCCTGGGTGCGGGCGGGATGCTGATGTATCCGCCCTGGGTGCTGAAGGAAATGAAACGCATCTGCGCAGCCGCTGGCGTGTTGTTCATCGCCGACGAGGTGATGACCGGCTGGGGCCGCACCGGCACCTTGTTCGCGTGCGAGCAGGCGGACGTCAGGCCCGATATCGCCTGCTATTCGAAGGGCCTCACCGGCGGTTCGCTGCCGCTCGCGGTGACGCTCTGCCGGGCCGAGATCTACGACGCACATTATTCCAGTGATCGTTCGCGCACCTTCTTCCATTCCAGCTCCTACACGGCAAACCCGGTCGCCTGTGCTGCTGCAAAAGCAAACCTCGAGCTCTGGCAACACGGTGCAGGCGCGCGCGTCTCCGCGGTGGTTGCGATGCAGGAGCGTCTGCTCGCCGCGTTCCGTGCCGACGCGCGCTTCGAGAACGTCCGCCGCACCGGGACCGTCACCGCACTTGATCTGAAGGCGAGCGATGCGGGCTATCTCGCCGGCATCGGCCCAAAGCTTCAGGCCTTCTTCGAACGCCGCAATCTGCTGCTGCGGCCGCTCGGCAACACGATCTACGTCATGCCGCCCTATTGCGTCACCGAGGCGGATCTCGAGGAGATCTACGACGGGATCAGCTGTGCGGCCGACGCGCTGGCTTGACGACGCGCTTCGCGCCCAAAGGTCAGGGATTGATGATTGCATCGCGGGCCGTGGTGCCCGCGATGGGGTCTCATACGAGATCGGCGTGCCCTTGCAGGCACGCCGATGAGCCCGATCATGAGTGTTGGTGTGGCGCCGGACGCGGCCTCGCAGCAGGATGCGGCCGTGGCGCCGGTCGTGACACATGCGGCGGCGCGGGCCGATGCACAACCGCTTGCGCGACGCGCGGTGCCGGTGGATGCGCGACCGCGCGTGGCTGCGGCGGTGCATGCTGCACGAGCTGCGGTCTTGACGCCGGCGGAGCGACGTGCGGCGCGGGTGCGGGATGTGCGCCGGTGCCGGGGAGAGCATGCGCAGTCGGCAAGGCGTGTCCCGGCGGTAAGGCGTGTGCCGGCGGCAAAGCGTTCCCCGTCGGTAGAGCGTGTCCGGCCGGCGAAGCATTTGCTGTCGGCAGGGCATGTCCTGGCGGCGGAGCATTCCCCGTCGGGAGAGCATGTCCCGTTGGCAAGGCGTGTGCGGCCGTGGGTTGCGCATGTCGGGGCGGCGGCGCCGCGATCGGCTTGCCCGGGCGCGCGGCCACCACGCCGGCGCCGCTGAACCGTGCTGCGTGCGCGGTCGCGGCGACCGCCGGATGACCATGGTTGTTGGCGAGCGTCAGCGCCGGATTCTTCATCGCCGCTTCCGCGTGTCGCGTCTGCTCGCCGGTCGCGGCCATGTGGTGCCCGCTCTGGGCCGCGAGCTGCTGCGGCGTCGGCTTCACCGTGGTGCCGCCGGTGCCGCCGTTGTAGCTGATGTTGGTCGTGTTGTTGACGACGGTCTTGTTGTAGACGTTGGTGACCGAGACGTTCGAGATGTTGTTGACGGAGCTGTTGTAGAAGAAGCTGCCGCCGCGCCAGTAGCCGCCCTCATAGCCGACGCCGGTGTAGCCGAAGCCATAAGAGATGCCGCCGTAGAAGCCGACGGTCGCACCCCAATATCCGGCGTGGAAGGCGTAGGCGCCGTCGCTCCAGCCCCAATAGCCGGGGGTCCACAGCAATTCCGGCGCCGGCGGAAGCACCCATGTGCCGGGCACCCAGTAGTAGCCGGTGTCGTCGCTCCATGCCCAATAGCCCGGAGTCCAGATGTAGCCCGGCGCGGGGATCGGCGGCTGGACATAAACCGGCAATGGCGGCGGCGCCGCATTGACGGTGATGCCGATGGCAAGCTGCGCGCGCGCAGCGTGTGGTGGTGAAAGACAGCAGAGGCTGAGAGCCAGGGCGAAAGGCAGTCCGGCGATGCGGCGCATGGCACATACTCCAATCTTCTTCCCCCAGCGTTGGAGTCGAATAGTGGCGGCGACATGAACCCGTTGTGAATGTTTGTGCTGACACCGTGATTTCGAGATCGAGCGACGGCGAGATCGTTAACGACGGCGAATGCAAGTCAGCTCGGTGTCAGGATGGAACGCGACGGTGCGGTCGCGTCAGCTTCATCACTGCGCCAAATAGTCGAATTTTCGATTTGAATTGGACGACGACCCCCGGCGCGTCATCAATCGGTGCCCGGAGCATCCGGCTGCCAAAGGCCGGGCAGGGAGGTTTGGCATGGCGCGATCCGCCGACATCGACATCAACGCGGGCGCGCGCCTCGACAGGCTGCCGATCTGCGGATTCCACTGGCGCATTCTGGCCCTGATCGGGGCCGGCATGTTCCTCGACGCGTTCGATATTTATCTGGCCGGCGGCGTGCTGGGCGCCGTGCTCAAGGCAGGCTGGTCGACGCTCGAGCTCAACGCCGCCTTCGTCTCCGCGACCTTTGTCGGGATGACGATCGGCGCGTGGTGCTCCGGCATCCTCGGCGACCGCTTCGGTCGCCGCTTCTCCTACCAGATGAACCTCGCGATTTTTGGCCTCGCGTCGATCTCCGCGGCCTTCGTGCCGAACATGATCGTCCTGATCGGCCTGCGTTTCATCATCGGCATTGGCCTCGGCGCGGAGATCGTGGTCGGCTATGCGACCTTGACGGAGTTCGTGCCGGCTTCGTCGCGTGGGCGCTGGATCGGGCTCTTGGCCGTGATCACCAATTTCTCGCTGTTCGTATCCTCCATGGTCGGTCTGTGGGTGATCCCGACGCTTGGATGGCGCTACATGTTCGGCCTTGTCGGTTGCCTTGCGATGGTCGTCTGGTTTCTGCGCAAGTCGATGCCGGAATCGCCGCGCTGGCTCGCCGCCAACGGACGTGCCGATGAAGCCGAGAAGATTCTGTCGGCGATCGAAGCCGAGGCCGCGCGCAAGGCGGTACTTCCTGCCGTCGCTGCCCGCGCGCCGGCGCAGGAGTCTCCCGGCGCGGTCTGGCGTCTGTTCCAGCCGCCGTATCTCGCGCGCACGCTGCTCGGCAGCCTGTTGCACATCGTCGTCGGCTTCAGCCTCTACGGGTTCATCGGCTGGCTGCCGACCTTCATGGTCAAGGGCGGCCACAGCGTGGTTTCCTCGCTGGGCTACACCACGGTGATGGCGCTGGGCGGCCCGGTCGGATCGTTGATCGGGCTCGTGCTGGCGGACCGGCTCGGACGCAGGCTGTCGATCGTCTGTTCGTCGATTGCGGCAGCGGCGCTCGGTATCGCCTATCCATACATGCCGGATGGTGTTGCGCTCGCGGGTGTGGGCTTCCTGCTGATCACGGCGATCTACGTGATGCTGGCGACCGGGTTCGCGATGCACGTCCCCGAACTGTTTCCGACGCGGTATCGGCTTCGCGGCACGGCGATCTGCGCCACATCCGGACGCATCGCGACCGCGCTGGTTCAATACGTCGTGGTTGCGATCTTCGCCTGGCAGGGGCTGACCGGCGTGCTGACGACCCTGGCCGGCATCCTCGTCTTCCAGGCCGTGGTCTTCCTCGTGTTCGGTTTCGAGACCAAGGGGCGCTCTTTAGAGGACGCATCGGCCGTCACGGACGCCGAGGCAGCACGTCAATCGCCCATGGCGCGGAGGCCGGCGGACCTCGGCGCCTAGTTCAGGTCGGAGCACGCCGCCCTGATCCGGTCGCGGAGCCAGCCGTTCGCGTTGCTTTGATCGTATCTGCGGTGCCAGTACAACATCCAGTCGAACGGCGCGGACTCGAACGGCAGTTCCTCCATCCTCAGATCGTCGTCCATCAGCACGGTCGCGAGGTGCCTCGGCATCACCGCGAGCAGATCGGTCTTCTTCAAGACGTGAGGCACGACCAGCCAATGCGGCACGTTCAGGGCAATGCGTCTTCGATGGCCGCGTTCGGCGAGCACGTCGTCGACGAAGCGAAGATCGGTCGGGCTCATCGAGACCTTCATATGCTCCTGCGCGATGAAGCGCTCAAAGGTCAGCCGTGCGCGCTTGATCTGGTGTCCGCGTCGCATCAGGCAGACCATGCGGTCGCGCAGCAGCGTTTCCGAACGGATCGATGCGGAATGCTCGAGCCCCATGCTCACCGCGACGTCGATCTCGTCCCGCTCGAGCGCATCGATCGTCAGGGCGGGCGGCAGATGGATCGTGTTGTAGGAGATCCGCCCCTCCGGCGGCCGCGCTGCGGCGAGTCGCGGCAGCAGCAGGCACGCGAGAATGTCCGACATCCTGATCGTGAAGGTGCGTTCGGTCCGGTCTGGATCGAAGCCGGCGTCGCTCGCCATCACGCGCTCGACCTGGCGCAGGACCTGGCGCAGCGGCTCCGCCAGTTCGGTGGCGCGGGGCGTCGGCTTCATCCCGGTCGTGGTCCGCACCAGGAGTTCGTCCTTGAACATCGCGCGCAACCGGTTGAGCGCATTGCTCATCGCCGGTTGACTGAGGCCGACGCGATCCGCCGCCTTGGTGACGTGACGCTCGGTCAGCAATGCGTCCAGCGCGACGAGCAGATTGAGGTCGATGGATCGAAGGTTCATCCATCATTCATATCGTGAATGACGAAAGATAACAAATCCATTTCATCCATGATGGCGCAGGGCGTATCAATCGATCAGGACCAAGGAGGGCATCAATGAGCTTTGAGACGATCAAGCGCGACGTGAAGATCTGCATGTTCGACCAGTACGGCACGGTCGTCGACATGCAGGGCGGCCTGACCAGGATCGCGACGCCGTTCCTCGAGAAGAAGGGCTGGAGGGGCGATCCGGATTCCTTCGTCACGTGGTGGCGTCGCACGCATTTCGAGAACTCGATGATCGATGCGTTGCTGCATCGCGAGCACACGCCTTATCGCGAGATCGGGCACCGCGCGGTTGCCCACGTCATGGATCGCGCGAAGATCGACTACACGATGGACGATGTGCGTTACCTCGTGGGCGAGATCGAGAAGCTGGTGCCGTTTCCGGAGGTGCCGGACGCGCTCGCGCGGCTGCAACGCAAGTACAAGCTCATCGTGCTCTCGAACGGCGATCCGGACATGCTCGAGACCGCGAAGCAATACCACAAGGTCCCGTTCGATCGCGTGATCTCGGTGGCGGAGGCCAATTCGTTCAAGCCGCATGTCGCGACCTACACCAAAGCGGCCGAGATCATGGGCGTGAAGCCGGCGCAGGTGCTGTTCGTGGCCAATCATGCCTTCGACTGCATCGGCGCCAAGTCCGCCGGCATGCGGACGGCCTTCATCGATCGGCGCAGCCGCCCGTTCGGCATCACGCCGCATCAGCCTGATATCCTGGTGCCGTCGATGAAGGACCTCGCCGATGCGATCGTCTGATCGCGAGCCGCTGTCGGGCATCAGGGTCCTCGACCTCTGCCGGGTGGTCTCCGGCCCGTTTGCCACGATGCAGCTCGGCGATCTCGGTGCCGACATCGTCAAGATCGAGGATCCGCGTCAAGGCGACGAAAGCCGCCGTTACGGACCCCCCTTCATCGGCGGCGAGAGTGCGTACTTCCTGTCGGTGAACCGCAACAAGCGAAGTTGCGCCATCGATCTGAAGTCGCCGGCCGGGCGCGACGCGGTGCTCGATCTTGCATCCGTCGCAGATGTAGTCATCGAGAACTTCCGCCCCGGTACCCTGGACAAATGGGGGCTCGGCTTCGACGCGTTGCGCGCCCGCAAGGCCGACATCATCCTGTGCAGCATCTCGGGATTCGGTCGCACCGGCGCCGACGCCGCGCGCCCCGGCTACGATCTGATCCTTCAAGGCGAATCCGGCGTGATGGACATCACCGGCGATCCGGACGGACCGCCGACCAAGGTCGGCACGTCGATCGCCGACCTCGTCACGGGTCTCTATGCGTCGCATTCGGTGCTGGCCGCCCTGATGCGCAAGAGCCGCACCGGCGAGGGCGGCCGAGTCGACGTCTCCATGCTCGACGCCATGGCATCGCTGCTGACGTTCAACGCCGGCATGTACTTCGCCTCGGGACAAAGCCCGAAGCGCCGCGGCAATGTCCATCCGACCATCAGCCCGTATGAACCGTTCGAGGCGAGTGACGGCTGGATCAATGTCGGGGTCGCGAACGACAAGTTCTGGGCGGCGTTTTGCGGCGTCGTCGGCCGTCGGGAGCTGCGCGAAGACATCCGCTTCGCAACCGCTCCGAACCGCGCGGCGAGCCGAAACGAGCTCGTCGCGATCCTTTCGCCGATCTTCGCGCGGAGGAGTCGTGCCGACTGGCTGCAGGCGCTCGGCGCGGCGGGCATTCCGTGCGGCGCGATCAAGTCGGTCGGCGAGGTCTGCGAAACGCCTCAACTCACGCAGCGCGGAATGGTCCAGACCATCAGCCATCCGGCCGCGGGAGATGTGAAGTTCATCGCGAGGCCGACGCGGTTCGGCGACGAACCGCCGCCACCTTCCACGCCGCCGCCGATGCTCGGCGAACACACAGGCGAGGTGTTTGCGGAATGGCTCGGCTGGAGCGACGATCAGTTCGGGAGTTTTGCCGCCGAGGGCGCATTCGGCGACTTTGGACGGACGTTCGTGCGATCGTCGATGTGAGCGGCGCCGCTGCGGTCGCGCCGCGCCGCCCAACGTGCGGCGAAATGGCGCGTAGCACAGTCCTGGCCTTTACCTGATCAAGCGCGCCCGTCCGCGGGAATTAAGAACTCGCTTTCCAAGATACAGAATTTGGATGGCGCAATCCTGAATCGACGCCAATATTCTGGCCCAGGTTGAGGAGCGGCGCGCGATGAAGGACTTTATTGCCAAGTTCCTAACGTACAATCTGGAGATGCTTGGCAAGGCCTCGGATGAGGACCCGGCCGCGCATGACCGGAATGCAGTATGGCTGCGCGCTGCGATTCCGGCTCGTCCGGCGGCAGCCGAGATCGGTTGGATCGGCGGCAATCCAAAGCTTCCCGATCCCTTCCAATGGCCCGGCAGGGACGGCCAGCCGTATCAGTTTCTTTGCCAGATCAATTGCGCATCCTTGCCGCCCAGCCTGTGGGGCGGCGTCGGTCCGAGGGCGGGGTGGCTGGCATTTTTCGCAGCCGTGTCCGGCCGTATCGACGTGAAGGTGATCCATCAACCGACGCTCGGACCGCAACGCGGCAACGAACGCGCCTGGCAGAAGAGCGCCACGGGTCTGTATTGGGTCGATGACAAGTATGACGGGCTGCTGGCACCGCCGCCCAGATGGCCGCTCGACTTCGTGCATCCCATCGACGGCGAAAGCTGCGTTCCAAACCGGCTGCGGCGCAATCCTTCTGCCGATGCAGTTTTCGCCATCGCATCGTGGGAGCTTCAGCCGATCGATTGGAGAACGCTCGAACTGCTCGTGCAGGAGGCGCTTGCCCAATCGAGGGCGTGGGCGGCGCGTCTGACCGACGCGGCGCGGCAGCAGGAAGCGCGGCTCAAGCCGCCGCGCTGGTGACTGCGTTCGAGCAACTCGCTGAAACAGCGGAACGGCTGCGCGAGGCGTTGGCACGTTCCGAAGCGGAGCAGCCATTCTCGTTGCAAAGCTGGCTGTCCCACGCCGAACTAGTCCTGCGCATCAAGGAGCTGCACGACGAGATCACCTTGCAGCGTGGCGGCAGCTTCGTTGCGGCGCTCGACAAGTCGGAAATCGAGCTCGCCAATGGCGAGGGTTTTCTGGCTCCGATCTGGGTGAAATCGAAAGCGCCTCTGTTTCCGCCCGATACCGAGCAAGGGCGCAGATATGCCGGGCTGGTTCGGCTCATTCAGGACCTTGAACGAGATATTCAGGCCGACGTACGGATGCCGTCGCCCGACAGGGGCGTTTCAGCCGATCTCGCCGGCTGGCTGGAATACAGGGAGAAGTTTCCGCAGGACTGGGAAGCCTATGCGGCGCGGGTTCGCGGGATTCGCAAACTGTACTACGCGTTCTGGATCGACAACGCCGCGGCGCTCGAGACGACGATGGCGCATGGTCGCGGGCTGCCGCCGCCCGAAAGCTGGGCAGACGCCCGCGGGCGCGCGGAGAGCGAGCGCGACTGGGCGCATGAGCAATTGCGCAGGTTCGGAACGGCCGAGGCAAGCGAGGGCCAGAGGCCCGCCATCGCACGGAGCAGGCAGCAGAAGGCCGAGGCGCTCGTCGCAGAGCTGGAAGCGGTCATGCGCAGGATCCGCAATCGCCAGAGCGAGGCCGCGTTCGTGCCCGACGAGTGGACCGCGCTCTATCGGCTGCTCGATGAGCGTGCGGCCGATCAGGCGCTGCCGGAGTTTTGGTCGACGGGGTACAGGGTGTTGCGCTCCGAAATCGCCAAGCAGCTTTACGCCGACGATCCCGATGCAGTGATCCCGGCGGCCCGGCATCCGCTTGAGACCGACTGGGCGTTCGACGCCGAGCAAGCCACGCTCCAGATCGGCGGCGCCCCGCGCGGCTGGTGCGCGGACTTTATCGAAAACAAGCCGAACTCGGTCATGCTGCTGCAATTTCCGAGCAACAATCTCACGCATTTCAGATGCGGCGACGTCAGCGACCTCGTCGTCTCGATCTCCCGCTCCGATCTTGAACGGTACGACTTCAGACATGTGCGGGTGGATGTATCGAATTGACAGATCCGCCGCAAAGGCGGTTGCCGGTGGCAGCCGAATGATCAGCGAAGCGAAAGACGGCCAATATCCGATTGCTGGCTGCGCAAAGGTGTCCTTTTGAAACGGCCTGTCATTCTTGCCGTCATGGCCATTGCATTGGCGTGGCTGTTGGTCCGATGCAGTACGCCGCAGGCATCTTTGCGCTACCGGATGACCATCGAGGTCGAAACCCCCGGCGCGTTGAAGTCCGGCTCTTCAGTGATGGAACTGCGCCTTGAGCGGGAATTCCTGATCCCGATGCCGGGCGCCGGTGGTTCCGACTGGGGTGGTGGCTTCACCGTGCACGGCGAAGCCCCATTTGTGGATCTTGGCGACGGAAAGGTTCTGTTCGCGACGAACTACGATCGAAATTACAGCTATCTGAGCAGCATGACGCATATCGTCGTCCAGGTTCTCGGCTATCGCGAGCTGGCGCCGCCACTTCCGTCCGGCGACAACGCGAGAACCATGAGCGCGGCTGTCAAAGCCAAGCCATCCGGCGTCCTGCGTCCGAAGGATTATCCGGCGCTGGTGATGTTCACCGACACGAACAAGCCTAAATCCGTTGTCGTGGTCTCGCCCGACAATCTCGCCGCGGCCTTCGGGGCGGGCTACCGGCTCGGCCGAATGACGTTTCAAGTGGTTGAGCAGAATGCGCCGCTCACCGCTGCTCTCGCGGCCCGTTTTCCGGCGCTTGTTGACGAGCGCGGCCGGCTGATCCTGCGTTAACTGGCTCGGTGGTGCATCGCGAGGTGTTGGCGACGTCCCGTCAATCGGGACAAGGCCTCGGGTTGAGCCGGCGCCATTCCTCCGGCGGCATGAAGTGCCCGACCATATTCCGCGCCTGGCTTGGTTCGCCTCGTCCTGCTCCCGCTGAGACGGTCACTGGCATTGCCAGGATCGATATCCGGTTTCATACTCTGGCATAGGCCGGAGCCGGCCAGCTAACCTGACGGCGCGGCCAACCCGGAGAATACAAGAGACAATACCGGGTTTCTGAGCGGCGGAGAGACGGCGATGTCGTTTCGTCTCGCATTTGCCTTTGTGTCGATAGCGGCGCTGCTGGTTGATCCGACTGACGCCGTGTCGCAGGACATGCTGCGGAGTGTCGACCTCAACAGTCCGGAAATGAAGGCGTCGGAGATGACGCGCGCCGAGGTCGATGCGCTCCTCAAGTCGGTCCCTCAAGGGGACGGACGCACTGCGGATCTGGAGGGAAAGCGACTGTCGCACCTCGATCTCTCGGGCCTCGATTTCTCCGGCGGCAACCTTCATCTCGTAAAGCTCAACCGGACCAATCTGAAAGGCGCCCGCTTCGATCGGGCTATCTTGAACCAGGCCTGGCTGATCGACGCAGACTTGACAGGGGCGTCCCTCGTCAAGGCATCGCTGCTCGGCACGCAGATGCAACGCGCCAAGCTTGGCGGCGCCGACTTGAGCGGCGCTCGGATAACCGCCGATCTTTCCGGTGCCAGCCTGATCGGGGCCAGGCTTGCGGGCGCCGATCTGAGCGCTGATATGCGCAACCAATCGATGGGCCTGATGCGTGGCGTGCTCAAATCCGCCGATCTGCGGAACGCGGATTTAAGCGGCGCCAATCTCTCGCGCGCCGATCTCGAATTTGCGCAACTGCAGAATGCCAATTTGGCGAACTGCAGCCTCCATAGAGCTGACCTTGCGGGAGCCGACCTATCCGACGCCAATGTCGCCGGCGCAGATTTCACCGAGGCCGACCTTGCGTCGGCCCTGTTGCCGAGCGCGGCGGCGCTGGCCGAGGCCCGCAATCTGGACAAGGCCCGGAACTTGAACTTGGCGCGGCGCCCCCGTTAGGGATCGAATTGCAGTGTCCTGCGACAAGACCTATGTTCTGTCTTGAGAACCACGCAGCCGCTCATCGTGCGGCGGGCAGGACCACGGTGGATGGTTGCATGTCGCACCGGAGGTGACGTCATGACCATTTCTCCCAAACTGCACAATTATCTCGCTGCAGAAAACATCGAGTACGACGAAATCCCGCACGTACTGACGATGTCGTCAGCCCTTACCGCCCAGGCTTGTCACGTCTCGGGCGATCGCTTGGCCAAGGCCATTGTGCTGCGCCGCAACGACGGGTATCTGCTCGCCGTGCTGCCGGCATCGCATCACCTCAGGCTGGCGGATCTCAGGGCGAGATTCGGTGACGATATCGCCATGGCCGCTGAAGGCGAGATCGATCGGCTGTTCACGGACTGTGCGCACGGGGCGGTTCCCGCCGCCGGTAGCTGCTACGGGCTCGACGTTATCGTTGATGACAGCATCCGGATGCAGCCCGAGATCTATATCGAAGCCGGCGATCATGAGACGTTGCTTCATCTCGGTCGTGCGCAATTCGCACGCCTGACCGCCGGTTCCCTGCATGGCAGCTTCAGTGCGCATGACTGAGGCGGCGTGACAGCGGGACCATCTATCTGTGCGCCCCGACTGGAGCATGATCCGGAGGGGTGCGAAGCGGCTCTTCCCCGAGGCAAGGGAGGAACGCGCTTGCGCGGAGATCATGCTCAAGCAAGGGGCTCGAGCGCGATAACGCTTCGACCCGGTTTCATCGTGCCTTAAGGCGCAGCACGTATGCAGTCGCGCTAGCTCTGTTGTATAATTGCGAGCGAGGGGGTGCTGCCTTGGACGGGAGGTCCTCCATGAAAGTCAAGGACGTGATGCACAAGGGCGTCGATTGGGTGAGCCCCGACACGCCAATCACCGAAATCGCGAAATTGATGCAAGGGCACGACATCGGCTGCATTCCGATCGGGCAAGACGATCGTCTGATCGGGATGGTGACGGATCGCGACCTCGTCTGCAAAGGTCTCGCGAGCAAGGACTTCAACTCTGCGCGCACCACAGCGCGGGATGTGATGACCGAAGGCATCCACTGCTGCCGGGAAGACGACGACCTGACGAAAGCTATACATCACATGGAAACGCTGAAGATTCGCAGACTGCCTGTGATCAACAAGAGCAAGCGGATGGTTGGCATGATCAGCCTGGGCGATGTAGGCCACTTTGCCGGTGCCGATCTCTTGTCCCAATGCATGAAGAGCGTGTCGGCTCATCATTGAGGCGAGGCCGGTCTGCGGGAAGCTGGCAGACCGGCCAGTATCGTGGTCAACCGGGAAGGCAACCGGTGCCGGCTGTCTCGCAGGCATCGGCCCGAAGCTGGACGGCGATCGGCACGGTTCGATCTCCATCCGATCTGTCGAGGGGCGGATCGCACGACGATCCGCCCGACACCTCGTTATCGCCCGGTCGATCAACCGAGGTGATGAACCTTCTGCAAGCCGTAGACCGGGGTTGGGATGCCTTCCATCCGCGCCTTCAGTTGCAGCGCCAGATACTGGGAGTAATGCCGCGACTGGTGCAGATTGCCGCCGTGGAACCAAAGTGCCTCCTGCTGGGTCGGCTTCCACATGTTGCGCTGCTCGCCCTCCCACGGGCCGGGGTCCTTGGTGGTATCGGATCCAAGACCCCAGACCTTGCCGACCTTGTCGGCGACGTTCTTCGAGATCAGGTCGGCGGCCCAACCGTTCATCGAGCCATAGCCGGTGGCATAGACGACGAGATCGGCGGGGAGTTCGCTGCCGTCCACGAACCTGACGCCGGTTTCGGTCAGTTCCCGCACCGCAGCGCCCTTGCCGCTCTTGAGCTTGATCGAACCGTCGATCACGAGATCGCAGGCGCCGACGTCGATGTAATAGCCCGAACCGCGGCGCAGGTACTTCATGAACAGGCCGGAGCCGTCGTCGCCCCAATCATGCATGAAGCCGACTTTCTCCAGCGCGGCGTAGAAATCCTTGTCGCGCT
The DNA here is from genome assembly GCF_054055815.1 of Bradyrhizobium sp. USDA 4503. Lineage (NCBI taxonomy): Bacteria > Pseudomonadati > Pseudomonadota > Alphaproteobacteria > Hyphomicrobiales > Nitrobacteraceae > Bradyrhizobium > Bradyrhizobium sp. USDA 4503. The sequence goes on from NZ_JBSRXS010000001.1 coordinate 6,042,895, forward strand.
CGCGCATCTGCTCGTAGAGCGGGATCTGGAATTCGTGCATGATCTTGTAGGGCAACGAGGCGAAGATCAAATCGGCCTTGCGCGTGGTCATCCCGCTCGCCACCGCCTGCTCCGAATAGAGCGCGCCGAGCCCGATATCCATCAGCGTGTCGGATTTCACGATATGCGTGGACGAGCGCTGCACCATGGTGACGTCGGCGCCACCTTCCCATAGCGCCGCGCAAATATCGTGGGCGGAGTTGTTGGAGCCGATCACCACCACCTTCTTGCCGCGATATTTCTCCGGCCCCGGGTGGGTCGAGGAATGCTGCTGCTCACCCTTGAAGATGTCCTGCCCCTTGTAGGTGGGCCAGTTCGCCTTGCCCGACATGCCGGTCGCCAGCACGAGCTGCTTCGGCTTGAGCGTGATCTCCTTGCCGTCGCGCTCGACCACGACGGTCCATTCCCCGGCCTTCTCGTCATACTTGGCCGACTTCGCCGTGGTCGAGCTCCAGTAGTTGAGCTCCATCACCTTCGTGTACATCTCCAGCCAGTCGCCGATCTTGTCCTTCGGCGCGAACACCGGCCAGTTTTTCGGGAAGTCGATATAGGGCAGATGGTCGTACCAGACCGGATCGTGCAGGCAGAGCGACTTGTATCGCTTGCGCCAGGAATCGCCGGCGCGTTCGTTCTTCTCGATGATGATGGTTGGCACGTTCAATTGCCGCAGCCGCGCGCCAAGCGCGATGCCGCCCTGGCCACCGCCGATGATCAGCGCATAGGGTTGTTTTGCATGACCCAGCTCGGTGATTTCCTGGTCACGTTCCTCGCGCCAGCTCTTACGGTCCTTGCAATGGCCGTGCTTGGCGCCGAGCGGACGGGTGGAGCCGGACTTTTCCTCATGTCCCTTGAGCTCGGCCATGGTGGTGAGCAAGGTCCAGATGCGTCCATCCTTCATGCGCAGGTGACCATAGCCGCGCGCGACATCGGTCTCGAATTCGATCCAGCTCTCGATGATGCCGCCGGCCTCGCTCGCGGCTTCGCCATCGGCAATGCGCCATCCCGACGGTTTGCTATCCGCAAGCCGCGCTTGAAGCATGTCGCGGATCTGATCCTTGCCTTCCATGGTTTTGATGTTCCAGGTGAAGGTGACCAGATCGCGCCAGTAGCAATCGGTCTGGAACAGCGCGATCGCGCGTTCGATGTCACCCGACGACAATGCGACGTTGAACTCGTCGAGCAGCGCGGTGGTCTTTCCGTCCGGGGCCTTCGTGAGCATGGTTTCATTCTCCCATATGCCGGCGTCGATCGCCTTTGCGTCGTGGGTCCGGCACGTTTGTTAGCGAGGTCGAATCTTGCCTCGACCACCATGTCAGCAAGCCTCATGCCATTGCGGCGCATCTCGAAAAACGCTCGGCATTTCCTCGCGTTAGCTGTCGGCGCCAGGCCGCCTCACTTGTTGCGTCATGCAACAGGTGTTGCACGCAACAAACTTGATCGGCGGCACAATCCGAGTGACACTCGACGCAACAACGTGCGGGGAAACATCCAGGAGCATCAGCCGTGACGACGGAGCGGGCTGCGCACATCGACGAGCTGGTTCGCGTTGCGGACGGCCAGAGCAGCGCGCGTGACGCAATCATCCATCAGTCGTGGGTGCGATGCGTCTCCGAACACAAGCTCGATCCGTTGGTGCTGCGCGACGCTCATATCGTAACGTCCGGGCGGCTGCGCGAGCATCGCGACGCCATGGACGAGTTCCTGCACACGGCGCGCTTCGGCGTCGAGATGCTGTATCGTCAGATCGCCGGACTCGGCTACGTGCTGCTGCTCACCGATGCCAGGGGCATCACGGTGGATTTCATCGGCGATCCGACATTCAACAACACGCTTCGCAGGGCCGGCCTCTATCTCGGCGCCGACTGGAACGAGCCGCATGCCGGCACTTGCGCAGTCGGCACCTGCATCGCGACCGAAGAAGCCCTGACGGTGCATCAATCCGACCATTTCGACGCCACCCATATTCCGCTGACCTGCACGGCCGCGCCGGTCTTCGATCCCAGCGGCAAGCTCGCTGCGGTCTTGGATATCTCCGCGCTGCGCTCGCCGGAACCGAAGGCCAGCCAGTTCCTGGCGCTGCAACTGGTCAAGTCGTTCGCCCACAAGATCGAGAATGCGAATCTGCTGAACCGTTTCCGGCAGGAATGGATCATCAAGCTGTCCGGCTCCGCGGAATTCGCCGATGTCGATCCGGACTATGTAATGGCCGTCGATAGCAGCGGCTACATCATCGGTTTCAACAATCGCGCAAGGCAGCTGCTCGCCCGCGAACTGGCCAAGCGTCCGGACCTTCGCCTGCGGGCCGACGGCTTCGGCGTGTCCGACATCTTCGAATGCACCATCGACGATCTGCCGCGCTTCGCCCATTCGCGCCCCACCGGCCAACGCACGCTACGACTAGCCAACAGCGGCGCGACGCTGTTCGCGCAGACCTTGCCGCCCCCGAACAAGCTGGTGGCGCCGGCGTCCTCCCGCAGCGAGTCGGCGCTTCCGGCGCCACTACGCAACCTGTTCCGCGGCGATCCCGCCATGCATCACGTGGTGACGCGCGCCGCCAAGCTCATCAATACCCAGATGGGCCTGCTCATCACCGGCGAAACCGGCACCGGCAAGGAGCACCTGACGAAGGCGCTGCATTCGGTCAGTGCGCGGGCAGGCAGACCGTTCGTCGCCGTCAACTGCGCCGCGCTGCCGGAAAGCCTGATCGAGAGCGAGCTGTTCGGCCACGAGGCAGGCGCCTTCACCGGAGCGGCGGCCAAGGGCAAGAAGGGTCTCGTGCTCGAAGCCGACGGCGGCACCCTGTTCCTTGACGAGATCGGCGACATGCCGATCTCGTCGCAGACGCGCCTGTTGCGCGTGCTCGCCGAGCGCGAGGTGACCCCGGTCGGCCGCACCCGGCCGGTCCCGCTCAATGTCCGCGTCATCGCTGCCACCCATCGCGACCTCGTCGCGCTTGTGAAGGCGGGGCAGTTCCGCGAGGATCTCTATTTCCGCCTCAACGGCGCGGTGCTTGCGCTGCCTCCGCTGCGTCAGCGCACCGATATCGAGTGGCTGATCGATCAATCCCTGCATCGGCTTTCGACGGAGCACAAGGCCAACTATGCGCTGACGGCAAGCGCGCGCAGCGCGCTGCTCAAGTACCAATGGCCCGGCAACATCCGCGAGCTGATCAATGCGCTCGATCATGGTTGCGCGCTGTCGAACGACGGCACGATCGATCTTGCCGATCTGCCGGACCGGATCGCTCATCCCCTGGGTGAGGATATCTCCGGAAAGCCGGTACGTGGCAGAGCGGCGACGTCGCGGCAAGCCGATGCGCTACTTGCGGCGTTGCGCAACAATCGCTGGAATGTCTCGCAGGTGGCACGCGAACGCGGCGTCGATCGTTCGACCATCCATCGCCAGATTCTCCGCTTCGGCATCACGATGCCGAAAGACCTGACCTGAGCGCAGTCGCTGCCCGCCGTCGCTGACTGCCACCGTCTGATACGACATCCCTGCCGAACGGTGGCGCGAACCCATTACATAATTGAAATTGCATGTGATTTTTCCTGCCCCAGTCGTTCGGCCACCGTCTTCGGCCCACCCGCTGTCGCAAGCGAAATTCAGCACGCCTCACGACAGCGTGCGCCGTTCGCTGCGGGATCGTAGTATTGTCGTCGGCAGCCGTCGAAGCTAGGATTTCGCGTAGCATTCGATCGCGACGCACGAAGAGATGCACTCCAGAATCAAGCGGATGGTCGCGGCTGCGATCGGACGGCACGGCAAATGGAGGACATTATGGCGTGGCGTGACGACAAGGCCCGGGCAGCCCTGATCCGCGATGCAGCGGGCAGCGTGCCAGCGGGCAAGAGCCCCAGGGCCTTTGCCGAGCCCTTGTTCGGCTACACTAATATCGAGGATCTCGCCAATTACGATGCCGCCTCGCTTGCCCAACTGGCGGAGCAGGCCTGGGAGCACGTGCAGCGGCGCACGGCTGGCAGCGCCGATATCCGCGTCGTCAATCCGACGTTGCCGAATGGGCGCGAGATTTCCGTGCTCGAAATTCTCAACGACAATATGCCTTTCCTGTTCGATTCCACCATGGCGGAGCTCGCCGAGCAGGGCCTCGAGGTCACTCTGGTCGCTCACCCGATCATCGCCGTGGAGCGCGATGAAGGGGGCAAGCTGCTGCGATTCTACGGGGAAGCACTGCCGGAGGGAGCAAAGGGCGCGCGCGAAAGCCTGATTCATCTCCACATCACCCGCCTGGACGCGGATTCCGATCGCCAGAAGCTGATCGACGGCCTGACCAGGACGTTGAACAATGTCCGCGCCTGCGTTGCCGACTGGCGCGTCATGCGTGACAGTGTCGAGGAAGCGATCAAGACGTTCTCTTCCAATCCGCCGCCGCTGCCGATCGACGAACTCGCCGAAGCCAATCAGTTCCTGCAATGGCTCTGCGCGGACAATTTCACTTTCCTCGGCGTGCGCAAATATCGCTTCTCGCCCGACAGCGACGCGTCGGACGACATTACAACCGGCGAAGGCCTCGGCATCCTGCGCGATCCGGACGTGAAGGTCCTGCGTCGCGGCAGCGAAATGGTGGTGATGACACCGGAAATCCGCGAGTTCATGCACGAGCCGACCCTGCTGATCGTCATCAAGGCCAATGTCTCCAGCCGCGTCCATCGCCGCACCCGGATGGATTATGTGGGCATCAAACTCTACTCGCCCGACGGCCGGCTCGAAGGCGAGCTGCGCGTCGTCGGCCTTTTCACCTCGGGCGCCTATACTCGCTCGGTACGGCAGATCCCTTATGTCCGCCACAAGGTTTCGCGGGTGCTGCAGCGCGCGGGCTTCGACCCGAACGGCCATTCCGGCAAGGCGCTGATGCATATTCTCGAAGATTATCCGCGCGACGAGCTGTTCCAGATCGACGTCGACACGCTCTACAACTTCGTCATCGAGATCCTGATCCTCTACGAGCGTCCGCGCGTCCGGGCGCTGCCGCGGGTCGACAAGTTCGATCGCTTTGTCTCCATCCTCACCTTCATTCCGCGCGACAAATACGACACCGACGTCCGCACGCGCGTCGGAGCCTTTTTGGCGCAGGCCTACAAAGGGAAGCTGTCCGCCTCCTACGTATCATTCCCGGAAGGGGCGCTTGCGCGCGTCCACTTCATCATCGGACGCTATGAAGGCAAAACGCCCGTCGTCGACCGCGCCTTGCTCGAAGCCGGGATCAGCGCCATTGCCGCGACCTGGGCCGACAAGCTGAAGGCCGCGCTCACCGCGTCGACCGATGGCATGCGGGCGCGCATGCTCACCAACCGATATGCCCAGGCCTTCAGCGGCGGCTATACCGAGGTGTTCGGCGCGGAACAGGCGATCGCCGATATCACGACCGTCGAAAAGCTGACGCCGGCGCGCCCGGTGACGATTTCGGTTTACCGCATCGAAGGCGACGATCCGAGGCGCTTCGGCCTGAAGGTGTTTTCGGACGCCGTACCGCTGTCGTTGTCCTACCGCGTGCCGGTGATCGAAAATCACGGCCTGCGTGTGGTCAACGAACGCACCTATCAGGTCGTGCCCGGTACCAGGCCTGCGCCGGTATGGCTGCACGACATGACGATCGAGACCAGCGACGGCCAGCCCATCGAGATCAACCCGGAATTCAGCCATCGCCTGGAAACCTCGATCATGGCGGTGGTGACCGATCGCGCCGAATCCGACGGATATAACGGCCTGATCCTGCGCACCGCCCTAAGTTGGCGGGAAGTCTCGACCATTCGGGCGCTGTCGCGTTATTTGCACCAGATCCGCGCTCCGTTCACCCAGGATTACATGTGGGAGACCTTGCGCAAGAACGCCGCGATCACGGCCAGCCTGGTCGCGATGTTCCAGACCCGCCTCGATCCGCGCCTCGCCTTGACGGACGCCGAGCGCGCGGCGCGCGAGGCGGCTTTGCTTGCCGAGATCGAGGAACAGCTCAAATCCGTCGCCTCGCTCGATGAAGACCGCATCCTGCGCCGCTTCACCAATCTGGTGCAGGCTACCGTTCGCACCAATCTGTGGCAGATCGGCGAGGATGGACACCCGCGTCCGGTGATCTCCTTCAAGTTCGAGGCGCGCCGGATCGACGACTTGCCCGCTCCACGACCGCTCTACGAGATCTTCGTCTATTCCCCTCGTGTCGAAGGTATCCACCTGCGCTTCGGCAAGGTTGCGCGCGGTGGCTTGCGCTGGTCCGACCGGCCGCAGGATTTCCGCACCGAGATCCTCGGCCTGGTGAAAGCGCAGCAGGTCAAGAACGCCGTGATCGTGCCGGTCGGAGCCAAGGGCGGCTTCGTGCCCAAGCGCCTGCCGCCGCCTTCCAAGCGCGACGCCTGGCTCGCGGAGGGCACCGAAAGCTATCGCATCTTCGTTCGCTCGCTGCTCGAACTCACCGATAATCTCGACGGCGACATCGTCGTGCCGCCCGAATCCACCGTGCGCCACGACGGCGACGACCCCTACCTCGTCGTCGCCGCCGACAAGGGCACCGCCACCTTCTCCGATGTCGCCAACGCGATCTCGGCCGAGAAGAACCATTGGCTCGGCGATGCCTTCGCATCTGGCGGCAGCCAGGGTTACGATCACAAGAAGATGGGGATCACGGCGCGCGGCGCCTGGACGGCGGTCAAGCGCCACTTCCGCGAGCTCGGCACCGACATTCAGACCATGCCGTTCACCGCGGTCGGCGTCGGCGACATGTCGGGCGACGTTTTCGGCAATGGCATGCTGCTCTCGCCGGCGACAAGGCTAGTGGCGGCTTTCGATCATCGCGACATCTTCATCGATCCTTCACCCGATCCATCGACCAGCTTCGCCGAGCGCAAGCGCCTGTTCGATCTGCCGCGATCGAGCTGGCAGGACTACAACAAGTCGCTGATCTCGCAGGGCGGCGGCGTGTTCTCGCGCTCGCTCAAGGCGATCCCGCTTGCGCCGGAAGTGCGCACGTTGCTCGATCTCGACAAGCCGCAAGCCACGCCTTTCGAGGTGATGACGGCGATCCTGAAGGCTCGCGCGGACCTGTTGTGGTTTGGCGGCATCGGCACCTATGTCCGCTCCTCCGGGGAAAGCGACGACCAGGTCGGGGATCGCGCCAACGATCCGATCCGCATCGCGGGCGGCGACGTGCGTGCCCGGGTGATCGGCGAAGGGGCCAACCTCGGCGTTACCCAGCGCGGCCGCATCGAAGCGGCGCAGAAGGGCGTCAAGCTCAACACCGACGCCATCGACAATTCGGCCGGCGTGAACACGTCCGACGTCGAGGTCAACATCAAGATCGCGCTGGCGCGCCCCGAGCGCGAGGGACGCCTCAGTCCCACTGACCGCAACAGCCTGCTTGCCGCGATGACCGACGAGGTCGGCGTGCTGGTGCTGCGCAACAACTATCTGCAGACGCTGGCGCTGTCGCTGGCCGAGCGCAAGGGTGTGGCCGAGACCGGTTTCCTCACTCGCCTGATGCAGTCGCTCGAACAGCGCGGCTTGCTCAGTCGCGCCGTGGAGTTCTTGCCCGACGACGCCGCGCTCACCGAGCGCACACGGCGCGGCCAGTCCCTCGCGCGGCCGGAGCTTGCCGTGCTGCTCGCCTACGCCAAGCTGACCCTCTACGATGACCTGCTCGTCACCAGCGTGCCCGATGACCCCTATCTCGCCCGCGAACTATCCCAGTATTTTCCGCGCGAGGTTCAGGACAAATTCCCGACCGCCGCCGGATTGCATCGCCTGCGGCGGGAGATCATCGCGACCAGTCTCGCCAATGCGGTGATCAATCGCGGCGGCCCGGCCTGCGTCGTGCGCTTGATCGACGAGACCGACGCCGATATCCCGACCATCGTCATGGCCTATGTGGCGGTCGATGAATGCTACGGCCTGAAGTGGCTCAATGATGCGATCGACGCGCTCGACGCCTGCATCGACGGGCAGCTGCAGCTATCCCTCTACGCTTCGGTGCAGGATCTCCTGCTCTCCCGCATGGTCTGGTACGTGCGCAATGCCGATTTCAAGGACGGGTTGGAGGCCGTCGTCGCGCGCTTCGGCCCGGCGATCCGCCAGATCGTCGCCGGGCTCGACACTGCCTTGCCGCCGGACTTGCAAGCCGCGCGCGTCAAGCGGCGGCAGGAACTCGCCGACGCCGGTGTCCCGGCCGGCCTCGCCGGAGAGCTCGCCGATCTTGACGCTTTGGTCTCGGCTCCCGACATCGTGACGGTTGCCGAGCGCACCACGCGCCCCATCGGCGATGCCGCCGCGACCTTCTACGCCGCCGAGGCGAATTTCCGTCTCGACCGCATCATCGCCGCCGCACGCAGTGTGCCGGCCAACGATTATTTCGAACGCATGGCCATCGATCGCGCCGTCGAGCAGATCGCCGGCGCCGAAAGGAGACTGGCCGCCGATATGCTGGCAACCGGCCAGTCTGGCCAGCAGGCCGTCGAGACCTGGCTCGCGGCTCACCCCGAGGCGACGCGTATCCGCCGCTCGGTGGAGGAGATCGCTGCCAGCGGCCTGACCCTCGCCAAGCTGACGGTGGCGGCGAACCTGCTGGGGGACTTGGTCAAGGCCTGAGGGCGTGCGAGGCAGCGATGTGAGAAGCGCGATGCTGGCGCAGGTAGCTAGCCGGTAAACGGAGGAATCCAATGATCCACGCCACTTGTCATACCGCCGACAATGTTCGCTGCATCGAGTTCGATGCCACGCCGTGGTTCAGCGAGGCTGACGCTCCGAGCATTATCGATTTGGCCCAACGAGGATGGACCAGCACTGCGATTGCAGATTCCCTCGAGCGCAGACAAGGATACGAACGCCTGCACGACCTCGTTGAGTATGCGGCGAAGCGACTGCAATTGGAGTCTTTGGAAGACCCAACCTGGGAAACCTTCGAGTGTGTCGTCGATGGACCCGAGGCCGTCGCCTGGCTCGAGAAAAACCGGCCCAACGTTGTGCCAGGAATCCCCTAAGCCGCGGGAAGCGCAGCAAAGGCTACGGTTGATCGGCGGCAACGAAGCGGAAATGGCGCACCCGACACGATTCGAACGTGTGACCTTTGCCTTCGGAGGGCAACGCTCTATCCAGCTGAGCTACGGGTGCGTGCAGGGGTTCATTTAGCTGATTGGCTCCGCGTCGGCAACGGCGTTGTCCAACTGGTTAAGGGCTGTAAACTGCCTCCCGACAATATGACAGGCCGCGAAAAAAGGCCGTCTTTCGAGGGAGTTTGCCCATGCGTCCGCTGGAATTCGGCTGGTATCTGCCCACGCATGGCGACACCACGGCCTATGGGCTGATGGAGGCCCAGATCGCCGGTTCGCCGGAACTCTGCGAGCGCGTGGTCGCGGCCGCTGAGGACGCCGGCTTCGAGTATCTGCTGATCCCGGTAGGCTCGGTGTGCTGGGAGGCCTGGATCACGGGCGCCTTCATGGCGGCGCGCTCCAGCCGGATCAAGCCGCTGATTGCGGCGCGGCCCGGCTATATCAACCCGGTGCTGATGGCAAAGATGATCTCGACCTTCGACCAGATGTCGGGCGGGCGGATCTGCATCAATCTGATCGCCGGCCAGAACGAGAGCGAGGTCGAGGCCGAGGGCGTGCGCTATGCCAAAGAGGAACGCTACGCGCTGATGGAGGAGGAGGTCTCGATCCTCAAGGCGCTGTGGACGACACGCGGCCCGGTGCATTTCCAGGGCAGGTTTCACACGATCTCCGGCGCGCATATCAGGCCGCGGCCGCTGCAGCAGCCGTTCCCGAAATTCTATCTCGGCGGTGGCTCGCGGCAGGCCTGGGAGGTGTCGGCGAAGCATTCCGATGTTCATCTGTTCTGGGGCGACCTGCCGGAACGCATCGCGGAGAATATCGCCGAGATCCGGCGGATGGCGCGGGCGCATGACCGCGAGGATGCGATCGGCTTCGGCATGCGGCTGCAGGTGATCTGCCGCGAGAACGAGACGGATGCCTGGGAGGCGGCCGACCAGCTGGTGCGCCACGCCACCGAGCGGCAGAAGCAGGAGATGAAGACGCTTTACAATCGCTCGGAGGCCAACCAGCGCGTGCAGCAGCTCGCGCGCGACTACGGCGATCTCCTGATGCCGCATCTGTGGACCGGCATCACCAAGGTGCGGCCCGGCGCCGGCATCGCGGTGGTCGGCGATCCCGCGCAATGCGCCGCGACCTTGCAGCAGTTCATCGATGCCGGTTGCCACTCCTTCTGCCTGTCCGGTTATCTGCACGACGAGGAGGCCGAGCGGTTCGGCCGCCTGATCCGCCCGATCCTCGCCGCCAACAATCATGGACGGCTCGTGGCCTGAGGTGCGGGTGCGGAAGCTTTCCGAAAATTCACGGGTGAATCTGCGCCTGACGCGCCATGATCCAGCCGAGCTCGCGGCAGCAACGGAGTCGAACCATGCATCACCGGGCCTGGCTTGCGGCCGCGGCATTGCTCGTCGTGGCGGCGGCGCACGTACCCGCGGCGTCCGCGACGCAGGCGCAGACCGAGCGCGACCGGAAACCGGTCAAGGAGATCGCCAATGCGCGGATTGCCGTCGGCAAAGCGAGCTTTCCGCTCTACCTCTCGGCCGACTGGTCCAACCCGCTGCCGGATGTTACGCGCGCGGTGCTCGTGCTGCATGGCGTGCTGCGCAATGCCGACGACTATTTTCGCGCGGCGCTGAGCGCGCAGGCCGCGGCCGGCGATGCCGGCGAGCATGCGCTGATGATCGCGCCGCAATTCCTGATCGAGTCCGACGTCGAGGCCTTCAAGCTGCCGGCGGAGACGCTGCGCTGGAGCCTCTATGGCTGGCAGGGCGGCGAGCCTGCGCTCGCGCCGAGCGCGGCGAGCTCGTTCGAGGCGCTCGATGCCATCCTGGCGAAGCTCGGCGACCGCAAGCTGTTTCCGAACCTGCAGCAGGTCGTCGTGTTCGGTCATTCCGGCGGCGGCCAGGTGGTGCAGCGCTATGCGATCGCGGTGAAGGGCGATCAGCTGCTGCTGCGCGAGGGTATCGGCGTGCGCTATGTGGTCGCCAATCCGTCCTCCTACGCCTATTTCACCAAGGAGCGGCCGGAGCCCGCGATCGCGGCGAACTGCCATGGCTACAACAGCTGGAAATTCGGTATGGACGATCGCCCGCCCTATCTTGCCGAGCCTTCGCCGGCTGCGCTGGAGCAGGCCTATGTCGCGCGCCGCGTGATCTATTTGCTCGGAACGCTCGACACCAACCCCAATCATCCCGCGCTCGACAAATCCTGCATGGCGGAGGCCCAGGGGCCGTACCGTTACGCGCGCGGGCATTCCTATGTCGCCGCGATGCAGGCCCGCGACAACGGCGCGCCGAACCACAGCGTGTGGGATGTGCCCGGCGTCGGTCATGCCGGCGGCAAGATGCTCAATTCGCCCTGCGGCCTGACCGCCGTGTTCGACATCCCCGGCTGCGAAGCGGCGCGCTGAGCCCCCCGACACCAGAATTTGTGCGCGGAGACGGTGGCAAGCGGCACTGAGATCGCCTACGCTCGTATCGCGAATGGAGCAGCACGACCGACAGCTCGATGGAGAACATCATGAGAGCAGGTTTGATCACGCTTCTGACAGCCGGTGCCTTCCTCGGCTTGACCCCGGCCAACGCCGCAGAGGGATGCGGTGACGGTTGCCACAGGACCTCACGAGGTGCCTGCGTGATCGACGGCTGGGGCACCGCCGCGCGGGTCAGGAATGAGTGTCCCGCCACCTCGCGCCCGCGCCCGCCGTGTGGTGGCGCTGGCTTCGTCTGGCGGCGCGACTACCAGGCTTGCAGCCAGACCACGAAGGATTGGCTCTAGTGTGCTGAATGCGAAGTTCGTGCGATTTCGCGGCAGCCACTTTCACGAACTTCGCATTCATAAACCACTAGAATCATAAGTTTGCTAGTGTCCTTATCGAATCCGAAGTTCGCTCCGAAGGTGCGGCAAATGATGCGAACTTCGGATTCGGGACACTAGCCGTCGACGGCCTGGCCAGCGTCACGCCGGCACGATCACCTTGCCGATCGGCCACAGCGCGATGCCGGCAAGCTTGAGATGCGCCCAGGCGAACGGGATGCCGATGATGGTCACCGCCAGCAGGATCGCGGTGATCACATGGCCGATCGCGAGCCACCAGCCGGCCAGGATGAACCAGATCAGATTGCCGATCACGCCGAGCGGTCCGGTACCGATGTCGGACGTGCCGGTCACCTCATCGCGGCGCACCGCACGCGAGCCGAACGGGAGCAGCGTGTAGACGGCGATGTTGAAGGCGGCGCGCGCCCAGGGCAGCCCGATAATGGTCACAGCCATGATCACGGCGGCGACCAGCCAGCCGAACGCCATCCACGCGCCGCCGATCAGGATCCAGAGGATGTTCAGGAGGATAGATACAGGCTGCATGGCTGACACCTTCGCGCCGCTTGGGACTGCTCTTTATATACGCCGCCGCCCGGCGCTGCGGTAGGTGTGGCCTAACCGCGCGCCTGCCGTGACGAGGCGCGTCACCGGCGGCCGGCACCGAACGACAGCTGGCACCTCATTGCATCCATCGCGACGGCAATTAATCTCGCGCGACCGGGCAGGGCGCAAAGACGCCTGCACCGAAAAGGGAGAACAACAATGAGAACAATATTCGGAGCAGGGATCTTGGCGGCGCTGGCATTGTCGGTGTCGGCCGTGCGGGCTGAGGACGCCGTGCGCTTCGCGCCGCTGAAGGCGGAGGAGCTGTCGCCGGCGCAAAAGGCCTGGGCCGACATGATCAGCGCGCCGCCGCGCAATGCCAAATTCACCGCGCCGCCCTACCGCGCCTATATCCGCAATCCCGATCTGGCACCAAAGCTGTCGAACCTGTCGGAGTATCTGCGGTGGAATACCTCGCTGCCGGCGCGGCTCAGCGAAATGGCGATCCTGATCACGGCGCGGCACTGGACCGCGCAATATGAATGGTCCGCGCACCATCCGCTGGCGATCAAGGGCGGGCTCGATCCGAAAATCGCGGACGCGATCGCCAAGGGCACGCGGCCCGAGAGCATGAAGGACGACGAGGCCGCGCTGTACGATCTCGGCATCGCGCTCTATCGCGACAAGAAGGTCAGCGACGCTGTCTACAAGGCGGCGCTGGATAAATTCGGCGAGCGCGGCATCACGGATATCATCGCCATCATGGGCTATTACGACATGGTCTCGATGATGCTGATCACGATGCAGGCCGATCCCGCGAATAACGGCGTGCAGCCGTTGGCGGTGCTGGAGAAGTAGGGCGTCTGCAGCGGTCTCGCGTTCTTACCTCTCCCGCCTGCGGGGGAGGTCGACGTGCGCGCAGCGCGCGGCGGGTGGGGGCTCTCTCCCCAGTTTTGACTCGTGGTGAAACCCCTACCCCAACCCTCCGCCGCAAGCGGGAGAGGGAGCGCAGTCACATCGCGCCCTTACCGCCGGAAGCCGCTGGCGCGCGAATAGCCCTGGCGGCCTTCCTGGGCGGGGCGCGCGGCCATGCTGGCGCGCGTTTCGCTGGCGACCGGCGTCGCCGGCTTCAAATCCTCGAGGAAGATCGGTTTGGCGAAGTAATAGCCCTGGGCATAGCGGATCTTGGTCGCGGCCTGCAGATAGGTGAGTTCCTCGTAGGACTCGATACCCTCGGCGATCACGGTCATGCCGAGCGCCTCGCTCAGCGATTCGATTGCGCGCAAGATGCCCTGGCTGCGCGGCCGCTGATGGATGTCGGTGATGAAGGAGCGGTCGATCTTGATCTCGTCGGCGGTGATATCGGCGAGCGCCGACAGCGACGAATAGCCGATGCCGAAATCGTCGATCGAGATGCCGACGCCGATGCCGCGCAGGATCGGCAGGATCTGGTCCTGGAAATGCGACCGCGTCACGAACGCGTCCTCGGTTACCTCGATCATGAAGCGTTTGGGGAAGCCGGTCTCCTCGAGCGCGCGCGCGAACCGGCGCATGAATTCGAGGTTGGAGGCCTGCTTGGCGGCGACATTGATGCTGATCGTCGCCGTCGGACCGAACGTGTCGTTGATCAGGTCGATCGACTTGACGATCTCCGCCAGCACCAGGAACGTCAGCTCGTCGATCAGGCCGAGCTCGACCGCGAGATCAATGAAGGTGCCCGGCGCCTGGATCACGCCCTCGCCGTCGCGCAGCCGCACCAGCGCCTCGATGCCCTTCACCTCCTGGGTGCGGATATCGACCTTGGCCTGGAACGCGCAGCAGAAACGCTTTTCCAGGATCGCCAGCCGCAGCGACTGCTCGATCTTCATCCGCGCCAGCGCCTCGCGCTCCATGCTGTTGTCGAAGAACGCGGTCGAGCCCTTGCCGTTGTTCTTGACGCGGTACATCGCGATATCGGCATTCTGGCGCAGCGCCTCGTAGCTCCGGCCATGCATCGGATAGAGGCTGACGCCGATCGAGGTCGAGGCGAAGATTTCGGAGTCCTCGATGAAGAACGGCGCCTTCAGCCGCTCCTGCATGACATGGATGAATTCGGCGACTTCGTCATTGCCGCTGATCGGGTTGAGCAGCAGCAGGAATTCATCGCCGGAGATGCGCGACAGGATATCGGTGTCGCGCAGCGCGTGGCCGAGTCGCTTCGACAGCTCAACGAGCAGCGCATCGCCGATCGCGTGGCCGTAATAGTCGTTGATGTGCTTGAAGTTGTCGACGTCGAGGAAGGCGAGCGCGAAATGGCCTTGCGAATCGTCGCGGATCAAGCCGTTGACGCGGTGCTCGATCACCCGGCGGGTCGGCAGGCCGGTCAGCTCGTCGTAATAGGCCGAGCGGAACAGCTGGTCCTCGAACGCCTTCTGCTCGCTGATGTCGGTCGAGGTCGAGATCAGGAGATTGCGACCGGCGATCCGGACGGGCCGGTGCGAGGTCAGGAACACGTATTTGGATGCGCCGCAGGAGAGCGTTTCCTCGAGCACCACCGGACGGCCGCTGCGCAGCAGGTCCAGGTTGGCGGCGTGGCGCTCGTCGACCGGGGACGGCTGGCTCGCGCTGGCGGCCAGCTGCAGCTGGCTCGCGGCTGCTTCATTCACCAGGATGATCTGGCCCTGCTCGTCCTGGACGGTCACTCCCGCCGGAAGGAGTTGGAGAAGGTCGCGCAGGATACGCAATTCATTGCCGGAAATATCGTCTTGGCCGGGCACTGCCGCGCCCGCCTGAAAATCGTGTCTGGTGAGACTGTGCATGCGCCGACCTTGGCAAAGTCCGTTGTAGTTTTGGTTAAGCGGACCTGCGAAATGCCGTGACAGAATGAGACCGCGACGGCTTTCGCAAGCCGTCGCGGCAATCGTCATTAACAGAGTATCAATGTCGGCCGCGACCGCTGGTGAAAGCGATTGCGCTGCGCGCGGTTGCATCAACACATGCGCGTGTGCCGGAAAGCCGACTTATCAACAGCTCGGAAGCTTGCACTGCATGGTGCAGTGAACACCGGTCTTCAGGTAACTGATCTCGGTCTTGCCGTCGAACGGCCGCAGCGCCGACTTGAGCAGCTTGGTGCCGAAGCCGGCTTCGCCGATCGTCTCGACCACTGGTCCCTCGGTCTCGTCCCAGATCACGTTGAGACGTCCGTCGTCGACCGTCCATGACACTTGTAAAAATCCGCGCGGCGAGGAGAAGGCGCCGTATTTTCCGGCGTTGGTTGCGAGCTCATGGAAGATCAGCGCCAGCGAGACGGCGAGCTTGGCGGGCAGGAACAGCTGCTCGCCATTGAGGTTGAACCGCACGTGGCCGTAGGGCCCGAGTTCCGAGCGCAGCAAATCCTTGATATCGCAGCCATAGCCGTCGACCCGCGCGATCAGATCGTCGGTTGCCGAGAGCGCGCGGATGCGATGGTCGATGCGCTGCCAGACATCGGGCCGGTCCTGCAGCGCCTGATGCAGCACGGCGTGAATGGTCGAGGACTTGTTCTTCAGCCGGTGCTGCAATTCGTCGACCACCACCTTGCGGTACTGCTCTTCCTCGATCAGCCGTTTGGAAACTTCGCGCTGCTGTGCGACCAGGGAACGGTAATGCTCGACGCCCCAGATCGCGATGCCGCACACAACCCAGAAGATCATCAGCAGCGCAAAGCGCGCCGGATCGGCGTGCGCGCCGCTGAAATTGAGCACGACGCCGAGCAGGCCGCTCGCCAGCGCGGTCGCGATCCCGATCCGGAAACCGCCAAGGGCGGTGGCAAAGAACACCGCCGGGAAATAGGGCGTGAAGAACACATCCGGCCGGATCTGGGCGAGCCCGAAGCGCGCGGCCGTGGCCAAAACGAGACAAAGCACCGCGAAGGCGACCGCAAGCCGCACCGACGGCTGGGCATCGCCCCGCCAACACGCCCTGAAATCGTCGATCCACTTCGCCATCGGTCGTTCCAGTTCACGTGAACAGGCGACCCAAAATAAGGCCGCTGCGACCGAAAAACCGCAGTAGTGGCCTTCTGGCCACAGGCGGACCTCGCGACCGTGGCGGCTTGCAAGTACTTGTATTGGCAGCAGGAGCTGGGGAATATCCGCAACATCATACGTAAGTTGAGGGGACCGACATGGGACGGCTGAACGGCAAGGTCGCGGTGATCACAGGGGCGACCAGCGGCATCGGGCTGCGCACGGCGGAGATCTTTGTCGCGGAGGGCGCGAAGGTGGTGATTGCCGGACGCCGCGCGCCGGAGGGCGAGGCACTGGCGCAACAGCTCGGCGAGACCTGCGTGTTCCGTCAGACCGACGTCACGGTCGAGGAACAGATGCAGGCGCTGATCGCGCTTGCGGTTGAGAAGTTCGGCCGGATCGACTGCCTGTTCAACAATGCCGGCGGCCCGGCGCAGACCGGGGGCATCGAAGGCCTCGACGTCGAGCGGTTCGATGCCGCGATGGCGACGCTGGTGCGCAGCGTCATGCTCGGCATGAAGCATGCCGCGCCCTACATGCGCAAACAGGGCTCCGGCAGCATCATCAACAATGGCAGCATCGCCGGACGGCTCGCCGGCTTCTCGTCGTCGATGGTCTATGGCGCCGCGAAGGCCGCGGTGATCCATTTCACCAAATGCGTGGCAATGGAGCTCGGCGAGTCCGGCATCCGCGTCAACTCGATCTCGCCCGGCGCGATCGCCACCGGCATTTTCGGCAAGGCGCTCGGGCTGTCGACGGAAGCGGCGGAGAAGACCGCGGCCGTGATGCGCGAGGTCTACAAGGCAGCGCAGCCGATCCCGCGCGCCGGCCTGCCCGACGACATCGCGCATGCCGCGGTGTTCCTGGCGAGCGACGAGTCGAGCTTCATCAACGGCCATGACCTCGTGATCGACGGCGCCATCACCGGCGGCCGCAACTGGAGCCAGCAGCAGGCGGGCTACGTCGCGCTGCGCAAGGCGTTCGATCAGGGCGCGGGGTAGCAGCATCCGTCATTGCGAGTGGAGCGACTTGTCCGCAGAAGCATTGGCGAAGGCGGGAGTAATCCATAGCGTGCGCTGCCCATTCCCTCAGGGCGAGGAAAATGCATGAAGCGCGTCTTGATCACGGGCATGTCTGGAACGGGGAAATCGTCCGCGATCGAAGAGTTGGTTGCGCGCGGTCATCGGGCTTACGACCTTGACACACCCGAATGGTCTCACTCGCACGCGGCATGTGCGGGTGATGACGCCGCATTGTTTGGCGTTTGAAGCGCAAACCATCCCCACCGTCGTCCCGGCGCAGGCCGGGACCCATAACCACGAATGGTGATTGTTGCCCAATGCTGGAAGGACGAGCCCCTTTCACAACACCCGCCGCGGCGTATGGGTCCCAGCCTGCGCCGGGACGACGGCGGTGGGTGTGGCGCGAGCTGGCGTTCTTTCTTCCTCCAGCGCTTTTTCTTCCTCCAGGAAGGATCACAAATCAAGCCTTCTGTTTCGCCGCGGCCTTAGTAAGATCCGGTGCGTTCACGGCGGGGATCGCGACGCGGCCGGGGCCGGTTTGCTGGAGGGCGGCGGCGGCCTTGTCGTTCTGCATGATCTTGGCCATGACAGCCTGGCCGGCGCGCTCGAACACGGCGCGGTTGTCGATCAGGAACTGGCGCGACTTGCGCAGGCCGTCGATATAGCCATTGATCTCGGGCACGACATAGCGCGCGACCATGTCCCAGCTGCGGCGGGTATTTTCCGGATTGGCCCAGTCGTGCGCGAAGCCGATGATCGAGCCGACGCCGCCCGACACATCGATCAGGTTCTTGATCATCTTGATCAGATCATCCGGCGTGCCGATGGTGGACGCGGCGCCTTCGACGAACGCGGTCTTGTCGACGGCCTCATCGGGCGAGGAGAACGCGGTCAGGCCCGGCCGCATCAGGGTGCCGACGTTATATTCGTTGTGCCAGCGCATCAGCCCGGCGCCGGCCTCGCGCCGCGCCTGCTCGCGGGTCTCGGCGATGTGCCAGGACAGCAGCACGCGCCAGTTGGCGCGGCTCACCGTGGTGCCGGCCTTCTTGGCGGCATCCTCGGCGAACTGCCATTGCTGCGGCAGCGCCATCAAGCCCTGGGTCGACATCGAGCCCAGCGAGATGATGCCGATGCCGTATTTGCCGGCGAGCGTCATGCCCGACGGCGAGATCTGCGAGGCCACCACGAACGGCATGTCCTCCTGCAGCGGCAGGATCTGCAACGCGGCGTCGTGCATCTCGAACCAGTCGGTCTTGGCGGTGACGCGCTCGCCGTTGAACAGGCGGCGGATCACCGCGATCGCCTCGTCCTGGCGATCGCGCTGGGTCATCGGGTCGATGCCGAGCGTGTGGGCGTCGGAAGCGAGCGCGCCGGGGCCGGAGCCGAAGATGGCGCGGCCGCCGGTCATGTGGTCGAGCTGCACCATGCGCTGCGCGACGTTGAAGGGGTGGTGATAGGGCAGCGAGACCACGCCGGTGCCGAGCTTGATGCGCTTGGTGCGCTCGCCGGCGGCGGCCAGGAACATTTCCGGCGAGGCGATGGTCTCCCAGCCCGAGGAGTGGTGCTCGCCGCACCAGAATTCGTCGTAACCGAGCGCGTCGAGCTGCTCGACGAAATCGAGGTCGCGGCGGAATTGCAGCATCGGATGCTCGCCGATCGGGTGATGCGGGGCGAGGAAGGCTCCGAACTTGAGGCGCGCCATGGGTCGTTCTCTCCGGACTATTGTTATCGGGGGCTTTCCGCCAACCTACGGGGTGGCCCGGGGCAAGGCAATGCTCGGGGGTTGCGGCGGTCGCATGGTTGTTGCGCAAATCGGCGGCGATTGCCGCCGTCCGGAATGTTTCCTAGCGCGTCAACGCAAATTGGCAGCCGGGGCTCGAGCGTCTGTGATCCCGGGCTTACCTCGCAGGTAATCGAAGCGATGACCGGAATCTGCTGATGTCCGCTATAACGTCATTTCGGGCAGGACAGGACATGCACCAGATCGTTTCGACGCGAGCGGACACGTCCCGCCGCTGGTGGGTGCTGGCGATCGTAGTGTCGGCGCAATTCATGTTCGGGGTCGATGCCTTCATCGTCAACGTCGCGATCCCGACGATCGCGGCGGAGCTGCACGCGACGCCGGCAGAGATCGAGGCCGTGATCGCGATCTACCTGATCGCCTATGCCACGTTGGTGGTCACCGGCGGCCGGCTTGGCGACATCCATGGCACCAGGAACGTGTTCATCGCCGGCGTCGCCGGATTCTCGGTGACCTCGCTGTGGTGTGGTCTCGCGCAGTCCGGACCAGAGCTGATCATCGCCCGGCTGGCGCAGGGTGCGACCGCGGCGCTGATGGTGCCGCAGGTGCTGGCGACGCTGCATCTGTTGTTCTCGGACGCCGCCCGCGCGCGGGCGTTCGGCATCTACGGCATCGTGCTGGGGCTCGCCGGCGCCGCCGGCTTCATGCTCGGCGGCGTGTTGGTGACGCTCGACCTCGCCGGGCTCGGCTGGCGCGCGGTGTTTTTCGTCAACGTGCCGTGCGGCGTCGTCATCATTGCGGCGGCGCTGAAGATCATGCCGACGGTGCCGCGCCGGGCCGGCACGCGGCTCGATATCCCGGGCGCGATCGTGCTGTTCGCGGGCCTGCTGTGCCTGATCGGTCCGCTGCTGTTTGGCCATGATCTCAACTGGCCGGCATGGGTCTGGCTGGTGATGGCCGTGGGCATCGCTGTGATCGCGACCTTCGTGCGGCTCGAGCGGTCCGTCGCGCGCCGCGGCGGCATGCCGCTGATCGATCTGTCGCTGCTGTCGGATCGCGCCTTCATGCGCGGCCTGGTCGCGGTGTTTTTCTTCTTCTTCGCCAACCTGTCGTTCTACCTGATCATGACCATGTTCATGCAGAAGGGCTTGCAGATTCCGCCGCTACAGGCCGGGCTGGTGTTCGTGCCGCTGGCGCTGACCTTCGTGGTTGCCTCGCGTCACAGCGGCGTGCGCGCAAGGCATCGCGGCACGCTGGTGCTGATCGAGGGCTGTGCGCTGCAGATCGTCGGTCTCGCCGTGCTCGTCGCGACAATTGAGGTGGTCGCGGCACCGTCGGCACTGCTGCTCGCGCTGGCGCTGATGATCTTCGGCTACGGCCAGGGGCTTGTCATGGCGCCATTGTCGAGCGCGGTGCTCGCGAGCGTGCGGCCCGCCAGCGCCGGTGCCGGCTCCGGCATCTACGGCACGACGACGCAGATCGGCAACGCGGCCGGCGTTGCCGCGATCGGCGCAGTCTTCTTCGCAATCGAGAGTACGATGTCAGCACGTCTGGCGCTGTTTGCGGCATGCGCATTGTTTGTGCTGTCGATCGCAATTTCAGCCGCATTTCTGTCATGGATGCGCCGCGCCACGGCGTGAATCCGGCGCCACGCGGCGCGCATCCCTGAAAAGTTGGTGCTCAAACAAGGTGCTATGGCAACTATTTCGGCCGGCTCGCAGCGCGATCACGCATTAACGCCGATTCTCACAAATTCCGCAGGGAAAGACAGCACACGGCCTTTTCATTTTGCAGTGCAGCAATTATCTGATCGGGTGACACAGAAGACTAAATCACCTCAGGAGTTGCTGTTGTCCCTGATCAACAACGTCGAATTTCTGCGTCATCTGCCGAAGATGAACGCGTTCAGCGGCCTTGGCGCACTCGCGCCGGCCGTGCCGACGCCGCTCGTCGAGACGACCGAATTCGGCGTCAACCCCGGCGATCTGAAGATGTTCTCGTTCGTGCCCGCGCAGCTGGCGCGGTCACCCGCGCTCGTCGTGGTGCTGCATGGCTGCGGCCAGACTGCAGCGTCCTACGATCTCGGCGCCGGCTGGTCGGCGCTTGCGGCGCATTACGGCTTCGCACTGCTGATGCCGGAGCAGCAGGCGTTAAACAACGGCAACACCTGCTTCAACTGGTTCAACCCGCAAGACATCGCGCGCGGGCAGGGCGAGGCCGCGTCGATCAGGCAGATGATCGCGCATCTGGTCGGCACGCATGAGATCGACCCGCGCCGCATCTATGTGACGGGTCTGTCCGCCGGCGGCGCGATGGCCTCGGTCATGCTCGCGACCTATCCGGATGTGTTCGCGGCCGGCGCCATCATCGCCGGCCTGCCGTTCGGCGTCGCCACCGATCTGCGCGAAGCGCTGCACGCGATGATGCATGGCAGCGCGCTCTCCGCGCCCGAGCTCGGCGGTCTGGTGCGCAACGCGTCGACGCATGGCGGCGCCTGGCCGAAGATTTCGGTGTGGCACGGCAGTGCCGACCGCACCGTGCATCCCGGCAATGCCGATGCAATCGTGCGGCAGTGGCTCGACGTGCACGGCCTGCCGCTTGCCGCGATGTCGAAGGCGGATGTCGACGGCCATCCGCGCGAGGTGTGGTGGAACGCCGACGGCGAAACGCTGGTCGAGTCCTACACCATCGCCGACATGGCGCATGGCACGCCGCTCGGGCTTGCCGACAATGACGAGCGCTATGGCGTGGAGGGCGCGTTCCTGATCGAGGCCGGGATCTCCTCCTCCTATCACATCGCGAGCTTCTTCGGCCTGACCGACAAGGTCCGTCAGCCGCATATCGCGCCGACCGGAATTCCGCGCGAGCGCGCTGACACGGTCTCGATGACGGTACCGGTGCCCGCGGCCGAGCCGGAGGTGGCATCCGGCCGCAAGAGCGATCGGCCGCGCAAGCGACGGAGCAAGGGTGTCGATGTCGGCGGCGTCATCACGCGGGCGCTCACCGCCGCGGGGCTGATGAAGTAGCTACATCTCGCCGGTCAGGAACGGATTCGTCATCCGCTCTTGGCCGATGCTCGATCCGGCGCCGTGGCCGCAGATGAAGCCGACGTCGTCGCCGAGCGGCAGCAGCTTGTCCTTGATCGACTGGATCAGGGTCGGATGGCTGCCGCCGGGCAAATCGGTGCGTCCGACCGAGCCGGCGAACAGCACGTCGCCGACATGGGCGAAGCGCAGCTCCTTGTTGAAGAACACCACGCTGCCCGGTGAGTGGCCGGGGCAGTGCAGGATGTCGAAGGTGAGATCGCCAATCGAGACCTGATCGCCCTCATCGAGCCAGCGGTCAGGCCCGAAATTGCGCACCCCGGTCATGCCGAAGCGCGCGCCGCTCGAGACGACATTGTCGAGCAGATATTTGTCGGCGATATGCGGGCCCTCGATCTTGACCTGCAGCGCGTCGCGCAGTTCGGCGGCGCCGCCGACATGGTCGATATGACCGTGGGTCAGCCAGATCTTCTCGACCGTCACGCCGGTCTGCTTGATCGCGGCCTGGATCTTCGGCACGTCGCCGCCCGGGTCGATCACCACGGCCTTCTTGGTGGGCTCGTGCCAGATGATGGTGCAGTTCTGCTCGAACAGCGTCACCGGCACGATGATCGCGCCGGCCTTCGGTTTGGTGTCGGTTGTCTCGTTCATGGGGGCACCATAGGCTTCCGGGAAACGTCGTCAACACGCGCTGGAAATGCGGCTGCCCCGGCGTGTGATCCCAAAACGGACCGTGATAAGGTCACCTCCAGCAGAAGAAGTTCGTGAGCGGGCCGGTACGCGGCTGCTCTCGATCATGATTCAAGTCATCGCAGTCCGGAACTTCATGACCCAGGCTTCCAAATCACCGCTCGGCGGACCCCGGACCACCGCGCGCGCCTTCTTCGTCGCAGACCGCATCAACACGTCCGGTCTCGAGCGCGGCGACGTGCTGGCCACGACGCCGCTGGCGTTTCGCGTCAATGAAAACGGCGTGGCGATCCTGTTCCGCTACGGCGTCGTCGTGCTGATCGGCCTCAATGCGCTGGAGGAGGATGAATTCCTGCGCAGCCTGCAGTCGCGCATGACCGGCCTGTTCACGCGGCGCGAGGAGGAGATCGCAATCATCGAGCTCGCCGCCGAGAAGGAGGATCAGATTCCGCCGGGCGGCCCGATCTATCTGCAGGGCCTCTCGCCGGAGCGGCTGATCCTGGTCGGCGAGGCGTTGGCGAAAAGCGTGGTGCTGGCGCGGCACGAGCGCGAGGTCCGGGCAGTCTTCGACACGACCGAGCCGCTTGCGCGTGAGCTCGCCAAGGGCGGCCGCGTCCATCGCGGCCGCGTTGCGATCCTCAAGCACATCGGCAACGCGCTGCTGGTGCGGCATCGCGTGGCCGGGCCGGTGGAAGTGTCGGAGAAGCCCGATATCCTCTGGGACAAGCCGCAGCTCGAGCGCCTCTACGCCAGGCTCGAGGACGAGTATGAATTGAAGGAGCGTGCGGAGTCGCTGAACCGCAAGCTCGCAGTCGTCGCCGAAACCGCGCAGGTGCTGACCGACATCATCGACACCAGCCGCTCGCTGCGGCTGGAGCTGATCATCGTCTTCCTGATCCTGTTCGAGGTGCTGATCACCATCTATCAGCTGGCGATGGCCCGGCATTGAACGGGCTACAGCGGCCGAATCCGGCCATCTTTCCGTCCCGAATTGTGCGTCATCCCTGAGCCGATCGGCCACTCCGGGCGCGGAGCGGCCTGGGCCGGGCTGCGAGCTTGGGGGGACGGGATGGATCAGGACAGCAGGGACTGGTGGCGGCGCGGCATTTTCTATCAGGTCTATCCGCGCTCGTTCGCGGATAGCGACGGTGACGGCGTCGGCGATCTCAAGGGGATCATCACGCGGCTGCCCTATCTGACGCGGCTTGGCGTCGACGCGGTCTGGCTGTCGCCGATCTTCCCGTCGCCGATGGCCGATTTCGGTTACGATATCTCCGATTACACCGGCATCGACCCGCTGTTCGGGACGATGGAGGATTTCGACGCGCTTGTCGCGGCCGCGCACGATTCCGGCCTCAAGCTGATCCTCGATCTGGTGCCGAACCACACATCCGACCAGCACCAATGGTTCATCGAGGCGAAGAGCTCGCGCGATAACCCTAAGCGCGACTGGTACATCTGGCGCGATCCGGCGCCGGACGGCGGCCCGCCCAACAACTGGCTGTCCGAGTTCGGCGGCAGCGCCTGGGCGTATGACGAGGCCTCAGGCCAATACTATTATCACGCCTTCCTCGCGCAGCAGCCCGATCTCAACTGGCGCAATCGCGAGGTCAGGGACGCGATCTACGACGTGATGCGCTTCTGGCTGCGCAAGGGTGTCGACGGTTTTCGCGTCGACGTGATCTGGCACCTGATCAAGGATGCCGACTTCCGCGATAACCCGACAAACCCGCACTATCGCGCGGGCCGGCCGCCGCACGAAAAGCTGCTGACGCAATATTCGACCGATCAGCTCGAGGTGCACACCGTCATCACCGAGATGCGCAGCGTCACCGAGGAATTCGACAACCGCGTGCTGATCGGCGAGATTTATCTGCCGCTGCATCGGCTGGTCGCCTATTACGGCAACGATCTACGCGGCGCGCAGATGCCGTTCAATTTTGCGCTGCTGTCGACCTTGTGGAGCGCGCGATCGGTCGAGATGATCATCGCCGACTACGAAAAGGCGCTGCCGCCGGGGGCATGGCCGAACTGGGTGCTCGGCAACCACGATCGGCCGCGGGTGGCGAGCCGGGTGGGGCCGGCGCAGGCGCCGGTCGCCGCGATGCTGCTGCTGACGCTGCGCGGCACGCCGACGCTCTATTACGGCGACGAGATCGGCATGCGCCAGGTTGCGATTGCGCCGGATCAGGTGCGCGATCCCTTCGAGAAGAACGTGCCGGATATCGGCATCGGCCGTGACGGCTGCCGCACTCCGATGCAATGGAGCGCCGAGCGCCATGCCGGCTTCTCGACGGCTCCGCCGTGGCTGCCGCTGGCGCAGGATTTTGCCAGCGACAATGTCGCAAGTCTCGAAGCCGAGAGGACGTCGATCCTCAATCTCTACAAGGCGCTGATCGCGCTGCGGCGAAGGCTGCCGCAGCTCGTCCATGGCAGCTATGAGCCGGTGGCGGCGCACGGTGATGTGTTGCTCTACCGGCGGCGCAGCACTGAGGGCGTGGCCGTGATCGCGCTGAACTTCGGCGCGGCCGCCGCGTCGGTCTCCTCGAGCGCGATCGGCTTCAGCAATGAGGTCCTGCTGTCGACCTTGATGGACCGGCAGGGCGAGAAGGTCGAAGGCGTGCTCGATCTGCGCCCCAATGAGGGCGTGATCCTTGGGCCGCATCAGGACGATTGACGCCGGGTGCGGGGCTCCATGGTATCGATGTCGCTGCGCTTGAGCAGATAGTCGAGCCCACCGACCCGATACCAGCGATAGCCGTAGGCCTCGATCAGAAGCTTGTGGCGACCGGCCTCGTCGGCGCGGCTGTGGTCCTCGGTCAGGAGATTGACGAGGAGTTTGCCGGCATCGTCGGGCAGACCGACGTTGAACGATATCTCGAGCGGCTTTTCCGCGAAATTGTGCACGAACAGCACCGAGTTGTTACGCCAGTCGTACCGGATGATCAGGATGGCGGGGTTTCGGCTTGCGATAACCTTGAAATCTCCCCAGCCGACCTCGGGGACTTCCTTGCGCATACGGACGATGCGCTCGGTCCAGTTCAGCATCGAATTGGGGTCGCGCCGTTGCTTGGCCGCGTTGACGTGCTCATAGCCATACGGTCCATTGTCGATGACGGGCACACATGGCCGATCGCTCTCGGTGAAGCCGGCGTGTGGCTCGGTCGACCATTGCATCGGTGTGCGCGCGCAACCGCGTTCGGGCAGGTCGAGATTGTCGCCCATGCCGAGCTCATCGCCGTAGCGGATCACGGGCGTGCCGGGAAGCGTGCACATCACGCTGTAAGCGAGCTCGATGCGTCGGCGGTCGCCGCCCAGCATGGGCGCAAGCCGTCGCCGGATGCCCCGGTCGTAGAGCTGCATGCTCTTGTCGGCACCGAATGCCTCGAACACCGTCTCGCGCTGCGGCTTCGACAGGCGGCCGAGGTCGAGTTCATCATGATTGCGCAGGAACAAGCCCCATTGTGCGGTCGCGGGCCGTGGCTTGGTCGCCGTCAGTGCCTTCGCCAACGGCTTCGTATCCGCCGACGCCAGCGCGTAGAACAGATGCTGATTGACATGGAAGTTGAACATCATGTGCATCCGGTCGCCGTCACGCCCGAAATATTCCATGTCCGTCTCGGGCAATACGTTGGCTTCAGCGAGGATGATCGCGTTGCCCTGGCGCCATTGCAGGAATTCCCGAAACGATCGCAGCATGTCGTACTGCTCGACCGGCTTGCGCCTGGAGGCGCCCTTGGTCGCGATCACGAAGGGCACGGCGTCCATGCGGAAGCCCGAGACGCCGAGCTGAATCCAGAACCCCATGATCTTGAGGATCTCGGCCTGCACATGCGGGTTCGATGTGTTGAGGTCCGGCTGGAAATCGTAGAAGCGATGAAAGTACCAGGCGCCGGCTTGCTTGTCGCGCGTCCAGGTCGATTTCTGAACGCCGGGAAACACCATGCCGGTGTTGGCATTGGCGGGCTTCCTGTCCGACCAGACATACCAATCGCGGTACGGCGAGTCCTTCGAGCTGCGCGCCGATCGAAACCAGTCGTGCTGATCCGAGGTGTGATTGACGACGAGGTCGATGATGACGCGGATGCCGCGCTGCTGGCAGCCATGGGTAAATTCAACGAAATCGCCCAGCGTGCCGTAGCGCGGATCGACGTCGTAATAATCCGAGATGTCGTAGCCGTCGTCCCTGTTGGGCGAAGGCTGAAACGGCATCAGCCAGATCGCGGTGATGCCGAGCCCGTGCAAATAGTCCAGGCGCCGGAGCAGACCGCTGAAATCACCGATGCCATCGCCGTTGGCATCCATGTAGGTGCCAACCGACAGGCAGTAGATCACTCCGTTCTTGTACCAGAGGTCGTCGATCACCAGGCAATCCTCTCCAGTCCCACCCGTGGCGGCGGCCGGGAGGATAAGCGGTGAAGCGGCGACGGGTTCCTGCGGAGCGCCGTCCCGTAACAGAGCCGGACGACGCTCCGCGCCGGCCTGACGCTGCCGCGCTCTATCGGTTGGGCATGATCTTCGTGGAAAGCCGGCTTTCACTTTTCCGGATCATGCTCTCGTGGAATCGGCTAATCTTCGCGCAATGGACTCATCCGCCCGCCAGATCGCGCTTGTGCCCGCGTCCGACCGACGCCAGTCGGAGACCGCGCTTGCGATCGCGCGCGGCACGACGAGGCTTCTGAGATCGCTGGGATTTTCCTGCATCAGCGAATTGCCGCTGCCGTCCGGCCGAAGAGCCGATCTGGTCGCGCTGAACGAGCGCGGCGAGATCTGGATCGTTGAGATCAAGTCATCGGTCGAGGATCTGCGCGCCGACCAGAAATGGCAGGACTACCGGATGCATTGCGACCGGCTGTTCTTCGCCTTCACGCAGGATCTGCCGTGCGAGATCTTTCCCGTCGACACCGGTTTGATCATCGCCGACGCCTATGGCGCGCATCTGCATTGCGAGGCGCCGGAGCATCGCCTGCCGGCGGCAACCCGCAAGGCGATGACGGTGCGCTTTGCCATGGCCGCGGCGCAGCGCATCAACCGCCTGGTCGATCCGCAGGGGCACGAGTTTTAGCGAAGAACATTGCTGCCCCGTCATCCCCGCGCAAAGGCCTCGCCTTTGTCGCCGGAGGCGCGAGCGCAGCGAGCCTCGAAGGATGAATCGGCCCGGCTGGTGACCGTCGACCCTTCGAGACGCGCGCAAGGGCGCGCTCCTCGGGGTGACGGACATAGAGGCGTAGGATGGGTAGAGCGAAGCCAAACCCATCACTTGTCGCCGCGGCGTGAAGTTGGTGGGTTCGCTTCGCTTCACCCATCCTATGTAGCTGCCCACCCTACAAAAGCAAATGGCCGGGAGGAGCCCGGCCATCGCGAAAGCAAATGAAGTATCGCTTACCGCGGGGCGCGCTTGGCGAGGATGCGCTGCAAGGTGCGGCGGTGCATGTTGAGGCGGCGCGCGGTCTCCGAGACGTTGCGGTTGCACATCTCGTAGATGCGCTGGATGTGCTCCCAGCGCACGCGGTCCGCCGACATCGGATTGGCCGGCAGCTCGGACTTCTCGGTGCCGGTCGCGAGCAGCGCGGCGACGACGTCATCGGCGTCGGCGGGCTTCGAGAGATAATCGACGGCGCCCATCTTCACCGCGGTGACGGCGGTGGCGATGTTGCCGTAGCCGGTCAGCACGATCGCGCGCGCCTCGGGGCGCTTGCGCTTCAACGCCGAAACGACGTCGAGGCCGTTGCCGTCGCCGAGGCGAAGATCGACGACTGCGAAAGCGGGCGCGGCGCGGCCGATCTCGGCGAGACCATCAGATACCGTGTCGCATGACTTCACCGCGAAACCCCGCGTCTCCATCGCGCGCGACAGGCGTTCCAGGAACGGCTTGTCGTCCTCGACGATGAGGAGCGAGCGGTCGGCATGGTCATTCAGTTCAGTGATGGCGTTCACGATCCATTTTTCCCTGTGGCAGACCCCTAATATATGGGGTCCTACTGCGGCGCTGCCAAGGCAGCCGAAAGTCGCGTGCTTGTCTGGAAAGAGCAATGCATCCGTAATGCCAGAGTTGCGATTAAGAATCGTTCTTAGGACTCGGTTTCGTTGCCCGGCGCGGATTCCTCGAAGCGCTCGCGCGGCCAGACGATCTGCACCACGGCGCCGTGATCGGGAAAGGTGCGATTGGTAAACGACACCTTGGCGCCAGTGCGTTCCAGCAGCGTCCTTGCGATGAAAACGCCCAGACCGAGGCCCCCACGTGGGTTTTGGGCCTCATCCGCACCTCGGCGACGCGACAGATACGGCTCGCCGATCCGCTTCAGCATGTCGGGCGCGATGCCCGGACCGTCGTCGGAGACGACGACTTCAACGGTCTCGGCGTTCCACCACGCGTTCACCTCGACGGTCTGGTGCGCGAAATCGACCGCATTTTCGAGAATGTTTCCGACGCCATAGAGGATCGCCGGATTGCGCGCGGCGACCGGTTCAGGCGTTGCTGCGACAGCAAGCCGCACCTTGATGTTGATGCCGAAATCGCGATGCGGCGCCACCGCCTCCTCGATCAAGGTCGACAGCTTCATGGTGTCGAACGGCGCACCGCTCGATGACAATTGCGCGATCTTGCTCAGGATGTCGCGGCAGCGCTGCGCCTGCTCACGCAGGGTCTTGAGGTCGCCGGCGATCGCCGCGTCATGCACCGTCTTCTCGAGCTCGCGCGAGATCAGGAAGATCGTCGACAGCGGCGTTCCGAGCTCATGCGCGGCGGCGGCGGCGAGGCCGTCGAGCTGAGTCAGGTGCTGTTCGCGTGTCAGTACCAGTTCGGTCGCGGCCAGCGCATCGGAGAGCTGGCGCGCTTCCTCCGTGACCTGGAATGCGTAAAGACTGGTGACACCGATCGCGAGCAGGATCGAAAGCCAGACGCCGATCAAATAGATCGGCGGCAGCACCAAGGGATCGTCGGCGTCCCAAGGCAGCGGCAGATGGTAGAAGAACAGCGCCGAGGCGCAGGCGACCGCAAGGCAGCCGAGCGCGATCGTCAGCCGGATCGGCAGCACGGTGGCCGAGATCAGGACCGGCGCCAGGAACAGGAACGAGAACGGGTTCTGCAGCCCGCCGGTGAAGTACAAGAGCCCGCCGAGCTCGACGATGTTGAACGCAAGCAGGGCCGCGGCATAGGCCGGCTCCAGCCGCTGCATCGGGTTGAAGGCGATCTGCAGCGCCAGATTGAGCAGCGCCGAGAACGTCACGATGGTGACGCAGGGGACGATCGGAACGTCGAATTCCAGTCCCTGCGCCACGATGAAGATGGCGACGAGCTGGCCGAGCGCGGCGAGCCAGCGCAGCCGCAGGATCGTATCCAGGCGGACGTAGCGGCGGGGTTGGCGGAAATCGGAAGCGACGTCGGTCATCCCGGGACCTTAGCTGTGCCGTGGGCGGCGCACAAATTCGCGACTTAGCGCACCGATGCAGGGCAAGCCTTTAATTACCGCCAAGCCTTTAATTACCGCCGAGCCTTGCGCTTATTGTCGCAATGGCTCAATGACGGCCATATGCAACAGGTCGGGACAGGTCAGAGGCAAGCTCCGGCGGCTGAACAAGGCGAGTCGGCCGCGATCGACGTCGCGCATCTGGTCAAGGTCTACAAGACCACTCGCGCGGTCGACGATATCTCGTTCCGCATCGCGCGCGGCAGCATCACCGGCCTGCTCGGCGGCAACGGCGCCGGCAAGACCACGACGATCGCGATGATCATGGGCCTGGTGCTGCCGACCTCGGGCAGCGTCGAGGTGCTCGGTGCACGAATCCCCGAGCAGCGCTACGACGTGCTCGGCCGGATGAACTTCGAAAGCCCCTACGTCGACATGCCGATGCGGCTCACGGTGCGGCAGAACCTGACCATTTTCGGGCGCCTTTATGCCGTGCAGCGTTTGCGTGAGCGGATCGACCAGCTCGCCGACGATCTCGATCTCAAGGAATTCCTCGACCGCTCCAACGGCAAGCTCTCTGCCGGGCAGAAGACCCGCGTCGCGCTGGCGAAGGCGCTGATCAACGAACCGGACCTCTTGCTGCTCGACGAGCCGACCGCCTCGCTCGACCCGGATACCGCCGACTGGGTGCGGCAGCATCTCGAGACCTATCGCAAGACCCATAACGCGACCATCCTGCTGGCGTCACACAACATGCTGGAGGTCGAGCGCCTCTGCGACCGCGTCATCATCATGAAGCGCGGCAAGATCGAGGACGACGACAGCCCCGAGCGGATCATGGCGCGCTACAACCGCGAGACGCTGGAAGAGGTGTTTCTCGACGTGGCGCGCGGCCGGGTGCGGGAGGGCGCGCCTGAGGGCACACCATGAGTGAACTCGTCAGCCAGCACCAGCACACCATTTCACTGCAACGCATCAACGCGATGGTGCTGCGCTATTGGTATCTTCTGATGTCGTCATGGCCGCGGCTTTTGGAGCTGGTCTACTGGCCGGCACTGCAGATCATCACCTGGGGCTTCCTGCAGAATTACATCTCGCAGGCATCCGGCTTCTTCGCCAAGGCGGGCGGCACGCTGATCGGTGCCGTGATCCTGTGGGACATCCTGTTCCGGGGGCAGCTCGGCTTCTCGATCTCGTTCCTGGAGGAGATGTGGGCACGCAACCTCGGCAACCTGATGATGAGCCCGCTGAAGCCGATCGAATTCCTGCTCTCGCTGATGATCATGAGCTTGATCCGGCTCGCCATCGGCGTGATCCCGATGACGCTGCTGGCGCTGTTCTTTTTCGGCTTCAACTTCTACGCCATCGGGCTGCCGCTGATCGCGTTCTTCTGCAATCTGATCTTCACGAGCTGGTCGGTCGGCGTGTTCGCCTCGGGCCTCGTGCTGCGCAACGGGTTAGGGGCGGAAAGCATCGTCTGGACGCTGATGTTCGCGGTGATGCCGCTCGCCTGCATCTACTATCCGGTCGAGGTGCTGCCGGCCTGGCTGCAAGCTGTCGCCTGGACGCTGCCGCCGACCTATGTGTTCGAAGGCATGCGCTCGCTTCTGATCGATCACGTCTTCCGCGCCGACCTGATGGCGTGGGCGCTGGTCATCAACGCGTTCCTGTTCGCTGCCTCTTTTGCGATCTTCCTTGCCCTTTTGCAGAGCGCCAAGCGCAACGGGTCGCTGCTCGGCGGTGGTGAATAAATGTCACTTTCTCGTGGATTCTCGGCCTTTTAGCCCGATATCGCCCCCAGATTCGGCTCGCGGCGCATTGACGCATTGTTACGCATTGGTCAGTATGCTGCGGCGCAAAACAGGGGTCTGAAAATACTATGCCCATCGGTGAATTTGGCGGTGCCCCGCCACTAGCGGCGGAAGGCAGCCCGGCACTCACGACGCCGTTGTACTGGATGTACGAGATGGCGCATGCGTCGCTCAATCCGGTGCGCGCGGTAACTGACGCCACCAAGATCCTGTTTCAGAACCCGCTCAATCCGTGGACCCACACCGAGTTCGGCAAGTCGATCGCCGCCGGTTGTGAGCTGTTCGAGCGCACCACGCGCCGCTACGGCAAGCCGGAATGGAACCTGCCGACGACCGAGGTCAACGGCATCCGCACTCCGGTCGAGGTCCGTTCGATCTGGGAAAAGCCGTTCTGCCGCCTGCTGCATTTCGATCGCAAGCTGACGCGCCCGCTGCGCTCGCCGCAGCCGCGCGTGCTGATCGTGGCGCCGATGTCGGGTCACTATGCGACGCTGCTCCGCGGCACAGTCGAGGCGTTCCTGCCGACGCATGAGGTCTACATCACCGACTGGGCCGACGCGCGCATGGTGCCGCTCGCGGCCGGCCGGTTCGATCTCGAGGACTATGTCGACTACCTGATCGAGATGCTGCACGCTCTCGGCGGCAACATGCATGTCATCGCGGTGTGCCAGCCTTCCGTGCCTGTCGTGGCAGCGGTTTCGGTGATGGAAGCCAACAACGATCCGTTCGTGCCGCTGTCGATGACGCTGATGGGCGGGCCGATCGACACCAGGCGCAATCCGACCGCGGTCAACAACCTCGCGGAAGAGCGCGGCATCGAGTGGTTCCGCAACAATGTCATCACCAAGGTGCCGTTCCCGCATCCGGGCGTGATGCGTGACGTCTATCCGGGCTTCCTGCAGCTCAATGGCTTCATCAGCATGAACCTCGACCGGCACATGGACGCGCACAAGGCGCTGTTCGCCAATCTGGTCAAGGGTGACGGCGATCTCGTCGACAAGCACCGCGAATTCTATGACGAGTATCTCGCGGTGATGGATCTCACCGCCGAATATTACCTCCAGACCGTCGACCTCGTCTTCGTCAAGCACGCGCTGCCGAAGGGCGAGATGACCCATCGCGGCAAGCCGGTTGATCCGTCGAAGATCCGCCGCGTCGCGCTGATGACGGTCGAAGGCGAGAAGGACGACATCTCAGGTCTTGGCCAAACCGAGGCGACGCACGCGCTCTGCACCGCGATCCCGAACCATCGCCGCGTGCATTACGTGCAAAAGGGCGTTGGGCACTATGGCGTGTTCAACGGCTCGCGTTTCCGCTCCGAAATCGTGCCGCGGATCTCCGATTTCATGGTTTCGGCGGCCAATACGCGGCTTTCGCTGGTCGCCGCCGCCG
This sequence comes from Bradyrhizobium sp. USDA 4503, assembly GCF_054055815.1. Taxonomy (NCBI): domain Bacteria; kingdom Pseudomonadati; phylum Pseudomonadota; class Alphaproteobacteria; order Hyphomicrobiales; family Nitrobacteraceae; genus Bradyrhizobium; species Bradyrhizobium sp. USDA 4503. Next base: position 6,076,442 of record NZ_JBSRXS010000001.1, read on the forward strand.
AATAGGTATCGCCCCGGCCGCGATTTTCGCGGTCGCGCAAGTCGCTGATTTAACTAAAAGAATCCCAAATCGGGCAAGGCCAAAAGGGTGAATGTAATTTCATTCTTTGGGCCTTTTTCGTAATCTTGATTCATCGGAAAAATTCCGGTTCCAGCCCCTGCCTGTAGAGGTCAATTAACGTCCAGCCCCTGTATATTGGGCAAATGATTTGTTTTTGCGCCGAGCGCTTTCCCTGGCGGCGGATATGGCAAAGTTCGGGCGAACTCCTGCTCCCCGGACTCTCAGAAATGGCTACTCGCGCGCTCCTCTATCGGCGGCCTGCCGAACCCGCGACCGTATTGGTCAGACACGGCTCCCAGTTCTTCACCGTCAGGTTGCGCCGGCATAGGCGCGCGCGCCGCTACACACTCAGGATACATCCAACCGATCGTGAAGCGATCCTGACGATGCCGCCGCGCGGCACGATTCCGGAAGCCAAGGAGTTCGCCAATCTCCATGGCGGCTGGATCGCCGCCCGTCTTGGCCGCTTGCCGAAGGCCGCGCCGTTCCAGCCCGGCACCGTGGTGCCGTTGCGCGGCGTGCCGCATCGCCTGGTGCACCGCTCGGGCGAGCGCGGCACGGTGTGGACCGAGACGCGCGACAGCGGCGAGAGGATCATTTGCGTCGCCGGCGGCGTCGAGTACATGGATCGCCGCGTGCACGACTTCCTCAAGCGCGAGGCGCGCAAGGACCTGCAGAAGGCGGCGCAGCTTCACGCCGCGGAACTCGGCGTGCGGGTACGCCGGATCTCGATCCGCGATCAGTCCAGCCGCTGGGGCTCGTGTACTTCGGCGGGTTCGCTGTCGTTCTCATGGCGGCTGATCCTGGCGCCGCCCTTCGTGCTCGATTACCTCGCCGCGCATGAGGTCGCCCATCTCGTCGAGATGAACCACTCAGCGCGGTTCTGGCGGGTGGTCGACAAGGTCTGCGCGTCGGTAACGCGCGCCAAGAACTGGCTCGACACCTACGGCAACGACCTGCACCGCTACGGGATCCAGGAGTAGGGCGCGCTGTTCGCCCCGAACGTTGCTGTCATCGCCCGCGAAAGCGGGCGATGCAGTATTCCAGAGGCGTTTGTCTTCAATCCAGGGGCTGAGGCGTACTGAATCCCCTGCCTTCGCGGGGGATGACGGCTTGAGTGCGTAGCCCGGATGGAGCGTAAGCGTAATCCGGGGCAGCTTTCATCGATGGCGTGACTGGTCCCGGATTACGCTTCGCTTCATCAGGGCTACGGAGCAACGCGATCTGTCCGCCTACCGACTTCTACCGAAACAACCGATCCGCCAGCCAGCCGTCCAGTCCAGCCGCAGCCTCGGGCCGCGCGTTCGGGTTGGGTGGCGCCGAGGCGCGGGCCGGCGTCGGCGGTGGCGGGCGATAGTAACCGCTGGATGGTACCGGCGCGGGCGGTTGCGATGCCTGCATCGGTGGCTGAATCTGCATCGGTCCCGCCGGCGCTGACGGCGCGGTGACCTGTGACGAGATCTGCATCAGGTTCGCCGGCCCCCAGCTGCCTTGCGAGTTCGGGATCGCCGCGACCGGCACGCCCTGATGCGCCGCCTTCATGAAGCGGGTCCACACTTCGACCGGCAAGCCGCCGCCGGTCGCCTTCTTGGTCGGTGAATTGTCGTCATTGCCGAGCCAGACGCCGGTGACGAGCTTGGCGGTGTAGCCGATGAACCAGGCGTCGCGATAATCCTGGCTGGTGCCGGTCTTGCCGGCGGCTGTCCAGCCCGGGATCTCCGCCTTGCGCGCGGTGCCCGAGATCAGCGTCTCGCGCATCATGCTGTTCATCATCGAATCGTAGCGCGGCTCGATCACCTGGTTGGGCGGATCGGTCGGACGGTCATAGAGCAGCTTGCCCGAACTGGTCTTGATCTTGGTCACCACATGCGGCGACACCACGTAGCCGCCATTGGCGAACGGCGCATAGGCGCCGACCAGCTCGATCACCGAGACTTCCGAGGTGCCGAGCGCGATCGAGACGTTGGGCTCGAGCTTGGAGGAGATGCCGAGCCGGTGCGCGGTGCGCACCACATTCTTGGCGCCGACCTCGACGCCGAGCCGCACCGCGACCGTGTTCAGCGACATTGCCAGCGCCTGGGTCAATGTCACCGAGCCGAAATATTCGTGGGTGTAGTTCTCCGGCTTCCAGCCCTTGATGTCGAGCGGCGCGTCGGTGCGGATGGTGTCCGGTGTCAGTCCTGCTTCGACCGCGGTGAGATAGACGAACGGCTTGAACGCCGAGCCCGGCTGCCGCTTCGCGGTGACCGCGCGATTGTACTGGCTCTCCGAGTAGTTCCGGCCGCCGACCATGGCGCGCACCGCGCCGTCCGGTGTCATCGCCACCAGCGCGCCCTGGCTGACATTGAACTTCACGCTTTTGGCGGCGAGCTCATCGATGATGGCGGCTTCGGCGACATTCTGCAGCTTCGGATCGATCGTGGTCTGCACCACGATGTCCTGGTCGATCTGGCCGACCAAATCGTCGAGCACTTCGCCGATCCAGTCGGCGACATAGTTCACGGTGCCGGCGCCGGCCGGCTTCACCGCAATCGAGGGCTGACCGATCGAGGCCTTGGCCTGCGCCTCGGTGATGAACTTGGCATCGGCCATCGCCGCCAGCACGACCTGCGCGCGCTGCTCGGCGCCTTCAGGGTTGCGATTTGGTGCCAGCCGCGACGGCGACTTGACGAGGCCGGCCAGCATCGCGGCTTCCGGCAGCGTCACGTTCTTCGCCGACTTGCCGAAATAGCGCTGCGCGGCGGCCTCGACGCCATAGGCGCCGGAACCGAAATAGACCCGGTTGAGGTAGAGCTCGAGGATCTCGTTCTTGGAATGCTTGCGCTCCAGCCAGAGCGCGAGCTCGGCCTCCTGCAGCTTGCGCTGCATGGTGCGCTCCTGGGTCAGGAACAGGTTCTTGGCGAGCTGCTGGGTCAGCGTCGAGCCGCCCTGCGAGACGCCGCGGTGCAGGAGGTTGGTCACCGCCGCGCGCAGGATGCCGACCGGGTCGACGCCGTAATGCGAATAGAAGCGGCGGTCCTCGATCGCGATGAAGGCCTTCGGCAGATAGGGCGGCAGATCCTTCAACGCGATGTTGGCGCCGGCCATTTCGCCGCGCTGCGCCAGCACGCTGCCGTCGATGCCGACGATCTGGATCGTCGGCGGACGCTTGGGAATCTCCAGCGACTGGATCGGCGGCAGATGCGCGCCGACCCACACCACGACACCGATCACCGCAATGCCGGCCCACAGGCCGAGCACCGCGGTCCAATAGAACAGGCGGCCGATGCCAAAGCCGCGCGACTTGCTGCGCCGCTTGCTGCCGCTGCGCGACGGGCGCGGTTTCTCGCTACCGGAATCGCTGCTCTTGTCGCTGCTCTTGGGTTTGGATTTGGCGGGCTTGTCGTCGCCGCCTCCGGGAATGCGATCGGACGGCGACAGCCGAAGGTCGGCAAGCGCGGCCGGAAGCCCGAACAGCGGCTCCTTGCGCGCACCGCCTTTTTTCCGTCCCCACGGCATCCGCAACGCTCACACCCTGACAGGGACGCACGCTAGCGTTCCCGGTTTAAGGGGCGGTTACGCAAAGCTTAACGGGGCATTAGGAGGTGAGGCAGCGCGTGCTACATAAGGAGCATGATCAGGAAAAGTGGGCACCGGTTTTCCCTCGCGACAAACGCGGAGCGTTTGCGCGGAGATCATGCTCAAACAGGATGGAAGAGCGCGATAGAGCGATCGCGCTAGGGAACAAGAAACGAAGGAGCACCGCATGGGCCATATCGATCCGACCAAGGACGTTTTCGCGCAGTTCCGGGACAACAACCGGCCGGGCCCGATCCACATGCTCAACCTGGTGCGCCTGCGCGAATGGGCCGCCTATCCCGACGGCCGCAAGGCCACCGGCGCGGAGGCTTATGCGGCGTATGGCCGCGAGAGCGGGCCGGCGTTCGAACGGCTCGGCGGCCGCATCGTCTGGCAAGGCCGCTTCGAGCTGATGCTGATCGGACCGCAGGAGGAGCGCTGGGATCACTGCTTCATCGCGGAATATCCAAGCGTCGCCGCCTTCGTCGAGATGATCCGCGATCCGGTCTATCGCGAGGCGGTGAAGCACCGCCAGGCCGCGGTGGACGATTCCCGCCTGATCCGCCATGCCGTGCTGCCGGTGGGGAAGAATTTCGGCGAGATTCCGAAGTAGGCGCGTAAAAATCGATGGGTCGCGGCGATCTCCATCCCCGTCATGCTGAGGTGCGAGCGGAGCGAGCCTCGAAGCATGCACGGCCCCGCTGGTGGCCGTCGACCCTTCGAGACGCGCCTCGCGCTCCCCAGGGTGACGGTGATAGGACATCCCCGCAAACAAATCGGCGGCCTGGAGGCCGCCGATTGCATTTCAAACCTGCGCGAACCGGCTAGCCGGCCGGGCCGGCGTCCTCGAGGATCGGGCCGAACAGCTCCCAGCGCTCGCCGTTGAAGCGCATCATCTGCAGCTGCTTGTTGACGCGATAGTCGTTCGGCGCGGTGTTGCCCTTGATGCCGGGCAGCGCCATGTCGAGCTCGACATTCTTCAGGTTGGTCGCCTGCTTCAGTACGTTGTCGCGGGTCAGGTCGTCGCCGCACTGCTTCAGCACATGCACCATCAACTGGGCGGTCGAGTAGCCATAGGTGTTGAAGTTCGAGTTCTTGTCGCCGTCGGGATAGTACTTGGTCATGAAGTCGAAATAGCGCTTCATGCCCGGATCGTCCTTCCACTGCGGATCGGCCGGATCCTTGCCGTAATTGGTGCTGATCAGGCCCTTGGAGGCTTCCAGGCCCGCCGGCTGCAGCACGGCGCCGACCGATGTCGCGTTGATGTCGACGATGTGGACCGGGTGCCAGCCGAGCTCGGCGATCTTCTTGATCGCCTGCGCCGCCTGCTTCGGCGTCGAGGCCGAGAAGAACAGGTCGGCGCCGGCGTCCTTGATCTTGATCACCTGGGAATCGATGGTCGGGTCGGAGACCTCGTAGGAGGCTTCGGCCACGATCATCTTGGCGGCCTTGTCGCCGAGGCCGGCCTTGATGCCGTTCAGATAATCCTTGCCGAGGTCGTCGTTCTGATAGAGCACGCCGATCTTGGCGTTGGGGTGCTCCTTCAGGATGTACTGGCCGTAGATGCGGCCTTCGACGAAGTAGTTCGGGTTGAAGCCGAGCGTCCAGGGGAAGTTCTTCGGGTCGGTGAACTTCGAAGCGCCGGTGGCGGCAAACAGCTGCGGCACCTTCTTGGCGTTGAGATACTTCTGCACGGCGGCGTTCGACGGCGTGCCGACGATCTGGAAGGTCAAGAGCACCTCGTCGCTCTCGACGAGCTTGCGCACCTGCTCGACGGCCTTGGGCGGCGAATACGCGTCGTCATACTGGATCAGGTTGATCTTGCGGCCGTTGATGCCGCCCTGATCGTTGATCATCTTGAAGTAGGCCGCCTGGGTCTTGCCGATCGAGGCATAGGCGGAGGCCGGTCCGGAGAAGGGGACGGTCTGGCCGATCTTGATCTCGGTGTCGCTCGCGCCCGGATCGTACTTCTTCTGCGCAAAGGCCGACGTTGCTGACAGCGCGATCGCGAGCGCCGTTCCCGTGACCAGGTGGAAAATCCCGTTCCTCATAGTGCTGTTTCCCTCACGTGACTGATGGTTGGCCGATGATCTTGTCCGCGGGTTCAAGGTCCCGCGGTCGCCATCGCTGGGCCGGGATACTGGAGGAACCGTTATTGCAACGCAAGACGAGCGCTGCCGAAAAGGTGAGCGATTTCAGTCAACCAAAGTAGGGGGCGTTGCGAAAAGGTGGGTGGAGCGGCGCGAAGGTTGGGGCCCGCTTTACCTCGCCCCGCCTGCGGGGAGAGGTCGCATCGCATCGAAGATGCGATGCGGGCGAGGGGGAGTCTCCGCGGGCGCAGCTAATGCAGCGGTGCGCGGAAGCAGCCCCTCACCCCGACTCTCTCCCCGTAAGGACGGGGAGAGGGAGTGGAGTCTCGTCCCGACCGCGGCTAGCCCGCCGGTCCGGTGTCCTCGATGATCGGGCCGAACAGCTCCCAGCGCTCGCCGTTGAACTTCATCATCTGCATCTGCTTGTTGATGCGGTAGTCGTTCGGCCCCGTCGTGATCGACATCCCCGGCAGCGCGAGGCTCGGCACGAACTTCTTCAGGCTGGTCACCTGCTTCATCAGGTTCTCGCGGGTGAGGTCGTCGCCGCACTGCTTGAGCACCTGGATCAGGAGCTCGGCCGTCGAGTAGCCGTAGGTGTTGACGGTGTTGAGCTTGTCGCCTTCCGGATAATACTTGTCCATGAAGGCGAAATAGGCCTTCACGCCGGGATCGTCCTTCCATTGCGGGTCGGCGGGGTCCTTGCCGTAATTGGTCGAGATGATGCCCTTGGAGATGTCGAGACCGGCCGGCTTCAGCGTCGCCGACACCGGGCTCGCATTGATGTCGAGGATGTGCACCGGGTTCCAGTTGAGATCGGCGACCTTTCGGATTGCCTGCGCAGCGAATTTCGGCGTCGAGGCGTCGTAGAGCAGGTCGACGCCGGCGGCCTTCAACTTGACGATCTGGGAGTCCACGGTCGGGTCGGTCAGTTCATAGGAGACTTCGGCGACGATCATGCTGGCGGCCTTGTCGCCGAGTCCGCTCTTCAGGCCGGTGATGTAGTCGCGGCCGAGATCGTCGTTCTGGTAGAAGATGCCGATCTTGGCGTTGGGGTGATTGGCCAGGATGTATTTGGCGTAGATGCGTCCCTCGGACTGGTAGTTCGGGTTGAACGCGATCGTCCACGGCGCGTTCTGCGGGTCGGAGAAGCGCGAGGCGCCGGTGGAGGCGAGCAGCTGCGGCACCTTCCTGGCATTCAGATATTTCTGCACGGCGGCATTTGACGGCGTGCCGATGATCTGGAACGTGAACAGCACCTCGTCGCCCTCGACAAGCTTGCGCACCTGCTCGACCGCTTTCGGCGGCGAATAAGCGTCGTCATACTGGATCAGGTTCAGCTTGCGGCCGTTGATGCCGCCCTGATCGTTGATCATCTTCATGTAGGCCGCCTGGGTCTTGCCGATGCCGGCATAGGCGGATGCGGGGCCGGAGAACGGCACGGTCTGGCCGATCTTGATCTCGGTGTCGGTCGCGCCGATGTCGTATTTCTTCTGCGCGGTGGCCGATGTAACCGACAACGCGATCGCAAGCGCCGTCGCAGCGAGCAATTGCACGCTTCTCATGTCCGTGACCTCCCTGTTGCCGGTGATCTTGTCCGCAAGCTCAGGCCGGCGGATGTCACCGTTGCACGGGATGATGGAGGAACGGCTGGGCCATTGCAAGACGATGCACCCTGCGCGCGATGTCGCGTTTGAGCATGATCCGGAAAACTGTGAAGCGGTTTCCGAGCGGATCATGCTCAAGAAAACAAAAGCGCGCCCGCGCTTTAGGCCAGCCAGAGCTGGATCAGCGCCAACGCAGCGGGAGCCGCCTGCACATAAAGAATGCGGCGGCTGACGGTGGCGGCGCCATAGGCACCGGCGACGATCACGCAGAGCAGGAAGAATGTCTTGATCTGGAACGCGAAGGCCGGATTGCCATGTATGAGGCCCCAGATCAGTCCGGCGGCGAGGAAGCCGTTATACAGCCCCTGATTGGCGGCGAGCACCGCGGAATCGTTTGCCTTCTCGATCGAGTTGCGAAACGTCTTCAGCCCGAGCGGCTTGGTCCAGAGAAACATCTCGAGCACAAGGAAATAGACGTGCAGCATGGCCACCACCGCGACCAGAACATTGCCAAGCAACAACATATTGCGGCCCCCCAAAGCTTCGGTTCTGATTGAATCAGAATCGAAGCTCAAGATTCTTGTTTTGGCGCGTTTTCTTTACGCGAACCGGTCTCCGCTTCGCTCGAAAAACGCTCTACCCAGAATTCGGGTGGACGCTAGCATGCGGGCGGTGAATTGTATGCCGGCCGATCTGCTTGCCCGAGATATGACAATGGCCGACCGCAGGACTGCACAGACCTTCAACCTCGACCGCCTCAAGACCCCGATCGGCACCGCGCTGCTGGTGACCGATGATGACGGCGTGCTGCGCGCGCTCGACTGGGACGATTATGAAGGGCGCATGCTCGACCTGCTGCGGCTGCATTATGGCGCCGTGACGCTGCGGGACGGCCGCGCGCCGGCTGCGATGCGCAAGGCGCTCGGCGATTACTTCAAGGGCGATCTCGATCGTCTCACCGATGTCGAATGGCGCGTCGCCGGCACGCCGTTCCAGCAGAAGGTCTGGCACGCGCTGCCGAACATTCCGCACGGCACCACCATGAGCTACGGCGCGCTGGCGGCGAAACTGAACGCGCCGAATGCGATGCGCGCGGTCGGCCATGCCAACGGCTCCAACCCGATCAGCGTCGTCGTGCCATGTCATCGCCTGATCGGCGCCAACGGCTCACTGGTCAAATATGGCGGCGGGCTGGAGCGCAAGCGCTGGCTGCTACGCCACGAGGGCGTGGAGGTCTAGAGCGTTTTCGAGTGGGAACCGGTTCGCGTGAAGAAGCGCGTCAAGACAACGATCCAGCAATCCGCTTCGGCCGCCGGTGTGGCGATCAATCGAGATCTTCGCTGGGCATGTTACGCAGATCGCGCACGACATAGAGGAACACGACGAGCGAAGGCACCCACGCGAGTATCGCTCCTACCAGCATCGCATCGACCGTCGTCATGTGAGACTCCCTTGAGCGTTGTTGGCCAACGTCGTCAGATCGGCTTTTTCGATGGGGCGTCGGTTCTGGGGAAGGGATACAGCCACTTCCAATAGGTCTTGTTGCGCTCCAGCTGCCGCTTGTGGATCTCGCGGCACTTCGTCGAGCAAAACTGCTCAAAATACCAATTATGCCGGATCAGCCCGAAAGGCCGCTTGCAGGCCGGATTTCCGCAACGAGCTGTCATGACGCTGCCTCCGCATTCGCGCGCCAAAGCCAGCGGATGAAGTCCTCCTGGCCTTTGTAGAGGCAGAGGCGTCCGCAGTAGCGTTCGCCCGCCGGATTTCGCAAACAGATGATCTTGGGCTCTTCGCTGTCACACTGGGCGCAGCGCGGTTCCGCACGCATGGCGACCTCCCTCCGAGGAATTGCCATTTGCCAATCAAAATGTCTGGTGCTGTCCTCGCCGTCGATCTTCCCGAAGGACGACGATGCGAAATCTCGCGCCGCCGCCGTCCATGCGCAACTTGTCCAGATGTTTTGTGGCATCATCCTTGCGTATAGCCGGCCTGGTGATGGCTGATCCAACTCACGCACCCGGCGCCGCGCTGTGCTGCCTGAGGGCGGTATCGAGGCATTTGATCAGGACGTCCCCGTCGCAGGGCTTGCTCAGAAAGCAGATCGCTCCAGCCTTCAGCGCCCGGACGCGATCGCTTTCGACCGAGAACGCCGTGACGAAAATGAACGGAAAGCGGTGTCCGCTGGCAATGAGGTGGCTCTGCAGGTCGAGCCCGCTCATGGCCGGCATCCTGACATCCGCGATCACACAGGATGTGTCATTCAGGCGGGGCGAGTGCAAAAATTCCTCGGCCGACGCGTAGGTCTCGACCGCGTAGCCTAGCGACCTGACGAGATTGTCGGTCGCGGTGCGAACCGACATGTCATCGTCGATGATTGATATCACTGGCGGGTTGGGCAAGGAGGTTATCCCGGGCCGGAAGGGCCTCTGGCGTGTGCATCATGTGGGGACCACAGTGCGTCGCCAATCGGGGCCGGAGAATCATACTTAGGTTTGCGCCCCGCCGGCTGCCGGTCCGATCTGGAGCATCTGTGCCATCCTGACCAGATCGGGTAACGACTTTGCCGCCATTTTCCGCATGATGTGCCCGCGGTGTATCTTCACTGTGATCTCGGCCACACCGATTTCGGCGGCGACCTGCTTGTTCATCAACCCCGCCGTGACGAGCGTCATCACCTGGCGTTCACGCGGCGTCAGGGTCGCGAAGGCGGCGCGCAGGTTGGCAAGAACCTTGGCCTCATCGCGACGACTCCTGTCGCGCTCGATCGCCGTCGTGACGGCATCCAGCATGTCCTGATCGCGGAATGGCTTGGTCAGGAAGTCCACAGCGCCGGCCTTCATGGCCCTGACCGTCATCGGGATATCGCCGTGGCCGGTCATGAAGATGATCGGAATATCGATGCCCGCCTTCGCCAGCTCCCCCTGAAAGTCCAGCCCGCTCACCCGCGGTAATCTGATGTCGAGGATCAGGCAGCTCGGGACATCCGGAGGCTTGCGCTGCAGAAATTCATGGGCCGAGCCGAATGCTGCGGTCCGCAAGCCGACGGACCGGAACAGATTGCTCAGGGCGTCCCGCACGGATGCGTCGTCGTCGACGACGAAGACGACGGGATCCTCGGCGTTTGCAAGACCAGAAGGCGATGCCGCGCGCCCGGTCACCATGCATGATCCTCTTCGTGCAGTGGCAAGGTGAACTGGAATGTCGCGCCGGGGCCGCTATTTCCGGTCACGGACAGGCGGCCTCGGTGGGCTTCGACGATCGATCGGCAGATCGACAGCCCCATTCCCATGCCGCTGGCCTTGGTGGTGTAGAAGGCGTCGAACAGCCGTTCGGCATTCTCGGTCGCGATTCCGACGCCGCAGTCGGTGACCGTGACCACGATCTGCCCGACCTCGTCATGTCGCGTCCGGATCACCAGTCCCCGCGGCCGGTCCGTGACCGGCTGCATGGCCTCGATGCCGTTGAGGACCAGGTTGAGGATGACCTGCTGCAGCTGGATACGGTCGGCTACGACAGACGGGAGCGCGGGAGCGAGGTCGAGCTGCAAGGATACATGGTGGCGCTGCAGTTCATGCTGCACCAGGATGATCACCTGGTTGATGACTTCATTGACGTCGAGTGGCGCCTTCTGATCGGTCGTCTTGTTCACCATCGCGCGGACGCGCTGGATGACCTCGCCCGCCCGGTTGCCGTCGCTGATGATCGACCTGACCGCGCCGCGGGCTTCGTTCAGATCGGGGGCCGCCCGGTTGAGCCACCGCAGGCATGCCGCGGCATTGGTGACCACGGCGGCAAGCGGCTGGTTCACTTCATGGGCGATCGATGCGGCGAGCTCGCCGAGCGCCGTCACGCGCGTGACGTGTGCGAGGTTGGTCTGCGCTTCGTGCAACTCCGCCTCGGCTCGCTTGCGGGCGGTCACGTCGGTGACCGCTCCGATGAATTCGGTGTCGCCCGAAAGATTCGTCACCGCATGCGCCCTGGCGTGAACAAATTTGATCGCCCCATTGGGCATCAGCAATCGGTAGCCGTGCTCGAAGTCCTTGCCGTCGAGCGAGGCGCGGTCGATGGTCCGTTGCACGCGGGCGCGATCGTCCGGATGGACGCGCTGCAGGACCGTGGCATGTGTGATGGAAGGAGCTCTGTCGAATTCGAAGATCCTGAACGTCTCTTCCGACCAGATGATCTCGCCGCTGGCGACGTGCCAGCCGAAGCTGCCGGTGTGGCTCAATCGCTGGGCTTCGGTCAGGTACATTTCACTCTGCTGCAGCGCATTTTCGGCGTGCTTGCGCTCGGTGATGTCCTCGCATGCGATCAGCACGATCAGCTGATCGCCCAGCCGCCGCACCGCCTTGGCGTTTTCACGAACCCAAATCCGTGAACCGTCCTTGCGGACCTTCCGGATTTCCCAATTGTGGGTCTGGCCGATGTTGTCGAGGCATGCCGCGACGTTGCGCTGGACCATGTCCCGGTCTTCGGCGGCAAAGACCCGCAGCACCGATTGTCCAAGCAGTTCGTCGACGGTGTAGCCGAGCTGCGCCGCGCCGAACGTGTTGACCGACAGCACGAGCCCCGTTGCGTCGACCATGAAGTACATGACCGGGTTGTGCTCGAATACCTCCTTCCATTGCGCTTCGCTGTTGCGCAGCGCCTCCATCGCGCGCTCCTCGCTGCTGGCTCGGCCGCGCAACATGGCTTCTATCCGCCTTTGCGAACGGCCCACCAGGCGGATCATCAGCAATGCGGCGGTCAGCGACGCGACGAGCAGCGCCAGGGCAACCAGATGGGCGGAAGCTGCCGGCTGCGAACCTAGCAACAGCCCGATGCAGGTTGCCGCCAAGGCCAGCACCATGCCGCCGAGCAGCCATTGCTCGGCCGACCAGGACTTCGTGGTCGGGTCGCGGATCATCGGCAGCCCAGCACTTGGCCATCATCATGGGCCGCGCTGCGTCGCTAGGTGACTGCTACCATCAGCGGCGACAACGTCGCCCTCCCAATAGACTGTATATTAGCAGCTTTCTTGCCGCCCGGGCGGGATGACGCCGGCCTTTTTGGCGGTCCACCCCCGTGGGATCGCGCAGAAAGCGAAGCCGTTGAGCGCGCTCAGGTCCAGGTTGCGACCTAAACTCAAGTATGAGTCGTCCCCACCGAATGTAATGGTCGGATCAACCTCCGTTCAATGGCCCGTTCCATCCCGGTGACTACGCTTATTGGGTAACTCGATGACGGCAGAGATTTCCGGGGTTCAGCAATCGCCTATCAGTGACGGAGATTGAAATGCCCAGCGCGCGCCTGCATCTGATCGTTTGCTCCGACGACGTCGACCACGAGGCAAGGCCTCAGAGACGCGATCGCAGCTTCCAGCCTTCCGTTATCGTTGGTGGCAGGCAAACAGCAAGCACGCTGACCGACAACCCGTGGATCGATCTGCTGGACGCATTCGATCTGGGCGTGGTGGTCTGTCAGGCCAGCTACCTGGCCTTGCTGGGAGCGAGCCTGGCGGCGCTGCAGCCGCAATTCGACGCGCCAGACTCAGGGCGGTAGCCGGCCCTGAATTCCAAGTCCGGCAGGCTGCCGGGACCGAAGCGCTGGCTGCTCACGCCTGGGTCGCGCAAGACGGGTCCGATCACAGCCTCCGTGAGAGCCCGGAATCCATTCCCCGCCTAGCCCCGGCCCTGATGGATTCCGGGCTCAGTTCTGCAGACGCCCTCGGCTGCGCAATGGCGCACCGCAATGATGGGCGGAGCGGGTCGACGGCGCGGCTCCCGCGCCAGGCTCCCGACGGGCGGCAAATTGCAGCAATTTTTTCGAAAGATGCCCGGTTCGCTTTAGCCGCTTTTGAAGCACCTGATTATTGGATCTGTCCGGCAACGGCATCGCTCTGCAGAGCTGTGCGTTGGTTCGCGCACTGACAGATCAGGGGCCGGTCATTATGAATCAGGCACAGCAGCACAAGCCGCTTCCCGAAGACAATAATTCCGTCACCAGGAATGAGGCCGACGGCGCACGGGGATTGCAGCGCGATCTGCAGGAACGGCTGCAGCCGGAGCATGACGAGCCGGCCAGCGATAGCGCTCCCCATCCCGAAGCGCCCGCAGGCTCAGGCCGGATGGTTCGCCGCCTGCTCAAGGTCGGCATTGGCCTTGCCATCGTCACCGTCTTCGGATGGCTGCCGCTCAGGGCTGTGTTGCAGACCTCGAGCGTGGAGGCCGTGGTCAACGCCAGGATCGTGACCTTGCGCTCACCGATCGACGGCACCGTGAGCGCGAAGCCGCAGAAATCCACGCAGCTCAGCGTGGTTCACGAGGGCGATGCGATCCTTCACGTCGTTAACGCACGCGGCGATCGCGCCCGGCTCGATGATCTCCGACGACAGATGTCGCGGTTGGAAAATGAGCGCCCGAGTCTGGCCGCCAAGCTTGCGGCCGCCGAGACGGCGCAACAGGATCTTGCCCGCCAGGCCGGCCAGTTCCGTGACGGCCGCATCCTTCAGCTCGAGGCCCGGATCGCCGAAATCCAGACCGCGATCGAGGCCGCCGCCGCACGGCGGGAGGAGGCCGTGGCCGCCGTCGAGCGGGCGTCGTCGCTGATCAAGTCGGGCAGCGTGTCGACGGTCGAAATGGCCCGCCTGACGCGCGAGCATGCGATCTCGCAGCAGACCGAAATCGGCGCTCGACGGCGTCTCGACGCCGCCAAGGTCGAGCTCACCGCCGCAAGGAATGGCACTTATCTCGGCGACAGCTACAATGACCGGCCGAGCTCCGTGCAGCGCGAAGAGGAGATGCGCCAGCGCGTTAGCGATCTGTGCGCCGATCTGGCGCATGCCGATGCCGAGATCGACTGGCTGACCCACGAGATCGCAGCCGAGCAGCTGCACTACGTCAACCGGGCGGAAGCCGACATCAAGGCGCCGGTCGGCGGGCGCATCTGGGAGATGATGACGTCGCCCGGCGAGGACGTCAGGGCCGGGCAGCCCTTGCTCAAGCTGCTCGATTGCAGCGGCGCGGTGGTCACGGCGAATGTCACCGAGAGCGTCTACAACGGACTGAAACTCGGCGAGCAGGCGAACTTCGAGCCGAATGACGGCAGCGCCGCGCTGCAGGGCGAGATCGTCAATCTCACCGGCGCGTCGGGCGCGCCCGCGAACCTTGCGATCAATCCGGATGCGCTGAACAAGGAACCCTATCGGGTCACGGTCTCGATGCCGGCGCTCGATACCACGGGCAAGGATTGCGCGGTCGGCCGCACCGGGCGCGTGGTGTTCAACGCGGACGTGGCAAAGTCATGATGGCGGCATTTGCGCCCGGGCTGGTCGCCTTCGGCGCCTGCCTTGCCATCCTACCCCTGCTCCGCCGCGAGCAGACCCTGGCCCGCGTCATGATGACCGGCATGTCGTTCGTCCTGCTGGTCCACTATTTCGCGTGGCGGGCGACCCACACCTTGCCGCCTCCGGGCCTCACCGCCGACGCGCTGGTCGGCTATCCCTTCATGCTGGCCGAGGCGGCCTCGATGATCGCGGTGTGCCTGTCGCTGCTGTTCCTCAGCCGCACGATCGACCGCTCACCCGAGGTCAATTCGATCCTGCGCCGATCGAAGCTGCCCGCAAACGCGCCGCTCGTCGACGTCTTCATCTGCACCTACAACGAGGAGAAGGCGATCCTGGAGCGCACCATCATCGGCGCGACCGGGCTCAACTATCCCAATTACCGCGTCTGGGTGCTCGACGATGGGCGGCGGCTCTGGCTGCGCCGGCTCGCCCAGGAGCTCGGCTGCAACTATCTGGCCCGTCCGGACAACCGCCACGCCAAGGCCGGCAACATCAATCATGCGCTCCAGCACGTTTCCGGGCTGGCCGAGCGGCCGGAGTTCATCTCGATCCTCGACGCGGATTTCGTCCCGATGCCGGACTTCCTGACCCGGGCGATGAGCCTGATGCAGGACGGCAGCGTCGGCGTCGTGCAGACGCCGCAGCACTTCATCAACCCGGATCCGATCCAGACCAATCTCGCGGCGACCGATGTGTGGCCCGACGAGCAGCGCTTCTTCTTCGATATTTTGATGCCGGCCAAGGATGCCTGGGACACGGCGTTCTGCTGCGGCACCTCATCGCTGATCCGCTTCTCCGGCCTGATGCAGATCGGCGGCTTCCCGACCGATTCGGTGACGGAGGATTACCTCGTCACACTGCGGCTGAAGGAGAAGGGACTGCGCACGGTCTATCTGAACGAGCGCCTGACCATCGGACTCGCGCCGGAGGGACTGAAGGAATACATCACGCAGCGCGGACGCTGGTGTCTCGGCTTCATGCAGATCTTCCGCGGCCGCAGCGGGCCGTTCTCGCGGCAATCGAAGCTCGCCTTCATGGACCGGCTGTCGCTGGTCGACGCCTTCATGAGCTGGGCGGCGGTCTACGGCACCAAGGTGTTCGGCCTGGTCGTGCCGTGGCTTTATCTGCTGTTCGGGATCAAGGCGGTCCATGCCGACCTGTTCGAGCTGCTAAAATATTTCCTGCCGTTCTATGTCTGGCACGCCTTCACGATGGCCTGGATTTCGCGCGGCCGCTCGCTCGCGATCATGACCGACGTGTCGCAATACATCGCGGCGCCCGCGGTGCTGAAGGCGGTCGTGACCGGCCTCGCCAGGCCGCAGGGCCACAAATTCAAGGTGACGGCCAAGGGCGGCGACCGCAACCGCCGCTTCATCGAGTGGCCGCTGCTGCGGCTCTACGGTGCCGCCCTGCTGATCACGCTGTTTGCGATCGCCTACGCCTTCATCCTGCATCTGCGCGGCGAAAACATCGCCTATGGCGGGCTGGCGCTGGCCTGGAGCCTGTACAATTGCGTCGTGCTCGCGATCGTGTGCTTCATCTGCATCGAGCAGCCGCGGCGCCGCAAGGCCGAGCGGTTCGAGCGCGACGAGCCGATCCTGATCCATCAGGACAGCGAGATGCGGCTGATCCGGATGGCCGACATCTCGATCTCCGGTGCGCGCTTCATCGATCCCGTCCCGCCCGCCATCGGTTCCTTGATCAAATGCAATGTCTACGGACAGAACGTCGCCGCGACTGTGGTCCGGCGCACCCGCGACGGCTTCGGCGTCCGCTTCGAGGACGCGGTCGCGACCCGGGTCAATGTCGTGCGCGCATTCTATGCCGGCGAATATGTCCGCGCTTTCCAAGGCGTGCGCGCCGCGCCGGTCGGCAAGGCCCTGCTGATGCGGCTGTTCGGCTAAGGCACGGTGAGATTAGGTCGAATGGCGGCCGCGAAGGCGGTGCGCCCGCTCCCCGAAAGGGCGGGCTATCGCAGGCCATCGGCCGTGACGACGTGGAAGCGTTAAAGAAGGACGCAAATGACATTTGCACCCAGGGGTGAGTGTGCATCTGCGTAATTTCGGATTATTGGAAGAGTATCCCTGAGTTGCCCGACGCGTCAAGTAGCCTGGTCGAACGCCAGCCACTGCCGGCTACTTTGCATGGGGTTGTTTTCGATATTTTGGCAACGCGCCTCCCCAGCAAAGGCAGGGCAATCGCAATGGCTCCAGCACCGCTGTTCCCGCGCCGTCATGGCCGGGCTTGTCCCGGCCACCCACGCCTTTTCGCGAAACCAAGACGCGGATGCCTGGCACAAGGCCGGGCATGACGAGTTTGTGGAGCTATCGAGCCGATATGCGATTGCCCTACCCGCAAGCGGGAGAGGTGCAGCCAGCGTGGCGCGAGACCGATCCAGCCTGACTTCATCAGGCTCTGGTGCGGCGTTTCACGCCGCCGGCTTCGCCGCCTGGTCCTCGCTCGCCAGCAGATGCAGCAACGCGCTCTTGATCGCGGCCTGCCGGGTCGGAGCGGTGATCTGGGCGCCGAGCAGGTCGGTGACGTAGAACACGTCGCGGGCGCGCTCGCCGAAGGTCGCGACATGGGCGGAGGCGATGTTGAGGTTGAGCTTCGAGATCGCGGTGGTGAGCTGATAGAGCAGGCCGGGCCGGTCGAGCCCGGAGACCTCGATCACGGTGTAGCGGTCGGACCACTGGTTGTTGATGGTCACCTCGGGCTCGACGATGAACGGCCGCGCCTTGCTGCGGACGGTGCGCTTGGCGACCGCCTCGGGCAGCCGCAGCTTGCCTTCCAGCACGTGCTCGATCATCTCGCCAATTCTGGTGGCGCGGCGGCCCTCGTCCTCGTCGCGGTCGTATTCGCGCGAGATCGAGATGGTGTCGAGCGCGCGGCCGTCGGTCGTGGTGTAGATCTGGGCGTCGACGATGTTGGCGCCGGCCGACGCGCAGGCACCCGCGATGATCGACAGCAGCCACGGATGGTCGGTCGCCAGGATCGTCAGCTCGGTGACGGCGCGGACCTCGTCGAAGCCGACATTGATCGCAAGCTTGTGGCCGGCCTGCTCGCTGGCGCGGATGAAGCGGGCCTGGCGGATCTTGCGTGCCAGCTCGACCTTGAGCCAGTAGGCCGGATAATGCCGGCCGATATAGGCGTTGAGCTCCGCCTCCGGCCATTCGGTGAAGGCACGGCGGAATTCGGCTTGTGCCACCGCGATGCGCTGGGCGCGGTTGACCTCGGAGAAGCCGCCGGTCAGCACCGGTTCGGTCTCGTAATACAGCGTGCGCAACAGCTGCGCCTTCCAGCCGTTCCACACGCCCGGTCCGACGCCGCGGATGTCGGCGGTGGTCAGGATCGTGAGCAGCTTCATCTGCTCGACCGACTGCACCACGGCGGCGAAATTCTCGATGGTCTTGCGGTCCGACAGGTCGCGCGATTGCGCCACCGTCGACATCGTCAAATGCTCCTCGATCAGCCACGCCACCAGTTCGGTGTCGGCCGCCGAGAAGCCGAGCCGCGGACACAGCCGCCGCGCCACCTTGGCGCCGGCGATCGAATGATCCTCAGGTCGGCCCTTGGCGATGTCGTGCAGCAGCGTCGCGATATAGATCACCGGGCGGTGCTCGGGGCGGATCTTGCGAAACAGGTCGCTGGCGACCGTGAACTCCTCGTTGCCGCCGCGCTCGATGTCCTGCAGGAAGCCGATGCAGCGGAGCAGATGCTCGTCCACCGTGTAGTGGTGGTACATGTTGAACTGCATCATCGACACGATCTTGCCGAAGGCGCGGATGAAGTGACCGAGCACGCCGGTCTCGTTCATCCGCCGCAGCACGATCTCCGCATTGTCGGAGGTCAGGATCTCCATGAACAGGCGGTTGGCTTCATCGTTCTCGCGCAGCTGGGTGTTGATCAGCTTCAGCGAGCGCGTCACCGTGCGCATCGCATCGGGATGGAAGGCGAGGTTGTTCTGCTGCGCAAGGCGGAAGATCCGGATCAGGTTGACCGGATCGTGCTTGAAGACGTCGGGCGCGGCGAGATTGATGCGGTTGTTGTCGACGATGAAGTCGTCGCTGCCGTTAACCCGCCGCCGCTTGGTGCCGGGCCGCAGCCGCGCCACCATCCGGCTCAGCACCGGCGCCGGCTTGTTGTGCTCTTCCTCGAGCTTGGCGCACAGGATCGCCGTGAGGTCGCCGACGTCTTTCGCGATCAGGAAGTAGTGCTTCATGAAGCGCTCGACGTCCTGCATGCCGGGATGCGAGGTGTAGCCGAGGCGGACCGCGATTTCGCGCTGCATGTCGAACGACAGCCGCTCCTCGGCGCGTCCGGCGAAGAAGTGCAGATTGCAGCGCACCGACCACAGGAAGTCAGCGCAGCGGCGGAAGGTGCGGTATTCCTGCGCGTCGAACACGCCGCGTTCCAGCAGCTCGTCGGTCTCGCGCACGCGGTAGACGTATTTGGCGATCCAGAACAGCGTGTGCAGGTCGCGCAGCCCGCCCTTGCCGTCCTTGACGTTGGGCTCGACCAGATAGCGCGACTGGCCGGCGCGGCGATGCCGCTCCTCGCGCTCGGCAAGCTTGGCGGTGACGAATTCCGACGCGGTGCCCTGCACCACCTCCTTGTCGAAGCGCTCGACCAGCTCGTCATAAAGCGGCTGGTCGCCGGTCAGGAAGCGCGTCTCGAGGATCGCGGTGCGGATCGTCATGTCGCCGCGGGCCTGACGGATCGATTCATCGACCGAGCGGGTGGCGTGGCCGACCTTCAGCCCCATGTCCCAGAGGCAATAGAGAATGGCTTCGGCGACCTGTTCGCCCCAGGCGGTCTGCTTGTAGGGCAGGATGAACAACAGATCGATGTCGGACTCCGGCGCCATCAGCCCGCGGCCATAGCCGCCGGTGGCCACCACGGCCATGCGTTCGGCGCCCGAGGGGATCGGCGAGTGATAGAGGTGCCGGGTCGCCGCCGCATAGAGGATGCGGATGATCTCGTCCTGCACGAAGCAGAGCCGTTCGGCGCAGCGCCGGCCGTGACGGTCCTTAAGCAGCAGCGCCTGCGCCGTGGCGCGCGCCGCGATCAGCTCGGCCTTGAGCAGCTGCGCCATCGCGGCGCGGAACTGGTCCTCGCGGCCGGCATGCCGTTCGGCAAGCGCATTCACCGCCGCGGTGATCCGCTCGGTCTCGAAACGATCATCCGCTTCAGGGCGGGCCTCGGCTACGACGCTGTCCATAGGTTCATCCGATATCGGACGGAGCCGTTGCTGTCACTGACCAAAGTATAACGACAGCAGCTCCATGCTCTCATGGCGGCGCTTCGAGCAAGATCGTTCTCGCGCCATCCCGTAAAGGGTAGAGATTTTCTCGTTGACCGCAAGGCTAACTCATTGAAATAAAAGATTGTTTCATAAAACTGATCGAGGGGGTCGACGAATGCAAAAATTTTCCCGGCGCACGTTCGCTGCGCTGCTCGCGGTCTCGACCTTGCTGCCCGGCGCGGCGCGCGCCGCCGACGCGCTGAAGGAGATCCGGATCGACTGGGCGACCTACAATCCGGTGTCGATGGTCCTGAAGCAGAAGGGCCTCCTGGAAAAGGAATTCGCCAAGGACGGCATCAGCATCGTCTGGGTGCAGTCGGCCGGCTCCAACAAGGCGCTCGAATTCCTCAACGCCGGTTCGATCGATCTCGGCTCGACCGCGGGTTCGGCGGCGCTGGTCGCGAAGATCAACGGCAACCCGATCAAGTCGATCTATGTCTATTCGCGTCCCGAATGGACCGCACTGGTCACGACCAAGGACTCCAGGATCGCGTCCGTCGCCGACCTCAAGGGCAAGCGCGTCGCGGTGACGCGTGGCACCGATCCGCACATCTTCCTGGTTCGTGCGCTGCTCGGCGCCGGTCTCACCGAAAAGGACATCACGCCGGTGCTGTTGCAGCACGCCGACGGCAAGACCGCGTTGATCCGCGGCGACGTCGACGCCTGGGCCGGTCTCGATCCGATGATGGCGCAGGCGGAGGTCGAGGACGGTGCAAAGCTGTTCTACCGCAAGGCGGAAGCCAACACCTGGGGCATCCTCAATGTGCGCGAGGAGTTCCTGAAGGCGCATCCGGATATCGTCCGCCGCGTGCTCGCGACGTACGAGGAAGCGCGGAAATATTCGCTGGCCAACTATGACGAGCTGAAGAAGACCTTCATCGCCGTCACCAAGCTGCCGGACGCCGTGGTCGACAAGCAGCTCAAGGAGCGCACCGAGCTGACCCACAGCCGGATCGGCAGTGCCCAGCGCGAATCGATCCTCGCCGCCGGCCTCGCCTTGCAGCAGGCGGGCGTGATCGACGCCAAGACCGACGTCAAGGCCGCGCTGGATTCCTTGGTCGACGATCAGGTCCCGCTGCCCACCAACTAACCGCTGTCGTTAAACTAACCTCCGTCGTCCCGGGCAAGCGAAGCGCGACCCGGGACCATAACCACAGGGCTTTATTGTTGAACAAGGCTGTGGCCCCAGCTCGCTTGATTACCACGCCCTGTGGTTATGGGTCCCGGCCTTCGCCGGGACGACGTGGATGGAGTTAGGCGCGCTCCGCCTTGCAATCCCGCCGGAAGAATAGTTGTTGCTATGGCCATGACCGTTGACCTGCCCGCGCTGGAACAGACGGCCCCGCCCGGTGCACCTGCGCGGTGGTCACGCTATGCGCGCCCGGTGCTCGGGCTCGTGCTGCCGATTGCGCTGGCGCTGGGCTGGGAACTCGTCGTCTCTCTCGGCTATTCCAACGGCCGCCTGGTGCCGCCTCCGTCAAAGGTGTTCGAGACCATCGTCGAGCTCGCCAAGAGCGGAGAGCTGTCGCGCCATATCCTCGCGACGCTGTGGCGCGTGGGCGCGGGCTTTGCGCTCGGTGTCGTCGCCGGGACCATCATGGGCGCGATCTCCGGCTATTGGGATTTCGCCAAGCGGCTGCTCGATCCGACGGTGCAGGCGCTGCGCGCGATCCCCTCGCTCGCCTGGGTGCCGCTGTTCGTGCTCTGGCTCGGCATTTTCGAGACCTCGAAGGTCGCGCTGATCGCGGTCGGCGTGTTCTTTCCGATCTATCTCGGCGTGATGGGCGCAATCCTGTCGGTCGATCGCAAGATCGTCGAGGTCGGCCGCGTGTTCCGCCTGTCCGGACCGGCGATGATCCGCCGCATCCTGTTGCCCGCCGTGCTGCCGGCCTATGTGGTTGCGCTGCGGGTCGGGCTCGGTTTGGGGTGGATGTTCGTGGTCGCGGCCGAACTGATCGGCGCCTCCGAAGGCCTCGGCTACCTCCTGCTCGACGGCCAGCAGCTCGGCAAGCCGGCGCAGATCCTCGCCGCGATCGTGATCTTCGCGATTCTCGGCAAGCTCACCGACTGGCTGATCGAGGTCGCCGCCGCACCGCTGCTGCGCTGGCAGGACGCGTTCGGCGCGCGGGGAGGGCAGTAATGCTGGCGCTCAAAGCAGTCGGCAAGACCTATCCGAACGGCGTCCACGCGCTGGAGCGGTTCTCGGCCGAGATTGCGCCCGGCGAGATCATCGCGATCATCGGCGGCTCCGGTTGCGGCAAGTCGACGCTGCTGCGCGCCATCGCCGGCCTCGATCGCGCCAGCACGGGCAGCGTGACGCTCGACAATGCGGAGATCACCTCGCCGCACGCCAAGATCGGGATCATCTTCCAGGAGCCGCGGCTGCTGCCCTGGCTCAGCGTCGCCGACAATATCGGCTTCGGCCTCGCCGACCTTCCGGCCGAGGCGAGGCGCGCGCGCGTCGTGGCGGCGCTCGCCCGCGTCGGCCTTGCCGACAAGGCCGCGGCCTGGCCGCGCGAATTGTCCGGCGGCCAGGCGCAGCGGGTCGCGATCGCCCGCGCGCTGGTGCCGCAGCCCGAAGTGCTGCTGCTCGACGAGCCGTTCTCGGCGCTCGATGCCTTCACGCGGCGCGATCTGCAGGATCATCTGCTCGATCTGTGGGCCGACACGCGGCCGACCTTGATCCTGGTCACCCACGACGTGGACGAGGCCGTGGTGCTCGCCGACCGCGTGCTGGTGATGCGGCCGCGGCCGGGCCGGCTGTTCGAGGAGATCACCATCAACCTGGCGCGGCCGCGCGACCGCAAATCGGAGCTGTTCGACACCTTCAAGCGCCGCGTGCTGACCGCGCTCGACCGCTCGCTGGACCGCACGGTGCGGGACGTCACCGACAAATCCAGCGCCGGCGAGGCGATGTGGTGGTGACATCCGCTCCTTAAGGCCTTACATCGGCTAGAGCATGATCCGGAAAAGTGTGAAGCGGTTTTCCGAAAAGATCATGCTAAAACAAGAATCTAAAGCGCGATGACGATTTCAGCCTGAGTCTCATCGCGCTTTAAGAAGAATAGCCGGGAGCAGACCCATGGACTCCGCCGAACTCCGCGCAATGCAGGCTCCGATCAAGGAGCGCTACAAGACCGACCCCCAGGCCGCCGTGATCACGCTGAAGGCCAAGGGATCGATCGACAATGAGAGCATCGCCTGCAAGGTCGAGACTGGCCGTGCGCTCGCGATCGCCGGCCTCCACCCCGCTACCGGCGGCTCCGGGCTCGAGCTTTGCTCCGGCGACATGCTGCTGGAAGCGCTGGTCGCCTGCGCCGGCGTCACGCTGAAATCGGTCGCCACCGCGATCGACGTGCCGCTGAAGCCTGGCAATGTCTTCGCCGAGGGCGATCTCGATTTCCGCGGCACGCTCGGCGTCGACAAGGAGACCCCGGTCGGCTTCCGCGAGATCCGCCTCCGCTTCGAGATCGGCACCGACGCGCCGCAGGACAAGCTCGATCTCTTGCTGAAACTCACCGAGCGCTATTGCGTGGTCTATCAGACCATCAAGAACGGCCCGAAGGTTTCGGTGACGATGCAGCGGGTTTAGCGCGTCGCCCCGGCCTAGTGCGCAATTGCGCACGGGAGCCGGGGCCCATACGCCGTGTCCCATCGGTTCAAGCCGCGCTGTCCGACGGCTTTCGCTCCTCACGCCCAGTCGTGATTATGGGTCCCGGCCCCCGTGCGCAATTGCGCACTAGGCCGGGACGACGGAACAAATGTCCCCCGAACTCCACTTCGTCCTGATCCTCGTGTTGCGCATGGCGGTTGCGGCCGCATTCGTGGTCAGCGCGTCCATCATCACGGAGCGTTCGGGACCGGTGATCGGCGCGCTGATCGCAACCCTGCCGATCTCGGCCGGGCCGTCCTACACCTTCCTCGCGCTCGACCATGACGCCGCCTTCATCGCCGAGGGGGCGCTGGCGAGCCTGCCGGTCAACGCCGCCACGATCTATATGGGCCTGACCTACGCCGTGCTGGCGCAGCGCTTCAGCATGTGGATCAGCGCGGGCAGCGCGATCGCGGTGTGGCTGGTGCTCGCCACCATCATCCGCCAGTTCGAGTGGTCGCTCGCCGCCGGGCTGATCGTCAACGCCATCACCTTTGCGATCTGCATCCCGCTGCTGAGACCCTATCGGCACGTCGCGAAAATGCCGCTGATCGCGCGGCGCTGGTACGACATTCCGCTGCGCGCCGCGCTGGTCGCAAGCCTGGTCGGCACCGTGGTCACGGCGTCAGGCTGGGTCGGCCCGCGCGTCACCGGCGTGATGGCGCTGTTTCCGATCGTATTCTCCTCGATGATGCTGATTCTGCATCCGCGCATCGGCGGCCCCGCAACTGCCGCCGTGCTCGCCAACAGCGCCTGGGGCTTGATGGGCTTTGGCCTCGGGGTTGCGGTGCTGCACGTCGCGGTGCTGCAACTCGGCTCGCCAATCGGCCTTTGCTGCGCGCTCGCCACCTGCATCGTCTGGAATCTGGTGCTGTGGCAGATCGGGCGGAGGAAAGTAAAACGTTGACGCCGTCATTCCGGGGCGATGCGAAGCATCGAACCCGGAATCTCGAGATTCCGGGTCTGGTCCTTCGGACCATCCCGGAATGACGACAGGAGCTACCCCTTCGGCAGCTTTGCCCTTAACGCATACAGCGCATCCAGCGCCTCGCGCGGCGACATCTCGTCGGGATGCAGCGCCTTCACCGCCTCGACCAGCAGATCCGCCTCGCTCGGCGGTTTGTCCTCGCTGGCGGCGCGGGAGGGGACGGCGAACAGCGGCAGATCGTCGACCAAGGCACGCGCGGTCTGGCCGCGGTCCTGGGCTTCGAGTTTTGCCAGCACCGATTTGGCGCGCGTGATCACGGCCGGCGGCAGGCCGGCGAGTTTTGCGACCTGGATGCCGTAGGAGCGGTCGGCCGAGCCCGGCAGCACCTCGTGCAGGAACACGACGTCGCCCTGCCACTCCTTGACCCGCACCGTGGCGTTGAACATCCGCGGCAGCTTCGCCGAGAGCGCGGTCAGCTCGTGATAATGCGTCGCGAACAGCGTGCGGCAGCGGTTGCTCTCATGCAGATGCTCGATCGCGGCCCAGGCGATCGACAGCCCGTCGAACGTTGCCGTGCCGCGGCCGATCTCGTCGAGGATCACCAGCGACCGTTCGCTGGCCTGGTTCAGGATCACCGCGGTCTCGACCATCTCGACCATGAAGGTCGAGCGTCCCCGCGCCAGATCGTCGGCGGCGCCGACGCGCGAGAACAGCCGGTCGACGATGCCGAGCCGCGCTCGCGACGCCGGCACGTAAGAGCCGATCTGTGCCAAGAGCGCGATCAGCGCGTTCTGGCGCAGGAAGGTCGACTTGCCGGCCATGTTCGGACCGGTGATCAGCCAGAGCTGGCCGGATTTCTGGCCCGGCGCCGGCGACAGGTCGCAGGCATTGGCGATGAACGGCTGGCCATCGCGTTTCAGCGCCTGCTCGACCACCGGATGCCGGCCGCCCTCGATCGCAAAACCGAGCGAGCCGTCGACATCAGGCCGCACGTAATTGTCGTCGATCGCAAGCTTGGCCAATGACGTCGCGACGTCGAGCATCGCAAAGGCATGCGCGGCATTGCGCAGATCATCGCTCGCCGCGAGCGCCATCGCGCTCAGGCGTTCAAAGATCTCGAGCTCGAGATTGAGCGCGCGCTCGCCGGCATTGGCGATCTTGGCTTCGGTCTCGCCGAGCTCTGCGGTGGTGAAGCGGACCTGCCCGGCCAGCGTCTGGCGATGGATGAAGGTTGCATTCAGCGGCGGCGCGAACAGCTTGTCGCCGTGCTGCGCGGTGACCTCGACGAAATAGCCGAGCACGTTGTTGTGCCGGATCTTCAGCGTCTTGATGCCGGTATCCTCGGCATAACGCGCCTGCATCGCGGCGACGACGAGGCGCGAGGCGTCGCGCAAATTGCGGCTTTCGTCGAGCGCGGCCTCATAACCCTCGCGGACGAAACCGCCGTCGCGCTTGATCAGCGGAAGCTGCTCGGAGAGTGCGCGGGAGAATTCCTGCGCCAGATCGCGCGAGGGGCGCTGTAGCGCCGCCATCACGGTCGAAACCTCGGCCGGCGGATTGGAAAGCTGCGCCAGCAGCTCCAGCGCCTGGTCGGCGGCGAGGATGCCGTCGCGCAGGCTGGCGAGGTCGCGCGGGCCGCCGCGGCCGACCGAGAGCCGCGCCAATGCGCGCGACATGTCGGGCGCCGCGCGCAGCACGGTCCTGACGTCCTCGCGCGCCGCGGAATCCGCGACGAAGGCCGAGACGGCATCGAGCCGCCGCGCGATCACGGCGACGTCGGTGAGCGGCGCGGCAAGGCGCTGCGCCAGGAGGCGCGAGCCCGCCGCGGTGACGGTGCAGTCGATCGCATCGAGCAGCGAGCCGCGGCGCTCGCCGGCCAGCGTGCGCGTCAGTTCGAGATTGGCGCGGGTCGCCGGATCGATCGCCATCGTGGTGCCGGCGGCCTCGCGCGCCGGCGGCGACAGCGGCGGACGCTTGCCGACCTGGGTGCGGTCGATATAGGTGACGGCCGCGGCCGCGGCGGTCGCCTCCAGTCGCGACATCGCTGACAGGCCGTCCATGGTCGCGACCGCGAAATAGTCGCACAGCCGCCGCTCGGCGGTGGCGCTGTCGAACACGTCGCGCGTCAGCGGCGTCACCGACGGCAGTTCGCGCAAGGTCGGCGCCAGCTCGCTGTCGCTGTAGAGCGCATCGGTGACGATGGCCTCGTTCGGATTGATGCGCGCCAGCGTCGCCGCGAGCTCCGCGGTCGCACACTCCGTCACCATGAATTCGGAGGTCGAAATGTCGATCCAGGCAAGGCCAAGACGATCCGCACCGGCCGAGCCGCGGGCGCGCGCGATCGCGATCAAGTAATTGTTGGTGCGGGCGTCGAGTAGGGTGTCTTCGGTCAGCGTGCCCGGCGTCACCAGCCGCACCACGCCGCGGCGGACCACGCTTTTGTTGCCTCGGGCTTTGGCCTCCGCGGGATTTTCCGTCTGCTCGCACACCGCGACACGATGGCCGGCGCCGATCAGGCGATGCAGGTAATCCTCGGAGCGTTCGACCGGAACGCCGCACATCGGGATGTCCATGCCCTGATGCTTGCCGCGCTTGGTCAGCACGATGCCGAGCGTCCGGGAGGCGATCTCCGCATCCTCGAAGAACAGCTCGTAGAAGTCGCCCATCCGGTAGAACAGCAGCAGGCCGGGATGGGCGGCCTTGATTTCCAGATACTGTTCCATCATCGGCGTGACGCGCGACGGCGCCTCGGCGGCAGGAGCGGGCTCGGGCGGAACGGGGATGGGCTGCTGGACTGTCATGAGGGGCGGAAACTACAAAATTTCGTCGCGCGGTCCTATCCGCGAGGTCGGGGTTTTCCACCCTGTCCACGGTGCCAATTATGTCAGCCCTCACGGCAATGCGTGCGGGGCACGCAGCCGCATCAATTGACCTGCCGCGGGCACGCTCCTAAAACCGATCTCAAGTTCCAGCCGATCCAGCGCCTAAGTCGCGGCATTCAGGGAGAGATTCAATGCGTGATGTGTTCATTTGCGATGCCGTTCGGACCCCGATCGGCCGTTTCGGCGGCTCGCTCGCCAAGGTGCGCGCCGACGATCTCGCGGCGGCCCCGATCAAGGCGCTGATGGCCAAGCACCCGACGCTCAATTGGAACGAGGTTGACGAGGTCTATTTCGGCTGCGCCAACCAGGCCGGCGAAGACAACCGCAACGTCGCGCGCATGGCGCTGCTGCTCGCAGGCATGCCGGAGTCGGTTCCCGGCCAGACCCTGAACCGGCTCTGCGCCTCCGGCCTCGATGCAGTCGGCGCTGCGGGCCGCGCCATCCGCGCCGGCGAGATCGATTTCGCGATCGCGGGCGGCGTCGAATCGATGACGCGCGCGCCGTTCGTGATGGGCAAGGCCGCGGAAGCCTTCTCGCGTTCGTCCGAGATCTACGACACCACAATCGGCTGGCGCTTCATCAATCCGCTGATGAAGGCGCAGTACGGCGTCGATGCGATGCCGGAGACCGGCGAGAACGTCGCTGAGGAATTCCAGGTGTCGCGCGCCGATCAGGATGCGATGGCGATCCGCTCGCAGCAGCGTGCGGGCGCGGCGATTGCGTCGGGCTATTTCGCCGAGGAGATCGTTCCGATCCAAGTGCCCGGCGGCAAGGCCGGCCCGATCACCGTCGACAAGGACGAGCATCCGCGTCCGGAGACCACGCTCGAAGGTCTCGCCAAGCTGAAGCCGATCGTGCGCAATCCGGGCACAGTGACCGCGGGCAACGCGTCCGGCGTCAATGACGGCGCCGCCGCGATGATCCTCGCTTCCGAAGCCGCGGTGAAGAAGCACGGCCTGACGCCGCGCGCAAAAATCCTCGGCCTTGCCTCGGCCGCGGTGCCGCCGCGCATCATGGGCATCGGTCCGGTGCCGGCAACGAAGAAGTTGGTCGAACGCCTCGGCATCAAGGTGTCGGACTTCGACCTGATCGAGCTCAACGAGGCCTTCGCCTCGCAGGGTATCGCCTGCCTGCGCCAGCTCGGCGTCAAGGAAGACGCCGATTTCGTCAATCCGCATGGCGGTGCGATCGCGCTCGGCCACCCGCTCGGCATGAGCGGCGCGCGGCTGGTCTTGACCGCCGTGCACGGCATGGAGAAGCGGGGCGGGAAGCTTGCCTTGGCAACTATGTGCGTCGGAGTCGGTCAGGGCGTTGCGGTCGCGATCGAAAAACTTAATTAAGCCAATGGTTTGGAGGGGCTGAAAACAGCCCTTCCCCAAATTGGTTATGCATTATAATGATCTGACGTGAGCTCACCGGGCGCGTGGGCCGCGGAGGAATTCGCCATGACCTTGTTGTACCCGCTGCAATCGCTTGCGGCCCATCCGGCGCGGCTGTCGCCGGACTATCGCTCCACCGTGAAGCGTTCGCCGCAGAAGCCGCTGATCCCGATGCGGCACACGCTCTCGGAGCTGACCGGGCCGGTCTATGGTCATGAGACCGTGCGCGCGCACGACAACGACCTCACCATCCAGGCGAAAGGCGAGCCGCTCGGCGAGCGCATCATCGTGCACGGCTATGTGCTCGACGAGGACGGCCGCGGCGTGCCAAACACCTTGGTCGAGCTGTGGCAGGCCAATGCCTGCGGCCGCTACATTCATGTCGTCGATCAGCACCCGGCGCCGCTCGATCCCAACTTCACCGGCGCCGGCCGCACCCAGAGCGATGCCAAGGGCTATTACAAGTTCATCACCATCAAGCCCGGCGCCTATCCCTGGGGCAATCACCATAACGCCTGGCGGCCCGCGCATATCCACTTCTCGGTGTTCGGCCACTCGTTCGTCTCGCGGCTGGTGACCCAGATGTACTTCCCGGGCGATCCGCTGTTCCCGTTCGATCCGATCTTCAACTCGGTGACGGACGAGAAGGCGCGGGCGCGGATGATCTCGTCGTTCGATCTCGAGAACACCAAGCCGGAATGGGCGCTGTGCTACCGCTTCGATATCGTGCTGCGCGGGCAGAGTGCCACGCCGATGGAGACCAAGTAACGTGTCGAACCCGCGTCCTGATGGAATCACGCCTTCGCAGACCGTCGGCCCCTATTTCAAGTATGGCCTGACGCCGAACGGCGAATATGAATGGAACGACGCTTTTACCAACAACCTTCTGACGCCTGACGTCTCGGGTGAGCGCATCCGCGTCGAGGGCAAGGTCTATGACGGCGACGGCGCCGTGATCCCGGACTGCATGCTGGAGATCTGGCAGGCCGATAGCCAGGGCCGCTTCTCCGATCCGCAGGATGCGCGCGCGCTGCCCAATTCGAGCTTCAAGGGCTTTGGCCGTTGCGGCACCGACAAGAGCGGTGGTTACTCGTTTGACACCATCAAGCCGGGCGTGGTGCCGGATGCCGACGGCAAGCCGCAGGCGCCGCATATCGGGCTCGCGGTGTTCGCGCGCGGCATGCTGTTGCACCTCTACACCCGGATCTATTTCGACGACGAAGCCGGCAACGCGGCTGATTCCACGTTGGCGCTGGTGCCGGCCGATCGACGCGCGACGCTGATCGCCAAGCGCAAGGCCGGCGCGGGCAACGTCTACACCTTCGACGTCCATCTGCAGGGCGACAACGAGACGGTGTTTTTCGACGTCTAGCCCGGCCGCTAGCCGCCGCGCCGCAGCTCTTCGGTGGCGCGCCGGAGCACCTCGTGAAGCCATTCGTGCGAAGGCTCGTCCTCGACGCGTTCGTGCCAGAGCAGCCGAACCTCCACGGGTGTCGTGGTGTAGGGCAGCTCGTGGGTCGTGATCGCATGTGCCTGTTCGAGCGCGCGCGCCAGCGGCCGCGGCACGATCGCCGCCAATTCGGAATCGACCAGCAGCGCGGGCAGGGCCAGGAAATGCGGCAGCGAGACCGCGATCCGCGGCGGCCGGTCGCTGTCGGCCAGCGCGCGCTCGAGCGCGGGGCGATCGTACATCTCCGAACGCCGGGCAAGCCCGCGTTCGGAAATGAAGCCGCCGATCGCGCCCTCCTGCTCGCCGCCGAAGGACACGACGACCAGCGGCAAGATAGCGAGCTTCGCCTTGTCGAGCCGGTCGAGCTTGCGCTTCTTGCCGACGATCAGCACATCGTCATATTCGAACAGCAGCGCGGTGCGGAAGCGGCTCGGCGGCGACGAGAACACGCCGATCGCGACGTCGATGCGGCCGAGGTCGATCTGCTCGGCAAGATCGATTCGGGTCACCGGCTTGATCGTGAGATCGATCGACGGGGCCTCCCGGCCCAAGATCTTCAGCAGCGGCGGCGCCAGCACCATGGTCGTGAAGTCGTTCGCGGCCAGCGTGAACGGCTTGGTCGAGACCGCCGGAGCGAAGGTCGGCAGCTCGACCGCAGCCTCCAGCGATCGCAGCGCCTGGCGAACCTGCGGGGCCATCGTCAATGCGCGCGCGGTCGGCTGCATGCCGGTGGCGGTGCGAACGAACAGCTCGTCGTCCAGCATCTCGCGCAGCCGCGCGAGCGAGTGGCTAACTGCGGACTGGCTCAGCGCGACCTTCTGGCTGGCCCGCAGCACGCTGCGCTCCTCCACGACGGCGTCGAACACCTTGAGCAGGTTCAGGTCCAGAGTCTTGAAGGAAACGGACACGCTGAGAGTCCCCGTCTATGGCAGATCGCTCGTCTCGGCAAAATTCCGCGATCGACGGCAGTTAAGGCCAGGCGTCTGGCGGATGCAACCGAGCGGATTCTCCACGAGCGTATAGCCGTGTCGTCACCACCTGCCATCTGAAGCCGGTTCAGGATCACTCTGCAAGACTTTCACTTCCGCAACGCGGCGTTCTGGCCAAGATTGCCGGCGCCGGGTTGGGAGGAGAAGAGCGATGAAGGCCTGGGTGATGTTGGCCCGAAGTGGCGCGCGTAAATCAATCGGACTGGCGTTGATGCTGGTGGCGACGGCGACGTCGGCGATTGCACAGAACGGGCCGGTCAGGCTCGGCGTGCTGACCGACATGTCGTCGCTGTACGCTGACAATGGCGGCGAGGGCTCGGTGGTCGCGGCGCAAATGGCGGTGGACGATTTCAAGGGCAAGGTGCTGGGCCGCCCGATCGAGATCGTTGCCGGCGATCATCAGAACAAGGCGGATACCGGCTCGGCGATTGCCCGGCGCTGGCTGGAGAACGACAATGTCGAGGCCATTCTCGATGTCCCGAATTCCGCGGTCGCGCTGGCGGTCCAGGGCATCACGCGCGACAAGAAGAAGCTGTTTCTCGCCACCGGCGCGGCAACGTCCCGGCTGACCGGCGACGAGTGCTCGCCGACCGGCATCCACTGGACCTACGATACCTATGCGCTGTCGCAGGGGACGACGAGGGCGATTTCGCGCCTCGGCGCCAGGTCCTGGTTCTTTCTTTCGGCCGACTACTCGCTCGGTGCGCAGCTCGAGGCCGACAGCCGCAAGGTGATCGACACGACCGGCGGCAAGGTGGTCGGCGCCGTGAAACACCCGATCAACACGCCCGATTTCTCGTCCTTCCTGCTGCAGGCGCAGGCCTCCAGGGCCGACGTGATCGCGCTCGCCGACGCCGGCGGCGACTTCATCAACGCCGTGAAGCAGGCCGGCGAGTTCGGGGTGACGCGCGGGCAGAAGCTTGCCGGCCTGATCGTCTTCATCGCCGACATTCACAGCCTTGGGCTGCAGAGTGCGCAAGGCCTGATGCTGAGCTCGGCGTTCTACTGGGATCTCAACGACGAGACGCGGGCGTGGTCGAAGCGCTTCATCGAGAAGACGAAGAAGGTGCCCACCATGATCCACGCCGGCACCTATGGTGCTGTCATGCACTACCTCAAGGCGGTCGAAGCCGCCGGCACGCTTGATGGGCCGACGGTCGCGGCCAAGATGCGCGAATTGCCGGTCAACGATTTCATGACCCGCAACGGCAGGATCCGTCCCGACGGCCGGCTGGTCCGCGACATGTATCTGTTCCGCGTCAAGTCGCCGGCAGAGTCGAAATACCAGTTCGACTACTACCAGCTGCTGGCCACCATCCCGGGTGAAGAGGCCTTCAGACCGATGGAGGACGGCGGATGCTCGCTCGTGAAGAAGTCGTGATCGACCGGGATGTGGCGTGCGGAGCCGCACGCAATCCAATCGACGAGGTGATCGCCGGCCGGCTGTCGTGCCGCGAGTTCTCCGGCAGTCCGGTCTCCCGATCGACCATCGAGCAGATCCTGCGCGTGGCGCGGTTCGCGCCGAGCGGCGCGAACATCCAGCCCTGGCACGTCTACGTGCTCGCCGGCGCCGCCAAGACCGAGGTGTCGGCTGCGCTGCTGGATGCGTATGAGAACGAGCCGAACGAGCACGTCTCCGAATATCAATACTACGCCAGCGCTTTCCCCGAGCCGTATCTCGGCCGTCGTCAGGAGTTCGGGCGATTGTTCTATGACTCGCTCGGGATCGCGCAAAGCGACGCTGCGGCGAGGAGCCGGCAGACCGCAAAGAACTTCATGTTCTTCGGCGCGCCGGTTGGGTTGATCGTCACCATCGATCGGCGTCTCGCGATGGGAAGCTGGCTCGATCTCGGCATGTTCATCCAGAACGTGATGCTGGCGGCGGTCGGACGCGGGCTGCAATCCTGTCCGCAGGAGACCTTCGCCAGATTCCATCGGATCTTGCGTCCGCTGCTGTCGATGCCCGCCGAGCAGATGGTGGCCTGTGGGATCTCGATGGGCCACCCCAGGGAGCGGTCGCGCACGCGGCTGATGCCGCGCGCGGAACTGGAGGCATTCGCCTCCTTCAAGGGTTTCGAGGATTAGACAGGAGAGAGTCATGGGAAGCCGGGAACAGCTTATCGAACGCAGCATTCCGTTTCTGCGCGAGGTCAAGGACATGACGCCGAGCGCGGCGATGGAGCGATGGCTCAACGAGACCTATGGAGAGGACAGCGCGCTGTACCAGGATCTCGCCCGCCTCATCAAAATGGGAGTCGAGGAGGGCTGGGCGGCGAACCAGGAGGTGGAAGGTCCGAACTATCGGCGCAGCCGCATCCTCGAGCCGGTCCCCGAGACGTTCCAGTTCAGCATCACCGCGGTCTACATGAACAGCACCGATCCGCGCCGCTTCAAGGACGAGGACGATCACGACGTGCTGCGCGGGCAATATCATGGTCACCCCTATGGCGAGCTCAACCTCGTCGTTCCCCTCGACAAGGGCGCGCAGTTGAAGGGGCTGCAGGGCTGGCAGGGGCCGGGCTGGACCGCGCCGGATCCCGGCAGCCGGCACTATCCGGAGGTCAGGGGTGGCGCGGTCATCGCGCTGTTCTTTCTGCCGGCCGGGCGCATCTCCTACGATTTCAAGGCGCCGGCCTGACGTTCGGCGCCAACGGCAATCCGGCCCGGAGAATGCGCATGACATTGATCTATCCGGTCGCTTCGAACAGCGTCCATCCGGCGCGCCTGTCGCCTGCGTACCGCAGCGCGATCAAGCGCGTACCCTCAAAGCCGCTGATCCCGCTGCGGCACACGCTCTCGGAGCTGACCGGCCCGGTCTATGGTCATGAGACCGTGCGCGCGCACGACAACGACCTCACCATCCAGGCCGAGGGCGAGCCGCTCGGCGAGCGCATCATCGTGCACGGCTATGTGCTCGACGAGGACGGCCGCGGCGTGCCCAACACGCTGGTCGAGCTGTGGCAAGCCAATGCCTGCGGCCGCTACATCCATGTCGTCGACCAGCATCCGGCGCCGCTCGATCCCAACTTCACCGGCGCCGGCCGGACGCAATCCGATGCCAAGGGCTATTACAAGTTCATCACCATCAAGCCCGGCGCCTATCCCTGGGGCAATCACCACAACGCCTGGCGGCCCGCGCATATCCACTTCTCGGTGTTCGGCCACTCGTTCGTCTCGCGTCTCGTGACCCAGATGTACTTCCCGGGCGATCCGCTGTTCCCGTTCGATCCGATCTTCAACTCGGTGACGGACGAGAAGGCGCGGGCGCGGATGATCTCGTCGTTCGATCTCGAGAACACCAAGCCGGAATGGGCGCTGTGCTACCGCTTCGATATCGTGCTGCGCGGGCAGAGTGCCACGCCGATGGAGACCAAGTAACGTGTCGAACCCGCGTCCTGATGGAATCACGCCTTCGCAAACCGTCGGCCCCTATTTCAAGTATGGCCTGACGCCGAACGGCGAATATGAATGGAACGACGCTTTTACCAACAACCTTCTGACGCCTGACGTCTCGGGTGAGCGCATCCGCGTCGAGGGCAAGGTCTATGACGGCGACGGCGCCGTGATCCCGGACTGCATGCTGGAGATCTGGCAGGCCGATAGCCAGGGCCGCTTCTCCGATCCGCAGGATGCGCGCGCGCTGCCCAATTCGAGCTTCAAGGGCTTTGGCCGTTGCGGCACCGACAAGAGCGGTGGTTACTCGTTTGACACCATCAAGCCGGGCGTGGTGCCGGATGCCGACGGCAAGCCGCAGGCGCCGCATATCGGGCTCGCGGTGTTCGCGCGCGGCATGCTGCTGCACCTCTACACCCGGATCTATTTCGAAGATGAAGCCGGCAACGCCACAGATTCCACGCTGGCGCTGGTGCCGGCCGATCGACGCGCGACGCTGATCGCCAGGCGCAACGCCGGCGCGGGCAGCGTCTACACCTTCGACATCCATCTGCAGGGCGACAACGAGACGGTGTTCTTCGACGTCTAGCTGCGCGCCGCCAGCGGCGCGCCAATCCAACTTTGGGGGACGGCCGAAAAATCCGCTGCGCGCGTTCGCCGCAGCGGATTTGGCTTGATCATGCAGCATCGGTTATATAATAAGATTATTATATAACCGATGCGAGATAAAGCATGGCCAACCTCGACGCCGCCTTTTCCGCGCTCGCCGACCCGACCCGCCGGGCGATCCTGGCGCGCCTCGCGCTGGGCGAGGCGACTGTGATGGAGCTAGTCGAGCCGTTCGACATGACCCAGCCCGCGATCTCCCGCCATCTCAAGGTGCTCGAGGGCGCCGGCCTGATCGTGCGGCGGATCGAGGGCACCAAGCGACCGTGCCGGCTGGCGCCATCAGCGGTTACCGAGATCGATCAATGGCTCGGCATGCTGCGCCGTGCGCTGGAAACCAATTACGACCGGCTGGACGGTGTGCTGGCCACAATGAAGCCTGAGCAGTGAAGGGTATCCCCATGAGCAAGTTGACGCTGAAGACCGAAGGCGACCGCTATGTCGTCGTGACCAGGCGCTTCGTCGCGCCGCCGGAGGCGGTGTATCGGGCGCATACCGAGCCGGAGCTGTTGCAGAAATGGCTGCTCGGTCCCGACGGCTGGACCATGCCGGTCTGCATCAGCGAGGCGAAGCCCGGCGGCAGGATCCGCTACGAATGGACCGACGGGAAGGGCGGCGGCTTTCATTTGACCGGCGAATATCTCGCGCTCGAACCGTTCAGCCGCATCGTGCATGTCGAGCGCATGCATCTGCCGGATCCGACGCCGGACAATCATGTCGAGACGCGCTTTGCGCTCGACGGCGACGGCACCTTGATGACGATGCGGATGACCTTGCCGGATGCCGAAACGCGCGCAGCGATGCTCGCGACCGGCATGGAGCACGGCATGGAAGACAGCTATGCTCGGCTCGACCGCATGAGCTGAACGCGACTGACGTGAGGGACAATGCGCGACCGTTTCCTGACGGGGCTGATTGGCTATCCGATCGCGCATTCGGCGGCGCCTGCGATGCACGAAGCGGCCGCAGCAGCGCTCGGCGTTCGCGTCCACTACCAGCTCATCGAGGTCAACGGCGCCGGCCGCGACGAGCTGCGCGCGATGCTCGACGGCATCCGGCGGCTCGGCTTTGCCGGCGTCAATGTCACCTTTCCCTACAAGGAGGCGGTGGTCGAGCTGCTCGACGATCTCGCACCCGATGCGCGTGCGATCGGCGCAGTCAACACCATCGTCGTCGATCGCACGCGGCTGGTCGGACACAACACCGACGCGACCGGCTTTGCGCGCGCAATCGCGCCGCTGCTTGCGTCAGCGCCGCGCGGCCCGATCGCGCTGATCGGTGCCGGCGGCGTCGGCAAGGCGATCGCCTTCGCGCTCGCCATCCTCGGCGTTGGTGGGCTCCGCATCTTCGACGCTGATGCCGCGAAGGTCGCGTGGCTGGCCGGCCAGTTGGCCGGCCGTCATGCGGTTCGTGGTGTCGCCGGCATCGAGGCCGCGGTCGATGGCGCGACCGGCGTCGTCAACGCAACGCCGGTCGGCATGCTGCCGAGCCGCGACAGTCCTGTGCCGGACGGCTTGTTGCATCCGTCGATGTGGGTCGCCGACGCCGTCTACACGCCGCTGTGGACGCCGCTGCTGTTGGCGGCCAAGGCCAAGGGCGCCAAAGTTCTGACTGGGCGCGATCTTGCGATCTACGCAGCGGCGGACGCGTTCGAATTGTTCACGACAATGATGCCTTCGACGGATGTCATGGCAAATGCGTTCGACGCGGTGATGGCCGCACGCTACTCTGCGCCCGCCTGAGGGGCGGAGACACAAAATGACAAAAATCAGGATCGGGCTGGCCGGCTGCGGCTTCGTGTCGGAGCTGCATATGGTTGCCTACCGGCGCGTCTATGGCGTCGACGTCGAGGTGAGGGCGGTCGCGGCGCGCGGCGATCATGTCAATGCGTTCGCCCGCAAGCACGCAATCCCGAACGCCTATCGCAGCTTCGCCGAGCTGATCGCCGACCGCGAGCTTGACGTGATCGACATTTGCACGCCGCCGAACCTTCACGCCGCGATGATCGTCGAGGCAATGCAGGCCGGCAAGCACGTGATCTGCGAGAAGCCGTTCAGCGGCTATTTCGGCCGCGACGGCGACAAGGCGCCGATCGGCAGGTATGTGCCGAAAGCGCTGATGTACCAGCGGGTGATGGAGGAGATGGAGGTGACCCGCGCCGCGATCGAGCGAAGCGGACAACTCTTCATGTATGCGGAGGACTGGATCTACGCACCGGCGGTGACCAAGACCGCGGAGATCATCCGCGCGACAGGCGACAAGATCCTGTTCATGAAGGGCGAGGAGAGCCATTCCGGCTCGCATGCGGCGCATGCCGCCGAGTGGGCGATGACCGGCGGCGGCTCGCTGATCCGGATGGGCTGTCATCCCCTGTCGGCGGTGCTCTATCTCAAGCAGGTCGAGGCCAAAGCGCGCGGCGAGACCATCACGGTCGCCAGCGTCACCTGCGACGTCGGCAATGTCACCGCCGGCCTTAAATCCGAGGAGCGCGCCTACATCAAGGCCAATCCTGTCGATGTCGAGGATTGGGGCACGCTGACCGCAACCTTCTCCGACGGCACCAAGGCAACGGTGTTCTCCGGCGACATGATCATGGGCGGCGTGCGCAATTTGATCGAGACCTATACGAGCGGCGGCTCACTGTTTGCCAACATCACCCCGAACACGCATCTGACCAGCTACCAGACGAGCGAGGAGAAGCTCGCCTCGGTCTACATCACCGAAAAGGTCGATCGCAAAACCGGCTGGCAATATGTCTGCCTCGAGGAGGAATGGACCCGCGGCTACCTGCAGGAGATCCAGGATTTCATGGAATGCGTCGCGACCGGGCGGCAGCCCCTCGCGGACCTCGCGCTGGCGTATGAGACGACCAGGGTAAATTACGCCGGCTACTGGGCGGCGGATGAGGGCAGGCGGGTGGTGTTGTAACGGCGCGGGAAGAGCAGCGTGATTGCTCTCGTCCCATAGTGCGTATGCCGGGCCGTCCATCCTTCGAGGCTTGCTCCGCTCGCACCTCAGGATGACGGAGTCGAGAGCAGCATGTGAGTCTGGTACGTCGTCGCACTCCTTTTGGTTACCCTGCGGCTGCTCTTCCCTTCTCCCCTTGTGGGAGAAGGTGGCGCGCACAGCGCGCCGGATGAGAGGTTGTCACCGCGTCATTCGCTCGAGCGGCGAGGCGACATCTCCCCTCACCTCGCCCCGCTTGCGGGGAGAGGTCGGATTGCATCGCCAGATGCAATCCGGGTGAGGGGGTACAGGTCTCATCGCGATCGCATTCGCGGAGAGAAGCCCCTCACCCCAACCCTCTCCCCGCAACAGCGGGGCGAGGGAGCGCAGCCCCGATGCGGCGGCAGTCTCGCCTCGTCGCCACGCTACGCCGCGTACACCGAACCCTTCGGCAGCGGAAACACCGGATCCTGGGTGCGGATATTGGTCGGCCACACCACGGTGATGCGCTCGCCGGCGTTCTGCATCACGACCGGCGTCGAGCGCTCGTTCTGGCCGGACAGCGGCGTGCCCGGCGGATAGAACTTCACGCCATAGCCCTGGATGGTGCCGCCTGCGGGGATGTCGACGTCGAGCGCCGCCTTGCGGATCGCCTCGGGATCGAAGCCGCCGTACTTCTCCTTGGCGACCGGCAGCACATTGTTGAGCAGGATCCAGGTCTGGTTGAAGCCCATCGAGCAGTGCGGCGGCACTTCGGTCGCATTGGTCTTCTCGCGGTAGCGCGCGACCATGGTCTTGGTGAGGTCGCCGATTCCCGGCGCGAGCTTGGCGGGGTCGAGCAGCTGCGCCGGCACCGGATCGATGTTGCAGAAATTGTCGATGTCGGCGCCGAAGGTCGCGCGCAGCTTGTCGAGCTGGCTGTAGCCGGCGCCGGCGCCGAACAGCATCTTGAACTTCAGCCCGCTCTCGCGTGCCTGGCGCAGGAACAGCGTGATGTCGGGATTGTAGCCGGCATGCGAGATCACGTCGGCCTTGGCGCGCTTCAGCTTGGTGACCAGCACCGAGAGATCGGGCGCGGAGGCGGAATAGCCCTCCTTCAGCGCGACCTGCAGCCCGACCTCCTTGGCGAAGGCCTCGTCGGCCGCGGCGACGCCGACGCCATAGGGCCCGTCCTCGTGGATCAGCGCCACCTTAACGTCCTTGGGCTCCATGCCGAGCTTGGCTTTGGCATGCTCGTTGATGAAGCTCGCGAAGGCCTGGCCGTACTGGTCGGAATGGATCTGCGCGCGGAATACGTATTGCAGGTTCTTGTCCTTGAACACGGCGGTCGAGACTGCGGTCGTGATCCACAGGATCCGCTTCTGCTGCTCGACCTTGGCGGCGAGCGGCACCGCGTGGGAGCTTGCGAACACGCCGTTGAGGATGTCGACCTTCTCCTGGTCGATCAGGCGATTGGCCTCGTTGATCGCGACATCGGGCTTGCTCTGGGAATCGACGTTGACCGGCGCGATCTTGTACTTGCCACCGATGCCGCCCTTCTCGTTGACGAGGTCGATCGCGATCTGGGTGCCGATCGAGGAGGCGACCGAGCCGCCGGCGGCGAACGGGCCTGTCAGGTCGTAGATCACGCCGATCCGGACCGTCTCGGCCTGCGCCTGCGCCCGTGTCCAATCCAAGCTGAAAGCAGCGGCGGCAGCCGCTGAAGTCTTCAGCAGCGTCCTGCGTGAAGTCGGCATCGCGTCCTCCCCTGAAACCGTCAGTTGTATGACGGGTCTGCTTGTTTTCGCGGAGTATTGGGAGGCAAGGTCGGAAAGTCAACGCGGCTTGCGGCTGCGGCGTCTTGCGCTTTAGGAGGGAGTGTCATCTCTATCACCGCCACCCCGAGGAGGCCGCAAAGCGGCCGTCTCGAAGGGCGACGGCCCAACTGGGGCCGTGCATCCTTCGAGGCTCGCTCCGCGCGCACCTCAGGACGACGGGTCGAAAAGTCCGGTACGAGCGCTGGAATGACGGAGGAGAATCTACTCCATCACCGCGGCATGATCCGATGGCGCCGACTGCGCGCGCAGCGTGGCCTTGGTCGAGCCGATCATCAGCGCGAGCGGGATCGAGACCAGGATGAACAGCATCACCAGCTGGTAGTCGTGCGAGAACGCGATGATCTGCGACTGCGCCGCCACCATCTTGTCGGCCATCGCGCGGCCGGCATCGGTGTTGAGGTTGATCATGCCCGATACGTCGGGCATCTGCAGCGCGTGGTTGAACGGATTGATCTGCTCCGACAGCTTTGCGTAGATCCGCCGTCCGCCTTCCGTCAGCTGCGCGATCACGATCGAGATGCCGACCGAGCTTGCGACGTTGCGCAACAGCGTCAGCATCGAGGTGCCGTCGGTGCGCAGATGGTTGGGCAGCGACATGAACGCCACCGTCGACAGCGGCACGAACACGAGGCCGAAGCCGAAGCCCTGGATCACGCTGACGACGATGATCTCGTTGGCCTGCGTCATGTCGGTCCAGCCGGTCATCTGGAACAGCGAGGCCGCGGTCAGCGCCAGGCCGGAGATGATCAGCGTGCGCGCCTCGATGTAGCGCATCATGCGGCCGACCAGCATCATCGCGACGAAGGTGCCGGCGCCGCGGGTCGCCAACAACAGGCCCGCGGTGATGATCGGGTAGCCGACCACGTTCTGCAGATAGGGCGAGGACAGCGCCATCGTCGAATACAGCACGAGGCCCATGACAGTCATGAACACGCAGCCGCCGAGGAAGTTCTTGTCCTTGAACAGCGCGAACTGGATGAACGGCCGGCTGGTCGTCAGCGAATGGGCGAAGAAATAGTAGAAGCCGATCGCGGAGACGATGAATTCGATCATGATCTCGTTGGATTCCAGCCAGCCGAGCTGCTCGCCGCGGTCGAGCGCGAGCTGCAGCGAACCGATCGCGACCGCGAGCGCGCCGAACCCGAACCAGTCGAAGCGCAGATTGAGGTCTTGCTTGGTCTCGTCCATGAAGACGGCAAGGCCGAGCACGGTGATGGCGCCGAATGGCAGGTTGACGAAGAACACCCAGTGCCAGGAATAGGTCTCGGTCAGCCAGGCGCCGAGCGAGGGCCCCATGATCGGGCCCATCATCACGCCCATGCCCCAGATCGACATCGCTTTCGCGCGCTCATGCAGCGCGTAAGAGTCGAGCATCACGGCCTGCGACAGCGGCACCAGCGCCGCGCCGAACACGCCCTGCAGCAGGCGGAACAGCACCATCTGGTTGATGTCCTGCGCCAGGCCGCAGAACACCGAGGCGACGGTGAAGCCGGCCGAGCAGATGATGAAGATGCGCTTGCGGCCATAGCGGTTGGCGATCCAGCCCACCGGCGCGGTCATGATCGCGGCCGCGACGATGTAGGAGGTCAGCACCCAGTTGATCTGGTCCTGCGAGGCCGACAGCGAGCCCTGCATATAGGGCAGCGCGACGTTGGCGATCGTGGTGTCGAGCGCCTGCATGATCGTCGCGGTCATCGCGCAGATCGTCACCATGTTCCGGCGCATGCCGGGTACGGCGGATGGTGACGGTGCATTCATTCAGGTCGGTCCTGTTCGAGCGCTGGAAACCCGCTCCCCCGCAAGCGGGAGAGGGGGCGCACTGTCTCTGCGGTCGATGATCGACCGCTTCTTCTCTCTACTCGTGGTCCGGGTGCGCCGAGGCCGGCGCCAGCCCGAGCAGGCCGGCCAGCGTGCGGCGGTGGTTGGTGTCGATCGTCGCGTAGACGCTCATGCCGGCTTTCAGCTTCTTCACGAACGGATCGTTCTCGTCGAAATAGATCCGCACCGGCACGCGCTGCACCACCTTGACGAAGTT
The DNA here is from genome assembly GCF_054055815.1 of Bradyrhizobium sp. USDA 4503. Classification (NCBI taxonomy): domain Bacteria; kingdom Pseudomonadati; phylum Pseudomonadota; class Alphaproteobacteria; order Hyphomicrobiales; family Nitrobacteraceae; genus Bradyrhizobium; species Bradyrhizobium sp. USDA 4503. The sequence goes on from NZ_JBSRXS010000001.1 coordinate 6,118,520, forward strand.
GCCGGTCGCGTTCTGCGGCGGCAGGATCGCGAACTGTGCGCCGGTGCCGGGCGACAGCGAGCCGACCTTGCCCTTGAACCGATGGTTGGGGAACGCGTCGACGTCGAGCTCAACCGGCTGGCCGACCGCGACATAGGTGAAGTCGCTTTCCTTCGGATTGGCGTCGACCCAGGGATGGTCGACGTCGATGATCGAGAACACCGGCGAGCCGGCGGCGACGAAGCGGCCGAGCTGGATCTGGTCGACCTGGGTCGCGACGCCGTCCATCGGCGCGCGCAGCACGGTGTGGTCGAGATTGCGCTGGGCGTCGTCGAGCTTGGCCTTGGCCTGGGCGTAGGGCGGGAACTGTTCGATCGGCAGGTCGATATCGCCGAGCAGCTGCGTCTTGTCCTTGGAGATCTGCTGCCTGATGTATTGCGCCAGGCTCTCGGCCGTCACTTGCGCATTCGCCGCGTTGTCGAGGTCGAGCTGCGAGCCGAAATTCTGCTTGGCCAGCGTCGACTTGCGTTCGACGTCGCGCTTCTTCAATTCGATGCTCTGCTGGGCGAATTCCAGCATCCTGCCGTTGATCTTGATGTTGTCGACCAGGTTGTCATAGGTGGTCCTGGTCTGGTCGAGCGCGGCCTTGGCCTGCGCCACCGCGAGGCGGAACGGCACGGGGTCGATCTCGAACAGTTCGTCGCCCTTCCTGACGTGCTGGCCTTCCTTCACGACGATCTTGTCGATCTTGCCGGAGATTTCCGGCGTGATCAGCACCTTCTGCGCGCCGACATAGGCGTCGTCGGTGCCGACATAGCGGCCGCCATTGAGATAGAACACGATGCCGCCGATCGCAGCGAGCGTCGGCAGCACGACCAGCAGCAGCGTGCGGCGATAGCGCCGCAGACCGGCCATCAGGCGACGGCGCGGCGCGCGGCTGGCCTTGCCCGACGGCGCAGGCTCGCCCGGATTGCTCTTCTGCTCGGGGGGCCAGTTTGAGGACGGGTTCAGCCATAGCGCTGTTCCTTTCGGGAGGGCTCGCCGGCTGGGGTCTGGACGGCATTGCGAACGTTTTCCTTGATCGATTCCAATTGGGTGAGCAGGCGATACGCGTCAGCGGGGCTGATGCCCTCGAGCGCGGTCGCGGTGAGTTCGGAGCGGAGGCCGGCGAGCTTGCCGAGCAGCGGGCGCGCGGCCTTCTTCAGATAGAGGCGGTTGACGCGGCGATCGTTCTCGTCGCTGCGGCGCTCGATCCAGCCATTGTCGCAGAGCTTGTCGATCAGCCGCGTCAGCGTGATCGGCTGCACCTCGAGCAGCTCGGCGAGCTCGGTCTGTTTCAACCCTTCCTGGCGTTCCACCTTGGACAGCACGGCCCATTGCGCGCGGGTGATGCCGTAGCGTGCGGCCTCCTTGTCGGCATAGACGCGGATCAGCCGGAACACTTCGCCCAGCGTAAACAAGAAATCGGTGTCCACCGAACCGCGCATCGATCCTGCCTCCATAAGCTTGGGATATAATAAGCTTGCTTATGATTTCTGCATGCCGGGTTAACGCGAGGCTGCCCCGCATTGCGGGCATGGCTGCAACGCGGCGGCGAACCGGGGTTGAGAGAGCCGGGCTTTGGGAACGGGCGCGCAAATGCTACATATCGAGGCAATGAGCCTGGCCAAGCCGACATTTCCTGCCCCCGACCACGATCACGGCCGCTGCGCCGCGGACGCGATGGCGCATGCCGAGCAGGTGTGTGCGCGCCGCGGCCAGAAATTCACCCCGATCCGCCGTCAGGTGCTGCAGGCGCTGCTGTCGAGCCATCGCCCGCTCGGCGCCTATGAGGTGATCGACGAGCTGGCCAAGACGATGCCGCGGCCGGCACCGATTACCGTCTACCGCGCGCTCGACTTCCTGATGGAGAACGGCCTCGTCCACCGCATCGAGAGCCGCAACGCCTTCCTCGCCTGCGCGCATGACCATGACGAGACCTCGATGGTGGCGTTTTTGATCTGCGACCATTGCGGCTCGGTCGGCGAGATCCCGGCCGCCCCCGTCGCGCAAAGCCTGACCGCGGCGGCGCGGGCCTCGGGGTTCATCCCGAAACTCTCCGTCGTCGAGATCGCCGGCACCTGTGCGCACTGCCAAAAGACGTGATGGCGCGATGGTTTCAGCTAACTCGCACTGCTTTCGAGCTACCTCGCCCCGCTTGCAGGGAGAGGTCGAAATTCGCGGTAGCGAATTTCGGGTGAGGGGGACTCTCCGCACGCTCGCCTCTATCGAATTTGCGGCGACGGCCCCTCACCCCAACCCTCTCCCCGCAGGAGCGGGGCGAGGGAGCCCAACCGGCAATTAACAACACGGCACCAAGCCGGCCCGCGAGGAAACATGTCGACCCAAGCGATCTCCGCCAGCGTCACGAGGCCCGTCAGCGTCGGACACGGGCTGCCGCCCGGCGCCATCGCCGTGATGCTGATGCTGTGCGTGAGCTGGGGCTTCAACCAGCTTGCGGTGAAACTCGCGCTGCCCGACGTGCCGCCGATGTTGCAGGCGATGATCCGCTCCGCCGGCGCGCTGCCGGTGATGCTGATCGTCGGCCACCTGCGCGGCGTCAAATTCTTCGAGCGCGACGGCACCCTCGTCCCCGGCATCATCGCCGGGCTGATGTTCGGCTGCGAGTTCGTGCTGATCTTCACCGGCCTCGTCTTCACCTCGGCCTCGCGCGCCTCGGTGTTCCTCTACACCGCGCCGTTCTTCGTTGCGCTCGGCTCGCACCAGTTCCTCGGCGAGCGTCTCTCGACCGTGCAGTGGAGCGGGCTTGCGCTGAGCTTTGCCGGCGTCGCGCTCGCGATCGGCGTGCCGCAGCCGAACGTCGATGCCAAGGTGCTGCTCGGCGACCTCATGGTGGTCGGCGGCGGCGCGCTGTGGGCGGCAACTACGCTGGTCGCCAAGGGCACGGGCTTGCGCAAGGCCGCGCCGGAAAAGGCGCTCGGCTACCAGGTCGCGATCTCGATTCCGATCCTCGGCCTTGCCGCCTGGATCGCGGGCGAGCGCATCGAGCATGTGCCGAGCGCGCTGTCGATCTCGCTGCTCGCCTATCAGGCGGTCTGGGTGGTGGGCTGCACGTTCGTCATCTGGTTTGCGATGGTGAAAACCTACTCCGCGAGCAAGCTGTCGGCCTTCACCTTCGTCACGCCGCTGTTCGGCGTGGTCGCGGCCTATTTCATCATGCACGACACCCTGACGGCGGTGTTCGGCGTCGCCGCGCTGCTGGTGATCGCCGGGCTCTATCTCGTCAACAAGCCCGACCCGAAGGTGACGCCGGATCCCAACGTGCCGGCGTGAGGTTATCCTGGGTGCCGTGCGCTCAACTCTCTCCCCGTCATGCTGAGGAGCGCGGAACGCGCGTCTCGAAGCACGACGGCCCAGCCGGCACCCGGGCCGTTCATCCTTTGAGGCTCGCAAGAGCTCGCGCCTCAGGATGACGAGCAAAGAGGAGCGGAATGCCGCAGACAACCGGAGCGCAATCCCGTTACATCATCCGCTCATGCATCTCGAAATCGACGTAGACCGGCGGAAGATGCAGCCCGCGGCCGGCAAGCATTTTTGCGCTCCCGGCTCCGAGATCGGTGACCTCGAGTGAGATGCCGAGCCCGTCCCGGTAGAGGATCGGCTGATAGCCCTTGATGATTCTCTGGCCGAACGCGGGATAGGGCGGCGCGCCATCGGAGAACGCGTGGCGGAATGCCTGGTAGAGCGTCGACGATCGCAGGGTCTCCATCGCGGCGCGCCCATGCCCTTCGGCAAGGCAGATGCGGATTCGGAAATAGGTGTTGTAGCTTTGACGCAGCTTCTCGATCGCAATGAATCCGGCTGCGCCCGCTCCGTCGAGCGCGTAATAGGCCGTCGTCCGATCCTGTTCCGGCGTCGCCGTCTCGGCCGCCTGCAACTGCCCTTTCTCCTTGCGCAGCAGGCCGGCAATGTCGGTCTGTCCCGCGTCCTTGCGCAGTTCAACTGCGCAATTGCGCACGATGCTGGTGCTTGCGCGATGGTTCAGGTCGATCTCCGCGCCGCCGTCCGGTAGGGCGTGCCAGCCGGCGGCCTCAAGTCGCGCCCCTGATCCGGAAAACAGCGCGTTGAATGGCGGTGAGGTGATGCCGTGTCCGTAACGCGCGCAGAGATCGACGACGATCCCGCACGCGGCGGTGACGCCGGGGTCGGTCTTGTCGGCGCCGGCCGACGCCCCGCCATCCGCCGGGATCGCGAATACGGCCATGACGGCTTTGGAAAAACCGGAGACCTTGCGTTCCGCCTCTTGCCTGGCGAGCACGGCCGGATTTGCTTCCGATGAATCGACGCCGGACCTCGCCCGTGCCGTCGAAGCGGTCTGCAGGCTTCGGCGGCCGAGTGCGGCGAGGAAGCAGAAGGCAGAGAAAGCAAAGGCGCAGGTCGCCGGGATCGCGGCGATCAATCCATACGGCACGTGCACGCCAAACCATGCCTCGATGCGATCCTGGACAGCGGAAAAGAGGTAGAAGATGACAAACGGCGCAACGGCGAAGAACACCGCAAGGCCGGTGGTCAGGCCACTGTCGTGGAAGCGCCGGGCCGTCACGGCATACAGCGGCAGCGCTATTGCGACGGCGGCGTAGACCGTCTTGTCGAGCTGATGGGCTGCGAGCAGGAGCAGCAGACAAAAGCCGAAGAACCACCAGAACTCGGCGCGCGAAGCCCGTCCGGTGAAATCAGCATACTTCCTGAAACAGGTGGCGATCGACGCAGTGGGATGCACGACCATCTCCGGCAGACGGCAGCACTCTAGCGGCGAAGATTTACGTTTCCCTATTGCTGAGCGGACAATTGTGGCCTTCAGGCGCAATTGCGGACGGTATCGATTTACGTCAACATCGCCTCCACGAAGGCTCCCATGCGAGGGATGCCGTTGGAGGCGCGCTGATGCCAATCGATGCCACTGATGCAATTGAAGCCGGTATTCGCTCCGCGTTCACCGCATACTCCAAGGAGGATGATCCGGACTGGCGGAGCGCGTGCTGGATCAAGCCGGATGAGTGCTCCCATCTGGCACGGAGCATTTTGAAGGAGTTGGCGGCCCGCGGCCTTGAGATCGTCAAGAAGCCGGCTTGATCGCCTCAAGACTCCGACGATTCATGTCGCGAGAATGCGGATGTATGACTCATCGGCGCGCCAAACATTCAGCGTCGTCCTGGCGAAGGCCAGGACCCATTACCCCAACTGTCGGTTGTCGCGTGGCGCTGGGGGCCGCTTTCCCGTTCACAAGCAAATTCGGTGGTTATGGGTCCTGGCCTTCGCCAGGACGACGGAGGAGACATCGCGCTTCCCCACTAACCCCTCTCGATTGGCAGGGACTCATCCTTCGCCCATTCGCCCATCGAGCCGTCATAGAGCGTGAGATTGTCGTAGCCGAGCCGATGCAGCTGGAACAGGTCGATGGTCGCGGAGATGCCGCCGCCGCAATAGGCGACGACGCGCTTGTCCCTGGTGATGCCTTGCGCTGCGAAGATTGCTTCGGCCTCCTCAAGCGGCACGAACGTCTTGGCCTTGGGATCGATCAAGGTCGCCGCCGGCACGCTGACGCTGCCGGGGATGCGGCCGGGCCGGCCGTAACGGCTCGGCTCCAGTCCCTTGTAGAATTGCGGGCCGAGCGCGTTGACGATGACGGTGTCGCCTTCCGTGGTCGCGTCGAGCACGTCATGCTTGTCGACGAACATGCCGTCCTTCGGCCGCGCCGGAAACGTCGCCGGCGGATAGCCGCCGGCAAGTCCGGTCTCGATGTCGCGTCCTTCGGCGGTCCACTTGTCGATGCCGCCGTCGAGCACCGCGGCACCCTCGAAGCCGAGCGAGCGCAGCATCCACCAGAACCGCGTCGCCCACATCGCGGTGCCGATCGAATAGAGCACGACGCGGCTGCCCGCCGAGATGCCGTGGCGGCCGAACGCGGCTTCGAGCTGCGCTGTCGGCGGCATCATGAAACGCAGATGGGTATGGGCATCCGAGAACTCGGCCTGCAAATCGAGGAAATTGGCGCCCGGGATGTGGCCGGCCTCGAAGGTCTGGCGGCCCGAGACGACCATATAGGGAGCGTTGCTGCCGGCGGGGGCCGGCTCCAGATAGGTCGTGCAGTCGAACAGGCGAAGATCCGGCCGGGTCAGGATCTCGGCAAGTTCCGCCGTGGTGATCAGCTCGCTGTTGCCGGCCATTTTGCGTCCTCCCGGTGTGTGTTTAACGGGATGCTAAGATGCGCCAGATCACATGAAAAGCTGTCACTTTGCCCTTTGATTCACCCCAATCCGGTCCAATATAGCTGGGCATGCAGGACGCCGCTGCATGGCTTGCGTTTGGCCTCAATCGGCGCCATAAGCTATTGAATTCACTCCGAAACACGATCGTTTGGCCCGCCGCGCGCGAGGCCCATCGCCCCCTTGGTGAATGTCACCAAAACCTGATATTCGAGACGCCATGAACAAGCCAGAGATTTTGCCGCAAGACGACGTCGCCGGCCCCGCGCCGCGGCACCAAACCACGCAGGTCATGGTCGGCAACGTCGCCGTCGGCGGCGGTGCGCCGATCGTCGTGCAGTCGATGACCAACACCGACACCGCCGATGTCGACGGCACCATCGCCCAGGTTGCCGCGCTGTCCCGCGCCGGCTCCGAGATGGTCCGCATCACCGTCGACCGCGAGGAAGCCGCCGCTGCCGTGCCGCACATCCGTGACGGCCTGCGCAAGCGCGGCATCACCACGCCCCTGATCGGCGACTTCCACTATATTGGGCACAAGCTGCTCGCCGAATATCCGGCCTGCGCGGAGGCGCTCGACAAGTACCGCATCAATCCCGGCAATGTCGGCTTCAAGAACAAGCGCGATACGCAGTTCGCCGACATCATCGAGATCGCCAACAAGAACAACAAGCCGGTGCGCATCGGCGCCAATTGGGGCTCGCTCGACCAGGAGCTGCTCACCAAGCTGATGGACGAGAACACGGCGTCTGCGAATCCGCGCGATGCCCGCGCGGTGACCCGCGAGGCGATGGTGCAGTCGGCGCTGCTGTCGGCCGCGCGTGCGCAAGAGCTCGGCATGCCGAAGAACAAGATCATCCTGTCGGCCAAAGTGTCGGCCGTGCAGGACCTGATCGCGGTCTATCAGGAAGTCGTGCGCCGCTCGGATTATGCGATCCATCTCGGCCTCACCGAGGCCGGCATGGGCTCGAAGGGCATCGTGGCCTCCTCGGCCGCGCTCGGCATCCTGCTGCAGCAGGGCATCGGCGACACCATCCGCATCTCGCTGACGCCGGAGCCCGGCGGCGACCGCACGCTGGAAGTGCAGGTCGCGCAGGAATTGCTGCAGACCATGGGCTTCCGTACCTTCGTGCCGCTGGTTGCGGCATGCCCGGGCTGCGGCCGCACGACCTCGACCACGTTCCAGGAGCTGGCGCGCTCGATCCAAGATTTCATCCGCGACGAGATGCCGGCCTGGAAGACCAAGTATCCGGGCGTCGAGCAGCTCAACGTCGCCGTGATGGGCTGCATCGTCAACGGCCCCGGCGAATCCAAGCACGCCAATATCGGCATCTCGCTGCCCGGTACCGGCGAAGCGCCAGCCGCGCCTGTCTTCGTCGACGGCAAGAAGTTCCGCACCCTGCGCGGCCCCGGCATCGCCGCCGACTTCAAGGCACTGGTGATCGACTATATCGACCAGCGCTACGGCAACGGCGCCAAGCTGCCGGAGCAGGCCGGCGCCGCGGAGTAGTTTCACTCCGCGCGTGACCCACACTCAACCGTCGTCCCGGCGAAGGCCGGGACCCATAACCACAGGACGTGGTTGTGGCGCGAGATGCGGGTTACCAGCCTCCGCAAAACCCGGTCCTGTGGTTATGGGTCCCGGATCTGCGCTCCGCTTCGCTGCGCTTGTCCGGGACGACAGATATGTTTGAGGCGCAGATTGCGCTTCCGTCGATGCGCGTTACCATGCTCCCAATCAAGAATGATTGGGAGAACGCCCATGAGCTCGCTATCCGGCAAGCAGGGTCCGCGCTATCGCCACCTCGCCGACCAATCCGAGCCCTATGAGACCATCGGCGTCGAGAAGCTGACGCCGATCATCGGCGCGGAGATCTCCGGCGTCGATATCGGCAAGCTGGTCGGCGACGATGCGCGCTCCAATCGCCAGATGGACGAGATCCATCGCGCGCTCGCCGAAAACCTCGTCATCTTCTTCCGCGACCAGCACATCAGTCCCGACCAGCATCTCGCCTTCGGCCGCAAGTTCGGTGAGCTGCATGTGCATCCGGCCGCGCCCAACGAGGGCGATCCGGCGCTGATGAAGATCTATGCCGACAAGGATAGCCCACGCGCGAATGGCGAGGGCTGGCACACCGACGTGTCCTGCGATCTCGAGCCGCCGATGGGTTCGATCCTCTACATCAAGCAGTGCCCGCCGCGCGGCGGCGACACCCTGTTCGCCAACATGTACGCCGCCTATGAGGCGCTGTCGGACCGCATGAAGGCCTATCTCGACGGGCTGACCGCGCTGCATGACGGCGAGCAGACCTATCGTGGCCTGTATGCGAACTACGGCGTCGCCGACAAGCGGGAATATCCTCGCGCCGAGCATCCGGTGGTCCGCACCCACCCGGTGACCGGCAAGAAATCGCTCTACGTCAATCGCGGCTTCACCCGCTTTATCGTCGGCATTCCGCGCGACGAGAGCGACGCCATGCTGGCCTATCTCTACCAGCACGCCGAGAACCCGCTGTTCCAGTGCCGCTTCCGCTGGACCGAGAACGCGATCGCGTTCTGGGACAACCGCTGCGCCCAGCACCGCGCGATGTGGGATTACTGGCCGCACACCCGCTCCGGCACCCGCGTGACCGTGAAGGGAGAGCGGCCGGTGTGAGGAATTGCGTGCTGCGTTGGTTCCACCCATCCTACGAACTACGAACTGAAAAAATGCCATCGGGAGACCGCCCATGCTTCGCGCCGAGGACAACAAATTCCTCACCGAATCCGGTGAGAGGACCGGCATGGGCGAATTGCTGCGGCGGTTCTGGATTCCGGTGCTGCTGTCCGAGGAACTGCCGGAGCCGGACAGCGACCCGAAGAAGATCGTTGTCATGGGCGAGGAGCTGCTCGCCTTCCGCGACACCAGAGGCGTGGTCGGCGTCATCGACCAGTACTGCCCGCATCGCGGCGCCAATCTTTGGCTCGGCCGCAACGAGGAATGCGGCATCCGCTGCGTCTATCACGGCTGGAAGTTCGATACCGACGGCCGCTGCGTCGATATGCCGACCTCGTATCCCGACCTCAACGCAAAGGACCTGATCCGGATCAAGTCCTATCCGGTGCGCGAATGGGGCGACATGATCTGGGCCTATATGGGCCCGGCCGATCAGATGCCAGAACTGCCGGCGCTGGAGATGGCGCTGCTGCCGGCCTCGCACCGCTTCGTCACCAAGAAGTGGCAGGACTGCAACTGGGTGCAGGCGGTGGAAGGCTCGATCGACACCGCGCATTTCACCTTCGCGCATCTCTCCTTCGAGAAGGAGGAGAACGAGATCCTCGACATCAAGAAGCATTTCGTGAACCCGCTGACCCGGGTCGCGACCGATCACATGCGCTGGATCGCCGAGGACCCGCGCCCGGTGATCAAGATCAATCCGCATGAGGCCGGCCTCACGGTGGCGGGCGGACGGCTCACCGGCAGCGACAACATCTACTGGCGCATCGCCCAGTTCCTGATGCCGTTCCACAGCTACGCGCCGAGCTCGATGCCGGGCGAGAACATGTTCGGCCAGACCTTCGTGCCGGTCACCGACACCAATTGCTGGATCTACACCTATGCGTGGAATCCCCACCGGCCGCTGACCGATGCCGAGCGCGAAGGCTACGCCAACGGCAACGGCGTGATGGCTGTCGTCGACGAGAACTACGTGCCGCTGCGCAACAAGGCCAACGACTATCTGATCGACCGCAAGCTGCAGCGGACCAAAAGCTACACCGGCATCAAGGGCGTCTCCGAGCAGGACGCCGCGGTGCAGGACAGCCAGGGCCCGATCGCCGACCGTACCCGCGAGCATCTCGGCCCGACCGATCTCGGCATCATGCATTTCCGCAAGCTGGTCATGGAGGCGGCCCGCGCGCTGCAAAAGGGCGAGGCGCCGCCGCATGCTCAGCATCAGGACCGTTACACCGTGCGCTCCGGCGCCTGCGTCACCAGCAAGACCAAGGACCTCACCGCCGTCATGATCGAGCGGTTCGGCGATCCCGCCGGCTTCGTCGGCGGTCCCGGCCAGAACGCCGCGGCGGAGTAATCTCTGCTGTGGTCCCTGCGAAAGCAGGGACCCATAACCACCGTTGGATATTGTTGAGATGCGCTGTGGCCCGAACCTTCGCCAAGCCAGCGACGGTGGTTATGGGTCCCGGCCTGCGCCGGGACGACGTGGGGAGGGATACCGCGCGCTACACGCGCTACAACGGAATCCTGCGATACTCGCGGTTGGCGAGGCTCGCTTCCTCGAGGTCGAGGTCGCGCTCGATCCGGCGCCTTGTCTCGTCGGTGATCTTGCCGTCGCGCAGCAGCATGTGGATGAACTTGCGCTCGGAGGCGATCAGCTCCCGCGTCAGCTCGGTGCCGGTGGCGGAAACGTCGTGCGTGTCGGGATTGAGCGAGTCGGGCAGCTGGTTGATCCGGATCTCGTGCCGTGAGCGCAAAAGCTTGATCACCTCGTCGGAAAGCTCGCGGTCGTCGGTGATGGCATCGAGCGACTTCAGCGCGGCGTTCAGCGCCTCGCGCCGCGCCGCGATCTCCTGCTCGTGCTCGGCGATGTGCTCGCTGCGCCCGTCCCTGGCGAGGCCGAGCCAGCGCACCACCGGTGGCAGAGTGAGGCCGAGCCCGACCAGCGTCACGAAGATCACGCCGAAGGCGACGAACAGGATCAGGTCGCGATACGGGAAGGCGTCTCCGCTCGGCAATGTCAGCGGCAGCGCCAGCGCCGCGGCGAGCGAGACCGCGCCGCGCACGCCGGTGAAGGCGACCACGAACACCGCCCGCCACGACGGCAGCGGATCGCGCTCGCTCACGCGTCGGCTGATCCAGCGCGGCAGATAGGTGCCGGGAAACACCCAGACGAAGCGCGCCACGATCACGATGACGGCGACAAGCACGGTCGCGGTGAGGATGTCGTGCAGCGGGAACGACTTCGACTTCTCGTACAGCGAACGCATCTGGAAGCCGGTCAAGAGGAACAGCAGGCCCTCGATCAGATAGATGATCAAGTCCCAGAAGAAGATGCCCTGCAGGCGCGTCGCGGCCGAGATCAACAGCGGTCCGTTCCAGCTCATGTAGAGGCCGCAGGCGACGGTCGCGATCACGCCGCTGCCGCCGAAATGCTCGGGGATCCAGTAGGCGAGGTAGGGCGTGATCAGCGACAGCGTGATCTCGACCTGCGGATCCCTGGCGCGGCGGCGGGCGCGCAGGCTGAGCCAGCCGACCGCGGTGCCGAACGCGATCTCGCCGGCGACGATGACGAGGAAGGTGCCGGTCGCCTTCGGCAGCGAGAACAGTCCGGTGGTGATCGCGGCGAGCGCGAAGCGGTAGAGGATCAGCGCGGTCGCGTCATTGGCGAGCCCTTCGCCCTCGAGCACCACCAGGATGCGGCGGGGCATGCCGAGCCTGCGGGCGATCGCCAGCGGCGCGACCACGTCAGGCGGCGCGACGATGGCGCCGAGCAGGAAGCCGATGCTCCAGGGCAGGCCGATCAGATAATGGGTCGCGGCCGCGACCATGAAGGCGGTGAAGATCACGCAGCCGACCGACAGCAGGATGATCGGCCGCAGGTTGGCCTTGAACTCGCGCCAGCTCATCGCGACGCTCGCCGAATAGATCAGCGGCGGCAGCACCACCAGCAGCACCAGCTCAGGCGGCAGTTCCAGCGACGGCATGCCCGGCACGAAGGCGAGCACGATGCCGACCAGCAGCAGCAGGATCGCGGGCGCGATATCGGTCCGCCGCGCCACCAGGGCGGTTCCCGCCAGCACGCCGAGCAAAGTGAGAAAAATCTGAAATTTGGCTTCCATAACGGGCTCAATTCGCCCGGAAACCGATGCCAGTCAATGCGGTCCGGCCGGAGCCGGACCGCGGGGGGGCGTGTCACAAAGCCGTCGCGGGCGCGCCGCGCCCGGTCGATCAATCCCTGAGGTCGTAGCGGTACGACTTCGAGACGATCTGCCAGCCGTCGGCGAGCTTCATCGCCACCAGATAGTCGGTGAAATAGCGCGGCGGCAGCTGGCAGCGCACCTTGATGAAGGCGGTGTTGTCGTCGGAGCGGTCGATGGTGACGATAAAATCCTCGCGCGGCTTGCCTTCGGCCTTCGCCGAGGTGCGCTTGCGCACCAGGGCAAGCCAGTCCGGCACGGTCAGGACCTTCAGCTCGCCCTTCTCCACCCAGCGCAAATCGGCGCTCGGATGAAAAGCCTCGGCGAGCTTGTCGGCATTGCTCTCGTAGAGACCGTCGAAATAGGTTTGCACGACGCTTTCGACGCTGGATCGATCTTGGCTCATTGGTTGGTCCTCCCGGCAGGGTTTGATCTGTTAGTGTTGCGTCTCTGACGCGTGATTCACTCAGTGTCATTCCGGGGCTCGCGAAGCGAGAACCCGGAATCTCGATCCACAACCTCTGGATTCCGGGTTCGCGACTTCGTCGCGCCCCGGAATGACGGAATGGACTGTCAGAGACACAATGCTAGGATTTAGCCATGAACCGCTAGATTGCGCCATGGCCGGCGACAAAATTCTGCGTGAGGGACGAGTTGTGACCGCATCTGCAAATTCGAACGAACATATCCTGACCGGCGAATGCTTCTGCCGCGACGTGCGCTACGAGGTGGCCGACGCGTTTGCCTATGCGCTCAATTGTCACTGCTCGAACTGCCGGCGCACCACGGGATCGGCGTTCAAGCCATTCGCGGGAATCGCGCGCGACAAATTCACCGTGGTCAGCGGCGCTGATGAGCTCCTGATCTATGGCGATGAACTCACCCATGACGCGCATTGCGGCCGCTGCGGCTCGCTGCTCTATTCGCTGGTCCGTGACGGCGCCTATGTCCATGTTGCGATGGGCACGCTGCGCGATGCGCCGGCGATCCGGCCGACCGCCCATATCTTCGTCGGCTCCAAGGCGCCGTGGTACGCGATATCGGACGATCTGCCGCAATATCAGGAGCACGTGACGCAAGGCAGCAAATAAATTCGCGCGACGTCATCGGCGTGCTGCGTGTCGTCCTTGCCGACCCCCTTGCGGACGGCATCTCATCAGGCGGCGCGACTAGATCGCGCTCGCGGCGATGTTTACCATCAGGGCGAGCAGCGCGGTGTTGAACACGAACGAGATGATGCCGTGCACGGTCGCGGTGCGGCGGATGATCTTGTCGGTGATGCCGACGTCTGAGACCTGCGCGGTCATGCCGATCACGAACGAGAAATAGACGAAGTCCCAGTAATCGGCGTCGGCATGTTCGTCGCCGCTCGGAAACTGCAGGCCGCCGGGCGTCTTGCCGCGGTAATACTCATGGGCGTAGTGCAGCGCGAACGCGGTGTGCACCACGGCCCATGACAGCGTGATGGTGACGATTGCCAGCGCCAGTCCGGCCGGGCTGCCCTTTGATGCGCCGAGCTCGAACACGATGGCGGCGAGGCTCGCCAGCGCGCCGAACGCGGTCAGCAGCAGGATCAGGAAACGTCCGTCGTCCTGCAGGATGGCGCTTCGCTTGATATGGGCGACGCCACAGCGCAGCATCATCACATAGGCAAGCACGAGATACAGCGCGGCGAAGGCATCCCAGCCCGCGAGCAGCCGCGTGACGATGCGCGGTGCTCCCGGCACCAGCAGCGCAGCCAGGATACCGAAAGCGATCGAGCCGAAGGTGCGCGGCCGGCCCACGACGACGCGGACCGGCAGCGGCAGCTTGCGGAAGCGAACAAGGCGGTCGTCGATCTCCTTGTTCATTTCGCGCTGTGCTCTCGGCTAGTTCTTGCGCTCGGCGACGAAGCGGGCGGCCGCGCGCAGCACGTCGCCTCGGTCGCCGAACACCGACAGCGCGGCGTCGGCACGCGCGAGGAGATCGCGGACGCGCTGCTTGGCGCCATCGATGCCGAGCTGGGTGACGAAGGTGGTCTTGCCGAGCGCGGCGTCAGCGCCGGCCGGCTTGCCGAGCGCGGCAGCATCGCCCTCGACGTCGAGCAAATCGTCGGCGATCTGGAAGGCTTCACCGAGTGCTTTGCCGTAATCGTCGAGCGCCTGGTACTCCTTTTGCGAGGACTGGCCGAGGATCGCGCCGGCGATGCAGCCGAAGCGGAGCAGCGCGCCGGTCTTCATCTGCTGCAGGCGCGCGACGTCGACCGGCTCGCGGTCGCCGAAGCGGCCTTCGCCGGCGAGGTCGAGGATCTGGCCGCCGGCCATGCCGCCGACGCCGGAGGCGCGCGCCAGCGCGCGGGTCAGGAGCAGGCGGACCTGGGCGTCCTTGTGGATCGCATCACGGGTGATGATGTCGAAGGCGATGGTGAGCAGCGCGTCGCCGGCGAGGATCGCGGTGGCGTCGTCATAGGCCTTGTGCAGGGTCGGGCGGCCGCGGCGCAGATCGGAATTGTCCATCGCCGGCAGATCGTCGTGGATCAGCGAGTAGCAGTGGATGCATTCCAGCGCGGCGCCGACCAGCAGCGCGGATTCGCGTGGGATGCCGAACACCGCCGCGCTCTCGACCGCGAGGAACGGCCGCAGCCGCTTGCCGCCGCCGAGGCTCGAATAGCGCATGGCCTCGATCAGCCGCTTCGGGCGCACGATCTCATCGCTTTCGGTCGCGTCGGACAGCAGTTTGGCGAGCAGGGCTTCGGTATCCTCCGCGGTCTGGTCCAGCCGCTTGGAAAACTCTGCAGTACCGGTCGTCATTAAGAATTGCTCCAGATCGATTTTCGGCCGGACAATCGTTGATGGCATCGGCTTCGTCAATTCCCGCCCTGCGACGGAATGCGCCTTAAAAGTGCTGGAAAAACCGTGAATTATCCCGCAGACGTCGACGGCGCCGGCCGTGTTCTGGCGGGCGGGTCCCAAATCCTTCCTGGAATGGTCCTCCCCGGAAACCCCTGTTTTGCGCATCGTCCGAATTTTATTGCTGCTTTTGCTGGCGCTGCTGTTGCTGCCGTATCTGGTGGCGCCGTTCTATCGCACCGGCCATCCGGTTTCGGCGCTGATGGCGTGGCGGACCCTGCGCGGGGCCCCGGTGACGCGGCACTGGATCGATTTCGGCGCGATGTCGCCTTATCTGGTGCGGTCCGTGGTCGGCTCGGAGGATGCTCTTTTCTGCAAGCATCGGGGCATCGACTGGGGCGCGCTGCGCGAGGTGCTCGACGACGCCGAGGATGGCGAGGTGGCCCGCGGCGGCTCGACCATCACCCAGCAGGTCGCCAAGAACCTGTTCCTGTGGTCCGGCCGCAGCGTGATCCGCAAGGGGCTGGAACTGCCGCTGGCCCTCTGGATCGATCTCGTGCTGCCCAAGCAGCGGATCCTGGAAATCTACCTCAATATCGCGGAAATGGGCCCGTCCGGCCAGTTCGGCGCCGAAGCCGGCGCCCAATATGCCTTCGGCCGGTCCGCCGCTGGGCTGTCAGCCCGCGAGGCCGCGCTTTTGGCCGCGATCCTGCCGAATCCGGTCAAGAGGAGCGCCCGGAACCCCGGCCCGGGGGTCCGCAGGCTGTCCGCAACCTATATGGTCCGGGCCAACTCCGTGACGCGCTGCTGGCGCGAAAATCGCGGCTCCTGAGGCCGATTTCGGACGCTTTTTGCTGTCTCCGGCCCTAGCTTTACGCAGTGCCTTCCTCTATAAGCGCGGCCTTACCGGCATCGCAGCTGGCGCTTTGAAGCGCTGTGCGCTCGTCCCCATTTCGGACGATGCCTCCGCAACACCCCTAGAGGACACCGTCATGGCCGTTCCCAGAAGAAAAACCTCGCCGTCGCGCCGTGGCATGCGCCGTTCGGCCGATGCGATCAAGACCCCGACCTATGTCGAGGACAAGGACTCCGGCGAACTGCGCCGTCCGCACCACCTCGACCTGAAGACCGGCATGTACAAGGGCCGCCAGGTCCTGAAGGCCAAGAAAGAGTCCTGATCGGACATTCGGCCTACGCGCCGCAGCCATGCGGCGCGGCGCCTGAATTCGGTCAACGAGTGCGGCCAAGACGGGCGCGTCCGCGGCGAGGCCAATGAGCATCGCCGCATTGCTGGTTCTCCCTGAATAAGGCGCAAGCCCCGATGGTCGGTTTTCCGCTGCTGCTCGTTCCGCTCGCGGTCTACAACATCATCGCTTTCCTGATGCCCGGCGTGTCGTTCACCGACCCGCTGATCAGGCTGACATTGCTGTCGGGCGAGCAGTGGCAGATCACGCTCAGCGACATGCTGCTCGCCGCCGCCGTGCTGCTGTTGCTGCTCGAGGTCATCAAGGGCGCGCGCCCCGGCGCGAAATATCTCACCGACCATCTGCTGTCGCTGATCGTGTTCGGCGCCGCCGCCGCCGAATTCGTGCTCTGGCCGAAATTCGGCAACTCGACCTATGGCCTGCTCACGCTGCTGGCGCTGGTCGATTTCATTTCCGGAATTGCGCTGCGCACCCGCCGCCGTGCGGTGGTCGCACCGGCGCCCAGCGCCGGCAGGGCGCACCCTGCGGCAGCTGAGGCACCGCAACCTGCACCCGTAGCGGAGCCGGCACCCCGGCCTGAGCCCGCGCCTGTCGCCGCGCCGGCGCCTGCCGCGCCGCCACCGGCCGCACCGGTCCCCTCGGCGACGTCGGTTGCGGAATCCGTGCTGCTCGATCAGTCCGCGCCAAAGCCGACGGTGACCTCGCCGGATTTGCAGCCGGGCGGCCATCCGCCGTCGGACGCGCCGCAGCGCTGATATTTTCCTAGATGATCTGCCGGGTCCGCCGCGCCACGCTGCGGCGTTCGTCGACATGCGGGCCGTAAGCGCTCTGCGCGTCGGCCAATGACCCACGCCGCTGCCCGCGCGTCTGCGGTTCGTGTGCGGCGGTGGCGATCAGATGAGCCACAAACGACGGATCGGCATGCGGCAGCGGGATCTTGGGCGCCCAATGGGTGGTCGCGGCCAGCGGCACCAGCGCCGTGCTGGCCGCCGCAGCATCGCCGGTGCACTCGCCGTCGAGGATTTCCGATTGATCGATATCCGGCATCGTCTGCGACCCGTTGGAGCGTCATAGTTTGGGACGTTGCGGCCCTCCGCAACACCCCCTGTGGCAAGGGTCATGCCCGCCGTCCCCAGTTCGTTCCCGGACAGTCGAAAACGTGGTTTCCAGATTATTTATCAACTTCACCTAGCGTTGGATTCGCCGGAACCACTATCTTGAGAGCGTGTAGAATCACCGGGCGCCGTCCCAAATCGAGACATGTTCGATGCCCCCTGTCCCGCCACCTGCCAGCATCCTCGCCTCGCTCGGCCAAGCGACATTCGCCTGGGACCTCGCGAGCGATGCGATCGCCTGGAGCGACAATGTGGCGGCAGTCTTCCCGGATATCCCGGTCGCGGCGCTGGCGAGCGGCGCCGAGCTTGCAAAGCTGATCGAGCCATCGCGCTCGGTGCGATCCGATGCGCTCGGCGCGCCGGCGCCGGTACGCGGCGGGGAGGGCGTTCCCTACCGGATCGAATATGGCGTGCGGGCCGTCACCTCGGCGCCGGTGATCTGGATCGAGGAGACCGGCTGCTGGTTTGCCGGCGCCGACGGCAGGCCGGCGCGCGTGCAGGGCGTCGTCCGCATCAACAATGAGCGGCATGCCCGCGACGAGCAGCTGCTGAAGCTGTCGCGGCACGACCCGCTGACCAATGAGCTCAACCGCACCCATCTGATCGCCTCGCTCGCCGAGACGATGGAGGAGTGCGCGCGCTTTCGCTCCTCCTGCGCCTTCATGCTGATCGGCATCGATCACCTCGCGCGCGTCAACGATGCCTTTGGCTTCGATGTCGCCGACGCCGTCATCGCCGAGGTCGCGAAGCGGATTCGTGCGCGGCTGCGCAGCGGCGACATGCTCGGCCGCTTCTCCGGCAACAAGTTCGGCCTGATCCTGCGCAACTGCACCGTCGACGACACCAATGTCGCGGCCGAGCGCTTCCTGGCCGCGGTGCGCGACGAGGTGGTGCCGACCAAGTCCGGCCCGGTATCGGTGACGGTCTCGATCGGCGCCGTCACCATTCCCCGCCATGCGCGGTCGGCGGAGGAGGCGGTCAATCGCGCCCAGGAGACGCTGGACGCGGCCAAGAGCCGCCGCGCCGGATCGTTCGCGCTGTGGAAGCCGAATGTCGAGCGCGACGCCCAGCGCCGCGTCAACATCCGCGTCACCGACGAGATCGTCACCGCGCTGAACGAGCGCCGCATCGTGATCGGCTTCGAGCCCGTGGTCGATGCGCGCCTGCGGCAGCCCGCGTTCTACGAGTGCCTGGTCCGGATGGAGCAGGACGACGGCCGCGCGCTGCTCGCGCCCGATATCGTGCCGGTCGCCGAGCGGCTCGGCCTGATCCGGCTGGTCGATCACCGTGTGCTGGAGCTCGCCATCGCCGAGCTCGCTGCCGCTCCCGGCGTACAGCTCAGCCTCAACATCTCGCCCGACACCACGATGGATCCGGACTGGTGGGCCACCATCGAATCCCTGATGCGCGCGCATCCCGGCGTCGGCGAGCGGCTGATCGTCGAGATCACCGAGACGGTGGCGATCCAGGATATCGACGACGTGCGCGGCTTTGTCACGCGCCTGAAGAACTTCGGCAGCCGGATCGCGATCGACGATTTCGGCGCCGGCTACACCTCGTTCCGCAACTTGCGCAAGCTCGGCGTCGACATCGTGAAGATCGACGGCGCCTTCGTGCAGAACATCGTGCGTTCGGCCGACGACCGCGCTTTCGTGCAAACGCTGATCGATCTCGCCCGCCGCCTCGAGATCAGGACGGTCGCCGAATGGGTGCAGGACGAGGAAGCCGCCGTGATGCTGCGCGAATGGGGCTGCGACTTCATCCAGGGCCGCCTGATCGGCCTCGCCTCGCCGGACCGCCCGTGGAACGCGTCGGCGGAGAAGCCCGTGCCCGCCACGGGCTGAAGCGGCCATAGGCCGCTTCACAATATCGGTCGTGATACCCGCGAAAGGGATTGCTCAAAATATGAGCGCGTCCTGCCCAAGGTTTGGCGGGAGTTCATCCAATTAATTGTGCGTCCCCAGACAAGTTTTCCGCCGGAGACCGCCGTTTACTTCTTCGAGGTTTGGACCGTGGCTTGCGCCATGACAACGTCGAAAGAGGATCGAATGGTCACGTTATCTTTTCCGCGCGCGTACAAACTCATGCACATCGCAGCGTTAGGGGCATTGCTCGTTGTGGGCGTCGGTGCTCCAACCGACGCCAGGGCAGCTGCGCCGGCCGCCTGTGCGGAGCTGCAGGCAAAGTATCCGGACTGGAAGGGCAAGACCCTCGTCAACGCAATCAATCCGCATACGCCGGGCTACGAGTCGATCGATCCGAAGGATCCGAGCAAATATGTCGGCTTCGATATCGATCTCGGCGAGCAGATCGGCGAATGCCTCGGCTTCAAGCTGACCTACAAGGCGGTGACCTTCGCCGCACTTCTGACCACGCTGTCCAGTGGTCAGGCCGACATTGTGATCTCCGACATCTACGCCACGGAAGAGCGTGCCAAGGCGGCCGACTTCATCACCTATTCGAAGGTGTTCGACGGCGTATTGGTCGCCAAGGGCAATCCGAAGAAGATCTCCGGCATCAACACCTCGATGTGCGGTGCGGCAGCGGCCGAGAACACAGGTTACGTTGAAGTTCCGCTGATCCAGGCGCTCGTGCCGGAGTGCAAGAAGGAGGGCAAGCCTGAGCCGACCATTCAGCTCTACGACAACAACGCCAACTGCATCCAGGCGATTCTGGCCGGACGCGCCGACACCTATGTCAACGACGTCAACACCGTCGACAATGCGGTGAAGGCCTATCCGGACAAGCTCGAAAAAGCTATCGCGGTGACGATCCCGTACAAGGTCGGCATCGGCGTGCCCAAGGACAAACCGGCCTTCCGCGATGCCGTGAAGGCGGCGCTGACCGAGATCTACAAATCGGGCGATCAGCTCGCGTTGCTGAAGAAGTGGAATCTCGATCCGGAGAACCTGATCGAGCCCGGTCTGCTGACGGTCAAGTAGGCCCCAGCACCGGCAAAAGGACGACATGCTCCATGGAGCTGTTCCTCCACTATTTGACCATGCCGTATATGATCGAGGGCATTCAGGCGACCTTGCAGGTCACCGCCCTCGGTCTGCTCGGCGGCCTGATCCTCGGTGTGATCCTGGCGTGGATGCAACTCAGCCGCTTCAGGGCGCTGGCGTCCTTCGCCCGGGTCTACACCGTGATCTTTCGCGGCACGCCGCTGATCCTGCAGATGGTGTTCGCCTATAATGCCCTGCCGCAGATCGGCATCAAGCTACCGGCCATTCTCGCCGCCGGCCTCGCGCTGGCCTGCAACGAAGCTCCGTTCATCGCCGAGATGCTGCGCTCCGGCGTGCTCGGCGTCGATCGCGGCCAGGTGCTGGCCGGGCAGGCGCTCGGCATGACGCCCGGCGTCCTGATGCGCCGGATCATCGCCCCGCAGGCGATCCGCTCGATGATCCCCGCCTTCGGCAACGAGACCGTCAGCGCGCTGAAGAATTCTTCGCTGGCGTCGGTGATCGCCGTGCAGGAGCTGACGTTGCGTTCGACCCAGATGGCGTCGGCAACTTTCGATTTCTTCTCGATCTTCTTCGCCTCGGGCCTGATCTATCTGTTCCTTACCGCGGCGATCGCCGGCATCCAGCTGTTCCTCGAATGGCTGTTCGATCTCGACCGCGCATCGAAGCAGATCAAGCTGATGCGGATGATGCCGGGGTATCGCGCGCAGGGATTCGATGATCCGCTGATTGCGGCCGAGGACGCGCCGCCCGAGATCTTGCCCGATGCCGGTGTCGCCGAATTGCCGCCGCCGCGGGCGCAGACCGAGCGTGTCGATCGTGCCAAACGCAACGAGATCCTGAAGCGGAACAATGTGGCGGTCGATGTTGCCGCATTGCGCAAAAGCTATGACAAGCAAATGGTGCTCGCCGGCGTCGATCTCACGGTGCGGATCGGCGAGGTGGTCGCGCTGCTCGGGCCGTCCGGCTCCGGCAAGAGCACGCTGCTCCGCTGTATCAACAATCTCGAACTCTGGAACGACGGCAGCATCAAGGTCGGCGGTCGCCGGCTCGGCTTCAGCGATAGCGGCAAGGCGCTGTCGCCGCGACTGTTGGCGCAGGCGCGCGCCGAGGTCGGTGTCGGTATGGTGTTCCAGCAGTTCAACCTGTTCGGTCACCTCACCGCGAAGGAGAACATCGCCGGGCCGCTGCGCTGGGTGCATGGCGTGTCGCGCATAGATGCGGATCGCCGGGCGACCGAACTGCTCGGGCGCGTCGGCCTCAGCCACCGCGCCGATGCGCTGCCGCGGCATCTCTCCGGTGGCCAGCAGCAGCGCGTCGCCATCGCCCGTGCGATCGCGCCGAATCCCAGCGTGCTGTTGCTGGATGAGCCGACCTCCGCGCTCGATCCCGAACTCGTCAATGAGGTCCTTGAAGTGATCCGTCGCCTCGCGGTGGAAGACGGCCTCACCATGATCATCTCGACCCATCAACTGCGCTTCGCCAGTGAAGTCGCTGATCGCGTGGTGCTGCTGGCGGATGGCGCGATCGTCGAGGAGGGCCCGGCCGACGAGGTGCTGAGCAATCCGCGCAATCCGGTCGCGCAGCGTTTCCTCAATGCCATGGAGGCCGAGGTCGCATGAATAGAACCCGTTCCGTTTCCATCCGCGTGAGGACCCCTGCGTGAAACATCATCTGCTGCCGGTATCTGCGAAGACTGTGCATTGGGGCTATTTCAGCAAGGTCGTGGCGCCGGCATTGACGCTGAAGTCCGGCGACCGCGCGACCATCGAGACGCTGACGCATCACGCCAATGACGATTACGAGCGCATGATCGAGGGCGATCCGGGTGCCGAGAGCGTGTTCAAATGGACGCGCGAGCACAAGGCGGTGGTGCGGCGCGGTTCGGGGCCCATCGAAGGGCCGTTCATCCGCGGCTCCGGCGAAGGCGTCGGCGTGCACCTGCTCACCGGTCCGGTGGCGATCGAAGGCGCCGAGCCGGGCGACGTGCTGGAGGTTCGCATTCTCGACGTGCGACCGAGGCCGGCCTGCAACGCCTGCCATGCCGGCAAATGCTTCGGTTCCAACGTCGCGGCCAATTGGGGCTTTCACTATCACGACCTGATCGAAGAGCCGAAGCCACGCGAGGTGGTGACGATCTTCGAGCTCGACGCGTCGGGTGAGCCTTTCGCCAAAGCGGTCTACAATTATATCTGGACGCCGCAGACCGATCCTGATGGCATCGTGCACCCGACCATCGATTATCCCGGCGTCCGCGTCGATCACGCCACCGTCGTCAAGCGTGAGAATGTTCTGAGCAATGTCCGTGTGCCCGCGCGGCTGCATTTTGGCACCATGGGCCTCGCGCCGTCGGAGCAGGATTTCGTCTCCTCGATCCCGCCGAGCTATACCGGCGGCAACATCGACGACTGGCGCGTCGGCAAGGGGGCCAAGATGTTCTATCCGGTTGCGGTGCCCGGTGCGTTCTTTTCGGTCGGTGATCCGCATGCCGCGCAGGGCGACAGCGAGCTCGGCGGCACGGCGATCGAGACCTCGCTCACCGGCGATTTCGAATTCATCCTGCACAAGCATCGCGATCTCGGCGGCACACAGCTCGAAGGCCTGACGCATCCGATGCTGGAAACCCCCGACGCCTGGTCGGTCTACGGCTTCACCTACCCGAACTATCTCGCCGAGCTCGGCGCCAATGCGCAGCTCGAAATCGCCAATCACTCCAGCCTCGACCGCGCCATGCGCGACGCCTTTCGCAAGATGCGGCGCTTCCTGATGACGGTGCACAAGCTCAGCGAGGACGAGGCGATCTCGCTTATGTCGGTGGGGGCAGATTTTGGCGTGACGCAGGTGGTCGACGCCAATTGGGGCGTGCACGGGACCATCCGCAAGAACGTGTTCCGGTGTGACTGATCACGCGCCGGCCACCGAGCAGGACGTGTCATCCTTGGGGATGGCACGGAGATTGCTTCGCTTCGGCCATAAAGGTCGATGCATGAGGTTGCGTCCGTTCACGAGTGAATCCTACTCCGAAGGCGACCGCCCCGAGGCGTGGCGGGACGTCCTGGCGTCGGTCGGCTTGCAGCCCACGGTCGCCACGAGCACCCATGCCGGCCATGCCATCGCGGTGCGGCGCAGCTTTCAGGGCGTGACGCTGGCCAGGCTTTCGGCAGGGCCACAATCGGTGTCGCCGCGCACGGATGCTGTGGCCGATCATCCGCTGGTGCTGCTGCCGCTCGAAGACGGGGTGGCGCTGAAGACGACCACCGGTTATCAGATCGTTGCTGCGCGGCATCTTCTCTTGCTGCCACGCGCAGGGGATTGGAGCGTGTCGTTCCAGCGCGAGATGCGCGCGGTAGTGCTGTCGGTGACGTCCGAACCGGCACATCGCCATCGCGCCACGTTGCAAGGCGGCGAGGTGCGGGTGCTCCAGCCCGGCGGCTTTGGCAGCGTATTCGCGCAGATGATGGAGCTCGCCGCGCGCGATCTCGACGCGCTGTCCGATGTCGAATGGACGGCGCTGGCGCGAAGTCTCGCCGATCTGCTGCCGACCTTCATGCGTCAGCATGGCGAGACGGCGGGCGATCGCGGCGGCGGCGGCGCTTCCAAGGCAGCGACGCTGCATCGCCTGTGTCAGACCGTCGAACGCAGCCTCGAGGAACCCGATCTGACGCCGGTCAAAATCGCCAGTGCCGAGGGCATTTCTGAACGCTATCTGCAAAAGCTGTTCGAGGGGGCCGGCACCAGTTTCACGCATTACCTGCGCGAACGTCGGCTGCAGCGCACCTGGGCCGATCTGTCGAATCCCGCCGAGGCGCATCGTTCGATTTCCGAGATCGCGTTCCGCGTCGGCTTCAACGACTCTGCCCATTTCAGCCGCGCGTTTCGCCAGCGCTTCGGTCTGTCGCCGCGCGAATTCCGCCAGCATGAAGCCGAGCGGCAGACCGCATCCGCGGCCACGGTGCAACGCGGCTGGCCTCAACAGGCGCTGGCGCAAATGTGCAGCCGGCGCGCAGCGCTGGTGCGCAGGACGGCTGCGCCGTTCAACGCCCATGACGTGGAGATCGCGGACGCGCCGCGCCATCACCATCTCGCCGCGGATGCCTCGCGCGTGCATTGGGGCTATTTCAGCCATTCGTTGCCGCCGCAGGTCGAGATCGGCTCCGGCGACACCATCACCATTGAGACGCTGACCCAGCACGCCTCCGACGATCCCGAGCGCATGATCAAGGGAGATCCAGGCGCGGAGAGCGTGTTCCACTGGACGCGCGATCGGAAGAACGTCGATCGCCGCGGCGCCGGCCCGCTCGATGCCTCGATCTACGGCCGCGGCGCCGGCGAGGGATTCGGCGTTCACATTTGCACCGGGCCGGTGGCCGTGAAGGACGCGGAGCCAGGGGACGTACTGGAAATCCGCATCCTCGACATCGCGCCGCGCGCGAGCCGCAATCCGGACTTCGAGGGCCGCGTGTTCGGCAGCAGCGTCGCGGCCTGGTGGGGCTATCACTACAAGGAGTTCCTTGCCGAGCAGAACGCCCATGAGGCGGTGACGATCTACGAGATCGTCGACGACGATGACGCGCCGCATGCCCGTGCGCTGTATTCCTATCGCTGGGAGCCGCAGACCGATCCGTTCGGGACGCTGCACAAGACTTACGACTATCCGGGCATCCCGATCCCGCCGTCATCGGTGCGGCGCCGCCACGACGTGCTCGACGGCATCCGCATTCCGCTGCGCCCGCATTTCGGAGTCATCGCGCTTGCGCCGCGCGAGGCCGAGCTTGTCGATTCCGTCCCGCCCGCATATTTCGGCGGCAATCTCGACAATTGGCGGCTCGGCAAGGGCTCGACGGTCTATCTGCCGGTGTCGGTGCCGGGCGCGCTATTGTCAGTCGGCGATCCCCATGCTGCGCAGGGTGACGGCGAACTCGGCGGCACCGCCATCGAATGTTCGATGACCGGCACGTTCCAGGTCATCCTGCACAAGAAGAACGAGCTTACCAATCAGCCCTTCGCCGATCTTACCTATCCGTTGATCGAGACCGAAGCCGACTGGGTGCTGATGGGCTTCAGTCATCCCAACTATCTCGCCGAATTCGGCGCCAAGGGGCAGAGCGAGGTCTACGCGACCTCGTCGCTCGATCTCGCGATGAAGGATGCGTTCCGCAAGATGCGCCGCTTCCTGATGAACATCAAAGGCCTTACCGAGGACGAGGCGATCGCGCTGATGTCGGTGGCGGTGGATTTCGGCGTGACGCAGGTGGTGGACGGCAATTGGGGCGTCCATGCCATTCTCAGCAAGCGCGTCTTCGATCACGCGCCGCAAAACTAGTGTGCTGAATGCGAAGTTCGTGCGATTTCGCGGCAGCCACTTTCACGAACTTCGCATTCATAAAGCACACTAGAATCATAAGTTTGCTAGTGTCCTTATCGAATCCGAAGTTCGCTCCGAAGGTGCGGCAAATGATGCGAACTTCGGATTCGGGACACTAGAGCGTGAAAGATCATGCTCGAACAAAGACATGAGATCATGATGCGATGCCGTAGACGCGCATCATGATCCATCAAAGAGCAGGCGAGGAGACGTCGTTGCAGTTTCACATGATATCCGGTGGCCCGAAGCCGGTCGCGCCGTTCAGCCACGCGGTCGAGACGGACGGCTTCGTCTTCGTCACCGGCCAGATGCCGGATACGCCGGCCGCACCCGGCCTATTGCCCGAGGGCATCGTGGCGCAGACCCGCGCGGTGATGGAGAATCTGCGCGTGGTGCTTGCGGGCCTCGATCTCGGCCTCGAGCATATCGTGATGTCGCGCATCTATCTGACGCGCTTCAAGGAAGATTATGCGGCGATGAACGAGACCTATCGCAGCTATTTCCCGTCCGACCGCCTGCCGGCCCGCACCTGCGTCGGCGTCACCGGTCTCGCCTATGATGCGTTGATCGAAATCGATCTCGTCTGCCGCCGGCCTGCATAGACGCGCCCGCGAGGGTATGCTCGACCAGACGGAGACCGCCCGACGTCGGCGAGAGCCGCCATCAGGACTTCAGAAGTGATGGCGGCCGGAGGTCCGGCCGGGCCGGCAGCGGACCTGAACGAGACCTACTCGTCCTTCTTCGTCGGCTGCGACATGCGCTCGAGGCGTTCCTGCATGTCCTTCATCTGGCGGCGAAGATCGTCGATGTTGCCGTCATCGGGCGTGGGCTCCGGCGCCTTGTCGGCCTCGCCGCCACCGCGTTGCGGCACGAACGGCTTGAACATCGAGAAGGTCTGCTGGAACAGCTCCATGTTGCGGCGGACCTGTTCTTCCAGCGGCGCAAACGGTGTCCCGCTCAGCGCGCCCGCGATCTGCTTGCGGAATTTTTCCTGTTCCTTGGTCAGCGTCTCGATCGACTGTTCGAGATATTTCGGCACCACCATCTGCATGCTGTCGCCGTAGAAGCGGATCAGCTGGCGCAGGAAAGTGGTCGGCAGCAGGTTCTGCCCGGCCTTGTTTTCCTGCTCGAAGATGATTTGCGCGAGCACGGAGCGGGTAATGTCGTCGCCGGTCTTGGCGTCATAGACGAGGAAATCTTCGCCTTCCTTCACCATCGCCGCGAGATCCTCGAGCGTGACATAGGTGCTCGTCCCGGTATTATAGAGCCGCCGGTTCGCGTATTTCTTGATCGTGGTCGGTTGTTCAGATTTTGCCATGGGCTCTCACTTCAACACCGAAGAACCTGGAACCCTACGGCATCGCCGCAGGGCAAAATGCAACGCATCGCAGCAAAGGTAAGCATTTTCAAAGCGGTTCGGCTACAGTTTTGTGCTGTGCGGTTAATTCCAAAGCATAGGATTTGCTCAGGAAAGTGCC
This sequence comes from Bradyrhizobium sp. USDA 4503, assembly GCF_054055815.1. Lineage (NCBI taxonomy): Bacteria > Pseudomonadati > Pseudomonadota > Alphaproteobacteria > Hyphomicrobiales > Nitrobacteraceae > Bradyrhizobium > Bradyrhizobium sp. USDA 4503. The sequence continues at coordinate 6,145,632 of NZ_JBSRXS010000001.1, forward strand.
AAGGGCGTCATTTTGAGTGCGTCGCGGCGCGATTTGCCCGACAGTGCGATTGACATGTCTCAACGAGGTTTACAGGATAGCCGTCAAGAGACAGGCCCGCCAAATCGGCCGCCCGCCGTCGAGAAACCCAGCTACAACCCATAGGAGATGTCCATGTCAGACGATGTCGTCATCGTCAGCGCCGCCCGCACCCCCGTCGGTAGCTTCAACGGCGCTTTCGCCACCACGCCGGCCCATGACCTCGGGGCCATCGCCATCAAGGCGGCGCTGGAGCGTGCCGGCGTCGAGGGCGGTCAGGTCTCCGAAGTCATCATGGGCCAGATCCTCACCGCCGCGCAGGGCCAGAACCCGGCCCGCCAGGCCTCGATCGCGGCCGGCATCCCGGTGGAAAGCCCGGCCTGGGGCGTCAACCAGCTCTGCGGCTCGGGCTTGCGCACCGTGGCGCTCGGCTACCAGGCGCTGCTCAACGGCGATTCCTCGATCGTCGTCGCCGGCGGCCAGGAATCCATGAGCATGGCCCCGCACGCGCAATATCTGCGTGGCGGCGTCAAGATGGGCGGCCTCGAGCTGATCGACACCATGATCAAGGACGGGCTGTGGGATGCCTTCAACGGCTACCACATGGGCAACACCGCCGAGAACGTCGCCAAGCAGTACCAGATCACCCGGTCGCAGCAGGACGAGTTCGCGGTCGGTTCGCAGAACAAGGCCGAGGCGGCGCAGAAGGCCGGCAAGTTCAAGGACGAGATCGTCCCGGTCACCATCAAGTCCCGCAAGGGCGATATCGTGGTCGACACCGACGAGTATCCGCGCCACGGCGCCACGCTCGACGCGATGGCCAAGCTCCGCGCGGCTTTTGAGAAGGACGGCACCGTGACCGCGGGCAACGCCTCGGGCATCAATGACGGCGCCGCCGCCGTCGTGCTGATGACCGCCAAGGAAGCCGCCAAGCAGGGCAAGAAGGTGCTGGCCCGCATCGTGTCGTGGGGCCAGGCCGGCGTCGACCCCAAGATCATGGGCACCGGCCCGATCCCCGCCTCGCGCGCCGCGCTGAAGAAGGCCGGCTGGAACATCGCCGACCTCGATCTGATCGAGGCCAACGAGGCGTTCGCGGCACAGGCTTGCGCGGTGAACAAGGACCTCGGCTGGGATCCGGCCAAGGTCAACGTCAATGGCGGCGCGATCGCGATCGGCCATCCGGTCGGCGCGTCGGGTGCGCGCGTGCTGGTGACGCTGCTGCACGAGATGCAGAAGCGCGATGCCAAGAAGGGCCTCGCGACGCTGTGCATCGGCGGCGGCATGGGCATCGCTATGTGCGTTGCACGCGACTGAACAAAAGGCAGCGAGGCCGGTTAGGTGATGAAAAGATCATCTGTCAACCGCGAAGCGAGCTGATAAATAAGATGCCCGGCTTTGCGCCGGGCATTTTTGTTTCGAGAGCATGATCCGGAAAAGTGTGCAGCGGTTTTCCGAAAGATCATGCTCAAAAAAGGGAGCCAAAGCGCGATGACAATTCAACCTGATCTCATCGCGCTTTGTTGAGTGAGTGCGTAGGCCGGAGTTATCCGGTTATAAAAGACGGCCAAGGAGGAAACGGACATGGCACGTGTTGCATTGGTGACGGGCGGAACGCGCGGTATTGGAGCTGCGATCAGCAAGGCGCTGAAAGCGGCGGGCTACAAGGTGGCGGCGAGCTACGCCGGCAATGACGCCGCGGCGGAGAAGTTCAAGGCGGAGAGCGGGATTCCGGTCTACAAGTGGGACGTCGCATCGTTCGACGCCTGCGCGGCCGGCGTCAAGCAGGTCGAGGCCGATCTCGGCCCGGTCGACGTGCTCGTCAACAATGCCGGCATCACCAAGGACACCGCGTTCCACAAGATGACGGTCGAGCAGTGGAATGCCGTGATCAACACCAACCTCGGCTCGCTGTTCAACATGACGCGCCAGGTGATCGAGGGCATGCGCGCCCGCAAGTTCGGCCGCGTCATCTCGATCTCCTCCATCAACGGCCAGAAAGGCCAGTTCGGCCAGGTCAACTACTCCGCGGCCAAGGCCGGCGACATCGGCTTCACCAAGGCCTTGGCGCTGGAGAACGCCAAGGGCGGCATCACCGTGAACGTGATCTGCCCCGGCTATATCAACACCGAGATGGTGCAGGCGGTGCCGAAGGACGTGCTCGAGAAGAACGTGATCCCGCAGATTCCGGTTGCCCGGCTCGGCGAACCCGAAGAGATCGCGCGGGCCGTGGTGTTCCTCGCCGCCGACGATGCCGGTTTCATCACCGGCTCGACGCTGACCGTGAACGGCGGCCAGTATCACGCCTGACGCGAGTAGCGTCGTCGCGTCGCAGGCGCGCACAATCAAGTAGCGAATGCCCGGCCTTGTGCCGGGCATTTTCGTCTTTACAACGCGCCACACGCGAAGGAAGACGTGGCCGGCCGGGACATCGGCGAGCGGCTTCAGACCGCCATCCTTTGGATAGTCATGCCCGGCCACGACGGATTGAATTGAGATGACGACCCGAACTGCCACCCTTGTCGGACTGACCGCCATCCTGATGTGGTCGCTGCTGTCGGTCATGACGGTCGCGACCGGGGCGATCCCGGCGTTCCAGCTCGCGGCCATGACCTTTGCGATCGGCGCCGCGGTCGCGTTCGCGAGCTTCCTGTTGCGTCCGTCAGCCTTCGGCGCGTTGAAGCAACCGCTGGTCGCCTGGGTCGTCGGCGTCGGCGGGCTGTTCGGCTATCACGCGCTGTATTTCCTGGCGCTGCGCTTCGCCCCGCCGGCCGAGGCCGGCCTGCTCAATTATCTCTGGCCGCTGTTGATCGTGCTGTTCTCGTCACTGCTGCCGGGCGAGCGGCTTGCGGTGCATCACATCGTCGGCGCGCTGCTCGGGCTCGCCGGCACCGTGCTGCTGTTCGCCGGCAACACCGGCGCCTTCACAAAAGAGCAGATTCCAGGCTTCGCGGCCGCCTTTGTCGCGGCGTTCGTCTGGGCGTCCTATTCGGTGATGTCGCGCCGGCTCAAGGCGGTGCCGACCGATGCGGTGGCAGGCTTCTGCCTCGCGACCGCCGTGCTTGCGGCGCTCGTGCACATGATGGTGGAGACGACGGTGTGGCCCGCGACGCCGCTGCAGTGGCTTGCCGTCGTCGCGCTCGGCATCGGTCCGGTGGGGGCCGCGTTCTTCGCCTGGGATATCGGCATGAAGCGCGGCGACATCCGCGTGCTCGGTGCCGCCTCCTACGCCACGCCGCTGCTCTCGACCGCGTTCCTGATCGCAGCGGGCTTCGCCAAGCCCAGCGCCAATATCGCGATCGCCGCGATCCTGATCGCCGGCGGCGGGTTGATCGCGGCCAAGGATATGGTGCTGAGAAAAAGAACGTAGGATGGGTAGAGCGAAGCGAAACCCATCGCCTTTGGTCCACGCGGCGAGATGATGGGTTTCGCTGCGCTCTACCCATCCTACGAAGAGGGTTGTTGCTATTGTTTCACCGTCACCCAGAGGAGGCCGCAACGCGGCCGTCTCGAAGGGTCGACGGCCCCGTCTGTGGCCGATTCATCCTTCGAGGCTCGCCCAGCGGCGCAATTGCGCCGCAAGGCTCGCACCTCCAGCGACAAAGGCAAAGCCTTTGCGCGGGGATGACGGGAAAAAGCTCTTACGAAGCGGGCTCCCAGCCCTTCGGCGCCAGCTCGAACTTCGCGAACTCGAATCCCGGCGCGACGGTGCAGCCGACCAGCGTCCAGTCGCCGCTGCTTTCCGCAGCCTGCCATGTGTCCGCCGGCACGATTGCCTGTGGCTGCTCGCCGCGCGCCACATCCGGCCCGAGCGTGATCGAATGTGGGCCGCCGTCCTGCGCGATCCGCAATGTCAGCGGCGCGCCGGCGTAATAGTGCCACATCTCGACGGCGTCGATGCGGTGCCAATGCGAGCGCTCGCCGCGCGCCAGCAGGAAGTAGATCGCGGTCGAATGCGCACGGCCATTGGCGTCGCAGCGCGCGTCGCGAAACGTCTCGCGATAGTGCCCGCCTTCGGGATGCGGCTGCAGCGCGAGCCGCGCGATGATGTCGGCCGCCGAGAGGTCGGCCATCACGACTTGTTCTTGCGCTCGCGGAGCTCGCCGAACACCAGCGCCGGATCGGCGCCCTTCATGTGCAGCTTCGCCGCTACCGCGGGCTCGTCGGCGCGCAGGAACACGTTGGCCTTCTTCTCGTCGCCGAGCAGCACCGGGATCGTCGGCTTGTTCTCGGCGCGCAGCTTTGTGACCTCTTCGGCCCGCTTCTGCAGGGCCGGATTGTCGGGCTCTATGGTGAGCGCGAATTTCACATTCGCAGCGGTATATTCATGGCCGCAATAGAGACGGAAATCGTCCGGCAGCGAGCGCAGCTTCAGCAGCGAATCCCACATCATGGGGTAGGTGCCCTCGAACACCCGGCCGCAGCCGATCGAGAACAGCGTATCGGCGGCAAACACCGCCTTCTCGCCGTCGAACACATAGGAGATGTGATCGAGCGTATGGCCGGGCGTCTCGACCACGCGTGCGAGCAGGCTGCCGACCTTGATGACATCGGCATTGGCGGCGCGCAGATCGACATTGGCGATCTTGGCCGACTGGTCGTGCGGGGCGACGACGCGGCAGCCGTATTTCTGCTTCAGCTCGGCGACGCCGCCGACATGGTCGCCGTGGTGATGGGTGATCAGGATATCCGTCAGCGTCCAGCCTTCGCGCTCCAGCGCCTTGATGATCGGGCCGGCTTCCGGCGCGTCGATCGACGCGGTCGCCTTGGTCGCGGGATCGTGGATCAAATACCCGAAATTGTCGGTGAGGCAGCTGAAGGTGCGAATTTCGGCGGTCATGATATCTCCACGAACAAACGGGACGGACATTTTCAAAGCATGATGTATTCGAAAGACCGGTATCGACTTTCCCGGGTCATGCTTTTAACGCGCCCAATATAGGGGTGAAATATGGCGTTAACGCTCCGGCGGCAATGCAATTTTCGGCGCACCCGGGCAGCAGGGGGCGTGTTAGGCTAAACACCATGGACGTCATCGACCTGCGCGACTTCTATTCGCAGCGCCTCGGCATCGTGGCGCGGCAGCTGATCAACCGGGGTATCCGCGCGCGGTGGCCGAACGCGGAAGGCCAGCGCGTGCTCGGCCTCGGCTATCCGACCCCCTATCTCGGCCTGTTCCGTGAGTCCTGCGAGCGCTGCATTGCCTTCATGCCGGCGGCCCAGGGCGTGCTGAAATGGCCGACCGGCCGGCCGGCGCTGGCCACCTTGATCGACGAATTCTCGATGCCGCTGCCGGATGCCGCGGTCGACCGCGTGCTGCTGGTGCACGCGCTGGAGATGTCCGATGACCCGGAGCGGTTGCTGCGCGAGGTGTGGCGGGTGCTCTCGCCGTCGGGGCGGCTGATCGCGATCATCCCGAACCGCCGCGGCGTCTGGACGCGCACCGACGCCACGCCGTTCGGCCATGGCCGGCCCTATTCGCGGGCGCAGATCACGCAGCTGTTGCGGCAGACCTGGTTCACGCCGTCGTCGTGGGGCGAGGCGTTGTTCATGCCGCCGGTGCAGGGCAGCTGGTTCCTGCGCTCGGCGATGGCGTGGGAGCGGGTCGGCGCGGCGCTGTCGATGCCGTTCGCCGGCGTGCATATCGTGGAGGCGACCAAGCAGGTCTATCGGGCGATTCCCGCGCGTCGCGAGCGCACGCAACTGATCCCGTCATTGCGTCCGGTGCTGGTGCCGTCCTCGACGGCGACGCGCAAATCGACTCACGCAGAGCCGTAACACGACCCGAGGCGTGACGCGGACAATTCACCCTCCCCGTGAAGGGAGGGTGACAGATTTTCAGGATTACTCGTTGCCCGGATTGAAGTCGTCGCTCGGTGCGGGCTGCGTCGCCAGGTCGGGGCGCGGGCCGTGCGGACGGCGGCGGCGGCGCGGAAAGCGCTCGCTCCGTTCGCCGCGTTCTGCGCCGCCATTATTGCCTTCATAGGCGCCGTTGACCTGTGGCTGCGCGCCGCCGGTGATGAACGAGGGCAGGCGATCGACGCCGCCGGCATCGGCCATCGCGGGCTGCGGCTGGTTCTGCGGTTGCGGCTGATATTGCGGCTGCGGACGATGCTCGCGCTCGCGGTGCTCACGCGGCTGCTGGTCGCGCTCGCGATGCTCGCGCGGCTGCTGCTGCTCGCGCTGGTACGGCTGCTGGCCGTTGTCGCGCATGAAAGGTTGCTGCTGCTGCGGCACGAAGCCCGGCTCCTGGCCGAAGCTCGAATAGCCGTCGCTGTCGTCGTCGCCGTCTTCGGTCGGGGTGACCTCGGCGTCGGGGCGCGGCGGCTGCTGATTCTGCCGGAACTGCTCCTGCGCGGCCGCGATGATCCGGTAGTAGTGCTCGGCGTGCTGGTAGTAGTTCTCAGCGGCCACCGGATCGCCGGAGGAGCGCGCATCGCGCGCAAGCTGAACGTATTTCTCGGCCACGTGGGAGGCCGTGCCGCGGATCTTGATGTCAGGTCCGTTCGATTCGTACACCCGTGTCAGGGGATTCTGGCCGCGCCGGTTATTGTTGTTGTTATTGTTGTTGTTATTCCGGTTGCGCATCCGCTTGTTGTTCTGACCGTTTCTCATCTGTCGCCTTTTATTCCAGCCCTGAAGTTATTGCAGTCCACAGTCCGATTTCTCAGCAGTCCGATTTCTCAGAAGTCCGATTCCCAGAGTCCGATTCGGCGCGCGCCTAGGCACACGGAATCGCAATACCGTTCGAAGTGGTTTCGATGTCGCCGACCATCTCGTTCAGCAAAGTCGCGTGCAGCAAAGACGCGTTCCCCAACCGCCGGCAATCGCGCCAGCGACCAAATCATTCCGCCCGTTGAGACAGGCTCAGTTCTCGTGCGTAAGTCTTCAAGCGCAATAACAGGCTTTCGTTCGCTTGGCGGTCGAGAGCAGCACAGCTTCGGCTATTGCGCTCTATATGACCTGCGTTCCTGGAACCTTTCGATCGGCGGGCTCTGCTGAACCCTGGTCATCACCCGTAACGGATTACGGGGCCAGCACCGATGTTGTGCCCGGAACGTAGTCGTTCCCGGGGGATAATCCAAGAGGTTTTTTTTCGTTCCAATAGGACTTTATCGGGGCAGCCGGCGGGCGGAAACGGCCCTCGGGATGCCCCCCAGATCGGCCTTTGGCGGCCCCGTTGGGGATAACCCGGATGCCGTCATCAGCGCTTCAACGTCGCCGCTCTGACCCTGTCCGACTTCCACAACCAGAAATCCTCCTGAGGTCAAAAGACCCGCAGATTGCGAAATCAGCGCGCGGTAGGCGTCGAGCCCGTCGGCACCGCCGTCGAGCGCCGCGCGCGGATCATGCGCGCGCACCTCGATGTCGAGTCCGGCGACGTCGGCCGAGGGGATGTACGGCGGATTGGACACGATCAGCTCGAACGCGCCGACGAGCCCGCGGCCGTAGTCGCACTCGATCCATGTCGTGCGATCGGCGAATCCGAGCGCGGTGGCGTTGCGGCTCGCGGTCTGCAGCGCCTCCGTCGAGATGTCGGTGGCGAAGCCATGCGCGTTCGGCAGTTCCGAGAGCAGCGCCAGCAGGATCGCGCCAGAACCGGTGCCGAGATCGGCGATCCGCAAGGCGCGCTCGGCCACCCCGTCGGCGCGCAGCAGTTCGAGTGCGCGCTCGACCACCGTCTCGGTGTCCGGGCGCGGCACCAGCGTCGCGGCGGACAGGTGCAGCGGCAGTCCCCAGAACTCCTTGACGCCGAGGATGCGCGCGACCGGTTCGCCGGCGAGGCGGCGCTGCGCGAGGTGCTCGAGGCGATCGGCTTCGTCCCTCGTCAGCGCGCGCTTCGCGCCGGTGATCATGCCGGTCAGATCGAGCCCCAGCACGGCGCCGACCAGCAGTCGCGCATCGAGCTCGGCGGCGTCGTGGCCGGCCGCCTTGAGGCGGGCGGCGAGGCTGCGCCTGATGCTCTCGACAGTCTGGCCATGTCCTGCGGGTTCGCTCATGGCGCGTTGTTAGCCGATGGTCGATGCGGCGTCGATATCACTTGCGCCCCGTGCGGCCGGCGCGCACGGTCAGAATCTAAACCTAGCGATCCGGAACGCGCGACCATGACGGGCTATGACGACCAGAACATCTTCGCCAGGATCCTGCGCGGCGAGGTCCCGAGCTTCAAGGTCTACGAGACCGACCGGACCTTTGCCTTTCTCGACATCATGCCGCGATCGCCGGGACATACTCTGGTGATTCCGAAGGCGCCCGCGCGCGGCATCCTCGACATCGCGGAAGACGACCTCGCCGCGGTGGCGCGGTCGGCCAAGCGCATCGCCATCGCCGCGATGAAGGCGTTCGCGGCCGACGGCATCATCATCCAGCAGTTCAGCGAGCCCGCCAGCGGTCAGGTGGTGTTTCACCTGCACATGCATGTGATGCCGGTGAACGCCGGCGTCGCACTGCTGCCGGCGCAGACCGTCAAGGCGGAGATGGATGTGCTCGCCGATCACGCCAGGCGGATGATCGCGGCGCTGGATGGGTGAGCGGGTGGCCCGGTCCGACGCGGGAATGCCGTAATCCCTATCCCGAGAGGCCATGCGCAATATCGAGTTCGTCATTGCGAGGAGCTCGCGACAAAATTTGCAAAGCAATTTTGCGCTGTAGCGACGAAGCAATCCATCCATCCGCGCATGCGGGCCGATGCCGGGCGCGCGTTCGCGCGACCCGTTGGCTCGCAATGACGGCGGAGAAAGTGACGCGCCCTAAACCCCGAGATAGCGCTGCAGAACATCGGGCTGCGCCTTGATCTCCTGCGCCGGCCCTTCATGCACGATGTGCCCGTTGTTGATGATGTAGATGCGCTGCGCCAGCGCGAGCGTCGCGGCGAGGTTTTGCTCCACCAGCACGATGGTCTGTCCGGCCTCGGCGAGATCGCGACACGCCTTCATCAGGTCGCGCACGATCACCGGCGCCAGGCCCTCGAACGGCTCGTCGAGCAGGATGATCTTGGGATCGCGTACCAAGGCGCGCGCGATCGCCAGCATCTGCTGCTCGCCGCCCGACAGGTCGGTGCCGCGGTTGCCGCGCCGCTCGCGCAGCCGCGGGAACATCTCGTAGATGCGGTCGAGCGGCCAGCGCTGCGAGGCGGTCAGGCCGGCGATCACGAGGTTCTCCTCGACGCTCAGGCTGCCGAAGATGCGGCGCTCCTCATGGACCAGCTGCATGCCGGCCTGCGCGATCTTGTGGCTCTTCCGGCCGGAGATCTCGACGCCGTCGAACATCACCGAGCCGCGGCGCGGGGTCACCACGCCCATCAGGCTCTTCAGCGTCGTGCTCTTGCCGGCGCCATTACGCCCGAGCAGCGCCACCACCTCGTTGCGCTCGACGCGCATCGAGACGTCGAACAGGATATGGGAATCCCCGTAATAGCTGTTCAGTCCGTTGACCTCGAGCAGGCTCATGCGGCGAGCACTCCATGCACGCCGCCAAGATAGGCTTCCTGGACGGTCGAGTTGTTCTTGATCTCTTCCGGCGTTCCCTCGACCAGCACGCGGCCCTCCTGCAGCACGGTGACGCGCTCGGCGAGCTCGAACAGCGCATCCATGTCGTGATCGATGATGATCATGGTGCGGCCCTGGCTGATCGACTTCAGCAGCTTGACGGTCTCGACGCGTTCGCGCGGGCTCATGCCGGCGAGCGGCTCGTCCAGCAGCAACAGGCTCGGCGACGTTGCCAGCGCCAGCCCGATCTCCAGCCGCCGCTTCTCGCCATAGGCAAGCTCGGACACGGGCGTGTCCGGCCTCGAGGTCAGATTGACCAGCTCGAGCGTCTGCTGCACGCGCTCGGACAGGCCGGGGATGCTGTCGATGCTGCGGAACAGGTCGAGCTTGAACTTGCCGCGCAGCGCCGACAGCGCCGCGATCACCAAATTCTCGCGCACCGTCAACCCGGCAAACAGCTGGTTGACTTGGTAGCTCTTGGTCAGGCCGAGCTGACAGACGTCGGTGACATTCATGCCGGTGATGTCGCGGCCCTCGAACAGGATGGTGCCCGACGTCGGGTGCACCTCGCAGGTCAGCATCTTGAAGAAGGTCGACTTGCCGGCGCCGTTCGGGCCGATGATGCCGCGCAGCTCGCCGTGATTGACCGTGAAGTCGATGTCGCTGTTGGCGAGCAGGCCGCCATAGCGCTTGGTCAGGCCCCTGGCCTGGAGGATCGGTCCGGACGGATTGCCGCCGGCACGAGCCGCCGCCGGCTTCGGCGCGGCGGGCGCCGTGGCGTGCCGCTCGCTTGCCACGGCGACGACCTCGGGTGCGCTCTCCTCCGGCTCCTTGGCGCCGCGCTGTCCGGTCAGGAGGCGGTACAGGTCGGCGAGGCCGCCGATGATGCCGCGGCGCAGGAAGCACACCAGCAGCACGAACACGATGCCGAGCACCAGCTTCCAGGCCGCGCCGAGCCCGAGCGCCGCCTGCAGGAAGTCCTGCAGCGACAGCCACACCGCGGCGCCGACCAGCGGCCCGAACAGTGTGCCGCGGCCGCCGATCGCGGTCTGCATCACGAGCTGGCCCGAGGTGTCGAAGGTGAACGCGTCGGGTGGCATGAAGGCCTGCAGCACGCCGAGCAGCCCGCCGGCAAAGCCGGCATAGGCGGCGGCGATCACGAAGGCCGTCAGCTTGTAGCCGTGGATGTTGTGGCCGACCGCGGTCGCGCGCAGCGGATTGTCGCGGATCGCACTGAACACGGCGCCGACCGGCGAGCGCACGATGCGCAGTGCGATCACGACGCCGATGAAGTAGCACAGCGCCAGGAACTGGTAGAGCGACCAGCCGGTGGTGAAGTGCAGCGTGGTGAAGCCGAGATTGAAGCTCGGGGTCGGTACGCCCGGCAGCCCGTTCTCGCCGCCGGTGAAGTCCGACAGCGGATTGAACTCGACGAAGAAGAACACCTCGGCGATCGCCACCGTGATCATCGCGAAGTAGATGCCGGTGCGACGCAGCGCGATCAGGCCGATCAGATAGCCGGTGGCGGCGGCCGCGATCATGCCGATGACGAGCGCGAGCACGACGTACGGGAAGCCGGCGCGCGTCAGCAGCCAGGCGGCGACAAAGCCGCCGGTGCCGTAGAAGGCCGACTGGCCGAACGACAGCAGGCCGGTGAAGCCGAACAGGATGTCGAAGCCGAGGCCGAACAGACCCCAGACCAGGATCCGGTTCACCGTGTTGGGCGCGAAGCCGAGCCACGGCAGCACGAAGGGCGCGACGATCAGTCCGGCGGCCGTCAGGAATTCGATCAGGTATGGGCGCTGTTTAAGCATCTAAATATCCGTCGTCATTCGCGGCCCTGCGTGCCGAGCAGGCCATGCGGTCTGAGCACCAGCACGAGCGTCATCGCCGCGAACAGCATGACGTAGGCGTAACCGGGGTTGAACATCGAGGTGATGCTGATGATCTCGCCGGCGATCAGCCCGCCGAGGATGGCGCCGGGAAACGAGCCGACGCCGCCGATCACCACCACCACGAAGGTCTCGACCAGGATGTCGTCGCCGACACCCGGCGTCAGCGACACCACCGGTGCATTGATGATGCCGGCGAAGCCTGCGGCCATCGCGCCGATGCCGAACACGATCATGAAGACGCGGTAGACGTTGATGCCGAGCGAATCGACCATCACCGAATCCTCGATGCCGGCGCGCACGATCATGCCGAGCCGGGTGCGGTACAGGATCAGGAACAGCGCGCCCAGCGCGACCGCGACGATGCCGACGACCGCAAGCCGGTAGGTCGGGTAGAACAGGAAGCCGAGCGAGGTGATGCCCTTCAGCAGCGCCGGCGGCGGCACCACCTGCGACTGGCTGGTGAAGATCAGCCGCACGATCTCGACGAAGCAGATGCCGAGGCCGAACGTGACCAGCAGCTGGTCCTCATGCGGGCGATGGTAGAAGTGGCGGATGATGATCCGCTCCATCGCAATCCCGAGCACCATCACGAACAGCGAGCCTGCGATCACGGCGAGAATGAACGAGCCGGTGTAGGAATAGGTCACGTATCCGGCGTAGCCGCCGATCATGAACATGGCGCCGTGGGCGAGGTTGAGCACCCCGAGTGTGCCGTAGATGATCGTCAATCCGGAGCTGATCAGCGCGAGCAGCGCGCCGAGCGCCAGTCCGTTGAAAAGTTGCGAGACGAAATTTGGCCAGTTGATCATGACGCGCGTTCACTTAGCCGTATACCTGGCCCGGTCAGTGGAGGATGCGTTCCGAGAAAAGCGGCGCCGCGGGCCGGGTCGCCCCGCCCACGGCGCCGAGTCTTCCCACGTTAATCAGGTGTAGTCGCCGAGATGGCAGCCGAACGCATCCGGCTTCTGCATCAAGCCGTCGCCGGGGACGATCTCGACCACCTCGTAATAGTCCTCCTTGTTCTTCATCTCCTTTTCCATCTTGCCGCGGACGATGACGACGGGGCGGACGCACTGATGATCCTCGGGGCGATAGTGGACGTCGCCGACAAGCGAAGGCAGCGTCTCGCCCTTCTCATAGGCCTTGATGACGTCGGGCGGGTAGAAGCTGCCGGCTTCCTCGACCATGCGGGCCCAGTGCGCGAAGCTGACATAGGCGTTCTCTGCGCCCCATTCCGGCTTGTATCCGTACTTCTTCTCGAAGGCCTCGTTGAACATCTTGGCCAGCGGATATTTGTCCTCGATGGTCCACCAATAGTCGGTCGCGGCGTAGACGCCCTGCATCAGGCCGCCGGTCTCGCGGGCGATGAACGGCACCTGGTAGGGCACCACGAGCTTCATCTTGTCGAGCACGCCGAACTGCTTGGCCTGCTGCGTCGACAGCACGGCATCGTGGCCCCAGTTGACGTTGATCATCACGTCGGCGCCGGAATTCGCGACGTTGAGCAGATAGGACGAATAGTCCGGCGCGCCGAGCGGCGAGACCTGGTTGGTGACGGTGGTCCAGCCCGCCTGGGCGAGGTAGTCCTGCATCGACTTGGTGACGGTGTGGCCGTAGGTGTAGTCGGGCGTCAGGTAGGCGGCCTTCTTGTTCTTGCCGAACTGCTTGATCAGCACCGGCGCGATCGCCGCCGCGGCGGTCTGGCCGAACAAGTTCTGGCGGAAGCCGTAGCGCACGCAATCCTTGCCGGTGGTGTCGTTCGAGCCGGAAATGCCGCAGACGAAGATCACCTTCTCGCGCTGCGCCAGCTTGTTCAGCGCCACCGCGACCGCGCTCGACGTGCCGCCGGTGATCATCACCGCCTTGTTCTCGGAGATGAAGCGCTGCTGCGCCTGCACGGCCTCGTTCGGCTTCGCCGCAGAATCCGCGACGCCGAACTTCAGCTCCTTGCCGAGCACGCCCTTGCTGGTCTTCGGCGAGATCTTCTTGATCAGCTCGTGGCCGCTGTTGATGTGCTCGATCGCGAGCTGATAGCCCTTGAGCTCATCCTCGCCCTGCACCGCATAGGTGCCGGTGCGCGGGACCGAGATGCCGATGAACGCCGAAGAGCCCGACGAGCCCGCGGGATAGGTTCCGATCGCCGGGTGGTCCTCGGCGAAGGCCCGCGATGCGATCGAGGCCGGCAGCACGCTGCCGCCGATCAGGCCCGCGCCGGCTTGCAGCAAAGTGCGGCGCGAAACGTTCGGGGCACTGCCCGGCCGAAAATCCTTGGTGCTCATCGCTCAGTATCCTCCAATTATATTGATTGTTGGCGCGCATGCTCACTCGTCGCCTGATCGGATCGATCGGCGGCACGATGCGCCGGCTGCAATCGAGCAGCCTGTCACAGCTACAATTCCCCACCGGCATATTTAGTCAATGTCACCTTTCGTCGAATCATATCGGCCTACGATAGAAATAATATCGTTCTACGATGTATCGAGGTTTACCGACCGGGTGCGGGTCCTGTAAGTGAGGGAGCGATGATCCAGGAGCCTTCAAGTCGCACCGGAAATGCCGGAGAGCACGCCGTGTCCGAGCACGGTGCCGCCGGGCAATCGGGCAGCCTGAGCATCCGCGCGATCAACGTCCTGAAGGAACTGGCGGTCGAGCTGCTCGACGAAGTGCCGCCGAAGGTGGGCTGGACGCCGCCGGACGATCTGCTGCGCCTGCTCACCGCGCGCCATCTCGCGACGGCGCGGAATTGCGGACGGCAAACCATGCGCGAGATCATCGCTTGGGCCGAGACGCGCGGGATAACGATCCCGTCTCCGCATCACACCGGCAAGTCGTTGACGGAGGTCTGGGGCGATCTGGTCGCGCGTGCCTCGGCCGGGCATCTCACCAAGAGCGAGATCACCGAGGCGCTGGAGAAATCCATTCGCCGCAGGAGCCCGCGGATTCCGGTCGCGTTCCAGATCGTGCTGCTGAAAATATTGAGCTCGACCTACGATAACTGGCCGCAGCCCTGAGCTTGCGCGGCCCCGCCGCTCGATCGTCAAACCGTTGAAAACATGAGTGGAAGGGCGGCCGGTAGTATGGTGCGTCCGGCGCGGGCTTGATAGCGTTGCACGGCGTCTGCCGTCCGGCGGAGCGAGCCAGCAGCAGGACGATCGAATGCCGCAACCAAAGCAACGACGAGCGCTCGCCGGCGCAACCAAACGCAAGGCCGTGGCCGCGACGGTGGACTACCGGGCGCTGGCGCAGTTTCGCTACGAGTTGCGCAGGTTTCTCGCATTCAGCGAGGAGGGCGCCCGGAAGGCCGGAATGACGCCGCGGCAGCATCAGGCGCTGCTCGGCATCAAGGGTTTCGTCGATCCCGGTCCGCCGACCGTCGGCGACATCGCCCGGTTCCTGCTGATCCGGCATCACTCCGCCGTCGAACTGATGAACCGCATGGCAAAGCTCGGGCTGGTCAGCCGCCTTGCCGATCCCGACGACGCGCGGCGGGTTCAGCTCAAGCTGACGGCAAAGGGTGAGCAGAAGCTCCAGGCGGTCTCGAAGAAGAACATCGAGGAGCTGCGCCGCGTCGCGCGCCCGGCGTTGCGCCGCTTGCTGAAGTCTTCGCCGTCTTCCGAAGAGGACTGAGTGCAGCATCCGCCGGCGCAAGCGGCGGCGCGCGTCAGGCCGCGGCGCCCTGCGCGGCGAGCTGTGCCGCCTGGTGCTCGGTGGTCAGCGCGTCGATCAATTCGCCGAGCGCTTCGCCCGCGATCACCTGCGGCAGCTTGTAGAGCGTCAGGTTGATGCGGTGGTCGGTGACGCGTCCTTGCGGGAAATTATAGGTGCGGATGCGCTCGGAGCGGTCGCCGGAGCCGACCTTCTCCTTGCGGTCGGCGGAGCGCGCCGCCTCGACGCGCTGGCGCTCGGCATCGTAGATGCGCGAGCGCAGGATGTTCATCGCCGACGCCCGGTTCTTGTGCTGCGAGCGGCTGTCCTGCATCATCACCACGATGCCGGTCGGCAGATGGGTGATGCGGATCGCCGATTCGGTCTTGTTGACGTGCTGGCCGCCGGCGCCGCCCGCGCGCATGGTCTCGATCCTCAAGTCGGTGTCCTTGATATCGACGTCGACGTCCTCGACCTCCGGCAACACGGCGACCGTGGCAGCCGAGGTGTGGATGCGGCCCTGCGTCTCGGTGTCGGGCACGCGCTGCACGCGGTGCACGCCGGATTCGAATTTCAGCTTGGCGAACGCACCGCGGCCCTGCACCTCGGCGATGATTTCCTTGTAGCCGCCGACGGTGCCTTCGCTCGCCGAAATCACCTCGACCTTCCAGCCCTGCAAGGATGCGAAGCGCTCATACATCCGGAACAAGTCGCCGGCGAACAGCGAGGCCTCGTCGCCGCCGGTGCCGGCACGGATTTCCAGCATCACGTTGCGGTCGTCCATCGCGTCTTTCGGCAACAGCGCGATCCGAATCTGCTGCTCGAGCTCGCCGAGCCGCGCCAGCAGCGTTTCCAGCTCGGCTTCCGCCATGCTGCGCATCTCGGGATCGGTCCCGGCGTCCGCCAGCATCGCCTCGGTATCGGCCAGTTCGCTGCGCGCAGAACGGTAGAGCTTCACCGCGTCGATCAACGGGTTGAGCTCGGCGAGCTCGCGCGTGATCTGCACATAGCGCTCGGACTTGACCTCGCCGAGCAGCTCGGCCTCGAGCGAGGCATGATGGGCGAGCAGGACGTCGAGTTTGGCTTCGGGTAGCATGGCGGTATCTCGAATTGCGGAAGGTCCGGAACGGCGACAGCGGCGACGGCAGCGTCGCTACAAGGCCAGCCCCTCGGTTTCCGCAAACTTCGTCAGCGCCGCGCGGATCGAGACGCTGCCGACCGGCGCGTCCAGCAGCGGATTGATCATCGCCTCGGCCTTCTTGGCATCGAGGTCGAGGATCAACGCCTTGACCGGGCCGTGCGCGGTTGCCGACAATGAAAGCGAACGGTAGCCGATTGCGATCAGCGCCAGCGCGCCGATCGGCTTCGACGCCATCTCGCCGCACAGCGAGGCGGCCTTCTTCGCCGCCTTGGCCTTGCGCACGATGTCGCGCAGCGCGCGCAGGATCGGCGCCGAGAGGATGTCGAAGCGTTCGGAGACCTTGGCATTGCCGCGGTCGACAGCAAACAGGAACTGGAACAGATCGTTGGAGCCGACCGAGACGAAGTCGACCTTCTTCAGGAGCTCGTCGAGCTGGTAGAGCAGCGCCGGCACCTCGACCATGGTGCCGATATCGATCCGCTCGGGCAGCGAATGGCCGTGCTGGCGCAGATAGGTCAACTCGCGCTCGACGATCGCCTTGGCCTGGTCGAACTCGGCGATGTCCGAGATCATCGGGAACATGATCTTCAGCGCGCGGCCGCCGCCGGCACGCAGCAGCGCGCGGATCTGGCCGCGCAAAAGGCCGGGACGGTCGAGGCCGAGCCGGATCGCGCGCCAGCCGAGCGCGGGATTTTCCTCGATCACGGTCTCCATATAGGGCAGCGCCTTGTCGCCGCCGATGTCGAGCGTGCGGAAGGTGACGGGCTTGGAGCCCGCGGCGTCGAGCACGGTGCGGTACAGCGCGAGCTGGTCGCTCGAGCGCGGCAGGTTCGGGCTCACCATGAACTGCAATTCGGTGCGGAACAGGCCGATGCCGGCGCTGCCGGTGTCGTCGATATGCGGCAGGTCGATGGTCAGGCCGGCATTGATCAGAAGCTCGATCGGCTGGCCGTCCTTGGTCACGCAGGCCTTGTCGCGCAGCGCCGAATATTGCGCCTGCCGCCGCGCCCGGAACCGGACACGCTCGGCATAGGCGGATTCGATCTCGGTCGAGGGGCGGACATAGATCTCGCCGGAAATGCCGTCGACGATGATGGCATCGCCCGGGTCGGCGATGCCGGGCGCGTTCGGCACCTCGCCGACCGCGGGAATGCCGAGCGCGCGCGCCACGATCGAGACGTGGGAATTCGCGGTGCCTTCCTCTAGCACCAGGCCGCGCAGCCGCTTGCGGTCATAGTCGAGCAGCGCCGCCGGGCCCATCGCGCGGGCGATCAGGATGGCGTTGTCGGGCAGCTGCTCGCGCGACGGCGCATGGTCCTGGCCGACCAGCTGCCGCATCAGGCGATGGCCGAGATCCTCGAGGTCGTGCAGGCGGTCGCGCAGATAGGGATCGGTCGAGCGCAGCATGCGCGCGCGGGTGTCGGACTGCACGCGTTCGACGGCGGCTTCCGCGGTGAGGCCGGTGGCGACCGCCTCGTGCAGCTTGTGCGACCAGCCCTGGTCGTTGGCAAACATGCGGTAGGCTTCCAGCACCTCGCGGTGCTCGCCGCCGTCGGCGACGTCGCCGCGCTCCAGCATGCGGTCGAGATCGGCGCGCAGATTGGCGAGCGCAGTGTCGAGCCGCTTGATCTCCTTCGGCAGATCCTCGGCGATGTAATTGGTGATCACCACGCGCGGCTCGTGCAGCACGACATGGCCGAGCGCGATGCCGTCGGAGAGCACCGCGCCGGTCTTGTGCAGCGAGTGCCGCGCGGCGGGCTCGGCGCCGGGCTGCGCCAGCGCGGCAAGCTCGCCGGAGGCGATCATCTCCGCCAGCACCATGGCGGTGGTTTGCAGCGCCTCGACTTCTTCCTCGACATAGGTGCGCTTGGCGCGGTTCTGCACCACGAGCACGCCGAGCGTGTTGCCGGCGCGCAGGATCGGCACGCCGAGGAACGAGTGGTAGGCCTCTTCGCCGGTCTCCGGGCGGTAGGCGAAGGCGGGATGGCTTTGCGCGTCGGACAGATTGAGCGGCGTCGCCTCGCTGGCGACGAGGCCGACCAAGCCTTCATGCGCGCTCATCACGGTGCGGTGGACGGCGTCGCGGTTCAGACCTTCGGTGGCATAGAGCTCCAGGGTATTGTCGATGCGCAGCACGTAGCAGGAGCAGACCTCGGCCACCATGTTGGCCGCGATCAGCACCACGATCTTGTCGAGCCGCTCCTGGGCGGAGACTTGCTCCGCCATGGTCTCGCGGAGCCGTCTCAACAGGATGCGGGGGCCTCCCGACGCGCTCCGCATATGTTTCAGTCCCTCCCCACGTAGCCAGCGCACCGGTGCGGCCGGCCGTTGGCGCAAAACTCGTCAAAAACAACAATTTTAATCATTCGGCGTCGCCGCTCGCCAGTTCCCGCCGATTCGGGATCACTAAACTGTGCCACAGTTTGCGACAGCCTACCTGACTGGCCGTATAGCCAATCGAGGCTTGCTTTGCCAAGCAAAACGCCTGCCAGTAGCAAATAACGTCTGCGTCAGCCCAATGCTGCGTCCGCTAAGAGAAATTCTAACTCCGGGGCGCGGCTGGGGAGCACGGCCAGTGCTCGGTCTCGTCGCTCCGGGGCGTCGCGAAGCGGCGAACCCGGAACCTCGAGATTCCGGATTCGATGCTGTCGCATCGCCCCGGAATGACAGCGGAGCGAGCCCTGCCCCTGCCGGTCGCGCCTACGCCTGGTCGAGGCCGTACAGCGTGTGCAGCGTGCGGACCGCGAGCTCGGTGTAGGCGGCGTCGATCAGGACCGAGAACTTGATCTCGGAGGTGGTGATGGCGCGGATGTTGATGTTGCGGTCGGCCAGCGCCTTGAACGCCTTGGCAGCGACGCCGGCATGGCTGCGCATGCCGCTGCCGATCACCGAGACCTTGGCGACGTCGGTCGCGGTATCGACGCGGGCGTAGCCGATCTTGGCCTTGGCGGCGGTAATCGTGTCCTTGGCGCGGTTATAGTCGCCGGCCGGAACGGTGAAGGTGAGGTCGGTGGTCTTGCCGTCCTCGGACACGTTCTGCACGATCATGTCGACATTGATATTGGCATCCGCGAGCGGCCCGAAGATCGCGGCGGCGACGCCAGGCTTGTCCTCGATCTGGCGCACGGAAATCTGGGCTTCGTCCTTGGAGAAGGCGATGCCGGTGACGACGTGCATTTCCATGATTTCCTCCTCGCTGCAGATCAGCGTGCCCGGCGGCTGGTTGGCGTGCGGGTCGATATCCTCTGGCTTGTCGAAGCTGGAGCGCACGAAAATCGGCATGTTGTGCACCATGCCGAGTTCCACCGAGCGAACCTGCAGCACCTTGGCGCCCTGCG
This sequence comes from Bradyrhizobium sp. USDA 4503, assembly GCF_054055815.1. Taxonomy (NCBI): domain Bacteria; kingdom Pseudomonadati; phylum Pseudomonadota; class Alphaproteobacteria; order Hyphomicrobiales; family Nitrobacteraceae; genus Bradyrhizobium; species Bradyrhizobium sp. USDA 4503. Next base: position 6,165,154 of record NZ_JBSRXS010000001.1, read on the forward strand.
AGGCCAGTTCCAGCATGTCCTCGAAGGCGATCTTGTCGAGCCGGCGCGCCTTCGGCACCACGCGGGGATCGGTGGTGTAGACGCCGTCGACGTCGGTGTAGATGTCGCAGCGGTCGGCGCGCAGCGCGGCGGCGATCGCCACCGCCGAGGTGTCCGAGCCGCCGCGGCCGAGCGTGGTGATGCGGCCGGTGTCGGGATTGATGCCCTGGAAGCCGGCGATCACGGCGACTTCCTTGCGCTCCTTGAAGCGGGTGATGATCTCGGTGCCGTCGATATCGAGGATGCGCGCCGAGGCATGCGCCTCCGAGGTCTTGATCGGGATCTGCCAGCCCTGCCAGGAGCGCGCCTGGATGCCGATGCCCTGCAGCACGATCGCGAGCAGGCCCGAAGTGACCTGTTCGCCGGAGGCGACCACCGCGTCATATTCGCGCGCGTCGTGCATCGGCGAGGCATCGGTGCACCAGGCCACCAGCTCATTGGTCTTGCCGGACATCGCGGAGACGACGACGGCGACCTCGTGGCCCGCGTCGACCTCGCGCTTCACATGCTGCGCGACGTTGCGGATACGATCGATATTGGCGACGGATGTACCGCCGAATTTCATCACGAGGCGGCCCATGACGACGCGTCTATTCCTTTAAGAGGATAAGTAGGTTAACCCACGCCGAAAACCGCAAGCGCGGGGACCGAAACGCGCGTATACATAGCGCTGCGCCCGGGGGCAAGCCGGTAGGTAGGGGGCCCTCGAGTGTCTTTTGGGGGTGTTTTGACCGGTTGCGGGCGGGTTGTGGCGCACGGGTAACACGGGGCAACTCGAAGGCGGATTGGATGGGACGTTATATCGATGAGATCCTGCAGCCTGGCGAGAAGGTGCTGTATTCCACCAATGCGCACTGGATGTTCTATCTGCCGGCGATCGGGGCCTGGATCGTGGTGCTGGCGCTCTTGATCCTGTCGCGGATGACGACGGTCGACGGCCTCGTGATGGCCTGCTTTGCGGCCGCCGCCGTGGTCGCGGTCGCGGCGCTGTACTGGACCGCCGCGGCCTGGTTCCACCGCTGGACCACCGAAACCGACGTCACCAATTTCCGCGTGGTGCACAAGAGCGGCTTCATCAAGCGGCGTACCTTCGAGATGAGCCTCGACAAGGTCGAAAGCGTCGACGTCAACCAGAGCATCATGGGACGCCTGCTCAATTACGGCGACGTCACCATCCGCGGCGTCGGCGAGGGCATCGAGACCATCAGGACCATCGCCGCGCCGCTGTCGTTCCGCAATTCGATCACCGCGCGATAGGGGCGCGCGCAATCATGGCCACGCAATCAACTCTTTCCGGTTCCTCCGCCAATGCCTCCGCCAGCTCGGTCGATCCGGCCGAGGTCGCGAAATTCTCGAAACTGTCCGATGAATGGTGGGATCCGCGCGGCAAGATGGCGCCGCTGCACAAGATCAACCCGCTGCGCCTGACCTATATCCGCGACGCGGCCTGCCGCAAGTTCGAGCGCAACGCCAAGAGCCTCAGCTGCCTGTCCGGCCTGCGCCTGCTCGACATCGGCTGCGGCGCCGGCCTGTTGTGCGAGCCGTTCACGCGGTTAGGGGCCCAGGTGATCGGGATCGATCCGTCCGCCACCAACATCGCTGCCGCGAAGCTGCACGCCGACAAGGGCCATCTGTCGATCGACTACCGCTGCACCACGGTGGAGGAGATGGACGCCCGCGAGCGCTTCGACATCGTGCTGGCGATGGAGGTGGTCGAGCACGTCAATGACGTCGGCGCCTTCATCAAGCGCTGCGCTGTCATGCTCAAGCCCGGCGGGCTGATGGTGGTCTCGACCCTGAACCGCAACTTGAAGAGTTTTGCGCTGGCGATCGTCGGCGCCGAATACGTGCTGCGCTGGCTGCCGCGCGGCACCCACGAGTGGAGCAAGTTCGTCACCCCCGCCGAGCTCGAGCGCTATCTCGGCGACGTCAACCTCACCGTCACCGAGCAGGCCGGCGTGGTCTACAACCCGCTCGCCGACAAATGGACCGTGTCGACCGACATGGACGTGAACTACATGGTGGTGGCGGAAGAGGTGTGAGTTAGATACCACGGTCTCGGCCACACAATAGGTGTCGTCCCTGCGACCACAGAATGCGTAGCCCGGATGGAGCGTAGCGTAATCCGGGACTGCTTCGTCCGCGGATGAGCTGGCCCCGGATTGCGCTTCGCTTCATCCGGGCTACGGAAGTTTGTGGACATCGCGCAGGCCTGTCATGCGCCCACTCGGTTGACCGCGTCAGCGGCAATCGGCACGCTGGGCGTGTACTCCCGCCGGCATGCTTTCCTTATCCCCCATGTTCACGATCGCCTCGCTCTGGATCCCCTTCACCATCGTCGCTGCGTTCGGGCAGGTGGCGCGCAATGCGATGCAGCGGCATCTGACCGGGCCGCTCGGGACCTGGGGCGCGACCAATATCCGCTTCCTGTTCGGCCTGCCGTTCTCGGTGGTGTTCTTCGCGCTGGCGGTGCTGCTGACCGGCGATCGCGTGCCGTGGCCGTCATCGTCGTTCTGGCCGTGGCTGGTGACCGGCGCGCTCAGCCAGATCGTCGGCACCGGCTTCATGCTGCTGGCGATGAACGACCGCTCTTTCGTCGTCACCACGGCCTACATGAAGACCGAGGCGATCCAGACCGCGATCTTCGGCTTCATCTTCCTCGGCGACCATCTAACGACGACAAGGTGATCGCGATCGTGATCGCGACCATCGGCGTCGTCATCACCGCGCTGCGGCCCGGCGGGCAGAAGAGCTTCGCCGACCTGCGCCCGACCGTGCTCGGCCTCGGCGCCGCCGCAGTGTTCGCGATCTCGGCGGTGAGCTTTCGCGGCGCGATCATCGCGGTGCCCGGCGTCTCATTTGTCACGGCGGCCTCCTACACGCTGATGTGGAGCCTCCTCGTGCAGACGCTGATCCTGTCGGTCTATCTGTTGCTGCGCGCGCCCGACGTGCTGAGGTCGATCCTCAAGCTGTGGCGGCCCTCGATGTTCGCGGGCTTCATGGGCGCGTTCTCATCGCAATTCTGGTTCCTGGCGTTCGCGCTCACCGCCGCCGCCAATGTGCGCACGCTGGCGCTGATCGAGGTGCTGTTCGCGCAGGGCGTGGCGTATTTCTCGCTCAAGCAGCCGTTCTCGCTGCGCGAGGTGTTCGGCATCGTCCTGATCGTGATCGGCGTCGCGCTCTTGATCGCCGCATAATTACCCTTTCACCGCGATCAGCACCGCGCCCGCGGAGATCAGCGCGATCCCGATCCAGCCATAGGCCGAGGGGCGTTCGCCGAGGAAGGTAGCGCCGAACAGCGCCACCAGCACGACGCTGAGCTTGTCGATCGGCGCGACCAGCGTCGCAGGTCCAAGCTTGAGCGCGCGGAAATAGCAGATCCACGACGCGCCGGTGCCGAGCCCGGACAGCAGCAGGAACAGCCAGCTCTTCGCCGAGATCGGCCCCGACTGGGTAAACTGCCCGGTCGCGAACAGGATGGCCGACAGCGTGATCAGGACGATCACGGTGCGGATCAGGGTGGCGAGATCGGAGTTGATGCCCTCGACGCCGACCTTGGCAAAGATCGCGGTCAGCGCGGCGAAGACGGCGGAAAGAAACGCCCAGACCTGCCAGGAGGAGAATGAATCGGGGGTCATGCTCTTCCCAGATTGTCATTCCGGGGCGGTGCGCAGCACCGAACCCGGAATCTCGAGGTTGCGGCGCGAGATTCCGGGTTCACGCTTCGCGTGCCCCGGAATGACGCTGCGCGTCAATTCCGGTCTTCCGGCAGCGTCGGCAGCGGCGAGACCTCGACGCCTTCGTCGATCAGCGCGCGGGCCTCTTCGGGCGAGGCCTCGCCGTAGATCGGCCGGTGCTCGATATCGCCGTAATGCATCTTGCGCGCTTCGTTCGGGAAGCGGTCGCCGACATTGTCGGCGTTCTTCACGATGTGGTCGCGCAGCTCCTTCAGCTTGCTGCGCAGCTCGCGCTCCTGCGCCATCATCAGCGATGTCGATTCATTGCCGGTCGCCTCGACGGGCGTCGCCGGCGCCGGCTGGGCCGGTTCGCGGCCCTTCTTGCTGACGACCTGGGGCGCCATGATGGCGCGCTCGACCTTGCTTGAGCCGCAGGACGGGCAATCGATCAGGTGACGCCGCTCCTGCGATTCATAGGCCGCGGAACTCTGGAACCAGCTCTCGAACTGGTGGCCGCGCTCACAGCGCAGCGTGTAGCGGATCATGCCGAACCCCGGACGAGGTGCAGATGCTCCGGGCCGGCCTTGGGGTCGGCGATGCCGAAACGCCTGCCATGCTGCAACGAAGGAATGGTCTTGCGTGCGGTCTCGACCTTGGCGGGATCGATCTCGGCCAGGAACACGCCCGGCTCGACGCCGCCCTCGGCGAGGATCTCGCCCCAGGGGTCGATGATCAGCGAATGGCCGAAGGTCTCGCGCTTGTTCTCATGCAGGCCGGCCTGCGCTGCCGCGAACACGAAGCAGCCGGTCTCGATGGCGCGGGCGCGCAGCAGCGTGTGCCAATGCGCTTCGCCGGTCTTGCGGGTGAAGGCGGACGGCACGGTGAGGAACGATGCGCCGGCTTCGGCCAGCGCGCGGTACAGCGCCGGGAAGCGCACGTCGTAGCAGATAGTCAGTCCGATCCGGCCCCAGGGCAGGTCGGAGATCACGGCAGTCTCGCCGGGCTGATAATTGGCCGATTCGCGATAGCTTTCGCCGCCCGGCAGATCGATATCGAACATATGGATCTTGTCGTAGCTCGCGAGCAGATTGCCCTCGGGCCCGATCAGGAACGAGCGGTTGACCGCCTTCTCCGGCGAGTAGCGCAGCGCCAGCGAGCCGATATGCAGGTGGATCTTCAGCTCGGCGGCCAGCGCGCGATACGCCTTCAGCGACTGGTCGTCCTCTTCGCTCGCCAAATGCTCGAACAGCGCCTTGCGGTTGAGCTGCATCATGTTGCTGACCTCAGGGGTCAGCACGTACTTGGCACCCTGCGCCGCCGCCTCGCGGATCAGCCGCGTGCCCTGCTCGAGGCTCGGCTCCGGCAGCAATCCGGTGCGCATCTGCACCATGGCGGCGGTGAAAATGTTCTCCGTCATCAGGCGCCGCCTCCGTTGCTGAGCAGGCCGTCGAGCTTGCCCTCGCGGTCGAGCGCGTAGAGCTCGTCGCAGCCGCCGACATGGGTCTTGCCGATGAAGATCTGCGGGAAGGTCGAGCCGGCACCGGCGCGGCCATACATCTCGTCGCGATACGCCGGGTTGCTGGCGACGCTCAATTCGGTGAACGCGGCGTTCTTGCGCGTCAAAAGCGATTTGGCCGCGCTGCAATAACCGCAGCCCGGGCGGGTGTAGATTTCAATGGCAGCGGTCATGGTGCGCTCGGTTGAACCAGAATGTCAGATTATATGGGAGCGCGGTGGGTATCGACAACCCGGGCAAACACCAGCACTTCGACCTGCGCGGCTTTGGCGCGGAGCAGTGCCCGTGCGCAGGCGTCCACTGTCGCGCCCGAGGTCAGGACGTCGTCGATCAGGATCACGCGGCGGCCCTGGACGTCAGCCTTGCGTTCATCGGCGACCCCGAATGCGCCCTGCACATTGCTGGCGCGATCCTTGCGTGACAGCCCGATCTGCTGCTCGGTGGCGCGGATGCGCCGCAGCGCTTCGGCAGCCATTTTGACGCCGCTCTGGAGCGCGATCACCTTGGCGAGCGCCCCGGACTGGTTGTAGCGCCGGCTCCAGCCGCGCCGCCAATGCAGAGGAACCGGAACCAGCAGATCGGCGTTGGCGAGCAATTCCTTCCCCGCCCGCGCCATCCAGCGACCCATTGTTGGCGCCAGATCGGTGCGATCCTGGTATTTCAATGCGTGCACCAGCGTGCGCGCGACATCGTCATAGCGCACCGCGGCGCGGGCTCTGCTGTAGGCCGGCGGATTGGCGATCGCCTCCATCGACAGCAACCCGGGCCCGGGATCGTAGACGAAGGGAATCCCAAGCCGCGGGCAGAACGGCGGCGCGATGAACGACAATCTGGCCCAGCAGGCCGCGCACACCCCCTCGCCATCGACCGGCTCGCGGCACGAAACGCATAGCGTCGGCAGCGCGATATCGAGTGCCAGCCGCGCCGTGCGCAGCCACGCGCCCCCGATCGCGCCAAGCGCGCGCTGGACGTGACCGGTAATGGAGCGTGTCGGTGATGCCTCGGCGTCCATGGCGGGCGAGGCTAGCGTTTGAGCAACGCCGGCTCAAGGCGCATTGCCTGCGGCGGCGGTCCGGCGTAACCAGCGGCATGACACCGAACCCGCCCTCAGCCCCCATCCTGTTCGACCGCGCCTTGCTCGGCGCGCGGCTGGCGCGCGCGCGGCGCGAGGGCGCGGCGACATTCCTGCTCGAGCGTGCCAGCGAAGATATGGCGGACCGCTTGCAGGCGGTATCGCGCAGCTTTTCGGCGGCGGCCGATGTCTGGACGCCGGGTGTCGGGCTCGCGGACGTCCTGCGCGGGCGTGTCGCCGCGGTCGATGCGATCGGTTTCAGCGAGGCGGAAGCGCTCGGTCTGGCGCCGGAGTCGCTCGATCTTGTGGTCTCCGCGCTGGCCTTCCAGTTCGTCAATGATCTGCCGGGCGTGCTGGCGCAGCTCCGCCGGGCGCTGAAGCCGGACGGGCTGCTGCTCGCTTCGATGCTCGGCGGCGATACGCTGACCGAGCTGCGGCAAAGCTTTGCCGCGGCGGAGGCGGAATGCGAGGGCGGGGCGTCGCCGCGCGTCGCACCGTTCGCCGATCTGCGCGATATCGGCGCGCTGTTGCAGCGGGCCGGCTTCGCGCTGCCGGTCACCGACGTCGACCGCGTCGTGGTGCGCTATTCAAGCGCGTTCGCGCTGATGGCTGACCTGCGACGCATGGGTGCGACCAATGTGCTGCGCGAGCGCCGCCATACCTTGACCCGCCGCGCCACCATGCTGCGGATGGCGCAGATCTACGGCGAACGCTTCGCCGATCCCGACGGCCGCATCCGCGCCACCTTCGACATCGTCTGGCTGTCCGGCTGGGCGCCGCATGAAAGCCAGCCGAAGCCGCTCAAGCCAGGGTCGGCGAAGGCGAGCCTTGAGGCGGCGGTGAAGGGGATGAAGCGTTAGGGACGCACGACGCAAGGGCTCCCTCTCCCGCTTGCGGAGGAGGGCAATTGCATATGGAATGAACCGATTCTTCCGCGCCGTCATGGCCCGGCTTGTCCCGGCCATCCACGTCTTTTCTCCGGTGGAAACGAAGACGTGGATGCCCGGGACAAGCCCGGGCATGACGAGTTTGTGGGAACTCCGATCGCCTCAAACGGCCATATGCGATTGCCCTGTCCTTGCGGGAAAAGGCGAGGGGAGCCTGCACGATTTCGGAATAATGGAATTATGCCGGTGAGTTGCCCGACGTGTCAAGTCGCCTGGTCGAACGCCTGCCACCGCCACCTGCTTTGCATGGGGTTGTTTTCGATATTTTGGCAGCGCGCCTCCCTCGCAAGCGGAAGAGGCGAAGAGGATCACAGCAACAGATCGATCAGATGCGGCAGCAGCGGGATGTCTGCGGGCGGCATCGGGTAGTCGCGCAGCTTGCTTGCGCGGACCCAGGCGAGGTTCTGGCCCTCGCGCGCCGCCGCGATGCCCTCCCAGCGCCGGCAGATGTAGAGCGGCATCAGCAGATGGAAGGTCTCGTAGGCATGGCTGGCGAAGGTCAGCGGCGCGAGGCACGGCTCGCTCACGGTGATGCCGATCTCCTCATGGAGCTCGCGGATCAAGGTCTGCTCCGGCCGCTCGCCGGGCTCGATCTTGCCGCCGGGGAATTCCCACAGGCCGGCCAGCGCCTTGCCCTCGGGGCGCTGCGCCAGCAGCACGCGCTTGTCGGCATCGACAAGCGCGCACGCGACGACGAGGGTCAGCTTGATGTCAGCCATGCGGCGGGGGATTCCTTCCAGTCTGCAAGCTTTCATTAACCAGCAACGCGCTGTCAGCCAAACGATTTATGCCCGCGCGGCTTTCCGCGATCGCGATAAGCCGGCCTTAATTCGTATCCGGCAGGGTGAAGGTTCTCATTTATCTGCCCATCATATTCTTTGCCGACATAACCCATGAGCACCTTGATCCGGACCATCAGCCGTTTCCGTCGCGATCGCTCCGGCAACATCGCAATGACCTTTGGCCTCGCTGTGCTGCCGCTCGTCGTCGCGGTCGGATGCGCGGTCGACTATTCCCGCGCCAACCAGATCCGCAGCAAGCTGATATCGGCCGCCGACGCCGCGAGCGTCGGATCGATCGCCAAGGCGTCGCCCGGCTTCATCGCCGCCGGCGCCATGACCTCGGACGGTGAGATCCAGGCGGGCGAAGCCGATGCGGCCAAGATCTTCAACGGCAACATCTTCAACCAGAACGGCTTCACGCTGACCAGCGTGACGCCGACCATGACCAAGACCGGCGGCGTCATCACCTCGACGGTCAAGTTCACCGCCGATGTCCCGACCATGTTCCTCGGCGTGATCGGACAAAGCAAGATGACGGTGACCGGCGCGTCGACCTCGACCGCGAACATGCCACTCTATATCGACTTCTATCTCCTGCTCGACAACTCGCCGTCGATGGGGGTTGCGGCGACGCCGGCCGACCTGACCAAGATGGTCAACAACACGTCCGACAAGTGCGCCTTCGCCTGTCACGACTACAACGACGCCAACAACTACTACAATCTCGCCAAGACGCTCGGCGTGACGACGCGGATCGACGTGCTGCGCAGCGCGACCCAGCAATTGATGGACACGGCCGCGAACACTGCGACCTATGTCAGCCAGTACCGGATGGCGATCTACGATTTCGGCGCCTCGTCGAAGACGATCGGCCTGCGCGCGCTGTTCTCGCTGTCGACCAGCCTGTCGAGCGCCAAGACCGCTGCCGGCAACATCGACCTGATGGGCGTCTACGGCAACAACGATACCTACACCGCCGACAAGGACAGCCAGTTCTCGACGGTGCTTCCGGCCATCAGCAACGCGATCAGCGCGCCGGGCCCGGGCACGGCGGCGGCGCCGATGAAATACCTGTTCTTCGTGTCCGACGGCGTGGCCGACGAACCGAATTCAAGCTGCCTGAAGCCGGTCAGCGGCGGCAATCGCTGCCAGTCGCCGATCAATCCGGCGTTGTGCACGGCCATCAAGAACCGCGGCATCAAGATCGCGGTGCTCTACACGACTTACCTGCAGCTGCCGACCAACGGCTGGTACATGACCTGGATCGATCCGTTCAACCAGGGCCCGTTCGGCCCGTCGCCGAACAGCCAGATCGCGCAGAACATGCAGGCCTGCGCGTCGCCGGGCTTCTATTTCGAGGTCAGCCTGACGCAAGGCATCGCCGACGCGATGAACGCGCTGTTCAAGAAGGCCGTCGCCGACGCGCGGATCAGCAGCTAGCGAAGCGCACACGCTCTATCACCGTCACCCTGAGGAGGCCGCAAAGCGGCCGTCTCGAAGGGTCGACGGCCAGGGTTTCTCTATGCGGCGCTCTCGTGGCCGTGCATCCTTCGAGACGCGCTACGCGCTCCTCAGGATGACGGGTAGGAAGGTGTGCGATTAAGACCGGTAATCTCCGTTGATCGCGACGTATTCCTTGGTGAGGTCGCAGGTCAGCACGCGGTCTTTGGCCTTGCCGAGGCCAAGCGCGACCTTGATCTGGATCTTCGGCGCCTTCATCGCCTCCGACACCTCTTTCTCGTTGTAGGAGGGGTCGCGCGCGCCGCTCTTGGCGACGCGGATGCCGTTGAAGGAGATCGAGAGCTTGTCGCGGTTGGCGGGCTCGCCGGCCTTGCCGACCGCCATCACCACGCGGCCCCAATTGGCGTCCTCGCCGGCGATCGCAGTCTTCACCAGCGGCGAATTGGCGATCGACATCGCGATTCTGCGTGCCGACGGTTTGGTGGTGGCGCCCTCGACCACGACCTCGACCAGCTTGCGGGCGCCTTCGCCGTCGCGCGCCACCTGCTCGGACAGATCAGCGAGGATCTGCTGGAACGCCTTGGTGAAGGCCTTCAGCCGCGGGTCGCCGGCGCGCGAGATCTTCGGCGCGCCGTTGGCAGCGGCGGCGCCGGTCGCGAAGGCGAGCAGCGTGTCCGAGGTCGAGGTGTCGCCGTCGATGGTCAGCGCATTGAAGGTGTCCTCGACGCCGGCCTTGAGCAGGGATTGCAGCACCGAGGCCGACAGCGGCGCGTCGGTGAAGATGAACGACAGCATGGTCGCCATGTCGGGCATGATCATGCCGGCGCCCTTGGCCATGCCGTTGATCGTCACCTTGGCCTTGCCGAGCTTGACGGTCGCGGTGGCGACTTTCGGGAAGGTGTCGGTGGTCATGATCGCCCTGGCCGCGTCCATCCAGCGATCGGGGGTCGCGGTCTGTGCGAGCTGCGCCAGCACGCCGTCGAACTTGGTGGCGTCGAGCGGCTCGCCGATCACGCCGGTAGAGGCGAGGAACACGTCCGATGTCGCGCAGCCGACCGCCTTCGCCGCGATCTGCGCGGTCAGCGCGGTGGACGCCTTGCCGGTCTTGCCGGTGAAGGCGTTGGCGTTGCCGGAATTGACCACCAGCGCGCGCGCGGCGCCGCCCTTCAGCTTGGCGCGGCACCATTCGACTGGCGCCGACGGGCACTTCGACTTGGTGAACACGCCGGCCACCGTGGTGCCCTTGTCGAGCAGCGCAAGCAGCACGTCGGTGCGCCCCTTGTAGCGGATGCCGGCGGCAGCGGTCGCAAGCCGCACACCCGCGATCACGGGCATCTCTGGAACGTCGGGCGGGGCGAGGGGGGAGACGGCGGTGGACATCGGCAAGCTTCCGGCTACGGGGAGGGAAGCGCTCCATAACATCTCGCCGCAAGAAGCGGGAGAGGGCTGCGATGCGAACGCGCTGTCATGAATCGTTCAAGGAAGCAGCAGCGCGACGAATGCGTAGATGGGGTAACGGGCCGGCCGCCCGCTCGCTACGGCGCAATTTGGAAGCGCGCTCGCGAGCGGCCTGTTGGTTGGAAGGCGGTCGTCCCTCAAACTGATGGTGTTCAACGGAGTCGGGCAAGCCCGCTCCAAGCATCATTAAGGGACGACCATGTACCACTATGCAGGAATTGACGTGTCTTTGGAATGCTCGAGCGTTTGCCTTGTCGATGGGACAGGCAAGATTTTGCGCGAGACGAAGGTTGCGAGCGAGCCGGCGGCGCTGATCGCCTGGTTCCGGTCGCTGGGTCTGGTACTGGAACGGATCGGGCTGGAGGCAGGCCCCTTGTCGCAATGGCTGTATGCGGGTCTGCGAGACGCAGGGCTTGCGGTCGAGCTGCTGGAAACGCGGCACGTTCGCGAAGCCTTCAAGTCGATGCCGGTGAAGACGGACCGCAACGATGCCCGCCGGATCGCGCAGTTGATGCGGCTCGGCTGGTTCCGGCCGGTGCACTGCAAGTCGGTCGCGGCGCAGGAGACCCGCGCCATCCTGACGGCGCGCAAGCTGCTGCAATCCAAGCTTCGCGATGTCGAGAACAGCCTGCGCGGCATACTTCGCGGTTTTGGCCTGAAGGTCGGTGCGACCACCGAGCGCACGTTCGCCGGACGCATCCGCGAGCTCGTGACCGGCCATCCCGGACTGGAGTTGGTCGCGGCGGCGCTGCTCCAAGCCCATGCGGTGCTGCTGCGGGAGTTCAAGAGCCTGGACAAGCACACCCAGAAGCTCGCCAGGACGCATCCATCCGCCAAGCTCCTGATGACAACGCCGTCCGTTGGTCCGATCGTGGCGCTCACCTATGCCGCGGCGATCGACGACCCGAAGCGCTTCCGCTCCTCGAAGGCCACGGGAGCCCACTTTGGGCTCACCCCGAAGAAGTACCAGTCCGGTGAGACCGACTACACCGGCCGCATCAGCAAGATCGGGGATGCCTCCGTGCGCGAGGCACTCTACCAGGCAGCTCACGTCATGCTGACCAAGCCGGTCAAGAATTGCTCGGCATTGAAGAGCTGGGCGATGCGGATCGCCCGGCGCGCAGGCATGCGCAAGGCCAAGGTAGCGCTGGCTCGCAAGCTCGCCGTGATCCTGCATCGCATGCTCGCCGACACCAAACCGTTCAACCCGATGACCAAGGCCATCTAGCCAGGAGCAGCAATCGGTTCCGGGCGGGCCACGACACCAGGCTCTCCCCGAGCGAAGTCCCTCCGCTGGGACGATGGATCCGGTCAGGCCGCCATCCGGGAAGTGGCTCACGACCACGCAATCCGTAGATTGGCCGGCCGGCTCCTCAATGCACCCCATCAGGCGACGGCCTTCGCGCCGATCCCGTACAGAAGCAAGTGCCCGGCGAGTGGATGACGCGAAAAGGGATTGACTAACCAAGGCCCGTTACAGAAGCCCGGATGGAGCGAAGCGCAATCCGGGACAGGTCCCTCCGCGGCAACAGACCCCGGATTTCGCTGCGCTTCATCCGGGCTACGAGGAAGCTGTAAAAAGCAAAATGGCCGGGACATGCCCGGCCATCGCGCATTGAAGCTATTGACGTCGCGAAGCTTACTTCTTCGCCGGCGCCATCTTGTTGTCGGCCGGCTTCGGCGCGTCCTTGGCGGCATCCGCCGGCGCGGCCGCGTCGGCCGGCTTGTCCATGCGCTCGACCTTGGCGGCCTCGCGCAGCTTGGCGACATAGTCGGCCTGGGCCTTGCGGGTCACATAGGTCTCGATCTGGGCCTTCACCTGCTCGAAGTCGGGCGCCTTGCGGTTGCGCTTTTCCTCGACCTTGATGATGTGCCAGCCGAACTGCGACTTGACCGGATCGGAGATCTTGCCCGGCTCGAGCGAGAAGGCGACCGCGGAGAATTCCGGCACCATTTGCTCCTTGGTGAAGAAGCCGAGGTCGCCGCCGTCGGAGGCGCCGGGGTCCTTGGACTTCTTCTTGGCGAGCTCGCCGAAATCGGCGCCCTTGTCGAGCTCGGCCTTGATCGCCTTGGCCTCGTCCTCGGTCTCGACCAGGATGTGGCGGGCGTGCACCTCCTGCTCGCCTGTGATCTGCTTGGCGGCCTCCTCATAGACCTTCTTCATGGCGTCGTCGGTGGTCGCGGCCTTGCCCTCGCTGGCAAGCAGGCTGTCCATCAACAGGCGGTTGCGGGTGAAGGCGAGCCGCTTCTTGAAGTCGTCATTGTTCTCGATCTTCTTGTCCTCGGCGGCCTTGGACACGATCTTCATGTCGATCAGGAAGGACAGCACGTTGTCCTTGCGGGTCGAGGGGTCCATCTGCTGCAGGCTCTGGCCGAGTTCCTCCTCGGCGAGCGCCACGTCGCTGGCGTGGATCTCCGAGCCGTTGACCTTCGCCAGCACCGGATCGGATTCCGCGGCCCGGACCGGGAGGCCGGCAGCCAGCACTGCGACAAGACAGCCCGTCGCGGCCAGGGTGGCGAGGCCGAGGCGCAGGCCGGTTTTGGTTTCCGGGGGCGAGGTGGTCATGCAAAATCCTTGTCTCAAAGGGGGGAAGCTCGAGCGGGGCGGACACTCGCCCAATCGTGTTACATTGGCAACGCGAAAGTCTTGTCAAAATGATGAATTCCTTGACATCTTGCCAGCGTTGACAACCCCCCGACCGGGCCATATCTCTGGCCAACCGCGTCAGCGGCGAGAGCGCTTATTTTGCTGCGTTTTTCGCCGTTGAACCCAGGATGGCCTGTTTCCCACTCAATTGGCGGAGGAGCCCCCGGGCCGGGGCTCGAACCGTAGCGCGTCACGTTGAGTTGATAGGCGATCCGGCGGACCATCTCAGGCTGTAATCCAAGACTGAATTCCAAGTTGAATTCCAACACTGAACGAAGACCGAACTCGAGACCGAAGAACAGGAATTTCGCATGATCGGCGCGCTCGCCCGCAAGTTTTTCGGCTCCGCCAACGACCGTCGGGTCAAGGGGTATCAGTCCCGCGTCAACGCCATCAACGCGCTGGAGCCCGAGCTCGTCAAACTGACGGACGATCAGCTCAAGGCCCGCACCGCCGAGTTCAAGCAGCAGCTCGCCAGCGGCAAGACGCTGGACGACATCCTGGTTCCGGCCTTCGCCACCGTACGCGAGGCCGCCAAGCGGACGCTCGGCCAGCGCCATTTCGACGTTCAGCTGATCGGCGGCATGGTGCTGCACGAGGGCGACATCGCCGAGATGAAGACCGGCGAAGGCAAGACGCTGGTCGCGACGCTCGCGGTCTACCTGAACGCGCTCGCCGGCAAGGGCGTCCACGTCGTCACCGTCAACGACTACCTCGCCCGCCGCGACTCCGGCTGGATGGGCCAGATCTATGCCTTCCTGGGGCTGACCACCGGCGTGATCGTGCACGGCCTCGACGACGCCGAGCGCAAGGCCGCTTATGCCTGCGACATCACCTACGGCACCAACAACGAATACGGCTTCGACTATCTGCGCGACAACATGAAGTACCGCCTGGAGGACATGGTCCAGCGCGAGCACTATTACGCGATCGTCGACGAAGTGGACTCGATCCTGATCGACGAGGCGCGCACGCCGCTGATCATCTCCGGCCCGCTCGACGACCGCTCGGATTTCTACAACACCATCGACACCTTCATGCCGAATCTCGCCAAGAAGGACGACTACGAGGTCGACGAGAAGCAGCGCACGGTGACGCTGACCGAAGCCGGCATGGAGAAGCTGGAGAACCTGCTGCGCGACGCCGGCCAGCTCAAGGGCGACTCGCTGTACGACGTCGAGAACGTCTCCGTCGTGCATCACGTCAACCAGGCGCTGCGCGCGCACACGCTGTTCACGCGTGACAAGGACTACATCGTCCGCGACGACGAGGTCGTCATCATCGACGAGTTCACCGGCCGCATGATGCAGGGCCGCCGCTATTCGGAAGGCCTGCACCAGGCGCTGGAAGCCAAGGAGCACGTCACGGTCCAGCCCGAGAACCAGACGCTGGCCTCGATCACCTTCCAGAACTATTTCCGGATGTACCAGAAGCTGTCCGGCATGACCGGCACGGCGCTGACCGAAGCCGACGAACTGTTCGACATCTACAAGCTCGAGGTCGTTGAGATCCCGACCAACCTGCCGGTGGCGCGCCTTGACGAGGACGACGAGGTCTACCGCACCCAGAACGAGAAATACGCCGCGATCCTTGCCGAGATCGAGCGCGCCAACAAGCGGCTGCAGCCGGTGCTGGTCGGCACGGCGTCGATCGAGAAGTCGGAAGTGCTGGCCGAGTACCTGAAGAAGCACGGCTACAAGCAGATCGACTTCACGTCCGAATCCGGCATGGAGAAGCTCTATGCCGCCGCGCGCGCCGGCAAGCCGGCAAAGCTGTTCGCGGTGCTGAACGCGCGCTTCCACGAGCAGGAAGCCTATATCGTCGCGGAAGCCGGCGTACCGGGCGCGATCACGATCGCGACCAACATGGCCGGCCGCGGTACCGACATCAAGCTCGGCGGCTCGCTCGAGATGCGGATCCAGCAGGAGACCGCCGGGATCACGGATGAGGCCGAGAAGGCCAAGAAGATCGAGCAGATCAAGGCCGACATCGAGCGCTTCCGCGAGATCGTGCTGAAGGCGGAAGAGGATTTCGAGGTCGAGCCCGCCAAGGGCAACAAGCCCGCGAAGACCGTGAAGAAGCCGGGCGGCCTCTACATCATCGGTTCCGAGCGTCACGAATCCCGCCGCATCGACAACCAGCTGCGCGGCCGTTCCGGCCGTCAGGGCGATCCCGGCCGCTCGAAGTTCTTCCTGTCGCTGGAAGACGACCTGATGCGCATCTTCGGCTCCGACCGGCTCGACAGCATGCTGCAGCGGCTCGGCCTGCAGGAAGGCGAAGCCATCATCCATCCCTGGATCAACAAGGCGCTCGAGAAGGCGCAGCAGAAGGTCGAGGCGCGCAACTTCGACATCCGCAAGAACCTCCTGAAGTTCGACAACGTCCAGAACGACCAGCGCAAGGTGATCTTCGACCAGCGCGTCGACCTGATGAAGGACGACAGCGTCGTCGAGACCGTGACCGACATGCGCCATGCCTTCGTCGAGGACGTGGTCGCCAAATACATTCCCGAGCACGCCTATGCCGAGCAGTGGGACACCGCCGGCCTCAAGGACGAGCTGAAGCGTGTGCTCGATGTCGATCTGCCGGTCGACGAATGGGCCAAGGAAGAGGGCATCGCCGACGAGGAGCTGCTGACGCGCATCGAGACCCATGTCGACGAGCGCATGGCCGCCAAGGTCGCGCAATGGGGTCCCGACGTGATGCGTTACGTCGAGAAGACCATCCTGCTGCAGACGCTGGACCATCTCTGGCGCGAGCACCTGATCATGCTCGACCATCTGCGCCAGGTGATCGGCCTGCGCGGCTATGGCCAGCGCGACCCGTTGCAGGAGTACAAGACCGAGGCCTTCAACCTGTTCCAGGAGATGAGCGCGCATCTGCGCGAGGCGGTCACCGCGCAGCTGATGCGGGTCGAGATCGTGCCGCCGGAGGAGCCGCCGCAGCCGCTGCCGCTGATGGAGGCGCACAAGCTCGATCCGAACACCGGCGAGGACGAGTTCGCGCAGGCCCGCCTGACCGAGGCGACCTACGCCCAGGCCTCGCTGGCGCCCGGGATGATTGCCACCGACCGCGATCCGAACGATCCGGCGAGCTGGGGCAAGGTCGGCCGCAACGAGGACTGCCCCTGCGGGTCAGGCAAGAAGTACAAGCACTGCCACGGCCGGTACGCGTAGCCGTCGCACGCGCTGAGGCGGCGGGCGACTGGCCGCCCGTCGAGCCGCATCGCTCTCAGCCGGCGAAGGCCTTGTCGAGATCGGCGATCACGATCTTCTGCATCTTCAGCATCGCCTGCATCGCGCGGTCGGCTGCCTTGCGATCGGGGGCGCTGAGATAGCGGCCCAGCGCGGTCGGGATCACCTGCCAGGACAGGCCGAAGCGGTCCTTGAGCCAGCCGCAGCGCGATTCCTGGCCACCGTCGGTGAGCTTCTCCCAGAAGTAGTCCACCTGCTCCTGGGTCTCGACGCTCAGGAAGAACGACACCGCCTCGTTGAACTTGTGCTGCGGCCCGCCATTGAGCGCGTGAAACCGCTGCCCCTCGAGCTCGAAGCTCGCCATGAAATCGCTGACGGTCTCGATCTTGGCGTTCGGAAACACCGATTGGTAGAAGGCGACTGCGTCGCGGACGTTGTTGTCGAGCCAGAGGAACGGCGTGATCGAAGTCATGACGGGAAATCCTCACTAGCGAGTGATCGGGTGGACCAGCGCGGCCAAGCGCGAAGGCTGCGCCGCAGGGCGCGCCCCAAGGACGCACCAAACCGCGGCATCCCGACATTTCCTGCCGGTCTTTTTTCGATGGTCTTGTTAGAAGCGCGCCGGGCCGGCGCGGCCTTAATTGGCGCTGCCGATCAGGCTTTCCAGCAGGCGCTTGAGCTCGGTGGTCGACTTGTCGCCATAGCTCTCGACGATGTGCTCCTCCTGGCTCACCGCGAGCGAGTTGAGCCGCCGGCACAGCGCCTTGCCGCGGTCGGAGACGAACATCAGCACCTTGCGGCGATCCTTGGGATCCTGGACGCGATAGACCAGCGCGTCCGACACCATGCGGTCGATCATCTTGGTCAGCGTCGGATGGTTGAGCAGCACAGCATCCGCAAGCTCGCCCATCGAGTGGCCGTTGCCGTCGGACAGCACCTTCAGGATGCGCCACTGCTCGACCGGCACGCCTTCCTTGGCGAGCCGCGTCTCCAACTGCCGGTTGATCTCCCGGTTGGCTTGCGCCAGCAGGTAGGCGAGATGTTCGGTGATCGGGGAATTTTCTTTCGGCGGTTTAGCCACGGCGTGAGACCTGGTTCCTGACCCGGTGAATGAATGTCCGGCAACTGATGCCGTTTCTATATGCACTTCAATTGTTGAATATTCAATATTTTCACCTAGGATATTCCCCCAACCAAGGGGCGGATGCCGCGACCGCCCGCTGGCTGCGTTGCGTACTGCTTCCCAGACAGGAGTTGGCGTGCTCTCGACGGTCTCTTTCCAGGCGTATGGCGGCATGCCCGTCGCGCCGCCGCTGCTGTTTCGAAATCCGTCGTCCTGCGCGGCCGATCTCGCTTTGACCGTCAAGCCGGGGTCCTCGCGCCGCGGCGGCACCGACAGCAAGCTTAGAATCGGCAATTTCATCACCTTCTCGGGCGCGCCCGGGATCTGGGGGCCGATCTCCGCCAACAGCGTCATGCTCGCGGTCGCCGAGATCAACCGCCGCGGCGGCATCCGCGGCCGCGAGGTCGAATTGTCGATGTACGACGCCGGCGGCCCGATCGAGGAGGTGGTGCGCCGCGCCGAGCGGGCGATCGCGTTCGACGAGATCGACGTGATCATGGGCTCGCATATCTCGGCGGTGCGCCTCGCGCTGCGCAAGGTCACAGCCGGCCGCATCCCCTATGTCTACACGCCGGTCTATGAGGGCGGCGAGCGGACGCCCGGCGTGATGGCGATCGGCGAGACGCCGCGCGCGGAAAGCCGGCCGGCGATCCACTGGCTCACCGAGGTCAAGAAGGCCCAGCGCTGGTACCTGATCGGCAGCGATTATGTCTGGCCCTGGCAGTCGCATCGCGCGGTGAAGCGCTACATCAAGGAGGCCGGCGGCCACGTCGTCGGCGAGGAATTTGTCCCGCTCGGCGAGGACAATCACGAGCCGCATCTGGCGCGGATTCGCGCAGCACGGCCAGATGTCGTGCTGATCACCCTGATCGGCACCGACAGCATCACCTTCAACCGTGCCTTCGCCGAGGCCGGGCTTGCCGCGACCACGCTGCGTTACGCCGGCGCGATGGATGAGACCGTGATGCTCGGCATCGGCCCCGACTCGACCCAAAACCTGTTCTGCGCCTCCGGCTATTTCGGCTGCATCGATTCGTGCGCCAATGACGACTTCCGGACCAGCTACCGCGCGATGTTCGGGGCACATGCGCCGCCGATCGGCTCGGTCGGGCAGTCCAATTATGAGGGGATGCGCTTTCTCGAGGCGGCGGCCAATCAGGCGCGCTCGCTGTCGATCGGACCATTGTCCGCCGCAGCGCACAACCTCGTCTACAGCGGCGCCCGCGGCACCGTCACCCTTCGCGACGGCCGCGCCGAGATGCCGATCTATCTTGCCGAGGCCGACGGTCTCGACTTCAATGTGATCAGGACGATCTAGATGGACCGGGCGATGCCGCGCTCGCCGCGCGGCTTGCCGGTGCCAGACAGGAGCAGGTGTGCATTCGACGCCCTACGTCATGGCCCGAACCTCGAGCAACAGGTATGGCGGCCTTCCATGCCCGCCATCCCTGTTGTTCCGGAACCTGACGTCTGCGCGGTCCGATCGGGTATTTTCCCCGATGGATCGGGACGGTTTCGGTCCGCGCGGTGCGCGCAGCCGGCTGCGGATCGCCGGCTTCGTCTGCTGCACCGGTTCGCCCGGGATGTGGGGACCGGCCGCGACCTCGAGTGCACAGCTCGCCGTCGCCGACATCAACCGGCGCGGCGGCATCCTCGGCCGCGAGGTCGAGTTCTCGGTCTATGACGCCGGCGGACCGATCGAGGACGTGCTCGATCGCGTCGAGCAGGCGATCGCGTCCGACGATGTCGATCTCATCATGGGCATGCACACCAGCGCGGTGCGCGTCGCGCTGCGCGGCCTGATCACCCGCAGCAAGATCCCCTACATCTACACGCCGGTCTATGAGGGCGGCGAGCGGACGCCCGGCGTCATCGCGATCGGCGAGACGCCGCGCTGGCAGAACCGGCCGTCGATCCACTGGCTGGCCGAGGCGAAGCGCGCCTCGCGCTGGTACCTGATCGGCAGCGACTATGTCTGGCCATGGCAGTCGCACCGCGCGGTGAAGCGTTACATCAAGGAGACCGGCGGGCTCGTGGTCGGCGAGGAGTTCGTGCCGGTCGGCGAGGATAATCACGAGGCGCAGCTGGAACGCATCCGCGCCGCGAAACCCGATGTCGTGCTGATCTCGCTGATCGGCACCGATAGCGTGACCTTCAACCGCGCCTTCGCCGATGCCGGCCTTGCCGCCACCACGCTGCGCTTTGCCGGCTGTTTCGACGAGACGGCGCTGCTCGGCATCGGCGCCGACAAGACCGAGAACCTTTACTGCGCCTCCGGCTATTTCCCCTCCGTCGGCTCACGCGAAGGCGACGATTTCAGGGACCGCTATCGCGCGATGTTCGGTGCGTTCGCGCCGCCGGTCGGCTCGTGCAGCGAGTCCGCCTATGAAGGGTTCTGCCTGCTCGAGGCCGCCGCCAAGCGCGCCGGCACGCTGGACATGCGGCCGCTGCTCGCGGCGGCGGACAACCTCGTCTATCGCGGCCCGCGCGGTCCGGTCACGGTGCGCAGCGGCCATGCCAGGATGCCGATGTATCTTGCCGAAGCCGACGGTCTCGACTTCAGGGTGATCAAGCCGATCTGAGCAGTGCGACAGCGTCGCCGGAAGGTCTTGCGAAATAATGCTTGAAAAGGAAAATATTTCCGTTTTCAATACAGCAACTGGGTGAGCGGTTCGCGCGGGCAACGCGCCGCTGCGCCCTGCGTCGAGGGATCAAATCCAAAGATCAAAACTATCAGGAGAGCGCCGTGACCGTCGTCCTTCCCACGCCAACGCAACTTCGTGCCGTCGCCGAGCAGTGCGGCCTGTCACTGACCGATGAGGATGTGGCCTCGTTCCGCGGCCTGATGCAGGGCTCGATCGACGCCTACAACGTGATCGCCGCGATGCCGGACGAACTGCCCGCGGTGAAATATCCGCGCACGCCCGGCTATCGCCCGGCTCCAGAGGAGAACCCGCGCAACGCCTGGTACTACAAGTCGACCGTGAAGGGCGCGGCGTCCGGCAAGCTCAAGGGCAAGACGGTGGCGCTGAAGGACAACATCATGCTGGCCGGCGTGCCGATGACGAACGGCTCGTCGACGCTGGAAGGCTATATCCCCGATTTCGACGCCACCATCGTCACGCGGATGCTCGATGCCGGCGCCGAGATCGCCGGCAAGACCCATTGCGAGCACTTCTGCCTGTCCGGCGGCAGCCACACCAACTCTTACGGAGCGGTGCACAATCCGCACAAGATGGGCTATTCGGCCGGCGGCTCGTCGTCGGGCTCCGGCGTCGTGGTCGCGCTCGGCGAGGTCGACATGGCGATCGGCGGCGACCAGGGCGGCTCGATCCGCATGCCGTCCTCGTTCTGCGGCACCTACGGCATGAAGCCGACCTGGGGCCTCGTGCCCTATACCGGCATCATGCCGATCGAGATCTTCGTCGACCACACAGGACCGATGACCGCAACGGTGGAGGACAACGCGCTGCTGCTCGAGGTGATCGCCGGCGACGACGGCTACGATCCGCGCATCAAGGCGCCCAAGGTCGAGGATTACACCAAGGCGCTGGGCAAGGGCGTCAAGGGCATGAAGATCGGCATCCTCAAGGAAGGCTTCGAGCAGCCGACCGCGGAAGCCGCGGTCAATGAAAGCGTGCGCGAGGCGGCCAAGCGCTTCAAGGATCTCGGCGCGTCGGTCGACACCGTGTCGATCCCGATGCACATGGTCGGCCCCGCGATCTGGACCCCGATCGGCACCGAAGGCCTGACCCAGACCATGATGTTCGGCGACGGCTACGGCCTCAGCCGGCCCGACCTCTATTCGACCTCGCTGATGGACTTCCATCGCGGCTGGCGCCGCCAGGCGGACTCGCTGTCGGAGACCACCAAGCTGTTCATGATGCTCGGCACCTACATCAACAACAATTTCGGTCCGCGCTTCTACGGCAAGGCGCTCAACATCTCCCGCCGCCTCACCGCGGCCTATGACAAGGCGTTCAAGGATTACGACTTGCTGCTGCTGCCGACCACGCCGATGAAGGCGCCGGCGCTGCCGGCGGCCAATGCCAGCCGCGAGGACTATGTCGCCCGTGCGCTCGAGATGATCACCAACACCGCGCCGTTCGACATCACCCACCACCCGGCGATGTCGCTGCCCTGCGGCATGGTCGACGGCCTGCCGGTCGGGTTGATGCTGGTCGGCCGGATGTTCGAGGAATCCACCATCTACCGCGCCGCGCACGCCTTCGAGCAGGCCGGCGACTGGAAGAAGATGTGAGGCGCCGCTTGTTGCAGACGCAGGCTGGATGGATCGAACGCCGGATCGAACGACATGGCTAGCACTTTTGCCGCGGCGTTCGAGATCGTGAGCTTCGGCGCGATCATCGTGCTGGTGGTGCTCGGGCTCGGCATCATCGCCAGCATGATGGGCATCTTCAACTTCGCGCAGGGCGAGTTCGTCCTGCTCGGGGCCTATGTCACCTATCTGGCCTACGCCCACGGCGCGCCGGTCTGGGCCGGCATGGTCGCGGCGCCCTTCGTGGTCGGCGCGATCGGCTTCGTGCTGGAGGCGCTGATCATCAGGCGGTTCTACGCCGCGCCGATCGTGGCGATGCTCGGCACCTATGCGCTCGGCCTGATCATCCGCGAGAGCGTGCGCGGCCTGATCGGCGGCTTCTATCTCACGGTGCCGGAGCCGATCGGCGGTTCGATCGACCTCGGCTCCGTCCACATCTCGGCCTGGCGCTTCACCATCATCGTGATCACGCTGCTGGTGATGGGCGGCTGCTATCTCTTGCTGGCGCGCACCTCGTTCGGGCTTCGGGTCCGCGCCACGCTGGAGAATCCGGCGCTGGCGCGCGCGTCGGGCATCTCGACGCCCCTGATCTACGGGGCAACCTTCGCGTTCGGCGCGGCGCTGGCCGGACTTGCCGGCGCGCTGATTGTGCCGGTGTTCAGCCTGTTCGCCGATCTCGGCATCCGCTTCCTGATCCAGGGCTTCGTCGCCGTGATGGTCGGCGGGGTCGGCTCCTTCATCGGTCCGGTCGCCGGCGCCGGTGTGATCGGCACGCTCAGCGCGGCGCTGCCTTGGGTGATGTCTCCTGTCGTCGCCGACGTCCTGGTCTTCGTGCTCGCCATTGCCTTCATCAAATTCCGCCCGCAGGGCCTCATATCGGGAAAAGGGGTTTAGTCAGATGTTCGATCGCACCAATCTCACGCGCCGCCGCTTCATGAGCAATTTCGCGTTCGCGACCGGCGCGCTCGCGACCGGGGTCGGCAGCTGGGTGGTCAGGCCCGACTGGGCCAACGCAGCGGAGGGACCGATCAAGGTCGGCATCGCGACCGACCTGACCGGCCCGATCGCCTATGCCGGCAACGCCGACGCCAACGTCGCCAAGATGGTGATCAAGGAGATCAACGCCGGCGGCGGCCTGCTCGGCCGGCCGCTCGAGCTCTACATCGAGGACACTGCCTCGAACGAATCGGTCGCGGTCGGCAATGTCCGCAAGCTGATCCAGCGCGACAAGGTCGACATGGTGCTCGGCGGAATCACCTCGTCGATGCGCAATGCGATCAAGGATCCGATCGTGGCGCGCGGCAAGACGCTCTACATCTATCCGCAGCTCTACGAAGGCAAGGAGTGCACGCCCTATCTGTTCTGCACCGGACCGACCCCGGCGCAGCAGTGCGACACCTTCATTCCCTGGCTGATCAAGAACGGCGGCAAGAAGTTCGCGCTGCCGAGCGCCAACTATGTCTGGCCGCACACGCTCAACGTCTACGCCCGCAAGGTGATCGAATCGAACGGCGGCGAGGTGGTGTTCGAGGAATACTACCCGCTCGACCAGGTCGACTTCTCGGCCACCGTGAACCGCGTCATCTCCAACAAGGTCGACGTCGTGTTCAACACCGTGATCCCGCCCGGCGTCGGCCCGTTCTTCAAGCAGCTTTATGAAGCCGGCTTCCTCAAGAACGGCGGGCGGCTCGCCTGCGTCTACTATGACGAGAACACGCTCAACATCAATCAGGCCAACGAGATCGAGGGCCTTGCGAGCTGCCTCGACTATTTCAAGGTGCTGACCAAGGAGGATCCGTTCGACGCCAAGCTCCAGGCAGCCTATGAGAAGGATTTCCCCGGCAACTTCCTGTTCGCGGCCGGCAGCGCCGCCACCGGAACCTATCGCGGCCTCAAGCTGTGGGAGGCGGCGGTCAAGGAGGCCGGCAAGGTCGACCGCGACTCCGTTGCGGCCGCGCTCGACCACGCCAAGATCGCCGAAGGGCCGGGCGGACCGGCGGAGATGGTGCCGGGCAAGCGTCACTGCAAGATGAAGATGTACACCGCTGTTGCCAAAGGCGGGAACTATGAGATCGTCGCGCGCAGCGACGGTCTCGTTGATCCCAAGGAATGCTGAGCGATCCATGGTTGGAGCAAGAGAGGCTGTCGCACGCGTCGGTGAGGAACCAGATGTCGTGACGGGCGAGGGTGCACCGGCCGCAAGCGCGCCGGCGGGACGGGTATCGGCAGGATGGAAGGTCCTGCCGATCGTGGAAGGGCTGGTGCTGCTGATCGCACTGGTCCTGCCATGGGTGCTGCAGGACTATCTGACGGTGTTCGCCACCCGCGTGGTGATCCTCGCGTTGTTCGCCCTGTCGTTCGACCTGGTGTGGGGCTATGCCGGCATCATGAGCTTCGGCCAGGCGCTGTTCTTCGGCGCCGCCGGCTACGGCGTGGCGCTCTTGGCGCGCGATCTCAACGTCACCTCGATCCTCCTGATCCTGCCTGCCGGAACGCTGATCGGGCTCACCGCGTCGCTGCTGCTCGGCGGCTTCCTGCTGCTCGGGCGTTATCCCTCGAGCGTGATCTTCGTCTCGCTCGGCACCCTCACCGGCTCCTATGCCGCGGACCGGCTGGCGCGCGGCTGGTACTATCTCGGCGGCCAGAACGGCATCCCGTCGATCCCGCCGCTCACCCTCGGCAGCTACGAGTTCGAGGAGGGGCCGATCTACTACTACATGGTGCTCGGCATCCTCGTGGTCGTCTATCTGCTCTGCCGCTTCCTGGTCCGCTCGCAATTCGGCCTCGCGCTCGCCGGCCTGCGCGAGAACGAGCAGCGCATCGCCTTCTTCGGCTACAAGGCGCAGCATCTGAAGGCGATCATCTTTGCAGTCGGCGGCACCATCGCCGGTCTTGCCGGCAGCCTCTATGCCTTCCACGAGGGCTTCGTCTGGCCCAACATGCTGGGCGTCGTGTTCTCGACCCAGGTCGTGCTCTACGTCTTGTTCGGCGGCTCCGGCACGCTGATCGGCGCCGTGATCGGCACCGTGATCATCGAGGGCGTCAGCTTCTGGCTGTCCGACAATTACCGCGACGTCTGGCCGATCATCCTCGGCGTGCTGCTGCTGCTCGTCATCATGTTCCGGCCGCTCGGGCTGATCTCCTTCGTGCTCGGCGAGCGCGAGCGGGTCGGCAGTTTCGGCAAAGCCCCGAAGGAGACCGGCAATGCCGCTCCTTGAGGCGCAAGGGATCAGCAAAGTGTTCGGCAAGCTGACCGCGCTCGACGGTGCAGCGCTGACCGTCGGCGAGAACGAGTTCCACGGCCTGATCGGCCCCAACGGCTCGGGCAAGAGCACGCTGATGAAATGCGTCGCCGGCGCCGAGGTGCCGACCACGGGCAAGGTCTCCTTCGTCAACACCGACATCACCGCGTTCACGCCGACCGAGCGCGCGCGCGCCGGCATGAGCCTGAAGTTCCAGATCACCTCGGTGCTGCCGACGCTGACGCTGTACGACAACATCCTGCTGGCGCTGCAGGCACACTGCTCGCTGTTCGACCTCGTGCTGTCGCGGACCCGCAAGAAGCTGCACGATCAGGTGATGACGATGCTGACCCAGTTCCGGCTCGCCGATCGCGCACATGATGCCGCCGCGGCCCTGTCGCACGGCCAGCAGCAATGGCTCGAGATCGCGATGGCGCTCGCCGGCAAGCCACGGCTGTTGCTGCTGGACGAGCCGACCGGCGGCATGAGCCTCGAGGAGCGCCGCGTCACCGGCGAGCTGTTGCAGCCGATCAAGCAGCATTGCTCGCTCGTCATCGTCGAACACGACCTCGATTTCATCCGCGACATCTGCGACCGCCTCACCGTGCTCGACCAGGGCAAGGTGCTGGCCTCGGGAACGGTCGCGGAAATCCAGGCCAACAAAAGCGTCCAGGAGATCTATCTTCGCCGTGCCTGAGCAAACCTTCCTCGATATCCGGCATCTCGACGCCGGTTATGGCCGCAGCCAGGTCCTGTTCGATGTCAACATCGGCATTCCCTGGCGCGGCGGCGTCGCCGTGCTCGGCCGCAACGGCGCCGGCAAGACCACGCTGATGAAGACCATCGTCGGCGAGCTCGCAAGCTCGCAGGGCGAGTTGTTCTTCGACGGCCGCGACATCACCCGCCGCCGCACCGAGGAGCGGGTGCGCTCCGGCATCGGCTATGTGCCGCAGGAGCATTCGGTGTTCGCCCGCCTGTCGGTGCGCGACAACCTCGCCGTCGGCTCGCTGTTCAATTCCGATGCCAGCGCCGTCGATCGCGTGCTGGCCATCTTTCCGAAACTCGGCCAGCGGCTCGACCAGCCGGCCGGCACGCTGTCCGGCGGCGAGCGCAAGATGCTGGCGATCGGCCGCGCCATGCTCGGCAATCCAAAGCTGCTGCTGCTGGACGAGCCGACCGAAGGCGTCTGGATCGGCGTGATCGAGGAGATCACCGAACGGCTGATCGAGCTCGCCAAAAGCATCTCGGTCGTGATCGTCGAGCAGCATCTCGACCTCGCGCTGCGCGTCGCCGACTATGCCTATGTGCTGGACCGCGGCCGCGTCGCGCTGCAGGGCGGCGCCAGCGAGGTGCGGAGCGATCCGGAACTGCTGCGCTATCTGGCGCCGTAGCAGGCTTCAATGCGGCAGGCGGTCGGCCTTGCGGCCGATCACGCCGTCTCCCGGCGTCCGCGTCCGCCGTGCCGATCGTATCTCGCGACGCACATACCAGGCCGCGACCGAGCAGATCAGCCAGGCCAGCGATGCCGCGATGAAGGCGGCCGGGACGCTGCGGCCCACCGTCAGCGCGAAGACGATGGCGAATGCCAGCATGCCGACCGCGCCGAGCGCTGCGCCCGCCGCATCGAGCGCCGCGGCCTGCTGCCCGCGCCACGTGCCGTCGAGGCCGGCGTTCCGCTTGCGGCGGATTTCATGCTTCTCGATGAGGGTGGCGCTGGCGCAGAAGATGGCGGGGAGTGCAAGAAAGGCGCCGCCGACATAGGCGCCGCACGTGCTGCTGATCAGTCCGGTCAGGACGGTGGCGCCGCCACCGAGCACGAAGCGGATCAGATATTCGGTCCACCGGCTTTCCCTGAGCGAGGACAGTGAGACGCGGACCGGTGTCATGCCTGTCCTCCGGCAACGCCCAGCAAGCCGAAGACGATCGCGAGCCAGACGACAAGCGCCAGCAAGGTGGCGGGGGCAGCGCGGAGCCTCGCGCGAATCAGCAATTGGCAGACCACGAAGCTATAGATGGCCAGCGCAACGGCGCCAGCCATCATCGCGCGGCTCTGCAGGCCGGCATAGTCGGTGCCGTGCTGGTACACGGCGATGCCGAGGGTGGCGAGCGCAACCGACGGCGCGGCGCCGAACAGCCCGGCGAAGCTCTTCGGACGCAGCACGTCACCCAGCATCGCGAAGGCCGACACCACGGCCCCGCCCACGAGAAAGCGGATGACATATTCGCTCATCGCGCCTTGCCCCGCGGTGGATCGTCACCGGGATAGCCGGTCCACAATCGCAGCAGCCGCTCGAGAAGTGCTCCGAGCCCGAATCCCGCGATCACGTCGCTCGTCCAGTGTGCGAGAACCATAATGCGCGTCAGCGAGAGGCCGACCGCGAGTGCCTGGATTGGGCGGCGCGCGCCGGCGGGCAATGTCGCTGCCGCCGACGCCAGCGCGCCCATATGCAGCGCGTGGCCGGATGGGAAGGCGTCGTCGCGCCTGCCAGAGATCGGGATGCCGTTGGCATGGCCGGCCACGGTCAGGCGATCCGGGCGAGTCTGGTTGAACAGCAACTTCAGGCCATGCGGCAGCAGCGATGCTGCGACCGTCACCAGCAGCGCGTGATTGCCGGCGCGCTCGAGCGAGGCACCGCGCCCGCGCGAGGCGAGCCAGCCTGCGGCGGCGAGCGCAAGCAGGACCTTTTCGTCAGCGCCCCAGGTCAGTGTGCGGGCGATCTCTTCCGGCGCAGGTGCGGTGTTGCGGGCGATCGCACGCGCGATCATGGCGTCCGCCGCGGTCGGGCGAATGGTGATCGGGAAGGGGGCGCCTCGCTGGCGGCGTGCGCGAACTCTGGTTGTCGTATCCATGGTCAGGTTCCCATCCAACGCACCAGGCGCGGCATGGGTCCTAATCGGCGTGCAAGGAACCAAATGCAGATCGATGCTCTTGAACTCTTGCCCGTCTCGACCCGATCCCAAGGCTCAATCCCGAGGCTTATCCCGAGGCTTCGCGCGCCAATGGGGATGCAGGGCGGGCGATGGATTGTAGGCAGGGAGAGGTGTCGATGACGGAGCCGGACGTTCGCAAGGGGATGCCGCCGGTCAAGCTTTCGCGCGATGAATTCGAACGGCGCTACCGCAAGCGATTTGCCGATCCGGTCTTTCAATCCATGCAGACGGAGCTTGCGACGATCATCGCCGGCGCCTGGGACGCCTATCGTCATTCGCGCAAGGCGCCGGTTACCCGCAAGGCCGGCCCCGGTTTTGCCGATCCCGACTATGATCTCGCGGTCGATTGGCTGTCCGCGCGCGATGCCATCGATGAAGCGCAGCGCAGGCACGACGATCCAAACGAAGCGCCGCATATCCTGCTGATCAACGGCTCCTCGCGCAGCGAGCACACGTGTCCCGGCGAGATGTCCAAAAGCTGGCGCATGGTCGAGATCGCCGAGGCCGCCTTCCGCGAGATGGGCTTGGCGGTCGATGTGCTCGATCTGTCGCGGCTGACGTCCGAGTTCGGCAGGGAGATTCACCCCTGCAAGTCCTGCGTCTCCACCTCGATGGCACTCTGCCACTGGCCGTGCAGCTGCTATCCAAACTACTCGCTCGGGCAAACCGACGACTGGATGAACGAGATCTATCCGCTGTGGGTGCGCGCGCACGGCATCATGATCATCTCGCCCGTCTACTGGTACCAGACGCCGACCGGACTCAAGGCGATGATCGATCGCCTGGTCTGCGCCGATGGCGGCAATCCCGATCCGACCTCGACCCACGGCAAGACCGCGAGCGAAGCCAAGGCGCTCGAACTCGCATTTGCGCGGCCGGCATTTCGGCATCGTGGTCCACGGCGACAGCGTCGGTGCGGAAACATGCCGCCGCTTTCTTGCGGACTGGCTCACCGACATGGAGTTGATCTCGGCCGGCGGCAGGGCCGAGATCGATGGCTATGTCGGCTACATGAAGCCCTATGCGACGTCGCATCGCGATCTCGACGAAGACAAGGCCTTCCAGGAACAGGTGCGCAATGTCGCGCAGGCGCTCGGCGCCGCCGTCGACCTCGCGCGCACCGGGCATCTGGAAGATCCCGGCAAGGGGCTTGAGGACCCGCGGCCGAAGTAGGATGGAAT
This sequence comes from Bradyrhizobium sp. USDA 4503, assembly GCF_054055815.1. NCBI lineage: Bacteria > Pseudomonadati > Pseudomonadota > Alphaproteobacteria > Hyphomicrobiales > Nitrobacteraceae > Bradyrhizobium > Bradyrhizobium sp. USDA 4503. The sequence goes on from NZ_JBSRXS010000001.1 coordinate 6,194,703, forward strand.
CCGGGTTCCCAAAGGAACGATGGGCCCCCGCTGCCCGTTAGGCCGCGGGAGGAAGTCACAATGCGCTATATTTCGATTGCAGCTCTTGTTGCTGCTGCCGTGATGAGCAGCGGTGCCGCGTTGGCGCAGCATTCCGGTACGCCATCGGAACAGAGCGCGTGCACGCGCGATGCACAGCGCTTCTGCCGGAAGGACCTCGGCAATGACGGCGCCGTGCAGAGCTGTCTCCAGATGAAGCGGGCCAGCCTGAGCCGAAGCTGCAAGAAGGTTTTCGAAAGCCACGGAATGTAACGGTCAACGCGCATGCGACGGTGACGGAGCGTGGTGTTCGAACCTGCGAGCGTGGCGGTGCGGCAGCGACGAGGCGTCTGCGCGCGGTACTGACGAAAGCACGCAACGCGGACGGCGAAATCGTGCAGGCCTGACGCTTTGGGTGCGATCGGCGCCCGGCTTTCCCTGCGCGCTCTGCCAACGGAGAGGGCGGAACGAAGAGCAAAGCTCGGACAAATCATGTCGCGAGAACGTTGTGGTGTGACTCACAGACCGCGCCACACACTCAATGTCGTCCTGGCGAAAGCCAGGACCCATTACCCCAAATGAGAGTTGTTGCGCGACGCTGGGGCCACGATCCCATTCACGATCAAGTTCGGTGGTTATGGGTCCCTGCTTTCGCAGGGACGACGGCTGGAAATAGTTTGCGCTACAGCAGCATTGCGACAAGCGGCAGCGAGCTGTCTTCGCGCAGACGCGCCCCGCCTACTTCACCGCCGAGAAGCGGGTGTCGAACGAGTTGGTCTGCACGACAGGCGCGGAGCCGGCGAGTTGGGTCGACGACGACGGGGCCGGTGCGGCGGCTGCGGCCGTGGTCACTGCCGGCTTCGGCGCGGGCTTGGCGGCCTGCTTCGGCTCAGCCTTGGGGGCGACGCGAACCACCGATTGCGGCTTGGCCTCGGCGACCTTCGGCTTGGCTGGTGCGGCAGCGGCCGGAGCCGGCGCGGTCGTCTTGCTGGCGTCGGCGGTGCCGCCGATCCCGACCTTGCGGGCAAAGCTGGAGAAGAAGCCTTCGGACTTGTCAGAGGCGGATTTGTCAGAGGCGGATTTGTCGGACGCGTTCGCCGAGGCAACGCGGGTGCCGGCTGACGATGCGGTGGACGACGTCGTCGCCACGACCGGCTCTTCCTGCTGGACCGCGAGATTGGGCTTCGGCGGATTGACCGTACCGGGGATCGTGCCGGGCGCGCGCGCCAGCGACATCGATGCCAGCGCCTGGCTGTCGCCGCCTTCGGAGAGGCCGGTGTTTCCTTCCGGAATCTTCGAGGCGAAGATCGCGTTCATGCCGCCGTCGATGCCGGTGTTGAGGCGCGCAACGGGCGTGCCCTTGGATACCAGCTTGGCGGTCTCGGCGGCGTCCTTCTGCTCCTTCTCGTGCACGGCGCTCGCGATCTCCTCGGGGATCACATAGGCCGGGCACTTCGCGGAGGCGTCGAACACCGGATCGCGTGTCGCGCCCGGCGCCTTCACCGCGTCGAACACATACTTCTTCTCGCAGAAGTCGACCTTCGGCTCCTGCTTCGTCACCTCGAAATGATCGTAGCCTTCCTTGATCATCTTCCAGAACGGCATGTTCGGATTGTTGCGGTGCTTGGCCATGTTCACCGGCGTCATCCGGAACGGGTAGGCCTGCAGCTGGAACGCCTTCTGGCCGCCGAAGAAGGATTCGCGGCCGAGCGAGTAAATCTCTGCGATCTGCTCGTCGGTCATCGCGTAGCAGCCGCGCGAAGAGCAATCGCCGTGCACCATCAGCTGCGAGCCGGTGCGGCCGAGCGCCTTGTCGAAGGCGTTGGGATAGCCGGTGTTGAACGACAGGTAATAGGCCGACTGCGGGTTCATCTGGCTCGGGTTGATCGAGTAGAACCCTTCGGGCGCCTGGCGGTCGCCTTCGCGGACCTTCGGACCGAGGTCGCCCGACCAGCGGCAGATTGGATAGGTCTTGAGCAGCGCGAACTGGCCGGAGCGGTTCTGCTTCCAGACCTCGAGCTCGGCCTCCTGCTTGAACAGCCGCACCAGGATCGGCGACTGCATGTCCATGTCCTTTTCGGTCATGGCAGCGACGAGCTTTGGCGGGACCGGCTGGTTGGCCTTGGCGTTCTGCGCGAGCGAGATCTGGTCGCTGTCACAACCGGCGAGCATGACGCCTGCGGCGAGGACCGCCGAGGTCAGAAGCGCGCGTACGAGCGTGCGATGAGTCAAGTCCGAGCTCCACACCCACCGGGCGATTTTCGCGACCCCAACACGGCGAATATGCCCTGAAGCCATTGTGTAAAATATTAGCCTTCGACGACCCCTGCTCGCAACCTGAACCGGGGCGGACAGCCCTCACGGTAGCAGGCATGGTTCAAGGAATGTTAAAGACCCGGCTCGGGGCCCAATTACGGCAAAATTGGTCGATTTGGACGAAAAATCGGGCGGTTTGGGCGCCTCAGCCGAGCTTGCGGCCGATATCGAGGAATTTCTGGCGCCGCTGTTTGCGAATCGCGTCCGGATCAAGATTTCGTAGGTCGTTGAGCGCCTGGGCGATGGCATCGCCCGTGGTCGCGATCATCGCGCCCGGGTCGCGATGAGCGCCGCCCGAGGGCTCCTTCAGGATCTGGTCGATCACGCCGAAGCGCAGCATGTCCTGGGCGGTGATCTTCATGCTGTTGGCGGCTTCCTGCGCCTTGGTGCCGTCGCGCCACAGGATCGAGGATGCCGCCTCCGGCGAGATCACGCTGTAGATCGCGTGCTCCATCATCAGGACGCGGTTCGCCGTGGTGATGGCGATGGCGCCGCCCGACATGCCTTCGCCGGTGACGATCGCGACATTGGGCACACCGAGCGACAGGCAGGCGTCGGTCGAGCGCGCGATCGCCTCGGCCTGGCCGCGCTCCTCGGCGCCGATGCCGGGATAGGCGCCGGCGGAATCAACGATCGACAGCACCGGAATGCCGAACCGGTCGGCCATCTCCATCAGGCGCACCGCCTTGCGGTAGCCTTCGGGCCGCGCCATGCCGAAATTGTGCTTGATGCGGCTCTCGGTGGTGGCGCCCTTCTCCTGGCCGACCACGCAGATGCTCTCGCCGCGGAAGCGGCCGAAGCCGCCGACCAGGGCCTCGTCGTCGGCGAATTTGCGGTCGCCGGCCATCGGGGTGAATTCGGTGATCAGGCCGCCGATGAAATCGGTGAAGTGCGGCCGCTGCGGATGCCGCGCCACCAGCGTCTTCTGCCACGGCGTCAGATTGGAATAGAGCTCGGTGAGCGCCTGCGCCGCCTTGTCCTCGATCCGCGCGACCTCGTCGCCGATGTCGCTGCCGCTTGCGGCAAGCGCACGCAACTCGTCGATCTTGGATTCAAGCTCGGCGACGGGTTTTTCGAAGTCGAGATAGCTGCGCATCGGGTCGGGCATCAACTCAATATAGGGAAGATCGGTGCGAGGGGCGAAGCGGTTTCGGCGTCGGAAAGAGAAGCTTTGTAACTTCAAACGGTTAACGCGCATCCGGGTGGAATGCACGCTTCGGGATCGCAAGCAAGTGACGCTCTTTCTGCGGAGACGAAGCGGAAGTCAAGGCGGATCAGATGAAGGTATTGAGGTCTCTGGGCTTCGGATCCCTAGGACTTCTCCGCCAACGGGTGCAGGTCGCGGACCAGGCTCTTCAGCCGCTCCTCGACCACATGGGTGTAGATCTGGGTGGTCGAGATGTCGGTGTGGCCGAGCAGGGTCTGCACGATGCGCAGGTCCGCGCCATTGTGCAGCAGATGGCTGGCAAACGCATGACGCAGCACGTGCGGGGAGACCAGCCGCGGCGCAAGGCCGGAGGCGCTCGCGAGCTCCTTCAGATCGCGGGCGAAATGCTGCCGGGTCAGATGGCCGCTCTCGCCGGAGGACGGAAACAGCCATTTCGCCGGCGCGGCCTTCTTCGCCTTCGGCTGCATCACCTCCAGCGCTGCGAGATAGTCTGCCATCGCCTGGCGCGAGGCGTCGTTCAGCGGCACCAGCCGCTCCTTGTTGCCCTTGCCGCGCACCACGATCATCCGCGCATCGCGCCGCGCCGCCGAGACCGGTAGCGACACCAGCTCGGAGACGCGCAGGCCGGTGGCGTAGAGCACCTCGAGCAGGCAATACAGCCGCAGCGCGCGCAGCCGCTGCGCCGGCGAGACGTCGGTCTGGGTCAGTTCCTTGGCGCGGGTCAGCATGCGGTCGACATCGGCGATCGACAGCACCTTGGGCAGGCCGCGGCCGCGCTTCGGGCCGGACAGGATCGCGGCCGGATCGTCGGTGCGGACCCGCTCATTGAGCAGGAAACGGTAGAGATGCCGCATCGCCGACAGCCGCCGCGCCACGCTGGTCGACTTGAAGCCTCTGACATCGAGGTCGGCGAGGTAGCCACGCAGCGTCTCGGTGTCGGCGCTGGTGAAATCGGCGCCGGCATGGGCGAGGTAGTCGGAGAAATCGGTGAGGTCGCGCCGGTAGGCGTCGAGCGTGTTGGCGCCGGCGCCCTGTTCCGCGGCGAGCATGTCGAGGAACAACGCGGTCAGTCTGGCGTCGGAGGACTTGGCGAGGGTCTTGGCGGGATTTTTGGCAGCAGCGGGCATGCCGGAATCATAGCGTCTATTTCTTGAGGAACTTATCCGGTGAGATGGTCACCGTCATTTCCCGCGGCTTCGGGTGCACGAAATTCGCCAGCGCGAAGACGATGCCGTAGCCGATCCCGAAAATCACGGCGACGACCGTCAGGAAGCGGAACAGGCTGGGCATGGAGGCGACTCGGGCGGCGAATTAACCAATGAAATCATCCAACATGTTCCCCGCGCGGTTGCAAGAGTCGCTGGTAAGGGTGTCGCCGGGGGTAGTATAGGTGGCTCGAATTCTGAACAATTCGTCCCAATATCCGAGCTTTTTGATGTCCGACGCAGCCGTCCCGGCGCCCACCCACCCGACCCTGGAGGCCGATATCGCGGCCGCGCTGGGGACGCGGTCGATCGTGCTGGTCGGCATGATGGGGGCCGGCAAGTCGACCATCGGCCGGCGGGTGGCGGCGCGACTCAAGCTGCCGTTCACCGATGCCGACACCGAGATCGAGGCGGCGGCGGACATGACGATCCCGGAGATCTTCGAGAGCAAGGGCGAGCCGTATTTCCGCGACGGCGAGGCGCGGGTGATCGCCCGTATCCTCGGCAATGGCCCGGTCGTGCTGGCGACCGGCGGCGGCGCCTTCATGCGCGAGGAGACCCGCAACCGGATCCGCGACCGCGCGATCTCGATCTGGCTCAAGGCCGACAGTGATATCATCATGCGCCGGGTGCGCCGCCGCGCCGATCGTCCGCTGTTGCACACCCCCGACCCGGAGGCGACCGTCAACCGCCTGCTCAGCGAGCGCGAGCCGGTCTACGGCACCGCCGATTTGACGATTGCCTCGCGCGACGTGCCGCACGACCGCATCGTCGACGAATGCCTCGAGGCCCTGCATGCGCATCTGTGCGGTGCGCGTCCGGCCGACGAGCAACCACCTGTGATGGATTGAACGCGACCTCATGACTGCGCCCTTGAAACATTCCGCCTCAGTTACCGTCGACGTCGCGCTCGGCGACCGCGCCTATGACATCGTGATCGGCCGCGACGTGCTGCAGTCGCTCGGCGAGCGTGTCGCGGCGCTGCGGCCCGGCGTGCGTACCGCCATCGTCACCGACCGCACCGTCGCCAAGCACTGGCTGGAGCCGACCGAGGCGTCGCTCGCCGCCGCGGGGGTGCCGACGTCGCGGATCGTCGTCGAGGAGGGCGAGGGCTCGAAGAGCTATGCCACGCTGACCGAGGTCAGCGAGGCGCTGATCGCGGCGAAGATCGAGCGCAATGACCTCGTGATCGCGCTCGGCGGCGGCGTGGTCGGCGATCTCGCCGGCTTCGCGGCCGCGATCCTGCGCCGCGGCGTCGATTTCGTGCAGGTGCCGACCTCGCTGCTGGCGCAGGTCGATTCCTCCGTCGGCGGCAAGACCGGCATCAACTCGCCGCAGGGCAAGAACCTGATCGGCGCATTCCACCAGCCGGTGCTGGTCATCGCCGACACCTCGGTGCTCGACACGCTGTCGCCGCGCCAGTTCCGCGCCGGCTACGCCGAGGTCGCGAAATACGGCATCCTCGGCGACGAAGCCTTCTTCGCCTGGCTCGAGAAGAACCACACCGACATCTTCGCCGGCGGCGCCGGGCGCGAGCACGCGATCGCAACCTCCTGCCGCGCCAAGGCGGGCGTCGTCTCGCGCGACGAGCGCGAGACCGGCGAGCGGGCGATGCTCAATCTCGGCCATACCTTCGGCCATGCGCTGGAAGCCGCAACCGGCTTCTCCGACCGGCTGTTCCACGGCGAGGGCGTCGCGGTCGGCATGGTGCTGGCGGCGGAATTCTCGGCGCAGCTCGGCATGATTTCGTCCGACGATGCGGGGCGCATCGCGCGTCATCTGTCCGCGGTCGGATTGCCGACGCGCCTGCAGGATATCGCAGGCTTCGCGCAGGAAGGCCTTGCCGACGCCGACGCGCTGCTGGCGCTGATGGCGCAGGACAAGAAGGTCAAGCGCGGCAAGCTCACCTTCATCCTGCTGGAGGCCGTCGGCCGCGCCGTGATCGCCAACAATGTCGAGCCGCAGCCGGTGCGCGACTTCCTGCAAGCCAAGCTGAAGGCCTAGACCGGGATGCCTCTCCTTCGGATCGTCATCCCGCTCTATCTTTTTGATTTGAGCATGATCTTTTCGGGAAACCGCTACACACTTTTCCGGATCACGCTCTAGCCACGGATCAGTTCAGTGGGATGGTTCACCTTCTCGATCGTGCTGCTCTGCCTGTTCATCTCGGCGTTTTTCGCGGCGAGTGAGACGGCGCTGACCGGCGCCTCGCGCGCCAGCATGCTGCGGCTGTCGAAGCAGGGCAACACCGATGCCGGTGTGGTCTCCAAGCTGGTCAACATGCGCGAGCGCATGATCGGCGCGCTGCTGCTCGGCAACAACATCGCCAATATCGGCGCCTCGGCGCTGGCGACCGGCGTGTTCACCGCCTGGTTTGGCGACGTCGGCGTGCTCTATGCCACCGCTGTCATGACCGTGATGGTCGTGGTGTTTGCAGAGGTGCTGCCCAAGACCATCGCGATCAACGCGCCCGACCGCATCTCGCTTTTGGTCGCGCGGCCGATGCGGCTGACAATCTTCGTGCTGGGGCCGCTGCTTACCATCATCGAGACCATCGTGCTGGCGCTGATGAAGCTGCTCGGCATCAAGGTCGGGGCGCATCAGGCGGTGCTGTCGCCGACCGAACGTCTGCGCGGTGCGGTCGATCTGTTGCATCACGAGGGCAAGGTCGAGAAGCAGGATCGCGACATGCTCGGCGGGTTGCTGGATCTCAGCGAACTGCAGGTCTCCGACGTCATGGTCCATCGCACCGAGATGACCATGGTCAACGCCGACCTGCCGCCCGAGGAACTGGTGCGCGAGGTGCTGGCGAGCGAATACACCCGCATCCCGCTGTGGCGGGAGAAGCCGGAGAACATCGTCGGCGTGCTCCACGCCAAGGACCTGCTGCGCGCGATGCGCGCCAACGAGGGTGACATGTCGGCGATCGATGCCTCGGCGATCGCGCTGCCGCCCTGGTTCGTGCCGGAGATGCGTCCGGTCTCCGAACAGCTGAAGGCGTTCCGTCGCCGCAAGACCCACTTCGCCCTCGTGGTCGACGAGTATGGCGAGGTCGAAGGCATGGTGACGCTGGAGGACATTCTGGAGGAGATCGTCGGCGATATCTCCGACGAGCATGACGTCGTGGTCGCCGGCGTGCGGGCGCAGCCGGACGGATCCGTGGTGGTCGACGGCTCGGTGCCGATCCGCGATCTCAACCGTGCAATGGACTGGCGCCTGCCGGACGAGGAGGCGACCACGGTCGCCGGCCTCGTGATCCACGAGGCGCGCTCGATCCCGGAGCGCGGCCAGAGCTTCACCTTCCACGGCTTCCGCTTCCGCGTGCTCCGCCGCGAGCGCAACCGCATCACCGCGCTGCGCATCGTCGCCGTCCCGCGCGAGACCGAGCTGGAGGAGAAGAAGCCGAAGCGGGCGGGGACGGCGTTCTAGTTCGAGTTGGCCAGTCTCCTAGCACCGTCACCCTGAGGAGCGCGCATCGCGCGCGTCTCGAAGGGTCGACGGCCCGGCCGGTGGCCGTGCATCCTTCGAGACGCCGCTTCGCGGCTCCTCCAGCGACAAAGGCGCAGCCTTTGCGCGGGGATGACGGATCAGGCAGCGGCGTGGACCTACTCGATATCGATCGAGATGCCCGACAGCTTCCAGGCGCCGTCGGAAGGGATGAAGCCGAGCTGATACTTCACCTGCTTGGGCGTGGTGTCGAAATGACCCTTCAGCCGCAGCACGCCCTTGTCGTCGATCTTGGCGTCCTCGTCGAGAACGATCGGCTTGGCGACTACGGCGTCGAACACCGCGTGCTTGTCGACCAGATCCTTGAAGATGGTCTTGAGCTTGTCGGGTGGAAACTGGTCGCGGAACGGCTTTGAGATCTTGGCGTGGAACACGGTGAAATTGTTCGCCGCCACCGCATCGTTGAGCGAGACCAGGATGCTCTTGATCAGAACCTCCTGGACGAACGGGCTCGGCATGTCCAGCGCCGAGGCCGGGCGCATCGCGCATATCAGGAGCAGGCCGGCGGCGGTGACGATCGACCGGAAACGTGGCCAGCAACGGATCATCAATGGCCCCATATCATGCGTGGCGGTGCAATCCGTAGTTTCACCTGCTCACCTATGGAGCAGGTCCATCCTGTTCTCATAGAGGAAAACCACCGCTTCGTCTTGAGGCAAGCGCGAACTAGCGCGGCTTTTCCCCGGGGCCGTGGGCGTGGATCGCCAGCGCATGCACCGAGCCGGCGAGTTCCTGCGCCAGCGTCGCATTTATCATGCGATGGCGTTCGATCCGGCTCTTCCCTTCGAAGGCCGGAGACACAATATATACCCGAAAGTGCGTCTCCCCGCCTGGCCTGTGGCCGGCGTGGCCCTCATGCAGATGTGACTCGTCGACGACGTCGAGGCTTTCCGGCAAGAAAGCTTCACGCAACTTGTTTATGATAGCGTCTTTGGTGCTCATGGCGGCGGAGTTAGGTTCGCGACAGCTTTTCGTCAATGGTGCAAGCGGGAAACGAGGTCCGCGCAATGTCAAGACTTGAAGATTTGTGCATTGCGTAGTCAAAGAGAACATGCCGATCGATTCATCAAAATTCTTCGACTCCATTCGCATCAAGCCGACCAAGGTCAGTGCGAAGCGCCAGGCGCAGGCCGGCGAGCAGGCCGTGACCTGCGAGTGGGCGGGTTGCCAGAACAAGGGCGCGCATCGCGCCCCGAAAGGCCGCGAGAATTCACGCGAGTATTGGCACTTCTGTCTCGACCACGTCCGTGAATACAACCAGTCCTACAATTTCTTCCAGGGTATGAACCCTGACGACGTCGCGCGCTACCAGAAGGACGCGCTGACCGGCCACCGTCCGACCTGGAAGATGGGCGCCAACAACGGCAAGAAGGGCGAGAGCGGTCTCGATGCCGCCTCCGATCCGTTCCACGTATTCTCCGAGCTCAACGGCCGCGGCCGCTGGCGCCCCGGACCCGGTGGCGCGGAGCCCAAGCCCGAGACCCGCAAGGTGATGAACGCCGAGCGCAAGGCGCTGCAGGTGATGGGGCTCGGGGCCGAGGCGACGCTCGAAGACGTCAAGTCGAAGTACAAGGCGCTGGTCAAGCAGCACCACCCCGACGCCAATGGCGGCGACCGCTCCACCGAGGATCGCCTGATCGAGATCATCAAGGCGTACAATTATCTGAAGACCGTGGTGCGCGAGGCCTGAAGTCTCTCGTCCTCGTCGCCCCTGCCTAGTGCGCAGTTGCGCACGGAGCTGGGGCCCATAACCACCGGCCGTTATCGTTTGCACAAGATGTCTGCCCGATTGCCCCATCGATGGGCCGCGGCGTGTGGGTCCCGGCCTTCGCCGGGACGACGGCGGAGTGTGTGGCTCCGCCGTCGTAAACGTTGATGCGGCTTAGTTCTCACCCCTTCGGCACCGTCCCGACATAGGACGAGCTCGGCCGGATCAGGCGCCCGGTGCGCCGCTGCTCCAGGGCGTGCGCGGTCCAGCCGGCGGCGCGCGCGGTGGCAAAGATCGGCGTGAACGCCTGTCGCGGGATTTCCAGCCCGTCGAGCAGGATCGCGGTGAAGAACTCGACATTGGTCTCGAGCGGCCGCTCCGGATTCTTTTTCCGCAGCGCCTCGCGGATGTAGGCCTCGACCTCGGCGGCAAACGGCAGGTCGGCGCCACTGGCCTCGAGGCGCTCGATCGCGACCTTCAGCACGTCGGCGCGCGGGTCGCGCACGCGATAGACGCGGTGACCGAACCCCATCAGCCGTTCGCCGTGCGCCAGCGCGCCGTCGACCCAGGGCTTGATGCGCTCGCGCGTCCCGATCGCGTCCAGCATTTCGAGCACCGGCTCAGGTGCGCCGCCATGCAGCGGGCCGGTCAGCGCGCAATAGCCGCCGGTGATCGCCGCGAACAGGTCGGCCTGCGTCGAGGCGATCACCCGTGTGGTGAAGGTCGACGCATTCATGCCGTGGTCGCAGACGGTGACGAGATAGGCGTCGAGCGCTGCCACCTCGCGCGGCTCGACCTTGCGGCCCAGCAGCATCCGCAGCGTGTCGGCGGCGTGGCCGGCATTCGGGTCCGGCGCGATCGGATCGCAGCCCCTGGCGCGCCGGACCAGGGCGCCCGCGATCACCGGGAAGGCGCCGACGATGGTCGCCTCGTGCTCCAGCCCGTTCTCGCCGCGGAGGCCTGCGATCGCGGCCCGGAAGCCGTCGATGATCGACATGCCGCGCGTCGCCGGCAGCAGGTCCGGCAGGCGGGCGAAGGCGCGTTCGCGGGCGGCGCCGAGGCTGGCGCGGACATTGGCTTCACTCAGCGACTTGCCGGTGGCGCCGTTCCACAGCCGCGCCGTGACGCCCTCGCAGCTCGACTTGCCCGCGAGGTCGGCGACGTGCTCGCCGGCGATGATCAATTCGCCGCGCTCGCCGTCGACATGGCTCAACACGGTCTCGGCGGCAGGAACGCCGTCCAGACCGATCTGGCTCTTGGTGAGGTGCATATTCATGGCCTGATCTCCTTGCTTCACCCCTTCAAGGTCAGGCCTCTCGACGAGTTGATCAATCTTGATTATATAAATCAATATGAAAAAATCCGCCGAGCTTTACCTCTCCGCTCGCGAAGCCGCCGCCGAGCTCGCGATCTCGCCGGCGACCCTCTACGCTTATGTCAGCCGCGGGCTGATCCGCTCAGAGCCGTCGCCGGATTCGCGCAGCCACCGCTACCGCGCCGAGGACATCAGGGGGTTGAAGGAGCGCCGCGTGCCGTCGCCGGAGCCGCGGGGCTTCCGTAATTTCGACGCCGACCTGCCGGTGATGGATTCGGCGATCGCAACCATCACCGAGCAAGGCCCGATCTATCGCGGCGTCAACTGCGTCGAGCTCGCCGAGCGCGACACGCTGGAGCACACCGCGACGCTGCTGTGGGATGTCACCGGCGTCGATCCGTTCGCGCCGGACAATTGCCCGCACCTCTCGGACGAAATGCGCGCGATCGCTGAGGCCGCGCGCCGCGCCCAGCCGATCGACCGCACGGTGGCAGTGCTGGCGCTGGCGGCAAGTGCCGATCCCGGCGCCTTCACGCGCGCGCCCGACGGCCGCGCCATGGTCGGCGGCCGCATCCTGCGGCTGCTGGTCGCGACCATGCTGAACGCTGCGCCATCGAACGAGCCGCTGCACGAGCAGGTGGCGCAGGTTTGGACGCCAGGCAACAAGCACGCGCCCGACCTGATCCGCCGCGCGCTGGTGCTGCTCGCCGATCACGAACTGAATGCGTCGACCTTCACCGCACGCTGCGCGGCATCGACCGGGCTCAATCTGTACGACGCCGTGATCGCGGGTCTCGTCGCGCTGAAGGGACCGATGCATGGCGGTGCCGGCGTGCTCGCCTCGCGCCTCGTCAAGACGATGCTCGACAATGACGTTGCGCCGGTGGTTCGTGAGCGGGTCGCGCTTGGCGAACGTTTCGCCGGCTTCGGGCACGGCGTCTACAAGAAGGGCGATCCGCGCGCGATCTCGCTGCTCGAGGCGCTGACGCGGGCCGGCGCGCCGCGCAAATTCACCAGGGAAGTGCCGGAGCGGATCGCGGAGGCAACGGGCGAATTCGTCAACATCGATTACGCGCTGGCGGTGCTGGTGCATGCGCTGCGGATGCCCGCGGGCAGCGAGCTTGCGCTGTTCGCGATGGCGCGCAGCGTCGGCTGGATCGCGCATGCCAGCGAGCAGCTTCAGCTCGGCAAGTTGATCAGGCCTCGCGCGCGCTATGTCGGTCCGGCACCCGGGCGGGCGGGAACGACCAACAGCATCTAGCGCATGATCCGGAAAAGTGGAGACCGGTTTTCCGAGAAGATCATGCGCAAGTGAAAGGAATTATTTCGCCGGCTTGGCCGGTTCGATCAGGCTGCCGCCATGCCGGCGGCGGATGGTCCAGACAGCCAGCGCCAGGATCACGGCGCCGCCCGCGACCGCAAACATCCAGAGATGCTTGCCGACATGGCCATGATGCGGCAGGCCGGCATAGTCATGCAGCGCGGTGACGGCGAGCACGCCGGGCAGCACATGCGCCGGCGCCCAGAGCAGGATCGCGGGGATGTTGACCGCGTAGAAGCGCGCCGGCGGCATGCCGAGCGCGCCGGCCGTGATCGGCACGAAGGCGCGGATCGGCGGCACGAAGCGGGCGAAGAACACCGCGAGCACGCCCCAGCGGTTGAAGAAGGCCTCGCTCTGCGCCACCACGCGCGGGTAGTTGGAAAGCGGCCAGGCCGACAGTATCTCGCGCTGGCTGCGGTGGCCGATCAGGTAGGCGGTGCCGTCGCCGAGCATCGCGCCGGCGGCCGCCGCGGCGAGCACCGGCAACAGCTTCAATTCGCCGCCCGGCACCAGCGCGCTCAACGCCAGGATGATGGTCGACCCCGGCACCAGGGAGCCGACCACCGGCACCGCCTCCAGCAGGGCGGCCAGAAACAGCGTCAGATAGGCAAGCCAGGCATGGGCCGAAACGAACGCGATCAAAGGGTCAAGGAATGAAGTCACAAAATTCCCATGTGGCGGTGTTATCGATTTGAGAGCTAACAACTCCCCGCCGGGCTGAAAAGTGCCCGGCCCGGGCCGGCCGTCGTGGTGCTGCGGCAAAAGTACGGCGGGATTTGCAGGGCAGCCTTCCAAAAACCGAGTTTCGCTCCTATCTTTATGATAGAACAACGGAACTTTGATTTGCTCGCGGGCTTCTGCCAACCGTTGCTCTCTGCTAGGCTTATGCGAAGCACCCCATCCGCAGCCAAACGATTAATCTGGTTTCGGGAACGCCCGGGACCTCGGAGGATGAATGACGACCGCCGTCCAGACCAAAGCTCAGGAACCCGTCGGCTTGCCCGACATGAAGGTGTCGGTCCGGCAGGTCTTCGGGATCGATAGCGACCTGGAAGTTCCCGCCTATTCCGAAGTCGATCCGCATGTGCCGGAAGTCGACAGCGACTACCGCTTCGACCGCGCCACCACGCTCGCGATCCTCGCGGGCTTTGCCAAGAACCGCCGCGTGATGGTCACCGGCTATCACGGCACCGGCAAGTCCACCCACATCGAGCAGGTTGCGGCCCGCCTCAACTGGCCCTGCGTGCGCGTCAACCTCGACAGCCACATCAGCCGTATCGACCTCGTCGGCAAGGACGCGATCGTGGTCAAGGAAGGCAAGCAGGTCACCGAATTCCGCGACGGCATCCTGCCCTGGGCCCTGCAGCACAATATCGCGCTGGTGTTCGACGAATACGACGCCGGCCGCCCGGACGTGATGTTCGTGATTCAGCGCGTGCTGGAAGTTTCCGGCCGCCTGACGCTGCTCGACCAGAACAAGGTGATCAAGCCGCATCCGGCGTTCCGCCTGTTCTCGACCGCCAACACGGTCGGCCTCGGCGACACCTCGGGCCTCTATCACGGCACCCAGCAGATCAACCAGGGCCAGATGGACCGCTGGTCGATCGTCACCACGCTGAACTACCTGGCCCATGACGAGGAAGTGGAGATCGTGCTGGCGAAGGCGAAGCACTACCGCACGCAGGAAGGCCGCGACATCGTCAACAAGATGGTGCGGCTTGCGGATCTGACCCGCAACGCGTTCGCCAATGGCGACCTGTCGACGGTGATGAGCCCGCGTACGGTGATCACCTGGGCCGAGAACGCCGACATCTTCAGCGATATCGGCTTCGCGTTCCGCGTCACCTTCCTCAACAAGTGTGACGAATTGGAGCGGCCGCTGGTCGCCGAGTTCTACCAGCGCTGCTTCAACGTCGAGCTGCCGGAATCCTCGGTCAACGTGGCGCTCAGCTAGTCCATGCCGAAAATCTCCGTCGAGCGCACAGTCACAAAGACGAAGAAGGCGGTGCTCGGCGGATTGCTCCACTACAACAACGAGAAGATGGGGAAGCAGAAGTACAAGCGCTTCGCCATCTCGCTGCGGCAAGGCGACGAGATCGTCGGCGGCATCGTCGGTGAGGTCTGGACCGCGGTGTTGTTCATCCAGTTGTTCTGGATGGAGCAGAAGTTTCGCAACAAGGGCTTTGGCGCGAAGCTGATCAAGGCGATCGAGGACGAGGCGCGGCGCTTCGGAGCGACGCGATCCTATCTGGATACGATGAGCTTCCAGGCGCCGGGCTTCTACCGCGCCAACGGATATAAAGAGTTCGGTTCGATTGAGGGGTATCCCGGCGGCGTAACGCGCCATTGGTTTACGAAATCGCTATGACAACCTCCAACATCAAATTCCGTCCCGGATCCAAGGAAGCGCCGACCGAGCCGTTCAAGCGCTCGGTGTCGGCGTGCCTGAAGGCGATCGCCAAGAAGCCGGAGCTCGAGGTCTCCTTCGCCGCCGAGCGCCCGGGGCTTGCGCCCGGCAAGGCGCGGCTGCCGGAGCCGGCGCGCAAGATGACCAAGCGCGATGCGGCGATCGTGCGCGGCCACGCCGATTCGATCGCGCTCAAGATCGCCTGTCACGATCCCAAGGTGCATCGCAAGCTGATGCCGGGTAATCCGCAGGCGCGCGGCGTGTTCGAGGCGGTCGAGCAGGCGCGCGTCGAGGCGATCGGCTCGCGGCGGATGGCGGGCGTCGCGAAGAACCTCACCGCGATGCTCGACGATCATTTCCATCGCGGCAAGTATGATGAGATCACCGACCGCGCCGACGCGCCGCTGTCGGATGCGCTGGCGATGCTGGTGCGCGAGCGTCTCACCGGCATGGCCCCGCCCGCGGCCGCCAAGAAGATGGTCGATCTCTGGCGTCCGACCCTGGAGGACAAGATCGGCTCGCGGCTCGACAAGCTCAGCCGTTTCACCGAGGACCAGGCGAGGTTCGGCGACCTCGTCCATGATCTGCTGTCGGCGCTCGATCTCGGCGACGACCGCAACATGGATTCGGACGATGACGACGACCAGGACGAGAATCAGGACGGCGAGAGCGATCAGTCCGGCGCCGAGGGCTCGCCCGACTCCGACGCCGCGCAGGAGATGAGCGCCGACCAGGCGCAGACGTCAGCGGAAGAGATGAGCGAAAGCGCGATGGAGAGCGCGCAGGCCTCCACGTCGGACACGTTCGACGACGGCGAGCTCGGCGACGACGAGACGCCGGGCGAGGCGACGCGGCCGAATGCGCGCGGACAGAACGAGCCGCGCGGTCCGGAATATCACGCCTTCGCGCCGAAGTTCGACGAGGTGATCGCCGCCGAAGACCTTTGCGATCACGACGAGCTCGAGCGGCTGCGCTCCTATCTCGACAAGCAGCTCGCGCATCTGCAGGGCATCGTGGCGCGGCTCGCCAACCGCTTGCAGCGCCGGCTGATGGCGCAGCAGAACCGCGCCTGGGATTTCGATCTCGAGGAGGGCATCCTCGATCCGGCGCGGCTGTCGCGCGTCGTCACCGATCCCTATCATCCGCTGTCCTTCATGCATGAGAAGGAGGCGACCTTCCGCGACACCGTGGTGACGCTGCTGCTGGATAACTCCGGCTCGATGCGCGGCCGCCCGATCACGGTCGCCGCCACCTGCGCCGACATCCTGGCGCGCACGCTGGAGCGGTGCGGCGTCAAGGTCGAGATCCTCGGCTTCACCACGCGCGCCTGGAAGGGCGGG
Organism: Bradyrhizobium sp. USDA 4503; assembly: GCF_054055815.1. Lineage (NCBI taxonomy): Bacteria > Pseudomonadati > Pseudomonadota > Alphaproteobacteria > Hyphomicrobiales > Nitrobacteraceae > Bradyrhizobium > Bradyrhizobium sp. USDA 4503. Next base: position 6,211,008 of record NZ_JBSRXS010000001.1, read on the forward strand.
CAGTCGCGCGAAGCGTGGCTCGCGGCCGGCAAGCCGGCCAATCCGGGCCGCCTCAACGATCTCAGGCACATCATCTACAAGTCGGCTGACGCACCCTGGCGTCGCGCGCGGAAAAACCTCGGGCTGATGATGCGCGAAGGCCTGCTCAAGGAGAACATCGACGGCGAGGCGCTCGACTGGGCGCACAAGCGCCTGCTCGCGCGCCCCGAGCAGCGCCGCATCCTGATGATGATCTCCGACGGCGCGCCGGTCGACGACTCCACGCTGTCGGTCAATCCCGGCAACTATCTCGAGCGGCATCTGCGACACATCATCGACGAGATCGAGACCCGCTCCCCGGTCGAGCTGATCGCGATCGGCATCGGTCACGACGTGACGCGCTACTATCGCCGCGCCGTGACCATCGTGGACGCCGAAGAGCTCGGCGGCGCCATTACCGAAAAGCTCGCCGAGCTGTTCAGCGAGACTCACGGCTCGGCGCCCGCGCCGGGCATCCGGCGCCGCCTCCACTCGTGAGACATGCGCTCATCCCCTAGCCGCCGCCGTTTCCTCCAGGGTATGGCGGCGGGGCTGTCGGCCGCCGCATTGCCGCGTCTTGCGCAGGCGCAGAGCGCGACCCAGCCGCCGGCAACGCCGAGGCCGGCTGCGAGGCCGAGCCCCTACCGGGTCAACGAACCGGTTTCGATCGACGTCAACGCGCGGCCAATGCCGTCGTTCGATATCCGCGACCGCGCGCGCACGCGGTTCGGCGCGCTGGAATATCGCAGCGGCCTGATCCTGACCTCGTCGTTCTCCGGCTTCGGCGGCCTCTCCGCGCTACGGCTCGATGCCAAGGGCGAACGCTTCATCGCGGTCAGCGACCAGGGCAGCTGGTTCACCGGCCGCATCGTCTATCGCGGCCGGGAGATGGTCGGGCTCGAGGATGTCGAAGCGGCGCCGCTGCTCGGCGCCGACGGCAGGCCGATCACCGCGACCCGCGGCTGGTATGATTCGGAATCGCTCGCGCTCGACGGCTCGTTCGCCTATGTCGGTCTCGAGCGGGTCAACCAGGTGCTGCGCTTCGATTTCGCCAAGGGCTTTACCCGCTCGCGCGGCGAGGTGATTGCGCTGCCGCCGGCGGCACGCAAGCTTCCCAACAACAAGGGGCTGGAGGGGCTCGTCTTCGTGCCGAAAGGCCAGCCGCTTGCCGGTACGCTGATCGCATTCTCGGAACGCGGGCTCGATGCGAGCGGCAATTTGGTCGCCTTCCTGGTCGGCGGCAAGACGCCGGGCCAGTTTAGCGTCCGTCGCAGCGAGAATTTCGATATCAGCGACGCGGTCCTGCTGCCGTCGGGCGGTCTGTTGATTCTGGAGCGGAAATTCTCCTGGTTCGGCGGCGTCGGCATCCGCATCCGCCGTCTCGCGCTGTCCGATATCGCGCCCGGCGCCGTGGTCGACGGCCCCGCGATCTTCAATGCCGATCTCGGCAACGAGATCGACAATATGGAAGGCATCGACGCCCATGTCACGGAGGAGGGCGAGACCGTGCTGACCATGGTCTCCGACGACAATTTCTCCCTGATCCAGCGCAACCTGCTGCTGCAGTTCACGCTGGTGGACTGAGGGCGCCGGCCCGGAGGGACCCCGTCAGGACATTGCTGATCTGCGCCCCGGCCTGCGCGGCCATCCGGACGGTTGGTGATCGGCCGTGGTGCCTCTATCTTAACCGGGCCCTCTCCCCGATCCCGGATATCCGCCGCATGAGCACCCTGTTCTCCCCGATCGAACTGCGCGACCTGAGACTCTCCAATCGCATCATGGTCTCGCCGATGTGCCAGTATTCGGCCATCGACGGCTCCGCCAACGACTGGCACTTCACCCACATCAACATGCTGGCCCTGTCGGGCGCGGCGATGTTCTGCATCGAGGCCACCCATGTCGAGGATATCGGGCGGATCACGCCCGGCTGCCTCGGTCTTTACAATGACGCCAACGAGGCGGCGCTGAAGCCGATCCTGGCCTCGGTGCGCAAGCATTCGAAAGCGGCGGTCGCCATGCAACTCGCCCATGCCGGCCGCAAGGCGTCGAGCCAGCGCCCCTGGGAGGGCGGGCAGTTGATCCCGATTGCCGAAGGCGGCTGGCAGACGGTCGGACCATCCAGCGTCCCGCACAAGGAAGGCGAGACCGCGCCGGTGGCGCTCGACGACGCCGGCCTGACGCGCATCCGCGAGGCCTTTGTCGCGTCGGCGAGGCGCGCCGACCGGCTCGGCATCGATGCGCTCGAGCTGCACGGCGCGCATGGCTATCTGCTGCACCAGTTCCTGTCGCCGATCGCCAACAAGCGGACCGACCGCTATGGCGGCTCGCTGGAAAACCGCATGCGCTTCCCGCTGGAAGTGTTCGACGCCGTGCGCGCCGTATTCCCGGATCACAAGCCGATCGGCATGCGGGTGTCGGCGACCGACTGGGTCGAGGGCGCCTGGGACCTTGCGCAGACCATCGAGTTTGCCAGGGAGCTGAAGAAGCGCGGCGTCGACTGGATGGATGTCTCCTCCGGCGGCGTCTCGCCGTTGCAGAAGATTCCGCTCGGGCCGGGCTACCAGGTGCCGGCGGCGCTGGCGGTCAAGGAGGCGACCGGCGTTACCACGATGGCGGTCGGCCTGATCACGGAAGCGAAGCAGGCGGAGGAGATCGTCTCGTCCGGCAAGGCCGATATGGTCGCGCTCGCCCGCGGCATGCTCTACGACCCGCGCTGGGGCTGGCACGCTGCCGCCGAGCTCGGCGGCGAGGTGAGCGCACCGCCGCAATACTGGCGCTCGCAGCCCTCGACGCAGAAGGCGCTGTTCGGCAAGACCACGTTCGGGACGCGCTGACAGCGCACCTCGCTTGCGAGGTCACGGCATGGCGGGCCCGAACCAGCGCGTCAGCGCGGCGTCGAGGCCCGTCGTGTCGGCGTCGTCGGCCGCCCAGGCGATGCAGGCATCCGGGCGGATCAGCAGCGAAGCGCCGCTACGTCGCGGCACGCATCGCACGAAGATATCCCAGCGTGCCGCGATCGCTGACGCGGCTCCATCAGTCGCATCGACCAGCACGGCCCTGCCGTCCTCCATCCGATCGAACAGGGTTGTTTCCGCGCCGTCGTCGCCGAGAGCAAAATTGCCGGAGAGCCGGCCGACCGATGGATGGTCGCTGCCGAGATCGTAACGGATCCTGATGCCGCTGATCATTTCGCCGAAATAGCGGGTGCCCTCGTCGAGGCTCATCAGATCAGCGACGATCTCGCGCAGGGCATCAGTCATGACGTCAGGCCGCATCAAGGCGACCTGGGCGCGGGTGTTGGCCAGCACCCTTGCCGCGATCGGGTGCCGCTCCTCGGTGTAGCTGTCGAGCAGGCTGTCGGGCATGCGATCGCACACGACCGCCGCAAGCTTCCAGCCGAGATTGACCGCATCGAGCAGGCCGAGATTGAGGCCTTGTCCGCCGAATGGCGAGTGCACATGCGCCGCATCGCCCGCCAAGAGGACGCGGCCCCTGCGATAGCTGTCGGCCTGTCGCGCATTGTCGGTGAAGCGCGTCGCGGTCTTGACAGCGGTGACGCGAACGTCGACGCCGCTGAGCCGGCGCAGGGTGGTCTCGATCTCCTCGCGCGTCACCGGCGCGCTGCGATCGGCCGGCGGTCCGTCGAACTCGGCCAGGAACACCCGGCCAGGAATCGGTCCATAGGCCATCATGCCGACCGGCGTTCGCCGCCAGCCGACCGGCAGAAGTCGATCCGGATGATCGAGATCGACGATGGCCTGGTGTCCGGTGAGGGTCGGTTCGGTGCCGGGGAATGCGAAGCCTGCGCGCTTGCGCACGGCGCTGCGTCCGCCGTCGCAGCCGACGAGATAGGCCGCGTGCAGCGTGGCATCGCCGGACGCGTCCTTAGTTTGCGCCACGACGCCGTCGCCGCTATCCTCGAAATCGATCAACTCGCAGCCGCGCCTGATCTCGATGCCGAGCGCGTGGGTGCGCTCGGCAAGCATGCTTTCCAGGGCTTGCTGGTTCACCCCGCGCAACCGCCGGTCCGGCTCGCGCTGACGCGTCTGGTCGATCAGGAAAATGCCCGAGAAGTGACCGCCGAATTTCTTGAACGGCAGGTCGCTCGCATCGCCCGAGCCCTTCATGAGCCTGGACATGCTGTCCGCCATGCTGCGTTCGACCGCATTCATCGCATCGCCGAGGCCGCGGCGCTCGAGGGCCTCGCCTGCCAGCGCGCCGATCGCGCCGGCCTTGATGGTCTGGTCGGGCTCGGCCAGCCGCTCGATGACGATCACGTCGGCGCCGCCCAGGGTCAGTTCGATCGCCAGCAGCAGTCCGGTCGGCCCGGCACCGACCACAACCACATCGGTTCGTTCACGCGTCACGCCGTCACCATAAAATTATACTCAGTATAATATTTATTATGGTACAAATTCCCGCATGTCAAATCAGGGCGGGTTGCGGGAGCGGAAGAAGGAGGCGACGCGCCAGGCGATCTCGGATGTCGCCACCGAGCTGTTCCTGGAACGGGGCTTCGACAATGTTTCGGTGGCCGAAGTCGCCGAGGCAGCCGAGGTCTCCCGGATGACGGTGTTCAATTACTTTCCACGCAAGGAAGACCTGTTCTTCGACCGTGAAGAGGAAAGCCGTCAGTTGCTGCGGACTGCCTTTGCCGAGCGTCCGGCCGGCGAGGCGCCGATCGCGACGCTCCGCAAGCTGGTGCACAGCCTGGCGGATCGCGTGCATCCGCTCGCGAAATTCACCGACGCAACGGCGAAATTCTGGCGCACCGTCGCCGAGAGCCCGGCGCTCTCGGCGCGGGCGCGCGAGATGCGTGACGAACTGATCGATGATCTCGCGAGCGTGCTGGCGGCAGCCATCAAGCGCCCGCTCGCCGATGCCGATGCCCGGCTCGCCGCGTCGATGGTGGTCACGGCGCTGACCGTCGCCTATGCGGAAGGGCTTCGCGAGCACAAGGCCCGCAGGTCGGCTGCATCGTCACGCGAGACCTTCCTGCGGATCATGGAGCGAAGCTTTTCCGGTATCGCGATCATGCTGAAGGATACGCCCTACGCATGAATCCCGGCCGAGCCGGATGCGACAAGGCCATTGTTCTGCCGTAGCCGGGGCAGCTACTCTCGAAGCGCGTGCGGAAGACACGCATCGAACAAAGAGAGGAAACCCATGGAACTCGGATACTTCGCGATGCCGTCGCATCCGCCGGAGTGCGGATTGAAGGAGGGCCACGACTGGGACCTGCAGGTGCTGCGCTGGCTCGACGAGCTCGGCTATCAGGAAGCCTGGATCGGCGAGCACCACACCGCACCGTGGGAGCCGCATCCGTCGCCTGATCTGTTGATCGCGCAGGCGCTGCTGCAGACCAAGAACATCCGCATCGGGCCCGGCGGCTTCCTGCTGCCGTATCATCACCCGGCCGAGCTCGCCAACCGCGTCGCGATGCTCGATCACCTCTCGAACGGGCGGCTCAATTTCGGCGTCGCGGCCTCCGGGCTGCCGAGCGACTGGGCGATGTTCAATGTCGACGGCATGTCGGGACAGAACCGCGACATGACCCGCGAGGCGCTCGAGATCATTTTGAAGATGTGGACCGAGCCGGCTCCCTGGACCCACAAGGGTAAGTTCTGGACCGTGACCAAGCCGGACACGATGTTCGATTTCCTCAAGCCGCACATCAAGCCTCAGCAAGCGCCGCATCCGCCGATCGGCGTCGCGGGGCTCTCCAAGAATTCGGATACGCTGAAGCTCGCCGGCGAGCGCGGCTTCATTCCGATGAGCCTCAACCTCAACCCTGCCTATGTCGGCAGCCACTGGGATTCGGTCGAAGCCGGCGCGGCCAAGACCGGCCGCACGCCGAGCCGCAAGGATTGGCGAATGGTGCGCGAGGTATTCGTCGCCGACACCGATGAAGAAGCATGGAAGCTGTCGACCGGCGACATGATGGGCCGGATGATGGGCGAGTACTTCCTGCCGCTGCTCGGCCACTTTGGTTTCAAGGATTACTTGAAGGCCTCGCCCGACGTGCCGGACAGCGACGTCACGGTCGAATATTGCGCGCGCAACAACTGGATCGTCGGCTCGCCCGCGACGGTCACCGAGAAGATCGAGCAGATCTACCAGGAGGTCGGCGGCTTCGGCGTGCTCCTGGTGTTCGGCTTCGACTACAAGCACAAGCCGGAAGCCTGGCACAATTCGCTGCGGCTCCTGAAGCAGGAGGTGCTGCCGCGGCTGAAGCATCTCGACGCCTCGGTCGGCCGCGCGGCGTAGGTTTGGCGGAGAGGATAACAAGGGGCAGCGGTAACGCTGCCCCGTGTTCACGACGGATCGCCGGCGTCAGGTGGTGCCGAGCCAGAACCGCGTTTCGGTTTCCGCCCAGCCCTTGCCGATGCGGTTGCTCAGCCAGGTGTCGCTGCGCTTCAGACCCTTGTCCTTCTGGCCCTCCGGCGTGTTGCGCCAGGCCTGCCAGCGATACTGGCCGTAGATGCTGACGATGCGCGCGGCATAGGTCAGCGCCAGCTGCGAATCGCCCCTGATGATGACGAGGTTGTCGTCGTTCTTGGTGCTGGCGCGGTCGGAGAAATTGTGCGAGCCGGTCATGACCACCGCGTTCTTGCCGGCCGGATCCAGCACGATCACCTTGCTGTGCACGGCGATCATGAATTTGCCGGTGTTCTTGATCTCGTGCTCCCACCAGTCCGCGGTCTTGTCGATGCCGGCGGGCCGGATCACGTCGGCGATCTGCTTGCCCTTGAAGACCTGCTGCTGTCCGTCGCCGGCCAGGAGCTGCAGCTGATCCTTCGGGCTGTCCTTGCCCTGCGCCGGGAAATTGTTGAGCACCCCGCGCACATAAAGCTTCTTGTCCTGCGCCTTCTCCAGGATCGGGCCGAGCAGGCCCTTGTTGCCGGGATTGAGCATCAGGCACGCCGCGCCATGCTCGGTGTCCTCGATCATCCTGGTGGCTTCCTTGAGGTCACCGCTCCTGGTGGTGGGCGTGAACCAGACGCTGAGCTTCGACTTGCCGATGGTGAAGGGCCATTCGTGATCGCCGGCCAAGGCCAGCGCCTTCGGCGACTTGCTGCCGTCGGCGTAGATCGCTTTCCAATGGTCATGATAGGCCGCCGCGACCTTGTCGTCGGTGATCTCGAGCCCGTTGTTGTTCTGGGTGCACAGTCCGGTCCGGGTCCAGTTGGTGCTGCCGGTCCAGACCACCTTCGGCTTCTGCGCGCCGTCGCAGAACACCGCGAACTTGTTGTGGGCGTAACGGCTCGGCGCGATCTTGCGGCGGACGATGTCGACGCCGGCCTTCTTCAGCACGCCGGCGTTCTTCTCGGTGTCCTTGGCGGTGGCGTCGGCCTTGCCTGTGCTGTTGCCGAGCACGACGTGCGCCTTGCCCTTCATCGCGGTCAGCGCGGCGATCAGCTCAGGGTCGTTGAACTCGTAGAGCGCGAGATAGACGTCGCGCTTGCTCTTCTTGGCTTCAGCCAACAGCGCCAGCAGGCGGGCGCCGAGCTGGCCCTTGAGGAAGTCACGGATCTTGTTGCCCTTGGTCGAGATCGCCTTCTCCAGGGTTTGCGCCGGCTTTTTGTCCTTGCCGATCGCGCGCGACAGCCATTGCGCCGAGATCGTGCCGCGGTTGAACCATGGCTTGAGCGGGCCCGACGGCATTGCGGAGACGTATTCGGTCCATGTCGCTGGCGCACTGTAGGCGGGCTTCACCTTGGTGGCGCCGTCCTTGAGAACCGGAACGACGCCATAGCGGACCGGCGCGTCGGTTGGCGCCAGGAAATCGGTCCAGTTGGTCTTCTGCACCGGCCATTCGGTGCTCGGCCGATGTTCGCCCGGCTTGTGATCCTGCGCCTGGTCCTCGAACCCGACCCAGGTGTCGACCACGGTTGCACTTTTGCCCTGCTGCTGACGATACAGCGCAAAGCCGAGGCAGTCCGGGATCATTGCCGCGACCTCCCAGACCACGAAGATGCCGTCGGTGGTCGGGAACGCCTGAATTGTGGAAATCATGGTGATGCCTCCAAATCGCGGCTGAGAAATATCCGGTCGACATGAACCTGGCGCGTCAACGTCGCCCGGCGATCCCTGAAGTCGCGTCGGATCGTTCCGGGCGTCGGGGCAGCTGATCTAGCAAGGAGAGTATGCCAGACAATCTACAACCTGGTCTGTCGGCAGGATCACAGATCGGTCACGTCGTGCGCACCCGTTGGGCCGCGATGCTGTGGGCCCGATCGCGGCTTCCTACAGCAACCGCACCGTGACCTTCGCCTTGCCCTTATGGTCGCCGTAGAACCATCCGCAGACCCAGGGCAGGCTGATGACGGCCTGGTTGACGTAGAGGAAGATCTCGCCGCTGCGATCGGCGGTGAAACGCGCCTTGTAGACCTGCGGGTCGGTGTTCGACACCGGCAGGGGGTCGAGAAAATACTCGTCGACGCCAGTCTCTCCGACCCGTGCGATCAGCCTGAACCATGGCCGGAACAGGATCCGCCGCAGGAAGATCGCGAAATAGCCGCGCAACTGCTTTGTGCCTTCGATGGTCGAGGTCCGGTATCCGATCGGCGTCACCGCGCGGCCGGCGTCCTCCCATGGCTCCGACATCGTGATCGCGATCTCGTATTTGAACCCGGTGCGGACCTTGAGGCCGGTCGGCGCACAGATGGCGCCGGTGTCGAAGTCGGCGGCATCCTGCGGGATGCCCTTGTCGACGGCGACAAGCTTGTCCGTTGCAGTGCCCTTGCAGAATGCCCCCGTCGAATCGGCGAGATTGAACAGGAAGTGGCTGACCAGCGTCGCGCTGAACCAGACCAGCAGGGCCGTGAGCAGGAAAGGGACGACATGCCGCTTTCCGACGTTGAGAATCCACTGATAGACCGCGCTGGTACGGAATCGATAGATCGCATCGTGCATGAACCCGGAGAGTGGCGTCGGCTTCGCGCGGTCACGCCAGATGATCCGCATCCTGTCGCTGATCGTCGCGCTGAGCGAACTGCCGGCACCCATCAGCACGATGACAGCAAGGATGCCGCCGGCGAACCATTCCGGATTGCCGGCGTACCAATCGGTCCACCAATGAAAGGAATCGGGCAGGAACGATTGAACGAAGCGCACCAGCTCCGAGATCATCCTGACAGGTGAGCTGAATTCGTGCTCCTTGTGCTGGCTATGGAACAGCCAGAACGCGGCCAGATGCAGCGACGCCGCCAGCGTGGCGAAGTAGGCGATCCGCCGCATCCAGACGTAGTTCCACAGCTTCTCCTGTGCGGCATAGCGCGCCGGTGCGCCCGCGGGCGTCTCAAACGTATTGGCGCCGAGCGGAGTGACCTGGCCGCTGCGCGACACGACCACGTAGTTCGGCGGAAGTCCGATCGGGGCATAGGCATTGGCGCCGCTGTCGATCCGCTCGAACACGCTCTCGTGGATCTTCGGCATCGGCACGCTGACGCCGGCATAGGGATCGTTGCAGAGGTCGGCGACCTTGCGCGGACCGTACCGGTAGTACGCGCCGAGGCCGGCCCGGGAATCGTAGAGGCGGCCATCCTTGTCCTCGGAGGACTTGATTGACTTGATCGCGTCAGGGTCGGCGATCGGTGCGCTCTTGAATGCGAGGCCGCGCTTGACGGCTTCGTCGACCAGCCAGGCCAGCGGCACGAATGCGACAGCGTCGTCCGGATAGCCGCCGCCGACATTGGCGTGCATGCCGACGAACCAGACCTGGATGAGGCGCTCGCCATCGATGCTGGTCGGCACGGCCGGTGCGGGCTGCCCCGGCTCTTGCTCGGTCCAGAGCACCGGATGAAAGGTCGTGCGCTCGTCGTCGAGCGCCAGCGCGTGTCGCGCGCACTTGACCTTCGGGCTTAGAATCCGGTTCGGCAGTTCGAGCGGCCACACCCAGTTGGAGATGCCGCGCGTCATCTCGTCGATCGGCAGGCCATAGGCCGCGACGGTATCCCAGATGCCGATGAACTCGATCGCCGGCACCGGCTTCCGCGCGATCCTTGCATACGGCTTGTTGCCTCGAAGGCGATCCCACAGCGGCACAAGAACATAGTCACGCAGCGCGCGGAACAGCACCTCGATGCGCCAGATCGAGTGGTAGCCCTCGGCCCGGTATGCGCGATAGGCCTTCACCGCGCCGTCGTGCAGCTCGGATTCGGTGTCCGCGACGATCAGGCCCTGATTGAGGATGAGTGCGGCGAGCGTGCGCACGGTGAACGCGCCGCGGCTGAATCCGAACAGGTAGACCTTCGAATCGTTCTCGTGGTCGTAGTTCCGGCAGATGAACTTGTAGGCGTCGAGGATGTTGCGCTTGAGGCCGTAGCCGAAGGCGCCGCCGAGGATGGCCAGCGGAATGAATTTCGACGTGCCGACGCCGTCATCATACTTGGCGGCCTGCGTATTGCCCTGCAAATCCAGCGACTGAAATATCCGCCAGACATTGGTGCGCCAGACGCTGGAAGCGGCGTTGCCGGTGCCGTCGGACAGAATAATGATCTTCGGACTCGGCATTAAAGGATGCTCGCTGAAACGAATGAAGCGGATGGCGCAGCGTAGCAGGGACCGGATCGATTGCTACCTTTGATCGTTCTTTAAACATTCCATGCCGCGATAGGTGTGAACTGGCGCACAAAGCGTCACGTGGTCGCGGCCATGTGAGAGGTGACCGCTTTCGCGCTGCTGCGAAAAGGCCTAGCCTGATAGCGGCGCAATTCATTGATGAGGCACAGCCATGCGCAGCCACGTCAGAAAATTTGCCCATGTCCTAGAGCGCTTCGGCCTTGCTTTGGCGGGAGCTGCAAGCGGTCTGTTTGTCGCCATCCATGTCGGCTCGAGCGTCTCGGCGCTGACCTCGCAGGCGTTCCTGCTCGTCATGATGCTGGGCGGCGCGATCGGCTTCTATCTCGGCATCGATACGCCCCCCAAGCTGTTCCATCCGAAGGATACGGCCTCGATGCGCAAGATCGACGCGGCGGAGCTGCTCGGCGCGATCGGGACCTTCCTCGCGACAATGGTTGCGTTCTTCTCGGTTGGCGTCGTCGTGCTGCGCAGCGAGCCGGACATCGGCTGGACCGCGGCCATCATGGCGGGCTGGGTGCTCGGCGTTGCCATGCAGATCGTCGGCGGCACGATCGCGCGGGCGCGCGCGTGAAGCGTCGGAGTGGCGTTGGACGAGGCTGGTTTGTTGGCTCGGGATCGGTCGTGTTGCAGGGGGGATGGTCTGAACGCAAGTCCTGTGTCGGCCGTCACCGCTACGCCGGGACACCGCAAAGGCCTACGCCAAGCCGGATCAGCTGCTACTGCGCCTCCCTCATCGGTTCGCGACCTTGGCGGGGTCCTTGACCGCCTTGAACGTCTCCTGCTCGACGCTGTAGAGCTCGCCGCCGACCTTCTCGACCCTGCGAATGTAGATGTCGTGGACGACTTCGCGCGTCTTCGGGTCGATCGACATCGGGCCGCGTGGGCTTTCCCAGGCCATGCCCTTCATGGCTTCGACCAACGCATCGCCATTGGTCTTGCCGCCGGTCACCTTCAGCGCCTCGTAAATCAGATGCATGCCGTCATAGGCGCTGACGCTGATGAAGTTCGGTCGAACATTCGCGTTGGCCTTGCGAAACGCCGCGACATAGTCGCGGTTCAGCTCGGATGGATGCGCGGCGGAGTAGAACCCCGCCGTGATCATGCCGATCATCGCATCGCTCATGCCCGGCAGGTCCTCGTCGTCGGCGATGTCGCCGGGGCCGATCAGCTTGATCCCGCTCTTGTCGAGCCCGCGCTCGACGAACTGCTTGGCCAGGATACCGGCCTGGCTTGTCGGGACAAAAATGAACAGAGTGTCGGGATTGCCATCCCGCGCGCGCTGCAGGAACGGCGCGAAATCGGGGTTGGCCAGCGGCACTTTCAGCGCTTCGACGATCATTCCACCTGCCGCGGTGAAGCTCGCCGAAAATACGCCGGCGGCTTCGCGCCCGGGTGCCCAGTCGGATGCGATGATGGTGGCCCGTTTCGATCCGTTTCTCGCCGCCCAATCCGCCAGCACGCTGGCCTGCTGCGCGTGCGTCCAGCTGGTGCGCACGAAGTAAGGCGACCGTTCGGTCACGATCGAGGTGCCCGATACCATCACGACGGTTGCCGTCTTGCTCTCATTGGCCAGCGGCGCGAGCGCCAGCACGCTCGGCGTCAACCCGCCGCCGAGGATCGCCACCCCGTCGTTGACGATCAGCTCCTGCGCAATGCGCTTGGCATTGTCGGGCAGGCTGGCATCGTCCCGGACGATCAATTCGATCTTGCGGCCGGCGACCATGTCGCCGTGCTGCGCCATGTAGAGCCGCGCCCCGGCGACCGCCTGCTTGCCGACCGGCCCCAGAACGCCGGTCAATGGCATCACCAGCCCGACCCTTACGACGTCCTGCGCCTGGGTGGGTCCCGGTCGCACCGCCGCAAGCGCCAGAACGGCCCCCGACCAACATGGCAAACCGGGTACTCGACATGGCCAACCTCCCGCGAGCCCGGAGATGATGCCGGGCCGGTTCGCGACTATCGGCTTCGCGCCAGGGAAGTCCTGATGAAGAAGTGACAGAACGGCGAATTTCCTGCTAAATTTTCCCGATTGGTGCCGTCTGTGGGCATGGAGTGACCTCTATGGACCCGGCGACTGATTCCGTTTTGATATTTGATTCCTTTGAGCTTGATCTCGCCCGCGGCGTAGCCCGCGTGGATGGTGTCGATCTCGATCTCAGGCCGAAATCATTCGCGGTGCTCGGCTATCTCGCCAGCAATGCCGGACGGCTGGCGTCCAAGCAGGATCTGCACGAGGCGGTCTGGGGTAACGTCGCGGTTTCCGACGACTCGCTCGTCCAGTGCATCCGCGAGCTGCGCCTGAAGCTGCGCGATGATGACCACCGCATCATCAAGACGGTGTCTCGCCGCGGCTATCGTCTCGATGCCAGGCCGCTGCCGCCGCCGCACGATCATGGATCGCAGAACGTCTCGCGCCGAACGTCCGCTCCCCGCGGCATCGCGGCACGCTTGGCCGCACTTCCCCGATGGTCGCTGATCGCCGGCCTGTCGGTGATCGCCTTCGCATCATTCGCATCCGCGCCGCCGCTCGCCAACGGGATGTGGCATCCTCTGGCCGAATTGGCGCACTGGCTTGTGCCGCAGGATCACGGCATCGTGCCGGAGCAGGATGTCGAGCGGATCACCGCGCTGGCCGCCGAGAAGCAGCTGCCGCTTCCCGCCTATCGCGTTCGCGCGCCGGCAAGTGACGTACCGGACAATGTCCGCCGCTTTCTCGGCGTGTGGGTGAGCGCCGAGGGTTGGATCAATTCGCACCGCCAATTCATGATGATCGTCACCAATGTCGATCGGGATGGTGTCGCGACCGGCTATCTCGTGAACGGCCCGGCGATGCCGCACAGCCGTGTACCCGGGCCCGGCTTTTCCGGTGGCTTCACCGGATATGTCCTCGACGACGTCTTGCGCTATGACGGCAATACCGGACTGCATTCCGCCTCCATCACCGCGGATGGGCGGATCGAGTTCAAGCTCGTCTTCCGTCAGGGAGGTACCAGTGTCGTGTTCCTCGAACCGCTCTGGACCCTTGCCCACCCAGGCCCCATTGCACGCAGTCAAACCTGATCGAAGCGCACCCGGTGTGATTACGCGCGCCGCGAAACACCGAGCCCCGCCAGATGCGTGTCGACGAACTGCGCGAGGCGCTCGCGCAGCATCTCAGGCGGGACCGCGACCATGCGCTCTTCGAGGCCGAGCGAGATGATGCCGTGGACCGCGGAGAACATCGTCCGCGACAGCAACGCGACATCGTCGGGATCGCGATCGGGCAGCAGCCGGAGCAGCGGCGCATGCATCAGCGCGAACGCCTCCATCACCATCGTGAGGATGTCTTCCGGAAACGGCCGGTCGTCCTCCATCCGGTGCTCGAACAGCGAGCGCAGCAGATTGGCGTGCTCGGTGGCGAAGCCGAGATAGGCGTCGGCAAGTCCGTGCAGCTGGCGCAGGGGATCGTCGGCCGGGACCGCCTTGAGCCGCGTGGTCAGGGCGTGAACGGTCTCCCGGTTCACCGTCAGGATCAACCCGTCGAAGTCGCCGAACTCATTATAGACACTGCCGATGGAGCAGCCGGCGGCCTCGGCGACATCGCGAACCTTGAGTGATCTCAAGCCTTTAGTGGCGATTGACCGACGCGCGATCTCGATCAGCAGAGCCCGCCGCTGAAGTTTTTTTCGGTCTCGTCGCGATTCTTCTTGAACAATGTTCATTTTCGTACTACTAATTTGAGCGTTGCTCAATTTGGCATAGGAGGCCACTCAGATGCAGACCCTAGCACTTCAATTGACCGCCACCCTTGTCGATGACGCGATCGAGCTCGTGAAGGGCTTCGGCCGCGCCGTCCTCACGCTGGCGACCGCGCCGATCGAGCGGATCGCCCGCGCCTGCGACGTCGCAGGCGTCCTGGAGCAGCGGCGCGCGGATCGGCGCGCGCCGCGCCAGGCGGCTGCGAGCGGAGGCCGCTGCAAGCCGCGCAACTGCCGATGGTCACCGTTCGGCGGCTTGAGTGAACTGACCTGAAGCACGCGGCCCGCAATTGTCGGCGAAACCTCAACAAAGCGCTCACCATGTCCCCTGCGAGCCTATCCGGCGTCGATCAACCCCAGGTCTGGATAAGGTCTCGTACATCTCTGGCGGGCAATGTCGCGACGTCCCGGTTCGCCCGATTTTGCGCGCCTTCGAACCGATACGTTGCGGAAAAGACTAAAGGCTGCGGCATCCCCGTCATTTTCTCCACGCTCACCATTCTCCGCCACCCGAATTCGCAGACCTGCCAGCGCCGTGCGCGCTAACCCAAGGAACCGGTCATGATCAAGGAATTGATGACGTCCCGCCGCTTCGCGCCGCTGTTCTGGTCGCAGTTCTGCTCGGCGTTGAACGACAACGTGCTGAAGAACGCGCTCGTCATCATGCTGCTGTATGGCGTCGCCAACGAGCAGGGGCCGGCGCTGGTCCAACTCGCGGGGGCGGTGTTCATCGCGCCGTTCTTCGTGCTCTCGGCGCTCGGCGGCGAGCTCGCCGACCGCTACATCAAATCCGTCGTCGCCCGCCGGCTGAAGTTCTTCGAGATCTTCGCCGCGGCCTTTGCCGCCGCCGGCTTCTTCACCCATTCGATCCCGCTGCTGTTCATCGCGCTGGCGCTGTTCGGCATCGTCGCGGCGCTGTTCGGTCCGGTGAAATATGCCGTTCTGCCCGACCAGCTGTCGGTGTCTGAACTCGCGACCGGCAACGCGCTGGTCGAGGGCGCAACCTTCATGGCGATCCTGATCGGCACCATTGCGGGTGGCATGTTCGTCGCCGGCGCCAGCCACATGGGCTGGATCTGCGCCGCCGTGGTCGGCCTGTCGGTGCTGTCCTGGGCGTTTGCATCGCGCATCCCGGTGACGCAGCCGTCGGCGCCCGATCTGCCGATCACAAAAAATCCCTGGACCTCGACCGTGCGCCTGTTGAAGTCGCTCTATGCCGAGCCGCGGCTGTGGGACGGCATGGTGATCGTGTCCTGGTTCTGGATGGTCGGTGCGATCGTGCTGTCGCTGCTGCCTGCGCTGATCAAGGAAGGCGTCGGCGGTACCGAGGGCGTGGTCACGCTGTGCCTCGCCGTGTTCGCGATCGGCATCGCCGCCGGCTCGCTGTTCGCCGCGCAGCTGAGCCATGTCCGCCCGAACCTCGCGCTGGTGCCGATCGGCGCCATCGTGATGGGCGTGGTCGGCCTCGACCTGCCTGGGCGATCGCCACCACCTCGCTCGGCAAGGATGTCACCGCGGTTGCGTTCGCGACCTCGTTCGGCGGCTTCCGCATGCTGGCCGACTTCTTCCTGTTCGCCTTCGGCGGCGGCCTGTTCGTGGTGCCGTCGTTCGCTGCCGTGCAGGCCTGGACCGCGCCGTCCGAGCGCGCCCGCATCATCGCCGCAGGCAACATTTTGCAGGCCGGCTTCATGGTCGCCGGCGCGGTGTTCGTCGGCGCCCTGCAATATATCGGCCTGCCGATCGCCTGGATTTTCTTCGGCCTCGCCGTCGCGAGCTTCGGCACCGTCTGGTTCGTGCTGAGCAAGTGGGGCAAGGAGGGCGTGCGCGACTTCGGCGCGCTGCTGTTCCGGGCGCTGTTCCGTGTCGAGGTGCGTGGCATGGAGAACCTGCCGCCATCGGGCACGCGGATGCTGATCGCGCCCAACCATGTCAGCCTGGTCGATGGCCCGCTGCTGCACGCCACCTTGCCGATCGATGCGAGCTTCGCGGTCGACACCGGCATCTCCAAGGCGTGGTGGGCCAAGCCGTTCCTGAAGATGATCAAGCATTACACGATGGACCCGACCAAGCCGCTGGCCGCGCGCGACCTGATCAAGCTGGTCGCCGCCGGCGAGCCGGTGGTGATCTTCCCGGAAGGGCGCATCACGGTCTCGGGTTCGTTGATGAAGGTCTATGACGGCACCGCAATGATCGCCGACAAGGCCGATGCGGTCGTCGTCCCGGTCCGCATCGAGGGCGCGCAGCGTTCGCATCTCAGCTATCTCAAGAATGGCGAGATCAAGCGCTCCTGGTTCCCCAAGGTGACGATCTCGATCCTGCCGCCGGTGAAGCTGCCGGTCGACCAGTCGCTGAAGGGCAAGGCGCGCCGCAATGCCGCCGGTGCCGCGCTGCAGGACGTGATGATCAACGCCATGGTCCAGAACGCGATGCTCGACCACACGCTGTTCGAGGGCCTCGGCCACGCCTATCGCGACCGCGATACCGGCAAGCCGATCATCGAGGACGCGCTCGGCACCAAGCTGACCTATCGCAAGCTGATCCTCGGCGCCCAGGTGCTGAGCCGCAAGCTCGAGCAGGGCACCGCGGTCGGCGAGAATGTCGGGGTGCTGCTGCCGAACTCGGCCGGCGTTGCCGTCGTGTTCATGGCGCTGCAGACCATCGGCCGCGTGCCGGCGATGCTCAACTTCTCGGCAGGTCCAGTCAATGTGCTGGCGGCGATGAAGGCGGCGCAGGTGAAGACCGTGCTGACCTCGCAGGCCTTCATCGAGAAGGGCAAGCTCGACAAGCTGATCGCGGCGCTCGCCGGCCAGGCGCGCGTCGTCTATCTCGAGGATGTCAGGGCCGGCATCGGCCTCGCCGACAAGGTCGCGGGCTTCCGCGCCGGCATCGCGCCGCGCGTCGCCCGCAAGGCCAACGATCCCGCGGTCATCCTGTTTACCTCGGGTTCGGAAGGCACGCCGAAGGGCGTCGTGCTGTCCCATCGCAACATCCTCGCCAACGCGGCACAGGCGCTGGCGCGGGTCGATGCCAATGCCAACGACAAGGTGTTCAACGTGCTGCCGGTGTTCCACTCGTTCGGTTTGACCGGCGGCATGATGATGCCGATCCTCGGCGGCATCCCGATCTTCATGTATCCGTCGCCGCTGCATTACCGGATCGTGCCCGAGCTGATCTACCAGACCGGCGCGACGATCCTGTTCGGCACCGACACCTTCCTCACCGGCTACGCCCGCTCGGCGCATGCCTATGACTTCCGCACGCTGCGGCTCGTCATCGCCGGTGCGGAGGCGGTGAAGGAGCGCACGCGGCAGATCTACATGGAGCGCTACGGCATCCGCATCCTCGAGGGCTATGGCGTCACCGAGACCGCGCCGGTGCTGGCGATGAACACGCCGATGGCCAATCGCCAGGGCACCGTCGGCCGCATCTCGCCGCTGATGCAGTACCGTCTCGATCCGGTCCCCGGCATCGAGGAAGGCGGCCGCCTGTCGGTGAAGGGCCCGAACGTCATGCTCGGCTATCTCCGTGCCGAGAATCCCGGCGTGCTCGAGCCGCTGCCCGAAGGCTGGCACGACACCGGCGACATCGTCTCGGTCGACGCGCAGGGCTTCATCGCGATCAAGGGTCGTGCCAAGCGCTTCGCCAAGATCGCCGGCGAGATGGTCTCATTGTCCGCGGTGGAGGCGATCGCGGCCGCGATCTGGCCGCAGGCCATGTCGGTTGCGGTCACGCTGCCCGATCAGCGCAAGGGCGAACGCATCGTGCTGCTCACTACGCAGAAGGACGCCGACCGCGCCGCGATGCAGCGCCAGGCCAAGAGCGTCGGCGCCTCCGAGCTCGCGGTGCCGGCCGATATCCGCGTCGTCGACAAGGTGCCTCTGCTCGGCACCGGCAAGACCGACTATGTCGGCGCCACTGCGCTGGCCAAGGAAATAGCAGCGGAACTTGCCGCGGCGCCTGCGCCGCAGGTCGAGCCCGCCGGCGATGAGGGCGAGGCCGAGCCGGCGCGGCTGGCGCAACACGTTGCATGAGGCTTGGCATGATGGTTGTGCTTTTCGGGAGCATGTTGTCAGATAGACGGCAACTGCTCCCGAGAAAGCACGATCATGCTGGACAAACTGAACCCGGCCACGGAGGACGCGCCTGAACTTGCCGCCGAGCAATGGATCGGCGCGCTGGATGCGGCGCTCGCGAGCCGCTCCACGGAGGCTCTATCCGCATTGTTTGCGCCGGAGAGCCATTGGCGCAATATCTTCGGCATCTCCTGGCAGTTTGCGACCTTCAGCGGGCGGCAGCGCGTCGTGGCCGAGCTGCTTGCACGCGCTGAAGCGGTCGGCGCGCGCGGATTTCGTCTCGATGACCGTGCCTTGATACCGCGGCAGGCCGTGGTGGCCGGACGCGAGGCGATCGAGGCTGTCTTCACCTTCGACACATCGAATGGCCCCGGCACCGGCGCGGTGCGGCTGCTCCACGATGCTGACGGAAATTCCGCGGCGTGGACGTTCTCCACGATGCTCGACTTCAACCGCATCTGCGAGGCGCGCACCGACGGCGCTGCCGAGCAATCCCACGCGCGCGATTTCGCCGCACCCGACTGGCTGGAGCAGCGACAGGCCTCGCGCGCCTATGCCGACCGCGAGCCCGACGTGCTGATCGTCGGCGGCGGCCATGCCGGCATCGCGGCCGCGGTCGAGTGCAAGCGGATCGGGCTCGATGCCCTGATCGTCGATCGCGAGCGGCGCATCGGCGACAATTGGCGGCTGCGCTATCGCGGCCTCAAGCTGCACAACAAGACGCCGGTCAATCTGTTCCGCTACCTCCCGTTCCCGCCGAGCTTTCCGGACTACATCCCGAAGGACAAGATCGCGAACTGGCTGGAGAGCTATGTCGACATCATGGAGCTCGACTTCTGGACCGAGACCTCGTTCGAAGGCGCGCGCTATGACGATACGACGCAACGCTGGACGGTGACACTGCAACGCAGCTGTGGCCCGCGTACGCTGCATCCGAAGCACATCGTGCTCGCGACCAGCGTCAGCGGCACGCCGAACATTCCCAGGATCGACGGCATCGGGAATTTCGAGGGGAAGGTGCTGCACTCCAGCGCGTTCGCGGCCGGGCGCGAATGGGCGGGGCGTTCGGTCGTCGTGTTCGGCACCGGCACCAGCGCGCATGACATCTGCCAGGAGCTGCACGCCGCCGGCGCCGACGTCACCATGGTGCAGCGCAGCCCGACCATGGTGGTCAATGTCGAGCCGGCGCAGCTCTACGACAAGACCTATCTCGGCGATGGCCCGCCGATCGAGGTGCGCGATATCCTCAATTCCGGCGTGCCGCTGCCGGTGATGAAGATCGCGCACAGGATCATCACTGACGAGGTCAAGCGGCTCGATGCGCCGCTGCTGTCGCGGCTGGAGCGCGCCGGCTTCCGGCTCGAGTTCGGCGAGGACGGCACCGGCTGGCCGCTGAAATTCCGCTCCCGCGGCGGCGGCTACTACTTCAATGTCGGCTGCTCCGAATTGATCGCCGACGGCAAAATCCGCCTGATCCAGGCCGCCGACATCGCCGATATCACCGCCGCCGGCCTTGCGCTGAAGGACGGCACGTCGCTCGCCGCCGAGCTGTTCGTGCTCGCCACCGGCTACAAGGGCCCGGACCATCTGGTCGGCAGGTTGTTCGGCGAGGACGTCGCCGCCCGCGTCGGCCGCGTCTGGGGCTTCGACGAGGCGACCCAGGAGCTGCGCAACATGTGGACGCGCACGCCGCAGCCCGGCCTTTGGTTCGCCGGCGGCGCGTTCTCGCAGGCCCGCATCTACAGCCGCTTCATCGCGCTGCAGATCGCAGCGATCGAGGCCGGCGCGCTTTCCAAGCAACTCACCTGAACTCCACGCACTCGCACTGAAGGACTCCCATGCCGCTTCCGCTCGATCCCGTCATTGAGAAGATCATCCCGCTGCTGCCGCTGCGCGATCCCGAAACCATGACGCCGCAGAGCTGTCGCGATTCGCTCCGGGCGCTGGCGGAGGCGCGCAAGGCGGTGCCGCCGCCGCCGGTCGACGTGGCACGCGATATCGAGGTCGCTGGCGCCGCCGGCAAGCTCGGCGCGCGGCTCTATCGCAACGGCCGTGGCACGGCGCCGACCGTGATCTTCTTCCACGGCGGCGGCTGGGTCGCCGGCGATCTCGAGACGCATGATCGCCAGGCCCGCAACCTCGTGATCGACACCGGCGCTGTCGTGATCTCGGTCGATTACCGCCGCCCGCCGGAAACCCGCTTTCCCGGCGCGTTCGAGGATGCGTTCGCCGCGATCCGCGACGTGGTCGCGCGGATCGACGAATTCGGCGGCGACCTTTCCCGCGTCGGCGTCGCCGGCGATTCCGCCGGCGGCAATCTCGCCGCCACGTCAGCGCTGGCCTGCCGCGACGCCGGCATCAGGCTCGCCGGGCAATTGCTGGTCTATCCCGTCACCGATGTGGTCGGCAATTTTGCCGACGCGGCCGAGAACGCCAAATTTCCGTCACGCGCCGAGAATGCGGACGGCTACTTCCTGACGCGGGCGACGATGCAGTGGTTCTGCGGGCACTATCTCGCCGACAAGGCCGAGGGCGCCGACTGGCGTGTCTCGCCGCTGCGCGCGAAGAGCCTTGCCGGTGTGGCGCCGGCGGTCGTCACCACCGCCTGGTTCGACCCGCTGCGCGACGAGGGTCATGCCTACGCGCGGGCGTTGCAGGCGGCCGGCGTGCCGGTGACCTATCATTCCGGCGAGGGGCTGATTCACGGCTATTTTGGTCTCGGCGACGCGTCGGAGGCCGCACGCGCCGAGGCGCAGCGTGCGCGGGCGGATTTTCGGGTGTTGCTGGAGAAGGGGGTGTGACTCCTCGCTTGCCTCCCCTGGAGGGCGCTTGCGGGGGAGGCGCGTTGCCAAAATATCGAAAACAACCCCATGCAAAGTAGCCGGCGGTGGCCGACGTTCGACCCGGCGACTGTCCGTAGCGGGTGAAGATGTCGTGTTTTTGTAGCTCGTGATCTGTCGCCTTCGTTTCTGATTTGCAGGGGAGCCGGAAGGCGGGGACGGCTTTCCCTGATTGATCATGCCACGGCTGTTGTGGCGGTTTTAGCCCTGTGGGTGAGTTTCTTTGTTCGACTTGAAGCCCGTTTCTCCGTCCCGACCCGCGCTTTCTCGACGGCGGCGCGCGCAGGAGCGGTCAAGGACGCGCGCTTGCGCGCCCGCCAGGGCTTGTCCTTGACGGCTCCGAGCACACCGCCAGGCTGAGGCGCGTCGGGGCTGATCTGCTGTCCGTTGGCGCTAAACATCGCCAACCGATGCGGTCCAAGGAACACGCTGACGGTGCCATCGGGATACTCATGGAGCCGCACCACAGCCTTGACGAAGTGAGGTCTGAGCCGGCTCTGCGGCAACTGCAGCCGCCGACCGTTCCATGCAACGGTATTGTCGTTGGCGACGGTTCGCTCCTCGATCACGCACAGCGCCTCGCGCCAGGCCTCATGCCGATCGGCCACGAATGCCGTGCCTTCCTGTTCGGGCTTGATCGCAAACGCGGCGTTGTGCCCGGGGATGTAATGCGCCTTCAGCCACGCGTTGGCAGCCTCAACCGTCGTGATCCCGGCAAGCCGCAGCTCCTTCGGCAGCCGATCCTGCAAGGTGCCGAACACCCGCTCGGAGCGCCCGCGCGCCTGCGGCGAATAGGCTGCGATATGCTCGATCCCAAGATGCGACAAAGCCCGTCCCACCTGGGTTTGTTGCGTCTTCGAGATCTTCTCGCCAGCTTTTGGGGTCAGGAAATAATGGCTGCCGCGGTCGGTGTAGAGCGCGCAGAACAGGCCATGCTCGCCAATCACTTCGCGCAAGGCCTGGAAGGTCGAGGCCGTTCCTTCTTCCTCGACCAGCACCATCGAGTAGATCTCGCTGGTCGCATCGTCCATCGTGACGATCAGGTCCCTCGCGGGCAGGCCTTCGATCCAAACGTGGCGCGATCCGTCCTGGTGCAGCAGCATGCCCCGAAGCGGCCGCCGCGGCCGCTTCTTGCGGTGCGCCGAACGCTTCGGAGCCTTCCGCACCAGCCCCGCCGCGTGCAGCGCCAGCTTCGTCACCGTATAGCCCAGCACATAGTCGTGCCGCTTTTGCATCTGCTCGTGGAAGTGCTTCACCGTGAAGTCCGCGTACTTGTCCCGGTACAGCGCAAGCATCCGTTCCAGCGCCTCCTCCGGCGCCCGCCGTGGCGAACGACGCCCCAGCCGGCGGTCGACAAGCCCGTCGTCGCCCTCCGCCTCATAGCGCTCCGCCCAGCGTTGAAACGTCCGAACACTGATCCCAAGAACCTCCGAAGCTGCCTCCTGCGTCAGTTCCTTCGCCTCCGTCCGATCCAGCAAATCTGAAAACCGCATCCGTCGTACACCCTCGTGAATGGATGCCGTGCTCATCGTGCCCCCCTTGTTCCGGAGCACCGAAAACACGACACTTCACGAGCTACAAACAGGCGACAGATCACGAGCTACTGACACGTTCGACCCGGCGACTTGACGCGTCGGGCAACTCAGGGGTATATTTCCAATATTCCGAAATCGATCATGCGTATGCCCGCACCCGGGGGCAGGTGGCATTTCGCCGTTGTTGACGGGGAGCTAACCTCCTCGTCGTCCCGGCGAAGGCCGGGACCCATAACCACCGCAGCCTGTTGCAGGAGCGGGCTGCGGCTCCAGCGTCGCGCCACGCCATCCAGTCGGGGTAATGGGTCCCGGCCTTCGCCGGGACGACGATGTGGATGGATTTGCGTTCAACAACCCCCTCAATCATTTCCGATCGTGTCGCCGAACAGCTGCCAGGTCTCGCCGTTGAACTTCTGCAGCCGCATCGCCTCGACCGGGAAGTAGTCGGTCGGCGAGGTCTTCACCTTGATGCCGGGCAGGAACATCGGCAGCGCGATGTCGAGATTGGCGGCCTGCCTCATGATGTTCTCATGGGTGAGGTCGTCGCCGCATTGCTTCAAGACCTGCACCGTCGCCTCCGCCACCACATAGCCGTAGACGATCAGCTGGTCCTGCAGATTGCCGTCCGGAAAATACTTCTTCATGAAGTCCTGCCAGGCGATCACGTCCTTATCGTCCTTCCACTGCGGATCGTTCGGATCCTTCAGCGAGTAGGACGAGATGATGTCCCTGGAATAGTCGAAGCCGGCCGGCTTCAGCACCGAGGACACCGAGGTCGAGGTCGCCGCGAGGAAGAACAAATCCGGCTTCCAGCCGATCTCGCCGATCTTCTTGATCGCCTGCGCCGCCTGCTTGGGGATCGCGTGCATGAACAGCACGTTGGCGCCGGAGGATTTCAGCTTCACGATCTGGCTGTCGACCGTCGGATCGGTCGATTCATAGGTCGTCTCCGCCACCACCATCTTGGCGGTGTTCTCCGGCCCCAGTCCCTTCTTGAAGCCGTTGCCGTAATCCTTGCCGGCGTCGTCGTTCTGGTAGAACAGCGCGATCTTGGCGTCCGGCTTGTTGGTCAGCACATACTTTGCGTAGACCGCGGTCTCGGCCTGGTACGACGGCTGGAAGCCGATCGTCCACGGATAATGCGCGTAGTCGCCCCACAGCGTGGCGCCGGCGCCAACGAACAGCTGCGGCACTTTCTTGTCATTGAGATATTTGCGCACGGCCAGGCCCGTCGGCGTGCCCAGCGGATTGAGGATCGCGGCGACCTCCTCCTGCTCCACCAGCTTGCGCGTCTGCTCCACCGTCTTCGGCGGCGAGTAGCCGTCGTCGAGCGTGATCAGGTTGATCTTGCGCCCGTTCACGCCGCCCTGGTCGTTGATCATCCTAAAGTAGGCGGCCTGCGTCTTCGCGATCACGCTGTAGGCCGACGCCGCGCCGGAGAATGGCGAGGTCTGTCCGAGCTTGATCTCGGTGTCGCTGGCGCCCGTGCCGTATTTCTTCTCGGCGGCGTGTACCTGCGTCGCGAGCGCAAGCGCGACGGCTGCCGTGACGGCCTTCCAGATCATCGTGAGCCTCCCTGTGGCTTTTTTGTTTTGTTAGCGAGGGAGAGCTTACGTGAGCGGCCGCACGTTGGGCTTGTGGTGAGACGCCGGGGCAGGGATGCGAAAATGCGGGCGGGGGAGGTGATGATTACCGTCGTCCCGGCGAAGGCCGGGACCCATAACCACTAATGTTTGCCGTTACATGGAATGTTGCCCCAGCCTTATAACCAATAAACAGCCGGGGTAATGGGTCCCGGCCTTCGCCGGGACGACGTGATGAGAGAGCGGAGTCCTTAACGATACCGCACGCTGCCGGTCGTGACCGGATCGGTCGGCAGCACGGTAGCGCCGGCTCTGCTGGCGGCGGCGGAGGTGATCATGCCGGGCTCGGCCGCGGCCTGCACATTGCGGGGCGGGTTGAATTCGAGGATGACGAGGGCGGCCGTCGCGAGCACCGCCACGGCGGCGGTTGCAATCGCAGGCACCAGTCTTCCGCGCGGATCGGCTGCGCGAACTTGCATTGACGAATTCCTTTATCGGGGTCGTTCTTCGGACGTGATGTAAGAACGGCCAGGCTTCTTCCCAAGAGTGCGGCGCACGCCTCACAATCAGTTGTGCCGGCCGTGATGTCCCTCACGGTGTTCGAGACGATACGGGCTTGGCCTGCGTCGAATCGCAATCGTGTCGGACGGCTTGTTTGCACACTAATATCTGGAAGAGATCGTGGCGTTTTGCATGCGCCTCATGCGCTCGTGATGATGCGCAGTGATGTTGTGATTAACGGCCACGCGAGAGGCCCGCTTTGCCTTTGTTTATAGGGTTTCTTCGTTGGTTAAGGCGCGTGCGTTAAGTCTTTCTTCACTCGCCTAGAGCGCGTCAGCAGAGATTCGCAGTGTGGCCAGCGATGACACCGCTGTCATTGGCGGCAGCTGTCATCGAACCTTCGCGAACGCCGTCATTGCGAAGAGCGCAGCGACGAAGAAATCCATCTCTCCTCGTGCGATATGATGGATGATTTTACTTCACGCGTAATCGTACAAAGAAAAATCCACCTCGCCATCGCACGCCGCGTGCAACGGTCAGATCGATTCACCTCCGGCGAGACAGGGTTTGATTGTCGCCGCCTTCGCAAGACGCTTTCGCATCTCGCGGGGGACACCTTTCACCGAGGCGTCAGGACCACACGCTTTCACCGTCCGCGATTCGGCGCGCTCGTCTCGCGCGCCTCCCGCGTCCACCGCATCCCGCACCCAGTCCGTCACGATCGCGATACGTCCCTCAGCGGGGGAGGCACGCGTTGCTTGTACTCGCGATTTGGAGCCAATGAGTAGGAGCATTTTCCTTGAATTGACTGGGTGGGGCTGTATCGCATTGAAAATATTTGATGAATTTTATCTTCTGCGCGCGAAGAAGCTGCCCAGGGCATTCGACTAAATTCTTGCGGAGAATCGTTTTCAACGCTTGATTGCAGAAGTCGTTTGGGACCTGAGTTCGTTGAACTGCGTACAGGGTGAATTGTGGACGACATTTCAGACGCCGGCGGCGTCGCCGCACGAATTGGATTTAAGTATCAAGATCATGTAGCTGCGTCGTTTGTCCTCGAAATGATCGGCGATCCACGAATCGTGCAGGTCGAATGCGAGACGAGCGACGATATCACCCGCATACTTCGGTTTGAGGGACGCGAATTCCCCGAATACGTCCAGGTAAAGACAACCGATCGGGACAAGAATTGGACTGCAACTGAAATCGCGAGCCGAGCAAACAAGAATGCACCGACCTCGTTGATCGAGAAGTCGTTGCTTGCAGATAAGCACGGTCCAGGAGCCCGATTCAGAATTGTAACACGGCGATCCGTAAACGCGTCGCTACGCGCCTTGCTTGATCCGATTGATGTGCGCGATCCCAACGGCGAAATTGCTCGTTTGGCGACGAGTCTGAAGAAGCGGCATCCAAAAACTCTTTCGGCTGCACTCCATGACCTTGCATATTGGACATTGAACGCCGTTTGGGATCAGCGATCGAGCTTGAGAGCGAACTCTCAGAGCGCTCAAGGGAGCGCGTAAACGATGCGATCGAAAGTAGTTTCTTGTCTGCGGATACTTTGCGGGCGAATGGTTCGGTCTTGCCGGACACGCAAAACAGGATCGCGCGGGCCGTCCACGATAGACTCGTTCAAGGTGACGCGCTTCTGCTCTGGAGGGGGTTCCCGCAGCGGGATCAATTAGTAGCCGTTTGCGATTTAATAGTCGCAGACCTCTCCGGACCGAGACTGAAGGACCTTGATATCAAGTCAGGCAAAGGGCTTGCTTGGCATCTTAATGCGTTGGGGATGTCGCGGGGCTTGTCTGGTTATCTTCGAGAGATTGCGGTTGGCGTGCTGCCTGGCCAGTCAGTGTCAGTCGAATCGACAATGCGCTCAAAATCGTCCGTAACATCGCTACGTTTCAGTTCCCACGCGATCTTATGGTTCTTCATCGTATCGTGTCCGAGGTCGCAGATCGTCTTGAGCTGTCTTCCCCGGACTATACCGTTTATGCCGAGGCTACAGAGCATCTATTCTTGCCCGCACCGATAGCTGCCTTAGACGAGTACGGAATTCCCAATCAGATTGCGCGAAAGCTGATCCCCTACCTCGATCAATATGACCTTGATAGAGCGCTGCAGGACTTGAGAGCCGTTGACGTCAATCAACTGACCGACTTCTCTGATTTTGAGCGGTCGCTGGTTACAGTCGTTCAGCCTACCATCTAAAAAACAAGACGGCCGGGTCATCCGACCCGGCCGTTCAAAACTCTCTCCGCGAATTCCGCTCTCGCGTCTCGCTCAGCTCGCCTTCTTCACCAGCGCCGGCTTGCCGACCTTCTTCTCGATCGCGCGCTTCAGGTCGAGGGCGCGGGGCGAGAGCACGTCGGCCTTGGCCTTGAGCAGATAGGCGTCGAGGCCGCCATTGTGGTCGACGCTCTTCAGCGCATTGGTCGAGACGCGCAGGCGCACGTTGCGGCCGAGCGCTTCGGAGATGAAGGTGATGTTGGCCAGGTTCGGCAGGAAGCGCCGCTTGGTCTTGATGTTCGAGTGGCTCACCTTGTGGCCCGTCTGGGGGCCCTTGGCCGTCAGTTCGCAGCGCCGGGACATCTTACAAAATCCTTATTGCATCCCCGCCTCTCTGCCAGGCGTGCAATCACACGGCCCGCGCGGGGGTTTTGAATTCGCGTCCATTTTCCAGGAACCGCGGGTGTATAGGGGGAGAATACCCGAGCGTCAAGATTATATCGCCGCATGCGGGGCGCCGGAAATGCCGGTTCATAAGGTCTTCCAGCCACTTAACGGCGGATATGGCAACCATATAAAGGGCGTATTCGGCTGCAAGTCTAGGTTCCATACAAGATGCGCCTTGTTGTCCGGCCGAATTGAACGCCGAAATGGACAACGGATAGAGCGCCGATAGCAGGACCGTCAGGTAGGTTAAGTGACCACCGCCATTGCCATTTTGCCCCCGCTCGGCCGGCTGCTCGGCCTGTGCGCGGGCGCATTGCTGCTGTTCTGCGCCGAGCGCGCCAGCGCGCAGGGGCGGCTCGACGCCCAGTATGAGGCGACCCTGGCCGGTATCCCGGTCGGCAAGGGCACTTGGACCATCGAAATCGGCGACGACAGCTTCTCGGCCTCGGCCCAGGGCGGCACCGCAGGCCTCCTGAAGGCGTTTTCCGGCGGCTCTGGCGCGGGCGCCTCGCAGGGCCGCGTCGTCAACGGCGCGCTGGCCGCCACCTCCTACACCGCGACCACCACCACCTCGAAGAAGTCGGAGACGATCCGGATGGTGCTGGCCAATGGTGGCATCAAGGAATCCACGATCGAGCCGGAGCCGCCGGTCGATCCCGACCGGCTGCCGGTGACCGATGCGCAGAAGAAGAACGTGTTCGATCCGATGACCGGCTCGTTCCTGCGCGCGCCCGGCAATGCCGAATTGATGAGCCCGGACATCTGCCGCAGCGGCGCCGGCATCTTCGACGGCCGCATGCGCTACGACCTCAAGCTCGATTTCAAGCGGGTCGAGATCGTCAAGGCCGAGCGCGGCTATCACGGCCCGGCGCTGGTCTGCGCGCTCTATTTCGTGCCGATCTCGGGCTACATCCCGGATCGCCCGGTGATCAAATATCTCGCCGCCCAGCGCAACATCGAGATCGCCTTCGTGCCGATCGCCGGCACCCGCCTGCTGGTGCCGTTCCGCATGACGATCCCGACCCCGCTCGGCCAGGCCATGCTGGAAGCCACCTCGTTCGTCACCACAGCCGCGCCGCCGCGCGTGGCGAAGACGCAGTAAGTCGCACCGTCATTCCGGGGCGCGCGTAGCGCGAACCCGGAATCTCGAGATTCCGGGTTCGCGCTACGCGCGCCCCGGAATGACAGACAGAGGTAGGCGCGGACCAGCAACAAATGTCACCGGAATCCAGTTGACTCTTGTCCGCTTCTGATTCGACTCGGCCACCCCTGGAACTTAAGGAATTCAGTCCGCATATCCTGTGCTTGTGGAGCCCCTTCAAACTTGATCTAGTGCCGCCGCCGTCAGCCTGCCCGAGATGTTGCGGTGAACGTTTCGAGCCCGGAATCGAGTCAGCGATTCGGCCGCGATTCGTTCTAGAGTCGTTCCAGAGCTTAAGGTAGGCGTCGCATTGTGAGACAGATTTTGTGAAAAGGACGCGTGAAGGAGTGAAGACCAGAGCGTCAATCCCTCACCGTCACCCTGAGGAGGCCGTGCAGCGGCCCTCTCGAAGGGCGACGGCCCTGCTGTCTCATCAAGATCGCCGCAAACGGGTCGATCTCGGCCGTGCATCCTTCGAGACGCGCTGACGCGCTGCTCATAGGTACAACGGCGAATTCGCCGTTGTACCGGGGATGACGGATCAGAGAGCGCCCCAACAATTCAAGAAACACCTGCAAAATATGGTTTTCTCAACTTCGTTCGGAAATGACCGCGTGCCCGGTGCAGGCGTCACCGCGGTGCTCGGGCCGACCAACACCGGCAAGACGCATCTGGCCATCGAGCGCATGCTGGCGCATTCGTCGGGCCTGATCGGGCTGCCGCTGCGGCTGCTGGCGCGCGAGGTCTACAACAAGATCGCGGATCGTGCCGGCATCGATAACGTCGCGCTGGTCACGGGCGAGGAGAAGATCAAGCCGAAGGCGCCGCGCTTCTGGGTCTCGACCGTGGAAGCGATGCCGCGCGATCTCGATGTGTCCTTTCTCGCGGTCGACGAGATCCAGATCGCGGCCGATCTCGAGCGCGGGCATGTGTTCACCGATCGCATCCTCAACCGCCGCGGCCGCGACGAGACGCTGCTGCTGGGCGCGGCGACCATGCGGCCGATGATCGAGCGGCTGTTGCCGGGCGCTTCCATCATTACGCGGCCGCGGCTGTCTCAGCTCGAATTCGCCGGCGACCGCAAGATCACGCGGCAGCCGCGCAGAACGGCAATCGTCGCGTTCTCCGCCGACGAAGTCTACGCGATCGCCGAATTGATCCGCCGCCAGCATGGCGGCGCGGCCGTGGTGCTGGGCTCGCTCTCGCCACGCACGCGCAATGCCCAGGTCGCGATGTTCCAGAACGGCGACGTAGATTATCTCGTCGCCACCGACGCGGTCGGCATGGGGCTCAATCTCGACGTCGATCACGTCGCCTTCGCCTCCGACCGCAAGTATGACGGCTATCAGTTCCGCCGCCTGACGCCGGCCGAATTCGCGCAGATCGCGGGCCGCGCCGGGCGCGCGACGCGTAACGGCACCTTCGGCACCACCGGGCGCTGCGCGCCGTTCGAGCCGGAGCTCGTCAACGCGCTGCAGAACCACACCTTCGATGCCGTCAAGGTGCTGCAATGGCGCAACGCGAAGTTGGACTTCGCCTCGCTCGGCGCGTTGCAGGTGTCGCTCGCGCTATCGCCCAATCATGAGGCACTGACGCGGGCCCCGGTAGCCGAGGATCTGCGCGTGCTCGAGCACGTCGCGCGCGACGCCGAGGTGCGCGAATGGGCGCATGGGGCCAAAGCGGTGGAGCGGCTGTGGGAGGCCTGCCAGGTTCCGGACTACCGAAAGCTGTCGCCGGCCGCCCATGCCGAACTCGTGACCACGCTGTATGGCTTCCTGATGCAAAAGGGGCGTATCCCTGACGCATGGTTTGCCGCCCAGGTCGACCAGGCCAACCGGACCGACGGCGATATCGACACGCTATCGGGCCGGATCGCGCAGATCAGGACCTGGACCTTTGTTGCCAACCGGCCGGACTGGCTCTACGACCCGGACCACTGGCAGGGGATCACGCGCGAGCTCGAAAATAAATTATCCGATGCGCTGCATGAACGGCTCACGGAGCGTTTCGTTGACAGGCGGACCAGTGTATTGATGCGCCGCCTGCGGGAGAACTCAGTTTTGAATACGGAAATTGGCAAGACCGGTGAAGTGATCGTGGAAGGCCACGTGATCGGCCGGCTCGATGGTTTCACCTTCGCACCTGATGCGGCCGAGGCCGGCAGCGACGCCAAGGCGCTGCAAGCCGCCGCCCAGCAGGTGCTGGCGCGCGAGATCGATGCGCGTGCCGAGAAACTGGGCGCCGCCCCTGACGAGCAGTTCGTGCTGACCTCCGACGGCACCATCCGCTGGACCGGCGATGCGGTGGCCAAGCTGGTGGCCGCCGAGGACGCGCTGCATCCGCGGCTGCGCATCATCTCCGACGAGCGGCTGACCGGCGCCTCGCGCGAAGCGGTGCAGACCCGGCTCGACCTCTGGCTCAAGACGCATATCGAAAAGCTGCTCGGGCCGCTGTTCGAACTGTCCAAGGCCGAGGACCTGCAGGGCATCGCCCGCGGCATCGCGTTCCAGCTGGTCGAGGCGCTCGGCGTGCTCGAGCGCAGCAAGATCGCGGCCGAGATGAAGGATCTCGACCAGCCCTCGCGCGCGGCCCTGCGCAAATACGGCGTGCGGTTCGGCGCCTACCACATCTATTTCCCGCAGCTCTTGAAGCCCGCGGCGCGCTCGCTGGCCTCGCTGCTGTGGGCCGAGAAGCAGAGCAATGCCGACATGGCGGCATTGTCGAATGTGCAGCATCTCGCCTCCAGCGGCCGCACCTCGTTCCCGGTCGACAAGGCGTTGCCGCGCGATGCCTATCGCGTACTCGGCTATCGCCAGTGCGGCGAGCGCGCGGTGCGCGTCGACATCCTGGAGCGGCTCGCCGACCTGATCCGCCCCGCTCTGGCCTGGCGTGAGACGTCGCCGGGCGAAAAACCCGCCGGTGCGTTCGACGGCCGCGGCTTTGTCGTGACGCAGGCGATGACCTCGCTGACCGGCTCCGCGGGCGAGGATTTTGCCTCGATCCTGCGCGCGCTCGGCTACCGCATGGACCGCCGTCCGCCGCTGCCGCCGAAGCCCGTCGAGGCCGCGCCGGCCGAGGCCACGGAGGCCGTCGCCGAGGCCACGGAGGCCGTCGCCGAGACCACCGAGACGCTGCCGGTCGAGGCGACCTCTGACGCCGCCGTGGATGCGCCGGTCGGTGCCACCGCCGAGGTTGTGGCCGAAGCGCCGGAGGCCGCCACGGATCAGCCAGTGTCGGGCGATCCCGCACCGTCGGCCGCGCTGCTGCCCGATGTCGGCTTTGCCGAGGTGGTGTCCAGCGAGGCGACGCCGGTCGTCGTCGAGACCAAGCCCGAGCCCGTGGCAGAAGTTGCCGCGGAGCCCGCCGCTGTCGCCGAAGAGCCCGCTGCTGAGGCGCCCGCTTCGGAAGCGGTATCCGAGCCCGCGCCTGCCGTGGAAGCCACTGCAGAGACACCCTCCGAGACCGCCACAGACGCAGCCGCGGAGACCGCGAGTGCCGAGGCAGCACAGGCTGAAGCCGCTGTCGCCGCCGCGGAGACGCCGGCCGAGCCGCAGCTGGTCGAAGTCTGGCGTCCCGGTGGCCGATCCGACGAGCGCCGTCCGCATCATCGCGGCCACGATCGCAACCGCGGCCGTCACCAGGGCAAGCCCGCCGAGGGCGCGCAGGCCGCCGAAGGCGGCGGTGAGAGCGACGGCAAGCGCGAGCAGCATCGCCGTCCGCGCCGTCACCAGGATTTCCGCGCGCCGCGCCCGGGTGCGCCCGCGGATCCGGCTGCGGCGCCCGCCGAGGGCGCGCAGGCCCGCGACAACAGGGACGACAAGGGCCAGCGCCGCGAGCGCTTCGAAGGCAAGGGTCGCGATCGCGACAATGAGCGTCGCCGCGACAACAAGTTTGGCGGCGAGCGCAAGGGCGAGCGCGGCGATCGTGACCGCGGCGGCCGCGATTTCGGCAAGGGCGGCCGCGACAAGCGCGAGGGCGGCCCGTCGCATCGGCCCTACGCCTCGAGCGCGCCGCGCGAGCGCGACCGGCCGATCGATCCGAATTCGCCATTCGCCAAGCTCGCTGCCCTGAAAGAGCAGCTCGCAGGCCGGAAGGAATAGTCCAACCCTTGGTTTAACGCTTGGTCTAGTTTGGATCGACAGCGCCTCGACAAATGGCTGTGGCATGCGCGCCTGGTGAAGGCCCGCACCAGCGCCGCTGAACTCGTCGTATCGGGTCATGTCCGGATCAACGGCGCGCGTGAGAAATCGCCGGGCCATGCGGTGAAGGCGGGTGATGTCGTCACCGTCGCGCTCGACAACAGCGTCCGCGTGCTCAAGGTCATCGGCTTTGCCGAGCGGCGCGGCGATGCCAGTTCGGCGCGGGTGCTGTACGAGGATTTGCAGGCCGGCAATTTGCAGGCCGGTAAGGAGTAGTTATCTAGCGCTTGCTATCTAAATTTGGGTGGCAGGAGCGTGAGAATACGGGCGTTTTTCGAGGGCCGCTTCCCTTGCGGCCCCGGTATTCCTGCGCTACGCAACCCCAGAAAAATCGATCGTTCCGGAGTTTTGGATGACCTACGTCGTCACTGAAGCCTGCATCAAGTGCAAATATACCGACTGCGTCGAGGTCTGCCCCGTCGATTGCTTCTACGAGGGCGAGAACATGCTGGTCATCCATCCCGACGAATGCATCGATTGCGGCGTGTGCGAGCCGGAATGCCCGGCGGACGCCATCAAGCCGGACACCGAGCCGGGCCTGGAAAAGTGGCTCGAGGTCAACCGCGACTACGCCAAGAGCTGGCCGAACATCACCCAGAAGAAGGACTCGCCGGAAGACGCCAAGGAGTGGGAAGGCAAGGAAGGCAAGTTCGATAAATATTTTTCTCCGAATCCCGGCAGCGGCGACTGATTCGCCAGGGAATACCGTGGTAAGGTCGGACTCTGGTCCGCCGCGGCCCTCCGTTCGGCCGCCCATTTAACCCTAATGACGGACATATGACCTGAACGGCCCCTGTTATGCCCGGAATCGGGCGTAAACCATTGATTTTTGCGGAAAATGTGCTATATCTGACACATTACAGGCCAAGAACCCCCTGCCATGCGTACCTTGTGGCTTCGAGGTTCCCGCAAACTCGAACAGGGGCGTGGCAGTTTCCGCGCGCAGGCTGTGTCACAGAAAACGCGTAAAAAGAGTGCTTCAAAGACGACGAAAAAAGCCGCTGTCGTTGCTCGCAGCGCAACCAAGGGCCGTGCCAAGGCGTCCGTGAAGGGGGCCAAGAAGGCGGCGGCTGCAAAGTCCTCAAAGAACAAAAGAAGCGTGATGCCAGAAAAGACTGCCAAGACTGCCGCGAAAGCGGCAGCTGCGAAGCCCGCTGCTGCCAAGGCCGCCCCCAAGCCTGCCGCGACCAAGACGGCTGCTGCGCCGAAGCCGGCCGCCCCGAAGGCTGCCGTCCCCGCCGCTGCTCCGAAGGCTGCCGCCAAGCCGGCCGCCGCGCCGCGCATCGAGGAGCCGAAGAAGGTCGTGACGCAGCGTCAGGGCTTCAAGGCCAATGAATTCGTGGTCTATCCCGCTCACGGCGTCGGCCAGATCCTGGCGATCGAGGAGCAGGAGATCGCGGGCGCCAAGCTCGAGCTGTTCGTGATCAATTTCATGAAGGACAAGATGACGCTCCGCGTCCCGACGGCGAAGGTCGCCAATGTCGGCATGCGCAAGCTGTCGGAGCCGGCGCTGGTCAAGAAGGCGCTGGAGACGCTGAAGGGCCGTGCCCGCGTCAAGCGCACCATGTGGTCGCGCCGCGCCCAGGAATATGAAGCGAAGATCAACTCGGGCGACATCGTCGCGATCGCCGAGGTGGTCCGCGACCTCTATCGTTCGGAATCGCAGCCCGAGCAGTCCTATAGCGAACGCCAGCTCTATGAAGCGGCGCTCGACCGCCTGTCGCGCGAGATCGCGGTCGTGCAGCACTCGACCGAGACCGAGGCGATCAAGGAGATCGAAGGCCAGCTCGCCAAGAGCCCGCGCCGCGGCGCCAAGGCAGAAGCCGAGGGTGAAGGCGAGGGTGATGCCGACGGCGAGGATGCCGATACCGATGGCGACGATACCGCCGTCGAGGACGAAGCCGCCTGAAAGGGTTCGACGGATTGAAAACAAAAGCCCGGTCGCAAGACCGGGCTTTTTGCTTTGGCGGCGTGTCCGTGGGGCACGCTTACCTCTCCCCTTGTGGGAGAGGTCGGATTGCATGGCAAATGCAATCCGGGTGAGGGTGCAGGCTCTCCGCAAGTTGCAGCCCCCGACCGCGATCTTCGCCCGGGCAGATCGATATTCCAAACTGTCCGCGCCGCTGGACTCTTGGACCAGCGGCACACGTTGCCGACTTATCCCGAAACGGAACGCCGGTAACTTTCGCGCGTTCGCTCGCCAATGAGGAGAGCGGACCATGACATCAAAGGCAGGCATTTTTTTCGCAGGCGTTGGAACAACTTTTATTATCCTAGGCGCAGGGTTCGGTGGTGGACTGTTCATGGCGAATTCGGCGCTTAAGGATTCTGCCGGCGCCCCCGCGCGCGTCTCTTCGCCAGCGCCCGCGGAACCAGCGCGCGTTATCCTGCCATCCACGGCAGAAGCTGCGCAGCCACCGCAGCCTGCCACCCAACGAGAGCCCGCCACGCCAGACGCAGCCTCACCGCCGCAGCCGCCACTGGAGCCGGTCAAGGACGTACAAGCGCCTGTCGAGAAGCAGGCGGACGTGGTGGACACGAGAAAATCTGACATTGCAGAAAAGGAGCGGCGTAAGCGCTACGCCGAACGCAAGGCGAAGCGCGTCGCGACCGAGCAGGCGAGGCGTCAACAGCGGCGCATCGAACAAGGCGAGCAACGCCGCGAAGCTCCGGTGCTCTTGGAGCAGGCGCGACGCCACGAAGTGCCGATCATGGCGTCTGAAGACGATGACTCCCCGCCGCGTCCGTTCGCGAATTTCTTCATGAATGACTGAGCGCATCGCTTTAGTGAAGGAGCCGAGGAACAGTCCGCAATCGAGGGACGTTAGTGCTGATACAGAAGGCCCGTTCGTCTGATGGCTAACGAAAACTCCATTGCTTCAACTGCCAGTCCTGAACAACGCATAGAGCAGGCGTCAGAGGCGATCCGTCAGATGGCTGAGCGCGGCGTATTCGAACCTTTGCCGCAACAAGATCGGTGGCTGCATCACTTGAGTGAAGCGACCAGGGCGGCTCCGCTTCAATCGCTTGCCGTTGCATTCTTGCTGGGGGTCTTCCTGGCTCGGCGGTAGCCCGTCGGCTACGCCGTTGATGCTGCCGCGCCGCGTGCTCAATACGAGCGCTGCTTGATGCCCCAGCGGCGGTTCTCGGAGGTCACGATCCATAGATTGCGGTGACGGCTGGCAATCGATCCGTCGGCGCGGTCGCGGCTGTATTCGACCAGCAGATGCACCTTGCGCGGCCCGACCAGCACCGGCTCCTTGCGCTGATAGGTGCTCTTCGTCCATCCCGTGGTGCGCGCCAGATCGTTGAAGAACGACGGCGGCAGCTGGCCCGGGCCATCCCAGATCACGAGCTGCTCGCCGGATAGGATGACGTGCGGGAAGTGCAGCAGCGCGTCCATGCCGGCGAGATCGCGAGCGTTGAAGCGGTCGGTGAAATCGTCGATGCAGCGGATCGCCGCCGCGATCATGGCCGCATGGTCGGCATTGTCAGGGTCGGGTTGGAAGAGCTTGTCGGCATTACTCATGCCGTCGCTTTACACTGGCAGCGAAGCGAGCCGCAATGACGCTCGAAGCTACGTAAACGATCCTGACCAGTATCGTCTTGTCTTGCTTCATGGATGACGACGGCAACCGGAGCGCGGCGTGCTATGCTGACCGCCCTGCCGTTATTTGATCGACATTAAACTGACCCCATCAATTTGCAGCGAGGAGAAATTCGATGACATCCAATGTTGAGGCAACCAGGAAGGGTTATGAGGCCTTTCAACGTGGTGACATTCCGACGCTCATGAGGGATCTGATCGATGACGACTGCACGTGGATAACCCCGGGTCCCCAGGACAAACTGCCTTGGGCCGGGACCTTCAAGGGAAAGCAGCAGATTGCAAACTTCTTCGTCCAGGTTGGCGAGAATCTGGAATTCAGCGAGTTCGCGCCGCGTGAGATGATTGAGCAGGGCGACACCGTCGTGGTCCTGGGTACACTCACGGCGCGGGCAAAGAAAACAGGCAAGACTGTAACGAACGAATGGGCCCACGTTTTCAAGTACCGTGACGGGAAGGCGGTCCGCTTTCAGGAGTACATTGACACTGCGGCGGATGTTGCCGCGATGTCGTGACAAAGCAAGAGGCAGGCGCGCATGCGCGGATGTCGTCGGCGTCATCCGCCTCTATCGCCTACTTCACCCGCTGCTTCTCGAGCTTGCGCGCCAATGTCCGGCGGTGCATGCCGAGTCGGCGGGCGGCTTCCGAGATGTTGAAGTCGGTCTCCATCAGGGTCTGGTGGATGCGCTCCCATTCCAGCGTCTTGATCGACGTCGGCCGCGCACCGACCTCGATGGCGGCATTGCCCTGCGCTTTAAGGAACGCGGCCTCGATGTCGTCGGTGTTTGACGGCTTGGCCAGATAGTGGCAGGCGCCGAGCTTGATCGCCTCGACCGCCGTCGCGATGCTGGCAAAGCCGGTCAGCACGACGATCAGCATCTCAGGATCATGCGTGTGCAACGCCTCGACGCAGGCAAGGCCCGATGCACCGCCGGCGAGCTTCAGGTCGACCACCGCATAGCCGGGCGATTGCTGCTCGAGCAGCTGGCGGACCTCGTCGAGCGAGGCCGACACCGCCACATCATAGCCGCGGCGCTCGAACGAGCGCTTCAATGTGCGGGCGAAACCCGCATCGTCCTCGACGATCAGGAGCTGGCGTTCATCCGTCAAGATGGTCTCCGATCGCGAGCGTCGAGAGCGGCAGCTCGAGCCTGACCGCGGCGCCGATGTCCGGCCGGTTGCGCG
The DNA here is from genome assembly GCF_054055815.1 of Bradyrhizobium sp. USDA 4503. NCBI lineage: Bacteria > Pseudomonadati > Pseudomonadota > Alphaproteobacteria > Hyphomicrobiales > Nitrobacteraceae > Bradyrhizobium > Bradyrhizobium sp. USDA 4503. Next base: position 6,248,687 of record NZ_JBSRXS010000001.1, read on the forward strand.
CCGTCACCAGGCCGCCCAGCTTGCGCACCACGTTGACCACCAGGAACAGGCCGAGGCCGCTGCCGGGGCTGCCCTTGGTCGATTGATACGGCTTGCCGATATGCGCCAGCATCTCGCGCGAGAAGCCCGGGCCGCGATCGGTCACCGACAGCACCAGCGTGTCGGCATTGCGCTCGGCGGTCAGCTCGATCCAGTCGCGCGACACCTCGGCGGCGTTGTCGAGCACGTTGAAGATCGCCTGCTTGAGCGCGATGTCGGATACGATCGCGAGATCAGCGCCGAAGGCGTTGCGGAAATACAGCGTGGCCGACGGCCGCGTCGTCCGCCATTCCTCCACCAATGCCGTCAGGAACGCCGTGACCGTGGTCGGCGAGGAGCCTTCGCCGCGGGCTTCGCCCGCCGAGAGCAGGATGCCCGTCACGATCGACTTGCAGCGCTGCACCGAGATCTCCATCTCGCCGAGGTCCTGCGACATTTCAGGGTCGGAGGCGAGCGCGGGCATCCGGCGCCAGTCGCCGAGGATGACCGAGAGCGAGGCGAGCGGCGTGCCGAGCTCATGCGCGGCGCCGGAGGCCAGGAGGCCGATCCGGACGATGTGATCCTGCTCGGCGGCGTGCTGGCGCAGCGCCGCGAGGCGCAGGTCGCGATCGCGCAGATTGCGGTTGATCCGGGTCATGAACACCACGAGCAGCACGGCATCGAGCACGAGGCCGATGAAGGTGCCGGCGATATAGAGGTTGAAGGCATCGGCGAAGCCTTGCTGCGGCAGCTCCAGCGGCCGGTAATAGCTGGTCAGCCAGGCGAAGTTCATGCAGACCAGCGCCACCAGCGACCAGGTCGAGGGCGCGTCGAGCAGCACCGCGCCAAGCGTCACCTGCAGCAGATAGAGCGAGGTGAACGGGTTGGTGGCGCCGCCGCTGAGATAGAGCAGGGCGGTCAGCGCCGCGACGTCGAGCGCCAGCGCGACCAGCAGCTCGCGATTGTTGATGTCGGCGCGGTAGCGCAGCCACAGCAGGCTGACGACATTGAGCGCCACCAGCCCGGAGATCACGGCCGCCAAGGGCAGCAGCGGCAGCGCGACGCCCATCCAGAACTGCACGAAGCCGATGGTGGCGATCTGGCCGATCACGGCGATCCAGCGCAGCTGGACCAGGAGGGCCATGTTCTTGCGATTGGTCGCGATGTCGGCGGGCGCTGCGAGGTCGAACGGCATGCCGGCGGCCGCGCCCGCGGCGGACGGCGTTACCGCCGCGCCGGTCGCGGCCTTGTCGTCATGCAGATCCGATGTGCGCTCGAGCATCTGGGCCTGTGTCGCGAGACAGATTGCGGGCTGCGCCGATCAAGCGGCGCACGGCGGCGCGCCGTGAACCCCACCTTGGATCGGAGGCGCCGGCGCGGCTCCTGCCGCTGATGACGCGCAGGAGCGCGCCCGCCAGCATAAGGGCCAGTGCGAACCATGTCAGCGCGTAAATCAGGTGGTTGTTCGGAAACCGCACGATAGTGAGCCCGCCGATTGGGTAGCCGCCCGGATTTGGCGTCGCATCGGCGTCGATGAAGAAGGGGGCTACATGCGACAGTCCGTGCGCGGCGGCGATGGCGGCAACGTCGCGGGAATACCAGCGGCCGGCCGAAGCATCGTTGCTGCGCAGGAAGCCGCCCTTCGGCTCCGACATCCGCAGCAGTCCGGTGACGCTGACGGCGCCCTGCGGCTCGCCATCGCGCCGTGTCGCGGGATCGCGCTTATCAGCGGGAACAAAGCCGCGGTTGACCAGCACGGTGGTTCCGTCGGCGGCTTGCAGCGGGGTCAGTACCCAGAAGCCGGGACCTTCGGCCGTGACGGCCTGCACCAGCGTTTCGTCGGCGTTGAGGAACGTGCCGCGTAGGGTGACGCGGCGGTATTCATCGCTCGCGGCCGTGACCGCCGGCCATGACGATGGGGGCGGCGGCGCGACCGGCGCCGCATGCATGCGCTGCTCGACCCGCTCGATCAGCGCCAGCTTCCAGGTCCGGCGCTCGACCTGCCAGATACCGAGCGCACTCAGCAGCACCACGCCCAGCATGCCGAGCGTGAGCAGCACAAGCGATGGTCTGGCAGACCGCATGATCACGGCATCTGGCTCATGTCGTGCAGCGGCATCATGTTGACATTGAGATGATGCATGACCCACAGCGAGCCGGTCAGCGCGATCACCACCATGATCACGGTGAAGATCATCGCCATCATGGTCCAGCCGTTCTCGGACCGCGTGTTCATGTGCAGGAAGTACACCATGTGCACGACGATCTGCACCGCGGCGAGCACCAGCACGATCAGCGCGGTGACCTGCTTGTCGGCGATGGCGCCGGTCATCACCAGCCAGAACGGCACCGCGGTGAGGACGACGGAGAGACCGAAGCCGATCAGATAGCTCTGCAGCGAGCCGTGAGCCGCGCCGCCGTGATCGCCATGTCCGTGGCTGGCATTGGCTTCGAGCGTATGAGCTTTGGCGTGAGCTTTTGTTGTCATCGCAGCATTCCCAGGAGATAGACGAAGGTGAAGACGCCGATCCAGACCACGTCGAGGAAGTGCCAGAACATCGAGAGGCACATCAGCCGGCGCCGGTTCGCTTCGGTGAGGCCGAAGCGCGCGGTCTGCACCATCAGCGTCACCAGCCAGACGAGGCCGAAGGTGACGTGCAGGCCGTGGGTGCCGACCAGGGTGAAGAATGACGACAGGAAGGCGCTGCGCTGGGGCGTCGCGCCCTCGTGGATCATATGCGCGAACTCGGTGAGCTCGATGCCGAGGAAGGCGAGGCCGAACAGCCCGGTGATGGCGAGCCAGGCTTGCGTCGCGCCGATCCTCGATTTCTCCATCGTCAGCATGGCGAAGCCATAGGTGATCGAGGAGAGCAGCAGCATCGTGGTGTTGAGCGCGACCAGCTTGAGGTCGAACAGGTCCTTCGGCGATGGGCCAGCGGCATAGTTGCCGCCGAGCACGCCATAGGTCGCAAACAGCATCGCGAAGATGAGGCAATCGCTCATCAGGTAGATCCAGAAGCCCAGCATGGTGCTGGCGCCTTCCGGATGATCGTGCTCGTCCACAACGTGAAAGATCGGCTCGGAGTCCTGGGTGGAGACGGTTGTTGCTACGCTCATGTCTGGGCTCCCGCGGCGAGCACGCGTGTCCGCGCGTCTTCAGTCCGCACCACCTCATCCGCCTGGATGTGGAAGTCGCGGTGATAGTTGAAGGTGTGGCCGATCGCGACCGCGAGCAGCGCAACGAAGCTGACGGCGGCGAGCCACCAGATGTACCAGATCAGGCCGAACCCCATCACCGTCGCAAGTCCGGCGAGGATGATGCCGGTGCCGGTGTTGGAGGGCATGTGGATCGGCTTGAAGCCGGTCAGCGGGCGCCTGTAGCCGCGGCGCTTCATGTCCCACCAGGCGTCGTTGTCGTAGACCACGGGCGTGAAGGCGAAGTTGTAGTCCGGCGGCGGCGACGAGGTCGCCCATTCCAGCGTCCGCGCGTTCCAGGGATCGCCGGTGGTGTCCTTCAGCTGCTCGCGGCGCAGAATGCTGACCGCGAACTGCACCAGCATCGCGACGATGCCGAGCAGGATCAGGAACGCGCCGAAGCCCGCGATGATGAACCAGATCTGCAAGGAGGGATCGTCGAACACGCGGAGCCTTCGGGTCACGCCCATCAGGCCGAGCACATAGAGCGGCATGAAGGCGAAGTAGAAGCCCGAGACCCAGAACCAGAACGACAGCTTGCCCCAGAACGGATCGAGCCTGAAGCCGAACGCCTTCGGGAACCAGTAGTTGATGCCGGCGAACAGGCCGAACAGCACGCCGCCGATGATCACGTTGTGGAAATGCGCGATCAGGAACAGGCTGTTATGCAGCACGAAATCGGCCGGCGGCACCGCCAGCAGCACGCCGGTCATGCCGCCGATCACGAAGGTCAGCATGAATGCCACCGTCCACATCATCGGCAGCTCGAAGCGGATGCGGCCGCGATACATCGTGAACAGCCAGTTGAACATCTTCGCGCCCGTCGGGATCGAGATGATCATGGTGGTGATGCCGAAGAACGAGTTCACGCTGGCGCCGGAGCCCATCGTGAAGAAGTGGTGCAGCCAGACCAGGTAGGACAGGATGGTGATGACGACGGTGGCGTAGACCATCGAGGTGTAGCCGAACAGCCGCTTGCCGGAGAACGTCGCGGTCACCTCGGAGAAGATACCGAACGCCGGCAGCACCAGGATGTAGACCTCGGGGTGGCCCCAGATCCAGATCAGGTTCACGTACATCATCGGGTTGCCGCCGAAGTCGTTCGTGAAGAAGTTGGTGCCGACGTAACGGTCGAGCGACAGCAGCGCCAGCACCGCCGTCAGCACCGGGAAGGAGGCGACGATCAGGACGTTGGTGCAGAGCGAGGTCCAGGTGAACACCGGCATCTTCATCATCGTCATGCCCGGCGCGCGCAGCTTGACGATGGTGCAGATCAGGTTGATGCCCGATAGCGTCGTGCCGACGCCGGCGACCTGTAGTCCCCATATGTAATAGTCGACGCCGACATCGGGACTGTAGCCGATGTTCGACAGCGGCGGGTAGGCGAGCCAGCCGGTGCGGGCGAATTCGCCGACGAACAGCGACATCATCACCAGCACGGCGCCGCCGACCGTCATCCAGAAGCTGAAATTGTTGAGGAACGGGAAGGAGACGTCGCGTGCGCCGATCTGCAGCGGCACCACGTAGTTCATCAAGCCGGTCACCAGCGGCATCGCCACGAAGAAGATCATGATCACGCCGTGCGCGGTGAAGATCTGGTCGTAATGATGGGCCGGGAGGTAACCGTCGGAGCCGCCAAAGGCGATCGCCTGCTGCAGCCGCATCATCAACGCGTCCGCGAAGCCGCGCAGCAGCATCACGATGCCGAGGATCATGTACATGATGCCGATGCGCTTGTGGTCCACGGTGGTGAACCACTCGCGCCACAGATAGGTCCAGAGCCGGAAATAGGTGACGATCGCAAACAGCGCGAGGCCGCCGGTCGCCACCACCGCGAAGGTGCCGACCAGGATCGGCTCGTGGATCGGCAGCGCCTCCAGATTGAGGCGGCCGAAGATCATCTTGACGAGATCGGGATTCATGCGGTCCTCCTCAGGACTCTGATTTCGGACGCTGACCGAGCAGCAAGGATGTCGACGAGGGGTGCGCGGGCGAGAACGGCGGGCGCTTCAGCCCGAAGCCGCGCAGCGGCGTCAGGTCGAGCGGCGCGGTGATCTCGTGCGACGGCGCGTCCTTGATCTCGTCCATCGAGCAGATGCCGGCGACGAAGGTCGGCTCAGAGCCGAGCGGCGCGCCGCGGCGGGCGTATTTGTCGTAGGTCAGCGGCAGCGTGTTGTTGAAGCCTTCGCGGCCGAGGCCGCCCTTGGCGTCGATCGCCATCATCTCGCTCATGCACATCTTGCCGGGCTCGACGCACATGTTGAGGACCGCCTTGTAGAGATCGCGGTCGACCGAGCGGTAGAGCCGGACCGGATCGTTCTGGCTCGGACGCTCGAGCTGCAGATAGTCGGTGCGGCCGAGCATGTTGCTGCTCGCCTTGGCGGTGGCGATCCACTTGTCGAAATCGGCGCCAGACAGGCTCTTGAAGTCGAAGTGCATGCCGGAGAAGCCGGCGCCGCTGTAGTTGGCGGAGAAGCCGCGATAGGTGCCTTCCTTGTTGGCGACCGCGTGCAGCTTGGTCTCCATGCCGGGCATGGCGTAGATCTGGCCGGCAAGCGCGGGGATATAGAACGAGTTCATCACGGAGGACGCCGTGATGCGGAAGCGGATCGGGCGGTCGACTGGAGCTGCGAGCTCGTTGACGGCGGCGACGCCGTAATCCGGGTAGATGAACAGCCACTTCCAGTCGAGCGCGACCACCTCGACATTGAGCGGGGCGTCCTTGCTCTCGATCGGCTTGTCGGCGGCGATGCGGCCGAGCGAGCGGTAGGGATCGAGCAGATGGGTGCCCATCCAGGTCAGCGCGCCGAGGCAAATGATGATCAGCAGCGGCGCCGACCAGATCACGAGCTCGAGCTGGGTGGAGTGATCCCACTCCGGCTCGTAGGGGGCCGCGGTGTTGGACTGGCGGTAGCGCCAGGCGAAGAACACGGTCAGCGCCATCACCGGAAGCACGATGATGAGCATCAGCACGGTCGAGATGACGACGAGGTCGCGCTGCTGGACGGCGATGTCGCCGGCAGGCGCCAGGACGACGAAATCGCACCCGCCAAGGAGCGCCGCGAACGGCAATAAGGCCAATAATTTCAAGGCGCGCACGGCTCACCCCACTTGAATTTTATGAGTTCCGCCAAGGGGTAGCTGCGATGCAGCAAAGTTCACATTGGACAATTTGTCCAATGTTGCACTGCGGGATGAAGGGTCAGAAGGTGAGGTGGACCGCGTGGCAATCTGCCCGTGGCCTCACTTCTTGTTTGAGCACGGTCTGTTCGGAAAACCGGTTTGATCGTGCTCCAAAGGACGGTTCTCCGGCGATGGCACAAGCCCCAGCAATGGCTCACGGCACCCCGACCGCATCAGGTCACGGGCAGGCGAAACCCGGCGAAATCGCCATCGGCGTCATCATCGGACGCACGTCGGAATTCTTCGATTTCTTCGTCTATGCAATCGCCTCGGTCATCGTGTTCCCGAAGCTGGTGTTCCCGTTCGTCAATGAACTGACCGGCACGCTCTATTCATTCGGCATCTTCGCGCTGGCCTTCGCCGCGCGGCCACTCGGCACCGTCATCTTCATGGCGGTCGACCGCCGCGCCACGGCAAGGGCGCCAAGCTCGTCATCGCGCTGTTCCTGCTCGGCACCGCCACGGTGGCGCTCGCGTTTCTGCCCGGCTACGATACGATCGGCGTCGCGGCGATCTGGCTGTTGGCCGCCGCGCGCGTGCTGCAGGGTATCGCCTGGGGCGGCGCCTGGGACGGCCTTGCCTCGCTGCTGGCGATGAATTCGCCGGCGCATCGCCGCGGCTGGTACGCGATGGTGCCGCAGCTCGGCGCGCCGCTCGGGCTGATCGTGGCCAGCGCGCTGTTCGCCTTCTTCGCCGGCAACCTCTCGGCGGATGATTTCTTCGATTGGGGCTGGCGCTATCCGTTCTTCGTCGCCTTCGCGATCAACGTGGTGGCGCTGTTCGCGCGGCTGCGCATGGTGGCGACGGATGAATATTCCGAGCTGTTCGAAAGCCGCGATCTCGAGCCGGCGCGGGTCGGCGAGACCATCGCGCAGGAGGGCCGCAACATCCTGCTCGGCGCCTTTGCGCCGCTGGCGAGCTTTGCGCTGTTCCACATGGTCACGGTGTTTCCGCTGTCCTGGGTGTTCCTGTTCACCAAGGAAAGCCCGGTGCGCTTCCTGATCATCGAGATGATCGGCGCCATGGTCGGCGTCGTCGCGATCATCGCCTCCGGCATGATCGCCGACCGCGTCGGCCGCAAGCCGCTGCTGCTCGGGTCTGCGGTCGCGATCGCGGTCTATAGCGGCTTTGCCCCGCAGCTGCTCGATGCCGGCGCGTTTGGCGAAACGGTGTACATGGTGCTCGGCTTCGTGCTGCTCGGCCTGTCGTTCGGCCAGTCGTCGGGCGCGATCGCCTCGAGCTTCGCGCGCAACTATCGCTACACGGCCTCGGCACTGACCTCGGATTTAGCCTGGCTGTTCGGTGCCGGCTTTGCGCCGCTCGCGGCGCTGCTGCTGGCGACGCATTTCGGCTTGATCTCGGCCGGTGCGTACCTGTTGTCGGGCGCGGTGTGGACGCTGCTGGCGCTGTGGCTGAGCGGATTGCGCGAAGCCGAGGGTTGAACTCTTCTCCTTCCCCCTGAAAGGGGGAAGGTTGGGATCAGCCATAGGCTCCGCTGCAAGCGGAGAGAGCAGATCCCCACCCGCTTTGCTCTGGCGAGCAAAGCGACCTCCCCTTTTCAAGGGGAGGGTGGGCTAGCGGAACAATCCGTCGACGCGGAACGAGTACCCCAGGCCGACGATGTAGTTCGGCGAGTTGCGGCTGAGTCCGAACGCGACATGGAAGTCGACCTGCTGGGTCGGCGTGATCTGGTACAGGCCGCCGGAGTTGATGAGCTGGGTCGGCCGCGCACCGTCGGGATAGTCGCCGACATATTCGGTGAACACGCTGATCCGCTCGGTCAGCTTCTTCTCGATCACGAAGGTCGCTTCCGACATGTGCCGGCCGGTCAGCTCGGCAGGGCGGAAGAATTCCGTGAACATGCCGCTGACGCCCCAGCCGTCATGCAACTCCCATGACCACGGCAACTGGATGTAGGGCTGCGCGCCACGACCGGCGATTTCGGCAGCGCCCGTCGGCAGCGCGACGCCGGCCGTGATCGAGAGGTCGATCTTCCCCGGCAGCGGACTGATCTGCCATTTGATGGCAGGCGCGACGTCGGAAAAGCCCGACGCGCCGGGCGATTTCACGGTGCCGACATAGCTCGGTAGGTCGATCAGCACCTCGAGGCAGGGCGCAATCCCGAGCCGCCAGCGGCTGTTGCTGCCGTCGATGCTGCGGCCACTGCTCCGGCCGGTCAGGTTGATGCCGTTCTCGTTCTGCAGGCTCCCGACCGGCACGACGATACTCGAATTGGTGACGTCGGGCCGGTCGGTCGCGATTTCGTCGCCCGGCTTGGGACAGCCGTCCGCGCGCGCGGCGGTGGCTGCTGCGAGTGTGAGCGCAGCAAGCACGCACCCGAGTTCGGCAAGTCGAGCGACGGCGCCGAACCGATTCTGAAACACTGGGGATGCTCCAATAGCCCGGCGCCGCTGCGGAGGTGGCAGCTTTCGATAGAGATCGGCGGCGCGCGGGGAAATTCCCGGTTGGCTCAAAAATCTTCGTCAGTCGCCGGTCGCGCGAGCGCGCGGCATTCCAGGGAATAGAATCGCGGCATGCCTGCTCCTGTTGTGGTGGCAAACAGGAGAGCCCCGGGAATGAGCATTCGTTCGATCGCAGGCGTGCTGGCGCCGCGGCAAGCCAAAATTGCCGCGATGGCGGCCATCGCGATTCTGCTCGCCCTGAACAGCGCCCGTGCCGCGGGAGATGCGGCGCGCGGCGCCACGCTGTACCAGGGCTGCGGCGATTGCCACTCGATCGACAAGAACGACGTCGGCCCGATGCACAAGGGTGTCGTCGGCCGCCTAGCCGGCTCCGTCGCAGGCTACGACTACTCGCCGGCGCTGAAGAACTCGAAGATCGTGTGGACCGAGGAGAATCTCGACAAATGGCTCACCGGTCCGGACACGATGGTTCCGGGCACCAAGATGTTCTACGAGGTTCAGGACCCGAAGGATCGCGCCGACATCATTGCCTTCCTCAAGGAGAAGGCGAAGTAGAATGTAGCCTGTCGTCCCGGCCTTCGCCGGGACGACAGCGGTGGTGAGGCGCGAGCACGACGCCTCGCGGCCTCAATCCACCACGATCTTGACGCGGTCGCGCGGCTTGACCTGGGCATGGGCGTCGAGGCCGTTGAGCACGCGGAAGCGCTCGGCCGGGTGATCTACGCCGGACATGCGGTGCGACAGCGATTCCACGGTGTCGCCGGGCTGCACGTTAATGACCTTGATGCGCAGCGGGCGCGCGGCCTGGATCTCGTCGAGCGTCAGGCGGCGGAACGAATTGACGGTCTCGCGCGCGTTACGCTCGCTCTCGGTGGACTTCTGCTTGGCGGCGAAGATGAAGCGGTAGACGTCGCTGCCGAAGCGCAGCGCATAGACCTTGAACTGCCACTGGTCGCCATGGGCGGTGGCCGACGCCGCCGGAAAGCCGTTGATGTTGAGGTCCTCGGTCGAGGACTTCTCGACGCCTTCCATCCAGCCCGAATTCAGGTAGTCGCCGAGCGACTGCTCGGCCGGGACCCGCACCACGTCGAAGCGCATCGCCTGGCTGCCGCCCTCGCGCACGCCGATCACCGCCTGCGCGGTGTTGTCGAGCGTGAAATTATCGGGCGCGGTGAAGGTGAAGCCGAGCTTGGGATGCAGGAAGCGGCGGCCGCGCACGAACCCTTCGCTGGGATCCTCGCCATAGACGATGTTGTCGATCGCGGCGAGATAGGTCTCGCGATCGCGCTCGTTGCTCTCGGGCGATGAGTATTGCCGTGCGGTGGTCTGCGCGTTGTTGATGCGCTCGGGCGTCGCCGGATGCGACGAGGTGAAGTCCTGCGCGCGCGGATCGAGCGCGGTCTTGCCGATCTTGAGCGCGGCATTGCGCTCCATCGCGGTCAGGAAGCGCGCCGCGCCGTAGGGATCGAAATGCGCGCGAGCGGCGATTCCGACGCCGATGCCGTCGGCCTCGAACTCCTGCTGGCGCGAGAAGCTCGCCATCGTCAGCTTGGTCTTGGCGAGCGCCAGCGCGGTGAGATCGGGATCGGTGCTCATGTCGGTGACGACGCGCGTCACCACAGCCGCCTGGCGGGCCTGGTCCTCGCGCATCGCCGCGTGCTTGGCCAGCACATGCGCCATCTCGTGGCTCAGCACCGAGGAGAGCTCGGAGGTGTCGCTGGCGAGCGCAATCAGGCCGCGCGTGACATAGAGCTGGCCGGTCGGCAGCGCGAAGGCGTTGACCGCGCCGGAATTGAGGATCGTGACCTTGTAGGCCTGGTCGGGTCGTTCGGAGGCGGCGACCAGCCGCTCGACGGTCTTGCTGATCAGGGCCTCGAGCTTCGGGTCGTCGTAGGCGCCGCCATAGGACGACAGGATGCGCTCATGTTCGCGTTCGCTCGTGGGCGTCTGCTGTACCACGCGGTTCGGCTTTACCGGCGCCGCTGCTGCCGTGGGCGCGGCCTGCTCGAACCGGCCGACATTGCCGCAGGCCGACAGCGTCAGGGCGGCGCAGACGAGCGCCGGCGCAGCCAAAAGGCGGCGGCCAGTCCCCTCTTCACGCCGTCCTGCGCGCTCAATCACGTCAAAAACTCACAAATTGTCCCGTAAAAAGACCGGGGCATGGCCCCTGGGTCTCTTGAGTCCCTTGGGCCTCTAGTTCCCGCCGAGCACTTCAAGCTGCCCCACCCGGAGCAGTTCGATTCGCGGCCCACGTCGTGCTTCCACCCAGCCTCGTACACGAATCTTACGATTTTCCAGAGACTTGGGCGCAAGCCCGGCCGCCTCGAACGCAGGGACTATGCGCCTTGAAATAGTCGCAGCAAAGTCCTGAGTCCAGTTTCGACCGAAATTCAGGTAGGTCGTCGCGCCCGCCTGACGCACGGACAAAACCCTGCCCTCGACCACTGTAAAACGCCCGATCCCGGTCAAAATATCGGCGGAACTTTCGGCGTTTTTTATGACGGTGGCCTCGGCCCAGGTTCCCGATCGGGCGGCCCTGGCCTCGGCCTCGGCCGCCATCAGCGCCGCCGCACAGTCCTTGTCGGCGACCTCGGATGACGCCACAGCGAGGCCCTGGCGCAGCAACTCGCTCTGCACGGGCTTCTCACTGCCTTCGAGGAATGCGTAGGCCGGCTGCCGGCCATAGCGGTCCGGCGTGTCGTCCTGTCCGCGCAGCGTCACCTCGCGGCCGACCAGCAGCGCCGTCAGTGCAGCGATGGTCTTCGCCTTGTCGGCCACCTCGATACCGGCGAGCTTGACCTCACGGGCGTCGTCGAGCCGCAGGCTGCGCGCATCGACGATGGCGGCGACGCGACCCTCGCCCTGAATCTCGAAATTGCATCCAGCCGCTTCGGCGCGTCCGCTGCACGCGCCGATCGCGAGGACGCATGCTGTCATCATCACCGCCCACGGACGGCGACGCCATGCTCTATCGCGTGGAGGCGTCATGCGGCACTCGTCACTCCGGCGCGCTCCGCTCGGAGCGTGGTCGCCAACAAGGACAGTCTGACGGAAAGATCGCTTCAGAGCCACCACAAGCGAAGCGAAATCGCATCGAGGGATGCCATCGTTGATTCGGTGGTCAATTTTTCTGCGGCGCTTCTCATCGCGTGCACAGGCGAAATTGGTGTTTCACATCAATGCGTGCCTGTCGCGGGACGAACTCGTCTTCAGCACCCCTCGTCGTGACGAAAATTGCCGTCCGATCGTGCGTCGAGCGGCCCTCACACGCGTCAACCTTACCCATTCATGATTGCAACTCCGTGCGCGGAATGAGAATTCGTTATTGTTGCCAATGACTTGCGGCGCAAGGTAACTATTCGGCAATTTTCTGAAAGGCGACCGATTGCGGTCGCTCACGCATATTGCCGAGGTCCTTGTGTCGAATCCCGTTGTTCTGACGCTGACGACCAGCGATCCGCTGCACGATTATCTCCAGCTCTACAACGCGATCTCGGCGATCAGCGTCGGCGGTGGTCTGGCTGCGGCCAACACCGATTACGTCATCAACTTCTCGCTCTCGTCCGGCGCGCGCACGCTGCAATTGCTGGACGATCTGCCGGCCATCAATCTGATGAACGGCTCAACGCTGACCTTCGACGGCAACTCCGACTACAACAATCAACTCGGCGGACAGGACTATAGCGACATCATCGATGCGCGCGGCTATCAAGGCTTCGTCGTCACATCAGGCACGGTGACGTTCAAGAACCTCACGATCGTCAACGCGGTTGCGAGCGGCGGCAATGGCGGGGTCGGCGGTGGCGGCGGCGGCGCGGGCCTCGGCGGCGGCCTGTTCGTCGGACAGAACGCCAACGTCACGCTGAACAACGTCAATTTCGGCAGCAACACGGCCAAGGGCGGCGATGGCGGCGTGGTCGATCCGGCCGGCGGCGGCGGCGGTGGCGGCGGCATCGGTGCCGATGGCGGCAGCGGCAATGGCGGCGGTGGTGGTGGCGGCGGCTTCGGCGGCCAAGACTATTACGGCTATCACGGCAATGGCGGCAGCGGTTACAGCGAGGCGGGCTCCGACAGCCAGCATCCCTCGACCGGGGCGCAGACCGCGGGCGGCACACCGGCGACGATCGAAGGTGCGGCGGGCGGCGGACAGGGCGCCGACAATTACGGCGGCTCAGGCTACGGAGCACATGCCGGCGGTGGCGCGAGTGGCGGCGGTGGTGGCGGCGGTGTCGGTGGCGGCGGCGGCGGCATCGGCGGCGCCAACTCGGTGGGCGGCGGCCCCTCGGGCACCCTGATCGGCTTCGGCGGCGCCGGCGGCATGGGCGGCGGTGGCGGCGGCGGCATTTATGGCGGCGGCAATGGTGGTTTCGCCGGCGGTGGCGGCGGCTCCGGTAATGGCAGCGGATACGCGCATACCGGCGGCAATGGCGGTTTCGGCGGCGGAGGCGGCGGTTCGAACGGCACGCCCGGCACCGGCGGATTCGGCGCCGGCAGCGGCTCGCTCGCCGGCGGCGGTGGCGGCGGCCTTGGCGCCGGCGGCGACATCTTCGTTCAACAAGGCGGCACGCTGACCGTCATCGGCGGCACCTTGATGGATGCGACCGAGACCGGCGGCACCGGTGCCAATGGTGCGGGCAACGGCTCCGCCTATGGTGACATCTTCATCCAGGGCACGATGGTCGTCACGCCGACGCACACCGTTTCCACGGTCTTCGAGGGATTGCAGACCGTCACCACGCTGACGATCGGCGACAGCATCGCCGATGAGCGGGGCATCAGCGGCAGCGGCACCACTGGCAAGCTGGTCGTCTCCGGCGGCGGTACGCTGACGTTGACGGGTGCGAGCACCTATGTCGGCGGCACGCAGATCGATGCCGGCAACACTCTCTCGATCACGGCCGACAACAACATCGGCGGTTCGGCCGGTGCGCTGATCCTCAACGGCGGCACGCTGACCACGACCGGCGGCTACACCTTCACCCACAACATCCAGGTCACCGCCGCTGGCGGCACCTTCGACATCTCGTCCGGCACGATTGCCGACACCGGCGCGATCAGCGGCTCCGGTACGTTCACGCTGTCGGGCGCCGGCACGTTGCAGCTCGGGCTCGGTCAGCTCGCGGGGTTGACCGGGACGCTCAACCTGAGCAGCGCGCATCTTTCGCTGACGACGGGCGGCACGTTCGACGACTCAATTTCGGTCGGCGGCAGCTCGCTCCTGAAGATCGCGAACGGCGCAACCGTCACCGATACCGCCCTGATCAGTGGCGGCGGCAATCTCGGCATCGACGGCGGCGGCACCTTCGTGCTCGGCCATGCCAACACTTATGGCAGCACGACGATCTATTCCGGCACAGTGTGGCTTGCGACGGCCGGCGCAGCCGGCACCGGCAACATCTCCTTCACGACCGGCCTTCCCGGCACGCTGAAGATCGACGACGCCGCGCTGACCGGCAACGCGCTCACCAACAGCATCTCCAACTTCAATCCCGGCCAGTCCATCGACCTGACCGGGCTGCACTACAACACCCAGAATACCTCGCTCAACACGGTCAGTCTTTCCGGCAACACGCTCTCGATCTCGAACGGCACAGTGACGGATACGCTGACGGTGAACGGGCTCGACGGCGGCGCCCGCTTCCAGCTTTCGCAGGATGCGAATGGCGGCACGGTCGTGCAGCTTGTGTCGACCCGCGTCTTCAATGTCTCAAACGTCACCGAGCTCAATGCGGCCATCCTGCAGATGGATTCCGGCGGCCAGAACGCCGCGCCGAATGCCAACTACACCATCAACATCACCGCCAGCTTCAGCCTCTCGTCGGAGCTGTACGCGCTCAATCTCTTGAGCGGATCGAGCGTCACCATCAACGGCAGCGACGGCCACGGCGGCACGCACACGATCGACGGCCTCAACGCCCAGCGTGGCTTCTTCGTCTATGCGGGCAACGTCAATCTCGAGAACCTGACCATCCAGAACACGGTGGCGGCCGGCGGCGGCATCATCCAGGGCGGCGGCGGCGGTGGCGCCGGGCTCGGCGGCGCCCTGTTCGTCTCGGCGAACGGCAGCGCCACGATCGACAATGTCGTATTTCACAACAGTGCCGCGATCGGCGGCAATGGCGGAACCGGCAGTACCGCGAGCAACGCCAACATCGACGGCTTCGGCGGTGGTGGCGGCATGGGGGGCCAAGGCGGAAACAGCAGCGGTGGCGGCATCGGCCTTCACGCACAGGGTGCGAACTCTGCCGCATTTCAGAACGGGGCCGCTGGCATCGTTCCCGGCGCCGCGGGGGGCGGCAAAGGCGTCGACGGCTACCTGATCCCGTTCGGAGGCGGGACCATGCTTTACTGGTATGGCGGAACGGGCGGCGCCAATGGCGGCGGCGGCGGCGCGGGTGGCTTCTTCGGCAACAACAACCGCGCGCACGGTACCGGCGGTGGCGTCGGCGGCGGCAACGCAATCGACGGCGGCAATGGTGGCTACGGCGGTGGCGGCGGGGCGTTCGGCAATGGTGGCTTCGGTGGTGGCGGCGGCTATGGCGGCGGTGGCGGCTTCGGCGGCGGTGGCGGCGTCAGCGGGCTCGGCGGCTTCGGCGGCGGTGATGGCACGGCGGGTGGGGGTGGCGGCCTCGGCGCTGGTGGCACCATTTTCGTTCAGCAAGGCGGCTCGCTGACCGTCAAGGGCGGCTCGCTGTCGAACGATTCCGGCTTCAGCGCCGTCAAGGGCGGCACCAATGGCATCGGCCAGGCCAGCGGCTCGGGTTTCGGCTCCGGCATCTTCATCCAGGGCAACAACAATCTCAGCTTCACGCCGGCCAGCGGCCAGACGCTGACGGTTGCCAACGACATCGCGGACCAGAGCGGCAATGGCGGCACCGGTGCCAATGCGGGCATTGGGGGCCTCGCCATCAGCGGCGGCGGCACCGTCATCCTCGGCGGCAACAACACCTACACCGGCAATACCACGGTCAGCGGCGCCGGCACCCGGGTGTCGATCTCCGCCAACGTGAATCTCGGCGCGGTGACCAATGTGCTGAAGCTTGGCGACGGCACCGGTATCAGCTTCACCGACGGCTTCACGCAGACCCGCAACATCACCGTCGCGGGCGATCCGGTCTTCAACGTCGCCGCCGGCGAGACCGTCACCCAGAGCGGCGTCATTTCCGATGGCACGACGCCTGGTGATGTCGAGGTGACCGGCGGCGGCCGGTTGGTGCTGTCCGCGCACAACACCTATTCGGGCGGCACCGTCATCAAGGGCTCCATCCTGGAGCTGGCGGCGAACGGCGCGGCAGGGACCGGCGCGATCGCCTTCACCGACGGCAGTACCGAAAAACTCGTGCTCGATGCTGCGGCATTCTCCGGCACCTCGTTTGGCACGTCGATCACCGGCCTTTCCGGCGGCGACACCATCGACTTCGGCAACATCGCCTATGATGCCACGACGACGCTGTCCTATGCGAACGGCGTGTTGCTGGTGAAAAGCGGCAGCGGCACGACGCTCGCATCGCTGAACCTGAGTTTTGGCGCTGGCGCCTCGGCCGGCTCGCTGATGCTGGCGTCCGACGGCTCGGCCTCTCCGCATCTCGAGATCCGGTCACAGGCGAGCATCGCCTCGGTCACTTCTGACACCACCGATCATCTCACGATCCTGAACGCCGGCAAGGTCGTGACCATCACCGTCAACTTCAGCAACACGGTGAACGTGACCGGCGCGCCGGAGTTGCTGCTCAACGACGGCAAGGCCGCGACCTATCTGAGCGGCAGCGGCTCGCAAGCGCTGGTGTTCAGCTACACGGTGCAGGACGGCGACAGCACGTCCGATCTTCAGGTGCAGAGCCTCTCGCTCAACGGCGGCACGATCAGGGATCCCGGCGGCCAGGACGCCGACGTGACCCATGCGGCGACCGATTTGCATCTCGTGATCGACGCGATCGCGCCGACCGTGTCGGTTGCGGCGAGCTCGACCGCACTGCTGGCCGGGCAGACCTCGATTGTCACCTTCACCTTCTCCGAGGCGGTCACCGGCTTTGCGCTGACGGACACGACGGTGAGCGGCGGCGCGCTGAGCAACCTCGTGCATGTCGGCGTCAACGCCGCGCACCAGGACATCTACACGGCAACCTTCACACCCGACGTGACCAACGCCGAGGCGGGCTCGGTGCAGGTCAACGCGTCAAGCTATACCGACAGCGCCGGAAACGCCGGCGCGGCAAGCAGCGCGATCAGCTTCACCGGCGATACCAAGGCGCCGACGGTGGCGGTTGCAGCCGATCACACCACGCTGGTTGCCGGCGATAGCGCGGTTGTCACGTTCACCTTCTCCGAGGCCGTCGGCGGCTTTGGATTGGGTGATGTCACCGTCCAGGGCGGTACGCTGGGCAATCTCACCCATATCGGCGTCGATGGCTCCGGCCACGACGTCTACACCGCGACCTTCACGCCCGATGTGACCAACACCGAGGCAGGTTCGGTGCAGGTCAATGCGTCAAGCTATAGCGACGTTGCCGGCAATTCCGGCGCGTCGAGCAACACGATCAACTTCAGCGGCGACACCAAAACGCCGACCGTGTCGGTTTCAGCTGACCGTGGTACGCTGCTTGCCGGCCAGACCGCGGTCGTGACCTTCACCTTCTCCGAGGCCGTCGCGGGCTTCGCGCTCGGCGACATCAGCGTCAGCGGCGGCGCGTTGGGCAGCCTTGTCCATGTCGGCGTCAACGGCGCCGGCCAGGACATCTACACCGCGACCTTCACGCCCGACGTCACCAACGCCGAGGCTGGCTCGGTGCAGGTCAATGCATCGAGCTATAGCGATACGGCCGGCAACGCCGGCGCTGCCAGCAACGCCATCAACTTCACCGGTGACACGCTGGCGCCGACGGTCTCCGTCACGCTCAATCCCGACACGGTGCTGGCCGGCGACCTCTCGGTCGCGACTTTCACCTTTTCGGAGGCGGTGTCGGGCTTCGCCCTTGGCGACATCACCGTCCATGGCGGCGCGCTGAGCAATCTCGTGCATGTCGGGCTCAACGGCGCTGGGCAGGACGTC
Organism: Bradyrhizobium sp. USDA 4503; assembly: GCF_054055815.1. Lineage (NCBI taxonomy): Bacteria > Pseudomonadati > Pseudomonadota > Alphaproteobacteria > Hyphomicrobiales > Nitrobacteraceae > Bradyrhizobium > Bradyrhizobium sp. USDA 4503. The sequence goes on from NZ_JBSRXS010000001.1 coordinate 6,266,554, forward strand.
TACACCGCGACCTTCACGCCCGATGTCAGCGACACCGAGACCGGCTCGGTGAAGGTGAATGCGTCCGGTTACGGCGATGTGGCCGGCAATGCCGGCGCGGCAAGCAACACCGCGACGATCGGCGGCGATACGCTGGCGCCGACGGTGTCGATCGCGGCTGACCGTCACGCGCTGCTGGCGGGCCAGACCGCGCTGGTGACGTTCACTTTTTCCGAACAAATCGCGAGCTTCGCGCTCGGTGACGTCACGGTGCATGGCGGGGCGTTGGGCAATCTGCTCCATGTCGGCGTCAACGCATCGGGCCAGGACGTCTACACGGCAATTTTCACGCCGGACGAAAGCAACACTGAAGCGGGCTCGGTGCAAGTCACCGCCGCGAGCTATACGGATGTTGCCGGCAATACCGGTGCGGCGAGCGGCACCATCAGCTTCACTGGCGATACCAGGACGCCGACGGTGTCGGTTGCGGCGAGCCCGAGCACGGTGCTTTCGGGCCAGACTTCGGTTGTCACCTTCACCTTCTCCGAGCAGGTCGCGGGCTTTGCGCTCAGCGATACCGTCGTCGCCGGCGGCACGGTGACCAATCTGGTCCATGTCGGGCTCAACGTGTCGGGGCAGGACGTCTACACCGCGACCTTCACGCCCGATATCAACGACGTCGTGGCGGGCTCGATCCGGGTCACCGCCGCAAGCTATGCCGACGTATCAGGCAATGCCGGCGCGGCGAGCAATACCGCGACGATCGTTGGCGACACGCATCCGCCGACGGTATCGGTGGCGGCCGATCACACCCTTCTGCACGCCGGCGACGCCGCGTTGATGACGTTCACCTTCTCCGAGGCGGTCGCAGGTTTCGGACTCGGCGATGTCACGGTCCATGGCGGCCTGCTGGGCAGCCTCGTCCATGTCGGCATCAATGGCGCGGGCCACGATATCTACACCGCGACCTTCACCGCCGATGTCACCGACGATCTGTCGGCCGATCTTTCGGTTGCCGGGGCGAGCTACACCGACATCGCCGGCAACGCCGGCGGAGCGAGCAACGTGGTCAGCTTCACCGGCGACACCAAGGCGCCATCGGCGCCGACGCTGGCGCTGCACCGCGACACCGGCGTCTCCAGCGCCGACCACATCACCAGCAATCCGCTGATCGATTACACCAAGTTCGATGCGGCCGACACGCTGCGCTACAAGGCCGACGGCGCCTCGGGCTTCTCCACGGCGGCGCCGGTCTTTACGGCTGATGGTATGCACTCCGTCACGGTGCAGGAGGTCGACGCCGCCGGCAATGTCAGCGCGTCGTCGAGCCTGACGTTCACCCTCGACACCACGGCGCCCCATCTCGCCGGGATCACGGCGACGCCCTCCGGCGGCGTCGCGGCGCCGGGTTCGCTGGTGCAACTGACGGTCGGCTTCAACGAGGCGGTGCATGTCAATGGCGGCACGCCGAGCCTGACGCTGAACGATGGCGGCACCGCAATCTACGACGCCGCGGCGACGGCGCTGCTCGGCGATTCCTCGAAGCTGGTATTCGATCACATCGTGTCATCGACGGATCGTGCCGGATCGCTGGCGGTGACCGGCTTCGCCGCCGATGGCGCCGATGTCGTCGACCTGGCCGGTAATGCGGCCTCGCTTTCGGCGGTGTCCGCCGTCTTCGACGCCCTGCATATCAACGAGACCATCGTGCCGGCCTACACACTCGGGGCTATTACCCGGCCGGAATTGCATCTGGATCTGGGCGGTCGCATCATCATGGATGCAACGGCATCGGCATTCGCCGGACATTATGGCATGCAGTACCTGTTCCTCGGCCTGCCGGCGGGAACGCCCCATCAGACCGTTCCCGACTTTCATCTCTGATCGCAGCGCCGCCGGAAGCTCCGGCGCGGCGCTTCATTCCGCTTAGTGGAAAACAGATTGCTGCCGCTGCGGCTTGCTGCAGTGCAGGCCATGCGGCATGATCCGGCCCTCGAAACGGACCTGATGGAACGAGGTCCGCGCTGCAAGGGAGGATTGGAATGAGACGAGTTTTGGCCGGCGTGTTGGCCTGTGCGTTTGCGATCTCGGCGAATGCGTCGCTGGCGCAGGACAAGCCTCCGCTGAAGCTCGGCGGCATCCTCGATATGTCGAGCCTCTATGCCGACATCACCGGTTCGGGCAGCGAAACCGCTGCCAAGATGGCGGTGGAGGATTTCGGCGGCGAGGTGCTCGGCCGCAAGGTCGAGATCGTGGTCGGCGACCATCTCAACAAGGCTGACCTCTCCGCCAACATCGCCCGCGACATGATCGATAACCAGGGCGTCGAGATGATCTTCGACGTCGCGGCCTCCGCGACCGCGCTCGCCGCTGCCGAAATCGCCAAGGCGCGCAACAAGATCATCATGTTCAACGGTCCGGGTTCGATCCGCCTCTCCAACGAGGCCTGCGGCCCCTATACCGTGCACTACGTGTTCGACACCTTCGCGCAGGCCAATGTGACCGGCCTTGCCGCGGTGAAATCCGGTCTCGATACCTGGTTCTTCCTTACCGCGGACTACGCGTTCGGTCAGGACCTGGAAAAGGACACCAGCAACGTCGTGGTGAAGTCGGGCGGCAAGGTGCTCGGCAGCGTGCGGCATCCGATCAACACCTCGGATTTCTCGTCCTTCCTGCTGCAGGCGCAGGCGTCGAAGGCCAAGGTGATCGGCCTTGCCAATGCCGGCGGCGACACCATCAACGCGATCAAGCAGGCAGCCGAATTCGGCCTCACCAAGAGCGGCCAGAAACTGTCGCCGCTATTGGCCTTCGTCACCGACATCGACAGCGTCGGGCTCGATACCGCGCAGGGCCTGTTGCTGGCGGAAGCCTTCTACTGGGATCTCAACGACGACAGCCGCGCCTTCACGAAGCGCTTCATGGAGCGCACCAAGCGGGTGCCGACCTCGGCACAGGCCGGGGTCTATTCCTCGGTGACGCACTATCTCAAGGCGGTGAAGGCCGCCGGCACCACCGATGCGGCCGCCGTCATGAAGGTGATGAAGGAGAGCCCGATCAACGACATGTTCACCAAGAACGGCAAGATCCGCGAGGACGGCCGTATGGTGCACGACATGTATTTGTTCGAGGTCAAGAAGCCGTCGGAATCGAAGGGCCGCTGGGACGACTACAAGCTGGTGGCGACCGTGCCGGGCGACCAGGCCTTCCAGCCGCTGTCGGAGTCGCGCTGCCCGCTGGTGAAGAAGTGACGAAGTGACGAAGTCACGCAGTCATCCCGGGGCGTGCGAAGCACGAACCCGGGATCTCGAGGTTCCGGGTCTGGTGCTTACGCACCATCCCGGAATGACGGATTCAAAATAACAACGAAAGGCAAAACGCCATGAGCGATAATCAGATGGTCCTCCAATCCCTCGACAAGGGCCTGCTCACCATCACCATGAACCGCCCCGATCGGCGCAACGCGCTCAATCCCGACATGACGCGCGGCCTCGTCGAGGCGGCGCGGCGGGCGCAGGACGATACCGAGGTGCGCGCCGTGCTGATCCGGGGCGCCGGCGGCACCTTCTGCGTCGGCGGCGACGTCAAGTCGATGGCGGAAGGCCGCGCCCCGCTGCCGTTCGAGGCCAAGATGGCCAACCTGCGCCGCGGCATGGAGGTCTCGCGCATCCTGCACCAGATGCCGAAGCCGGTGGTGGCGCAGCTCGACGGCGCCGCGGCCGGCGCCGGGCTTTCGATCGCGCTGTCCTGCGATCTCCGCGTTGCCGGCGCCTCCTGCAAGATCACCACCGCCTTCGCCAAGGTCGGCTTCTCCGGCGACTACGGCGGCACCTACTTCCTGACCAAGATGCTCGGCAGCGCGAAAGCGCGCGAGCTCTACATGATGTCGCCGGTGCTGTCGGCGCAGGAAGCATACAATCTCGGCATGGTCTCCAAGGTGGTGCCTGATGCCGACGTCGAGGCCGAGACGTTGGAGCTGGCGCGGTCGCTGGCGCAGGGCCCGTCGGTGGCGCTCGGCTACATCAAGCGCAACATCAACAATGCCGAGACCATGACCCTCGAAGCCTGCTTCGACGGCGAGGCGATCCACCACACGCGTGCCGGCGAGACCACGGACCACAAGGAAGCGGCAAAAGCGTTCGTCGAGAAGCGCAAGCCCACCTTCCAGGGGCAGTAGACCATGGCCGAGTACATGCGGCTGCGGCAGATCTGCCTGGTGGCGCCGCAGCTTGCGCCCGTGATCGCGGACATCTCCGCGATCATGGGCCTCGACGTCTGCTATCGCGACGGCAACGTCGCGAAATACGGCCTCGAGAATGCGCTGCTGCCGGTCGATACCATCCTGCTCGAAGTCGTCGCGCCGTTCCAGCCGGGGCCGGGCACGGCGGCCGGCCGCTTCATCGAGAAGACCGGCGGCCGCGGCGGCTATATGGCGATCTTCGTTTGTGAGGATCCCGACGCGCGTGGCGCCAAGGCCAACGCGATGGGCGTGCGCACCGCCAACGTGATCACGCACGCGCCATATCACGGCGTGCAGCTGCATCCGCGCGACTGCCGAGCCGCCTTCATCGAGTTCAACCACACCGACGGCAGCGACGACGTGCTGGGACCGTACCCGCCGGCCGGCCCCGACTGGCAGAAGTCGATCCGCAAGGACACGACTTTGGCGCTGACCACGGTCGAGATGCAGAGCCCCGAGCCTGAGGCGTTGGCGACGCATTGGGGCAGGATCATCGGCATTCCCGCCGATGGTGCCGTGGTGAAGTTGCCGAACGGCACCTTCCGCTTCGTCAAGGGCGACAGCGAGATCATGAGCGGCTTGACGTTCAAGGTCGCCGACAAGGCGAAGGTGCTGGAAGCCGCAAAAGCCAGAGGCTGTGCGGTGAAGGGCGACGAGTTCCTGCTCTGCGGCGTGACGTTCAAGCTGACGGCGTGACGTCGTAGCCCGGATGCAGCGGAGCGCAATCCGGGACCGCGCTCTTCGCGGATAGACCGGCCCCGGATTGCGCTGCGCTCCATCCGGGCTACGCATCTTTCTCCCGTCATCCTGAGGAGCCGCGAAGCGGCGTCTCGAAGGATGCACGGCCCGGCTTGTGGCCGTGCACCCTTCGAGGCTCTCTTCGATCGCACCTCAGGGTGACGGTGAACGATTGGTGCTTGCGGGGAGAGCGGTTGAGCTCGCTGTAGCGATCCAATATCGTCAAGAGCAATAACAACAATTGGAACACGCCCCCATGCCGCATCCGCTCGATACCTTCTTCGCACCAAAGAGCATCGCGCTGATCGGCGCCTCGCGCGATCACGAGAAGATTCCCGGGCGGCTGCTCGCGATGCTGCGCAAGAACGGCTATCCCGGCACGCTCTATCCGATCAACCCGAATTATGACGAGATCGACGGCTTGAGGTGCTTCAGGTCGGTTGCCGAGATCGGCGCGCCGATCGATCTTGCCGTTATCGTCATTCCCGCCCGTGCAGTGCTGCCGGCGCTGGAGCAGTGCGCGGCCGCCGGCGTGGAGAACGCGGTCATCATCTCGTCCGGCTTCGCCGAGGAGGGCGGCGACAGCGCTGACATGCAGGACGCGATCGTCGCGCTGGCGAAGCGGACCGGGATGCGGATTAGTGGGCCGAACGCGGAAGGGTTTTACAGCCAGGCGCAGAAGGTCGCCGCGACCTTCAGCCCGACCGTCGACGTCAAGCCGGATGCGCCCGATCTGGTCGCCAGCAAGCGGCGGATCGGCATCGTCGCGCAGAGCGGCGGCATCGGCTTTGCGATCTATCACCGCGCCAAGGCGCTCGGGGTTGCGCTCAGCTATGTCGTCAGCGCCGGCAATGAGAGCGATCTCGGCGCCGGCGAGTTCCTCGACTACATGGTGCAGGATGCCTCGACCGACGTGATCCTGCTGTTCATCGAGGGTATCCGCGACGTCGACAAGCTTTTGGCGGCGGCGAAGCGCGCCGCAGAGCTCAAAAAGCCCGTGATCGTCACCAAGGTCGGGCGCTCCGGCGCCGGCGAGCGCGCGGCGGCCTCGCACACCGCGAGCATGGCGGGTTGGTCGGCGGCCTATGATGCGGTGTTCGCGAAATACGGCTTCATCGTCTCCAACGACCTCGACGAGGCCGTGACCATTGCCGCGGTTCTGACCACCAATCCGCTGCCGAAGGGCGATCGCGTCGCGGTGCTGACGGTGTCCGGTGGCGCCGGCATCTGGGGCGCCGATACCGTCTCGATGCAGGGCCTGCGCGTGCCGGAGCTTTCAGCCGCGATCCAGAGCCAGATCAAGCAATGGATGCCGTCCTACGGCGCGGCGGGCAATCCGGTCGACGTGACCGCGCAGGGCGTGTCATCCGGCGGACTGCAGAAGAGCATCGAGCTGTTCGACACGTCTGATGAAGTGGACGCGACGCTGGTGGTGCTGTCGCTGTCGAGCGAGACGCGGATGCCGTTCAAGGAAGCCGAGCTGAAGCCGGTGATCGCGGCGCAGAACAAGCCGGTGGTGTTCTATTCCTACACGCTGCCGTCGCAATTCGCGCGGCAGGAGCTGGCGAAGTCGGGCGTGGTGGTGCTCTCGGGACTGACCCATGTCGGCGTCGCAATGCGGCGGCTGGCGGACTATGCCGGCTTCAAGCCCGCGCCGGAGATCTCGGCATCAGCGTCGCCGGCGCACGATCTCTCCATGCATCTCACGTCGAAGACGTTGTCGGAATATGACAGCAAATCGCTGCTGCGCGCGGCCGGCATTGCGCTGCCGGATGAGGTGCTGGTGACCGACCGCGACGGGCTCGACGCTGCGATCGAGCGCGCCGGATTTCCACTGGTCATGAAGATCCAGTCGCCCGCGATCGCGCATAAGAGCGAGGTCGGCGGCGTCCGCGTCAACATCGCCGCCAAGGGCGCGGCATTCACGGCCTATCGCGACATGCTGGAGACGGTGCAGAAGCAGCGGCCGGGCGCTGAAATCCAGGGCGTGCTGGTCGGGCCGATGGCCAGGAAGGGCGTCGAGATCATCGTCGGCACCATGACGGACAAGACGTTCGGGCCGATGGTGATGGTGGGGCTCGGCGGCATCACTACCGAACTGTTCAAGGACGTGGTCTATCGCCCCGCGCCGGTGAGCCCGGCTGAAGCGAGCACGATGCTTGAGACGCTGAAGGCCGCGCCGCTGCTGCACGGCTTCCGCGGCGCGCCGAAGGCGGATGTCGCGGCACTCGCCCGATTGATCTCGCAGATTTCAGTGCTGGCGGCGCAGCACCGAGGCGAGATCGCCGAGATCGAGGTCAATCCGGTGCTGGTGCACCCCGAGGGGCAGGGCGTCACGATCGTCGATGCGCTGGTGGTACCGAGGGGGTAGCTAGATATCTCCCCGGTGTCGTCCCGGCGAAAGCCAGGCGAAAGCCGGGACCCATAACCACCGAAGTGAGTTGTAAGAGAAGCCGACGCCGCTTGTGCCCCTTCCGCGGGCCGCGGCGTATGGGTCCCGGCTCCCGTGCGCAATTGCGCACTAGGCCGGGACGACCCGTGGAGAGAGCGGCGCTTGCGGCTACCGCCCCTTGAAGTTGGCGACGCGACGCTCGGCGGTGGCCTTGACGCCTTCCTTGAAGTCTTCGGTCGCGCGCAGCTTGGTCTGCTCGGCGAGCTCATGGTTGGTTGCGGCGAGCACGCGGTCGGCGAGGCCGGCGCGCATGGTGGCGCGGGTCGAGACCAGGCCGAGCGGCGAGCATTCGGCGATCTCCTGCGCGAGCTTCATCGCTTCCGCCCGCACCTGATCCTGCGGCACCAGCACATTGGCGAGGCCCCAGCGATAGGCCTCTTCGCCGGTGACGCGGCGGCTGGTGTAGAACATCAGCTCGGCATTGTTCTTGCCGATCAGTTCCGGCAGCGTTGCGGTCAGGCCGAAGCCCGGATGGAAGCCGAGCTTGGTGAAGTTGGCCGAAAAGCGTGCCTCGGGGCAGGCGACGCGGAAGTCGGCGGAGACGGCAAGGCCGAGGCCGCCGCCGATCGCGGCGCCATGGATCGCCGCGACGATCGGCTTCTTGTTGCGGAAGATGCGCACCGCCTGAACGTAGAGATGGTTGATCGGCAGGTTGGAAGCCGGATCGCTCTTGGCGCGCTCCTCCTGCTCCTGGCGGGCCGGATCGCCGAAATTGGCACCGGCGCAGAACGCCTTGCCTTGCGCCGCCAGCACCGAGGCGCGGATCTCGATATTGTTGTCGAACTCCTCCAGCGCGTCGGCGATCTGGTTGATTAGCGCGACGTCGAAGAAGTTCAGCGGGGGTTTCCGGATTTCGATCAGGCCGACATGGCCGTGGGTTTCGACGCCGATATCAGTGTACTTGGTCATGATCTGTCCTCGTTGAATTAGCGCAGGCGAGCCCGCGCGGCTAGCGCAGGCCAAGTCCGCGGGCGATGATGCCGCGCAGCACTTCGGTGGTGCCGCCCTGGATCGTCAGCTTGGGCGCGGTCTTGATGGCGAAATCGAGCTGCTTTTCCAGCGTCTCGCGGTTGGTCGCGGTCTCCTCGACGAAGGCGGCGAGATCGCGGACGCGATGCGGCAGCTGCTGCTCCCACACCGTGCCGATGTCCTTGACGATCGAGGCCTCCACCACCGGCTCCTTGCCGGCCTGCAGCATGCCGGCGACCGACACCGACATGCGGCGCATGGTGTGCACCTGCGCCACCAGGCGTCCGATGCCCTCGGCGCTGCGGGTGTCCGGGTTCTTGCCGACCGCGCGCACGAGCTCGGTGAGCACGTAATAGGTCTCGAGGAAGCGCTCGGGACCACTTCGCTCATAGGCGAGCTCCGACGTCGCCTGCTTCCAGGCGCCATCGACCTCGCCCAGCACGTGATCGTCGGGCACGAAGTAGTCGGTGAACACGACCTCGTTGAACTCGAACTGGCCGGTGATCTGGCCGATCGGATTCACCTGGATGCCCGGCTGCTTCATCTTGACGAGGAACTGGGTCAGGCCGTGGCGGCGGTTTTCCTTGGTCGGCGGCGAGGTACGGAAGATCGCGATCATGTAGTCGGCGATGTGCGCCGACGAGGTCCAGATCTTGGTGCCGTTGATCAGATAGCCGCCGTCGGTCTTGGTGGCGCGGGTCTTCGCCGCGAACAGGTCAGAGCCGGAGTTCGGCTCGCTCATGCCGATGGCGAAACAGACCTCGCCGCGGCAGATGCGCGGCAGGATGTCCATCTTGATGTGCTCGGGCGCGTATTTCAGCAGCACCGGCCCGCTCTGGCGGTCGGCGACGAAGAAGCGCCGGGTCGGCGCGTTCGCCACCCGCATCTCCTCGGTGACCACGTAGCGCTCGAGGAACGAGCGCTCCTGGCCGCCATATTTCTTCGGCCAGGTCATGCCGAGCCAGCCCTTGGCGCCGACGCGACGGGAGAATTCCGGCGCGTCATTGTCCTCGCGGTTCGGCGCGTGGGGATCGAAGGTGCCGGCGGCGATTTCCTCGGCGAGGAAGGCGCGCACCTCCTTGCGGAGCTGCTCGCATTTTTCCGGCAGGCGGATCGGATCGAAACGAAGGGCTGCAGTCATGATGTCCAGTCCTGATCTTTCTGCCTGATCTCAGCGCGAAGCCACCAGCGGCCACAATTCATCGGCGCCACGATTCGCGACGAGCTTGCCGAGCTCGACCGCCCAGTAGCTCTCCGAGCCGAAATCGTCGCGCCAGGCCAGCGCCCGCAGCGAATAGCGGTGCAGGATGTGCTCGATGGTGAAGCCGATCGCGCCATGCACCTGATGCGCGATGCCGCTGCCCTTCTCCGCCGCTTCCGAGCAGCGGACCTTGGCCGCTGCGGCTTCCAGGAACACCGCATCAGTGTCCAGCGACTTGGCGTTCACGATCGTGTCCGCCGCCGAGGTCGCAGCGGCCAGTGCCGCGGCGTTTTCGCCGGCGAGCCGCGCGAGGTTGTGCTGCACCGCCTGGAATTTCGAGATCTTCTTCTCGAAGGCGATGCGCTCATTGGAATAGCGCACCGAGATGTCGAGCATCGCTTCCAGCGCGCCGGCGATCTGCAGGCTGCGCACCACGCCGCCCATCAGCATCAGCGTGGACTGGTCAAAACCCTTCGGCGCCGGCCTGGTCGTGACCGGCTGCACCTTATCGAGCGTGACAATGTCGTTATGATCGCCGCCGAGCCCGATGCCGGATTCGATCCGGCACTTCGCTGCATCGATCAGCGCGATCGACACGCCGCCATTGCCTTCAGCCAGCACCGCGAAATGTTTTGCGTCCTTGGCGAACGGCACGCCGCGGGCGCGGCCGGAGAGCGAGCCGTCGGCGTTGAGCGTCACGCGGTCCTTCGGGCTTGCCGGCAGCACGGTCATCTCGCCTTCGGGAGAGGCGATCCTGGCTTGCGTCAGCAGCCAGCCGGCCAGCATTGTTTCGGCCAGCGGAACAGCGATCGCATGCCGCCCAGCGACGTTGAGGACGCTGAATCCTTCGGCGAGGCTGGCGCCGGAACCGCCGAGATCGTCGGGCACCCAGGACAGCGGCAGGCCGGCTTCGGTCAGCGCCTGCCACAGCGGCGCCTTCCATGCGCCCTGCTTGTCGTGATTGATGGTTTGGGCATCCGCGAGATCGGCGAAAATCTTTTCCGCGGTCTCGGCGACGATGTTTTCACTCTCCGCCACAGCGTTCCTCGTGTTGATTGGCTCGGGCTGGCTGTTCGGCCATGCCCTGCTTGCGATGTTGTCTTGCGCTCAATGATGCGGAAAAGCCATAGCCGTGACAAGCGCTGCCCGCAGGGCCACTTGCGCGGATGGCATAAAGCCGGACTTGGCGCATGAATTCCGCATAGTGAACTTTCGATTGTCCCCGTTTGTATGCCACGCACACGCGCAAACCGGCCGCCGACATAAGTTCAGTCCGCCAGATGAAACTCGATTGCCTTCCGCATCAGGTCGGCGAACTCGGTCTCCTGGGTGACCAGCGCGTCGTTCAATCCGGCCACGCACAGCACCAGCGGTTCGTTCGATTCCGCAATCGGCGGCAGGTTCATGGCGACGGCGCCCGCGCCCGGCGTGACCAGGCCGAGCGAGAAAGCGTGCCCCTTGGCGCGGACCTTCTTCAGCTCAAGCAGCAGCGCCTTGATGTCGACCTGACGATCGGGCCGGCTCTCGTTGGCGTTGATCAGGCGCACCAGGCGGCGCACCTCCTTGTCCGGATAGGCCGACAGCAGCGCGTAACCCGACGCGGATCGCGCCAGCGGCCGCAGCGTTCCGGCCTTGACATACAGCCGCATCGGCAGCTTGGCCTGAATGATATGGACATACTGCGCGCTGAGCCCGTTGCGCACCGCGAGCATGATGGTCTCTCCGGTCCGCGCGGAGAGCTCTTCCATCAGATTGACCAGGCGTCCCTTCGTGAACAACGCCGGGCTCAGCCAGTGCCCCAGCATCGAGATCCGCGGCGTCGGGATATAGGTGCGGCGGCTGGTGTCATAGTGGAGATAGCCGAACGCCGTCATCGTCCGCATCAACGCCGAGGTGCTGGATTGCGGGAACTTGAGCGCGGCCGCGACTTCGATCGCGGAGGCGGCGCGCTGGTGCTCCTCGAAGAATTCGAGCACGTCGAACACGCGCCGCGCCGACTTGACTGCATTGTCCATCTTCGGCAGGTCGCGCGAGGTGTCGCCGGGGAAATCGGGGCGGTCGAAAGTCCGCGCGCCGGCAGCCGTGCCGGCCTTCGCCAAGTCTTTCTTCGCCACCGGCATCGCTATCGTCCCTGCTGTGCCACCCGCCGCTTCAGCCACCAGCCATATTGCTCCGGCCAACTCGTCCACTCCGGATCGCATCCGAGCGCAAGCGCCGTCTGCGCGGGCCAGTTCGGATTCCACAGCAGTTCGCGGCCGAGCGCAATAAGCGTCGCCTTGCCGTCCCGCAAAATGGCTTCGGCGTAGTCCGGTTCGCGGATCAGCCCGACCGCCACCGTCGGCATGCCGACTTCCTTCTGGATGCGCTCGGCGAACGGCACCTGGAAGCCCGGGGTGCGCGACACCAGCGAATTGCCGCGCGGTAGCTTCATGCCGCCCGACGAGCAGTCCACCATGTCGATCCCGATCGCCTTCAGCTCCGCCGCAAACGCGATCGAGTCCTCGATCGACCAGCCGATGTCGACGCCGTCGACCGACGAGATGCGGACGAAGGCCGGCAGATGGCTGGGCCACTCCTCGCGCATGATCGCCGCGATCCGCAGCGGCAGGCGCATGCGGTTCTCGCGCGACCCGCCATACTCGTCGTTGCGGTTGTTCGCCAGCGGCGACAGGAACGAGTGCATCAGATAGCCGTGCGCGCAGTGCAGCTCGATGACGTCATAGCCGGCCGCCCTGGCGCGACGAAATGCCTGGCGATAGTCGTCCACCAGGGCATCGATCTGCTCTGAAGTCATCATCTGCGGTGCCGGCCAGCCGTCATCGAAGGGAATGCCGCTCGAGGCCGCGATCTGCCATGGGCCTTCGCCGCGTGCCTTGATGTCAGCTTCGCCGAGCGGGTTGCCGCCTTCCCACGGCCGCTGCGAGGAGCCTTTCCGGCCGCCATGTGCGATCTGGACCGCGGCCTTGGCGTTGAAGCTGTGGATCAGCGCGGCGAGGGCGGCGTGGTCCGCGATGTGCGCATCGTCCCAGATGCCGAGGCATCCATGGGTGATGCGCCCCTGGCTGTTCACCGAGCTCTGCTCGACGAACACTAGGCCGGCGCCGCCGGCGGCGAGCTTGCCGATATGCGCGGTGTGCCAATCGGTGGCGCGCCCCTCCTGCGCCGAATAGGTCGCCATCGGCGAGACCATGATCCGGTTTTTCAGTTCGAGGTCGCGCAGTTGCAGCGGGGTGAACAGCAGCGGCAGCTCAGTCATGGGATGTCCAGCCTTGCCTGTGGTTTCTTGCCTGTGGTGCGTGGATTCGTGCGCGCAGTCATTTCTTCAGCAGCGGACAGGCGCTCTCCTCCGGCGTCGCAAACGCCTCCTTGCCCGGAATCACCTGAACCAGCTTCTCGTAATCCCAGGCGCCCTTCGATTCGGCCGGCGATTTCACCTGCACGAGATACATGTCGTGGATGAGCTGGCCGTCCTCGCGCAGGAATGCGTTGCGGGCAAAGAAATCGTCGATCGGCATGTCCTTCATCTGCGCGATCACCTTGGGGCCGTCGTCGGTGCCGGACTTCTCGACCGCCTTGAGATAGTTCATCACCGCGGAGTAGAGGCCGGCCTGCACCATGGTCGGCCGCTTCTTGGTCCTGGCCATGAAGCGCGCGGCAAAGTCGCGGGTCTTGTCGTCGAGATCCCAATAAAAGGCGGTCGCGAGCTGCAGCCCCTGGGCGGCCTGCAAGCCGATCGCGTGGATGTCGCTGGTCTGCATCAGGAAGGCCGCGAGCTTCTGCGTATGCGCCATCCCGAATTCCTGCGCCTGCCGGATCGAGTTGGCGAGGTCGCCGCCGGTGTTGGCAAAGGCGATCACGTCAGCCTTCGAGCTCTGGGCCTGCAGCAGATAGGACGAGAAATCCATGCTGTTGAGCGGATGCCGCACCTCGCCGGCGATGCTGCCGCCGACCTTCTCCACGGTCTTGGCCGCGTCGTTGCGCAGGGCGTGGCCGAAGGCGTAGTCGACCGTGACGAAGTACCAGCTCTTCGCGCCTTCCTTGGCCAGCGCCCGCACCGTGCTGTTGGCGAGCGCATAGGTGTTGTAGGTCCACTGCACCGAATTCGCCGAGCAGCCCTTTCCGGTCAGATCGGAGGAGCCGGCCGACGACACCAGCATCGCCTTGTTCTTCTGCTTGGTGAGCTCGAGCACGGCGAAGGCGACGGCGGAATTGGCGAAATCGACGATGACGTCGACATTCTCCTGCTCATACCAGCGCCGCGCGATGCCGGCGCCGATGTCCGCCTTGTTCTGATGGTCGGCATCGACCATCGCGATCGGCTTGCCCAGCACCTTGCCGCCGAAATCCGCGATCGCCATCCGGACCGCTTCGACCGCTCCGGGGCCGGCGGCGTCGGCGTAGAGTCCGGCCTGATCGGTCAGCACGCCGATCTTCACCGCGTCGTCGGAAATCTGCGCGTGGGATGGCGCGGCGGCGAAGGCGACTGAGAGGATTGCAGCGCTCGCGGCGATCCATCCGTATCTCGATGTCATTGTCCCTGGTTTCCTCTAGTTCGATTGCCTTATGGCGTTGGTCTTGTCTTGCCGCAGGTCGATCATGCCCGGATGCGACTGCGGATCCCTGTCCGCGCCGAGCAGCACGTGCTTCTGGATCTTGTTGGTCGAGGTCAGCGGCAACTCGGCGACGAAAGCGATCCACGCCGGCAGCTTGAACGCCGCCAGGCGTTCGCGGCAGAAGCGGAAGATGTCCTGCGCGAGCTCGCGTGAAGCATCGGCGCCGTCGTTGCTCACGATGAAGGCCGCAACTTCCTCGTCGCGGATCGGATCGCGCGCGGCGATGACTGCGGCCTGCTTGACCTGAGGCGACGTCGTCAGCACGGCCTCGACCTCCGCCGCCGAGATGTTCTCGCCGGCGCGCCGGACCAGATGCTTCAGCCGGTCGACGAACACGAAGGCGCCGTCCTCGTGCTGCCAGGCGCTGTCGCCGGTGTGAAACCAGCCGCCGCGCCAGGCCTGCTCGGTGGCCTCGGGGTCCTTCAGATAGCCGGAGAACAAGCCGCGCCGCGGCGTCGCTTCCGAATGGCGCACGCAGAGTTCACCGACTGCGCCAGCCGGCAGCGTATTGCCGTCGGCATCGAGGATCGTCATTTCGAGCCCCGGTACGCTGCGGCCGATGGTGTTGGTCTCGAGATGGCGCGGCTCGACCGTGTTGAACGGACTGCGCCCGGTCTCCGTCATGCCCCAGCCTTCGACGAAGGGGATGCCGAAGCGCTCGCGGGCTCGCGCGCGCTGCTCGGGATTGGCGCCGACGCCCATCGAGAAGCGCAGCGCATGGGCCTTCTCGTCCGGCGTCTCCGGCTGCGCCAGCAGGGCCGCGACGATCACGCCGAGATAATGCAGCACGCTGGCGCGGCATGCGACGATGTCGTGCCAGGCAAACTTTGCGTTGAAGCGTTCCGGCAGGATCAGGCAGCCGCCGGTCAAGATCATCGCGATCGGGGTCAGCGTCAGGCCGGCCATGTGGAACAGCGGCAGCGGGCTGTAGAGGCGCTCCATTCCGGCATGATACGTCGCCTCGCCGCCGTGGCTGACGTACCAGCGGCCGGTCGAGACCACGTATTCATTGGTCAGGATGCATCCCTTCGGACGCGCCGTCGTGCCTGACGTGTAGAGCAGCGCAGCCTCGGTCTCGCTTCCCGGCTCGTCGGCGCGCGGTGGCGGCCGCTGGGCGTGCGGGACTGTCTCGACGCTGGCGCCGAGATCGTCACCGGAGACGGTGAGCAGCGGAACGTCGCCGGTCAGCGCCTTCTGCAATTCCTTCTGATCGGCCAGCGTGACGATCAGGTCGGGTTCGGCATGCGCGATCAGGTATTCGATTTCCGCTGCGCGATAGGCCGGGTTGATCGGAACGATCGAGACGCCGATGCCATTGAGCGCCAGCCAGTGCACGATGAAATCGGGGCGGTTCTCCAGCAGCAGGCAGGCGCGGTGGCCGTGGCCGAAGCCTGCTGCGCGGTACTGATCGCGCAATGCGCAGACCTGCCGCGCAATGCCGCCATAGGACAGTTCGACGCCATCGGGAAAGTATGCGCGGTCGGCACGCGCGGGAATGCAGAGAAAGGGTTTGAACGCTGCCGCATCGGATGTCGCAGCGAACGTGCTGAACACGGTGTACATCGTGGCGAAACTTCCCTTCGACGGCCGCTGATCGATGCCAACGATGCCGATCCGAAGGAGCCCGGGTGCTTCGTTGAGCGCATTTGTCATGCGATCGCGACGTTGCGGGGAAGCTATAAGGACGAATAATATGCTGTCAAATCCATTATGAGTTTCCATAAAACTCATATGTAGTTTGAAGCCAAAAGCGGAGGTAACGAGATGAAGATGCATATATTGTCGGGCGGCCGTCTCCAGATGTCGAAGCGGACCTATCTGCCCGATGCGGCGCGCGGCGAGATGATTGAGCTTCCGGTCGCCTGCGTGCTGTTGCGGCATGCGCAGGGCAATGTGCTGTTCGACACCGGATGCCATCCCGATGTCGCGACCGATCCTGAAGGGCGGCTCGGCACGCTCGCCAAATACATGCGCCCGATCATGCCGGCGGATGATCATGTGCTGACGAGCCTGAAGGCCGTTGGCCTTGGCGCTGATGACATCGACGTGGTGATCTGCTCCCACCTGCACACCGACCATTGCGGCTGCAACGCCTTCTTCAAGAAGGCGACGATCTTCGTCCACGCACTCGAGATCGAGGCCGCGAATGCCGATAACGCGTTCGATCGCGGATACATCAAGGCGGATTGGGATCATCCGCTGAAGATGGAGATCTTCGACAAGCAGATGGATGTGTTCGGCGACGGCAAGCTGACGCTGGTCCCGCTGCCCGGACACTCGAAGGGAACGACCGGCGCGCTGGTCAAGCTCGACAACAGCGGCGAATTCCTGCTCGCCTCCGACGCGCTCAGTGTGCGCGCCAATCTCGACCAGCGGACCTCGCCGAGGAACAGCCTTGACGTCGGCCAGTTCCTGAAGTCGCTCGACGAGATCGCCAGGCTCGAGGCGTCCGGCGTCAAGATCATCTGCGGCCATGACGAAGCGCAGTGGGCCAGCCTGCAAAAGGGCCTGAACGCGTACACGTGAGGATTTTGGGCGCGGCTTGCAGATGTCGTTCCACGCGATATGGTGTGCCGCCGCCGGAGTTCATCTGGCTCACAACAACAAGGAAAATGCAGATGTCCAAGGATGGTTTGTGCGCGATCGTGACGGGATCGGCATCGGGACTCGGCGCCGCCACCGCGCAAATCCTCGCCACGCAGGGCGCGCGCCTCATCATCAATTATTCCAACAGCAAGGCGGAAGCCGAGGCGACCGCGGAAGCCTGCCGCAAGCAGGGCGCCGAGGTGCTGGTGGTGCAGGGCGACGTCTCGCGCGATGAGGACTGCAAGAAGATCGCAGCCGCCGCGCAGGGCTGGGGCCGCCTCGACGTGCTCGTGAACAATGCGGGCACCACCAAGCACGTCCCGCATCACGATCTCGACGGCCTGACCGCGGAAGATTTCCAGCGCATCTACGCCGTCAACACCATCGGCCCGTTCCAGATGGTTCGTGCCGCGCGCGCGCTGCTCGAAGCCGGCGCGAAGGCATCTAGCCGTCCCTCGGCGGTGGTCAACGTCTCCTCGGTTGCAGGCATTTCCGGCGGCGGTTCGTCGGTCGCCTATGCCGCGAGCAAGGGCGCGCTCAACACCATGACGCAGTCGCTGGCGCGCGCGTTGGCACCGTTGATCCGCGTCAACACGGTGTGTCCGGGCTATATAGATACGCCCTGGTTCACCAAGGGCCGTGGCGAGGCCGGCGCCAAGCAGGTGCGCGATGCCGTGGTGGCGCGCGTGCCGCTGAAGGTCGCCTCGACGGCCGAAGACATCGCCAACCTGGTCTGCTTCCTGGCGAGCCCGGCGTCGAGCAACATGACCGGTGAGTTCGTCCGCATGGACGCCGGCATGCATCTGATTCAGTGACGGAGCGCCGTTGCACAAATGAAAAATGCCCGGGCCTGGCCCGGGCATTTTGATTTTGAACCTGTCGTTGTTCCGTCATTCCGGGGCGATGCGTTAGCATCGAACCCGGAATCTCGAGATCCCGGATTCGATGCTTCGCATCGCTCCGGGATGACGCCTACGGCGTCACCTGTTTCCGATATCCGGGATCACGCGCGCCGCGACCAGCCGATTCCAGATGAACAGCACCACCAGAGCGCCGATCGTGGCGGTGATGAAGCCGGCACCTTGTTCGGGACCGTAATGGCCGATCGCCTGGCCGATGAAAGTCGCAAGAAACGCGCCGGCGATGCCGAGCACGGTGGTGAGAATAAAGCCGCTTGGATTGTTCGGTCCCGGCGACAGGAATCGCGCGATGATCCCCGCGACAAAGCCGACGATGATGACCCAGATGATGCCGCCCATGACTGTCGTCCTCCTCAGATGGAATCAACGCTACCGTCAGAGCCTGCGGTGCAACTCGTCGCCGCTTGGCAGCCGGCCGTCCGGCGTCAGGTGATTGATCGCGTCGGGCAGATATTGGCTGAGGCCCTGGAGCAGTTCGTCGCGCGAGAGGCCGCTCTGCGATGCCAGCGAGTTGATCTGGTCGGCGCCGAGCGCGTTGGCGAGATCGCCGGGCGCGATCTGCTTGTTGGGACCGTTGCTGACCCAGGAATTGGCCGCGTCGCCATGGCCCTTCTGCTGCAATTGATTGAGCAGATCGCCGAGGCCGCCGCTGAGCACGGTGCCGGCTGCGCCGCCGGCGAGCAGGCCGCCGAGGCCGCCCTTCAGCAGATCGCTGAGCCCGCCGCCACCGGCGCCGCCGGGCAGGCCTGCGGTGACGTTGCCGGGAGGAAGCGGCGGCGCCTGCGCCGGCTTCGGCTCAGGGGCGCTCGCGTCCGCCTGGCCGCCGGAGAAATGCTTGACCGCCTTCCAGGCGAGCAGCGCGAGGATAGCCATCGTCATCGGCGACATTCCGCCGCCGCTCGAACTGTCGGATGAGGTGCTTGGCGCGCTCGGACCGCGCGGGCCGTTCTGCATGCCGTTGAGTACGTCGAGTAAACCCATGATCGTCTCCTGCCGCAACCGTGCCCCGAGCGGGAAACATAGCTTCCGCCCATGACGGTTACAAGGCGGGCCACCCGGCCCGCGGTGCGTCGAAATAGGCAGGCAACCCCAGGTCTGCTATCGAGCCAATGATGAATGGACGTTTGGCCACATGAACGAGGACCGGCCGATCGGCATTGCGGGCGCCGGAAGCATCGGCTGCTTCGTCGGCGGCACGCTCGCGGCTGCGGGGCGCCGTGTCGCGCTGCTGGCGCGGCCGCGGCTGATCCAGGAGATCGCAGGCAACGGCTTGCGGATCAGCAGCTTTGACGGCTCCGAGCGGACGGTATCCGCGGACCGGCTCATTGTGTCCGACGATCCGTCGATCTTGTCCGACGTTCAGGCCGTGCTGATGACGGTGAAGAGTGCCGATACCGCTGCGATGGCCGATGTGATCGCGCGCCACGCGCCTGGCGATGCCGCGGTGATCAGCCTGCAGAACGGCGTCGGCAATGTGCCGCTGCTGCGCGACCGCCTGCCGGGCCGCAAGGTGCTCGGTGGCATGGTGCCGTTCAACGTGGTCGCGCTCGGCGACGGCCGCTTCCATCGCTCGACCTCCGGCGACATCGTCATCGCGCAGGATGACGCGGGCACCGCGGCGCGGCTGTCGGTGCCGGGCCTTGCGATCAAGCCCACCGGCGATATCGACGGCGTGCAGTGGGGCAAGCTGATCGTCAATCTCAACAATGCGCTCAATGCGCTGTCCAATATTCCGCTGCGGCAACAGCTCGCGCAGCGCGGCTGGCGACGACTGCTTGCCGATCAGATGGCCGAGGGCCTGGCCGCGGTGCGCGCCGAAGGCATTGCGCCGGTGTCGCCGACGCCGCTGCCGTCGAACTGGATGCCGCCTTTGCTGCGGCTGCCCGATGCGCTGTTCGACATGCTGCTCGGCCGCACCATGAAGATCGATCCCGAGGCGCGCTCCTCGATGTGGGAGGATCTGCAGCGCGGCCGCCGCACCGAGATCGACTATTTGCAGGGCGTGATTACCGCGATCGCGGGTCGCCGCGGGCTCGAGGCGCCATTGTCGCGCCGCGTCATCGCGCTGATCCGGAAGGCGGAGGCGGACGGCAAGGGCTCGCCGGGGCTAACGCCCGAACAGATCCGCGATGGCAGTGACCATGAACGCCGATGATCGTCCGCCACGTCGATCGAACAACAGAGGAGATGACATCATGAAATGGTCCAGCATCATGCTGTTCACGCTTGTTGCGCTCGCGGCCGGCCCGGTCCGTGCGGCGCCGCCGACCGTGACACCGTCGCCTGGCTATGATGCGCGCTTGCAGGAGCAGCGCGCGGCGGCTGCGGCAGCCAGCCGAGCGGCCACGCCTGCGCACAAATCGGTCGCGCCCCGACACCACAAGCGCACCCGCGCGCACTGATCCATTACAGAGACGACTTCAGATGAAGCTGCTGTTCCTCGCGCTCACCTTCGTGTTTGGCTTCACCACGGCCTCAGGTGCCGCCGACTATGCCGGCTCGATCAGTGCCTACCGGCGCGCCAACCGCATGCCCGCGGTGAAGCTCGACGCGAAGCTGAACGCGATGGCGCTGAAGCAGGCCCAGGCGATGTCGGCGACCGGATCGGTCAGCCACTCCGCGGGCGGCAGCTTCTTCACGCGCATCGCGCCGCTCAAGAAGCAGCGCGCCGCCGAGAATATCGGCGCCGGCTTCATCGCCTTCGCCGAGATGCTGAAGCAGTGGGAGAATTCGCCGGGCCATCGCGAGAACCTGCTGATGCCGGGCGCCAAGCGCGTCGGCGTCGCCTTCGTCGACAATCCGAAGTCGCCGTACCGCAGGTTTTGGGCGATGGTGATTACCGATTGAGCCTGCGGTGTCATTCCGGGGCGGAGCGAAGCGACGAACCCGGAATCTCGACGGCAGAGAGATTCCGGGTTCTCGCTTGCGCGAGCCCCGGAATGACCAAGCGAACCGTCAGTTTCGCTTCGCAACCTTGGTCGGTGGCGGCGGTGTCGGCGTGAACAGCTTCTTCAGGCCGTCCAATCCCTCGGAAAGCCGCGGCCATTCGCAGGAGAACGTACCCTTCACGCAGTTGCTTGCCCGCGGCCGCGGCTCAGGAATAGGTACGGCAGCGCCCCGCGGCTTGACCGGCCTTGCAGCAGGGACGGGGACCTTCGCAGTCTCACTGCGCACCGGCTCATTGTGCAACGACGCCTGCTGGACCTGCGGCGGACGCACCGGCTGTGTCTCCTGCCGCTCGAGCTGTTTCGCATTGAACGCCGCGACGATACGCGAGCGGCGCTGCTGCTCGAGATAGCCGGTATATTCCTGGTCGATCTTCTTTTGCTCGTCCGGCGTCGGATTGGGACCGGCGATGTCGAAGCTGCGGTCCTGCATGAAGTCGTAATAGGTGTAGCCACCGCCAGGCTTGCGACGGCCGGCGAACTTGGCGTTGCAATCGGCGAGTTGCGCGGTCTTGTCTTCCCTGGTCTTCGCCTTCTCGGCGAGGTCTGCGCAGTCCTCGAAGTCCTTCGGGCCGCCGCGCCACCATTGCGCGTGCGCGCTCATCGGCGCCAGCACGCAAGCGACGGCGAAAGCGGCAACAGCCAACGTCGATGATCGTGACGGCATCACGGACATTGAGACCAAACCCGAACGACACAGAGTGAGCAGATTGTCGCCATTTTAGTGACACTTGTCACCCGGGAACCCGACGATTTTCCTGACCTGTGGAATGTTGCCGCGGCTGATGGAACACAGCCTTCGCGATTGGAATAATTGAAGAATCTCATCGGAACGGGCCGGAGATTAGAACAATTCGCCTCTAATCGTTCACTTCACCCTGTGCAGCAACGCAACCAGTTCCGCCTGCCGGTGGGTGCCGGTCTTCTGGAAGATCGTCTTGAGCTGATTGCGCGCGGTGGCAAGGGCAACGCCGGCCGCCTGCGCGGCCGCTTCGACCGAATCGCCGCGCGCAAGCCGCGCGGCGAGGCGTGCCTGCGCCGGCGTCAGCTCGAACGTCGCCGCCAGCAGCGCCTGATCGAACGCGGCGCTGCCTTCGAGATCGCGGATCAACAGGATCGCGCGCGCCCCGAGGAACGGCGAGCGCGCCGCCGGAGGCACCGGTTGGATCTGGATCACGATCGGCCGCTTGTCGATCCTGCGCACCACGATCGGCGACGACGGCAATGGGTGCAGGTCCGAGCTGTGGGCCAACTGATCGATCAGCCTGGTCAGATCGGCATTGGCCTGTCGGTCGAGCAGGGTGAGGCGATTGTTGCGGATCGCAAGGTCGTAGCCGAGGCAGCGTTCCGCCTGGCTGTTCATGCCGATGATGGTGCCGAAGCGGCCGACGGCAATCGCAGCGACTTGGATCAGATCGAGCGCGCCGGTGATGCCCGAGAGTGCGGAGCGGCCGACGACGGCGGAGAGCGTCGCGGCTTCCGTGAGCGGCGCCGACACCCTTTGCAGCGCCTTGATCTCGTCGGCGTCGAACAAGCCTTCTCTGGGCGAACGCTGGATCGTCAGTGCCCATAACGCCGGGCCGGAGTGGAAGCCGATCGCCGCGAACCATTTCAGTCCGAACTCGCCGAGCGTGGCGTAGAGCGGATCGCGCAGCATCTCGGTTTCGGATTCGAACAGATCCGCATCGGTGATGACATCGACGCCGGCATGCATCAGCGGCACGCCGCGGGCCGCGCGGATGTCGGTGAGGTGAAGATTGTGCGGGAAGTAGGTCTTGGTGAAATACTCGGTGATCGAGTCCGTGCGCGGAATGTCTTCAGTGCGGATATCGCTCTGAAGCATCGCAGCGCCGGTCGCGCCGACGGCGGCGCAGACCTCGTCCATGAAGGACGGCCAGGTCGAGGGATCGAGAACCACATCGCCGAGGCGCGCGGTCACATCGTCAAGCCTGTGCAGATCGACCAAAATTCAGCTCCGCCGATGCAAACAGCGTTGTTTTGTCAGGCGAAACAGGCTGCACCTCGTTGCGCCCGGTACCGGGCATAAGAAAACCCAGGGGCCCGATATGCAAGTTAAATCAGCGACAGGCTAGGGGCCGGGTCCGCAAGCGCTGGCGAAACATGATCGAAAATCGGCGGGTCCCGCTGGCCGGTGCGATCCGGCCGCTACGATAAGTGACCATCCTCACGGTGGCCGGCCTCGGTCAGCGCCACGCGGCAGAAGCTGGCGGCGATCGCGACGACCTCTTCCACGGCCTGCGGATATTGCTTCGACACCCAGCGCAGCGCGATCGAGATGACGGCGCCCACCATGCCGACCGAGAGCAGCGAGGCGGCCGCGCCCTTGCCGCTGCGCTTCGGGTCGAGCGCCGGCGGCACCAGGATGTCGCTGAAGACGCGCAAGGCGTCGAGCTTGACGGCATCGACCGCCGGACTGATGCCTGAAATTTCCAGCAGAAAGACCCGGGCGGGCTTCGGGTGCTGCTTCAGCCGCGTGAAATAGAGCGTCAGCGCCGCGCGCAGCCTCATCTCGGCATCGTCGCCTGCGGCTGCAGCGGCCGCGGTCATTTCCTCGTGCAGGTGGCCGACGACATGGCCGTAAGCGGCGATCAGCAGAGCCTCGCTGTTCGCAAAGGACTCGTAGAAATAGCGCTCGGTCAGCTCGGCCGCCTCGCAGATCGCCTTCACGGTGGCGCCGCGATAGCCGACCTCGCCATAGACCTCGATCGCCGCGTCGATCAGCTTGAGCCGCCGCTCGGCGCGGCGTTCCTCGGCGTCCATACCGCCATAGAGGCGGGCTTTCCGGCTGCTTGCCATGAAAGTGTATTGACACGAGGCATTGTCAGATGTCAAGTTATCTGACAATATGTATTGTCAATACTGCCACGGGAGGGTCAAGGCGTGTCCGTTCATTTCGACGTGTTGATCGTGGGCGCGGGACTGTCGGGCATCGGCGCCGGCTATCATTTGCAGGCCAACTGCCCTGACCGCAGCTACGCCATTCTTGAAGGCCGCGACTGCATTGGCGGCACCTGGGACCTGTTCCGCTATCCCGGCATCCGCTCCGACTCCGACATGTACACGCTTGGCTATTCGTTCCGGCCGTGGACCGAGCCGAAGGCGATCGCGGATGGCCCGTCGATCCTGAACTATGTGCGCGAGACCGCGCGCGCCTACGGCATCGACAAGAACATCCGCTTCAACCATCGCGTCGTGCGCGCCGACTGGTCGTCGGCGGACTCGCAATGGACGGTCGAGGTCGAGCGCGGGCCGGAGAAGACGATCGAGCGCTTCACCTGCAGCTTCCTGTTCATGTGCAGCGGCTACTACAAATATGAACACGGCTACACGCCCGACTTCCCCGGCATCGCCGATTTCGCCGGCCGTGTCGTCCATCCGCAGAAATGGATCGACGACATCGACTATGCCGCCAAGAAGGTGGTGGTGATCGGCAGCGGCGCGACCGCGGTGACGCTGGTGCCGGAAATGGCCAAGACCGCCGCCCATGTCACGATGCTGCAGCGCTCGCCGACCTATGTCGTGGCGCGGCCCGACGAGGACAAAGTCGCCAACTGGCTGCGCGCGCGGCTGCCCGCGAAACTCGCCTACGGCCTCACGCGCTGGAAGAACGTGCTGTTCGGTATGTATTTCTACCGGCTCTGCAAGCGCGATCCGGAGCGCGTCAAGAAGCTGATCCTCGGCGGCGTGCGGCATGCACTCGGTCCGGACTACGACGTCGCCACCCATTTCACGCCGCGCTACAATCCGTGGGACCAGCGGCTTTGTCTGGTGCCGAACGGCGATCTCTTCGAATCGCTGCGCAACGGCAGATCGTCCGTCGTCACCGATCAGATCGAGACCTTCACGCGTGGGGGCATCAAGCTCAAGAGCGGCAATGTGCTCGACGCCGACATCGTGGTGACCGCGACCGGCCTCGATCTGCAGGTGCTCGGCGGACTCGAGATCAATGTCGACGGCGCGCGCGTCGATCTGTCGAAGACCATGAACTACAAGGGGCTGATGTACTCGGGCGTGCCGAACCTCGCCGCCGCCTTCGGCTACACCAATGCGTCCTGGACGCTGAAATGCGACCTGACCTGCGAATATGTTTGCCGCATGCTCAACCACATGAAGGCGAACGGGTACGCGCAGGTCACGCCGCGGCGGAACGACCCTGATGTCGCCGAACTGCCCTGGGTGGATTTCTCATCGGGCTATATCCAGCGCGCCGCCGCCAGGTTCCCCAAGCAGGGCTCGCGCCGGCCGTGGCGGCTCTACCAGAATTATGCTCTCGATATCATGACGCTGCGCTTCGGCTCGCTGAAGGATGAAGCCATCGAGTTTCTCCCGGCGCGTCGGGCCAGCGCGGATGCCGCCTCGAATCCGGCACGCCAGGTGGCGTAACGCGCGACGCGCCAAACGCCATGCAACTTCGCGCGCGCCCGATGTGGCGCGGGCTGGCGATCACCCGGCAGCTCTGCTATGGGATGGCGACGCCCGCATGCTTTCGCTGCGGGCCGTGCGGTCCCGTAGCTCAGCCGGATAGAGCGACGGTTTCCTAAACCGTAGGTCGGAAGTTCGAGTCTTCCCGGGATCGCCATTTTTCGCTCACCGCGCGCTGTCGGTGAGGCTTTTCACCACGCATTTCGGCGCCATCTGCCCGGCGTTCGCTCCCCCCAAGTTCACCCGAAATCAAGTTCACCCCAAATTAGGGAAAGCCCGGGACAATGGGGAGGGGGCACCGGAAGACCGCACGTATGCGAGCTAGCGTTCCAGAACGGGTTGAGCAGGGGGGCGGCGATGCCCTTCGCGATCCGCTGCGTTCGAAGGGCCGGCCGCTCGTCGTCGATGTCGACGAGGTCATGGTGCGGGGAAGCTCCGTCCCGGCCGATATCGCATCCGATCTGATCCGCCGCCTTCGCGCTTTCGCCGCGGCGATCACCGCTTCCCTTGGAGCGCAAGCGCGATCGACTCATGGTGTAGCTCGATCGGGGTTCGATCCATCCCGGGCGCAATTTGACCCCGACGCGGTGAGGTTCCTGCTGCAGGTGCTGGGCGAAGGCCGCCCGGTCTACCTTTGCTCGGAAACCCATCCCGAGCCGTTCGTCAGCGCGGTCGCCGAGCATCTTGGCGTCTTCACCGCCTGGGCTGCCGCGCCGGAACGTCGATTGCCGCCGGCGCAGCGCGAAGAGCTGCCGCCCGTGCTTCGGCAGGGCTTTGACTATATCGGCAGCGCGGCGGTCGCGTTGCCCGATTCCGCATCGCGCCTCGCGCGCTCCGCTCGATCCGAGCCGTCCGCGCCCGCGCGGGTCAGTATGCGCGTCAGTATGCGCAGCTGGCTGAAGCTGTTCAGGGTGCATCAATACGCCAAGAACGCCCTCGTGCTGGTGCCGCTGCTGACCGCACACAAATTCGCATTGGGATCGGCGGCGACGTCGCTGCTTGCGGTGATCGCATTCTCGCTCTGCGCGTCGGGCGCCTACATCCTGAACGATCTTCTCGACGTCGAGGCCGACCGCGCGCATCCGACCAAGCGCAACCGCCCGATCGCAAGCGGCGCCATCCCGGCATCGCGGGCCGTCGGCGCGATGGCCCTGGCGCTGGTCGCCGCATTTGCGATCGCAATGTCGATATCGATCGAGTTCGGCGGCGTCCTGCTCGGCTATTTCGCGCTGACCACCTCCTATTCGTTCTGGCTCAAGCGCATCGCGACCGTCGACGTCGTCGTGCTCGCCACGCTTTACACCGTCCGCGTGATCGGCGGCGCCGTCGCGATCAGCGTGCCGATGTCGGAATGGCTGCTCGCGTTCTCGCTGTTCATCTTCATGTCGCTGGCGCTGGTGAAGCGCTATATCGAGCTCGCCGGCCAGCCGGACGGCGCCGTGCTGGCGGCGCGCGGCTACCAGGTCGAAGACAAATCGATGATCGCGATCCTCGCCGCCGCGTCAGGCTTCAACGCCGTCGTGATCTTCACGCTCTACATCTCGTCCGATACGGTGCGCGCGCTTTACAGCCATCCGCAACTGCTCTGGGTCGGTTGTCCGATCTTGATGTACTGGATCGGCCGCGTGATGTTGTTCGCGCAGCGCGGATTGATCGACGACGATCCGGTCATCTTTGCGCTGAGGGATCGCGTCAGCTGGGTCGCGCTCGGCGCGATCGGCGCCATCATGCTCGCCGCCATCTAGCGATGCCGGCGGCTGCGTTACCAGGAGCTGTGATGTCGACCTCCAGTCCGGGCGGCATTGGCCTGTCCGGCTGGGGCAACTATCCCAGGGCGTCGTCCGAACTGCTGGCGCCGCAGACGCCCGCAGGCGCGCGGGACCACCTGCTTGCGCGGTCCGGCGTCGTCGCGCGCGGGGCCGGGCGGGCCTACGGCGATGCCGCGATCGGAACGCAATCCACGATTTCGTCGCGCGGCCTGAACCGGATGCGGAGCTTTGATGCCGCAACCGCGCGATTGACGGTCGAATCCGGCGTGACCATCGCCGACATCCTTGCCGTTTTCGAGCCGCGCGGCTTCTTCCTTAAGGTCGTGCCCGGCACGAAATTCGTGACGGTCGGCGGCGCGATCGCGGCCGACGTTCACGGCAAGAACCATCATCGCGATGGCGGCTTCGGCAACATCGTCGATTCGTTCCGCCTCGCGCTGCCTGGCGGCGAGATCGTCACCTGCTCGCGATCGGAAAACGCCGCGCTGTTCGCGGCGACACTGGGAGGCATGGGGCTGACGGGCATGATCCTCGACGCGACGCTGCAACTGCTGCCGATCGAGACCGCCTGGCTGCGTCAGGACACCCGCGTCGCCGGCAATCTCGACGCGGCGATCGATCAGCTGGAAAGCAGCGCATCGACCACCTATTCGGTGGCCTGGATCGACTGCCTCGCGCGCGGGGCATCGCTCGGACGCTCGCTCGTCTATCTTGCCGAGCACGCCACGCGGCGCGACAGGGATATGCTGGAACCCGGCCTCGAAGCGTTTCCCAAGCTTCGCGCGTCGCGGCTCGCGGTCCCGGAGCTGTTTCCGGGATGGCTGCTCAATCGCGCATCGATGCGGGCGTTCAACGAGCTGTACTTCCGCCGCGGCGCCGCGCATCCGGGCAAGCCACGGCTGGTCCATTGGGACCCGTATTTCTTTCCGCTCGATGCGATCGCCGACTGGAACAGGATCTACGGCTGGCGCGGCTTCGTGCAATATCAATGCGTGATCCCGGCTAGCCGCGCGCGCCGCGTTCTCGCCGAAATTCTCGATCGTGTGTCGCGGCGCGGCGATGCGTCGTTTCTCGCGGTGCTCAAGCAGCTCGGCGAAGGCAGCGGGCCGATGTCGTTTCCGCTCCGCGGCTACACGCTGACGATGGACTTTCCGGTCACCGACGCGCTGTTCGGGTTTCTTGACCAGCTCGACGCGCTGGTGGTCGATGCCGGCGGCCGGCTCTATCTCGCCAAGGATGCGCGGCAGTCCCGCGCGACATTCGAATCCGGATATCCCGGCCTTGCGGCCTTGCGCGACATCCGCCAGCAGATCGGGGCGAACAGTCGCCTCGTGTCCCATCTTTCAGCACGGCTTGGAATTTGATGACCGGCACAAAATCAATTCTGGTGATTGGCGGCAGTTCGGACATCGGGCACGCGACCGCGCTGCGCTATGCGAGGGACGGATGGCGCGTGATGCTCGCCGCCCGCGATATCGCCGCGGCACAGCGCAATGCGGACGACATCAAGACGCGAAGCGGTACCGAAATCTCGGTTGTCGCGCTCGACGTGCTGCAGACCGGGCAGCTTGCCGGCTTCGTCGCCGGTCTTTCCCCACTTCCCGACACCGTCGTATGCGTTGTCGGGGAGCTCGGCGATCAGCAGCGTGCCGAGACCGATCCCGAGCTTGCGACGAAGATCATGCGCACCAATTTCGAGGCGCCCAGCCTGCTGCTCGAACTGTTCGCGCAAGCCTTCGCGACGCGCGGCTCGGGAACCATCGTCGGCGTGAGCTCGGTCGCCGGCGATCGCGGGCGGGCCTCGAACTATTATTACGGCGCGGCCAAGGCCGGCTTCTCGCAATTCCTGTCCGGCTTGCGCAATCGCCTGGCGCTTGCGGGCAAGGTCCGTGTCGTCACCGTCAAGCCGGGATTCGTGCGGACCAGGATGACGGCGCATATGAAGCTGCCGGCTCCCCTGACGGTGCAGCCGGATCGGGTCGCGGAGGATATCTTCCGGGCCGATGTGACCAGGCCGCGTGACGTGATCTATGTGGCGCGCCGCTTCCGGCTGGTGATGGCGATCATCTGCGCGCTGCCGGAGACGATCTTCAAACGGATGCGTATCTGATGCCGGGCGTCGCCGCCAACCACGCGTCGTTCCCGCGATCCAGCGCGATCCGGCAGAGCGTCCCGCTTGTGACGGCATCGCTGTGGCTCATGCTGTTCGCGGCGACGCTGACCTTCAGCGTCACGCTCTGCGACGGCCGGCTGATCTTCACCCTCGACGATCCCTACATCCACCTCGCCGTCGCCGATCACATCCGGTCGGGCGGCTACGGCGTCAATGCGTCCGAGGTCTCGTCGCCAAGCTCATCGATCATCTGGCCCTATCTGCTGGCTGTGACGGAGATGCTGCATCTTGGCGCATTCGGTCCGCTCCTGATCAATGCCGCGGCCGCGGCAGCGACCGTCGTGGCTTTCCTGCGCATCCTTGAATCGGCTGAACTGCTCGACCCCGGCCGGGAGAAGCCGCTGCTGCTTTTCGTCGCGTTGCTCGCCATTTTTTCGTCAAGCGCGATCGCCCTGCCGATGACCGGCATGGAGCACAGCCTTCACGTTTGGGCCACGGTCGCGACCTTTGGCGGCCTGACCGAAGCCGCGCGCGGACGGCCGCCGACCGCCATGCACTTCGCGGCGCTGGTGCTGCTGCCGTTGATTCGCTTCGAGGGAATCGCGTTCGCCATCGCGGCGATGACGGGGTTTGCCCTGCTCGGCCAGCGCCGTTTTGCGGCCGCGGCCGCTGCCGTCACGCTCTGCGCTTTCGCCGCGTATTTCGCGCGAATGGCCTCGCTCGGGCTCCCGCTGTTGCCGAGTTCGGTATTGCTCAAATCACGCATCGCCGAATCCGGCTATGAAGGGACCGGCGTGTTCGCCTCCATCCTCCGAAATCTCGGCGACAGCTTCGCTGATCCCGCCGGCTTCAGGCTGATGCTGCTCGGTCTTGCGTTCGCCGCCGTGATGGCGCTGCTCCGCTCCGACCGCGGCGCCCTGATCGTCTGTGCGACGGTGCTCGCCGCGATCGCTGCGCATCTCGGCTTTGGCCAATATGGCTGGTTCCACCGGTATGAGGTTTACATCGTTGCGCTTGCGGTGCTGGCGCTGCTCTACGCGGTTGCACGCGCGCGAGCGGTCTTGAGCGTCCCGCAATGGACCGCCGCGACGCTCGCCAGCGTCGGGCTTGCCGGTTTTGCCAGCGTGGGCTATGTCAGCGCCGCTCTGGAGACGCCGTTTGCCTCGCGCGGCGTCTACGAGCAGCATTATCAGTTGGGGCGCTTTGCCCAGCAGCTCTACCGGCGGCCGGTTGCCGTGAACGATCTTGGGCTCGTTGCCTGGGGAAATGCGAACTTCGTCCTGGATCTGTGGGGGCTCGGTTCGGAGCGCGTGCGCAAGGCGAAGCGCGCCGGCCGCTACGGCCCGGCCGAGATGGCCGCGCTCGCCGACGAGTATCATGTCGGCGTCGCCATGATCTACGACAGCTGGTTTGCGCAGGGCGTGCCGGCGAGCTGGAGGAAGGTCGCGATCCTGCACACGATTCCGGTGACCGGCGCGCGCGGTGAGGTAAGCTTCTACGTCACGCCGGCCGCGGAGCCGGAGCTCGTCGCCGGCGCGCTGAAGGCCTTCGCGTCGACCCTGCCGGCGCGCGATCGTCTCGAAATGGTGGCGCCGTAAGCGTTGCGTGATCGCGGGCGGCGTCGCGCCGGGTGCTCAATTCCTCGCAAGCGGCCCCTGCGCCGGAACGGGAGAGCCGCTGCTTGATTCGCGCAGCAGCAGGATTGCGACGATCAGCGTGATCAGCGCGGCGATCCCGAAGCCTCCGATCGAAAGCACGTCGACCCAATGGACGTCCGTGCGCGGCGTGTTGTTATGGACCGTGTGCATGTAGCCGAAGGCTCCGATCGGTATCGGCGCGGCATAGATGATCGCACGTTCCCACTCGCGGGCCTTGGCCTGAAGCGCCGGCAACAGCAGCGCCATTCCGACACTGAAGATCAGGAAGTCATAATCATACGCATAGGGGCTGATGCAGACCGATGCGATCGCGGTCAGGCCGAGACTCTCGCGCGCGGGCATCTTGCGGTAGACCGCGACCAGCACGATGCCGAGCGCAAGGACAGCGACCACGCCCTGGCCGATAAACGCTGCCGATGCGGAGAACCCCGTGGTTCGCAGCGCGGCATAGGTCGAGACCATTCGATACAGCGGATAGTAGGCTTCCCGCAGGAATACCGACGAATCATGCACGCTCTGCAGCATCACGGTCCAGATCTGCATGCCGAACAGCACGGTGCAGATCGCCGAGCTGATCAGCACGACGGCGCCGGCCGTCATCACGACGATCCACGAGCGCCGCAGGATGGCATAGAGTGCGAAGGCAACGGCGAAATGCGGCTTGATGATCATGAGACCAAGGGCCACGCCCGCGAGCATCGGCCGCTCTTCGAAGTACAGGCACACCAGCCCGATCAGTGCGGCGGTAAGGAAGCTGTTCTGGCCGCATGCCAGCGTGACCCCGATCGTCGGAAAGCAAACGATCAGCACGAGTACGAACCGGTTTCCGGCAAGACGCCGCAGCACGGCGAGATAAAGAGCCAGCGTCGAGGCCATGAACAACAGATAGGCCATCCCGAACGGGACCAGCGCGAACGGAGCCAGCAGCAGGTTGAATTGCGGCGGGTAGGTCCACGGCATGAAGCCGTCGTGCCCGCCCGACGCCTGCTTCTCGATGATGGCGAGCTTCGCGAATTGATAGGCCTGGTCGAGGTCGCCGAGCCACACCAGCTTTGCGGTGATGTAGAAGGCGGCGAAGTCGACCAGTTCGCGGCCGTGCCCCAGCCCCAGCTGGGAGAACCACACAACCTTGAACAGGAGGGCGGCGACCAGCATCACGAGGATTCCGCGCGTGTAGTTGGTGCGCTTCGAGTCCGTCGACTGAATTGTTTCGAGCGTTGTTGCGAGCATCAGGCCGGGCCCTGTTATGGCAACCCAAGCTAGATTGAATAGGTTAAGCAGTCGAAAAATTGCAGGGAGAGGGTGGATCCCCTGTGGCCTGACAGCCGCAGGGATGCATGAAATCGGTCGGTCGAGGCTGGAACCGGACGGTATCTCGGTGTCCGGATGCGACTTTCGCTGGACGCTCCGTCGGCGGCAGTGATAACCGCTGACAAGAACCATCTCACGACGGACCGCATGCCGAAACCGCCGCCTCCTTCCAATCGCGGGCCCAGCCCATCCCCGGTACTGCAACGCGCCGTGGTCGCATTGCAGATGGGACAGGTCGTCGAAGCCGAGCGGCTGGCGGCGGAGGTCTTGAAGGCAAACCGGACCGATGTCGGCGCGGCCTCGATCCTGGCACGGGCGCTGATGATCCAGAACCGCAACGAGGAAGCGATCGCACCGCTCGAGCGAGCCGTACGCCGCGTCGAGGATCCCGGCCTCGAGACCCTGCTTGGCGCAGCGCTCGGCGGCGCTGGTCGCGGCAGCGAGGCGATCGATGTGCTGCGGCGAACCACCGCGCGGCGGCCGCCGTACCTGCCCGCATTCCAGGCGCTGGCAGGGCAATTGCACTCGGCCGGTCGCATCGACGAGGCGGTTGCCGTCATCGAGAGCGCGCTCGTTCTCGCGCCGGAGAGCCTCGAGTTTCAGCTGCTGCTGGCGCAGCTGCTGCCCCAGCGCAATGAGCGTGGCCGGGCGCGCGAGATTCTGGAGAAGCTGCGCAATGCGGCGCCGGGACATCCCGATGTTCTGGCCGCGCTCGCGCGTGTGCTGCTGCTCGATGGCGAATATGCTGCCGCGGCGGATCTCTACCGCCAGGTGGTGGCGCAGCGCCCCGACGACCCGCTGACGCGTCTCAGCTTCTCCGCCAGTCTTCTGGAAATGGGCGACCGCGC
This sequence comes from Bradyrhizobium sp. USDA 4503, assembly GCF_054055815.1. Taxonomy (NCBI): domain Bacteria; kingdom Pseudomonadati; phylum Pseudomonadota; class Alphaproteobacteria; order Hyphomicrobiales; family Nitrobacteraceae; genus Bradyrhizobium; species Bradyrhizobium sp. USDA 4503. The sequence continues at coordinate 6,299,336 of NZ_JBSRXS010000001.1, forward strand.
GGCCGGCGAGGCCAATCTGCGTCTCGCGTTGCGCGGCCGGCCGCAAATGATCGGCCGCACGACCGCCGCGCTGATCATGTCATCGCACGGCCGCTTCTTCTTCCGTCGCAGCGCCTTTGCGGAATTTCTGAGCTAGGGCGTTTTCGAGCGAAGCGGACACCGGCTCGCGCTAACGCGTCAAAACTAGAATCTAGAGCGGCAGGGATAAGCCGCGGCCTCTGCGCTCAAGCACAAGCGCCTCTGGAATGCTGGATCGCCCGCATCCGGGTGAAGACACCGAACTGGCTCAGGATCGCGCCCCATAGTCGGTGTCGTCCTGGCGAAAGCCAGGACCCATTACCCCAAATCTCAATTGTTAAGCGCTACCGGGCCGCGATCCCGCTCATCACCGAAGACGGTGGCTAAGGGTCCTGGCTTTCGCCAGGACGACGGCGGTGGATGCCGAGCCTCCCATCGGGTAGTTCGCAATGACGGAGGAGGCCGCAGCGGAGCTTCGCGGGCCCGCTCTACGTCCGAAACTGCCGCCGATAGAGTCCGGACTCGCGGGCCATCCTGTTGGTCAGTTCCTGGGCGCGCGATGTTTCATCCGGCGTCATCGCGGCGGTCTGCGCGACCCAGTTTTCGCGCTTCACCGGGAAGCACTGCGCAACCGGCGTGCCCTTGGGCAATACGCCGTTGAAACTGGTGTCGTGCCAGCGTGCCGGGAAATGAACCCAGCTGTCGTGAAACAGATCGCAATCGACCATGCCGGTCAGCGTGGTGAACGGCAGGTCGAACCGGTTGACCGGATGCGTGAAGAACAGCGAGTAGCCGGGCGGCGCCTCGATGGTCCACAGATTGACGAACTTGATGACGAAGCGGTCGGGCTCGAACAGCGGCGAGCCGACCACCTGGCTTTCGTCGTGGAAGCCGACCGGCGAGCGCGGGAATTCGAGCGCGCCGCCGGCGGGAAGGTCGTTGTCCCAGGTGATCGCGCCATTCTCGACCTTGAGATCGCAGATCAGCGGCAAAAGGAAACCCGATGTCATCGCATCGACGAATGGCGGGCAGCGCTTGACGGTATCCTCTTCGCGATTGCTCATCGTATTGAAGGCCTGCGTCGGCATCGCCTTGAGCCATCCGGGAAGCCCCAACGACGCAGGCATCGGCGGCGGAATCTTGCCCTCGAGCTCCGCGGGGCAGCGGAATTTGATGGTGATCGCTTCGTTATTGTTGGACACGGCTTTGGTCCTTGGTTCGTTCAGTGTCGGCGGCGCCCTTGCGCCAGTCGATGCTCGTCTAGCACGCGACGACGGGGCGGAGAAAGCAGCCGCATCGGTCGCGAAGCGAGCCGCGATATCGAGCTATAAGTTGTTGTTATCATGACGGATAAGGCAAAGTCCTTAATCTCACGGTTCGGCGCGCGCCAATGCCGGTTTTCCGCGTCTTGCCGCTCACCGGTGTGCAAGACTCTGCCGATAGGCATTGGCTTTCGACGCCCGCCGGGCGCATCATGGCGTCGCTGACGACACGATCTGCGTGAGGTAACGGAGGTACCATGGCCGAATCGAAGGTTGAGACCGCCAACGCTGCAGCTGCCGCGTCCCCCTCCGGCGAGAGCGGCAGCGGCCCCAGCCAGCTCGCGGTCGCGACCGTCCGCACCGTGCCGATCGAGCAGGCGCAGTCCCGCACCGAGCATGATCTGCTCGGCGAGGACGACGTCCCGGCCAATGCGCTGTGGGGCATTCACACCAAGCGCGCGGTGATGAACTTTCCGATCACCGGCGTGCCGGTCGGGCACTTCCCGGAATTCGTCCGCGCGCTGGCGCTGGTGAAGCAGGCTGCCGCGCGCGCCAACAAGCGGCTCGGCTATCTCGCACCGGAGAAGGCGGATGCGATCGAAGCGGCCTGCACCCAGATTGCGACCGACAAGGTCTATGCCGAATCCTTCGTCGTCGACGCGATCCAGGGCGGCGCCGGCACGTCGACCAACATGAACGCCAATGAGGTGATCGCCAACGTCGCGCTGCGGCTGATGGGGCGCAAGCCGGGTGACTATCACGCGCTGCATCCGAACGACGACGTCAACATGGCGCAGTCGACCAACGACGCCTATCCGACCGCGCTGCGGCTCGCGGTGATTTTCGCCACCCAGCCGCTGGTGCGCGCGCTGGACGATCTCGCCTACTCGCTCAAAGGCAAGGCGGTGGAGTTCGCCGACGTGTTGAAGATGGGGCGCACCCAGCTTCAGGATGCGGTGCCGATGACGCTCGGCCAGGAATTCGATGCCTTCCACGTGACCGTGAAGGAGGATGTCGCGCGCCTGAACGAGATTTCCGCGCTGTTCCGCGAGGTCAATCTCGGCGCCACCGCGATCGGCACCGGCATCAATGCCGATCCGCGCTATGCGGCGCTCGCGGTCGAGGAATTGTCGCGGCTGTCCGGCCAGCCGATGGTGCTTGCCTCCAACCTGATCGAGGCGACGTCCGATCTCGGCGCCTTCGTCCTGTTCTCCGGCGTGCTCAAGCGCGTTGCGGTCAAGCTGTCCAAGATCTGCAACGACCTGCGGCTGCTGTCGTCGGGGCCGCGCACCGGCATCGGCGAAATCCGCCTGCCCGCCGTGCAGGCCGGCTCGTCGATCATGCCCGGCAAGGTCAATCCTGTCATTCCCGAAGTGGTCAACCAGGTGGCTTTCCTGGTGATCGGGCACGACCTCACGGTCACGATGTGCGCCGAAGGCGGCCAGTTGCAACTCAACGCGTTCGAGCCGACCATCGGCTATTGCGTCTTGAGTTCGCTGCGCATGCTGACGGCGGCGGTCGATACGCTGACCAAGCGCTGTGTCGACGGCATCGAGGCCGATCGCGAGCGTTGCCGCAGCCTGGTGCAGGGCTCGATCGGCCTGATCACGGCGCTGGCGCCGTCGCTCGGCTACGAAGCCTCATCGCGCGTGGCGCGCCGTGCGCTCAAGGAGAACCGCTCGGTCGCCGACATCGTGCTGGAGGAAAAACTGCTGACCGAAGCGCAGCTCAACCAGCTCCTCGAGCTCGAGGCCATGACCCGCCCGGCGCGCCGGCAGCCGGTGCCGAGGAGTTGAAGGACAGCCGCTGCATCGGCAGTCGGCTCCCTCTCCCGCTTGCGGGTAGGGCAATCGCATATGACCTTCAGCGGCTACGGAGGTAACTCGGCCTCGTGGTTCGAGACGCGCCGCAAGCGGCGCTCCTCACCATGAGTGCCGCAAAACAAGACCCGTCATCCTGAGGAGCCGCGCAGCGGCGTCTCGAAGGATGGCCGCGAGGACGCTGCCCGACAGATTTTTCTATATGCGATTCCCCCGCAAGCGGGAGAGGGGGCGCAGTCCCTTCGGGGGCCTACAGCGTCTTGATGAACTCGATCAGGGCGCGGCGTTCGTCTTCCTTCAGCTCCGGCCCGATCACGCCGGTGCGCTTCTCGTTGGAGAATTCGTGTCCGGAATTGCTGTTGCCGCGCTTGGTGGTGTCGAGCATGAAGGCGTTCTTGATCTTGTCCTTCCAGACGTAGCCGAGATCCTTCGGATCATACTCCCGGCTGCCGAGATAGAAGGTTGCGGGACGATCCTTCACCGGCGACAGCAGTGCGTAGATGGTCGGGACCGAGCCGTTGTGCAGATAGGGCGGGGTCGCCCAGATGCCGTTGAGCGGCCGGACCTTGTAGGCGAGCGGCGCCTGGATCTCGTTCGGCCGGTAGCCGTTGATGCGCTTGCGATCTTCCGGCGGGGTCTTGTTCTGGTCGTACCAATAGTCGACGGTCTTCTCGACGAGATCGCCGAGCGCCGGACCGAAACTGCTGTCCTTGATGTTCAGATTGGCCGGCGTCTCGACGGTGCGGTGCGCGAGGCCCTCGGCCTGCGCGCTGTCGGTGCCGATATGGCTGATCGGAATCATCTCGACATCGAGCAGCGGCTGGCCGGCCTCGTTCCTGGTCCAGCGCTTCTTGTCCTTGAACAGCGCAAAGGCTTCGCTCGCCGGCAGCGCCTTGCTGTCGATCGCCGGGCCGTGACAGCCCTGGCAATGCGCCTTGTAGAGCTCGCCGCCCTTCTTCGCGAGATCCATGTTGATCGGCAGCAGGATGTTCTCCGGCCATTTCGGCGACGCCAGTCCGCCAAAACCCCTGTCCTCGCTGGGCGGCTCGCCGGCGATCATCCGCTCCATCTCGTGCAGCACGTCGATCCGCGCGCTCGATTTGTAAAGCCCCTTGGACTCGTCGAGTAGGTTGAGCTCGGCGCTGACGCCGAGCGCCTCGCCGGCGTTGCGCACCATCGGCTGCATGATCGAGCCGTCATATTGCACCCAGCTGAACCACGGTGCGTTCCAGATCCGCGGGAAATGCACCGGCGCCGAATGCGAGGCGTAGTTGTTCGGGTTGTTCAGGTCGATCGAGAACACCTGGTTGCCGATCCGGTTCAGCGCGTCGAGCCGCGCATAGCCTTCCTCGACGCTGTTGGCGGCGACCTTGTTCTCCAGCGAATTGATGTTGGCGTATTGCTTCAGCACGAGGTCGAGCTGGCCGCGCAGCGCCATGCGCTCGTCGAGGCTGGCATCCTTGCCGAGGATCTCGTCGGCAAAGCGCGAGAAGCGCCCCGGCCAGAACCGCGTCAGCAGCAGCGAGACGCCGACGCTCTTCTGGAATTCGAACAGATTGGTGTTGGCCGGCCCACCGTCGATCACGATCTCGGTGCCGCGATAGCAGAAGCTGCCGGTGTGGCAGGCGGCGCAGGTCAGGCCGACGCCGGTCATATCCGCCTTGCTGTGCGGATTGCGCCACGGCGCGCCGTTGGCATCGGCCATCGGGCCGCCCTGCGAAAAGCCGATCGGCAGCGCATCGGGTTTGCCCGGAATCACCGTGTCGGGAATAAAGCCGAAGCGGCCGAGATAATTGGTCTCGCTAAGTCGCGGCGCCGCGGTGAACAGCGGCCAGACCGTCGGCTGCTCCAGCGCCATGAACCATTCATGGGGAATGCCGAAGGTCCGTGTGCCCTGGTCGGCGTGATAGAACCAGCGCAGCCGCTCCGCGCTGACATTCTGATCCAGCCACACCGTCTTTGCCGGCGGCTGGTAGTCGACGACCTTGACGCGGAAGCCGCTCGCCACCGTCTCGATATCGTCCTTGAAATAGAGCACGCCGGCGACAATCAACAGTCCGATGACGAATATCGTCTTGCGAGGCATGCCCCGTTCCCCCAATTCGCGGTATCCGCGCGTGATATGGATGAGATGTTAAAATTCGCCGAAAAACGAGTTCGCGTTAAGCGTGTGATGCGGTGTGCGCCATCCTACAGTGGCGGCGCTTGGTCTAACAACGGAAATGTTGATTGGCTGTGAGCCAGTTCACTTGCGGCGTTCCCTCCGCGGCGGCATTTGCGCGCATCGAGGCCTGCGGCTAGAAACAACGGCGCAACAATTCTTCGAGATGTCATCTTGAACACGTCAGGCGTGCAGCCGCTCACGATCACGGTCTCGGACGACAGCACGGTGTCCGCGCTGCTGCTGCGGCCGGCGCAGGCCCGTAGCGCCTATGTGTTTGCCCATGGCGCCGGCGCCGGCATGACGCATCCCTCGATGGTCGCGATTGCGGAGGGCCTGGCGGAGCGCGGCATCGCGACATTGCGCTATCAGTTTCCCTACATGGAGAAGGGCAGCAAGCGGCCCGATCCGCCCGCCGTCGCGCAGGCAACGGTGCGTGCCGCCGTGGCGGAAGCTGCGCGTCATTGCGGCGAACTGCCGCTGTTCGCCGGCGGCAAGTCGTTCGGCGGACGCATGACCTCGCAGGCACAGGCCAAGGCGCCGCTCGCCGGCGTGCGCGGGCTGCTGTTTCTCGGCTTTCCGCTGCATCCCGCCGGCAAGCCGTCGAGCGAGCGGGCCAGGCATCTCGCCGAGGTCAAGGTCCCGATGCTGTTCCTGCAGGGCACCCGCGACGCGCTGGCCGAGCTCGACCTGCTCGAGCCCGTGGTGAAGGGGTTGGGTCATCGCGCGACGCTGCATCCGGTGCAGGAGGCCGACCACTCCTTCCATGTCCTCAAGCGCTCCGGCCGCAACGACCGCGAGGTGATGGCCGACGTGCTCGATGCCTTCGCGGGCTGGGTGGCGAAGCATGCATAGGTGTGTAGCCCGGATGAGCGAAGCGACATCCGGGGTCTGCATGCCGCGGGCGAGATCGGTCCCGGATATCGCGGAGCCTGTCATCGGGCGCGCGTTCGCGCGACCCGTTGGCTCATCCGGGCTACGCTTGGCCGCGAAAGGGATGTTATTCTCCACCCATGACAAAGATCCTGATCGTCAATCCCAACACCACCGCGTCGATGACCGCGACCATCGCGACCGCCGCGCGGGCGGTGGCCGCACCGGGCACCGAGATCGTCGCCGTCACGTCTGCGATGGGACCGGCCTCGATCGAAGGCTTCTATGACGAGGCCTTCGCCGTTCCCGGGCTGATCGAGGCGTTGCTGAAGACGCCCGATGCCGACGCCGGCATCATCGCCTGCTTCGACGATACCGGGCTCGATGCCGCGCGGTCGGCGGCCCGCTATCCGGTGGTCGGCATCTGCGAGGCGGCGCTGGTCACCGCCGGGCAGATCGCCAAGCGCATCGGCATCGTCACCACGCTGCCGCGCTCGATCGTCCCGCTGGAGGAACTGGTCCGCCGCTACGGCTTTGCCGACCGCGCGGTGGTTACTGCCTGCGATGTCGCGGTGCTCGATCTCGAGATGCCGGGCTCGGGCGCGAGGCCGAAGCTGAAGGCCGAGATCGCCCGCGCGCTGGACAAGGGCGCGGACGCCATCGTGCTCGGCTGCGCCGGCATGGCTGATCTTGCCCATGAGCTGTCGGTGAAATTCGGCGTGCCCGTGGTCGACGGCGTGGCCGCCGCGGTGAAGCAGGCGGAAGCGCTTGCCGGCCTCAAGCTGACGACGTCGCGCCGCGGTGCCTATGCCTCACCTGGGGCGAAGAGATACACGGGTTTGCTCGAAGGATTCGCGCCGGCTCCAGAAGACTAAGCTTCGTCATTGCGAGCGAAGCGAAGCAATCCATGGCGCCGCATGCCGAGAATGGATTGCTTCGTCGCTGTCGCTCCTCGCAATGACGGATGAAGTTTTTATGACGCCACCCCGCCATAGATCCGGTCGCGCAGGCGGCGCATACCGGACAGCCAGCGCTCGCGATTGGTGGCCTTGCGCTGCATGTATTCCTGCACCTGCGGATGCGACAGAATCAGGAAACGTTCTTCCGCCATCGCCTCGATCACCATGCGCGCCACCTCGCCCGGCTGCAGCACGCCGTCGACGCGCGCGGCACTCGGACCCGGCGTCGTCATGCCCGTCTGCACCGATTGCGGACAGAGCACGGAGACGCGGATGCCGCGATCGCCATACTGGATGGCGAGATGCTCGGCGAGCGCGACCGCGGCATTCTTGGTCACGCCGTAAGGCATCGAGTTCAGCGAGGCTAATAGCCCCGCGGCGGATGCGGTGTTGATGAGATAGCCGGAGCCGCGCGCGAGCATGCCGGGCACCAGCGCGCGCGCCGCGTACACGTGGCTCATCACATGCACGCGCCAACTCACGTCCCAGTCGGCATCGGACGCGGTCTCTTGTCCCTTGCGCGAGAGCCCGGCATTGGAGAAGAACACGTCGACCGGACCATATTTGTCCTCGGCGGCGGCGATCAACACCTTGATGTCCTCCTCGAGCCCGACATCGGCGGTAACGGCAAGACCGTCGATATCGCCGGCGACGCTCGCGAGCCGATCGCGCGAGGTCTTGAGATCGGCGACCACGACGCCGCGAGCACCGGCGTCCGCATAGGCCCGCGCCACCGACTCGCCGATCCCGCTCGCGCCGCCGGTGACGACGCAGACCTTGTCCTTGACTTGCATGGTTCGATGTCCCTGCTTGTTATCGTGGTGGGTCGGATTGTCAGCCCTGATACAGGCCCTTGTCACGCGCCTTCTGGATCGCGAGCGCGGCCATCAGGTCGAGCATCGGGGTCGAAATGGCGGCCGCGCGGGCGAATGCCGCCGGTGCGCGCACCAGCGCGTCGATCTCCATGGCGCGCCCGAGTTCGTAGTCCTGCAGGATCGACGGCTTGTGGTCCGGCGCCGGCCCTGAGCGGGTGATACGCTTGACCTCGGGAATATAGTGTGTCGCCACCGCATTGGCCTCGTCGAGCAGGCGCGGGATCACGTCCTGCATGTCAGGATCGTCGCGGACGCCGCGCGCAGTCAGCCCGGTCAACAGGCAGAGCACCGACATCGACATGTTGGTCAACAGCTTCGACCAGATCGTCTCGCGGATCTGCTTGACCTCGGGCGATTCGACCGCGGCGTCGTTGAGCGCCGCGCGCAGGCGGGCGATGCGCTCGCTCTGCCGATCGTCGCATTCACCGATCAAGAGGCGGTTGCGGTCCGGCGACAGGTTCGCGACGACACCCGGCGCGACCACCTCGTTGGAGGAAAAGATCACGCCGCCAATGATCCGCTGCTTCGGGACGGCGCTGCGCAAATGCCCGCCGGGATCGAGGAAGCCGAGATCGGGGATCGCGGGATGCTGTGGCGGCAGGCCGAGATCGTACCACCAGGGAATGCCGTTCTGCGCGAACACGATTGATGTGTCGCGCTGAAGCAGCGGCGGGAGCCCGGTTGCGAGCGCGCCGATGCCGGTCGCCTTCAGTGTGCTGATGACGATGTCTTGCGGTCCCAAATCGGCAGGATCGGCTGAGGCCTTCACCTTCGCGGTGATGCTGGTGTCGCCGACCTTCAGCGTCAGTCCGTTGGTCCTGACCGCGTCGAGATGTGGCCCGCGCATCACGCAGGCCACATCATGGCCGGCACGTGCGAGCCGGATCGCGAAGTGGCTGCCGACGGCGCCCGCGCCGAAAATGCAAATACGCATGAGTGGAACAATTCTCCGCAACGTGCCCGGTCAGTTTCCACAAGCGCGGGGCATCGCGCAACCCGTCATGCGCGTGGCGCGGTCGCGCGCGCTCGAAAGTGATGGATCAAGGCATCCGCTCTCGCCATAGTGCAAGGCCAGTACAAGATAACAGCAATGCCGAACGAGGGAGCAACGTCATGTCGGCCAGCCCAGTCCTGTGGAGCCTCGATGCGCGGGGTGTCGCGACCGTCACGCTGAATCGTCCCGAGGTCAACAATGCCTATGACGGCGCGCTGATTGCAGGCGTGCTGGCCGCGATCGACGATCTCTCGACCAGGCCGGTGCGCGTCGTCGTACTGAAGGGCAACGGCAAGCATTTCCAGGCCGGCGCCGACCTGAAATGGATCAACGGCGTGCGGCCGAAATCGTTCGAGGAGAACGAGGCGGCGTCGCGCGCCACCTTCGAGGCGGTGCAGCGTCTCAACACGCTGCCGGTCCCGACCGTCGCGCTGGTGCAGGGCGGCTGCTTCGGCGGCGGCACCGGCGTGATCTCGGCCTGCGATATCGTGATCGCGGCCGACAATGCGCTGTTCTCGATCACCGAGGTGCGCTGGGGCCTGACCGCGGCGATCATCATCCCGCAGCTCTGCGACGCGATCGGCGTCCGCCAGGTGCGCCGCTATGCGCTGACCGGCGAACGGTTCGGCGCCGAGGATGCCCGCCGCATCGGCCTCGTCCATGAGGTGGTGCCGCTGGCCGATCTCGACGGCGCCGGCGCCAAGGTCGTCGAGCAGCTGCTCGGCAACGCGCCGGACGCTATGGCCGAGACCAAGAAGCTCGCGATGGAAAGCTCGTTCGGCGGCATGGCGGTGGACGACGCGGCCTACAAACGCCTCGTTCATCTGCACTCGGCCAAGCGGCAGACCGCGGAAGCTGCCGAAGGCCTTGCATCGTTCGCCGAGAAGCGCGCCGGCCGGTGGGGTAGCGGCGCGTAAGCTCAGCAGCCGCGGCAGATGCCGTGCATGCTGCGATAGACCTCCTCGTCGTCACGGCGCATCTGCTGCAGCTGATCAAACGTCTTCGATTCGCTCGACCGCGTCACCGGCGGCTCGGGCTTGCGCTTCGCCGCAAGTTCCTGCTCTTGCCGATGGTAGCAGGCCTCGCGCTCCGCCTTGGCCTCAATGAAGCGGCAGGTCTCGATCGCGGCCGCGGGCCCAGCGACGATGATGAGACCAAACGACATTGAGATCAGGAGTTTCAAGCGGGCGATCCTTTCGCGTCCTTGTCTCAGGTCGGCATGCCAACGGCAACGCCGGCGTCGCATCACAGCGGCTGCGACAGCGATTTCTTCAATGTCTTCAGCAGCGCCTGCACCGCGGCGGCATCGATGCGGCGCTCGGGAACGGCGGCCTTGACCCACAATTCCGGAATAGGAAAGTCGGTGAGTACCGGCTGCAACGCGCCGTCGCGCAGCGCGTCCGCGACCAGATAATGCGAGAGCAGCGCAATGCCGTTGCCGGCGATCGCGCTTTGCGTCAGCACGCGGCCTTCGTTCGAAGAGAGAATCGGGCGGACCTGGATATTGATGCGGCCGCGCGGTCCCTCGAACGGCCATTCCGGTCCGGTCGGCAGGAAGCTGAGGCAGCGATGATCGACCAGGTCGCGCGGATGCTTCGGTATGCCGTGCTTCTTCAGATAGGCCGGTGAGGCGCACACGAGGCGCGGCAGCCGGCACAAGGGCTCGTCGACCACGCCGCCGAAGGAATGCGGGAAGGCGCCGATCGCGATATCAAAACCTTCGGTCACCGGATCGACCGGACGATCGATCATCACGATCTCGAGCTTCACGCTTGTGTTCTGCTTCTGGAAGATCGTGAAGGCATCGGCGAGCCGCGCCACCGTCAGCGAAGTCGGCGCCTTGACGCGCAGATGATCGGAGAGGTCGCGCTGCTTCTCGCCCATCCGCGACAAGAGATCGCCGACATCGGCAACCACGCCACGGGCGCGATGCACATATTGCTGCCCGGCCTCGGTCAGCCGCAACTGGCGGGTCGAGCGGTGGAACAGCGCGGTGCCGATCCGCTCCTCGAGTTGGGTGACGCGTTTGGCGACGACGGATGTCGCGACGTTGAGCTTGCGCGCCGCGGCGGAAAAGCCGCCGGCATCGGCGGTGGCAAGGAAGGCTTCGAGATTGACCAGCGTATCCATCTGCCTTGCTCGTCTTTCTCGATTCGCGAAAGCTGATTACATAATTTGGTAGATTGTACTGCAATCTGCATCAATTCATAGTTGGCCCAATCAACTTTGTTCAGGGCGGAAATGATGCGAGCGAGCACGATCGAAGAACCTGCGCGGCAGGTCCCGATCTATGGCGAATATGACGTGGTGGTGCTTGGCGGCGGACCGGCCGGCATCGCGGCAGCGGTCGGCGCGGCACGTGCCGGACGGCGGACGCTCCTGATCGAGCGTTACGGATTTCTCGGCGGCATGGGCACCGCGGCCGGCGTGACCAACTTCTGCGGACTGCACGCCAACATCTTCGGCGAGATGCACCGCGTGGTGCAGGGCATCGCCTCCGACCTCCTGGCGCGGATTGACCGGCTCGGCGGGCTGAACGCGCCACATCTGATCCTCGGCAAGATCCTTGCGCAGGCCTACGACACCGCGGCCTACAAGATCGCGGCCGACGATCTGCTCGCACATCACAAGGTCGACATTCTGTTCCACGCGCTCGGCGCCGGCGTCGTCATGGATGGTTCGCATATCCGTGCGCTGATGGTGGAAACCAAGGCCGGCCGTCAGGCCGTGCGCGCCAGCATCTTCATCGATTGCTCCGGCGACGGCGATCTCGCGGTGTGGGCCGGTGCGCCCTATGAAGTCGGCGATAATGCCGGCGGCATGCTCTACCCCTCGATGATGTTCCGCCTCAACGGCATCGATCCAGCGAAGGCCGGCGATGCCTGGCGCACCATCCCGGCGCTGATGGCTGAGGCCGCCGGCACCCACAGATTCCCGCGCAAGTCGGCGATCGTGCGGCCGCAGAAATCGCAGATCGAATGGCGGGTGAATTTCACCCAGGTGACGCGAAGCGACGGCGGCGCCATTTCCGGTATCGATCCTGACGACATGACGCGCGGCGAGATCGAGGGCCGCCGCCAGGCGGTCGAAGCGTTCAGGTTCCTGCGCACGGTGCCCGGCTTCGAGAATTCTTACATCGTCGATCTGCCGCCGCAGCTCGGCATCCGCGAGACGCGGCGCGTGATCGGCGGCTACATGCTGTCAGGCGAGGACGTGCTGGGCTGCGCCTCGTTCGAGGATTCGATCGGCGTCAATGGTTGGCCGAAGGAATCCCATGTGCCGGGTGATGTGATCTTCGAGTTTCCGCCGATCCCGGAGAGCCGCGGCTATAACGAGTTGCCGTACCGCATGCTGGTACCGGAGGGCGTCGACAATCTCCTGGTCGCCGGCCGCTGCGCCTCGATGACCCATGAGGGGCAATCGGCGGCGCGCGTCTCCGGTGCCTGCTTTGTGATGGGCGAGGCGGCGGGAACCGCAGCCGCACTCGCGCTGTCGGGCAATACGATTCCGCGCGACATTTCCATCGAAAAGTTGCAACAACAGCTCGGCACACAGGGCGCGTTCATCGGCCGCGATCAGGCCGTGCCCGAAGGAATCTAGAGCGTTTTCAAGCGAAGTGGATACCGGTTCGCGTGAAGAAAACGCGTCAAAACAGGAATCTGGAGCCCCGTTCCGATTTAATCGGGACGGAAGCGGCTCCAGGCGGAGGACGGAATGAAGGGTTGGGCGCGGCTCGCAGTCGCGGGCATGCTGGTGTGGGCCGCGAGCGGCATCGCGCGGGCCGACGATCTCCTGAAGGCGAAGATCGGCGTCTTGCGGCTGTCGTCCTCGGCGCCGGTGTTCATCGTGCAGGACAAGGGCTATTTCCGCGACGCCGGGCTCGACGTCGAGCTGAAGTTCTTCGACGCGGCGCAGCCGATCGCGGTCGCGACCGCGTCGGGCGATGTCGATTTCGGCATCACCGCCGTCACCGCCGGCCTCTACAATCTCGCCGGCAAGGGCACGCTGAAGGTGATCGGCGGCATGAGCCGCGAGAAGGCCGGCTATCCCCTGATCGGCTACTTCGCCAGCAACAACGCCTATGCCGCCGGCCTCAAGACGCCGAAGGATCTGGCGGGCAAGCGCGTCGCGGTGACCCAGGTCGGCTCCAGCTTCCATTATTCGCTCGGCTTGCTCGCCGATAAATACGGCTTCAAGCTGTCCGACGTGAAGGTAGTGCCGCTGCAGTCGCTGTCGAACGCGGCCGCGGCGCTGAAGGGCGAAACTGTCGACGCCGCGCTGCTGCCGGTCTCGACCGCGCGGACGCTGATGGATTCCAACGGCGCGAAATTGCTCGGCTGGGTCGGCGACGAGACGCCGTGGCAGCTGGGGGCGATCTTCGCGTCGCCGAAGGCGCTGACCAACGCACCGCTGGTGACCAGGCTGCTCACCGCGCTCACCCGTGCCGACCACGAATATCACGACGTGATCCTGACTGCGATCAAGGACGGCGTGGCGCCGATCAACGACAAGACCAGGCCGCTGCTCGAGATCATCGCCAAATACACCAACCTGCCGGTCGCGCAGGTGGTCGGCAATTGCGCTTATATCGATCCCGACGGCAAGCTCGACGTGAAGAACCTCGACAACCAGATCAAATGGCTGCAGGGGCAGGGTTTCGTGGACAAGGGTTTCGATGCCAATGCGATCATCGCCAAGGATTACGTGAAGGCGGATTGATGTTAGACCGCAGACACCACTCTATCCCCGTCATCCTGAGGAGCCGCGAAGCGGCGTCTCGAAGGATCGACGGCCCCGATAGTGACCGGCCGTCCATCCTTCGAGACGCGCGCAAGTGCGCGCTCCTCAGGATGACGGGTCAAAGAGTGAGCCGGTAGATGGACCTGATCGCCGACCATATCAGCCATCGCTTCGGCGCGCTCGACGTTCTCGACGATGTCTCCTTCACGGTCCGCGCGGGCGAGATTGTTGCGATCGTCGGTCCGTCCGGCTGCGGCAAGAGCACGCTGCTGTCGATCCTCGGCGGCCTGCTGCGGCCGAGCAAAGGTGCCGCCGAGCTGCGCGGCGCGGCGCCGGCTGATAGCCTCAATCCGCTGACCTTCGTGTTCCAGGATTTTGCGCTGCTGCCGTGGAGCACGGTCGAGGACAACGTCGCGTTTCCGTTGTTGCATACGGGTTTGAGCGCCGGCGAGCGCAGCGCCGTGATCGACGATGCGCTGCGCCGCACCGGGCTGTCGGATTTCCGCAGCGCCTATCCGAAGCAACTGTCCGGCGGCATGCGCCAGCGCGTCGGCATTGCGCGGGCACTCGCGGTTCGCCCCGCGATCCTGCTGATGGACGAGCCGCTGTCGGCGCTGGATTCGCAGACCCGCGAGCTCCTGATGGAGGATTTCGTGCGCCTGCTCGCCGACGGCGCGATGGGCGCGGTCTATGTCACGCATAATCTCGAGGAAGCGGTGCGGCTCGCCGACCGCGTCGTGGTGCTGTCGCGCCGCCCTGGCCGGATCCGGGAAATCGTGACCATCCCGATGACGCGCGCCGAGCGCGGCACGACGGATGCGCGCGGGCCGATGGCCGCGCTACAGGGTGAGCTGTGGTCGTTGATCCGGAAGGAGGCGATCGATGCCGAGCGCGAGGTCCAGCATGCTTGACCGCGCGCCGCAGGAAGCGAAAGACCAGTCGGCGGAGGCGACGCGCCCGGTCGCGTTTCGCGGCGCCGGCTTCACGTCTGGCGGCAGCCGCCATGCCGGCTGGATCGCGCTCGCGCTCGTGATCGCGGTCTGGCAACTCGCCGGCAGCGCAGGCTGGGTCAATCCGCTGTTCCTGCCGGCGCCGTCGGCGATCGCGTTCGCGATCTATAAGCTCGCGATGTCGGGTGCGCTGTGGCAGCACTTGTCGTGGTCGATCATGCGGATCGGTACCGGCTGGATCATCGGCACGGCCGCCGGCGTCGTGGTCGGCTTCGCGATCGGGCTGTCGACGATGGCGCGCGGCGTCGGCATCACCTTCATCTCGGCGCTGTTTCCGATTCCGAAGATCGCGCTGCTGCCGTTGCTCATTCTATGGCTTGGGATCGGCGAGGAGCCGAAGATCGCGACCATTGCGCTTGGCGTGTTCTTCTCGACCGCGATCTCGGTCTATAGCGGCGTCGATGCGGTGCCGCGCAATCTGATCCGGATGGCGCAAAGCTTCAACGTGCCGTTCCACGCCATTGTCCGCCGCGTGATCTGGCCGGGCGCGCTGCCCTCGATCCTCGCCGGCTTCCGCATCACCGCGTCGGTGGCGCTCTTGCTCGTCGTCAGCGCCGAGATGATCGGCGCGCAATACGGCATCGGCGCCTTCGTGCTGCAGGCGGGCAATTTGATGCAGACCGATCAGCTGCTCGCCGGCGTCGTGATCCTGTCGCTGTTCGGGCTTGCGGTGGGGAAGCTGATCACTTTGCTCGAGACGCGGTTGCTGCACTGGCGGTAAGGGCGCGCTGCGGGCCACAACCCCCGCTGTCGTCCTTGCGAAAGCAGGGACCCATAACCAAGGGGCGTGGTTGTTAAAACAGGCTGGGGCCGCAGCTTCTTTAACCAACCGAGGGCGGTGGTTATCGGTCCCGGCTTTCGCCGGGACGACGAGACTTACGCGCTCCCCTGTCCCCGCGAAACGGGTCGCGCTTCGCTTGCCCGGGACGACAGCATTACACTTTGCCGCGCCTGTTATGCGTTGCCCCTGTCCTCGCGGAACAGGTCGAGCTTCTGCTGCACCGGGCGGTCGGAGAACGAGAACAGCACGGAGTCGGCATCGGCCTCGTGGGTGACCCAGTGCCAGCTCGGTACCACGAACAGGTCGCGCGGTCCCCACTCGAAGCTCTGGTCGCCGATCCTTGTGCGGCCCTTGCCCTCGATTGCGGCGAACACGGTGGCATCGGTTGCGCGATAGCGCGCGGTCTTGAAACCCTTCGGCAGCAGCTGGATGAAGGTGCCGATGGTCGGCATCGCAAAATCGCCGGTCTCGGGGTTGGAGAACTTCAGCTTCAGGCCGTGGCAGGCGTCCCATTCGTCGCTGGCCTTGGCCTTCTCGAGCGCCTCGCGGGTGTATTCATAGGGATAGTTGAAGATCGGCGAGGTCTTCGAGGTTCGCTTCTGGTCGATCGGCAGCAGATTGTGGCCGTAGCGCGCGAAGCTGGCGCCGGCCGGCTTGGAGATCGACTGCTGATCTTCCTTGGCGCCTTCGGCAAACGAGCAGTCGAAGAACTGCACCATCGGGATGTCGAGCCCGTCGAGCCAGAACATCGGCTCATTGGTTTCGTTGGAATGATCGTGCCAGGTCATCGACGGCGTGATGACGAAGTCGCCCGGCGACATCGCGGTGCGCTCGCCGTCGACGGCGGTGAACGCGCCCTTGCCCTCGAGCACGAAGCGCAGCGCCGATTGGGCATGGCGATGGGCGGGGGCGATGTCGCCCGGCACCACCATCTGCACGCCGGCGAACAGCGAGGTCGTGATCTTGGACTGGCCGCGCAGGCCGGGATTTTCCAGCACCAGCACGCGGCGCTCGGCTTCCTTGGCCGTGATCAGCTTGCCGGCCTCGTTCATGTAGTCGCGGATCTGATCGAACTTCCACAAGTGCGGACGGCAGGCGCTTTTCGGCTCCGGCGTGATCAGATCGTTCATCACGTTCCACAGCGCCGAGAGGTTCTGGCCGTCGATCTTCTTGTAGAATGCGTCGCGCTCCGGGGTCTTCTGCACGGCTTCCATGGCAAGCCTCCCATCATTCTTGTCGGTGCAATTTAATTGACAGTATACTGACAATATGGCTAGCGTCAATGAAGCAAGCCATGGCGTTTTCGAGCGAAGTGGATACCGGTTCGCGCAAAGAAAGCGCGCCAAACCAGAATAATGCAAGGGAGGTTCCGATGAAGCTGCATGGCTATTTCCGGAGCAGCGCGTCCTACCGGGTCCGGATCGCCCTCAACCTGAAGGGGCTCACCTCAGAGCATCTGCCGCATCATCTGCGCAAGGGCGAGCAGTGCGCGCCGGCCTATCTCGCGATCAATCCGCAGGGGCTGGTACCGACGCTGGAGAGCGACGCCGGCGCGATCCTCACCCAGTCGCTCGCGATCATCGAATGGCTCGACGAGACCAATCCCAACCCGCCGCTCTTGCCGAAAGATCCGCTGCGGCGCGCCAAGGTGCGGGCGTTTGCGCAGGCGATCGCCTGCGATACGCATCCGGTGCAAAATTTGAAGGTGCTGGCGCGGCTGCGTCAGCTCGGCCTGCCCGAGGAGCAGGTGACGGAATGGGCGGCCTGGGCCAATCGCGAGGGACTGTCGGCCTGCGAGACCCTGATCGCGGCGGAGTCCGGCCCGTTCTGCTTTGGCGATGCGCCGACACTGGCCGATCTCTGCCTGGTGCCGCAGCTCGCCAATGCGCGGCGCTTCGGTGTCGACGTCTCGGCCTATCCGCGCCTGCTCAAGGCCGAGGCCGCGGCAAAGCAAATCAAGGCGTTTGCCGACGCCGCCCCGGACAAACAACCCGATGCCGAATAACAAACCAGCGCCCGTCACGATGGACGCGGTCTACACCGCGCCCGGCTACCTGTTCCGGCGGATGCAGCAGATCGCGGTCGCGCTGTTCATCGAGGAGTGCAAGGCGTTCGACCTGACGCCGGTGCAATACGCCGCGCTGGTCACGATCTCGACCCATCCCGGCATCGACGCCACAAGACTCTCGGCGGTGATCGCGTTCGACCGCTCCACGCTCGGCAATGTGATCGAACGGCTGCAGGCCAAGGAGTTCATCGTGCGCAAGCCGGCGCCCGAGGACAAGCGGGTCAAGCTGCTCTATCTTACCAAGGCCGGCGCGGCGGTGCTGAGCGACATCATGCCCTCGGTCGACAAGGCGCAGGCGCGGATGCTGCAGCCACTGAAGCCGGCCGACCGCAAGACGCTGCTGGCGCTGTTGACCCAGCTCGTCGACCTCAACAACGAGGCGTCGCGGGTGCCGCTGCGCGCCGAGGATGCGCTCGAACATCTCGGGAGGTCGGGCTGATGGCGGAGACGAGACCTGTCCTGATCGCGGGTGGCGGCATCGGCGGCCTCGCCGTGGCGCTGGGCCTCGCGCAAAAAGGCATCCGCTCGATCCTGCTGGAGAAGGCTGTCGCGCTCGGCGAGATCGGCGCCGGCATCCAGCTCGGCCCGAACGCGTTCCACGCCTTCGACTATCTCGGCGTCGGCGAGGCCGCGCGCAACATGGCCGTCTATATCGATCAGCTCAGGCTGATGGATGCGCTGACCGCCGACGAGATCACCCATATCGATCTCGGCGATGCCTTTCGCGCGCGGTTCGGCAATCCCTATGCCGTGGTGCATCGCGGCGATCTGCACGGTGTGTTCCTGCGCGCCTGCCAGAATCACGAGCTGATCGAACTGCGCGTGTCCAGCGAGGTGACAGGCTACGAGCAGGATGGTTCGTCGGTGACCGCTACGCTCGCGAGTGGGGAGCGCATCGGCGGCCGTCTCCTGATCGGCGCCGATGGCTTGTGGTCGAACATCCGCAAGCAGGTCACGGCGGACGGCCCGCCGCGCGTCTCCGGCCACACCACCTATCGCTCCGTGATCCCGACCGAGCAGATGCCGGAAGACCTGCGCTGGAACGCGGCCACGCTGTGGGCCGGCCCGAAATGCCACATCGTGCATTATCCGCTGTCGGGCTGGAAAGTGTTCAACCTCGTCGTCACCTATCACAACAATGCGCCGGAGCCGGTCGCCGGCAAGCCGGTTTCCGAAGCCGAGGTGATGAAGGGTTTTACCCACGTCCATGAACGGGCGCAGAACATCATCCGCCACGGCACCAACTGGAAGCTCTGGGTGTTGTGCGACCGCGATCCGAACGAGCAGTGGATCGACGGCCGCGTGGTGCTGCTCGGCGACGCCGCGCATCCGATGCTGCAATATTTCGCGCAGGGTGCCTGCCAGGCCATGGAGGACGCGGTCTGCCTGTCGCACATGCTGGCCAGTCACAATGACCAGGCAGCGGCGCTCGAAGCCTACAGCGCGCAGCGCTTCCCGCGCACCGCGCGCGTGCAACTGATGTCACGCGCGATCGGCGAACACGTCTACCATCCCTCAGGCGAGCACGCCCGCATCCGCAACGCGATCATGAGCGCGAAGTCGCAGGTCGAGTGGTGCGATGACATCGCCTGGCTGTATGGCGGGACGGGGCTGGGCAGCTAATTACTCGTCGTCCCGACAAGCGAGCGTAGCGAGCGCGATCCGGGACCCATAACCACCGAAAGCTGTTGTGATGGCAGGCTGGGGCTCCAGCCGTCGCGCCACAAATATTTATGGTTATGGGTCCCGGCCTTCGCCGGGACGACATCGAATGTGTGGCGGGATGGCGGGGCAGCTAATGCTCGTCGTCCCGGACAAGCGAAGCGCGATCCGGGACCCATAGCCACCGAAGGCCGTTGTTATGGCGAGCCGGGGCTCCAGCCGTCGCGCCGCAAATATTTGTGGTTATGGGTCCCGGCCTTCGCCGGGACGACATCGAATGTGTGGCTGGATGGCGGGCAGCTAATGCTCGTCGTCCCGGGCAAGCGAGCACAGCGAAGCGCGATCCGGGACCCATAACCACCGATGGCTGTTGTTGTGGCAGGCTGGGGCTCCAGCTCTCGCGCCACAAGCATTTGTGGTTATGGGTCCCGGCTTTCGCCGGGACGACATTGAATTTGCGGTGGCCGCGTCCATCAACCAACGCCCTACATCCGCATCACCGCCTGCCGGTCGATCTTGCCGGTGCCGGTCTTCGGCAGCTCGTCGATGAATTTGACCTCGCGCGGATATTTGTACGGCAACAGCCTTGTCTTGACGTAGTCCTGCAGCCGCCGCGTCGCTTCGGCTGTGTCGAAGCCGGCCTTGTTCATGACAACCACGGCGCGCAGCGTCATGCGCCGGTCCGGCAATTCGGCGGCGTAGACGGCGCATTCGCGGACGTCGGGGTGATCGGCGAGGCAGAGCTCGACCTCCAGCGGATAGACCCACTGGCCGGAGATCTTGATCAGATCGTCGGCGCGGCCGCGGAAGAAGTGGAAGCCGTCGCTGTCGCGCATGAAGCGGTCGCCGGTGTAGATCCAGCCGTCCTCGCGCACGGTCTCGGCGGTCTTGTCCGGCCGGTTCCAGTACAGCGGGGTCGCGGAATCGCCGCGCACCCACAGGATGCCTTCCTCACTGTCGCCGACCTCGCGGTCATCGCTGTCGCGCAGCATGATCTCGTAGCCGGGCACGCGCAGGCCGGCGGCGCCGAGCTTCTTTTGTTCCGCGCGGTTGCTGAGATAGACGTGCAGCACTTCGGTCGAGCCGAGGCCTTCGATGATCTCGAGCCCGGTGAGCCGCTTCCAGCCGTTGAAGACGTCGGCTGACAGCACTTCGGCGGCCGAGACCGCCATCCGCAGCGAGGAGAAATCGGCGGTGTCGGCACCTTCAGCCTTGGTCAGGGAGATGTAGAGCGTCGGCAGGCCGAAGAACACGGTCGGGCGATATTGCCCGATCGCCGCGAAGATCGCGGCCGGTTTCGGCTGGCCCGGCAGCAGCAGCGTCGCGGCGCCGACGGAAAATGGAAACGTGATCGAGTTGCCGAAACCGTAGGCGAAGAAGATCTTCGGCACCGAGAAGCAGATGTCGCCGGGCGAAAGCTTCAGCACATTGCGGGCAAAGGCGCGCTCGCTATAGGCCATGTCGTGCTGCAGATGCACGATGCCCTTGGGACGGCCGGTCGAGCCCGACGAATACATCCAGAATGCCATCTCGTTGCGGTGCGTGTCGGCCGCGTCGAGCTCGGTCGGAAACGCTTGCAGCCAATCAGCGGCCTCGCGCGTTTCGGCAGCCGCGTGATCACCGGCGGCGCCGTTGACCACCACCAGCGTACGCAGCGGCGTGTCCTTGCAGGCTTCCGCGTTGAAGCGCCCACAGAATTCCGCATCGGTGACGGCGACCTGCGCGCCGGCGTCGGACAGGTAGAATTGCAGCAGCTCGGGCGTCGTCAGCGTGTTGATCAAGAGCGGCACGTAGCCGGCGCGCACCGCGCCGAAGAATGCCGCGGGATAGGCCGGGGTGTCGTCGAGGAACAGCAGCACGCGGTCGCCGCGCTGCAGTCCGAGCGACCGGAAGGCGTGGCCCCAGCGTGCGGCCTCAGTGCAGAGCTCGCGATAGGTCCGCGAGCCTGCCGGGCCGGTCAGCGCCAGGCGCTCGGCATTCCCGTTGCCGAGATTGTCGAACAGGATGCGGCTCGCATTGTAGCGCTCGGGGATCGTAAAGCCGATCTCGCGCGCACCGGGATTGTCCAGCGGAACCTGGTCGGCGATCCCAGTCATGATTGTCCCTTTGCGCCTGCGTAGCGGGCCATGAAGGCGGGCGACATCGCGCGCAGCCGCGCTTCGTCGATCCGGCCGGAGCGGGTGATGTAGCTGTAGGCGAAATCCATCAGGTCGAGCGTCATGTGCGCGGGGAAATGCTCGTACCAGTCGGCGCTGGTCCGCGCCGCGGTGACGAGCTTCTTCACGATGGGCTTGCGCTCGCTCTCGTAGCGGGCAAGCGCGGCGCCAATGCCGCTCTCGGTCTCCAGCGCCTTGGTCAGCGCAATCGCATCCTCGATCGCGAGCCGCGTGCCCGAGCCGATCGAGAAATGCGCCGAATGCAGCGCATCGCCGATCAGCACCATGTTGCCGTGCGACCAGCGCTCGTTCCAGATCCACGGGAAATTGCGCCACACCGATTTGTTCGAGATCAGCCGGTGGCCGTCCAGCGCCGCGGCGAATATATCTTCGCAGATCGCCTGCGACTCTTCGATGCTCTTGTCGGCGAAGCCGTAGGCCGCCCAGGTCGCCGCGTCGCATTCGACCAGGAAGGTGCTCATGTCCTTCGCATAGCGATAGTGATGGGCGTTGAAGCTGCCGCGCTCGGTCCCCACGAAGGTCTGCGACAGCGTCGCGAAGGTCTTGGTGGTGCCGTACCAGGCGAATTTGTTGGTGGAATGCGAGACCGAGGCGCCGAAGGCGGACTCATAGCCGCGGCGAACCATCGAGTTCAGCCCGTCGGCGGCAACGATCAGGTCGTAACCCCTGAGCTGGTCGACCGATTGCACCACGGTGTCGAAGCGTGGCGTGACGCCCGTGCTGCGGACCCGCTCCTGCAGGATCGTCAGCAGCGCCAGCCGGCCGATCGAGGAGAACCCGACGCCGTCGATCTCGACGCTCTCGCCGCGCAGATTGAGGGTGATGTTCTTCCAGCTCTCCATAAGCGGGGCGATGGCGTCGACCGTCTCAGGGTCGTCGGCGCGCAGGAAGTCCAGCGCCTGTTCGGAGAACACCACGCCGAAGCCCCAGGTGGCGCCGGCCGCGTTCTGCTCGAACAGGTCGATCTCGGCGTCGGGATGACGCTTCTTCCACAGATAGGCGAAATAGAGCCCGCCGGGCCCTCCGCCGATCACGGCGATCCGCAACGTCTGCCTCCCAGATTGACAGTATACTTACAATTTGTGTCCAGACTAATCGCCCTCCGGCGGGAACGCCAGAGGGAAAATGCGTGCGGCGACTAGCCGCGTGGGGCCGAAGGGTTCAGTAGCAGCGGCGGGCCTTGACCCCGTCGACCCATACCCAGCGGCAGCCGGCGGCGACGGGTTTGCGGGCGACGACCGCGCCGTTGGGACCGGCGCAGCCGGCGCGGTAGACGCCGCGCGCGCAAACGACCGCATTGGCGTCGGAGGACTCAAAGGTCATCGTCGCGGCAAAGGACAGCAGGGCCGCGGCGATCAGCAATATTGAACGCATGAAAATTCCCTCTCCCGGGTGAGGCATGGTTGGCCTGCAGGTGGCAACAAGGTGCTGCGGTTCCGTGCCCGGCAAATCGCCGGGCACCTCTCGTCTCACCGCCGGCGCGGCTATTTCTTTTCCGCTTCCGCCAGCACCTTCTTGCAGGCGGGCGCCAGCTTGTCGCTCTGCTTGGCGAGACAGGCGATGATGCGGCCGCCACCGGGCGTCACGCTTTTGCAGAACTTCTCGTAGTCGCCCATGCAGGCGTCGCGTTGCGCGGTGGTCAGTTCCTGCGCGTAGACAGCGGTTGCGCCGCAAAGCAGCGCGGCGGTCAGGACGATACGCAGCATTGTTTGCTCCCTTCTCCGGTCTCTAGCGTGACAACAGGATTACCGCGCTGCGAACGGCGCCAACACATCGCGGCACGCCGGCGACAGCGAGCCGGCATTGGTCGCAAGGCACTGCACGATCCGCCCGCCGCCCGGCTGGACGCCGCCACAGATCGAGCGGACGTCGGCGCCGCAGGCCGAGCGCAGCACGAACAGCTCTTCGCGCGGTCGCAGCGGCCGCAACGCGATCACGGCCGGCGCCGCGGCTGGTGCTGTCGTCGCTGCAGCGCCGGCGGCCGGCGCGGCGGCGCCGCCACCAGCGGCGGCGACGGCCTTCTCGCAGGCCGGCGAAAGCTTGCCCTTGTTCTTTTCGAGACACTGCAGCGCCGCCGCGCCGCCGGTCGGCACGCCCGCGCAAACCTTGGGATAATCGGAGCGGCATGCGCTGCGGATCGCGGAGATCTGCGTGTTGGACGGCGTCCCGGCCGCCTTCGGTGCGGCGGCTTCGGTGGCGGGCTTGGCCGCTGCCGCGGGTGCAGCTTCGGTCTTGGCCGCCGCGGGCGCGGAGTCTGCCTTCGGTGCGGCGGCCGGCGCTTCGACGGCCTTCACCGCGCTGGCGCAGCCCGCGCCGAGGCTTGCCATGTTCTTCTGCAGGCATTGCAGTGAGGCTTCGCCGCCCGGCGGTACGCTTGAGCAATGGGCGATGTAGTCGTTGCGGCATTGCGACTTGATGGCGTCGCGCTGCGCCTGGGTCGGCGCCTGCGTCAAGGCCGGTGCGGTGCTCATGAATGCTGCAAGCGCAAGACATGCGGACAGCTTCGTTGCTCGTGTCAACGCATTGATCATCTGAATTAATCCTCTGGTCGCGCCGGATGTCTCCGGCTCAACTGAACTGAGTTCTGAAAAAGTCTTGTTGTAGCAACCTCGGCGAGCGGCATCATTTTCGCTTTCGAGTTCCGCTGCAAGCGGATTGTTGCTATGGATGAAGCAGGCGGATTTTTTGCCCGTCACGAGATCTTTAAATTTAGTCATTTGAATCGAGGCTCGGACATGAGGCATGCGCGCGCGTCGGCACATTTCGGTCGGAGCAGTTTTGTGCGGCTGCGAAATGCACCGCTTGCGCGCATCGCGTTCGTCGTATCGGCCTTCGTCAGTTTAAGTGCCTGCGAGCAAAACAGTTTTGTTGCGCCGCCGCCGCCCAAGGTCGAGGTTGCGCCTCCGGTGCAGCGCGCCGTCACGCGTTATCTGGACGCCACCGGAAACACCGCGCCGATCCAGACCGTCGATCTGGTCGCGCGCGTGCAGGGCTTCCTGCAGGCGATCAACTATCAGGACGGCTCCTTCGTGAAGGCGGGGACCACGCTGTTCACGATCGAGCCGGAGACCTACAAGCTGAAGCTGGAACAGGCGCAGGCCGCAGAGGTCGGCGCGCAGGCGACGCTGAAGCAGGCCGAGCTCGACTTCAAGCGGCAGACCGATCTGGTGCAGCGGCAGGCGGTCTCGCAGGCGACCCTTGATACCTCGACGTCCACCCGGGACAACGCCCAGGCCAGCCTGCAGCAGGCCCAGGTCAACACCAGGATCGCGGCGGTCAACTACGGCTACACCAACGTGGCCGCGCCGTTCGACGGCATCGTCAGCAATCACCTGGTCTCGGTCGGCGAGCTGGTCGGCGCGGCGTCGCCGACGCAGCTTGCCACCATCGTGCAGCTCGATCCGATCTATGTGAACTTCAACGTCAACGAACAGGACGTGCAGCGCGTGCGGGATGAAGCGCGCCGTCGTGGCCTGACGGTCAACGAACTCAGGCAGTTGCCGGTCGAGGTCGGCCTGCAGACCGAGACCGGCTTTCCGCACAAGGGCAAGCTTGATTACATCTCGCCGACCCTCAATCAGTCGACCGGCACGCTCGCGGTCCGCGGCGTGTTCCCAAATCCGGACCGCACTTTGCTGCCCGGCTTCTATGTCCGCGTTCGCGTGCCGTTCGACAAGCAGGACAACGCGCTGCTGGTGCCCGACGTCGCGATCGGCAGCGACCAGGCCGGCCGCTACGTGCTGGTCGTCAATGCCGAGAATGTGGTCGAGCAGCGCAAGGTGACGACCGGCCCGCTCGATGAGGGGCTGCGCGTCATCGAGAGCGGCCTGAAGCCGGATGACCGCATCGTGACTGCCGGATTGCTGCGCGCGATCCCCGGGCAGAAGGTCGATCCGCAGGTGCAGAAGGCCGACGCGGCGCCGACAGCCGCCAAATAGGACGCACGCGCCATGATCTCGAAATTCTTCATCGAGCGCCCGGTCCTTTCCAACGTCATCGCGATCCTGATGATCCTGATCGGCGGCGTGGCGCTGTACAATCTCGCGGTCGCGCAATATCCCGACGTGGTGCCGCCGACGGTACAGGTGACGACGCGCTATCCCGGCGCCTCGGCCAAGACGGTGGTCGACACCGTGGCGCTGCCGATCGAGCAGCAGGTCAACGGCGTCGAGGACATGCTGTACATGCAGTCCTACAGCGGCGCCGACGGCACCTATACGCTGACGGTGACCTTCAAGATCGGCACCGATCTCAATTTCGCGCAGGTGCTGGTGCAGAACCGTGTCTCCAGCGCGCTGTCGCAGCTGCCGACCTCGGTGCAGAACCAGGGCGTCACGGTCCAGAAGCGGTCGACCTCGATCCTGCTGTTCGTGACGCTGACCTCGCCGAACAAAACCTATGACAGCCTGTTCCTGTCGAACTACGCCACCATCAACATCCGGGACGAGCTGTCGCGCCTTCCGGGTGTCGGCAACGTCACGGTGTTCGGCGCCGGGCAATATTCGATGCGGGTCTGGCTCGATCCGACCAAGCTGCAGGTGCGCGGGCTGGTGCCGCAGGACGTCATCCAGGCGATCCAGCAGCAGAGCCAGCAGGTCACCGCCGGCCAGGTCGGCGCGCCGCCGACGCCGGCGGGCCAGGCGTTCCAGTACACGCTGAACGTCAACGGCCGGCTCGACGACAAGAGCCAGTTCGAGGACATCATCGTCAAGACAGGCAATGTCGGCGACGTCACCCGGGTCCGCGACGTCGGTTGGGTCGAGCTCGGCGCGCAGACCTACAGCCAGATCTTCTCGCTGAACCAGAAGCCCGCGACCGGCATCGGCGTGTTCCAGTCGCCGGGCGCCAATGCCTTGCAGGTCGAGAAGGCCGTCGAGAAGAAGATGGCGGAGCTCGCCAAGCAGTTCCCGCAAGACATCAAATACGACACGCCGTTCGACACCACCAAATTCGTCAACGCCTCGATCGAGGAGGTCTACAAGACCCTGTTCGAGGCCGGCCTGCTGGTGCTGGTCGTGATCCTGGTCTTCCTGCAGGACTGGCGGGCGATGCTGGTGCCGGCAACCACCGTGCCGGTCACGATCATCGGCGCGTTCGCGGCCATGGCGGCGCTCGGCTTCACCATCAACTTGTCGACGCTGTTTGCGATCGTGCTGGCGATCGGCATCGTGGTCGACGACGCCATCGTCGTGGTCGAGGGCGCGGCGCACAATATCGAGCGCGGCATGTCGGGCCACGACGCCGCGATCAAGGCGATGGACGAATTGTTCGCGCCGATCGTCGGCATCACGCTGGTCTTGATCTCGGTGTTCCTGCCGGCGGCGTTCCTGCCCGGGCTGACCGGGCGAATGTACGCGCAATTCGCGCTGGTGATCGCCGCCACCGCGCTGCTCAGCGCCGTCAACGCCGCGACGCTGAAGCCGACACAGTGCGCGCTATGGCTGCGTCCCCCCGCGCCGCCCGAGCAGCGCAATTTCTTCTATCGCGGCTTCAACGCGGTCTATGACCGGCTCGAGCGCGGCTACACTCGGCTGGTCAGCGGCATCGCCGGGCATGCCAAGACCTCGGTCGCCGTTGCGCTTGTCATCATCGGGCTTGCCGGCTACGGCCTGTCGCGGGTGCCGACCGGATTCATTCCGATCGAGGACCAAGGCTATCTGCTCGCCGCGGTGCAATTGCCCGACGGCGCGGCCCTCGACCGCACCCAGCACGTGCTCGACGAGGTCACCAGGATCGCCGGCAAGACCCCGGGCGTCGACCAGGTGGTCAGCATCGCCGGCATCTCGGCGCTCGACAATTCCTCGAGCCTCGCCAATGCCGGCGTCGCCTATCTGATCCTGAAGGACTGGAGTGCGCGGGGGCCGGGCGAGGATCTGCGCTCGCTGGTCTACGGGCTCAACGACAAGCTCGCGGTGATCCCGGAGGCGCGCATCCTGGTGATCCCGCCGCCGCCGATCCAGGGCATCGGCAACGCCGCCGGCTTTGCCATGCAGGTCGAGCTGCGCGACGGCAATGCCGACTACGGCAAGCTGCAGGCGGTCACGGGGGCGATCGTGGCCAATGCACAGACCCAGAGCGCGCTGCAGCGGGTCCAGTCGTCGTTCCGCTCGATGGTGCCGCAGTTCGACGTCGACGTCGATCGCATCAAGACGCAGACCCTGCATGTCACCCCCGACCAGATCTTCGCGGCGCTGTCGTCCTATCTCGGCGCCAGCTACGTCAACCAGTTCACCAAGTTCGGCCGCACCTTCCAAGTCTATACCCAGGCCGAGGCACAGTACCGCCTGAGCCTGCGCGACATCGAGAACATGATGGTGCGCAACAGCAACGGCGACATGATCCCGCTCGGCACGGTCGCCAAGATCACGCCCTCGATCGGACCGTCGCTGATCAGCCTCTACAACCTCTATCCGTCCGCCTCCATCATCGGGCTGCCGGCGCAGGGTTACTCGTCCGGCCAGTCGATGGCGCTGATGGAGGAGATCGCGGCCAAGACGCTGCCGCCCGGGTCGGGCTTTGAGTGGACGGCGATGTCGTACCAGGAGAAGGAGGTCGGCAGTCAGATCTACTACGTGTTCGCGCTGGCGCTGCTGCTGGTCTATCTCGTGCTCGCCGGGCAATATGAGAGCTGGTACGCGCCGATCTCGGTGATCCTCGCCGTGCCGCTGTCGCTGCTCGGCCCGACGCTGGTGCTGCTGAGCCTGAATATCGAGAACAACCTCTACACCCAGATCGGCACCATCTTGCTGATCGCGCTGTCGGCCAAGAACGCGATCCTGATCGTCGAGGTCGCGCTGGAACGTCATCTGCGCGACGGACGATCGGTGCTGGATGCGGCGATCGACGCGGCACGCGCGAGATTCCGGCCGATCCTGATGACGTCGTTCGCCTTCATCCTCGGCGTGCTGCCGCTGGTGATCGCGACCGGCGCCGGCGCAAACGCCCGCAAGTCGATCGGCATCACCGTGTTCTCCGGCATGATCGCCTCGACCTGCCTCGCCGTGCTGTTCGTGCCGGCGTTCTTCGTCGTGGTGCAGAGTTTTGAGAACTGGCGCAAGGCGAAGAAAGGCAAGACGGCGCCGCAAGCCGCTCCACGGGCGTCGGGCACGGCGCATTAGGTCTGCGCATTCAAACCTATCACCGTGCCCCTGAGAGGCCGTGAATGGATGACTCTCGATGACGCAACATACTCGATGTCGTCCCGGCCTAGTGCGCAATTGCGCACGGGAGCCGGGACCCATAGCCACCGAAGGTCATTGTTGCACGACGCTGGGGCCACAGCTTTCTAACGACTCAACCCTGTGGTTATGGGTCCCGGCTTTCGCCGGGACGACGAGCGGAGAGATTGCGCTGCATCCCCGTCACCCTGAGGAGGCCGCGAAGCGGCCGTCTCGAAGGGGCGACGGCCACCAGCCGGGCCGTGCATCCTTCGAGACGCGCTACGCGCTCCTCCAGCGACAAAGGCGAAGCATTTGCGCGGGGATGACGGGTTCGGAGATGTTCCCCGCCTACACCTTCACCATGCGCTTGCCGCGATTTTCGCCGGCCAAGAGCCCGATCAGCGCCTGCGGCGTGTTCTCGAGGCCGTCGATCACGTCCTCCTGCACCTTGAGCTTGCCCGAGGCGACCCAGGACTGCAGGTCGGCGAGTGCGGCGTCGCGCTGGTCCATGTAGTCCATCACGATGAAGCCCTGCATGATCAGCCGCTTCACCACGATCAGGCCGGGCACGCCGCGCGGGCCGTGCGCGGAGGGGACGCCGTCATATTGCGAGATCGCGCCGCAGCAGGCGATGCGGCCGCGATTGTTCATCTGCGCCAGGCAGGCTTCCAAAATGTCGCCGCCGACATTGTCGAAATAGACGTCGATGCCCTTGGGCGCCGCCGCGCGCAGCGCCTTGTAGGTCGCGCCGTCCTTGTAGTCGACCGCGGCGTCGAAGCCGAGCTCGCTGGTCAGCCAATGGCACTTGTCCTTGCCGCCGGCGATGCCGACGACGCGGCAGCCCTTGATCCCAGCGATCTGGCCGACGATCGAGCCGACCGAGCCCGCGGCCGCCGACACCACCACGGTCTCGCCTTCCCTGGGCTTGCCGACGTGGAGCAGGCCGAAATAGGCGGTCAGGCCGGCAACGCCGTAGACGCTGAGCAGATGCGTCATCGGCTCGAGCTTCGGCATCTTTGCCAGGTGCTTGGCGGGCACGGCGGCATAATCCTGCCAGCCGGTGTCGCCGAACACGATGTCGCCGGGCTTCAGGCTAGAATCCTTCGACGAGATCACCTCGGCGATGCTGCCGCCGGCCATCACGGTGTTGGCTTCCACCGCAGCGCGGTAAGTGGCGCCGTGCATCCAGGCGCGGTTGGCGGCATCGAGCGAGATGTAGCGCGTCCGCACCAGCGCCTCGCCGTCCTTCGGCGTGGGGATCGTCCCCGTGGTCAGACGAAAATGCTCGGGGCCAAGCTTGCCGGTCGGCTTTTCGACAAGCAGGATCTGGCGATTGACGGTGTCGTTCATTGGCGGTGTCTCCCCCTTTGCCTTCGCTTTGCCTTCCCATGGCGTTGGTCGTTTCGCATGCAAATTGACCGCGACGCGCGCAGCGCCTTGCACAGATTGTGCGCTGCATGAACGCTAGTCCGCGCGCTGGCATTCCACAACGGGAACGTTTCGGCAAAGTCCCGCTGGACGCGAAGCGTGTTGCGTAGCTGCGTAAATCTGCCACACTTGCCCTCCGCCGGGAACTGACGGGGGTAAGAGAATGTCCAGCAGGTTTACGCAGTATATCCTGATTGCGATGGTCCTTGGCATCGCGATGGGGACGATTGTCTTCAACTACTTTCCTGACAGCCGTGCCGAGATCGCAGCAGACGTCAACCTGATCGCGATGCTGTTCCTGCGTCTGATCAAGATGATCATCGCGCCGCTGGTTTTCGCGACCCTCGTCGGCGGCATCGCCCATATGGGAAGCGGCGCCAAGCTCGGCCGCATCTTTGCCAAGACCATGGGCTGGTTCGTCTCCGCCTCCTTCGTCTCGCTGCTGCTCGGCCTCGTGATGGTCAACCTGCTGCAGCCCGGCGCCAACTTCCCCGGCACGCTGCCCGACAAGGCGCAGTCGACCGGACTGCCGGTGTCGGCGTTCTCGATCGAAAAATTCCTCACCCATCTGATCCCGACCTCGATCGCGGACGCGATGGCGCAGAACGAGATTCTGCAGATCGTCGTGTTCGCGGTGTTCTTCGCGGTTGCGCTCGGTGCGATGCCTGAACGGGCCAAGCCGATCATGAGCCTGATCGACGACCTCGCGCACATCATGCTCAAGGTCACCGGCTATGTGATGCTGTTCGCGCCGCTTGCGGTGTGGGCCGCGATCATGGCGACCGTCTCGAAGAACGGCCTCGGCGTGCTCTGGAAGCTCATCGTCTTCATGGGCGGCTTCTATCTCTCGCTCCTGATCCTGTGGGGCATCCTGGTCGTCGTCGGGTTCATCGTGATCGGGCCGCGCTACAGCCATCTCTTGCGGCTGATCCGCGAGCCGCTGATGATCGCGTTCTCGACCGCCTCGTCGGAGGCGGCCTATCCGAAGACGCTGGAGGGGCTGAACAGGTTCGGCGCCTCCTCGCGCATCTCGGCCTTCGTGCTGCCGCTCGGCTATTCCTTCAACCTCGACGGCACGATGATGTACTGCACCTTCGCGAGCATCTTCATCGCGCAGACCTACCATATCGAGATGTCGCTCGGCACGCAGCTCGCGATGCTGGCGACGCTGATGATCACCTCCAAGGGCGTCGCCGGCGTGCCGCGCGCGTCGCTGGTGGTGATCGCCTCGACGCTGGCGCAGTTCAACATCCCCGAGGCGGGCCTGCTGATGATCATGGGCATCGACACCTTCCTCGACATGGGCCGCAGCGCCACCAACGTGATCGGCAACTCGCTGGCGACCGCCGTGGTCGCGAAGTGGGAGGGTGAGTTGAAGCCCGAGCACGAGCTCGGGCCCGACGACGCGGTGCCGCAGGATGCGGTGCCCGGCGCCGTGATGGCCGGCCATTGACGGGAGGCATGCATGCACCGCGCCCGCTGGAGGCCGATACGGGCTGAGGCGCCTCTCCTGTCGACACGCCTGCTGTCAGCGTGTCTGCTGGCGGCAAGCCTGCTCGCCGCACCGGCGTCCGCACAGCCGGCGGGCGAGGGGCTCAGCCCCACGCTCGCCAACATCAAGGCCACGCACACGGTGCGGATCGGCTATCGCGAAAGCTCGCCGCCGTTCTCGTTCCTCGATCACTCCAACCGGCCGATCGGCTACAGCCTCGAGCTGTGCGATGCGATCGTCGAGGAGATCGGGACCGAGGTCGACGACGCCAATCTCAAGGTCGACTACGTCAAGGTCACCTCCGACGACCGCATTCCGGCGGTCGTCGACAAGAAGATCGACCTTGAATGCGGATCGACCACGGCGAATGCCGAGCGCGGCAAGCAGGTCGCATTCTCGCCGCTGATGTTCGTGGCCGGCACCAAGCTGATGGTGCCGAAGGCCTCCGGCGTCACCCAGGTCGCCGACCTGAAGGGCAAGACGGTGGTGGTGACCAAGGGCACCACCAACGAGCAGGCGATGCACAATGTCGACGCCAAGCAAAAGCTCGGCCTCAACATCGTCACCGCCCCCGACCACGAGCAGTCCTACCAGATGCTGGTGGACGGCAAGGCGGATGCGTTCGCGACCGACGACATCCTGCTCCACGGCCTGATCGCGCGGCACAAGTCGCAGGACAAATTCCGCGTCACCGGCGACTACCTGTCCTACGATCCCTACGGCATCATGTACCGCAAGGGCGAGCCGCAGATGAAGGACGTGGTCGAGCGCGCGTTCCGCAGGCTGGCCTCGAACCGCGACATCGTCCCGCTCTACAACAAATGGTTCGTCGCCCGGCTGCCGACCGGCGAGAAGCTCAACGTCGCGCTGTCACCGCAGCTCGAAGAGGCCTTCAAGGCGCTCGACGATTCGCCGGGCGGGTCGAACTAGCCGCGAATTTAGGCCTCTCCCCTTGCGGGAGAGGTCGGAAAGCCCGGTGCGCGCCGTTCACCGCCAATAGCGCCGCGACAAATCCAGGCACTGCCGGACCCAGTATCCGTTTACATGGATCAACTGGCATGTGCTCGGAGGCGGCTCCTTGATGATCGGGTAGCCGTGGATGTCGATATTCGTCGGCGCCGTGACGCCGCGCCAAAACACCGCGTTGGCGGCCGGAGGATTGAAGGCGGCGGCGAACGCCGCGAGTGCGACGAAGCTCAAAAGAAGTTTGCGCATAATCTGTTTCCGGATCAATCAATGCAGGGAAGCGTACTCCCTTGCGTAGGATGAGCAAGGCGCTGAATCGATCAAAATGACGGTCAGAACTTCGGTGCCGGCTGTACCGCCGCCTCCGCGTCAGCCGCCGCGAACCGCCATGCATGCGAGGGCAACGATG
Organism: Bradyrhizobium sp. USDA 4503; assembly: GCF_054055815.1. NCBI lineage: Bacteria > Pseudomonadati > Pseudomonadota > Alphaproteobacteria > Hyphomicrobiales > Nitrobacteraceae > Bradyrhizobium > Bradyrhizobium sp. USDA 4503. The sequence continues at coordinate 6,332,191 of NZ_JBSRXS010000001.1, forward strand.
CCGACCGCCGCCAGAACAACCATGACCTGGAAAACCGCGCGCCCAAGAATCGCTCCCATCAAAGCTCCGTCGATCCGGCGGGATCTTCCTTCGAGTGTCCACGCGCCGCGATCTCTGGAGCATCATCGGCAGGCAAGATTCGGCTGTTGCGGTCTGCGAACTCGTCGCTTCACCGGCTAATGTCGTTCGGCGACGATTCGATCGACCTGTTGCTTCAGCTCTGCTTCCATTTCGGAAATGACGTCGTGCGGCAGGCGAGCGCGGAGCGGATCGGTCGTCTCGTGCTGCATCCTGGGCCGCTTGGCGAGCGCGGGTCGTTTAAGCGCCTGATCCTCGATCAATCGTCGAGAGGACGCATAGCCTGTCGCGCCGGCCGTCACGTCAGTCCCGTGGGGTTCGCAAGGATCCTGATCCGACTGCACAGCGTTCTTCATGAGCTCTGCCTCCTGGCACTATCTCGCAAGAATTCCCTTGCTCAGGCCCGAACCATTCGGCTCGTCCGGCTTGTCGCCCATCGATGACGCTGAAACCTGCAAAGTTGTTCCGCACGGAACCTGCAAAGGTCTGCCGGAACAGTCCCTCATGAAGCGGGAACCAGAACCATCAGCGTCCTCGATCATTAACTCTGGTTGATCGTTCGGAGGTCGCCATGGCTTACGCGAGACCAATTCGTCAAATAGCAATTGTGGTCGAAGACGACACGATCCAGCGCGACATGATTGCGCTGTTGTTGGAAGAAGGCCATTTCGACGTCATCCAGTGCGAAGACGCCGAGACGGCAGCGCTGGCCATCAAGATGCGTCATCCGTCGCTGGTGGTTACCGATATCAAGCTCATGGGCAAAATGGATGGCGTCGAGCTTGCACGCTTGGCCGTCGATTGCGACCCGGGCGTGCGCGTTATGGTCATCTCGGGCCGGCCCCCGGACAGCGCGCTGCCTGAGGGCGTCAAGTTTTTCGAGAAGCCGGTTTATCCACCCATGCTGCTGCGAGAGCTGGCGTCGTAGATCTCGCCGACGGGTGGCCCATGCAAGACGATCCCGAAATCGATTGGCACCGGGAGCAGATTGCGAAGAACCGGGAACTGATCGCGGAATTGCAATCCGGAAATACGGCGGGGGCTGACGTGTTTCCGGAGACGCAAGCCGAGATCGACCGTCTCATGGCACAGGTCGAGCAATCGGAATTGATCGTCGCCGCCTATGAAAAGGAGCACCCGCAAGACTGATCGGGCGCTCACAGTGCAGGATCGCGCCGGCGAGCCTGGGTCGTCGGGCAGGGAAACGCTACGCGAACACTTCGTCCAGCGCCGCCGAATACGCCGCCTCGACCAACGCCGGATGCCGGCGCCCCAGCGCTTCCATCTTCACCCCGGAGTTCACCTCGAGGATTTTCCACGCGCCATCCGTGCGCACGACGTCGATCGAGGCGAAGCGGATGCCGACGGCCTGCGCGGCCTTGATCGCGAGCGCGACGCAGGCCTCGCGCATTGCGTCATCGGCGAGCAGCACGGGCTCCGCGCCGGCTTCGAGGTTGTGCCGCCAGTTCAGCAGAAGCCGTTCGCCGGCGGGCGGAACGGCGTCGAGCGCGGCGGCATCGAAATCCTCGGTGATGGTCTTGAGTTGCTCGGCCGTCGCGCTCGCCTGCGCCAGCGCGCGCAGCGACTGGATGCCGTCGCCAGTCACCGACGGGCGCGCCTTGCCGTAGACGATCAGCGCGCGCGCATCGAGCAGCACGACGCGCACCTCGTCCACGATCTCGACATAGGGCGAGATGGCGAGACTTGGATGTGCGGCAAGGACGCGCGCGACCGCGGTCTCCAATTGCGCCCGCGTCGTCACGCGGAACACGAGCTCGCCGGAGGTCCCCTCATTGGGTTTGATGACGAGCCCCTGCGGATGCTGCTCGAGCAGACGCTGCATCGCGTCCAGCGAGCCCGATCCCGGGATGTGCTTGCTGAGCTTCGCGCCCAAAAACAGCGTATGCGGAATGACGGGGACGCCGGCCGATGCCAGCACGTCCGCGCAGGCCGATTTGTCGTTGGCGACCTGATGCGCGACCGCGCTGTTCAGCCCGACGTCGTAGCCGATCGCGAGCCGCCGCGCGTTGCCCTTGGTCATGGTGACCAGCCAGCCGCCGGACCGCACCTCGACCGCAATCGCGTGCGCCAAACAATATTTTTTGATGGTTTCCAGGAAGATTCGCTGGCTGATCAGGACCACGAGATCATTTTCCCTTCACCGCGGTTTTTGTAGCAATTAATTGCCAGATCGATGCCGATCTCAGCAAGTAAATTACGTACAGCGCCACGTGTTAACGATGACGTCGTTGAACCTCTGCGCGAAATCGAACGACTGCCATTCTGAGATCGCAATTGCACGCCAGTTGATCTTGACTATCTCCTGCATTGGCGCAATGGACACGCGAGATCTTCAGTGATTTCGGCCACTTCCGCGCCGTCGCGAGCCGTCTAGAAATCAAACCATTCTAATTCTGGTCAGTCGAGAAAACGAAAACCCATGAGCGCGTTCTATCGAGAGAAAGTTCTTTCCGTTCAGCACTGGACCGATACGCTTTTCAGCTTCCGGGCGACCCGCGATTCCGGTTTCCGCTTCCAGAACGGGCAGTTTGCCATGATCGGCCTTGAGGTCGACGGCAGGCCGCTGCTGCGCGCCTATTCGATGGCGAGCGCCAATCACGAGGAAGAGCTCGAGTTCTTCTCGATCAAGGTGCAGGACGGCCCGCTCACCTCCAAGCTGCAGAAGATCCGCGAGGGCGACACCATCCTGGTCGGCCGCAAGGCGACCGGCACGCTGATCACCGACAACCTGATTCCCGGCAAGCGGCTGATGCTGCTGTCGACCGGCACCGGCCTCGCCCCGTTCGCCAGCCTGATCAAGGACCCCGAGGTCTATGATCGCTACGATCAGATCCTGCTGGTGCATGGCTGCCGTCAGGTCTCCGAGCTCGCCTATGGCGAGGAGCTGGTCGCCAAGCTGCGCGACGACGAGCTGTTCGGGCCGCTGCTGTCCGAGAAGCTCTCGTACTACCCGACCGTGACGCGCGAGCCGTTCCGCAACCGCGGCCGCATCACCGATCTGATCACCTCCAACCAGCTGTTCAGTGACCTGCATCAGGGCCCGCTCGACATCGAGACCGATCGCATCATGATGTGCGGCAGCCCGGCGATGCTGGAAGAGCTGAAGCAGCTGTTCGAGACGCGCGGCTTCAAGGAAGGCAGCGGCAACACTCCCGGTCACTTCGTGATCGAGAAGGCGTTCGTCGAGCGCTAACCGGTGTCGTCCCGGGCAAGCGAAGCGCGACCCGGGACCCATAACCACCGTTGCTGATTGGACGAAGGCTGAGGCCCCGCCGGGCTTCAGCCTTTTGCATTTGTGGTTATGGGCCCCGGCCCCGTGCGCAATTGCTCACTAGACTAGGCCGGGACGACGATGGTGTTTGTAGTGCGCACCATTGCCACGCTGCTATAACGCCCCCAACGCCGCGCGGCCTTTGCGCGAACGCGGCGATTTGGGAGCAGAACCTTGTCCATCACCGATCCGGATGCACCGAAAACCGCCTTTGTGTTTGCCGGCGGCGGCAGCTTTGGCGCGATCCAGGTCGGTATGCTGCAGGCGCTGGCCGCGCATGGCGTGGTTGCCGACATGGTGGTCGGCTCCAGCGTCGGCGCACTGAACGGCGCGTTCTACGCCGGCGACCCGACGGTCTCGGGCGTCGCGCGGTTGGCCGAGATCTGGCGCGGCCTCAGCCGTCAGGACGTGTTTCCGGTGACCTGGCGGACGCTGGTGAGCTTCCTGTGGCGGCGTGACTTCCTGATCCCGCATGACGGCGTCCGCAAGCTGATCGACGATTACATCCCGTTCCGCAATCTCGAGGACGCGCGGATCCCGATCCACATCGTCACCACAGACATCATCAGCGGCGACAGCGTGGTGCTGTCGGAAGGTTCGACCGCCGAGGCGATCGTCGCATCGACCGCGATCCCCGGCGCGTTCACGCCGGTGCATTACCGCGATCGTTTCCTGGCCGATGGCGCGATCTCCAGCAACACGCCGGTCCGCGTCGCGGTCAGGCACGGCGCCAAACGGCTGATTGTGCTGCCGACCGGGCATGCCTGCGCCAACCAGGCGCCGCCGGTCGGCGCGCTCGCCAATGCCCTGCACGCACTGACGCTCCTGATCGCGCGGCAGCTCGTCAACGAGCTCGAGAACATCGGGCCCGATGTCGAGTACTTCGTGGTGCCGCCGCTCTGCCCGCTGGTCGGCTCGCCCTACGATTTCTCCCGGACCTCGGATCATATCACGCGGGCGCTCGACACCACCAACGCCTGGCTCGACGGCGACGGCCTGAAGCCTGGCCACATCCCGCACGAATTGCAGCCGCACGAGCATTAGGCGAACGGTGCTCTCTCCTCATCTCCTCTGCAAGCGCACTCACATGCGCGGGTGATGACACCGCGTGGTGCGACGCCTCGAATCGAGAACCATCCCCATCGTCGTCCCTGCGAAAGTGTTTGGTCCCGTATGATTGGCGAGGGCCCGCATTGGGGCCTGGTAGCGGAGGCATTTGAGCCTGGTTCGATTGTAGTCGTGGACGAATTTGGCGATGAAGGTGTCTCGATCGGCGTGATCGATGAAGGTCCGCCGCGGCGTATGGGTCCCTGCTCCCGTGCGCAATTGCGCACCAGGCAGGGATGACGGGTTGGAGGAGCCGCAGATTCACATCACGATTTCGGGATAATAGAATAATGCCGCTGATTTGCCCGACGTGTCAAGGTGCCTGGTCGAGCGCCGGCACGTCGCCGGCTCCTTTGCATGGGGTTGTTTTCGATATTTTGGCAGCGCGCCCTGCGACGGCAGGTTATCGCATGCGCTCCCCTTCGTTGCAGTGCAAAAGTCGATTTCGTTTTAGTTTGACCGGTATCCGCACCCGCCCATTCGGGCGGTTGTCACATCTGTGACTGCTCGGCCGTATAACCGTAGTGCACTTGTTCCGCGAGTTGGATTAGGCTCGCGGCCGACAGGTCATTTGGGCAGACCGGAGGAATTTCATGGATACAGTGCTGCTTCCGTTCTCGCCGCGCTTCATCGTGCTGACCATCTGCGCCGTCGTCACCGCGCTCCTGCTGCTGGTTGGAATTTTCGATCACAAGGTCTTCAGGATCGTCCTGATCCCGCTGGTCATCTTCGGCGCGTTGACATTGCTCGGCATTCGCGACCTCACCCAGAAGAACCACGCGGTGCTGCGCAACTACCCGATCTCGGCGCATGTCCGCTTCCTGCTCGAGGAAATCCGCCCGGAGATGCGGCAATATTTCTTCGAGAGCGAGAAGGACGGCATGCCGTTCTCCCGCGACACCCGCGCGGTGGTCTATCAGCGTGCCAAGATGGTGCTCGACAAGCGGCCATTCGGCACCCAGGAGGACGTCTATCGCGAGGGCTATGAGTGGATGCACCACTCGGTGGCGCCGAAGCCGCGTGCCGACCAGAAATTCCGCATCACCATCGGCGGCCCCGACTGCACCAGGCCGTATTCAGCCTCGGTCTTCAACATCTCGGCGATGAGCTTTGGCGCGCTGAGCCCGAACGCGGTGCGGGCGCTCAATGCCGGCGCCAAGAAGGGTGGCTTCGCCCACGACACCGGCGAGGGCGGTGTCAGCCCCTATCACCGCGAGATGGGCGGCGACATCATCTGGGAGATCGGCTCCGGCTATTTCGGCTGCCGCAACCGCGACGGCACCTTCAATCCGGATCTCTTCGCGAGCGTCGCGGGCGACGATCAGATCAAGATGGTCGAGCTCAAGATCAGCCAGGGTGCCAAGCCCGGCCATGGCGGCGTGCTGCCGGCGGCGAAGGTTTCCGAGGAGATCTCCAAGATCCGGGGCGTACCGATGGGCGAGGACTGCATCTCGCCGGCCTATCACAAGGCGTTCTCGACGCCGCTGCAGATGATGGAATTCGTCGCCCGGATGCGCAAGCTGTCCGGCGGCAAGCCGGCCGGCTTCAAGATGTGCATCGGCCATCCCTGGGAATTCCTGGCGATCTGCAAGGCGATGCACGAGAGCGGCCTCTATCCCGACTTCATCGTGGTCGACGGCAATGAAGGCGGCACCGGCGCCGCGCCGCTCGAGTTCATGGACCATCTCGGCATGCCGATGCGCGAGGGCGTCAATTTCGTCCACAACGCGCTGATCGGCATCGGCGCGCGCGATCGCATCAAGATCGGTGCCTCCGGCAAGATCGCGACCGCGTTCGACATGGCGCGCGCGATGGCGATCGGGGCCGACTGGTGCAATTCGGCGCGCGGCTTCATGTTCGCGCTCGGCTGCATTCAGTCCCTGAGCTGCCACACCGATCGCTGTCCGACCGGCGTCACCTCGCAGGACCCGATCCGCAACCGCGCGCTCTACGTGCCCGACAAGATCGACCGCGTGTACAACTACCACCACTCGACCCTGCACGCGCTGACCGAGCTGCTCGCCGCCGCCGGCCTCGAGCACACCAAGGAGCTGCGCCCGATCCACTTCTCGCAGCGGAGTTCGACCACCGAGGTCTCTTCCTTCGCCGAGCTCTATCCGACGCTGCGCCCCGGCGAACTGCTCGAAGGCACCCAGGACCGCCGCTTCCGCGACGCCTGGGCGATGGCGCGCGCGGATTCGTTCCAGCCGGCGGGGTAGGGGGCGGCAAATCCGTAGCCCGGATGAAGCGCAGCGCAATCCGGGACCACTCTCTGTGCGGATCGACCGATCCCGGATTACGCTGCGCTCCATCCGGGCTACGCTCATTACGTACCAGCGGACGCGCCGAACCATTTGGTCAGCGCCTCGGTTAGGCCGGCCTGCGTTCGCTCGCCAACCCACGCCACGTAGCCATCGGGCCGCACCAGCACCGCGATCGGGGCCGAAACCGTGCCGTGCGCGGGAAGCTCCCATGCGCCGCGATACTCGGCATCGACCAGCTGAACCCGGTCGGTCCATCCCGCGATGGCGATGCCGCCGGGCTCGCCGAAATTCAGCAGAACCGGCCGTGCCCGCTGCAGCAGCGCGAAGACCTGCGCCGGGCCGTTGGCGGTGACCAGATCGAGATCGGGCATGCGGCGTCCGAGCAGCGGATGGCCGTCGCCAAGATCGTAGTGAAGATCGAGGCCGGACATCATCGCGGCAAAGCATTTGCACGGCACGTCCATGCGCAGAAGGTCGGAGACGATCTCGTTCAACGCCTTGGTGCGCGGATCGGTGCGGTTGAGCGCGACATGCGCCATGGTGTTGCGCAGCACGCGGGCCGCCACCGGATGCCGTTCGGCTTCGTAGGTGTCGAGCAGGCTGTCCGGCGCGATCTGCTTGACCACCTGGGCCAGCTTCCAGCCCAGGTTCACCGCGTCCTGCACGCCGATATTGAGGCCCTGGCCGCCCATCGGTGGATGCACATGGGCGGCATCGCCGGCCAGCAGCACGCGCTGTTTGCGGTAGGTCACGGCCTGCCGGGTCATGTCTGTGAAGCGCGAGATCCAGCCCGGACTGTGGATGCCGAAATCGGTGCCGTACGCGGCGACCAGCGCCTCGCTGACGTCGCGCAGGGTCGGCTCCCGGTCGGTGCCGAGTTGCCGCTCGGCCAGCACCAGCCGCACCCGCCCGCCAGCGTCCGCCTTGCCGATCGCCGAGGTGCCGGTGTCGTGCTGGCGAAAGCCCCATTCCGGCTCGCCCGCCATCTCGGCCTCGGCAATCAGCCAGCTCGTGGTCGGATCCCACCCGGCGAATTCGATGCCGGCCGCTTTGCGGACGAGGCTCCGGCCGCCGTCGCAGCCGACGAGATACTGTGCCCGGAGCAATTGGCCATCCGACAGTTCGACGTCGACGCCGGCGTCGTCCTGCGTGAAGCCGGTCACGTCGCGCGCGCGGATAATCGGCACCGCCAGTTCGCCGACCCATTCGCCGAGCAGGCGCTCGATATGGTTCTGCCGGAGCCCCAGCGTGAAATTGCGCCGGGTCGGAAAGTCGGTGATCTCAAGCGGAACCAGGTGCGAATGGAACAGCACCGCCGGATGGCGCGTTCCCAGCGCGACGAATCGGTCGCCGATGCCGCGCTGATCGAGCACCTCGATGGTGCGCGCGTGCAGGCCGCCGGCCCGCGCGCCGATCAGGTCCTCCCTCGCGCGCCGCTCGACAATCGCAACATCTATTCCCGCCAGCGCCAACTCGCCCGCCAGCATCAGCCCGGTCGGACCTCCGCCGGCAATCACGACAGCATGTTTCCGCATCCCGCACTCCTCCGTTCGATTGGGCGCGCGTTCTACGGGATGACCCCGGGCTTGCGGCAAGCCCGGGGGGGCTACATATATCTGAGTGGGGAGAGGGCGTTTGCTCTATCGAACCAATTCCGAGACATCATTGACAAGAACGGCGCGGCAAATTTGCTGTCGTCCCGGCGAAGGCCGGGACCCAGAGATGGCGCGTTCAGAACTCGCCGTGGATGCGGCCGGAGAAGATGTGCACCGGGCCGCGGTCGGCGTTGTAGGCGGGGTTGGTGATGAACTGATAGTCCGCGGTCAGCGTCAGGTTCTTGTTCACCTGATAGGCGTAGTAGGTCTCGAAGATCCGCTCCGGGCTGTAGTTCAGCGCGCCGTCGCCGATCAGCAGGCCGAGGCCGCCGGCGGCAAGGTAGTCGCGATGCGCTGATGACAGCCCGTTGATCGCGCCGCCGATGCCGATCGTGTCGTTCGCCCGTCCCCACCTGCTGCCCTTGATCGACAGGCCGCCCGACACGCTGCGATCGACATCGGTGAACGACAGGATCTCGGTCCGGCCGTCGTTCCAGCTGAGGCGGCCGAACAGGCCGACATCCTTTGCGATCTGCTGCTCGCCGTTCAGATAGAAGCCGTATTTCAGATTGTCCTTGCGGATGCCGGCCATCACGTCGTTGATGTCGAGCCCCGGATTGGCGTCCTCGATCGCGAGCGCCTGGGCGTAATTGCCGGTGTTGCCGCGGTTGCCGAACACGCCGACGCGCAGCTTGCCGGGCTGGTCGAAGATCGAATAGCGGCCCTCGAATTCCACCACGGCGCCGCCGGTGTTGAACACCAGAACGTCGCTGTTCGGCGCGTTCGGCACCTGGAACACGCCGGCGCGCACCGCCCAATCCTTGCGGTTGAGCTCGACCACGGCGCCGCGGGTGTAGCCGGGCAAGTCGGCCGGGAAGTCGTAGGCGGCGGACGCCCACATCGCCCAGTTCATGAAATCGGCGCGCGGGTCCTTGGCGTAGGAATTGCCGTCGAAGAAATCGCCGACCGCAAAGCGCCCGACCACGAGCGTGAGGCGATCGATGTCACGCTTGCCGGCGATCTGGTTCGGGCCGTCGGCGACGTCTTCCTGCTCGCCGCCGAAGCCGAAGGTCTGCTTGAAGTAGTAGCGCTGCGGCCGGATTTTCGGGAACGGCGCGCCGGCCTTCTGGGCTTCGCCGTTCGAGAAGCCGGCAAGGCCGAGCGTGCCGTTGAGGCCAAAGCCCTGCGCGGTTTCCGGGTTGAAGTAGAACTCGCCGCCTTCCCAGAGCCGCACGCCGAGAAACGCCGTCGTGGTCCAGGTCTGCTGCAACTGCCCCGCGCCGGGAAGGCTGTTGGTGCCGGCATAGGGCGAGCGGAAGGACGGATAGGTCTGCGGCAGCAGCGTCGTCTGGCCGTGCACGCTCCAGTCGCTCGATTCGGGCAGCGCGGTGCGCGTCGGCGTTGCCGACCATGGCGAGTCGCCAAGCTGATAGTTGAGGCCCAATTTCAGCAAATGGATGCGCGGGTCGATGCTGACGCCGGGCAGGCCGAAATCATTGAGGCCGAGCGTGCGGCGCGACAGGTCGACATAGTCGTATTCGACCTTGGCGGTCCAATTGCCGCTCACCGCGAATTCGGCGCCGGCGCCGACGGTCCAGCCGGTCTGGTACTGGCCGGGCTCCGAGATCACCTCGCCCGCGGCGTCGTTGACCCGAACCTGGCTGTGGCCCCAGGCGAAGCCGCCGGTCACGTAAGGCATCCAGGTGCCGAAAGAGTAGCCGGCGCGGCCGCGCAGCGTGCCGACATAGTCGATCGACGAATTGAAGGGGCCGAGCACCCGCCGCGGCAGGTCGGTCGGGCCGGTGAAGGTCGCATCCGCCTCGATGCCGAGCACGAAGCGGTTGGCGAATTCCCTGTTGTATCCGACCTGGAAGCCGCCGATCCCGCCGGTGATGGTGGGCGGAAAGAACACGCCCTGTTCCAGGATCGGATTGGTGCCGGGGCCCAGCGTGCCGTCGCCATAGCCGACATGGGCGCCGACATAGAATCCGGTCCAGCTGTAGACCGCCCTGGCGGCGGGGGATTTGAGCGCCAGATCGGCCGCGGTCGCCGGCGCGCCGAAGGTTGCCGCACCGAGCGCTGCGCCGGCGGCGATCTGGACCCGGAAGAGGCGGACGCAGGTCATGACGCGGCTTTCCGCGAACGAGTGGCGGTTTCGCCCGGCATCACTGCAGATTTGGCGGCCGCTTGCCACCCGAGATTTGAAATCATCGCCCGCCGTCCCCGGTCCGATCTGTGTCGTCCCATCCAAAGCCAGATCAGCACCTAGCATCCCCTGTCGCTTATTGCAAATAATTCGCAATAGCAACTGAGGTGCACCCAATACCGTTCCGATTTGCACGCCACCGTGACAGTCACGTAACAGCGCGAGGCGGCAGGCCACATCGACGGCGATCGGCTGCGTGTCCGTGGCAAACCGGTCGCGACCCGACCGTTCAATCGATGCCGCCATTGTTCTCGTCCTATGTGTTGATGAGTGCCGGCTGCGATGCCCTGCCGAGCACGACCCGCGCGCCGGCCCGTTCGATACATCGCGCCAGCGACAGCGCCGTCCGCAGCCCGGCGTTTGAGATTGTGCGTTTCCGGTGGAGCGCGGCCGCGCCGCGCAGGATGGCGCTCGCCAGCCTGAGCAGCACGATCGCGCCCCATCGCCGGCCGCGACTGAGCGCGGTCACGCTCCCACCGTGGCGAGCTGGACGATCCGCAGCAGCACGAGGCCGGCGGCGACGACAAGATAGCCGCGCAGCACGATCATCCAGATCCGGCTCAGCGGGCTGAGCCGCGCCGGCGGCCGCCGGTCGAGCGGCGGCATCCGCCAGCTGTCGCGGTCGACCAGCGAGGGCTTGCGCTTGAAGCGGAAGGACGCGTTGCGGCGCGACGACGTCCCGTAGAACTTGACGGCTGCCGTGATCGCGAGCGCAAGCACGCTGCCGCCGACGAGGATGCCGATGATCCACGTCTCGCCGAGATGGGGGAACAGCACCGCGGCGGTCAGGATCACCGACAGCATCACCAGCCCCGCGACCACCGCGCCGGTGAACAGGTTGAGTTTGGTCGAATTGACCCAGGGCCCGAGGATGTGGCGATCGTTGCACAGCAGCAGCAGGAACACGGTCGCGCTCGGCAACAGCACGCCGGCCAGCGTCTGCACCGCGTTGGTCAATAGTCCGAGCGGCGTGCCCGGCGTCAGCACCAGCACCGCCGCGAGCACGATCAGGCCGCAATAGACGCTGTAGAAGCCCTTCGCGTCCCACGGCTTGCGGTGCAGCGAGTGCTTGACCGCGAACACGTCGCCGATCGCATAAGCGGTCGCGAGGGAGACTGCCGCAGCACCGATGATGCAGGCATCGAGCAGCGCAAGGGCGAACAGCACCGCCGGCAGCCGGCCGGCATATGTCTCGAGGCCGACCGCGGTCCCCAGCGCGTCCGTGTAATTGCCGAATTCGGGCTTTCCTGCGAACACTGCCGCGCAGAACGAGATCATCGCCACCGCGCCGACCACGACCAGCACGATGCCGATGCATAGATCCATCCGTTCATAGCGGATGAAACGCGGCGTGATCCGCTTGTCGACGATGTAGCTCTGCTGGAAGAACAATTGCCACGGCGCCACCGTGGTACCGACGATGGCGACGATCAGCAGCATCACCTCACTGAGCTTGGCGTCCTGCGGCATCTTCGGCACGAAGAAGTCGGAGGCGATCTGCCCGACCGGCGGATGCACCATCAGGATCACGGGTACCAGCAGCAGGCTGCCTGCGACCAGCGCGATGCCGAAGCGTTCGAAGCGGCGGAAGTCGCCAGTCGAGACCGCCAGCATCACGATAACAGCCGAGGCCAACCCGCCCCAGAACTGCGAGACGCCGAGAAAATGAAGTGCAAACGTGATGCCGATGAACTCGGTGACAATGGTCAGCGCGTTCAATACCAGGAGGTCGATGACGCTGAAGGCACCCCAGAACTTGCCGAAGCGCTCGAAGATCAGCCGCGCATGGCCGACCCCGGTGACGGCGCCGAGCCGCACCACCATCTCCTGGTTGACGTAGAGCACCGGGATCAGCAGCAGAAGCGTCCACAGCAGCGTGGTGCCGTAATTCTGTCCGGCCTGGGTATAGGTGCCGAACGCGCCGGCGTCGTTGTCGCCGACCATCACGATCAGGCCGGGGCCGACGATCGCCAGCAATGTCTTCAGCCGGGCCAGCAAGGTCGCGCGCGGCGCGGTGTCGTCGCGAGCGATGCTGCCGAGCGCGCCGTGGATGTCGCCGGCATGCGCGCTGTCGAGAATGGCGGTTTGTGTGGTCTTGCTTTCGGTCATTTCGCGTCTCCTCGCCGCCTTTCGGCACGGCGGGAGGGACGCAGGCGTCGTCAGGCGCGCACGTCTCCGCTGCCGTGAGCAGCGGCATTTCCAGATGTGATGCAGATCGAGAATCCCGTTGCCGCGCCTGAATGCCGCGCAACGGGGCAACTAGGTCCTTCGTCCATGTCGGCCTCCTAAACCAAGACAACTACTTCCGACCGAGCAGCGGGCGCCGCTTCACCTCGCCCCGCGTGCGGGGAGAGGTCGGATCGCATCATCAGATGCGATCCGGGTGAGGGGAGTTTTCGCGAACTCAGCTATTACCGTGTGCGCGGAGGCGGCCCCTCACCCCAACCCTCTCCCCGCAAGAACGGGGAGAGGGGAGCGGCCAGCACTGTCGTTATCAAGCCCGCCCTCACGGTCGGCCTAAGCGCACAGCCGTGGCTTCGCTGCGGCGCGTCGCTGCTGATCGAGATCACCGCCGCTGTCGTCGACGATCCAACGGCATTCCAGGCGGCCGTCGATCAGGACCCAATGACAGGCCGGGGTTGGACGCCGGCGGCGGCCCGCCAGGCGGCGAAAGCCCGGCAGGTTGTCATTGCAATGAATGGCGGCCGGCGGCGGCATGCGCCGCGGCTCGACAACGCGCCGCGGGCTTGCTTGCCGGAATTTTGCGAGCTTTTCGAACATCGCTCACCTCCACTTCCGCTGGTCGCGGCAGGCCGGTGAGGAGCAGTGGTCAGCTTGGGCGCGACCACCCGTCCACGCAGGCGAGATCTGCGCGATCAGTCTTGCTGTGTTGCGGCGTCACCAGTCCCGGCATCGCCGGACTACTGTCGCCTGAGTTGCTACTGCCCATGTGCCTTCTGTGCTGGCTCGTGGATCGACTTGTCTCCGGAGATAGAACCCCCGGCGCGGAACGAACGTTCCGATCATCGGGCACTACGCCCGCGACAATGGCCTGTCAAGCCGATTCCGCTATCCTCCGGGGAGGATCACGGTTATCCTCCGGGGAGGATAGGAGAGCCAGATGTCCGACGACCATCCGCACGCTGCGATCGCCAGGCGCCTGAAGCGCGCCAACGGCCATCTCGACACCATCGTCGAGATGATCGAGCAGGGCCGGCCCTGTGCGCAGATCGCCCAGCAATTGCAGGCGGTGGAGAGCGCGATCGAGAGCGCCAAGAAGGCGCTGATCCACGATCACATCGGGCACAGCCTCGAGGACACGCTGAAGGCATCGGGGCCGAAAGGGCGAGCCGTGCTACGCGATTTCAGACTGGTCGCGAAGTATCTGTGATTGCCGCGTTCAAGAATTGACCCGCCCGGGGGGATCACCGGACGGGTCGGTTGCGGCACGGGGTGGATGAGGACCCGTGCCGAACACAGGATCCGCAACCCTGGGAATTGCGTCGATCAGTAGGAGCAGCTGCGCACGCGGCCGATGTAATTGCCGTAGGCGTCGAACTGGCGCACCCAGCCGCAGCGCCGATAGCCACCGCCGTAGTAATAGCCGTCGCTGGCCGCGATTGCGCTGCCGACAACGGCGGCGCCGACGAGACCTGCGCCAACGCCCCAGCCCCAGCCATAGGGCTTCGCTTCAGCCTGCGACGTCGTGGACGCGATGGTGCCGGTCACGGCGAGCGCGGTGAGGGCGAGGGCGGCGAACTTGGTCTTGATCGACATGGAATACTCCATCCTGTGTGGGCGGCGCCGGTGTGGTCCGCATGCCCGTTGGACGGAGGCTGTCCGGTTCCGGTTCGAAGATCGGGGCGGAAATATGGTTTCGCGAATTGTTTCGTCGCGCTTGTCAGGACGAAGCAATCGTGGTCATTTGCCGCGAAATACGCTGGGATCGAACCTGTCGACATCGGCGAGCAGCTCGCAGAACGCACGCGCGCCGTGCTCGATCAGCTTCTCGCCCTTCTCGGCCGAGGCCTTGGTCGCATCGCCGATCGCGCCGCTCGGATTGAGGTCCTGCGCCTGCCAGGCGAACGGCGCCGGCCGCTGCGTCGACAGAAAGCGATGATCCTTCTCGATCCGCACGCTGGCCGGCTTGAAGTCCGCGACCGCATCCTTGCGCACGGCGTGCGGATATTTCGCCAGCATGATCGAGGTCTCGACTGCGCCGCCATGGATGCCGTGGCGCAGTTCGCCGGCGTCGAACAGCCCGTCGGGCGCGCCGAAGCGCGACCAGCTCGTGGTTACCACCAGCATCTGATGGTGCGCGCGCAGATCCTGCGCCACCAGCTGCATCGCGGCGGAATTGCCGCCATGGCTGGTCACGATCACGAGCTTCCTGACGCCTGCGCGCGCCACGCTCTCGCCGAGCGCCATCCAGCTCTTCAGCGCCACGTTGGTCGGCAAGGTCAAGGTACCCGGAAAATCGATGTGCTCGGTTGAGATGCCGACCGGCTGCAACGGCAGGAACGTGGCGGGAGTGGGCGCCGGCAGCAACTCTCGCACCCGCGAAAGATAGGCCTCGCCGATCATGACGTCGGTTCCGAGCGGCAGATGCGGCCCGTGCTGCTCGGTCGCGGCCAGCGGCAGCACCGCAATCCAGCGCGCGGCCGTATCCCTGGCGATATCGGGCCAGTGGATGGCGGTCCAGTCGCGGGGCGGAAGCTGAGAAGTCATCAAGCCGGTCGTTTCAATACAAGCGTTTCACGGGATGGATTTGCAGGCTAGTTTGTTTAACATCATAACGGGTTCGCGTCTCCGGGCGCGGTCCACGTCTTCCCGCCTTCCATCATGGGCCATAATGATCGACGGAGTCCAACCATGATCCCGGCCTTTTTGCTGCGAGCGTTAACCACAAGCCTTCTGACCGCCGCGCTTTGCGTTGCCGCGGCGCTTGCCCCCGCGCGGGCCCAGACCTTGGACAAGGTCTCGTTCGGCACCAATTGGGTCGCCGAGGGCGAGCATGGCGGGTTCTTCCAGGCGCTCGCCGACGGCACCTACAAGAAATACGGCCTCGACGTCACCATCGTGCCCGGCGGTCCCAACGAGAACAACCGCATGCTGCTGATCGCGGGCAAGCTCGACTTCTTCATGAGCGCGAACTCGCTGCAGACCTTCGACGCCGTCACCAACAACGTGCCGCTGGTCGCCGTCGCCGCCATGTTCCAGAAGGACCCCCAGGTCTTCCTGACCCATCCCGAGGTCAAGGCCACGAAGATCGAGGATCTGAAGCCGCTCACGCTTTTGATTTCGAAGGAGGGCATCACCAGCTACTTCCAGTGGCTGAAGTCCGAATATGGCTTCGACGAGAACAAGGTGAAGCCCTACACCTTCAACCCGCAGCCTTTCATCGTGAACAAGCAGACCGCGATGCAGGGCTACGTCACCTCGGAGCCCTTCGCGGTCGAGAAAGCCGCCGGCTTCAGGCCGAACGTGCTGCTGCTCGCCGATTACGGCTTCAACTCCTACTCGACGCTGATCGAGACCCGCCGCGACCTGGTCGACAAGAAGCCTGACCTCGTGCAGCGTTTCGTCGATGCCTCGATCGTCGGCTGGTACCACTACGTCTACGGTGACAACTCGGCCGGCAATGCGATGATCAAGAAGCTCAATCCCGACATGAACGACGAGCTGCTCTCCTATTGCGTCGCCAAGATGCGCGAGCACGGCATCGTCGATTCCGGCGATTCCATCAAGAACGGCATCGGCGCCATGACCGACGAGCGGATGGCGAGCTTCTTCGACAAGATGGTGCGGGCCGGCGTGGTCAAGAGCGCCATCGACTATCGCCAGGGCTACACGCTGCGCTTCGTCAACAAGGCGGTCGGCGCCGAGCTCCGGCCGAAGAACTGACGGGTGCGGACGGGCGATGGCGGAGCCTGCGTTGTCTGGATCTGATGCAGCGTCGGCCGTGCGCCTGCGCGGCGTCAGCAAGACCTATGACAGCGGCGTGAGGGCACTCGGGCCGCTCGACCTCGACGTGAGGCATGGCGAGTTCGTCTCGCTACTCGGGCCCTCCGGTTGCGGCAAGTCCACCGCGCTGCGGCTCATTGCAGGTCTCGCTACGCCAAGCGCCGGCACGGTCGAGGTCTCGCATCATGGCGCGGCGCAGCGCGGCAGCCACCGCATCGGCTTCGTATTTCAGGAGCCGACCCTGATGCCGTGGGCTACCGTGCGCGACAATGTCCGCCTGCCGCTGAAGCTTGCCCGGCTGCCTGCGACCGACGCCGATGCGCGCATCGATGCGGCGCTGGATCAGGTCGGGCTTGTGGAGTTCGCGACGGCCTATCCGCGCGAATTGTCCGGCGGCATGAAGATGCGGGTGTCGCTGGCGCGCGCGTTGGTCACCGATCCGGATGTCCTCTTGATGGACGAGCCGTTCGCGGCGCTCGACGAGATCACGCGGTTTCGCCTCAACAACGACCTGCTGTCGCTGTGGCGCACCCTGCACAAGACCGTCATCTTCGTGACGCACTCCGTGTTCGAGTCGGTCTATCTTTCCGAGCGCGTGATCGTGATGACCGCGCGCCCGGGCCGGATCGGCGCCGAGTTTCGCATCACCTCGCCGGAACCGCGCGGCGAGGAGTTCCGCACCTCGGCCGAATACGCCGCGTTCTGCCGCGAGGTCTCCAGCGCGTTGGCGCCATCCTATGCAGGGCAGGCGGGCGCATGAAATCTCCGCAAGACCTCGTCCGTTTTCTGCTGCCGCTTGCGGTGTTCGCCGCTGGCCTCCTGCTCTGGGAAGCCATCGTCCGCGGCTATGGCATCCAACCTTACGTGCTGCCGAGCCCGCTATTGGTGCTGAAGACGCTGGTTGCGGACTGGCCTATCCTGTCGCAATCGCTCGGCGTCACGCTGCTGACCACGCTCGAAGGCTTCGTTGCCGCGGCAGTCGGCGGCATCGTGCTGGCGCTATTGTTCAACCAGTCGAAATCGCTGGAGTATTCGCTGTTTCCCTATGCGGTGGTGCTGCAGGTCACGCCCGTTATCGCGATCGCGCCGCTGCTCCTGATCTATCTGCAGCAGCAGACCGCGGTGATCGTCTGCGCCTGGATCGTGGCGTTCTTTCCGGTGCTGTCGAACACGACGCTCGGCCTCAATTCGGTGGATCGCAACCTCGCCGGATTGTTTCAACTTTATGGCGCCTCACAGCTGCAGACGCTGCTGTTCCTGAAGCTGCCGGCGGCGCTGCCCTATATCCTCGGCGGTCTGCGCATCGCCGGCGGGCTGTCGCTGATCGGCGCCGTGGTCGCGGAGATCGCGGCGGGCAGCGCCGGCGCCGGCTCGGGCCTCGCCTTCCGGATCGCTGAATCAGGCTACCGGCTGAATATTCCCCGCATGTTCGCAGCACTTCTGCTGCTATCGCTGGCCGGGATTGTCATTTATGGGTTGCTGGCGCTAGTTTCGCATTTGTTGTTGCGGCGTTGGCATGAAAGCGCGTTAGGAAAGGACAGTTGATGGCCCCGATTTCTTCCGAAAAGATCGATCTGTTGATCTATGGACCGATCCGGCCAATCCTCGAAAACGGCTTTCCCGATCAATACGTGCTGCACCGTGCCGAGAGCCGCGGCGACCTCGAGCGGCTGACGCCCGATACGCTGGCCAAGATCCGCGGCATCGCCGTCACCTATCACACGATGGCGACCGACAAGACCGCGCTGGCGATGTTTCCGAAGCTCGAGATCGTCGGCAGCTTCGGCGTCGGCTACGACCACGTCGATTCTGCCTATGCGCGCGATCACAATATCGTGGTCACCAATACGCCCGACGTACTGACCGAGGAGGTCGCCGATGTCGCGATGGGCCTGTTGATCGCGACGTTGCGCGAATTCGTCAAGGCCGACCGCTACGTGCGCTCCGGCCTGTGGCAGACCCAGAATTATCCGCTCAGCGTCGGCTCGCTGCGCGACCGCAAGATCGGCATCGTCGGCATGGGCCGGATCGGCCAGGCGATCGGGCGCCGGCTCGATGCGTCGCGGGTGCCGGTGTCCTATCACTCGCGCAATCCGTCCAAGGACGTCTCCTACAAGCACTATCCCGATCTGATCGAGATGGCGAAGGCGGTCGACACCTTGATCGTCATCGTGCCGGGCGGCGCCTCGACGGCGAAGATGATCAATGCCGACGTCTTGAAGGCGCTCGGTCCCCGCGGCGTGCTGATCAATGTCGCGCGCGGCTCGGTGGTCGACGAGCCGGCGCTGGTCGCGGCGCTGAAGTCCGGCACCATCCTGGCCGCCGGTCTCGACGTGTTCGCGGCCGAGCCGAACGTGCCCGACGAATTGAAGGCGATGCAGAACGTCGTGCTGCTGCCGCATATCGGCTCGGCCTCGGTGGTGACGCGCAACGCGATGGACCAGCTCGTGGTCGACAACATCAAGAACTGGTTCGCCGGCAAGCCGCCGCTGACGCCGGTTGCCGAAACGCCGGTCAAGGATCGCTGATGTTGTTGTCCCGCTTCAATGCCGTGCTGTGTCTGCTGCTGGCCGCGTGCGGTCCGGCAGCGGCGCAGGACGTCACGACGTTGAAGAAGGACATGATCGGGCAGTGGGAGCTCGCCACCACCGAGCGCAGCAAGACCTGCGTCGTGACGCTGAAGGGCGATACGGCGCCGCAAGGCTTCAAGCTCGAGCTCGAGCCCGCCTGCGCCGCCGCGCTGCCCTTCACCAAGGACATCACCGGCTGGAGCATCAAGGGCCTCGGCGACATCGTGCGGCTGCACAATGCCGCCGGCGAGACCGTGATCGATTTCACCGAGGTCGAAACCGGCATCTTCGAAGGCATGCGCACCAACGAGGGCGTCTACATCCTGCAAAACCTTGCCGCGGCGCGCTCGCTCGCCAAATCGATGGACCAGATGATCGGCGACTGGTCGATGGTGCGCGGCAACGGCCAGGCGATCTGCACGCTGGTGCTGACCAACACCGACGCCGGCAACGACAATTTCCAGGTGTTCCTGAAGGGCAAATGCGATCCCGCGGTCGCTTCCTTCAACCCGACCATGTGGCGGCTCGATCACGGCCAGATGATCCTGATGTCGGCCAAAGGCGAGACCTGGCAGTTCGAGGCCGACGACAACGCCCAGTGGCGCCGTGTCCCGGACAGCGCCGATCCGCTGATCATGCTGCGGGAGCAGTAGGTCGGGGCTGGCTTCGTAGCCCGCATGAGCGCAAGCGATATGCGGGATTTCGCCGGTGCATTCCCCGGGTATCGCTTCGCTCACCCGGCTACGGGATTGCCACAAGCTCCGTGTCGTCCGCGCCTAGTGCGCAATTGCGCACGGGAGCAGGGACCCATAGCCACGATGCCGGTTGGTTTTGCGCGGCTGTGGCCATGGCTCGCTTCAGCAACTCAACCCAGTGGTTATGGGACCCTGCTTTCGCAGGGACGCCAAGGATTTGCTTCTGCCCGAAAAAAATTCCCTTTCCCATGTCGATTCACCCCCTCCCGGATCGTCGTTCCCATAGCGAGCCGGTCTTGCGGCGATCATCGCCGCGTCTCGCCCAACAGGAGTTTTCCGATGCGCTTCATGTATATCGTCACCTCCGCGCAGCCCCCGGGCCCGCCGACGCCCGCTCTGATGGAGGCGATGGGCAGGCTTGCCGAGCGGGAAATCAAGGCGGGCCGCATGATCGACACCGGCGGGCTGTTGCCGGTAGCGATGGGCGCCCAGGTCCGCATCACCGACGGCAAGCTCAACGTCGTCGACGGGCCCTTCGTCGAGACCAAGGAGATGATCGGCGGCTACGCGATCTTCGAGCTCCGCAACAAGGAAGAGGCGGTCGCCGCCGCCGTCGAGTTCATGCAGCTGCACAAGGAGCATATGCCGGGCTGGGAGGGAACCTGTGAGGTCCGTCCGTTCGCCACCCCGGGCGCCGACGGCGGCTGTCAGGTCGATGTGTCCGCCTGCGCCTGATGCGCCGCGCGAACAGGGCGTTCGCAAGCGAAGTGGACGCCGGCTCGCGTGAAGAAAACGCGTCAGGACGAGAATCCAGGTCGGCGGCGATGACGGCCGCCGACATCCAGGCCACGATCCTTGCGGTGTGGCGCATCGAGCAGCCGCGGCTGATCACCAGCCTGTCGCGGATGCTGCGCGACGTGCCGCTCGCCGAGGACCTGACCCAGGAAGCGCTGGTCGCCGCGCTCGAGCATTGGCCGGCCGATGGCGTGCCGGAAAAGCCCGGTGCCTGGCTGATGGCGACGGCCAAACGCCGCGCGCTCGACCATCTGCGCCGCAATCGCATGCTGACCGAGAAGCACGGCATGATCGCGCACGACCTGGCGCGGGAGCAGGAGACCATGCCCGACTTCGATGCCGCGCTCGACGACGATATCGGTGACGAATTGCTGCGGCTGATCTTCACCGCCTGCCATCCGCGCCTGTCGCGGGAGGCGCGCGCCGCGCTGGCGCTTCGGATGATCTGCGGCCTCACCACCGAGGAGATCGCGCGCGCTTTCCTGCAGGCGGAGGCGACCATCGCCCAGCGCATCGTGCGCGCCAAGCGCACGTTGTCGGAGTCAGGCCTTGCCTACGAGACGCCGCGTGGCGAGGAGCTGTCCGAGCGGCTCGCCTCCGTGCTCGAGGTCGTCTACCTCATCTTCAACGAGGGCTATACCGCGGCAAGCGGCGACGAATGGCTGCGGCCGCAGCTCTGCAACGAGGCGCTGCGCATGGGCCGCGTGCTGACCTCGATCGCACCATCGGAGCCGGAGGCGCACGGCCTGCTGGCGCTGATGGAGTTCAACGCCTCGCGGATGGCGGCGCGCACCGATGCGTCCGGTGAGCCGATCCTGCTGATGGACCAGAACCGTGCGCGGTGGGATCGCCTGCAGATCCGCCGCGGGCAGCTCGCGCTGGCGCGTGCCCGCGAGCTCGGCGGCGCCGGCGGCTTCTATGTGCTGCAGGCCGCGATCGCCGCCTGCCACGCCGAAGCCGGAACACCGGACGCGACCGACTGGCGCCGCATCGCCGCGCTGTACGGCGATCTCGCCGCGCTCTTGGATTCACCCGTGATCGAGCTCAACCGCGCAGTTGCGATCGGCATGGCCGAGGGGCCGCTTGCCGCGCTCGCGATCGTCGATGGCCTCACCGATGAGCCGGCGCTGAAATCCTATCATCTGCTGCCGAGCGTGCGCGGCGATCTGCTGAATAAGCTGAGCCGTTTCGCGGAGGCGCATGCCGCGTTCGAGGCCGCCGCCGCATTAGCCGGCAATTCGCGCGAGCGCGAGTTCCTCAAGCGGCGCGCCGCAATCGCTGCGCGTGCCGCGCAGGATCATGGCTGCCGCTGACGGCTCCGCGATTCCGGCGGAGCGAAACCATGTAGCCCGCATGAGCGAAGCGACATGCGGGTCTTTGCCACGAGCGACCCCGGGTGTCGCTTCGCTCACCCGGGCTTCACAAGGTTCCTGCGGGTCGTCGTGTCCGCGATTTCGACTCAAACCTGCGGCATGCTCGGACGAAATTCTCTCGGACCGGGAACTGCCACCATGACGAAGCCATCCGTGCTGGCGATCGGCCTCGACCCTACCTTCGTCGATCTGTCCGTCATGCCGCAGTTCACGCCCGAACTGGTACGTAGCTATCTCGACGCGCAGATCGAGTGCCTGCGGACGCTCGGCTACGACGTCGAGAGCTGCCTGATCGACCTCGGCGATACGGCGGAAGCCGTGACGGCGGCGGCCCTCAACGCGCGCCGCTACGACTGCGTCGTGATCGGTGCCGGGCTGCGCAAGCCGCCGGAGCGGCTCTTGCTGTTCGAGACGATCCTCAATCTGGTGCACCGGCTCGCCCCCGATGCCGCCATCTGCTTCAACACCAGGCCAGCCGACACCGCCGCTGCCGTGCAACGCTGGGTCAAGCCTTAGGACGCCAGATGAGCGTCGCCTTGAGCCGGCGAATCGGGCTCGGCGCGCTGCCCGCCGCCCAAGGCGGACACTCGGGCCGGCCCGATGCCGGCATTGGCCGGAGGCTCGCCGCGAAGGCCCGGCGGTTGTTGCCGGCGGCAACCTATGACACCATCCAGAGTCCGATTTGCTTTAGACTTTGGAAGCCTATGCCGCGCCGCAAATTTGCCTGGGAAAAGCTGACGGACGAGCAGTTGCTCGCGCAACCGCTCAATCGTCTGAGGGTTGCCGTCGAGGGCACCTGGCTCGCCGATTGTGTGAATACGCTCTATGAGGAGCTCGAGGAGCGCGGCATCCGGTTGCGGCCGCACACATGGATCTCGAGCGAATGGTTCAGCCCGGCAGATGTGCCCGGCATCGCCATCCCGTTCTACCTCGCCCATCCCCGCCTGATGAAGCTCGAGAAGAAGATGATGCTCGACGTCGAGGGCGCCTCGTGGTCCGAGTGCATGGCGATTCTCCGCCACGAGGCGGGGCATGCCGTGCAGCACGGCTACCAGCTGCAGCGCCGCCGGCGCTGGCAGCAGCTGTTCGGCCCGTCGTCGCAGCACTATCCGCGCTACTACCGGCCCAATCCGGCCAGCCGCAATTATGTCCAGCATCTTCGGCTCTGGTACGCGCAGAGCCATCCGGATGAGGACTTCGCCGAGACCTTCGCGGTGTGGCTGCGGCCGCGCTCGAACTGGCGGACGCGCTATGCCGGCTGGCCCGCGCTGAAGAAGCTCGAATATGTCGACGAGCTGATGGGCGAGATCGCCGGCAAGCGGCCGCTGCTCCCGACGCGCGAGCGGGTCGATCCGCTGCATACGCTCAAGCAAACGCTCGCCGAGCACTACAGGAAGAAGCAGGCATTCTACGCCTTCACGCCGCCGAAGACCTACGACCGCGATCTCTCCAAGCTGTTCTCCGCCGATCCGCGGCATTATCGGCGTCCGCCGGCCGCGGCCTTCATCAGGCGGCACCGCGCCCAGATCAGGCAGCTGGTGGCGCGGTGGACCGGCGAGAACCAGTTGACGCTCGATGCCGTGCTCGATGATATGATCTCGCGCTGCCGCGAGCTCAATCTGCGTGCCGTCGGCCCCGAGCAGAAGCTCGTGACAAACTTCACCATTCTGCTGACCGCCAAGACCATGCACGCGCTGTTCGGCCCGTCGCGCCGGAAATGGATCGCGCTATGAAACAGCTTCGCATTCTGGTGCTGATGCACCCGGATTGTGTGCCGCCCGACTCCAGCGATGGATACAGCGCGCGGGAGATCAACGAGTGGAAGACGGAATACGACGTCGTCAGCACCCTGCGCGCGGCCGGCCATGAGGTTCGTCCGCTCGGCGTGCAGGAGGAAATCAAGCCGGTGCGCGACGAGATCGAGGGCTTCAAGCCGCACGTCGTGTTCACGCTGCTGGAGGAGTTTCACTACGACGTCGTGTACGACCAGCACATCGCGAGCTATCTCGAGCTGATGAAGATCGCCTATACCGGGTGCAATCCGCGCGGCCTGATCCTGGCGCGCGGCAAGGATCTGTCCAAGACGCTGGTGCACCATCGCCGGATCCCGGTGCCGGCCTTCGCCGTGTTTCCGATGCGCCGCAAGGTCAAGCGGCCGCCGCGTCTCGAGCTGCCGCTGATCGTCAAGAGCCTGAGCAGCGATGGATCGCTGGGTATCTCGCAGGCGTCGATCGTCGATACCGACGAGAAGCTCGCGGAGCGCGTCGCCTTCATCCATGAGCGGATCGGAACGGCCGCGATCGCCGAGCAGTTCATCGAGGGACGCGAGCTCTATGTCGGCGTGCTCGGCAACAACCGGCTGCGGGTGCTGCCGGTGTGGGAACTGAAATTCGGCAGCATGGGCGGCCCCGCCGCGCGCCAGATCGCCACCGAAAAGGTCAAGCACGATACCAGCTATCAGGAGCGGGTCGGGATTGTCGACGGCCCGGCCGAGGATCTCACGC
Source organism: Bradyrhizobium sp. USDA 4503 (assembly GCF_054055815.1). Lineage (NCBI taxonomy): Bacteria > Pseudomonadati > Pseudomonadota > Alphaproteobacteria > Hyphomicrobiales > Nitrobacteraceae > Bradyrhizobium > Bradyrhizobium sp. USDA 4503. Next base: position 6,356,634 of record NZ_JBSRXS010000001.1, read on the forward strand.
CGGAGCTATCCGCCCATATCCAACGGCTGGCGAAGCGCATCTACCGGACGCTGGGGCTCGATGGCTATGCGCGCATCGACTTCCGCCTGTCCACCAATGGCGTTCCGTATTTCATCGAAGCCAATCCCAACCCCGAAATCGCCAAGAGCCAGGAGTTCGCGACGGCCGCCGGGCATGACGGGCTGGACTATCCGGATCTCCTGCAGCGCATCGTGACGCTCGGAATAAGCCGCGCCAAGGCCGGCGCGTCGCTGGGCTGACCCGAGGCCGCTAGATCATGATGCGTTTCCACAGAATCGCATCATGATCTCATCTCCTTGTTTGAGCATGATCTTTTCGGAAAACCGGTTTCCACTTTTCCGGATCATGCTCTAAAGGCTGCGCTGCATCGGATGGCGTCGCGCATCCTTGGGAATGAACATCGCAAACGTTTCCCTAACGCGCGCGGCCGGCGTCACTGTGCCGGCAGCCGCGGACACTGGGGCCGCCGTCGTATGAAACGCGTCCGGTTCCGGCCAGCGCCGTGCAAGGATTTCGTTTACCGAAACCGGCATGGCGAGCCCATCACTGTGGCAGCTGTCGTAGACGTACAAACCGGCAAGAAAAATCGATACGACAACAAGGATCGTCCTGAAAATCGGCATTGTGCTTGCGCCTTCTTGATTGAGGCGAACAATGCCCGGTGACGGTGAACCGCGCGTTTAGGGCCGAGGCCGATCGGCCGATACGGTTCCCAACTCATGAATGGGCTTGCGTAAACGGCCCGCTTACCAATGCCTTCAAGGTTGCGGCAACCAGCTTTCCTCACCGGCGGGAAAGAAGTCTCTGGCATTGAAAGACCAACAACAAGACTGAGGAGGCACCATGTTCGTCGCCATTCGAGTCATGATCCTGATCGCCAGTGCATACGCCGGCTCGGCCGTTGCAGAGATGCAGTTTGCGCCGCTGCCGAGCCTTGCGGCGTCGTCCGCGCCGTAGCGCCGGCAAGCGAGGCGGCGCACCTTACGCCGGACTGGGCGCCACCTCGCCGACCCCGATTGCGCGAGCTGCGTTTTCCGTCATCCTCGTCGCCGTCAGGCGCAGGAAATACAGCGACAGTCCCGGGTTGCGCTCGCACAGCTTCCTCAGTGCGCTGTCGCTGATCCAGAGCAGATCTACATCGGTCGCGGCTTGAGCGGTTTGCGTGCGGCGGCGCTCGAGCGAAAACAGCCCGATCTCGCCGAACAGTTCACCCGCCGATACCCCGCGATCGATCTCGGGAAACCTGACCTCGCCGGACACGACCATGTACAGCAGGTCGGCGTCGTCGCCCTTCCGGAAGATCGTTTCTCCCGCCTTGAGATGCTTCGGCTGCATGAACGGCTGCAGCCAGTTCGGAGAAAGGTCCGTCGCTGCAGCACGCTTCGCTTTCCGAAGCAGCCGAACCATCTGGAACAGCAACACCACGTTCAGGGGCAGCAGAATGATATGCAGGATGAGCACCGGGTAGATCCGGTCGCCCAATCCATAGCTGATGAATGCCAGATTGCTGAATATCGCGACAGCGCGCAGGCTCAACATCGTACTCATGCAGAACGTCAGCAACACAAGCGCCGACGCCAGATAACCCAAACCATCGATCAACGTCATGACAACGCCCACTGGGAAATGAAAATTGCAAGCAAACCGATCTGAAAACGACCGGCAACATACACCAGTGCGCTCAGTTTCCTGAGCGGAAATATCGCCGGCCCACGCTTGCGGCGGTGCACGCGTCGTGACGCGGCCTCAGCTCGACGAACGCGCGCGCGAGGCGACGTGAATGGCGCGGGTCTTGCCGGATTTCGTTTTGGCTGCGGCGACGGTCGGGCGCGCCTTGCCGAGCCGGGCCGCGCCCGGCGAGCTCTTCCCGAGCACGAGTGCGAGCCGCTTGCGCGCGCGGCCGGCGACCGACCTTGCCGCCTCTCGCGCGGCCTCGGCCTTGCGGATGATCGTCGTCACCGCGGATGCCGGCGACGCCGCCACGAAGGCGACATCCTTCGCCTTCGAGAGGCCGCCTATGCCTTCGCACGGCGCTTCGCTCGGCAAGTCGATGCGGATGGCGAGCGTGTCGGCACGCTCGATCCAGTCCTCCGCCTTGGTGCCGGTGATGATCCGGACATAGTCGCGGGTCTCGCGCGGCAGCTCGCTCTGCCTGGCGAGCCATTTCTGGACGCGGCCGCTGCCGGCATTGTAGGCGGCCGCCGCGAGGCCGAGATTGCCGAAATCGTCGCGCAGCTTGCGCAGCAGCTTTGCGGATGCCGGCAACGCCTGCAGCGGATCGAAGGGGTCGTCGAGCCCGACTTCGGCCGCCGTCTCCGGCATGAACTGCGCAACGCCCTGCGCACCGGCATGGCTGATTTCGTTCGAGCGAAAGCGGCTCTCCTGCCAGATCAGCCGCGCAAAGAACGCAACGGGGATTTCGCTCGCCTGCGCCGCGTCCTTCAGGCTGTGGCAGAATTTGTCGATCGCGGACAGCTGCGGCTCGGCCGCGGCATCGCTCGGCTGCGCCGCAGGCGCGGGCGTCTTGTCCGCGTCCGTCGCAGCGGGCGCCTCGCTGGCATCAGCGCTTTCGATAAAGCGCGCGGCAAACGGAACGGCGTCGGATGTCGCGTCGCGCGAGAATGTCGGGGCTTGAGTTGAGGCGTTGATCGAGCCGGGCGAACGATCGAAATCGAGCATCAAGACAAGAAACGCGGCAAGCGCCGCGATGACAAATCGCATTTGCTTCCAGAGACATGAATTGTGATGTGAGTTGCGCGCAAATGCACTTCGGATCACGACTTTTTAGCGGGTCGATTGCGGCGAAGCCGCGAAATCAGCTGTTCCGCCGTGGAACTTCGCCGCTGTTCGCATTGGAACTTCGACGCTTTCCGTAGCTTTACGGAAGATGATCACGTTGGGATGCACGATGTTCCGACCGTTTTCCGTTGCACGTTTTGCGATTGCACTTTTGCTTGTGTCGGCCGCGCCGGCGGTGGCCGCGGGTCTTGATGCGGCCGCGATCAACGACGTGGCGGCGCCGCCGGCAAAATTGCCGGACCGTGGTCAGCTCAACGCCTTCGTTGCCAGGCTCGAGATCCTGCTCGACCGCGCGCATTTTTCTCCCGGCGAGATCGACGGCAAGCTGGGCGACAACGCGCAGAAGGCGCTCCGGGCGTTTGCCGACGCGAATGGATTGTCCTTCGACAAGGCGGTGACGCCGGAGCTCTGGAGCGGGCTCACAACCGCCAGCGAGGGGCCTGCGATCGTCAGCTACACGATCGTCGACGCCGACGTGAAGGGGCCGTTCGCGAAGAGGATCCCCGCGAGGATGGAGAGCATGAAGAGCCTGCCGGCGCTGGGCTATACCAGTCCGCGCGAAGCGCTCGCCGAAAAATTCCACATGAGCGAGGCGCTGCTTCAGGCGCTCAATCCGGGACAGAAGTTCGACAAGGCCGGCGAGACCATTGCGGTTGCCAACGTCGTCGACGCCGGAAAACCGCCGCAGGTCGCGCGCATCGAGGTCGACAAGACGAGGCAGGCGCTCAGCACGTTCGATGCAGCAGGTAAGCTGCTCGGCTTCTATCCTGCGACCGTCGGCAGCGCGGAGAAGCCGACGCCGAGCGGAACGCTCAAGGTGACGGCGATCAACAAGAACCCGACCTATCGCTACAATCCGAAATACGCGTTCAAGGGCGTCAGATCGAAGACGCCGTTCACGATCAGGCCCGGTCCGAACAACCCGGTCGGTGTGGTCTGGATCAACCTCTCGGGCGAAGGCTACGGCATTCACGGCACGCCCGATCCCGGCAAGGTCTCCAAGGCGGAGTCCCACGGCTGCGTCCGGCTCACCAACTGGGACGCGCAGCGCGTCGCGGCCGGTGTCGCGAAGGGCACCCCGGTTGCGTTCATCGATAGCGCGACAAGCTCAGCAACGGCGACGCGCTGACCTTGACGCAACATCGTTCACAGATCAGCAACCGACAGAAATGTTGGCGCGCTCGGCCGCGGGCCAGACGCCCGCGCGCTCGGGAGATGATGCGCAGCCGGCGAGCGAAGCGGCTCCGCTTTCCAAGCCTAGCGCAGGATTCGCTGGTATGCCAATGTCGCGTCGTGCCAAACCCGCAGGAGGTCAGCATGCGAACGATCATAACGAACATAGTGGGAGCACTCTGCGCCATCGCGATGGTCGCGAGCGCACACGCAGCGGTCAAGGAAGAGCCGGTCACCTATACCGACGGCGAGACCACGATGAAGGGCTTCGTCGTCTATGACGACGCGACCCAGGCCAAGCGGCCCGGCATCGTCATGGTGCACGAATGGTGGGGCATCACCCCGCATATCCATAACGAGGCGCGGAAGTTCGCGGAGCAGGGCTACGTGGCCTTCATCGCGGATATGTACGGCGACGCCAAGACTGCCGACAACCCGAAGGATGCCGGCGCGCTCTCGGGCTCGGTGATGAAGAACCCGAAGGTGATGGAGCAGCGCTTCAATGCCGCGCGCGAGCAACTCGCCAAGCAGGCCTCGGTCAATCCGCAGCGGATCGGCGCCGTCGGTTACTGCTTCGGCGGCGCGGTGGTGCTGAACATGGCGCGCACTGGCGCCGATCTTGCCGCCGTCGCGGGCTTCCACGCCTCGCTCGGTCTCAATACCCCCGCACCGGCGCCGGGCACCGTCAAGGCGAAAATCCTGATCCTGAACGGCGCGGACGACCCGTTCGTGAAGCGCGAGCAGTATGATGCGCTGAAGAAGGATTTCGACGCCGCGAAGGCCGATTACCGCATCGTCGAGTATCCCGGCGCGGTTCACGCGTTCACCAACCCCGAAGCCACCGAGCTCGGCAAGAAGTTCAATTTGCCGCTCAGATACGACGCCAAGGCCGATCAGGAATCCAAGGCCGAAGCCGCAAAGCTGTTTGCCGCCAACCTCAAGAAATAGGCGAAAGGGCCACCCAGACGGTGGCCCTTTTCATTCGTGGCTGCTTTGGCCGCGGAAGTGGCAGGGCCGCGGCCTCGCTGGCGCGGCTGCGCCTTGAAGCCATGCGGAAGACGCAGCCGGGCGCGCGGATGCTGGCCGTCTCGCACGGTTGCCACGGGGCGCTCCCCGGCCGATGATGCGCAAAACGGATCAGAACAATCGAGAGGGAGCGAATGCGCGGGCGCCGTGTGCTGATGGAATCGTTCGTGTCGCACGGCGTGCGTCATATCTTCGGCAATCCTGGCACGACCGAAACGCCACTGCTCGACAGCCTGCCCGCATTTCCGCAACTCGAATACATCATGGCGCTGCATGAAGGTGTCGCGGTCAGCGCCGCCAGCTTCTACGCGCAGGCGTCGGGGCGTGTCACGGTCGCGAACCTGCACGTCGCTCCCGGCCTCGGCAACGGCATCGGCTCGCTGTACGGCGCGCTGAAGGCGGGTTCGCCCGTGGTCGTGACGGCCGGCCAGCAGGATACGCGAATGCGGCTGAAGAATCCGCTGCTCGGCCATGACCTCGTCGCGATGGCGGCGCCGGTGACCAAGTGGAGCGTGCAGATCGAGCGCGCCGACGAGATCGCGCCGATCATGCGCCGCGCGTTCAAGGTGGCGACCGATGCGCCGCAGGGGCCGGTGTTCGTGTCGCTGCCGATCGACGTCATGGAACAGGAGACCGCGGTCGATGCTCTGGCGCCGGACAATTTGTGGCGCTCGCCGCGCCCCGATCCGGCCGGCATCGAAGCGTTTGTCGCGCTGCTTCTGAAGTCGAAAAAGCCGGCCATCATCGCTGGCGACGACGTGGCACGATCGGGCGGCGAGCAGGCGTTGGTGGCGCTCACGGAAGCGATCGGCGCCACCGTGTGGTTCGAGGGGCTCCGCCATCACGCGCCGTTCCCGACCAGCCATCCGAGCTATCGTCAGTCGCTTCCGGGCGACGCAAGGCAGGTGCGCAAGGCGCTCGGTGACGCCGATCTCGTGCTGCTGATCGGCGGCCCGTTCTTTGAGGACATCTGGTTTGCGCCTGGTGGCCACATCCCTGACGGCGCGTCCGTGCTGCAGATCGAAGCCTCGGCCGAGCGCCTCGCGCTCAACAACCGGCTCGATGCCGGCATCGTCGGCGACATCGCCGTCAGCGTCGGTGTCTTGTCGGAAGCGGTGCGTGCAAAGGCGGGCGAGGAGTTCAGGCAGGCCGCGCAGAACCGCAATGCCGCGCTGGCCGAATTGCAGGCGAAGGAGAAGGAGGCTTATCGCGCGCGGGTCGAGAAAAGCCGGGACCGCCAGCCGACCGCGATGCCGCGTGTCACCGCGGAGCTTCGTCGCGGCCTGCCCGATGATGTCGTCATCGTTGATGAAAGCATCACGGCGAGCCTCGATCTCGCGCGCGCCTTCGACTATCGCGGCTTCGGCGATTATTTCGGCGGCCGCGGCGGCGGCATCGGCCAGGGCCTCGCCGGGGCGATCGGCGTCAAGGTCGCGATGCCGGATCGTCCGGTGGTCGCGATCTCCGGCGACGGCTCGGCGATGTACGCGATCCAGGCGCTGTGGACCGCCGCGCACCACAGGCTTGCGATCGTGTTCGTGGTGCTGGCCAACCGCGAGTACCGCATCCTCAAGCACAATGTGGACGTCTGGCGCCAGAACTTTGAGGCCGGTACCCAGCATCCCTATCAGAACATGGACATCACCGGCCCCGCGCTCGACTTCGTGCATCTCGCGGCCGGCATGGGCGTCGAGGCGGTCAGGGTCGAGAAGGCCGACGACATTGCCGGTGCCGTCGCAAAGGCTGTCGCGGCGCAGCGGCCGTACCTCGTCGAGATCGCAATCGAAGGCAAGCGCTAGAACATGATCCGGAAAAGTGCGAAGCGGTTTTTCGACAAGAACATGCTCAAACAAAGAGCTCATGCGCATTAATGATTCAGCCCAATTTCATCGTACTCTCATCGCGCTCGAGGAGTTTCTCATGGCAGGCATTCTGGACGGCAAGGCCGCATTGGTGACGGGCGGCGGCTCCGGCATCGGCCGGGCGACGGCAATTGCCATGGCGCGTGAAGGCGCGCGCGTGGCGGTGTCGGACCTCTCGAAGGACGGCATCGAGGAGACGGTCGCGCTGATCAATGCCGCCGGCGGCCAGTCGATCGCGATCCAGGGCGACGTCACCGACGAGGCCGACGTCGCGAACATGGTGGCCCGCACGGTTTCGGCGTTCGGGCGCATCGATTGTGCGTTCAACAATGCCGGCGTTGCCGGGCGCTCCGTCGGCCCGCCCGGCCAGCGCATTCATGAACTCACGCAAGCCTCGGTGGCCAAGATGTTTTCGGTGAACCTGATGGGCGTGTTCCTGTGCCTGAAATACGAGGTCGCGCAAATGCTGAAGCAAGGCGGCGGCGGCGCCATCGTCAACACGGCCTCGATCGCAGGCCTGGTCGGTCTCGCCACGTCGGGCCACTATGTCGCGACCAAGCACGGTGTCGTCGGGCTGACCAAGTCCGCCGCGATCGAATATGCCCAGGACGGCATCCGCGTGAATTGCGTCAATCCCGGATACATCAAGACGCCGATGACAAAGGAGACGATGGATGAACGCTACGACGAGATCATCGCCAAGGTGCCGGTCCGTCGCCTGGGCGTGCCCGAGGAAATCGCCGAAGCCGTGGTCTGGATGTGCTCGGACAAGGCGTCGTTCATGACCGGCGCATCGCACGTGGTCGACGGCGGCTACAGCGCCGCCTGATCTTCCGAAGGGCCTTTGTTTACGTTGGTGGCCCGGTTGTACAAGCATTCGATCATCGCGGCATGATGGCGGCGTTGATCTTCGTGGCCTCGGTGCTCTTGCTGCGAGTGATGCATCTCGGGCAATATGGCGCTTGGCAACGAAGAGCTTCGAGATTTGGTGTTCAAACTCAATCGCATTGTCGGTTTCATCATTCTAGCAGCGCTCGTCTACAGCGTGCTCCAGGCTTGCGGGTTGCTTCCTGAGGGCGCAGCTCGGCTGTTTCCTCAACGCAGCGGCTCGCCCGCGGCTTAAAATTGATGCTCCACATCCGAACGTCCGCTGCTGGACCCATAGCGGGTATCGTTTGACGCTGGTTTTGGTCGCCTCCTTCGGCAAACGGAACCGAAGCCGGTCCAGCCTGTTTGGTACGATTAGCCAAGGGAGGTCGGAATGAGGATCATTCTGATGACGACGATTGGCTGGGCGTTGTCGTGTGGATTCGCGCTAGCCCAGGCCGATCCCAACAAGGACGTGAACACGGCAACCGGGCGCTCGGCACCGGAAGAAAAAGGTCAATTGCAGCCACAAGGTTGGACCGGGCCACTTGAAACAAAATCAGGTGGTGCGCCGCCGGAAAGCCCGCAAGGTCAAAGCCCGCCGGGAATGCAGGGAGCGCCGGACGGATCGACAAAAACCGTGGTTGAACCGCGGAAGTAAGTCCCACGTCTTGTCTGTGAAAGGCCAGCTTCCCTTAGGGTGAACCGGCCCTCGAGCTCGCCCTTTGCAGCAAGCGGACATCGCGGCAGCGCGGAATGACGTCAGAGCTTGATCCAAGCGGACCCTGGCAGGCTTGCGCCAACCAGCCGTGCGTATCGATGGGTTGATCCGCTTCCGGCACTAACGTAGTCGTTCGCGATGAACGAACGTCCGGCCATCGCCAAGGCTGCAGCTCTTCCGGATACGAAAGCCATTCTGCTCGGGGTCGCATGCGGCCTCGGTGCGGCGCTGTGCTGGGCGCTCGGCTTCGTGGCGACCCGGCACGGCCTGAAGGTCGGTTTTACACCCGTCGACCTGCTGATGCATCGCTTCCTGTGGTCGGGCATCGTCTTCCTGCCGCTCGTTGTGCGCGCCGGCCTCCGCGATCTCTGCGGCATCGGCTGGGGGCGCGGCATGGCGCTGATGCTGCTCGGCGGGCCGGTGATGTCGCTGATCAGCTATGCCGGCTTCATGTTCGTGCCGCTGGGGCACGGCAGCGTGATCCAGCCGTCCTGCGCGACGCTGGGTGGATTGTTTCTCGCGGTCGTCTTGCTGAAGGAAACGGTCTCGCTCTCGCGCGCGGCCGGCGCGGTCGTCATTGTCGTCGGTCTTGCCGTGATCGGCAGCGAGTCGATCGGCCATATGGGGCCGAGCGCCGTGATCGGCGATTTGATCTTCGTTCTGACCGGATTGATGTTCGCAGGCTTCGCCACGCTGGTGCGCTACTGGCGTGTCTCGGCGTTCTCCGTGGCCAGCGTCATCAGCGTGCTGTCGCTTTCGTTGTTTCCACTCTACGCCGCCTCGGGTGGGCTCGCTCGCGATGCGGCCATCGGCCTGCATGAAAACACGCTACAGGCCATCGCCCAGGGCATCCTGGCCGGGCCAGCGGCGATGTATCTGTTCGCGGTGTCGATCCAGCGCCTGGGCGTTGCCCGCGCAGCCGTATTTCCTGCGACCGTGCCGGTGCTGACTCTGCTGTTGGGATGGCTCCTGATCGGCGAGCCACCAACCACGCTGCAGGCGGCCGGATTGGCCGCCGTGTTGGCCGGATTCTATCTCGCGCAGCGGCAGCGCTAGACGGCTTGCCCGTCCTGATTGGCGCGCGGTCGCGGCGGCGATTGACAAGCAAGCGAGGGATCGCGGATGGTGCGGCTCTCCGCCGTGTCGCAATGAGACGCCGATGCAAGTTCAACGTTTGGCGCTGCCGATGCTTGCAGGGCTCGTGCTTGCAGCTTCGGCTTTGTCGGGCGCAGCCCGGGCGCAAGGCGCCGCCGAGCCGATGCCGCAGACCTCGCAGTGGCAGACCTGGCAGTGGCAGACCTCGACGCCGGAAGAGCAGGGGATGGATTCCGCCGCGCTGGCGCGGCTCGTCAATTTTGGCGCGGACCACAGTCTCGATAGCCTCCTGATCGCGCGGCATGGCCGGATCGTGCTCGACGCCTATTATGCGCCCTACACGCCGGAGATCCCGCATCTGTTCAATTCCGTCACCAAGGCGGTGACCGGAACGCTGGTCGCGATGCTGCTCAGGGATGGCGTGCTCGACAGCCTCGACCATCGCATGGTGGATTTCTTCGGCGATCGCACCATCGCCAATCTCGACGACCGCAAGCGGGCGATCACGGTCCAGACCATGCTGGACATGACCTCGGGAATGGCCTGGACCGAAGGCGTTGAGGGTGGCCGACCGGACTCGCTGATCGAGTGGGGGCGCAGCCCTGATGCGATCCAGTACATCCTCGACCGCCCGATGGCGAAGGCGCCGGGCGAGGCGTTTGATTACAACACCGGCAATGCGCAGCTGTTGGCTGCGATCATCAACAAGCTCACCGGCATGAGCGCGCGGGACTATGCGGTGACGAAACTGTTTCGCCCGCTCGGGATAGCCGCGCCGTACTGGCACAGCATCGGTCCCGGACTGACGCAGGGCGGCGGCGGGCTTCAGCTCGCGCCGCGCGACGCGGCCAGGATCGGTCTGCTCTATCTGCATGACGGTGAATGGGACGGGCAGCGCTTGCTGCCGACCGGCTGGGTCGACCGCATCAGGCATGCGACGACGGAGATGCACGCCTCGTTCGACTCATCGTTGCGCTACGCCAATTTCTTCTGGGTCATGCCGCAGCGGCAGGTTGTCATGGCGGTCGGCGACCGCTGCCAGCTCCTCATGCTGTTTCCCGCGCTCGACATCGTCACCGTCGTGACCGCGCGCGACTATTGCTCGTTCGGCAGAATGGCCGACGAGATTTCGGGCGCGGTCAAATCCGACACGGCGCTGCCGGTGAACTCCGTCGGCGGCAATCAGCTCGCGGGCGCGTTGCGCGATATCGCAACCGAGAAGCTGTCGACGGTTGGTGCCGTGCCCGAGACGGCCGCCGCCATCTCCGGCAAGACCTGGCGCTTCCCGGCCAATGGCTTCAATTTGCGGGCACTGACGCTGCATCTGACGGATCAGCCCGCGCACTACGAACTCGAAACGGCGACGCCGGATTCGGCGAGGCCGGTGACGACACTGGCGGGACCGATCGGGCTCGACGGTGCCTACCGTCTCGGTCAACCGACGGCGCTCGGCGTGATGGCGCTGAAAGGGACGTGGCAGGACAACCAGACATTCGCGATCGATCTGCGTCTGGTCGGCGGCGATACCGACCGCCGATGGCTGCTGTCGTTCGATGGCGGCAAGGCCCGGCTCAGCGGCAAGGATCGCTTCGGCCGTGACGTTAAGGCCGACGCTGAAGCGCCGGGCTCGCAATAGCTCGAGCGCGGGCCGCGTCCCTGTCCATTTCGGGCACGTGAAGCTCGGCTTCCTTCGCGTCGTCCCGGCGAAGGCCGGGACCCATAAGCCGCTGCAGACGTTGTAGCTGGGACTGGTCGTTGCAATAGTGCAGAAGGCGTCGTGCCCGCGCAGCGACCTCGCCGGCATGGCCGCAGGAAATCACGACCGGCGTACGCCAACACGCACACCGGCCATGGCAGACGGCCGCGCGAATCGACAATGCTAAGGAAACTATGCGCCCGAGGCTCCCAGCGCGGCGGCGACCTTATTGGTCCACCTTCGGCGTCTTGCCCGCAATGTCGAGGCCGAACCGGAGCGCGCGCTCCTGGCGCTCTTCCGTCAGCAGCTTCAATTCCCGTTCCAGCGACCGCGCCACCTCGTCCTGGGTTTCCTTGGAGCGGCGACGGGAGTCGCCTTGCGGTTTGGCCGGTTCGGCAGTCACGGGAGAAACCCTTGTCATCACAGTGTCACAGGCCCTGATGGCACGGCGGGAGTCGGGGCGACAATCAAAAAGGATTCAGTGGGCGCATCTTTGGAAGGTTTGTTGTGCGTCTGATTCAAATTTGGGCAGAAAATTCTCTTAAGTGTTGCCTCGAATGAAGCCGACCTCGATTGGCCTACGGTCTCATCAATTCGGATGAGAGAGCCCGGTTCCGACGAAATCATTTCCGGATTCGCACGAAGGCGTCCTGAAACCGACAAGGTCTAACCTTAGTAGCGTTGTGAAGGACGGCTGCCTGGTGAGACGCTGAGGACCGCGGTGGTGAGATTCACGACCAGGGTCGCAAGGTCAGTCGGTCCTGCTGAGACGTTGGGGATGATCCCGGAAATGAAGAAGTTGAATGCTGTGCCTTATGTCTGGGCGGCCGCGCTGATTGCGGTCGCGATCTGGGGCGTGAGCGGCACCCCGCAGACGGCACACACCTCTGCCAGCACCCATCTGGCCCGGGTGCGCTAGAGCTTCGGCCGCAGCGAGCGCTGCATATCCATTGTGTAGGTGTAGCGCCCCTCGGGGTGCGTGGTGATGGTGACCTCGAACAGTTCCTCTCGCTGGCCGTAGTAGCGGCGTACCACGGTGAGCGCCGGCGAGCCGGTCTTGACGCCGAGCGCCCTGGCGATCGGCGCCGGCATGCCCCGCACGAAGATTTCCATCTGCGCGCGCTCAGTGACTTGGCCGTACATCCTGGCGATCTGCTCATGCACCGGGGTGCGGCCGTGGTCGGGCCGGGTCACGACATCGGCGAACCTGCGCAGCACGTAGATCTCGGCCCAGCCGAGCGGGGCTGCGAACTGGTCGGAGCGGCGCACCGCCTCGATCAGGAACCAGCTCTTGCCGGGCTCGCATTTCAAGAGCCCGGCCAGCTTGCGGTCGGCGACGATGTCGCTGCTGGCCACGACCTCGCGGTAGGTTTCGTTGGAATAGCGCAGCCACTCGCCGAGCGACTTGACACTGTGGGTGAACAGCACCGGCGGCTCGGATGCGATCACCACCGAGCCGAGGCCGGCGCGGCGCACGATCAGGCCCTGGTCGATCAGGATGCGCAGCGCCTCGCGCACGGTCTGCCGGCTGGCCTGATAGCTCGCCATCAGCTCGGTCTCGGTCGGCAGCAGATTGCCGACCGCGTAGGTGCCGAGCCGGATGTCCTTCTGCAGTCCGGTGGCGATGTCGCGGTAGCGGGACGATCGCGCTCGGTCCGGTTGTTCAGACATGGCGGATCACTGGTATGCCGTATGGCAGACGACCGGATGTCCCGATTGCATCGACTGCAGCGCGGCCTCGAACGCGGCGAGCGTCGCCAGCACGTCTGCCTCGAGCACCGGGAACGGCTGCTTGCCTTCGACGGCGTCGGCAAAGGCCGATAGTTCCGCGGTGAGGCTGTCGATTGCCGGATAGCGCGTCGTCGCAGGCGCCTCGCCGGATTTCCGCAGCACCATCGTCTGTTCGTCGAGCACCTCGGCGGATCCCTTCGTTCCGAACACATGCACGCGCCAATAGAACGGTGTTGCGCGAATTGTCGCAAGGGTTGCGCTCACGCCATTCACAAATTCAATCGCCAAGGTTGCAGTGTCGAGCGGCGGCGGTCCGGCCTCGCGCGCACTCAACCGGGCATAGACCTGGCGCGCGGGACCAAGCAGGCTGACGAAGCCGTCGAGCACATGCAGCCCCGCGCCGGTCAGGCCGCCGCCCGGCGATTCCTCGGGCGACAGCCGCCAGCCCTGCGTGATGCTCCGCGAGTTCTCGTTGCTATTGTGGCCCTCGACATGCAGGATGGTGCCGAGCTCGCCGCGGGCTGTGATCGCGCGCAGCGCCTGCATCGACGGCCAGAACCGGCGGTTATGCCCGACCGCGAGCACCACGCCGGCGCTGCGGCACGCCGCGAACATCTCCGCGGCATCGGCGCGCCGAAGCGCCAGCGGCTTCTCGCAAAACACCTGCTTACCGGCGCCGGCTGCCGCGATCACCTGGCCCTTGTGCAGCGAATGCGGCGTCGCCAGCAGCACGGCATCGATGCGAGGGTCGGCGAGCACATCGTCCAGGCTCGCCGCGAGGGAGAGGCCGAGCGCCTCGCAAAAGCTGGCGACGCCGTTGGCGTCGGGTTCCACCGCGCGCACGATCCTGAGCCGCGGCTCGTTGCGCGCGGCCCCGACCAGTGCGCGGCCCCATCGACCGAGGCCCGCGATCGCACAGTTGATCATGACTGTCCCTCACCGTGGCCGCGGCCGGCCCGGATCGCCTCGATGACCGCGGCGCTGTCGCTGTCCGGCCCTTGCAGCGCGATCGCCGCGCGCAGCAGTTCGGCCTGCACCGAGGTCAGCGGCAAGGGCAGGCCGTGCCGCCCGGCCTCCTGCAGGATCAGTTCGGCATCCTTCAAGGTCTGCGCGATATGCGATTGCGGCGAGAAATCCCGCGCCAGCATCCTCGGCCCCTTGCTGTCCATCACCTTGGAATATGCCGCCGATTGCCGCGCGGTCGCAAGGAACGCCGCGCCGTCGAGGCCGAGGCTTTCCGCAAAGGCGATGCCCTCGGCCAGCGCGGCGCGGTTGTTCTGCAGGATCAGATTGATGGCGAGCTTGGTGCGGCTGGCATTGCCGATCGCGCCGACATTGACCCGCTGCGGGCAGAGAATATCGAGCGTCGTCGCGGCGGCGTCGATGATGTCGGCATCGCCGGCGACCAGCGCGGTGGCCGTGCCCGCCCGGACCTCGGCACTGGTGCCCGAGATCGGCGCTTCGATGAAGGCGAGGCGCGAGCGGGAGGCGAATTCGGCGATTGCCACGATCTCACCCGGCGCGCAGGTGGTGGTGCAGATGACGCGCGGCGGCGGCGTCGCGTTGGCGAGGTCCGGCAGCAGCGTCCTGACCTGGGCCGCGTCATACACCGCGATGACGATGGTCCGGCAGCGCGCCGTGACGTCGGCGGCGAACGCCGCGAACTCGGCGCCGCTGGCTCGCAGGCCATCTGTCTTCGCGGCGTCAATGTCGAAGCCGATCACCCCGATGCCGGCGTCGATCAGCCGCGCGGAGAGCGCCGATCCCATCAGCCCGAGGCCAATCATGCCGACAGGTGTCTCGCGAGCCATGATGCGACGCCGCCTCGCTTTATTGCGGCCGGATGCCGGCCGCCTTGACCTCCGCCGACCAGCGCACGACCTCGCTCCTGACGAAGGCGCCGAACTCGGCGGGCGCGAGCGGCGCCACCATCACGCCGACATCGGCGAGCTTCTTCCTCGTCTCCGGCATCGCGAGGTACTTCGCACACTCGGCGTAGAGTTTGCTGACCACGGGTTCCGGCGTGCCGGCGGGCGCGAACAGGCCGTACCAGATCGTGGCCTCGAAGCCCGGCATCGCTTCCGCGAGCGCGGGCAGGCCGGGCGTCAGCTCGTTGCGGGTCGCCGACGTCACGGCGATGCCGCGCAAGGTGCCGCCCTGCATCTGCGGGATCGCGACCGAGAAGTCGCCGAAGGTGAGATCGATCACCCCCGCCATCACGTCGGTCATCGCCTGCGGGACGCCGCGATACGACGCCGCGGCCAGCGACAGGCCGCCGCGCGATTGCAGCTGGGCGATCGAGATCTGCGATGCGCCGGAACCGTAGCCCGCGGTCAGGTTGGGATTGGCCTTGGCGTAGCTGAGGAACTGCGGCAGGTCCCTGGCCGCGAGCTTGGGATTGACCAGCAGCACCATCGCCGTGGTGGTGGTGCGGATGACAGGTGCGAAATCCTTCACCGGGTCGTATGGCAGGCTCTTCAGCGTCGCGACGTTGCTGGCATGGGTGGTGTTGGTGCCCATCAACAGCGTGTAGCCGTCGGGCGCGCTGCGGGCGACCTCCTGGGCGCCGATGCTGCCGAGCGCGCCGGCGCGGTTCTCGATCAGCACGGTCTGGCCCAACGCGTCCTGCAGATGCTGGCCGACCAGCCGCGCAACGTTGTCGGGGCCGGCGCCGGCCGGGAACGGCACGATGATCTTGAGCGGCCGTTGCGGGAAATCGTCCGCGGCGAAAGCCGGCAGGATGGAAAGCGTCGCAAGCAGGACTGCGAGCAGCCCCAGCCGTAACTTCATCCCGGTCTCCTCCCGTGTCTGCTTTTGCAAATTTATACGGACAAATACATCAGAAAGGCAAGCGTTATGCCCGCTGGAATGTTGAGGTGTGTCATATTTATCCGTATAAATAGCCCATTCAGGGAGCCCGACGACGATGGTGGACATCAGCGATCTCCATGCGCGCGGACTGCGCCGGCGCCAGAAGATGTTCGGCGAGGTCGATGTCGCCAAGCGGATGGCGGCTGCGGGTGACTTCGGCGCGCCGCTGCAGAACATCATCAATGCCTATGTCTACGGCGACGTCTGGGAGCGTAGCGGGCTGTCCGACCAGATCCGCAGCCTCGTGATGCTCGGCATCACCGCGGCGAGCAGCAAGCCCGCCGAGTTCCGCGTCCATGCCAAGGGCGCGCTGGCCAATGGCTGCACCGCCGCGCAGGTGCAGGACGTGCTGCTGCTGGTGGCGATGTATTGCGGCATTCCGGCCGCGATCGAGACCAGCAAGATTGCAGCCGAGGTGTTCGGCGAGGCGCCGCCGGAGGGGTAGGGCACCGGCCCTTGCCGTGATAGGGACGTTGCCGACCGCGACCGGCAACAGGATCTGCCCATGTCCGCCTTCCCGACCTCGACCACCGTGCTTGATTCCGTATTGTTTCGCGATGCCTTCGGCACGCGCGAGATGCGCGAGGTGTTTTCCGACCTGCGGCTGATCGAGCGCTACGCCGAGGTCGAGGTCGCACTGGCGAAGGCCGAAGCGCGCTGCGGCGTGATTCCCGCTGAAGCCGCCGCGGAGATCGCAAAACGTACCGATGTTGCCGCGCTCGATTTCGATCTGCTGCGGCAGGAGACCGACGTCGTCGGCTACCCGATCCTGCCGCTGGTGCATCAGATGGCCAAGCAGTGCGGCGAGGCCGGCCGCTACGTTCATTGGGGCGCGACCACGCAGGACGTCATGGACACCGCCGTCGTGCTGCAACTGCGCGATGGATTGAAGATCATCGAGGACGACATCGGTGCGCTGCGCGGCATCCTCGCCGATCTCTCGAAAAAATACCGCGACACGCCGATGGCCGGCCGCACCCATCTGCAGCAGGCGCTGCCGGTGACGTTCGGCTACAAGACCGCGATCTGGCTAGCCGCGTTCGATCGCCACGCCGCGCGGCTTGTGGAGCTGAAGCCGCGCGTGCTGGTCGGCCAGTTCGCCGGCGCCGCCGGCACGCTGGCCTCGCTCGGCGACAAGGGATTCGAGGTTCAGCGGGCGCTGTGCGAGGAACTCGGGCTCGGCGTGCCCGTCGCGACCTGGCATGTCGCGCGCGACGGTCTGGCCGAAGCGGTGAATTTCCTCGCACTGCTCACGGGAACGCTCGGCAAGATCGCGCTCGACATCATGATCATGGCGTCGACCGAGTTCGCCGAGGTCTACGAGCCGTTCGTCAAGGGGCGCGGCGCGTCCTCGACCATGCCGCAGAAGCGCAACCCGATCTCGTCGGAACTGATGCTCGCCGCCGCCAAGGCGGTGCGCCAGCATGCCGGCCTGATGCTGGATGCGATGGTGCAGGATTTCGAGCGCGCCACCGGTCCGTGGCACGCCGAATGGATGGCGATCCCGGAGAGCTTCGTGCTGACCGCGGGCGCGCTGCACCAGGCGAGGTTCGCGCTTGGCGGTCTGATCGTCGACGAGCAACGGATGGCCGACAATCTCGACATCAGCCGCGGGCTGATCGTGGCCGAAGCCGTGATGATGGGCCTCGCGTCGTCGATCGGCCGGCAGGAAGCGCATGACGTGGTCTATGACGCCTGCCGCCTCGCCAACGACAAGGGCCTGACGCTGGCCGAGGCGCTAGCGGCGGATGATCGCGTTGCCAGCCGGATCGATCGGGCGACGATCGACCGCCTCACTGCGCCGAAAAACTATCTCGGCCTTGCGCCCGAGATGGTCGACCGGGTGCTGGCCTCGGTGAAGCGGTAAAATTCGAGCCAATTGCTCGCCGTCGCGTGATCGCGCGCACCGGCCGGGAACCTTGCGAATGCGGATCGAATTGGATTACGAATCCCGAGGGTTCCTCAAACGACACGGCGCTTCATGACCGCACATCAACGCAACCTTTCCGCCTCGATCGATCCCGTCAAGCTCGATCGGCTTGCCGAAGTCGCGATCAGGGTCGGCCTGCAGCTGCAGCCGGGGCAGGATCTCTTGCTGACGGCGCCCGCCGCCGCGATGCCGCTGGTGCGGCGGGTGGTGGAGCACGCCTACAAGGCCGGCGCTGGTCTCGTGACCCCGTTCTTCTCGGACGAAGAGCTCACGCTGGCGCGCTACCGCTACGCCAATGATGCGAGCTTCGATCGCGCCGCAAGCTGGCTCTATGAGGGCATGGCGAAGGCGTTCGGCGCCAACACCGCGCGGCTTGCGATCGTCGGCGACAATCCGATGCTGTTGTCAGGGGAAGACCCGGTCAAGGTGGCGCGCGCCAGCAAGGCCAATTCGATCGCCTACCAGCCGGCGCTGGAGAAGATCGTCAATTTCGAAACCAACTGGAACATCATCGCCTATCCGAGCACCTCCTGGGCCAAGCAGGTGTTCCCCGACGATGCCGAGGACGTCGCAGTGGCCAAGCTTGCGGATGCGATCTTCGCCGCCTCCCGGGTCGATCAGGATGGCGCCGTCGCCGCCTGGGCACAGCACAATGCGAAGCTCCGCGAGCGCACCGAATGGCTGAACGGCCAGCGCTTCCATGCGCTGAAATATTCCGGACCCGGCATGGACCTCACGATCGGCCTCGCCGACGGTCATGAATGGGAGGGCGGTGCGTCGACTGCCAAGAACGGCATCGTCTGCAATGCCAACATCCCGACCGAGGAAGTCTTTACCACCCCGCACTGCCGCCGCGTCAGCGGCCACGTCGTCAGCTCCAAGCCGCTGTCCTATCAGGGCACGCTGATCGACAATATCTCGGTCAAGTTCGAGGAAGGCCGCATCGTCGAGGCCAAGGCCTCGCGCGGCGAGGAAGTGCTGAAGAAGGTGCTCGACACCGACGAGGGCGCGCGCCGCCTCGGCGAGGTCGCGCTGGTGCCGCATTCCTCACCGATCTCGAAGAGCGGGCTGCTGTTCTTCAACACGCTGTTCGACGAGAACGCCGCCTCGCACATCGCGCTCGGCCAGTGCTACTCGAAATGCTTCGTTAATGGCGACAAGCTGACGCCGCAGCAGATCGCCGAGCAGGGCGGCAACAAGAGCCTGATCCATATCGACTGGATGATCGGCTCCGCCCACACCGATATCGACGGCATCCACGCCGACGGTCGCAGCGTGCCGGTGTTCCGCAAGGGCGAGTGGGCTTAAGGGGGCCGACGCTCTTCACCTCGCCCCGCGTGCGGGGAGAGGTCGGATCGCATCTTCAGATGCGATCCGGGTGAGGGGGCGCCTCCGCGAATGCAGCTGTCACCGAATATGTGGAGAGGCCCCTCACCCCAACCCTCTCCCCGTAAGAACGGGGCGAGGGAGCGCAATCCCGTCGCCGTCGCTCCCGACCCAATCTCATCGCGCTCTACTGAAACCTCCGCCCCCGCGCGGCGAGCAGGTCGCCGCGTGGCGCGCTGAAGCGGCAGGTCTCGTGCTGCGGCCGGAAGCCGAGCCGGCGATAGATCTTCAGCGCGGGAGCGTTGCGGCTCGAGACGTTGAGCCAGCACGGGTGCTCGACCGATACGTCGTGTGCGGCCAGCACGCGATAAACCAGCAGCTGGCCGAGCCCGCGTCCCTGCCGCACCGGGTCGACGGCGACCGACTCGATCCACATCGAGTTCCGCTCCAGTTCAGTCAGGCAGAAGCCCGACATCTGTCCATCCTCCGACGCGATCCAGACTTCGCTCTCGGTCAGGACCTGCGCCATCTCTTCCCGCGAGTACAGGCGGAAGGCGGCGTCCGACGCATAGGCGGCGTTATGGATGCGCGCGACCTCGCCCGCGCAGGCGGTGACGTCGCTGACCTGCTCGATGGTGGCGCGCGCGGCCGCGAGCGTGCGCGCCGGCTGCAACGGCTCGACGCACTTCATCCCGATCTCGGACTCGACATGAACAAAGCCGAAGGCGGCCACGAAGGCCATTCCGGCCGGCCAGTCGCTGCTCACCAGCGTCTGAACGGTGAGATCGGCGTCGGCGTCGATCGCAAGCACCTCGTCGAACAGCGCGAGGCCAATCCGGCGGCGGCGCATCTCGGGCGCCACGACGATCTTGAGGAATCGGGTGTGATGCGCGCCCTGGTCGCGCAACGACGACTCGGCGAGGCCGACGAGCACGCCATCGCGCTCGGCTACGCGAAAGTCGCGCCCGCCGCGGTTCTGCGGCAGCTTCAGGAACTGGTCCCATTGCGGCAGCGTGACAGGGCCTAGCCGCGGTTCCACCGCGGCTGCCTTTGCGTAAAGTTCGACCACCGCTTCCGCATCAGCCTCTCGAAGCGGCCGGATGGTGATGCCGTCATCCATGAGTCGAGAGCTTACCCGATATCGAGCCGATAGACATCCTTTGCCGTCTTCAAGAACAACGCCGTCTTTTCGGCTTCGCTATATTGTGATGCAAGCCGTTTAAAGGTGTTGAAGATGACCTGGTAGCTGCATTGCCCCTTATCAGGTGGGAAGTTGCTCTCGAACATGCAACGGTCCGGACCGAACGCCTCGATGCAGGTCTCGACATAAGGCCGCCAGGCGGCCGCAAGTTCCTCCGACGAGGGCGGCCTGGGGCGGAGGTGGAAGTCGTAGCCGAGCAGGCACATCGCCAGCCCGCCGAGCTTGACCACGACGTTCGGGCATTTGGCGATCTCCTGGATCGACGCCTGCCAGACCGGAAAGGTCTCCGTGCGCTTGCCGGCGAAACGGCCGGTGCCGACCGGCCCGCCGCAATGATCGAGCACGATCCGAGTGTCGGGGAAGGTGCGGGCGAGGTCGGTCAGCTCGCCGATCTGCGGGTGGAACAACCAGGCATCGAAGCTGAGGCCGAGCGGTGCCAGGCAGGCGAACCCCCTACGAAAGGTGGAGTCCAGCAGAATGCCCTTCGGTCGGTTCGCGTACATGTGGGCGACGTTGGGGTCTTCATCCCAGGCCGAGGAGTGGCGGATGCCGCGGAACCGGCCGTTGCCGGCGGCAATCTCCGCCTCCAGCACCGCCTTGGCCTGATCGCCGATCAGAAGGTTAACGTGGCTGACGATGCCGGCGCAGATCGCCGCCTTGCCGTAGCCGCCGCTCGCCCCCATCGCCGCGACGCCGTTGGCGAACTCGACCTCGCCGACCGGACGGAACGCCTCCGGGCCGTCGGCGCGGTACATCGACCGGCAATCGACATAGACGGTCGCCACGATGTTGTGGCCGGACGCGATGTCGTCGCGCATCTCCTCGATCAGATAGCGCAAGCCCCCGCGGTCCCAGAGATGGTGATGCGGATCGACGATCGGACGGGCCGGATCGATGATCTTCTCGGTGTATTGGGCGAGCCAGTCTTCGCGCGGATTGGCATAGAGCCCGCTGGCGGAGGCGGGCAGAGTGCTGGCCATGGATGATGCTCCCTGTTCTTGCTCTTGTCGGCCGCCGATACGATGTCGGCTTTGGGAGAGGATAACGAGCCGCGCAGGAGCGCGTCAAACCTGCCTCTGCCTGAGGAGGCATGCGTACGTCTGCGGGTGCCGGTCACCCCGACCGTATTGCCGGTCGCGACCATGTCATCGACTGAGCTTGCCTCGCCGACGCCGGCGTTGCCTGCTCGGTGCGCCAGGTGATGATGACCGAGGCGATGACAAGAAGCGCTCCAAACAACATCGTGACGGAAAACGGCTCGCCCAGAATCAGCGTGCCGAGCAGCACGGCGATGATCGGGTTGACGAAGATGTAGGTCGAGACCATGAACGTCGACACATTGTCGAGCAGCCAGCGAAATGCCGTGAAGCCGATGACGCTGCCGGCGATGGCGAGATAGATCACGGCCGCGAGCGAGGGCGCCGAAACGCCGCGCGGCGAGAAGCCTTCCAGTTCACCGGACGCAAGACTGATTGCAAACAGGACCGCGCCGCCGATCGACAGTTGCATGCCTGACGACAATGTTGGCGAACCATGATCCGAAGTCCGACGCGACAGCACCGTGCCCATCGCCCAGGAGAACGCCGCAGCGAGCAGCAGCAGAATGGGAAGGATACTGAAATGGCCCTGTTCGGCCGATTGCCAGCCCACGATTGCCACACCAGCAAGGCCGGGCAGCAATGCGGCCAGCGTCATGGTCGCGGGACGCCGGGTTTGCGGATACAGGAAATCGATGAGCAACACCCAGAACGGGATCGTAGCCAGCATGATCGCGGCGATGCCGGACGGAACCGATTGCTGGGCATAAGCGAGAACACCATGGCAGCCGACGAAGAACAGCACGCCGCAGAGTGCTGCGGTCAGCCAGTTCCACCGCGAAACGCGCGTGACGTCAGCCCCGTTCAGCGCGATCAGGATCAGGCCGCCGCCAAGCGAGCGAAGGCCCATCAGCAGGAACGGCGGGATCGACTTCAAGCCGAGCGCGATCGCGAAGTAGGTGGAACCCCAAAGCAGATAGATGGCGGCGAACGCGCCGACAATCAAAAGGCGCTTGGGCATACGGGGCTCCCGAGCTAGATTCTAACCCCTTAATGGGTTATCAATCCAACCCATTAAGGGGTTATGCGTTCCAGAGGAGTTGCTGGACCATGCCGCGCGTTCCTTCGCCTGAGGCGTCGTCCCGGGAAGAGCTCAGCATCAAGTTCGTCAATACCGTCGCATGGCGTCTCCGCGACCTGGTTGAGGATCGGATCGCGACTTCGGATTCCATTCTGAAATGGCTGGTCGATGCCGAACTGGCGGATCGCCGGATCGCCGCGCAGCTCAGGGCGCGATGGAAAGCCTCACCGCACGAGGCCGATGCCTTTCTGAATGCGGCGCATGGTCTGCGCGAGGCGCTCTACAGGATCTTTATCGCCCGCATCGGAGGCGGCCGGATCGATCCGACGGCGCTGGCCGATATCAACCGATACCTTGAAGCCGCGTTGGGCGGTGTTGCGCTCGCACCTGTCGGCGACACCCTGCGGTGGCTGCCGACAGCCGGGAAAGTTGCGCCCGAGACGCTGCTCAAGCCGATCGCATGGTCGGCGGTGAGCCTTCTGACCGGGCCCCGTGCGCTGAGGGTGAAGCAGTGCCAGGATGAGCGGGGTTGCGGTTGGTTGTTCGTTGACGAGAGCCGTACTCAGAACCGGCGGTGGTGCTCGATGGGCGATTGCGGCAATCTTGCCAAATCGCGGCGGCACTACCGGCGCAGCCAGGCGGCGGAGGAATGAGTGCGTTGAGCCTCACACCCCGTCGAGGATGATCACCGTCGGCGTCGCCGGCAGGGTGTCGCGCGAAATCCGCAAGGTGCGCTCGCCGCCGCGGCGATCGATCTCGAACTGCTGGCCGATCAGGCGCATGAACTCGTCGAGCGGGGTGGTGAAGCGGTGCATCGGCAGCACGACGGCGGCGCGCAATCGCCTGGTGATCTCGGAGATGCCGTCGAGCGACATCGTATAGGTGCCGTCGATCGGCACCATCACGATGTCGAGCCGGCCGATCGCGGCGAAATGGCTGTCGTCGAGCTTGACGTGGAGGTGGCCGAGATGGCCGATGCAGAGGCCGGCGACCTCGAAGATGAAGATCGAATTGCCGTCCTTGATCATCTCGCCGCCGGGGTCTTCGCCCCAGTAGCGGCGAATGTCGGTGGTGACGTTGCGGATATAGACGTCGCCGATGCGCATCGCGTAATGCGCGGCCTGGCCGTTCTCGCCCCAGCCATGCAGCACGTGGGGAATCTTGGGGTCGGGAAACAGCGTGTAATGGGTCGCGTGGGCCCGGTTCATGGTCGCGACGTCGGGCAGCCGCCCGGTCCGATAGACGCCGTTGTAGTCGGTCGCGATCCGGATGCCGCCGGGCGTGTCGATATAGTAGGTCGAATGGCCGGCATAGGTGATCGCGACTTCGTCGGACTTGGTCGCGTTCTTGTCCGCGACGCGGCGGTAGCTCACGGGAACGGCGCGCGGCGGCGCATTTGCCATCGCCAGGCATTCGCTGCGCCGGGCGTCCTGCGCGAAGGCGTGACCGGTCAATGATCCCAGCAAGACGAGCGCGGCGAGCAATCTCAGCATGACCTGTTCCGTCTGCGGCGGCATCCGCGGACGGAAGAGTAGCGCGCAATTGGCGCGCCGTCATGATGAGGCCCGTGCATCGCTCCATGGCGCGGGCTGCAACACGAGCCGGGCGATTATTGCGTCGGGACACGCTAGGATGCCGCGCAAACGATCGAGATCAGGGAGTTCTGCGTGACTGATACCGTCTCTTCGCAGCGCGCGCCTTCGACCAAACGGCTCGAGCCATTGCGCCATGTCGATGCCGGTGTGCTCAACATCGCCTATTACGAAGCGGGCCCCTCCATTGGGCCGGCCGTGCTGCTGATGCATGGCTTCCCCTACGACATCCATTCCTATGTGGACGTCGCGCCCATGCTGGCGGCGCAGGGCTGTCGGGTCATCGTGCCCTATCTGCGCGGCTACGGACCGACGGCGTTCCGCGACAAGGCGACGCCGCGCTCGGGCGAGCAGGCGGCGGTCGGCGCCGACTTGATCGCGCTGATGGACGCGCTCGGCATCGAGCGCGCGGTGTTCGCCGGCTATGACTGGGGCGGCCGCGCCGCATCGATCGGTGCGGCGCTGTGGCCGGAACGATGCATCGGACTCGTCTGCACCAACGGCTACATGATCCAGGACATCGCGCATGCGATGGTGCCGGCGCCGCCTGATCGCGAGGTGCCGCTTTGGTATCAGTACTACTTCCAGCTCGAGCGGGGGCGGGCGGGGCTCGCCGCCAACCGGCGCGGCATCGCCAAAATCCTGTGGTCGCAATGGTCGCCAAGCTGGGCGTTCGACGACGCCTGCTTCGAGCGGACCGCGGTTGCGTTCGACAATCCTGATTATGTCGACGTCGTGATCCACAGTTATCGGCACCGTTACGGCGTTGTCGACGGGGATCCGCAATATGCGGATTTGCAGCGGCGGCTCGACACATTGCCTGTCATCAGGGTCCCCGCCATCTCGCTCGACGGCGCCGACGACGGCGTGACGTTCGCGACCGACGGCAGTCGCACCGCGGCAAAGTACACCGGCCGCCTTGCCCATCGCCTGATTCCGCATGCCGGCCACAATCTGCCGCAGGAAGCGCCCGAGGCGTTTGCCGCGGCGGTGATCGAGGTGATGAAGGCTAGCGCCGCGGGCTGATCTTCCAGGCGATGGCAAGCGTCAGCAGCGTCAGAATGCCGCTGACCAGCGCGGCCGTCGGGATTGTCAGGGCCAGTGCCGCGGTTGCGGCCCAGCCGATCGAGGAAAAGGCTTCCGCGAAGGTGGCGATGCGGGAGGAGGTTTGGCGCCGGCGGAATTGGCTGCGCTTGGCCTGTGCGCGGAACCAGAGCTGGACCGCGGCGGCGGATGCGGTCGCGATGAGGATTGCGATCGCCGTGACCGCGGCCTGACCTGGCGAGGCAAACGCCAGCGCGGCCACCAGCGGGGCGAAGATTGCGGCGATCGCGATCAGGACCACCTCGACCTTGGCGCGGGTCACGCGTGACGGCGGCAGCGGCGCGGTCGCCACCAGATCGGGCGCGTCCTCGCCGGAGATGGTCAGCCAGGCGAGCCCGCCGGCGAGCTGGCCTGCGGCCATTACGATGACGGGCGTAATCAGCACGATCGCGGTCGACGTACCGGAGAAGCTGCGCCACAGCATCAGCGCCGGCGGCAGCAGATAGAGCATCTGCATCAGGGTCTGCGACAGCAGCCACGGATCGCGACGCAGCAGCAAGAATTCCTTGCGCCGCAGCGCCTGCTGCCGCGAGCCCGCCCGGAACGCGCGGGCGCGTCCCCGCGTCACCGCAGCTGGATTGGCGGCGACGCTGGCGACCGTATCGGCAAACCGCGGTGCGAATATCGCCATCACGCCGCCGAGCATCACCAGCGCCGCGGCGAGCAGCAGCATCATGATTTCGAGGTCGCCGAGCGATGCCCGCGCCGGCCACCACAGCAGGTTGCCGAGGGCGGGGGCAATTCGCGCCGCGGTTTCCGAGGTCAGGAAGGCAAAGCGCGACAACGTGCCGTAGGACAGCACGGCCACGACCTGCAGCGCGATGACGAAGCCGGCGCCGATCACGGCGGAGACGACCTGCGCCACCAGCCGCGTCCGGCTCGGCCCGATCAGGCGGAACAGGAACGCGGTGACGGCGATCGCGGCGGCTGCCGCCGACAGCCCGATCGCAAGGACGACGCCGAAGCCGGCGAGCCACCGCGGGCCGCCGAGATAGACCAGCACGTCGATGAACGGCGTCGACAGCAACAGCGCCATGCTGCTCACCGTCAGCGCGATCGCGGCGATCCGGATCGAGAAGATGTTGGTGAGTTTTGCCGGCGACGACATGATCAGATCGAGATCGGCGCGGGCGTAAAACACGCGCGTCACTGACTCGATCGCCTGCGAGAGCATCAGCGCCCAGGCCAGGAAGATCGTCGCGGTCAGCACGATCAGCGACGACGGGTCGAGCGGAAACCGCAAGTCGGAATAGCGGTTGACCACGGCATAAGCCGGCAGATGCAGGATCGCCGCGAAGACCAAGAGGCCGATCACGGCGCGATTGCGCCGGCGCCGGCCGCCGGTCATCATCGCCAGCCATTCGCGCCACGCCAGGCGGAATTCGTGCCGCGCGAACCAGGTGAGGTGGGCGACCGAGCTCACGCGGCCGCCGCTTCGGTATCGACCAGCGCGATGAACATGTCCTCGAGGGTGGTGTCGTTGCGGCCGTTCTGCGCGCGCAGCTCGGCCAGCGTGCCCTCGGCAATGAGCCTGCCGGCCGCGATCACGCCGATCCGGTCGGCCATCCGCTCGGCGACTTCGAGAATGTGGGTCGTCATGATCACGGTGCAGCCGGCGCGGACGCGCTCCTGCAGCAGTCCCTTGACGTGACGTGCCGACAGCGCGTCGAGGCCGGTCAGCGGCTCGTCGAGAATGATCAGGCGGGGATCGTGCACCAGCGCGCCGGCCAGCGCCACCTTCTGGCGCATGCCCTTGGAGAAGCCTTCGCAGCGCTCGTTGAGATGCGGCTCGAGCCCGAGCGACACCAGGAGATCGCGCGCCGAGCTCTCCGACGTGCGCGGATCGATGCCCCACAGGCCGGCGACGAATTCGAGATATTCCAGCGGCGTCAGCTTGTCGTAGATCATCGGCTCGTCGGACACCCAGGCCATGATCTGCTTGGCGGCGACCGGATCGGCCAGCGCGTCGATGCCGAGGATCGAAACCGAGCCGGCATCGGGCCGCAATAGCCCCGCCACCATGCGCAGCGTCGTGGTCTTGCCGGCGCCGTTCGGTCCGAGCAGCGCATAGAACTCACCGACACGGATCGTGAGATCGAGCGCGTCGACCGCCGGGCGGTCAAAACGCTTGGTTAACCCTCGCACGGCGAGTGCGGACAGTTCAGGTGTCATGGCGGGGTGGCGATCCGGAATTTCGCTCGTCGGTTGCGCAAAGCTTGGACAAAAACCGTTTCGGTGCAGTGAATCGCACGGGGCAAATCAAAGGTGATATCCGTATTAGTCCGTGCTGCGGCAAATCTCCGCAAATGTGATGATACAGCGACAACAGCGGTTTGTTGACAGGGATCGGGCCTTTTGGCTCAATCGGGGCGGACATAGGCGGCTTTCGGCGCTCCAGACACAAGGGCGTGAAGGCGGGATGCAACGAGCGATCGGATAAGAATCGCCGGGCATCGGGGAGGGAACGATGCTGGACTTTGTTCAGCAGCTCGTCAGCGGCATCGCGCTCGGCTGCGTTTACGGCCTGATCGCGCTCGGCTTCGTGCTGGTCTACAAGGCAACCGAGGTCGTCAACTTCGCGCAAGGCGATTTGATGATGCTGGGCGGCTTTTTCGCCTTCACCTTCATCGGCATGCTCGGGCTGAATTACTGGGTCGGGTTCGCCGGCGCGGTGATCTGCATGGCGCTGTTCGGCATGCTGGCCGAGCGGCTCGTGGTGCGGCCGATCCTCGGCTACCCGCAATTCTCCATCATCATGGCGACGATCGGGCTCGGCTATTTCCTGCGCTCGGTCTCCGGCATGATCTGGGGCACCGACGACTTCAAGATCGAGACGCCGTTCAGCCAGGGCGTGCTTCGGATCGGCAGCCTGGTGCTCGCCTACGACAAGCTGTCGGTGATCGCGGCGACCATCATCCTGTGCGCGCTGCTCTATCTGTTCTTCAACCGGACCACGCTCGGCACCGCGATGCGCGCCAGCTCCGAGAACATGCTGGCTGCCTATTACATGGGCATTCCGGTCAAGCGGGTGGTCTCGATCGTCTGGGCGATCTCGGCCGCGGTCGCGACCTGCGCCGGCGTGCTGCTGGCGCCGATCACCTTCATTCATTCCAATGTCGGCCTGGTGCTGGGGCTGAAGGCGTTTCCGGCTGCGGTGCTCGGCGGCTTCGGCTCGATCCCGGGCGCCGTGGTCGGCGGCGTCCTGATCGGCGTGATCGAGAGCATGGCCGGCTTCTATCTGCCGCAGGGATGGAAGGACGTCGCGCCCTACATCGTGCTGCTCGCGGTGCTGCTGCTCAAGCCCGAGGGCCTGTTCGGCCTTCACGTCCGGAAGAAAGTCTGAGGAGCAACGGATGCGGTTTCTCTTCAAGACCGATTACGAAGACGACATCAAGCTGTTCCCGCATTCGGGCTACATCTATTCCTACGGCCTGTTGCTGGCGGTGCTGCTGATCGCGCCCTACGTGCTCTCGAGCTATCTGATGAGCCAGCTGGTCTTCGTCTGCATCTACGCGACCGTCGGCGTCGGGCTCTTGATCCTGACCGGCTTCACCGGACAGGCCTCGCTCGGCCATGCCGCGTTTCTTGCGATCGGCGCCTACACAGCGGCCTATCTGCAGCAGTTCAATGTGCCGTTTCCGGTCTACTTCCTCGCCGCGGGGTTGTTGACCGGCGTGGTCGGCGCGCTGGTCGGGTTTCCGGCGCTGCGGCTGCAGGGCATCTATCTGGTGATCGCGACGATCTCCTTTGCGTTCATCGTCGAGGAGATCCTGGCGCGCTGGGAAAGCGTCACCAACGGCAATGAGGGCATGCGGGTCAAGACCATGCAGCTGCTCGGCACGACGGTGTCGCGCGACGGCCCGACCTTCTATTACCTCTGCCTTGCGGTGCTGGTGCTGACCATCGTCGGCACGCTCAATCTGCTGCGCTCGCCGACCGGGCGCGCCTTTGTCGCGATCCGCGACAGCGAGACCGCGGCGCGCAGCATGGGCATCAATGTCGCACTCTACAAGGTGAAGTCGTTCGCGATCTCGGCGGCGATCACCGGCTTTGCCGGCGTGCTGTTCGCGCACAAGCTCTCCTTCATCTCGCCCGAGATGTTCACGCTGCAGCTTTCGATCGAGTTCATCATCGTGATCCTGATCGGCGGCACGTTCAGCCTGCACGGCGCGGTACTGGGCGCGATCTTCCTGGTCATGATCGATCCGTTCCTGACCTATCTGAAGGACGATATGCCCGGCGTGATCGGCGGCATTGCTGCCACCCTCGGCGCCGGCACCGAGCGCGCGGGCCATATCCAGGACGCGGTCGCAGCCTTCGCCTCCGCCAACGGACTGAAGGGCGCGATCTACGGCATCATCATCGTGCTGTTCGTGCTGTTTGAACCGCTCGGACTCTATGGCCGCTGGCTCAAGATCAAGCTCTTCTTCCAGCTGTTCCCGCTCTACAAGCGCGCCACCTTCAAGCGGCAGAAGATCTATGTGAAATCGGAGCGGAACAGATGAGCTATTTCCGCGCCGAGAACCTGTCGCTGCATTTCGGTGGCCTCAAGGCGGTCGATGCGGTCAGCTTCGCGGTCGAGAAGGGCGAGATCCTCTCGATCATCGGGCCCAACGGCGCCGGCAAGAGCTCGATCTTCAACCTGATCTCGCGGATCTATCCGCCGACCTCCGGCAAGATCTTCTTCGAGGATCAGGACATCACCCAGGAGCCGGCCTACGATATCGCGAAACTCGGCATCGCCCGCACCTTCCAGAACATCGAGCTGTTCGAGAACGCGACCGTGCTGAGCAATCTCCTGGTCGGCCGCCATCGCCATTCCACCACCCGGCTGTGGCAGGAACTGTTGTTCCTGCCGAGCGTTCGTGCCGGCGAGAAGGCGCATCGCCGCCGCGTCGAGCAGGTGATCGAGTTCCTCGATCTCGAGCCCTACCGCGACAAGCTGATCTCGGGACTGCCTTACGGCGTGCGCAAGGTGATCGAGCTGGCGCGGGCGCTGTGCTCGGAGCCGAAGCTGATCCTGCTCGACGAACCGTCCTCCGGCCTCAATGTCGAGGAGACCGACGACATGTCGTTCTGGATCCGCGACATGAAGAGCGAGCTCGGCATCACCGTGCTGATGGTCGAGCACGACATGACGCTGGTCAACCGCGTCTCCGACCGCGTCATCGCGCTGAACTACGGCCGCGTGCTGGCGATGGGCTCGCCGTCCGAGGTGCAGCACCATCCCGACGTCGTCGCAGCGTATCTCGGCGCATGAGGATGATGCCATGAGCACAGCGGACATCATCCTGAAACTCTCCAACATCGAAAGCTATTACGGGCCGATCATGGCGATCCGCGGCGTCAGCCTCGAGGTGCCGCGCGGCCGGATCGTGACGCTGCTCGGCGCCAACGGCGCCGGCAAGACCACGGTCCTGAAGACGATCTCCGGCATCCTCGACCCGCAGAAGGGCTCGATCGAATTCCTCGGCAAGCCGATCCAGCGCATGGAGGCCGACCGGATCGTGAGGCTCGGGCTGAGCCACGTGCCGGAGGGGCGCGAGGTGTTTCCGTTCCTGTCGGTGCGCGAAAACCTGATGATGGGCGCCTATCTGCGCAGGGACCGCGACGGTGTGGCGCAGGACCTCGAGCGCGTCTACGGCTATTTTCCACGGTTGAGAGAGCGACTCGGCCAGCCGGCCGGGCAGCTTTCGGGCGGCGAGCAGCAGATGCTGGCGATCGGGCGGGCGCTGATGAACCGGCCGACGCTGCTGTTGCTCGATGAGCCGTCGCTCGGGCTGTCGCCGATCCTGGTGAAGGAGATCTTCACCATCATCCGCCGCGTCAATGAGGAGCAGGGCATGTCGATCCTGCTGGTCGAGCAGAATGCCAAGATCGCGCTGGAGACGGCGCATTACGGCTATGTGCTGGAGATCGGCCGCGTCGTCATGAACGACAGCTGCGAGCGGCTGATGAATTCACCCGATATCCAGGAGTTCTACCTCGGCGCCAAGGAAGCCGGTGCGCGCGGCGAGCGGCGCTGGAAAAAGAAGAAGACGTGGCGTTGAGAATGACTGGGCGTTGGCAATGGCGCCGAGGAAGGTTTGGCACTGAACGAGAGTTGGAGCTAGATTTCAGGCCAGTTTCGCCAACAAGACCGGCAACACAAGCCGGCGCGTGAGACCGGCGGCAGAGGAGGGAGCGCGCATGGCAGGACCAGCGGTGCTGACGGTTGCCGACACGATCGCGAGGAGCTTTCTGCTCGCGGTTCAAACGCGTGGCGACAGGCCCGCGATCCGCGAGAAGAAGTTCGGCATCTGGCAACCGACCAGCTGGCGCGAATGGCTGCAGATCTCCAAGGACATCTCCTACGGCCTGCATGCCACAGGCTTCCGTCCCGGCGACGTTGGCTCGATCATCGCCAACGCGGTGCCGGAATGGGTCTACGCCGACATGGGCATCTTGTGCGCCGGCGGCGTCTCGTCCGGCATCTATCCGACCGATTCGGCCGCGCAGGTCGAATACCTCATCAACGATTCCCGCACGCGGGTGATCTTCGTCGAGGATGAGGAGCAGCTCGACAAGGTGCTGACCTGCCGGTCGCGCTGTCCGACGCTGGAGAGGATCGTCGTGTTCGACATGGAGGGCCTCTCCGGCTTCTCCGATCCGATGGTGCTGTCGCTCGCGGAATTCACGTCGCTCGGCCGCAATCATGCCTGGGGCAATCCGGCGCTGTGGGACGAGATGACCGGCAGCCGCACCGCCTCCGATCTCGCGATCCTGGTCTACACCTCCGGCACCACGGGCCCGCCCAAGGGCGCGATGCACTCCAACCGCAGCGTGACGCACCAGATGCGCCACGCCAACGATCTCTACCCCTCGACCGACAGCGAGGAGCGGCTGGTGTTTCTGCCGCTCTGCCACGTCGCCGAGCGGGTCGGCGGCTATTACCTCTCGCTCGCGCTGGGATCGGTGATGAATTTCGCCGAGAG
This sequence comes from Bradyrhizobium sp. USDA 4503, assembly GCF_054055815.1. Classification (NCBI taxonomy): domain Bacteria; kingdom Pseudomonadati; phylum Pseudomonadota; class Alphaproteobacteria; order Hyphomicrobiales; family Nitrobacteraceae; genus Bradyrhizobium; species Bradyrhizobium sp. USDA 4503. Next base: position 6,388,741 of record NZ_JBSRXS010000001.1, read on the forward strand.
CCCGGAGACGGTGCCGGACAATCTTCGCGAGGTGCAGCCGACCGCATTCCTCGCGGTGCCCCGGATCTGGGAGAAGTTCTATTCCGGCATCACCATCGCGCTGAAGGATGCGACCCCGTTCCAGAACTGGATGTATGCCCGCGCGCTCGCGATCGGCAACCGGATGACCGAGTGTCGGCTGCAGGGCGAGACGCCGCCCTTGTCGCTGCGGCTCGCCAACCGCGCGGCCTATTGGCTGGTGTTCCGCAACATCCGCCGCATGCTCGGGCTCGACCGCTGCCGGATTGCGCTGACCGGCGCCGCGCCGATCTCGCCGGATCTGATCCGCTGGTATCTCGCGCTCGGCATCGACATGCGCGAGGTCTACGGCCAGACCGAGAATTGCGGCGTCGCGACCATGATGCCGGCGGATCGCATCAAGCTCGGCTCGGTCGGCAAGGCCGCGCCCTGGGGCGAGGTGATGATCTGCCCGAAGGGCGAGATCCTGATCAAGGGCGATTTCCTGTTCATGGGCTATCTCAACCAGCCGGAGAGGACCGCCGAGACGATCGACGCCAAAGGCTGGCTGCACACCGGCGACGTGGGGACGATCGACAATGAAGGCTATGTCAAGATCACCGACCGGATGAAGGACATCATCATCACCTCCGGCGGCAAGAACATCACGCCGTCCGAGATCGAGAACCAGCTCAAGTTCTCACCCTATGTCTCGGATGCGGTCGTGATCGGTGACAAGCGGCCGTATCTCACCTGCCTGATCATGATCGACCAGGAGAATGTCGAGAAATACGCCCAGGACCACGACATCCCCTTCACCAATTACGCGAGCCTGTGCCGCGCACGCGAAATCCAGGATCTGATCCAGCGCGAGGTCGAGGCGGTCAACGTCAAGTTCGCGCGCGTCGAGACCGTCAAGAAATTCTATCTGATCGAGCGCCAGCTCACGCCCGAGGACGAGGAGCTGACGCCGACCATGAAGCTGAAGCGCAGCTTCGTGAACAAGCGCTACGCGGCCGAGATCGCCGCCATGTATGGCGAACGCGCGGTGGCATAGCCGAGGAGAAAGAAATTGGCGAAGGAGCGAGCAGGCCCGACCCTTCGCTTAACATGGGCCATGTAAGGAGGAGACTGCAATGTCGAAATCGCTGAAGGCGCTGGGCCTTGCGGTGAGTGCGCTGGCGCTGACCTGTCTGCCGGCCGCAGCCCAGACCAAGGTCACCAATGAAGGCATCTCGCCGACCGAGATCGTGATCGGAACGCATCAGGACTTGTCCGGCCCGATCAAGGTCTGGGGCGTTCCGGTGTCCAACGGCATGAAGATGGCGGTTGAGGAGATCAACGCCGGCGGCGGCATCAACGGCCGCAAGATCAAGATGATCCTGGAGGACAACGGCTACGATCCGAAGAAGGCGGTGCTGGCCTCGCAGAAGATGGTCGAGCGCGACAAGGTGTTCGCGATGATCGGCCCGATGGGCTCGCCGACCGTGCTCGCCGCGCAGGACATCCTGTTCGATGCGGGCGTGTTGCAGCTGTTCCCGCTGACGGCCGCCGAATTCACCTTCAAGTTCGATCCCGCCAAGCCGCAGGAGCGGCTGAAGTTCAACAACCTCCTGCCCTATGTCGAGAGCACGCGCGCCGCGCTCAAATACATGATGGAGTGGAAGAACTTCAAGAAGCCCTGCATCATGCATCAGGATGACGAGTACGGCAAAAACGTGCTCGACGGCTTCACCCAGCAGCTTGGCGCGATGAAGGTGCAGCCGGCCTCGGTCACGAGCTACAAGCGCGGCGCCTCCGACTTCTCGGCGCAGGTCGCCAAGATGAAGGCCGACGGCTGCGACCTCGTCGTGCTCGGCACCGTGATCCGCGAGACCATCGGCGCGATGAACGAGGCCAAGAAGCTCGGCTGGGATGTGACCTTCCTCGGCGCCACCCCGACCAACGTGCTCGAAGTGCCGGCGCTCGGCAAGGAAGCCGTCGAAGGGCTCTATGCGGCCTCGGGCTTCGAGATTCCCTACGAGGACACGGCCAAGGGCAAGGTGAAGGACTGGCTGGTGAACTACAAGAAGATGTTCAACACCGACGCCAACACCCAGGCGATCATCGGCTACAACGCGGTGATGACCTTCGCCTTCTACGCCCAGAAGGCGGGCAAGGATCTCTCCGGCCAGAAGATGCTGGACTCGCTGGAGTCAGGCGACAAATTCCTCGACATCTTCAGCTCGCCGCCGACCAAGTTCTCCAAGACGGATCATCTCGCCAACACCATCACCCAGGTGCAGCAGGTCAAGGGCGGCCGCTGGGTGCTGGTGAAGGATAATCTGATGTTCTGACGGGTAGTCGCTCATCTGGATTCACTCGTCATTGCGAGGAGCGAGCGACGAAGCAATCCATCTTTCCGCGGAGGGATGGATTGCTTCGCTTCGCTCGCAATGACGGAAAGTATGTCTGCGCCGCCGGCCGCCAAGCGGCCTCGGCGACGAGCGGGGCATCGACATAGCGGCTGACGCCGTGCTGGTCGATCACGAAGGTCGGCCGAAAACTCCTGATGTCGTTGTCCTCGATCATCGCCATGCGGCGGTTGTCGAGCGTCAGCCAGCGGCCGTCGAGCCGCGCCGCGACCACCGCATGGTCCTCGCCGCCGACGAGGTCATGCAGGACGACGATCCGCAGATCTTCCGGCGCCACGCCGGCCTTGCGCAGCGCCACGAGTTTCGCGATCGCATAGTCCTCGCAATCGCCGCTGCCGCGGGCGAAGGTGGCGAGCGGCGTCGCCCAGACGTCGGGCTCGCCATAGGCCACGAGATCGCTGCCCGGACGGATCGCAAGGTTGATTGCGCGGTTGATTTCGCCGAGCCGGGCGCGACCCTGACGCGCCCGTCCGGCATCGACGATCGCCAGGAATCGCAGCGCCGCCGGCGACACGCAGCCGGCGCGGTCGCTCTCGCAGGCTGCCAGTTGCTCCAATTCGTCGGCGAGCTGGCGCTGCACGCCGAGCCATTTGTCGTGCAGGCCGCCGTCGGCAAGCAGGCTGGTCGTCAGGCCGAACGGCTCGGTCGATTTTCTGATCAGCGTCGCCGGACCGGGCGAAAGCAGCGAAGCGGCATTGAGCTCGGCAACCGGCGCGGCCAGGGCCAGGCCGAAGCCCAGCATGACGGCGCTCAGCGCAAGCGGGCGAAGCGAGAATCTCATCCGACACCCCCTGTCCGCTCTTCGGCGGGTGGAAATTGCACCGCGCACGCGATCGGATCGTTTCATGCCGGGCAGCATGGCGAACGATCCCTTCGAATCGACTTAAGATGTGGGGAATCAGGGGAAGAGGCTAAAGGGCGCCTGCTTGGGGTCCCGAAAACTTTACCGGTTTGTGAAAGGAAGCGGCGAACCTTTTTCCACTGCTTTGCAACTCATCCTTGCCCTCTGGTTAACCCGGCCGGTCCGCGCACGGGACTGCTGTGATTTGTAAGCTAAGTCACAGCTTTGGCCGGGAAATTGGGGTCAAATGGCCGCTCTGGGCTAAGGGGAAATAGAGGCAAGTACAGAAATGCCAATCAATACCACGAATACGTGGCTCAGTACGTATCTTGGCTTAAATCCCACCTTATGGTACCGTCAGGCGAATCCGAACTACACGGCTCTTCACAGCGTGAGCCAAGTCACATCCAGTCAAACCGCACTACAGGACCACCTTGCGCAAGCACAGAGTGGTTTCGCCAAGCTTTATCCGATGATATGCAGGCATAATCATTCGGATATTTTAACAATATTAACTCTCGTGCGGTGATCCGCAGTGAACTTTGTCGAGAAATTCGACGGCCTGTTGCCGAGCACGGACGCTTATGCCCGTGGATACGTGCACGTCGACAGCGTTTCCACGCATGCTCCGCCCGGCGCGATCATCGTCGACGACGGGCAATTGCTGTTCACCGGCGACTTCAAGCGGGCCGGGCTCGATCTCGTCATCGCGAAGGACGATCGGGAACTCGTCCTGCACGACTATTTCAAGGGCGAGAAGCGCGCGCCGCTGGCGTCGCCTGACGGCGCGCATCTCACCGGCGATCTCGTCAGCGCACTCACCGGCTATACTCAATATGCCCAGGCCGGCGGCGCGGCGGAGCCGGCCAAGGTCATCGGCCATGTCACCAAGCTGACCGGGAACGCGACGGCCATCCGCAACGGCGTCGCGATCGTCCTGAACCAGGGCGATAACGTCAACAAGGGTGACGTGGTGCAATCCGGCGGCGACTCGACGCTCGGCATCACCTTCATCGACGGCACCGTGTTCGGTCTCGGCCCGAACGCCAAGATGGTGCTGAACGAAATGATCTACGACCCGAACGGGTCGAGCAATACGTCGCTGATGAGTCTGGTCTCGGGCACGATCTCCTTCGTGGCCGGCGCGACCGCCAAGCACGGCGACATGAAGGTCGATACGCCGGTCGCGACCATGGGCATCCGCGGCACCGCGGTGCTGGTCGAGATCGATTTCGACGTGCAGGGCACCGGCGGCGTGCCGCCGGCCAAATTCCAGGTGCTGGTCGAGCCCGATGGCAGCACCGGCTCCTACATCCTGTTCGACAAGACGACGCTCAATCCGATCGCGACCGTCGATCAGGCCGGCACCCAGACCATTGTCAACGGCCAGGGCAGCGTCAGCTTCGTCTCGTCGGCGCAACTGTCGACCGATGCGCAGAAGCTGATCTCCGACGTCTTTGCGCTGAAGTTCACGGACAACAACAATCCCAACACCAAGCTCACCACCAACTTCACGGACAGCGTCGTCCCGGTCTCGAGCAGCTTCAAGCTCACCAGCAGCGACAGTGGCGCGCCGATCATCATTCTGCTGACCTTCGTCAACACGACCGGCCCTCAGGCCGGCGGCGTTCCCAACAGCAGGATCGAGCACATCCCGGGGCCGCCGCAGGTCGTGACTCAGGACGCGGCGTTTACCGAGCGGCCGGGGCTGACCCAAAGCGGGCTGTTCGACACCGCGACGGGCCAGATCAAATGGCTGGACCTCAATGTCGGTGACATACCGAGTGCGAAGGTCGACTATTCCGCGTTCAGCTACCGGGACGCCAACGGCAGCGACGTGACCTCATCGCTGACGGCAGCGCAGCTTGCGGCCATCAAGACCGTCGAGATCCCGTTGCTGCTCGAGCCCGATCCGAACAACAAGAATGCCGGTTCGGCGACCTGGACCTACAACCTTGCCGACAGCGCGTTCGACTTCCTGGCTGCCGGAGAAACGCTGACGCTGGCCTATGTCGCGCGCGTCGATAACAATTTCGCACCGAACAACGAGACCACGTTCAAGACCTTCACGATCACGATCACCGGCACCAACGACTCCCCGGTGGTGACGTCCTCGGCGCAGGCCGGTTCGATCACCGAACTCCCAGCAACGACGAATTCCGCCCAGCCTGATACGGCGCACGGCACGCTGACATTTACCGATGCGGATCTGACCGACACGCATACGGTCACCATCACCGGCGTCACCGAGGCCGGCGTCACCACCGGACTTGCCAGCCATGCCACCGTGCTGAGCTGGCTGTCGTTGGGCGCGCTGACGGATTCGACCGATGGCGTGACGGGATTGCGCTCCTGGACGTTCTCGGCCGCCGACAGGAGCTTCGACTATCTCGCCACCGGCGAGACGCTGACGCTGACCTACACGGTCGAGATCGACGACCATCAGGGCGGCGTCGTCACGCTGCCGGTCACCATCACGATCGTCGGCGCCGACGACAGGCCGGTGATCACCTCGCCGACCCAGGCGGCCGCCATCACTGAAGCCGAGGAGACGACCGGCTCGGTCGTGCCGGATACCGCATCCGGTACCGTGACCTTCGTCGATGTCGATCTCAGCGACACCCACAGCGTCACCGTTGCCGGCGTCACCGAAACGGGCGTGACCACGGGGCTTCCCGATCAGGCGACGATACTGGGCTGGATGTCGCTCGGCACGCTGACGGATTCGACCGGCGGCGTAACCGGATCGCGCGCCTGGACTTTCTCGGCCGCCGACAGGAATTTCGACTATCTCGCTGTCGGCGAGACGTTGACGCTGACTTACCTGATCCAGGTCGACGACCACCACGGCGGTGTCGTCACCCAGCCCGTCACCATCACCATCACGGGCACCAACGACGTGCCGACGTTCACGTCGGAGCCGCCGACCGCCACGGTCCCCGAGATGATCGGCGAGACCGGATCGATCAAGCTCGACGTGGCCCAGGGCGCGGTGACATTTGCCGACGTCGATCTCGGCGACACCCACATCGTGTCCATCACCGGCGTCGCGGAATCCGGAACGACCACAGGCCTGCCTGAGGACGAGTCCACGATTCTGAACTGGCTCTCGCTGGGGACGCTGACCGATTCGACCGGCGGGGTTGCCGGATCCCAGGCCTGGACCTTCTCGGCCGCCGACCGCAATTTCGATTTTCTTGCCGACGGTGAGGCACTGACGCTGACCTATACGGTCGAGGTCAATGACCATCATGGCGGCGTGATCAGCCAACCGGTGACGATCACGATTACCGGCAGCAATGACGCGCCGATCGTCACGTCGGCGCCTCAGGCGGCCATCATCCCCGAACAACCCGATACGACCGGTTCATCGACGCTGGACAGCGCATCCGGCACCGTGACCTTCACCGATGTGGATCTCAGCGACACCCACACCATGACCATCACCGGCGTCGCCGAATCCGGGGCGACCACGGGCCTGCCCGACGAGGCCACGATCCTGAACTGGCTGTCGCTGGGGACGTTGACGGACGCGACCGGCGGTTCAACCGGATCGTCGACCTGGACGTTCTCGGCCGCGGACCAGAATTTCGACTATCTCGCCCTCGGCGAGACGCTGACGCTGACCTACACGATCCAGATCGACGACCACCATGGCGGCGTCATCAACGAGCCTGTGACGATCACGATCAACGGCGCCAACGACGCGCCGACACTCGCCGACGTCAATGCCGGCACGCTCACCGATACCGCCGATAACGACACTTTCGGCACGCTGACCGGCACGCTCCATGGCAACGACGTCGACCATGGCGAAACCGCGACGCTGACTTATGCCGCGCTCAATTCGGACCACACTGCGGTCACGCAGATCGCGGGCCTCTACGGCTCGCTGACCGTCAACCCGGACGGCACCTACAGCTATGTTCCCGATGCTGCCGCGATCAACGCGTTGGGCAAGGGCACCTATGCCGACACGTTCGATGTGGAGACGATCGACGCGCATGGCGCCGTCGGGACCGCGAAGCTGACGATCGACGTGATCGGCGCCAACGACGCGCCCGTGATCCACACCGACAACGTCAGTATCACCGAACATCCCAACGGGACCGAGACGATCTCCGGCCTGACCGTGACGGACGCCGATGCGACGGCCGACGAGACCTTCACCATGGCCGCGGCGACGACGCCCGGTGCGGGCAGCAGCGTTGCGCCTTCGTCGCAGGAGGGGCTTCTCTCCAGCATCAACACCGCGCTTGGATCGTCGGGCCTCGTTTACAACCCCGGCCAGACAGCTCCAGCGACCGACACGATCGCGCTTTCCGTGACCGATGGCCATGGCGCAACCGATACGGTCAACCTGATCTTCAACGTCCAACAGGATCGGCCCGAGCCCGTGATGCTGACCGGGACCAGCGACAAGGACGTGTTCTTCGGGTCGGGTTATCAGGACAAGTTCGTGTTTGCGCCGAACTTCAACCACGACACGATCCTGAACTTCACGCCAGGCGAGGACCAGATCGACCTGTCCGCGGCCGTCTCGGCAAGCACCTTCAGCACCTGGTTCGATCAGCATGTTGCGACATCGCCGACCAATTCAGCGGACACGCTGATCACGATCGACAGCGCAGATACGATCACATTGCACAATGTCGCGAAGGCGAGCCTGTCCCAGAACGACTTCATTATTCATTTTACGTGACGGACGCCCGGCCGTGCCGCCGGGGGGCCGGTCCGGCTGATTGTGCACTGCGCTTGCTTGCTCGATTGGAACAATTCTGCGCGCGTGATATCCAGATGGCATGAAACGGCTGAAGGCGATACGCAGGTGGTTCGCACGGCGCTTCGGCTACGCGCGGCTGGTCTGCGTGGCGCTGTTGATCGGCATTGCTGCGCTGCGGATCGTGGATCCGGCTCCGGTTCAGGAGCTTCGCGTCAGGACGTTTGACACATTCCAGGCGCTGCAACCGCGCCAGAAGACGGCGCGGCCGGTCACCATTGTCGACATCGACGAAAAGAGCCTCGCCGATCCCCGGCTCGGACAGTGGCCGTGGCCGCGGACCCGGCTCGCCGACATCGTCACCAATCTCACCCGGCTCGGCGCCGTGGTGATCGCGTTCGACGCGGTGTTCTCCGAGCCGGATCGTCTCAACCCCGATATCGCCGCCGATACGTTCAGCAGCCTCGATGAGGAGATGCGCGCGAGGCTGCGGCAGCTGCCGAGCAACGACAGCATCATGGCCGAAGCCATCAAGAACTCGCGGGTGGTGCTCGGCGAATCCGGCGGGCCCAACGTGCGCGCCGACCTCAACGAAAAGCTTCCGGTCACCGGACTTGCGATGCTCGGTGAGGAGCCGCAGCCTTTCATGTACATGTTCCCGGGGTTGCTGCGCAACGTGCCGGTGCTTGAGGAGGCGGCTGCCGGGCGCGGCCTGTTCACGATCAGGCCGGAGCGCGACGGCATCGTCAGGCGCGTGCCGATGATCATGGTGGCGCAGGGCATCACCATGCCGTCGCTGAGCTTCGAGATGCTGCGGGTGGCGAGCGGCTCCGGCACGATCCTGATCAAGGCCGACAAGGCCGGTATCAAGAGCCTGGGTCTCAAGGGCTTTGCGATCCCGACCGATCTCCACGGCCAACTCTGGATCCACTACGCCCGCCGCGATCCCTCGATCTATGTCTCGGCGGTCGATGTGCTGGACGGGCGCGTCTCACCGGACCGAATTGCCGGCAAGCTGATCGTGATCGGCACCTCAGCAACCGGGCTGAACGACATCAAGACGACGCCGGTGACGCCGGCGATGCCTGGTGTCGAGGTTCACGCCCAGGTGCTGGAGAGCGCGCTGACCGGCGATGTCGTTTCGCAGCCGAATTACGGCATCGGCATCGAGTTCTTCGCCGCGCTGATCATGGGGCTCCTTGTCATCGCCTTCGCGCCGAAGTTCGGTCCGATCACGTTGGTCGCCGTCGGCGGAATGTTTGCCTCGGTGCTGATCGGCACCTCCTGGTATTTCTATTCCCAGCACCGGCTGCTGATCGACTTCACCTATCCGCTGATGTCGACCACGGCGATCTATCTCACGCTGATCTTCTCCGCCTTCGTGCGCGAGCAGCAGCAGCGTCGACAGATCAGGTCGCAATTCGTGCAGTACATGTCGCCGGCGCTGGTCGAGCAACTGGCGCAGTCGCCAGAGCGGCTGGTGCTCGGCGGCGAGGAACGCGAGATGACCATCATGTTCTCGGACATGCGCGGCTTCACCTCGATCTCGGAAACCTACAAGAGCAATCCGCAGGGCCTCACGGCGCTGATGAACCGCTTCCTTACTCCGCTTTCCAACGCGATCCTCGCCCGCAAGGGCACCATCGACAAATATATGGGCGACGCCATCATGGCGTTCTGGAACGCGCCGCTCGATGACAAGCAGCACCAGCTCAACGCCTGCGATGCGGCGCTCGACATGCTGGAGCGCGTCGACGACCTCAACCGTGAGCGCGAGCAGGAGGCGAAGGACGGCGGCCACGTCTATGTGCCGCTCAACATCGGTGTCGGTCTCAACACCGGCTCCTGCGTGGTCGGCAATATGGGCTCCGATGTGCGCTTCGACTATTCGGTGTTCGGCGACAGCGTCAATCTGGCCTCGCGGCTCGAGGGACAGTCCAAGGAGTACGGCTTCCCGATCATCGTGGGATCGAAGACCGCGCTCGCGGTGAAGGAGAAGTTTGCGATCCTCGAGCTCGACTTCATCATGGTCAAGGGCAAGAAGGAGCCCGAGGTGATCTATGCGATTGCCGGCCGCGAGGATGTCGCGAGCTCCGGCCGCTTCCAGCGGCTGCGCAACCTGACCATAGAGATGCTCGCCTGCTACCGCAGCCGCGATTGGGACGGCGCGCTCGCCGCGATCGAACGCGGCCGCAAGACCGACGAGGCGCAGACGCTGCAATATCTCTACCGCCTCTACGAGGCGCGCATCCACGCCTTCCAGAAGGAGCCGCCGCCCGACGACTGGAACGGCGCATTCGCGTTGACGACGAAATAGACGCCGCAAGCCCGCTGTCGTCCCGGCGAAGGCCGGGACCCAACCACGAATGGTCGTTGACGGAAGATCGTCTCGCCGCGTGCCCATTGCGGCGGCCGCGGCGTATGGGTGCGCAATTGCGCACCAGGCCGGGACGACGATGGAATGTCTATTCCAGCCCGATTTGGGTCAGATCCTGGAACCAGTGCTGCGCCTGCACGAAGGTCTTCACCTTCGGCGACAGCGCGTGCGGATTGGTGTCGTGTACCACCCACACCAGCGCGGCATCGTCGACGATCAGCGCGTGTGCCTGCGCCAGCAGCGCATCCTGTTTCGCGGAATCGAAGGTCTGCTTGGCCTCGTCGATCAGCGCATCGACCTTCGGGTTCTTGTAGCCGCCCCAGTTGACGCCGACCGGCGCCACTTGGCCGGAGTGGAAGAACCGCACGATGGCGTAGAGCGGATCCGACGTGACATAGGCGATGTTGTTGGCGGTGATGCCGGCATTCATCTCGTCCGCCGCGCCCTTGCGCCAGTGCGTATATAATGTCTCGAGCTCGACCACCTTGAAGTCGATGTCGATGCCGATCTCCTTGAAGCTCTGCTGCAGGAACTCGTTCATCGGCAGCGACAGCATCTGCCCGGTACCGCCCTGGGCGATGATGAACGTCGTCTTCAGCGGCTTGTCCTTCGAATAGCCGGCTTCCTCCACCAGCTTCCTGGCGGCCGCGAGGTCGTATTTCAGTTCGAACGTCGGCTTGCCGAACCACGGGCTCGACGGATCGACCTGGCCCTTGGCGGGCTTGGCGAGGCCGTTCATCAGTCCAACCACCGCGTCGCGGTCGATCGCGAGGTTGAGCGCCTTGCGCAGGCGGATGTCGGTCCATGGCGAGCCCGGCAGCACGCTCAAGTGATAGTTCCAGACATGCGGCGTCACGTTGTCGACGATCCGCATGCCGGCGGCCTTGAGCTGCGGCACGGCGTCGGGCGCCGGCGTTTCGATCAGGTCGACCTGGCCGGCCAGCAGCGCGTTGGTCCGGGTCAGCGCCTCCGGCATCGGAATCAGGATCATCTTGTCGACCTTCGCAAGCCGCTTCTTGTCCCAATAGTCCGGGTTCTTCGTCAGCTCGGCGAGCTCGCGCGGTACCAGCTTGGTCAGCTTGAACGGACCGGTGCCGGAGGGCTGGCTGGCGAACTTGTCCCAGTCCTTGCCGAGCTTTTCATATTGTGCGGGGCTGGAGACCAGGAACCAGAGCATCTGATAGGGGAAGAAGGAGTCGACCGTCTTGGTGGTGATCTCGATGGTGAAATCGTCGACCTTGGCGTAGCTCGCAACCGAAGGCAGGCGGGTCTTGACCTGCGCGCTCTGCCGCTTGTCGAATTGCGGTGCCTTGTCGTTCAGCACCTTGTCGAGATTCCAGATCACCGCGTCGGCATTGAAGTCGCTGCCGTCGTGGAATTTGACGCCCTTGCGCAGCGTGAAGCGCCATTTGGTCTTGTCGTTGTCGTCGACCTTCCATTCGGTCGCAAGCCCGGGCACCAGCTTGCCCGGCCGGTCGGCAACATCCATCTCCCAGGCAACCAGCGGATCGTAGATCGTGTAGGCGGTGAACTGATAGGCGCCCGCGCCGCGATCGGGCTGGCCGGTGGTCAGCGGAATGTCGGCCATCGAAATGCCGTAGCGCACAATGGACTCGGCTTGCGCCGACATGGCCGGCCAGCCCGCGGTCAAGGCAAGCGCCATTGCCGCCATCAGGATCGAATTGCGCGCACGCATATGAAGGCTCCGTTGGAAAGACGTTGGAGCCAAATCCTGCAAGCATGATGCCAGAATAGGCATCTTCGCTCCGTTCGGGCGGGCGGTGGGAAGAAATGACGCGCCCGGCGGTTATTTGCTGATGAACTATTCCCCTTGGCACAGGCATTGCATACGCTTGCCCAAGAAATAATCACCAAAACGTCACCAGACTCGAAGGGGCTGCTCAGATGCGTAACAGGAAAACCAATGCGACGGCGATCATGCTGGCGCTTGCGATAGCCACAGGCGTGCCGGCGATCGCCAGTGCCGAGACCGTGCTGCGCATTGGCATGACCGCTGCCGATATTCCGCGCACGCTCGGCCAGCCCGACCAGGGTTTTGAGGGCAATCGCTTCACGGGTCTGACGATGTATGACGCGCTGACGATGTGGGACCTGTCGTCGTCGGACAAGGCGAGTGCGATGATTCCGGGCCTCGCCACCGAGTGGAAGGTCGACGATGCCGACAAGACCAAGTGGATTTTCAAGCTGCGTCCCGGCGTCACCTTTCATGACGGCTCGCCGTTCAATGCCGACGCCGTGGTCTGGAACGTCGACAAGGTCTTGAAGCAGGACGCGCCGCAATACGATGCGAGCCAGGTCGGCGTCACCGCCTCGCGCATGCCGACGCTGGTCTCGGCGCGCAAGATCGACGACATGACGGTGGAGCTGACCACCAAGGAGCCGGACAGCTTCCTGCCGATCAACCTCACCAATTTGTTCATGGCGAGCCCGGCCAAGTGGCAGAAATTCTACGACAAGGCCGAAGGCGCCGACGCCAAGGCGAAGTCGCAGGCCGCGTGGGCCGCGTTCGCCAAGGACGCGTCGGGCACCGGCCCCTGGAAGATGTCGAGCTTCACCCCGCGCGAGCGGCTCGAGTTGGTGAAGAACGAGAATTACTGGGACAAGGCACGGGTGCCGAAGGCTGACAAGATGGTGCTGTTGCCGATGCCGGAGGCCAATGCCCGGACGGCGGCGCTGCTGTCGGGACAGGTCAACTGGATCGAGGCGCCGGCGCCGGACGCGCTGCCCGAGATCAAGCAGCGTGGTTTCAACCTCTATTCCAACGAGGAGCCACATGTCTGGCCGTGGCAGTTCTCGCGCGTCGAGGGCTCGCCGTGGAATGACATCCGCGTCCGCAAGGCGGCCAATCTCTGCATCGATCGCGAAGGGCTGCGTGACGGCCTGCTTGCCGGCCTGATGGTGCCGGCGACCGGCACGTTCGAGCCCGGCCATCCCTGGCGCGGCAACCCGACCTTCCAGATCAAGTACGACAAGCCGGCCGCGCAGAAACTGATGCAGGAGGCGGGCTTCGGTCCGAACAAGAAGCTGACGGTCAAGATCCAGACCTCGGCATCGGGCTCGGGCCAGATGCTGCCGCTGCCGATGAACGAGTATCTGCAACAGGCGTTGGCCGAATGCTACTTCGATGTGCAGCTCGACGTCATCGAGTGGAACACGCTGTTCACCAATTGGCGGCGCGGCACCAAGGATCCGACCGCCAACGGCTCGAACGCCATCAACGTCACTTATGCGGCGATGGATCCGTTCTTCGCGCTGGTGCGCTTCCTGCAGTCGGGCATGGCGCCGCCGGTATCGAACAATTGGGGCTTCAACAACAACCCGAAGTTCGACGAGCTGGTCAAGAAGGCCCGCCAGACCTTCGAGCCGGCGGCGCGCGACGCCGCGCTGGCCGAGCTGCATGCGGCCTCGGTCGACGACGCGGCCTTCCTCTATGTCGCCCACGACGTCGCACCGCGCGCGATGAGCCCGAAGATCAAGGGATTTGTGCAGCCGAAGAGCTGGTTCGTCGACTTCTCGCCGGTCACGGTCGCGCCGTGAGGCGCTAGCCGCGCAATAGGTATACCCTCTCCCCTTGTGGGAGAGGGTGGCTTCGCAAAGCGAAGCCGGGTGAGGGGTTGTCTCCGCGGACGCTCCTTTCTCGATCGGAAATGACTGTATCCGCGGATAGAAACCCCTCATCCGGCGCGCTCGGCGCGCCACCTTCTCCCACAAAGTGAGAAGGAAGAAAGAACGCAACGTGTTCGCCTATACGTCCAGACGGATCGTCTACGTCATTCCGATCGTGCTCAGCGTGGCGCTGGTGTGCTTCCTCTTGGTGCACATCACGCCCGGCGACCCCTTGGTCGCGGTGCTGCCCGCCGATGCCTCGCAGGAGCTCGCCGCGCAATTGCGCACGGCCTACGGCTTCGATCGCCCATTGCCGGTGCAATTCGGCCTGTGGCTGTGGCGCGCGATCCATGGCGATCTCGGCAATTCGATCGCGACCGGGCGGCCCGTCCTGACCGAGGTGATGCGTGCCGTCGGCAACACCGTGATGCTGGCGATCGCGGCCGCGATGATCGGCTTTACGCTCGGCCTGCTGTTCGGCCTGATCGCCGGCTATTTCCGCGACACCTGGGTCGACAAGGTCGCGACCTCGGTGGCAATAGCCGGCGTGTCGCTGCCGCATTACTGGCTCGGCATGGTGCTGGTCATCATCTTCTCGGTGCAGCTCAACTGGCTGCCCGCGGTCGGTGCAGGACCCGGCGGCTCCGGCGCCTGGGCGTGGGACTGGGAGCATCTGCGCTATCTGGTGCTGCCGGCGATCACCACCTCGGTGATCCCGATGGGCATCGTCACCCGTACGGTGCGCGCGCTGACCGGCGACATCCTGAGCCAGGATTTCGTCGAGGCGCTGCGCGCAAAAGGCCTGCGCGAGACCGAGGTGTTTCGCCACGTCATCAAGAATGCGGCGCCGACCGCGCTCGCGGTGATGGGCCTGCAGCTCGGCTACATGCTGGGCGGCTCGATCCTGATCGAGACCGTGTTCTCCTGGCCGGGTTCGGGCCTGCTGTTGAACTCGGCGATCTTCCAGCGCGATCTGCCGCTGCTGCAGGGCACGATCCTGGTGCTGGCGCTGTTCTTCGTGCTGCTCAACCTCCTGGTCGACATCGCGCAGGCCGCGATCGATCCGCGCATCAAGCGGAGCTAGCCATGAGTGCGATGTTGGATACCGCATTGCAGGCCGTCCCCGCGACCAAGGCGCGTGGCTATTGGGCGACGGTTGGCCGCCGCATCAGGCGCGACAAGGTCAGCATGGCTTGCGCCATCATCCTGGTGCTGATCTTTGCCTCGGCGCTGCTGGCACCATGGCTGCATCTTGCCGATCCCTATCAGGGCTCGATGATCCGCCGTCTCCGCCATATCGGCACGCCGGGCTATCCGCTCGGCACCGACGAGCTCGGCCGCGACATGCTGGCGCGGCTGATCTATGGCGGACGGCTGTCGCTGGTCATCGGCATTCTGCCGGTGATCTTCGCCTTCGTGATCGGCACCTCGCTCGGCCTCGTCGCCGGCTATGTCGGCGGCAAGCTCAACACCGCGATCATGCGCACGGTCGACGTGTTCTACGCCTTCCCGTCGGTGCTGCTGGCGATCGCGATCTCGGGAGCGCTCGGCGCCGGCATCACCAATTCGATCGTGTCGCTGACTATCGTGTTCGTGCCGCAGATCACCCGCGTCGCCGAAAGCGTCACCACCGGCGTGCGCAACATGGATTTCGTCGAGGCGGCGCGCGCGTCCGGCGCCGGGCCCTTCACCATCATGCGCGTCCACATGCTCGGCAATGTGCTCGGCCCGATCTTCGTCTACGCCACTGGCCTGATCTCGGTGTCGATGATCCTCGCCGCCGGTCTGTCGTTCCTCGGGCTCGGCACCAAGCCGCCGGAGCCGGAGTGGGGCTTGATGCTGAATACGCTGCGCACCGCGATCTACGTCAATCCGTGGGTCGCCGCGCTGCCGGGCGCGATGATCTTCGCGGTCTCGATCTGCTTCAATCTGCTCAGCGACGGCATGCGCAGCGCCATGGACATCAGGAATTAGAGCATGAGCGACGCCAATCTCTCCGTCGATATGCTGGAGCCGGTCGCCGACATCGGCGGCGCCGCGCAGCCGCTGCTGCAGGTCAAGGGACTGACCAAGCACTTCCCGGTGCGCGGCGGCCTGTTCAGTCCGCGCAAGACCGTGCGCGCCGTCGACGACGTCACCTTCGCGGTCATGAAGGGCGAGACCGTCGGCATTGTCGGCGAATCCGGCTGCGGCAAATCGACCACCGCGCGGCTGTTGATGCACCTGATGGCACGCGATGCCGGCGATATCATCTATGACGGAAGGCAGGTCGGCCCGTCGCTCTCGCTGCGCGATTTGCGGCGCGGCGTGCAGATGGTGTTCCAGGACAGCTACGCCTCGCTCAATCCGCGCCTCACCATCGAGGAATCGATCGCCTTCGGGCCAAAGGTCCACGGCATGGCCGACGACACGGCGCGGACGCTGGCGCGCGAATTGCTCGGTAAGGTCGGCTTGCGGCCGGAGATTTTCGCCAACCGCTATCCGCACGAAGTGTCCGGCGGCCAACGTCAACGCGTCAATATCGCGCGTGCGCTCGCGCTGTCGCCGCGGCTCGTGATCCTCGATGAAGCGGTGTCCGCGCTCGACAAATCGGTCGAGGCGCAGGTGCTCAATCTGCTCGCCGACCTGAAGCGGGAATTCGGCCTGACCTATCTGTTCATCAGCCACGATCTCAACGTCGTCCGCTACATCTCCGACCGCGTGCTGGTGATGTATCTCGGCGAGGTCGTCGAACTCGGCCCGGTCGATGCGGTCTGGGACGCGCCGGCGCATCCCTATACCCGCGCACTGCTGGCGGCGATGCCGTCATCCGATCCCGACAGGCGCACCGAGGTGCCGCCGATCTCGGGCGATCCGCCCAATCCGATCGATCCGCCATCGGGCTGCCGGTTTCACACCCGTTGTCCGTTTGCGGAGCCGCTCTGCGCAAACGACACGCCAAAACTCAGCGATCTCGATACAATGGGCCATCAAGCGGCGTGCTACATGGCCATTCCTGGCTCGGGGCACAGCCGCGCGCCGGCAAAAGCAAAAGGAGAAAACGCGGCATGACTAGACCCACACCCAAGGATGTCAAGGTGATCGCGCACGTCGCTGACGTGCCCGCCGACGACGAAGTCGCCACCCGGATCGCCAATTCGATCGGGCCGGCATTCGACGGCTTTGCACCGATCTCCGGTACGCTGCCCTTCGATCTCGAACCCGCGAGCTTCCTGCTGGCGCAGATCGCGCAGAAGATCGAGAAGGTGTCTAAATGAGCTCTGATCCGGCCCTGATGACGCTGACCGCGGTCGCCAAGGCGATTGCCGACAAGAAAGTTTCCTCGCATGAGGTGACGCGCGCCGTGCTGCATCGCGTTGCGGAATGGCAGCCACGCCTCAACGCCTATATGGCGGTCGAATCCGAGCAGGCGCTGGCCGCCGCCACCGAGGCCGATGCCGCGCTCGCCAGGGGCAATAGTCGCGGCGCGCTGCACGGCGTGCCGCTGGCGCACAAGGACATGTATTATGACGCTGGTAAGGTCGTGACCTGCGGCTCGCTGATTCGCCGCGACTTCGTGCCGAAGACGACCTCGACCGCCCTGCAGCGGCTGAAGGATGCCGGACAGGTCCGCCTCGGCTCGTTGCAAATGGTCGAGTTCGCCTATGGGCCGACCGGCCACAACGTGCATTACGGCGCGGTGCGCAATCCCTGGAACACCGAGCACATCACCGGCGGCTCGTCGTCGGGCTCGGGCTCGGCGGTCGCCGCGCGGCTCACCTTCGCGGCGCTCGGCTCCGACACCGGCGGCTCGGTGCGCATGCCGGCGCATTTCTGTGGCGTCACCGGCCTGAAGACGACGGTCGGCCGCGTCAGCCGCGCCGGTGCGATGCCGCTGTCGCAGTCGCTCGATACCGTCGGTCCGCTGGCGCAGACCGCGGAGGACTGCGCGCTGCTGCTCGGCCTGATGGCCGGGGCGGACCCGGAGGACCTGACAGCGTCGACACAGCCGGTGCCGGACTATATGGCCGCGACCAAGCAGTCGCTGGAGGGTCTGAAGATCGGCGTCCCGACGGCGTTCTATGTCGACGACCTCGACCCTGAGGTGGCGCGTATCCTCGACGAGACTATCGCCACCTTGAAGAAAGAGGGCGCCGAGATCGTCAAGGTCGAGCTGCCCGATCAGCGCCAGCTCTCCTCGGCATCGCAGCTGGTGCTCGCGGTCGAGGCTGCCGCCTTCCACAAGCGCTGGATGATCGAGCGGCCGCAGGATTACGGCGCGCAGGTCCTGATGCGGCTGCAGAACGGCCTGGCCATTCCGGCGGTCACCTATCTCGAGGCGATGCGCTGGCGCGGCCCCGCGCTCGCCGCGCATAACGCGGCGGTCAACGGGGTCGATGCGGTGATCGCGCCGTCATCGCCGGTGCCGGCGCCGACGATCGCGGAGAGCGATGTCGGCAATGGTCCGGGCGCCGACGCGGTGCTGCAGCGCCTGACGCGCTTCACCCGCCCGGTCAACTATCTCGGTCTGCCATCGCTCTCGATTCCCTCCGGCTTCACCAAGACGGGTCTGCCGGTCGGCATGCAGCTGATTGGTCGCTCCTTCGAGGAAGCGGTTCTGCTCCGGATCGGCGCCGCGTTCCAGCGTGCCACTGATTTCCACGCCAGGGTGCCCAAGCTCGCATGACCAACCTCGTCGAGATCAACAACCTCAATATCCGCTTCACCGGCGATCGCACGGTCCATGCTGTGAACGATCTCAGCCTGCAGCTCGGCGAGGGCGAGGTGTTGGGGCTGCTCGGCGAGTCCGGCTCGGGCAAGAGCGTGACGCTGCGCGCGTTGATGCGGCTGTTGCCGAAGAAACGCACGCAGATCTCCGGCAGCGTCAAGGTGCTGGGACAAGAGGTGCTGGCGATGGACGATGAGGCGCTGTCCGCGTTCCGCGGCCAGACCGTCTCGATGATCTTCCAGGAGCCGGCGCTGGCACTCGATCCGGTCTACACCATCGGCCGCCAGATCGCGGAGACGGTGATGCGCCACGAGGGCAAGAGCGAGCGCGAGGCTACCGCGCGTGCGCTTGAAATGCTCGAGGTGGTGCGGATCCCCTCCGCGAAGCGGCGGCTGGACTCCTATCCGCACGAAATGTCGGGCGGCATGCGCCAGCGTGCGATGATCGCGCTGGCGCTGGCTTGCAAGCCGAAGATCCTGCTCGCCGACGAGCCGACCACGGCGCTCGATGCCACCGTCCAGATTCAGATCCTGCTGCTGCTGCGCGAGCTGCAGCGCGAGTTCGGCATGTCGGTCATCTTCGTCACCCACGACATTGGTGTCGCGATCGAGATCTGCGATCGGGTCGCGGTGATGTATGCCGGCCAGATCGTGGAGCAGGGCGCCTTGCGCGATATCGTGCGCTCACCGGTGCATCCCTATGCCAAGGGCCTGCTGGCCTCGACCATTCACGGCGCGATGCGCGGCCAGCGGCTGGAAACCATTCCGGGCACCCCGCCCTCGCTCGATCATGCGCCGGCCAGTTGCTCCTTTGCACCGCGTTGCAAGTTCGCCGAGCCGCGCTGCAGCGAGCGCTTGCCGCCGGTCGTGCAGGTCGCTCCCGGCCGTTTGGCACGGTGCATCCTGGCCGAGCCGGCGCCCGCCACGGCCTAGCTCGCCCGCGCGACGGCGTCCGTGATCCAGCGCCGCACCGCCGCGATGCGGCGGTCCCGCGCCTGCTCGGTGCGGGAGACCAGGTAGATCGTCTCGCTGTGCGCCGCCTCGAACGCAAACGGCGCCACGAGCCGCTTGCCGAAGCCCGGCCGCGCCTTGATCAGCGGCGCGATCGCAATCGCGACGCCGAGTCCGTGTTCGGCGGCCTCCAGCATCGCCGGCACGCTGTCGAGCCACAGATGTCCGCGCGGAGCGAGATTCGGCAGCCCGGCCTCCCTCAGCCAGGCCGGCCACGCCCGCGGCTGCGTCGTGACATGGATCAGCACCTCGCGCGACAGGTCCGCTGGGGTCCGAAGACCTGCCTTGACCAGCGCCGGCGTACAGACCGGCAATCCTTTGACCTGTACCAGCGGCTCGACTTTCAGCCCGGTGGCATGTTCCCGCCCGTAACGGATCGCGACATCGACGCGTGATCCGTTGAAGTCGGCATATTGGTGGGTGGCCTCGATCCGCAGCGTCAGTTGCGGATGGCGCCGCTTGAAATCCGGCAGCGCCGGCAGCAGCACGGCACTGGTGAAGAACGGCAATGAGCTGATCCAGAGCTCGCTGCCGGCCTCACCGCGTCGCCGCAGCATGTCACGGCTCGCCTCCTGCAGCGTCGCCAGCGCGGCCGACACTTTTGCAAGGTAGCGCTCGCCGTCGTCGGTCAACCGCACCTGGCGCGCGCCGCGGACGAACAGTTTGGTGCCGAACTGCTCTTCCAGCCCGCGGATCTGGTGGCTGATCGCCGACGGGCTCAGCGACAGGTCTCGCGCGGCGCGCCGGAAGCTGAGTTGGGTGGCCGCGCGCTCGAAGGCGAGCAGCGCCGGCAGCGGCGGGATCACCCGCGGATCGGGGGCATCCAATGGGTGAATCTTGCTCACCTGAAGTGATGAATGGCCTTTTGTCATGGCCGCTATTCTTGGATGAGATTGGCTGAACGCTCAATCCTGTTCATCTCAAGGGACCATTCGCCTTGGCCATCTTCGAACCGCTCGCCACGCCCCATCACTGGAAGCCCGCGGCGCTGGCGGCCGGGCCGTTCACCGGCCTTCAGGGCGGGGCGGTCGCAAGCCTGCTGACCGGCGAGGTCGAGGCCATGGCCGGTGCGCGCAATTGGGGCACCGCGATCTCGGCGACGGCCTGGTTCCTGCGGCCGACGCCAATGGCGGAACTGCGCACGCACGTTACCGTGGTGACCGAAGGCGGCCGGGTCAGCGTCGTCGACAACACGCTCTGGCCGGCCGGTGAGGAGCGACCCTGCGCGACGGTGCGCGTGACGCTGTCGCGCGAGCGTGCCGTCGAGGTCCCGGGGTTTTACGGGAGCGCAGCCGATCCGGTGGATCCCACGGCATTTCCGTTGCGCAACCTACACGCCGTCCATGGCCGCAGCTGGTTCATGGAGGCGATGGAAGCCCGTGCCGGCGGCGATACCGCCTGGTTTCGCTTGCATCACGCCGTCATTGCGGACGCCGGCCCATTGGCGCGGGTGCTCGGCCCGGCTGACTGGACCCACGGCATCGCGCGGCCGGTCCAGAACGTGGTGGCAGACCCCAATCCGAACCTTGCGGTGCAGCTATTCCGGTCGCCGCGGGGCGCCTGGATCGGCGTTCGCGCCGATGCGCGCTGGCGCCCGGAGGCGGGGCTCGGTGTCGGCAGCGGGGTGTTGCTCGATGTGGATGGCGAGATCGGCCGGGTCTCGATGTCGGTCATTCTCGTGCCGCTTCCGGGAAGCGCGCCCGCGCGAGGCCAGGGTTCCGCCGCCGGTTAACCCTGATTTATTCCGTCAACTGTCGGTGCGATCACAAAATGAGGCCGCGAACCATGCTTTGGTTCACGCGACTTAAAATGGACGGTGGTCGCAAACGTCTATACAACGTGGTGATCACGTAACCCTTTTGTTTTGCAGAGATCAGTTTTTATGGCAGCCGCGCCCGCTGTCCGGCGTTCCGAACTGGCTGAGGCGCTGCGCGCTTGCCGCAGCGCCTTTATCGGCGTCGGCCTCATCAGTTGCATGATCAACCTGCTCTACCTGACAGGTTCGATGTTCATGCTGCAAGTCTACGACCGGGTGCTGCCGAGCCGCAGCGTTCCGACCCTGGTCGGCCTCGTGGTCATCGCCGCGGTCCTCTACATGGCTCAGGGCGTGCTCGACCTGCTGCGCGGACGGATCCTCGGCCGCGTCGGCACCTCGCTCGACGAAGCGCTCAATGCGCGGGTGTTCGACACTGTCGTGCGGCTGCCGCTGATGGCCGGCAATCGCAGCGAAGGCCTGCAGCCGCTGCGCGACCTCGACAATGTGCGCTCTTTCCTCGGCAGCATGGGTCCCGGCGCGTTCTTCGATCTGCCATGGCTGCCGTTCTACATGGTCATCTGCTTTGCCTTCCATTGGCTGCTTGGCGTCACGGCGCTGGTCGGTGCGATCATCCTGGTGACGCTGACGCTGATCACCGAATACTTGTCGCGCACGCCGGCCAAGGAAGCGATGACGCTCGCGGCGCGGCGCAACGATCTTGCCGCCTCCAGCCGCCGCAACGCCGAGGTGCTGGTGGCGATGGGCATGGCCGGCCGCATGAACAGGCGCTGGAACGAGGCCAACGAGGAATATCTGTCCGGCAACCAGCGTGCGAGCGACGTCACCGGCGGGCTCGGCGCGGTCGCCAAGGTGCTGCGCATGATGCTGCAGTCCGCCGTGCTCGCGGTCGGCGCCTATCTCGTGATCCATCAGGAGGCCACCGGCGGCATCATCATCGCCGGCTCGATCCTGAGCGCGCGGGCACTGGCGCCGGTCGATCTCGCGATCGCGCATTGGAAGGGCTTCGTCGCCGCGCGGCAGAGCTGGCAGCGGCTCAACCGCCTGCTGCAGCAAATTCCGGCGCGGCCCGAGCAGACGCTGTTGCAGGCGCCGGAGAAGAAGCTTTCGGTCGAGGCCGTGACCATGGTCGCGCCGGGCGACCAGCGCGCCATCGTGCAGGACATCACCTTCGCCGTCGAAGCCGGCAGCGGCGTCGGCGTGATCGGCCCGAGCGGCTCCGGCAAGTCGTCGCTGATCCGGGCGCTGGTCGGCGTCTGGATGCCGGCGCGGGGCAAGGTACGGCTCGACGGCGCCGCGCTCGACCAATGGTCGTCCGACCAACTGGGGCGCCACGTCGGCTATTTGCCGCAGGACGTCGAACTGTTTGCCGGTACGGTCGCCCAGAACATCTGCCGGTTCGATCCCGACGCCAAGTCCGACGGCATCATCGCGGCGGCCAAGGAGGCCGGCGTGCATGAGATGATCATCAAGATGCGCGAGGGCTACGACACCCAGGTCGGCGAGCAGGGCACCGCGCTCTCCGCGGGCCAGGCGCAGCGCGTGGCGCTGGCGCGGGCGCTGTACGGCAACCCGTTCCTGATCGTGCTGGATGAGCCGAACTCCAATCTCGACAGCGAAGGCGACGAGGCGCTGACCCGCGCGGTGCGCGGCGCCCGCGAGCGCGGCGCGGTCGTCATCGTGGTTGCGCACCGGCCGATCGGCATCGAGGGCGTCGACCATCTGCTGGTGCTGAAGGACGGCCGCATGCAGACCTTCGGGCCGAAGGAGGCCGTGCTCGCGCAGGTGCTGCAGCGTGCCGCGCCGCCGGTGCCGACGCCGATCAAGATCGTCGCGGATGCGGGAGCCGCCAAGTCATGACCGATCAACCGCGCAACGCACATCGCTCGATCCGCAAGCATCTGATCGTCGGCCTCGCCGTGGTTCTGGTTCTCGGCGGGGGCGTCGGCGGCTGGGCCGCAACGGTGCCGATCTCGGGTGCGCTGATCGCGCCGGGCTCGGTGGTGGTCGAATCCAACGTCAAGAAGGTGCAGCATCCGACCGGCGGCGTGGTCGGCGAGGTGCGGGTGCGCGACGGCGACGTGGTCAAGGCGGGCGACATCGTCGTGCGCCTCGACGAGACCGTCGTGAAGGCCAGCCTTGCGATCGTGGTCAAGACGCTGAACGGTCTTTATGCGCGCGCGGCCCGGCTCGAGGCCGAGCAGCAGGGCCGCGACAAGATCGCCTTCCCGCCGCAGCTGCTCGAGCAGGCCAAGGAGCCGGACGTTCGCGACATCATGGCGAGCGAAACCAAGCTGTTCGAGGTCCGCGTCAACGGCCGCACCGGCCAGAAGGCGCAGCTGCGCGAGCGCGTCACCCAGCTCAACGAGGAGATCTCCGGCCTGCAGGCGCAGGAGAGCGCCAAGGACAAGGAGATCGCGCTGGTGCAGCAGGAGCTGGTCGGCGTCCGCCAGCTCTATGAGCAGCATCTGGTGCAGCTGACCCGCCTGACCACGCTCGAGCGCGACGCGGCGCGGCTCTCCGGCGAGCGCGCGCAGTACATCGCCTCGCGCGCGCAGGCCAAGGGCAAGATCACCGAGACCGAGCTGCAGATCATCCAGGTCGACAAGGACATGCTGGCGGAGGTCTCGAAGGACCTGCGCGAGACCAACGACAAGATCGGCGAGTTCGTCGAGCGCAAGGTCACCGCAGAGGACCAGCTCCGCCGCATCGACATCCGCGCGCCGCAGGACGGCGTCGTGCTGCAGTCGACCGTGCACACCGTCGGCGGCGTCATTACCGCGGGCGATGCCATCATGATGATCGTGCCGAAGGCCGACGATCTGTCGGTCGAGGCCAAGGTCAATCCGCAGGACATCGACAAGCTGCAGGTCGGACAGAAGACAGTGCTGCGGCTCTCCGCCTTCAACCAGCGCACCACGCCGGAGCTGAACGGCGTCGTCACCCGCGTCTCCGCCGACGTCACCACCGACCAGCGCACCGGGCAGAGCTATTACACCATCCGCGTCTCGATGCCGCCGGAAGAAGTGGCGCGCCTCGGCAGCGAGGTGAAGATCATCCCGGGCATGCCGGTGGAAGCCTTCGTCCAGACCGGCGACCGCACCATGCTGTCCTATCTGATGAAGCCGATGAGCGACCAGTTCATGCGCTCGTTCCGCGAGAAGTGAGCCGCGCGCTGCTCTTGTAGCCCGGATGAAGCGCAGCGAAATCCGGGAACAGTCGCTCAGCGGATGAAGTCGTCCCGGATTGCGCTTCGCTTCATCCGGGCTACGCAGTCCTCGTTAGATTGCAGGCTCTTTCCCCAAGTCGTCCCTGCGAAACCAGGGACCCATAACCACAGGATCGAGTTGTTGAAGCAGGCTGTGGCTCCAGCGGACCATCGTCAATTGCCATCGGTGATTATGGGTCCCGGGTCGCGCTTCCGCCTCCGCTCTTCGAGCTTCGGTGAGACAAGTCGCTTGCCCGGGACGACAGGGAAAAATTACCGTTCCAGATTCTTCAACAACAGCTCCAGCGCCGCCTTCGCAAATGCCTGCATGTTCGCCTGCCGGTCGCTGCTCGCGGTCTCCAGCGCGATCACCTGCTGGTGGGGGCCTGCGACAGCCATGCAGCTGTGGCCGGCGGCATCGCCGTAGCGGTTGCCGGTCGGGCCGGCGGCACCGGTCTCCGACAATCCCCAGTCGGTCGCGAGGCGCTCGCGGATCTGCCGCGCCAGCAATTGCGCGTAAGGTTCCGACGCCGAGCGGATGCCGCGCATGGCGTCGTCGGGAATGTCCATCAGCGCGCGCCGCGCGTCGCGGGTGTAGATCACGCCGCCGCCGAGGAAATAGGCCGACGCGCCGGGAACCGCGAGCAGCGATGCGGAGATCAGTCCGCCGGTTGAGGATTCCGCGACCGCAATCGTCTGCTTGTTCGCGATCAGTTTTGCGGCGACCTGTTCGGCGATGGATGTGAGCGCGTTCATCGGCCTTCTTTCTCGTTGCTTGCCATGAAAATCCCGTGGGGCGTCCTGCCCTCCTAGCACACCACGCAGCCCTTTGCCGAGTTGCAGGCCGCGGCATGGCCTGATTGAATGCAAGACAAGAACCAGGCGCCGCCCGACAAGCTTGTCGTGAGAGCGTGCGCGGAGGAAACATCATGACGTCGCCGATCGCGGGCGGCGTGGATTGCGATCTGCATCCCGCCGTGCCTCACCTCACCAGCCTGCTGCCGTACATGAACGACTACTGGCGCGACCAGGTGACGACGCGCGGCATGACCGACCTGATCTCGCAATCCTATCCGACCAATTCGCCGATCTCGTCGCGGCCGGACTGGCGTCCAGCGCAAGGCAAGCCGGGCTCGAGCCTTGCGGACATGCAGCGCCAGGCGCTCGACCAGTTCGGCACGGCCTACGGCATCTGCAATCCGCTCTACGGCGTGCAGATGGTGTTCTCCGAGGACATGGCCGATGCGTTCTGCCGCGCGCTGAACGACTGGCTGGTCAAGGAATGGCTCGACAAGGACGATCGCCTGCGCGGCTCGATCGTGATCCCGGTGCAGAGCATCGAAAAGGCGGTCGCCGAGATCGAGCGCTGTGCGCAGGACAAGCGCTTCGTGCAGGTGTTGATGCTGGTGATGGGCGACATGCCGCTTGGCAAGCGGCACTACTGGCCGATCTACGCCGCGGCGGAACGGCTCGGCCTGCCGGTCGGCATCCATGCCGGCAGCGCCTATCACAATCCGCCGACCTCGGTCGGCTGGGGCTCCTATCACATCGAGGATTATGTTGCGCAGGCGCAGGCGTTCCAGACCCAGCTCACCAGCCTGATCGTCGAGGGCGTGTTCGCGCGCCATCCGAACCTGAAAATGGTGATGCTGGAGTCCGGCTTCACCTGGCTGCCGCCATTCCTGTGGCGGCTGCACAAGTTCTGGCGCGGCGTGCGCATGGAGACCCCGTGGGTCGACCGCGCGCCGCTGGAGATTGTGCGCAGCAACATCCGCTTCTCGCTGCAGCCGGTCGATGCGCCGCCGGACGGAGACACGCTGAACCGCCTGTTCGACCATATGCGGTCGGACGAATTGATCCTATTCTCGTCAGATTATCCGCATTGGCAGTTCGACGGCGACGAGGTGCTGCCGCACGGGTTGTCGCAGGATCTGGTACGCAAGATCATGATCGATAATCCGCATGCGACCTATGGCCGGCTCAAGGTGAAGGAGATGACGCCATGAACATCCAGCTCCGCGAGCGTCCCGAAACCGCATCGCCGACCAGCATCAAGACCGCGATCGCCGACTGCGACATCCATCCGGCCCGCGCCACCAAGGATGAATTGTATCCTTATCTCGAAAAGCGCTGGCATGCGCATCTCGAGACCTTCGGCGTCCATGCCTATCAGGGCATGATGGGAGGCCCGCCCTATCCGAAGGCGCAGCCGAATGCGTCGCGCCGCGATGCCTATCCGCCGGAAGGCGGCCCGCAGGGCTCGTCGCTGTCCTTCATGCAGAAGCAGCACCTCGATCCCAACAATGTCGCGCTCGGCGTGCTCAACCCGCTCAACACCGGACAGGGCATCCGCAACCAGGATCTCGCCGGCGCGATCTGTTCGGCAATCAACGACTGGCAGATCGAGAAATGGACCAGCAAGGATTCCCGCCTGAAAGGCTCGGTCGTCGTCGCCAATGAGGATGGCATGTCGGCCGCCGCCGAAATCCGCAAGCGCGCGGGCGACACAAATTTCGTCCAGGTGCTGCTGCTCAGCCGCAATGTCGAGCCGCTCGGCCAGCGCCGTTACTGGCCGATCTATGAGGCGGCACAGGAAGCCGGCCTTCCGATCGGTGTGCACGCCTTCGGCTTCGGCGGCAACCCGATTACCGCGTCGGGGTGGCCGAGCTACTATATCGAGGAGATGGTCGGGCATTCGCAGTGCCAGCAGACCGCGCTGGCGAGCCTCGTGCTCGAGGGCGTGTTCGAGCGCTTCCCGAAACTGAAGATGGTGATGGTCGAGGCCGGCTTCGGTTGGGCGCCGTCGCTGGCCTGGCGGCTCGACAAGGTGTTTTCGCGGCTGCATGCCGAGGTGCCGCATCTGAAGCGCAAGCCGTCGGAATATATCCGCGACCACATCTGGTGGACGACGCAGCCGATGGAGGATCCGGAGAGCCGCGACCATCTGTTCCAGACCATCGAGTGGATCGGCTGGGACAGGCTGCTGTTCGCGACCGATTACCCGCATTGGGATTACGACGAGCCGTCGCGCGTGCTGCCGGCCGGCGTCAGCGATGCCAATCGCCAGGCGTTCTATCTCGACAACGCCAAGCAGCTGTACGGTATCGCATGATCCGAAAAAGTGGGAACCGGTTTTTCGAATCAGATCATGCGTGAGAACGATTGATGGCGCGGCATGTGATAGCCCCGGTGGACGAGCTGCCGCCGGGTTCGCGAAAATTCCTCGAGATCGACGGACGGCCGATCGCGGTCTTCAACGTCAAGGGCGAGTTCTTCGGCCTGCTGAACCGCTGCCCGCATCAGGGCGCGGCGCTGTGTGAGGGGCCGCTGATCGGGCTCGCGTCGTCGTCGGACCCCGGCGAAATCGAATACACCAAGCTCGGCGAGATCCTGCGCTGCCCCTGGCACGGCTGGGAGTTCGACATCCGCACCGGCCAGTCCTATTGCGACCCGCGCCGCTTCCGCGTGCGCGCCTATCCGGTCAGCGTCGAGCCGGGCACCAATGTGGTGAAGGGACCGTATGTCGCCGAGACCATCAAGGTCGCGGTGGAGAGTGACTACGTGGTGGTGGATTTGTAGCCGCGACCGTCCCGAAATCCTGTTCACCGGAGATGGCAATCGGTGAG
The DNA here is from genome assembly GCF_054055815.1 of Bradyrhizobium sp. USDA 4503. Classification (NCBI taxonomy): domain Bacteria; kingdom Pseudomonadati; phylum Pseudomonadota; class Alphaproteobacteria; order Hyphomicrobiales; family Nitrobacteraceae; genus Bradyrhizobium; species Bradyrhizobium sp. USDA 4503. The sequence goes on from NZ_JBSRXS010000001.1 coordinate 6,417,043, forward strand.
CGTCGTGCAAAGCATCGTCTTGCGTGCGTTTGGCCGTCCCCGGGGCCTGCTGGGGAGGCTCGGCGGCAGGATCATGGCGCGCACCAATGCAGATTGCGGCGCGTGGGTCGCAGATCGCCTCGAGGTCGGACCTGACGACAGCGTGCTCGAAGTCGGGTTTGGTCCGGGCGTCGTCCTTCAACGCCTGTCGACATTGGTGCCGGCGGGACGCGTCGCGGGCATCGATCCGTTGCAGGAGATGGTCGGGCAAGCTCGAGCCCGGAATGCGGCCGCGATCGAGGATGGTCGTGTTGAGCTTTGGCTTGGCTCCGTGGAACGCATGCCATTCGATGCGAATAGCTTCGACGCGGCGCTGGCGATCAACTCGATGCAGGTCTGGCCGGATGCCGTCGCCGGCCACGTGAGGTCCGTCGCGTGATGAAGCCGAGCGGCAGGATCGCACTCGGCTTTACGCGCTACTCCGGACAGCCCAAGGAAGGGGTGACGGAAAAGCTGGCAGCGGCCGGCTTCACGCAGGCTCAGCTGGTCGAGACAAATGAGTGGTTCTGTGCCCTGGCGACAAAGCCCGATGCAGGATGAGTTCGTAAGCCGGGCTACGCTGCGCTAACCCACCACCATTCATTCCGCCATCATCTGCCGTTCGCGCGCATAGCGCACCAGCGCGACAAAGCGGTAGATACCGTGCACGAATTTGCCGTAGGGCATGGTGATGAACAGCGCGAACACCACGCCGAGATGCAGCGCCAGCAGCGGGCCCATCGCGGCGGTCTCGCGCCACAGCAGCAAGGCGAGGCCGGTGATGCTGGTCAGGAACAGCATCAGGATGAACGCGGTGTCCATGCCCATGCGCAGTTCGTCGACCAGCACGCGGTCGCGCTTCCATTTCTCCGACAGGAGTCCGAGCGGACCGACCACGAGCCCGATGCCGCCGAGCGTGCCGAGCACGACGGGCAGGTCCCACCACGCATAGGGTGCCTCGCGCGCCAGGAGGTAGTGATACAGCGTGCCGACGCAGGTCGCGGCGAAGCACAGCGCGAAGCCATAGAAGGTGAAGTGGTGATACAGCTTGCGGCGGTCGGTCGGCTGGTCGTCCTCGTTGAAGCAGCCGACACCGCCGCCGTCGAGGTAGCGCAGCTCGCCGGCGTCGCGGACCGCCTGCAACAGCGCCTTCGCATCCGTCGTCATGCCGACCGGCTCGCCGATGTCGCGCCAGAAGGCGCGCACGCCCATTACCAGCGCCAGGATCGCGTAGAGCAGGGCTAAGCCGAACAGCAGCGCCATCGCATTGTGCGGCATCAGTTTGTAGAACGCGCCGGGACCGGTGTGGATGCCGGTGAGCACGCCGCGATCATTGACCGCGGCGAAGCCGAAGATAAAGGCGGCGACGCTGAGCGCTGCGATCAGGCTGATGACGAGGCCGTTGCGCGCGAACGCGCCGGCAAAGGCGCGCGGCCAGGCATAGGCGGCATAGGATTCGGCGCGCGCGACCGCGAGCGTCTTCGGTACATTGACGTTGAATTCGTGCGGCGGCGAGAACTGGCAGTCGGTGTAGCAGGCGCCGCAGCTATGGCAGAGGTTGGCGAGGTAGTTGAGATCGCCGTCGGAGAAGGCGCGGCGCATCTCCATCGCGGGAAACACCGCGCACAGGCCCTCGCAATAGCGGCAGGAATTGCACACCGTCATCAGACGGTCGGCTTCCTGCAAGATCCTCGTCCCGTGCATCGCGTCTGTCCCGCCTTCAGTTCCGCGCATTCTTGGCTGCTTCCCGGCCGGCGACGCGGCCGAACACGCTGCCGATGGTCATGCCGATGCCGGCGGCATAGCCCTTGCCGAGCACGTTGCCGGCCATGATCTCGCCGGCGGCGAACATGTTGGCGGACGGCTTGCCGTCCTTCATCAGTATCCGCGCCTCCCTGTTCACGCGGGTGCCGAGATAGGTGAAGGTGATGCCGGGCCGCACCGGATAGGCGAGATAGGGCGGCGTCTCGATCCGGCGCGCCCAATGCGTCTTCGGCGGCGTGATGCCTTGGGTAGCGCAGTCGTCGAGGATGGTGTGGTCGAAGGTGCCGGGCTGCACCGCGGCGTTGAACTCGGTGATGGTCTTTTCCAGCGCGGCCGCGTCGAGCTCGAGCTTGCCGGCGAGTTCGGCAATCGTCGCGCCCGCGATCGGTGGAAACAGCGTCGGCATGAAGCTCGTCACCACGGTCGAGTCGAAGATGATGTAGGCGATCTGGTCCGGCTGCGCGGCGACCAGGCGGCCCCAGATCGCATAGCGTTTCGGCCAGATGTCCTCGCCCTCGTCGTAGAAGCGCTCGGCATGCTTGTTGACGACGATGCCGAACACCACCGAGTCGTGACGCGTGATGATGCCGCCGTCGAATTTCGGCGCGCGGGCGTCGATCGCCACCGCATGGCATTGCGTCGGATCGCCGATCTCCTGCACGCCCTTGGCGAGCAGCATCTTGAGGATCGCGCCGCGATTATAGGGTGTGCCGCGGATCAGGAAATTGTCGGCCGCATCGCCCCAGGATTCCTTCAGCCATTCGATGTTGGCCTCGAAGCCGCCGGCGGCCGCAACCAGGGTCGAGGCGCGGACTTCGGTCTTGCCGCCGACCGGCTGCTTCAGCTGCGCCGAAAGGAACATGCCGTCCTCGACCATGAGATCGATGACCTCGGCATCGTAGAGGATGTCGACGCCGAGCTCCTCGGCGGTGCGATAGAGCGCGTTCAGCATCGCGCGCCCGCCGCCGAGGAAGAACGAGTTGGTGCGGCCAAGGCTCAGCGTGCCGCCGAGCGACGGCTGCCAGCGCACGCCCTGCTCGACGATCCAGTTCAGGATGTCCTTGGACTCGTGGATCATGAAGCGGGCCAGTTCCTCGTCGGTCTGGCCGCCGGTCACCAGCAGCAAATCCTTCCAGAACTCCTCCTCGGTGTAGGGACCGGTGAGGATCTCGGTCGCCGCGTCATGGGCGCAGCGCATGTTGCGGGTGTGGCGGGTGTTGCCGCCGCGATAGAATTTCGGGGCGCCTTCCAGCACCAGCACCGAGGCGCCGGCGCGCCGTGCGCTGATCGCAGCGCACAGCGCGGCGTTGCCGCCGCCGATCACCAGCACGTCGAACCTGCGCGTCAGATCAACCATGCGCTCTTGTTATCGTTGTTGGCATGGAAAGCAACACGGCCGGGCGCATGAGCATGATCCGGAAAAGCGTGTCGCGATTTTCCGGGGAAGTCATGCCCAGCGAGCCCGCCCGGCCGCGAAGTGGAATATCAGGCCGCAACCGTCTCGCGCTGCTCGATGGTCTGGCCGCCACGATAGACGATCAGCGCGGCGACGATGCCGAGAGCTGCGGCGCACATCAGCCAGTAGCCGGGCGAAGCCTTGTCGCCAGTTTGCTGGATCAGCCAGGTCGAGGCGAACGGCGTGAAGGTGCCGAACAGCCCGGCCGCCAATGCAAAGGCCAGCGAGAAGCAGGTGGTGCGGACATGCGCCGGCACGATCTCGACCAGGCAGCCCAGCATGGTGCCGCTGTAGACACCGAAATAGAACGAGAACATCATCTCGACCGCCAGCATCTTGCCGAACGAGGGATTGGTCACCAGCCAGTGCAACGCCGGATAGGCCGTGATGAGGGACAGGCCGGCGATCGCCAGCAGCACCGGCTTGCGGCCGATCCGGTCGGACACCGCGCCGCCGACCGGATTCCAGATGAAATTGGTCACCGCAACCAGCAGCGTCACCAGCAGCGCATCCTGGGTCGAGAGCTTCAGCACGGTCTTGCCGAAGGTCGGCGTATAGACGGTGACGAAGTAGAAGGTGGTGGTGGTCAGCACCGCGATCATCATGCCGAGCACGACGATGCGCCAGTTCGCGATCGCCGAGGCGAACACCTCGCTTGCGGTCGGATGCTTCTTCATCGCGAGGAACGCCGGGGTCTCCTCCAGCGTCCGGCGCAGGAAGAAGATCACCGGGATGATCAGGCAGCCGACGAAGAACGGGATGCGCCAGCCCCAGGAGGCCACGGTCGCGGCCGGCATGCTCTCGCTGAGGACGAAGCCGAGGATCGAGGCGACGAAGATCGCGACCTGCTGGCTCGCCGACTGGAACGAGGTGTAGAAGCCGCGATTGCCGGGCGTGGCGATCTCCGCGAGATAGACCGAGACGCCGCCGAGCTCGACGCCGGCGGAGAAGCCCTGCAGCAGGCGCGCGATCAGCACGATGATCGGCGCCGCAATGCCGATGGTCGAATAGCTCGGGCAGAGCGCGATCACCACGGTGCCGATAGCCATGATCGACAGCGTCACGATCAGGCCCTTGCGGCGGCCGATGCGGTCGATATACGCGCCGAGCACGACGGCGCCGACCGGGCGCATCAGGGCGCCGAGCCAGAACACGCCGAACGCGTTGAGCAGCGCCGCGGTCTCGTTCTCGGAGGGGAAGAAGGCCTTCGCAATCGCCTGGGCGTAGAAGCCGAACAGGAAGAAGTCGAACTGCTCGAGGAAATTGCCGCTGGTCGCGCGCAGGATGGCGCCAAGACGCGATTTGATCTGCGGGACTTGCGATGAACTCGACTGCGACATAACGCCTTTCCTCCCCGTGACAAAAACGGCCGGCGCAAATTGTCTCGCCGGCCAAAGCAGTTAACTGCCATGTGCGGCAATTTGGCACGGCTGTCCGGCGCGACCAACCCGGAATCACCCGGGGGCTATGGGAAAAAAGCCGTAGGTGGAAATCGCAGGGAGCCTTTCGAGCGAAGGGGATATTGGTTCGCGCGAAGAAACCTCGTCAAAACAACGATCTGGCGCTTTGGCCCAGGTCCAATCAGAACCGAAGCTCCGGCCGGCGCGTGCGCCGCATCAAGGCGCGGCGTGCGCCGTTGTGCCGAGCCAGCTCCGGAACGCGGAGAGCTTTGGCGTATCGGCGCGTCCCTGCGGCGAAACCAGGTAGAAGCCGGCGTCGGCCGGTAGCGCGATCTTGAAGGGAACCACGAGGCGACCCTTGGCGATGTCGTCCTGCACATAGGAGGTGCGGCCCATCGCGATGCCGATGCCGTCGATCGCGGCCTGGATCGTCACGAACAGCAGGTCGAAGGTGACGCCGGGCTGCTTGGAAATATCGGTCGGCAGCCCCGCCGCGGTCAGCCACAGCCGCCAGTCGTCGCTGTTGGCGTTGCTGGTGTGCAGGAGCGTGTGGTCCCTGAGGTCTTCAGGGCATTTCAGCGGTCTGGTGCCCTGCAGCAGCGACGGGCTGCATACCGGAAACAGCTCATCCGCCATCAGCCAGTCGGCACGCAAGCCCGCCCATTGGCCGCGGCCATAGCGGATCGCCGCGTCGACCTTGTCGCGCTGGAAGTCGACCAGGCTGGTCGAGGTGGTGATGCGAACGTCGATGCCGGAATGCGCCTCCTGGAAGGCCGACAGCCGCGGCAGTAGCCATTTGGCGGCAAGCGATGCCAGCGTCGAGACCGTCAGCACGTGATCGTCGTCCCGGCGCAACAGGCGGTCGGTGGCGAGCCTGAGATCGTTGAAGGCGGCCCGGACGCCGGGAAGGTATTCGGCAGCCTCCGGCGTCAGGCTCAGCGAGCGGTTTTGGCGGACGAACAGGCGGACGCCGAGCTCCTCCTCAAGCCGCCGGATCTGATGGCTGATCGCGGTCTGCGTCACGTTCAGTTCGGACGCCGCCAGCGTGAAGCTCATATGCCGCGCGGCGGCCTCGAACGCCCTCAGGCCATTCAGCGAAGGCAGGCGGCTGGTCATCTCTGGGGCGTCTCCAAATACATGACTTTAATTCATGCGAAACGGTACAAAGTGTCGTTTGTGAGCGGGCCGAATAGCCCCGATATTACCGCCAACAGGTTACCGACAGGAGCCGCAGATGTCCATTTTCACCCATGAACCGATGACAAATCATCATACGCCAAATCATCACGCATCGGGCCTGCTGAACCAGGTCGGCGAGACGCTGCATGTCTGGTGGGAGCGCTACGAGCGCCGCCGCGAGCTGTCGCAGTGGACCGAGCGCGACCTGCACGACATCGGCATGTCCCGCAGCGACATCGTGTTCGAGACCGAGAAGCCGTTCTGGCGGGCCTGAGAAGGACGCCACCGCTGGCGTCGCCTCGATCGAGGGACGCCGGCTAATTTCTTCACCCGAGGAGCGTGTCATGGTTGCGCTGCATCTCGACGATCTCAAGCAATACTCTGACGTGCTGCGCGCCAAGAACGGCAGCGAGGTCAAGGTGCGCTTCGTCGAGCCGCGCGACCGCGAAGAGCTGCAGAGCTACATCCGCTCGCTCTCCGCGGGGTCCCGTTACAACCGCTTCCTGGGCGCGTTGAGCGAGCTGCCGAAGACGGAGCTCGAACGTTTCATCCATGTCGGCGAGGCTGACCGGTTCACGGTGGTCGCGACGATGCTGGTCGATGGCTTTGAGACCATCGTCGGCGAAGCCCGCTACGCCTTCCATGCCGATACGTCGAGCGTCGAGTTCGGCCTGTCGATCGATGACCGGTGGCAGGGCCACGGCATTGGCAAGGCGTTGCTCAGGAATCTCGAATGCCGTGCGGCGTCCTTCGGAGCCGAACGCATCTTCGGCGACACGCTGCGTTCCAATGCGACGATGATCGGCCTCGCCCGCAAGTCGGGCTACGCCTTCACCCAGAGCCCCGGCGACTGGAAGCTGGTGCGCTTCGTGAAAGAGATCCACGTCGAACCGCAAGACATTCCCTGTGCCAGCTGGCGGCTTGCCGCCACTTCCCGCTTGGCCGCGATGTCCTCGCTTGCGGTTTGACTGACTAGGCCCGGTTCTGGCCCCTCCAGAACCGGGCCCTTTTCTTTTCCCAACCGGTGCTGCGACTGCTACTCGTCATGCGCGGGCTTGACCCGCGCATCCATCGAGCGAAAGCGTTTCTTTCGATGGATTGCCGGGTCAGGCCCGGCAATGACGGACATCGAACTAGGATCAACTCCCCCGAAACACCGGCTTGCGCTTCTCGATGAAGGCCTGCACCGCCTCCTTGTGATCGGCCGTCGTGGTGAGCCGGATCAGCCGCTCGGCCTCGTGGTCGCGTGCGGTGGCGAAGTCGAACTGCAGCGCCTCGTCGAGATTGTCCTTCATGTAGCGCAGCGCCAGCGTCGGGCCTTCGGCGATGGACTTCGCCAGCGCAAAGGCGTCGTCCTGCAGCGTTTCGTCCGGCACCACGCGATTGACGAGACCGATCTGCTCGCATCTCGTGGCGTCGACCTTCTCCGAGGTGAACATCAGCTCGCGGGCGCGCGAGGTGCCGACCAGCCGCGTCAACAGCCATGCCATGCCGTAATCGCCGCTCAGCGCCACGCGCAAGTAACCGGTCGAGATGAAGGCGGATTGCGCCGCGATCCGGATGTCGCAGGCCATCGCGATCGCAAGGCCGGCGCCGACCGCGGGACCGGGAAGGGCAGCAATGGTCGGCTTGCGCACCGAGGCCAGCGAGCCGGTGAGCAGGCGCTGGCGCTCCTGCAAATCCGCGACCTTGTCCTCATAGGACATTTCGAGCTTCTTTTTGTCGCGATGCGCGCCCATGCCCTTGACGTTGCCGCCGGCGCAGAACGCCTTGCCGGCGCCGGTGACGAGCAGCACGCCGACCTCGGGGTTCTCGCCGCAGGTCTTGATCATCGTGCGCAGCGCCGGCGTCAGTGTGTCCGACAGCGAGTTGCGGGCGTCCGGGCGATTCAGCGTGATGACGGCGACGCGATCGCGGATCACGCAGAGCAGTTCGTCGGTGCCGGTCTCGATCTTGATTTCAGCGGTCATGTCGTCGCTCCCCATGTCTGTTTGTTTCGTCATTCCGGGGCGATGCGAAGCATCGAGTCCGGAATCTCGAGATTCCGGGTCTGGTGCTAGCGCACCATCCCGGAATGACGGTGAAAGTTACTTCACGCGGTGAGCAAAAGGCGCCAAGCCTCGTGCGCACCGCCTCACAGCTTGCTCGCGATCTTGATCACGTTGGCGTTTCGTCCAGCCTACGCCGCTTGCATGATCTCCGTCATCTCAAAACTTCTCAACCCAGGGCCGCAATTCCAGCTCCCAGGTCCAGGCACTGCGCGGCTGCTGCAGCACGCTCCAGTAGCTCAGTGCAATCGCGTCGGGATCGAGCATCGAGTCCGGCCGCTCGGCGGGCTCGGCGCGGGCAGCGCTGCGGATGCCGCCGTCGATCACGAAATGCGCGACGTGAATGCCCTGCGGCGACAGTTCGCGCGCCATGCTCTGCGCGAGGCCGCGCAAGGCGAACTTGCCCATCGCGAACGGCGCCGATTGCGCATAGCCCTTCACGCTGGCGGAGGCGCCGGTGAACAGGATTGCGCCCTTCTTGTTGGGCAGCATGCGCTTCGCCGCCTCCTGCGCCACCAGGAATCCGCCGAACGCCGAGACCGCGATCGCCTGCTTGACCTCTGTGGGGACGAGTTCGACGAAGGGGCCGCGCGAGCGGCCACTGGCGTTGTAGACCACGAGATCAGGCATTCCAATCTCGCGCTCGACCAGACCAAAAAGACGTTCGACATCCTCGGCCTTGGTGGCGTCGCAAGCATAGGCCCGCGCGCCGGTTTCGGTGCAGAGCGCGCCGAGCTTCTCGATGCTGCGGGCGCCGAGTGCCACGCGAATTCCCTCCCGCGAAAATAGCCGCGTCAACGAGGCGCTGAGACCCTCGCCGGCGCCGACGATCAGGGCGATCTTGTATTTTGGAATATCCATTGGGCTTTCCTTTGCTCGGCCGGAGGAGGATAGTCGTGCCCAAACAAATGAGCACCGAAGCCGGGAATTCAATGCAGCCGCACAAGCAGGATCCGAAAACGTCAGCCGCCAGCCAGCCGGGCCTGCTGGCGCCCGACACGACGGGAATGAATTTCTACCGGGCCGATCCGGCGCTGACCGATCTTCTGAAGCTGCATTTGCCCGATGCATTGTTCCGCCATATCGAGCCGCATCTCGACCGCCTCGGTGGATTGGCCGGAGGCTATCTCGACGAATGCGCGCGGCTTGCCGACCGGCATACGCCGGTGTTGCACCAGCGCGACAAGTTCGGCCGCGACGTGCAGCACATCGAATATCATCCGGCCTATCGCGAGATCGAGAAGGCCGCGTTCGGCGAGTTCGGCATTCACGCGCTGTCGCTCCGCAAGGGCATCATGGGCTGGCCCGACAAGTATCCTGTCGTCGCCAAGCACGCCTTCACCTTCCTGTTCAACCAGACCGAATTCGGCATGGGCTGCCCGATCAACGTCACCGACGGGTGCGCCAAGCTGCTGGCAAATTTCGGCAGCGAGGCATTGAAGGCGAAATATCTCGACGGCCTGACCCAGACCGACATGAGCAAGTTGACGCAGGGCGGCCAGTTCATGACCGAGAAGGAGGGCGGCTCCGATGTCGGCACGCTGACCACGCGCGCCGTGCAGGAGGGCGACCACTGGCGGCTCTATGGCGAGAAGTGGTTCTGCTCCAACGCCGATGCCAAGGTGGTGATGCTGCTGGCGCGGCCGGAAGGCGCCGGGCCGGGCACCCGCGGCGTCGGCCTGTTCCTGATGCCGCGTTTCCTCGACGACGGTTCGCAGAACCATTACCGGATCGTGCGGTTGAAGGACAAGCTCGGCACCCGCTCGATGGCCTCGGGCGAGATCAAGTTCGACGGCGCGATCGCCTACGCCGTCGGCAAGCTCGACCGCGGCTTCGTGCAGATGGCCGAGATGGTGAACTCGTCGCGGCTCTCCAACGGCGTGAAATCGACTGCGCTGATGCGCCGCGCCTGGCACGACGCGATGACAGTGGCGCGTGGCCGCGTGGTGTTCGGCCAGCGCATCATCGACCTGCCGCTGGCGCGGCGGCAGCTGACGAAGATCATGCTGCCGACCGAACAGGCGCTGTCGATGAGCTTTTTGACCGCTGACGCGCTCGACCGCGCCGAGGCCGGCAGTCAGGACGCCGCGGCGCTGCTTCGCATCCTGACGCCGACGCTGAAATTCCGCGCCACTCGCGACGCCCGAAAGGTCTGCGGCGATGCGATGGAGATGCGCGGCGGCATCGGCTACATCGAGGAATTCGTCACGCCGCGGCTGCTGCGCGACGCGCATCTCGGCTCGATCTGGGAGGGCACCGGCAATATCGTCGCGATCGATGCGCTGAAGCGTGCGGTCGGCCGCCATGGCGCCGACAATGCTCTCGCCGCCGATCTGCATGCGCGGCTCGATGATAGCGCGAATGTTCCGCAAGCCTGGCGCAACCGGCTGCGCGATCTCAGCGACCGTGCGGTCGCGTTTGCGCGCGAGGTGGCGAGCCGCATCGACAATGAGGGCGACGCGCGCCGCGCCACCAGCCTGCTCTATCATGTCGCAAGCGCGGTCGCGCTGGCGTGGGAGGGCGGGCGCATCCACCAGATGCGCGGCGATGCGCGCCGGCTGTTGCTGTCGCGGATGGTGATCGACCACCGCGTGCTGCCGGGCGATCCGTTCCGGCTAACGGAAAATACCGTTCAGCGCAGGATGACCGAGCACCTGCTCGGCGATCGCGCGGTCGGCATGGCCGAGGTTGGCGAATTGCTTGACGCAGCGTAGGCTGCTGCGCGAGCGAACTTTTCAAACAATCAAAAACGTCAAGGGAGACCCCGATGAAGGCCGCCGTCCTGCATGAAGTCAATCAACCGCTGGTGATCGAGGATGTCAGCGTGCCCAATCCGGGGCCGCGCGAGGTCTTGATCCGCACCGCGGTCGCGGGCCTCTGCCATTCCGATCTGCACTTCATGGAAGGCCTCTATCCGCATCCGCTGCCGGCGGTGCTCGGCCATGAATCGGCCGGCGTGGTTGAGAAGGTCGGCTCCGACGTCAATTACGTGAAGCCCGGCGATCACGTCGTCACCTGCCTGTCGGTGTTCTGCGGCACCTGCGACAACTGCACCACCGGCCGCACCGTGCTGTGCACCGACACCACGGTGAAGATGCTGCCCGGCGCCTCCAACCGCCTGTCATGGGGCAGGAAGGAGAAGCTCAACCAGTTCCTCAATCTGTCGTCCTTCGCCGAGCAGATGCTGGTGCACGAGAACGCCATCGTGAAGATCAAGAAGGAGATGCCGCTCGATCTCGCCGCGCTAATCGGCTGCGGCGTCATCACCGGTTATGGCGCGGTGGTGAACACCGCGAAGGTGACCGCCGGCGAGACGGTGGCTGTGATCGGTTGCGGCGGCGTCGGCATGGCCGCGATCAACGGTGCGCAGATCGCCGGCGCCGGCCGCATCATCGCGATCGATACCAATCCGGCCAAGTTGCAGCTTGCGACCAAGCTCGGCGCCACCGATATCGTCGATCCGGCCCGCGGCGACGTGGTCCAGCAGGTGCGCGAGCTCACCGGCGGCGGCGTGCAGCACTCCTTCGAGGTGCTCGGCCGCAAGGACACCGCCGAGCAGGCCTTCGCCATGCTGGCGGCGGGCGGCACCGCGACCATCGTCGGCATGATCCCGTTCGGCCAGAAGATCGAGCTGCACGGCTTCGACTTCCTGCGCGAGCGCCGCATCCAGGGCTCGTCGATGGGCTCCAACCACTTCCGCGTCGACATGCCGCGGCTCGTCGACTTCTACATGCGCGGCAAGCTGCATCTGGAAGACTGGATCTCGGCCAAGCTGAAGCTCTCCGAGATCAACGAGGGCTTTGCCAACATGAAAGCCGGCAAGACGCTGCGCAGCGTGATCATGTTTGATAGCTGAGCGTGTGTCGTCCCGGCGTAGGCCGGGACCCATACGCCGCGGCCTCGCTTTGGGCACGTGGGTGGACGACTTTCTTTACTCACCACAAGCTGCGGTGGTTATGGGTCCCGGCCTGCGCCGGGACGACACCTGAATCGCTCACCGCGCGACATGCGCGGATACCGCGCGCCATTTTCCGTTCTGCCGCGCCCAGCAATCGGTATAGCGGCCGTGCGCCGGCTCACCGTCCGCGTTGGTGTAGCTGGTCTGGGCGTGGATGATGGCGAAATCGCCGAGGATGCGGATTTTGACGTCCTCGGCCTTCAGGCCCTTGATCTTCACCGGGATCGCGGTCTGCTTCAGGAAGGCAGCGCGGTCTACCAGGCTCTTGTCGGGATTGGTGCAGTAGAAGTCCTGCGCCAGAATTTCGTCGAAGCGCTTGACGTCGCAGTTCTGAACGGAGTCAACGTAGTCCTTGTTGAGCTTCGTGAGCTCCTCGAGATCGTTGCTCATTGGTTTCCTCCCTGGTTCTGCTGTCCGTCATTGCTGTGTCGGCGGCGGCGGCCTCGATACCGTCATCCTGAGGAGCCGCGAAGCGGCGTCTCGAAGGATGCACGGCCCGGCCGGTGGCCGTCGACCCTTCGAGACGCGCGCAACGGCGCGCTCCTCAGGGTGACGGCGATAGAGTTAGGTGCCCTTCGTCGCTCTGCAATGACCGCTGATCAATCATCGAACATCTTCGGCGGCACGAAGCCGCCGAATTCGCGCTCGATCAGCTCGGCGAGCTTGAGCGGCGTGCGGTCCTCGAGCCAGGGGCCGACGATCTGCGCGCCGACCGGCAATCCGTCGGGCGCAAAGCCGGTCGGGATCGCGGTCGAAGGCAGGCCGGGCAGGGTCGCGATGCCGGGCCAGGCGAGCTGGTCGGTGTAGATGTAGGGCTCGCCGTCGATCAATATCCGCCGCTGCTCCTGGTCGGGCTCATGATCGTGCGGATAGGCCGGCGTCGGCATGATCGGGCAGATCACCGCGTCGAACGATTTGAACAGCTCGCGCCATTGCGCGCGCAGCCGCGAGCGGGCGACTGTCGCCTGTACCCAGTCGCGGTGGCTGAGCGCGATGCCGCGCAGCCGTTCGGCCTGCAGGCTGTTGTCGCCGGCGGGCAGCGCGGCCGCTGCCGCGCAGGCGCCGGCATAGACCTCCGGCGGGAAGGTCGCGGCGAGGAACGACAGCAACATCCGCATATAGAGCCGCGAGGACGCCGCGAAATCCGGCAGCAGCGGGCTCGACCGCGATATCTTGGCGCCGGCCTTGTCGAGGTGGCTCGCGAGCTTGTCGATGCTGCCGCGAACCGCCTTGTCGGTCGGCAACACCGAATCGGTGTCGATCACGAGGATCCGGAAATCCTTCAGGCTGGCGTGGCGCGCCGCCGGCAGGTCGAGGCGATAGGCCTTGCCGGCATCGAGCGGATCGGGAGCGGCCATCACGTCGAGCAGCAGCGACAGGTCGGCCGCGCCGCGGGCCATCGGGCCGGTTACCGCAAGGTCGCGCTCATAGATGATGGGCGGTGCCGGCGGCGCGGTGTGGCCGCGCGACGGCAGCAGCGCGAAGGTCGGCTTGTGCGCATAGACGCCGCAATGAAACGCCGGCACGCGCAGCGAGCCGCCGATGTCCGAGCCGAGCGACAGCGCGCCATAGCCCGCGGCGAGCGCCGCCGACGATCCGCCGGAGGAGCCGCCCGGCGTGCGGCCGAGGTCGTAGGGATTGTTGGTGGTGCCGTAGATCTCGTTGTAGCTCTGCCAGTCGGCGAGCCCGACCGGCACGTTGGTCTTGCCGAGGATGACGCCGCCGGCGTCCTTCACGCGCTGAATCGACAGCGCGTCCTCGGTCGGGACAAAATCCTTTTGCGGCAGGAAGCCCCAGGTCGTCGGCAAGCCGGCGACGTTGAAGGATTCCTTCACCGTCATGGGGATGCCGAGCAGCGGCCTGTGCTCGCCGCGCGCGATCGCGGCATCCGCAGCGCGCGCAGCGGCGAGGCCGCGCTCGAAGTCGCGCACGCAGACCGCGTTGACCTTGCCGTCGTGGCGCTCGATGCGGCCGATCGCGTCCTGTGCGAGCTCAACTGCCGAGACCTGCTTGTTGCGCAGCGCCTTCGACAATTCGACGGCGGTCTTGAAGCTGTATTGCGATTTGGCCACGGCGTGCTCCCGGTTTGTTGTTGGCGCGATGATGGGCAGTTTGGCTGCCGCCCGCAAGCGCTGTAGCCGTGACGTTGTCGCCGTGTTTGATCGGAATTGCTCTGCTCTACCTCGCCCCGCTTGCGGGGAGAGGTCGCCGCGCGCTTGCGCGGCGGGTGAGGGGGTACAGGTACGTCGACTTGCGTCACGTGTGGATATGGCCCCTCACCCCAACCCTCCCCGTAAGAACGGGGAGAGGGAGAATTGAACCGTTGCTACGCCGCGCCGATCAGGATGCCGACCGCGAGCACGATCGCGCCGCCGAGCACGATCTGGAATACCGCCTGCAGGAACGGCGTGTCCATGTAGCGCGCGCGGATGAAGGCGATCGCCCACAATTCGAAGAACACCACGATCCCGGCGATCGCGGTCGCGATCCAGAATGCGTTCGGCCAGGCATCGGGCACCAGATAGGGAATGGTGTGGCCGAGCCCGCCGAGCGTCGTCATCAAGCCGCAGGTCAGGCCGCGCAGCCAGGGCGAGCCGCGGCCGGTCAGCGAGCCGTCGTCGGACAGCGCCTCGGCAAAGCCCATGCTGATGCCGGCGCCGATCGAGGCGGCAAGCCCGACCAGGAAGGTTTGCCAGTTGTGATGCGTTGCGAAGGCGGCGGCGAACAGCGGCGCCAGGGTCGAGACCGAGCCGTCCATCAATCCGGCGAGACCCGGCTGCACATATTGCAGCACGAACATCCGCCGCCGCGTGCGGTCTTCCTCGGCGCGCACGTCCGGCTTGAGGATCTCGCCGGTCAGCTTCACCGCGAGCTTCTCGTGGCCCTTCTCCTCCTCGGCGAGATCGCCGAGCAGCCGCCGCACGCCGACATCCTCGGCCTTCTCGGCGGCTTTGGCATAGAAGCGCTCGGCTTCCAACTCCATGGTCTCGACTTCCTTGCGGATGGTGTCGAGCGGCAGGTTCTTGGTGAGCCAGATCGGGCGGCGGCGCAGGAAGCCTTTGACGTCCTCGCGCCGGATCGGCGGCAGATGCGCCCCGAAGCGCTGCTCGTAGGTTTCCAGCAGTCGGTGGCGATGGCCGCGCTCCTCCTCGGCCATCTCCTCGAAAATCTTGGCGGTATCGGGATAGCGCCCGGCGAGATCCTCCGCGAACGTCATGTAGATGCGGCTGTCCTCCTCCTCGGAGGCGATCGCGACCGCCAGCACCTCGCGCTCGGTCAGATCGGCAAAGTTCTTCACGGCAACGCCTTGTTCACAGAGTTTAAAATTAGAATAGTTCTAAACTATAGGGTTGCACCGGCGCCGGGTCAAATCCGGATCGGCCCGGATTCGCTGTTGCAGCACCGGCAAGCCGCGCGGGTTGAGCGAAGAAAACGCCTGAGATCAACGGGATGCGACGCGACGGCCGAACGGGAATCTAGCGCTGTGCGCCGGCGTCTCGCAGGAATGTGAGCAGCAGCCGGCTCACCTCATCGGGCTGCTCCTGCTGCACCCAGTGGCCGGCACCGTCGACCAGATGACAGCCGATCATGTTGGTGCAGGCTTTCGTCTGCATCGCCTCGAACACGCCAGGCCGCTGATAGGTGCCCCAATCCTGTTTGCCCGAAATGAAGGCCGACGGCTGGTCGATCGTGCGGCCGCTCCAGGTCTGTAGCTCCGGGACGAACGCCCCCGAGGTGCCGCAGCGATACCATTGCAGCCCGCCCTGGAATCCGGTCCGCTGATATTCGGCGCTGTAATATGCGAGCTCGCTATCCGGCAGCCACGTGTTGGCGGCGATCGCCTCGCGTGACGGCATCTCCTCGGCGACGGTCGCGGCCATGTCCTTGGCGATATCCATCACGTAATAGGTCGGCAGTTTTGCCAGTTCGCCTGCCGACCAGGATTGCAGCGGATACGGCTTGTTGTCTTTCCAGTCCGCGCTTTTGTGGTGGTAATAGGCACGCAGGAAGTCGTGCACGCCCTGCGGCGCGCGATGCATGTCGTCACTGGCCGGGCGCGTCGAATAGTACCATTGGTAGTGCTTGCGCGGCCGCGGCAGCGCGGCGAGCTCGCGATGCATGGGGTCGTCGGTCGCTGGCTTTGTCGGCGCGCTCGCGGTGTTGAACGGCAGCGACGGCGGCCCCGAAAACGGCGCGCTCATCATCACCACCGCGCGGAACACGTCGGGCCGGATCAGTGCGCACCACGCCGCAACCGACGAGCCGAAATCGTGCCCGATCACCGCATCGACGTGCTTGTAGCCGAACGCAGCGACCAGCCCGAGCGCATCGCGCACCAGATTGGGCAGGCGGAATGACGCAAGATCGCCGTCATACTCCGCACTCCAGCCTGATGTGCGGCCATAGCCGCGCTGGTCCGGCGCGATCACATGATAGCCGGCGGCGGCGAGCTTCGGCATCACCTTGCGCCAGGAGAACGCCAGCTCCGGAAAGCCGTGCAGCAGCAACAGGCAGGGCCGGCCGGATGTTTCGAAGCCCGCTTCCAGCACATGCATGCGCAGGCCGTTGATCCCGTCGACATAACGCGAGCGGATGGTGGAGGGCAGCGGGATGTCGGGGAGGGCTGGCATCGGAGATCACCTGTTTGGCATCGCCGCACAACCAGCGCATTTCGCTGTATGCTGGCGGCCATTGTTTCACGATAGCAACTTTGCCCAGGGGATGCATACCGCATGCGCCACGCCAGGATTGCAGAGCTGACCGGCTCGATGTCGCGCCTCGGTCTGACGGTCGTGGCCGCAAGCTTGATGCTGGCATCGGCCGTGCGTGCCGCCGACATCAAGCAACTGACCGAAAGACTGCCGCACGCCTATATCGGCGAATTCCTGTGGGACGGTGACACGACGGTGCAGCACCTCGTCATCACCTTCGACAAGGTGCAAGCGCTGAACGAGCAGAACGCGGAAGCGCGCGGCTGCGGGTCATACGAGGTCGGCGGTCACGTAACCAAGATCGGCGTGCAGATGTTCATCCGGCTGTCCGATCTCGAGGTCGAGCTGTTTGAGCGGTCGCCCGACGACAGTGGATCGTTCGAGACCGAGGGCAGCCACCGCGGCAAGCTGTCGGAGGATTTTCAGCAGATCGATGCGCAGTGGACCACCACGGCAAATGGCAAGCACGGCCAACTGCATCTGCGCGCCGCGGCGTCTGCCGCGTGCGAACCGGCGGCGGAGTTGTAGGTCGGCGGGGTGCGCGCAAGCGGCGTCCCGCGTGCGCTCTTCATCCTCCCCGGACCGTTTGCACTATTTCGGAATATTGGAAATCTATCTCTGAGTTGCCCGACGTGTCAAGCTGCCTTGTCGAACGCGGGCAGCCGCCAGCTCCTTTGCATGGGGTTGTTTTCGATATTTTGGCCGCGGCGCGACGACGGCCCCTCCGGGGAGCGGCGAACCGCGGTCACGGCCTGGCAGGCACCTTCGGCCAATAGCGGTCGCGCAGATGGCGCTTCACCAGTTTGCCGGTCGGCGTGCGCGGCAGCTCTTGCTCGAAGTCGATGCTCTTGGGGCATTTGATCGGCGACAGATGCTGCCGGCAGAACGCGATCAGCTCGGCCTCGAGCTCCTTGCCGGCCCTGGTGATGTCGTGCGGCTGCACCACGGCCTTGACCTCTTCGCCCATCTCCTCGTTCGGCACGCCGAACACCGCGACGTCGGACACCGCCGGATGCGTGATCAGGACGTCCTCGGTCTCCTGCGGATAGATGTTCACGCCGCCGGAGATGATCATGTAGCTCTTGCGGTCGGTCAGATAGAGGAAGCCCTCTTCGTCGAGGTAGCCGACATCGCCGAGCGTCGACCAGCCCTTGGTGTTGTAGGCCTTCTTCGTCTTCTCCGGATCGTTGTGATAGGAGAACGCCGGCGCGTCGGCGAAAAAGACCTGACCGATCTGGCCGGTCGGCGCTTCCTCGTCGTTCTCGTCGAGGATCTTGACCTTGCCGACCACCGCGCGGCCGACCGTGCCGCGGTGGGTCAGCCATTGCTGCGAGGTCGAGACCGTGACGCCATTGCCTTCGGAGCCGGCGTAATACTCGATCAGGATCGGTCCCCACCATTCGATCATCTTGGCCTTGACGTCGACCGGGCAGGGCGCCGCGGCGTGGATCGCGCCTTTCAGCGACGAGACCTTGTAGCGTGCGCGCACTTCGTCGGGCAGCTTCAGCATGCGCACGAACATGGTCGGCACCAGCTGCGACTGCGTCACCTTGTGCTTCTCGACCTGCTTCAGAAATTCCTCGGCGTCGAAATGCTCCATGATGACGGAGGTGCCTCCGAGCACGGTGGCCATCATGTTGAAGCGCAGCGGGGCCGCGTGATAGAGCGGCGCCGGCGACAGATAGATGCTGTCGGCATTCATGCCGCACATGTCGGCGGTGAGAATGCGCAGGAACGGGTTCGGCACGTCGATCCGGTTGCCCTCGAACTGCTTCTTGATGCCCTTGGGTCGGCCGGTGGTGCCGGAGGAATACATCATGTCGTAGCCGGCGACCTCGTCGGCAACCGGCGTGGTCGGCTGCGCGCCGGCTTCCTTGTCGTAGGAGCGGAAGCCCGGTGAGGGCTCGTCCATCATGTAGAACAGCGGCTCGCCCGCTTCGCCCTTGATCAGGCCCTTCGCCTTGTCGGCGCACTGCGGGGTGGTGATGAACACCTTCGCGCCGCAGTCCTTGATGATGTAGGCGATCTCTTCTTCCGTCAGATAGCGGCTGATCGCCGTGTAATAGAGACCCGAGCGCTGCGCTGCCCAGCAGATCTCCATGAATGCGAGCCGGTTTTCCATCAGCAGCGCGATGTGGTCACCGGCCTTCAGGCCGAGCGAGCGGAACAGATGCGCGCCCTGGTTCGAAAGCTCGTCGAGCTCGCGATAGGTGATGGCCTTGCCGGACGCCGCCATCTGATAGGCGATCTTGTTCGGATGGGTGCGCGCGTGGACCGACGGATGGGTCATTGTGTTTCCTCGGAGCATCAATAGTGGTCGTCCCCGCGAACGCGGGGACCCATAACCACCAATTTTTCTTGTTGGACTGAGTTGTGGCCCCAGCCGCGCCTAACCACAAACGGCTGTGGTTATGGGTCCCGGCCTACGCCGGGACGACATCATTGTTGTGGCCGCTGATGCGGACTTTCCTTACAGCCGCTCGACAATCGTCACATTGGCCATGCCGCCGCCTTCGCACATGGTCTGCAGGCCGTAGCGCTTGTTGCGCTGCTTGAGGGCATGCAGCAGCGTCGTCATCAGCTTGGTGCCGCTGCCGCCGAGCGGATGGCCGAGCGCGATCGCGCCGCCGTTGACGTTGAGCCGGGCCGGATCGGCGCCGGTGGTCTTCAGCCAAGCGGTCGGCACCGAGGCGAAGGCCTCGTTGACCTCGAAGAGATCAATGTCGTCAATCTTCATGCCGGCCTTCTGCAGCGCGCGCTGGGTTGCCGGCAGCGGCGCTTCCAGCATGATCACGGGGTCGCCGCCCATCATGGTGAGGTGATGGATGCGCGCCATCGGCTTGACGCCGAGCGCCTTCAGGCCCTTCTCGTTGACGACCATGACGCCGGAGGCGCCGTCGCAGATCTGGCTGGCGCTCGCCGCGGTGAGCTTGCCGTTCTCGGCGATCAGCTTGACGCCCTTGATGCCGTCGAGGCTGGCGTCGAAGCGGATGCCTTCGTCGATGTGATGGGTATCGGTCGAGCCGTCGGCGCGGGTGATCATGACCGGCACGATCTCGTCCTTGAAGTGGCCGGCTTGCGTGGCCGCGATCGCGCGCTGATGGCTGTTATAGGAGTATTCGTCGAGCTCGTCCTTCGACAGGCCGTACTTCTCGGCCATCATCTCCGCGCCGGTGAACTGGCTGAACACGATGTTGGGATACTTCGCCTCGATGCCCGGGCTCTTGTAGTGGCCGAAGCCGTTCTTGGCGGGCAGCGAGGAGGCGAGGCCCATCGGCACGCGGGTCATCGATTCCACGCCGGCGGCGATCACGCAGTCCATCGTGCCAGACATCACCGCCTGCGCCGCGAAGTGCAGCGCCTGCTGCGAGGAACCGCACTGGCGGTCGATCGAGGTGGCTGGCACGCTCTCCGGCAGCTTCGAGGCCATCACCGCGTTGCGCGCGATGTTGGTGGACTGTTCGCCGGTCTGCATCACGCAGCCCATGATCACGTCCTCGACCTGCGCCGGGTCGGCGCCGGTGCGCTCGACCAGCGCATCGAGCACGGTCGCGGCCAGATCGGCCGGATGCCAGCCGGCGAGGCGTCCTCCCTTGCGGCCGCCCGCGGTGCGAGCGGCGGCGACGATATATGCCTCGGCCATGTCTGATCTCCCTGATGTTTCCGGATTGGGCGGTCTGAAAGTTGGGCCGGATTTAAGGGGTGGCTCAGCATTTAGTCAATCAATCAATTAACTCTTGAGTGCGGCCCCGCCATGGGCTTATGTGCGGCCTCGATTTACCGTCGACCCCTGACACAGAGCGGGACCAGAGCGCAGTTGAATACCAGCGTACCGACGAAACTTCCGGCCGGCAAAAATGCCACCGCCGACAAGCTTTTGGTTGCGGCCAGTGAGCTGATGATCGAGCGCGCCTCGATCGAGGTCTCGTTGTCCGACATCGCGCAGAAGTCGGGCGTCAACGCCGCGCTGGTGAAATATCATTTCGGCAACAAGGACGGGTTGTTGTTGGCGCTGCTGGCGCGCGACGCCGCCACCGAGATATCGCAACTCGAATATCTCATCAGCCAACCGATCACGCCGTCCGCAAAATTGCGGCTGCATATCGGCGGCATCATCCGCGCCTATCACCAGTTCCCCTATATGAACCGGCTGATCCATTATCTCCTGCACGAGAGCTCGCCTGCCGCTGCGAACGAGGTGTCGAAATTCTTCGTCGCGCCGCTTTTGGATTTTCACCGCCGGCTGCTCGCAGAAGGCATCAAGGCCGGTGAATTCCGCAAGATCGATCCGGTGCTGTTCTACACCAGCCTGATCGGCGCCTGCGATCATCTGTTCTTCGGCCGCCACGCGATGTCGCGCGCGGTCGGCGTCGGTCCGGTCACCGACGAGGTCTGCCGCGATTACATCAAGCACATGGAAGCCTTGATCTTCGGCGGCGTGCTCAATCCCGATAAGGAAACGGCAGCAGTCGCCGCCGGATAACAAGGTTCGAGTCTAGAGAAGAAACGCCCAAGGAAAGGTTGTATCCATGCAGTTGAAAGACGTTGCCGTTCTCATCACCGGCGGTGGCTCCGGCCTTGGTGCCGCAACCGCGCGCGCCATGGCCGCCAAGGGCGCCAAGATCGGCGTGATCGACCAGAACAAGGAAAACGCTGAGAAAGTCGCCGCCGAGGTGAAGGGCGTCGCGCTGCATGCCGACGTCACCGACGAGGACGCGATCAAGGCTGCGATCGCCAAGGCCGAGGCCGCGCACGGCATCGCGCGCGTGCTGATGAACTGCGCCGGCATCGGCGGCTCGCAGCGCATCGTCGGCAAGGACGGCGTCTATCCGCTGGCGAAGTTCGTCCGCATCATCAACGTCAATTTGATCGGCACCTTCAACGTGCTGCGCCTGTTCGCCGAGCGGCTGGCGACCGAAGCCCCGATCGGCGAGGAGCGCGGCGTCGCGATCAACACCGCATCGGTCGCGGCCTATGAAGGCCAGATCGGCCAGATCGCCTATTCCGCCTCGAAGGGCGGCGTCGTCGGCCTCACGCTGCCGGCCGCGCGCGACCTCGCCAGCCTGAAGATCCGCGTCAACACCATCGCGCCGGGCCTGTTCCTGACGCCGCTGTTGATGGGTCTGAACGAGGAAGCGCGTAAGAGCCTCGGCGCCCAGGTGCCGCATCCGGCCCGCCTCGGCGATGCCTCGGAATACGGCAATCTCGCGGTCCACATCGTCGAGAACCCGATGCTCAACGGCGAAACCATCCGCCTCGACGGCGCCATCCGCATGGCGCCGCGCTAACGGCGAATTCCGCTGTCGTCCCGGCCTTGCGCGCAATTGCGCGCTGGAGCCGGGACCCATACTCCGCGGCGTCTGTAACAGGCAAGCTGGCAGACACCGCGCAAAACAACAAAAGCCTGTGGTTATGGGTCCCGGCTCGCGCTTCGCTTGGCCGGGACGACGGTCGGGAGGACCATGCGCGTGTCTCAGCCGCTGCTGATCGAACATCACGACGGGGTCGATTGGGTCACGCTCAATCGCCCCGAGAGCCTCAACGCACTCGACCCTTCGCTGATCGACGCGCTCAACGTCTATTTCCAGGGCCTGCAGCGCAATCGCGACACCCGCGTCGTGGTGCTGAAGGGCGCCGGTGCGAATTTCTGCGCCGGGCTCGATCTCAAGCACGCGATGGCGCGCCGTGGTGGACAGACCGAGCCGCCCGGCATCACGGAGTCGCTGGACTCGCAGCGGCGCATCGCCGACATCGTGATGCTGATGCGGCGCGCTCCGCAGCCGATCATCGCGCTGGTGCAGGGCGCGGCCGCCGGCGGCGGCTTCGCGCTGGCGCTTGCCGCCGACATCCGCATCGCGGCGAAGAACGCGCGGATGAATTGCGCCTTCATCAAGCTCGGTCTCGGCGGCTGCGATATCGGCACCAGCTATTTCCTGCCGCGCCTCGTCGGTGTGTCGGTTGCGTCCGAATTGATCCTCACCGGGCGCTTCATCCATGCCGACCGCGCGCTTGCGGTCGGCCTGGTGTCCGAGGTGGTCGAGGCCACCGATCTTGATGCGGCGGCCAATCCTTATGTCGAGGCAATGATGACGGCCTCGCCGGTCGGTCTCCGCCTCTCGAAGGAATGCATCAACATGAGCGTCGATGCCGGCTCGATCGAGGCCGTGATCGCGATGGAAGATCGCAATCAGGTGCTGTGCAGCCGCTCGGAAGATTTCCAGGAAGGCATCAGGGCCTTTCTCGAGAAACGAAAGCCTGTCTATATCAGGCGCTGAGAACAGATCCTCAAAAGGACAAGAATTCCGGGAGACGCAAAATGGATGGAGACGCGGCGATGCTGACGAAACCTGCCTTTCGCAAGGTAGATTGGCTCGCACGTGACATCGCGGTCGAGCGGCGCGGTGACGGCACCGTCGTCCTGAAGTCGCGGATTCCGCTCCAGGCCTACGAGACGCATATTCCGGCCTATCTCGCCAAATGGGCGGCGCAGGCGCCGGAGCGGATCTGGCTCGCGCAACGCGGTGGTCCCGACCGGCAATGGCGCAAGGTCTCCTATGGCGAAGCCAAGCGCACCGTCGATGCGCTGACGCAAGGCCTGCTCGATCTCGGCGTCGGCGACGGCCGGCCCGTCGCGATCCTGTCAGGCAATTCGATCGAGCACGCGCTGATGACGCAGGCCGCGATGCAGGCGCGGCTGCCGGCCGCGCCGGTGTCGCCGGCCTATTCGCTGATGAGCCAGGATCATCTCAAGCTTAAATACCTGTTCAACCTGATCAAGCCGGCCGTCGTGATGGTGCAGGACGGCCCGACCTTCGAGAAGGCGCTGAAGGCGATCGATCTCACCGGCATCACGGTAGTCCACGTCTTGCGTCCCTGCGAGGGGATCAAGAGCGCGGCCTTTGCCGACCTTGCGGCAACGCCGGTGACGGCTGCGGTCGGTGAGTCCATCGCGAAGATCGCGCCCAGGACCGTCGGCAAGCTGCTGTTCACCTCGGGCTCGACCGGCATGCCCAAGGCCGTCATCAACACCCAGGAGATGATGTGTGCCAACGCGGCGATGATGATGCAGGTGCGCCCGCGTGAAACGGAGGGACCGATCGCGACGGTGCTCGACTGGATGCCGTGGAATCACACCATGGGCGGCAACGCCGCGTTCAATCCGGTGCTGGTCGATGGCGGCACGCTCTATATCGACGACGGCCGGCCGATGCCGGGCCAGCTCGAGGAGACCATCAGGAACCTGCGCGAGGTGTCGCCGACCTATTACGCCAACGTGCCGGCCGGCTATGCGGCGCTCGCCGCCGCGATGGAGAAGGACGAGGCGCTGTGCGCGAGCTTCTTCAAGAACCTCTCGATCATGGCCTATGGCGGCGCCCGGCTGCCCGACGATCTCTATGACCGCATGCAGGCGCTGGCGGTGAAGACCACGGGCGAGCGCATCGTGTTCTACACCGGTTGGGGCTCGACCGAGACCGCGCCGACCTCGACCGGCACCTATTGGGACACCGAGCGCGTCGGCCTGATCGGCCTGCCGTTCCCTGGCGTCGAGCTGAAGATGGTGCCGTGCGGCTCGAAATATGAATTGCGGCTGCGCGGCGTCAACGTCACGCCAGGCTATTTCGGCCAGGCGGACCTCACGGCCAAGATGTTCGACGAGGAAGGCTTCTACTGCATCGGCGATGCCGGCGTGTTCGTCGATCCCGAAGATCCGCTGCAAGGCATCATCTTTGCCGGCCGGGTGGTCGAGGATTTCAAGCTGACCACCGGCACGTTCGTGCATGTCGGCTCGTTGCGCACCGATGCGATATCAGCCGCGACGCCGGTCGTGCATGACGCGCTGGTTGCGGGGCAGGACCGTGAGTTCATCGGCCTGCTGTGCTGGCCGAACCTGCACGCCTGCCGCCAGCTCGTCGGCAATGCCGATGCCAGCTACGAGGACGTGATCCGGCATCCCGAAGTGCTTGCCTGCCTGAAGAAGGGTTTGCAGGCGCACAATGCGTCCACCACCGGCAGCAGCATGCGTATCGCGCGTGCGATGCTGATGGTCGAGCCGCCGTCGATCGACGGCAACGAGCTCACCGACAAGGGCTACATCAACCAGCGCGCCGGCCTCGAACGCCGCGCCGCACTGGTCGAGAAGCTGTATGCCGGCAAGCCCGGCGACGACGTGATCATCTTGAACTGATCCTACGAAAGCAAACGCGTCATTTCGGGGCGCGCGAAGCGTGAACCCGGAATCCAGAGGTTCCTTACGTCGAGATTCCGGGTTCGATGCTGCGCATCGCCCCGGAATGACAGCAAGAAAAGGTAAGCGCCATGAATTTCGATTTCTCCGACGAACAGAAGCAGATGCGCGACGAGGCGCGGAAATTCCTCAGCGAACAGTGCCCGCCGAAAGCCGTGCGCGAGGTGCTCGACGGCAAGGCGCCTTACGACAAGGCGCTGTGGAAGGGCCTCGCCGAGATGGGCTTCCTTGGCGTTGCGATCCCGGAACAGTTCGGCGGTGCGGGCGCCGGCCATCTCGAGCTCTGCGTGATCGCGGAGGAAATGGGCCGCGCGCTGGCGCCGGTGCCGTTTTCCTCCACCGTCTATCTCGCCGCCGAAGCGATCCTGATCGCAGGCAGCGACGCGCAGAAGCAGAAGTGGCTGCCGAAGATCGCCGCGGGCGAAGCCATCGGCACGCTGGCGCTGTTCGAAGGCAAGGGCAACCCGTCGCCGAAAGCGATCAAGCTCACGGCCAATGGCGGCGTGCTCAACGGCGTCAAGAAGCCGGTGCCGGATGGCGCGATCGCCGATTTCGCCGTTGTCGCCGCGCGCACCGGCTCGAGCGGACGCGAGTCCGATATTTCCCTGTTCATCGTCGATCTCAAGGCCGGCGGCGTCGAGGTCAAGTCGCTCACCAACATCGACCTGACCCGCGGCCAGGCCGAATTCACCTTCAAGGATGCGAAGGCCGAGCCGCTCGGCGCTACCGGCGAGGGCTGGAGCGTCATCTCCCAGGTGCTGGATCGCGCGGCCGTGTTGACGGCATTCGAGCAGGTCGGCGGCGCCGACCGCGCGCTGGAGATGGGCCGCGACTATGCGCTTGATCGTATTGCCTTTGGCCGGCCGATCGGCTCGTTCCAGGCGGTCAAGCACATGCTGGCCGACATGTATGTGTCGGCGACGCTGGCGCGCTCAAATTGCTACTACGGCGCCTGGGCGCTCTCGACCAATGCCGGCGAATTGCCGGAAGCCGCCGCCGCTGCGCGCATCAGCGCGACGCAGGCATTCCAGCATTGCGCCAAGAACAACATCCAGGTGCATGGCGGCATGGGCTTCACCTGGGAGTTCGACTGCCACATGTACTACCGCCGCGCCAACGCGGTGGCGCTCGGTCTCGGCAGCCTGTCCTATTGGGAAGACGCGCTGATCGACCGCATGCGCAAGAAGAACGCGGCGTAACGATACGATTCGTCATTCCGGGGCGCGCGTTGCGCGAACCCGGAATCCGGAGGTTGGGAATCGAGATTCCGGGTTCGATGCTGCGCATCGCCCCGGAATGACGGAAAGAAAGCCACCATGAATTTCGATGATACCCCACAGGAGGCCGCATTCCGCGCCGAGGCGAAAGCCTGGATCGCGGCCAATGCACCGAAGCAACATGAGGACGAGCTGCGCAAGGCCTCGCTCGGCCGTGTTGCGCTCAAGGGCGCCAACATTCTCGAGGTCGCGAAGGCCTGGCAGAAGAAGAAGGCCGATGCCGGCTGGGCCTGCCTGCACTGGCCGAAGGAGTATGGCGGCCGCGGCTCGTCGCCGATCGAGCGCGTGATCTGGCAGCAGGAGGAGGGCCCGTTCGGCCGCCTTAGCTCGATGTTCATCATCGGCCACGGCATGTGCGGCCCGACCATGATGGCGTTCGCCGGCGAGGAGCAGAAGCGCAAACATCTGCCGCCGCTTGCCTCCGGCGAGAAGATCTGGTGCCAGCTGTTCTCCGAGCCGGCCGGCGGCTCCGACGTCGCCGGCCTGCGCACCCGCGCCGAGAAGCATGGCGACGAGTGGGTGATCAACGGCCAGAAGATCTGGACCTCGGGCGCGCATTATTCCGACTACGGCATCTTGCTCACCCGCACCGACCCGACCGTGCCCAAGCACAAGGGCCTCACCATGTTCTTCCTGGACATGAAGAGCCCGGGCGTCGAGGTCAGGCCGATCAAGCAGGCGAGCGGCGCCTCCGACTTCAACGAGGTCTATTTCACCGACGTGCGCATTCCGGACTCGCAGCG
Source organism: Bradyrhizobium sp. USDA 4503 (assembly GCF_054055815.1). Taxonomy (NCBI): domain Bacteria; kingdom Pseudomonadati; phylum Pseudomonadota; class Alphaproteobacteria; order Hyphomicrobiales; family Nitrobacteraceae; genus Bradyrhizobium; species Bradyrhizobium sp. USDA 4503. The sequence goes on from NZ_JBSRXS010000001.1 coordinate 6,443,843, forward strand.
GCTCGGCAATGTCAATGACGGCTGGAACGTGTCGCTGACCACGCTGATGAACGAGCGGATGTCGATCGGCGCCGGTGTCGCCACCGGCTTTCCCGAGCTGTTCGACTTCTGCAACAGCCTGATGCTGGAGGACGGCCCCGCGATCGAGAACCGCGCGGTGCGCTCCAAGCTCGCCAACTGGGCCGTGAAGGCGAGCGGGCTGAAATACACCAGCATGCGCGCGATCTCGGCGCTGTCGAAGGGCGAGCGTCCGGGACCGGAGAATTCGATCGGCAAGCTGGTCGCCGGCTCGATGATCCAGGACGTCGCGACCTATGCGCTCGATCTGCAGGGCGCGGCCGGCGCGCTGAACGGGATTGAGGATGCCGAGGTCGCCGGCAAATTCCAGGCGATGCTGCTGCGCGCGCCGGGCACCCGCGTCGAGGGTGGCACCGACGAGATCATGCGCAACATCATCGCCGAACGCGTGCTGGGCCTGCCCGGCGACATCAGGGTCGACAAGGACGTCCCCTTCAACAAGATCCCGACCAAGGGAAGAGCTTAACCGTCGTTCCGGGGCGGCGCGAAGCGGCGAACCCGGAACTCGAGCGACATAACTTCTAGATTCCCCGATGCGCAACCGCGCATCTGAGGTTCGCGCTGCGCGCGCCCCGGAATGACAAAGAAAAGGAGCCGCCATGAATTTCGATGACACGCCGCAGGAAGCCGAGTTCCGCGCCATCGCCCGCAACTGGATCGCGGCCAATGCGCCGAAGGAGTTCGAAGAGGAGCTCTCGAAGTCGTCGCTCGGCCGTATCAGGCTCGCCAGGCACGACATGGTCGAGGTCGGCAAGGCTTGGCAGAAGAAGAAGGCCGAGGGCGGCTGGGCCTGCTTGCACTGGCCGAAGGAATATGGCGGCCGCGGCGCCACCCCGATCGAGCGCGTGATCTGGCAGCAGGAAGAGGGCGTCTACGGCAAATTGACCCAGCCGTTCCAGATCGGCGAGGGCATGTGCGGCCCGACCGTGATGGCCTGGGGCAGCGAGGATGCCAAGCGCCGCTATCTGCCGAAGCTCGCCTCCGGCGAGGAGATCTGGTGCCAGCTGTTCTCCGAGCCGTCGGCCGGCTCCGACGTCGCGGGGCTGCGCACCCGCGCCGAGAAGAAAGGCGACAATTGGGTCGTCAACGGCCAGAAGATCTGGACGTCAGGCGCGCATTACTCCGACTACGGCCTCCTGATCGCGCGCACCGATCCGAATGTCCCGAAGCACAAGGGCCTCACGATGTTCTTCCTCGACATGAAGAGCCCCGGCGTCGAGGTGCGGCCGATCAAGCAGGCCAACGGCATGCAGGAGTTCAACGAGGTCTATTTCACCGACGTCGTAATCCCGGACAGCCAGCGGTTAGGGGCGGTCGGCGAGGGCTGGAGCGTGTCGCTGACCACGCTGATGAACGAGCGCATGTCGATCGGCGCGCGGCTCGCCACCGGCGTGCCCGAGATGTTCGAGTTCTGCTCCAATTTGATGCTGGAGGACGGTCTTGCGATCGACGATCCGGCGGTGCGCTCCCGACTTGCGAGCTGGGCGGTGAAGGCGAGCGGGCTGAAATACACCAGCTACCGCGCCATCTCGGCGCTGTCGAAGGGCGAGCGACCGGGCCCGGAAAACTCCATCGGCAAGCTCGTCTCCGGCCTGATGCTGCAGGATATCGCGACCTATGCGATGGACCTTGAAGGCGCGGCGGGCAGCCTCACCGGCACCGATGAGGAGCAGGCCAACGGCCAGTTCCAGCAGATGCTGCTGTCGTCGCCCTCGATGCGCATCGCCGGCGGCACCGACGAGATCCTGCGCAACATCATCGCCGAGCGCGTGCTGGGCCTGCCCGGCGACATTCGCGTCGACAAGGATGTGCCCTACAACAAGATCCCGACCAAGGGGCGGGGTGGTTAGTCGTCATTCCGGGGCGATGCGAAGCATCGAACCCGGAATCTCGAGATTCCGGATTCACGCTTCGCGTGCCCCGGAATGACGAAAAAAGAGGATATATCATGGACGCGAAGACACCGAACCCGCGCTACGCGACCGAGGACCGTATCGGCGCGCTCGAGGAATTGCTCAACGAGCGCTACTCGGTGCGCGCGTTCCAGCCGCGCGAGGTGCCGCGCGAGGTCATCGAGCACATTGTGTCGACCGCGCAGCGCACCGCATCCTGGTGCAACAGCCAGCCTTGGCAGGTGCTGATCGTCTCCGGCGAGGCCAAGGAGCGGTTTCGCAAGGCGATCTATGCCGAGGCGTCGCGCGGCCTCGGCGAGGATTACGACTTCACGCCGCCGCGCGAATATGTCGGGGTCTATCTGGAGCGCCGCCGCGAAAGCGGTTTCCAGCTCTACAACACGCTCGGCATCGCGCGCGGCGACAAGGCGGCCTATGCAAAACAGGCGCTGGAGAACTACAATTTCTTCGGCGCGCCGCACATTGCCGTGATCCACACCAATGAGCCGCTCGGCATCTATGGTGCGATCGACTGCGGCGGCTATGTCTCGAACTTCATGCTGGCGGCGCAGGCGCTCGGGCTCGGCACCATCCCGCAGGCGGCGATCGCGCGCCATTCCGGGCTGATCCGTCGTCATTTCAACCTGGCCGACGATCGCCGGGTTGTCTGCGGTATCTCGTTCGGCTATGCGGATCACGCGCAAAAGGTGAATAGCTACCGCACGTCGCGCGCGACCGTGGAAGACACTGTCACATTCGTCGATGTATAATTTCCTCAAGGCGGGAAGGTCGGTTCACTCCCCGCCGAGGACAAGAAAAGCTACAAAGAAACGACAAGAACAAAAATGGCGAATAACGCCTCCCTGACGCCGGCTGAGATCAGCTGGCAGCTGCACCGTCTGCCTGCACTCGAGCGCGACGCGTTCATCGCCGCGCATTACCTGGGACAGGGCGTTGCCTGGAAGACCCGCTTCTTCGACGCGATCGACTGGGGCGCGGGCTCGGTGCTGCAATTCAGCTTCCTGCAACGCGGCTGGCATCGCCATTCGCGGCTCGACAATCCGATCTATGCCTATATCGACATCGAGCAACATCCGGAAACCCGCGGCCTGCGTCGCGGCCGGCGGATCGATCTTGAGGGCACGATCAAGGGCGTCGACTTCGTGACCGGGATTACGCTGACGCTGGAGCGGTTCGAGATCCTGCCGGTCAATTTTTTCGACCGCTTCGTGATCAGCTCCGACAGCCGCTACTAGCAAGCAGCGAACCGCAGACTCTGCTCCACCTCGCCCCGCGCGCGGCAGGGGTGTCCGGGGAATGATTCACTGTGTCGCGGTGCATGCTCGGCAGGACCGAGGCAAATCGGTCTTTTCTGGTTGTCGAGACACAGAGGGCCGAGCATGCGATATCGCGGTAGCATTTTTGGAAGGCTGCTTGAACCGATCAATCGACGGCAGTTTCAGACGGTTGTGGATCGTCTGGACGGGGATGCCTACGACAAGTCGTTCAGGAGCTGGGATCATCTGGTGGCGCTGATCTATGCCCAGCTTAGCGGCCACAGCAGTCTGCGCGGGGTGGTGACTGGCTTCAACGCCAATTCGCAGCATCACTATCACTTGGGAACCGGCAAGCTGTCGCGCTCGACGTTGTCCGATGCCAATGCCCGCCGTCCGATCGGCATTTTCGCGCAAACCTTTGCGGCGCTGTCGGCGATGGCGCGTCGCCAGCTGCGGAGTGAAGGCATGGAGATGGTGCGTCTGATCGACGCCAGTCCGATCCCGCTCGGCAAGGTCTGCAGTTGGGCGACGTGGAACGGCCGCATCCGCGGCATGAAGCTGCATGTCGTCTACGACCCAAGGAGCGATGTCCCGACCTGCGTCGAGATGACGGCCGCGAACGTCAATGACATCGAGATCGGCCGACAGACCCCAATCCAGCCCGCCACCACCTATGTGTTTGACAAGGGCTATTGCCGTTTCGACTGGTGGCAGAAGATCAATGATAGCAAGGCTTTCTTCGTTACCCGGGCGAAGACGAGCATCCGTCTTCGCTCGCTCAGGCATCGCGCCATCCGCAAGCGTAACGGGGATGGCTTCGAAATCCTTGCCGATGACGAGGTGAAGCTCACCAGCAAGGGCGATTCGCGCCTTCCAATCCCGCTCCGCCGCATCAAGATCAGACGCGAGAAAGGCGGCAAGATCACACTCCTGACCAACGACCTTGCCCGTAGCGCCGTCGAGATCGCCGCCCTCTACAAGAGCCGATGGCAAATCGAGCTGCTGTTCCGCTGGATCAAGCAGCATCTCGATATTCGCAAGTTCCTCGGCGCCAACGACAACGCGATCCGCCTTCAGGTGCTCGCTGCGATGATTGCCTACCTGCTGCTGCGCATCGCCGCTCACACCAACTGCATCAAAATGCTCCCGCTCAGGTTCGCCGAACTCGTCGGCCAGCTCCTGCTCACGCGTCGATCCCTCGCTGCCATCGACAAACCTCCGCCCATCAACCCCAGCCGTCGGAAATCAACCATCTCACCTGACCAGATGGAGCTCCGCTATGCCTGAATTTCCCCGGACACCCCTGCGCGCGCGGGGAGAGGTCGGAACGCATCGTTAGATGCGTTCCGGGTGAGGGGAGTCTCAGCAAGCGCAGCTATCACCGTATGCGCGGAGACAGCCCCCTCACCCCGTAAGAACGGGGCGAGGGAGCGCACTGCTCCTGCGGCTCCATTCAACCCAATCTCATTACGCTTCAGCGTCCCGCCACCGCGCGGCGGGCTGGCGCGTCGGCATAGCGCGCGGCCATCGCGCTCGTCAGCTCGGCCATCTTCTCGCGCAACTCTAACGGCGCGACCACTTCGGCCTCGGCGCCGAGCCGCAGCAATTCGGTCGCCGCATGCCACACCGTCTTGCCGACCGGCATGGTGGCGAGCCGCCAGCCGTCGGCGTCGGTGCCATCAGTGAGCCGCATCCGCGCCTTCACGTAAGGATGCGCAAGCGCATCGAACAGTTTCAGCCCGAGCGGCGACAGCCGCACCGTGGCCTCGTTCGGATGCAGCTCGGCCTCCAGCCGCTCGATCGAGGCGCCCCAATAGGCGGCGAGGTCGAACTCCGCCGGCCGCGCGAACGGCGTCTCCAGCACGGTGCAATCCAGCACGCGCGCGACGCGGTAGGTGCGCACATTGCCGTCGACGAGGCCGGCGAGATACCAGCTGCCGCCCTTTAGCACGAGGCCGAGCGGCGCCACGCGCCGCCGCTTCTCGGCTTTCCAGCTCTGGTAGCGGATCTCGAGCATGGTCTCGCGCAGCACGGCGCCGGCGATGGCGCGCAGATGCTCCGGCTCCTCGGTCTCGCCGAACCAGCCGGGCGCGTCGAGATGGAAGCGCTGCTGCATCCCTCGCGCGTTGGGCCGCAGGTTCTCCGGCAGCGCCGCCATCAGCTTGGTCTGCGCCGCCACCATCGCGGCATCGAGGCCGAGCGCGGCGGCGGGCCCCGGGAGACCGGCCATGAACAGCGCCTCGGCCTCGCCCTGCGACAGGCCGTTGAGCCGGACGCGATAGCCGTCGAGCAGGCGATAGCCGCCCTCGGCACCGCGGTCGGCATAGACGGGAACGCCGGCGGCGGCGAGCGCGTCGATGTCGCGGTAGATCGTGCGCACCGAAACCTCGCAGGCCTCCGCAAGCTCGGGCGCGGTGACCTGCCCCCGCGCCTGCAGGGTGGTGAGGATGGAAAACAGCCGGCTCGCGCGCATGGCTGGATCATACCTGACACAAGATGTCAGGTATAGGCGGACATAAGGAGGCCATGCCCCCGACGGCGCAAGGAGACCCGCCATGACCACCACCACCGACCGCGTCACGCTGTATTATTCGCCGCAAAGCCGCGCCACCGGCACCCGCGTGCTGCTGGAGGAACTCGGCGCGCCGTATAACCTGCACGTCCTGAACATGAAGGCCGGCGAGCAGCGCAAGGACGCCTATCTCGCCATCAATCCGCTCGGCAAGGTGCCGGCGATCCGCCATGGTGACGCGCTGGTCACCGAGCAGGTCGCGATCTTCATCTATCTCGCCGATCTGTTTCCGCAGGCCGGCCTGACGCCGGCGCTGAACGATCCGCGCCGCGGCCCGTATCTGCGCTGGATCGCCTATTACGGCGCATCGTTCGAGCCGGCCGTGATCGACCATTTCATGAAGCGCGAGCCCGCGCCGATCACGCAGTCGCCCTATGCCGATTACGACACCATGCTGGGCGCGTTGGAATCGCAGCTGGCAAAGGGGCCCTATCTGCTCGGCGAAGAGATCACGGCGGCCGACATCCTCTGGGGCATCGCGCTCTCTTGGACCATGATGTTCGGCATCGTGCCGAAAAGGGACGTGTTCGTCCGCCATGCCGAGCGCATCGCCGCGCGCCCGGCCTTCCAGCGGATATCGAAGGCCGACGACGAGATGGCGGCGCAGCATGCCGCGGCCGCCGGGGTGTGATACGGATCGGGCCGATGGCGAAAGTCCTGCACAGCACCAACTGCTTCAACACCCTGATCCGCGTCGCGGAGGACTGCCCGGCGCAGCGCGGCGAGGAGCCGCAGTTGCGCGGCGGCCAGCCGACGGTTGCCGTGCTGCAATACCGGATGATCGCGGGCGCGCCCTACAAGTACACCTCCGACGATGTGGTGTTCGCGACGTCGGCGGCCGGCCGCGTGCTCGATGCGAAAGCAGCGAAGAAGGCGCGCAGCCTCGCCCGCGAGACGTTCTTCTCGCGCGGCCAGGCCTGCATGCGCGCCTCGCCGCTCGGCAAGCGTTTCGGCTGGGGCGTCCATGCCGACGCCGAGGGCCGCATCGCGCTCTACGCCGTCGACAGCAAGCGCTACCAGGCACTCGCCGCGGATCCTGACATCGCGCAGGTCCGCGCGATGCGGTCGAAGCGGGCGTGAAGAGGCACTGCTCTCATCCTCCCCTGGAGGGGGAGGATCGGTTCGCATGCAATGCGAACCGAGGTGGGGTGATCTCTCCACTCGGGCACCGTTCGTGCTGAGAGATCACCCCACCCCGTCTCACATTCCGCTGCGCTCCATGTGACCCGACCCTCCCCCTCCAGGGGAGGGTGAAGGGAGTGTGCCGTGCGACCAATCGCTAAAACCGCGGCGCCCGCTTCTCGGCGAAGGCCTTGATGCCTTCCTTGATCTCGTCGCCGCGCATGCTGTCGCGGTGGCGGGCGTCGGCGGCGGCTTCATCCAGTGCGCCGCGGGCGAATTCGTTGATTGCGCGCTTCATGCCGGCCATCGCCTTGGGCGCGTTGCCCGCCAAAATCGTCGCGAGCTTGTCGACTTCCTCGTCGAGCAGATCGAGCGATACCATCGCGGAGAGATAGCCGATCCGCAGCATCTCCGGCGCCGATATCTTCTGCGCGGTCAGGAACAGCATCCTGGCGTTGTCGACGCCGAGCCGCGTGACGTAGCGCTGGATGCCGCTCTTGTAATAGTGCAGCCCGAGCCGTGCCGCCGGCATGAACATCTCGGCGGTATCGACGCCGATGCGGAAGTCGCAGGCGAGCGCGAGGTCGGTCGAGCCGCCATAGACCCCGCCATTGAGCCGGCAGATCGTCGGCACGCTGAGATCCTCGAGGCGGTTGACCACGACCTCGAACGCCGAACCCGCGCTCTGCTGCTCGCTGGCGCTCACCGCGCGCTCGGCGACGGAGTTGAGGTCGTAGCCGGCGGAGAACGCGCGGCCGGTTCCGGTCAGCACCAGCACGCGGATCGCGGGATCGGCCTCGATCCGGTCGAACAATGTCAGCAGCTCGCCGAGGTCCTCGGCCTGCAGGCGGTTGAGATGCTTCGGCCGGTTGAGGCGGATCGTTGCGCGTGCGCCCGCGATTTCGAGCACGGGTCCGCTGGCGGTGTCGGCCGCGTCAGCCATCTTGGTCTCCATCATTATTGATTCTCACGTTCGCGCCGCTTGGCCTCGGCGTCGATGGTCTCGGCGAGATCGGGATGCCTTGCCATCAACAGGCGGAAATCGACCAGGTCAAGCACCAACAACCTGGTCACCTTGCTGGTCGAGACGCTGGCGCCGCGCTTGGCGTTGCCGAGCAACGCCATCTCGCCGAAGAACTCGCCTTCGCCAAGCTTCACCTTGCGCCCGGGCAGGTCGACCTCGACCTCGCCGGCGGCGACGAAATACATGCAGTCGCCATTGGTGTCCTTGCGGATGATCATGGTGCGCGGCGGCAGGTCCATGGTCCGCAGCATTTGGGTGACGTCGGCGATCGCGGCCGGGCCGAGATGCGCGAAGAACGGCACCTTGCTGACGGTCTCCCAGGTTCTCAAGAAATTGTCGCGGCGGGTTTCGGCGGCAAAACCGGTCGCCAGGATACCGGTCCACAGCCCGAACACGCCGAGGCCCGAGATCATCACCATGGCGGCGACCACGCGGCCGAGCGGGGTGATCGGCACCACGTCGCCGTAGCCGGTCGTGGTCAGCGTCACCACCGCCCACCACAGCGCCGCCGGCACGCTGCCGAAGGTCTGCGGCTGGACGTCCCGCTCCAGGAAATATTCCGCAACGGAGGCCAGGAACACCACCATCAGGAAGATCACGAGCACGCTGAGCAGCGGCCCGGATTCCACCACCAGCACGCGCCGGAGCTGGCGCAGGCCGGGAATGCCCGGCACCACCTTGAGCACCCAGAGCACGCCGAGCAGCCAGGCGGTTTTCGGCTCGACTCCGGACAGCAAGGCCACCGGCACGGCCAGCGCGCCGATCGCGTCGACCACGCCGGCGCTGGACAGCGCGTAGAACCAGAATTTGCCCTGCCGGCCCATGTGGCGCAGCCGCACCAGCCATTCGAATACGAAATAGGCAAGGCAGGCCCACAGCAGCGCATCCACCCAGCGCGGCGCCGCGTCATGGGCCGGCGCGACCGTCAGCAGCGTCATCATGGCGACACCGGCCGCGACGGCGACATAGGCCGCCGTGGTCATGTTGCGGCCGGCGGTGGCGGAAACGAAGCGCGTCAGGGCCGGAAGGACGAGCCGCTTGGACATCGGAACGGAGCTTGCCTGTCGATGAATTGCTGGAATTGAGGCCCTGCGAACGGCAGAGCCGATGTCACAACGTGCCTCTCCCGGTTGAGGCCGTCAACGCGCGGGCCGTGGCGGGATGATCGCGGTGAAAGACCCATCAGTTGGACGAAAGGCCTAACCATGTTGGCCCGATTTTGCGCCCGCGAATGTGAGAAATCGGACAAAACGTCGCTTTTTCCCCGTATATCAGGGATGCTGGTCGCCGATGCGACCTTGGCCGGAATGAAGCGACTAATAAGGCGATCTTATTCACTTCTTGAGAAATTGGTTGGTTCCGATGGATACCTCACATCTCGCGGAGCACGCAGGCGCCGCCGGCAGTTTCTTCGCATCGATCTTCGTGGTTGCCACGCTGTCGATGCGGACCATGATCCCGTTGCGCGTCTTCGCCATCCTGACCAACATCATCCTGATCGCGACCGCCGTCCCGACCCACAATTACGCGACGCTGATCCTGCATGCCGTGCTGCTGCCGGTGAACACCTATCGGCTGCACCAGATGCTGCAACTGGTCCGCAACGTGAAGAAATCGGTCAACAGCGATCTGTCGATGGAATGGCTGAAGCCGTTCACGACGGAACGCAAATGCACCGCGGGCGAAGTCCTGTTCTACAAGGACGAGAAGGCCGACAGCATGTTCTACATTGTCAGTGGCCGCTTCCGCCTGGTCGAATCCGGCATCGAGCTGCCGGTCGGCGCCCTCGTCGGCGAGTTCGGCATGCTGTCGCCGTCGAACACGCGAACCCAGACGCTGGAGTGCGTCGAGACCGGCATGGTGCTGTCGGTGACCTATGACCAGGTCGAGCAGCTCTACGTCCAGAACCCGGCGTTCGGCTTCTACTTCCTGCGCCTCGCCAGCGCCCGCCTGTTCCAGAATATCTCGACGCTCGAGCAGCAGCTCGCGCAGCACGCCACCCCACAGGTCGCGGAGCCCAAACCTGCATGAGCCCCGTGACGAGTTCTGGAGGCGCCGCAGTGGCGGATGACGACGGTCTCCTGGCTTCGCTCCGTTACCTCTTTGCCGATATCATCGGCGATGAGGACGAGGGGCCGCCGGTGCTGCCCGACGCCTGCCCGGACCATCTCGGGCCGGCCGTCACCAAGGCCATCGATCTGTTGATCGCCTATCAGAGCACGAGCTACGCCCAGCTCTATATCGACCGGCTCAAGCGCTTCGTCGGCCGCCGCGGCGTTGACGACGCCCTGCTTGCCGAGATCGCCCGCCTGATGGCGGAGCGCATGGCCTATGAGGACGCGATCCGCATCGCGCAGCTCAAGCTTGGCGAAGTCAGTGCGGTGGGCGGCCTTGCGGCGCGCTCGGCCGACGACGTCAAGAAGTTTCGCCTTGACGAGTTGATCGACGCCCTGCCGGCGGTGGTCGCCGATCCGGTGCTCGGCGTGCTGGATCAGTTCGGCTGGCGGCGTCGCCGGGTCTCGATCCGCTTCAGCGCGAACAACCGCTTCAGCGTTCGCCGGCTCAGGATCGAAGCGGGCCTGAAGCGCTGGCGGCTGTTCTCGGGACGCTATGCCAGGGAGCGCGTCTGGGTCGAGCGCTGGCTGCACATGATCGACCGCAGCCTGACCAAGCAGCCGAGCGCCGCCCCGGCGGTCGTGCAGACCGCGACCATGATCCAGGGTTACGGCGATCCCTACCGCCAGGGCATCGCGGACTGGCACGTGATCATCGACGGGCTCGCCAAGCCGACCTTCGACGGCGTGCTCGTGCTCCCCGACCTTGCCGGCGCCATTGCGGAAGCGCGCGCTGCCACCATGCCCGATCCGCGGCAGGCAGCGCTGAAGCGCAAGATCGCGGAGATCCGCGCTCGGGCGCCGGCGGTGTCGTAAGAACCTTCGCCGTCATTGCGAGGAGCGAAGCGACGAAGCAATCCAGTTCCCCGCTTGCGGCGCTGTGGATTGCTTCGCTTCGCTCGCAATGCAGCGGGAATCTGCCGAAGCTATCTACTGCTTGATGTGCGGCGGCTCGTCATAGCCGCGACGGCTGGAATAAAACAACAGGCCCATCAGGCCGATGCAGACCGCGGCCAGAAGCGCAATGCCGATCGTAAACACCACGATGCCGTAGGTCGGCACCGGAGCATCCACGGTCAGGCCTTCATAGGCGTAGGCGCCGACGGCGGCCAAAAAGGCCAGCAGGCCGATACTGATTGCAATGCGCATGCGTAGCTGCCTCTGCTGAGGGCCGAGGGCAACAGGCACTTACGCCGGTTTTCACGCCGCGGCGGTGGCCTTGGCCAACGCCTGCCGTCCGGCTTCGGTCAGCTCGGAAAGCGTCGTCCTGCCGCTCTTGGCGCATTTGATGATGTATCGGGCAACGCGGCGGCGGGTGTCATGTTCCTCGCCGTGAGGTGCGTCTGCGCAAACGCGATCGAGCGCAACGTTCATGGCGAAGAGCGTGCGTGAGTCAAACCGTTCCTCGATCATCGCAGCTCTCCTTTGAGACTCGCGGCTACTTGCGGAACGTCAGCCATTCGCTGACTTCCATCACAGTCTCGGTCTGTCTGGCCTTCTTCATCAGCATTTCGCGTTCCCGTCCCGGCGGCAGCTTGCGTGCCGCAATGCGCGAATCTTCGGCGAATTTTTGCAAGCGGTTTTCGAACGATCCGGGAGGCCGCGACCTGTTGCGCTTCTTCTTGATCATGCCGTCTCCGAGCTGGAACCAGCAATACTAGGCTTGTTCCCCGGATGCCGTCGTTAACCCATGACATCGGTCGAATTGAAAAAACGCGCGCCGGAAATTGCGACCCAAAATCGGGACCTGAGATCGCGACCCGGGATCGCGAAGATCGCAGGAACGATCTTCGGCGCTCTGCGTAACACCCGTGCGTTCGCTGCTTTGCTCCCCGAAAGGCGGTGGACCACTCCGGTGACGGGCCTCGGCGAATTTGATCGCCGGGGCCCGCATGTCTTCAAGCAAGGCAGCCAAGGCAACAAGAAGGACATAAGCAGTGGCACATTCCAATCAGGGTATCGTCAAAGACGACAAGGGGCAGGAGCAGCCGGCCGACAAGCAGCGCGCGCAGGCCGCGCACAAGACCGACCCGCGAAAGTCGAATGCGCGCGAAGCGACGCGTGATCCGAAATTGAACGATGCCGACAAGACACCGGGATCCGGCATGACATCAGACGACCGCGGCGATCCTCCAACGGGCTGAACGGCGTTCCGCTTTTGCAGCAATCGCGGCAATGCGGCAGGAACGATGACCCGGGTTGACCGTTGGCGTCGAGGGATCAATGGAGAATCGACATGGCGATGGACGAGAAGGAGGTCGGAAACCTGATCGGCAGCGACAAGGTCGAGGGCACCGCGGTCTATGGCTCCGACGAGCGCAAGATCGGCTCGATCGAACGGGTGATGATCGACAAGAAGAGCGGGCGGGTGTCTTACGCCGTGCTCGGTTTCGGCGGCATTCTCGGTCTCGGCAACGACCATTATCCGCTGCCCTGGCAGTCGCTCAAATACGACACGAGGCTGGGCGGCTATATCACCGGCGTCACCGAGAGCCAGCTGCGCGGCGCGCCGAAATACGGCAGCGAGCGCGAGTGGAATTGGTCCGATATCGGCACCACGCGCGCGGTGAACGACTACTACGGCGTGCCGTTCGTCTGAACGTCCCTTAGACGTCCCCCTGAGCCGGGGGACCCGTATTTCACCGGTGGTACCACCGGGCGTCGAGGTGTGCGTGATGCTCGGGGATGTAACCGTCGCATCCTTGGGACGTCTGTACACTAGTGAACATACCTCAATAACTGTGCAAGGTAACATACGTAATTGAAGTCGGTCCTGCAGTTGCCCGATTAAACATGCGGGAGACCAATCGTTGGCGTCGCTAGTCCGGAAATTGGAGCAGTTTGCACGGCTTTCGCCGGTAGACCAGGTTCTTCTCAATCGCGCGTCTACCGAGCGCGTCCGCCATTTTGGTCCGCGGGTCGACATCGTCCGCGAGGGCGAGAAGCCGAAGGACGTCCATCTGATCCTGTCCGGCTGGGCCTATCGCTACAAGCAGCTCGAGGACGGCCGGCGTCAGATCGTGGCCTTCTTCCTGCCCGGCGACATTTGCGATGTGAACGTCTTCATCCTGCGCGAGATGGATCATTCGATCGGTACCGTCACCGCAGTGTCGATCGCCGACCTCTCCCGCGAATTCTTCGACAAGGTCGCAGCCGGACATCCGCGCATCGTGACCGCGTTCTGGTGGGAAACCCTGGTCAACGCGGCGATCCAGCGCGAATGGACCATGAGCCTCGGCCAGCGAACGGCGCTGGAGCGGATGGCCCATCTGCTGTGCGAGATCTGGCTCCGGCTGCGGGCCGCAGGCCTGACCCAGGGCGACAGCTGCGATTTCCCGCTGACCCAGGGCGATCTCGCCGATGCCACCGGGCTCTCCAAGGTTCACGTCAACCGAACGCTGCAGGAATTGCGCGCCGGCGGCCTGATCGTACTCAAGGGAAAGACCCTGGTCGTCCCCAATCTCGAGCGGCTGATGCACGCCGGCCTGTTCAACCCGAACTACCTGCATATGGATCACGAGGGACGGCAGCTCGACGCCGCTGCGACGCCGACGGACGCGGCGGTCGGGTAGTAAGCGCTGCGCTCCGGTGCATGTCGAGAGCGTGCCGATGTATGGTTCACCGGCCGTTCAACATACGCGGTGTCGTCCTGGGGAAAGCCAGGACCCATTACCCCAAGTCTCAATTGTTGCGCGATGCTGGGGCCGCGATCCCGTTCATCAGCGAAAGCGGTGGTAATGGGTCCTGGCTTTCGCCAGGACGACAGTGGTGCATGCGGCGCGATCGCAGGGACGACAGTTGTATCTGTGGCGTGACCAACGGCTTGGTTCACCCATTGGCCGCCTTCACCACCACGAGGTTCTCGTCCGGCGTCGCCGGGTGGCGCTTGAGGTGATCGCGGCGCAGTGCGATCTCGTCGCGGACCAATTCGTAGCCGAGCTTGAACGTGTCCATTCCGTCGCCGGAAACGGTGCCGTCGCGCAGGCCGGTCACCGCGCCGCGCAGGATCGCCTCGAGCTCATCCTGCAATTCGTCGAGATGCTCGGCGCAAGTGGCGTGCTCGACGCGCTCGCCGATGTCGAGGATCCTGCCCGCCAGCTCGCTGGCCTTCTCCGGTGCGACGCGGGTGATCTTGGTGTAGATCGCGGCGAAGATCGAGCCGATGATGCTGAGCGCGGCGGCGCCGAGATACATCACGTCGCTGTAGCGATCCATGAACGACTTGGTATCGTCGTTGATGTATTCGGCGGCGCCCTGATGGGCGACGATGAAGGCGTCCTTGTCGGTCGCCGCCGGCTCGATCTTGGAGGCAAAGCCGTCGTCGAGCGCGAGCTCCGACTTGTTCTCATAGATGATGCGCGCGAGCTCGGCGGCTGTCGTCGTGGACATCGAGGATTGCGCGACCAGCAGCCATTCCAGCCCGATGGTGTCGACCTCGTCATCGGGGATCGCCGGCGAGGACGACAGCATGCCGGTCGAGACCGTCTCCTCCGAAATCGCCGGGTATTTGCGCGCCAGCGCCTTGGCCGCGTCGATCGCATTCAGCGTGAAGCCGCCGGCGCGCTTGGCATATTGCTCGTAGGTCTTGTCCTTCACGATCTTCGAAGCATGCTCGATCGCGATCACGGCGGCAAAGCCGGAGGCGAACAGCTTGTCGAAAGGTGTGTTCGGCGGCGCCTGCTGTACCCGCTGCGCCGCGTCGGGGCTGTCCGCAATCTCGAGCGCGCTGCGGACGAAATTGACGCTGTTCTCGCCGTCGCCGACGACCGCGATCCGCTTCTTCTTGAGCTCGCTCAGCGATTTGATCTTCTTGCCGCCGGGGCTGAGCACCAGCACCACGTCATGCTCGAGGATCGCGATGGCGCGGGCACGCGGCGGCACCCTTGCGTCGGTACGCAGGATGGCAAGCGAGGCGTCGCGGCGATCGAATTGCGCCAGCGCCCTGGCGTTGTCGGGGTTCGGCGCGATCTTCAGCCGCAGCCGCGACGAATTGTTCTTCAGCACGGTGGCGAGCTTGGCGGCGAATTTCGCCTCCGGGCCCTTGGCATCGCCGACCGCGAACACCAGCAATTCGGAATTGCGCAGCCAGAGCCGGCCGCCGATCACGGTGACCGCGCTCAGGAGCAGCGTCAGCAGGGTGAAGACGATGATCTGCGCGCGGTTGGTCTTGACGACCGGTTTGGCGACCGGAGGGCTCGGCGGCGGCAGCGGCGCAGGCGAGGGGGCTTCGGCACTCATGGCTGATTATTCGGCACTCATGGCTGATTACCTGGCTCATCACCCGTCCGGGACGGCCCGTTGCCGCGACCCGATCGGCGCGGCGCTGCCCGGTGAATCCGTAAATGGCTATAAAAGAAAGAAAATTTCCTATGTTGCCGACGATATACCTCCCCGGGGGGAATGCAAACCGGCCGCCGGCCGTAACCTTAATCTCGGCCGGCCTGCGCCGCGATGCCACATGACCATTGCCACTATCGACGGTCGGAGCGAGATGTGATTTTCGAGGAGGCGCAGGTGCATTCCGGCGCCGGAGATGTCATAAATGAGACACGCTTCGGTTTGCGGAATTGTGCTGACGGCCTGACCCGGATTTCTTGCAATCACATTCATCGAAGTAAAAGGGCGTCAGCTTGTTGTTTCCCTCCATGTCATCGTCGGTGTCGGTTGGTGCCCTGGTGGGATGGATGTCGCTTCTCACCGCAAAGCACATCATCGCCGACTTCATGCTGCAGAACGCCTGGATGGCGATCGGAAAGGACCAGAAGACCGGCTGGGCGCTGCCGCTGCTGGCGCACTGCCTGGTCCATCTCGCGGTCGCGCTGGCGCTGATCCTGGTGGTGGCGCCGCGGTTCTGGTATGTCGCCTTCATCGACTTCGTGATCCACATCATCGTCGATCGGGCCAAGGGCATCTGCGCCTCGCATTTCGGCGTGACGCTGGAATCCGGCCACCCCTGGTTCTGGACCCTGATCGGGGTCGACCAGGCGCTGCACCACCTCACCGGCTTCGCGCTGTCGATCTACATGGCCGCGAACTGAGCGGCTCGCGCGCACCTTTCCTCCCGTCCTGAACCACGAATCCAGCCGGGTTGCGGCGATGTGATTCGCGCGCAACGGGCAAGACCCTCCGGAAGCGACCGGAGGCCGTGGTTAACCTTTCGTTAGAGGATTACGCGGCATCTTCCCGATCGAGGGGGATTTGCAAATGTTTTCAAGCCGCGACGCCTTCGAGAACGATGCCTGCCCGGTGGCCGACGATCTGCTCGGCCAGATGTATCGCGCCAATCCGAACGGGCTCTCGTTGCTGGTTGCCAATGTCGCGCCCGATGTCAGGGCGAGGCTCGCGCTGTTCTGCTATCGCCGCAGCCATCTGCACGCGCTCGCGGTCGCGATCGCGTCGAGCTGCAGCGAGTGGGAGCTGGCGAATTCAGGCGGCCGTGTCGGCTCGACGCTCTACGCGCTGTCGCGCGAGCCGGCCCGCGCCGCCACCGTTTCGCATGGTGGCCGCAAGCCGATCACGCTGTCGACCAAGCCGCTGACGACCTTCGCGCCGATCGTCGATGACGAACTCGACGACGAGGACGTCAGCGACAGGGTCACGGCGTAACGTCTGGTTAGATCGGCTGCGCGCTCGCGATGAGCGGCAGCCCGTGCCGGCGCCGCGCCATCGCGCATTCCGCGTCGCCCGGCTGGCAGGTCCGGCATACTTCCGGCCGCACCGCATAGACTTCGCAGCGCGTTGCTTCTCCGACCCGGCCCGCTAGCGCCGAGCAGCGATCGCCCTCGCAGCGCATGCCTGATTGTCGCGCGTTGACGAATTGCGGTGGGATCAGATCGAGCTGCGCGTCGTCCTCGATGGTGAAGCGCGGCCAGTTCTCCGAATAGCTGCAGCAGGCGCCGCAGGACTGGCAGGGGCTTGTGTCGGTCGCGTTGTCGGCCATCAGGTGTCCCTCGGCGCTTCCCAGACCAGGCTGCGCCGCCAGCGCGCCCTGAGCAGGTCGCGCCGCTCCGGATACTTCTCGTCGTGATAGACCGCCGTGACCACGCGGTCGGTGCGGAAGCTGCGGAAATCCTTGCGCAGCTCGCACCAGGCGGCGAGCAGCCGCACCGCCTCGTGATAGCCGACCGCGATCGGCCAGATCGTGCGCTCGCTATCGCGGCCATGCTCGTCGCGATAGTTCAGCGTGATCTTCTTGCCCTCATGGATCTGGCTGCGGGTCCTGACCATGTCGATGCGGTCGGGCTCCCGGTTCCAGGCCGAGCGGGCCCGGCTTGCCGGCTCCAGCACGAACGGCCGCAGCCGGTCGGGCACGGTCTCGGCGATCTTGGCCATCAGGTCCTCGGCCGCGCGCGCCAGCGCCGGATCGGCGTGGCCGACCACCCATTGCGCGCCGAGCACGCAGGCCTCGATCTCGTCGGGTGTCAGCATCAAGGGCGGCAGGTCGAATCCCTTCTCCAGGATGTAGCCCATGCCGGCCTCGCCGCGGATCGGCACCCGCTGCTCGATCAGGCTGGCGATGTCGCGATAGATCGTCCGCTTCGATGTCTCGAGCTCGGCGGCGATTGCATCGGCAGTCAAAGGCTTACGGGTGCGTCGGAGCACCTGGATGATCTGAAACAGCCGGTCGGCGCGTCTCATGGCAACTCTCTCGATCGCTCTCTTGGCACGTGTCTTGTCGAGTGTCTCGGTAGCTGTTTTGGCAGCCGTCTTGACGAGTGTCTTGACGGGTCTCGTCGTCTCTCGGTGCGCAGGCTTTTCTGGGTCCCGTCCGGCTGCTGCTGACAGCATGTTGGCAGCAGGTGGGGGCTATATCAGGACAACACCTCAAGTGAAGGGAATTTGTCCATGACGAATCTTGACGAACTCGGTTTCCGGCAGGCGCAAGGCTTTGCGCTGGAACAGCTGGTCACGGTCTACTCCACCTCCGGCGACCTGCGCTGGGCCCTGGTCGCGCTGATCGCACAGTCGATCAGCACGGTCTGGTCCTACGGGCGGGCACGGCTGGTCAAGCGCGTTCGCGGGGCGGTTCGCCGCCTCGCACCCGCCGGCCCGTTCGACAGTGAATGCCACTACTGCTGACACCATGCTGGCAGCAGGGGACGGCTAGCTTCAATTCACGACCACAGGCGATCGGGAGCTTCACATGATTACGCTTTTTGGCTTTGGCACGGGCTTCGGCTTGCCGGAAATTAGCCCCTTCGTGACCAAAACCGAGGTCCAGCTCAAGATGGCCGGGCTCGACTATCGCAAGGAGAAGGCGATGCCGCCGGCCTCTCCCAAGGGCCAGCTGCCGTTCATCGTCGACGACGGCGAGACGATCGCCGATTCGACCTTCATCCGCGCCCATATCGAGGGCAAATACGGCTTCGATTTCGACGCGCCGCTCAGCCTGCAGGCGCGCGCCCAGGCCTGGGCCTTCGAGCGCATGATCGAGCATCACGTCTACTGGGCGCTGGTCGGCGCGCGCTGGGTCGACGACACCAATTTCGCCAAGGGGCCCGCGCATTTCTTCGACGGCGCGCCCGACCATATGCGCGACAAGATGCGCGAGGACGCCCAGTTCCGCGTTGCCGAGAACTATCTGCTGAGCGGGCTTGGCCGTCACGGACCGGACGAAGACGTCGATCTCGCGATCCGCTCGCTGTTCGCGCTGTCTGTGCAACTCGGCGACAAGCCGTATCTGATGGGCGATGCGCCGTGCGGCACCGATGCCACCGCGTTCGGCGCGCTGGCGGGAATCCTCACCCCGTTCTTCGATTCGCCGCTGCGCGAGCGCACCGAGAAGTTCGACAATCTCACCGCCTATGTCGGCCGGATGATGCGGCAATACTATCCGGAATTCGCCTGGGCGCCGCTGCAGCAGCAGGCGGCCTAAAGCGCGATCGCGCTTTAGGTTTAGTTCGGGGCATGATCCTTTCGGAAAACCGCTTCGCACTTTTCCGGATCATGCCTAAGCCGGCGCGGCAGGAGCGGGCTGGCCCTTCAATGCGGCCAGCTCCGCCTCGAGCTCGGCGATGCGCTGGTCGCGCGAGGCCAGCGCTGCCGCCACATCGGCCGCGTCGAACTTTTGCGGAATGTGCTGCGGGCAGTTGGTGTCCCACGCCGTGACCTTGAACAGGATCACCTGCTCGGGCCGCGCCCGGTAGCCCTGCGGCATCAGCGTGCGGGTCAGCGCCGGATCGTCCTCCACCACCTTCGCCTCGCCCCACAGCTTGACGCGGCGGCGGTGCGCGTAATCCATCACGAAGATATAGGCCTTGGCATTCTCCGAGAGATTGCCCTGGGTGATGAACTGGCGATTGCCGCTGTAGTCGGCGAACGCGATGGTGTGCTTGTCGAGCACCTTGATAAAACCCTTCGGTCCGCCGCGATGCTGGATGTAGGGCTGGCCGTCGGCCGAGGCGGTCGCGAGATAGAAGCTGTTCACCTCGCCGAGGAAGCCGGCGAGGTTCTCGTCGATCTCGCTGCGCCAGCCGCCATGTGCCTCGACTTCGGCGTAGGTGGCGCGTGAGCCCTTGCGGGTCTGGATCGCCTTCACCGCCGGACTGAATGCGACGTCGCTCGCATAGCTGTGACCATCTGACATCGGAGCCTCCCGTGACGGGCGCCTGAGTGGTTGTCCTCGCCGCTCAAGATGGACATTCCCAGATCGTAAGCAATCTTGTGCATTGACACTTCACTGTTGCCGATTATGCAATAGTGCCATGGACCGGATCGACGCCATGCAGGCCTTCGTCGCGGTGGCGGACCTCGAGGGGTTCGCCCCCGCCGCCCGCAAGCTCGGCCTGTCGCCGTCCGCCATCACGCGGCTGATCGCGGCGCTGGAGGAGCGGCTCGGCGCGCGGCTGCTGCAGCGGACCACGCGGCAGGTGACGCTGACGGACGCCGGCTCGCGCTATCTGGAGCGGGCGCGCCGGATCCTCGCCGATGTCGAGGAGGCCGAGGACGCGGTGGAGAACGAGCGCACCCGCCCCGAGGGGCGGCTGGTGATCTCGGCACCGTTCGGCTTCGGGCGGCTCCATGTCAGCCCGGTGGTGAGCGCCTATCTGAAGCGCTATCCCGGCGTCGGCGTCGACCTGCGGCTGTCGGACCGCAGGATCAATCTGGTCGAGGACGGCGTCGACCTCGCGGTCAGGCTCGGGCACCTGCCGGATTCGACGCTGGTGGCGCGGCATGTCGGCCGGATGCGCCGCATCGTGGTGGCGTCGGCCGGCTATCTCAAGCTTCGCGGCAGGCCGAAGCGGCCGGCGGACCTCACCGCCCACGACACGATCCAGTTCGGCGCCATGACCGCGACGCCGGATTGGCGCTTCATGGAGGATGGCCGCGAAGTCCGCATCACCCCTACGCCGCGCTTCACCAGCAACAGCTCGGACGCCGCCATCCAGTACGCCGAGCAGGACGGCGGACTGACCCGGGTGATGGCCTACCAGGCGGCCGAATCGCTGAAGGCGCGGCGGCTCCAGATCGTGCTCGCCGAGTTCGAGCAGCCGGCTGTGCCGATCCACGTCGTCTATCCGACGACGCGGCTGTTGTCGGCCAAGGTGCGGACCTTCATCGATCTCGTGACCGAGGTCACCGACTGGTATTTCGACTAGCTCACCGGCGGCTTCTTCGGCACCACGCGGAAGGTGCCGTTGGCGCGCGCGATGGTCACCCCGTCGGACTTGATCAGGCTCTGCGCGAAGCAGATCGTGCTGCCGGTCTTGATCACGTCGCTCTCGATCGCGAGCCATTGCCCGACCTTGGCGGAGCCTACGAAATCGACCGCGAGCGAGATCGTCACGAACGAGGTGGTCCAGCCGG
Organism: Bradyrhizobium sp. USDA 4503; assembly: GCF_054055815.1. Taxonomy (NCBI): domain Bacteria; kingdom Pseudomonadati; phylum Pseudomonadota; class Alphaproteobacteria; order Hyphomicrobiales; family Nitrobacteraceae; genus Bradyrhizobium; species Bradyrhizobium sp. USDA 4503. The sequence goes on from NZ_JBSRXS010000001.1 coordinate 6,464,728, forward strand.
TCGCCTGGCCGCAGCTATAGCCCATCGCGTTGTCGGCAAGGGCTGCGATCAGGCCGCCATGGATCAGGCCGCGGCCGTTGGTATGCGGCCTCGCCAGCCGCAGGCCGATGATGACGGCACGCTCGGTCTTCTTCTGGTAAAGCGGCTCCCAGGGCTCGGTGAGCGGGCTCTTGCGGAACAGCGGCTCGAAGCCTTGAGGGACGTCTTGGGGATTGTCGGGCACGACTTGCGTATCGGTGGTCATCTGAAGCTCGCATATGACGTTGGGTTGACGCCATTGAACGCGATGTCGATGACGGTTTCACCGCCTACAAAGTTTTAAACGGGATTTGCACGGCTGTTTGAAGCTCGCTCGCGCCGGGTGCGGGATACAATGTCAGCATCGCGGCCGCTTCCCAACCGTGACGCAGTTCACGCGCATCCGGCCGCAGTTTGTGACATGCTCCGCGCCGCGTCCATGGCGTGAGGAGAGACCATGTCGGCCGAGACCCGCCTGACCTGCCTTCGCGTTGCGCTCGTCGCGGTCGGTCTGATCGCGATTTTCGCTGTCTATCCGCTGTTCCAGCTCTGGCCGTCCGGCTGGTCCTGGGGCCACGGCCATTCGCATTACCCGATGATGATCGTCGGCATCTATGCGACGCTGGGCGTATTCCTGTTGCTCGCCGCGCGCGATCCGCTGCGGCACCGCAGCCTGATCTGGTTCGCGGTGTGGTCGAGCGTCGTGCATGGCGGCATCATGGCCGTGCAGGCGATCAGTGACGAGGCCGAGCGCGGTCACTTGCTGGGCGACATCCCGGCGCTGTTGCTGATCGCGCTGGTGCTGGCCTGGCTGATGCCGAAGCCGGCCGTTGCGGCTGCCTAAGCCCAGGCATCACGTCCCGTCATCCCGAGGAGGCGCGCAGCGCCGTCTCGAAGGATCGACGGCTACCGGCCGGCCGTGCATCCTTCGAGGCTCGCTGCGCCGGCACCTCGAGACAACGGCGAAGCCTTTGCGCGGGATGACGAAGCCGGCAGTCGGTGATCAGAACGGCAGCCCCACGTAATTCTCCGCCAGCGAGGTCGACGCCGCCTTCGAGCTGACGAGGTAGTCGAGCTCGGCGATCTGGATGCGCGCGGCGAATTCGCCCTCGTCGGGGAATTTGTGCAGCATCGAGGTCATCCACCAGGAGAAGCGCACCGCCTTCCAGACCCGCGCCAGCGCGCGTCCCGAATAGGCATCGATGCCGGCGGAGGATTTCTCGTCGTAGTATTCGCGCAGCGCCTGCGACAGATAATGCACGTCGCTGGCGGCAAGGTTGAGGCCCTTGGCACCGGTCGGCGGCACGATGTGCGAGGCGTCGCCCGCCAGAAACATGCGGCCGAACCGCATCGGCTCGGCGACGAAGCTGCGCAGCGGCGCGATGCTCTTTTCGATCGAGGGGCCGGTGACGATCTCGTCGGCGGCCTTCTGGTCGAGGCGCCGCTTCAATTCGTCCCAGAACCGCTCGTCCGACCATTGGTCGACATGATCGTCGAGCGGGCACTGCACGTAATAGCGGCTGCGGTGGGACGAGCGCATCGTGCACAGCGCAAAGCCGCGCTCGTGGTTGTTGTAGATCAGCTCCGGCGAGACCGGCGGCGTCTCCGAGAGGATGCCGAGCCAGCCGAACGGATACACCCGTTCGTAGCTGGTGATCGCCGACGCCGGCATGCTGGCGCGGCTGATGCCGTGGAAGCCGTCGCAGCCGGCGATGAAGTCGCAGGCGATCTCGTGGGTGACGCCGTCCTTGACGTAGCTGACGCGCGGATGATCGGTATCGAAATCAAGCGGCTTGACGTCGGCCGCCGAGTAGATCGAGGTCAGGCCGGCCGCCTTGCGGGCATTCATCAGGTCGAGCGTGACCTCGGTCTGGCCGTAGATGGTCACGGTCTTGCCGGTCGAACCATGCAGGTCGATGCGGTGCCGTGCGCCGCCGAACGCCAGTTCGAGACCGTGATGGACGAGGCCCTCCTGGTGCAGCCGGGCAGCGGCGCCGACGCTCTCGAGCAGCGACACGGTGCCTTCCTCGAGCAGCCCGGCGCGAATCCGCCCCAGCACATAGTCCGGGGTCTGCCGCTCAAGAATGATGTTGTCTACGCCGAAAGTATGAAGTAGTTGCCCAAGCAACAGTCCGGCCGGACCTGCACCAATGATTGCTACTTTTGTCCGCAATACCTTGTCCTCCCGATCGGATAGGCTTTTAGCCGGTGCCCGCGCCGGCAACTTGCCAAGGCAACTATATCATATAACGATTTTGGCAAGGCGGATTTGCGCGGGACCCGCGCGTTCGCCGCAGCGCAAGATGCGGTGGCGCGGGACCGGGCGGAGGGTGCGACGAGGCGTCCGCCCGCCGGATTTCATCTTGAATATCCGCGCGAATTAGATAACATGTTAAGTAATGAGCCGGGCACGAAGCCCGTCCTGGAGAGGAGGAGACGTGATGAGGAAGACAATGTTGGCGGTGTTGATGGCCGCCGCCATCGTGCCGGCCGCGGGACCTGCCGTCGCGCAGGACAAGACCGTCAATCTCAAGGTGTCGCTATGGGTGCCGCCGGCGCATCCGCTGGTGCCCGCGACCCAGGCCTGGGCCGCCGACATCGAGAAGGCATCGGGCGGCACCATCAAGGTCACCGTGTTTCCGTCCGAGCAACTCGGCAAGGCGTTCGACCATTACGACATGGCGCGCGACGGCATCGCCGACGTCACCTATGTCAATCCTGGCTATCAGCCCGGCCGTTTCCCGATCGCGGCCGCCGGCCAGCTTCCGTTCACCTTCTCCGACGGCAAGAAGGGCACGCTGGCGCTGAACGAGTGGTATCACAAATATGCGCCGACCGAGATGAAGGACACCAAGCTGTGCTTCGCCTTCATCCACGATCCGGGCGCGCTGCACGGCAAGAAGAAGATCGTGCTGCCGAGCGACCTCTCCGGCGTCAAGGTGCGTCCCGCGCAGAGCACCATCGGCGAGATGGTGAAGATGTTCGGCGGCACCAATGTGCAGGCCTCCGCGCCGGAATCGCGCGACGCGATCGAGCGCGGCGTGGCCGACGAGATCACCTTCCCCTGGGGCTCGATCTTCCTGTTCGGCATCGACAAGGTGGTGAAGTACCACATGGACGTGCCGCTCTATTCGACGGTGTTCACCTACAACATGAACCTCGCCAAATATAATTCGATGTCGGCTGCCCAGAAGAAGGTGATCGACGATCACTGCACGCCGGAATGGGCCTCCAAGGTCACCGACCCCTGGACCGATTTCGAAGCCAATGGCCGCACCAAGATGAAGGCGCTGGAAGGCCACGAGGTCTATCCGCTGACTTCGGATCAGCTCGCCGAGTGGAAGAAGGCGGTCAAGCCGCTGCGCGACAGCTGGGCCGAGGCGGTGAAAAAGGCCGGCGGCGATGCGGCAAAGATCGACGCCGATCTGCAGGCCACGCTGAAGAAGTTCGAGGCGGGGATCTGATCCCGCTCCCCTTCACCTCTCCCCGCTTGCGGGGAGAGGTCGGATCGCATCGTCAGATGCGATCCGGGTGAGGGGGTACAGGTCTCACCGCATTCACGACTCGTGGAAGCAGCCCCTCACCCCAACCCTCTCCCCGCAAGAGCGGGGGAGAGGGAGCTCATCGAAGCAACGCATGACGCAATCTGCCGAAGTTTCCCAAGACGGCGCGATCACCGGCCCACCCGAGCCGGCGCGCAAGAATTTCATGGATCGCTTCATCGATTCGATCGAATGGGTCGCGGCCTTCTTCGTTGGCGTCGTCGCGCTCAACACCTTCACCGCGGTGTTCATGCGCAAATTCTTCGCGGTGACGATCCCCGACTACTACAATTTCGGCCAGTTCCTGCTCGGCATCCTGATCTTCTGGGGAATTGCGGCGACGAGCTATCGCGGTACCCACATTACGGTGGATCTGGTCTGGGCCAATGCCTCGCCGCGCTACCAGCGCTGGATCGACATCTTCGCGACGCTGGTGCTGCTGTTCGTGGTGAGCGTGCAGACCTACACGCTGGTCGACAAGGTGATCGACACCAGGAACAGCCATATCGTCACCATGGATCTCGGCGTGCCGGTCTGGCCGTTCTTCCTGGTGTCGTGGATCGGCGACGTCTCCGCGGTGCTGCTGATCGCGATCCGCACCTACCGCCTGATCTTCCATCCGGAAGATATCCATGATGCCAAGATCAAGACCGCGGAGTAGACGGCCATGAGTCTCGACCTCAGTCCCGAGACCGTCGCCGTCATCGGCTTTGTCGGCCTGTTCGTGCTGATGCTGCTCCGTGTCCCCGTCGGCATGGCGATGGGCCTCGTCGGCATCACCGGCTTTGGCTATCTCACCGGCTTCGCGCCGGCGCTCAAGCTGGTCGGCCAGACCACGATGCGCACGGTGACGGATTATTCCTTCGGCGTGATCCCGATGTTCCTGCTGATGGGCGCCTTCGTGTCGGTCTCGGGAATCAGCCGCGAGCTGTTCCGCGCCGCCAACACCTTCGTCGGCCATTGGAAGGGTGGGCTCGGCATTGCGACGATCGCCGCCTGCGGCGGCTTCGCCGCGATCTCCGGCTCGTCGGTCGCGACCGCCGCGACCTTCTCGGCCGTCGCCTATCCCGAGATGCGCCGCTTCGGCTATCCGCAATCATTCGCCGCCGGCGTGATCGCGGTTGGCGGCACGCTCGGAGCGATGCTGCCGCCGTCCACCGTGCTCGCGGTCTACGGCATCATCACCCAGCAGGACATCGGCAAGCTGTTCATCGCGGGCGTGGTGCCGGGCCTGCTCGCGATCCTGATGCATATGATCACGATCGGCATCATCGGCGTGACGCGGCCCGCTTTCCTGCCGGCGGGAAAGAAGGCGTCGTGGCACGAGCGCTTCGTTGCGCTGCGCGACGTCTGGTCGCCGCTGCTGCTGTTCCTGTTCGTGATCGGCGGGCTCTATGGCGGCTTCTTTGTCCCGACCGAAGCCGGCGCGGTCGGCGCGGTGGGCGCCTTCATCATCGGTATCCTCCGCGGCAAGCTGACCAGGGACGGCATCCTGCAATCGCTGCTGCAGGCGACGCGCACCGCGGCCGCCGTGTTCACGGTGCTGATCGGCGCGCTCTGCTTCGGCTATTTCCTCACCATCACCCAGACGCCGCAGCACGTCACTGAATTCCTCACCGGGCTTGGCATCGGCCCCTATGGCGTGCTGGCGCTGATCCTCCTGATGTATCTGGTGCTCGGCTGCCTGATGGACGCGATGGCGATGGTCATCCTCACCGTGCCGATCGTGTTTCCGGTGGTGACCGCGCTCGGCTTCGATCCGATCTGGTTCGGCATCATCATCGTCATGACGGTCGAGCTCGGCCTGATCCATCCGCCGGTCGGTATGAACGTGTTTGTGATCAAGAGCGTCATCAAGGACGTCAACATGTCGACGATCTTTGTCGGGGTGCTGCCGTTCGTCATCACCGACCTGATCCGGCTGGTGATCCTGATCCTGTTCCCGCTGCTTGCGACCTGGCTGCCGCAGCGCATGATTGGTTAGGCCTATGAATCCCGAGCTTGAGACCAGATACGTCTTCACCATCACCGCCCGGATCGCGGAGGTGACGTCCGCCGGCGACATCGGCACCGGCGTCCGCCGCATCATTCCGATCATCGGCGGCGAGGTGAAGGGCGAGAAGGTCAACGGCAAGGTGCTGGCGTTCGGTGCGGACTTCCAGATCATCCGGCCCAATGAGCTGATCGAGCTGGAGGCGAAATATGCGTTCGAGACCGACGACGGCGCCGTCGTCTATGTCGAGAACAAGGGCATCCGCTTCGGGCCGGTCGAGCTGTTGCAGAAGCTGAAGCGCGGCGAGCCGGTCGACCCGAAGCTGATCTATTTCCGCACCGTGCCGAAATTCGAAACCGGCGCCGAAAACTACCGCTGGCTGATGCAGCACATCTTCGTCGGCTCCGCCGCCCGCCACGCCGACCGCGTCGTGATCGACGTGCATCAGGTGCTGTAGCTTCGCACACTTGCCGTCTCACCCGCCGGGATCCGCCACACATTCGGTGTCGTCCCTGCGAAGCAGGGACCCATACTCCGCGGTCTGTGCCGTGAACGGGACTCGTCGTTCCGCCGTCGCGCAGCAATAACCGTTTGTGGTTATGGGTCCCCGCTTTTCGCAGGGACGACGGGTGGAGGGAGCCGCGCGTATCAACTCCATCACCGTCACCCTGAGGAGGCCGCGCAGCGGCCGTCTCGAACGGCGACGGCCACCAGCCATGTGCGCCCATATTGACTCTCCCGCTAATCGTTATAAAACATAACTATTCTGAACGGGAAACAATAACGCCATGGGAAACGCTGCCGGCGGGGGAGACGCTTCGCTGCTCAGGATCGAGACGCGGGGGGCGGTGCTGACGGTCGGGCTGAACCGTCCCGCCAAGCGCAATGCGCTGAACGACGGCATCATCCTGGCGCTGCGGGATTGCTTCTCCGCGATACCGGATGCGGTCGGCGCCGTCGTCATCCATGGCATCGGCGACCACTTCTCGTCCGGCCTCGACCTCTCCGAACTGACCGAGCGCGACGCCACCGAGGGCCTGGTGCATTCCCAGATGTGGCATCGCGTGTTCGACCGCATCCAGTATTGCCGCGTGCCTGTCATCGCCGCGCTGAAGGGCGCGGTAATCGGCGGCGGGCTGGAGCTGGCTTGCGCCGCGCATATCCGGGTCGCCGAGCCGTCGGCCTATTTCGCGCTGCCCGAGGGCCAGCGCGGCATCTTCGTCGGCGGCGGCGGATCGGTGCGGTTGCCGCGCCTGATCGGCGTGCCCAGGATGGCGGACATGATGCTGACCGGGCGGGTCTATTCGGCGACCGAGGGCGCCGCCTACGGCTTCTCGCAATATCTCACCGAGGCCGACGGCGCGCTGCCGAAGGCGCTGGAGCTTGCCGAGCGCGTCGCCGCCAATGCGCCGCTGACCAACTTCGCTGTGTTGCAGGCGCTACCGATGATTGCCGAGGCCAATCCGCAGACCGGCCTGTTGATGGAATCGCTGATGGCGACGGTGGCGCAGAGCGACAAGGAAGCCAAGAAGCGCATCCGCGCGTTTCTTGATCGCAAGACCGCCAAGGTGAAGCCGACATGAGCGCCGCGCCGTCTGCGACCACTGCGAGCGCGCATCCGCTGCGCCCGATCTCGTTCGGCAATCCCGACGTCACCGTCGAGCGCCGCGACGACGGCACCATCTACCTCCGACCGAAGCTCAGCCTCGCCGATTTTCCGGTTCGCCTCACCGATCGCTTGCACCACTGGGCGAAGGCCGGGCCGAACCGCGTGTTCATGGCCGAGCGCGCCGCCGGTGGCGGCTGGCGGCAAATCACCTACGCGCAACTGCTCGAGGCTATCAGGCGCATCGCCTCCGCGTTGATCGCGCGCGGATTGTCGGCCGAGCGGCCGATCGTGATCCTGTCGGGCAATTCGATCGATCATGCCCTGATGGCGCTCGGCGCGCTCTATGCCGGCGTTCCGTTCTGCCCGGTGTCGCCGGCCTATTCGCTAGTGTCGCGCGACTATGGCAAGCTCAGCTTCGTCATCAAGCTCCTGACGCCGGGCCTCATCTTTGTCGACGATGCCGACAAGTTCGCCGACGCGCTGCGTGCCAATATCGGACCCGATGTCGAGATCGCCGCGAGCCGCGGCACCGTGCCCGGCCGTGAGGTGACGCGCCTTGCCGGTCTCCTGGCGACGCTGGAAGACCCGCGCCTCGATGCGACCCATGCGGCAATCGGTCCGGACACGATCGCGAAATTTCTGCTGACGTCGGGCTCGACCGGCAATCCCAAGGCCGTCATCAATACCCAGCGCATGATCTGCGCCAACCAGGTGATGCTGCGCGAGACGCTGGCGTTCCTCAAGGATGAGCCGCCTGTGATCGTCGACTGGTTGCCGTGGAATCACACCTTTGGCGGCAACCACAATGTCGGGCTGACGCTCTATAACGGCGGCTCGATGTATCTCGATGAGGGCAAGCCGATGCCCGGCGGCATCGAGGAGACGGTGCGAAACCTGCGCGAGATCTCGCCGACGGTCTATTTCAACGTGCCCAAGGGCTATGAATCGCTGCTGCCCTATCTGCGCGATGACGCCGGTCTGCGGGCAAAATTCTTCGACCGGCTGCATGCGATGTTCTTCTCGGGCGCCGCGCTGTCGCCGTTCGTCTGGAACAGCCTCGATGCGCTCGCCGTGCAGGAGAAGGGCTATCGCGTGCCCATGCTGACCGGCCTCGGCGCCACCGAGACTTCGCCGTTCTTCATGTCGGTGCGCCCGGATACCAGCCGCTCCGGCCATGTCGGGCTTCCGGTGTCGGGCAATGACGCGAAGCTCGTTCCGAACAACGGCAAGCTCGAGGTCCGCGCCAAGGGCCCGAACGTGACGCCGGGCTATTGGCGGCAGCCCGAGCTGACCGCCAAGGCGTTCGACGAGGAGGGCTTTTACAAGTTCGGCGACGCGCTGAAGCCTGCCGACGCTGGTGATCTTGATGCCGGTTTCGATTTCGACGGCCGCATCGCCGAGGATTTCAAGCTGGCGAGCGGCACCTGGGTCAGCGTCGGACCGTTGCGGGCGCGCTTCGTCGGCACCTGCGCGCCGCTGGTGCGCGACGTCGTGATCGCGGGGCTCAACCGCGACGAGCTCGCCGCGATCGTGATCCTCGATCTCGACGGCTGCCGCCTGATCAATCCGCAGCTCGCCTCTGGCGACATCGCCGTCGCGGCCAATGATCCGCTGGTGCGGACGGCCTTCCGCGAGCGCTTCGCGCGCGTCCTGGCCGGCGCCACCGGCTCGTCGAACCGGATCGCGCGCGCGATCCTGCTCGACACGCCGCTGTCGATCGATCGCGGCGAGGTCACCGACAAGGGCTCGATCAACCAGCGCGCGGTGCTGGAGCATCGCACGGACATCATCGAAGCGCTTTATGCGCCGGTGCCGCCGGCATCGGTGATCACGTCAGTCTAGTTCTCGAACAGGAGAAAGCCATGCAGTTGAAGGACCAGGCCGCCATCGTCACCGGCGGTGCATCGGGATTGGGCGCTGCGACCGCGCGCCGTCTCGCCGCGCAGGGCGCCAAGGTCGCGGTCTGCGATCTCAACGCCAAGCTCGCCGAGAGCGTCGCGGCGGAGATCGGCGGCATTCCCGTCGTCTGCGACGTCGCCGATGCTGCGGCGGCCGAGGCCGCGGTGGCCGCCGCCGCCAAGGCGCACGGCCCCGCGCGCGTGCTGGTGAACTGTGCCGGCATTGGGGTGGCAAAACGCGTGATCGGTCGCGAGGGGCCGATGGCGCTGGGCGACTTCGACAAGGTGATCAAGGTCAATCTGATCGGCTCGTTCAACATGCTGCGGCTTGCGACCGCTGACATGGCCAAGCTCGAGCCGCTCGCAACCGGCGAGCGCGGCGTCGTGATCTCAACGGCCTCGGTCGCGGCCTATGACGGCCAGATCGGGCAGGCGGCCTATTCGGCATCGAAGGGCGGCATCGTCGCGATGACGCTGCCGATCGCGCGCGAGCTCGCGCAATTCGGCATCCGCGTTCTGACCATCGCGCCCGGCCTGTTCATGACGCCCCTGCTGGCCGGCCTGCCGCAGGAAGCGCAGGATTCGCTCGCCGCCGCGATCCCGTTCCCGCGCCGGCTCGGCCAGGCCGACGAGTTCGCCTCGCTGGCGCTGCACATGATCGACAACCCCTATCTGAACGGCGAAGTGGTGCGGCTCGATGCCGCGCTCCGGATGGCGCCGCGCTGAAGCATGATCCGGAAGAGCATGAACGCCCTTCCGGATCGCTCATGCTCGATCGAGGATAAACCATGTTCGTCAATCGGCGCGACGTGCAGATCCAGTGGGGCGATTGCGACCCCGCCAACATCGTCTATTACCCGCGCTACTTCGCGATGTTCGACGACTCGACCTCGATCATGTTCGAGGCCGCCGGCTATTCGAAGCAGGACCTCGTCCACAAATACGGCCTGGTCGGCATTCCCATGGTCGACACGCGGGCGAAATTTCACATCCCATCGACCCATGGCGACTGGATTACCATCGAGAGCCGGATCGAGAGCATCAAGCGCTCGAGCTTCGAGGTGGTGCACCGCGTGTTCAAGGGCGAGGCGTTGGCGATCGAGGCGTTCGAGACCAGGGTGCTGGTCGGCCGCCACCCGGACGATCCCGCCAAGCTGAAATCGGCGCCGTTTCCGCAGGAGATTATTGACCGCTTCATGAAGGGCTGACTCGCACCCCCTCATGACTCGACTTTCGGAGCATGATCCTCTCGGAAAACCGGTTTCCACTTTTCCGGATCATGCTCTAAAGAAGGGGCTGAATTGGCCCGCAAAACCGGTTTAAACCCAAAAAACTTAACTGCAGGGAGGAATGAATGAGGAAGGCCACTCTCGCCGCCGCGGTGCTCGCGGCAGCCATCGCGCTGCCGGGCGCGCCCGCACTGGCGCAGACCAATGAAATCACCATCGGCATCTCGATCTCGACCACGGGGCCCGCCGCGGCGCTCGGCATTCCCGAGCGCAACGCGCTCGATTTCGTGCCGAAGGAGATCGGCGGCGTACCGCTGAAGCTGATCGTGCTCGACGACGGCGGCGATCCGACGGCCGCGACCACCAACGCGCGGCGCTTCGTCACCGAGTCCAAGGCCGACATCATCATGGGCTCCTGCACCACGCCGCCGTCGATCGCGGTGTCGACGGTCGCCAACGAGGCCGGCATCCCGCATTTCGGCCTCGCGCCGTTCCCGATCAACGAGGCGCGCATGAAGTGGTCGGTCGACCTGCCGCAGTCGATTCCGATCATGGGCAAGGTGCTCTACGAGCACATGAAGGCGCACAACATCAAGACCGTCGGCTATATCGGCTATTCGGATTCCTACGGCGACCTCTGGGTCAACGACTTCAAGGCGCAGGCCGTGCCGATGGGCTTGACCATGACCGACGAGGAGCGCTTCGCGCGTCCGGATACCTCGGTCGCCGGCCAGGTGCTGAAGCTCGTCGCCGCCAATCCCGACGCCATCCTGGTCGGTGCTTCCGGCACCGCTGCGGCGCTGCCGCAGACCGCGCTGCGCGAGCGCGGCTACAAGGGTCTGATCTACCAGACCCACGGCGCCGCCAGCATGGACTTCATCCGCATCGCCGGTGCGGCCGCTGAAGGCGTCATCATGTCGGCCGGCCCGATCATGTCGCCGGAAACCCAGCCCGACAGCGCGCTGACCAAGAAGCCCGGCCTCGCGCTGAACACGGCCTATGAAGCCAAGTACGGCGCCAACAGCCGCAGCCAGTTCGCCGGCCACTCGTACGATGCCTTCGAGGTGATGAAGCGCATCATCCCGGTGGCGCTGAAGACCGCCAAGCCCGGCACGCCGGAATTCCGCGAGGCGATCCGCAAGGCCTTCATCTCCGAGAAGGAGATCGTCGCGACCCAGGGCGTCTACAACTGGACCGAAAAGGATCGCTACGGCCTCGACGACCGTTCGCGCATCCTGCTGACGGTCAAGGACGGCAAATACGTCCCGGCGATGTGAGCTGGACGCAATCTCTGAAACGAAGAAGCCGGTCCCGATGGGGCCGGCTTTTTCTTACCCTCCCCTGGAGGGGGAGGGTCGCTTCGCATCGCAAGTAGCGATGTGAAGCGGGGTGGGGTGGTGGTCTATCGCCGTCGGTAGTGCTTCAGCGGCACAGCTTCCGCTTCGCGAGCGCCATAGAGCTCGACATAGATCCGTTCGGGCACGGCATTCAAATCCTCACTGACCTCCGAATTCCAGAACCTGACGACGCGATATCCTTCCCGCTCCAGCCACTCTTGTCGCGCACGATCGCGCTTCGCCACTTCATCGTCGTTGTGGTGTCCACCGTCCAGCTCGACGATGAGTCGCTTGGCCGGGCAGAAAAAATCGACGACGTAAGGGCCAATCGGTGCCTGCCTTCGAAAATGCGTTCCGTCCGTTGGCAGCTCTCTCAGCGCGCGCCACAGGATTCGTTCATGCGGCGTCGTGTTGGCGCGCAGCTTCTTCGCGGCGGCTCTGCGGATTGATGTTGAGACCATTTGTGTGGCTTCACCCCACCCCGATCGCACCCGCGATGCTGCGCATCGCGCGCGCAATCGACCCTCCCCTCCAGGGGAGGGTGAAGTGGAGCGCAATCCTTGCGCGAATGCAAGCGCGGTCAGAAATCATTTCCCGGAAGGCGCACCTGCCTTCACCCTCCCCTGGAGGGGGAGGATCGCCGCGCATGTAATGCGCGGCGAGGTGGGGTGACGGTCTCTCCGCGGTGGAGTTGCGCGTCCTAAATCGCGCTCTCGCCTTCGTGCTGGAAGCCGAGATAGCTCGCGGCGACGCCCTTGTTGGCGGCGATTTCCGTCGCGGGGCCTGACAGCACGAATTCGCCGAGCTCCATGACATAGGCGCGGTCGGCGATCTGCAATGCGGCCTGGGCGTTCTGCTCGACCAGGAGCACCGAGACGCCGGCTGCGCGGAGCTCGCCGACGATGCGGAAGATGTCGGCGACGATGATCGGAGCGAGGCCGAGGCTCGGCTCGTCCAGCATCAGGAGCTTCGGCGCGCCCATCAGCGCGCGGCCCATCGCCAGCATCTGCTGCTCGCCGCCGGACAGCGTGCCGGCAAGCTGCTTGCGCCGCTCCTTGAGCCGCGGAAACAGCGTGTAGACCCGCTCCAGCGAGGCGGCCGCGACGGCCTTCGCAATCCGGAACGCGCCGAGCTCGAGATTGTCCTCGACATTCATGGTGCCGAACAATTCGCGATGCTCGGGCACCAGGCTGAGGCCGGTGGCGACGCGGTCCTCGATATCGAGCGGCGCCATGTCGACGCCGGCGAAGCTGGTGCGCCCCTTCAGCGGCAGCACGCCCATGATGGCGTTGAGCAAGGTGGTCTTGCCGGCGCCGTTGGCACCGATGATGGTGACGATCTCGTTCTGGGCGACGTCGAGCGAAACGCCGCGCACCGCCTCGACCTTGCCGTAGGAGATGTGGACGTCGGTCACCGATAGAAGCGCACTCATGCGGCGGCTCCGAGATAGGCCTTGATCACGTCGGGATTGCGCTTGATCGCGGCCGGCGTGCCCTCGGCGATCTTGGTGCCGAAATCCAGCACCACGATGCGGTCGGCGAGATCCATCACGAACCCCATGTCGTGCTCGACCAGCAGCACCGACATGCCGCCGTCGCGCAATTGCCGGAGCAGCGCGGCCAGCCGCTGCTTCTCCATGTGGCGCAGGCCGGCGGCCGGCTCATCGAGCAGCAGCAGCATCGGATCGACGCACAGCGCGCGGGCGATCTCGACAATGCGCTGCTGTCCGAGCGACAGCGAGCCCGCGAGCTGGTCGATCTGGTCCGACAGGCCGACGCGCGCGATCTGCCGCGCGGCTTCCGCCAGCAGCCTCGCCTCATCAGCGCGGTCGAGCCGCAGCATGCTGGAGATCGCGCCGGAATTGCCGCGCAGATGCGCGCCGATCGCGACATTCTCCAGCACGGTCATGTCGGGCACCAGCTTGACGTGCTGAAAAGTCCTGGAAACGCCGAGCTTGACCACTTCCTGCGGCGGAGCGTTCGCGACCGCGTTGCCGAGCACTGAGATCTTGCCGCTGGTTGCGGTCAGGACGCCGGTGATCAAATTGAAGGTCGTGCTCTTGCCGGCGCCGTTCGGGCCGATCAGCGCGACGATCTCGCGGGCGTTGACGTCGAACGAGACGTCGTTGACCGCGAGCACGCCGCCGAACTGCTTGCGCGCCTTGTCGATGTGCAGAAGGATCGGAGACGTTCCTGGCGCTCGTTCGCGGTGCTCCAGTTTCACGGACGTGTCCGGGGTCTTGCGGGCGGGCTTGAACGGCAGCCGCGACATCAGCCAGGGCCAGACGCCCTGAGGCGCGAGCTGCAGCAGCAGCACCAGCATGATGCCGAACACGATGGTCTCGAGTTGGCTCTGGCCGCCGAAGATGTAGGGCAGGTAGCTCTGCAGCACCTCCTTGAGGATCACGACGATGCCGGCGCCGAGCACGCCGCCCCAGACGTAGCCCGCGCCGCCGACCACGGCGATGAACAGATACTCGATGCCGGCCTGCGCGCCGAACGGCGTTGGGTTGGCGGCGCGCTGGAAATGCGCATACAGCCAGCCGGACAGGCCGGCCAGCACCGCGGCATAGATGAACACCAACAGCTTGGCGCGGGGCGTCTGCACGCCGAACGCTTCCGCCGCAACATGGCCGCGCCGCAAGGCGCGGATCGCGCGCCCGGTGCGGGAGTCCAAGAGGTTCATGGTCAGCAGCGCGGACAGCAGCACCGCGACCCAGATCGCGTAGTAGATCGCATCCGGGCTCAGCATCTTGAACGAGCCGATCGACAGCGGGGGAATGCCGGAGATGCCGTCGTTGCGGCCGAGGAATTCGAGCTTGCTGAACAGATAGAACAGCCCGATGCCCCAGGCGATGGTGCCGAGCGGCAGATAATGGCCGGATAGCCGTACCGTGACGATGCCGAGCAGCACGGCGGCGATGCCGCTGACCAACAGCGAAGCCGGCAGCGTCAGCCAGGGCGAGACGCCGTAGGCGGTGGTCAGCACCGCCGTGGTGTAGGCGCCGAAGCCGCAGAACGCGGCCTGGCCGAACGAGGTCAGGCCGCCGACGCCGGTGAGCAGCACGAGGCCCATCGCGACCAGCGCGGCGAGGCCGATATTGTCGAGCAGCACGATCCAGAACGGCGGGATGCCCGGGGACAAGCGGAATCACCGCCATCACGAGCGCGAAGATGATGAGGGGAAGGCGCTGCGCCATCGCGCTCAATCCTTCTCTTCTTCGACCTCGGGCGCCGCGAGGGAGCGCAACACGAGCACGGGGAGGATCAGCGTGAACACGATGACTTCCTTGAAATTGCTGGCGTAGAACGATGAGAAGGCCTCGACGATGCCGACCACGATGGCGGCGACCGCGGTCAGGGGATAGCTGACCAGGCCGCCGATGATGGCGGCGATGAAGCCCTTCAGGCCGATCAGGAAACCGGTGTCGTAATAGAGCGTGGTGATCGGCACGATCAGGATGCCGGAGATCGCGCCGATGACGGAGGCGAGCAGGAACGCGATCTGGCCGGACAGCGTGGTGCGAATGCCGACCAGGCGGGCGCCGAGGCGGTTGACCGCGGTGGCGCGCAGCGCCTTGCCGGTCTTGGTGTAGCCGAAGAACAGCCACAGGGCGACGATGAAGCCGATCGTTAGGCCGTAGACCGCAAGGCTCTGCCCGGTGAAGCGCAGCGGGCCGGCGGTTACTGCGGCATTCGACAGCGCAGGCGCGCGCAGGCCTTCGGCGCCGAAGAACACCAGGCCGAGGCCCTGCAGCGCCAGATGGCAGCCGACCGAGGCGATCAGCAGCACCAGCACGGAAGTGTGCGCGATCGGCTGGAACGCGATGCGGTAGAGGAACAAACCGATCGCCGCCACGATCAGGAGCGCGAGCGCGATGTTGACGGCGATCGGCGTGCCGGGACCGACCAGCGCGTAAATCAGACCGAGCAGCGCGACGGGAAAGGCGATGTTGAGCGCGACCGAGCGGATCACCAGCCGCGCATGCAGCGCGTTACGGGCGAAGAACAGGTCGAGGGCGAAGGCGACGAGGCCCATCGCGACCGCAAGCCGCGCTGTGCCGGGCACCTGGCCGGTCGCCAGCATGGCGTAGCTCAGCGCGCCGTAGGTGACGAATTCGCCCTGCGGGATCAGGATCACCCGCGTGACCGCGAACACCAGCACTAGGGCCAGCCCCAGCAGTGCGTAGATCGCGCCATTGGTGATGCCGTCCTGCAGCAGGAACAGCATGATCGTTGTGTTCAAGGCCGAGCGCTCCCCCTCAAGCGTCGGACCGCCTCAACCGGTCGTGCCGGTCAGGTCGGCCGATATCGGCTGTTGAAAGCTGCCGACATTTGATATAGTCCATAACAATTATTAGATATAATCTCAAGGTCCCCGAGTGTCGTGCGGGATTCTTGTAGCGGGATTGCGAGCCTGGAGCGATGACTGTTTCCAAGACCGCCACCGATGCCCTCCGTTCGTCGCGGGCCCTGCGCAGGGAACCGGCCGATTCTGCCGGGGACGACAGCATGCTGCAATTGGGCGAACTGTCCGGATTGCTCGGCTATTCGTTGAAGCGCGCGCAGCTCAGGGTATTCGAGGACTTCCTGCGCTGCGTCGCGCCGCTGCAGCTGACGCCGGCGCAGTTCTCGGTGTTGCTCCTGCTCGACAAGAATCCTGGCCGCAACCAGACCGAGATCGCCAACACGCTCGGTATCCTCAGGCCGAATTTCGTCGCGATGCTCGACGCGCTGGAGAGCCGCGACCTTTGCGCGCGGATGCGCTCCACCAACGACCGCCGTTCCCACATCCTCGTCCTGACCGACAAGGGCCGCGCCGTGCTGGCGCGCGCCAAGAAGCTGGTCGCCAACAAGCACGAGGCGCGGCTGATCGAGGTGCTCGGTCCGGCCAACCACGCCGCGCTGCTGGAGATGCTGGCGAAGCTCGCGCAGGAGTTTTGAGAGAGCGCGACGGCCCGTCCGCTCGCAATGACGCGTTGGGTTGATACATATCCGGCATGCGGGCTCCGCCAGGCGGCGAACCATCGCGGTCTAAAGCTTGTAGCCGATGTTCCGCAGCAGATCCTTCCGCCACGCAATGTCGGCGTCGGTTTCGACACCCAGCGGCGAGGCGCCATCCACCACGCCGAGCACGCCGCGCCCGAGCTCCGTCTGCGCGACGATCACCTGTGTTGGATTCGCCGTCGAGCAAAAGATGCGGCAGACCTCCGGCACTGCGCGCACCGCCGGCAGCACGTTGACGGGAAAGAACCCGTCGCCGAGGAAAATCAGGAAGGTGTGACCGGCGCCGATCGCCAATGCGTTGTCGCGTGCCAGGGCGAGCGAGGCGTCGTCGTTACCGGAGCAGCGCACCAACCGCTTGCCGGAGGCCTCGCAGAAAGCCAACCCGAAGCGGATGCGCGGAACCGTGCCCACCAGCGCTTCGTGAAGGTCTTCCACGGTCTTGATGAAATGCGACTGGCCGAAGATGAAGTTGGTCTCATCCGGCTTGACGATGGGCACCACGGTGAGTTCCATGGCTTCGCTCCTGCACGCGAATTCCCCAATCCATGGTAGGCCGTCGGAGGGCGTTTGCAAGCGGCCACAGGCGCTCAAATGTGCCGGCTGTCTGCTTCGGCTCACGCCGACCAGCGTCCGTACTCACGACGGCTCTCAAGGGGGGACCGGAAATCGCCGGGAGGTTGCGCGCCGAAGGGCGGCAATTGTGGTATCGTCCGTCAAGCGCGATGGCCCGTATGTTGCCCGGCCCCTCGCAAATGGCCGCGAAGCGTACCGAGCGTTGCTAACGGATCTGAAGGGAGCGCTTCCGGGGGCTCGAGGAGGATCAACGCCGTGAAGCGGGACTTCGACCTCATCGTCTATGGCGCGACGGGTTACACCGGGGGTCTCATCGCCGAATATCTGGCGACATCCTATCGCGGCGACGATGCTCCGTCCTGGGCAATTGCGGGACGCTCGACCGACAAACTCCAGAAAGTGCGTGCCGACATCGGCGCACCGGACGATTTGCCGTTGGTGAAGGCGGATGCCGCCGAGCCGGCCAGCCTGCGTTCGATGTGCGAGCGCGCGGCCGTGGTCGTCACCACGGTCGGGCCCTATCAGCTTCACGGTCCCGAGCTAGTAGCGGCATGCGCGGCCACCGGCACGGCCTATGTTGATCTTTGCGGCGAACCGGGCTGGATGCGGGCTATGATCGACGCCCATCACGAAGAGGCAAAACGGACCGGCGCGCGCATCGTCTTCTCCTGTGGCTTCGATTCCATCCCGTTCGATCTCGGTGTGCTTACGTTGCAGGAGAAGGCGCGCGAGAAATTCGGACGCCCGGCGCGGCGGGTGAAGGCCCGTCTGCGCAAGGTGAGGGGTGGCATGTCTGGCGGCACCGCGGCGAGCGCTCAGGCGACGCTGGCCGCCGCGGCGCGCGACCCGGCCCTGATCCGGCTGCTGACCGATCCCTTCGCGTTGACGCCGGGCTTCACTGGGCCGTCTCAGCCGTCGGGCCTCGTCCCCGAATATGACACAAGCATGCACGCGTGGCTCGTGCCGTTCCCGATGGCGCCGATCAACACCAAGAACGTGCACCGCACGAACTTCCTGTTGGGCCATCCCTACGGCAGGGACTTCGTTTATGACGAGATGATGGTGGCGCCGGGACTTGGGGACATCGCGAGCGTGACGACGGAGACGTTCGCCACGGTGGTGTCCTTGTTCGGGACCGGCGGTCTCAAACGCGGCGCAGGCCCGACCCGGGAAGCGCGCGAGAGGGGCTTCTACGACATCTTCTTTCTGGGCGAGGTGCCGGATGGCGGACGGGTCGAAGCCGTTGTCACCGGCGACCGCGATCCGGGCTATGGCTCGACCAGCAAGATGATCACCGAAAGCGCTCTCTGCGTCGTGCGTGACGTGCAGGGTGAGGGCGGCATCTGGACGCCGGGCGCGCTGATGGGGCCGGCCTTGCGCAAGCGTCTAAAGGAGCGCGCCGGCCTCACTTTCAGTGCGCGTTGAGGTCACGTATTCAGTCGGCAGGTATAGCAGCCCGTTCGGCTAAAAAAGCGACTAGAGGGCGATCATACGATCGTCCGCTACGATACTTGAGCTTGGCTCCGACTCTTCTGCTTGCAAGGAAGGCAGCCCTAATCCAGGGCCAAGCAATTGACGGCAGCGAAGCAGCGCCGCAAATCCGGACAGTGCGTCGAGACTGGTCCGAAGCAGCATCGGTAACTCGCTCGGCTGTTTCATTGTCGCACGGACCAGCGCGGCGAGATCGATCGTCCCGTTTGCACGCACTGCGGACAGGGCGGCGGCAGGAAGCTGCCGACCGGCCGGATCCATGATCACGCGGACGGCAGTCATAGGGAGGCCGCGCGCTGCAGCGACACTCGCCGCCACATGGGATTCGTTATCGACCGCCAGCGCGCCTGTACTCATATGCAGCGAGCGCTTCGCTTCTGGATGCATGGCGACCGTGGTCACACCAGCAATAGGGCCATAAATCGAACCGGGGATGAGTCGAAGCAAGGCTTGCGACCAGTCTCGATCAGTGAAGAGCTGAATCGTTTCCGAAACGATCGTCGATGCTACGACGCATGCGCCTGCCGGGAGGTCGGGCGAAAGGCCGCCCGCGACGCCAAAGCTGATAAGACCGTAGCAATCCTCAGCAATTGCCGACGCGAGAGACTCCGCGAGCGTGCTGCCATCGCCACTGCAGATCGCCTGCGTATGCAGGTCTGCAGCGATCCGCGCCTCAAATGCAAGTCCCGTGACTCCAATCACCGCTGCCATGAGTCCGCTCCCCGGATGCCGCGCTGGACGGCGAGTGTCCGCGCATGCGGGTCGTATCAGGAGTGTTCTGCTCCAACGCCAAATCGCAAATGACTAACGAGTTAGTTTCTGACGGATATGTTAGCTGCTTTGTTTTGGCGCCGTGATAAATGCTGCCTAGGGCCGGGATCCGTGGCGAGCGTGAGATCGTGCCGGAAGCTGCAACAGCGCACTTGACGAGCCAAATCGGCGACCTCACGAGACGCGTGCCGATGCAATGTCCGCCGCGTCTCCAAGTCATCGTGCGGAACGATTTGGAGCGTTGTCCGCGCTGGCAGTTCGCCTTCGCGAGCGAGCGCAAGGATCATCGATACTATGAGTTGGTCGAGGATACCCTTCATCCCGAGTTCGATTACCGGTATTTCCTCATCAAAGATGCGGTTGATCAGGTTTGTGCTGTACAGCCATTCTTCCTAATGGACCTGGATTTGCTGGCCGGTGCGAGGCCGCGGTTTGGCGTACTCATCGACGCCATTCGCCGGATGTGGCCAGGTTTGATGCGCGCCCGTGCGCTCATGGTCGGGTGCGTCGCAGGGGAAGGTCATCTTGACGGGGACGAGGCCTGCCATCGAGGCTGCGCGGAACTGCTGGCCTCTACGATTGCAATACATGCTCGCAGGCTCGGGGCGCGGCTGATCGTGCTCAAAGAGTTTCCGGCGCGATACCGACCAATCCTCGACTGCTTGATCGCTCACGGCTTCACCCGCATCCCCAGCCTGCCCATGATCAGGCTTTGCATCGATTACGCCAATTTCGATGACTATATGAATCATGCGCTCAACAGCGCAACCCGCAAGAAACTTCGCAAGAAGTTTGAGGCGACAGCGCGGGCCTCTCCATCCGTCGAGATGAACGTCGTCAACGACGCGACGCCGGTGATCGCGCAGATCTATCCATTGTATTTCCAAGTCTATCAGCGTTCGAAACTGCACTTCGAGAAGCTGACGGAACGATACTTCTGCGACTTGGGGCGGCGGATGGGGGACAAGGTCCGCTTCTTCCTCTGGCGTCAGAACGAGCGGATCGTCGCGTTTGCCGC
The DNA here is from genome assembly GCF_054055815.1 of Bradyrhizobium sp. USDA 4503. Taxonomy (NCBI): domain Bacteria; kingdom Pseudomonadati; phylum Pseudomonadota; class Alphaproteobacteria; order Hyphomicrobiales; family Nitrobacteraceae; genus Bradyrhizobium; species Bradyrhizobium sp. USDA 4503. Next base: position 6,485,213 of record NZ_JBSRXS010000001.1, read on the forward strand.
ATGCATGGTACATGGTGACGCGATCTATGCGGAGTACATAGGTCTCGACTACGATGTCGCCTTAGACCTGCACCTCTATCATTATGTGTTTCGCGACATGGTGAGCTGGGCAATCGCCAACGGGTACAAATGGTTTCGCAGCAGCGGGCTGAACTATGATCCAAAGCTGCACCTGAGGCACTTGCTTGATCCGATCGACTTATACGTTCGGCACACCTCCGCGCCAATCAACTCAGTGTTGAAGCGCATTTTGCCGGTGCTCGAGCCGACGCGATATGACGAGACGCTTGCGAAGTTTCGTAACTATCAGGAGCTTTGGGCGCAGCCCGAGACTGGCCTTGGGTCCGTCAAGGATACGGCCTAATCCACCAAAATCACCCGCACGTCATTGACGTTGGTCAGCGTCGGTCCGGTCAGCAACAAATCCCCGGTCTGGGCGAAGAACCCCGTCGCATCGTTGTTCTCGAGATAGGCCTTCGGATCGAGGCCGATCGATTTCATCTTCGCGAATGTCGCCTGGTCGATCACGGCGCCGGCCGGGTCGGTCGCGCTGCCAGCGCCGCCGTCGGCGCCGTCGGTATCGGCGGCCAGTGCCGAGACGTCGGGTGTATCCTTCAGCAGGCCGGCCAGCGCCAGCGCGTATTCCTGGTTGGGGCCGCCGCGGCCATCGCCGCGCACCGTCACCGTCAGCTCGCCGCCGGAGATGATCGCAACGCGCTTGCCTTCGCTGCGCGCCTTCAGCGCCAGCCGCGCATGCTCGGCCGCGATCTCGCGGGCCTCGCCTTCGAGATCGGCGCCGAGCGCGATGGTCTCGTAGCCGGCGTCCCGCGCGACCTTCACCGCGGCGTCGATCGAGGCCTTCGGCTTTGCCAGCAGTTCGAATGTCGCCCGCGCGAAGGCGGCATCGCCGGGCTTGCAGCTTTCGTTCGCGGGATCGTCGAGCGCGCGGCGGACCGCGTCGTCGATGGAGAGATTGTATTTGGCGACCAGTGCGCGGGCGTCCGCCAGCGTGGTCGGATCCGGCACCGTCGGCCCGGAGGCGATCGCGGAGGGATCGTCATGCGGCACGTCCGATATCGCCAGCGTGACGATCTCGGCCGCGTGCTGGCCGGCGCGCGCCAGCCGTCCGCCCTTGATGCGCGAGAGATGCTTGCGCACGGTGTTCATCTCGCCGATCGGCGCGCCGGAGCGCAGCAGTGCGCGGTTGACCTGCTGCTTCTGGGTAAAGCTCACGCCGTCGACCGGCGCGATCCAGTTCGCCGAACCGCCGCCGGTCAGCAGCACCAGCAGGAGATCGTCCGGGGTCGCGGTCGCGGCGAGCCGCAGCGTGTCGTCCGCCGCCTTGAGCCCGGCCTCGTCGGGCACCGGGTGGCCGGCCTCGACCACCTTGATGCGGCGGGTCGGCACGCCATGGCCGTGGCGGGTGGTGGCGATGCCGACCAGCCGCGACGGATCGAGCTCGAGCGCGTCGAGATAATGCCGCTCGGCCGCCGCGGCCATCGCCGCGGCGCCCTTGCCTGCGCAGAGACAGATCACCCGTCCCTTCGGCACCGGCCGCAGCCGCGACGCCAGCACGACGTCGGGATGCGCAGCCGCCACAGCGGCATCGAAGATCGAACGCAGGAAAGGACGACGGTCGGTCATGGTTGTGCCTTATGTAACGCGGTCAGTGTCCGCCGACTTCGCCGCTGATGACGTCGCCGAACAATTGCCAGCGCTCGCCCTTGAACTGCATCAGCTGGAGCTGTTCGATCGGCTGGAAGTCGGCAGGCCCGGTCGACAGCGTCACGCCGGGCAGCAGGCCGCCCTGCGCGAATTGCTTCAGGCTCGCCGCCTGCTTCATCACATTGGCGCGGGTGAGGTCGTCACCGCAGCGGCGCAGCACCTCGACCATCGTGGTCGCCATGTTGTAGCCGGTCATCGCCGAGGCATCGACGCGGTTGGTGTCAGGCATGTATTTGGCGAGCAGTTCGTCGAACGCCTTCATGCCGGCGTCATCCTTCCACTGCGGATCGCTGGCGTCCTTGGCGTAGGCGGCCGAGATCACGCCCTGCGCATTGTCGAGGCCGGCCGGACGCATCACGGTCGCGGTGGAGGCCGAGACGTTGGAGACGATGGTCACCGGCTTCCAGTTCATCTCGCCGAGCTTCTTGATCGCCTGGGCGCCGAATTTCGGCGTGGTGAAGAAGACGATGACGTCGGGATTGGAGGATTTCAGCCGCACCACATGGGAATCGATCGTCGGCTCGGCGACTTCATAGCTCTCCTTGGCGACGACGCGCGCGGGATCGCTGGCGAAGCCGTCTTCCAGGCCCTTGAGGTAGTCCTTGCCCATGTCGTCGTTCTGGTAGAGCACCGCGACCTTGGTGGCGGGCTTTTCCTTGAGCAGATATTTCGCGTAGATCCGCGACTCGCTCTGGTAGCTGGGCAGCCAGCCCATGGTCCAAGGGAAGGCCTTCGGATCGTTCCACTTGGTCGCGCCGGTGGCGACGAACAGCTGCGGCACCTTCTTGGCGTTGAGATATTTCTGGATCGCGGTGTTGGAGGCGGTGCCGAGCGTGCCGAACAGGAACAGCACCTCGTCGCTCTCGACCAGCTTGCGGGCCTGCTCGACGGCCTTCGGCGGCGAGTAGGCGTCGTCATAGGAGACGAAAGTGATCTTGCGCCCGTTGATGCCGCCGTCGTCGTTGACCTTCTTGAACACCGCGGCCATCGCCTTGCCGACCACGCCATAGGCCGACGCCGGGCCGCTATAGGGCACGATGTTGCCGATCTTGATCTCGGTGTCGCTCGCACCGGTGTCGTATTTCTTCTGCGCCCATGCAGCATTGCCGGTCGCGGCGGCGACGGCGAGGCCGAGCAGGGCGGTTGCGACACGGTGTCGGATCGGCATCGGCATTTCCCGAAATCTCCTTGTTGTTGCCGCCGCGCGAGGGCGTCGGTTTCTTGTCGGGGTTCTTGCCGGTTTACCTAGCGTATTGCCGGGCAAAGTGTAAGCGGGCATTGCCCGGGCCGGCCTGCGAGCAGGCCATGGCTTTAAATTCCGGTTTCCGACGCGTTTTCTTCGCGCGAATCGGTACCCGCTTCGCCCGGAAATGCGCCAACAAAAAGCCCCCTGCGAGGGTATCGCAGGGGGCCTTTCCCGGTCGAGGGGCGGCGGGAGATCAGCCGCCGACGTCGGCGCTGATGACCTCGCCGAACAGTTCCCATTTCTCGCCCTTGAACTTCATCAGCTGCAGCTGGCTGATCGGCGCGAAATCGTTCGCCGCGGTGTTGATCTTGACGCCAGGCAGCAGCACCTCGGTGCGGAAGTCCTTCAGGCTTGCGGCCTGCTTCATGATGTTCTCGCGGGTGAGGTTGTCGCCGCACTGCTTCAGCACCTGGACCAGCGTCTGCGCCACGCCGAAGCCGACCACGGTGCCGCCGTCGAGCTTGTCGCCTTCGGGGAAGTCCTTGGCCATGAAGGCGTAGAACTCCTTCATGCCGGGGTCATTGTCCCATTGCTTGTCGGAAGCGTCCTTCAGGTAGGCGGCGGAGATGATATCCTGTGCGTTCTCGAAGCCGGCCGGTTTGATCACGCTGCCGACCGATGCCGACACGTTGTTGAGGAAGTGGGTCGGCTTCCAGCCGATCTCGGCGACCTTCTTGATCGCCTGGGCCGCGAATTTCGGCGTCGCGATGTCGATGAAGACGTCGGCGTTGCTCGCCTTCAGCTTGACGATGTTGCTGTCGATGGTCGGTTGGGACGTCTCGAAGCTTTCTTCGGCGACGATCATGCTGGCGGCCTTCTGGCCGAGCCCGTCCTTCAGGCCCTTCAGGTAGTCCTTGCCGTAATCGTCATTCTGGTAGAGCACCGCGATCTTGGCGTTCGGCATGTTCTTCAGGATGTATTTTGCGTAGATCTGGGTCTCGCTCTGGTAGTTGGGCTGCCAGCCCATGGTCCAGGGAAAGTCCTTCGGGTCGTTCCACTTGGTGGCGCCGGTGGCGACGAACAGCTGCGGCACCTTCTTGGAGTTCATGTATTTCTGGATCGCCGAGTTCGACGGCGTGCCGAGCGAGTTGAAGATCAGCAGCACCTCGTCGCTCTCGACCAGCTTGCGGGCCTGTTCCACGGCCTTCGGCGGCGAGTAGGCGTCATCGTAGGAGATGAAGTTGATCTTGCGGCCATTGATGCCGCCGGCGTCGTTGACCTTCTTGAAATAGGCGGCCTCGGTGCGGCCGATGACGCCATAGGCGGACGCCGGGCCGCTGTAGGGCATGATGTTGCCGATCTTGATCTCGGTATCGCTGGCGCCGGTGTCGTATTTCTTCTGGGCAAGCGCAGCGCTGCCGGATGTCGCGACGAGCGCGAGCGCGGCCCCGAGGACCGCAAGTTTTTTGGTAGCGGACATCTATGTCTCTCTCCCTGTTTGTCATGTGTCTCGGCCTCTTGCTTGGAGAGCTCTTTATTTGGCTGCAGTGATTATCATTTTAGGCGGTTCGCCTCAATGAGAAGCCCCTGCGGCAAACGCCGCAGGGGCGGTATCTTTGGTCGACCTTCCCGGCCTAACCGCCGACGTCGGCGCTCAAGACTTCGCCGAAGCGCTCCCAGGTCTCGCCCTTGAAGCGGATCAATTGCAGTTGCGAAAGCGGCGCGAAATCGGTCGCCGAGGTGTTGACCTTGACGCCGGGCAGCAGGCCGCCGGGCTCGTAATCGCGAATGCTGGCCGCCTGCTTCATGATGTTCTCGCGGGTCAGATTGTCGCCGCAGGCCTTGAGCACGTGGACCAGGCCCTGCGAGACGATATAGGCGTACATCACGGAGGCATCGGCCCGGTTCGCTTCCGGATAGTACTTATCGAGGAATTCGTTCCAGGCAATCATCGCCTTGTCGGTCTTCCACTGCGCGTCGGTCGGATCCTTGAAATATTGCGACGAGACGATGTCCTGGGCGTTCTCGAAGCCCGCGGGCTTGATCACGCTGCCGATCGATCCGGAGACGTTGTTGAGGAAGTGCAGCGGCTTCCAGCCGAGCTCGGCATTCTTCTTGATCGCCTGCGCGGCGAACTTCGGCGTCGTGATGTTGAAGAATACGTCGGCGCCGGAGGCCTTGAGCCTGACGATGTGGGAGTCGATGGTCGGCTCCGTCACCTCATAGCTGTCCTCGGCGACGATCATCGACGCGGCCTTGGCGCCGAGCCCGTCCTTGAATCCCTTCAGATAGTCCTTGCCGTAGTCGTCGTTCTGGTAGAGCACCGCGATTTTGGCGTCCGGCTTGTTCTTCAGGATGTACTTCGCATAGATGATGGACTCGCTCTGGTAGTTGGGCTGCCAGCCCATCGTCCAGGGGAAATTCTGCGGGTCGTTCCACTTGGTGGCGCCGGTGGCGACGAACAGTTGCGGCACCTTCTTCTGGTTCATGTATTTTTGGATCGCCGAGTTCGGTGGCGTGCCGAGCGAATTGAAGATCAGCAGTACCTCGTCGCTCTCGACCAGCTTGCGCGCCTGCTCGACCGTCTTCGGCGGAGTGTAAGCGTCGTCGTAGCTGATGAAGGTGATCTTGCGGCCGTTGATGCCGCCCTCGGCGTTGATCTTGCGGAAATAGGCCTCCTCGGTCTTGCCGATCACGCCATAGGCTGAGGCCGCTCCGCTATAGGGCATGATGTTGCCGATCTTGATCTCGGTGTCGGAGGCGCCGGTGTCGTATTTCTTCTGGGCAAGCGCAGCGCTGCCGGATGCGGCGACGAGCGCAAGCGCAGCAGCAAATGCCGTCAATTGTCGTATTGCAGACATGCCGTTTCTCTCCCTGATTGCCGATGATGTGTCGCGGCCCCTGTTTCGAGGGCTCATTATTGGTCGTAAAAACTATCATCTTACCTGGGGTGTCTCAATGAAAAGCCCCTGCGGCATTGCCGCAGGGGCTGCGTCTTTAGTCGACCACCCTCAAGGCGGGCCGCTGCTCAAAAATCCGCCAACGCGTTCGCGTGTGCGTGGGGCCAACCGCGGAGATTGCGGTCGAGTAAAGCGACGCCGTTGAGTTGAGCGCGCGGATCGAACAGACCGACGTGACGATCAGTTGCTCAGATTGCTCGAAATGATGTCCCCGAACAGCTCCCACTTTTCGCCATTGAACCGCATCAGGCGCAGTTGCTTGATCGGTGCGAAATCGGTGGCCGAGGTGTTGATGCTGATGCCCGGCAGCAGCGTGCCGGGGACGAAATCCTTCAGGCTTGCGGCCTGCTTCATGACATTGGCGCGGGTGAGGTCGTCACCGCACATCTCCAGCACCTTCACCATGGTCTGTGCGGCGGCGTAGCCGAACGAGGTGGCGCCGTCGAGCTTGTTGGCGTCGGGATAATTCTTCTTGAGGAAGGCGAGGAATTTCTCCATGCCGGGATCCTTGTCCCACTGCGGATCGGCGCCGTCCTTGAGATAGGATGCCGACAGGATACCCTGCGAATTCTCGAAGCCCGCCGGCTGCATCACGCCGCCGACCGACGCCGAGACATTGGCGACGATCTGCAACGGCGTCCACGCGATCTCGGCGGCCTTCTTGATCGCCTGTGCCGCGAATTTCGGCGTCGTGATGCTGACGAAGGTGTCGGCACCGGTGGCCTTCAGCTTGACGATGTGGCTGTCGATCGTGGGCTCGGATGTCTCGTAGGCCTCCTCGGCGACGATCATCGATGCCTTGTCGCCGAAGGCGTCCTTCAGGCCCTTGAGGTAGTCCTTGCCGAAATCGTCGTTCTGGTAGAGCACGGCGACCTTGGCGTCGGGCTTGTGCTTCATGATGTATTTTGCGTAGACCCGCGCCTCGTCCTGGTAGGACGGCTGCCAGCCCATGGTCCACGGATAATCTTTCGGGTCGTTCCACTTCGAGGCGCCGGAGGCGATGAACAGCTGCGGCACCTGCTTCTCGTTCATGTATTTCCGGATCGCCGCATTGGTCGCGGTCCCGACCGAGCCGAACAGCAGCAGCACTTCGTCGTTCTCGACCAGCTTGCGCGCCTGCTCCACCGTCTTGGGCGGCGAGTAGCCGTCATCGTAGGAGATGAACTTGATCTTGCGGCCGTGGACGCCGCCGGCATCGTTGATCATCCTGAAGTAGGCGGCCTCGGTCTTGCCGATCGTGCCATAGGCCGAGGCGGGGCCGCTGTAGGGCATGGTGTTGCCGATCTTGATCTCGGTGTCGCTGGCCCCGGTGTCGTATTTCTTCTGCGCCAGCGCGACATTGCAGCTCGTCAGGATCAGAGCGAATGCGGACAACAGCGCCGTCAGGGACGGACGTGCGGCAGTCATGGTTTCCCCACCTCGGGTTCTTTGTTTGGAGTATTCAATACCATCGGCGCGGGGCGTCAACAAAAAGCCCCCGCGACGGATATCGCGGAGGCTGTTGTTTTATTCCCGCAGTGCAACGTCACTCGGAGGGGACGTCGCCGGAAATGATGTCACCGAACAGCTCCCACTTCTGCCCCTTGAAACGCTGCATCTGCAGCTGGGCGATCGGGGCGAAGTCGGTGGCCGAGGTGTTGATCTTGACGCCGGGCAGCAGGGTGTCGGGCGTAAAGTCCTTCAGGCTCGCCGCCTGCTTCATGACGTTGGCGCGGGTGAGATCGTCGCCGCACATTTCGAGCACCTTGGCGAGCGTCTGTGCGGCGCCATAGCCGTACACATAGCCGCCGTCGGTCTTGTCGGCGCCCGGCATGTACTTGTCGAGAAACTCGGCCCACTTCTTCATGCCGGGGTCGTTGTTCCACTGCGTGTCGGCGCCGTCCTTGGCGTAGGCCGCCGACAGCACGCCCTGCGCGTTGTCGAAGCCCGCCGGCTGCATCACGCTGCCGACCGAGGCCGACACGTTGGTGATGATCTGCAGCGGCTTCCAGCCGAGCTCGGCGGTCTTCTTGATGGTCTGCGCGCCGAACTTCGGCGTGGTGTAGATCAGCAGCACGTCGGGATTGGCGGCCTTGATCTTGACGATGTGGCCGTCGATCGACGGCTCCGAAATCTCATAGCTCTCCTCCATGATGATGCTGGAGGCCGCCTTGGCGCCAAAGCCGTCCTTGGTGCCCTTGAGGTAGTCTTTGCCGAAATCGTCGTTCTGATAGAGGATCGCGATCTTGGCGTCGGGCTTCTCCTTCATCAGCCACTTGGCGTAGATCTGCGCTTCGCTCTGGTAGCTCGGCTGCCAGCCCATGGTCCACGGGAAGTTCTTCGGGTCGTTCCACTTGGTGGCGCCGGTCGCGACGAACAGCTGCGGGATCTTCTTGGAATTCAGGTATTTCTGGATCGCGGTGTTGGACGGGGTGCCGAGCGGGTTGAAGACGAGCAATACCTCGTCGCTCTCGACCAGCTTGCGCACCTGCTCGACCGCCTTCGGCGGCGAGTAGGCGTCGTCATAGCTGACGAAATTGACCTTGCGGCCGTTGATGCCGCCGCGATCGTTGATCATCTTGAAGTAGGCTTCTTCGGTCTTGCCGATCACGCCGTAGGCGGAGGCTGGTCCCGAATAGGGGATGATGTTGCCGACCTTGATCTCGGTATCGCTTGCGCCGGTGTCGTATTTCTTTTGGGCGAATGCGGCAGTGGACGTCGCGGCAACAGCGACGATCGCCGCGGAAATCGCGGCGATCCGAACGGTAGAAAGCATAATATCTCCTGGTTTGCTTCTATAGGCTGTCAGTTTTTCTTGAACTTTGCGGCCAGTTGCTGGGCAACGATCGCAACCTGCCTGGCGCCGTGCGGCACGAGGAAGATGACGAGGAACAGCAGCACGCCGAACACCGCGCCCGAAAGGCCCTTCGAAATACCTTCGGCGATGTTGGGCACGAAGATGATGAAGGCGGAGCCGACGATCGAGCCGGGCAACCAGCCGACGCCGCCGACCACCATGCCGAGGAACAGCGAGATCGCGAGCTGGATGGTGTAGCCGTCGGGCGCCACGAACTGCACCGCGATGGCGCCGAGACCGCCGGCAACGCCGGTGATGCCGGCCGAGACGCCGAACGCCAGCGTCTTGTACAGCGCGACGTCGACGCCCATCGCGGAAGCCGCGATCTCGTTGTCGCGGATCGCCATGAAGGCGCGGCCGGAGCGCGAGCGCAGCAGGTTCACCGAAGCGATATAGATCGCGATCGTGACCACCAGCGTGAAGTAATACAGCCACATGTCCTGCCCCATCGGCAGGCCGAACGGCGCATCCGGCTTGGTGACCACGAGGCCCTGCACGCCGCCGGTCCAGTGCTCGAAATAGCCCAGCTTCAGAAGCTGCGGCATCGCGGTGGCGAGCGCAAAGGTCGCGAGCGCCAGATAGACGCCGGAAAGCCGCAGCGCCGGCTGGCCGAACAGGAAGCCGAAGCCGAAGCAGACGATGCCGGCGATCGGCAGCGTGAGGGCATAGTTCATGCCCGCATGCTCCATCAGGATCGCCGAGGTGTAGGCGCCGACGGCGTAGAACGCGCTCTGGCCGAGCGAGAACTGGCCGGAGCCACCGGTCAGGATGTTGAGCGCCAGCACCGCGAGGCCGTAGATCAGAAGCATCGTCATCTGGAAGATGATGAAGTTCTTGACGAACAGCGGGATCAGGATCAGCGCGGCGAGCACGACGAGCGAGGTGCCGTAGCCCAGCGTCATGGCGCGCTTGGGAACGGCCTCGACGGCCTGGCCTTCGGTGACGACTTCGACTTCTTCAGCGGCGCTCATGATCAAACTCGCTTCACGATGGCGCGGCCGAACAGGCCTGCCGGTTTCACGACCAGGACGACGATGATCAGCGCAAGCGCGATCGGAAGTTTCAGTTCATTGCCGACGCCGGGGATGTAGGTGCCGACGAGGTTCTCGAAGACGCCGACCAGGAAGCCGCCCATGACGGCGCCGAACGGGCTCGACAGGCCGCCGAGCACGGCTGCGGCAAATCCATAGATCAGCACGCCGAGCATCATGTTCGGCTCGAGGAACACCACAGGTGCGATCATCATGCCGGCGATCGAGCCGATCGAGGCGGCCATGCCCCAGCCCAGCGCGATCATCCACGAGGTGTTGATGCCGACCAGCCGGGCCGATTCCGGCAGCGATGCGGCGGCGCGCATCGCAAGACCGACCCGGGTGAAGCGGAAGAAGAAGAACAGCAGGAGCAGCATCAACAGCGTGATGCCGATCATGCCGGCCTGGTGGGTCGAGATCAGCTGGCTGCCGAGGAACGGTGAGGAACCGAACGGCGTTGGATACTGCTTGATGGTGAAGTCCCAGATCAGGCCGGCGACCGAGTTGATGATCGCGTAGAGCGCGATGAAGCCGGCGACGTTGGTCAGGATCGGCGCCTTCGCCAGCGGCTTGAACAGCAACCGCTCGATGACGATGCCGGCGGCGAACGAAAAGGCGACGGTGAGCACGAAGGCGCCCCAATATGGCACGCCCCATTGCATCAGCTGCCAGGACACGAAGGTCGAGAACATCGCCATTTCGCCCTGGGCGAAATTCAGATGGTCGATGGCCTGGTAGATCATGACCACCGCGAGCGCCATGCAGGCATAGATCGCGCCGGTGGCGATGCCGGCCAGGACCTGGTTGGCAAAAAGCTCCATTGTGCCAGCTCCCTCAGTAGCCGAGATAGGATTTGCGGACGTCTTCGTTGTTCGCGATGTCCTTGGCATTGCCCGACATCACGATCCGTCCGGTTTCGATCACGTAGGCCTGGTCGGCGAGCTCGAGCGCGAGCTGCGCATTCTGCTCGACCACCAGGATGGTCACCTTTTCCTCGCGATTGATCTTTCCGAGGATGCGGAACAGGTCGCGCACGATCAGCGGCGCGAGGCCGAACGACGGCTCGTCGAGCAGCATCAGGCGCGGCCGCAGCATCAGCGCGCGCGCCACCGCGAGCATCTGCTGCTCGCCGCCGGACAGCGTGCCGGCCTGCTGGGTGTAGCGCTGCTTCAGCACCGGGAAATGCTCGTACATCCGTTCGATGTCGGCGCCGATCGCCTTCTTGTCCGGGCGGCTGATGGCGCCGAGCTGCAGGTTTTCCTCCACCGTCATGTTGGTGAAGGTGCCGCGGCCCTGCGGCACATGGGCGATGCCGAGGCGGACCACGTTTTCGGTCGAGCGCGTGCCGATCGGCTTGCCCTCGAACTCGATCGCGCCGGTGGAGCGCACCATGTTGCAGATCGCCCGCAGTGTGGTGGTCTTGCCGGCGCCGTTGGCGCCGAGCAGCGTGGTCAGCGAGCCCTCGTTGAGCGAAAAGGAGAGGCCGTGCAGGGCCTGGACCTGGCCGTAATAGGCGCGCAGGTCCTTGACGTTGAGCATCGTGGTCATTGGTCCTTGCTCCCCAGATAGGCCTTGATGACATCAGGGTCGGCCTGGACCTGGGCCGGCGTGCCTTCGGCAAGCTTGCGGCCGAAATTGAGCGCGACGACGTGGTCGGCGATCGACATCACGAGACCCATGTGATGCTCGACCAGCAGCACGGTGATCTTGCGGTCGTCGCGGATTTTGCGGATCAGGTCGCCGAGCACATAGACTTCTTCGTGATTGAGGCCGCCGGCCGGCTCGTCGAGCAGCAGGATCTTCGGATCCGCGGCCAGGGCGCGCGCCAGTTCGACGCGCTTCTGGGTGCCGAACGGAAGTCCCGAGACCACGGTGTGGGCGACGTCCTCGAGATCGAGATAGCCGAGGATGTCGTGCACCTTCTTGTTCATGTCGGTCTCGCCGCGGCGGACCCAGGCGAGGCGCAGCGAGTCGCTGACGATGTCGCTCGAGGTGCGCGCATGCGCGCCGACGCGCACATTGTCGATCACGGACAGGTTGGGGAACAGCGCGACGTTCTGGAAGGTGCGGCCGATGCCGATCTCGGCGATCCGGTGCGGCGGGCGCGACAGGATGCTCTTGCCTTCCATCAGGATGTCGCCCGACGACGGCTGATAGAGCCGCGACAGGCAATTGAACAGCGTCGTCTTGCCGGCGCCGTTCGGCCCGATCAGCCCGAGGATCTGTCCATGGCGCATGTCGAACGACACGCCGTTCAGTGCGATGATGCCGCCGAACACGACGCTGACGTCGCGAACCGCGAGCAGGGGATCATTCCCCTGCGCGAGCTGTGCCTGCGTCATCTCGTCTCGCCCGCCGTCTTCGAGCGGTGCGAGCGGCCCTGCGATGCGTTTCGCTGGACGTGATGGAGGCTATCTGATCCCCTCGGCCAAACGTGCAACTTTCCCTCCTACTCTGGTCTTTTTGCGTTCTTCTTTTTTGGATTGCGGCGCCATTCCACCGAGCGCCTGCTCGATGTTCCTTACCATCGCGACAAGACGAGGTCCAATGTCGTTGAGCAATCTGTCTTCCGTGAAGCGGAATGCCGGCGCGCCGCAATTGAAGGCGTAAGGACCGGTTCCGTCGTTCAATCTCAATGCAACGCCGACTGCGGCGACGTCGTTCTGCCAGTCGCCTGCGGACATCGTGAAGCCGTGCTTCGCGACCGTCTCGCCGGAGCGCTCGATGCCGTCGCGCATCTTGGCCCAGCGGCTGCCGTAGTGGTCCCGCAACTCACGCAGTAAAGCCGCGCGCTCGTCGGGCGGCAATGCCCAAATATAAGCACGCCCCATCGCGGTGGTTGCGATCGGCACCCGCGAGCCGACGTCGAGTTGTACGCCGAGCGCCAGGCCGTTCCGGCTCTGGCCGAAATAAATCATGCTGTGGCGGTCGCGGCCGCCGACGGCGACCGCTCCGCCGGTCGCGCGCATCACTTCTTCTCGATAGGGCTCGGACAAATGCCGAACGCCGAGATTGGCGAGCGCGGCGTAGCCGAGTGCCATCGCCGACGGCGCGAGTTGGTACTTCTCGAACTTCGGTACAGGTGTAAGGTATCCCAGCTTGGTCAGCGTGTAGGTCAGCCGGGAAATGGTTGGCTTCGGTAACTTGGTGCGGGCCGCAATCTCCTGATTGCCGAGCAGCCCGTCATTGGGTTGGAATGCGCGCAGGACGTCCAGTCCGCGGGAAAGCGCGACGACGAAATTGCGATCGGTCGCGGCTTTCTTGCTAGCGCGCTTCATCCCTATCCTTGCCCTGCCCTTGTCATGCTCGTTGACAAGGCACGTGCTTCAAAATAACCCTCCATGTCAAGATGTGGAATTAAATTTCGCAGTGCGAAATTGGTCTAATCGTAGCGGCTCAACGCAAGTCGTGCAGCTACTCAACACAAGTCCAAGAACAAGCATCCAGGGAGAGTCCCGGTGAGTGAAGTCGTCAAGCTCGAACGTCATGACAATATTGCCGTCGTCACGGTTAACAGTCCGCCTGTGAATGCGCTGAGCGCCGCGGTGCGCGGCGGCATCTTCGAGTGCATCAAGAGCGCGATCGATGATGCGCAGGTCCAGGGCATCGTGCTGACCTGCGCCGGCCGTACCTTCATCGCCGGCGCCGACATCACCGAATTCGGCAAGCCGCCGAAGCCGCCCGGGCTCGCCGAAGTGCTGAGCCTGATGGAGAGCTCGCCGAAGCCGATCGTTGCCGCCATCCACGGCACCGCGCTCGGCGGCGGCCTCGAGGTCGCGCTGGCCTGCCACTACCGTGTCGCCACCAAGGACGCCAAGCTCGGTCTGCCCGAGGTGAAGCTCGGCCTGCTGCCCGGCGCCGGCGGCACCCAGCGCCTGCCGCGCGCGGTCGGTCCCGAGCTCGCGGTCAAGATGATCGTCGGCGGCGATCCGATCGGCGCGGACGCGGCGCTGAAGGCCGGCCTGATCGAGGAGATCGTCGAGGGACCGGCTTCGGGCGGTGAGGCATTCGCGCGCAAGGTGGTCGCCGAGAAGCGTCCGCTGCGCAAGCTGCGCGACGACGACAGCAAGCTCGCCGCGGCCAAGGCCGATCGTTCGATCTTCACCAATGCGGTCGCTGCGCTGACCAAGAAGTCGCGCGGCCTCGAGGCGCCGTTCGCCGCTGCCGACGCCGTCGGCGCCGCGATCGACCTGCCGTTCGACGAGGGCCTGAAGAAGGAGCGCGAGGGCTTCCTCAAACTGATGAACGGCGACCAGTCCAAGGCACAGCGCTACGCCTTCTTCGCCGAGCGCGAAGCCGCCAAGATCTCCGGTGTCCCCGACGGCACCAAGGGCCGCAACGTGGCGCGCGTCGCCATCCTCGGCGCCGGCACCATGGGCGGCGGCATCGCGATGTCGTTCGCCAATGCCGGCATCCCGGTCACCCTGATCGAGACCGGCGAGGAGCAGCTCAAGCGCGGCATGGGCATCATGCAGAAGAACTACGAGGCGACCGCCGCGCGCGGCGGCATCCCGGCGGACGCGCCCGCCAAGCGGATGGCGCTGATCAACGGTGTCGTCGGCATCGAGAACGTCGGCGACGCCGATCTCGTGATCGAGGCGGTGTTCGAGACCATGGCGGTGAAGAAGGAAGTGTTCGGCAAGCTCGACCAGTATGCCAAGCCGGGCGCGGTGCTGGCCTCCAACACCTCCTATCTCAACATCGACGAGATCGCGAAGTCGACCAAGCGTCCGCAGGACGTGCTCGGCATGCACTTCTTCTCGCCGGCCAACGTCATGAAGCTGTGCGAGATCGTGCGCGCCGACAAGACCGCGCCGGACGCGCTGGTCACGGCCGTCTCGATCGCCCGCAAGATCGCCAAGGTGCCGGCAGTGGTCGGCGTCTGCGACGGCTTCGTCGGCAACCGCATGCTGGCGCAGCGCGGCAAGCAGTCCGAGAAGCTGCTGTTCGAAGGCGCCCTGCCGCAACAGGTCGACGCCGTGGTGACCAAGTTCGGCATGCCGATGGGCCCGTTCGCGATGGGCGATCTCGCCGGTCTCGACATCGGCTGGCGCTCGCGCAAGGACCGCGGCATCAAGTCGGAGATCGCCGACGCGCTGTGCGAAGCCGGCCGCTTCGGCCAGAAGACAGGCAAGGGCTACTACAAGTACGAGCCGGGCTCGCGCGCGGCGCTGCCCGATCCGGAGGTCGAGAAGCTGATCGACGAGACGCTGGCGCGCCTCGGCCGCAAGAAGCGCGTCGTCAGTGACGACGAGATCCTCGAGCGCATGATGTACCCGATGATCAACGAAGGCGCGAAGATCCTCGCCGAGGGCATCGCGGCGCGTCCGTCGGATATCGACGTGGTCTGGCTCTATGGCTATGGCTGGCCGATCTATCGCGGCGGTCCGATGTTCTGGGCCGACACCGTCGGCCTCAAGCACATCGCCGATCGCCTGGCCTTCTACGCCAAGGAGACCAACGATCCCTCGCTCGAGCCGGCGCCGCTGCTCAAGAAGCTCGCCGACGAGGGCAAGACCTTCGCCTCGCTCGCCGCGCCGTCGAAGGCGGCGTGATTGGCCGACTGTAACCACGTGTCATTCCGGGATGCGCCGTAAGGCGCAGACCCGGAATCTCGAGATTCCCCGATGCGCAAATTGCGCATCTTAGGTTCACGCTGCGCGTGCCACGGAATGACAGTTTCCAGAGTCTGGTTTTCATGACCTATCCCGGCGAACAATATTATCCCAAGGGCGTGCAGTGGAGCGACGAGATCACGCGCGGCACGCTGCCGGACCTGCTGTCGAGCGCCGCCGCCGAGTTCGGCGCGCGCCCGGTGCTCGAATTCCGCGACCGGCCGATCAGCTACGCCGAGCTGGAGGCCCTGGTCGAGACCGCCGCCGCTTCCTTCATGCGGGCCGGCTACGGCAAGGGAACGTCGGTCGCGCTGTTCCTCGGCAATTCGCCCGACCATCCGATCAATTTCTTCGGTGCGCTGAAGGCCGGCGCCCGCGTCGTGCATCTGTCGCCGCTCGACGGCGAGATCGCGCTGTCGCACAAGCTGTCCGATTCAGGCGCGCGGGTGCTGGTCACCAGCAATTTGTCGGCGCTGTTGCCGACCGCGCTGAAATTCCTCGCCAAGGGTCTGCTCGATCGTCTGATCGTCTGCGAGGACGACAATTGGGGCAAGGTCGGCACGCCGCAAACGGCGCTGCCCGACAATCCCGCGATCATCACCCATCGCCAGTTCATCGACGGCGCGACCAGGCCGTCGCAATGGCCGGCGGTCGACGTCGAGGACGTCGCGCTGCTGCAATATACCGGCGGCACTACGGGCCTGCCCAAGGGCGCCATGCTCAGCCATGGCAATCTCACCGCGGCGGTGTCGATCTACGACGTCTGGGGCAAGCCCGGGCGGCTCGAACGCAATGCGATCGAGCGCGTGATCTGCGTGCTGCCGCTGTTTCACATCTACGCGCTGACCGTCGTCCTGCTGTCGGCGATCCGGCGCGGCCATCTGATCTCGCTGCACCAGCGCTTCGACGTCGAGGCCGTGATGCGCGACATCGAGGTCAAGCGCGCAACGGTGTTTCCCGGCGTGCCGACGATGTGGATCGCGATCGCCTCGCTGCCCGATCTCGACAAGCGCGATCTCTCTTCGCTGGTGGTCGCCGGCTCCGGCGGCGCGCCGCTGCCGGTGGAGGTCGCGAAGATCTTCGAGCGCCGCGTCGGCATGAAGCTGAAGAGCGGCTGGGGCATGACCGAGACCTGCTCGCCCGGCACCGGCCATCCCAAGGAGGGACCGGAGAAACCAGGCTCGATCGGGCTGATGCTGCCCGGCATCGAGATGGACGTCGTGTCGCTGGAGGATTCCACCAGGGTGATGCCGGTCGGCGAGGTCGGCGAGATCCGCATCCGCGGCCCGAACGTCACCAAGGGCTACTGGAACAGGCCGGCGGAGACCGCGGAGGCTTTCGTCGGCGACCGCTTCCTCACCGGCGACATCGGCTACATGGACGCCGACGGCTATTTCTATCTGGTCGACCGCAAGAAGGACATGATCATCTCCGGCGGCTTCAACGTCTATCCGCAGATGATCGAGCAGGCGATCTACACCCATCCTGCCGTGCAGGAGGTGATCGTGATCGGCATTCCCGACGATTACCGCGGTGAGGCGGCAAAGGCCTTCATCAAGCTGCGCGACGGCGAGAAGACCTTCTCGATCGACGAGCTGCGTGCATTCCTCACCGGCAAGGTCGGTAAGCACGAACTGCCGGCGGCCGTCGAGTTCGTCGACGAATTGCCGCGCACCCCGGTCGGCAAGCTGTCGCGTCACGAATTGCGCCAGCAGCAGCCCAAGACTGCTCAAACCGAGACATCTCAATCCACGCAACAACAGACTGCATCAGGATCTCGCTCATGACCGACGCCGTTATCGTCTCCACCGCCCGCACGCCGATCGGCAAGGCCTATCGCGGCGCGCTCAACGTCACCGAGGGCGCGACCTTGCTCGGGCACGCGATCGGCGAAGCGGTGGCGCGCGCCAAGGTCGATCCGAAGGAGATCGAGGACGTGGTGATGGGCGCGGCGATGCAGCAGGGCGCGACCGGCGGCAACATCGCGCGCAAGGCGCTGCTCCGCGCCGGCTTGCCGGTGACGGTTGCCGGCACCACGATCGACCGCCAGTGCGCCTCCGGCCTGCAGGCGATTGCGCTTGCCGCGCGCTCGGTGATCTTCGACGGCGTCGAGATCGCGGTCGGCGGCGGCGGTGAATCGATCTCGCTGGTGCAGAACGACAAGATGAATTCCTTCCATGCCCAGGATCCGGCGCTGCTCAAGATCAAGGGCGAGGTCTACATGCCCATGATCGACACCGCCGAGATCGTCGCCAAGCGCTACAACATCTCGCGCGAGAAGCAGGACGAGTATGGGCTGGAAAGCCAGCGCCGCACCGCGGCCGCGCAGCAGGGCGGCAAGTTCAAGGAAGAGCTCGCGCCGATCACCACCATGATGGCGGTCACCGACAAGGCGACCGGTGCCGTCACGATGAAAGAGGTGACGCTGTCGCAGGACGAAGGTCCGCGGCCGGAGACCACGGCCGAAGGGCTTGCCAGCCTCAAGCCGGTGCGCGGCGACGGTTTCACCATCACCGCCGGCAATGCCAGCCAGCTCTCGGACGGCGCCAGCGCCTCCGTGATCATGAGCGACAAGGAGGCCGCCAGGCGCGGGCTGAAGCCGCTCGGCCTCTTCCGCGGCTTCGTCTCCGCCGGCTGCGAGCCGGACGAGATGGGCATCGGCCCGGTGTTCGCGGTGCCGCGGCTGCTCAAGCGTCATGGCCTCAAGGTCGACGATATCGATCTCTGGGAGCTCAACGAGGCCTTCGCGGTGCAGGTGCTCTACTGCCGCGACAAGCTCGGCATCGATCCGGAGAAGATCAACGTCAATGGCGGCGCGATTTCGGTCGGCCATCCCTACGGCATGTCGGGTGCGCGGCTCACTGGCCACGCGCTGATCGAGGGCCGCCGCCGCAAGGCCAAGTACGCAGTTGTCACCATGTGCGTCGGTGGCGGCATGGGCGCGGCCGGCCTGTTCGAGGTGTTGCAGTAGGATTGTCGTCCCGGCGAAGGCCGGGACCCATACGCCGCGGCTTCTCTTTGGGCACATGCGGCAGCCGGCGTTGTCAAACACGAAAGCCGGTGGTTATGGGTCCCGGCCTTCGCCGGGACGACCAGGAAAGAAGCAGTTGAATTTCAAAAGGAGGATCCGATGGATCTCGCTTTCACCAAGGAAGAGATAGCGTTTCGCGAGGAGGTGCGGGAGTTCTTCAAGAACAACGTGCCGCCGGAGACCCGGCGCAAGCTGCAGGAAGGCCGCCATCTGTCGAAGGACGAGATGGTCACCTGGTGGCGCATCCTCAACAAGAAGGGCTGGGGCGTCACCCACTGGCCGAAGGAATATGGCGGCACCGGCTGGAGCACCGTGCAGCACTACATCTTCAACGAGGAGCTGCAGTCCTATCCGGCGCCGCAGCCGCTCGCCTTCGGCGTCAGCATGGTCGGCCCGGTGATCTACACCTTCGGCAACGAGAAGCAGAAGAAGGAATATCTGCCGCGCATCGCCAATGTCGACGACTGGTGGTGCCAGGGCTTCTCGGAGCCGGGCTCGGGTTCGGACCTCGCGTCGCTGAAGACCAAGGCCGAGCGCCGTGGCGACAAGTGGATCATCAACGGCCAGAAGACCTGGACCACGCTCGCCCAGCACGCCGACATGATCTTCTGCCTCTGCCGCACCGATCCGGCCGCGAAGAAGCAGATGGGCATCTCCTTCATCGTGTTCTCGATGAAGTCGAAGGGCGTCACCGTGCGCCCGATCCAGACCATCGACGGCGGCCACGAGGTCAACGAGGTGTTCTTCGACGACGTCGAGGTGCCCTACGAGAACCTGATCGGCGAGGAAAACAAGGGCTGGGATTACGCCAAATTCCTGCTCGGCAATGAGCGCACCGGCATCGCCCGGGTCGGCGTGTCGAAGGAGCGGCTGCGCCGCATCCGCGCGCTGGCCTCCAAGGTCGAGTCCGGCGGCCGTCCGGTGATCGAGGATCCGGCGTTCCGCGAGAAGCTCACGGCCTGCGAGATCGAGCTGAAGGCGCTCGAGCTCACCCAGCTCCGCGTCGTCGCCGACGAGGGCAAGCACGGCAAGGGCAAGCCCAATCCGGCGTCCTCGGTGCTCAAGATCAAGGGCTCGGAGATCCAGCAGACCACCACCGAGCTGTTGATGGAGATCATCGGTCCGTTCGCCGCACCCTATGACGAGCACGGCGATGCCGGCTCGAACGAGAGCATGGATTGGACCGCGCAGATCGCGCCGAGCTACTTCAACAACCGCAAGGTTTCGATCTACGGCGGCTCCAACGAGATCCAGCGCAACATCATCAGCAAGGCGGTGCTGGGACTGTAGTTTCCTCTCCCTCTCCCCGCGCTTGCGGGGAGAGGGTTGGGGTGAGGGGCATCTCTCCGAGCAACGACTGCCGAGAGACCTGTACCCCCTCACCCGGATCGCTTCGCGATCCGACCTCTCCCCGCAAGCGGGGCGAGGTGAAGAGGCCCCGGCTTGAACAATGATCAGTTAGTTAAGGGAACGAACATGGATTTTGATCTGTCCGAGGAGCAGCGGCTTCTCAAGGAAAGCGTCGACGGGTTGCTGGCGGATGCCTACGACTTCGATGCGCGCAAGAAGTACATGAAGGAGAAGGGCGGCTGGAGCAAAGCGCTCTGGGGCAAGCTCGCCGAGCAGGGCCTGCTTGGTCTGCCCTTCGCGGAGACCGACGGAGGCTTCGGCGCCGGCGCGGTCGAGACCATGATCGTGATGGAAGCGCTCGGCAAGGCGCTAGTGGTCGAGCCTTATCTGGCCACCGTCGTGGTCGCCGGCGGTTTCCTGCGCCATGGCGGCTCGGCCGAGCAGAAGGCCAAGCACATTCCCGGCATCATCGACGGCAGCAAGACCTTCGGCTTTGCCCAGCTCGAGAAGAACTCGCGCTATGACCTCTTCGACGTCGTCACCAGCGCGAAGAAGAAGGGCGACGGCTGGGTGATCGACGGCGAGAAGTTCGTGGTGCTCAACGGCGAGAACGCCGACACGCTTGTTGTGACCGCGCGCACCAAGGGCGGCCAGCGCGACAAGAGCGGCATCGGCGTGTTCCTGGTCCCAGCGGATGCCAAGGGCGTCACCAGGAAGGGCTATCCGACCCAGGACGGCCTGCACGCGGCCGACATCACCTTCACCAATGTCGAGGTCGGCGCTGACGCTGCGATCGGCGATCCCGAGAACGGCCTGCTGCTGATCGAGCGCGTCGCCGACGAAGCCCGCATTGCGCTGTGCGCGGAAGCCGTCGGCGCGATGGACGAGTCGCTGAAGGAGACGGTCGAGTACATCAAGACCCGCAAGCAGTTCGGCGTTGCGATCGGCTCGTTCCAGAGCCTGCAGCACCGTGCCGCCGACATGTTCGTGGCGCTGGAGCAGGCCCGCAGCATGTCGATGTTCGCCACCATGGCGTCGGACTTCGACGATGCCAAGGAGCGTGCGTCGGCGGTCGCCGCCGCCAAGGTGCAGGTCGGCAAGTCCCTGAAGTTCGTCGGCCAGCAGTCGATCCAGCTTCATGGCGGCATCGGCATGACCATGGAAGCCAAGATCGGTCACTACTTCAAGCGGCTGACCATGATCGAGAACACGCTCGGCGACACCGACTATCACCTCCGTCGCGTCAGCGAGGGCGGCGGGTTGTTGGCCTGAGCCATCTCCGTCATTCCGGGGCTCGCGAAGCGAGAACCCGGAATCTGGCGCCGTAACCTCTGGATTCCGGGTTCGCGACTGCGTCGCGCCCCGGAATGACGTGCAAATAACAGGGAAACAACAATGAAAAACACCCCGTTCGATCTCACCGGCCAGGTCGCGGTCATCACCGGCTCGAGCCGCGGCATCGGCCGCTCCTCGGCGGAGCTTTTGGCAAAACTCGGCGCCAAGGTCGTGATCTCCTCGCGCAAGGCGGATGCCTGCCAGGAAGTCGCCGACGGCATCAAGAACGCGGGCGGCGATGCGCTCGTCATCCCCTGCAACATCGCGCGCCGCAGCGAGGTCGAGGCGCTGGTCTCGGGGACGATCAAGCATTACGGCAAGATCGACATCCTGGTCTGCAACGCCGCGGTCAATCCCTATTACGGCCCGCTGCTCGACATCACCGACGAGGCCTTCGACAAGATCATGGGCTCCAACGTCAAGAGCAACATCTGGCTGTCCGCACTGGCGATCCCGCAGATGGCCGAACGCGGCAAGGGCTCGGTCGTGATCATCTCCTCGATCGGCGGACTTCGGGGTTCTACGGTGATCGGCGCCTACGGCATCTCCAAGGCGGCCGACTTCGCACTGTGCCGCAGCCTCGCCGGCGAGTGGGGCCCGAAGGGCGTGCGCGTCAATTGCGTGGCGCCGGGCCTGGTGAAGACCGATTTCGCCCGCGCGCTGTGGGAGGACCCGGACAATCTGAAGCGCCGCACCGCATCGACGCCGCTCCGCCGCATCGGCGAGCCCGACGAGATCGCAGGCGCTGTGGCCTATCTCGCTTCCGACGCGTCGACCTTCATGACCGGCCAGACCATCGTGGTCGACGGCGGCGTCACGACGGCTGCGACTTAATCTTCAAGAGAAGCCGTCATGGCCGGGCAAGCCCGGCCATGACGCGTTGCTTCAAACCTGCTCGAGCGCGCGCTCAAAATCCTCGATCAGGTCGTCGGGATGCTCGAGCCCGGCCGAGAAGCGAATGAAACCTTCGCTGATACCAAGTTCGGCGCGGGCCTCCGGCGCCAGGCGCTGATGCGTCGTGGTCGCGGGATGCGTGACGAGGCTCTTGGCGTCGCCGAGATTGTTGGAGATGCGCGAGATCTTCAGCGCGTTGAGGCAGCGGAAGGCGCCGGCCTTGCCGTCCTTCACCTCGAAGCCGACCAGTGTCGAGCCGGCGCCCATCTGCTTCTTCACCGTCTCGGCCTGCGGATGGTCGGGGCGGCCCGGATAGACCAGCCGCGTGATCTTCGGATGCTTGGCCAGCGCCTCGGCGATCTTCGCCGCGTTCTCGGTCTGGGCGCGGACGCGCACGCCGAGCGTCTCCAGCCCCTTCAGCAGCACCCAGGCGTTGAACGGCGACAGCGACGGCCCGGTCTGGCGCATGAAATTGTGGATGTGCTCGGCGATGAAGGCCTCCGACGACAGGATGACGCCGCCGAGGCAGCGGCCCTGGCCGTCGATATGCTTGGTTGCGGAATAGACCACGACGTCGGCGCCGAGCGACAGCGGGCTCTGCCAGATCGGCGTCGCGAACACGTTGTCGACGATCAGCCGGGCGCCGCCGCTATGCGCGATCTCTGCGATCGCGCCGATGTCGAGCACGTCGAGCGTCGGATTGGTCGGGCTCTCCAGGAAGAAGGTCTTGGTGTTCGGCCGCAATGCGCGCTGCCACTGGTCGAGATCGAGGCCGTCGACCAGCGTCGTCTCGATGCCGTAGCGCGGCAACAGGTCCTGCACCACGTAGAGGCAGGAGCCGAACAGGGCCTTCGAGGCCACCACATGATCGCCGGCCTTCAGCGGGGCGAGGATCGCGGTGGTCACCGCGGCCATGCCGGTCGCGGTCGAGCGCGCGGCTTCCGCGCCCTCGAGCTCGATCATGCGGCGCTCGAACATCGCAATGGTCGGGTTGGAATAGCGCGAATAGATGAAGCCGGGGTCCTGGCCCTTGAAGCGCGCCTCGCATTGCTCGGCGGTGTCGTAGACGTAGCCCTGGGTGAGAAACAGCCCTTCCGACGTCTCCCCGAATTGCGAGCGCAGCGTACCGCCATGGACGAGACGGGTTTCGGGACGAAAGCGGGCCGTGGTTTCAGATTCAGACATGTGACCTCCGAGGTGGCCATTTCCCCTGGAGAATGGCCACAAAAAAACCGGCCTGGAGCAACCTCCACAAGCCGGGATCACACTGTCCCCGGCCTGTTTAGCGACTTATTTAACGTGGCTGCAAGCCGGCCGGCTCAAATCACCACGGGATAAGTGCAGCTGATATTCCCTCGCGCCCTTTCCGTCAAGACGGTCATCGGATAACCCGTAAAAGCCCATATTTTGGGGCTTGATGGCCGCCTGGAGTATGATTTTTGGGTCATCTCGAGGGATCGCCGAGGGACCGCATCGTGTCGTTCACGCTGGAAGATGAATCCAACGGAATCCTGCCCGACCGCATGATCGCGGAGATGGCGGAGGCCGGCCTCATTCTGCCCGCCTATGACTTCGTCGAGAGCCAGATCCAGCCGGCCAGCCTCGATCTCCGCCTCGGCGACATTGCCTACCGCGTCCGCGCCAGCTTCCTGCCGGGGCCCGATGCCACCGTCGCCGAGCGGATCGACGAGCTGAAGCTGCACGAGATCGATCTGTCCGACGGCGCGGTGCTGGAGACCAACTGCGTCTACATCGTGCCGCTGCTGGAGAGCCTGGCGCTGCCGCCGGAGATCGTGGCCGCGGCCAACCCGAAGAGCTCGACCGGACGGCTCGACGTCTTCACCCGCGTGATCGCCGACGGCACCCGCCGCTTCGACATGATCGGCGCCGGCTATCACGGCCCGCTCTACGCCGAGATCAGCCCGAAGACGTTTCCCGTGCTGCTGCGCGAGGGTTCGCGGCTCAGCCAGGTCCGCTTCCGGATCGGCGAGGCGACGCTGACCGCCGACGAGCTCGATGCGCTGCATGCCGCCGAGCGGCTGGTCGACGCCGCCAATGCCGATCTCACCCATGGCGTCGCGCTCTCGGTCGATCTCTCCGGCGAGAGCTCGGGCGGCTTCGTCGGCTATCGCGCCAAGCGCCATACCGGCGTGGTCGATGTCGATCGCCGCGGCGGCTATGCTGTCGACGACTTCTGGGAGCCGATCAAGGCCCGGCCCGACGGCAGTCTCATCCTCGATCCCGGCGAGTTCTACATCCTGGCGTCGAAAGAGGCGGTGCAGGTGCCGCCGGACTACGCCGCGGAGATGGTGCCGTTCGATCCGCTGGTCGGCGAATTCCGCGTCCATTATGCCGGCTTCTTCGATCCCGGCTTCGGCTATGCCGGCGCCGGCGGCAAGGGCGCGCGCGCCGTGCTGGAGGTGCGCTCGCGCGAGGTGCCGTTCATCCTCGAGCATGGCCAGATCGTTGGCCGCCTCGTCTATGAGCGGATGCTCGAGCGCCCCGACGCGCTGTACGGCCAGCGCATCGGCTCGAACTATCAGGCGCAGGGCCTGAAGCTCTCCAAGCATTTTCGCGTGTAATTCCGTTTCGCGCGCGTGTAATTCCGTAGCCCGGATGAAGCGCTAGCGAAATCCGGGGCGCTGCATACGCGCATTGAGCTGCCCCGGATTGCGCTTCGCTGCATCCGGGCTACGATTGCGCGCGCGAGGCTTTATCTCGCCAACAAGAACAGCGGGAGCAGACATGACCGGAGAGCAGGACGCGCGCGAAACGCAATGGCGGAAGTGGCGCAGCGTCGCCGATCTCTATCACGCCTTCTTCACCGGGCTGATCCTCACCGTCGTCACGCGGCGCGGCACGGCTGATGCCGCCGAGTTCGTCTTCCGCGTGTTTCGTCGCCAGCAGCAGGAGCGCTTCCTGCCCGGCTTGAAGAAGCTCGGCCTCGACAGCCTGCCGCCGGCGGTCGCGGCCGCGCAGTATCATTATCTTTCCAACTGGATCGGCGGCGTGCATGTCGAATACATGTACGAGACCGACCGCAAGGCCTGGATCCGCTATCCGCCGCCGCGCTGGATCTGGAAGGGCACGGCGATCTGCGGCGTGCCCGGTGAGGTCTCGCGCGCGATGCTGCGCGGCTGGCACGCCAACAACGGTGTCGCGCTCGGGGACTTGCGGCTCGGCTTCGTCTGCACCAAGCAGAGTGTCGACGGCCAGGACGGCCTCGAAGGCTATTACTGCGAGTACGATCATCCGCTCGAGCTCGACCAGCGCCTGGTGTTCGCGCGCCATCTCGAGGCGCCGCCATTCGATCCGAACACCGCGCCGGCGCTGCCGGTCGACAGCTGGCCGAAGCCGCGGCTGGAAAAGGCCTATCGCAACTACGCGATGGAATATGTGAAGACGGCCGCGCCGGTCATCGTGCAGGTGTTCGGCCCGGAGGATGCGAGCTATCTGCTGCATCTCACCGGCAGACTGATCGGCATGCAGTATTACGACGAGGTCGCGCAGGCGCTCGGCGGCCGCCGTGGCCGTGCCACGGAATTTGCCGCATTCCTGCGCACTCTCTTCGAGTCGCAGGACGATATTGCTGACATCACCGAATCCGAGGGCCAGTTCGAAATCCGCCAGCAGGGCTGGAAGCTGATGGCCGACGTGGCCGACTATCATCCGGCCTGCGCCAGCGTATTGACCGGCCTGTTCGAAGGGCTGGCCGCCGGCTGCGGGCGGCATATTCCGGTGCATCTGAAGCCGAACAGCGCCGCCGGCGCGCCGTTCGTCTGGTCGATCGGCTAGCCCCAAGGTTCATCCGGGTTCACCTGCAATCGCGCAGGCCCCCCTTGCGCCCCGCGCACGTGGATTCCGCCGCCGCCATGGTAGGGAAACACCATGGCGCGGCTCCCCAGATCGCGCGTGGGAGTAGAAATGTCCGATCTCGGCCTCGCCGAAATTCCTGTCGACGAACAAGAGCGGCCGCTGCCGCCGCCGGTGACCAAGCCGGCGCGCAATGCGCTGCTCGACGGGCCGATCCTGCGCACGCTGCTATGGCTGGCGTGGCCGAACGTGATCGCGCTCTCCGCCGGCACCTGCGTCGTGATCGCGGAGACTTCGTATATCGGCCGGCTCGGCGTCGAGTCGCTCGCGGCGATGGCGCTGGTGTTTCCCTGCGTGATCCTGACCATGACGATGTCCGGCGGCGCGATGGGCGGCGGCGTCGCATCCGCGATCGCGCGTGCGCTCGGTGCCGGCGAGATCGAGCGCGCCTCGACGCTGGCGATGCATGCGCTGCTGATCGGCCTGACCTTTGGTTTGACGTTCATGCTGGGCATGCTGATCTTCGGCCCGCGCCTGCTCGAACTGCTCGGCGGCCGGGGCAATGTGCTGGCGCAGGCGATCGCCTATTCGCAGGTGTTCTTCGGCGGCGCGATCCTGCCCTGGCTGATGAACACCATGGCCGGCATCCTGCGCGGCACCGGCAACATGAAGCTGCCGTCGACCATGATCCTGTCCTCGGCGGTGTGGCAGATCATTCTCGGCGGCACGCTCGGGCTCGGTCTCGGTCCGGTGCCGCAATTCGGCATGCGCGGCGTCGCCGCGGGGTCGCTGATCGCCTATTCGATCAGCATCAGCGTGATGGGCTGGTATCTGTTCTCGGGCCGTGCCCGCGTGAAGCCGAAACTCAAGGGGCTGCGCGTGCAATGGGCGATGTTCATCGACATCCTCAAGGTCGGCGCGGTGTCCTGCTTCTCGCCGTTGCAGTCGGTTCTGACGATCTCGATCTTCACCCACATGCTGGCGCAGTTCGGCACCGCGGTGCTCGCCGGCTACGGCATCGGCGCGCGGCTCGAATTCATGCTGACCTCCGTCGCCTTCGCGGTCGGCATCGCCTCGGTGCCGATGATCGGCATGGCGGTCGGCGCCGAGCGCGTCGCGCGCGCCCGGCGCATCGCCTGGACCGCGGGCACGGTGTCGTTCCTTGCGGTCGGCGTGGTCGGCAGCTTCATCGCCGTCTTCCCCGACCTCTGGGTCAATCTGTTCACCAATGATCCGCACGTGCGGGCGACCAGCCATCAATATCTCTCGACCGCCGCGCCGATGTACGCGTTCATCGGCCTTGCGATGTCGATGTATTTCTCCTCGCAGGGTGCCGCGAAGGTGCTGGGTCCGGTGCTGGCGCAGACAGCGCGGCTGATCTTCATCGGCACCGGCGGCTGGTGGCTGTCGACGCATGAGGCGAGCGCGCAGAACTTCTTCGCACTCGCCGCCGCCTCGATGGGCGTGCTCGGCGTGCTGTCCTGCCTCAGCGTGATCCTGACGCGCTGGGGCAAGTCGGCACCGGTCGCAGAAGTGCAGCCGGCGCTGTCGTAGATATTAAATCCGTCATCCTGAGGAGCCGCGAAGCGGCGTCTCGAAGGATCGACGGCCCAGGTGTTTCGGCGTGCGCTCGTAGAAACAGCGGGACTGTCGCCCTTCGAGACGGTCGCTTCGCGACCTCCTCAGGGTGACGGTCATAGTTCGAAATGCGCGGCCAGTCGCATGACCTAGCGGATCACGCCGCGCTCTTCTCCCTGGCCGATTTGGCCATCGCGGCTTGCATCGCCGCCGCGCCGAGATCCATCTGCGCGTCCATGTATGGCGCGACCTCGTGCGGCAGCACGTCGGCGATCCACACCACGCGGCAGCGCGTGTCGCCCTCGGCGAACACCTGCACCGAGGCGGAATGCTGCTTCAACCGCTCGCTGCTGATCGCATAGACCAGCCGCTTTCGCTGGTCGTCGCAATCGACCAGCGTCTCGCGCGCCACGGTGCCGTTGGAGAAGCTGACGGTGCGGACGTCGCCGTCCAGTTGCGTGTCAGTCACGAAGCCCGGCACTAGCCGCGTATGCAGTGCGCCGAAATCGCGCAACGCGTCCCAGACATGATCTGCCGGCGCGTCGATCGGGATATCCTTGTGAATGGAAGCCATTGTTCAATCCTCGTTGGTTTCAGATGTGTCGTCATTGCGAGGAGCGAAGCGACGAAGCAATCCACACCGCAGCAGGCGGAAAGATGGATTGCTTCGCTCCACTCGCAATGACGGCGGAGCTGTGGTGTGCTAGGTCGACACCGCCTCGACATTGTTGCCGTCGGGGTCGAGCAGGAACGCCGCGTAATAGGTCGGGCTGTAATCCTTGCGATGGCCCGCCGCGCCGTTGTCCTTGCCGCCGGCCTTCAGGCCTTCGGTATGGAATGTCTTGATCGCGTCATGGCTCGGGGCACGGAACGCAACGTGCGCGCCGCCTTGGGCCTTGCCCTTGTGCAAATGCAGCCAGAGCGCGGGCTCGCCCTTCGGGCCGAAACCGGCGCCGCTGTCGTCGCGCGAGCAGAGCACGAAGCCGAGTGGCGCCAGCACTGCGGTGTAGAAGCGCACGCTGGCGTCGAGGTCGGCAACGCGCAATCCGATATGGTCGTACATGAGGAATCTCCAGTCGCTAAGCGCATCGAAAGACGCGCGGACGGGAGCAGCCTAGCTATTGCAGCGCGAGACGTTCTTGGAAAATCTTGCGGTCGCCGCGCGAGGCCTGGCGGAACTTGAGCGGCGAGGCACCGGCGGCGCGGTGGAAGCTGCGCACGAAATTGGACAGATCGCCGAAACCGACGTCATAGGCGATGTCGGTGACCGGGCTGTCGTCATCCGCGAGCCGCCGCGCCGCATGGCGCAGCCGCGAGCGCACGAGATATTGATGCGGGGTGACGCCGAGCACGGCGGAAAACAGCCGCAGGAAATGGAAGGTGCTCAAGCCGGCCTGTTCGGCGGCCTCGTCGAGGTCGATCTGATGGTGTGAATTGGCGTCGATCCACAGCGCGGCCTCGACGGCGCGGCGGCGATCGCGCAAGCCTGCGGTGAGCGGCTTTGTCTTGCGGTCGGACACCAGCTCGACAAGGCGGCTGGTGAGGAGGTGGCCGATCTCGTCGAGACCGACGTCGCTGTTGCCAGCTGCCGCCGTTTGCGCGAGCTCGCCGATCACCATCAGTTCCGGCAGCGGCGGCACCGACCCGACCTGCCAGACCGCCGCGCGGTCGCCGATGGTCTCGACCAGCACCGGGTCGAGGAAGAACGACAGGCATTCGTCGCCGACCACGTGGTCGTGCGTGCAGGTGTATTCGTCGCCGGGATGGCCGACCAGGATCGAGCCTGCCACCAGCTCATGGAAGCGGCCGCGGCAATGGCAGCCGAAGCTGCCGCTGCGCACATAGGACACCGAGTGGGAGGCGAACTGCTCGGCGAACGGCTTGTCGCCGGGTTCCGCCGTGCAGCGGAACTCGTTCACCGTGATGCGATCGCGCTGCAGCAGCGTGGTTCGGACCATACCCCGGATTTAAGCTTGCGGCCGGAGTCGTGCAACGGGCAGCAGCACATCAAAAAGGGTCTTGCTGGTGGTCGGCTGGGCGCCCTCGATCGAGAGCAGCCGCCGTTTCGAGATGCTGCCGCCGTTCGGCGAGATCCGGTCGGCATAATTGCCTGCCTCGAGCACGCGGTGGCAGGGCACCATGACCATGAAGGGATTGCGGCCGAGCGCCTGTGCCACCGAATAGACCGCGCCGGACGCGCGCAAGGCGCTCGCCACCTCGTCATAGGTCCGGGTTTCGCCGCGGGGAATGGTCCGGACAAACTGGTAGACGCGCGCGTTGAAGGCCGGGATGCCGCTCATGTCGAGCGCAACGCCGGCAAGGTCCCAATGCCGCCGCGCAAGGTCGCGGCGATGCCCTCGATCGCGACAGCGACCTCCTCGGGAGGCCGCATCTCGCGCGCGTCAGGATAAAGCTTGAATAGCCGCTTGCGGGTCTCGATCTCGCGCAGCTCGGGAAGCTGCACGCCAGCCACGCCGAGCTCGCCCCACGCGATGCCGCATCGGCCGATCGCCGTGTCGAAAATGGTATACCCACGCCCCGCCATGACGCCACCAGCCCCCACGCGCGCGATCCTAACATTGTCGCCGGCGCGCGCATCCGGAATCTTGACGTTTAGCTAACCATGTCGCGGCCCCTTCTGTGTGACCTCGCCAATTTATCAGTCACGCATCTTAAAGGCTTTGCCCGCTATCTGGTCGTCAGCATGCTGCTCCACGGTACGATCGGCGGAACGATGACCAGCACCGGCGCGGATGGGGCGCGCGGCAGCACAGCCGTGGCCGGGACATCGACCGGGCGTCTTCATCCGCTGTTCGCATTGCTGTTGCCGGCATTGGTCCTGCGCCTTGCGGCCGCGCTCTGGCCCAACGTGATGTATCCGGACGAGATCTTTCAGTATCTCGAGCCGGCGTGGCGGATGCTCGGCCATGACGGCATTTTGACGTGGGAGTGGCGCGAAGGCATTCGCGGCTGGTTCCTGCCGACATTGCTGGCCGGGCCGGTCGCGGTGGGCGGCTTGATTGCGCCGGGGGGCGAGGGCGCTTTCCTGGTGCCGCGCCTGGTCGCCGCATCTGCGTCACTGTCGATCGTGGTCAGCGCCTGGTTCTTTGGTGCACGGATTTCGCGAACCCATGCCATCGTCGCGGCGTTCGCGGCGGCAGTCTGGTTCGAGTTGATCCTGCTCTCGCCGCACACATTGGGCGAGCCGTTGGCGACGGCGCTGGTCGTGCCGGCGGCGCTGCTGGTGACCGGCCGTCCGTCGCAGCGGCATCTGGCGATCGGCGGCGCGTTGCTCGCTTTTGCCTTTGTCTGCCGCTTTCAGTACGCGCCGGCCATCGCCGCGCTTGCGCTCGGCGCCTGCTGGATGCGTTGGCGAAACCTGATTCCCCTGATCGCGGGCGGTCTCGCCGCGCTGGTGCTCACCGCCGCGATCGACCTTGCGCATGGCGCCGTGCCGTTCGCCTGGCTGATCGGCAACATCAAGGAAAACCTGCTGCACGATCGCGCGACCGAGTTCGGCGTGACGCCCCCTTCGGCCTATCTCGCCAACTTCCTGATCGTGTGGTCGGCGGCGATCGTGTTGCCGCTCGCCGCGATCTGGCGCGGCGCGCGGCATGCGCCGCTGCTGCTGGCCGTGGCGCTGGTCAACCTCGTCTTCCACAGCTTGATCGCCCACAAGGAATACCGCTTCGTCTTCCTGTCGGTGGCACTGTTCATCATCGTCGCGGCGCTGGGATCGGCCGATTGGGTGCAATGGCTGCGCGCAAAGCCCGGGTGGCGCCGCTGGGCATTGCCGATCGTCACCGGCGGCTGGGCCTTGCTCTCGGTGACGCTCGCCGGCGCTAGCGAGGGGATGCGGGACTACTGGACGCGCGGTGTCGGCGCAGCGCGGCTCGCCGCCGAACTGCGCAGCGATCCGCAGCTGTGCGGCCTCGCACTTTACAATGTTCGTTTCCAGCTGTTGCCAGGGCGGGAACGATTGGTCGGCCCAGTACCGCTCTATGCGCTGGAGCCCGGCGATCCGCTCGCCGAGCTGATCCTGCCGCCGCTGTTGCAGGCGACCAAGCCGACCTTCAACCGCATCCTCGCGCGGCCCGCGGCCGCCGGTGATCTGCCGGCGGATTATTCAAGGCAAAGCTGTGCCCGCGTCGGCATCGCCGATGCCTGCATCTATGCACGAAGCGGCACCTGCGACGCATCCGCCGCCGCGGCTTTTGTCATCAATGACGTGCTCGTGAGGATGGGCCACTAGCGGGGGCGGTGCGGCGATCGGCTCCAATGCGCGCTTGATCCGCTGCCTCCGCCCGGGCTATGGTCCGGCCGGGTCGCACCCGTGAGGTGCGACCTCAAGCATTGAGATCGCGGGCGTAGTTCAATGGTAGAACGGCAGCTTCCCAAGCTGCATACGAGGGTTCGATTCCCTTCGCCCGCTCCAGCCTTCAGGCAAATGTCGCGGGACAGTTTGTCGGCACGGCAATGTATTTGGCGACAGCAGGAGACGTGACGTGAGGTTGCTTGGAGCGCTGCTGCTTGCGCTGGGCGCGCTTTGGATGACGAGGCCGGCATCCGCGCAAATGTATGATCCGCGCTATCCCGTCTGCATGCATGTTTACGGTGAGTTGGTCGGCGAGCGCATGGACTGCATCTTCACGTCGATAGATCAGTGCCAGGCCAGCGCTGTGGGCATGCCGGCGACCTGTCTGGTGAACCCTTATTATGCGCCAAGGTCGGCGCGTCCTCATCGGCCTGAACGATGACTTTTCCGGCGGTATCGCGAGCGTTCATTTGAGATCAGTGCATGGCATGGTGGTACTACGCGCTCTTCGCGATCGTTTTGCTCGGATGTTGTGCATTGGTGGTTCGCGCCCGTCGCGGCAGCAATACGCGAGAAGACGAGGAGCTGAACCGGCGGATCGATGAGCGCGGTCGATCGGCTCGACCTCACCCGGCGCAATCGCGACAGGGATTCCTGACCCAGTGGATCCGCAGACGGCCTTTCGTTATTATCCCGGGATATTACGGCGATCTGTTCACGCAACGTGCGCGCCTAACGCACCGTACTCGACCTGTTCTTCTCACAACGCGCAGTTATGTTTCCGTAGTTCTCCGCGTTTGAGAACGAAGTTCCGCCGGAACGATGTCGCGGGTTCCGGCATTGGTCGAATAGAGCCGACCGACCTCCGGCGAGAACGGTCGGTTCAAGCCCGCGCCTGGCCGTTCCCTCTCAACAGCCCCCTAGAAGACGGCCGGCGCGGGTCCTTATCCCGGTCCTGCTCGATGTGACGAGGCTGCGCGCCGGGCGAGTATCGCTGACGTTCGCGATGGATTCAGCGCCAGCCCAAAGCGGGCGCGATCTGGGTCAAGATCGTCTCGATCACATGCGCGTTGTAATCGACGCCGAGCTGATTGGGGACGGTCAGAAGCAAGGTATCGGCCTCTGCGATCGCCTCATCCGTCTTGAGCTGCTCGATCAGCCTGTCCGGCTCGGCGGCGTAGCCGCGGCCGAAGATTGCGCGCGTCCTCTCGTCGATGAAGCCGATCTGGTCTTCCTCCTGGCCGTTGCCGAAATAGGCGCGGTCGCGATCGTCGACCAGCGCGAAGATGCTGCGGCTCACCGAGACCCGCGGCTCGCGCGTGTGCCCGGCTTCCTTCCAGGCGGCACGATAGGCCCGGATCTGGGCGGCCTGCTGGACGTGGAAAGCCTCTCCGGTCTCGTCGTTCTTCAGCGTCGAGCTTTGCAGGTTCATCCCGAGCTTCGCCGCCCACACCGCGGTGGCGTTCGAGCCGGCGCCCCACCAGATGCGCTCGCGCAGGCCTTCCGAGAGTGGTTCGAGCCGCAGCAGGCCGGGAGGATTGGGAAACATCGGCCGTGGATTGGGCTGCGCAAATCCCTGGCCGCGCAGCATGTCGAGGAAGATCTCGGCATGACGCCGGCCCATGTCGGCATCGGTTTCGCCCTCGCCCGGCTGATAGCCGAAATAGCGCCAGCCATCGATCACCTGCTCGGGTGAGCCGCGGCTGATGCCGAGTTGCAGGCGTCCCCTCGCGATCAGGTCGGCCGCGCCGGCGTCCTCGATCATGTAGAGCGGATTTTCGTAGCGCATGTCGATCACGGCGGTGCCGATTTCGATCCGGCTGGTCCTGGCGCCAACGGCCGCCAGCAGCGGGAACGGCGAGGCCAGTTGGCGCGCGAAGTGATGGACGCGAAAATACGCGCCGTCCGCGCCGAGCTCTTCGGCCGCGACCGCAAGGTCGATGGATTGCAGCAGCACATCCGCGGCTGAGCGGGCCTGCGACTGCGGCGAGGGCGTCCAGTGCCCGAACGAAAGGAATCCGATTTTCTTCATGCCGGCAATGTAGGGATGTCCGCGACGAATTGCGATCCGTGACGTGACCCGGGGATGACCGAAAGTGTCTACCAGCCGGGAAATTTTCTGCGGCAGATGTTGCCGGTTTTGCAGATCGCGCCGCTCCGCAAGTGCTGCATGCGTGCAGGTCTTGCCGCCTGCGCCGCGGCATGACTTGCGATCCCGGGGCGCGCCGCCTAGCTTTCCGCCACGATTTCTCCCGCCAACACCGTCCCGCAGGTCCCGATGTCGCAGCCGCTTCTGTTTCAGCCGATCACGCTTCGCGGCGTGACCTCCCGAAACCGCATCCTGATCTCGCCGATGTGCCAGTATTCGGCAACCGACGGCTTGGCCAATGACTGGCACCTTGTCCATCTTGGTAAATTTGCCCAGGGCGGCGCCGGGCTCGTGATGGTCGAGGCTGCGGCGGTGACCGCGGAGGGCCGCATCACCCATGGCGACGTCGGCATCTGGAACGACGAGCAGATCGCGCCGCTCGAACGGATCGCCGCCTTCCTCAAGGACAATGGCGCAGTGCCCTCGATCCAGCTCGCGCATGCCGGCCGCAAGGCCAGCATGCAGCGTCCCTGGTACGGCAATGCCGCCCTCGATGAGGCCGACCGCGGCCGCGGCGATCTGCCGTGGCGGACGGTGGCGCCGAGCGCGATCCCGATGGAAGACGGCTGGCTGATGCCGCACGCGCTCGACGCGGCCGAACTCGCCGCGCTGCGTGAGCAATGGCGGCGCGCCACCTTGCGCGCGGTGGAGGCCGGCTTCGAATTCGTCGAGGTGCATTGCGCGCATGGCTATCTGCTGCATGAATTCCTCTCGCCATTGTCGAACCGCCGCACCGATGCCTATGGCGGCGATCGCGCCGGGCGGATGGGCTATCCGCTCGAGATCATCGAGACCGTGCGCGCGGCCTGGCCGGCGGAGCGGCCGCTGTCGGTGCGGATTTCCTCGGTCGACGGTATCGACGGCGGCCTGACGCTCGAGGACCAGGTCGCGTTCGCCCGCGAAGCCAGGGCGCGCGGTGTCGATTTGATCGATTGCTCGTCGGGCGGCCTGCTCGGCTCGGCGACCGCGGCGCGGATTCCGCGCGGCTACGGCTTTCAGGTGCCCTATGCCGATGAGATCCGCCGCGCCGCCGACATTGCGACCATCGCGGTCGGCCTCATCCTGCATCCGCAGCAGGCAGAAGATGTCCTGGCCAACGGCCAGGCCGACCTGGTCGCGATCGGCCGCGAGGCGCTGTTCGATCCGAACTGGCCGCTGCACGCCGAGCTCGCGCTCGGCGGTGCAGGCGGCGAGGTGTTTGCGTCCTGGCCGAAGCAGTATGGTTGGTGGCTGGAGCGCCGCGAGCCGGGCCTGCGCCGGCTCGATGGCCCGCCGCTGCCGTTCCGCCAGAGCTGACAAGAAAATCCGACAACAACCTGGGAGGTCGTTATCATGACATCAGTCGCAAAGCGCCCCTATCGCGGCGTCTTCCCCGTGGCGCCGACCATCTTCGACGCCAACGGCAATCTCGACCTCGATGGCCAGCGGCGCTGCGTCGACTTCATGATCGACGCCGGCTCCCACGGCATCTGCATCCTCGCCAATTTCTCCGAGCAGTTCGTGCTGACCGACGCCGAGCGCGAGACCGTGATGCATACGGTGCTCGAGCATGTCGCCGGCCGCATTCCCGTCATCGTCACCACCACGCATTTCTCCTCGGCGGTCTGCGCCGCGCGCAGCCGCGAGGCGGAAGCCGCCGGGGCTGCGATGGTGATGATCATGCCGCCCTATCACGGCGCGACCTTCCGCGTCGGCGAGCCGGGCATCTACGAGTTTTATCGGATCGTGTCGGATGCCATCAACATCCCGATCATGATCCAGGACGCGCCGGTGGCGGGCACGCCGCTCTCGGTCGATTTCCTGGCACGGATGGCAAAAGAGCTCGCCAATATCAGGTACTTCAAGATCGAGGTGCCGATGGCGGCGAACAAGCTGCGCGGCCTGATCGAGAAGGGCGGCGCCGAGATCGAGGGGCCGTGGGACGGCGAGGAGGCGATCACGCTGATGGCCGATCTCGATGC
Organism: Bradyrhizobium sp. USDA 4503; assembly: GCF_054055815.1. Taxonomy (NCBI): domain Bacteria; kingdom Pseudomonadati; phylum Pseudomonadota; class Alphaproteobacteria; order Hyphomicrobiales; family Nitrobacteraceae; genus Bradyrhizobium; species Bradyrhizobium sp. USDA 4503. Next base: position 6,520,992 of record NZ_JBSRXS010000001.1, read on the forward strand.
CGGCGCCACCGGCGCGATGACCGGCGGCGGCTATCCCGACGGCATCCGCCAGATCATGGATCCGTTCTTCGCCGGCCGGCGCGACGAGGCGGTCGGGGCCTATGCGCGCTGGCTGCCGCTGATCAATTACGAGAACCGGCAATGCGGGCTGCAGGCCTGCAAGGTGCTGATGCGCGAGGGCGGCGTCATCAAGTCCGATGCAGTGCGCCACCCGCTGCAACCGCTGCATCCGGCGACGCGCGCCGGGCTGATCGAGATCGCGCGGACACTCGATCCGGTCGTGCTGCGCTGGGGACGATAACGGGGGCTATGCGTCCCACGTCACCGGCAAATCCAGCAGGCCGCGGAACGCCCAGCCGCCGATCCGCGCCGGCTGGTGCTCGATCAGGCGCAGATTCTTCAGCCGCTTGAAGATCGCGGGCAGCGCGACGTCGGCGACCATGGCGCGCGAGGCCCAGGCGCCGGCGCAGAAATGTGGACCGGCACCGAACGCGATGCTCTTGCTGGCGTCGCGGCGCACATCGAACGCGTCGGGCTTGTCGAAGTGCTTCTCGTCGCGGTTCGCCGAGCCGAACATCAGGAACACGCGCTCATTGGTCTCGAATGCGACGTCCCTGATCGTCCAGGGCTTTGCGATCCGCCGCGGCGACATCCCGATCGGCGAGATCCAGCGCGCATATTCCTCGAACACCTGCAGCCACGGGATCGTGCCGCTCGTCGCCAGCGCAAGCTGGTCGGGATGAGTCAGCAGCGCCCATACCGTGCCGGCGATCGCATCGCGCGGCTCGTTCTGGCCGCCCGAGATCGCAAGCTTGATATTGGCGCGCACGCTCTCCATCGGCATGTCGGTCTGCAGCATCACGCCGAGCAGGCTGAGGTCGGGCGTCTTGCGCAGCCTGGGGACCATGTCGTCGATCGCGGCATCGATCCCGGAGGTCGCCGCATGGCAGCGCGCCTCGATCGCGGGATCGCCGACATAATTGGCGATGCCGTCGATCATACCCTGCGACCACGCGTTCATGTCCTGGAAGCGCATGTTGGTGAGGCCGGTGATCGACTTCAGGCATTCGGCCGAGAACGGCAGCGCGAACGCCTGCACGAAATCGACCACGCCGTCCGGCTTCAGTTCGTCGAGGATGCGCGTCGCGTGGGCTTCGAACTGCGCCGTCCAGTGCGATCTGACCGTTTTGGGCGAGATCGCCGGAAAGATCGCCTTGCGCTCGTTCATGTGCGCATCGCCGTCCTTGCGCATCATGTTGTGGCCCATCAGCTTGTTCATCAGCCCCTCGGGCTGGTGCGACGAGAACACGTCGATCTGCTTCTCGGAGATGAAGATATCGTCGCGGCTGCACAGCAGCGTGCTGCCGAGTTGCGGCACGAAGGCGATCGGCGCCTCCTTGCGCATGCGCGCCAGCGCCGGGTAGGGATCCTGCCAGAAGGCGGGGACGTCGATGTCGAAATGGGGCGCGGTGCTCACGACGTGATCTCGGTTTGGCCTCGGGTTTTCGAGCCGAGCATAGGCCGGGCGGCGCGGCCCGTCTGTCCCCACCGCTGGGGACAGCGGGAGACCATCGCCTGGAGCACGCTCAGTTCAACTGGCGCGCCGAGGCCATCAGGCGCAGCGCGATCGCGAACAGCTCGTTCTGCGAGGAGATGCCGAGCTTGTCATAGGCGCGCTTGCGATAGGTGAGGGCGGAGTGCAGCCCGATGCCGAGCTCGGCGGCGATCGCTTCCGAGCTGAGGCCGGAGAGGATGCGCAGGCAGACCTCCTGCTCACGCCCGGTCAGCCTGGCGAGCGGTTCGGCGGTCGCAAACAGGGTCTTCAACCGCTCGATCGGATCAACATCCGCTGCCGGGTCGCGCTGGAAATGCCGCGCCACGGCCGCCGTCAACGCCGGCGCGACCGCGGCCAGGCGCGCGATCTGCTCGCGGCTGAAGCGGCCTTGCGCGGTGATCTGGTAGAAGTTGACATAGAAGCAGGTGTCGCCGGTCCAGATCGCGGACGCGAACTTGTCGACGATGTCGGAGTCGTCGAAGAAGATCTTGCGGTAGCCGTCGCTGTACATGCGGCGGGCGAAGGTCGGCAGCACGATCGGTGCGGGCTGCGCCCGTCCCTCGAACACCGCATCGCGGTTCGGGTCGGCCTGATGGAAATGCTCGGAATAGGCGATCCCGAGGTCGCGCCCGGTCGGGATGTTGCCGACATCGAGCAGGCACGCGGCGGTCCGCGGACCGGTGAACGAGAACACCATGCAATGACCGACCCCGGCGACGCGGCGCAGCGCGCCGATCAGGGCCTGCGGAAAGATGTCGCGGCCGATCGCCAGCAGCGCCGGCGTGATGTCGCTGACGACAGAAGTCTCGAAGGCGTAATCTGCCTTCATGGCGTCCTCCCTGTGTTTCGGGAAGACTAGAGCCTTTTCCGTTCCGATGGAATCGGAACGGGGCTCTCTATTCTTTGTTTTGACGCGTTTTCCTGGCGCGAACCGGGATCCACTTCGCTCGAAAACGCTCTGGCAGCGACGTCGCCGGCGTGGAAGCCGTTGACGTAACGGCGTTGGCGTTCTGTCCCCTCGTCATTCCCCGGTGCGCAATTGCGCACTGAGGGCTCGCGAAGCGAGAACCCGAAAACCATCGGACAGCAAGCGCTGCGGTTGAATGGATTCCGGGTTCGACGCTGCGCGTCGCCCCGGAATGACGAGAGGATATAGGTCGCGGTTGCCCGAGGAAGGCCTCAGGCGCCCGGCACCTGGTCGAGGAAGCCGGTGATGCTCCTGATCCGGCCGTCCTTCAGCATGGCGAAGTCGGTGCCCTTGATCGGGCTGTCGACGCCGTCAGGGCCAAGGCCCCAGGAGAACCGGACATGGTCGCCGAAGCCGTTCGGCTCCCCGATCAGCTTGAAGCGGAAGTCCGGAAACTTCTGCTGCACGCCCGCGATCAGTGCGTCGACGCCCTCATGGCCGTCGCCGCTCATCAGCGGATCGATATAGCGCGCATCGGGCGGTCCAGTTCTCGCTCAGCATCTCGCGGCGCCGGCTCGGCGTCCGCTCGTTCCAGAGATCGATATAGCGGCGGGCGATGGTGGCATGGTCGGTCATGGTGCTCTCCTTCGATAGTGCCGGACTGTACGGCGGTCCGGACTATCGAAGGTTCGCGTGCGCCGATCGATTACCTCTGAGGTCATCGCGCGGGCTATGGTGCGATCGTCAGCACCGCCTTCATGTTGGGATGGTAGCGGCAGTAATAGTCGACCGTGCCGGCCTTGGTCAGGACCGACTTGACCGTCTTCTTCGGCGCGATCGTCACGTCGAAGTCGCCGTTCTTCGCGGTGGCGGTGTGCGCCAGCACGTCCTTGTTGACCCATTCGATGGTGTCGCCGACCTTGGCCGACACCTCGGCCGGGGAGATCACCAGATTCTCCATCACGATCTGGATGGTCGCCGCATGCGCCGGGACAGCCATCGCGCCGAGCGCGAGCAAAGCCAGCGTTGCGAGACAGCGTCCTGGCAACATCGCGCGCCTCCTTACTTCAGGCCGGCCGCGACGTGTTCGGCATGCTGCTGGTGGCCCTGGAAGATCTTCAGGCCGGTCTGCAGCAGGCCCTTCAGCTCGGGATTGCTGGCCGAGGGGATCAGCTGCGTCTCCAGCGCGGTGTTGACGGCCTTGTGGTAGGCGACCTCGTTGTCGATATAGGCCTTGTCATAGGCGGCGCCCTTCAGCTTGCCGAGTTCGGCGAGTTTGTCGGCCGCCTGCTTCGACAGCGCCTTGCTGGTGTCGTTGTCCTCCGGCGTCACCTTCAATTTCTTGACGAGGTCGAGCGCCTGCTTGTTCACCGCCTCGTGGTCGCGCGCCATGTCCTTGGCGAACGCCTTGACCTCCTTGTTGGAGGCCTTCTCTTCCGCCTGCTTGGCGGCATTGATGTCGATCACACCGGCCGTATAGGCGATGTGCGCGATCTGCGGATCGGTCGGCTTTGCGCCCTGCGCCAGCGCAGCGCAGTTGAGGAGGCTGAGCGCGGCGACCGCGATACCCAATCGAACGAACATGGTTTGAAACTCCTGTTGAGCCGGGCGTAGCGCGCGGCGCGTCGTTGCTTGCACAGGAGTTGGATGGTGCGGGCGAGCAGAGGTTCCCGAAAAATTCAGGCCGTGGCGCGCAGCCGTTTCAGAACCGCCTCGGTCAATCGCTCGCAGCGCTTGCCCGCGAAGGGAAAGGCCTCCATGACGACGGGGCCGATCTTCCGCTCGACATTGTCGCGCAGCATGGTGCGGGCGCGGTGCAGGCGGGTCTTCACGGTTTCCGGTTTGAGGCCGAGGATCTCAGCGGTCTCCTCGACATTCATGCCCTCGATCACGCGGGTGATGAAGACGAGGCGGAACGCCTCGGGCAGCTCGTCGATCGCGTGCTCGACGACGCGCTGGATCTCACGCTGGGCCATGGATTTTTCCGGATCGTCCGTTGACGACAGGGGGAACTGGATGATCTGGGCTTCAGGAGCACCTTTCGGCAGATCGGACCATTCGACGCTGCTGTGCCTGCGGCGCAGGCGGCCGAGCGCCTCGTTCATCGCGATCCGCGACAGCCAGGTCGAGAGGCTGGAGTCGCCACGGAACTGGTCGAGATGGGTAAAGGCGCGCACATAGGCGTCCTGAACCACGTCCTCGGCCTCGTTGTCATTGCGCAGGATGCCGCGCGCCAGCCGGAACAGCCGGCGATTATTCGCCTGCATGATGGCGCGGATCGCGGCCTCGTCGCGGGCAAGCGCGTGTTGCACCAACTCGGCATCGTCCGAGCGGTTCGGCGGCAGGGACGTTACATGGACCTGGCGCATGGCGGGTCGCCCTCACTGTTGGCGGAATAATACCATTGGATGCCGACCGGCCGTGCAGGTTCCCGGGAAAATGGTCATCGGCCAAAAAGACCGCTACGGCCTGATATAGGCCTCCGGATCGCCGCGTGCATGCGCCTCCATCGCGTCGAGGAAGCAGCGCACCTTGGCCGGGACAAATTGCCGCGCCGGCAACAGCGCGTGCACGTTGAGCGGCTCGCAGGCATGGTCGGGCAGCAGCCGCCGCAACTCGCCGGCCGCGACGGCGGCGCGGGTATAGCTGGCGGTGACCCGCAGCACGCCATGGCCGGCGAGCGCGGCCTGGAGCCGGACATGGGCATTCGAACTGGTCAGGCGTGCGCGATCGACCGCGAGATGCTCGACCGCGCCGCCGGGAGCGGTGATCGCCCATGGCGGATCGCTGGGGCCGGTCAGCAGCGGCAGCTTTCTCAGATCATCCAGCGTGCGCGGCTCGCCGAATTTCTCCAGCAGTGCCGGAGCCGCGAACAGGCCGCGCTCGAGCGTGAAGACGCGGCGGATCACGATCCCGGCCGACGGCAGCGGCGTCTCCAGCATCGCAAACACGATGTCGTAGTTCTCGGCGATCGGACTAACGATGTCGTGCTCGACGTCGATCCGGATCGAAAGCTCCGGATAGCGACCCATCACCGCGCAGGCAACCGGTCCCGCATGATGCGCGCCGAATTCATAAGGCGCCTTGATGCGCAGCGTGCCCGCAACCGCGCTGGACATCGCCAGCGCCTCGCTGTGGGTGTCGTGCAGCGCCGCGAACAGCGGGCGCACCTTGCGATAGATGGTCTCGCCGGAATCGGTCAGCCGCAGGTGCCGGGTGGTGCGCTCGATCAGCCGCAGCCCGAGATTGGCTTCGAGACGCTGCACCGCAGCACTGAGGCTCGATTTGGGATGGCCGAGCACGCGCGCAGCCGCGGTGAAGCCGCCATGCTCAACAACCTCGCAAAACAGCTCCCAGTCGCGCCACTCCATGGCCGATTGTCCATCCACCGGTACAGTGTGTCCAGCCAAATCGGATTATCCCGGTGACCGCAATCACCTAACCTCGTCGCAACCAAATCTTGCATCGGGAGGGAGAGATGGCTGACGACGGAATTTTCCTGCGCAACACCTGGTACGTGGCGGCGTGGAATCACGAACTGATCGACGGCAAGATGGTCGCGCGCACCATCCTGGAACGGCCGATCGTGATCTATCGCGGCGCCAGCGGAAAGGTCGTCGCGCTCGACGACCGCTGCTGCCATCGCGCCGCGCCGCTCTCGATGGGGCGCGTCGAGGGCGACGACATCAGGTGCATGTATCACGGCATGAAGTTCGCGGCCGACGGCAAGTGCATCCAGATCCCGGGCCAGGACGCGATCCCTGCCAAGCTCGGCGTGCGCAGCTATCCCGTGGTCGAGCGCTACAATTTGATCTTCATCTGGACCGGCGATCCCGAGAAGGCCGATCCGAAGCTGATCCTCGACTATCCGCCGCTCGAGGATCCCAAGTGGCGCGGCCTGCCGGGTTACATGCACTACAAGGCCAACTGGCTCCTGATCGTCGACAACCTCAGCGACTTCGCGCATCTCGCCTTCGTGCACACCAACACGCTCGGCGGCTCCGAGGAATACGCCTACAAGACCAAGCCGGTCGCGATCGAGAAGCTGGACGACGGTTTCCGTGTCGAGCGCTGGCACATGGGCGCCGAGCCGCCGCCCTACCACAAGAAGGTGATCTCGAACAAAACCGACAAGGTCGACCGCCGCAATATCGGCCGCATGATCGTGCCCGGCATCTTCACGCTCGACACCACGTTTGCGCCGGCGGGGCAGGGCGTCGAGAAGGGCGTCCAGGTTCCGGGCACGCGGTCGTATCGCAACGCGCAGTTCATGACGCCGGAGACGCGCTCGACCACACACTTCTTCTGGAATTATCTGCACGATTTCGACATCGACAATCCGAACATTGCGCTGTCGCTGCGGCACAGCCTCGAGGAAGGGTTCAACGAGGACAAGGATATCATCGAGGCGCAGCAGCGCGTGTTCGACGCCGATCCGGACTATCAGCTGCTCGCGATCGGCGCCGATGCCCCGCTGACCTATTTCCGCTGGCTGTTCGCGCGCAAGCTCGAGGCGGAGAAGGGCACGGCACGCGCCGCCTAGAGCATGATCCGGAAAAGTGTGGAGCGGTTTTCCGAAAAGATCATGCTCAAACAAGGAGCTAAAGCGCGATGATGATTCAACCCAATCTCGTCGCGCTTTGGTCCGCTGAAACGACGGACTTTTGCTGCTTGGCAGCAAGCGGCGCCGGGGTCGCGAGATCGTGACATCCCGGCGTGGCTGCCGCGCCAGCCGGTTTGGCGTAAACTGATCCGACCTGAATTTGTGGGCGTGAAGGTGACCCGCGTTGGCCAGACCATCCCGGTAGCGATCAATCGGTGAATGAGCTTGCCCGAAAAGACGGATCGATCGGATCGAAGTGCGAGCACCAGCTGGGCGCAGGACGCCTGGCTATGGCCGTTTGAAGCCGCGCGATTGGCGCTGGACATCTACTCGCAGTGGTACCCTAACCGTCCGCCCGAGCCCACGGATTCGCCGGGCGAAGCGGCGGCGCTGCCCTGGACGACAGCCCATTCGGTCGCGCTTCAGCTGCCGTCGATGTGCCTGCTGGATTTCTCGAGAGCGGCCGAAGGCCGGCCGCTGCTGGTCTGCGCGCCCTATGCGCTGCATCGCGCGCAGATTGCGGATCTTGCCCCCGGCCACAGCCTGATGGAGGCGTTGCAGAAGGCCGGCGTTGCGCGTCTCTATCTCACGGATTGGCGCTCGGCGGCACCGGAGATGCGATATTTCTCGATCGACACTTTTCTGTCCGATCTCAACGTGGCCGTCGACACGATCGGGCCGCCGGTCGACCTTGCAGGTCTCTGTCAGGGCGGCTGGCTGTCGTTGCTCTATGCGGCGCGCTTTCCCGGCAAGGTACGGCGGCTTGTGCTTGCCGGCAGCCCGGTCGACGTCTCGGTACCGTCGGAGCTTTCCCGGATGGTCGCCTCGCTTCCATCGCAAGGCTTCGAGGCGCTGGTCCGTCAGGGAGATGGGATCATCAGCGGCAAGCACATGCTGCAGGCCTGGAGCATCCCGTTCACCATGCGTGACGCGGAAGCGGCGCTGCAGAGGCGGCTCGACCGCAATTCGGAGGATGCGCGGGCGTTGCTCGATCGCTTCACGCGCTGGAATGACGAGACGCTCGATCTGCCGGGCACCTACTACCTCGAAGTGACCGACTGGATCTTTCGCCAGAACCGGATCGCGGCTGGAGACTTCGTTGCGCTTGGCTGCAAGGTCGATCTCGCTGCCGTGAAGCAGCCCGTCTTCCTGCTCGCCGCAGAGAACGACATCGTTGTTCCGCCCGACCAGGCATTTGCGACAGCGCGGCTCTTGGCCACGCCGCCCGCGTGGCTGCAATGCCATACCGAGCCGTGTGGTCACCTCGGACTGTTCATGGGCTGCAAGGCTCTCGCCGGTTCATGGCGCCGGATTGCCCGCTGGCTTCAGTCCGATCTCGGTGAGGCTGCGGGCGAGCGAGCGCGGATCAGCGCGTGAGTGCTAGATGAAAATGCCCCGAATTGCGCTTTGCAATCCGGGGCATCCGGTATCCTTTGGATGACGTGCGTCGCGTCTATTTCGCCGCGACAACCATGATCTCGACATTGTACTGCGGCGCCGCCAGCTTGGCCTCGACGGTGGCGCGGGCCGGGGTGTTGCCCTGCGAGACCCAGCCGTCCCACACCGCGTTCATTTCCGGGAACGTCTTCATGTCGGTGATGTAGATCGTCGCGCTGAGCAGCTTCGACTTGTCGGTGCCGGCCTTGGCGAGGTGGCCGTCGATGATCGCCAGGATGTCCTTGGTCTGGTCGGTGACGCTGCCGCCCGCGGCCTTGCCGGCGACGACGCCGGCGAGATAGACGGTGTTGCCGTGCACGACGGCCTGGCTCATGCGCGGGCCGGTTTCGAAACGCTGAATGCTCATTTGGGTCTCCACTGAATGGCGGGCACTGTCTAACCTGCCGGAGCGAGCGCCGCCACTGCACAATTTGCAGCGCCGTTCACAGAAATCGCTCGAAATTGCTCCGAGATCGGCTCGGCGCAATCATGTCGGCGGATTCTGCCCATTCGCCCAGCGCGCGAACAGTGCCACTCGCTCGGCCGGCCAGGCGCCATCGCAGGGCATGGTCCCGGCCTTGAGCCGTGCCAGGATTTGTTGGCAGTGCCTGGCGACATCCGCCTCGTTCCAGAGATCGAAGGCGAACAGCATCGAACTGCGGTCCATCGGCCGGAACAACGGCCGGATGTGCTGCTCGAACTGCACGGCCTCGTCGGGACCGGGGAGTGCCACGCTGATCTCGTTCGCGGCCTGCGCATCGCTCGCCGTTGCGGACGGCCGCGCAGCGGGCGTTGCGTTGCAGACCCACCACCATCGCGGCACCGGCATGTTCGGCGGCGGTGTCGCGCCGGCGCCGGAATTCTCCACCGCGATGCGCGAGCCCCATTCGATATAGGCGACGAAGGCGGCGCGGAATTCCGGATCGCTCGGCAAGCCGGCATCGTCGGCACTCTGCACCATGTAGGTCGCCCACAATGCGCGCTGCTCCGGCCGGATCTCCTTGCCGATGTGCTGCGACACCATCCGCCGATAGCCGCCATAGCGCTCGGTGTAGAAGCGCGGGCCGCCGAACACCTCGCTGAGCCACGCCGCCACCCGCTCCGGATGGTCCGGCGACATCTCGGCGAACAGCGGACCGAGCAGCGGATCTTCCGGCACGTAACGACTGTAGAAGATGCGCGTCATGTCGAGCAGCGCCGGATAGCCGCCGGCCCATTCGAACAGCGTCGGCTCGCGCATCGGATCGGGAACGGGATCGCGAAATGCGACGCTCCAGTGCATGCCGCTGCAAAACGGCTTGTTCAGCGACGCGCCGCAGCGGCACAGGCTGGCATGCTCTTGCGACGCGCCCGCGTTCTGTGTGATCGGCGCGCCATCCTCATCGACCAGTTCGACATCGCCGGTGATGCGATAAGGGCCGTCCTTCGACACTTCGATCTGCGGCGGCCGGCTGACGTCGGACAGGCTGGCGTCACGCTTGGGGCCGATACCGATGCCAAGCGCGCCCGACGGGCATCTGCGCACTGCGTTGAGGAGGTCGTCGAGGCGCGCCCCGCTGGCTGCGATGAAAGGCTCCTCGCCGAGACGAAACACCGAGTTAAGGCGGTCGGTGCAGAAGCCGGAATGTGCGCAGGTGCCGCGATTGTCGAACACGAACGCCTGCTGCCCGGCATAAACGTCGAGCCTGTCCGGTGCGCGCCGCGGATCCCTGGCGTCGGTGAAGCCGCGCGCGACGTGGCTGTCGTCGCAGAACGGCCTGGTCTGCGACTGTCCGCACCGGCAGAGCCGCACCGGGGCCTCTGTTGCGATCGGCACGCCGAGATGATCGACGATCGGAATGCCGGGCCCCGGTTCGTAGGGCCCGTTGCGTCTGACGACGATGCGCTTGCGCGGCTGTTGCTTGTCGCGTGGACCTTGGGCGGAATTGTCGTCTGTCATGTCTTGCAATGATCCCTGAACTCGCCCAACCCGTGCAATGCGTGCTTAGATGGATCGATGGCGGCTCTCAACGAACCAGATGGAAAGTGCCGCGGGAGAGTTGCGATGATCCGCAAGACCAAGCGCAAATATGGTTGCCCGGTCGAGTTCTCGATCGATCAGCTCAGCGGCAAATGGAAGACGGTGATCCTGAGCCGGCTCAAGGTCCGGCCGATGCGCTATGGCGAATTGCGCCACGATATCCCGCAGCTCAGCGACAAGGTGTTGACCGAGCGCCTGCGCGATCTCTGCAACTCAGGCTTCGTCAGGCAGGAGCGCGGCGGCGGCTCCTCGCGCTATTGCCTGACCAAGCGCGGCGAGATGCTGAAGCCGATGCTGCAGGCACTCTACGATTGGGGCGAGGCCAACGCAGACACGTTCGGCGTCCGTTTCCTCGGCGCAGAGGCGGACTAGAGCAGGAATGCGCAATTTCTGAATATTAGAATAATACCCCTGAGTTGCCCGACGTGTCAAGTTGTCTGGTCGAACGCCGGCCACCGCCGGCTACTTTGCATGGGGTTGTTTTCGATATTTTGGCAGCGCCCCTGCGACGAACGGATTTCCGGCCGGAACCTTAAGCGAGGAGAGCGCGTTCTCGCGGGATGTTGGGGGCAATCAACACAAGGAATGCTCATGCGCATCCGTATCTCTACGGCATCCGTCATCGTTGCGGCGCTCTCGCTTGGAACACCTGCCTGGGCGCAGGTGCAGGGAACGCAACCGAAGGCGATGCCGCAGGCTCAATCTGACCAGCCCAATGCCATCCGGAGCATACAGGTCGTGGACATCAAGGAACTCAAGCCCGACGCCCGGTCGAAGGTCGAGGCTGTCGTGGCAAAGGCAAGCGAAGACGACCTGCGGAACCTTCGCGGTTCCATCGACGCGTCTGAAGAAGCGGTATCCGCGCTGAAGGCGAAGGGCCTCAGCTCGGCACAAGTTGTCGCGGTCAATCTCACCAACGGCATCCTGACGCTTTTCACCAAGACCGCCTGATCGCAACACGGCTCGGGGAACTTCCGCTCGACAAGGAAGCCCGCCGGTTCACGCCGGCGGGCTTTTCGACTGCATCTCGGCGTAGCGCGGCCTAGTTCACCGCCTTCGCCGCCGCACGCCCTGCGTTGCGGCCCGAGAACAGGCAACCGCCGAGGAACGTGCCTTCCAGCGAGCGATAGCCGTGCACGCCGCCGCCGCCGAAGCCGGCGGCTTCGCCGGCCGCGTAGAGCCCGCGGATGATCTGGTGATCGTTGCCGAATACGCGCGAATCGAGATCGGTCTCGAACCCGCCGAGCGTCTTGCGGGTGAGGATGTTGAGCTTCACCGCGATCAACGGACCGTGCTCGGGATCGAGGATCCGGTGCGGCTTCGCGGTGCGGATCAATTTGTCGCCGATATAGCGCCGCGCATTGTGCAGGTTCATCACCTGCGCATCCTTGACGTAGGGGTTGGTGATCTCGCGATCGCGCGCCTCGATCTGGTTTTTGATGGCGTCGAGCTGCAACAGGTCGTTGCCGGCGAGCTTGTTCATGGCACCGACGAGGTCGGCGAGATTGTCGCGCACGATGAAGTCGGCGCCGTGCTGCTTGAACGCCTCCACCGGCGCCGGCGCGCCCTTGTTGGTGGCGCGCTTGATCGTCATGCGCCAGCTCTTGCCGGTGAGGTCGGGGTTCTGCTCGGAGCCGGACAGCGCGAACTCCTTCTTGATGATGCTCTGGGTCAGGATGAACCACGAATAATCGTAGCCGGTGCCCATGATGTAGTGCAGTTGCCCGAGCGTGTCGGAGCCCGGGAACAGCGGCGCTGGCAGCCGCTTGCCCGTCGCGTCGAACCACAGCGACGACGGTCCCGGTAGGATCCGGATGCCGTGACGCGGCCAGATCGGGTTCCAGTTCCGGATGCCCTCGACATAGTGCCACATGCGGTCGCGGTTGATCAGCCGGCCGCCCGCCGCCTCGGTGATGCCGATCATGCGGCCGTCGACATGTTCGGGCACGCCGGAGATCATGAATCTGGGCGGCTCGCCGAGCCGCTTCGGCCAGTTCTGCCGCACCAGGTCATGATTGCCGCCGATGCCGCCGGACGCGACGATCACCGCAGGTGCGCGGAAGGAAAAATCGCCGACGACGTTGCGCGAGGAACTCTTGCCGCGCTCGACCGAGCTCGGTTCCAGGATCGCGCCGCTGACGCCGTCGACCACACCGTTGTTGACGCTGAGCGCATCGACGCGGTGGCGGAACTTGAATATCAGCCGTCCGCTTTTCGCGGCCTCGCGCGCGCGGCGCTCGAACGGCTCGACGATGCCCGGGCCGGTGCCCCAGGTGACGTGGAAGCGCGGCACCGAATTGCCATGGCCCATCGCGTCGTAACCGCCGCGCTCGGCCCAGCCGACCACCGGGAAGATGCGATGGCCCATGGCACGCAGCCAGTCGCGCTTCTCGCCCGCAGCGAATGCGACATAGGCCTCGGCCCATTTGCGCGGCCAGTAATCCTCCTCGCGATCGAAACCCGCGGTGCCCATCCAGTCCTGTAATGCGAGCTCGACCGAATCCTTGATGCCGAGCCGGCGCTGCTCCGGCGAATCGACCAGGAACAGGCCGCCAAACGACCAGAAGGCCTGGCCGCCGATGCTCTGTTCCCCTTCCTGGTCGAGCACGATGACGCGCTTGCCTGCGTCGGCGATCTCGGTTGCGGCCACGAGGCCGGCAAGCCCCGCGCCAATCACGATCACATCTGCATCGTCAGCCATGTTCAGGTCCCCCGTCCCGCCGAGATTCAAGACCGCCTCATTGCGTGCGGTCAACGCCAAATGGACCTTGCCTGTGGCGGCGGAGCACCAAGCACGTGCGCCGCGCTGTTCCAGTTTGGGACCTTTCCCCACTTTCACTGCAGCGTGCGCGCAACACCCAATTTGAATTTGTTTTGACCGGCTTCACTCGTCTGGACAAAAATCCGCGCGCGCAACACGCTCACGATTGTCTTGCATCACAGACCAAACAGATTCGGTTTCGACTGGGGCTGGCCAAAATGAAGTTGATGACGGGGTTGCTCGCTGCGGTTCTCCTGCTGGCGGGAATGGGGGTGTCTCAAGCTGTAGTCAGGATCGCCGACGATCGCGGCGGCAAGATCGGCGTCTATGTCGACAGGTATCAGGACCTGCGGACTTCGGGCGAGACGGTCATCATCGACGGGCTGTGTGCCTCGGCCTGCACCATCGTGCTCGGCAAGGTTCCTCACGACCGGATCTGTGTGACCTCGCACGCCAGCCTCGGCTTCCACGCAGCCTGGGATTACGGCGATAACGGCCGTCCGGTCCCTAATCCCGAAGCCACCCATATGCTGTACCTGATGTATCCGCCGGCGGTACGCAGATGGATTTCGGGGCGTGGTGGCCTGACCCGGCGCATGATCTTCCTGCGCGGCAAGCAACTGCAGGCGCTGTACAAGCCGTGCTATCTCAACGCCCAGGCCTCGGCGCCGAAGCCCGCGCACTAAGCTCCGGCTGCTTCTCTGTTTGACCCTCGTCGGCCATTGGCCTCGGCAGACGCCGGGCATGAACGCGCCGGCACCGGATTAGCTCGCCATCATTTGACGGCCTGCGGGCGCCATTGCGCTTGCTGCCTGCCGGAACCCGGCTTATCTCAGCCTCATGGTTCAGCCGATCTCCACCCGATCCGAGCTCGTAACGGCTCCACAGACCCGGGTGGCGTCTGCGATCCTGTGGGGTGCGGCCGGTATCGGCGGATTGGCCCTGCTTGCCGCTGCCGCGCTCTGGTTCCACTACGGGACCGCGGTGTTTTTCGAAATGATAACGGCCGGCATCTCCGCCTGCTTCTGACAAGGACGCCCTCGCATCATGCCCCGGACCACGCGCCCATTGGTGATCTTCGCTGCTTTCGCGGGCAGTCTGGCGGTCGGCCTGTTCCTCATGCTGTGGGCGATCGGCGGCTTGCGCACCGTTGCCGCGCCGGCCGCGATCGGCGGATCGTTCCAGCTCACCGACCAGTCCGGCCAGACTGTTACCGACAAGAACCTCCAGGGCAAGCCGACCCTGATCTTCTTCGGATTCACCCATTGCCCGGATATCTGCCCGACCTCGTTGTTCGAGATCTCGGAGGTCCTGAAGGCGATGGGCAAGGACGCCGATCGCGTGAATGCCTATTTCGTCTCGGTCGATCCGGAACGCGACACCGCCACCGCGATGAAGGATTACCTGTCGAGCTTCGATCCGCACCTCAAGGGCCTGACCGGCGATCCCGCCGCGATCGCCAAGGTCCTGTCGAGCTATCGTGTCTACGCCAAGAAAGTGCCGCTGAAGGATGGCGACTACACGATGGACCACACCGCGCTGATCTATCTGATGGACCGCGACGGTCATTTCGTCGCGCCGTTCAATCTGAAACGGACGCCGGAAGAAGCGGCGGCCGATCTCAAACGGTACCTCTGATCGCCATTTCCGGTTCAGAATTAACCCAATCGGCGCTCGCTTCAGGCGCCTATTCGGCTATAAGCCGTTCAATTTCCTGAAATTGCCGGTTATGCCAAATCCGCCTGTCCAGCCCTTTGCCGTCCGTTCGCGCCAGCTTCGCCTGGCCGCGGGCATGATCGCGGCTGCCTTGCTGGCCTTGGCGTACCCTGCAATTGCACAGACACCCCCCGCACAGGCGCCGGCAGCCAAGACGGCTCCTGCTCCGGCTCCGCCCACCAAGGCGGCCCCCGCACAAGCGACACCTTCGGCGCCGGCTGCACCGCAGGCAGCGCCTGCGGCCCCCGCGGCAACCCAGGCGGCCCCGACCCTGCCGCCCAAGGCCGCCGCCGAGGCCGCGCCGCAGGCGGTGCCGGGTTTCTGGGACCCGCGGCGCCGGCCGGACCGCCCGGACCTGTCGCGCCTCACCGTGATCCGCTTTCTGACCGAGACCGACTATCCGCCGTTCAATTTCACCGGTCCCGACGGCAATCCGGCCGGTTTCAACGTCGACCTGGCGCGCGCGCTCTGCGACGAGATCAAGGTCACCTGCACCATCCAGATGCGCCGCTTCGAGACCCTGATCGATGCCCTGGCGACCAACCGGGGCGACGCCATCATCGCGTCGATGGCCGTGACGCCGCAGCTGCGCGCCAAGGTCGATTTCACCGATCCCTATTACCGCGCGCCGGCCCGCTTCGTGTCGCGCCGTGACAACGCGATGCCGGAAATCCGCCCGGAATATCTCGAGGGCAAGAAGGTCGGCGTCATCGCCGGGACCTCGCACGAGGCCTACCTCAAGGCGATGTTCACCGACGCCGAGATCCATTCCTATCCGGATAACGACGCGCTGCGCGCGGCGCTGCGCCGCGGCGAGGTCGACTTCATCTTCGGCGATGCGATCTCGCTCGCGTTCTGGATCAACGGCACCG
Source organism: Bradyrhizobium sp. USDA 4503 (assembly GCF_054055815.1). NCBI lineage: Bacteria > Pseudomonadati > Pseudomonadota > Alphaproteobacteria > Hyphomicrobiales > Nitrobacteraceae > Bradyrhizobium > Bradyrhizobium sp. USDA 4503. Next base: position 6,536,863 of record NZ_JBSRXS010000001.1, read on the forward strand.
ATTCCGCCGAATGCTGCGCCTTTGCCGGCGGCCCCTTTGTCGAGAGCCGCTATTTCGGCGAGGGCGTCGGCATCGCCGTCCGCAAGGGCAACGACCTGCTCCGGCAGTCGCTGAACTGGGCACTGTTCCGGATCTGGGAAAAAGGCCGCTTCACCGATCTGTGGCTGCGCTATTTCTCGGTCAGCCCGTTCTGAGTTCGTCATTCCGGGATGGTCCGTAGGACCAGACCTCAGGGGTGCAATTGCACCCCGGGGAATCTCGAGATTCCGGGTCCGATGCTGCGCATCGCCCCGGAATGACGACAAACGTCCCGTCGTTTTGCATTTTGCCGCGAAAGCGTTAGTTTTCGCGGCCTTTTTGGAGAGAACCTGAGGAATGTCCGTGATTGATCCTTCTGCCAGCCCGAGCGACCTGCGGGCGCTCGCCGAACAATCCAACGCCTGGCCGTTCGAGCAGGCGAAAGCGATTGTGGCGCGGCTGAAGAAAAATCCCAAGGACGAGGTGCTGTTCGAGACCGGCTACGGCCCGTCGGGCCTGCCGCATATCGGCACGTTCGGCGAGGTCGCGCGCACCACGATGGTGCGCCACGCCTTCCGCGTGCTCACCGAGGACAAGATCAAGACGCGCCTGCTCGCCTTCTCCGACGACATGGACGGCCTGCGCAAGGTGCCGGACAACGTGCCGAACAAGGAGCTGCTGGAGCAGCATCTAGGCAAGCCGCTGACCAAGGTGCCCGATCCGTTCGGCACCCATCCGAGCTTTGGCCAGCACAACAATGCGCGGCTGCGCGCCTTTCTCGACCAGTTCGGCTTCGACTACGAGTTCGCGAGTTCGACCGAGTACTACACCTCCGGCCGCTTCGACGCCGCGCTGCTACGCATGCTGGAGCGGATCGAGAAGGTGATGGCGATCATGCTGCCGTCGCTGCGCGAGGAGCGCGCGGCGAGCTACTCGCCGTTCCTGCCGATCTGCCCGCGCACCGGCCTCGTGCTCTACGTGCCGGTGACGGCGCACGACGCCAAAGCCGGCACGATCTCCTACGAGGATCCCGATACCAAGGAGAGCGTCACGGTTCCTGTCACCGGCGGCCGCTGCAAGCTGCAATGGAAGCCGGACTGGGCGATGCGCTGGTACGCGCTCGGTGTCGACTATGAAATGGCCGGCAAGGACCTGATCGACTCGGTGAAGCTGTCGGGCAAGATCTGCTCGGCGCTCGGCGGCACGCCGCCGGAAGGTTTCAACTACGAACTGTTCCTCGACGAGAAGGGCCAGAAGATCTCGAAGTCGAAGGGCAACGGCCTGACGATCGACGAGTGGCTGCGCTATGCCTCGCCGGAATCGCTGTCGCTGTTCATGTATCGCGAGCCCAAGGCGGCGAAGCGGCTCTATTTCGACGTCATCCCGCGCAATGTCGACGATTACCAGCAATTCCTCGACGGCTTCACGCGGCAGGAAGCGCGGCAGCAGCTGCAGAATCCGGTCTGGCACATCCATTCCGGCAAGCCGCCGCAGGCCGACATGCCGGTCACCTTCCAGCTGCTGCTGACGCTGGTGTCGTCGTCGAACGCGGAGAATGCCGAGACGCTGTGGGGTTTCATCGGCCGTTATCGTCCGGGCGTGACGCCGCAGACCCATCCGAAGTTAGATGCGATGGTCGGCTACGCCATCAACTACTATCGCGACTTCGTGGCGCCGACCAAGCAGTTCCGCGAGCCGACCGACGGAGAGCGCGCCGCGCTGCAGGATCTGCGCGATGCGCTCGCCAACATGCCGGCGAACGCGAGCGCGGAAGACATCCAGAACGTGGTCTATGAGATCGGCCGCCGCGAGCCGTTCCTCGACATGGTCAAGAAGGGCAAGGACGGCCGTCCCGGCGTCTCGCTCGACTGGTTCAACATGCTCTACCAGGTGCTGCTCGGCCAGGAGAAGGGCCCGCGCTTCGGCTCCTTCGTCGCGGTCTACGGCGTGCAGAACGCGGTCAACATGATCGACGGCGCGCTGGCGCGGTCGTCGTAGGGATCGCGCCGCTCATCGCCGCTCGGCCTGCGCCGCGTCGCGCAGGCCGTCGCTGGTGGCGCGCAACAGCGTCAGCAGCAGGCCGTTGAGCGGCGTCGGCACGCCGTGCCGTTCGCCGGCCGCGACGATCGCGCCGGTGAGAGCGTCGGCTTCGAACGGGCGTCCCGCGACACGATCGAAATACATCGAGGTGCCGGCGTCCGGCGGATAGGTCAACAACGTCGCCAGCATCAGCTCGGCCTCGTCGGGCGCGAGCTGGGCGCCGTCGGCGCGGCCGACATTCGCGGCCTCCTCGAGGATGGCGCGGCACAGCGCCTTGACGTCCGCGCGGCGGAACACCGCCTGCCGCTGCAAGGTGAGCGCGGTGATCGGATTGGCGACCGCATTGAGCAGAAGCTTGCGCCACGCCAGCGTGGTGAAATCGGCGGAGCGCCGCACGCGCATCGCCGTGCCATCCAGCAGCGCTTCGAACGCGCGTCCGTCTGTGTCATCGGCAACCGCGAATTCATGCTCGCCGGCGCGGCGGAAACGGACGCGATCCGGCGCCAGCCGCTCGCCGTTGTAATAGACGATGGTCGGAACGACCGTGGCGGCGCCGACCAATGACGCCAGCCGCTCCGCGTGGCCGATGCCATTCTGCAGCACCGCGACGCGCGTCCGCGGCCCGCACAGCCTTTGCAGCCAGGGCGCGCTCGATTCCGTGTCCTGCGCCTTGGTCGACAACAACACCCAGTCGACCGGCGTAGCCGCTGCCGGATCGGTGAGGGCGCGCAGCGGCACTTCCACCGTGCCTTCCGCCCGCTCGACCGTGAGCCGATCGAGCGGCCGCCGGACACAGGCGATCACGTCATGCTTGTCGACCGCGCGCAGCAGGCCGGCGATGATGCCGCCGATGCTGCCGAGACCGACGATGGCGATGGTCTTGCGGTCGGATGGTCCTGTCATTGCGTAACTCCGGGCTTTGCGGAGTGGGTTGCGTTGGGTTGGAAAGTCAGGCCGCTCATGTGGCTTTCCGCCGCAGCCAACGAAGCCGCCGATCCGCCGTCTTCGCAGCGCATCATCACATAATGACGCCAAGCCCGCAAAATTCGGATAGCAGGCCATCGGCAATTTCACCGGAGCCTGGCGCCGGATTGCGCTACACTCGCATCCATAAAATCAGCACGGCCTCCGCCGAGAGGCCGGCACAGACGGGAGCATGCGCATGCAGTTCAGGGTTTCGCCGACATCGCTGCAGGACAGTTCGAGCGCCGAGGAATGGCAAGCGCGGGTCGATCTCGCGGCGGCGCATCGGCTCGCCTACATCCACGGCTTTTCGGAAGGTATTTTCAACCATCTCACCTTGGTGGTGCCCGGCCGCACCGACCGCTACTACCAGATCCCGTTCGGCATGCACTGGTCGGAAGTGACAGCATCCTCCTTCATGGAGGTCGGCATCGACGATGCCGAGGTGAAGCGCGGCGAGGGTGAGGTCGAGCGCTCCTGCTTTTGCATCCATGCGCCGATCCACAAGGCGCTGCCGCAGGCCAAGGCCGTGTTCCACACCCACATGCCCTATGCGAGCGCGCTGACGCGGCTCGAGGATCCGCGGATCAAGGAGATCGGCCAGACCGAGGTCGGGCTGTCGGAGGCGATTGCCTATGACGACCTCTACACCGGCCCCGCGCTCGATCCCGAGGAAGGCGCGCGGCTCGCCAAGGTGATCGGCAACAAGACCATCCTGTTCATGGCCAATCACGGCATCTCGACCGTCGGCGAGACGGTCGCCGATGCCTATGACCGGCTCTATTACATCGAGCGCGCCGCACAGGTGCAGATCTACGCGATGTGGACCCAGCAGCCGCTCAAGCAATTGCCGCAGCATGTGGTGGAGAAGACCAAACGCGATTTCCGCGACGACCATCTCTACAACGGCCCGTCCCCGGCGCAGCGGCATTTCGATGCGCTGAAGCGGATGCTGGATCGCAAGGAGCCGGACTACGCGGCGTAAGGCTGGCAGGGAGCGCGCCGCAACCTCCGCCGTCGTCCCGGCGAAAGCCGGGACCCATAACCACAGGGTCATGTTGTCGAAGCCAGCTGTGGCCCCAGATCGCTCAAGCACAATGAGTGGTGGTTATGGGTCCCGGCTCGCGCTTCGCTTGCCCGGGACGACGCCGGCGTTTACCTGCCCAATCACTGGCTCGCCCACACCACGCGTGCGATCCACGCGACTTCCTCGACGTCGAGCATGCGGTCGGGGTGCTCCGGATTGAGCGATGCGAGTTCCAGCATCTTGGCGGTGCGGCGTCTCAATTCCTTCACCATCACCTCGCCGCCGGTCGTGCGCACCACCACGCGGTCGCCGCGGCGGATCGCGGTCGCGGGTGACACCACGATGATGTCACCTTCGCGATAGGCCGGTTTCATCGAGTCGCCCTCGATCTCCAGCGCATAGGCGTGTTCGTCTGATGTCGCCGGTAGCGCCACTTCGTCCCAGCCCTTGCCGGCGGGAAAGCCGCTGTCGTCGAAATAGCCGCCGGCGCCGGCCTGCGCGAAGCCGATCAGCGGCACCGACTGTCCGCCGCGCGCGCCATCGCCGAGCAACTGCACGAAGGTCTCCATGCTGGCATTGCTCGCGGCCAGCGCCTTGGAGAGCGATTCGGTCGAGGGCCAGCGCTCGCGCCCGTCGCCGGTCACGCGCTTGGATTTGTTGAAGGTGGTGGGGTCGAGTCCGGACTGCTTGGCAAGGCCGGACGGCGACAGCCCGGCGCGTTCGGCGAGCCGGTCGAGCGCGGCCCAGACCTGCGCGTGGGTCAGCGGTCGGGTGGCTTTGGGCTGTTTGGCCATCGAGGGTATCCCGGATGGTAGGAATTATTGCCTGAAACTTGGCGTTTTCGCAAATCTGTCGGCCGATGTGTCCCGGCACCGCTTGAGTTGCGCCGCCGCCGCCGATACGGTCCCTCGCTCGCCAGATGGCGTCTGGGGCATTTCCCCTCAAATCCGGATAAAACCCCAAGGGACTCAAGGACAAAAGGGAAGGCCGGCCCGTGCCGATGATCTACAAAATCACCCCCGCTTCGGCCTGGCGCGAGGCCGAACGGCAGGGCGTGTACCGGGGCAGTGCCGACGACAAACGCGACGGCTTCATCCATTTTTCCACCGCCTCCCAGGTGGCCGAGACCGCGCGCAAGCACTACCACGGGCAAACCGGCCTGTTCCTGGTCGCCGTCGATGCCGATGCGCTGGGCGATGCCCTGCGCTGGGAGCGGTCGCGCAATGACGAGCTGTTCCCGCATCTCTATGGCGAGCTCGACCTAGGCGCCGTCACCGAGATCCTCGACCTGCGCGCGCGCTCCGACGGTGGCCACGACGTTCCGGAGCTCAAGCCGTGATCCGTGCCTTCGACGCCTTCTCGCTGCCGCTGCTGCGTTGGTTCGATCCCGAGGATGCCCATCGCATGGCGATCCAGGGCCTGAAGCTGCTGCCGCCGATCCGGCAGCGGCCGGATGACCCCAAGCTCGCGGTGCGCGCCTTCGGACTCAACTTTCCAAACCCGATCGGCATGGCGGCGGGTTTCGACAAGAGTGCGGAGGCGCCCGACGCGCTGCTGCGGCTCGGCTTCGGCTTTGTCGAGATCGGCTCGGTGACGCCGAAGCCGCAAGGCGGCAACCCGCGGCCGCGGCTGTTTCGCCTGGAGCGCGACGAGGCCGTCATCAACCGCATGGGCTTCAACAATGACGGTGCGGAGGCCGTGCTGCGGCGGCTCGCCGCGCGCGCCAGCGCCGGCGGCATTGTCGGGGTCAATGTCGGGGCCAACAAGGATTCGCCCGACCGCGCAGCCGATTATGTGAAGCTGATCGAGACGTTTGCGCCGGTCGCGAGCTATTTCACCGTCAATGTCTCCTCGCCGAACACGCCCGGCCTGCGCAATCTGCAGCAATCGGCGGCGCTCGACGATCTGCTGGCGCGGGTCATCGATACCCGCGAGCGCGTGCGCAAGAACGCCGGCGATTCGCCGGTCCTGCTCAAGATCGCGCCCGACCTCAGCCTCGCCGAGCTCGACGACGTCGTGCACATCGCCCGCTCGCGCCGCGTCGACGGCATGATCGTCGCCAACACCACGCTGGCGCGGCCCTCGACCTTGCGCGAGGAGAATCGCGCCAAGGAGCAGGGCGGCCTGTCGGGCCGTCCGCTGTTCCGGCTGTCGACGCGGATGGTGGCCGAGACCTATGTCCGTGTCGAAGGCGCGTTTCCGCTGATCGGCGTCGGCGGCATCGATAGCGGCGGCGCCGCACTGACCAAGATCCGTGCCGGGGCCAGCCTGATCCAGCTCTATTCCTCGCTGGTCTACAAGGGCCTTGGCCTCGTCGACGACATCAAGCGCGATCTGTCCTCGACCCTGCTGCGCACCGGCCGCGACTCGCTGTCGGAAATCGTCGGCGCCGATGCGGCGACGATTACAGCCGAGGAGTGGCCGGTGAGGTAGGTGCGGGTAGCCCGGATGAAGCGAAATCCGGCCGCGCCCTAACCTCCCCTTGAAAAGGGGAGGTCGCTTTGCTCGCCAGAGCAAAGCGGGTGGGGATCAGCTCTCTCCATGAGCTGCGTCGCCTGTGGCTGACCCCCATCCCGACCTTCCCCCTTTCAGGGGGAAGGGGAAGAGAACTTCGTAGCCCGGATTGCGCTTCGCTCCATCCGGGCTACGGACTTACGCCGTCTTGAACGTCTTCCGCAGCAGCGCCGGATAGCGCAGGCCCTGCAGGCCGCCGCGCGCGACGTAGAAGCCGAGCAGCGCGATCCACAGGCCGGTGTTGCCGAACGAGCTGAGCGCCCACCAGGTGGCGAGGAAGATCGCGAGCGAGGCCAGCATCAGATTACGCATCTCGCGCGCCCAGGTCGCGCCGACATAGATGCCGTCGAAGCCGAACGCGAACACGCCAGGCAGGGGTGCCAGGATCACGAACGGCAGGAACGCGCGCGCATAGCGGCGCACGTCGTCGCTGGTCGTCATCAAATTGATCAGCGCCGGTCCGAACAGCGCGAACAGCACCGATACGACCAGCGCAAAGCCGATGCCCCACAGCAGCACCAGCCGGGTCGAATCGGAAAAGCCGCGTACATCGCGTGCGCCGAAGGCGCGGCCGCACAGCTGCTGGGCGGCATTGGCGAGGCCGTCGAGGAAGAAGGCGCTGACCAGCAGGAAATTGTTCAGCACCGAATTCGCCGCCAGCGTCACGTCGCCTTCGCGCGCGCCCTTGGCGGTGAAGAACAGGAACACGACGATCAGCGCCGCGGTGCGGACCATGATGTCGCGATTGACCGTCAGCATGCGCATCAGCTTGGCGCGGTCGAACAGCGTCGCCGCGGGAACGGCGAAGCCGCCTTGCGAGATCTGCCACGCCACCACGATGCCGGCGGCGAAACCGGCGGTCTCGGCGAGCACGGCGGCGATCGCGGCACCGGCAATGCCGGCGCCGTAGACCTGCACCAGCAGCACGGTCGCGGCCATGTTGATCAAATTGATCACGATCTGCAGCGCCAGCGCCAGATTGGCGCGGGTCTGGCCGACCAGCCAGCCGAGGATGACGTAATTGGCGAGCGCCAGCGGCGCCGACCAGATCCGGATCATGAAATAGGCTTTGGCCGCGCGCGTGACGCCTTCGCTGCCGCCCATCAGCTGGAACGTGACCGCGGCGAGCGGCACCTGCAGCGCGATCAGCGCCGCGCCGATCAGGCCGGCGACGATGAAGCCGCGCACCAGGATGGCGGCATATTCCTTGATCTCGCCGGCGCCCTGCGCCTGTGCGGTGAAGGCCAGCGTGCTCATGCGCAGGAAGGCGAACAGCCAGAACAGGCAGTCGAAGATCACCGAGGCCATCGCCACGCCGCCGAGCAGCGCGGCGTCGTCGAGGCGGCCGATCGCGGTGGTCGAGACGATGCCGATCAGCGGCGTGGTCAGGTTGGCGACCATCGCGGGGCCGGCGATGGCGAACACCTGACGCGTCGTGATCTTCGGGTGGATGGGTGCGTGCATGGCTACAATTGCAAGGAATATCCGTTTCTATCGCGACATCCGTCGCGCGACCATGCCGGAATTGTTCTCAGAGCAATGCGATGGCGGAAGATCGGCGGGCAAGGCATTGCTTGGTCAGAGCGCCACGACCATGCCGTCGCTCGCCGCCGTGTAGGGCAGGTGGTCGATGCGGCCGAGCATGTCGTCGCTCATATGGGTCAGCACCACGCGCCTGGCGTTGATGGCGGGCAAATGCGCTTCCAGCGTCTTCAGGCTGAGATGGTTCTTGACCATTTTGTCGTACATGTAGGCTTCGGCGATGAAGAGGTCGGCGTCCTGCGCCGCCGGGATCAGTGCGTCGGTCCATTCGGTGTCGGCGCTGTAGCTGATGATGCGGCCTTCCGCCTCGACGCGGTACGCGAGGAACGGCCCGCCGGACTCGCCATGCACGACAGGGTAGGGCGTCACGGTCACCTCGCCGAAGCTGCGCGTTTCGCGCGGCGCCAGCGTAACGACGGACAGATCGAAGCGTTGTTTGGTTTTGGAGGAATGCTCGAACATCACCTCCATCACCGCAGGCAGTTTCGTTTCGATGCCTTCGGGCCCTGCGATCACCAGCGGCCGGGTGCGGCGGGAGAACTGCGCGTCGAGCAGGAAGAACGGGAGGCCGGCAAAATGGTCGCCATGGAAATGCGTGATCAGGATCAGGTCGATCGCGTCGCGGTCGATCTCGAGCCGCTTCATCGCCGGCAGCGATGAGGCACCGCAATCGATCAGGAAATTGCTGCGCGCACCGCTGACGTGGAAACAGGTGTTGAAGCGGCCGCCGGAGCCGAATGCATCGCCGCAGCCGACAAATCGCAATTGCATCGGCTGCGAACTCCCTGAGATCAGCGGCCGCGCGGCGCGCCGAACAGCCGCGACAACAGCCAGATCGGAATCACGATGACGGCGCCGAGCAGGAAGTAGCGCCAGGCCCAGTTGATCGCATCGAAGCCGAAATCCCAGATGCTCTGGAACAGCCTGCGGATGCTGTTGAGGATGTTCCATGGATCGAGGCCGATCGCGGCGAGCACGACACCGACCAGAATCGACAGCAAAATCAACCGGAACGCCACAGAGAGCGGCGATCCGCCGAGAAAGCGGTACAGGCCGTCACTCCGGCCGGCCGGCAAGTCCCGGATGTCGTTTGGCATTGCTGTCTCCAATAGCGTTTTCGCGCGAAGTGGGCACCGGTTCGCGTGAAGAAAACGCGTCAAAACAAAACCTAGACCTCGATTCTGATCCCATCAGAACCGAGGTCTAACGGAATCGCCCGCATTATAGGTCACGGCGGTGCACATGGGAAACCCGCGCACCGCGATCAATGGCTGTCATGCGCGCTTGGGATTTAACTTCCTGTCATGGAGATTAACATCCGTTCAAGCGTCTCCAGCCGGTCGGCTTCGCGCGGCGGCTTGTCCCAGCGGAGGCGGCTGATCCGGGGGAAGCGCATTGCGACGCCGGACTTGTGACGCGGCGAGCGCTGCAAGCCCTCGAAGGCGACCTCCAGCACCAGCCCCTGATCCGGCTCGTGCACGACATGCCGCACCGGGCCGAACTTCTCGGTGGTGTTGCGGCGGACGAAGCGGTCGATCTGCAACAGCTCCTCGTCGGTGAAGCCGAAATAGGCCTTGCCGACCGGCACCAGCTCGTCGCCGGCCTCGCCATGGGTCCAGACCCCGAACGTATAGTCGGAGTAATAGGAGGAGCGCTTGCCGTGGCCGCGCTGGGCATACATCAGCACGGCGTCGATGATGTGCGGATCGCGCTTCCACTTCCACCACGGACCTTTCGGCCGTCCGGGCAGATAGGGCGCGTCGCGCCGCTTCAGCATCACGCCTTCGACCGCGCCGGCATCGTCGCCGGCGCCCGCACTCTTGGGATCGGCGCGCGCCGCGGCCAGCTCTTCCCAGCTCGCGAACGGGACGGTTGGCGACAGATCGATGCGCGGATCGTTCAGCTTGGCCACGAAGGCTTCGAGATGCGCGCGGCGTTCGGTGAAGGGCAGCTCGCGCAGATCGTTCTCGTCGTCGCCGAGCAGGTCGTAGGCGCGCAGGTGGATCGGAAATTCCTTGATCAGCTTCGGCGAAACGACCTTCCGGTTCAGCCGCTGCTGCAGGACGTTGAAGGTCTGCACGCGGCGGTCGCGCAGCACAAGCAACTCGCCGTCGATCGCGCCGGGCAGATGCAGCGACGGCACCAGATCCGGAAAGCTGCCGGTGATATCCTCGCCGGTGCGCGAATAGAGCCGCGCCTGGACGTGGCCGCGCGCATCGCGGCCGGACACCGCCTGCACCCGGATGCCGTCCCATTTCCATTCCGCGCTGAAATCGGCGGCGTCGAGATTGGCGAAATCGCTATTCTCGATCGCGTGCGCCAGCATCACCGGGCGGAACGGCGCAGGGTCGCGGTTGACCGGTTTGTCTCCGCGGCCCTCGAGCCAGGCGAACAGGTCGAGATAGGGCGGCGACAGGCCCGGCCACAGCAGCTCGATCTCGTGCGGGTCTTTGTCGCCGAGCGCCGCCGCCGCGGTCTTCGCCAGCCGCGCCGAGATCCCGATCCGCATCGCGCCGGTGACGAGTTTCAAGAGCGCCCAGCGCCCGGTCTCGTCGAGCTCGTCCAGCCAGCGCGCCAGCTGCGCCGGCAGCTCGGCCTTGCCGAGCGTGCGCAGCGTGATGACGACATCAGTCAGCGTCGGGGGAGGCGGGTTGTTGTGGCCCGGCAGCTCCGCCTTCGGCCACATTAGCGCGACCGTCTCCGAGAGGTCGCCGACGTAATCATAGGAGTAGCCGAACAGCACCGGATCGGCGCGTTCGGTGATCAGGTCGCGGATCAGGCCCGGCTTGGCGTGCTTGAACGACAGCGCGCCGGTCAGCGCCGCCAGCGCGTAGCCGCGGTCGGGGTCCTCGGTCTCGCGGAAATAGGCGACCAGCAGCTTGATCTTGTTGTTGCGGCCGGGCTCGTAGGCGAGGCGGTCGAGCAGCTCGGCAAAACGGTTCATGTTTCCGCCTCGCCGGCGGGCTGGGCCTCGCCGGTCAGTGCGGCCGTCTCGCCTTCATCCTCGTCGCCATAGCCGACCAGATCGAGCGGCCGCGCGGCAAGGCCCCTGGTCTTGCACCAATGCACCAGCGCATCTTCCTGGCCGTGGGTGACCCAGATCTCGCCTGCACCAGTGGCGGCGATCGTCGCCGTCAGCCCGTCCCAATCGGCATGATCCGAGATCACCAGCGGCAGCTCGACGCCGCCTTGCCTGGCCCGGGCGCGCACGCGCATCCAGCCCGAGGCGAATGCGGTGACTGGATCGGGAAAGCGGCGCGTCCAGACATCGGATGTCGCGCTTGGCGGTGCCAGCGTGATGGTGCCAGCAAGCTCAGCCTTCTTCATGCCGCGCGCGGGCCGGAGCTCGCCGAGCGCAATGCCGCGCTCCTGATAGTAATAGGTGATCTTCTCCATCGCGCCGTGCAGATAGATCGGCGCGTCGTAACCGGCCTCGCGCAGCAGCGCGATCACGCGCTGTGCCTTGCCGAGCGAATAGGCGCCGACCAGATGCGCGCGCTCCGGGAACAGTTTGACCGAGGCCAGCAGCTTGTTTACTTCGCCGGCGGCATCGCCATGGCGGAACACCGGCAATCCAAACGTCGCCTCCGATATGAAGACGTCGCAGGGCACCAGCTCGAACGGCGCGCAGGTCGGATCGCGCGCATCCTTGTAGTCGCCGGAGGCGACGATTCGGGTGTCCTTGCAGGTCACCGATATCTGGGCGGAGCCCAGCACGTGGCCAGCGGGATGAAACGTCACCGTGACGTCGCCGAGCCTGATCTCCTCGCCATAGGCGATCGCCTGCACAGAGCCGGCGAAGTTCTCGCCGTAGCGCAGCCGCATCATGTCGAGCGTTTCCCGGGTCGCGAGCACAGCGCCGTGGCCCGCCCGCGCATGGTCGGAATGGCCATGGGTGATCAGTGCCCGCTCGACCGGCCTGACAGGATCGATGTGGAAGCCGCCGGGCTTGCAGCAAAGCCCGGCCGGGACGGGCATCAGGATGTCTTGCGGGCGCATCGCCCCTATATAGGCGCTCGATCCGCGATGTTTAGCCGGATCCGCGGGCTTGACCCGTGCATCCATCTCCGGAAAAAGTCCGTGCTTTGATGGATGGCCGGACCCGGCCGAGATTGGTTCCTTAAAGCGAATGGCCCCCCGCCTGTTTCTGTCCTCCGGCGATCTCGTCGCCGACCGCCGCTACGAGTTCGCGCGCGACCTGCAATTGAAGGGCGATCTGCCGGCTGCCGCCGAGCTGCTCGAACAGGCAATCGAGCTTGTGCCGAAATTCCCGTCGGCCTGGTACACGCTGGGCAAGATCCGCCTGGAGCTCGGTCAGCGCGAGGCCGCGATCGCAGCGTTCCGCGGCGCGCGCGACGCCGATCCCGAAGACCGGCATGGCGCCGGCCTTCGCCTGATGCAGCTCGGCGTCGAGGCCGTCAGCGCGATGCCGCCGGGCTATGTCCAGACGCTGTTCGATCAATATGCGCCGCGCTTCGAGGCCGCGCTGGTCGGCGATCTCGGCTATCGCGGCCCGGCACTGCTGTTCAAGGCGGTGCTGTCGGTGCGTGCGGGCGCAAAGAAGCCGGCCTTCTTCAAGCGCGCGATCGATCTCGGCTGCGGCACCGGGCTGGCGGCCGGTGCATTCGCCCGGCATGTCGATCGCTTCATCGGCATCGACCTGTCGCCACGCATGATCGACAAGGCGCGCGCCACCGGCCTTTATGCCGAGCTCGAGGTCGACGACATGTTGAAGGCCATTTCGGCCAGGCGCGAGGCCAGCGCCGAATTGATCCTGGCCGCGGATGCAATGGTCTATGTCGCCGATCTCGCGCCGGTGCTCGCCGAGGCCAGCCGTGTGCTGGTGGCAGGCGGCGTGCTCGCCTTCACGGCCGAGACCCATGACGGCGAAGGCGTCATCATCGGCGAGGGACTGCGCTACGCCCACAGTGCAGCTTACGTGCGCGACTCCGTCGCTGCCGCGGGGCTGACGCTGGCCCAGCTCGACGATCTCTCGGCGCGCAATGAAGACAATATCCCGGCACCCGGACTCGTCGCCGTGGCCGTGAAGCCGTGACGCTTTTCACCCTCTCCCCCTGTGGGAGAGGGTCGCTTCGCGCAGCGAAGCGGGGTGAGGGGTCTCTCTCCGGGGATAGAGATCCCTCATCCGGCTCGCATCTTCGATGCGAGCCACCTTCTCCCACAAGGGGAGAAGGGAAGAGAGCACCGCCTCACACTCAAACTTGAGTCTACACGCTACGCATTTGCCGTGACGCGGCATTGCGCTGCAAAGTCATGACTTCGCGCTTGCCCGGCGCAGGGCGGAATGCGAGAGCTTTTCGTCTCAGGGAGAGAAATAATGAAAAAACATACACGGCGCGAGTTCGGCGCCACCGCATTGTCTGTGATCGCCGCGTCCGTGCTGCCCGCGCCTTTTGTGCGGGCCGCCGACAAGAAGTACGATCCGGGTGCGAGCGACACCGAGATCAAGCTCGGCCAGACCGTGCCGCATTCCGGCCCCGGCTCGCTCTATGGTGTGCTCGGCCGCGTCGGCGAAGCCTATTTCCAGATGCTGAACGACAAGGGCGGCATCAACGGCCGCAAGGTGAAATTCCTCACCATGGACGACGCCTACAGCGCGCCGAAATGCGTCGAGGCGACGCGCCGTCTGGTCGAACAGGAGGAGGTGCTGGCGCTCTATGGCTCGCTCGGCACCGCGCCGCAGACCTCCGTGCATAAATACCTCAATTCCAAGGGCGTTCCCCAACTGCTGTTGAACACCGGCGCCTCGAAGTGGAACGATCCGAAGAATTTCAAATGGACCATGGCGGGCCTGCCGCTCTATCCGACCGAGGCACGCGTTCTCGCCAAGCACGTCGTCAGCGTGAAGCCGAACGCCAAGGTCGGCATCCTCTACCAGAACGATGATTTCGGCCGCGACTTCCTCGGGCCGTTCAAGAAGGTGCTGGCCGATGCCGGCGGCAAGGCACAGGTGATCATGGAGCAGACCTATGATCTCACCGATCCGACGGTCGATTCGCAGCTCATCAATCTCTCGAAGTCGGGCGCCGACGTCTTCTACAACATCACCACCGGCAAGGCGACGTCGCAGTCGATCCGCAAGGTGACCGAGCTCGGCTGGAAGCCGCTGCAATTGCTGTCGGCGGGCTCGACCGGTCGCTCGATCCTGAGCGCCGCGGGCCTCGAGAACGCCAAGGACATCGTCGCGATCCGCTATAACAAGGAAGTCGGCGTGCCGCGCTACGAGAAGGATCCGGACGTGATCGCGTTCGAGGAGCTGCGCAAGAAGTACCTGCCGAACATCGACCCCGACAACACCATCGCCTTCGCCGGCTACGGCCAGGCGGCGACGATGGGCGAAATCCTGCGCCGCTGCGGCGACGATCTGACCCGCGCCAACGTGCTGAAGCACGCCACCACGCTCGCCGGTTTCCACTCGCCCTATTTCCTCGACGGCATCAATTACAGCTACACGCCCGACGACTACACGCCGATGAAGACGCTCTATGTCTCGATCTTCAACGGCAAGGATTGGGACCTCTCCGGCCAGCCGATGACGGAGTAGTTGGGTAAGCCTCGCTCTCTCGTCCCCCTCGCCCCGCTCTTGCGGGGAGAGGGCGGGGTGAGGGGCTTCCTCCGCGAGGCGGTGCGAGTTGTAAGACCTGTACCCCCTCACCCGGATCGCATCTGGCGATGCGACATAGCCGAAGCTTCGCTTCGGCGTTTCTTTGAACGGCCGCCAAGGGCGGCCTATGCCTCTCCCCGCAGGCGGGGCGAGGTGACATCCAGGCGCTTCGCAGCGCACGGAGCGCGCTGGTAGTCCTGCCACCTGCCGCCATTTCCGCTCCGCCCTCGACGAAGCCGCCTGAACAACCTACCTCTTGGGCGTGTCGACGCTCGATCTCTTTTCCGTTCCGCCGTCGGAAACGGCCGATCTCCTGCCGCGCCGGTTTCGCGACTGGTTTGCCTCACGCGGCTGGTCGCCGCGCGAGCATCAGCTCGCGCTGCTGGCGAAAGCGCGCGAGCAGCGCTCCGCGCTGCTGATCGCGCCCACGGGAGCGGGCAAGACGCTGGCGGGGTTCTTGCCGACACTGGTGGAGTTGAGTGGAGAGGGGCAGGGCAAGAACTCTTACCTCCCCCTGAAAGGGGGAGGTCGGCACGCTCGGGGGCGCACTAGCGCAACCGAGCGCGACGGGTGGGGGTCAGCCGCGGGCACGGAGCGAGCGGCTGACCCCCACCCCAACCCTCCCCCTTTCAGGGGGAGGGAGCCCGACGATCTCGCAAGCGACGAAATTGAATCGAAGACGGTTCGCCCAGCCCTTATCTCCACCGGCCGCGGTGTTCGCCGCAGCGGCGGGCTGCACACGCTCTACATCTCGCCGCTGAAAGCGCTTGCGGTCGATATCGCGCGCAATCTGGAGACGCCGGTCGCCGAGATGGGGCTGCCGATCAGGATCGAGACCCGCACCGGCGACACGCCGGTGTCGCGGCGGCAGCGGCAGCGGCGCTATCCGCCGGACATCCTGCTCACCACGCCGGAGCAGCTGGCGCTGCTGCTGGCGTCCGACGACGCGCCGTTCCTGTTCTCTTCGCTGAAGCGCATCGTGCTCGACGAACTGCATGCGCTCGTCACCTCCAAGCGCGGCGATCTGCTGTCGCTCGGACTTGCGCGGCTCTGGACCATCGCGCCGCAGACACGCGCTATTGGCCTCTCGGCGACGGTCGCCGAGCCGGAGCAGCTCGCGCGCTTCCTGGTGCCGCAGCCCGGTGGCCAGAATGCATCCGCCGACGTCGTCACCGCCAGCGGCGCCGCACCGCCGGTGGTCGAGATGCTCGACACCAGAGAACGGTTGCCGTGGTCCGGCCACAGCGCGCGCCACGCGCTGCCCGAGGTCTACGAGCTGATCAAGCGCAACAAAACCACGCTGGTGTTCGTCAACACCCGCAGCCAGGCCGAGATGCTGTTCCAGGATCTCTGGCGCATGAATGACGATGGGCTGGCGATCGCGCTGCATCACGGCTCGCTCGACGTCGCGCAGCGCCGCAAGGTCGAGGACGCGATGGCCGCCGGAAAGCTGCGCGGCGTGGTCTGCACCTCCTCGCTCGATCTCGGCGTCGATTGGGGCGATGTCGACCTCGTCATCAATATCGGCGCGCCGAAAGGCTCCTCGCGGCTGATGCAGCGGATCGGCCGCGCCAACCACCGCTTCGACGAGGCCTCCCGCGCAGTGCTGGTGCCGGCCAACCGCTTCGAGGTGCTGGAATGCCGTGTCGCGATCGACGCCATCGCCGAGAATGCGCAGGACACGCCGCCGCTGCGCTCGGGCGCGCTCGACGTGCTGGCCCAGCACGTGCTCGGCTGCGCCTGCGGCAAGCCGTTTCTGTCCGATGAACTCTATGATGAGGTCCGGACCGCAGCGCCCTATGCATCGCTCGCACGCACCGATTTCGACGATGTCGTCGATTTCGTCGCCACCGGCGGCTACGCACTGAAGACCTATGAGCGTTTCGCGCGCATCAAGCAGGACAAGCAGGGCCGCTGGCGCGTCACCAATCCCAAGGTGCGGCAGAGCTATCGTCTCAACGTCGGCACCATTGTCGAGGAGACCATGCTGAAGGTGCGGCTGGTGCGCTCGCGCGCCGGCGGTAGCGGATCGACCGGCGCGATCGCGCGCGGCGGCCGGATGCTCGGCGAGATCGAGGAGGTCTTCATCGAGGGCCTCGTGCCCGGCGACACTTTTGTCTTTGGCGGTGAGGTGGTGCGCTACGAGGCCTTGGTTGAAGACCAGGTCTATGTCTCCCGCGCCAATGATAAAGACGCAAAAGTGCCGTCCTATATGGGCGGCAAGTTTCCGCTGTCGACCTATCTTGCCGAACGCGTCCGCAAGCTGTTGGACAACAGCCGCGCCTGGAACGCGTTGCCGGACCAGGTGCACGACTGGCTGTCACTGCAGCGGAAATTCTCGCGTGTGCCGGCGGTGCGCGAGCTATTGGTCGAGACCTTTCCGCGCGGCGGCAGCCATTATCTGGTCTGCTATCCCTTCGAGGGCCGGCTCGCGCATCAGACGCTCGGCATGCTGCTGACCCGCCGGCTGGAGCGCGCCCGCGCCCGTCCGCTCGGCTTCGTCGCCAACGAGTATGCGCTTGCGGTCTGGGGCGTCGGCGATCTCTCCTTCATGATCCGGCACGGCAAGCTCGATCTCAACGCGCTGTTCGATCCCGACATGCTCGGCGATGACCTCGAGGCGTGGCTTGCGGAATCGGCGCTGATGAAGCGCACCTTCCGCAACTGCGCCATCATCTCCGGCCTGATCGCGCGACGCTTCACCGACGAGGAGAAGTCGCGCCGCCAGGTGCTGTTCTCGACCGACCTGATCTACGACGTGTTGCGCAAGCACCAGGCCGACCATGTGCTGCTGCGCGCCGCGCGCGGCGATGCCGCCACGGGATTGCTCGATCTTCGCCGTCTCAGCGACATGCTTTCGCGTATTCACGGCCGAATCACCCACAAGGACCTCGACCACGTTTCTCCGCTTGCCGTCCCCGCGCTGCTGGAAATCGGCCGCGAGTCAGTTTATGGCGAAGCATCCGACGAGCTCCTGGCCGAGGCGGCCGAGGAACTCGTGCGGGAGGCGACGACGTAACGCTGGTATTCTGGGGAACAGGACGTGACGGCAAGCGCGCTAGCTTTGCGAGACGGTGACGACATGCGCGTTTCGAGGGTCACGGTGGCGGATGTCGGCTTCGTGGCGGATTTCTCCGGCGCGCTGTTCTGGGAAGCGCAGCGCCTGCTCGTGGTCTCCGACCTGCATCTGGAAAAAGGCTCGAGCTTCGCCAGCCGCGGCGTGCTGCTGCCGCCCTACGACACGGTCGCGACACTGAGCCGGCTCGCCGCTGTCATCGCGCGGCACGATCCGCGGCAGGTGATCGCGCTCGGCGACAGCTTTCACGATAGCGATGCGCATGAACGCCTGTCGAATCCGGATCGCGAGGCGCTCGCGGCGTTGCAGCTGCGGCGCAACTGGATCTGGATTTCGGGCAATCACGATCCGGCGCTGCCCTCCAGTCTTGGCGGTGTGGTCGCGACCGAAGTCGCGATCGGTCCGATCGTGTTCCGCCATGAGCCGACCGGCGCCGCCGGCGAGATCGCCGGCCATCTGCATCCCAAGGCGCGGGTGCCGACCCGCGGCCGCTCGATCGAGCGGCGTTGTTTCGCCTCCGACGGCGAGCGCGCGGTGATGCCGGCGTTCGGCGCCTACACCGGGGGGCTGAGCATCCGCGATGGCGCGTTCACACGGATTTTCGGATCGCCCGGCTTCATGGCCCATGTGCTCGGCGACAACCGCGTCCACGCGTTCGTCGCGTCACGGTGTTATTGAGGATCGCCGACCAGCTTATTCCAAGCTGCCATCATTCTCGGTGTCGTCCCGGGCAAGCCAACGGGTCGGCGCGAAGCGCCGCCCGATGACAGGCTCCGCGCGACCCGGGACCCATAACTACCACTGTTCGGGATTGCGCAAAGCTGTGGCCCCAGCGCGGCATCACAACTGCATGCGGTGGTTATGGGTCCCTGCTTTCGCAGGACGACAGCAGAGATTGTTTGCGCGACCTCGCCCTAAGCCGCCTTCGCCTGCACGCTCTCGCAATACTCCGCGAGCCGATCCGCCAGCCGCAATGTCGCCGGGCTGGCCTCGGGGGCGGCGACGAGGGCGACCTCGGTGCGGTCGATCGGCGCAAAGCCGTCCTTTGCGGTCAGCACGCGATGCTCGGGCTGGATCGACATTTCCGACAAAATGCTGAGCCCGAGGCCCGCGGCGACCGCGGCCTGGATGCCGGCGAGGCTGGAGGAGGTGTAGGCCATGTGCCAGTTGCGGCCGGCGCTCTCCAGCGCATGGATGGCGCGTGCGCGGTAGAGACAGCCCGAGGCGAAACCGATCAGCGGAACCGAGCCGGCCGTCGTATCGCGCGGGTGGCTCTTGCTGGTGACCCAGTGCACGCGTTCAGGCCACACGGCGATGCCGCCCTTCTCATTGGCGGCGCGCTTGATCAGCGCGAGATCGAGATCGCCGCGCTCGAGATCGCGGTACAGGAACAGGCTCTGGCCGGAGCGCACGTCGAGCCGCAGATTCGGATGGCTGCGCGCGAAGGTGGCGAGCAGCTTTGTCAGCCGATAGGCGGCAAAATCCTCGGTGATGCCGATCCGGATCGCGCCTTCGCTGCCGGGGCGCGAGAGCACGTCGCGGGCCTCTTCGGCGAGCGACAATAGCCGCCGCGCATAGGTCAACAGCCGCTCGCCGGCTTCCGTCGGGGTGACGTCCTTGCCGCTACGGATCAAGAGCGGCTGGCCGACATCCTCCTCCAGGCGCTTGATCTGCTGGCTCACCGTCGACTGCGTGCGGTGGACGCGCTCTCCGGCGCGGGTGAAGCCGCCGGCATCGACCACCGAGACGAAACTGCGCAATAGCTCCAGGTCGAGCATCGCAGCCTCCATTTATAAATCCACTGCACGCCAGTCTATCATTTAATTTCCAAATATCAAGGCGCGGGCCTAGATCATGGCCGAAGGAGAATTCGCCCATGTCCGCCGCTACCTCGATGGCCGCCTCCCGCGCCCGCTTCAATACCCTGCCGCTGCTGATTGCCCTGTTCTGCCTGCTCTGGAGCTATGCGTTCGTGGCCGGCAAAATCGGCGTCACCGACTGCCCGCCGCTGATCCTGCTCGCCGCGCGGTTTTCGCTCGCCGGGGTCTTGATCCTCGCCATCTCCTGGCTGCGCCGCGACCAATGGGATCTCACCTGGCGAGATGCGGCGGTGTTCGCCGTGCTCGGCGTCGCCAACAACGCGCTCTATCTCGGCCTCGGCTATACCGGCCTGAAGACGGTCTCCGCCGGACTTGGCGCGCTGATCGTCTCGGCCAATCCGGTGTTCACCGCCATGCTGGCAGCGCTGTTCCTCGGTGAGAGCATGACCTCGCGCAAGGTGATTGGTCTCGTGCTCGGCATCGTCGGCGTCGCCTTCATCGTCTGGCATCGCATGTCGGTCGGATCGGACAGCCCGCATGGCATCCTGTTCACGCTGGCCTCGCTCGCCTCGATCGTCGCCGGCACCGTGCTGTTCAAGCTGCTGGCGCCGAAGGGCAGCCTGTGGATCGGCAACGGCATCCAGAACATCGCTGGCGGCCTTGCGGTGATGCCGTTTGCCTTCACGCTCTCCAGCGTCAGCGACATCGTGCCCAGCATGCGGCTTGCCGGCGCCTTCGCCTTCCTCGTACTCGGCGGCTCGATCCTCGCCTATCTGCTCTGGTTTCATCTCCTGAAAGTGTGTGGTGCGACCGCCGCAAGCGCCTATCACTTCCTGATGCCGCCGCTCGGCATGCTGTTCGCCTATTTCGTGCTCGGCGAGCATGTCGAATTTCGCGACCTGCTCGGGATCGTTCCGGTGGCGCTCGGCATTTACCTGGTGACCCGCCCCGCAGCCGCCGCGGCCAACAGGAGTATGACGTGAGCATCACCATCACGCTGATCGGAGGCCCCACCGCCCTGATCGAGATCGACGGGTTCCGCCTGCTCACCGATCCGACCTTCGATCCGCCCGGCGAGTATCAATTGCCGCATGTGAAACTGGAGAAGCTGACGGGTCCCGCGCTCGGCGTGCGCGATGTCGGCGCGATCGATGCGGTGCTGCTGAGCCACGACCAGCATTCCGACAATCTCGACCATACCGGCCGGGATTTCCTTAAAGAGGCGAAGCGCGTGCTGACGACGGAGGCCGGCGCCAAGCGGCTCGGCGGCAACGCCGAGGGCTTTGCGCCCTGGGCCAGGACCACACTGACGAAAGGCGGCAGGACGCTCACCATCACTGCGACGCCGGCGCGGCACGGGCCGGCGGGGATCGAGCCATTATCCGGCGACGTCATCGGTTTCGTGGTCGAGCCGGCGAAGCCCGGCCGTCCGGTCTATGTCAGCGGCGACACCACCTGGTTCGACGGCGTCGCCGAGGTCGCGCGGCGCTTCGACTGCGGCGTGGTGCTGCCGTTCGCAGGCGCGGCGCAAACCCGCGGCCCCTTCCATCTCACCATGGACACCAATGACGCGATCGAAACCGCGCACGCCTTTGCGGACGCGGTGATCGTGCCGGTTCATACCGACGGCTGGGCGCATTTCCGGCAGAGCGCGAGCGACCTGCGCGCGAGCTTCGATACGCTCGGCTTCGGCCGCCGTCTGCGCATCCTCGAGCCCGGCGTCGCCACGGTCATCGAGCCGTAGGTTCGCCTCAGGAACCTTGCCGGTATCCGGCTCGTTGTCAGACGGCTGGAACCGGACATGACGCGGCAAGGGACGATCCCACCACACGACAAACATGACGATGCGCCGGCGGCGAAGCCCCGGCGCCAGCCGTTCAGTTTCAGCCGTGTCCTGAAGACGCTCGGACCCGGGCTGATCACCGGCGCTTCCGACGACGACCCTTCGGGGATCGGCACCTACAGCCAGGCCGGCGCGCAACTCGGCTACGGCATTGGCTGGACCATGCTGCTGACGTTTCCGCTGATGAGCGCGATCCAGGAGATCTCGGCGCGGGTCGGCCGTGTCACCGGGCATGGCATCGCGGGCAATGTATGCCGGCATTATCCGGGCTGGCTGCTCGCCGTCGTGGTGGCGCTGCTGTCGATTGCCAACACCATCAACATCGCGGCCGACCTCTCGGCCATGGCCGATGCCACAAAGCTTCTGATCGGCGGTCCGGCCATTCTCTATGTGGTGCTGTTCGGCGTGACCTCGGTGGCCGCGCAGATCTTCATGAACTACCGGCGCTACGTCACGATCCTGAAATGGCTGACGCTCAGCCTGTTCGCCTATGTCGCGGCGCTCGCCTTTGCCAAGGTGTCGTGGATGGAGGCCCTGGCCGGCGTGCTGCTGCCGCGCATCAGCTGGAGCGCCGACTATTTCACGACCATCGTTGCGATCCTCGGCACCACGATCTCGCCCTATCTGTTTTTCTGGCAGGCCTCGCAGGAGGCGGAGGAGCAGCGGGTCGACGCCACCAAGCATCCGCTGATCGAACGGCATTACGGCGCCCAGCACGAATTCTCGCGCATCCGCGCCGATACCATCACCGGCATGGCGTTTTCGAACCTGATCGCATTGTCGATCATCGTCACCGCCGCCGCATCGCTGCACGCCACCGGCAAGACCGACATCCAGACCTCGGCGCAGGCCGCCGAGGCGCTGCGCCCGATCGCCGGGCCGTTTGCCGAGGTGATCTTCGCGCTCGGCATCGTCGGCACCGGCCTTCTGGCGATTCCGGTGCTCGCGGGTGCGACGGCTTATGCGGTCGGCGAGGGCCGGCGATGGCGGGTCGGGCTGACGCGCAGGCCGAAGGAGGCGATCGCGTTCTATTCGGTGCTGGCGCTGTCGGGCGGCATCGGCATCGCGCTCAACTTCACGCCGATCGATCCGATCGCGGCGTTGTACTGGAGTGCGGTCGTCAACGGCGTGCTCGCGGTGCCCGTGATGGTGCTGCTGATGTTCATGGCCCGCCGCCGGGACGTCATGGACCGCTTTGTGGTCCGCGGATGGCTGTACCGGCTCGGCTGGCTCTCGACCGGCGCGATGGCGCTCAGCGTGATCGCGATGGGGATCGGCTTCCTGCTGTAGCTTGTTCGAACTCCTCAACCCTCGCCGAACAGCGAGCTATCGATCTTGGTCGTCGATTTGACCTTTCGCAGGATGATCGTCGTGCGGTAGCTCGCGACGTCGCTATCCGGATGCATAAGGCGGTCGAGGATGAACGATTGGTAGCG
Source organism: Bradyrhizobium sp. USDA 4503 (assembly GCF_054055815.1). Classification (NCBI taxonomy): domain Bacteria; kingdom Pseudomonadati; phylum Pseudomonadota; class Alphaproteobacteria; order Hyphomicrobiales; family Nitrobacteraceae; genus Bradyrhizobium; species Bradyrhizobium sp. USDA 4503. The sequence goes on from NZ_JBSRXS010000001.1 coordinate 6,559,767, forward strand.
CGCAAGGTCCGAGGACACGATTCGTAGCGAGTAATCCCAATCGCCGGCAATCATGCAACATTCGACGACCTCCGGAAGGTCGATCACCTTCCGCTCGAAGCGCGTGAAGGATTCCCTGTTCTGTTGCTTGAGACGGACCTCGACGATCACGTCGAATCCGAGTCCAACCCGCGTCGGGTCCACCAGCGCCACATAGGAATTGATGACGCCGGCCTCTTCGAGCGTGCGAACGCGTCGCATGCAGGGGGCGGACGAGAGGCCGATCCGCTCGGCCAGCTCGAGATTCGTGATCCGCCCCTCGACCTGCAGCACGTCGAGGATTTTTCGGTCGATCTCGTCAATCACGATCGCGGTTCCCATTTCTTTCGCATTCTCCATCTTTTGCGCAATTGTTTGCAGAAGAAGGGCTGAAATGCATCTCAAATCGCAATGTCATTGCCCTCGCGCGCGCATAAGATGTGGTGCGAGGGTTCTTTGATCGCTGCAACCGAGCAGCAAGGAGCGGGCATGGCCGGAAATGACGACAAATCCTTTTGGGATCGCGCGCGGCGGCACCTCATTCGCTATGGCGGGACGTTCGCTCCCGTGATCATCGAGCGTGCCTCCGGGTCCTTCGTCTATGACGCCGACGGCCGGGCCATCCTGGATTTCACGTCCGGGCAGATGAGCGCCGTGCTCGGTCACGGTCACCCGGAGATCGTCCAGACCATCAGCGAGCATACCGAACGGCTCGACCATCTCTTCAGCGGCATGCTGACGCGCCCGGTCGTCGCGCTGGCCGAACAGCTCGCGGGCCTGCTGCCGCCGGGGCTTGATCGCGTCATGCTGCTGAGCACCGGCGGCGAGTCGAATGAAGCTGCGATCAAGATGGCCAAGCTCGCCACCGGCGGCTTCGAGACCGTCGCGTTCGCACAGTCCTGGCACGGAATGACGTCTGGCGCGGCCGGAACGACCTATTCGGCCGGCCGCAAGGGCTACGGTCCGGCGCCGGTCGGCTCGCTCGCGATCCCGACGCCGAACCCCTATCGCCCGCGCTTCGGCAACGCGGCCGATTGGCGGGCCGAGCTGGCCTACGCCTTCGATCTGATCGATCGCCAATCGACCGGCTCGCTTGCCTGCATGATCGCCGAGCCGATCCTCAGCTCCGGCGGGCTGATCGATCTGCCTGAAGGCTACCTTGCTGAGTTGAAGGAGCTGTGCCGGGCACGCGGCATGCTGCTGATCATCGACGAGGCGCAGACCGGCCTCGGCAGAACCGGCGCCATGTTCGCTTTCGAGCGCGACGGCGTCGTGCCTGATATCCTGACCTTGTCGAAGACGCTCGGTGCCGGGCTGCCTCTGGCTGCGGTCATCACCACCGCCGAGATCGAAGAGCGGTGTCACGAACGCGGTTTCCTGTTCTACACGACGCATGTGTCGGACCCGATGCCGGCCGCGGTCGGGCTGAAGGTCATCGAGATCATCCTTCGCGACAGATTGGTCGAGCGCGCCAGGATAGCGGGCGCGCGGCTGAGGGACGGGCTCCTCGCACTTCAGAACCGGTTCGAATGCATCGGTGACGTGCGCGGCAGGGGGCTGATGCAGGGCATCGAGATCGTGCGCGACCGTTACAGCAAGGAGTCTGACGAAGCGCTCGGAACGCGTGTCTCTCAGCGCTGCATGCAGCTTGGACTGAGCACCAACATCGTTCAGTTGCCCGGCATGGGCAGCGTATTCCGCATTGCACCGCCGCTGACGATCAGCGACGACGAGATCGATCTTGGCCTCTCGATCCTCAGCGACGCGTTCGAAAGCGCATTGCAAAGCAGGGCTGGCTAAATCAATCCTTGCGGAACACGATCGAGGCCATCCAGCCGGTCATCAGCGCCATGAACGCGGTGATCAGGCCGTAGACAAGGCCGTTATGCCGCGCGGTGGTGGCGACGAATTGCTCGAAGCCGACCTTGACGATCTCGAACGCGGTCTCGGCCTTGGTCACCAGCGCGCCGTCGGAAAACAGCTTGATCTCGACATTATAGGTGCCGATCGGCACCTCCGCCGGCAGCGGAATGCCGGTGCGGAACAGGGTCGGGGTCAGGAAGGTCACCGCCGAGGTCGCCTCACGGTACAGCCCGTGCTCGGAGCGCAGCCGCACGAAGGCGCTGCGGAACGGGTCGTTCGGCACCACGTCGGCATAGTCGGGCCCGACCCGCTGCATCAGCAGCACGTTGTTGAGCCCGAGCTGCTGCCGACGCTGCACCTCGGGCGAGGCGATCTGGTCGAACGGGCGATTCGAGAACAGCGCGAGATAGCCCGGCACCTGCAGGAACTGGCGCGAGTCGGTGTTGATCCAGATGCCGAACTTGCGCTCCTTGCGCCGCGTCACCATGTCGGCGCGCGGGCCGGACACCGTGACGACGAGATCGTAATTGTTGCGATTGGCCGGCGTTTTGTCGTCCTTCTCGACCGAGCCGAACAGCACGAGTTCGCCGCCGGAATAGTTCGGCGTCACCGTGACGCGGTGGTTGGAGACCGACACGATCAGCCGCTCGGCATGAGCGGGCGCGGCCGCCAGGCTGGCGGCGGCGAGACCGATGACCGCGAGCGCCGCACGCAGCCTCATGGCGGGGCTCCGCCGGTTTCGCGGATGCTGTAGAGGTCCTGCGGCCGGATCACCAGCTCCACCGCAAAGCGGATGCCGACCGCGAGCACGAGCAGGCCGAGCAGCAGGCGCAGATGCTCGCCGCGGATCTTCTGCCCGGCGCGGGCGCCGAACTGCGCGCCGGTGACGCCGCCGACCATCAGGATCAGCGCCAGCACGGCGTCGACCAGATGGTTGGTCACCGCGTGCAGCATGGTTGCGAACACCATGGTGACGAGGGTGAGCACCATCGAGGTGCCGATCACGGTCGAGGTCGGCACCCGCAGCACATAGATCATCAGCGGCACCAGGATGAAGCCGCCGCCGATTCCCATCACCGCGCCGATGAAGCCGATCGCGAGTCCGACCACGACGACCGGGATGACGGAGAGATAGATCTTGGAGCGCTTGAAGCGCAGCTTCAGGGGCAGGCCGTGGATCCAGCCATGGCTGCCGGGCTTGCGCAGCGCGATCGGACCGCCGCGGCGGACGCGCAGCATCGCGCGCAAACCTTCCCAGAACATCAGCCCGCCGACCGTCGTCAGCAGGATGACGTAGGACAGCGCAATCATCAGGTCGAGCTGGCCGAGCGAGCGCAGGAAGGTGAAGGTCCACACCCCGAACGTGGTGCCGAGCGTGCCTCCGACCAGGAGCACCGCCGCCAGCAGCGGATCGATCGCGCGTCTGCGCCAATAGGAAATGGCGCCGGAGAACGAGGAGGCCGCGATATGGCTGGCGACGGAGGCAACCGCGACCGCGGGCGCGATGCCGACGAAGATCAGCAGCGGCGTCATCAGGAAGCCGCCGCCGATGCCGAACATGCCGGAGACGAATCCAACCGCCGCGCCCATCGCCAGGATGAGGAAGACATTGACCGGAATGTCGGCGATCGGGAGGTAGAGCTGCACGCGCGTCGCTTCTTGTCGGTTCGCCGCGAGTTCGGCAGCACAAGGCCGCATCACGGCGTGATGTCGTTCTGGTCGGGCATTCTCCGGCTGAACGAATCCGGTCGGCGCGCAAGACGCAGGCGAACGCGGGTCGATTGCCGCGTTCTTGCATAACTGAAATCGGCGGGGGGAGGGACTAAAGAATCCGCTCCCGGGGGCATTTTTCGCCGCACCTGGCCGCCGTCTGCGGACGTGGTTGATAATTCAGATTAATGACGCCTGTGTCGCCTCACGGCCGATCGACCGGCTTGGTGATCAGGTTCAGCGCGAGCGCTTCTTTCGGGTTCAGCCAGCGGATATCGGAGGTTTGCGACATCGCCTCGACGATCCCGGAAGAGACGCCCATCTTGGTCACGTAGCCCAGCACCATGCCCTGGATGCGTTGGGCCTCGGCGAGGGGATCGCTGACGGGCGTGCTCGTCGTGAAGCGATGCACGCCGAGCCGCGAGCCCGCGATGCCATAGCGGGTCTGGCCGCCGGCATAGACCAGGACGCAAGCGCTGGCGCAGGACGCGGGGCGTAGCTTGCCCGAGGCATCTGATGTGGCGACCGCGGTGACGAGCCCGCGCGTGCGGATGACCTCGCCCATGATCGCGGCCTGGTTCAGCGCGCCGCCCGGCGACGACAGCAGCACGACGTCGCCCGGTGCGAGACGCGCCTCGCTGAGCCGGTCGCGGAACCAGCTCGCGCTGGCCGAGCCGATCTTGCCGCTGATCGCAAGCGCCCGCCGGCCGCGGCCCGATCCGTCGATGTCGACGTCGGGAATCACCGCGGACGTCATGCTGGCTGCGATGTAGGTCTCGCGCCAGAAGTCCCAGGCGCCCGGCGTCGACAGGTCCCGGTAAGCCTGGATGGCGACGCTCGACAGCAGCAGCACGAAGATGATGATGGACCAGAGCGAGAACCGGAACGCGCGGGGCGGCGATGCCACGTTCCCTTGCGGCGTCGGCGGAGGCGAGGCCGAAGGGCGCGGAGCGAATGGAGACGGCGCCTGCCGCGGCGGCGCAACGCGGGGACCGGTCGGCGACGAACGGTGGCCCGTTCCATCATCCTGGCGATCGTGGACAGACAAGCCTGACCCTCCGGAACGCGCGCCCCGACGGCGCGGAACTGCGCGCCTGTCTACACGGCCGAAGGCCTGAGGTATAGGACAGCGGCGCCGTCAGGGCGCCGCAGCCGTCTCGAACCTAGTGAGCTGGAGCGGCGAGCGCCGCGGTCCGCTTCGAGGGCTGCTTGACCGGCTTCGCCGCGGCGGGCTGCGCGGCCGCGCCGTCCCAGCCGCCGGCGGGCGCCGGCACGTTGACCGCATCGCTCGGCTGCGGCTCGGCGGTGAAGGTCTGGATCGCCAGCTTCGCTGCGGCCAGCGACTGCGGGTCGAGCCGCTTGGCAATATCGTCGCGCTTGTGGCCGGCGTCGGCGTCGCCCTGCGCGGCCGCGAGGCTGAACCACTTGAAGGACTCGGCGAGGTTCTGTTCGACACCGATGCCGCGGGCATAGAGGATGCCGAGATTGACCTGGCTGTCGGCAACGCCGCGATCGGCCGCCTTGCGGAACCATTGCGCGGCGCTCTTGTAGTCGGCGCCCTTGCCGCCGCCATCGGCGTCGAGCACGGCGAGATTGTGCATCGCCTTGGCGTTGCCGCGCTCGGCGGCCTGCACGTAGTAGCGTCGTGCCACATCGAAGTCGCGCTTCACGCTGAGGCCCTTCTCGTAGAAGGTGCCGAGCCGGAACATCGCGGGCACCACGCCGGCCTGCGCTGCGCGGGCATACCATTTGGCGGCTTCGTCGACATTGGTGGTCACGCCCTTGCCCTCGGCAAAGCGGACGCCGACTTCATAGGCCGCGGCCGCATCGCCCTTGATCGCGGCGCTGCGCAGCGCCGGACCACCGATCGCATCGGGCAGCTTCTCGCCCGCCGGGATCTGGACCATGGCGAGCTTGCCGCCGAGCGGCGGCGCGGTCGGAATCGTGCCGGTGACGTCGTTGGCGGCGGCTGTTGGCGCCGCGGTCGGCTCAGGCGCGGCGGCGGGTGCGGGCGCGATTGCCGGTGGGATCGTCACCTGCGCGCTGTCGAGCGTGTTCGGCGCCGGAGTATTGTTGGACTGGCGGCCGAGCGGGGTCGGCGAGGTCATCGACGGCCCGGGCACTGACGGTCCGGGTCCGCCGGACGGCGCAGCCGGGGCGGGCGCGAAGGAATTCTCGGCAGGCGGCTGCATGGGCGGCGTGGCCGGCTCGCTGTGCTCGATCGTCGGCACCTGCGGCGCGGAGCTGGTGTCGAGCAGGTTCATCGCCATCTTGGCGGTCGAGAGCAGGATCACGACCACGCTCGCGCCGACCAGCAGCGAACGGATCTTGGAGGTGATGGTCGAAGGCTGCGCCTCCGGCGCGCCAGTCGCCGTCGCGCCGGCCGCGGCCGTGCCGGCCTTGGCGGCAGCCGCCTTCGCGGCCTTGTCGGCCTTCTCCTTGGCCTTGGCTGCAGCCTTGCTCGCGGCGCGCGCCGCCTTCTCGTTGACGGGTTGCGCGGCAGCGGCCTGCGCGGCGCGGCGTGCGGCGGCGATGAAGCTCGATGTCGAGACCGGCTCCTTCTTGCCGGCGGGAAGATCAGAGATCGCGCGCTCGGAATCCGCGATCCGCTCCGACGGCGAAGCGCCGCGGCCGGAGGGGCGTGTACCCGGTTCGAGCGGATGATCCGGTGGCAGGTCCGGCGCGATCGCGGCGCGTGCGGACGCCGCATGCGGCTCGAGGATCTCGCTGATCGCGCGCGGCGGCAGCGGCGGCGGCGGCGGCGCGCTCTCGACCGGCTGCGCGGCATGGAATTCGCGCGGCGCGGACATGAAGTGCTCCTGCGCCAGCGCAGGATTGGGCAATTCGGGCCTGTACGATTCAGGCTTGTACGCTTCAGCTTTGGGCTGCGCGACCGGCTGCGACATCGCCGCGCGCGGCATTTCCATCCGCGGAGCTTCCATCCGCGGTTCGGCCGGCGCGGGAGCAGGCGGCGCGGTGCGCACCGTACGCAGATCGTTCTCGATCATCGCGAGACGATCGACGACATGGCCGAGCGTGTTGTGAACGGTCTCCAGCGAATCCTGGGTGCGGCGGTCGGTCTCCGACTGGCTGAAGCGGATGTCGGACAGCTCGCGCTTCACCATGTCGACGATGCCGCTGTCCATCATCGGCTGCGGCGAGGAGGTGTTGACGTTGCGGGCGGCGTCGGCGAGCGAGGCGATGTGGGCGTGCTGCGCCTCGAGGTGCCGCATGATGTCATGCAGCGCTTCCTCGACCCGGCCGAGATTGCCGGAGCGCTGGTCGGCGGACTCCAGGCGCTCGAGCAGATACGAGACGCGCTGCTCGAGATGGGTGAATGCCGACGAACTGTCGTTGCCGACCTGCAGACGGTCGATCCGCTCCGACAGCGAGCGCAGGGCGCCTTCGATGGCATCGGTGTTGTCGTAGCCGGCCGGCCGCTCGCGGGTCTCCAGCGTCGAGGCCAATGCGGCAATGCGCTGCTCGATCCCGGCGAAGGCATCGCCATGGGTCTCGGCGCGCGACATCTGCGACAGCTGGTCGACCTTCGCGGCCAGCGCATGCACGTCCCCGGAGAGCTGCAGCAGCGCGTCGTTGGAGGCGACGTTGGAGACGATGGCGCGCAGCGCGGCGATCGCGCTCTCGAGCTGATGCACCGTCGACGGATCGTCGTTGGCGCGCAGGATCATGTCGAGCTTGGCGCCGAGATTGCGGATTGCCTCGTCGTAGCCGGTGAGCTGCTCGGCGGGCGTGAGCGTGCGCAGCGACTCGCGGATCTCCGACAGCGCGCGTTCGATGCCGGCGATCGCCTGACCCTGGCCGTTGCGGCCCTCCTGGCGGAGCTCGTCGATCCGGTGATGCAGCGAGCGGATCTCGTTCTCGATCGACTCGATCGCCCGGCGCGGCATCGCCTCGGTGATCGCCTGGCGGATTTCCGCAAGCTCGCCGCGGAAGGCCGCGATCGACTGTTCAATATGGTCGGGCCGCTGCAGCGCCTCGATCTGGCTCGTGATCTTGAGCAGCTGACGCTCGAGCGAGGAGAAGTCGGGCCCGGCAGGCGGCGGTGGCGCATAGGCGGCCATCGGCGGCGCCGATTGCGGCATCGGCGGCGCGCCGCGCGGCGGCATCTGGCGTTGCGCTGATACGTCGAGCTCGTTCTGGCGCGCGGCGATCTCCGCGATCGCGAAATCGAACGAGGCCGGGCTCAGTGGCGGCGAGGGGCGATAGACCTGGGCTGCGGCGCGCTCGACCGCCTCCGCCTGGCGCAGCCTCTCCTCCAGTTGCCGGTCATGCATCTGCGGCTCGCGCTGCATCTGCGACTCACGCATCGGCTGTGGCTGCGGCTCGCGCGCCGGCTGCGGCCGCGAAATTTGCGACAGCCGGGCATCGAGGCGCGAAATAGCGTCGTTCAGCTGTCGCGCGACGGCGGGCTGGCCGCGCGGCACTTCGGCGCGCACCGCTTCGGCGCGCGTCAGAGGCTTTGCGATCTGTTCGATCTGCCGGGTGATGGCGTCGAGCCGCTGGTGGATATCGGCGACCTCGCGACTTTCCCGGCTCGGCATCGGCTGCCGTTGCTCCATGCGCCAATCCGGCGGGCTCGGTTCACCGACGGTGGAGTTGAGCCAGTCGTTCAACGACATGCCGGCGCGGCGCGCAGCCGCCTCGGCCCTGTCGCGGACGGAGGGATCGATGCCGTCAACACTCCACGATACGCGCGAATTCATGATTCCGTCCGGTCCCGACTCCGGCGCTACACCCTGCGCCCGCAGCCTCCCCGCGCATTCTCGTTAAGAGACAATCGAATTCTGCGCCGGGCGTCTGCCTCAGCTGCTGACTTTTTCCCGTCACGGTAAATAACGGGTTAAGGAATGCGGCCGACGGGCGCTAAAGTTAGGGAATCCGGGAACCTGTTGCGCCGGATCAGGACAATGCCCTGCGGTGCTGCTCCTCTTCTCCTTCCCCCTGAAAGGGGAAGGTCGGGATGGGGGTTTGCCGCACACACTGCTGCGTGTGGAGAGCGATGATCCCCACCCGCTTTGCTCTGCGAGCAAAGCGACCTCCCCTTTTCAAGGGGAGGTTGGAGATTTGTTTCTAGCCGTTGCTTTCGCGCTTGCCGTCGTCGAGCGGCAGCACGTTGCTGCGGCCGGACATCGCCGAGAGCGCGTCGAGCGCCTCCTCGCACCATTCCACCACCATGCGCTCATGGCGCATGCCGAGGCGCAGGCTGAGCATCTTGCCGACATCGGCCGGCGGCGCGGTGCCGTCGGGAAAGCGCTTGTTGAGCAGGCGCTCGTAGCGCTCATAGCGATCGCGATGATGCTCCAGCCGCGCCATCAGGTCGTTGCGCAGCGGCTCGATGTCGACGCAGTCGAGCGCATAGAGCCGGACCAGAAGGTCGTCCTTGATCGAGGGCGGCACGCTCGGGCGCGCTGCCCAGTGCTTCAGTGCCGCGCGGCCTTCGGCGGTCAGGGTATAGACCAGCTTGTTGGGCTTGCCGGACTGCACCACCTCGCGGCCCTGGACGTGCCCCTTGTCGCGCAGCCGCGAGAGCTCCCGGTAGATCTGCTGATGGTCGGCCTTCCAGAAGAAGCCGATCGACGCATCGAACGTCTTGGCGAGCTCATAGCCCGTCATCGGACGTTCCGTGAGGCAGGCAAGGATTGCGTCACCGAGTGCCAACGCCCACCTCCATCTCAGTTCCCCAAAAGGTCATTCTGAAGTTCGCTTGACTTTATGCGTTAGTGTGCATATGCGTCAATATGCATATGGTGATCGCGTGCCGCTGTCGCGTGCGCCGATGTCCAGGCTTCTTAACCCACGCCGCAGGAGACGTCCGAATGAGCAAGCCGGGCCTCGACAAGTGGTACGCCTACATGAAGTCCCACGACACCGCCGCTCTGTGGGACCTGCTGCATCCCGACGCGGTGTTCGAAAGTCCGGTCGTGCACACGCCGCAGCGTGGCCGCGACATCACCTTCAAATATCTCACCAGCGCCGCCAAGGTGCTCGGCGGCCCGACCCTCAAGTATCTCGGCGAGTGGCGCAATGACACCGGCGCGGTGCTCGAATTCGAGAACGAGATCGACGGCATCAAGCTCAACGGCGTCGACATCATCACGTTCGATGGTGACGGCCGGATCACGCATTTCAAGGTGATGGTGCGTCCGCTCAAGGCGATCAACCTGCTGCATCGGATGATGGGCGAGGAGTTGATGAAGCAAAGCGGCGCAACGTCGCAATCACAGTCGCGATAGCATCTGCCGCGGACCTCCGGAACCGGATAAGGTCCGCTCCAACAACCCAAGGACACGCTGCGCAGCGTCCGTCGCATATGCGGCCACGTGCCAGCCGGGAGACCAGCATGCCAACCTACAAAGCCCCCGTCGAAGACGTCAGCTTCCTGCTCAACGACGTTTTCCAGATCGACCGCTACGGCAATCTTCCCGGCTTCACCGATGCCTCGGCCGATGTACGCGAGGCGATCCTCGGCGAGGCCGCCAAGCTCAGCGAAGAGGTGCTGCAGCCGCTCAATCGCACAGGCGATCTCGAAGGCTGCAAGCGCAATGACGACGGCAGCGTCGCCACGCCGAAGGGCTTCAAGGACGCCTTCAAGCAGGTCGCCGAAGGCGGCTGGCTCGGCCTCTCGGCGCCGACGGAATTCGGCGGCCAGGGCCTGCCGGTGACGCTCTCGCAGGCGGTCAACGAATTCCAGATCTCCGCCAACATGGCGTTCTCGATGTATGGCGGGCTGACCATGGGCGCGACCGCGGCGCTCCTGGTGCACGGCACCCCCGAGCAGAAGCAGACCTATGTGCCGAAGATGGTCGCCGGCCAGTGGACCGGCACCATGAACCTGACCGAGCCGCAGTGCGGCACCGATCTCGGCCTGCTCCGCACCAAGGCGGTGCGCCAGGCCGACGGCAGCTTCAAGATCACGGGCACCAAGATATTCATCTCCGCCGGCGAGCACGACCTCACTGAGAACATCATCCATCTGGTGCTGGCGCGCATCGAAGGCGCGCCGGCCGGCATCAAGGGCGTCTCGCTGTTCGTGGTGCCGAAGGTGCTGGTCAATGCCGACGGCTCGCTCGGGGCTCGCAACGGCGTCAGCTGCGGTTCGATCGAGCACAAGATGGGCATCCACGGCAATTCCACCTGTGTGATGAACTACGACAACGCCACCGGCTGGCTGATCGGCGAAGAGAACAAGGGCATGCAGGGCATGTTCGTGATGATGAACGAGGCTCGCCTCGGCGTCGCCGTGCAGGGCCTCGCGCAGTCCGAGGTCGCCTATCAGAACGCGGTCGCCTATGCCCGCGAGCGCCTGCAGGGCCGCTCGCTGACCGGCGTGAAGGAACCCGAGAAGCCGGCCGATCCGATCATCGTGCATCCCGACGTGCGCCGCACGCTGCTCACCATCCGCGCCTTCAACGAGGCAGCGCGCGCCATGGTGGTGTGGACCGCGCTGAAGAGCGACGTCGCGCACCGCTCCAACGACGCTGGGGATCGCCAGGCTGCCGACGATCACATGGGCCTGATGACGCCGGTGCTGAAGGGCGTCCTGACCGACACCGGGTTCGCCAACACGGTCTCGGCGCAGCAGATGTTCGGCGGCCACGGCTACATCGCCGAGCACGGCATGGAGCAGTTCGTGCGCGATGCGCGCATCGCGATGATCTATGAAGGCGCCAACGGCATCCAGGCGCTCGACCTGGTCGGCCGCAAGCTGCCGCGCGACGGCGGCCGTGCCGCGATGGCGTTCTTCGGCGAGGTCGGCGCTTTCGCCAAGGAGCATGGTGCCGACGAGGCTATGAAGCCGTTCATCACCCCGCTCTCCACCGCGCTCGGCCATCTGCAGCAGGCCACCGGCTGGCTGATGCAGAACGCGCTGGCCAAGCCCGACAATGCCGGCGCCGCGGCGACCGACTACATGAAATTGTTCGGCCTCGTCGCGCTCGGCTACATGTGGGCGAAGATGGCCAAGGTGGCGCAGGACAAGGCCGCCGCCGGCACCACGCCGTACCTCAACACCAAGCTCGTGACCGGCCGCTTCTTCATGGAGAAGTTGCTGCCGGAGACCGCCGTGCATCTGGCCCGGATCCAGAGCGGCAGCGCCACCACGATGGAATTGGCCGCGGAAGCGTTCTGAAGCGTTTTCCAGCGAAGTGGAGACCGGTTCGCGTGAAGAAAACGCGTCAAACAAGAAAGCCTTGAAAAATTGCCGCCGCACGGCTGCGGCGGCGTGTCCTTCCGTATATATTATGATCCTCATATCAAGGAGGGCGTCATGCCTGAGGCATACATCTACGATCACGTTCGTACCCCGCGCGGCCGCGGCAAGGCCGACGGCGCACTGCACGAGGTCACCGCGCTGGCGCTCGCCACGGTGCCGCTGAAGTCGCTCAAGGAGCGCAACAGTCTTCCCGAGGACTCCGTCGACGACGTCGTGCTCGGCGTGGTCGACCCGGTCGGCGAGGCCGGCTCGGACATCGCCCGTTTCGCGGCGCTGAACGCCGGCCTCGGCGAGAAGGTGCCGGGCGTGCAGATCAGCCGCTTCTGCGCCTCCGGCCTCGATGCCGTGAACTTCGCCGCAGCCCAGATCATGAGCGGCCAGCATGAGCTCGTGATCGGTGGCGGCGCGGAATCGATGAGCCGCGTCGGCATCGGCGCCTCCGGCGGCGCCTGGCCGATGGATCCCTCGATGGCGGTGCCGGCCTATTTCATGCCGCAGGGCATCTCGGCCGATCTGATCGCGACCAAATACGGTTTCTCGCGTGACGACGTCGACGCTTACGCGGTGCAGAGCCAGCAGCGCGCGGCCAAGGCCTGGGACGAGGGCCGCTTCGGCAAGTCGGTGGTGCCGGTCAAGGACGTCAACGGCCTGACCATCCTCGCCAAGGACGAGCACATGCGCCCGACCACGACGATGCAGTCGCTGGCGCAGCTGCAGCCGTCCTTCGCGGCGATGGCGGCGATGGCCGGCTTCGACGCGGTGGCGATCCAGTCGCATCCCGAGGTCGAGAAGGTCAATTACGTGCATCACGCCGGTAATTCCTCCGGCATCGTCGACGGCGCCGGCGCCGTGCTGCTCGGCAGCAAGGAGGCGGGCGCCAAGCACGGGTTGAAGCCGCGGGCGAAGATCCGCGCATTCGCCAATATCGGCTCGGAGCCCGCGATGATGCTGACCGGCCCGGTCGACGTCACCGAAAAGCTGTTCGAGCGCTCCGGCATGAAGAAGTCGGACATCGACCTGTTCGAGCTCAACGAGGCCTTCGCCTCGGTGGTGCTGCGCTACATCCAGGCGTTCGACATCGACAACGCCAAGATCAACGTCAATGGCGGCGCGATCGCGCTCGGCCATCCGTTAGGGGCGACCGGCGCGATGATCCTCGGCACCGTGCTCGACGAGCTCGAGCGCACCAACAAGGAAACCGCGCTCGTGACGCTGTGCATCGGCGGCGGCATGGGCACCGCCACCATTATCGAGCGCGTCTGAGGCGAGGGGAGCGAGCAACATGGCTTACAAGAATTTCAAGTTCGACGTCGACGCCGACGGCATTGCGCTCGTCACCTGGGACATCCCTGATCGTTCGATGAACGTGTTCGACGAGATCTCGACCCAGGAGATCGGCGAGATCATCAAGCAGACGACCAGCGATCCTGCGATCAAGGGTGTCGTGATCACCTCGGCGAAGGAGGCGTTCTGCGCCGGCGCCGACCTCTCGATGCTCGAGGGCATGAACCACTCTTACGCGCAGCTCTTCAAGGAGAAGGGCGAGGAAGCCGCGAACCAGATGCTGTTCGAGCAGAGCCGCCAGATGTCGCAGTCGTTCCGCGCGATCGAGACCTCGGGCAAGCCGTGGGTCGCCGCGATCAACGGCCTTGCGCTCGGCGGCGGCTTCGAGATCACGCTGGCCTGCCACTACCGCGTCGCGGCCGAGAACCCGAAGACCCGGCTCGGCCTGCCCGAGATCAAGGTCGGCCTGTTCCCCGGCGCCGGCGGCACCCAGCGCGTGCCGCGTCTTGTGCAGCCGGCGGACGCGATGCAATTGCTGCTCAAGGGTGAGGCGGTCAATCTCACCCGCGCCAAGGCACTCAACCTGATTCACGCGGTGGTGCCGGCAGCCGACCTGATCAAGGCCGCGAAGGACTGGATCAAGGGCGGCGGCAAGGCGGTCGCGCCGTGGGACGAGAAGGGCTTCAAGCTGCCCGGCGGCCCCGTCTTCTCCAAGATGGGCATGCAGATGTTCCCGGCCGGCAACGCGATCTATCGCCGCGAGACCTACGACAATTATCCGGCCGCGCGCGCCATCATGAGCTGCGTCTATGAGGGCCTGCAGCTTCCGATCGACGCCGCGCTGCGGGTCGAGTCGCGCTACTTCACCAAGGTGCTGCGCTCGAAGGAAGCGGCGGCGATGATCCGCTCGCTGTTCCTGTCGATGCAGGAACTGAACAAGGGCGCCCGCCGCCCGGCGGGCGTGCCGCCGACCAAGGTCAAGAAGCTCGCCGTGATCGGCGCCGGCTTCATGGGCGCCAGTGTCGGCTATGTCTCGGCGCAGGCCGGCATCGACGTCGTGCTGGTCGATCGCGACCAGGAAAGCGCCGACAAGGGCAAGGGCCACGCCAAGACCGTGGTCGACGGCCTGATCGCCAAGGGACGGATGAAGCAGGACGCGGCCGATGCCATCCTGGCGCGGATCTCGGCCACATCAGACTACAACGTGATCTCGGACTGCGACCTCGTCATCGAGGCGGTGTTCGAGGATCGCAAGGTCAAGGCGGATACCTATGCCAAGGCCCAGCCGCTGTTGAAGCCGGGCGCGATCTTCGCCTCCAACACCTCGACGCTGCCGATCAATTCGCTGGCCGAGGAGTTCAAGGACCAGGGCAAGTTCATCGGCATCCACTTCTTCTCGCCGGTCGAGAAGATGATGCTGGTCGAGATCATCCTCGGCAAGAACACCGGCGACGTCGCGCTGGCGACCGCACTCGACTATGTGCGCGCGATCGGCAAGACGCCCATCGTGGTGAACGACTCGAGGGGTTTCTTCGCCAACCGTTGCGTGATGCGTTACATCTCCGAGGGCAACGAGATGCTGCTCGAGGGCGTGCCGCCGGCGATGATCGAGAACACCGCCAAGATGGCCGGCATGCCGGTCGGGCCGCTGTCGCTGCAGGACGAGGTCGCGCTCGATCTCGGCCTGAAGATCACCAAGGCGACCGAGGCCGATCTCGGCCCCAACGCGATCGAGCAGGCGCAGAAGAAGCTGATGGTCGAGATGGTCGAGAAGCAGGGCCGCTTCGGCCGCAAGAACGGCAAGGGCTTCTACGACTATCCCGAGAAGGGCAAGGGCCAGAAGAGCCTGTGGCCGGGGCTCGCCAATCTGCAGCCGAAGCAGCTCGATCCCGACACGCTCAGCGTCGAGGAATTGAAGCAGCGCTTCCTGGTGGTGCAGGCGGTGGAGGCCGCGCGCACCGTCGAGGATCACGTCATCACCGACGTGCGCGAGGCCGATGTCGGCTCGATCCTCGGCTTCGGCTTCGCGCCCTTCACCGGCGGTGCGCTGTCCTACATCGACTTCATGGGCACCAGGAACTTCGTCGCACTCTGCCACAGCTTCGAGAAGAAGTACGGCTCGCGCTTCACGCCGCCGAAGCTGCTCGAGGAGATGGCCGCCAAGGGCGAAACCTTCTACGGCCGCTTCCCGCCGAAGAAGCAGGCGGCGTAAACTTCTGAAGCGAACTCGCGCAGGATCAAGCCGGTCATCGATCCGACTTGATCCTGTTGTGCGACGGTCATGCGCGTCAAAGTCCCGCCACGCTCGTTCCCCACTGGCACCACTCTGCTGGCATCACTCTTGCTCGTCGATCGCCGGGGCGACGATCAGCGTGAGGGTGTCGTGCGATGAGTTCTGCGCTCGGGGAAAATGCCGCGGAGGTCGTGGCGAAGGATCCGTTGCCTTCGTTGCCGCCGTCGCGGCGGTGGAAGCCGCTGCGTCTGCGGGGCAAAGGCCCGTCATGGGCCGGCCTCGCGCTACTCGTTCTGGCCGCGGATATTGTGCTCGCCGCGACGGTCTGGCAGGCCGTCAATTTCTTCCGCCATTGAGCCGTCAGTCTCCGGCGAGAGCCAGGCGCCGGCGAGATAGGCGAACTGGTTGAAGGCAAGACAGGCGACGACGACCGGCGCGCCGGTGGCAAAGGAAAAGCCGTCGGATTGGAGCACGATCGCCGCGAGCACCGCGACCAGCGGCGACTCCAGCATCAATGTCCAAACCCGAAAGTACAAACTGGTTGCCAGCCCAACCAGGGTGCTGGTCAATAAAAGGGTAAAGGCGATCGTCACATTTTTAGACCAGTTGGAGCGGAGGGCGCGCCGCAGGTCATAGTCGGTCAGTTGGATCGCTCGAACAAGGACGGCCACGCCCTCAGCCGGAACTACACCGACTTAGTATTAATCGCTTTAATGCAGGTTAAATTGAGACGTTCCGCCTCCGGTGTCGAGAGAGAGGATCGGCGAACCCACAACAAAAAAGAGCCGGATCGGCCGACCCGGCTCTATCGCGGTCGCTGTGAGCGAGCTCAGGCCGCCTTGAGCAGGCCTTCCTTCTTCAGCGCCTCCTGCACCTTCGGGCGCGCCGCGACGCGGGCCTTGTAGGCGGTCACGTTCGGCAGGCCGGAGAAGTCGAAGCCGAGCCGATCCTGCGCCCACATGATCATGGTGAAGAGGTAGCCGTCGGCGACCGTGAACTGGTTGCCCATCAAATAGTCGCGTCCGGCGAGCTGGCTCTCGACATATTTGAACTTGCCCATGGCGCGGTCCTTGAAGAAGGCCTTGGCGTCGTCGGCGAGCACGGGCGAGAACATCGGGCCGAGATTCTTGTGCAGCTCGGTCGTGGTGTAGTTCAGCCATTCGAGCAGCTTGTAGCGCTCGTTGGAGTCCCGCGCCGGCGCCAGCTTCTTATCGGCGGCCTTGTCGGCGATCATCTGGATGATGATCGGCCCCTCGGTGACCATCTCGCCGGTATCCAGCGCCAGCGCCGGCACCTGGCCCTTGGGGTTCACCTGGAGGAAATCGTCGCCGTTTTCGAGCTTCTTGGCGCGGAGATCGACCTTGACCAGGTCGTAGGGCAGCCCGGCCTCGAGCAGGGCGATATGGGGGGAGAGGGAGCAGGCACCGGGGGTGTAATAAAGCTTCATAGGGGTATTCCTTCCCTTGTTCTTGGCGTCCGGAGAGGGATTGCCTACATGCGCCTGCATGAAATAGTCAAGATTGATGCAGATGCATTCAGTGCGGTACAGTCGGTGCCGGGACCCTATGAGCTAGACCATGAAACGCAAGCTATCGAGCGAGGCGACGGCCGCCTGGATCCGTCTGATGCGGG
The DNA here is from genome assembly GCF_054055815.1 of Bradyrhizobium sp. USDA 4503. Taxonomy (NCBI): domain Bacteria; kingdom Pseudomonadati; phylum Pseudomonadota; class Alphaproteobacteria; order Hyphomicrobiales; family Nitrobacteraceae; genus Bradyrhizobium; species Bradyrhizobium sp. USDA 4503. The sequence continues at coordinate 6,576,740 of NZ_JBSRXS010000001.1, forward strand.
TGCCGAGCCGGGTGCTGGACTGCGTCGAGCAGGATTTGAAGAAGGCCGGTTTTCCGCCGCTCGCCTGGTATGACGCCTTGCTCGAGCTGTCGCGCGCACCGTCGGGCGAGCTGCGCCCGGTCGAGCTCGAGCGCCAGATGCTGATCCCGCAATATTCGACCTCGCGGCTGATCGACAAGCTGGTCGACGAGGGGCTCGCCGCCCGGCGCGAATGCAAGATCGACAAGCGCGGCCAGTTCGTCGAGATCACCGACGCTGGACGCGAGCTGCAGAAGAAGATGTGGAACGCCTATTCCGCCGCGATCGACAAGCATGTCGGCTCCAAATTGTCCGACGCCGACGCGACCAGGCTCTGCGGTCTGCTCGACCGGCTCGGCTGCGCCTGCGGCGACGCCAAGGGCGACGTCAAGAACGAGACCAAGGCTGATAGCAAGGCTGCGCCCGCGCGAGACGGTGTGCCTGCCCGATGATATTGCTGATTCCATCATCCGCAGCCGTAGTGGCGCGCGGATGTCCCTGCCACCGCGCGCCTTCGATCGAAGCGCCCTTGAGTTGGATTATCTATGGCGCGTGACCAGATCGACATGACGCCGCTGCAGTCGCGCGACGAACTCGTGGCGTGGCTTGAAGCCGGAGTGAAGCCTGAGTCCGAATTCCGGATCGGCACCGAGCACGAGAAGACTCCGTTCACGCTCGAGGGCCATCAGCCCGTGCCCTATGAAGGCGCCAAGGGCATCGGCGCGCTGCTCGAGGGCATGAAGCTCTTGCTCGGCTGGGAGCCGATCATGGAGCGCGGCAACATCATCGGCCTCTATGACGTCACCGGCGGCGGCGCGATCTCGCTCGAGCCGGGCGGGCAGTTCGAATTGTCGGGCGCGCCGGTCGAAACCGTGCATCAGACCCAGTCGGAATTGATGGCGCATCTGGCACAGGTGCGGGAGATCGCAACCCCGCTCGGCATCGGCTTCCTCGGCCTCGGCATGACGCCGTCCTGGTCGCGCGCGCAGATCCCCGTGATGCCCAAGGGGCGTTACAAGATCATGCGAAACTACATGCCGAAGGTCGGCAAATACGGCCTCGACATGATGTTCCGGACCTGCACGGTACAGACCAATCTCGACTTCTCCTCCGAAGCCGACATGGTGAAGAAGCTGCGGGTGTCGCTGGCGCTGCAGCCGATCGCGACCGCCTTGTTCGCCAATTCGCCGTTCACCGAAGGCAAGCCCAACGGCTTCCTGTCGTTCCGTTCCGAGATCTGGCGTGACACCGACAATGCGCGCAGCGGCATGGTGCCGTTCGCGTTCGAGGACGGCATGGGCTTCGAGCGCTATGTCGATTACGCGCTCGACGTTCCGATGTATTTCGTCAAGCGCGGCGAGGAATATATCGACGTCTCCGGCTCCTCGTTCCGGGATTTCTTCGCCGGCAAGAATGCCGCCTTCCCGGGCGAGCGCCCGACCTTGTCGGACTGGGCCAATCATCTCTCGACGATCTTCCCCGAGGTGCGGTTGAAGCGTTACCTCGAAATGCGCGGCGCCGACGGCGTACCGTGGGGCCGGCTGCCGGCGCTGCCGGCGTTCTGGGTCGGGCTGCTCTACGACAATGACAGCCTCGATGCCGCCTGGGACATCGTCCGCCACTGGACCGCGCCGGAGCGGCAGGCCCTGCGTGACGACGTGCCGCGTTTCGGCTTCAAGTCGCGGATCAAGGACCGCTATCTGTTCGAGATCGCCAAGGAGTGCCTGATCCTGTCGCATGCCGGATTGCGGCGGCGCGGCCGGATCGATCATCTCGGACGCGACGAGAGCCGCTTCCTCGAACCGCTCGAGCGTATCATCGAGGCCGGCCGTTCGCCGGCGGAGGAGATGCTGGAGAAGTTCAACGGTCCCTGGAACGGCTCGGTGGAACCGGCCTACCAGGAATACGCCTTCTAATCCCCGCTCGGCCCCAATCCGGGCGTGAGGCGCGCGCGGACGGCGGTGGTGTCGCAGCCGCCGTTCATCAGCCGTACAGGTTCATGGCGTTCAAATGACGCCCCGCGAAACGCGCGGGGCTGCGCGAATTTGAAAGCAATCTCATGGGGATAGGCCGCCTCTTTAGGGCGTGTGTGGTGATGTTTGCGGTCCTTGCGGCCGCGGTCGTCGCGCGCCCGGCATTGGCGCAGACCAATTTCGACCGCCCCGGCGGCGACTATCTCAACGCGCCGGTGGCGACGGGCGATCCGGCCGATTGCGCGCTGACTTGCGAGCGCGACCGCCGCTGCCGCGCCTGGAGCTTCAACTATCCGACCGACGCCAACAACGGCGCGGTGTGCTGGCTGAAGAGCACCGTGCCGCCGCGGGTGCAGAACGTCTGCTGCGTCTCCGGGGTGCGCGGCGCGGGTGTGGTCGAACCGCGCAACGGCGCTATCGAAACCTCGATCGACCGCCTCGGCGGAGACTACAAGAATTTCGAGCTGAAGAGCAGCGACGGCGACGAGGCCTGTCAGGCCGCCTGCACCGCCGACAACAAGTGCCGCGCATGGACTTACGCCCGGCCCGGCTATGCCGGCCGCGACGCGCATTGCTTCCTGAAGAAAGAGATCAAGCCGCCGCGCCGCAAGGCGGGGTTCACGTCGGGCGTGGTGCGGTGAATCCGTAGCCCGGATGGAGCGAAGCGTAATCCGGGACCGCGCTCACCGTGGATGGGCCTGCCCCGGATTTCGCTGCGCTTCATCCGGGCTACGCGACGACGGGCTACTCCGCCCGCAGCACCGTGATCTCGGGCCAGAGCGCCTTCCAGCGCGCCGCCTTCGTCGCATAGTTCGCCGGCGAAAAGTTCGCGGTCCGGTTCGGCCGCACGATCATGCCGGCGACATCGTCGAAACCGTTCGGCGCATAGACGTCATAGCCGCGCGTGGTGCGGCGGATGCCGATCTGCGTGTTTTCGGTGAGGAAGCGATCGATGCCGTCGGTCGAACGCGACAGCGCCGGGTAGGGCAGGCCGTGCTTGTCGGGATACCAGAGATGGACGCGGGCCTGGTTGCGCACCTCGATCGCGACACCGAGATGGCCAAGCCGTGCCTTGAGTTCGCGGATCACGGCGTCCTCGGCCTCCCATGAGGTATCCGGATCGAAATAGAAGATGTCGTGGTCGCTGATGCCATGATCGAGCGGCCGGCTGGTCAGCACGTTCCACACGGTCTGCACTAGGCAGCCGGCGACCAGCCACGCATCGGGCAGGCCGAGGCGGTGCAGCTCGTCGGTGATGGCTTGATTGGCCGGGTTGCGCAGCGCCGCTGCGAGGAATTCGTCCTGCGTCACGACGAGGCGGTCGCGTCGTAGTCCCGGACCGCCTTCTTCGATGCCAGCGTGCGCCAGTGCCGGCGCAGCAACGGCTCGACGGTGGCGCGTTTGGCCTTGGACAGGCGGATCAGCACGGTCGGATAATCGCGGTAGTGATCGGTGAAGTAAAACACTTGGGGCTGATGCTCGACCAGCACGTCGCGCTCCTCCGCCGGCACGCCCGGCATCACCAGGCTGTCGCCGTCCTCCTTGAGCCGCACCAGCATCCTGTTGCGCACCTTCAGCGCCGGCGTGCCGTAGGAAGAGCCGTCCTCGACCTCCGGCCATGCCAGCGCGATGTGCCTGATGTCGTCGAAGGTCACGACTATCATCCCACAAGGAATGTAGCCCGGATGGAGCGAAGCGAAATCCGGGACATCTTGCCGAGTGGGAGATCCCGGATTGCGCTGCGCTCCATCCAGGCTACGCGTCTACTGCACCGAGGTGAAGAAGCGCGCGAGGCGGAAGCCTGAGAGCCAGGTCCAGACCGGCTGGCTGCGGATGCCGAGGTCCCAGGAGCCGACCACGGCGTCGGCGCGGCCGATCAGATTGTCGATCGGCAAGAGGCCGACACCGCCGTCGCGCACCGGCACGCGGCTGTCGGCGGAATTGTCCCGGTTGTCGCCGAGCACGAACAGTTTGCCCGGCGGCACCGTCACCTCTTGGGTGTTGTCGAGCCGGCCGTTGTCGCGAATCTTGAAGATCGCGTGGTTGACGCCGTTCGGCAGCGTCTCGATATAGCGATACGCCTCCTCGCCGCCGCCGCGATCGTCTTCGGCGAAGCCGGTGCCGTCGGGCTTCAGCGTCGCCGCATGATCGTTGATGAAGAGCTGACCCTGCCGCATCTGGATGCGGTCGCCGGGCAGCCCGACCACGCGCTTGACCCAGGCCTGCGAGCGGTCGCCCGGCCAGCGGAACACGACGACGTCGCCGCGCTTCGGCGTCTCGCCGAACACGCGGCCGGTTTCAGGCAGCGTGATCTGGATCGGCAGTGAGGCCGCGCCGTAGCCATAGGGATATTTCGAGGCGACCAGCGCGTCGCCGATCAGCAGCGTCGGCTCCATCGATCCCGACGGCACGTAGAACGGCTCGGCGATCGCGCCCTTGGCGAGGAACACGACGGCCACGATCGCGGCCAGTTGCACGGCCTGCCCGCGCCAGCTGGTCGGCTTGGCCGTCACGACTTCGTTTCCGCTGCTCACTAGCCCGTTCCTCCGACCGTAATCCGTTCCATCCTGAGCGTCGGTTGGCCAACGCCGACCGGCACGCCCTGGCCGTTCTTGCCGCAGGTGCCGATTCCCGTATCCAGCGCAAGATCGTTGCCGATCATGGTGATCCTGTGGAGATCGGTCGGTCCGTTGCCGATCAGCATGGCGCCCTTCAGCGGCGCGCCGAGCTTGCCGTTCTCGATCTTGTAGGCTTCGGTGCACTGGAACACGTATTTGCCCGAGGTGATGTCGACCTGGCCGCCGCCGAAATTGGCGGCGTACATGCCGTTCTTCACCGAGGCGATGATCTCGGCCGGGTCGCGGTCGCCCGACAGCATGTAGGTGTTGGTCATGCGCGGCATCGGCACATGGGCATAGCTCTGCCGACGACCGTTGCCGGTCGGCTTCATGCCCATCAGCCGGGCGTTCTGGCGGTCCTGCATGTAGCCGACCAGAATGCCATCCTCGATCAGCACGGTGCGGTTGGTCGGCGTGCCCTCGTCGTCGATCGAGAGCGAGCCGCGGCGCGAGGCCATGGTGCCATCGTCGACCACGGTGACGCCCTTGGCGGCGACCTGCTGGCCCATCAGGCCGGCAAAGGCGGAGGTCTGCTTGCGGTTGAAGTCGCCCTCGAGCCCGTGGCCGACGGCCTCATGCAGCATCACGCCGGGCCAGCCGGCGCCGAGCACCACGTCCATCTCGCCGGCGGGCGCCGGCACCGATTCGAGATTGACCAGCGCCTCGCGCAGCGCGCCGTCGGCGGCGTCGCGCCAGGCCTTGGTCTCGATGAAGCGGGCATAGCCCTCGCGGCCGCCATAGCCCTTGCTGCCGCTCTCCTGGCGGTCGCCCTGGCCGGCGACGACGGAGATGTTAACGCGCACCAGCGGGCGGATGTCGCGATAGCTCTCGCCGTCGGGCCGCAGGATCTCGACCACCTGCCAAGTCGCGGTGAGGCTGGCCGAGACCTGACGCACCCGCGGGTCCTTGTCCCTGACATAGGCGTCGATCTCGCCGAGCAGCTTGACCTTGGCCTCGAATGCCGGCCCGTCCAGCGGGTTCTCGTCGCCATAGAGCTTGATGTTGGTGTGGGCGGGCGCCGCGGCGAAAGTGCCGGCATAGCCGCCGCGCACGGCCGCGACCGCATCCGCGGCGCGGATCAGCGCCGGGATCGAGACGTCGGAGGAATGCGCATAGCCGACCGCGTCGTCCTTGACCGCGCGCAGGCCGAAGCCCTGCGAGGTGTCATAGGTCGCCTGCTTCAGCCTTCCGTTGTCGAACACCAGCGCCTCGGTCTGCCCGAACTCCAGGAACAGCTCGCCGTCGTCGGCGCCTTCAAGGCCGCGGGACACCTCGCGGCGGACAGCATCGCGGTCTAGATTGGCGCGGTCGAGCAGGGAGGTCGTGGCGGGATTGGTCATGGTCACTCCGACGCAATGCGATTGCTTGGCGATTCCTCGTCATCCTTGCCTGAAGCGCAACTGATTGCCAGTGGGGAACCCGGAAGCCAAGGATTTCGGGGGATTGAAGCAGAGACGAGCGGAAAACTCATCTTACAACCCGGAAACCTGTACCGGTCCCGGTTCAGGCCCGGACGGCGATCATCAAAGATAGTGGTTGGGGTGGCAAACCGGGAGTGCCTGCGGCTATGCGGTCGATCACAGTGCCCCGTCGGGCTCGTCACCTTGTCGTCATCACCTTGAGCGCCGATCCGCCTTCCGCGGCTGGCTTTCGCGCTCGGCTGCATCGGCCGATTGCGGCTTCGGCTGCGCGGTGCCTTGTGCCGAGGTCGGAAAGCCATGCTCCTGCGCCCACCGGTACAGCTCGTCGAACACCGGCTTGAGCGCCTTGGCGGACGGCGTCATCTCGTACTCAACCCGAGGCGGCACCTCGGGATAGACCGTGCGCTTGACGAGACCGTTGGCCTCGAGATCGCGCAGCTGCGTGGTCAGCATGTGCTGGGTTACGCCGGGGATCGACTGGCGCAGCTCGCCGAATCGCCGCTTGCGCTCGACCAATTGCCAGAGGATGTCGCCCTTCCATTTCCCGGCCAGCACCGACAGCGCGCGATGAAATTGCGCGGACAGGTCGCCGTTGCACGGCTCGGACGCCATCGGAGGCTCGGCGGGCTCAATAGTCAGTTTTTTCATACTACCTCACAAAAAGCATCCTACTTGTTCTTTTCATCTTACTCCCGAATTTAGACCACCGAAAGCCGCGGGCCAGCCGCCGATCGGTCGGGTGGCCGCGGTCCGGCCTTACGAACAACTCGGGAGTCATCAATGTCAGTTGCAGTTGCCGCGGCGCCGTCGCGCTGGAAATCCGTCAGCCTCTGGGTCGTCAGGGGACTGCTCGCTTTGGCCTTTGCCGCCGCTGGCGCCGCCAAGCTCTACGGTGTGCCTATGCTGGTCGAGGAATTCGAGCATATTGGGCTCGGTCAGTGGTTCCGCTATTTCACCGGATCGCTGGAGCTGCTCGGCGCGGTCCTGATCCTGCTGCCCCCGGTCGCGGCGTTCGGCGGCGTGCTGCTGAGCTGCATCATGGTCGGCGCCACCATCACGCATCTGTTCGTGATCGGCGGCTCGCCGGTGCCCGCCCTCGTGCTGCTGACATTGAGTGTGATCGTCGCCTACGCCAAGCGTAGCCAGTTCGCCCTGCTCGCGAGCGCGCCGTGAGGCGAGCGCGATGCGCATCTCTCGCCGCACGCTGACGGTCGTGACCGGGCTGGTGCTGGCCTTCGCGGTGCCGTTCGCCGCGACAATGCTGCTCACCGGTTCGGTCGCGGCGGTCTCGAAGCCCGAGCCGAAGAAGCCCGAGCCGCGCGTGCACCACGTTGTGCTGCCGATCAACAGCGACGACCCGACCACGATGCGGGCGCTGATCTCGACCGCGCTCAACCTCCCGAAATATTATCGGGAGCGCAACGAGCCGTTCGAGATCGAGGTCGTCGCCTACAATGCTGGCGTCCACATGCTGCGCGCCGATACCTCGCCGGTGAAGGATCTGCTGCGGGTGGTGCGGGGGCTCACGCCCGACATCCGCTTGGTTGTCTGCGAAGCCACCAAGCTCGGCATGGAGCGCGCCGAGGGACATCCGCTGGTGCTGCTCGATCATGTCGACCTGGTGCCGAACGGGCCCGGGCGCATCATCGAATTGCAGGAAGCCGGCTGGTCCTACATCCGGTCCTGAGCGATGTGGCCATCAAGCCAAGCGGAGAACTTGTCATGACGTCAGCTCTCGCACCGACGCGCCGCGCGGTCGTTGCCGGCATGATTGGCGCCGGCGCCTCGCTCGCAATGCCCACCGGAGCTGCGCGCGCAGCGTCGGGACCGCCGCAATTCGGCACCATCCGGCATCAGTTCACGCAGGTCGAAGGCGCCCGCCCGGTGCCGCCGGTCGCCATCCCGGCGCTCGCCGGCGGCGCGCTCGATCTCACGGCGTTCAAAGGCAAGATGGTGCTGGTGAACTTCTGGGCCACCTGGTGCGCGGCGTGCCGGACCGAGCTGCCGATGCTGGACCGCCTTGCCGCCAGCGGCCGTCGCGATCTCGTGGTCGTCGCTATCAGCACCGATCGCAACCGCGCGCCGGTCGCGCCCTACGTCAAGCAGCTCAAGCTGCGCCACCTCGCGATCGGCTTCGATCCCGGTGGTCTCGTCTCGCGCGTCGACGCCGCCGAGGTCGATACGCCGTTCGCGCTCTACGGCATGCCGATCTCATTTTTGATCGGCATCACCGGGCAGGTCGAAGGCTACATGACGGGTGAGGCGGACTGGCTGTCCACGGAGGCGATCGCGTTGTTCGACTATTACGCCGGCGTCCGTTGAGATGGCGTAGCCCGGATGAAGCGCAGCGCAATCCGGGACTGGTCAATCCGCGATGATGGCGGCCCCGGATTGCGCTGCGCTCCATCCGGGCTACACTTTCCTGTGCCGCTCGGCGCCGCTAGGGCAATTTGTCATACCCCTCCGCCAGGCCATTCAGGCTGAGCGGAAAGCCAATCCCTTCCTCGGGCGTCTCGAAGATGATGAAGGTCGCGGTCTTGGCGTTCTTGAGCTGGCCGAGCAGCTTGTCGTCCATCACGACCTCGGCGACGCAGCCATTGGGCAGGCATCTGACGAAACCGGCGCGGCCGACGTCCTGATTGTCGAGCTTGAGGCCGAGGCCGGAGGGCAGCAGCACGCCGAGCGGCGCGACCACGCGCATCAGGCGGCTCTTCTGGTCGGCGGTCTTCAGCACGATCACGGTCAGGCCGGCATTGGAGCGGTCTTCCGCTACCACGCTCTGGATCAGCGCGCATTGCTCGGCCTGGGCGCCGGGCGGAGTGTCGCAGCGGATCTGCCAGTCGCCGTGGACCGAGCGCACCGCGCCTTGCGCGTTCGCCGGCTGGGTCAGGCCAAGAGAAAGGCCGAGGCAGAGGGCCAGAATCGCGAGGCCGCCGAGCCGGCTGGCCATCGTCAAACGAATGTTCGAAGCGCCCATCCGGGTCGATCCTTATAGATGTTCGGTCGGTCCGGCCGTCCGGCCGCCGGTAGCACGCGCGCCACGATGCGCTTCCCGGAAGCGAATCATGATCTCATCTTCTTGTTTGAGCATGATCTTTCGGAAAACCGGTTTCCACTTTTCCGGATCATGCTCAGGCGTCGACTGATACCGCAATGACGGCGCCTTGAAGGCGATCGTGAAGCCATTCTCGCGCCGGATTGGGGCAGCCCGCAGCGAATCAGGTTCCTGTGCGCTGCCCTGTCTGTGGGTACATCCGGTAATCCCCCTGTCAAGCGGCATGGACAATTGGTCCAAGTGCTTTCGCTTGATTTTGCGGGAAAAATCGCAAGCGGCAGCTTCATCGCAGGCGCATGGCTTTCGGCCCCACTACTGCATTGCGAGCGCCGGAGAATTATGGTTTGAGAGGCTGGATTTCGACGCGTTCTAGCGATCTGGCTCCCGTACCCACCTTGACTCAGAGACGGGTATGTCCGGAAGGCCGTTTGTCAGGGCGGATCGTGCTGCATTTTCGGCCACATGCCGGGGGTGCTTTGGGGAATAATGCAAGGGAGCGCGAGCGGCATGAAGATGTCGATTGGCCGGTTGGGCAGGCAATTGCTGGGGTTGGCGGTGGCGGGTGTGGCGTCTGTCGCCGCGGGATCGGCCTTCGCCGAAATGGGGCAGCCGGCGCCGTGGGAGCACACGCTGCAGGAAGGCGTGACCCCGGTGATGGAAAACATCATCTGGTTTCACAATTTCCTGCTGGTACTGATCACCCTGATCACGCTGTTCGTGCTCGCGTTGCTCATCATCGTGGTGGTGAAGTTCAACGCCAGGGCCAACCCGGTCCCCTCCAGGACCACCCACAACACGCTGATCGAGGTGGCCTGGACGCTGATCCCGGTGCTGATCCTGGTCGGCATCGCGGTGCCGTCGTTCCGCCTGCTGTTCCTGGAGCTCGACGTGCCGAAGCCGGATCTCACGGTGAAGGTCACCGGCAAGCAGTGGTACTGGTCCTACGCCTATCCGGATAACGGCAAGTTCGAGTTCGACTCGCTGCTCGACAAGGACAAGCAGCCGCGCCTGCTCGGCGTCGACAACGAGATGGTGGTCCCGGTCAACAAGGTGGTGCGGATCCAGACCACCGGCGCCGACGTGATCCACTCCTTCGCGGTGCCGGCCTTCGGCGTGAAGATCGACTCGATCCCCGGCCGCCTCAACGAGAGCTGGTTCAAGGCCACCAAGACCGGCGTGTTCTACGGCCAGTGCTCGGAACTGTGCGGCAAGGACCATGCCTTCATGCCGATCGCGGTCAGGGTCGTGAGCGACCAGGAATTCGCGACCTGGGTCGAAGGCGCGAAGAAGAAGTTTGCGACCAACCCGGCGAATTCCTACGCCTCGGCTGGTCAGGCGGCGCAGTAAGCCTCACGGCTTACGGCGCGGATGGAATAAGGGCGACGGGACCGCAAGGTCCAAGAGGGACTGCAAGGCAGGATTTTGAACATGGCGACAGGCGCAGCGACACACGACGATCACGCCCATGACGATCACGCCCACCATCCGACCGGATGGCGGCGTTATCTCTACTCCACGAACCACAAGGACATCGGTACGATGTACCTGATCTTTGCGGTGATCGCGGGCATCATCGGCGCGGCGATGTCGATCGCGATCCGTGCCGAGTTGATGTATCCGGGCGTCCAGATATTCCACGAGACGCACACCTATAACGTGTTCGTGACCTCGCACGGCCTGATCATGATCTTCTTCATGGTCATGCCGGCGATGATCGGCGGCTTCGGCAACTGGATGGTGCCGCTGATGATCGGCGCGCCGGACATGGCGTTCCCGCGCATGAACAACATCTCGTTCTGGCTGCTGCCGGCCTCGTTCGCGCTGCTGGTGATGTCCACCTTCGTCGAGGGTGAGCCGGGCGCCAACGGCGTCGGCGCGGGCTGGACCATGTATGCGCCACTGTCGACCTCGGGCCATCCGGGACCGGCGGTCGATTTCGCGATTCTCTCGCTCCATCTCGCGGGTGCCTCGTCGATCCTCGGCGCCATCAACTTCATCACCACGATCTTCAACATGCGCGCGCCGGGCATGACCCTGCACAAGATGCCGCTGTTCGTGTGGTCGATCCTGGTCACCGTGTTCCTGCTGCTGCTGTCGCTGCCGGTGCTCGCCGGTGCGATCACCATGCTGCTGACCGACCGCAATTTCGGCACCACCTTCTTTGCGGCTGACGGCGGCGGCGACCCGGTGCTGTTCCAGCATCTGTTCTGGTTCTTCGGTCACCCCGAAGTGTACATCCTGATCCTGCCCGCCTTCGGCATGATCAGCCAGATCGTCTCCACCTTCTCGCGCAAGCCCGTGTTCGGCTATCTCGGCATGGCCTACGCCATGGTGGCGATCGGCGGCATCGGCTTCGTGGTGTGGGCGCACCACATGTACACCGTCGGCATGTCCTCGGCGACGCAGGCCTATTTCGTCGCCGCCACGATGGTGATCGCGGTGCCGACCGGCGTGAAGATCTTCTCGTGGATCGCCACGATGTGGGGCGGCTCGATCGAGTTCAAGGCGCCGATGATCTGGGCGATCGGCTTCATCTTCCTGTTCACCGTCGGCGGCGTCACCGGCGTCGTGCTGGCCAATGCCGGCGTCGACCGCGTGCTGCAGGACACCTACTACGTGGTGGCGCACTTCCACTACGTGCTGTCGCTCGGCGCCGTGTTCGGCATCTTCGCCGGCTGGTACTACTGGTTCCCGAAGATGTTCGGCTACATGTACTCGGAGCGGATCGCCAAGGCGCACTTCTGGTTTACCTTCGTCGGCGTCAACCTGGTGTTCTTCCCGCAGCACTTCCTCGGCCTGTCGGGCATGCCGCGCCGTTATGTCGACTATCCGGATGCGTTCGCCGGCTGGAACCTGATCTCCTCCTGGGGTTCGTACATCTCCGGCATCGGCGTCCTGATCTTCATCTACGGCGTGATCGATGCCTTCGTCCGCAAGGAGCAGGCCGCGAACAATCCGTGGGGCGCCGGTGCGACCACGCTGGAGTGGACGCTGACCTCGCCGCCGCCATTCCACCAGTTCGAAGTGCTGCCCCGCGTGCAGTAAGTCCACGACAACGCGGCGCACTTTAAGGGTGCGCCGCGCCTTTTGAGAGAAGCGAGACCTGATCTTGTCGGTTGTCGATCACAACGCCATCGAGCTGCCCCGGATCTCCGAGGCCGAAGTGGGCGACTACATCGCGCTGTTGAAGCCGCGCGTGATGTCGCTGGTGATCTTCACCGCGCTGGTCGGGCTGATGATCGCGCCGGTGCACGTGCATCCGGTGCTGGCATTCACCTCGATCCTGTGCATCGCGGTTGGCGCCGGCGCCTCCGGCGCGCTCAACATGGCCTATGAGGGCGACGTCGACGCGCTGATGACGCGCACCGCCAACCGGCCGATTCCGCGCGGCCGCATCACGCAGACCGAGGCGGCCGCGTTCGGCATCACGCTCGCCTTCTTCTCGGTAATGACACTCGGCATTCTGGTCAACTGGGTGGCGGGTGCGCTGCTTGCCTTCACCATCTTCTTCTATGCCGTGGTCTACACGATGTGGCTGAAGCGCTGGACCGCGCAGAACATCGTGATCGGCGGCGCCGCCGGTGCCTTGCCGCCGGTGGTGGCTTGGGCCGCCGCGACCGGATCGCTCTCGGTCGAGCCGATCCTCCTGTTCCTGATCATCTTCTTCTGGACTCCGCCGCACTTCTGGGCGCTGGCGCTGTTCCGCAGCGACGACTATGCCCGCGCCGGCATCCCGATGCTGCCGGTCGTCGCCGGTCCCGACGCGACCCGGCTGCAGATTCTGCTCTACACCATCGTGCTGGTCGCGATCGCGCTGGCGCCGTGGCCGCTCGGCTATTTCGACGCGATCTACGGCGTCACCTCGCTGGTGCTCGGCGCCGGCATGCTGTGGCTGGCCATCGAAGTCTATCGCCGCCGCGAGGGTACGGCTGCCAACCGCGCCACGCGCCGGCTGTTTGCCTTCTCGATCCTCTATCTGTTCGCGCTGTTTGCCGTCCTCCTCGCCGAGGTCGTGGTCCGCGCGATTGCGCCTGTCTTCATCGGATAGGGAGCCGGGGGGCGAGATGGGGGCGCATGGGATATCAATGGACGAGAAACGCGAACCAGAAGGCATCGTCCTCACCGAGGCGCAGCTCAAGAGCCGCCGCCAGCGCTCGATCGCCATCGCGCTCGCGCTCGGCATCCTGGTCGTGCTGTTCTTCGCCGTCACCCTCGTCAAGGGGCCGGCCGTGCTGGTGCGGCCGCTGTGAGTGAGATGGCCAACCAGGGACCGCAGCAGGGTGAGGGCGCCAAGGTCACGCGCCGCACGCTGACGCGCGACGCCGTGGTTGCCTCGATCTGCGGCTTCGTCGTGGTGCTGATGGTCGGCGCGTCCTACGCAGCCGTGCCGTTCTACAACTGGTTCTGCCGCACCACCGGCTTCAACGGCACCACCCAGGTCGCGACCTCGGTGCCTTCGGATGCGCCGCTCGAGCGCACTATTTCGGTCAGCTTCGATTCCAACGTCGCGCCGGGCCTGCCCTGGAAGTTCGAGCCGGAGCAGAACACGATCGACGTCAAGATCGGCCAGGTGGTCACGGTCTACTACACTGTCACCAACCAGTCGGCGCGCACCACCACCGGCCAGGCGTCCTACAATGTCGCGCCGTTGACGGTCGGCGCCTATTTCCAGAAGATCAACTGCTTCTGCTTCACCGAACAGACCATGGCGCCGGGCGAAAAGCGCGAGATGGCCGTGGTGTTCTATGTCGATCCGGCGCTGGCCAAGGACAGCGAGAACGACACGCTGAAGACGATCACCCTGTCCTACACCTTCTTCCCCGTGCGCGACGCCGCGCCGAAGCCCGTGGCGGCGGGCGAGGCGGAACAGCGCAAGGGCGGCTAGTTTTGGAATTTAAGATTTAAGACGTGCCTTGCGGCACGCGAATGGAGAGACGGCAATGGCTGAGGCGCAAGTCAAGCATCACGACTATCATCTCGTCGACCCGAGCCCATGGCCGGTGGTCGGCTCGATCTCGGCCTTCATCATGGCGTTCGGCGCGATCGGCTGGATGCACCACATGTTCTCCGCCGCCCCGATCGTGTTCGGCGTCGGCACCATCGGCGTGCTCTACACGATGGCGAGCTGGTGGGGCGACGTGATCAAGGAAGCCCAGTACAAGGGCGACCACACCCGCGTGGTGCAGATCAGCCACCGCTACGGCATGATCCTGTTCATCGCCTCCGAGGTGATGTTCTTCGTCGCCTGGTTCTGGGCCTTCTTCAATGCGGCGCTGTTCCCGGCTGACGCGGTGCATGCCACCCGCGATGCGGTGTTCGGCTGCGGCGCCGGCACGGCGATGGGCGCCTGCTCCGTTCCCGGTACCTGGCCGCCGCACGGCATCGAGACCTTCGATCCCTGGCATCTGCCGCTGCTCAACACGCTGCTGCTCCTGACCTCCGGCACCACCGTCACCTGGGCGCACCATGCGCTGCTCGAGAACGACCGCCAGGGCCTCAAGCAGGGCCTGATCCTTACCGTTATCCTCGGCGCTCTCTTCACCTGCGTGCAGGCCTATGAGTACGCCCATGCGACGTTCTCGTTCGGCGGCAACGTCTATGGCGCGACCTTCTTCATGGCGACCGGGTTCCACGGCTTCCACGTGCTGGTCGGCACCATCTTCCTGCTGGTCTGCCTGATCCGCGCCTACGCCGGCCACTTCACGCCGAAGCAGCATCTCGGCTTCGAGTTTGCCGCCTGGTACTGGCACTTCGTCGACGTGGTCTGGCTGTTCCTGTTCATCTGCATCTACGTCTGGGGCCATGGCGCCGAGACGATGGCCCACGGCGCACACTAATTGCCGGCCGACGTGCTAAAAAGGGGCGGCCGAATGGCCGCCCCTTTTTGTTTCCCTTCTGCCCTTGTGGGAGAAGGTGGCGCGGATGTAATCCGCGCCGGATGAGGGGTCTCCATCCGCGGAGACAGACCCCTCACCCGGCTACATCTCGCTCCGCTCGATTTCGCCACCCTCTCCCACAAGGGGAGAGGGGAAGGAGCCAAATGACCGATACCCCGCCGACCGTCACTGAGAGCGCATTGCGCGGCATCGCCTGCCGCTGCCCGCGCTGCGGCAAGGGCAAGCTCTATTCCGGCTTCCTGACGCTGGCGCCGCGCTGCCAGGCCTGCGGCCTCGACTTCGCCTTCATCGATTCCGGCGACGGGCCGGCGATTTTCGTCATCATGCTGGCCGGCGCGATCGTGGTCGCGGCGGCGCTGATCGTCGAGGTGAAGTACCAGCCGCCGTTCTGGGTGCATGCCGCGCTGTGGCTGCCGTTGATCCTGGTCACCACGATCCTGCCGCTACGATCGATGAAGGCACTTCTGATCGCGCTGCAATTCCACCACAAGGCCGCCGAAGGCCAATTGATCGAGCGCGACCCGAAATGAATGATGTGACGACGCGCCGGCCGAGCGCGGCCGGCTTCGGCATTTTCACGTTGATCCTGATCGTGGTATTTATCGCCCTCGGTTTCTGGCAATTGCAGCGCCGGGTCGAGAAGCACGCGCTGATCGCAGCGCTCGAGGCGCGGCTGGCCGCGCCGACCGAGGCGCTGCCGCCGCCGTCGGCATGGCCGACGCTGACCTCCGCCAAGGATGAATTCCGCCGCGTGACCCTGACCGCGACCTATGCGAAGCAGCCTGACGCGATGGTGTTCAGCTCCGGCTCCGCCGTGCGCGACGACATTTCGGGTCCCGGCACCTGGGCGTTGCTGCCGGCGACGCTCGCCAGCGGCGAGACAGTCGTGATCAACACCGGCTTTGTCCAGAACACGATGCAGGATCGCGCCTTCGAGGATCGCGTGGTCGGCCGCCTCGTCACCGGCGCGCCGGTTGAGCTCACGGGCTATATCCGCTTTCCCGAGCCACCGGGCCGGCTGACGCCGAAGGAAGATATCTCGAAGCGGCTGTGGTTCGTGCGCGACCATCGCGCGATGGCGCAAGCGCTCGGCTGGGGACAGGTCGCGCCGTTCTATATCGACCTCGAGGCGCCGGTGCCCGACAGCGGCACGCCGAAGCCCGGACCGCTCAAGGTGCGGCTCAAGGACGACCACATGCAGTACGCCATCACCTGGTTCTCGCTGGCCGCTGCGGTCACGATCGCCTTCGGCCTGTGGTGGCGCGGCCACCGGCAGCGTGCCTCTGGTCGAACCTAGCCCCATCATGGTTTGATTGACTCGCGAAGGGGACTTCGCGGCAAGCAATCAGGGTGTGCCATGGAGAAATACGGCGCCGGGCCAATCGTTGTCCTGGACTATGACCCCAACTGGCCAGCCATGTTCGAGACGGAGCGCGCGAGGATCGCGCACGCGCTCGGCTCGCTGGCCCTGGCCATCGAGCATGTCGGCAGCACCGCGGTTCCGGGCTTGCCGTCGAAGCCGATCATCGACCTGATGGTCGGTGTCCCCAGCCTCGCGGAGGCACGGGAGCGCTGCATCGAGCCGATCGAGGCGCTCGGTTGCACCTACATACCGGAATACGCGGCGTGGCTGCCTGGCGAGTTGTTCTTCCGCAAGGGTCCTCCGGGGCCGTGGACCCATCATCTGCATGTGATGGAGCCATCCAATCCGCGCTGGGAAACGCTGCTGGTGTTTCGCGACTATCTTCGCGCGCACCCCGAGGTGTCCCGTGCCTACGCCGAGATCAAGCAGGCCCTTGCTGCCTCCTCAAGAGAGAACATCGCGGCCTATCGCAACGGCAAAACGCGTTTCGTCGAGGAGACGACCGCGAAGGCCCGCGCGTGGCGCGCGAACCTGTCCGGTCGATAGCGCGGCCGCGCCACGCTTGCATTCTGCCGTAACGCATCCATGCCCGCGCCGGGATCAATGACCCATGGGGGCGGGGCCGCCGAGCTTGACCTTGCGCAAGGTCAGCGCCAGCGGGATCGCCGACAGCGAGATAAGCATCAGGACCCAGAACGCATCCATGTAGGACAGGAACGAGGCCTGGGTCTGCACCTGCTGTCCGATCCACTGGATCGCCTGACTGTGCGCCTGCGCCAGCGAACTGCCCTGGGCGACGAAGAAGTCGGTGACCTGGTGCAGCGTGTCCTGGTATTGCGGGCTCGACGGCGTCACCTGCTCGACCAGCCGGCTCTGGTGGAATTGCTGGCGATGCGTCAGCACGTTGGGACACGATCGAGACGCCGATCGAGCCGCCGGTGTTGCGCGCCGCGTTGATCAGCGCGGAGGCCTGGTCGGTCTTCCCAGCGGGAATGCCGTCATAGGACGCCGCCATGATCGGCACGAAGATCAGCGGCAGGCCGACGCCGATCAGCATGCGCGAGCGCGCCATGAACCAGAAGCCGAGATCGCCGTAGACGTTGGTCATGCTGTACATCGAGGTGGCGATCACCAGCGCGCCGGCAACGATCAGGTATTTCGGCTGCACCCTGGCGGCGAGCCGGCCGACCGCGAACATCATCATCATGGTGACGACGCCGCCGGGCGAGAGCACGAGGCCGGCCCAGGTCGCGGTGTAGCCGAAATCCTGCTGCACCAGTTGCGGCAAGAATTGCGTGGTGGCGAGCAGGATGGCGCCGGTTGCCAGCATCACCAGGAAGCAGGCGCCGAACTGCCGGGTTGCGACCATGCGCAGGTCGATCATCGGATTGCGCCGGGTCATCTCCCACGGGATCATCAGCACGAACGCCGCGGCGCAGATCGCTGCAAAGGCGATGATGAAGGGCGAGGCGAACCAGTCGTCCTCGAGGCCGCGGTCGAGCACCACCTCGAGCGCGCCGAGGAAGGTCGCGACCAGCCCGAAGCCGATGAAGTCGAACCTGTTGTCCTGGGGCTGCGCTCCCTTGGCTTTCGCGGTCGCGGGCTCCTGCAGCACGGTCGCGATCAGCGCGATCGCGAACACGCCGACCGGCGCGTTGATCAGGAAGCACCAGTGCCAGGAGAGGTTGTCGGACAGCCAGCCGCCGAGCGTCGGCCCGACCACCGGCGCCACCACGACGGCAATGCCGAACACCGCGAACGCCTGCCCGCGCTTGGCCGGCGGGAAGGCGTCGGCGAGAATCGATTGCGCAACCGGCACCATGCCGCCGCCGCCGAGACCCTGCAGGATACGGAACAGCAGCAGCGCGTTCAGATTGGGTGCAAAACCGCACAGGATCGAGCTGACCGTGAAGATGCCGAGGCAGATCAGGAAGAAGGTCTTGCGCCCGAGCGTGCGGGCGAGAAAGCCGGAGGCGGTCAGGATGATGGCGTTGGACACCAGATAGGTGGTGACCACCCAGGAGGCCTCGTCCTCGCTCACGCCCATGCCGCCGGCGATATAGGGCAGCGCGACGTTGGCGATGGTGGTGTCGAGCACCTCCATGAAGCTCGCGAGCGCGACCACGATGGCGATCAGCCAGGGATTGACGGTGACGCTCGGAGCCGGAATGCCTTTGGCATCGATGGCGGCGACACTCATCACAGCCTCCCGAGGCTCGACTTCTCAAGGCGCTCGAACAGGGACGGCGCGGGATTGATCCGCACCGTCGGCACCACGGACATGCCCGGGCCGAGCGCGACGTCGGCCGGCGGGTTGTCCATCACGATCTTCACCGGCACGCGCTGCACGATCTTGACGTAGTTGCCGGTGGCGTTCTGCGCCGGCAGCAGCGAGAATGCGGTGCCGGAGCCCGGCTGCACGCTCTCGACATGGCCCTGGATGGTGCGTCCGGGATAGGCGTCGATCTTCATCGTCACCTTCTCGCCCGGCCGCATCTTGTCGAGCTGGATCTCCTTGAAGTTCGCGGTGACCCAGGTCTGGTCGGGCACGAACATCGTGAGGTTGGTGCCGGCCTGCGCGAACTGGCCGACCGCGGCCGACAGGCTGACGACGCGGCCCGGCTGGGCGGCGGTGACCGTCGTATAGGACAGATTGAGCTTGGCCTGGTCGCGTTGCGCCTCGGCCTGGGCGAGGTTGGCGACCGCGCTCTTGCGCTGCGCCTTCAGCGACTCGACCTGGCGCTGCGCGAGGTTGAGCGTCGCCTGCGCGCTCAACAGCGCAGCCTGCTGCTGATGCAGCTGCGAGGTGAACTGCTCGGAATTCTGCACGGTGCCGTAGCCGGATTGCTCCAGATGCTGGTAGCGCGTCGCCTGCTGCTGGGCGAACACCAGCGCCGCCTGCGCCTGGTCGACCTGCGCCTGGTTGGCAGCAATCTGCGCCTGCTGCACGTCGAGCTGCGCATCGACATTCTCGATGCTGGCGCGCGCGGCAGCGACCTGCGCCTCGGCCTGCGCCAGCGCGACGCGATAGTCGCGGTCGTCGAGCCGGGCGATCACGTCGCCGGCCGCGACATGCTGGTTGTCGGTGACCGGGACGGCGGTGATGTAGCCGGAGACCTTCGGCGCCAGCGCCGACTGCCGCGCGGCGATGAAGGCGTCGTCGGTGGATTCGAAATGCGCGCTGTAGTCCATGTAGAGATAGCCGCCGCCGATCGCTGCGGCGAGCAGCACGGCGCCGATCGCGGAGACGACCGGACGGCGGCGGAGAAAGCTGCGCCGTGTTGTCTTGCCGATGACCTCGGGCGGGATTGTTGCCGGCGGGGCGGGTTGCTTGCCCGCGGGATGCTCCTGCGCCGGAGCCCGCGCGGTGACCGCGGGCAGGTCAGGCTCATGGGAGGCCGGAGCCGAGGACGCCCCCTCGATACCCTCATGCCCCGGTTGGTCGCGCTCCAAAACAGTGTCTTCAAACATGATGGCGGCTCCTGCTGTCAGGCGAGGTCTGCAAGGCCTTCGCCAAAAGGAACGAAACCGTTCCGTTCTATGCGGCAAATAGTCCCGCCGCAGTGCGTCGTCAATAGAAACGGAACTGTATCGTTCTATTTACAACCAGATGTGATAAGGCTATATTGCCTGATATTGCCGGCCTGACCGGCCCATCGAACCCGGGTCGATGCGATGACCACCAGCACCCTGAAGAAGCCGCGCGTACCGAAAACCATGCCGGTCGAGGTGCGCGCCGGCCGGCCGCCGAAGGAACTCGCCGGCGAGGTTGATGCGCGGATTCTCGATGCCGCGCGCCAGGTCTTCCTGCAGCGCGGGTTCGAGGGCGCGAGCATCGACGAGATCGCGGAAGTCGCGCGCTCCGGCAAGCGGACGATTTATGCGCGCTTCCGCGACAAGCGGGCGCTGTTCACGGAAGTGGTGACGCGGGACATCCTGGCACGCATCGCCGAGTTCAAGGCCGATCCGCCGGTCGGCGCGACCATCGAGGAGCGCCTCACCAGCGTTGCCTCGACCCTGCTGCATTGGGGCTTCGATGCCGACCGGATCGGCCTGATGCGGCTCGCCATCGCGGAAGCGCACCGCTTCCCGGATCTCGCCGCCAACGTCAACCGCAGGGCGCGCGCGCTCAGCACCGAGCTCGGCATTCACCTGCTGCGCGACCTGACGCAATCCGACCAGCTCGGCAAGCTGCCGGCCTTCGCGCCCGAACACCTGCCGACCACGGCGCGGATGTTCCTCGACATCATCGCGGTGCCGATGCTGCTCCGGGCGCTGTTTGAGGTCGACCTGAAGGCGCTCGATCCCGAGATCGACGCCCATGTCGCGCGCGGCGTCGCGTTTTTCGTTGCTGCATGCCGGACCGGCTGGGTGGAGAATCCCAAGCCATAGGCGCGCTTAATCCGGCGCGCGCTCCACCGCGTGACGCAGCCAGACCATGCCGCCTTCCAGTGTCTCGCAATGAGTGAGCCGGAGCGATTGTCCGGCGCCGGGGCGGTCGCCGTCGGGGCCGTGATAGCCGACGATGCTTTGCGAGCCGGCGACGCCGTCGACCGCCGGAAAGATCAATGTGCTGAATTCGTCGATCAGCCAATGCTTGAGGAAGGCGCCGTTGATCCCGCCGCCGCCTTCGAGCAGCAGCGTCCTGGCGCCGAACAGCGACGCCAGCTGCGCCATCGCGCCCGGCAGATCGTCGCCCTTGGTGCCTGCAAAGATGTAGGACGCACCGTCCTCGCGCAGTTCGGCGAGATGCGCATCGGATACCTGTTCGCCGAGCACCGCGACGGCGTGATCGCCGCCGACATTGTCCTTGCCGAAATGCACGCGGCCCGACGGATCGATGCCGACAGCAAGCTTGCGGCCGCTACGGTTGCCGAGATGCGCCTCGCGCGGCAGCCTCAGTGGGTTGGCGATACGCCGCTCGGCTCCCTTGGCCATCTCGTTCATGGTGACGCGGCCGATGATCCATCCATCGGCATCGAAGCCGTCATGGATCCGTTCGTAGTGGCCGCGCAGCACGTCGGCCGGGATGCCGGCGGCGGCCTTGGTGAAGCGGCTGGGATGAAGCCGGCCGTCGATCGACGTGCCCATGTGGCAGATGATGTGGGGGCGCATAGGCTGAACTCTTCGGTGGGGGATGACCGCGCCACAGGGGCGGGTGGGGCAGCTTCAGATTTATAGACGCGCAGGCAGGTTCTCAACGCGGATAACGCGGCGGCGTTTCAACTTCGCTTGTTTTAATCGAACCAGCCGTGCCGCTTGAACCAGAGCACCGGCAGGATGCCGCTGGCGATGATCGCGGCCCAGGCCACGGGATAGCCGAAGGTCCAGCTCAACTCCGGCATCTCCTTGAAATTCATGCCCCAGACCCCGACCAGGATGGTCGGGGGAACGCCGACCACCGACACGATGGTCAGGATCTTGAACAGGTCGTTCTGCTGGATGTTGATGAAGCCGAGCACGGCGTCCAGCAGCAGCTGGATCTTGTCCGACAGCCGGGTCTCGTAGTCGCCGAGCGAGGCGACGTCCTTGGTGACGGCCTCGAGCCGGCGCTTCGATGCCGACGTGATCCATTCATTGCCGACGTCGTCGGCGAAGCTCGCGACCCGGCCGACGCCGAGCAGCACGTCGCGCGCCTTCGCCAGGCGATCGGCGAGCTCGCCGATGTTCTCCAGCGCCTCGCGCAACCTGCGGCTGGAGCGCACCGGACGCTTGCTCCGCACCAGGCCGCCCTTGAAGACGCCCCGCGACAGCCTGTCGGTCTTGGCGCCGAGATGCTCCAGCACGTCGGCGCCGCGATCGATCATGGCCTCGAGCAGCGCGGTGAACACGCACATGCCGTTCTGCAGGCTCTTGTCGGTGCCGATCCGCTTCATGACGTCGTCGAAGGTGGTCAGCTGCGCAAACCGCACGGTGACCAGCACCTTTGGGCCGATCACGAAGCCGATATTGGTGATCTCGGCTTCGTTGTTGTCGTCGAGCCGCACCGCCGGCGAGCTCAGATAGAGCCGGTCATGATCGGTGATCAGGCGGCTCGACGCCTCGATCTCGCTCAACGATCGCTCGGACGGGACGCGGATGTCGAGCGCGCGCTCGACGAACTGCTTTTCGTCTTCCGTAGGATCGAGCAGATCGATCCAGATGACCTCGGGCGGCACTTCGGCGCCGATGCTCCGCCAATCGGGGGTCGCCGACCTGTACAGCTGCAGCAATGATCGGGCTCCATGCATGGTGGGTGGTCCGTCCCACGACAATCCCGAGGGCCGCAGGGCCGTTCCCTGTATTTGGAAGCCTGCCGGCACTCACTTCAGTCGATGAGAGGTTCCGCCGAGCTTTCTAAGTCGGCGCAGGTCGCTTGCGGCCTCCGAGAGCAACCAATCGCGAAACGTCACGATTTTCGGCAGGTTTGCGGTCGCCTTCGGACAGAGGATCCAGTAGGTCTTCGACAATGGCAGCGACTGCGGAAACGGCCGCGCCAGATGGCCGTTGATGAGGTCCCACGCCGCCAGCGTGGTGCGCGCGAGCGCAATGCCTTGCCCATTGATGGCGGCATCAATCACCATGCTGGCGCGATTGAGGACCGGGCCATGCGTGGCGGCAGCATCGTCAAGTCCCGCATCCTGAAGCCAGTTCTTCCAGTCGGCGCGACTGTCCATATGGATCAGCGGAAATTTCAGGATGTCAGCGGGGTTGTTGAGGCGCCGCTTGCCGGACAACAGCTTTGGGCTGCACACCGCAAATAGCCGCTCCGGGCTCAGCCGCACCGCGTCAAGCCCCGGCCAGTTGCCGTCGCCATGGCGCACCGCGAGATCCACTTCCTCGCGCGCGAAGTCGACGTGGTGCAGCGTGGCGGAGACGCGCAGGTCGATGCCGCTATGCGCCTCAACAAAGTGGCCGAGCCGGTGCACGAGCCATTTCGCCGCAAAGTCCGGCGACGTCGATACGGTCAGCACGCCGGTATTCTGCCGTTGCAACAGCCGCTCGGTGCCGATGGCGATGCGGTCGAGCGCGTCGCGCACGACAGCGAGATAGTCGCGCCCGGCTTCTGTGATGATCAGGCGCTGGCGCTCGCGGTTGAAGAGCTTTATTGCGAGCTCGGCTTCCAGTGCTTTCACTTGATGGCTGACGGCACCCTGCGTGACACAAAGCTCTTCGGCAGCGCGCGTAAAACTCTCGTGGCGCGCGGCGGCCTCGAAGGCCTTCAGGGCATTGAGCGGCGGCAGGCGTGGGCGCATCGCACGACTTCATGAGAAAAATTAGGGCAGGCACGAGAAACGATGCTTTGCGGGAAACCGCCCCGCACCATTATTGAACAGCTCCCGTGAAGCATTTCAAGCGATTTGGAGCCTGTCGTGTCCGTCCTTTTAACCGATACATCTCGGTCGATCCCGCCGGTGCCCGCCGCCGACCCGGCCACACCACTTCATCAATTCAGCTCAGGAAGGTCGCCTGGCGCTCCGCGCCCCGTATGGTGGAGCTTGCTTGACCGGCCGTTTCAGCGCATCGCGCTTCGCGCGATTGCCGATGACCCGCATCTGCTTTGCGATCTCGGCTTGACGCGCGAGCAGGCGCTGCGCGAGGTCTCCAAGCCGTTCTGGCGCTGAGACCAAATCAGAAAGGAGAAAACGGATGTCCGATCCGATCGTCTACGGTTTCCCACGCAGCAGTTTTGTCAACATCGTCCGCTTGATCCTGACGCACAAGGACGTAGCTTACCAATTCCACGACCTTGAACCGGTCATGGGCAAGCCCGATCACCTGGCGCTGCACCCGTTCAACCGTGTCCCAATTCTGAAACACGGCGATCTCACCGTCTACGAGACGAGTGCGATTGTCGCTTATGTCGACGAAGCCTTTGGCGGCGTGTCGCTGACGCCGAAAGACATCAAGGCGCGGGCGCACATGAACCAGTGGATCAGCGCTGTTAACAACTATTACTACCCCTACATGATCTATCACGTGACGCATGAGCGTCTGGTTTTCCCGGAGCTCGGCATTGCCCCCGACGAGAAGGTCGTGGCACATGCGCTGCCCAAGGTCGAGACCGGGCTAGCGGTGGCCGAGCGCCAGCTTGCGCACGGCAAGGATTTTTTGCTCGGGGACGAACTCTCGATTGCGGATTTCTATCTGCTGCCGAGCACGTTCGCCTTCAGCCTCACCGCCGAAGGGCAGTCGATGTATCCGAAATTCCCGGCATTCTGCCGCTGGCGGGAACGCATGGACAATCTGCCCGCAACGCAGAAGGTTCGCGCGGCCGTTGAGCGCGTTCCGATCGAACATGCGCGCAAATGGGCCACTTCGCACCGGCCGAAATATTGACCGTCACGGTTCGCGTGCAGAGCATCCGGTTCCGACCGCCACGTGCAGCCAAAAGCCCGGTTGTTTCCGAACAAAGGCGATGACGGAGCGTTAGTGCAGAGCAAGAGGAAGGGACAACACCATGAAAAATTCTACATCGGTTGCGTTCATCTCCGTAGTGGCAATGACCTTCGCATTCGCCGGAAGCGATGCAAGTGCGCAGTCCACGCCTGTCCAACAGGCCCAGCCGCCTCAGCAGTCAACCCGCGAGCAGGATCGCAGTCGCGCCGAGGACGTCAAGATCGGGCGCGACTGGAAGGCTCAAGGCGGCGAGAAGGACCACACCGGCCAGGCATCCACCCCCGACGAACATCAAACGGTCGGCCGCGATTGGCGCGCCCATCCAGAGAGCCGGGACCGCCAGTAGCTATCGAGGCGGAATTGGCTGCGCCTGGCGCATGGCGTGACCTTCGAAGAAGGAAAGCGGAAAGCCGAAGGTCAAACCCGCACGTGTCTCGTTCACCGGATGGCCACCTGTGAGCGCATGCCGAACCGCGATGTCGAAGCTGAGGTCGTCGCGCACACGATAGATCAGCCCGACCAGCCCCGAGAACGTCTCCTCTTTGCCGAACTCGTTCTCGTAGAATATCTCGGCGACGGGGCGCACCGTCCACGTCATCGGCCCCTCGACGATGGCACCCACGAACACGTCGCCATGATGGTCGCGGGTGATGGCGGTCTCGGCATTCAAGTGAATGGTGCCCCAATCCCAGCGCTGCGAGACAATGCCGGCCAAGCTTACGCCAACGCCCGAATTGCCGGTACTGTCAGGAAGAAGAACGCCAAATTCGGTCGCAATGCTCGGACCGGTCTTGTCCTGCAGGCTACCGGGTACGACCACGTGTTTGAGGAACGCCCCGGCTGCGGTCAGGCTGGTTGGGCCGGGCGGAGAAAGCGACGTTTGTCCCTGGCCTTCGAAGACGGCTTCCCAATCCTCGCTCAGACCGTAGTTGAGAACCCAGGCCGGCGCGATCAGCTTTGTTCCGCTCTCGTCGCGCAAACGTCCCGCCGGCTGCAGCTCGACCTCCATCTCCCCCTTCTTGGCAACGGCGGCATCGGTGCCATCGAAGGGGCGATAGGCCGAGGCGGGGGCACACCACGCAATCAGTCCCAAGGCGACCATGAAGCTCGGCGCAAGGCCCATAGAGCAGCTGCGAAAGCCCCGGCTACGTTTGCACATGCGCCGTCTCCCCACAAAGTCGATCTCAAGGCATTGGCTTGAACACCCAGATTGCCGCCGGTCCCGCGGGTCCCGCGCGGACCGCAACAAACAAACGATCCATCTCCGGCACAAAGAGCGACGTTCGCGCGCCCGTCGCTGTCGGCAAGCGCGCGATCAGTCGATAGGCCGCTCCATCAATCTCAAAAACGTCGACATATCCACCGCCGCAGCTCACATAGATGCGTCCGCGCTTTGCATCTACAAAGAGGTCGTCGGCATCGCCGCAAGTGCCGGTGGCCGCAATCGCCTTGCCGTCGGTCGAAAAGGCTGCAAGCTCGGCTGGGCTGCGATACGCCAGGAGAACGCGACTTCGTTCGTGATCGATGGCCATCGCGAAATTACCGCCCTTGTCCAACGGCCAGCTGGTGAGTTGTTTCCCGGAAGCAACGTCCACCACCGCGACGGCTCGCGCGTCAGGCAGATTGACAAAGATGCGCCCACTATCGGGCTGAAGCTGGAAGCTTTCCGGATGTGCCCTAAGAGGTAGGCTCCGAACCTTGGTCCGGGTGGATGGGTCGACGACTGCCAGGCCACCATCGCCATAGCCGACGATGACGCGCTTGGCCGCCGCGTCGACTCGGATATTGTCGGCATCGCTGCCGAGTTCGATTCGCCCGGCCGCCTTGTACGCGTTGGCTTCGTACAGCTGCACCGATCCGTCGCGGGCGTTGGCGACGTAGAGGGTGTCGGTCGACGGCTCATAGCCGACGCCTTGGGGTTCGCTCAATCCGGTAATGGTTCGAAGCAAACTGCGCGCAGCCAGATCGACGACGCCGACGCTGTCATTGCCGAGCTCGGCCACGAACAGTCGCTGCCGCTTCAGGTCGACCGCCAGGTGATCAATCCGACCGCGGACATCGCCGAGCAGGATCTTCGTTTCGAGCTGAAGGGGCGTCTTGTCTCTTGCCGGTTCAGTTGCCGCTGCCAGCGTCGGAATAAGGGCGTCGATGCGCCGGACGATCTGATCCCGGGCCGACTCATAATCATCGATACCCAAGGGAATGCCGGACCAGTAGGTCACGTCGGCCCATCCGTGCCGCTCGGCGGGGATCTGATCGAACGCCACCACCTGGTCTGCCGCCGCCATGTCGTCGATGGTCAGCTGTTGCGGCGTGTTGGCCGCCTCCAGACCATCGAGTGCAAGGCCGTCCTGCACCTTGACCGGCACCGACCGATAAAGGTCGATGCCGCGTGAGACCGCCCTTATCCGCGATCCGCGCTCCTGGGCAGCCTTGTTGAAATAGGCCGCCGCCATCTGGCTGTTCACCACGCCGTGCAGGCAGACAAAGACAACGATCTTGCCATCGTCCGCCGGCGCCGGCCGAGCCGATGTCAGCGCGATCGCAAGCACCGTGGCGGCAATGCGCAGCATCACGTGGGCACTCCTGAGCAGCGTGCGCCACATGGACATGACCGTGAGGCTTCGCATCGTTGATCCCTCCGAGACCAGGGTCAACTTTTTGTCGTGGCCGTCTTATCGAGCGCGGCACGCAGGCCCTTGGCGAGCTTGACGGCGTCGTCATTGGCCCAGAAATGCATGAAGAACAGGCGCGGCTGTTCGTCCAGCATGTGGCTGTGCAGCGCGGTGACGTCGATGCCGTGCGTCCGCAACGCCATGATGACGGGGTCGACCTCGTCATTTGTCAGCACGAAATCGCCGGTGATCGCCGCCTTGCCGCCGCCGGTCGGTTGGAAGTTGATGCCGATGGCGACGCCCATCGGGCCAACCGGGCTTAACGCCATGCCCTGTTCGGTGATCGGATCGCGACGGGGCACGTTGAACTGATAGACGCCGCCATTGGCCTGGCCCTTGACGCCGATGATCTGATCGAGCTGTGCAGTATCGAGATCGATGGCCGGCGGCGGCGCGGCCGGCGCCGCGGCCTTGAGCGGCGTCTTGCTTTCGGCGAGGCCATCCCGGATCGCGGCGGCGATCTTGACCGGGTCGCCGTGACCGGCGACGTGCATGTAGAAGGTGGCCGGGCTCGCGCCGAGCAAATGGTTGTGCACGGCCGTGATCTGCAGGCCGTTGCCGATCATCTTCAGCATGACGGGGTTGATTTCGGATTCGAGCAGCACCAGGTCGCCCATCGCCATGACGTCGTCGTGCATGGGTTTGAAGGCGACCCAGCCGCCGAGCGCCAGCGCCGGCTTGATGGTGACGCCGTCGAGCGTCACCGTCAGATCGCTCCGCGGAAAGCCGTAGCGATGCACGTCACCGGTGACCGCGGGCTTTCTGCCCAGCATGTCGTCGACCTTCTGCCAATCGATCGCCTGCGCATGTGCCGACGAGACGAACGGCTCGGTGAACACCTGCCAGTCGATCTTTTGCGCGCTCCCGCCGGTGGCGAAGAGGCAGGCACCGACGCCGATCAGCGCCGAAATCGTATGTCGCATTGGATTGCTCCCTTGAACCTCTTTCGATGCTTCGGATCGTGGCTCTATTGCTTCGAGAGCCCGACAATGGTGCGGAACCCGGCGATGTTCTGCACCGCGATTTCGACGGGATCGCCGAAGCGGACGGCATTGAAGATCAGGCCGTCCTGGACCTTGAACGGTTCGGTCCGGTCCGGAGATAACCGGATGAGCAGCGTGTCGTTGCGTTCATCGACGCGATCGACGACGCCGCGCAGCGTCTCGCTCGCTTGCGGGTGGACCATCGCCGCTTGCATTGTAACGGCCGCGTCTTGCCGCTCATCGAGGGCGGCCGGCGCTGCCAGGGTTGCGCCCGGCCCCAGCACCGCCATGCACAGGGCCACAATTGCTCTCATCATGATTATCACTCCATCGATTAGTTGACGGCTTTCGCGCGCGCGGGCACTCAGTCCCGCTCCTTGACCTGGCCGCTGCTGTCGATCACGAGCCGCACCGGCTTGCCGTTCTTCATCGCCTTCGCCGTCGTGCCTTCGGCCGTCGACTTGACCTCGCTGATCTCGGCGTAGCCGGCGGCGCGAAGTTTTGCGACGAGTTCGTCCTGCGTCAGGGCATGGGCCGGCATGACGGCGCCCGCGATCGTCAGGACGAGAATCAAACGGGAGAGTCGTCGTGTCTGCATGGTTGTTCTCCTGGTTGTGTTGTGCTGCCCCAGGTTCTCAAGCTGCGCGCCGTTCCGCTCAGATGATGCCGACAAGGCGCAGCAGTACGCCCGTGATGCAGGAGGCGGCGAGGACGCTGAGCATCCCCGCATTGAAGCGGAAGATCGCGATCGCGGCGGCGATCGACAGCGCCATCGCCGGCCAGTCGAGGCTGGCAGGCACCGGCGCGTCGAACGACAGGCCTAGCCCGTGCACCGGGAATGTTTGCCGAAACAGCGTGTGCAGCGCGAACCAGATCGACAGATTGAGGATCACGCCGACCACGGCGGCGGTGATCGCCGAAAGCGCGCCCGCCAGCGCGTTGTTGCCGCGCAGCGCCTCGATGTAGGGCGCCCCGACGAAGATCCACAGGAAGCACGGCGTGAACGTCACCCAGGTCGCGAGCAACCCGCCGAGGGTGGCGGCCAACATCGGCGACAGCCCGCTTGCCTCGCGGAACGCGGCCATGAAGCCCACGAACTGTACCACCATGATCAGCGGTCCGGGCGTGGTCTCGGCCATGCCGAGCCCGTCCAGCATCTCGCGCGGGCTGACCCAGTGATAATAGTCGGCGGCCTGTTGCGCGACATAGGCAAGCACGGCGTAGGCGCCGCCGAACGTCACCATCGCCATCTTGCTGAAGAAGATCGCGATCTGGGTGAACACGTCGCCGGGCCCGAGCGCAATCAGCAGGGCGAACACCGGCACCAGCCAGAGCGCGAGCCAGATGGCGCCGACCCGCAAAGTGCGCGATGCGTTGGGACGGACATGGTCCGGCACCGCTTCACCGAGCATGCTGTCGATCACGGCGGAATTCTTGCCGCCATGCTCGATCGCCGCAAATTCGCTCCGGCCGAGACGTGCGCCGACCAGCCCTGTGACCGCGGCGGCGCCGATGATCAGCGGAAACGGCACGGCGAAGAAGAAGATCGCGACAAAGGCGATCGCCGCGAGCGCGATCATCACCCGGTTGCGCAGCGCGCGCTTGCCGACCCGCACCACGGCCTGGATCACGATGGCGAGCACCGCCGCCTTCAGGCCGAAGAACAGCGCCTCGACAAACCCGACATTGCCATACGCCGCGTAGATATAGCTGAGGCCCATGATGGCGAAGATGCCGGGCAGGATGAACAGCCCGCCCGCCACGATGCCGCCGAGCGTCCGATGCAGCAGCCAGCCGATATAGGTCGCCAGCTGCTGCGCCTCCGGCCCCGGCAGCAGCATGCAGTAATTGAGGGCGTGCAGGAAACGCCCCTCGGATATCCAGTTCTTCTCCTCGACCAGGATGCGATGCATTACCGCGATCTGGCCGGCCGGTCCGCCAAAGCTCAGGATGGCGACGCGTATCCAGACCAGCAGCGCCTCGTTGAAGGAGATGCCGTGCGCGGGTTCATGCCCGCGCGCTTTCGCTGTCGTTGCGACGTCGGTCATGGCTTCACCTTGCTGGTCGGCCAGTTGTGCGTCTCCTTGGTCGCGTCGCGGCACCATCGGTAGAAGGCGTCGTAGAGCAGCAGCCCGGCGCTCAACTGCTCGAGGTCGTCGTCGAACATGCGCGACAGGCCGAGCGAGGCGGCGAGCAGCCCGGGCGCCTCCGGCGAAAGCTCGAGCCGCGCGGTATCGGCCGCCCGCACCATCGTCGCGAGCCGCTCCAGCGCCGGCGTCGCGAGGCCGAATTCCTTGACCATCACGTCGAAGGTGCAGAGCTCACCGCGATGGCTCCAGAACACGTTCTCGATGTCGAACGGCGTGGCGTCGAACCGTTCGGCGACCGCCTCGACCTCCGCCGATGTGACGAACAGGAACACGGCCGCGGGATCGACGAAGCGGCGGATCAGCCATGGACAGGCGATGCGGTCGATCTTCGGCCGCGATCGCGTCACCCAGACGGTGCGGCCCCGCCCGTCGCGTTTCGGAATCTTGTCGGCGGGAACGGTCGGTAGCTCCGCTTCCCGCCAGCCGAGGTGGCCGCCCTCGAGAATCTCGGCCGCGATGTTGCTGCAGCGGAGCCAGGCGGCGGTGCCTTCCGAAAGCTTTTGTCCCTTCTGGCAGATCACGACCACGGACTGCCCGGTGAAACGGGAAGCCCAGTCCTGGACGTCGAGATGGGAGTAGCGGACCGCGCCCGGAATCAAGCGCGGATCGGCGGCGAAGTCTTCATCGAGACGAACGTCGACAAGCGTCGGCGCCTTCGCCGTGCCGATGAGACGGGACAATTTTTCTGATGAGATCGATGTGTATGACGACATGGTGCGCCCTTGGTGACAGGACGCGATTCTTGGGCATGTCGCCTCGCGGGGAGATCGCACATCCCCGTAGCCACATCAAAAACCCTGATCTCCGGGCTGTCAACCTGACTTTGCCAAATCCCGCAGCTACCGCCGATCGACAGTCACGAAAACTTCATCGCGCAGCTTGGAACAAGCGTTCGTGGATCAGGCCGATGGGGTCACCTCTCCATCTCCGGCGAGTTGCGAATAGGAACATACAATTCGCTGCCGAGTTGCGCGGTGGCAGGGACCAACTCAGGTAGATGCCGACACCGCGAACGTGTCGCGCTCCCGCCTGCATTCATTGGAGCAATGCCGATTGATGGACAGTCATTGTTGGCATGCGACGCCTGTTGCCCTCGTTATGCTGCTCATCACAACAACCGGCGGCGCTCTCGCCCACGATCACCAGCACCCCGAATTGAACGGTTGGTATGAGGGCTTGCATAGCAGCAAGGGTCCCTGCTGCGATGGCACGGATGCGCAGCACATCGACGACGTCGACTGGGAAACCAGGAACGGCCATTATCGGGTGCGCATCGATGGCGAGTGGGTTGACGTACCCAACGAAGCCGTCGTGCCCGGGCCGAACCTGTCCGGCCGACCCATCGTGTGGCCCTATTACATAGACGGTCATCCGAAGGCGCGCTGCTTCATGCCTGGCAGCATGGGCTGACGCCCGCCGCTGACATCCCGCCGCCATGTCTCGATGCGCGCCCCGGTTGGCCGACAGCATGGTTGACCGATATAGGATACCCCCCTATATTACTTTCATGTCGCATACCATCAAGCACAAGTCCAAGCTCGTCGGCCGGGTTCGCCGCATCAAGGGCCAGCTGGAGGCCGTCGAGCGCGCACTGGAGTCCGAGATTGGTTGTGCCGACGTGCTGATGCTGGTGGCCTCGGTCCGCGGCGCCATCAACGGGCTAACCGCGGAATTGCTCGAGGATCACATCCGCCACCACGTCGTGGATCCTGCCCGGGAGAAAGGATCCGGAGAAGGCGCAGGGCGCCGCGGACCTGATCGACGTCGTTCGTACCTATTTGAAGTGAGCGCCATGACCGACCTGTCTCAGCTGCTCCAGCAGAGCAGTGCCCATGCATGGCTGTTCGTGCCCAGTGCGATCCTGCTCGGCGCGTTGCACGGGCTCGAGCCCGGCCACTCCAAGACGATGATGGCGGCCTTCATCATCGCGATCCGCGGCACGGTGGTGCAGGCGGCGCTGCTCGGCGTGGCGGCGACGATCTCGCACACCGCCATCGTCTGGCTGGTCGCGCTCGCCGGGCTTCACTTCGGCCAGCAATGGTCCGGAGAACGCAGCGAAGCCTGGCTGCAACTGGCCTCGGCGGTGATCATCATCGCGATCGCGGCCTGGATGGCCTGGCGCACCTGGCGCGAGCAGGCTGCCGAACACGATCATCACCATCATCACGACGAAACGCGCCAGCTGGTCCTGGCCGGACAATCGCTGTCGCTCGAGGTCTTCGAGGACGGCGTGCCGCCGCGCTGGCGGTTGCGAAGCGAGGCCGGAGCGCTGCCGGCGGCCGGCGACGTTGACGTCGTGACGATCCGCCCCGACGGCAGCGAGCAACGCTTTCGCTTCGCCGACAGGGACGGCTATCTGGAAAGCATCGACGAAATTCCGGAGCCGCATGCCTTCAAGGCGCGCGTCTCGGTGCGCGCGGACATGGTGGAAGTCCTGTTCGAGGAGCATGACCATGCGCACATGAATCTCGGCGACGAGGACGACGCGCATGCGCGCGCGCACGCCGCCGACATCCGCAAGCGCTTTGCCGGACGCACCGTCACGACATGGCAGATTATCCTGTTCGGCCTGACCGGCGGGCTGATTCCGTGTCCGGCGGCGATCACCGTGCTGCTGCTCTGTCTCCAGCTCAAGCAGTTCAGCCTCGGCTTCGTGCTGGTGCTTTGCTTCGGCATCGGGCTTGCGCTCACCATGGTCTCTGCCGGTGTTGCGGCCGCGCTCAGCCTGCGTCATGTCGAACGTCATTGGGCCGGTTTCAGCCGCTTTGCCCATCGCGCCCCCTACGTGTCGGCCGCGCTGATCGTGCTCGTCGGCCTCTACACGGGCTGGCTCGGGTTGCACGGGATCACGGCCTGATCCGGGATCACGGCGTGATCCGGGATCGTGGCCTGATCCGCTTCGCCCCACTTCCATCTTGAAACCTGCGCGCGGTGGTCTAGATTTGCCCCAAGGGGACAAGGCAGACTCCCCGTGAGACCTCGGTCCAAGCTCTGCGCGACATTCACCGTCGTGGAGCTTTCACATGGACACCCAACCACACACACGTCTTCGTTCCGAAAATCGTCGTTGCAAAATCGCCATCCTGTCGCGTGGCGACGCCGCGTCGCGCCGGGAGGCGACCCCACAAAACAGCCGTTTCGTCCGCGTCTTCGAAGCGCTCGCCGCTTCGGGCATCGAGGCCGTTCCCGTTGTCTATGACGAGACGTTCGCCGATGCCGTCCGCGACCAATTGCTGACGATGGACGGCGTTCTCGTCTGGGTCGATCCGATCCATCAGGGCAAGACGCGCGCCGCCCTCGATCCGCTGCTGCGCGAGGTCGCGGCGAAGGGACCATGGGTCAGCGCGCATCCCGACGTCATCCTCAAGATGGGCGTCAAGGACGTGCTGTACCGGACGCGTCACCTCGGCTGGGGCGCCGACACCCATCGATACGCGACGGTCGATGCGTTCCGCGCCGAATTTCCCTCGCGCTTGCGCGCGGGTGGTCCGCGCGTGCTCAAACAGAACCGCGGTAATGGCGGGCAGGGCGTCTGGAAGGTGGAAACCGTGCCAAAGACCGACGCGACGATTCGCGTGCTGCATGCGCTGCGCGGCAGCCAGCCGGAGGAGATGCCGCTGGCAGACTTCATGGCGCGCTGCGAGCAATATTTCGGCTGGGGCGGCTGCATCATCGATCAGGCTTTCCAGCCGCGCCTGCCCGAGGGCATGATCCGTTGCTATGTCAGCGCAGCGAAGGTCGCAGGCTTCGGGCACCAATTGATCAAGGCCCTGATCCCGCCGCCCCCGCAAGGCCCGGATTCTCCGGAAGCCCAACCCGGACCGCGCATCATGCACGGCCCCGATGCGCCGCAATTCCAGGCACTGCGAAGGTTGATGGAGGACGAATGGATCCCGCAAATGATGGCCGCGCTGACGATCGATGAGACGTCGCTGCCGGTGATCTGGGATGCCGATTTCCTCTACGGTCCACGCGATGCTGATGGCGCCGACACCTACGTGCTCTGCGAGATCAACGCGAGCTCGTGCTTCGCGATCCCCGACGAAGCGCCGGCGGCGATCGCGCAGACGGTCAGGGATCGCATCGGTCGGAACATGGCGAGCGGGAGGTGAGCACGCCCTGCAGGCTTCCTCTTTCTACCCATTGCTCGGGGCCCATGGGTGCGATCGGCACCCGGCTTTCCCTGCGCCCTCCGTTCAAGAGAGGGCGGAGCAAAAGACAAAGCTCGGACAAATCATGTCGCGAGAACGCGGAAGTGTGTCACAGACGACGCCAGACATTCGGTGTCGTCACTGCGAAAGCAGGGACCCAGAACCACCGATGGTCATTGTTGAGCAGTGCTGCAACGACGAGTCCCATCCACAACATCCGCCGCGGAGTATGGGTCCCGGCCTTCGCCGGGACGACGATCGAGAGAACCGCGCACACGTTTGCGCCTCTGCCTGTCCTTTG
Source organism: Bradyrhizobium sp. USDA 4503 (assembly GCF_054055815.1). NCBI lineage: Bacteria > Pseudomonadati > Pseudomonadota > Alphaproteobacteria > Hyphomicrobiales > Nitrobacteraceae > Bradyrhizobium > Bradyrhizobium sp. USDA 4503. Next base: position 6,611,724 of record NZ_JBSRXS010000001.1, read on the forward strand.
CAGCGCGTCCGCAAACTACTTCGCCCGCATCGCTTCCGGTGTATCCGGTTGCGCGGACGGATGCGCCTTGGCGAACGCCGGCAGCGCCATAGCGGTCTCGTGGATGCGCTTCACGGTCGGCCAGGGCGACAGGCTGATCTGCTGGTTGATCGCCGCCGTGACATGGCCGACCAGGCAGATGTCGGCAAGGGTGGGCGCATCGCCGTGACAGAACCGGCCGGTCGCCTTGTGGCCGGCGAGGTGCCCCTCGAGCGCCGCCAGCGTCTCGACCGTCCAGTGCCGCCGCCACGCGTTCTGCTGGCTGTCGCGCAGATCGAGCTCGCGGTCGAGATAGCGCCGCACCCGCGGCGTCAGCAGCGGATGGCCCTCGCAGGCGACGATCAGCGCCAGCCCGCGCACCCGGGCGCGGCCGAGCGCATCTGCCGGCAGCAGCGGCGGGCTCGGGTAGGTCTCGTCGAGCCAGTTGATGATCGCGAGCGACTGGAACAGCACCGTGCCGTCGTCGGTCACCAGCGCCGGCAGCGCCATCTGCGGATTGATCTTGCGATAGGCATCGGTGCGATGCGCGTCCGCATCGAGATCGACGAAGACGACGTCGGCGGCCACGCCCTTGAGGCTGAGCGCAATCCGCACCCGAAAGCTCGCCAGCGAGCGCCAGAACGAGAAGAACTGCATGGAGTGCACCCCGCATTTCTTCCCCTCTCCCCTTGTGGGAGAGGGTGGACGCGATGCAAGGCATCGCGGACGGGTGAGGGGTCTGTCTCCGCGGATAGAGACCCCTCATCCGTCGCGGACTTTGTCCGCGACACCTTCTCCCACAAGGGGAGAAGGGAAGAAAGGTCTATCCAGACCCGTAGCCCGGATGAAGCGCAAGCGAAATCCAGGGCCGGTCCGTCGTTCCGTCGCAGTCTATCCCGGATTACGCTTCGCTGCATCCGGGCTACGGCACTCCAATACGTCATGCCCGGGCTTGACCCGGGCATCCATCAATCTTCGGAAGTGTTTTTGAAGATGGATCGCCGGGTCAACCCCGGCGATGACACGTGTCGAGGAGGCCTACCCAGCCCCCACCTTCTTCTTGCGCCAGGCGAGATGCACGGCGCAGGTGCAGCCCTGCGGATGCGAGGCCAGCTCCGCGTCGTTGGCGGGCGTCGCGGCGGGCGCGATCGCCGATCCCTTGGCGCCGTCCTGCGAGGGGATGTAGTTCAAGACCGGCGCCAGCCAGCGCTCGATCTCGGCGACCGTCATGGCCTTGCGCGTGGCGTAGTCCTCGACCTGGTCGCGCTCGATCTTGCCGACGCCGAAGTAGAAGCTTTCGGGATGCGAGAAGTAGAGGCCCGAGACCGACGAGCCCGGCCACATCGCAAAGCTCTCGGTCAGCTTCACGCCGGCGGTGTTCTCGGCATCGAGCAGCGCGAACAGCGTCCGCTTCTCGGTGTGGTCGGGCTGCGCCGGATAGCCCGGCGCCGGGCGGATGCCGTCATATTTCTCGAGGATCAGTTCGTCCGCCGACCAGGTCTCATCGGGCGCATAGGCCCAGAACTCCTTGCGCACGCGCTGGTGCATGCGTTCGGCGAAGGCTTCGGCCAGGCGATCGGCCAGCGCCTTGCACAGGATCGAGGAGTAGTCGTCATTGGCGTTCTTGAAGCGGTCGGCGACCGCATCCTCGCCGATCCCCGCGGTGACGACGAAGCCGCCGATATAGTCGGCGATGCCGGTTTCTTTCGGCGCGATGAAGTCGGACAGCGCTGCGTTGAAGCGGCCCTCGCGCTTCTCGAGCTGCTGGCGCAGCGTATGGAAGGTCGCGATCTTCTGCTTCCGCGTCTCGTCGGCATAGACCTCGATGTCGTCGCCGACGGCGTTCGCCGGCCAGAAGCCGACGGTGGCGCGGGCGGTGAACCACTTCTCCTTGATGATGGTGTTCAGCATCTTGCGCGCGTCGGCATAGAGCGAGCGCGCGACCTCGCCGACCTTGGGGTCGTCGAGGATCGCCGGGAAGCGGCCGGTCAGCTCCCAGGTCTGGAAGAACGGCGTCCAGTCGATGTAGTCGGCGAGCTCGGCAAGATCGTAGGCGTCGAAGCTCTTCAGCCCGAAGAAGGCCGGCTTTTTCGGCGGCGCCGCCGCAAAATCGATCGCGACCTTGTTGGCGCGGGCCTCGCCAAGCTTCAGCCGCTTCTTGTCGGCCTGGGCGCGGAAATGCGCCGTCGAGATTTTTGCGTATTCGGCGCGTACCTCGGCGGCGTAGGCCTGCCTCTTCTCGGCCGACAGCAGCGAGGAGGCAACGCCGACGGCACGGCTCGCGTCATTGACGTGCACGACCGGGCCGCCCGGATAGTTCGGGTCGATCTTCACGGCGGTGTGCACGCGGCTCGTGGTGGCGCCGCCGATCAAAAGCGGCAGGTTCATGCCCTGCCGTTGCAACTCGCCGGCGAGGAAGCTCATCTCGTCGAGCGAGGGCGTGATCAGGCCGGACAGGCCGATGATGTCGGCGCCTTCGGCCTTCGCGGTCTCGATGATCTTGTTGGCAGGCACCATGACGCCGAGGTCGATGACCTCGAAATTGTTGCATTGGAGCACGATGCCGACGATGTTCTTGCCGATGTCGTGGACGTCGCCCTTCACCGTCGCGAGCACGATCTTGCCCGCGGCGTTGCGGCCGCCGGTGATGCCGTTGGCGAGATTGCGGGCCTTCTCCTCCTCCATGAACGGCATCAGATAGGCGACCGCCTGCTTCATCACGCGGGCCGACTTCACGACTTGCGGCAGGAACATCTTGCCGTCGCCGAACAGGTCGCCGACCACGTTCATGCCGGCCATCAGCGGCCCCTCGATGACGTCGAGCGGACGGGACGCGTTCTGGCGGGCGGCCTCGGTATCCTGCTCGATGAACTCGGTGATGCCGTGCACCAACGCGTGGGACAGCCGCTTCTCGACCGGCCATTCGCGCCAGGCGAGATCTTGCTCCTTGGTCTGCTTCTCCTTGCCGCGGAATTTCTCGGCCAGCGCCAGGAGCCGCTCGGAGGCGCCGGGATCGCGGTTGAGGATCACGTCCTCGCAGGTCTGGCGCAGCTCGGGGTCGATGTCGTCATAGACGATCATCTGCCCGGCATTGACGATGCCCATGTCCATGCCGGCATGGATCGCGTGATACAGGAACACCGAGTGCATCGCCTCTCGCACCGGCTCGTTGCCGCGGAACGAGAACGACAGGTTGGAGACGCCGCCGGAGATGTGGGCGCCCGGCAGGTTCGCCCGGATCCAGCGCGTCGCTTCGATGAAGTCGACGCCGTAATTGTTGTGCTCCTCGAGGCCGGTCGCGATCGCAAAAATATTCGGATCGAAGATGATGTCCTCGGGCGGGAAGTCGAGCCGGCCGACCAGGATGTCGTAGGCGCGCTTGCTGATCTCGGTCTTGCGCTTGAACGTGTCGGCCTGGCCGGTCTCGTCGAACGCCATCACCACCACGGCGGCGCCGTGGCGCTTGGCGACGGTCGCCTCATGGATGAACTTCTCCTCGCCTTCCTTAAGCGAGACCGAGTTCACGATCGGCTTGCCCTGGATGCATTTCAGGCCGGCCTCGATGACGTGGAATTTCGAGGAATCGACCATCACGGGCACGCGCGCGATGTCGGGCTCGGCGGCGACGAGGTTGAGGAACGTCACCATCGCCGCTTCGGAATCGAGCAGGCCCTCGTCCATGTTGACGTCGATGACCTGGGCGCCGTTCTCGACCTGGTCGCGCGCGACCTGCAGCGCGGCGGTGTAGTCGCCGGCGGTGATCAGCTTGCGGAAGCGCGCCGAGCCGGTGACGTTAGTGCGCTCGCCGACATTCACGAACGGGATCGCGTCGGTCAGCGTGAACGGCTCGAGGCCGGAGAGCCTGAGCCGCGGCGCGATCTCGGGCACCACGCGCGGCTTGTGCGGGGCGACCGCCTTGGCGATCGCCGCGATATGGTCGGGCGTGGTGCCGCAGCAGCCGCCGACGATGTTGACGAGGCCGGCGGCCGCGAATTCGCCGATCAGCCGCGCCATGTAGTCCGGCGTCTCGTCATACTGGCCGAATTCGTTGGGCAGGCCGGCGTTCGGGTATGCACACACGAGCGTGTCGGCGACGCGGCCGATATCGGCGATATGCGCGCGCAGATCCTCGGCGCCGAGCGCGCAGTTGAAGCCGATCGTGATCGGCCTTGCGTGCCGCACCGAATGCCAGAACGCCTCCGGCAACTGGCCGGAGAGCAGGCGGCCGGACTTGTCAGTGATGGTGCCGGAAATCATCACGGGCACGTCGATGCCGCGCTCCTCGATGATCTCGGAAATCGCGTACAGCGCCGCCTTGGCGTTCAGCGTGTCGAAGATGGTCTCGACCAGCAGCAGATCGGCGCCGCCGTCGAGCAGGCCCTTGGCCTGTTCGCCATAGGCCTTGCGCAGATCGTCGAAGGTCACCGCGCGATAGCCGGGATTGGAAACGTCGGGCGAGATCGAGGCGGTGCGGTTGGTCGGGCCGAGTGCGCCGGCGACAAAGCGCGGCTTGCCGTCCTCGGCGCTCACCCGCTCGGCGGCGGTGCGCGCCAGCCGGGCGCCCTGCAGGTTCAGCTCATAGGCGAGGTCCGACATGTCGTAGTCGGCCTGCGCGATCGAGGTCGAGGAGAAGGTGTTGGTCGCGACGATGTCGGCACCGGCGCGCAGATATGCGGCGTGGATGTCCGTGATCGCATCGGGCTGGGTCAGGATCAGTAGATCGTTGTTGCCCTTGATGTCGCGGTGGAAGTCCGCAAACCGCGCGCCGCGGAAGGCGGCTTCGTCGAACTGCAGGCCCTGGATCATCGTGCCCATGGCGCCGTCGAGCACCAGGATGCGCTCGCGGGCAGCCGCGAGCAAAGCGTTACGCTTGGGGGAAACGGGAACGGACATGTGTCAGGCAGCTTTCTGGGCACCGTTCGGCCGGATGCCGAGCAGGTGGCTGATCGCGAACACGAGGTCCGCGCGGTTCATGGTGTAGAAGTGGAAGGTGTCGACGCCGTGCTTGAACAGCTTCTGCACCTGGCCGGCGGCGACGGTGGCGGCAACCAGCTTGCGAGTCTCGGCGTCGTTGTCGAGGCCCTCGAACTTCTCGGCGAGCCAGTCCGGCACGCTGGTGCCAGCGCGCGTCACGAAATTGCGCGCCTGCTTGAAATTGTGCATCGGCATGATGCCCGGCACGATCGGAATCTCGATGCCGCGCGCGCGCACCCGGTCGACATAGCGGTGGTAGAGGTCGTTGTCGAAGAACACCTGGGTGATCGCGCGCGTCGCGCCGGCGTCGACCTTGGCCTTCAGCGTGTCGATGTCGGCGTCGAAATCCTTCGCTTCCGGATGCTTCTCGGGATAGGCGGACACCGAGATCTCGATGTCGGCGTGGCGCCTCTTGATCCCGGTGACGAGTTCGGCCGAACTCTGGTAGCCGTCCGGATGGGTGAAGTAGGGCGTGCCGATGCCGCCGGGCGGATCGCCGCGCAGCGCGACGATGTGACGGACGCCGACTTCATGATAGCGGTCGACGATATCGTCGATCTCGCCGCGCGAGGCGCTGACGCAGGTCAGATGCGCGGCCGGCAGCAGATCGGTCTCGCGCAGGATGCGGGTGATGGTCGAATGGGTGCGCTCGCGGGTCGAGCCGCCGGCGCCGTAGGTGACCGAGACGAAGTTCGGCGTCAGCGGCGCCAGGCGATTGATGGTCTCCCAGAGATTGCGCTCCATCTCCTCGGTCTTCGGCGGGAAGAACTCGAAGGAGATTTTCGGCGCTTTGGGCGCACGTGGTGCGTTCGGCACGGAGGAAATGGTCTCGGTCATGATACGCAAAGGCTCCGCAACTGGAGGGCAGACATCCGGCCTGGATATGAAGGCCCCAAGATAAGCCAAACGCGTCGGATCAAACAGCCCATCGGATATGGGAAATTGCCCATTCGTGGCGCAGACCGGCAAAAATTGACTATCTGGAACATTCGGTGGGCAGTCCGCCGACTTCGCCGAAAATGACATTAACATATTGAAAAGTATAAATAAAGGAAATGATTTGCAATTGATTGGAGAGCGAAATCGATTGTGGGTAGCGTGGTACGATGATGAATCATTGCATATCGTCCCAAAGCCGACGGCTGCCGGCGCCGGCGTTCCGCCGCGGGACTGGTCTGCGCGGCCGGGGCCTTTGTCGCCTCGTGGCGCCACACTAGGTTGACGGCCATGATTCCGCTCTCCGTCCTCGACCTGTCCGTCGTCACCACCGGCACCAGGCCGGCCGCTGCGCTCCGCAACAGCATCGATCTGGCGCGCCATGTCGATGGCCTTGGCTACGTCCGCTACTGGCTCGCCGAGCACCACAACCTCGCTTCAGTCGCGAGCCCGGCGCCTGATCTGATGATCGGGCAGATCGCGGCGGTGACGGAGCATATCCGTGTCGGTTCCGGCGGCGTGATGCTGCCCAACCACGCGCCGCTGGTCGTCGCCGAGCGCTTCAAGATGCTGGAGGCGCTGTTTCCCGGCCGCATCGATCTCGGCCTCGGCCGCGCGCCCGGCACCGACGGCGCCACCGCCTACGCACTGCGCAGCCGGCTCGATCGCCGCGAAGGCGATGATTTCCTCGAGCGGCTGCACGAGCTGACCTTGTGGGAGACGCGCGATTTCCCGCCCGGCCATCCCTACAACAATGTGGTGGCGATGCCGGATGATTCGCCGCTGCCGCCGATCTGGTTGCTCGGCTCGAGCGACTATTCCGCCGAACTCGCGGCCCAGGTCGGGATGGGCTTTGCATTCGCGCATCATTTTGCCACTCACGATGCAATTGCGGCGATGACGAACTACCGCGCGGATTTCAAGCCGTCGGGCTGGCGTGCGACGCCGCAGGCGATTCTGGCGGTTGCGGTTGTTGCGGCGGAGACCGACGCTGGAGCCGAGCGGCTTGCGCTGTCGATGGATCTCAACCGGCTGCGCCGCGACCGCGGCCAGTATCTGCCGCTGCCGAGCGTCGAGGAGGCAGAGGCCTATCCCTATACCGACGCCGAGCGCGCCTCGATCGCGCGCAACCGCGCCCGCCTCTTCGTCGGCAGCCCCGCAACCGTGATGACGAAGCTGGAGCCGCTGATCGCGGCGACCCTGGCCGACGAGCTGATGGTGATATCAGCGGTCTACGACCATGCCGCGCGGAAGAAGTCGTACAGCCTGCTCGCCGAGGCGTTCGGGCTTGCCAAGACGGCGGCGGCTTGACCCCGTCATTCCGGGGCGATGCGCAGCATCGAACCCGGAATCTCGAGATTCCGGGTTCACGCTTCGCGTGCCCCGGAATGACTGCGTCAATCCTGCGTCTCGCTGAAAGTCGCGCGGAACGGATGGCCGGGATAGACGCCGACGATGCGGAATTCGCGCGAGAAGAATTTCAATTCCTCGATCGCGAACGCGAGGCCGCGCTCATCGGGGTGACCGTCGACATCGGCATAGAATTGCGTGGCGAAGAAATTGCCGTCGACCATGTAGCTTTCGAGCTTGGTCATGTTGACGCCGTTGGTGGCAAAGCCGCCCAGCGCCTTGTACAGCGCGGCGGGCAAATTGCGCACCCGGAACACGAAAGTCGTGACCAGCGGCCCCGAACCCTGCGTGGCCCACTTGGCCTCGCGCGCCAGCACCACGAAGCGGGTGGTGTTGTGGGCCTCGTCCTCGATGTCCTCGGCGAGAATGTCGAGACCGTAGATGTCGGCGGCGAGGCGGGAGGCGATCGCCGCCACGCTCTTGTCGCCGCGCTCGGAGATGTCGCGGGCGCTGCCGGCGGTGTCGGCGGCGACGATCGGCTTGATGCCGAGCTTGCGGATGACGCGGCGGCACTGGCCGAGCGCGTGGACATGGCTCTCCACACTCTTGATGTCGGCGAGCTTGGTGCCCTTGATCGCCATCAGCTGGTGGCGGATCGGCAAGAACCATTCGCCGACGATGAACAGGCCCGAGGCGGGCAACAGATGATGGATGTCGGCGACGCGGCCGGCGACCGAATTCTCGATCGGGATCATGCCGAGATCGGCCTCGCCCGAGGAAATCGCGGCCAGCGCGTCCTCGAAGGTCGGGCAGGGCATCGGCTCGGCATCGGGATAGGCCTCGACGATCGCGATATGGGAATTGGCGCCAGGCTCGCCCTGGAACGCGATTTTCAGCTTCTTGGTCATGGGTGGCCTTTTACCAGCCGGTCAGGCTTTGGAAAGTATTCTGCGGGCGGTTTCGAGATCGGCCGGGGTGTCGACGCCGCGCGGGACGGTATCGACGATGGTGACGTCGATCCGCATCCCGGCCTCCAACGCGCGGAGTTGCTCGAGCTTTTCCTGCTGCTCCAGCGGCGAGGGCGGCAGCGCCACGAACCGCTCCAGCGCGGCGCGGCGGTAGGCGTAGAGGCCGATATGATGGTAGCGCGGCCCGTCGCCATAAGGCGCGGTGGCGCGGGTGAAATACAGCGCGCGCAACCGGTTCGGCCCGATCGGCGAGCCGACTGCCTTGACGACGCTGGGGGCCTGATCCTCCTCCTCGGTATGGATGCGCGAGGCCAGGGTCGAGATGTCGACTGCGGGATCGTCGAGCGCCGGCATCACGCTGCGGATGGTCTCGGGGCTGATGGTCGGGAAATCGCCCTGCAGATTGACCACGATCTCGGCATGGCCGTCGGGGTCGAGGGTCGTCATCGCTTCATAAATCCGGTCCGAGCCGGACGGATGGTCGGGACGGGTCATTACGACCTCGCCGCCCGCAGCCTTCACCGCTGCAGCGATCTCGGCCGTGTCGGTCGCAACCGCAACCCGGCCGATGCCCGCCGCCTCGGCCCGCCGCAGCACATGGACGATCATCGGCACGCCGGCGATCTCGAGCAGCGGCTTTCCCGGAAGGCGAGTGGCGGCCATGCGGGCCGGAATCAGCACAAAGGTACGGGGTTGGGTCATTCGTGTCGGAGCCCGTCCGGCCTGCGGAAATTGCCGGGGAGGAGGTTGAATTCGGCGCGTTTATACGGGTTGCCAGAGCGCGGGCAAACCGATATCTCAACCCTGCTTGGGGCGGTGCGATAAGGCCGATTCCCAGGTCTTTCCCCGCGGCCGTATTCCCGGCCTGAAGTCGACATTCAAGGCCCGGAGCCTGACCCAAAATGGACTCCTTCGAACTCAACAAAATCCTGGGTGCGGTTCTCGGCACCTGCATCGTCGTCCTGGTGATGAGCTTTGCCGCCAGCGCGAAATTCGCGCCGAAGCTGCCGGAGAAGCCGGGTTTTGAGATCGCTGTGAAGGAAGAGTCCCATGGCGGCGGCGGCGAGGCCGCTGCGGCCGCATCCGAGCCGATCGAGAAGCTGTTGCAGACCGCTTCAGTCGAGAAGGGCGCCGCGGCCGCCAAGAAGTGCCAGGCCTGCCACACCTTCGAGAAGGGCGGTCCCAACCGCGTCGGTCCGAACCTGTTCGGCGTCGTCGGCGAGAAGAAGGGCGAGGGCCGTGGCTTCAATTTCTCGGCCGCGATGAAGGGCAAGGGCGGCGAATGGTCCTTCGACGACCTCAACAAGTTCCTGACCAACCCGAAGGGCTTCATCCCCGGCACCGCGATGGGCTTTGCCGGCGTGCCGAAGGACAGCGAGCGCGCCGACATCATCGCCTATCTGAATTCGAACTCGGAGCACCCGGCCCCGCTCCCGACCGCCTCGAAGTAACGATTTGCTTCGCGCAAGCATGCGGATGAAACGGCCAGGCAATGCCTGGCCGTTTTCGCATGGGGAACGGTCGTCCCCCTTTTGGGGTTGCAGGGGTTGTTATCGAGACGTTTCGCCGCAGCGGATCGGTTCCGGACCGGCTATCATTAGGAAAAAGCAACGTAAGTGGTCGAACCGTTGCCGTATATTGAGGTCCATCTAGGCGGGGTCAGCAACAGGAATTCCGGATTTGGCAATCACCCGACGACACCTCCTTCAGGGCAGCGCACTGGCAGCAGTGGCTCCGGCACTCGGATTGAACTCTGGCGTGTCAGCGATAACGCCGGTACTCGCCGACGTCCCCAGTGGGCTCAAGTGGCGGCACGGCCTGTCGCTCTTCGGTAACGTCAAATACCCGGCTGACTTCAAGCGATTTGACTACGTCAATCCGGATGCACCGAAGGGGGGCCTTGTTCGGCAAATCGCAATCGGCACTTTCGATAATTTCAACATTGTTGTCTCGGGTGTGAAAGGCTCCATCGCGGGCGCTGTCGCCTTGATTTATGAATCGCTGACGACGCCATCGCTCGACGAAGTCTCAACGGAGTACGGATCGCTGGCGGAGGCAGCAAGTTACCCGGACGACTTCTCCTCTGTCGTTTACCGTCTGCGCCCTCAGGCAAAGTGGCATGACGGAGCACCGGTTACTCCAGAAGACGTGATCTTCTCGCTCGACGCCTTCAAGACGCATCACCCGATGTTTTCCGCCTATTACAGCCATGTCGTGAGGGCGGAGAAGCTTAGTGATCGCGAAGTGAAATTTGTCTTCGATATGCCGGGCAACCGCGAACTGCCACAGATCGTAGGCCAGCTTACGATCTTGCCCAAGCATTGGTGGGAAGGCACCGATAGCCAAGGACGCAAACGCGATATCTCCGCGACAACGCTGGAGCAGCCGCTAGGGTCGGGACCGTATCGGATCAAGGAATTTGTCGCAGGGCGGACTGTGACTTTGGAGCGCGTCAAGGACCATTGGGCGCGGGATCTCGCGATCAATGTGGGGCGCAATAACTTCGACGAACTTCGCTACGAATACTTCAGGGATCCGACGGTTGCGATCGAGGCATTCAAGGGCGATCAGATCGATTGGCGTTTGGAGAACAGCGCGAAGGCATGGGCGACCGCCTATAATTTTCCGGCTGTCACCGACAAGCGCGTGGTGCTGGAAGAGTTTCCGAACCGCAGTTCGGGCATCATGCAGGCCTTTGTCCCGAACCAGCGGCGCGCCAAATTCAAGGATCCGCGTGTTCGCCGCGCCCTGAACTATGCGTTCGACTTCGAGGAGGTCAACAAGCTGCTCTTCTTCGGCCAATACAAGCGCATCATTAGCTACTTTGATGGCGCCGAGGAGTTGATGGCGACTGGGCTGCCGCAAGGCAAGGAACTCGCGATTCTTGAATCCATGCGTGATCAAGTGCCTGCCGAAGTGTTCACGACGGTCTATGCGAATCCGGTCGGCGGCAATCCAGAAGCAGTGCGCGAAAATCTCCGTGAAGCATCTCGTCTGCTCAAGGAGGCTGGGTACGAGGTACGAGACAGGAAGCTCGTGGATCCAAAGAGCGGAGAGCCGTTCTCCATCGAATTGTTGAGCGAGGATCCGAATTTCGAAAGGATCATGCTGGCTTACAAGCCAGCACTCGAGCGGCTCGGATTTTCGGTCACGGTACGCACGATCGATCCAATCCAATACGAGAACCGGATTCGCAATTGGGATTTTGACGTCGTCATCGGGTCCTGGGGGGAATCCTTGTCACCCGGAAACGAGCAGCGTGAATACTGGGGATCGAAAGCTGCGGATACGGCCGGATCGCGCAATCTTGCCGGCATCAAGAACCCGATAATCGACAAGCTGATCGAGCGGGTGATTTTTGCGACGGATCGCGAAGATCTCGTCGCGGCGACGAAAGCGCTCGATCGCGTGTTATTGTGGAACCATTACGTCGTCCCGCAATGGAACTACCCGAAGGTCCGTACAGCCCGCTGGGATCGCTTCGGCCGTCCGGCCGAGTTGCCCAAATATGGACAATCGGGGTTCCCAGCGATTTGGTGGTACGACGCCGACAAGGCGGCCAAGCTCAAGCGTTCATAAAACTCAAGGATTCGCGCATGGCGCTATTCTCCCGTCGGCACGCACTCGGCCTCGGCATCGGTGCGTTGAGTGCTGCAGGCTTGCGTGCTGCGCCGGCAGTGGCCGACAACGGAACCGAGATGCACGGCATGTCGGTGTTCGGCGACCTGAAATATCCGGCGGATTTCAAGATCTTCGACTACGTCAATCCGAAGGCGCCGAAGGGCGGGGCGTTCTCAATGATCCCTTCGACCCGTGCCTACAACCAGTCCTTCTTTACGTTCAGTTCGTTCAACGCGTTCATCCTGAAGGGTGAAGGCGCGAAGGGCATGGAGATGACCTTCGATTCGTTGATGGCACGCGCGGGCGATGAACCTGACGCGATGTACGGCCTGGCCGCAAGATCGGTCTCGATTTCTCCCGACAAGCTCACCTACCGCTTCACGATGCGGCCCGAGGCTCGCTTTCACGACGGCTCGAAGCTGACTGCGCAGGATGTCGCGTTCTCGCTCAATACGCTGAAGGAGAAGGGGCATCCGTTGATCGTCGTGCAACTGCGCGATTTCGTGAAGGCCGAGGCGCCCGACGACGGCACCGTGATCGTGACCTTCGCGCCTAATCGCGCGCGCGACGTGCCGCTTTATGTTGCGGGTCTGCCGATCTTCTCGAAGGCCTATTACGCGAAGCGGCAGTTTGATGAGTCCACGCTCGAAGTTCCGCTGGGCTCCGGGCCGTACATGGTCGGCAAGTTCGAGGTCAATCGTTACGTCGAGTATAACCGCCTCAAGGATTGGTGGGCAGCCGACTTGCCGGTCAATCGCGGCAGTTACAATTTCGACACCGTGCGCTACGAGTTCTACCGTGATCGCGATGTCGCGTTCGAAGGCTTCACAGGCAAAAATTATCTGTTTCGCGAGGAATTCACGTCCCGTGTCTGGGCGACGCGGTACGATTTCCCGGCTATCAAGGACGGGCGGGTCAAGCGCGAGACATTGCCGGACGAAACACCGTCCGGTGGGCAGGGTTGGTTCATTAACACCCGTCTCGACAAGTTCAAAGACCCGCGCGTTCGCGAAGCGCTAATCTATGCCTTCGATTTCGAATGGACCAACAAGACCATCATGTACGACGCTTACGCGCGCAGCGTCTCGCCTTTCCAGAATTCGGACATGGTGGCTAGTGGACTACCTTCGCCCGAGGAATTGAAACTGCTCGAACCATTCCGCGGCCAAGTGCCGGATGAGGTGTTCGGCGAGCCCTTTGTGCCGCCGGTGTCGGATGGATCGGGACAGGACCGCGCACTGCTGCGAAAGGCGACGCAGTTGCTCAACGATGCAGGATGCGTCGTCAAGGATGGCAAGCGGCGATTGCCTAACGGCGACCCGCTTACGATCGAGTTCCTGCTAGATGAGCCGACTTTCCAGCCGCATCACGCCAGCTTCATCAAGAATCTCAAGCCGCTTGGCATCGATGCCAACATCAGGCAGATCGACGCAGTGCAGTATCGTGCGCGTGTTGAGGCTTTCGATTTTGAGGTGACGACCCAGCGTATATCCATGTCGGCGACGCCGGGTGACAGCCTGAGGCCTTACTTCTCGTCCCAGGCTGCGACCACCAGGGGCTCCTACAATCTGGCGGGCGTTGCCAACCCGGCGATCGACGCATTGATCGAAAAAGCTATCGCTGCCGAGACGCGGGCGGACTTAACCTTTGCCTGCCGCGCGCTCGATCGCGTCTTCCGTGCCGGCCGCTATTGGGTGCCACAATGGTATTCTAACAAGCACCGTGTCGCCTATTGGGACCAGTTCGGGCATCCGGAGAAGCCGGCGAAATATGCGGGCGTCGGCGCCCCGGAGAACTGGTGGTATGATGCGGCCAAGGCCGCGAAGCTCGAGCAGGCGAAGTAGCCGATGAGCGCCTATATCGCCCGACGTATCTTCCTGATGCTGCCGACGCTGCTTGGCAATCCTGTTCGTCTCCTTCGTGGTCGTGCAGTTTGCTCCCGGCGGTCCGGTCGAGCGCGTCATCGCGCAGATCAACGGCGCCGACACCGGCGGCACATCGCGCGTGTCGGGAGGCGGCGGCGATTTCGGCGCGCAGCGCGGCCAGGGCGCGGGCGCAGGCGCGGCCATCAATTCGAAATACCGCGGCGCGCAGGGGCTCGACCCGGATTTCATCAAGAAGCTCGAGGTGCAGTTCGGCTTCGACAAGCCGGCGCCCGAGCGGTTCGCGTTGATGGTCTGGAATTTCGCGCGGTTCGATTTCGGCAACAGCTATTTCCGCAGTGTCAGCGTGCTGCAGTTGATCAAGGAGAAGCTGCCGGTCTCGATGTCGCTCGGCATCTGGATGACGCTGCTGACCTATCTTATCTCGATCCCGCTCGGCATCCGCAAGGCGGTGCAGGACGGCTCGCGGTTCGATACCTGGACCTCGGCGGTGATCATCATCGGCTTTGCGATCCCGGGCTTCCTGTTCGCGATCCTCCTGATCGTGCTGTTTGCCGGCGGCTCGTTCCTCAACATCTTCCCGCTGCGCGGCCTGACCTCGGACGGCTGGTCGCAATTCCCCTGGTACTGGAAGATTATCGACTATTTCTGGCACCTGACGCTGCCGCTGGTGTCGATGGCGCTCGGCGCCTTCGCCACCATGACCCTGCTGACCAAGAATTCGTTTCTCGACGAGATACGCAAGCAATATGTGATGACCGCGCGCGCCAAGGGTTGCAGCGAGCGCCAGGTGCTGTACGGCCACATCTTCCGCAACGCCATGCTGATCGTGATCGCAGGCTTCCCGGGCGCGTTCATTCACGCGTTCTTCTCCGGCTCGCTCTTGATCGAAACCATCTTCTCGCTCGACGGGCTCGGCCTGCTTGGCTTCGAGAGCGTGTTGAACCGCGACTATCCGGTGGTGTTCGGGACGTTGTTCATCTTCTCGCTGGTCGGACTGGTGGTCAATCTGCTCTCCGATCTCGCCTATATGTGGATCGATCCCAGGATCGACTTCGAAGCGCGGGAGGTCTGATGACGATGCTCGCGCCCCAGCCGGTCGAGACCACGACGCAATCGCCGCTCGGCGAAACGGTGCCCGCCACGCACCACGCCTTTTCGCCGTCGCCGCTGAACAAGCGACGCTGGCAGAACTTCAAGGCCAATCGCCGCGGCTACTGGTCGTTCTGGATCTTCCTCGTGCTGTTCGTGGCGTCGCTGTTTGCCAATTTCATCGCCAACGACAAGCCGCTGGTCGTCAAATATGACGGCCGGCTCTACTGGCCGGTGGTGTTCACCTATGCCGAGACCACCTTCGGCGGCGACTTCGAGACCGCGGCCGATTATCGCGACCCCTATTTGCAGAAGCAGATCGCCGCCAAGGGCGGCAGCATGATCTGGCCGCCGATCCGTTACTCCTACGACAGCCGCAACCTCGACCCGCCGACGGCGGTGCCGTCGAAGCCGACCTGGCTGTTGACCGAAGAGCAGTGCAAGGACGTGGTCAAGCGGAAGGGCCTGACCGGCTGCCGCGACCTCGAATACAATTGGCTCGGCACCGACGATCAGGGCCGCGACGTGGTCGCGCGGCTGATCTACGGCTTCCGCATCTCGGTGCTGTTCGGACTGACGCTGACCATCCTGTCCTCGATCATCGGCATCGCCGCCGGCGGCGTGCAGGGCTATTTCGGCGGCTGGACCGATCTCATCTTCCAGCGGCTGATCGAGATCTGGACCGCGATCCCCTCGCTCTATCTGCTGTTGATCATCTCGGCGGTGCTGCCGCCGGGCTTCTTCATCCTGCTCGGCATCCTCCTGCTATTCTCGTGGGTGTCGCTGGTCGGGCTGGTGCGCGCCGAGTTCCTGCGCGGCCGCAATTTCGAATACATCCAGGCGGCGCGTGCGCTCGGCGTCTCCAACGGCGTCATCATGTTCCGCCATCTGCTGCCGAACGCGATGGTCGCCACCATGACATTCCTGCCCTTCATCGTCTCGTCCTCGGTGATGACGCTGACGGCGCTGGATTTCCTCGGCTTCGGCCTGCCGCCCGGCTCGCCCTCGCTCGGCGAGTTGCTGTCGCAGGGCAAGGCCAACGTGCAAGCGCCGTGGCTCGGCCTCACCGGATTCTTCTCGGTCGCGATCATGCTGTCGCTCCTGATCTTCATCGGCGAAGCCGCGCGCGACGCCTTCGATCCACGCAAGACGTTCTCGAAGGGCTGAGGCATGGACGCGATCAACCAGCCTTTGCTCGATGTCCGCGATCTCTCGGTCGCCTTCGGCCGCGCGCTTGCGGTCGACGGCATCTCGTTCTCGATCAAGCGCGGCGAATGCGTCGCGCTGGTCGGCGAATCCGGTTCGGGAAAATCCGTCAGCGCGCTGTCGGTGCTGAAGCTGCTGCCCTATCCGACGGCATCGCATCCGTCAGGCGCGATCCGTTTCCGCGGCCGCGACCTCCTGACCGCGTCCGACCAGGAGATGCGCAAGGTTCGCGGCAACGACATCTCGATCATCTTCCAGGAGCCGATGACCTCGCTCAATCCGCTCCATACCATCGAGACCCAGATCGGCGAGATCCTGTCGCTGCACAGGGGCATCGGGGGCCAGGCGGCGCAGGCGCGAACGCTGGAATTGCTGGGCCAGGTCGGCATCCCCGAGCCGGAGACCCGGCTCAAGAGCTATCCGCATCAATTGTCCGGCGGCCAGCGCCAGCGCGTGATGATCGCGATGGCGCTCGCCAACGAGCCCGATCTTTTGATCGCGGACGAGCCGACCACCGCGCTCGACGTCACCGTGCAGGCGCAGATCCTGGCGCTGCTGGCCGAGATCCGCGCGCGGCTCGGCATGAGCCTGTTGTTCATCACCCACGATCTCGGCATCGTCCGCCGCATCGCCGACACGGTCTGCGTGATGAACAACGGCAAGATCGTCGAGCAGGGGCCGGTCGAGCAGGTCTTCACCGCGCCGAAGCACGCCTATACCCAAGCGCTGCTCGCGGCCGAGCCGAAGCCCGATCCGGCGCCGCCGCAGCCGGGCGCAGCGGTCGTGATGTCGGCGGACAATCTCAAGGTCTGGTTTCCGATCAAGCGCGGGCTGTTGCGCTCGACCGTCGGCCACATCAAGGCGGTCGATGGCGTCAGCCTCGCGGTGCGCAAGGGCGAGACCCTCGGCGTGGTCGGCGAATCCGGCTCCGGCAAGACCACGCTCGGGCTCGCGCTGCTCCGGCTGATTTCGTCCGATGGTCCGATCGTGTTCCTCGGCAACGACATCCAGGGCCTGCGCTTCAAGCAGATGCGGCCGTTCCGCCGCGACATGCAGATAGTGTTCCAGGACCCGTTCGGCTCGCTCAGCCCGCGCATGTCGGTGGCCGACATCATTGCCGAGGGCCTTGAGGTGCACCAGAAGCAGCTGTCGCGCGAGGAGCGCGAGGCGCGGGTGATCAAGGCAATGAAGGATGTCGGGCTCGATCCGGACTGGCGCTTCCGCTATCCGCACGAATTCTCCGGCGGCCAGCGCCAGCGCATCTCGATCGCGCGCGCGGTCGTGCTGGAGCCGAACTTCGTCGTGCTGGACGAGCCGACCAGCGCGCTCGACATGCTGCTGCAGGCTCAGATGGTCGACCTGTTGCGCGACCTGCAGCGCAAGCGCGATCTCACCTACATGTTCATCTCGCACGATCTGCGCGTGGTCGCCTCGCTGGCGAGCCATCTGATCGTGATGAAATCGGGCAAGGTGGAGGAGGAGGGACCGGCCTCCGAGCTGTTCAAGAATCCGAAGAGCGACTACACCCGAGCGCTGTTCGCCGCCGCATTCCGCATCGAAGCGGCCGGCGACGGTGCAGTGGCGACGTAGGCATCTTCGTCGTTCCACGTCATCCCCGCGCAACGGCTTTGCCGTTGTCGCTGGAGGTGCGAGCCTTGCGGCGCAATTGCGCCGCTGGGCGAGCCTCGAAGGGTGGCGTGGCCGGACTGGGGCCGTCCATCCTTCGAGACGCGCTTCGCGCTCCTCAGGATGACGGGAATGTATATTGCTCAAAGCCGCTTGATCGCCAGGACTTCGCTGCCGGCGGTCTTGATCCGCGCGATCGCAGCCTGCGTGTTCTCCACCACCGTTGCCATGTGATGCGCGTTGGCGTGCACGATCGTTGTCGCGTCGCGCACGATGGCGACATGGCCCTTCCAGAACATCAGGTCGCCGCGCTGCAGCTGCTTGGATTCCGCGACCGTCAATTCGCGGCCGAGGCCTTCCTGCTGCATGTCGCTGTCGCGCGGGCAGCCGGTGCCGGCGGCGGTCAGCGCGATCTGCACCAGGCCAGAGCAATCGATCCCGAGGCTCGACTTGCCGCCCCACAGATAGGGTGAGCCGACGAATTGCTTGGCGATCGCAACGAAATCACCTGCCATCGTGTCGAGCGGCGCGAGATGCTGGCGTGGCAGATGCCAGCCCTCGCGGGTCACCGCGAACGCACCGTCCTCGCGGACGATGGCGAGCTTTGTCCCCATCGCCAGTGCCTCGACCGGCGGCAGCTTGATCGACGGGCCCGGATACGCCAGCGTGCGCAGCGCTGTGACCTTGTGCGTCGGGGCGGCGCCGGGCTTGGCCAGCGCGGCCTCGGGAATCCAGCCGACATAGCCGTCATCGGCGAGCTGGCCCCAGGCCCAGCCTTCGCCGTTGCGATCGTACACCGTGACGCGCTCGCCCCGGAGCGCCTGCGTCATCTGTTCGGCATCGCTCGCCGGCGCCTGGCGTAGCGGCGCGATGGCGTCGCCGACCTCGAGCACTTCGCCTTCGACGAAGCGCAACGCCTGGACCTTGCCCTCGAGATATTTCGCCGCGAGGTCGTCGCGGGCCGGTGTCAGACGGGGGTCATGCATAGCGCTGGCTCAGCAATTTGTAGATCGCGCGCGCCGCCTGGCACTCGCCGCCTTCGGGACGGCCGGGCTTTGCCGACGGCGTCCAGCCGTAGATGTCGACGTGCAGCCAGCTCCTCGCGTGCTCGACGAAGCGCTGCAGGAACAGCGCGCAGGTGATCGAGCCCGCGAAACCGCCTGACGGTGCGTTGGTGATGTCGGCGGTCTTGGAGTCGAGCCAGGCGTCGTAGGCCGGCCACAGCGGCATCCGCCAGAGCGGGTCGTTCTCGCTCTTCGCACAGGATGCGACGTCGCCGGCGAGCGCCTCGTCATTGGTGTAGAACGGCGGCAGATCGGGGCCCAGCGCCACCCGCGCGGCGCCGGTCAGCGTGCCCAGATCGACCAAAAGATCGGGCGTCTCCTCGTCGGCGAGCGCCAGCGCGTCGGCGAGCACCAGCCGCCCTTCGGCGTCGGTGTTGCCGATCTCGACGGTGATGCCCTTGCGCGACTTGAAGATGTCGAGCGGGCGGAACGCGTTGCCGGCAACCGCGTTCTCGACCGCCGGGATCAGCACGCGCAGCCGCAGCTTGAGCTTCGCGTCCATCACCATCTGGGCCAGCGCCAGCACGTTGGCGGCGCCGCCCATGTCCTTCTTCATGATGAGCATGCCGCTCGAAGGCTTGAGATCGAGCCCGCCGGTGTCGAAGCAGACACCCTTGCCGACCAGCGTCACCTTCGGATGGGCGGGGTCGCCCCAGCTCAGCTCGATCAATCGCGGTGACCGCGTCGACGCTATGCCGACGGCGTGGATCAGCGGGAAGTTCTGGGCGAGCTCGTCGCCGTCGATGCAATTGAAGGCAGCGCCGAACCGCGTCGCGAGGTCGCGCGCCACCTCGGCGAGCTCGGCCGGTCCCATGTCGTTGGACGGCGTGTTGATGAGATCGCGCGCCAGCGCCGCGGCATCCGCCATCCGGGTGATCTCCGCCGTGTCGACGCCGTCGGGCGGCACCAGCCGGACTTCGGGAGCCTTGTTGGTGCGATACCGGCCGAAGCGGTAGCAGCCGAGCGCGAAGGCGAGCGCGGCAAGTCTGGTGTCGTGCGGCGCATTGGCGAAGCGGTAGACGCCGGGCGGCAGCAGGCCGGGCAGGGCGCCGGGCCGGAACGGATCGCGCGCCTTGTGGTCGGCGTCCTCGAGACCGAACAGCACCTGCGCGATGCCGCCGTCTGCCGTCGGCAGGACGAGCAATTTTCCCGCCTTGGCCACGAAGCCATTGGCCGCCGCGAACTGGCGCGCCGGCGCCGGCAGCTCGCCCTGAATCGCATCCCATGTCGCCTTGGTGACGAAGGTGATCGGCGTGGCGGCGGTCGTGGCGGTCTCGAACACGGATGGCATGCGGCTCTCGGTTCTGGCGTCGTTGGTGGGCTACTACACGCCTTTCGCCACGGATGGTAGCGCGCCAACGGTTCACGCGCCGTGCAGGCCGGAACCGGAGCGTCGGCTGCCGGCGCCGCCAGTTAACCAGACGTTAGGGTTAACAGTCTATTGCTGGCACGCTCGGCTGGAACCGTTCGCCCGATTTCGTGAGTCACAGTGCCATGTGTCGACAGTCCAATCTGACCCGGCATCTTGCTTCCGCAGCCCTTCTGGCGGTCCTGGCCGCAGGGCTTGGCGGTTGCCAGACCATGTCCGACGTGGCGGGATCGATCACGTCGCGGTCCGATCCCACGCCCGATGATCCGCGCCGGGCCGTCGAGGCCTATGGCGAGCGCTATCGCAAGAATCCCAAGGATGTCGCTGCCGCGGTCGCCTACGGCCAGGCCCTGCGCATGACCGGCCAGCGCTCGCAGGCCTGCGCC
This sequence comes from Bradyrhizobium sp. USDA 4503, assembly GCF_054055815.1. Lineage (NCBI taxonomy): Bacteria > Pseudomonadati > Pseudomonadota > Alphaproteobacteria > Hyphomicrobiales > Nitrobacteraceae > Bradyrhizobium > Bradyrhizobium sp. USDA 4503. The sequence continues at coordinate 6,632,217 of NZ_JBSRXS010000001.1, forward strand.
GTGCTCGAGCAGGCCACGATCGCCAACCCCGGCAACAAGGCGCTGCTCGCCGCCTATGGCCGCGCGCTGGCCGACAACGGCAATTCGCAGGCTGCATTCGACGTGCTGAGCCGCGCGCACAGCCCGGACAATCCGGACTGGCGGATCCTGTCCGTGCAGGGCACCACGCTCGACACGATGAACCGGCACGAGGAGGCGCGGCGCTATTACGCCAGTGCGCTCAGGCTGGCTCCGGACGAGCCGTCGGTGCTGTCCAATCTCGGCTTGTCCTACATGCTGACCAAGGATTTGCCGAAAGCGGAAGAGACGCTGCGCCAGGCCTACGCCAGCGCTCGCGCCGACACCCGGATCCGGCAGAACCTTGCGCTGGTCGTCGGCCTGCAGGGCCGCTTCGCGGAGGCGGAAACGATCGTCAAGGCCGACCTGCCGTCGGATGAGGCCGCGGCCAACGTCGCTTATCTCCGCGACATGCTGAACCGCAAGGACGGCCCGCGGACCGCGTCGCGTGCGGCGCCGGTCGTCGCCAAGGACGACTAAACCAAACGCGGCAGCTCCACCGCCCCTTGAAAAAGGGAGGTCGCTTTGCTCGTGAGAGCAAAGCGGGTGGGGATCATCTCTCCACGAGGAGCGGTGTCTGCGGCTGACTCCCATCCCGGCCTTCCCCCTTTCAGAGGGAAGGAGAGAGGCAGCCGGCGCAGGCGAGGCAACTCAATGCATCGTGGCGATCTTGATGTAGGACGGGCCGAGGATCACGATGAACAGGCAGGGCAGGAAGAACAGGATCATCGGTACCGTCAGCTTGGGCGGCAGTGCCGCGGCCTTCTTCTCGGCCTCGTTCATCCGCATGTCGCGGTTTTCCTGCGCCATCACGCGGAGGCTCTGGCCGAGCGGCGTGCCGTAGCGTTCGGACTGCTGCAAGGCCATGCACACCGACTTCACGCCTTCGAGGCCGGTGCGGCGCGCCAGGTTCTCGTAGGCGGTCTTGCGATCCTGCAAATAGGACAGTTCCGCGGTCGTCAGCGCAAACTCCTCCGACAGCGCGACCGATTGCCCGGCGATCTCGTTGGCCACTTTCCGGAACGCGACCTCGACCGACATGCCCGACTCGATGCAGATCAGCAGCAGGTCGAGCGAATCCGGGAACGCGCGCTTGATCTGGAGCTGGCGCTTGGAGATCGCGTTCTTCAGGAACAGCATCGGCGCCTGCAGGCCGGCATAGGCCGCGCCGACGCAAATGCCGATCTTGAGCGTGAGCGACCAGTTCGCGCCGGCAATGAAGAACGTATAGATGATCGCGCCGATCAGCATCAGGATCGGCGTGACCGCCCGCGCTGCCAGGAAATAGACATACGGAGCGTGGCCGCGATAGCCCGCCATCACCAGCTTCTCGATCGCCGCTTCCTGGGCCAGCCATTTGGTGAGGTTCAGGTCATCCACCATCTTGGAGACGGCCTGCTTCGGCGTCTGGCGCAGCGTCACCTTTTCCGACTTGGAGAGACGGTCGCGCTCGCGCTGCCGCAGGCGCTCGCGCTCGCTGGCGACCGCCTTCATGCGCTTGTTGAGATCGCCGCCGGCGAGCAGCGGCATCACCAGCGTGTAGACCGTCGCGCTTGCCGCGAAGAAGGCAAGCAGCATGGTCATGAACCTGACGTCGTGGAGCTTGGCGACCAGAATATCAATCATGCTGCACCGTCAGAAATCGAAGTTGATCATCTTCTTCATCACCAGCACGCCCATCGACATCCAGATCGCGCAGGCCACCAGCATGAGCTGGCCCATCGAATTGGTCCACAGCAGGGCGATGTAGTCCGGCGTCGTCAGGAACACGAGGATCATCACGATCGGCGGCAGCGAGCCGATGATGGCGGCGGAGGCCTTCGCTTCCATCGACATCGCCTGGATCTTCTCGGCCATCTTCTTGCGGTCGCGCAGCACCCGCGACAGGTTGCCGAGCGCTTCCGACAAATTGCCGCCGGACTTCTGCTGGATCGCGATCACGATGCCGAAGAAGTTGGCCTCCGGCAGCGGCATCCGCTCGTAGAGCCGGGCACAGGCTTCGCCGAGCGGCATGCCGATCGCCTGGGTCTCGATGATGGCGAGAAATTCGCTGCGCAGCGGCTCCGGCGCGTCGTTGACGACCGCCTTGAGCGATTCGAACAGCGGCAGGCCGGCCTTGATGCCGCGCACGATGACGTCGACGGCGTCAGGCAGCGACTTCAGGAACGCCTTTTCCCGCCGCTTCTTCAGGAAGCCGAGCACCCAGCGCGGCAGGCCGAGACCCATGGCAAAGCCGATGCCGGCCGCGCCGAGCAGGCCTCCGCCAACCATGAAGGCCACGCCGAACCCGAACAGGCCAAGGGCGCCGGAGATCATCCAGAATTTCTGCTCCGACCACTCCAGTCCGGCCTGCGAGATGCGCACGCCGAGCGGGACTTTCTTGTCCTTCTGCCGACGCGCCTCGAGCTCCTTCAGCGATCCCTCTACCTGCTCGCGGCGGGAGCGTTGCGTGCGGTCGGCGTTTCGTGTCGTCGTGGGTTCGCTGCGCGCCACCGACGCGCGCCGCGACTCGGCCTTCTTCTCCCCCGAAAGGTAGGGGTACAGGAAGACCCAAGCGATGCCGCCGACCGTCGTGGCGGCGAGGAAGGCGAGAGCCAGAGTTTGCGCCTGCATCCTGCGTTCCCCTAGACCGGCGCCGGGGCGTCGGAAGCGTCCAGCGCCGCCGCAAGCCGCTTCTCTTCATTGTAGTAGCGCGCACGCTCCCAGAAGCGCGGCCGGCCGATGCCGGTCGAGCGGTGCTTGCCGATGATCTTGCCGTTGGCGTCTTCCCCGACCACGTCGTAGAGGAAGATGTCCTGGGTGATGATGGTGTCGCCTTCCATGCCCATCACCTCGGTGATGTGCGTGATGCGGCGCGAACCGTCGCGCAGGCGCGCCGCTTGCACGATGATGTCGACCGAGGCGCAGATCATCTCGCGAATGGTGCGTGACGGAAGCGAGAAGCCGCCCATGGTGATCATGGATTCGCAGCGCGACAGTGCTTCGCGCGGATTGTTGGCGTGCAGCGTGCCCATCGAGCCGTCGTGGCCGGTGTTCATGGCCTGCAACAGATCGAACGCTTCGGGTCCGCGGACTTCGCCGACGATGATGCGCTCCGGGCGCATACGCAGGCAGTTGCGGACCAGTTCGCGCATCGTCACCTGGCCCTCGCCCTCGATGTTCGGCGGCCGGGTTTCCAGCCGCACCACATGCGGCTGCTGCAGCTGAAGCTCGGCGGCGTCTTCGCAGGTGATGATGCGTTCGTCGTGCTCGATATAGTTGGTCAGGCAGTTCAGCAGCGTGGTCTTGCCCGAGCCGGTGCCGCCGGAAATGATCACGTTGCAGCGGACGCGGCCGATGATCTGCAGGATGGTCGCCCCTTCGGGGGTGATCGCGCCGAACTTGACGAGCTGCTCCAGCGTCAGCTTGTCCTTCTTGAATTTGCGGATGGTGAGCGCGGGCCCGTCGATCGCCAGCGGCGGCACGATGGCGTTGACGCGCGAACCGTCGGCGAGGCGGGCGTCGCAGATCGGCGAGGATTCGTCGACGCGCCGGCCGACCTGGCTGACGATGCGCTGGCAGATGTTGAGCAGCTGCTGGTTGTCGCGAAAGCGGATGCCGGTGCGCTGGATCTTGCCGGCGACTTCGATGAACACGGTGCCTGCGCCGTTGACCATGATGTCGGCGATGTCGTCGCGCGACAGCAGCGGCTCCAGCGGGCCGTAGCCGAGCACGTCGTTGCAGATGTCGTCGAGCAACTCCTCCTGCTCGGCGATCGACATCACGATGTTCTTGATCGCGATGATCTCGTTGACGATGTCGCGGATTTCCTCGCGCGCCGATTCGCTGTCCAGCTTGGCGAGCTGGGCAAGGTCGATCGCCTCGATCAGGGCGCCGAAGATCGTCGCCTTGACTTGGTAGTAGTTGTCGGAGCGGCGGGCTTCGACGGCGGGGGCAGGCGGTGGCTTGCTGGGTGCCAGCGGCGGCGACGAGATCGCCGGTGCGACGGACTCGCGCGACATCGCCGGCGCGCCGGCTGGCTCCGGCGCCTGAAACGCGGGCTTGGGTGCCCGCACGTCCCCATCGTTTCCGCTACGCTTACCAAACACGACGTCTTGACTCCACGCGGACCACTATTTGGACCGCAGCTTTTCGAGCAGGGGCGACAGGAAGGACCCCCTCGGCTTCTTGGTCTCGCCGCGGCCTGTCAGCCGCTGCGCCATCTGCAGAAACATCTCGACCGCGCGGTGGTTGGCGGAAATCTCGGCGATCATCTGGCCGTTGTTGGCCGCCGAACCGAAGATCTGCGGATCGAACGGGATGGCAGCGATCGGCTGGCTTTCGATCGCCTTGGCGAACTCGCCGGCCGCGATCTCGGGACGCTTCGGCACGCCGACCTGGTTCAGGCAGTACAGCGGCGCGCGGTCGTTGGGCCGCGAGGCCTTCAGCAGGTCGAACATGTTCTTGGCATTGCGCAGATTGGCGAGGTCGGGCGCCGCCACGATCAGGATGTCGTCGGCCGCGATCAATGCGCGCTTGGTCCAGCCGGACCATTGATGCGGCACGTCGAGCACGATGCAGGGCATCGTGGTCCGCAGCGTATCGAAGATCGCATCGAACGCCTCGGCGCCGAAATCGTAGACCTTGTCCAGTGTCGCCGGCGCCGCCAGCAGGCTCAGATGGTCGGTGCATTTCGACAGCAGGCGGTCGACGAAGGCGGTATCGACGCGGTCCGGCGAGAACACGGCATCGGCGATGCCCTGAGCGGGATCCTGGTTGTAGTTGAGGCCGGCGGTGCCGAAGGCGAGGTCGAGGTCGGCGACCACGGAATCAAGCGCCAGGTCGCGGGCAATCGCCCAGGCGACATTGTGGGCGATGGTCGAGGCGCCGACACCGCCCTTGGCACCGACAACGGCGACGATGCGGCCGACCGCCTTGGCTTCCGGTGCCGAGAACAGGTTACAGACCGCGCGCACCACGTCGATCGCATGGGCCGGCGCGATCACGTAATCGCTGACGCCGCGGCGCACCAGCTCGCGATACAGGGTGACGTCGTTGACGCGGCCGATCACGACCACGCGGGTGCCGGCGTCGCACACCGTTGCGAGCTGATCGAGGCCGGCCAGGATGTCGCCGCGGCCCTCGGTCTCGAGGATGATGACGTTGGGCGTCGGCGCCGAGCGATAGGCCTCGATGGCGGCCGCCATGCCGCCCATCTGGATCTTGAGGTGAGCCTTGGCCAGCCGGCGATCCTCGCCCGCCGACTGCACGGCGGCAGCGGTCTCGACCGTTTCGCAGAACGCCTGGACCGAAACCCGTGGCGCCGGAGCAATATGGTCGTCCACGGCCTGCGGCGGGGCGTCCGTCTGCTCTTCGGAGTTTTGCTGCGCGTAGGTGATCATTTTCCTGTGTCGCTTAGCTTGGCCCTGTCGGACTCGGGATAACTCGTGGCGGTGGTGGTGCCCTTGCGATACTTGTCGAAGGCGATGTTACGACGCGACGTATAGGCAGGGGTCTCCGCGCGCGGCTGCACGAGGTCGGTCGGGTCTTCGACCATGGCTGCAAGGTTGCGCTGATTGGCGCAGCCGAAATTGTAGTACTGCTTGTTCTCGATGTAGGACCCGTTGTGGATCGACGGGCCGAGATCTTCCGGCCAGAGACCGCACGGCCCGGCGACCGCTTTCATCTTTGGATAGTTCACGCGGATCGCGGGCATCTGGCGCGGATCCTCGGGATGGTATTTGCGAACGAGGATCCCGCGCGGCGGCACGCCGGCGGCGGCGAACGTGGCCTGGATCTCGCGCAGCGATTCCTGGGCGGTCCGTGCGTTCGGCGTGTCGGCGGGAACGTCGATGGTGACGGCGCCGGTCCCCTCGCGCATCCAGTCCTGCGCCATCCCCATCACCTCGGCGCGCTGCTCCGCAGTCAGGCCGCCGCGGCTGCGGCCGACGAAGACCACGATCGAGCGATCAGCCTCGGTGACCGCGATCGGATGGCGCTGGCGATAGTCGGCCGGTGCGTTCACCATCGCGAAACTGTTGTCGGCGGCGTGCTGGCAGGCGCCGAGCGTCATCGCGAGGCTGACGAGCGCTCCGGCGAGAGCGATGCCGCGCTGGTAACCGGCGGATGTCCTGGATGTGGTCTGTGTCATCGTCCGCCTCAGTCCGTAATGAAGCCGTAAGTGCCGCGGTAATTCCGCGCCGGCTCGGTGCGGCCGGGCACGCCGTAGACGCGATTGATGCTGCCGAGCAGGTCGGCCTGCGGGTCGGACGCGTTGGCGAAGCCGTCATCCGGACGCGACAGGTCCTTCTGCGCCACCGCGCGAACGACATAGGGCGTCACCAGCACCATCATTTCGGTCTGGTTGTTGACGAAGTCCCGGCTGCGGAACAGCGTTCCGAGCACCGGCAGCGACGCCAGCCCGGGAAGGCCGTTGATCGCCTGCTTGGTCTGGTCCTGGATCAGGCCGGCCATCGCCATCGAGCCGCCCGAAGGAATTTCCAGCGTGGTCTCGGCGCGCCGGGTCTTGATCGAGGGGATCGTCGTTCCGCCGGCGCCGCCGGTCAGCGAATTCTCGGTCGAGACTTCCGACACTTCCGTCATCACGCGCAGGCTGATCCGTCCCTCGGTCAGCACCACGGGCGTGAAGTTGAGCGAAATGCCGAACTTCTTGAAGCTGACGGTCTGAACGCAATTCCCGATCGCGCCTCCCGTCGTCGTCTGACAGGTCACGCCGGTCGGAATTGGAAACTCGCCGCCCGAGATGAAGGTCGCCGATTCGCCGGAGATCGCGGTCAGGTTCGGCTCGGCGAGTGTCCGCACCACGCCTGCGCTTTCCATGGCGCGGAGCGTCGCCGACACCGATGGGGCCGCGCCGAACGAAGTGGTGAGGGCGTTGCCGGGCACCAGCGGTGCGTTGTTCGCCGTGAACGGGTTGTTGTTGGTGAACTTCACCACGGTGGTGCCGTAGTTGAGGTTCGCGGTGAGGTCGATGCCGAGCTGCTTGATCAGGCTGCGCGAGACTTCGGCGACCGTCACCTTCAGCATCACCTGGTCGCGGCCGCGAACCGTGATGGAGTTCACAACCTTGTCGGCGCTGCCGACCAGCCGCGTGGCGATCTCGCCGGCCTGCTGCGCTTCGATCGGGCTCGCCGCGCTTCCGGTCAGCATGACGCCCTCGCCGACACCCTCGATCTGGATATCGGCGTTCGGCAGCGCTGCACGCAGGGCCGCGCGCACGCCGTTGAGGTCGCGCTTGACCGCGATGTCATAGGCCGCGATCTGCTGGCCGGCGGCGTCGAAGAACACGATGTTGGTCTGGCCGACCGTCGCGCCGATGATGTAGGCGCGTTGCGCCGAGCGGACCACGGCATTGGCGATCTTGGGATCGGCGACCAGCACGTCCTTGATGTCCCTCGGCAGATCGATCACCACCGATTTGCCGACGCCGAGTGAGAGGAAGCGGGCATTCATCTGGCCGTCGGCCGCGGCGGGAGCGGCGCGGTAGTCGCCCGCCACCACCGGCGTCAGTGCCGGGTTGAGCGTGAGCGCCGCGACGGCCGAGAACGACAATGCGCGGACCATGAAGGCCCGCATCGTCCGTTGAGTTGCCCCGCCCTTCATCACCTGTGTCCTCATGGTCACTTCTGCATCGTTGCCTGGTTGGCAACGCCAAAGCGGATGACGTTGATCGTCTCACCGCGTCTCTGGTGGTTGTCCTCGATCCTGACGTCGGTCCCGTTGTTATCGGCGATGCTGCGCAGCGCCAGCGACAGGACGCCGCTCTGGCGCGCCCGCGCCAGCGTCTCGGTCTGGTCAGGCTTCAGCTCCAGCGTCACTGTCTTGCCGATCAGTGCGTTGGTGCCGTCCTTCTCCTTCGGCGCCTGGTCGATCGCAAGGACGCGGATATTGGTCAGGATGACCTCGGAATTGACGATGTCGGCGCCGTTGCGGTCGGGATTCTTGTCCCGCTTCGACAGCAGGACGTCGACCCGGTCGTTCGGCAGGATGAAGCCGCCGGCACCGGTCTCGGGAGAGATTTCGGTCGATACCGCCCGCATGCCCGTCGGCAGGATCGCGGCCATGAAGCCGCTTCCGTCGGCCTTGACGAGCTTCTGCTCGCGGATCGGCTCGCCCTGGATGAACGGGGCGCGCGCGATCGAGCCGGTGACGTCCTTGATGGCGTCGGCGTGGCTGTCCTTGCGCATGAAGCTGGCGCTGGCGGTCGCCGCCGGCCAGGTCTGCCACTGCAGGTCTTCGGCCTTCACTGCCTGGCCGAGGCCGATGTCGGAGCGCGCGACCAGGATGTCGACGGTCGGCAGCTGCGCAACTGGCGGAGGAGCCGCCGGCTTGTCGTCGCTTCCGCTCGCCAAATAAAGCGCCGCAAGGCCGGCGCAGCCTGCAATTGCCAGGACCAGAATGCGGGCCTTATCCATTACGCTTCACTTTCCACATGACGCCGCGACGCTGCCGCCGCCGTGATGGGAGTTGACCAGCTATTCGTCAAAGCATGGTTAATGAGGCGTATCTAAATCGCCTTAACGGGCGGTTACCGCTGCTTTCTCAGCGCATGGCGAAGTGCGCGAGATCGATCGTCTTGATCCAGTCCGTCTCGGGATAAATCAGGAGGGCGCCGAGAGCGAGTGCGATGCCGTAGGGAATTCCGGTCTGCTTGTCGTGCAGGCGGCTGAGCCAGGCCTGGGACGCGAGCGGGTAGGGCAATGGCCATTGCCGCAGCTGCAGCAAGAGCACGGTCAGCGCACCGCCGAACAGCGAGGCAAAGACCAGATAGGGCAGCAGGTGCTCGAACCCGAACCACAGGCTGGCCGCGGCCGCGACCTTGGCGTCTCCGCCGCCGACCCAGCCCATCGCGAACATGCCGAACGCCACCACCAGAACCAGCGCGCCTGCGCCGGCATGGGTGAGGATCTCGTGGACGCCCATCCCGGTCAGCGGCGCCAGGACAAAGAAGCCCGCCACCAGCGCCAGCGAAATCCGGTTCGGGATCGTCATGGTCAGGAGATCGCTCGCCGCCGCAAAGGCCATCAGGGCCGGAAACAGCATCAAGCGTGCGATGTCGAGGATCATGAATTCATGCCGTCAAGCTGGAGCTGCGGTCGAGACCCGACGCTAGCGGCCAATGGTGAACAATCGGAAAAGGATTACCGGCACCTTCAACAGAGGCTGCCGATCGGCCCCCGACAAATAGCAAAGGTCCCGGGATTGCCGGGACCTTTGATGCGAATTCGTCGAAGCCGGCTTACTTCAGCGAGCCCGAGATCGAGTTGAAGGTACCCGAGAGCTTCGTGCCGACGCCGTTGACTGCAGCGATGATCGCGATGGCGATACCGGTGGCGATCAGGCCGTACTCGATGGCGGTCGCGCCCGATTCGTCCTTCACGAAGCGCGAAACGAGGTTCTTCATAAAATCACTCCTGTGTACACGTGGCTGGTCGAACTAGATTTGGTCTCGCCGGCGTTCTCAGCACCGTGACCATTGCGGCACCCTAGTGTTGGACGATTTCGGCGCAGTTAATTTGATCGCATAAACTCTGCGGGAACCCGCTGATGTTGCGCACAGTAAATTTGGCATTAAACGGTCCGCTAAAATTGCGGATTGTTGCTGCGACCAGACATCCGGCGCCTATTCACGGCTCCTTAAGCGCACATCTATACCCATGGGGCTTCCGTAGTATGAGGCTGCCATGTCCACCCTCCCGATCGAAGTCATCGAGATGCTCGGCCAGACGATGATGAGGGTGGTGCCGATCACGATCGGCCTCGCGCTGTTCTTCACGGTGCTGACCCACTTCTGGGCCTGCAATCCCGGCAAGCCGTGGTGGCAGAAGCGCGAGCTGGTCACGGACATCTGCTACTGGTTCTTCGTGCCGGTATTCGCCCGCGTGCTGCGGATCGGGCTGCTGGTGGTGGGCGCGGCCGCGGTGTTCGATGTGCACGGTGCCGACGAGCTGATCTCGTTCTACGAGAACGGACACGGCCCGCTGGCGCAGCTGCCGCTCTGGCTGCAATCGATCATCTTCCTGGTCGCTTCCGACTTCATGCTGTACTGGCTGCACCGGATGTTTCACGGCGGCGGCTTCTGGAAGTACCACGCCATTCATCATTCCTCCGAGGATCTCGAATGGATCTCGGCGGCGCGCTTCCATCCCGTCAATCTGCTGATCGGCACGATCTCGGTCGACGTGATCCTGCTGATGGCCGGCATCTCGCCGAACATCATGCTGTGGGTCGGTCCCTTCACCACATTCCATTCCGCCTTCGTGCACGCCAACCTGAACTGGACGCTCGGCCCGTTCAAATATGTGATCGCCACGCCGGTGTTCCATCGCTGGCATCACACCGCGCTCGAGGAGGGTGGCGACACCAATTTCGCCGGCACGTTTCCGCTCTGGGACATTCTCTTCGGGACATTCCGCATGCCCGAAGGCAAGCTTCCGGATGATTACGGCGTCGACGCAGAGCAGGGCGTGCCGGCCGAAATCGGCGGACAGCTGGCCTATCCGTTCCGTCATTGACCGGACTGCGCGCGCATGAGTGCTGAGACCGCAACCATCCCACAGGCGCGGGCCTCGGTGTTCGCCGAAGTCCCGGCCTGGTTCTGGATGGCGTGCGGCGTCTATGCGTTGCTGCTGGTCGTCGGCGACAGGCTGCTCGCCGATTCCGACACCTACTGGCAGATTACCGTCGGTCGGTGGATCCTCGACCACCGCGCATTGCCGTCGGTCGATATCTATTCCTTCACCAAAGCGGGTGAGCCTTGGGTGTCGTCGTCGTGGCTGGCGCAGGTCCTGTTCGCGAAGGCCTACGACCTTGCCGGGTGGACCGGGCCTGCGGTGCTGGCCGCGGCCTGCGGTGCCGCCACCTTCGTGCTGCTCACCGCCATCCTCGGCCGCGCGCTGCCGGCAATCCATGCGAGCCTGATTGCGCTGGCGGCGCTGGTGCTGACATGCGGGCATCTGCTGGCCCGTCCGCATGTGCTTGCGCTGCCGATCATGATAGTCTGGGCGAACGGCCTGATGTTCGCCAGCGAACGCCGCGAGGCCCCCTCGTTCTGGCTGCTGCCGCTGATCGCGCTCTGGGCCAATCTGCATGGCGGCTTTCTGTTTGGCCTGGTGCTGGCCGGCGCCTTCGCGCTCGATGCGCTGTGGAACGCCGCGCCGGCGCAAAGATTGCCGCTGGCGCTGCGCTGGGCCGCATTCGGCCTCGGCGCGGTGGCCGCGTGCAGCGTGACGCCCTATGGCTGGGGGACGATCCTCGCCTCGCTCAGGATTCTCAGCCTCGGTGAACTGCTGCATCTCATCACGGAGTGGATGCCGGCGAGTTTCAGCCACGTCGATGCGTTCGAGCTGGCCATTCTCGGCCTGATCGGCGGGGCGCTCTATTGCGGGGTGAAGCTGCCGCTGCCGCGGATCGCCCTGGCGCTGGGCCTGCTGCACATGGCGCTATCCCATGTCAGGAATCTCGAGCTCTTCGCCCTGCTGTTGCCGCTGGCTGTGCTGACGCCGGTGGCAACCCAGTTCGGCCTGCGTGCCGCAAGCGTGGTCCGGCTGAAGGCCACGCCGGCCGTGATGCTGATCGCCGTGCTCTGCGCCGCGACCTGGTTCATCGCGGCGCGTCGGGACATGTCGCCGCCGACGATCCATTCGCCCGCTGCCGCCGTCGACGCGCTGAAGGCGCACAACGTGCAGCGCGTGCTCAATGATCTGCAGTTCGGCGGCTATCTGATCTGGCGCCAGGTGCCGGTGTTCGTCGACGGCCGTGCCGAGCTTTACGGCGAGAAATTCGAGATGGCCTATTATCGTGCGCTCCAGCTCAAGGACGTCAACGGCTTCCTCGACCTGCTCAAGACCTACAGGATCGATGCGGTGATGCTCGATCCGGCAACGCCCGCCTCCAAGTTTCTCGATCACATCGATGGATGGCAGCGCCTCTACGCCGACGATCGCGTGGTGGTGCATGTGCGTGGTGCCGGCTAGGCGGCGGTCCCCACGGGGGCATTTTTCCGCGGGATCACCGGGCCGTTGGTCGATCCGTTCCAGAAGTCGTGACATCCGCGCAATTCAGCGGTCGATTTTTGCTCTTCTTAAATGAATTGCCGTCAGATTTGCCTGCGTCGGGCGCCGGTCCGCTGCGTATCGCTTTTGCCGGCTTGTTAACGTCCCGGGGTAAGGTATGTCGTTTCAATTCCAGCGTATTGGCGCCGTCGCGCGCATTGGATTCATCTCGCTGGCCGCAGCCGTTCTGCTGTGGCCCGCATTCGCAACGGCCGCGCCGGATCCGGACCGGATTGCGGTCAATGTCGATCAGGCCAAGCTCGTCAAGCTGCCCGGCGGCATTTCCACCATCGTGGTCGGCAACCCGCTGATCGCCGACGTCACCCTGCAGAATGGCGGCGTTGTCGTCGTGACCGGCAAGGGCTACGGCGCGACCAACTTCATCGCACTCGACCGCACCGGCCAGGTGCTGGTGGATCGCCAGATCCAGGTCGAAGGTCCGACCGACCAGCTTGTCACCGTCTATCGCGGCGTCGATCGCGAGACCTACAGCTGCATGCCGGTCTGCCAGCGTCGCATCACCCTCGGCGACGGCGAGACCTACTTCAAGTCGACCATGGACCAGGCAGGCTCGCTCAACAGCCAGGCCTCCGGCTCGGGCGCGGCCGCGAAGCCGCAGAACTAGCGCGTGTCCGCGCCGGCGCTTCGCACGCCGGGGCAGCCGCCTGCCGCAGGCGGTTCATCCGACATGGTTAAGAAAGGCCTGACGGATCGGGTGGCCCTGTCTCGATCCGGCGAAATACTTCGACAATGAGTCTTGGGTAGTTGTTGCCGCCATGTTGATCCGGGGTCGTTGATGCCGCTACCCGCTCATTCTTTCACGCGCCTCCTCCATCGCTTTCGCAGAAACCGCCGTGGCGCGACCGCGGTCGAATTCGCGATGGTCGCGCCGCTGTTTTTCGGACTGCTGTTTGCGATCATCGAAGTGGCGATGATCTTCTTCGCGAGCCAGGTGCTGGAGACGGTGACGCAGGATTCTGCGCGCATGATCATGACCGGTCAGGCGCAGGGCGCAAGCTATACCCAGCAGCAGTTCAAGAACTACGTCTGCGGCCAGGTCAACCCGCTGTTCGATTGCGCCAACGGCATATCGGTCGACGTGCGCAGCTATCCCGCTGCGACGGGCTTCAGCAGCGTCAACATCGCGCCTCCAATCGATTCCAACAACGCATTCATTCCGGCCATGAAATGGTGTCCCGGCAAGGACGGCGACGTCGTGGTGGTCCGGCTGTTCTATCAGTGGCCGTTGTTCGTCACCAAGCTTGGCTTCAATGTCGCCAACCTCGCCAACGGCAAGCGGCTGCTGACCGCGACCGCGACATTCAAGAACGAGCCATCCGGGACCGCCGGGGCGACATGCTCATGAGCAACGTCATGAAAACCCAGGCAGCGGCCTTGCTGCGCTCCGTCGCGGCCCTCTGCAATGACCGCCGGGGCCTTGCTGCGGTCGAGTTCGCTTTCGTCCTGCCGCTGATGCTGGTGCTGTTCTTCGGCACCGTCGAGTTTTCATCCGGTGTCGCGGTCGACCGCAAGGTCACCTTGATGGCGCGCGCCGCGTCGGACCTGACCTCGCAGTCGACGCAGGTGGTGGATGCCGACCTGCAGAACTTCTTCAGTGCAAGCGTCGGCATCATGACGCCGTACGATCCGACGCCGACCAAGGTCACCTTGTCGGAGATCTACGTCGATGCCTCGAAGGTCGCGCGGATCCAGTGGAGCAAGGCGGGAGTGATGGCCACGGGCGCCACGCAGGCCACATTGACGGCCTCGAGCCGCAGCCAGGGTGATGTCGTGACCAGCGTCGTTCCGGCGGCGCTGCTGGTTGCGGGCACCTATCTGATCTTCAGCGAAGTCAGCTACAAATACGTTCCGACGGTCGGTTATGTGATGGCCAAGAGCGGCATCAATCTCACCGATGTCGCCTTCACAAGGCCGCGGCAGTCGGTTTGCGTGTTCTACGCCCCGACGTCCGCCACCATGCCGACGACCTGCTCGACCTATTAGAGCTTTCGAACGACGCGGACGCCGGTTGGCAATCCAGACAAAAAGGGCCGCACCCGAAGGTGCGGCCCTTGATGCTTTAGCGACAATTTCCTGGAGCTTCGCGCTCCCGGGAGATCGGCTTATCCGGCGGCGCGCAGATTGTCGGCCGAGGATTTGCCGGAACGGCGGTCAGCCACGATCTCGTAGGAGATCTTCTGGCCTTCACGCAGAGTGCCAAGGCCGGCGCGCTCGACTGCACTGATGTGCACGAACACGTCGTTCCCGCCTTCATCCGGCTGGATGAAGCCGTAGCCCTTGGTCGCGTTAAACCACTTCACGGTTCCCATGCTCACGTGGGTAGTCCCTTCTCAGATATACAAGTTCAAGACCCGCTGATCGGCGGGGTGGTGAGATCGAATTTTTGGAAGGGTCGTCAGCGTCTGAACCGGCTGTACCGGTATTGGCTAATGTCGTCCGGCCGAAAATCGATGGGTAGGATATTATTCGATAGAAGGCTTCAAAACAATCCTGAAAACAATCCTGACGTGCGCGATTTTTTGGCCGGCGCAGCCGCCGGCCAATTGTGCGCAGGACATCAGGACGTCATGCCCGCAGCGGTTGCAATATCCCGCTTATCGGCGGCGGAACTGGCCGCCGCGCTGGGCTCCGCCCCGCGGCGGGCCGCCGGGCGCGCCGCTCGGACGTTCGTCCTTGTGCCGGAAGATCAGGCGCCCCTTTTCGAGATCGTAGGGCGACATTTCGATCGTAACGCGGTCGCCGGCCAGCGTCTTGATGCGGTTTTTCTTCATCTTGCCGGCGGTGTAGGCGACGATCTCGTGCCCGGCATCGAGTTGCACCCGGTAACGAGCGTCGGGGAGGATTTCGGTCACCAGTCCTTCGAACTGGATCAGCTCTTCCTTAGCCATATGTTTCTCCAGATCGAGCGACGGCTAGTGCTTCGGTCGGTTGTTGCGGTTGGATTGCGGATTCGGCCGGCTCTCGCGATGCAAGAAGGCGACGCCCTGAATGCCTTCGCTGTTGCCGGCCTGCGACGGACGCGGCGACTCGCCCCGGCTCGTCTGCGGCGCGCCATTATTACCACCTCGACGGCGGCGGCGGCGAGGGCCTTTTGCGCCCGGAGCGGCCTCATTCCCACGGACATTATGCGCACGGGGCGCAGAGCGGCCGCCCCGGTGCGGGTGGGTGGCCTGCGCCGGCCCGGCGGCCTCGCGGCCGCCAGAGGAGCTGCCTTGCGTGCGGCGGTCTTCCCGCGGCACGGTAATCCGGATCAGCCGCTCGATATCGCGCAGATAGCCCATCTCCTCGGCGCCGGCGATCAGCGAGATCGCGACGCCGTCGGCGCCGGCGCGCGCCGTGCGGCCGATGCGGTGGACGTAGGTCTCCGGGATATTGGGCAGGTCGAAATTCACGACGTGGCTGACGCCGTCGACGTCGATGCCGCGGGCGGCGATATCGGTCGCCACCAGCGTGCGGATCTCGCCGGAACGGAACGCCGCCAGCGTGCGCTCGCGGTGGTTCTGCGACTTGTTGCCGTGGATCGCATTGGCCTCGATGCCGGCCTTGGCAAGGCTTTTCACCACCTTGTCGGCTCCGTGCTTGGTGCGGGTGAAGACCAGGGCGCGGTTGACCGGCTCCTGCTTCAGCAACTGGGCGAGAACCGTCGGCTTGGCCGCGAAATCGACCTGGATCGCGCGCTGGGCGATGCGATCCACCGTCGAGGCCACCGGCGTCACCGCCACGCGGGCCGGGTCGCGCAGCATCGCCTCGGCGAGCTCGGCGATGTCCTTGGGCATGGTGGCCGAGAAGAACAGCGTCTGGCGCCGGATCGGCAGCTTGGCGACGATTTTCCGGATGTCGTTGATGAACCCCATGTCGAGCATGCGGTCGGCTTCATCGAGCACCAGGAACTCGACCTGGTTGAGCTTCAGCCCGTTGCTCTGCACGAGATCGAGCAGGCGGCCGGGGGTGGCGACCAGCACCTCGACGCCCTGCATCAGGGAGCGGACCTGGCGGCCCATCGGCACGCCGCCGATGGCGAGCGCCGAGGACAGCCGGATGTGGCGGCCATAGGTGTTGAAACTGTCGAGGATCTGCCCGGACAGTTCGCGGGTCGGCGAGAGCACCAGCACGCGGCAGCTCTTGGGCTGCGGGCGGACGCGGTTCTCGAGCAGCCGGTGCAGGATCGGCAGCGCGAAGGAGGCGGTCTTGCCGGTACCGGTCTGGGCGATGCCGACGACGTCGCGGCCGGCAAGGGCTAGCGGGATGGTCTGGGCCTGGATGGGGGTCGGCGTGAGATAATTTTCTTCTCGGAGCGCGCGGGCGATGGGATCGGCGAGGCCGAAATCCTGAAAGGAGGTCAAAAGGTGGTTCTTTCCATAAAAGCCGTCGTCGTCCCGGCCCATATCGGCCGGAAGCGTGTGAAGGCATTCGGGGACACCCGCGTGTCTGGGGCGTCAAGCTGGGTTAGCTGAAAGGCGAGCCAGAAGCCGCTTGGGGCAGCTTGAACACGCAGCTCGCGAAGGCACCGCGACTCTCGCGGGCATGGCGAGGATATGGACCAGGAACTGGGCGGTTTCAAGATGAGATTGCCGTCTTTGGTGCCCGGAGTTCGCTGAACCATCGCGCAAACTGTCACAAATCGATGCCGGAAATTTAGCCAAGATTGAAATTTTGCCTAAAAAATAATCTGATTGCTCTTTCGGCAGTCAAGTTGGCGGCTCAATGATTGGGCAGTCGGCTTCCGTATTTGCCCGGAACCGATGAAATTATCCAGCCGGTTCATCGGCTTACGGTGCCCGCGCACCGTGGCACAGTTCTTGCGATTCCCTTAACCGCAGGCGGCCAAGCGGCCGTTCGCAGCGTTCCACGCCTGCGTCAGGGAGACGACATTTCATGCTTACTCAGCTTTCTCACAAAATAACGACGATGACCCGCCGCCGCGCGCTCGCGGCGACGGCCGGCCTGGTTTTGGGTCTGGCTGCGTCCTCGTCCCTCGCGCCCGCGCAAGCGGCCGACGACACCATCAAGGTTGGCATCCTTCACTCGCTGTCGGGCACCATGGCCATCAGCGAAACCACGCTGAAGGACACGATCCTTTTCCTGATCGACGAGCAGAACAAGAAGGGCGGCGTGCTCGGCAAGAAGCTCGAGCCCGTCGTGGTCGACCCCGCTTCGAACTGGCCGCTGTTCGCCGAAAAGGCCCGCGAGCTGATCACCAAGGACAAGGTCGCGGTCGTGTTCGGCTGCTGGACCTCGGTGTCGCGCAAATCCGTGCTCCCGGTGTTCAAGGAGCTGAACAACATCCTGTTCTACCCGGTACAGTATGAGGGCGAGGAGTCCGAGCGCAACGTGTTCTACACCGGCGCGGCGCCGAACCAGCAGGCGATCCCGGCGGTCGACTATCTGATGAAGGAAGAGAAGGTGAAGCGCTGGGTGCTGGCCGGCACCGACTACGTCTATCCGCGCACCACCAACAAGATCCTGGAAGCCTATCTGAAGTCGAAGGGCGTCGCCCAGGACGACATCATGATCAACTACACGCCGTTCGGTCACTCCGACTGGCAGACGATCGTGGCCGACATCAAGAAGTTCGGCTCGGCCGGCAAGAAGACCGCGGTGGTCTCGACCATCAACGGCGACGCCAACGTTCCGTTCTACAAGGAGCTCGGCAACCAGGGCATCAAGGCGACCGAGATCCCGGTGGTCGCGTTCTCGGTCGGCGAGGAAGAGCTCGCCGGCATCGACACCAAGCCGCTGCTCGGCCATCTCGCCGCCTGGAACTACTTCGAGTCGATCAAGACCCCGGCGAACGAGAAGTTCATCAAGGAGTGGCAGGCCTACACCAAGAACCCGAAGCGCGTGACCAACGATCCGATGGAAGCGCACTACATCGGCTTCAACATGTGGGTGAAGGCGGTCGAGAAGGTGAAGTCGACCGATCCGGACAAGGTGATCGATGCGCTTCCCGGCATCGAGGCGCCGAACCTGACCGGCGGCGTGTCGCAGATGCTGCCGAACCATCACATCACCAAGCCGGTGTTCATCGGCGAGATCAAGGGCAACGGCCAGTTCGACGTGGTCTGGAAGACCCCGGGCCTGGTGGCCGGCGACGCCTGGTCGAAGGAGCTCGAGGGCTCCAAGGACCTGATCGGCGATTGGGTCGGCAAGAAGTGCGGCAACTTCAACACCAAGACCAACAAGTGCGGCGGCCAGGGTTCCTGACAATAGGGCTCCTGACAACAGGGCTCCTGAGCTCCTGACCTGAACAACGACACAACGCAACCATCCAAGAACCTGGAGAAGGCGGCACAGCTCGCCGCCTTCTCCTCACACTCCTGCCGGGGTACTGACGTGTTCGCCAATTGTATTGATCGTTTTCGTGCGCTGTTTCTCTCGATCCTGCTGCTGAGCTGCCTCACAGTGCCGGCGCTGGCTGGTCCGTTCGAGGATTCGGTCGCCAAATTCGCCAATGACGAGTTCTCCGACACCGAGGCGGCGATCGGCGAGGTCGCCGCGTCGGGCAATGTGCTGGCCTCGCCCATCATCAGCGCGCTGCAGGACGGCCGGCTCTCGGCCGATCCCGACAGCAAGAAGGTCTTCATCACGCGGACCGACGGCAAGATTGTCGACGCCACCACCGGTGCTGCGGTCGACAAGCTGTCCGACAACGCCGCCGCCGTCCGCCTCAACAACCGCCTGCGCCGCACCGTGGAGGCTGCGCTCGGCGGCCTGACGCTGCTGTCGCCGGATCCGGCCAAACGCCTCGCCGCCGCGCAGTCGGTGTTCAAGAGCCACGAGGAGAATTTGCTGCCGACGGTGGAGGCTGCGCTCGCCAAGGAGAACGTCAAGTCGGTCAAGCAGGCCTTCGCCGAGGCGCGCGCCGCCATCATCCTGTTCAAGTCGGACGCATCCGACAGCGACAAGCTCGACGCCGTCGCCGTGGTCAAGGCGCGCGGCGATCAGGAGGCGCTGGCGCTGCTCACCGGCCTCGGCGCCGACCAGCCGCCGCTGGTCGCCAACGCGGCCGCAAGCGCGGTGTCCTCGATCCAGAGCAATCTGGCGATGTGGTCGATGGTGCAGAATGCCTGGTACGGCCTATCACTCGGCTCGGTGCTGCTGCTCGCCGCGATTGGGCTTGCCATCACCTTCGGCGTGATGGGCGTCATCAACATGGCGCATGGCGAGATGGTGATGCTCGGGGCCTACACCACCTTCGTGGTGCAGGAGGTGATCCGCAGCCGCTATCCTGCGCTGTTCGACTATTCGCTGCTGATCGCGGTGCCGCTCGCCTTCCTGGTCGCCGGCTTGATCGGTGTCGTGATCGAGCGCACCATCATCCGCTTCCTCTACGGCCGTCCGCTGGAGACGCTGCTCGCGACCTGGGGCCTGTCGCTGGTGTTGCAGCAGGCGGTGCGCACCGCGTTCGGCCCGACCAACCGCGAGGTCGGCAACCCCTCCTGGATGAGCGGCGCCTTCGAGCTCGGCCAGATCACGATCACCTATAACCGGCTCTGGATCCTCTGCTTCACGCTCGCGGTGTTTGCCATCCTGCTGGCGATGCTGCGCTACACCGCGCTTGGCCTCGAGATGCGCGCGGTGACCCAGAACCGCCGCATGGCGGCCTCGATGGGGATCGCCACCTCGCGCGTCGACGCGCTGACCTTCGGCCTCGGCTCGGGGATCGCCGGCATTGCCGGCGTGGCGCTGTCGCAGATCGACAATGTCAGCCCGAATCTCGGCCAGAGCTACATCATCGACAGCTTCATGGTCGTGGTGTTCGGTGGCGTCGGCAATCTCTGGGGCACCCTGGTCGGCGCCTTCACGCTCGGCATCGCCAACAAGTTCCTCGAGCCTGTCGCGGGCGCGGTGCTCGGCAAGATCGCGATCCTGGTGCTGATCATCCTGTTCATCCAGAAGCGGCCGCGCGGCCTGTTCGCGCTCAAGGGTCGGGCGGTGGAAGCATGACGCCGCACATCCTCACCCGTTCGCTCGACCGCGCGGCGACCGCGTTCGTCCTGATCGTCGCCGCGATCGGCGTGCTGATCCCGCTATCGAACCTGCTGCTGCCGCAGGGCTCGATGTTCCAGGTGCCGACCTATCTGGTCGCGCTGTGGGGCAAATATGTCTGCTACGCCATCCTCGCGCTCTCGATCGATCTGATCTGGGGCTATTGCGGCATCCTCTCGCTCGGCCACGGTGCGTTCTTCGCGCTGGGCGGCTACGCGATGGGGATGTACCTGATGCGCCAGATCGGCAGCCGCGGCGTCTACGGCAACCCGATCCTGCCCGACTTCATGGTGTTCCTGAACTGGAGCAAGCTGCCCTGGTATTGGTACGGCTTCGACAAGTTCTGGTTCGCCGCACTGATGGTGCTGCTGGTGCCGGGTCTGCTCGCCTTCTGCTTCGGCTGGCTCGCCTTCCGCTCGCGCGTCACCGGCGTGTATTTGTCGATCATCACGCAGGCGATGACCTATGCGCTGCTGCTGGCGTTCTTCCGCAACGATTTCGGCTTCGGCGGCAATAACGGGCTGACCGACTTCAAGGACATCATCGGCTTCAACGTGCAGGCCGAAGGCACCCGCGCGGCGCTGTTCCTGCTGAGCTGCCTTGCGCTGATCATCGCGTTCCTGATCTGCCGCGCGATCGTGACCTCGAAGCTCGGCAAGGTCCTAATCGCAGTACGTGACGCCGAAAGCCGGACCCGTTTCCTTGGCTATCGTGTCGAATCCTACAAGCTGTTCGTGTTCACGCTGTCGGCCTGCATGGCCGGCGTCGCCGGTGCGCTGTACGTGCCGCAGGTCGGCATCATCAATCCGAGCGAGTTCGCGCCCGCCAACTCGATCGAGGCGGTGATCTGGGTCGCGGTCGGCGGCCGCGGCACGCTGATCGGCGCGGCACTCGGCGCTGTCGTCGTCAACTACGCCAAGACGTTCTTCACCTCGGGGCCGCTTGCGCCGTACTGGCTGTTCATGCTGGGCGCGCTGTTCATCCTGGTCACGTTGCTGTTGCCCAAGGGCATCGTCGGTACCTTCAACGCCTGGTGGGAGCCGCTGAAAGCGCGGCGCGGCTCACCCGACGCCGAGAGTGCCGCGCGCGAAGACGGCATCGGCGCACCGAACCCGGCGGAGTAGGCAGATGAACGTCATGGATACCCGCGCCACTTCGGCCATGCTCTACCTCGACGGTGTGCACGTCTCGTTCGACGGTTTTCACGCCATCAACAATCTGTCGCTGGCGCTCGAGCCCGGCGAGATGCGCGCCATCATCGGCCCGAACGGCGCCGGCAAGACCACGATGATGGACATCATCACGGGCAAGACCAAACCCGACGAGGGCACGGTGCTGTTCGACGGCACCGTCGACCTGACCCGGCTCGACGAGACCCGTATCGCCGAGCTCGGCATCGGTCGCAAATTCCAGAAGCCGACGGTGTTCGAGAGCCAGACCGTGCAGGACAACCTCCTGCTCGCGCTCAATGTCGATCATTCCGTGCGCGGCACGCTGTTCTGGCGCGGCAGCAAGGCTGAGTCCGAGCGCATCGACAAGGTGCTCGAGACCATCCGCCTGACCGATGCGCGCAACCGCCTCGCCGGCAGCCTGTCGCACGGCCAGAAGCAGTGGCTCGAGATCGGCATGTTGCTGGCGCAGGACCCGAAGGTGCTGCTGGTCGACGAGCCGGTCGCCGGCATGACCGATGTCGAGACCCATCTGACCGCGGAGCTCCTGAAGGAGATCAACAGGAATCACACCATCATGGTGGTCGAGCATGACATGACCTTCGTGCGCGAGCTCGGCGTCAAGGTGACCTGCCTGCATGAGGGCTCGGTGCTCGCCGAAGGTTCGATCGACCAGGTGTCGTCGAACGAGCGGGTGGTCGAAGTGTATCTGGGGCGCTAGCGCGATGCTGAAGATCGACAACATCAATCTCTATTACGGTGCGGCGCAGGCGCTGCGCGGCGTGTCGCTGACCGCCGAGCCGGGCAAGGTCACCTGTGTGCTCGGCCGCAACGGCGTCGGCAAGACTTCGCTGCTCCGCGCCATGGTCGGCCAGTATCCGATCGCTTCCGGCACGATCAATTTCGACGGCAAGGACATCACCGCGCTAAAGCCCTATGAGCGGGCGCGGCGCGGCATCGGCTTCGTGCCGCAGGGCCGCGAGATCTTTCCGCTGCTGACGGTGGAAGAGAACCTCAAGACCGGCTTCGGTCCGCTCAAGCGCGAAGACCGCAACATTCCCAACGACGTGTTCTCGCTGTTTCCGGTGTTGGAGACCATGCTGGGCCGCCGCGGCGGCGACCTTTCCGGCGGCCAGCAGCAGCAGCTTGCGATCGGCCGCGCGCTGGTGATGCGGCCAAAGCTCCTGCTGCTCGACGAGCCGACCGAGGGCATCCAGCCCTCGATCATCAAGGATATCGGCCGCGCCATCTCCTATCTGCGCAATCTCGGCAACATCGCCATCGTGCTGGTCGAACAATATCTCGACTTTGCCTGCGAACTCGGCGACAGTTTTGCCGTGATGGACCGGGGTGCGGTGAAATATGCCTGCGACCGCGCAAGCCTCGATCCCGCCGAGATCAGCCGCCAGATGGCGCTGTGAACAGGATGTGACGCCGCCTGTCGTGGCGCGCGAAGGGAGCGTCGGGGGAATGCGGACCGGGATCGCAGGCGCGGCAGCGGCGACGTTTGCGGCAAACCGCGCCCAGGGTGCGGTCCGGTTCGGCGTGCATCTGAAAGACGGCGCCACCCGCCGCGGCGACCTGCATGAGTCCGGCTCGCTGCGCGTCCGCTTCCCATCGCCGGAGGACGACGGTCTCTCGGCCATGTTCGTCAACACCGCCGGCGGCATTGCCGGCGGGGATCGCTTCGAGATCGCGGTCGCGGCCGGCGAGGGCGCGCGTTTGACGCTGACCACCGCGGCGGCTGAGAAAGTCTACCGTGCACCGGCAGCGGCGGCACGGCTCGACATCGCGCTGACCGTTGCCGCAGGCGCGCATCTCGCCTGGCTGCCGCAGGAAACCATCCTGTTCGACCGTGCCCGCATTCACCGCGGCTTCGACATCGACCTTGCCGAGGGTGCCTCGCTCCTGCTCTGCGAGATCGTGGTGTTCGGCCGCGCCGCGATGGGCGAGACCATGCGCCACGGCGAGTTCGTCGACCGCTGGCGGATGCGCCGTGGCGGCAAGCTGGTGTTCGCCGAGACCGTCAGGCTCGACGGCGAGATCGGCGAGAAGCTTGCGCGACCCGCGATCGCGGGCGGCGGCTGCGCGATCGGCACGGCGCTGATCGTGCCGGGTGACGAAGCCTTGGTCGAGCGCATCCGCGAGGCGTCGGAAAGCTTCGGCGGCGAGGTCGGCATCTCCGCCTGGAATGGCTTTGCAATGGCCCGCTTCTGTGCCCAAGATGCGGCCCGGCTGCGCGCTGACATGATGACGGTGCTCGGCCGCGCCTCCACTGTCCCGCTGCCGCGGCTTTGGCTCAACTAATCCTTTCAACGCTTTCAGAGTGCTCGCATGAATTTGTCTCCCCGCGAAAAGGACAAACTCCTGGTTTCGATGGCGGCCATGGTGGCGCGGCGCCGGCTCGAGCGCGGCGTCAAGCTGAACCATCCCGAAGCCGTCGCGTTGATCACCGACTTCATCGTCGAGGGCGCGCGCGACGGCCGCACCGTCGCCGAGCTGATGCAGGCCGGCGCCAAGCTCCTGACCCGCGCGCAGGTGATGGATGGCATCCCGGAGATGATCCACGACATCCAGGTCGAGGCGACATTCCCCGACGGCACCAAGCTCGTCACCGTGCACGAGCCGATCCGATAGCGTCATTGTCATTCCGGGGCGGCTGAAGGCCGAACCCGGAATCCAGAGGTTGTTTCAGGAGATTCTGGGTTCGATGCTGCGCATCGCCCCGGAATGACAGGAGAGACGAATGATCCCCGGCGAACTCTTCATCAAGGACGGCGAGATCGAGCTCAATGCCGGCCGCAAGACCGTGACGCTCTCGGTCGCCAACACCGGCGATCGTCCGATCCAGGTCGGCTCGCATTACCACTTCTTCGAGACCAACCCGGCGCTGAAATTCGACCGCAAGAAAGCCCGCGGCATGCGCCTCGACATCGCCGCCGGCACCGCCGTCCGCTTCGAACCCGGCCAGACCCGCGACGTCCAGCTCGTCGCACTTGCCGGCAAGCGCGTGATCTACGGCTTTCGCGCCGAGGTGAAGGGGAAGCTGTAGCGCCATGCTTCCCGCTGTCCGCATGGTCTCCGAAGCTGCCGAGCTTGCCGCGCACCGTCATAACGGGATGGCGCGCAAGGGGCGGGGGAGCGAGCCTTACATCAACCATCTCGCCGAGGTCGCGAACCTGCTCGCGCAGGTGACCGATGGCGCCGATGCCGAACTGGTGGCTGCCGGCTGGCTTCACGACACCATCGAGGACACCGAGACCACGCGCGAGGAGCTCGCGCAGAAGTTCACCGCGCGCGTTGCCTCGCTGGTGGTCGAGTGCACCGATGACATGAGCCTGCCAAAGCCTGCCCGCCGGCAAAAGCAGATCGAGGATGCTCCGCACAAATCTCCCGGTGCAAAGCTGATCAAGATCGCCGACAAGATCAGCAATATCGGCGCGCGGATCGTGCCGCATCCGAGCAAGGACGAGCGCGATGATCTCGCCGACTATGCGGCCTGGGCCGACAAGGTCGTTGCCGGTTGCCGGGGCATCAATCCGCGGCTCGACCGCATTTTCGACGACACGATTGCGCGTGCCAAGGCCGCGCTGACTGAAACTGGGGGCTGACATGTCCGTGAAGATCAAGCGTTCCGTCTATGCCGACATGTTCGGCCCGACCACCGGCGACAGGGTTCGGCTTGCCGACACCGATCTGATCATCGAGGTCGAGAAGGATCTCACCACCTATGGCGAGGAGGTGAAGTTCGGCGGCGGCAAGGTGATCCGCGATGGCATGGGGCAGTCGCAGGTGACCAACGCGCAAGGCGCGGCGGATACCGTCATCACCAACGCGCTGATCGTCGATCACTGGGGCATCGTGAAGGCCGACGTCGCGATCAAGGAGGGCATGATCGCGGCGATCGGCAAGGCCGGCAATCCGGACATCCAGCCCAATGTGACCATCATCATCGGCCCCGGCACCGACGTGATCGCCGGCGAAGGCAAGATCCTCACCGCCGGCGGTTTCGACAGCCACATCCATTTCATCTGCCCGCAGCAGATCGAGCACGCGCTGATGTCTGGCGTCACCTCGATGCTCGGCGGCGGCACCGGTCCGTCGCACGGCACCTTCGCCACCACCTGCACGCCTGGCCCTTGGCACATGGGGCGGATGATCCAGTCGTTCGACGCCTTCCCGGTCAACCTCGGCATCTCCGGCAAGGGCAACGCCTCGCGTCCGGCGGCGCTGGTCGAGATGATCAAGGGCGGCGCCTGCGCGCTGAAGCTGCACGAGGACTGGGGTACCACGCCGTCGGCGATCGACACCTGTCTCTCGGTTGCCGACGACTACGACGTCCAGGTGATGCTGCATTCGGACACGCTGAACGAATCCGGCTTCGTCGAGGATACGGTGAAGGCGTTCAAGGGCCGCACCATCCATGCCTTCCACACCGAGGGCGCCGGCGGCGGCCATGCGCCGGATATCATCAAGATTGCCGGGCTGAAGAACGTGCTGCCGTCCTCGACCAATCCGACCCGGCCGTTCACCCGCAACACCATCGACGAGCATCTCGACATGCTGATGGTGTGCCATCACCTCGATCCGTCGATCGCCGAAGACCTCGCCTTCGCCGAGAGCCGGATCCGCAAGGAGACCATCGCCGCCGAGGACATCCTGCACGATCTCGGCGCGCTCTCGATGATGTCGTCGGACTCGCAGGCGATGGGCCGGCTCGGCGAGGTCATCATTCGCACCTGGCAGACCGCCGACAAGATGAAGAAGCAACGTGGGTCGCTGCCGCAGGACAAGGGCAACGACAACGACAATTTCCGCGTCAAGCGCTACATCGCCAAATACACCATCAACCCCGCGATCGCGCACGGCGTGTCGAAGCTGATCGGTTCGGTCGAGAAGGGCAAGCTCGCCGACCTCGTGCTGTGGTCGCCGGCGTTCTTCGGCGTCAAGCCGGACTGCATCATCAAGAGCGGCTCGATCGTGGCGGCGCCGATGGGCGATCCCAACGCCTCGATCCCGACGCCGCAGCCGGTGCATTACCAGCCGATGTTCGCCGCCTTCGGCAAATCGCTCACCGCATCCTCGGTGGTGTTCACCTCGAAGGCCGCGGCGAGCGGCGGTCTCGCCCGCAAGCTCGGCACAGCCAAGAAGCTCTATGCGGTGCAGAACACCCGCGGCAAGATCTCCAAGAAGAGCATGATCCACAACGACGCGACGCCCGAGATCGAGGTCGATCCCGAGACCTATGAGGTACGCGCAGACGGCGAGCTGCTGACCTGCGCGCCGGCCGAGGTGCTGCCCATGGCACAGCGCTATTTTATGTTCTAAAACCCGTCCCGGTAACCAGAGCGTTTTCGAGCGAAGTGGATTTCCGGTTCGCGGAAAGAAAACGCGTCAAAACAAGACTCAAGCCAAAACAGAAAACCGGGAGGAACTTCCGTGATTTACGTCGTTGCTACGCTGACCATCAAGCCCGAGACCCGCGCCGAATTCATTGCTGCGGCGACGGCCTGCATCAAAGAAACCCGCAAGGAGCCCGGCAACATCGCTTACGATCTGCATGAGAGCGTCACCGACCACAGCAAGATGGTGTTCGTCGAGCAGTGGGAGAACGCGGAGGCGCTGGTGCCGCATCGCACCGCCGAGCACATGAAGACGTTCGGCCGGGTCGCGGTGAAATGCATGGCCGCGCCGCCGAAGATCGAGGTGATCACGCCCGAGAAGGTCGACGTCCGCTAACGAGAAAAAGAAGGGAGATAATCCATGATCTATGTCATCGCCACCACGCCGATGAAGCCGGAGAACAAGGACGACTTCATCAAGGGGCACAAGGCCTGCACGGTCGAGACCCGCAAGGAGAAGGGTTGCATCTCCTATGACGGCAATGTCAGCGTCAACGATCCCAACCTCTATGTGGTGGTCGAGCGCTGGGAGAGCCGCGAGGATCTCAACGGCCATGCCAGGGCGCCGCACATGAAGGTATGGCGCGAATATTCCGCTAACATGAAGACCGGGCCGACGGTGATCGAGATCATCAGCGACGCCAAGGTCGAGAAGCTCTGAGGCATCGATGATCCGCGCCACCAAAGTCCTGGGACAGCACCGCTGGAAGGAACCGCCAGCCGATACCGTCGTGCTAGATTTCGACGACCGGCACCGGCGGCGGATGGTGATGTCAGGGACGCGCGGGCTCGAATTCCTGCTTGATCTCGAAAACGCCGTCGCGCTGCGCGGCGGCGATGCGCTGGTGCTGGAGGACGGCCGCCTCGTCGAGGTGGTCGCAGCTCCCGAGCCGCTGGCGGAAATCCGGGGCAGCGATCCGCATCATCTGATCCGGGTCGCCTGGCATCTCGGCAACCGTCATCTGCCGACGCAGATCATGCCGAAGGGATTGCGCATCCGCAGGGATCACGTGATCGAGGCGATGGTGAAGGGGTTAGGGGCCCGTGTGATCGAGATTGAGGCGCCGTTCGATCCCGAGGGCGGCGCCTATACCGAGCATGCGCATGCCGACGAGCACGCGCATGGTCACACCGGGCACGATCATGCCCACAGCCATGCCCATGATCACGGCCACCACCATGGCCATGATCATGGGCCTGCCCATGACCACGACCATCATCATGATGAGCATTGCGAGCATGCTCATCATCACCACGATCACTCCCATGCTCATGACCACAAATGAGCCTGATCCCGCCGCGCTGCGCGGCGGGATGGCGGAGGACGAGGCGGCCGCGCTGTACCGGCTGATGACATGGCTGTCGCCGTCCTTTCCGGTGGGGGCGTTCGCCTATTCCAGCGGCATCGAATGGGCGGTCGAGGCCGGCGACATCACGGATGCCGCGTCGCTGCGCGGCTGGCTCGCCGCGATGCTTTCCGACGGCAGCGGATTTTGCGACGCTGTGTTTCTCGCGCAGAGTTTTCGTGCGGCGTTGCAGCCCAATCATGCCGGGCTGGAGCAGGTCGCCGAGCTTGCCGCGGCCTTCGTGCCGTCGCGCGAGCGGCAGCTCGAGACCACGACGCAGGGGCGCGCCTTCATCGAGATCGCCCGTGCCGCGTGGAATTCGCCCGGCCTCGACGCGATGATTGCGGCTTGCAACGGCCCTGTCGTCTACCCCGTCGCGGTCGGCATCGTCAGCGCTGCACACGGCATTCGGCTTGCGCCGGCGCTGCACGCCTTCCTGCATGCAGTGACCTCGAACTGGATTTCCGCGGGCAGCCGGCTGATCCCGCTCGGGCAGACCGACAGTCAGCGCGTGTTGGCCGGTCTCGAGCTGGTCGTTGCTGCGACCGCGGCGCGGGCCAATGCGGCCTCGCTCGACGATCTCGGCGGCGCGACCTTTCGCGCCGATCTCGCAAGCCTGCGTCACGAGACGCAATACACGAGGCTGTTCCGGTCATGATGCATCTTCCGCTGTCGTCCCTGCGAAAGCAGGGACCCATAACCACAGGGGGTGGTTGTTGCGGATGGTGTCGGCCACTGGACCCGGTTGAGGGATCACGCGGTATGGGTCCCGGCTTTCGCCGGGACGACAATAGAGGGACTTGTTGATATGCCCACTTCCCACGGCCCACTTCGTGTCGGCGTCGGCGGCCCGGTCGGCTCCGGCAAGACCGCGCTGATGGACCTGCTCTGCAAGTCGATGCGCGAGCGCTACGACATCGCCGCGATCACCAACGACATCTACACCAAATGGGATGCCGAGTTTCTGGTGCGCTCCGGTTCGCTGACGCCGGACCGCATCGCCGGTGTCGAGACCGGCGGCTGTCCGCATACTGCGATCCGCGAGGACGCTTCGATGAATCTCGCCGCGGTTGCCGACATGCGGGCAAAATTCCCCGACCTCGATCTGGTGCTGATCGAATCCGGCGGCGACAATCTGGCGGCGACCTTCTCGCCGGAATTGGCCGATCTGACGATCTACGTCATCGACGTTGCCGCCGGCGACAAGATCCCCTCCAAGGGCGGCCCCGGCATCACGCGATCCGACCTCCTGGTGATCAACAAGATCGATCTCGCACCCCATGTCGGTGCGTCACTCGAGAAGATGGACACCGACGCCAGGCGGATGCGCGGCGAGCGGCCCTTCGTGATGACCAACCTGAAGAAGAGCGACGGCCTCGATCGCATCATCAGCTTCATCGAGACCAAGGGCGGCCTTCGGTCGCAGGGCAAGGTCAAGGCGGGTTAGGCGTTAATCATTGTGGCGGTGCGAACCCTTATCCCGTCATCCCCGCGCAAAGGCTTCGCCTTTATCGCTGGAGGCGCGAGCAGAGCGAGCCTCGAAGGATGAACGGCCACCGGTGGGCCGTTCATCCTTCGAGACGCGCTGCAGGATGACGGTGAGGCACTTGGCTGGATGTCGCTGGCCGCCGCAAAAAAGCTGCGCAATCGCCGGAACAATTTCCAACTTTGCCGATTAGCAACCTTTGGCGCCGCCAAAGACCGCCGGGTGGCGTCGTCGTTAATGCTGCCGACCGGCTCCTGTTGCGGACCGATGATTGCTATTCCATATTCCTTTGCGGCGGGCCTTCATCGCATCCTGATTTGTCGCCGCCCTTGCAGAAGCCAGATGACTTCCGTCCCCTTTCGCCACCCCCTGATTGCCGAGTAAGCGTGTGGTTCGACTGGGCTTCATCGTTGCCTTGATTGCGCTGATCGGAGTTCTGCTCTCCGGTCTTGCCGCCTATCGGGTGCACGATCAGGAGCTCGCGATCGACGGCATCGCGCTGGCGCGGGCGATCGACGTCCATGCCAGCCTGGTGCAGGACCGCCTGACCGAGCGCGAGCTGCTGGCGCGGGTCGCCTCCGGGCTGTTCCGGGCGCCGTCGATGGTGAAGGCCAACATGCTGCAGCCGCTGCGCTCGGCGATCTACGCCTTCAAGACCGATTTCGTCGTCGCCGCCTGGATCGCGCGGCTCAAGCCGGACGAGCTCGCCGCGGCGGAGGCCGAGCTGAAGGCCAACGGCTTCACCAATCCGACCATCCGGGATTTCGACGACCAGGCGCTCGACCTCAAGGCGCTCGACAAGCCGATCAACGTGCTGATGGACGTCGAGCCGCGCAATCCGGAGACCTTGAGCATTCCGGGCCGCGCCTTCGACCGCCACTCGGTGGTGGGCCCGATGCTGGCGCGGGCGATGGCCAACGCCAAGCCGGTGGCCTCCGACCCGGTGCCGCTGTTGCGGCAGAACGGCCCGGTCGGGGTCGTGCTCGCCGCGCCGGTGTTCCAGGAGGGCGCATCCGAGCCGGCCGGCTTCATCACCTTCTCCTATGAGCTGTCGTCGCTGATGCTGACCAACGACGATAGCTCGCTATTCGCGGTGGCGTTGAAGGATCCGCGCGACTCCAACGACGAGTTCACCGCCAACGAGCAGGGCATCGTCACCTCGCGCGCGGTGCGCCAGGACGGCCCGCTGCCGTCGATGGTGCGCACGGTGACGTTCGGCGGCCGTGACTGGTCGCTCGACTATTACGCCAAGAGCAACGCCACGGTGCGTGCGCAGCAGACCGCGACCATCGTCGCGGCGATCGGCCTCGCGCTGACCGGCATCGTCTGCGGCCTGTTCGGCTATGTCGCCTATAACAATTTGCGCCTCAGCCGCGAGATCGAGGTCCGCATCGGATTCGAGCGCCGGTTGACCGCCGTGATCGACGAGCTCAACCATCGCGTCAAGAACATCCTCGCGGTGATCCAGTCGATCGTGACCCGCACGCTGCGGCACGGCGCCGATATCGATGTCGCGCGCGAGCTCTTGATCGGGCGCATCCACGCGATGTCGAACGTCGTCACGCTGCTCAGCGAGAGCCAGTGGCAGGGCGTCAAGCTGAAGGGCCTGTTCGAATCGCGCGCGATCCCGCATGCCGACCGGATCGCGGTGAACGGTCCCGACATCACGGTCAGCGCCCGCGCCGCCCAATCGCTGTCGCTGCTGTTCTTCGAGCTCGCCTCGCATTCCGACGAAGGGCTGTCGCTGGTCGGCAAGCACCCGCACATCGTCGCCAATTGGGAGGTCGTCGGCGAGGATGCGGACTCGGTCTTTCATTTCCGCTGGGAAGAGTTCAACACCAGCCAGGCGACGCGGCGAGCCGACAGTGATTTCGGCCTGATCCTGCTCGACCGCGTCGCGCCCGAGGCGCTCGGCGGCACCGCGAAGCGCTATTTCACCGACGTCTCCTATGTCTATGAACTGACCGCGCCGATGGACACCGTCGTCGACATGACCGAGCGCGACCGCACCGAGCAGTTCTCCGCGCCGCTGCGCCCGGTGAAGAAGTAGCGGCTGCCTCAGGTTGTGTGATCGGATCGACGCGCGGATTGATCGAAATCACGCGCGCAAGCATGCGCCGGCGTCATCGTGACCAATGCCCACTATCAGTAATAGACCGCAACCGATTGTTAAAACTTCGTTGAACATGCTTGGGCATATACCGAGCAGGATACCGTCTGAGGACCCCGATGAGGCTTTGGGTCAGCCTGACCTTGCTCGCGGCAGTTTTGCCGGTAGGGCTGTCGCTTGCCTTGACTCCGGCAGCGCCGCCCGGCGACCCTGCGACTATCCGTGCCAGCTATCGGAGGCCGGACGTCGTTCCGTTCCCGAGCAGCAATCCCTATTCGGAGGCGAAATCCGCGCTTGGGCAACTGCTGTTCTTCGATCCGCTGCTGTCGAGGTCAAAGACACACTCCTGCGCGAGTTGCCACAGGCCATCCCTTTCATGGGCCGATGGCCTTCCGCGCGCCATCGGTGAGGATCCCAAGGGCCTGCCGATCCGCTCGCCGACATTGATCGATGTGGCCTTCTTCGAGCCGCTGGGATGGGACGGCAAGTTCAGGGATCTGGAATCCGTTGCGTTCGGGCCGATCCTCAGTCCGGCGAACCTGAACATGACCGAGCCGGAATTGATTGCGCGACTTTCGGCGATCCCCGGCTATGTCGATGCCTTCGCCCACGCATTCGGAGACGGCGCGATCACGCGGCCGAGGATCGAGGCGTCATTGGCGACCTTCGAGCGCTCCATCGTCGCAGGCGAGGCTCCGTTCGACCGTTGGATCAAGGGCGACGACACCGCCATCAGCAAATCAGCCCAGCACGGCTTTGAGCTTTTCAACGGCAAGGCACGTTGCTCGGCTTGCCACAGCGGCCCGTCGTTTTCCGACGGATCCTTCCAGGATATCGGCACCGCCAAGGGCCATGACATCGGGCGCGGCCGTTTCTTTCCGACCTCGGCGAAGCTGAAATATGCGTTCAAGACGCCGACATTGCGCGACGTCGCGCGCCGCGCGCCCTATATGCACGACGGATCGGTGGCCACGCTGGAAGATGTCATCGAGCTTTACAACAAGGGTGGGATCGATCGGCCGAGCCGATCGCCCGACATCAAGCCGCTGTCCCTGACGGCAGACGAGAAGAACGACCTCATCGCCTTCCTGCAAACCCTGACCGCGACGGCCCCGCCGGTGGCAGGCGTCCCCAAACTGCCGCGCTGACCTCGGCTCAACGCGGTTCAGAACGAGGTTCGTTTCAGGACAGGTGCGGCAGCGCCGCGCCCAGGAGGCCGAGCCCCACGATCACGAATGCGCCCGCGCAGGTCTCGAGGGTCGCTGTGCGCGCAGCGGACGATCTTGTCACATAGGCGAGGGCCGACCCCACCCCGATACTTACGACGCTCAACGCTCCGAACACTGTACCGGCCTCCCGATCCGATTTGTCCGGATTTCACTACGACAGTTGAATTGAGCTCCCGTGCCGGAATTAGCTAAAATTTGAGGCAACCGGCTGTAAAGACTGCACTAAGGGACAGGCCGGGGGCTCGCCCGCCACGATTAACCACAATGCAACCACGGGATGTCCCGGCAGGCGCAAAGCTTAAAATTTGATATAAGTTAAACAAGTCCTTAAGTGTGTGGGCGGTTGGTTCAATGTTTAGTGGATGGGCGCGAGATACCGTCTCGGCGGTGCGCTCCTTTTTCGCCACGTGCCTTGCAGCGGTTCTGTTTTGTGTCGTCGCCGCGCGCAGTGCCGAGGCACATGTCAAATGGTTTTGTGCCTACGATGTCGCCGGCCAGCCCCGCGGACTCGAGAATGTCCTTTGCCTGGATTTCGAACTGCTGCTCGGTGTCGCCATCTTCTGGCTGTTTGCGGGTTGCCTGATCGAGCCCACCTCGCTGGGTGACGCCACGATCCGGGTGATGGACCGCGTCACCGAGGGGCTGCGGCTGCGCACCGAATTGATGATGCGCGCCGTGTGCGGGTTCTTCTTCATCTCGATCTGGGCCGTGGGCGGCATCCTGTTGACGCCCGAGTTGAAGACGACGTCGCCGTATGTCGGCGCGCTGCAGCTTGCGATCGCTGCCGGGATGCTGTCACGACGCACGCTGCCGCTGTCGGCGGCGGGGATGGTGGTCCTGTTCGGGATCGGTGTGCGCGACTACGGTGTCTTTCACCTCGCCGATTACCCGATCTTTCTCGGTGTTGCCGCCTATTTTGCGCTGGTTGGGCTGAACAAGGATCTGTTCGGAATCCGGCCGATCGACGTGATGCGCTACGCCGCCGCGGTGACGTTGATGTGGGCCTCGGTTGAAAAATGGGCCTATCCGGAGTGGAGCTTCCCGCTGCTGATCGAGCATTCCGCGATGACGCTGGGCTTCGACAACGAGTTCTACATGCGCGCCGCCGGCATGGTAGAATTCACGCTTGCCTTTGCCTTGATCTGGACGCCGCTGATCCGGCGCTGCGCCGCAACCGTGCTGACGGGGATGTTCATCAGCGCGTGCTTCGAATTCGGCAAGATCGACACGATCGGACACTCGGCAATCATCGCTGTCCTGCTAGCGATTGTCGCCGACAACAAGGTGTTGTCGCGCGACCGTCGTGCGCCGTGGCTCGCCCCCGTCGCGCTCTGTGCCGCGCTGTCGGTGACCTTGTTTGTCTATTATTTCGGCCACGCTGCGATCTTCAAGACGTCGGTCCTGTAGATCGCCGCCGCCTGGGGCGGCTATTTGGCGACGTGGACGGCAAGCTTCATCTTCGGGTGAATGCCGCACAGCACGGTGTAGTCGCCGGGCACCGAGAAAGTGACGTCGAACTTGCTGCCCGGCTGCTGGTCACCCGAGTCGAAACTGAACGTATCAGTGCTCAAATAAGCGTGATGCAGCAGTTCGCCGTCATCGTTAACGAACCGTAAAACCTCACCCCGCTTGATCGAGATCTGCGCGGGTTTGAATTCACGATCCTTCTGCGAAATGACATAAGGGGCTGCGCCCAAAGCTGCTCCAATAAGCGCTCCAGTGACGATCGCCGCCGCAAACGGCACGCGGCCGAACTGGCCCAAGCGCAAGGCGCGCAACAAGCCTGACTGCATGAGACCCCCGCTGAACCTCGAACACCAAATATCGGCTATCCCGGGCTGCAAATGTGGCTCCCGGATCACCTGTAAGGGTGATTATCGCCAGCTGATCTTAACGATTTCAGCATGAGTTCCAGTCACTACTAAAGCAATTTTGAGCAGACAGTTATTTTCCGCAGTGCTGCGCGTTTCTGCGTAGCTTGAGTATCGAGCACTACGGCGAAACGCGGGCATGGACAGCCTATTTGGCAACCTCAAGGTAAAGAGCGGTGCGGCCTTTCGGTTCGCAACCGTCCGCCTTTCGCGTCTTGCCCTGACCAAGGGTTCGATCCGCAGCCAGATTCTGATTTTTTGCCTTGCGATGAGCGCCGTTGCGGTCGCCCTCGGCGGGTACTCCATCCTCGGCATCCGCCATGCCGGCGATCTGGTGGCCAAGACGTTCGACGAATCCCTGATGTCGATCAACTATGCACGCGCGGCCGGTGCGGATTTCGCCGCGATGCGGGTCGCCTCGTCGCAACGCCTGCTGACCACGGATCCGGAGATTCGCGCCAATCTCGATGGCCAAATTGAAAAGCTCGCGAAGACGCTCTCGGAAGACCTGGCGATTGCTGCCGATCGGTCGCAATCCTCGCGCGCTGCGCAAGCCGCCGCTAAGGTTCAGGAAGCCGCCGACGCCTGGATGGCGCTGCACCGGCGCGCGATCGGATCGTCCACGGAGGGCAGCGCGGCGGCTGATCCGCGCGCACCGGGTGCGACGGTCGGCGATGTCGATCGCTACTCCAAGATTGTCAGTCAGCAGGTCGAGCTGCTCGTCAATTATACGGCCGGCGATGGCTTCCTGTTCAGGCAAAAGGCGCTCTCGACGATCAAGCGGGACCTGCAGCTCAACGTGGCCGGGCTGACCGTCGCGCTGTTTCTGTCGGCGCTGTTTTCGTGGCTGCTGGCGCGCCGCATTATCGGGCCGGTCGCGATCGCATCGCGGGCCGCGCGAAGCATCGCCGGCGGCGACCTCGACGCGACCATCCCCAAGGGCGGGACCGACGAGCTTGGCACGCTTCTGACCGCAATGGAAACGATGCGCGACAACATTCGGCGGATGGTCAATCAAGAAGTATCGCAACGCCGCTCGGCGCAGGCACGGCTTTCCGATGCGCTCGAAACGTCGCGTGAGGGCGTCGTGCTGCTCGACGCGGATGGCCAGGTCGCGCTGGCCAACTCGCGCGCGAGTGAATTCATCCGTCTCTCGCCGCAGCTCCTGCAGTCGAATCCGCTCGATGCCGCCAGGCTGGCGCCTGCCGACGGTGACATCGATGGCTTTGCGAGCGAGGCGCAGCTTGCGGATGGACGCTGGCTGCGCGTCAGCCGCAGCGAGACGCAGGAGGGCGGCGTCGTCCTCGTCTACAGCGACATCTCCGCGCTGAAGCAGCAGAAGGCCGAGCTGCATGAAACCAATCTGCGGCTCGACGCGGCGCTCACGCACATGTCGCAAGGATTGTGCCTCTATAACAGCGAGGCGCGGCTGCAAGTCGCCAACCGCCGGTTCTGCGAGATCTTCGATATCTCGCCGGAGCTTGTCGTTCCCGGAATGACCATGGAGGAGGTGCTCGACCTGAGCATCGCCGCGGGCAATCACGGCGAGCGGACCGTCACCGACCTGCTGGCGGAGCGCGAGCGCTCGATGGCCCTGCACGACGGCAATTATCTGCAGCATCTCAGCGATGGACGGATCATTGCGATCGCGCAACGGCCGACATCCGATGGCGGCTGGCTCGTCACCTGCGAGGACGTCACCGAACAGCAACGGGCGGAATCGCAGATCGCGTTCATGGCCCGGCACGATGCCCTGACCAAGCTGCCGAACCGGACGTTGTTGGCCGAGCGGATCGAGCTGGCGGTTGCGCAGGTCGGCCGCGGGCTCGGCTTCGCGGTGTTCTGCCTCGATCTCGATAATTTCAAGCAGGTCAACGACACGCTCGGGCATCCGGTCGGCGACGAACTGCTGTGCGCGGTCGCGGACCGGCTCAACGCCTGCGTCCGCGAGGTCGACACCGTCGCGCGTTTGGGCGGCGACGAGTTCGCGGTCATCCAGTGTGGCGTCCAGGGCGGCGACGAGGCCGAACGCCTCGCGCGCCGCATCGTGGAATGCGTGGGTGCGCCGTACGAGCTGAACGGGCATCGCGTCGTCGTCGGATGCAGCGTCGGCATCTCGATGTCGCCGGGCGACGGCACCACCGGCGAGAAGCTGCTGAAGAACGCCGACGTCGCCTTGTACCGCGCCAAGATGGAAGGCCGCGGCACCTGGCGCTTCTTCGAGCCTGCGATGGACGCCAGCCTGCAGCGGCGTCGGGCGATCGAGCTCGACCTTCGCGAGGCGATGGTCAAGGACGAGTTCTCGTTGTTCTACCAGCCGCTCTACGATCTCCATCTCGACCGCATCTGCGGCTTCGAGGCGCTGCTGCGCTGGCATCACCCCAAGCGCGGGCTGGTGCCGCCGGACCAGTTCATCCCGATCGCGGAAGAGATCGGCCTGATCGGCCCGCTGGGAGAATGGGTGCTCAATCGCGCCTGCGAACAGGCGACGACCTGGCCCAGCGAGATGAAGCTCGCGGTCAACGTATCCGCGGTCCAGTTTCGCGATGCCGACTTCACCGACGTCGTCGTCGGCGCGCTCGCGACGTCAAAATTGTCGCCGCGCCGGCTGGAGCTCGAAATCACCGAGTCCGTGTTCCTAGCGAACAGCAACGAGACGCTCGCAACGCTGCACAAGCTGAAGGCGCAGGGAGTGCGCATCGCGCTGGATGATTTCGGCACCGGCTATTCGTCGCTGAGCTATCTGCGCAGCTTCCCGTTCGACAAGCTCAAGATCGACAAATCCTTCGTGCGCGATGCGACCGCGACGCATGGATCGAAGTCGATCGTCCGCGCCGTCATCAGCCTCGGCAGAAGCCTGGGCATGACCACGATCGCGGAGGGCATCGAGACCGTCGAGCAGCTGGATCATATGCGGGCCGAAGGCTGCAACGAGGCGCAGGGCTTCCTATTCAGTCACCCGGTCCCGGTGACCGAAATCGCAGCCAAGATCCTCGAATTGAGAAACGGCTTCAAGCCGGCGTCCGTCAAGGCGATGGCCAGCTGACGGCGCGCTGAGCGTGGCCTTGCAGGCCAACATGAAAAAAGGCGGCCCGCGGGCCGCCTTTTCTCATTTATCGCCGTGGTCGCGCTTAGCCGCCATTGCCGCCGATCACGGCACGCACGGTGTTGTCGGGGCCGAAATCCTCGGCGCTGTCGACATAGAGCAGCGCGGAGAGCTTCGATCGCGCGCGGTTGACGCGGCTCTTGATGGTGCCGACCGCGCAGCCGCAGATTGCCGCGGCATCCTCGTAGGAGAAGCCGGACGCGCCGACCAAAATCAGCGCCTCGCGCTGGTCCTGCGGCAGCTTTTCAAGCGCGGCGCGGAATTCCTCGAATTCCAGATGCGCCGCCTGCGAAGGCTGGCTCTTCAGCGTCTTGGCATAATTGCCCTCGGCATCCTCGACCTCGCGGCGCCGCTTCCGGTAGTCGGAGCGAAACAGGTTGCGCAGGATGGTGAACAGCCACGCGGGGAGGTTCGAGCCGGGCTGGAACGAGTCGATGTTGGCGATCGCGCGCAGCAGGGTCTCCTGCACCAGATCGTCGGCGCGGTCACCATTACCGGACAGCGAGATCGCGAACGCGCGCAGGCTCGGGACCGACGCAAGGATATCGTCGCGAAGTTCATTCGTGAGAGGCATTAGTCCCCTCCATTGTTCTTGTCGGTATCGCCCCCGGCGACGGCCGCCGCCGCAGCCTCCGGCCCGTCGAGTTTGCGGATCAGCTCCGCAAAGCGGTCGGGTACGCCCTGTCGCACCACGTCATCGTACATGGCGCGAAGCTGGTGGCCGATTCTCGATTGAATCTCGGCGTTGAGACCGCCCTGCTTCTTTACTTCCTTCATGATGTGATCCACGCTTCCCCGGGAGTTAAGTCTCTGATTTCCAAGTCGTTTCCTCGAAAAAAGAGGCTGGCCGCGTTGCCTCGTCGGTTAGGAGCTAATGCAAAGTTGCGCAGAAAGTTCCGGAATGCTGGAACTATTTCGTGGAACTTTTTCGGCTTTCGCGCGTAGTCGGCGATGCAGGGGAACCGGGGTCGTCCCAGAACTGGATTCTGCCGCCCCCAGACAACGGGTTTCAGGCCGCCAGGCCTCACGAACAAGGATGGAGTGGGAATGTCCCGATCGCAGATCGTTGCCGAACACCTTCCGCTGTTGCGCCGTTACGCTCGCGCACTGACCGGAAATCAGGCGTCGGGGGACGCCTATGTCGGGGCCATGCTCGAGGCCCTGTTGCAGGATGGATCGTTGCTGGATCAGACCCACGGGCCGCGCGCCGGCCTGTTTCGGCTGTTCACCCAGATCTGGAATTCGGTGTCGGTGAACAACAACGAAAATGCCGACGTGGCGACGCTGTCGCTGCCGCCGGAGCGTCGGCTGTCCAACATCACGCCGCTGCCTCGCCAGGCCTTCCTGCTGCTGTCGCTCGAGGGCTTCTCGGAGGAGGAGGTCGGCTACATTCTCGGCACCGATATCGCCGAGACGCGCAAGCTCACCGATGCCGCCGGCCGCGAGATGGCCGCCGAGATCGCGACCGACGTCCTGATCATTGAGGACGAGACCTTCATCGCCATGGACCTCGAGAGCCTGGTGAAGAATCTCGGTCACAACGTCATCGGCGTTGCCCGCACGCATTCCGACGCGGTGGCGCTCGCCAAGAACAAGAAGCCCGGCCTGATCCTCGCCGATATCCAGCTCGCCGACGGCTCGTCGGGCCTCGATGCCGTGAACGAGTTGCTGCGGACCTTCGAGGTGCCGGTGGTGTTCATCACCGCCTATCCCGAGCGCTTCCTGACCGGCGAGCGGCCGGAGCCGGCATTCCTGATCTCAAAGCCGTTCCAGCCGGCGATGGTGTCGGCGGTGGCGAGCCAGGCGCTGTTCTTCCAGCGCAACTCGCGCAACCGCACGCCGCGCGCGGCGTCGGCATGATCTGAATTTACGCAAGGGAGCAAAATCCAGACCGGCGTGCCGAAAGGTACGCCGGTCTTTTTCAAGCCTTCGATAGCGACGTTACTTCGGCGTCACGCGGACCGGCATCGTGCTGAGTGCCCGCAGGCCCGAGCTGTCGCGGAAGGCTGTGGGGCCTGCGATCTCGAGCCGTTTGACGCGGCTGGCGAGCGCTGTGATCACGGCCTCGGCTTCCAGCCGCGCCACCATCTGCCCGACGCAGCCGTGGATGCCGATGCCGAAGCCCATGTGTCCGGAGAGCCGCCGTCTGACGTCGAATTGGTCGGCATGCTCCCAGCGCGTCTCGTCGCGGTTGGCGGAGGCGAGCAGCAGCAGCACCTTCTCGTGCTTGCCGATCCTGACGCCGGCGATCTCGGTGTCATGCGGCGTGGTGCGGAACACGAACGGCGCCGGTGAATCGAAGCGCAGCGTCTCGTCGAATGCCGCGCGCGACAATGACGGATCGGCTGCAAGCAGCGACCATTGCTCGGGATGGCGCGCAAGCGTGTACAGCGCCATGCCGATCGCGCTGATCGTGGTGTCGAGCCCGGCCGAGAGCAGCGAACGCACCAGCAGCGGAGCTTCCTCCGCGCTGATCTCGCCGGCGTCGGCCGCTTCATAGACCTGCGCGCCAAAGCTGCCCGGGCGCAGCGCCTCGCGCTGGCAGCGCGCCGCGACCCAGGGCAGCACGCGGGGCGCCTGCTGCATCAGATCGCGGAAATAGTCGTTCTCGGGCCCGAAGCCGGCGAACACCATTGCGCCATAGGTCAGGAAGTTCTCGCGGCCCTCCTGGTCGATGCCGAGCGCGTCGGGAAACACGCTGACCGGAAACACCTCCGCGATGTCCTTGATGGCGTCAAACGATCCGCGCTCGACCAGCCCGTCGATCAGCCGCGTCGCCGTTGACTTGAAATCATC
This sequence comes from Bradyrhizobium sp. USDA 4503, assembly GCF_054055815.1. NCBI lineage: Bacteria > Pseudomonadati > Pseudomonadota > Alphaproteobacteria > Hyphomicrobiales > Nitrobacteraceae > Bradyrhizobium > Bradyrhizobium sp. USDA 4503. Next base: position 6,672,852 of record NZ_JBSRXS010000001.1, read on the forward strand.
TGCAAGCCGCCGCATCGCGCCGGGTGAGAGGATCCGCGCCAGCACCGCACGGGTTCGGGTGTGCAGCGGCGGATCGGCTTCCAGCACGATGCTTGGCGGCCGCCACGGCTTTTCCGTGAAGTGGTTCGCAAGTCCCGCGCCGCCGGCGTTGCTGAAATTGACATGGTCTCCGAAGATCGTCTTGACCTCGGCAAAGCGCGGCACCGCCCAGATGTCATATCTGGTCAGGCGGATGACCGGCGCCGCGGCACGCAGCTCCGCATAGGTGCCGTAGGGATCGGCCCGCGTCGCCGCGCTGAACGGATCGAAATCGCTGCGGGCCATTTCGCCTGCAAGGGAGCTCGCTTGGCTGCTCATCGGATCCTCCCGTCTTGTCATGAGTTAATTGACCATAGTCAATTAACTTGCATATTGCAAGGGCGGGGTTGCCATCGGGGCGGGTGCGCGGCATGGAGGCGCGAGGCAGATGGGGATGTCGATCGTGGAGCGAGCCAAAGACGCACGGCGCTTTCAGCGCAGGGCGCGCCAGGAGGCCGACAAGGAGGCGCTGAAGGCGCTGATCCTTAAGACCGCGCGCAAGGAGTTCGCCGCCGGCACGCTCGAGACCGTATCGATCCAGAAGATCGCCGACGCGATCGGCTACTCGAAGGGCACCGTTCTCAAATATTACCCGACCAAGCTGCTGCTGCTGCTCGCGGTGAAGCAGCAGAATCTCGAGGCGGTCGCCGAACGCCTCGAGCGGGTCCGCGCGGAGACGGCCGACAGCGATCTGCGGCTGCGGCGCGTGATGGAAACCTATCTCGATTACTGGGCCGACAATCCCGATCACTTCCGCTCACTGTTCTCGATGTCCGGTACGACCGAGGACCGCCGTTTTCCCGACGGCGTCTATTTCGGCGAGACCGAGATCGCGCGCCGCAGCTACGAATTGTTCGTGATCTCGGTGCGGGAATTTCTGGCGGCACATGGCGCCGAGCCGGCGCCTGGCCTGCCGCAGCGGCTCGCGACCGCGCTGCTGGCGGCGACCCACGGCGTGGTCGCGCTCACGCTCGGCACCCCGACCATGAAACTGCCCGACATGCGCGGCACCGGCCGCCTGCTCATCGCAAGCCTGATCGATGCCTGGACGGCCAGGCTTGCCGCCGCTCGGAAAAACGACGGCTGGCCGCGGATCACGATCGGCACCTTCGCCTGACGGAGCGTGCCGCGCGTCCCCTCATACGCGAAGCGATGTGGAATCCCGTGCGTTCGCCTGCTAAGCGCCGCCCATGGATACGACGCAGCGCGATCGAACGGTGGGCTTTCTCTGCCTAGTGGTGTGACGGCGGTTCGGCTGAGACGCTGCGCCGCCTGCCGCCGACATCGGCGTCAACGGGCATGCTGCTGGTGCCGGTCATCGGCGTGGTGTCGGCCGCGATCATTCTCGGTGAGCCGCTGGGGCTGCGCGAGATCGGCGCCATGGCACTGACGCTCGGCGGCGTGACGCTGGCGCTGCAGCAGGCCTGACGCAAAGGAGGGAACGGACATCGGTGCATCGCGTTCTCCCGAAAAGGGAGCTTGGCCATGCGCAAGGCGATCGCGCGGCTTGATGCGGAGCAGAGGGCGCAACTGCTTTATCTCGCAGATCTCGGTACGGCGATGTTCACGTCGGCCCTCGTGGTGTGCATCCTGAAGGCGATTGTCGACCTGTTCGCCGCAGGCTGAACCGCCACGTCTGCGCCAACGCGCCGTCAATCCTCTTCCGCCTCTAGCGGGGCATCGCTCTGGATATGTCCATCCGGCCCCCGGTTGAATACCCCGTAATCGCTCGATTTCACTCCTGCCGCCCCATCGGTGCCACCGCCGGCCAGACCGAGCTTGAGCAACTCGCGGACCGCCGCGGCGCGGGTCGGCATACGGTGCTTGAAGCGGAAATCGTCGAGGGCTGCCAACTCCTCTGGCGACAGCATGACCTGAAGCCGTTCGGCGCGAAGCTCATTCATCGCAAAACACCCAGACTTAGCTTGTTGAGTGATTTGCTAAACCGCCAAACTCGCGTGGGGTTCCATCGGTTGAGTTAAGAACGTTGATTGAGTAAATTTTCCAAATGAAATCAATAGCTTGGATAAAAATAAAGGAACGGTCCGACCACCCATCTCGTTATGCTGCTGGAGAGATGCCATGACCAACCACGTCAAGCTTCCCCGCAAGCTATCCGAGGAGCCGGAAGCCCCGAAACCGCGGCGTCCGAGCCACGCGAAAGTCATCGAGCAACTGGACCGCTGGGCCAACAGCCCCGGTCTTCAACCGCCAAAGGTCGATAATGCAGAGGACGATTCAAAAGCGGAAGCGATCTGAACCCCACACATTCGAGCAGCGCCTCGAGGAACACCGCGTGCGACTTGAAAGCCGGCTCGCGCAATTGCCGCGCGGTGCCGAACGCGAGCAGATCGTCGCGCGCATCGAGCAACTGCGGACAGCCGTCGAATTGAACGCGATGCTGTCGACGGCCGGCTGAGCCGAGAAGCGAAACGGCGGAACGGCCCACTTGCTCCCGCCGCTCCGCCCGCCTACCATTCCCATGTTGATGGGGATGGAGTTCCCCGATAACCGCCGCAAGGCTGATGACTCCTACCGGGCGCGACAGCGTCGGTAGGAGCATGCGCCACCGCCGACCCGCCGTGTCCCGCGAATGAGAAGGGACAGCGCATGGCGGGTCTTCCTGGTTCACTCTCAATCGCATTGTCGCTGGTCGGGTCGATCTGGCTCGTCGGTGTCGTCGCCCTGCTGGTCGGCGCGCCGGGCGAGCTGGTCGCGCCGACCTTCGTGCTTGGGTTGGTGGCGGGCTTCGTCGAATGGCGAGCCGGAAAGGTGGAGCATTGAACGTTCAGTTGTTGGCGGCGGTCGCGATCGGCGGTTCGCTGGGATCGGTCGCGCGCTATCTGGTGGCGATCGGCGCGGGGCGCCTTGTCGGTACGGAATTTCCCTGGGGCACGCTGGTGATCAACATCGTGGGTTCATTCCTGATCGGCGCCTTCGCGGAGGCGTTCGCGCTGAGCTGGAATGCCAGCCAGGCGATGCGGGTGTTTCTCACCGTCGGCATTTGCGGCGGCTTCACCACCTTCTCGACCTTCTCGCTCGATGCGATCGTGCTGATGCAGCGCGGCGAGCTATGGTCGGCCGGCACCTACATCGCGGCCTCCGTCGCGCTCTCGATTTTCGCGCTGTTCGGCGGCCTGCTGCTGGTGCGGGCGTTCACAGCCTAGTCAGTGGCGCGGCGGCCGGTGCGTGGATTGAGCGGTGCGGTCGGCGGCCGTCGCAGCGCTTCGGGCAGGAACGGCTCGCCGCGCTTCGGCGTGGCGTCGGCGCGCACATCGGCGGCCCATTGCGCACGTTCGTGCGGCGTCTGGTTGTCGTTGAAGGTTCGCTTCACGTCGACGCCGTCGACGGGATCGTTGACGCCGTTCCGGCTGGCGGGATGGTCGACGCCGCTGTGGATGTCACTGGAGTTGCCCATCGCGGCCTCCGTGCTCGGCGGATCCGGATCAAGATTTGATCCTGGATCCAGGACTTCTGCACCAACGTGGCCGGCGCAAGCGCCGTTCCAAACATGAAAGTGAAGGGCGGGAGGTACCGTCCGCCGCCCGGAATCCTTGGCGCGTCCGGGACCAGCCGGTAGGATGGAACCCGGATGGCAGCCAGGAACCAAGGGAAAGACCGGGGAATGAAGCATATCGACGTCGCAGTGATTGCTGCCACGCTGTGGCTGCTGGCGTCGATGGTGCTGGACATCCTGACGCCGAAGTCGATCACCGCGCTGATGATCGCCGCCGCGCTTGCGCCGCCGTTCCTGATCGGGATCGGCATCCATTTCGCACGTGAATATTTCAAGGCGAGGCGGCGCAGCTACCCGCCGCCGCAGTTGGACGAACACTTCAAGAACTAAAGCATGATCCGGAAAAGTGCGAAGCGGTTTTCCGAGAAGATCATGCTCAAACAAGGAGCTAAAACGCGATGATTATTCAACCTAATCTCATCGCGCTTTAGCGCGTTTTCGAGCGACGTGGGCACCGGTTCGCCTGAAGAAAACGCGTCAAAACTAAAATCCAGAGCCCCGTTTCGATTCAATCGGAGCGGGGCAGGGCTGCGGGACGGGCTGCACGTGCTGCATTGAACTGCGCACATGGCTTGCTAAGCTCGCGCCATGACCGAGCATCTCCCCGATACGATCAGCCGCCTCTACACCGACCCCGGCGAATATGTCGACAGCGACCATCCCGCCGTCGAGGCGTTCGCCCGCGCCGCCGTTCCGTCCGACGCCAGCGCGCGCGACAAGGCGCGCCGGCTCTACACCGCGGTGCGCGACAGCATCCGCTACAACCCCTATGTCAGCATGCGCTCGCCCGAGAGCTACCGGGCCTCCAGCGTGCTCGCCGCCGGCAACGGCTACTGCGTCGGCAAGGCTGCGCTCTATGCCGCGGCCTGCCGGGTCCACGGCATCCCGGCGCGTGTCGGCTTCGCCGATGTGCGCAACCATCTCACCACCGAGAAGCTGCGCCAGAGCATGGGCTCGGACCTGTTCACCTGGCACGGCTTCACCGAAGTGTTCGTCGATGACGCCTGGCGCAAGGCGACCCCGACCTTCAACGACACGCTGTGCGCGAAGCTCGGCGTCAAACCGCTCGATTTCGACGGCCATGCCGACGCGCTGCTGCATCCATTCGACGGCGAAGGGCGCGCCTACATGCAGTATGTCAACGACCACGGCAGCTATCATGACGTCCCTGCCAAATTCCTGATGCGCGAGATGGCGCGCGAATACGCCAACATGCAGGGCGAGGATCTCGCCGGCCGCGACATGGAGCGCGAGGCGGCCGAGCAGTAGCGGACGTGTGAGCCGATCGCGCGCCGGCTGAGGGGGCGGTGTCATGGATGCGGAGCCGCCGAAGGCGCAGGTCAGCCGCCCTACCAAGGGCTGGGAGGACGCGGTCGCGCTGACCGGCTTCATACTGGTCGCGGTCGGGCAGGCCTCCAACCAGGTTCTGGCGCGCGGGCTTGCCGGCTCGGTGCCGCCGTTTTCGCTGGCCTTCTTCCGCTGGAGCATCATCGCCATCGGCCTCGCGCCGTTTGCGATCGCAGCGATCCGCGACGGCAAGATCCCGCTGGCGCAGAACCTCTGGCCGATCTTCGCCGCCGGCTTCCTCGGCATGTTCCTGTGCGGCGGCCCGGTCTACATCGCCGGCATCACGACCACGGCGATCCACATCGCGCTGATCTTCGCGCTGTCGCCGATCATGGTGCTGCTGATCTCGGCGGCGCTCGGCATCGAGCATATTGGTCCGCTGCAATGGCTCGGCACGGCGCTGGCGCTCGGCGGCGCGCTCCTGATCGTCTCGGGCGGTCATCTGGAAACGCTGACGCAATCGAGCGCGGCCTGGGGCGATCTCCTGGTGGTGTGCGCGATGCTCGGCTGGTCCGGCTACACGCTGCTGCAGTCGCGCGTCGCGCCGCGCGCCTCGCTGCTGGCTCGGGTCAGCCTGTTCTCGGCGGCCGGCGCGCTGTGCTCGCTGCCGCAGGCGCTCCGGGAGATGTGGGCCATGCCGGCGGAGGTGTTCAACACCCGGGCGTTCGAGGCCTATGTCTTCGCCGGCCTCGTGCCCGGCCTGATCGCCTATGCCGGCTTCGCCTGGCTCGGCGCGAGATTCGGCTCGGTGCGGAGCTCGCTGGTGCTCTACGTCGCACCGATCGCGAGCGCGCTGCTGTCCTGGATCATCCTTGGCGAGCCGCCGAAGCTGATCCATCTGGTTGGCGGCCTTTTGATCCTCGGCGGCGTCTGGGCGAGCCTGCGCAAATAGATCCAGTTGCTTGCCAAGGTGCAACCTTTTCCGGCCTCGTGCGTTGAATCCAGCGTTGATTCAAGAGCTTAGTCGGAGGTCGCATGAATCTTACTCCCCAGCAGCGCAAGGACCGTGATGCGCAGCGTCAGCAAGATGCATCGCAGGCGATGAAGGAGCATCGCGCCAACGAGAAGGCGTTCTACGACAACTTCCAGCGCCTCAAGGCCGAACGGCAGGCGCGCGAAGCTGCGGAGTTACGGAAGACGAAATCCGCTTCGAAATAAGCGCTTGGAGTCACACCCACCAATCCGGATGGCCCGGATCTGATCGACCGAGAAGGAGCGGAAGCGAGGGGGCGAGCACGGCGCAAACAAGCTCGCCCCGAAGACGAGAAATCTCCAGGCTTATGGAGGACGTCAGATGTACTTTGCCGATCAGAAAACGGTCACCTGCAAATGCGGTGAGCCCTTGAGCGAATTGATGCTCGTCGACGACCAGACAACCGGAATCAAGTTTCACGTCGGTCGTTGCCCGTCCTGCCGTGAAGTGACGGTTGTTCGATCCCAGGACATGCCATCGAACGACAATGCCTGACGCGGACGGTCCTCTCGCGAGTGGGAGGACCGGGCCATTGGTTTCAGATTTTTCGATTGCGACCGGTGAGCGACAGGCCGGCTGACGCATCGTTTGCGGCACACCAGAAAAGAGCAGGGCGCGACCGGCATCACCACGGTCGCGCCCTACGTCGCCGGTCAATGGGGCAGGGGGAATAACCGGCTCTTCCAAAGACTCGCAGACCCCCTGAGTCGTTCCGCACAAGCGAAAATATTTTCGTACACGGTTAAGTGATGGCCGGACGCGAGAACCCCGCGGGTTTCGTTCGCGTTGTGTCCGGGATCGCCAAGGGATCGTCGAGCGAATTTCCATGGGGCGAGGGACATCACCATGTCAAAGATTCAGATGGGAATTTTCGCTGCGCTGGCGGCTGGGCTGACGCTTGGCGCCGTCCAGCTGGCATCTGGCCACGATCTCATCGGCCGCCAGCAGGTCACCACCGCACTGGCGCCGGAGAGCGCCGTCAATCGCGCCGCCAAGACCGACCGTTCCACGGTTCCGGTCATCGGCCTGCCGAGCCGGACCGTTGCGCTGAAGGTCGAGCGGCTTCCCGATACGTCGGTGCTGGTCCGCGTCCCCGTGGCCAAGGAAGAGGCGCGCCATCGCCCCGCGGTGCCGGCTCGGGCACGGCCCGGCGACACCCGCAAGGTGGCCTGCGAGCCCGTGGTCAGCGTGCTGACCGAAGTGGCCAAGCTGCTGCAGCCCGGCCGCTGCGTGACCTGAAAAGGGCGCACAGTCGTCTAATATCGACGGCGTCATCGCCCGGCTTGATGTTCAGCCCGGGGCGATGACATCGTCGGTTGCGGTTTGCACCTTACCGGGCAACGCAGGCTATTCCTCCTCGTCCGCCTCGCCGCCGCTGGCAGCGCTGCGGCCTGCCATCAGGCCAAGTGCGAGGCCGCCGATCGCCAGGATCGGGATGAGCCGCTTCGCCCCGATGGCCCGCACGATCTGCAGGCCAGTGGCGACCACCACCGGATCGGCAAACACATTGGCCGCGGCGGCCTTTGCCGCCTTCTCGGCGCGGCGGCGCATCTCGCGCTTGCGCACGATGTAGACGCTGGCGGTGATCAGCGTGACGACAAGGAACAGCGCGGCGCCGGCGAGGCACGCTTCCACCGGCCCGTAGTGCTGCAGCACGTAGACGAAGGCGGCGGCGCACAGAAAGCCGATGGTGATGAACAGCGCGATCGCGGCGGCTGCGGCCAGCGACGTCAGCCGCAGCGCGTTGCCGGTGGAATCCTTGACGTCATTGATCAGCCGCTGAAGCATCGACCGGCCCTGCCCTGAATCTTGCCCTGAATCTTGCCTCGAACCTTGCCCTGAAGAGCGCGTCGACAAACGCGGCGGCGGCGCGCCAGCGCCGCCATCGCATCCAGAGGGGTGGTTTCCGCGTGATCGCCACCATGGGGCTCATCCCCCGGAGACCGCAGATTGCCTAGCGACGCCAGGTGACGCCGATCAGGAAGCCGAGACCGAGCGCAAGGCCGACCGTCGCCAGCGGCCGCTGCGTGATCATATCTTCCAGCGATTCCTCGATCGAGGATGCGGCATCCTGCGCCGCGCCCATCATCGCGCTGCCGCGCTCCGACATGTCGTCGAGTGTATCTTCCGCACTGGCGCGCGCATCCTTGTAGCGGCGGCGGGCCTGCTTGCCCGCGTTGTTGGCAAACGAGTTCAGCGCGTCGGTGATCTGTTCGGTGAGGGCGGCGATATCGTTCTTCACGGCGGTGACATCCTTTTCAAGGCGTTCGTAGGTCGCTTTGTCCGTCATGTTCTTGATCCCAAATGCGCTGTCCGTGCTCGACATCGAAAAGCTCCCGGAGAACTTGCGTGCTGGAGCAAAAACGCGCCGCGCGGTGCATGGTTCCAGCCGTGAAACCGGGCTTTCAAACGGTGCCGGCTTCGCTCGAGAACGCCTTGCTAGTGTGCTGAATGCGAAGGTCGTGCGATTTCGCGCCAGCCACTTTCACGAACTTCGCATTCATAAAGCACACTAGAATCATAAGTTTGCTAGTGTCCTTATCGAATCCGAAGTTCGCGCCGAAGGTACGGCAAATGATGCGAACTTCGGATTCGGGACACTACTCCTCCGGCAGCTGCGGCGAATTGACCGGCATCAAATGCTCCTTGACGATCAGTGCCACGATCAGGAGCGGCGACGACAGGAAGGCGCCCATCGGGCCCCATAGCCAGGTCCAGAACGCCAGCGCCAGGAAGACTGCGAGCGCGTTCAGCGACAGTCTGCGGCCGACGATCGTCGGCGTGACGAAATGTCCTTCCATGAAGGTCACGACGGCAAAGCAGGCCGGCGCGATCAGCCCGGCGCCGATGGTCGGCGAGGCGATGATGCCGACCGCGACCAGCACGACAAACATCGCGATCGGCCCGATGATCGGAACGAAGTTCAGCGTGGCGGCGAGCGCACCGAGCCCAGCCGGATTTGGCATGCCCGTTGCTGCGCAGATCGCGCCGGTGACGATGCCCACGCCGACATTGATCATGGTCACCATCAGAAGATAATTGCCGAGATGGGTCTCGACCTCGTTGAGGATGCGCAGCGTACGCAGTCGCGCCGTGCGTTCGCTGAATGCCATCACCAGTGCGCGGCGCAGATCCTTCCAGCTTGCGATGAACAGGATCAGGGTCGCGATGAACAGCAGGAATTCGGCGAAGGTCGGCGACAGGAATTCCAGCGTCGGCTGCACCCATTCGAATTTCGGCAGTTGGAGCGTGGCCAGCGTATCGGAGCCGCCGACCATGGTCTGCAATTCCTGCCACAGCGCGAGCGGCCGGTCGAACACGTGCAGCTTCTCCTTCAGGATCGCGCCGAGCTCGGGCAGCCGCGAGCTCCACTCCATCACCGGCGAGGCAATAAGCCCGACCATGAAGCTGACGGCGGCGCCGACCGCGATCACGATGACGACCGCGCCGAGCGCGCGCGGAATCCGATAGCGTTCGAGCATGCTCGCCGCCGGCGACAGCATGGTGCCGACGATGAAGGCCATGGTGATCGGGAGGAAGAAGGCGCGTGCGAAATAGAGCACCGCGACAATGACGATAACCAGCAGGGCCATCAATGCGAAAGCGACGGCCTCGGCGCGGCTGACAACCGGCGGCAGTTCGATCTTGCTGTCGGGGACTGGCGTGCCTTCGGGCGCTTTGCCAAGCAGGTCTTCACTTGGAAAGGCGCGCACCGAACTCCTCCCGCGTGAGGACGAACAAACCCGTCGCGTGGTCGCCCCGCGCGTCGAATGGCGCGATGACAACGGGCCGCTCCTCGGAAAGTTCCGTCGCGCGTTCGTGAGACGTGACGGGTTGACAGTCGCAGCTTCGGGACGATTCGCGGCGGAACCGACTCGCGGCCATGCGCGTTGGTCCGGCATCGCATCACCACGATGCGCATCCCGTCCAGGGGCAGCACATGACACAGCAGTCTGTTTCCAGCCGCCGGCTTGCGTCGCGCGCCGCGCGCACCCTTGCCCGCACCCTTGCCTTCGCCAGCGTCCTGTTTGCGACGCCGTTTGTTGTCGCCACGTCGGCCAGCGCCCAGGTCCGTTCTTCCGCGCTCGGCTATGCGCCGACGCAGCCGGGCGCATTTCCCGCCGACGAGGTGATGAACGACCCCTCGAGTGGGGCCGGCGAGGACGGCGCGCTGCCGGAGCGGCGGCTGCGCCGGACCACCGTCGCGCTCAATACGACTGAGGCGCCCGGCACCATCATCATCGATACCGGCAACACCGCACTCTATTACGTGCTCGGCGGCGGCCGAGCGATCCGCTACGGCGTCGGCGTCGGCCGCGAGGGCTTCACCTGGGCCGGCACACAGACCATCAGCCGCAAGGCCGAATGGCCGGACTGGCATCCGCCGGCCGAGATGATCAGGCGCCAGCCCTATCTGCCGCGCTTCATGGCCGGCGGCCCGGGCAACCCGCTCGGTGCGCGCGCGATGTATCTCGGCTCCAGCGAATACCGCATCCACGGCACCAACGATCCCTCGACGATCGGCAAGTTCGTCTCGTCCGGCTGCATCCGCCTGACCAATGAAGACGTTTCCGACCTGTTCAGCCGGGTCGATGTCGGCACCAGGGTCGTGGTGCTGCCGAAGAACGCGCCGCACCTCGCCGCGCGCGAGATCGGCCCGACCACGACGCAGATCTCGGTCCGGCCGGCCGCGGCGCGGCCGCGCCCCGCGGCGGCGACGCTGCCGTCCGGGCGTCAGGCGATGAACATCCCGACGGCTTCCTCGTTGTACTGACGATCGATGTTGTACTGAGGGCCGGTGATGGTGACGCGATACTCCAGGCGGTGGGCGTTCGGGACCGCGGCAGTGCTTGGCCTGTCCCTTGCGCCTGCGGCGCAAGCCCAGGATTTCTTCTCGCAACTGTTCGGCGGCTTCATGCATGGCCGCCCGCCGATGATTCGGATGCCGTTCGACGATGGGCCGCCTATGATGCCGCGGGTCGAGCGCCGTCCACGCTATGACGTCGGCCAGGCCTATTGCGTGCGGACCTGCGACGGCCGCTATTTCCCGCTTGCGTCGACCGGCAACCAGAGCAAGGCGGAAAGCTGCAACAGCTTCTGTCCGGCGAGCGCGACCGAAGTGGTCTATGGCGGCAATATCGACAACGCCGCGACGGAAGACGGCAAGCCGTATTCCGAGCTGCCGAACGCGTTCCGCTATCGCGACGAGCTGGTCTCGGGCTGCACCTGCAACGGCAAGGACTCTGTCGGCCTCGCCGCGGTGAAAATCGAGGACGATCCGACCTTGCGCAAGGGCGACATCGTCGCCGGCAAGGACGGGCTGATGTCGGTGAGCCGTCCGGACCGGCGCGGCGCGCAGCTCAACTTCACGCCGGCGCCGGATCGCATCCGCGCCAAATATGGCCGGCCGGCGGTGGTGGCGCGCGAGTAGCGTCGATCACACGCGGGCGGCCGCCTTCGGTTCCTGGCGCGGAACCGGCCTGCCTCCTGCACGTTAGCAAAGGGCGAACAGCACATTCACCGATGCCATCAGGGGGCTCCGCATGCTCGTCGGCGTACTCGTCACCTTCCTTGTCGTTATTCTCGTTCTTTATCTCATCAACATGCTGCCGCTCGACGGCCGCGCCAAGCAGATCGCGCGCGCCGTCGTCATCATCATCGGCATCATCTCGCTGCTGAAGTATCTGGCGGTGTTCTAGATCCGTCATTGCGAGGAGCGAAGCGCAACCATCCTCATCGTCGTCCCTGCCTGGTGCGCAATTGCGCACTAGGCAAGGACGACGATGGCGGCGGTCGTGATTCAAGTTGTCAAACAGCTTCTCGGTGTCGTCACCCGCGCATGCATGAGCGGGGGGTGACACGGCGAGGGCGTCTGCACGATTTCGGGATAATGGAAATGTAGAGCTGATTTGCCCGACGAGTCAAGTCGCCGTATCCGCCGGCACCTTTGCATGGGGTTGTTTTCGATAATTTGGCAGTGCGCCCCTGCGACGGCAGGCGATCGCATCCGGCTATTCCGGCGTCACTTGCGGCGCCAACAAAAAAGCCCCGGCTTATCGCCGGGGCTTTTGCTTGTCGTTGCGATCGCTTGCAGATCAGCCCGCGGCCTTGGCCTCGCGGCGGCGCGCGGTGAGGATGTATTCGGTATAGCCGTTCGGCTGCGTGCGGCCCTCAAAGATCAGGTCGCAGGCGGCCTTGAAGGCGGTGCCATCGAACGCGGGCGCCATCGGTTTGTAGAGCGAATCGCCGGCGTTCTGCTTGTCGACGACGACAGCCATGCGCTTCAGCGACTCCATCACCTGGTCCCTGGTGATGACGCCCTGATGCAGCCAGTTCGCGAGGTGCTGGCTCGAGATGCGCAGCGTGGCGCGGTCTTCCATCAGCCCGACATCGTGGATGTCGGGCACCTTGGAGCAGCCGACGCCCTGGTCGATCCAGCGCACGACGTAGCCCAGGATGCCCTGGCAGTTGTTGTCGATCTCCTGCTTCACATCGTCGGGCGCCCAGTTCGACTGCGACACCGGAATGGTGAGGATGTCGGAGAGCTTGGCACGCGGCCCACCCTTGGCGAGCTCCTGCTGGCGGGCGATCACATTGACCTGGTGATAGTGCAGCGCGTGCAGCGTGGCCGCGGTCGGCGACGGCACCCAGGCGGTGGTGGCACCGGCCTGCGGATGGCCGATCTTCTGCACCAGCATGTCGGCCATCTTGTCGGGGGCGGCCCACATGCCCTTGCCGATCTGGGCATGGCCGGGCAGGCCGTCGATCAGGCCGTTGTCGACGTTCCAATCCTCATAGGCCCTGATCCACGGCTGGGCCTTCATGTCGTTCTTGCGGATCATCGGACCCGCCTCCATCGAGGTGTGGATCTCGTCGCCGGTACGGTCGAGGAAGCCGGTGTTGATGAACATGATGCGCTTGGAGGCGCGCTGGATGCAGGCCTTGAGGTTGACCGTGGTGCGGCGCTCCTCGTCCATGATGCCGACCTTCAGCGTGTTCTCCGGCAGGCCGAGCATCTTTTCCACCTCGGCGAACAGGTCGCAGGTCAGCGTCACCTCGTCGGGCCCGTGCATCTTCGGCTTGACGATATAGGCCGAGCCGGTGCGGCTGTTCCTGACCTTGGAATTGCCCTTGAGGTCGTGGATCGCGAGCAGGCCGGCGACCGCGGCATCCAGGATGCCTTCCGGGATTTCCTCGCCCTTGGCGTCGAGCACGGCGTCGGTGAACATGTGGTGGCCAACATTGCGCATCAACAGCAGGCTGCGGCCGTGCAGCTTCAGCTCGCTGCCGTCGGGCTTCTTGTAGACGCGGTCGGCATTGAGCGAGCGGGTCAGCGTCTTGCCGCCCTTCTCGAAATCGGCCGACAGCGTGCCGTTCATCAGGCCGAGCGTGTTGCGATAGACCAGCACCTTGTCCTCGGCGTCGACGGCAGCGACCGAGTCCTCCATGTCGAGAATGGTGGAGACCGCCGATTCCAGGATCATGTCGGCGACGCCGGCCGGGTCATCCTTGCCGATCACGTTGTTGCGGTCGATCTTGACCTCGACATGCATGCCGTTGTTGACGAGCAGGATCGCGGAAGGCTGAGCGGCGTCGCCCTGATAGCCGGCGAACTGGGCGGCGTTCTTCAGCGCGGTCGAGTTGCCGCTCTTCAGCTTGACCGAGAGCTTGCCCGCGATCACGGCGTAGGAGGTGACGTCGGTGTGGCTTCCGGTCGCAAGCGGCACGGCGGCGTCGAGGAACGCCTTCGCCTTCGCGATCACCTTGTCGCCGCGGGCCTTGTTGTAGCCACGGCCAGCCTCGCTCGGATCGTGCGGGATCGCGTCGGTGCCGTAGAACGCGTCGTACAGCGAACCCCAGCGCGCGTTGGCGGCGTTCAGCGCGTAGCGGGCGTTGGTGAGCGGCACCACCAGCTGCGGGCCGCAGATCTTGCCGATTTCCTCATCGACATTTGATGTCTCGACCTTGTGGGTCGCGGGCTCGGGCAGCAGGTAGCCGATGTCCTTGAGGAACGCGGTGTAGGCGTTGATGTCGAACGCCTTGCCCCTGTTGGCGCGATGCCAGTCGTCGATCTTGGCCTGCAGCGTGTCGCGGACCGCGAGCAACTCGCGGTTCTTCGGTCCGAGCTTCTGGATGATGGCGGCAAGTCCGGCCCAGAACGCATCCGGGGCGATCCCGGTTTTCGGCGTCGCCTCCTTGGCGATGAAATCGAACAGGACAGGGGCAATCTTCAATCCATGGGCATCGACACGAGTCATGATGGGCTTTCTCAAAGAAATGGGGCGTTTAGGAGCTGTTTTCCAGAGAAATCAGCAAAAAACGCGCCAAAGGGCCGCGTTCACGGCCCTTTTAGCCCTAAAGTCCCGGTTCTGAGAAGGCCCCCTTTCCGGCCCCACGCTGCATCGTCACGCGGGCGGCCACCCTGAATCTTCCAAACGCCGGGGTCCGCTCCCGGAAAGACCCGTCAGGGCGCCCCGGTGCGTACCTTGCTGGCGATGAGCAATGCAGCGAGCACCAGGGGAATTGCGCCCGCTACGAACACAGCGGCTGCGCCCATCAGATCAAGCACCAGCCCGCCGCCGGCCGCGCCCATGGTGATGCCGAGGAAGATCGAGGCCACGGTCAGTCCGGTCCCGCTCTCGGTCTCGTCGGGCACCATGCGGGTGATCCATGTCGTGGTCGCGACCGGTACGCCACTAAAGGCAAATCCCCAGAGTGCGACCAGCACCAGAGCTGGAATGACGTCCTTGCCAAAGACCGAGAGCAACAGACCGATCACGCTGATCGCCAGCGGCATCGCGATCAGCGTGAGCTTGAGTTTGCGCTCGGCCATCAGCCCGCTCGCGAACGAGCCGAGGTAGTTGGCGACGCCGAAGGCAAGCAAGGTCGCCGCAACTCCGGCGGCGCCCAGCCCCGTCACGCTCTCAAGGAATGGACGGATATAGCCGAAATAGCCGAAGTGTCCGGTGAAGACCAACGTTGCCGCCAAGATGCCGGCGCCGATCCCCGGCCGTGTCAGGATGTCGATCAGGGTGTCGAGCCCGGCTTCTCCCCTTGGAGCCAAACGCGGCAGAGCAAGTGCCTGGATGACGAATACCGCTGCGCCCAATGCCGTCGCGAGCAGGAACACGGAGCGCCAGCTCGCCACCTCGCCGAGATAGCTGCCGAGCGGAACGGCAATGATCATCGCGGCGGGAATGCCGCTCATCACGATCGACAAGGCCCGGGCAACCAGCGACGGCGGCACCAGCCTGATCGTCGTCGCTGCCGCCATCGCCCAAAACCCGCCGATGGCAAGGCCGAGCACGATCCGCGCCGCCAGCAGGAACGTGATGCTCGGCGCCAGCGCCACCAGCAGATTGGAGATCACCAGGAGAATCGAAAAGCTGAGCAGCACCGGCTTTCGGTTGAACCTGCGCGTCAGTGTCGGCGTGAACAATGCTCCGACCAGCCCGGCCAGCGAGGTCGCGGTCACGGCCTGACCGGCGAGGCCCGGACTCACACCGAGATCGCGCGCCATCGGCGTCAACAGACCGGACGGCAGGAACTCGGCCGTCAGAAGTGCGGTGACGCCCAGCATCATGGCCGCGACGGCGCCCCAGGCGGGCCTTTCCGGTGAGGCCGGCTTGTCACCAACCTTGAGCGCGGCGTCGCCCGGCATCAGCGCAACGGCATCGGCGTGCGCCAGAGCGGGGTCCACTTCTTGATCCATTGGCCGAACCTTCCATCTATGTTGCACCGCCGCAGACATAGGCTGGAGGTTTTGGACGATCTATGCCATAAACGCTTCAATGTTTGATCATTCGTCCAGATCGTCCACCGCCGATACGACCGACGCCGCCGTCGATCTGGTGAGCGAGTTGCTGCTCGGCATGCGGCTTGAGGGCGTTCACTACCGTCGGATCGAGACGCGGGCGCCCTTCGGGTTTCGGTTCGAAACGCCGTACGGACGCGCGCAATTCCACTTCGTTGCACATGGCACGGCACTTCTGCGCTACGCTGATGCGACGCTGCTTCCCCTTGGATGCGGTGACGCGATTTTCCTGCCGCGCGGCGGCGCGCATGATCTTGTCTCGGCCCCGGATGAGCCGAGTTGCGACGTCGAGCGTTTCGAGACCGAGACGCTGTGCGGCAATGTCGATGTGACATCGGCCTGCCCTGAAGGATGCCCGCAGGACGAGTCGGTCCTGGTCTTCAGTGCCTGCATGAATTTCGATCTTGGCGGCATGCGCCCGCTGATCGCGCTGATGCCGGAGGTGATGCGGGCCGACACGTTGCTTGCGCGCCAGCCGGAAATCGAACCGATGCTGAAGGCCATGGAGCGGGAGACCTGCACGCCGCGGGCCGGCTCCGTCGGCGTGATGGCGCGGCTCGCCGATGTGCTCGCCGCGTCGATCGTGCGTGGCTGGGTCGAATGCGGCGGCGACAACGCCATGGGCTGGTTCGAGGCCTTGCGTGATCCGCGTCTCGGCCGCGCGATCGGCGCGCTGCATCGCGCGCCCGGCCGCAACTGGACTGTTGCTGAATTGGCGGCGGAGGCGGGTTGCTCGCGTTCGCTGTTCGCCGAGCGCTTCCAGGCCATGACCGGGCAATCGCCGCTGCGCTATCTTGCCGAGCTGCGCATGCGTCTCGCGACACAGTGGATCAAGCATGAACGCCAGCCGATCGATGTGATCGCGCAGCGGCTTGGCTATGCGTCACAGGCGGCGTTCAGCCGCGCGTTCAAGCGTGTTACCGGGCAATCGCCTGGGATGGTACGGCACGGGGCCGCAAGCCGCGCGGCCGAATAGGCCTCAACACCGCCGTCTGCCCCGCTGCAAGCGGGGCATCCGGTACGCCGCGGCCTATCGGCTCGATAATTGCTGTCTCTGGAATACTGGATCGCCTGGACAACAAGCCGCGCGATGACAGCAAGAGAAGCTAAATATTCGCCGCGAGGTCGGTCACTTCGTCGAACAGGATGCCGGTCGTGGCCAGCATCCGCTCGATCTCGTCGGTGGCATCGCTGACCGAGCGGTTCGAGGTGTCGATGGTCAGTTCGTTGCCGGTCGGCGGCTGGTAGTCATTGGTGATGCCGGTGAAAGACGGCAATCCGCCGGAGCGCGCCTTGGCGTAATGGCCCTTCGGATCGCGGGTCTCGCAGACCTCGGCAGGCGTTGCGACATAGATCTCGCGGAATGCGCTGTCGGCGATGCGGCGAGCTGCCGCACGGTCGGCGGTCGATGGCGACACCGCGGCGACGATGGCGATATGGCCGTTGCGCGCCAGATGGGTCGCGACTTCGGCGAGGCGGCGGATGTTTTCAGCGCGGTCCTGCGGCGAGAAGCCGAGATCGCCGTTCAGCCCGGCACGCAGCGTGTCGCCATCGAGCAGGATCGGCGAGCCGCCATTGCCGAACAGGCGCCGTTCCAGCGCCCGCGCCAGGGTCGACTTGCCCGAGCCGGGCAGGCCGGTCAGCCAGACCACTGCGCCGTTGTGGTGATAGCGCGCCGAGCGCTCGTCCGGCCGCAGCGCGGACTCCACCGGCACGATATCGACCGGCACCGCCGGCCGGCCGGCGTCGACCGACAGCACGAGACCGCCGCCGGCGATACGGCCGTTGACCTCGATCACGAGGCGGCCGGTGCGCGGATTGTCGGTGTAGGGATCGGTTGCAACCGGCTGCGCCAGCGAGATGTCGATCTCGCCGACATGGTTGCGCGCGATCGCGGTGTTCTCTTCGTTGGACAGCGCGCCGGGATCGACCGCCTTCTCGATCGCGACCACGGTGGCGCGGCTTTCCTTGGTGCCGAGCCGGATCAGGATCTGCTCGCCCTTGGTCAGCGGCTTGTCATGCAGCCAGAAGATCCGGGCGCGGATGCGGCGGGTGTCGCGCGGGCTCTGCCCGGAATGTCCGATGATGTCGCCGCGCTCAAGGAACAGCTCGCGGTCGAGCGTGATGCCGACCGAGCGCCCAGCGCCCTGTGGGGCGTTCACCGGCGTCACCGGCCAGCTCTCGACGGTCTTGATCCGCGCGATCTTGCCGGTCGGCATGATCACGATCTCGTCGCCGGCCTTCAGGCTGCCGGACTCGATGCGGCCCGCCACGATGCGGCGGTCGTCGAACTTGTAGATCGCCTGCACCGGCAGCCGCAGCGGCAGCTCGGCCAGCGGGCGTGCCGGCTCGAGCGCATCGAGCGCCTCGACCACGGTCGCGCCCTTGTACCAGTCGATCCGCGGCGTGCGTTCGGCAACGCCGTCGCCGTCGCGCGCCGAGATCGGGATCACGGCTGTGGGGGTCACGCCGAGGCCGATCAGATGCGCGGAAATCTCGTCGCTGATCTCCTTGAAGCGGTCGGCGCTGAACTCGACGCGGTCCATCTTGTTGACCACGACCGCGACCTGCTTCACGCCGAGCAGATGCAGGAGATAGCCGTGCCGCCTGGTCTGGTCGCGCACGCCTTCCAGCGCATCGATGATCAGCACCGCGCCGTCGGCCTGCGAGGCGCCGGTGATCATGTTGCGCAAGAACTCTGCGTGGCCGGGCGCGTCGATCAGCACGACGTCGCGCGAGCGGGTGCGGAAGCGGATCTGGGTGGTGTCGATGGTGATGCCCTGGTCGCGCTCGGTCTGCAGCGCATCGAGCAGGAACGACCACTCGAACGGCATGCCGCGCCGCGCGCTCACCGCCTTCAGCATTTCCAGCTTGCCGTCGGGCAGGCTGCCGGTCTCGTGCAGCAGGCGCCCGACCAGCGTCGACTTGCCGTGATCGACATGGCCGACGATGACGATGCGCACCTGCGGCCGCGTCGTGCCGTTGGGCGTTGCCGAGATCGAGGCAGTGGGAAGGATCATGTTCATCGGAACGCTCGCACGAAGCTTGGTGTTGCTTGAAGTGTTGGTCAGAGATAGCCGGCGACGCGCAGCCGCTCGAACGCATCCTCGGTCTCGTGGTCGAGCGCACGGCCGGCGCGCTCCGGGATCTTGGTGCCGTCGAGCTCGGTGAGGATCTCGTCGATGTTGGAGGCGGTGGATGCGACCGGGAAGGTGATGTCGGCATCACCCAGCGAGCGGTAGCGCTTGCCGTCCTTGGCGAGATAGAGCGGGATGATCGGAATATTCTCGCGCTTGGTGTAGGCCCAGATGTCGGCCTCGGTCCAATGCAGGATCGGATGGATGCGCAAATGCGCGCCCTGCGGCGGCGAGGCGTTGAACTGGTCCCAGAACTCCGGCGGCTGGTCGCGGACATCCCATTCGCCCTCGAGGCCGCGCGGCGAGAACACGCGCTCCTTGGCGCGGGTGGCCTCCTCGTCGCGGCGGATGCCGGCGATCAATCCGTCAAAGCCGAACTTGTTAAGCGCGAGCTTCAACCCCTCGGTCTTGCGCGCGGCAGAACGCGCGGCCGGCGGCAGGGTCGGGTCGACGCTGTCGATCGGCGGGCAGGGCTCGACGCGCAGGTCGAGATCCCATTCCTTTCCGAAGCGGTCGCGGAACGCGTACATCTCCGGAAATTTCTTGCCGGTGTCGACGTGCAATGCCGGGAACGGGACGCGGCCGAAGAACGCCTTGCGCGCCAGCCAGATCATCACGTTGGAATCCTTGCCGAGCGACCACAGCAACGCGAGCTTCTTCAGCCGGGCGAACGCTTCGCGCAGAATGTAGATGCTCTGCGCCTCCAGCTCGTCGAGATGATCCATCGACGGAGGCGCCTGATTGGCGGGAATCCCCGGCACGGAAGATGCATTGCTAAGCGCTGCGGACCGCGTCCTGGCGGCGACGGATTCGTTGTCGAGAAGATGCATCTCTTGGCCTTGGCCTGTGGAGTTGAAAATTCTAAAGTTGCGCTGCAATAGAGAAGAAATAATTTTCTCTTTGCTGGCCTTGATCGAGAGATAAATAGAAAATAATTTCAGTCAACCCCCAAGTTGGGGAAGCGAGTGTCTGATGCGATATCTGCCGGTGTTTCTGGATCTGCAAAGCGGCAAGGTGCTGCTCGTTGGAGCGGGCGACCTCGCGCGCGCCAAGTTGCGGCTGCTCGCAGCCGCCGGCGCCGCGGTGCGCTGGTACGCGACCGACAGCGATCATGACATTGCCGGTCTCGCGGCGGAGGACGCCGCGCGGATCGAGCGCGCCGAAGGCGATCCGCTCACCGCCGACCTCTCCGATGTCATCGCCGTCCTCTGTGCCGGCGCAGGCGAGATCGGTGTTGCGATGTCGGTGCGCGCCAAGGCGATCGGCCTGCCGGTCAACGTGATGGACGACCTCGTGCATTCCACCTTCATCATGCCGGCGATCGTCGATCGCGGCGATGTCGTGGTCGCGGTCGGCACCGGCGGCACGTCGCCGGTGGTCGCGCGCCGCATCCGCGAGAAGATCGAGGCGGTGCTGCCGGCGCGGATCGGCGATCTCGCCGGCTTCATCGGCGGCGTCCGCAAATCGATCCACGCCCGCATCGAGGAGTTTCCGCTGCGTCGCCGCTTCTGGGAGCGCATTGTCGACGGCCCGATCGGCGCGCTGGTGCTGGCCGGCCGCAAGGACGAGGCCGAGCAAGCGCTGAACGCGATCACCGATCCCGCCGCATTCGCTGGCGCGAGCGCGGAAGGCAAAGCCATTGGTCACGTGACGCTGGTCGGCGCCGGTCCCGGCGATCCGGATCTGCTCACGGTGAAGGCGTTGCGCGCGCTGCAGGATGCCGACGTCGTGTTCTATGACGAATTGGTGTCATCCGAAGTTCTCGACCGCATCCGGCGCGATGCCACGCGAATCCCGGTCGGCCGCCGTGTCGGCAAGCCCGGCATCGGCCAGGACGCCATCAATGCGCTGATGATCGAGGCCGCGCAGTCGGGCCAGCGCGCGGTGCGGCTGAAGGGCGGCGATCCCTTTATCTTTGGCCGCGGCGGCGAGGAGATCGAGGCGCTGCGCGACGCCGGCGTCGCTTACTCCATCATTCCGGGCGTCTCCGCCGGTCTGGGCGCGGCCGCGCAATTCGAAGTGCCGCTGACCTTCAGGCACGAGGCGCTGCGCATCACTTTCCTCACTGCGCACAAGGCGCGCGATGCCGAGGTCGTCGACTGGTCGGTGCTGACGGACAAGAAGATGACCGTCGTCGTCTATATGGGCATGACCGCGGCGCCTTCGATCCGCGAAGGCATGCTCGCCGCGGGCCGCTCGCCGGAGACGCCGGTCGGCGTGTTCGCGCGCGTGACGCGGCCGGATGCCAAGGCCGCGGTCGGCACGCTGGCGCGGCTGCCCGAACTGGTCAAACAGGTCGACGGCGGTCCGGCCATTCTCATCATCGGCGACGTGGTCGCGCATTCCGCGCCGTGGAGCCGGTCCAACGTCACCCAACTCTTCTCCAACCAGATGTTCTCCGAACTGCTGAAAGCTGCCGAATGACCTCTCCGCTTGAACAGAAGAAAATCAGGATCACGGGCCCCTCGGTGGTGACCGCCAACCGCACCTGGGATGGTGCCGTGGTGTACCGGACCGCCAAGCAAGGCTGGTCCACCGAACTGTCCGATTCCGCCGTCGTCAGCACCTCCGACGACGCGCGCGCTCTCTTGGCCGAAGCCGCCGCTGACGATGTCGGCGCGGTCGGCCCCTACATCGCGCCGGTCGAGCTCAAGGACGGCGGCAAGCTCAAGCCGGGCAATCTTCGCGAACACATCCGCGCCAAGGGCGTCACGATCGATCTCCAGGTGCCGGCGTAAGGCTCATCCATCATGTATGCATATGACGAACTCGACCGCACGCTGATCAACGAGCGTGTTTCGGAATTCCGCGACCAGGTGAAACGCCGCCTTTCCGGCGAGCTCACCGAGGACGAATTCAAGATCCTGCGCTTGCAGAACGGCGTGTACCTGCAATTGCACGCCTACATGTTCCGCGTCGCGATCCCCTACGGCACGCTGTCGTCGAAGCAGCTGCGCCGGCTCGCCCATGTCGCGCGCCGCTACGACCGCGGCTACGGCCATTTCACTACGCGGCAGAACATCCAGTTCAACTGGATCAAGCTCGCCGAGCTGCCCGACGCGCTGGCCGACCTCGCCGAAGTGGGCATCCACGCGATGCAGACCTCCGGCAACAACATGCGCAACGTCACCTCGGACCAGTGGGCAGGGGTGGCGCCCGGCGAGATCGAGGATCCACGCATCTGGTCGGAGATCCTGCGCCAGCACACCACGCTGCATCCGGAATTCTCGTTCCTGCCGCGCAAGTTCAAGATCGCGATCACCGCATCCGAGCACGATCGTGCCGCGATCAAGATCCACGACATCGGCTTGCGGCTGCACAAGAACGCCGACGGCGAGACCGGTTTCGAGGTGCTGGTCGGCGGCGGCCTCGGCCGCACGCCGTTCATCGCCAAGACCATCAAGCCGTTCGTCCACGGCCGCGACATCCTGAGCTATGTCGAGGCGATCCTGCGCGTCTACAACCAGTACGGCCGCCGCGACAACATCTACAAGGCGCGCATCAAGATCCTGGTGCACGAGCTCGGCATCGAGAAGTTCGCCAGGGAAGTCGAGGAGGAGTGGAAGGCGATGGGCGATGTCGGGCTGACGCTCGATCACGCCGCCATCGAGGAGGTCCGCTCGCGCTTCTCCTATCCGCCTTACGAGAAGCTGCCGCACATGCCGGACGAGCTGAAGCAGGCCGCGCATGATCCGCTGTTCGAGCGCTGGCGCAAGAACTCGGTGGCGCCGCACAAGGTGCAGGGCTATTCGATCGTGACGCTGTCGCTGAAGCCGGTCGGTGGCCCTCCGGGCGACGCCACCGCGGAGCAGATGGACGCGGTCGCCGACCTCGCGGACAAATATTCGTTCGGCGAGATCCGTGTCGGCCACGAGCAGAATCTGGCGCTGCCGCACGTCGCCAAGCGCGACCTGCCGCAGCTGTTCAAGGCGCTCGACCGCCTCGGCCTCGCGACGCCGAACGTCAACCTCGTCACCGACATCATCGCTTGCCCCGGGCTGGATTACTGCTCGCTGGCCAACGCGCGCTCGATCCCGATCGCGCAGGAGCTGACGCGTCGTTTCGCCAACCACGACACCGCCGACCTGATCGGCCGGCTGCACATCAACATCTCCGGCTGCATCAATGCCTGCGGCCATCACCATGTCGGCCACATCGGCATTCTCGGCGTCGAGAAGAACGGCGAGGAATTCTACCAGATCACGATCGGCGGCCGCGCCGACGAGAACGCGCAGTTGGGCACGCTGATCGGCCCGGCCGTTCCCTATGCGGAAGTCGCCGACGTGATCGAAGACATTGTCGAAGCCTATCTCGCGCTGCGCGACCGTCCCGAGGAATTGTTCGTCGATACGGTGAAGCGTCTGGGCGTCGAGCCTATCAGGGAGCGGGTCTATGCCACTCGTTAAGCAGGGAAGAATCACCACCGATCTGTTCGTGCATGTCGCCGACGGCGCCGAGCTGCCGGGCGACGGCGCGGTGCTGGTGAGCGCCGCGCGCTTTCTCGCCGATCCGGAGGCGCTGCTGCGCCGTCCCGGCAAGCTAGGGGTGATCTGGCCGAACAACCGTAACCTCGACGATCTCGTGCCGCATCTCGATCGGCTGGCCTCGGTCGCGCTGGTGTTTCCGACCTTCCGCGACGGCCGCGCCTACAGCCAGGCGCGCCTGCTGCGCGAGCGTTACGGCTATGACGGCGAACTGCGCGCCACCGGCCAGATCCTGCGCGACCAGTTCGTGTTCATGACGCGCGCCGGCTTCGACGCCTTCGAGGTGAAGAAGGACGCCGACGCCGACGCGTTCGCCGCGACTATGAAGCGCTATTCGGTGTTCTACCAGCCGACCGGCGACGGCCGCGTCACCGCACTCAACCGCCGCATGCAGCTGCGTCACTCGGAGAGCGCCGGCCAGTGAGCACGCTCGCACCAGAGCTCGCAGTGGCGCCGGCCGCATTGCCAGCGGCCGATGCGCTCGATCGCGCGCTGCGCACGGCATCACCCGCCGAGGTGATCGCAGCCGCGGTCAAGACGCTCGGCCGCGAGAAGGTGGCGCTGGTGTCGTCGTTCGGCACCGAGTCCGCCGCGCTGCTCAAGGTGATGGCGGACGTCGATCCGGCGATCCCGGTGGTGTTTCTCGATACCGGCTGGCTGTTCGAGGAGACGCTGGCTTATCGTGACACGCTGGTCGAAACGCTCGGCCTCACCGACGTGCGTTCGATCAAGCCCGATGAGGAGGCGCTGTCGCGCCAGGATCCGGACCGCGAATTGTGGTTCACCGATCCCGACGCATGCTGCCGCATCCGCAAGGTCGAGCCGCTGGCGCGTGCGCTGAAGCCGTTCGCCGGCTGGATCAACGGCCGCAAGCGTTTCCAGGGCGGTGCCCGCGCCGACATCCCGGTTGTCGAGGATGACGGCGTCAGGCTGAAATTCAATCCGTTCGCCAACGTCTCGCGCGAGGAGATCGAGGCGATCTACACGCTCGGCAAGCTGCCGCCGCATCCACTTGTCGCATCGGGATATCAGTCGGTCGGGTGTATGCCTTGCAGCAGCCGGTCCGCTGCCGGCGAGGATGCGCGCGACGGCCGCTGGCGCGGCCGGGCCAAGACGGAATGCGGCATCCATACGATGAAGATGTCATAGGGTATGGAGCAGGGCGCTCGATCGCGATGAGCCTTCGTCGCGATTTGGCGACGCGACAAAGCCTTCGCAGTGCGGCAACTTCGTAGCACAAGCGCGCTGCGCCGCCGAAAACAAAGAAAACCGGTTTCGTTGACTTAAGACCACTTCGCCGTGAGTTATGTCTTGCGTGTTCCCTGACATTTCTCAGGTTGAATGGAGAGCGAAATGATCCGTCGTATCCTGCCGCTGGTCGCGGGACTGTTGTGGGCGAGCTCGGCCTTTGCGGCCGACTATTCGCTGCTGAACGTGTCGTATGATCCGACCCGCGAGCTCTATGTCGATTTCAACAAGGCGTTCGCCGCGGCCTATCAGAAGGAAACCGGCAAGAGCGTCGAGATCAAGCAGTCGCATGGCGGCTCCGGCTCGCAGGCGCGCTCGGTGATCGACGGATTGCAGGCCGATGTCGTCACGCTGGCGCTCGCCTATGACATCGATGCGATCGCGGGCAAGGGCCTGATCGCGGCCGACTGGCAGAAGCGGCTGCCGCTCAACGCCTCGCCCTACACCTCGACCATCGTGTTCCTGGTGCGCAAGGGCAATCCCAAAGGCATCAAGGATTGGGACGATTTGATTAAACCCGGCGTCAGCGTCATCACGCCGAACCCGAAGACCTCGGGCGGCGCGCGCTGGAACTATCTCGCCGCCTGGGGCTATGCGCAGAAGAAGTTCGGCTCCGCGGACAAGGCGAAGAAGTTCGTCGCCGATCTCTATCAGAACGTGCCGGTGCTCGACACCGGCGCGCGCGGCTCGACCGTGACTTTCGTCGAGCGCGGCGTCGGCGACGTGCTGCTGGCGTGGGAGAACGAAGCCTTTCTGGCGCTTCGCGAATTCGGCGCGGACAAGTTCGAGATCGTGGCCCCGGCGCAGTCGATCCTGGCCGAGCCGCCGGTCGCCGTGGTCGACAAGGTCGCCGACAAGAAGGGCACCCGCGCCGTCGCCGAGGCCTATCTGAAGTACTGGTACACCAAGGAAGGCCAGGAGATCGCCGCGCGCAACTCGTACCGACCGCGCGATCCCGAGATCGCCAAGGAGTACGAAAAATCCTTCGCCAAGGTTGAACTTTTCACCATCGACGACGTTTTTGGTGGTTGGACCAAGGCCCAGAAGGAGCACTTCGCCGAGGGCGGCATCTTCGATCAGATCTACAAGAACTGATCGGATTATCAGGGGGATATGTGAGCACAGCGGTTGCACGGCGCAGTACCCTGCCGGGGTTCGGTCTCACCATGGGACTGACCCTGACATGGCTGTCCGTTATCATCCTGATTCCGCTGGCCGCGCTGTTCCTCAAGACGTTCGAGCTGAGCCTCGACCAGTTCTGGGGCATCCTCACCAGCCGCCGCACCCTGAACGCCCTGAAGATTTCGTTTGGGCTTTCGTTTGCGGCCGCATGCGTCAACCTGGTGATGGGCACCGTCATCGTCTGGGCGCTGGTGCGTTATCGCTTTCCGGGCCGGCGGCTGTTCGACGCCATCGTCGATGTTCCGTTTGCCTTGCCGACGGCGGTCGCCGGCGTCGCGCTGACGCAGCTGTTCGCCCAGAAGGGCTGGCTCGGCGCGCCGCTCGCCGAGCTCGGCATCAAGGTCGCGTTCACGCCGATCGGCATCTTCATCGCGATGATCTTCATCGGCATTCCGTTCGTGGTGCGCACGGTGCAGCCGGTGCTGATCGATCTCGATCCCGAGATCGAGGAGGCGGCGGCGAGCCTGGGCGCCAATCGCTGGCACACGGTGTTTCGCGTCATCCTGCCGAGTTTGATCCCGGCGCTGCTCACCGGCTTTGCGCTGGCCTTTGCCCGCGCCATCGGTGAATACGGCTCGGTGATCTTCATCGCCGGCAATCTGCCCAATGTCTCCGAGATCGCGCCGCTGTTGATCGTGATCCGGCTGTCCGAATTCCGCTACGCCGATGCCACCGCGATCGCGGTCGTGATGCTGGTGGCCTCGTTCCTGATCATCTTCCTGATCAACCGGCTGCAGCGCTGGGCGCAAGCCCGCATCCCCGTGCATTGAGGTCTTGCGATGTCGATGCAGACGGGATTGGTGACCTCGACCACGCAACTGCGGACCTACGCACCCGCGACCGATGTCAGCGTCGCGGCGCCGGCGCCGCGGCTCGAGATCGCGCGCGCGGAGCCGGGGACGGCGCAGCACAATCTGCGCACCGAGCCCGGGCCGATCCGCTTCATCATCATCGCACTCGCGATCACCTTCCTCAGCGTCTTCGTCGTGCTGCCGCTGGTCGTGGTGTTTGCGTCGGCGTTCTCGAAAGGTGTCGGCGCGTATCTCGCGGCGCTGGCGGAGCCTGAGGCACTCGCCGCCATCAAGCTGACGCTCTTGATCGCCGCGATCTCGGTCACGCTCAACCTCGTGTTCGGGGTGATCGCGGCCTGGGCGATCTCGAAGTTCGAGTTCACCGGCAAGACCTTCCTTATCACGCTGATCGACCTGCCGTTCTCGGTCTCGCCAGTGATTTCGGGCCTGGTCTACGTGCTGCTGTTTGGCGCGCAGGGCTATTTCGGGCCGTGGCTGCAGGCGCATAACGTCCACATCCTGTTCGCGGTGCCGGGCATCGCGCTGGCGACGATCTTCGTCACTTTCCCCTTCGTGGCGCGCGCGCTGATCCCGCTGATGCAGGAGCAGGGCACCCAGGAAGAGGAGGCGGCGATCTCGCTCGGCGCCTCCGGCCTGCAGACCTTCTTCCGCGTCACGCTGCCCAACATCAAATGGGGCCTGCTGTACGGCGTACTGCTCTGCAACGCGCGCGCGATGGGCGAGTTCGGCGCGGTGTCGGTCGTCTCCGGCCACATCCGCGGCGAGACCAACACGATGCCGCTGCTGGTCGAAATTCTTTACAACGAGTACCAGTTCGTCGCCTCGTTCGCGATCGCATCGCTGCTCGCGATGCTGGCGCTGATCACCCTGGTGGCGAAAACCGTTCTCGAACGGCGGCTCGACGAGGCAGAGGTGCCCGATGGCGATTGAAGTCAAGAATATCGTAAAGACGTTCGGCAGCTTTGCCGCGCTCGATAATGTCGACCTCAAGGTCGCCGACGGCGAGTTGCTGGCGCTGCTCGGTCCGTCCGGTTCCGGCAAGACGACGCTGCTGCGCATCATCGCGGGCCTGGACTGGCCCGACTCGGGCGAGGTCGCGATCGACGGCGAGAATGCGCTCTCGCGCGGCGCCAGCGAGCGCCAGGTCGGCTTCGTGTTCCAGCACTACGCGCTGTTCCGCCACATGACGGTGTTCGAGAACGTCGCCTTCGGCCTGCGCGTGCAGCCGCGCGCGATCCGCAAGGACGAGGCGACGATCCGTGCCCGCGTCAAGGAGTTGCTCGACCTGGTGCAGCTCGATTGGCTGGCCAATCGCTATCCCAGCCAATTGTCCGGCGGCCAGCGCCAGCGCATCGCGCTGGCGCGCGCGCTCGCGATCGAGCCGCGGATCCTGTTGCTCGACGAGCCGTTCGGCGCGCTCGATGCCAAGGTGCGCAAGGAGCTCAGGCAATGGCTGCGCTCGCTGCACAACGAGATCCACGTCACCTCGATCTTCGTCACCCATGACCAGGAAGAAGCGCTCGAAGTCGCCAACCGCGTCGTGGTGATGGACAAGGGCAAGATCGAGCAGATCGGCTCGCCCGGCGAGGTCTATGACAATCCGGCGACCGCCTTCGTGCATGGCTTCATCGGCGAATCCATCGTGCTGCCGGTCGACGTCGCCGGCGATGCGGTGCGGCTGGACGGCCGTCCCCTGAACATTCCGGCTTTGGGCGCGGCGTCGGGCGCGGCAAAACTGTTCGTCCGCCGCCACGACATGGCGGTCGGCCCGGCCGGAACCGGCGCCCTGGAAGGCGCCATCCGGCACGTCCGCTCGTTCGGTCCGATCCAGCGCGCCGAGGTGGCCCTGTCGGGGAGCGAGGGCAAGACCGTGATCGAGATCGACGCCCCCCGCGACCGCGAGCTCCAGGCCGGCGAAATCGTCTCGCTGCAGCCCCGCCGCTACCGGATCTTTGCCGCCCAGGAGTAGGCATCCGGGCGACGGTTCCTGACCACATTCACCGTCATTCCGGGGCGGTCCGTAGGACCGAGCCCGGAATCTCGAGATTCCGGGCTCGCTTCGCGCCCCGGAATGACGGCATTTCGCAGCCAAAAGTTAGCCCCTGTTCACCATTCAGCCACGGTTGGTATGCAACAACGGCGGGCCAATCTTTGGGGGTTTTCTTACAGTGAAACGGACGACGGTCGCCCTGTTCGGGCTTCTGCTGCTTGCCGGCTGCGGCACGGACACCAAAATCCCGGAAGAACCGACCATGTATCTCAACATGGCCCAACCCGGCGCTGTCCTGGATAGCCAGGCGGCCGCGATCATGTTTTCGCAGTATCGCCAGAACAATGGTCTTGGCACCGTGGTGGTCGATCCGGACCTGACCAAGCTCGCTGAGCAGCAGTCGCAGGCGATGGCCGCCCGCAACAAGATGGACCATGACGTAAAGGCCCCGCTCGGCAAGCGGCTGCAGGCCGGAGGCTATCCCGCCACCGTCGCGGTCGAGAACATCTCGGCCGGCTATCACACGCTGGCAGAAGCCTTTTCGGGCTGGCGTGATTCACCGCCGCACAAGGCCAATATGCTGAAGAGCGGTGTCACAAAAATGGGCATCGCGGCGGTCTATGCTCCCAACACCAAGTACAAGGTGTTCTGGACGCTCATTTTGGCGGCAACCTGATCTCGATAAATTCCGCGTGATCTAACCCCATAATCTCGCTGATTGACGCCGCGGCGAACTGTCGCCACGGTTGCGGCCCAAGTCGTTTTTGAGCGAACGGTTACGAATGGATACTTCCGACACCGCGCCTGCCTCGACGCCGGCGCAAGCGCAGCGCGTGCTGGTTCTTCAGGGCGGCGGCGCGCTCGGCTCCTATCAGGCCGGCGCCTTTCAGGCGCTCTGCCACGCAGGCTTCGAGCCGGAATGGATCGCCGGCATCTCGATCGGCGCCATCAACGCCGCGATCATCGCCGGCAACGAGCCGGCCGAGCGTGTGCCGCGGCTGAAGGAATTCTGGGAGATGGTGTCGGCGCCGGTGCCGTGGAATCCGGTCTCCAACCATGAGCGCGCCCGCTCGCTGTTCAACGAGACCAGTGCCGCCATCATCGCGACCTTCGGCGTGCCCGGCTTCTTCACGCCGCGGATTCCGCCGGCGCCGCTGTGGCCGCCTGGCAGCTCGCAATCGCTGAGCTATTACGACACCGGGCCCTTGAAGAAGACGTTGGAGCGCCTCGTTGATTTCGACCGCATCAACGATCTGAAGACGCGCCTGTCGGTTGGCGCGGTGAGCGTCACCTCGGGCAATTTCCGCTATTTCGACAATTACGAGTTCAGGAAGCTCGGCAAGAAGATAGGCCCCGAGCACATCATGGCCTCGGGCGCGCTGCCGCCGGGCTTTCCGTCCGTCGTCATCGAGGGCGAGCATTATTGGGACGGCGGCATCGCTTCCAACACCCCGCTCGACTTCGTGCTCGACGAGGAGACCAGCCGCGATCTCCTGATCTTCCAGGTCGATCTGTTCAGCGCGCGCGGGCCGTTGCCGGAGACGCTGCTGGAGGCCGCCGAGCGCGAGAAGGACATCCGCTATTCCAGCCGGACGCGGATGAACACCGACAAGAACCGGCAGATCCACAACGCCCGCATGGCGGTACGCGACCTGATCGGCAAGCTGCCCGATTACCTGAAGAACGATCCGTCGGTCGAGCTGCTGCGCAAGGCGTCCAAGGAGAACACCGTCACGGTGGTTCACCTGATCTACAAGAGCAAGAACTACGAGAGCTCCTCGAAGGACTACGACTTCTCCCATGTTGCGATGGTCGAGCACTGGGGCGCGGGCGTCCGCGACGTGCATTTGTCGATGCGTCACAAAGAATGGCTAGAACGGCCGCAGTCCGGGGAGACCATGGTGACTTACGACCTCACGGGGGATGAACCCACACCCCCCGCAAGCAAATAGGAGCGACCGACAATGGGTACGTTGACAGGCAAGACCGCCGTTGTGACCGGCTCGACCAGCGGCATCGGATTGGCGATCGCGCGCGCCTTCGCCGGTGCCGGCGCCAATATCGTTCTCAACGGCATGGGCGTTCCGGCCGATATCGAGAAGGAGCGTTCCGGCATCGAGACCGACTTCAAGGTCAAGGCCGTGCATTCGCCGGCCGACATGACCAAGCCGGCCGAGATCGCCGAGATGGTTGCGCTCGGCGAGAAGACCTTCGGTTCGGTCGATATCCTGGTCAACAATGCCGGCATTCAGTTCGTTGCGCCGATCGAGGAATTCCCGCCGGAGAAGTGGGAAGCGATCATCGCGATCAATCTGTCGTCCGCGTTCTACGGCATCCGCGCCGCGGTGCCCGGCATGAAGAAGCGCGGCTGGGGCCGCATCATCAACACCGCCTCGGCGCACTCGCTGGTCGCTTCGCCGTTCAAGTCGGCCTATGTCTCGGCCAAGCACGGCATCGCCGGCCTCACCAAGACGGTGGCGCTGGAGCTCGCGCAGCACAAGATTACCTGCAACTGCATCAGCCCGGGCTATGTCTGGACCCCGCTGGTCGAGCACCAGATCCCGGAGACCATGAAGGCGCGCAACATGACCAAGGAGCAGGTCATCAAGGACGTGCTGCTCGCCGCGCAGCCGACCAAGGAGTTCGTGACCTCCGATCAGGTTGCGGCGCTTGCGCTGTTCCTGTGCAGCGACGATGCCGCGCAGATCACCGGCTCCAACTACTCGATCGACGGCGGCTGGACCGCGGAGTAATTTTTCCGGCGGGATTTGGCGGCCTCAGAACAAGCCGGCCCTGATTGGATCAGGGCCGGCTTTTGTTTTGGGGCTGCAAGCGTCGCCATCGCCTGGAGCCATCGCTTTTGGCGAAATTTTGCAACTTTTTCCGATCGGATTCAGGACGATTTGGCACGCCGTGGGATGATGGCATGGGCATTCCTGACGAGGAGCAAATCGGATGGAGCAGCGGCAGGCAAATAACGAGGTGATGGGCGAGCCGCATTCCGAGCTTCGGCCCAGCTCCCAGCTACGGCTCAAGGGCCAAGTGGTCCTCGACGGGAGCGCCGGTTACGACGAGGCGCGCAAGGTCTGGAACGGCGCCGTCGACAGGCGGCCGGCCATGATCGCCTACTGCGCGGATACCCGGGATGTGGTCGAGGCTGTGACATTCGCGAGGTCCCGCACGTTCCCGGTGGCCGTTCGCAGCGGAGGCCACAATGTCGCTGGCCTCTCGGTCTGTGACGGCGGCATGGTCATCGACCTGTCCCGGATGAAGCGCATCGATGTCGATCCGGTCCGGCGCACCGCGCGCGCGGAAGCCGGCCTCGATCTCGGCGAATTCGATCGTGCCACGCAGGCGCACGGCCTGGCGACCACCATGGGGGTCAATAGCGACACCGGCATCGCCGGGCTCACGCTTGGCGGCGGCTTCGGCAAGCTCGGGCGAAAATACGGGTTGACCTGCGACAACCTGATTGCCGCCGAAGTGGTGACAGCCGAGGGACGGGTTTTAAGGGCCAGCGCGACCGAACACCCCGACCTGCTCTGGGGCTTGAGAGGAGGCGGCGGCAATTTCGGCATCGTGACTGCGTTCGAATACCAGTTGCATGCGATCGGCACGTCGTTGCCCGTCGCGTCAACGCTTTATCCTTACGATCAGGCGCGCGAGGCCATGCAGTTCTACGATGAATTCGCCCGCAACGCTGCCGATGAGGTCAACGTCGATGCGGCCCTTGTGACGCTGCCGTCGGGCGAGCGGTTCTTCAACATCTCCGGTTGTTATGTCGGCTCGCATCATGACGGTGAGCGCGCCCTTTCGCCGATCGTCAAGTTCGGCTCGCCCGTCGAGACGCGCCTCGCAACCGTTCCCTATCTCGAGATTCAGTCAGGCGGCGATGCCCTGTTTCCGCGGGGACGTCGCTATTACTGGAAGGCGCAATTCCTGCGCGAGATCGGTGCCGGCGCGATCGACGCGCTGCTCGACGCCTATGCGAGAGCCCCCAACACCTCGTCCTTGCTGGTTCTCCAGCATGTCGGCGGCGCAATTGCACGGGTTCCGGTATCGAGCTCGCCTTACGCAAACCGCGATGCGGCGTTCGACTGCTTTCCGGTCGCGATCTGGGACGATCCGGCCGGTGACGAAGCGAACATGCGTTGGGCGCGCGAGCTGTGGAGTGCCGTCAGGCCCTATTCGACCGGCGGCGTCTATGCCAACAACCTGGGGGATGAGGGCGAAGACCGCGTGCGCGATGCCTATGGTGAAAATTACGCACGTCTTGTCGCGCTCAAGAACAAATACGATCCGACGAATTTCTTCCGCCTGAACCAGAACATCAAGCCGACGACATAGTTCTGGGCATCGGAGAAAATCCAAATGCGAAGCCGCTGGACCATTCTTGCTGCTCTGTTCGTCGCTCGTGCCACCATCGCCTTTCAGTTTCAGAGCGTCGCGGCCATCGCGCCACAGCTCAGCCAGGGTCTGGGCGCGAGCCTGGCCGATATCGGCGTTCTGATCGGGCTCTACTTTGCGCCGGGCGCCTTGCTTGCCTTGCCTGGCGGCGCGATCGGCCGCCGCTATGGCGACAAGGTGGTGGTCCTTGCCGGTCTCCTGATGATGCTGGCAGGCGAACTGCTGATGACCACGTCGACGTCGTGGAGCGTGCAGATCGCAGGCCGGCTGACTGCCGGCATCGGCGGCGTCCTCCTGAACGTCCTGATGACCAAGATGGTCGCGGACTGGTTTGCCGGCCGGGAAATCGCCACCGCGATGGCCATTTTCATCAACTCATGGCCGGCCGGCATCGCAGTCGCTCTCATGCTGTTGCCGGCAATCGGAGCCACGCTCGGACTCCATGCCGTCAATCTTGCCGTCGCCGGGGTGATCCTGATCGGTCTCGGCCTCATAGCTCTGGTTTATCGCGCGCCGGATGCGGCCGTCGCGGTTGAAGGCGAGCCTAGCAGCCTGACCGCCGACACGATCTGCGCCGTGATTGCCGCTGGGCTGATCTGGTGTCTCTACAACATCGGTTTTGCGATGATCTTCAGTTTCGGTCCATCGATGCTGGTCGAGCAAGGCTGGTCCGGCGCCGCAGCCGGATCAACCATCAGTATCGTGCTCTGGCTCGCCGCCCTTTCGGTGCCGTTGGGCGGCTTCCTCGCCGATCGGACCAGGCGCGGCGAGGTCATCCTGATCACGGGCTGCATCGCCTTCGCGCTTCTGACACTGCTCTTGTCGCGCAGCGGCACGGTGCTTCCCGTCGTCATTGCTCTTGGAATCCTCTGCGGCCTGCCTGCCGGTCCGATCATGAGCCTGCCTGCGCGCGTGCTCGAGCAGAGGACGCGGCCGATCGGAATGGGAATATTCTACACCGTCTTTTACGCCGGCATGCTGGCTGGACCTGCGATCGGAGGAAAGCTCTCCACCGCGGTCGGCTCCGCGAGCGCGGCGCTCGACTTCGGCGCCGCCGTGCTGCTGGCTTGCCCGGCCGTTCTGTGGTTCTTCCGACGCATGGTTGCCGGCCACTCTTGGAAGCAGGCGGACATCAGGCGCGCCTGACCGGCGCAAGGCTGAACGCCGTTAGGCGGGTTTTCCAGTCCGGCGGCGCTCATGCATCGCATGATGCCGCGCCGGCCGAATGCTACGGCGCCGTCCGCCGCTTGCCGAACGCCAGCACGTGCAGCCCGAGGCGCGAGCGCACGACATAGAACAAGAGGATCGTCTCGAAGGTCAGCGACAGCGAGGTCGAGGCGGCGGCGCCCATCCCGCCGTAGCGGGGGACGAGGGCGATGCAGAGCCCGACATTCATCAGGAACGACACCGCATAGGCGGTCGCGCAGATGCTCTGGTGGCCGAGCATGTTCAACAGCCGCTCCACCGGCCCGATCGCCGAGCGGACCACGAGGCCGATCGCGGCGACGAACATGATGCTGTAGCCGTCGACGAATTTCGGGCCGAACAGCCACAGCAGCGGCTTGCCGAACACCAGCAGGGCGACGGTCGCGAGCAGCGAGGGCCAGAACGTCCAGCTGATGGCGTGCGCGACATAGGCCGACAGCCGCTCCTTGTCGCCGAGCGCGTTGTATTCGGCGAAGCGGTGCGCCGTGGTCGCCGCCATCGCGTAGTGCACGAACGACACCAGCGCCAGCGTCTTCACCACGGCGAAATAGATGCCGACCTCCTCGGACGAGCGGAACTGCTGCAGCATCAGCACGTCGGTGTAGCCGAGCAGCAGATAGAAGCTCTCGACCAGCATGATCGGCAGCGAGATCGCGAACCAGCCCTTGACGTCGTAGCTCTTCTCGCCCACCCCGAGATGGGCGGTGAGGCGGCGGTTGAGCACGACCATCTGGCCGATCGCCGCGATGTATACCGCGGCGGCGCTCGCGATCATCGCCGCGGTGGCGCCGAGATTGAGGCCGAGCGCCAGCGCGCCGGCGGTCAGCGCGATGATCAGCCCCTGCCGCACGATGAACTGCGGCATCAGGCCGAGCTGCATCCAGTCATGCGCGCGGGAGATGCCGTCCTGGGTGTTGGCGACGACGAAGGGCGGCAAGGTCAGGCAGCCGATATAGAGCGGCAGCACCGCGTTGGGATCGATCCAGGGCGAGGCGAGGTGGATCACGCCGGCGAGCAGTAGCGCGACGATGCTGGACGTCGCAAGCACCACCCAGCGGCCGCCGGAGAGGAAGCCGCGCAGCGCCGCAAGGTCGCCGCGCGCGCGGTATTCCGGAATGATCTTCTGCGCGGAGGGCGCGATGCCGAAATCCATGGTGCTGCCGAGCAGCAGCACCCAGGTCCAGACATAGACGTAGATGCCGTAATCCGAGCCGCTCATCCAGCGCGCCAGCAGGATCTGCGCGAGATAGGCGATGCCGGCGCTGATGACGCGGATGGCGAAGATCATGCCGGCGAGGCGCTTGGTGACTGACGCCTCGTTGGTGCCGCCGAGCGCGCGCGCTGCGAGGCCGCGCAGGCGTGCGGCCCGGCCCAATGGCGCGGAGGTTGCCGATTGTGTCTCCATCACAGCCAAGGCGGAAAATTCCTAAAGCGCCGCGTGGCGGCAATGGCCTCCGATCTATCAACGAAACGTTAAGATTGGGTTCGGTGACGCACCTCTTCGGGGGCGTCCCGGGGCAGTGCGAAGCACTGAAACCGGGAGCTCGAGATTCCGGGTTCGATGCGCTGCTTCACCCCGGAATGACCCTACGGCTCAATTCAAATTGATATTGAATTCGTAGCTTTTGTCGCCGCCGACCAGCGTCAGCTTCAGCGCGGCGCCGTCGGCCTTGGCGCCGGGCGGCAGGCCGTCGAGCTCGAAAGAGAAACGCTTCACGCCCGGCGGCGCCTGCGCAACGAGCTTGGGCACCGGCAGCGCCCAGTCGGGCGTCGGCCCCTCGACGAACAGGCTGAGGTCGCGGCTCTCGGGCGCGCTGACATCGACCAGCACGTTGTTCTTGCCGTCGCGCTTGACGTCGCGGATCGAAAACGGGATCGGGTCGCCGATATTGGCGGGCTTCGGCACCGCGTTGAGCGCTTCCGAAAGCGCGGCGTCCTCGGTCGAGGCGACGCTCGCGAACGCCAGCTCGGCCTTCGCCTCCACCGGTACGCACAGCTTCTCGCACACCGCGTAGTTGATGTCGGCGCGCAGCACCAGCGGCTTGTCGGGATTCTTCGCCACGATGCGCAGCGGCAGCACCACCTGGTGCTTGTAGCCGAGCGAGGTGCCGCCGGCGCCGTCGTCGAATTGCCGCGGCGCCGGCCACATCACGGTGACCGCCTCGACGTTATCCGACCTGGAGAAATCGAACCGCGGCGGCACGCCGGAATCGCCGGGCGTCCGCCAATAGGTCTTCCAGCCGTCCTGCAATTGGAACGCAATGCCGCCAAGCAGCACCGCGCCGCTGCGCGATCCGGCGAGCAGCCGCACCGCCGAATGCGTGTCCTGTTGCCACGGCGAGGCGTCGTCGGCGCGGACCTCCGTTGCCATACATGCGAAGGAAAACAGGGCGGCAACGCCAAATGCGGCACGCAAGGGAACTATGACGATCATGAGACGTCTTTACCCGCAACTTTCGGTGCAAACCATTGAATTGCTTGTGATGCATCGCCGCACGGCGGTCGATGGTTGATTGACAGAACCGCCACCCGATATCAGGATGCCAAATCAGCAGGAAAGGCCTTTGCGGATGCGCCCTGAAGGCAAAACAGGCAAGACTCGCAAAACCGCCGCCGGCAGAAGCCCGGCCGTCGGTGTCCATGCCGCCGAAGGTGGCTATCTCGACGGCCAGATGCTGATCGCGATGCCTGTCATGAACGACCCCCGCTTCGAACGCTCCGTGATCTACATGTGCGCGCATTCCTCCGAGGGCGCGATGGGCATCATCGTCAACCGTCCCGCCGGCAGCATCGATTTCCCCGGGCTACTGGTGCAGCTCGACATCATCGAGAAGTCGGACCAGATCCAGCTGCCCGAGAATGCCGAGATGATGAAGGTGATGAAGGGCGGCCCGGTCGATACCGGCCGCGGCTTCGTGCTGCATTCCAGCGACTTCTACATTCAGGATGCGACGCTGAACATCGACGACGGCATCTCGCTCACCGCGACCGTCGATATCCTGAAAGCGATCGCCAAGGGCGCCGGGCCGAAGCATGCGATCCTCGCGCTCGGCTATGCCGGCTGGGCGCCGGGGCAACTCGAGAACGAGATCCAGCACAATGGCTGGCTGCATTGCGACGCCGATCCGGAGCTGATCTTCGGTACCGACGTCGACGAGAAATACGCGCGCGCCTTGCGCAAGATCGGCATCGAGGCCGGCATGCTGTCGAACGACGCGGGCCACGCGTAGGCTGTCGCTGAGGTCGTCGACGATCCCAACGCATTCTCAGTGTCGTCCCGGCTTTCGCCGGGACGACACCAGTAGTTCTGCCTACTCCGCCGCTTCCTGCGCGACCGTCGGCTGGGTGCCGGCCACCGTGGCGCGGCGCATGTCGCGGGGCTGCGACTGGTCGTAGCGGCGGACGCGGTGCACGGTCTGGCGGTTGTCCCACATCACGAGGTCATGCACCGTCCATTTGTGCACATAGACGAATTCGGGCTGCGTCGCGTGCTCGGTCAGATCGCGCAGCAGCAGCCGCGCCTCCGGCATGCTCATGCCCCTGATGGCGCCGGCGTGAGAGGACAGATACAGCGACTTGCGGCCGTGCACCGGATGCGTGCGCACCAGGCGCTGCAGCACCGGCTTGAACATCTGCTTCTCCTCGTCGGTGTAGTCGAGGAAGCCGAGCGAGCCGCGCGAATACATCAGCGAGTGCTCGCAGATCATGTCCTCGATCTCGGCCTTGGTCTCGGCGTCGAGCGCGTCATAGGCGGCGCGCATGTCGGCGAATTCGGTGTTGCCGCCCTTCGGGTTCACCACGCGCGCCGACAGCAGCGAGAATTTCGCCGGGATCGGCCGGAACGAGCTGTCGGAATGCCACAGGCAGTTGCCGAGGTTGAACAGATGGGTGCGGTGGTCCTTCGGCAGCGGCTTGCCGTCCTTGCCGAGATTGCTGACGTCGTTCAGCCCGGAGGCGAGGCGGTAGTCCTGCTTCTTCGTCACCGTGCCGCCGCGCGCATCTTCGCGCTCGCCGAAATTCAGCGCGAATGCCATCTGCTGCTCGTCGGAGATGTCCTGGCCGTGGAATACAAGCACGGCGTATTTGTCCATGCCGGCCTCAATGTCGATCGCTTCCTGCTTCGTCAGCGGCTTGCGCAGATCGACGCCGGAAACCTCGCCGACGAAATGCTTGTGAAGCTGCCGGATCAGGACCGTCATTGGCGTATCTCCCCGTCTATCGCGGGCGGTTTTCCCGCTTCATTTGACGGGAAGGCTACTCGACGCGCGCGCGCTGTCAACGCTCGCGGGCCGTGCGCGGGTCAGGCATTCCGCGCCATCAACCCGCCGTCGACCGGAATCACGGCGCCGGTCAGGAACGATGCGGCGGGCAGGCACAGGCTCAGCGTCATGTGCGCGACCTCTTCCGGATCGCCGTAACGGGCGAGCGCGGTGCGGCGCTTGGCGTAGAGCGTCTTGTGCTCCTCGGAGATGCGGTCGGTGATGGCGGTGCGGATCGGGCCCGGGCAGATGCAGTTCACGGTGATGCCCTCGCGTCCCAGTTCCACCGCGAGCGAGCGGGTCAGGCTGGTGACGCCGCCCTTGGCCGCGGAGTAGGGGCTGTGCAGCGTGGTCGCGCCGAGCGCCTCGGTCGAGGCGATGTTGACGATGCGCGGCGAGCGCGACTTGCGCAGGTATGGCAGTGCCGCGCGGATGATGCGCGGATGCGCCGTCAGCATCACCGCGATGCCCTTGGCCCAAGCGTCCTCGTACGCGGGATCGTCGATCGGCACCCGCACCGAGATGCCGGCATTGTTGACGATGATGTCGAGCCCGCCGAAATGCGCGGCGACGTCGTTGACGACTTTGGTGATGGCGTCGCGATCGCCGACGTCGAGCGTCCAGGCCTTCGCCGAGCCGCCGCTTGCCGAAATCTCCTTCGTCACCGCCTGCGTGCCTTCTTCGGTCAGGTCGGTGACCGCGACATTGGCGCCTTCATCGGCAAACACCCGCGCGGTGGCGCGGCCCATGCCGCTGGCGGCGCCGGTGACGAGAACGGTGAGGCCCTTCACCGAACGGCTGAGCTGCTTGTATTCGGACATGACGGACCCCCGTTGATTTTCTGCGTTGTGAGAGACGGCAACGCTGGCACCGATCGCAAGATACGTCAAACCACTGATCCCATATCGGCATGCGCGCAGCGCGTTAACGCAAGTTTCCCGGTTGGCTTTCCGAGAAGGATCATGCTCAATCAAGACAACAGCACGAGAGAGGAACGCGCGATGAACGAGCTCGATTTCGGCGGCAAGCAAGTATTGGTGGTCGGCGGCTCCAGCGGCATCGGCAACGGCATCGCGCAGGCGTTCCGCGCCAAGGGCGCGCGCGTCGCGATCTGCGGCACCCGCGCGCAGGCGAGCGACTATTCCGCCGAGGAAGGCTCGCATCTCGAGGGCCTCGCCTACGCGCAGCTCGATGTCAGCAACCCGCAGGCGATCGAGGCCTTCAGGCCGTCGTTCGACCGGCTCGACGTGCTGGTGCTGGCGCAGGGCGCGGTGATTTACCGCCGCGGGGAATTCGAGATGGAGGGTTTTCGCAAGGTGCTCGAGGTCAACCTGATGAGCCTGATGGCCTGCGCGACCAAATTCCAGGCGATGCTGAGCGCAGCTAAGGGCTCGCTGATCATCGTGAGCTCGACCGCGGCCTATCATTCGACCATGGGCAATCCGGCCTACAACGCCTCGAAGACCGGTGCCGTCGGGCTGACGCGCACGCTCGGCGAGGCCTGGGCGGAGAACGGCATCCGGGTCAACGGCATCGCGCCCGGCCTCGTCGACACCAAGATGACCAAGGCGACGACGGCCAATCCGAAGCGTCTCGAAGGCGCGCTCGATCGCATTCCGCTGAAGCGTCTCGGCACGCCCGCCGACATGGCCGGCGCCGCGCTGTTCCTGGCCTCGCCGCTTGCCTCCTACATCGTCGGCCAGACCATCGTCGTCGACGGCGGGCTGATCCTGTAACCGCAGGAACCTGCGCGCCGTTTCCCGGTTAGCTTCCGGACAGATCAGGGAGCGTGACGATGGACAAGGATCGGATTTTCGGAACGGCGAAGGAGTTCGCGGGCAAGGCCGAAGGCGCGGTGGGCGACGCGACCGGAGATGCGCAGACCCAGGCCTCGGGCCGCGCGCGCGAAGCCGCGGGCTCCGTGCAGGATCTCTACGGCCAGGCCAAGGACGCCGCGCGCGACGCCGCCGACACCGCGGTCAACTACGCCAAGGACGCCTATGAGCATCGCGGCGAGACCGTTCGCAGCGGACAAAAGGCGGTGGCGCATGCGGTGCAGGAGAACCCGCTGGGATCGCTGCTGATCGCCGGCGGCATCGGCTTTGCGCTCGCGCTCCTGATGACGCGCCAGCCGCGTCGCCCGCCGCCGTCGCGCTGGCGCTACTACGGTTGATACCATCTCGCCCACCGTCATTGCGAGGAGCTCGCGACAAAATTGCAAAGCAATTTTGCGCTGAAGCGACGAAGCAATCCAGCCGTCCGCGCGTGCGGATCGATGGATTGCTTTGCGGAGCCTGTCATCGGGCGCGCGTTCGCGCGACCCGTTGGCTCGCAATGACGTGGATGTAGCGTCAATTCTATCGGAAGACGCGCGGCCTACTGCCACGGACTCCCCGGCACTGCGACCCGCTGTCCGACACCGCGCGGCGGGCGCGGCGGCGGAGCGACCAACGGGCGCTGCTGCGGCGCGCCGAACCCGAACAGATCGCGCAGCCAAGGCTGTGTCTGCGGCTGCTGTTGCGGCTGGGCCTGGGTCTGGGCCGGACGGAACACGCGCCTTGGCGGCTTCGGTGCGGTGATGATCGAGCCGTCGGGCGCGATCGCCGTGGTCGAGGGCGGCGGATTGGCCGGTCCGCCCGCCGGCGCGGCGGGCGTGGTCGCGGCAACCGGCACATCGCCCTTGGCTTGCTCGCGGCCCATCTCGCGGCGCGGCCAGACGAAATCATCGGCGCGGCCGGCGGGCGGCGCCAGCGCCTCCCCCTTCACCAGCGTGCGCGCGGCGAGCGCATCGACGGCGGCGGGCCGCGAGCCCGGTCCGCCGAGCAATTGATCGGTGCCGACGGTGGAGGCGACCAGCGGCAGCACCGGGCCCGCCAGCGGCCGCGGCGCGGGCTTGCCGGGCTCCGCGCTGGTATCCGGCGTCGCGGGTTCGCTCGGCAGCGCGATCGGCCCGGAGCGCACCGCGAGCAGGCGCGTCACCTCGCGCTCGACATAATGCGCGAGCTTGCGCGCGCCGGCCTTGGTGAAGAACACGCCGTCATCGGTACGCAGCTTGCGGGGCTGGCCTTCGAAGTCCGGGCCCTTCTGCATGAAGCGGCCGGCCTCGTCGACAAAGCCGTCCCAGACGTCAACATAGGTGATGCCGGCCTTGCCGGCGCCGTCGCGATAGAGCGCGTCGAGGAACAGCATGTCCGACGTGCCCTTCTGGCCGCGGATCGCGGGCAGGCCGACCCACAGCACCGGCACGCCCTTGCTCTTCAGCACGTTGATCAACTCCTCGATCTTCTTGCCGTAGAGCTCGACCCAGCGGTCGTCGCGGAATTCATAGAGGCCGTTCGGCGAACGCGCAGTCTTTTCCGGCGCGGCCTGCGAGTCATTGTCGGCGTCGTCGGCCGGCGGCTCGGCCTCGACCGGCTTGCCATCAGTTTTGGCGGCGGCATCGGGCTTGTCGCCCGGCTTGGCTTCGGGCTTGCCGCGCGCGTCCTTTTTCTCGTCCTTCTTGTCGACCTTCTTCTCCACGACAGATTCTCGGATCGCGGTGCGGTCGTTGAGGCCGAGCATCACGACGATGGCGTCGGGGTTCTCGGTGGCGAGAATGCCCTTCGCGGCCGCGGCCCAATCCGCCGGATCGCCCTTGGGCTGATAGCGGATCAGGCCGGAGACCGTCTTGTGCTTGCGGATCACGCCCATGTCGGGCTGGTCGGAATAGGCATCTTCCAGGCCATAGCCGAGCCAGTCGGCCATGGCGTCGCCGATGACGAGCACGTTGCGCTCGGCGGCCGCCTCGCGCTTGGCCGGTGCCGGAGCGCGCGAGAAATCCTCGCGCGGCCGCTGCGGCTGCGATGATTGCGGTTGCTGCTGCTGGAACGGCGCGAAGAAATCGCCGCCGAACCAGCCGCCGCCGCCGTGCTGCGGCGGAGCGCGGCGCTGTGGTTGCGGCGGTCCGCCACCAAAGCCGGGGAAGCCGAAGAATTGCGCTGAGGCGGGCTGGGCGATGCCGATCAACAGCGCGAGCGCCACCGTCAGCGCGACCAGCGGACCGGCTTCGGTGAATATGCGCAAAAAGGACTTTGGCTCTCGCATCGCGTTCGGTCGCAAATGATCTGGAAGTACGTGAGCATACTAGCGGAATCGGGCCGCAAGCGGGCAGCTTTTCCACCATAAATCGGGTGCCGCCGGCCGCCGTCAAGGCAGGCGGCAAATATCGGATTTCACGGTTACTTTCGGGGTGGAGGGCCCAGCCGTCGCGGCGACGGAACCGTGCCTCCTCTCCCGCTTGCGGGAGGGGCAAGAGCCGTAGCCCGGATGGAGCGAAGCGCAATCCGGGACCAGACCAGTCGCACGGCGAGAACCCCGGATTTCGCTGCGCTGCATCCGGGCTACGGGGCAGCCTCCGGTTTCAGCCCTACCGCCCCCTGAGCCGCTCCAGCACCTCGGCGGTGGCAAAACCGTCGGCCGGTGCCCCGATCGACACCTGGAAGCCGCGCAGCGCCTCGCGGGTCTGGCCGCCGAACTGGCCGTCGGGCGTACCCTTGTAGAAGCCGCGCTGGGCCAGCAGCTGCTGTAGTTCCAGCCGCTCGGCGCGCGACAGCACCCGCTCCTGGCGCGGCCAGGGCTGCGCGAAGGGCTGGCCGCCGCGCAGGCGGTCGGCGAAATGGCCGATGGCGAGCGCATAGGCCTCGGCCGGGTTGTACTTCATGATCACCCGGAAATTCTGCAGCATCAGGAAGCCCGGCCCCTCGGCGCCGGCCGGCGCCAGCAGATAGGCCTTGTCGGACGGCCGCGGGAACGGCTGGCCGTTCGGCCGCTTGAGGCCGAGATGCTCCCATTGCGACAGCGGCATGGCCTTGGCGCGGTCGGCCAGCATGTAATTGAGGCCTTGCGGCAGCACGACCTCGTAGCCCCAGCTCGCGCCGGTCTGCCAGCCGTCCTTCTTCAGATTGTTGGCGGTCGAGGCGATCAGGTCGCTCGGATTGTCGACGACGTCGCGGCGGCCGTCGCCGTCGCCATCGACGGCATAGCGCTTGAACGCGGTCGGCATGAACTGGGTCGGG
The DNA here is from genome assembly GCF_054055815.1 of Bradyrhizobium sp. USDA 4503. NCBI lineage: Bacteria > Pseudomonadati > Pseudomonadota > Alphaproteobacteria > Hyphomicrobiales > Nitrobacteraceae > Bradyrhizobium > Bradyrhizobium sp. USDA 4503. Next base: position 6,716,360 of record NZ_JBSRXS010000001.1, read on the forward strand.
CCGAAGGCGCCGGCCCAGGAGCCGCGCATCTGCTCGGGCCTGAGGTCGCCGCGGTTGAGGATTTCCAGCGCCGACAGGAACTCGTCCTTGAAATAGGCCTGACGGCGGCCGATGCAGGCGAGCGTCGCGGTCGACTGCACCACGTTGCGATCGCCCATCTGGGTCGAGTAGTTCGACTCGATGCCCCAGATCGCCGCAATGATGTAGCGGTCGACGCCATAGGCCTTCTCGGTGGCATCGAACTGCGGCTTGTATTTCGCAAGGATCTCGCGGCCCTTGGCTAGCCTGGTGTCGCTGACCAGGATGTCGAGATAATCCCAGATCGCCTTGGTGAACTCCGGCTGCGAATCCATCAGATCCATGATGCGCAGATCGGGCGTCAGGCCGGCGGTGAAGCGCTCGAAATTCTCTTGGGTGATGTTGCGCCGTGCGGCATCTGGCCACATCGCTGCGACGCAGTTCGGGAAGTCCGACGCGGCCTGGCGGATCGCCGCTGCGGTCATCAGCGGATGGCCGGAGGCGCCGTCTTCACCGCTCCACGGCGGTGCCGCGCCGTCCTGTCCGGTTGCGGCCTGTGGCGGCGTCGCGTTCGGTCCGGAAAAGATGCTGTCGATCAGGTTGGTCAGGCCGTTGCCCGCCGACTGGGCTTGCGTGCTGCCGGGCAGCAGCAGGGCCAGCGCGATCAGGCTCGCGCCGAAAAGCTTGGTCCTTGATGTTCCCATCGCGCGCATTTGTCGTGTGCCTGTCAAAATCGTGCTGTTCCAGAAGGCCCCGGCACGGTTTCCAATAACTTAACAAGGGCGAGATTTTGTTGCGGCCCGCATTTGGCTGACGGGAACGGCGGAATTAAGCCGCACCACACATCCGCCTTTGTTGGCGGCTGCAAAACGGGGTACCAAAGGCATGATTCATTTCGTGCCGCCGTCCCACCCATTTCAAGGCTTCCGATAATCCCATGAAGATCCGCAAAGCCGTATTCCCCGTCGCCGGTCTCGGTACCCGCGTGCTGCCCGCCACCAAGGCGATGCCGAAGGAGATGCTGACGATCGTCGACAAGCCCCTGATCCAGTACGTGGTCGACGAGGCCCGGGAAGCCGGCATCGAGCATTTCGTGTTCGTCACCGGCCGCAACAAGGGTGTCATCGAGGATCACTTCGACCGCATGTTCGAGCTCGACACCACGCTGGCGCAGCGCGGCAAGAAGACCGAGCAGGATATCCTGGCGCAGAACCAGCCGGAAGCCGGCGCGATGAGCTTCACCCGGCAGCAGGCTCCGCTCGGGCTCGGCCACGCGGTGTGGTGCGCGCGCGATATCATCGGCAACGAGCCGTTCGCGGTGGTGCTGCCGGACGAGCTGGTGCTGAACACGCCGGGCTGCCTCAAGCAGATGATCGACGCCGCTAGCAGGCTTGGCGACAAGTCGAACCTGATCGCGGTCGAGGCGGTGCCCGACGAACTCACCCATCAATACGGCATCTGCAGCGTCGGCAAACGCACCGGCAACATCTTCGAGGTCGACCGCATGGTCGAGAAGCCGCCGCAGGGCACCGCGCCGTCCAACCTGTCGATCACCGGCCGCTACATCCTGCAGCCCGAGATCTTCAACATCCTGGCCACGCAGGAGCGCGGCGCCGGCGGCGAGATCCAGCTCACCGATGCGATGATCGGTCTTGCGAAGACGCAGAAGTTCTACGGCGTGGAGTTCGAGGGTGAGCGCCACGATTGCGGCTCCAAGCCCGGCTTCCTCCGCGCCAACATCGCCTTCGGCCTCAAGCGCCCCGAACTGCGCGACGGCCTGATCGCCGAGATGAAGAAGTATCTGGAGAAGTAGGGGCGCCGCCTCATCTCGTCATTCGCCGCGAGAATGCGGACGTATGATTCCCGGACCGCGCAACATATTCGATGTCGTCCTGGCGAAAGCCAGGACCCATTACCCCGACCATCAGTTGTTGAGCGAAGCTGGAGCCACGATCCCGTTCACAATCAAACGCGGTGGTTATGGGTCCTGGCTTCGCCAGGACGACGGTTGTGGGGGTGGCGAGACGTGTGCGTCAAACGAGAACTACATCTTCGCCGCAGCGTCTCGGTAATCACGCCATCTTCCTTCGCCCCGCGCGCTTCGCCGGCTCCTTGGCCCGTCCTGTTTCGGCGCACGCAGGGCGCGGGCGGCGAGGCTGACGACCTCGGAGATCTGCTGGAGCTGCGCGGCGAGCGGAGAGGTCTTGCGCCAGACCATGCCGATGGTGCGCGACGGCTGCGGATGCTTGAAGCGCGAGACCGTGACCGGCGCCGAGCGCGTCTCCACCGTCACCGCCATCTCGGGGATCAAGGTGACGCCGATACCGGCGCCGACCATCTGCACCAGCGTCGACAGCGAACTCGCGTCCAGCACCTCGCGCGGCGGCGAGGACTGCATGTTGCAGAACGACAATGCCTGGTCGCGGAAGCAGTGGCCCTCCTCGAGCAGCAAGAGCCGCATCTCGCGCAGCATCTCGGCGCTCGGCACCGGCGTCTTGGCGTCCTCGCCCGGCCGCACCAGCAGGAAGTTTTCCGAGAACAGCGCGACCTCGGTCAGCGACGGTTCCGATACCGGCAACGCCACGATCGCGGTGTCGAGCCGGCCCTCGGCGACCTCCTTGATCAGCTTCGGCGTCAGCGTCTCGCGGACATGGATGTCGAGCTCGGGATGCAGCCGCGCCAGGTTCTCGATCACCTTCGGCAGCAGATATGGTGCAATCGTCGGGATCATGCCGACCCGCAGCCGCCCGGCGAGCTTGTCGCGCGAGGCGCGCGCGAAGTCGCCGAGCTCGTCGACCGAGCGCAGGATGTCGCGCACGCGGCGCAGCAGGTCCTCGCCGAAGGTCGTCAGCGTCACCTGCCGCGCATTGCGTTCGATCAGCACGCCGCCGACCGCCTGTTCCATTTCGCGGATCTGCATCGACAGCGCCGGCTGCGACACCGCGCAGGCATCCGCGGCGCGCCCGAAATGGCGGTGGTGGGCCAGAGCATCAAAATACCTGAGTTGCCGGAGTGTGACATTTATCATCAGATAATCTTATCGACGCGATCACTAAAGTCAATTTCCTCTGATGGATTGGGTTGCGTAGAATCATTCTTGGAAGAGCTCCAGCGCATTCCAGAATCCATCACCTCGGAGAAGAAACATGGACGCAAAAACCGACGAAGGCGCGGGCAAATGCCCATTCACAGGCGGGCCTCGCGGGCACTCGAATCGTGACTGGTGGCCGGAGACGCTCGACGTTCAGGTGCTGCATCGCAACTCCAGCCTGTCCGATCCGATGGGCAAGGGCTTCGACTACGCCAAGGAATTCAAGAGCCTCGATCTCAACGCCGTGATCAAGGACCTCACGGCCCTGATGACGACGTCGCAAGAATGGTGGCCGGCCGACTTCGGCCATTACGGCGGCCTGATGATCCGCATGGCCTGGCACTCGGCGGGCACCTATCGCATCACCGACGGCCGCGGCGGCGCCGGTGCCGGTCAGCAGCGTTTCGCCCCGCTCAACAGCTGGCCTGACAACGCCAACCTCGACAAGGCGCGCCGGCTGCTGTGGCCGATCAAGCAGAAGTACGGCCGCAAGATCTCGTGGGCCGACCTGATGGTTCTCGCCGGCAACGTCGCGCTGGAATCGATGGGCTTCAAGACGTTTGGTTTTGCGGGTGGGCGCGCCGACGTGTGGGAGCCGGAAGAGCTGTACTGGGGTCCGGAAGGCACCTGGCTCGGTGACGAGCGCTATAGCGGCGAGCGCCAGCTCTCCGAGCCGCTCGGCGCGGTGCAGATGGGCCTGATCTACGTCAACCCGGAAGGTCCGAATGGCAATCCGGACCCGGTCGCCGCCGCGAAGGACATCCGCGAGACGTTCTTCCGCATGGCGATGAACGACGAGGAGACCGTCGCGCTGATTGCTGGTGGCCACACCTTCGGCAAGACCCACGGTGCGGGCGATCCATCGTTGATCGGTCCGGAGCCGGAAGGTGGCGCGATCGAGGATCAGGGTCTCGGCTGGAAGAGCAAGTTCGGCACCGGCGTCGGCGCTGACGCGATCACCGGCGGTCCCGAGGTCACCTGGACCCAGACCCCGACCAAGTGGAGCAACCACTTCTTCGAGAACCTGTTCAAGTACGAATGGGAGCTGACGAAGAGCCCGGCGGGTGCGAAGCAGTGGAAGGCAAAGGGCGCGGACGCCGTCATTCCGGACGCGTTCGATCCGTCGAAGAAGCATGTCCCGACCATGCTGACCACCGACCTGTCGCTGCGCTTCGATCCGGCCTATGAGAAGATCTCGCGCCGGTTCTATGAGCATCCGGATCAGTTCGCGGACGCCTTCGCCCGCGCCTGGTTCAAGCTCACGCACCGCGACATGGGTCCGATCCAGCGCTACCTCGGCCCGCTGGTGCCGAAGGAAACGCTGATCTGGCAGGACCCGGTGCCGGCGCTCGATCACGCCGTGATCGACGACAAGGATATCGAGGTGCTCAAGGCGAAGATCCTCGCCTCGGGTCTGTCGGTGTCCGAACTGGTGTCGACCGCCTGGGCCTCGGCCTCGACGTTCCGCGGCTCCGACAAGCGCGGCGGTGCCAATGGTGCACGCATCCGCCTTGCGCCGCAGAAGGACTGGGATGTCAACGAGCCGGCGCAGCTCAAGGGTGTTCTGAGCAAGCTCGAAGCCATCCAGAAGGAGTTCGGCAAGAAGGTCTCGCTGGCCGATTTGATCGTGCTCGGCGGCGCCGCTGCGATCGAGAAGGCGGCCAAGGACGGCGGCACCAATGTGAAGGTGCCCTTCACGCCGGGCCGCACCGATGCGACGCAGGACCAGACCGACGTCGAGTCCTTCGCTCCGCTCGAGCCGCGGGCTGACGGCTTCCGCAACTATATCGGCGGCAAGCATCAGTTCCTGCAGCCCGAGGAGGCGTTGGTCGACCGTGCGCAACTCCTGCGGCTGACCGGACCGGAACTGACGGTCCTCGTCGGCGGCCTGCGCGTGCTCGGCGCCAATGCCAAGAAGTCGAAGCACGGCGTCTTCACCGGCAAGCCGGGGACGCTCACCAACGACTTCTTCCTCAACTTGCTCGACATGGGCACGGTGTGGAGCGATGCCGGCCAGGGCGTCTATGAGGGCCGCGACCGCAAGACCAAGGCGGTGAAGTGGACCGGCACCCGCGTCGATCTGATCTTCGGCTCGCACTCGCAGCTGCGGGCGTTCGCCGAGGTCTACGGCCAGTCCGACTCCAAGGAGCAGTTCGTGAAGGACTTCGTCGCGGCCTGGACCAAGGTGATGAACGCCGACCGCTTCGACCTCGTGAAGTAAGCGGCGAGCAAACGGCAATCAGGGCAGGGCGGCGCTTCGGCGCCGCCCTGTTTCATTTGGGGGACGATGCGGAAGGATTTTCGCGGTTTGCCGATCCCGTTCAATCATGCAGCTTCATGTCGCGGATCATCTCCTCGAACTCCGCCTGCGTCGGGGTCGCCAGCGAGGCCTGCGGCGCGCTGCTCGTCGCGGTGGATACGTCGCACTGCGAGGCACCGCGCGAAGGTTCAAAGATTGCGGTCAGGCTCGCCCAGCAGACGAGGAGGGCCACGATCCAGTCCAGTACATTGGATGCCGTCATTGCAGCACCAGCATCAGCATTTCCATGCCCTGATGCTGCAGCCGACTCGGGCTTCGCGCAATTCGGAAGCTACGAAACGTAACTTCGGCGTTGCCGAGCGGGTTATCCGTACCGAGCGAGTGCAACACACCGTCATTGCGAGGAGCGTCAGCGACGACGCAATCCATTTCTCCGCTTGCGGCACGATGGATTGCTTCGCTCCGCTCGCAATGACGGCGGGCGGAGCGCAAAACTAAAATTGTGACGCTGCCGCTACAGCGACGATCCGCTCCGCGCGCGGCGCCCCTCGATCGGATAGGCGGGGTCGTTGAAGCCCGGCGTCGAGGGATGGCCGGTGACGACGAGGCGGTCGATCAGAGCTTCGTCCTCGGCGGTGAAGCGATAGTCGAGCGCGCGGATGTAGTCGTCCCATTGCGCTTCGGTGCGCGGCCCCGCGATCACGGCGCTGACGAACGACGAGTTCAGTACCCAGGACACCGCGAACTGCCCGGCGGTGATGCCTTTGCTCTCGGCGTGGCGCTTGATTTCCTGCGCGAGCTCGAGCGATTCCGGCCGCCACTCGGTCTGCATCATGCGCTTGTCGTTGCGCCCCGCACGCGTGTCCGCGGGTGGCGCCGCGTCGGGCGCGTATTTGCCGGTAAGCACGCCGCGCGCCAGCGGGCTATAGGGCACGATGCCGAGCCCGTAATAGGCGCAGGCCGGGAAATGCTCGACCTCCGGCATCCGGTTCATCGCATTGTAATAGGGCTGGCTCGCGACCGGACGGTCGATGCCGAGCCGGTCGCAGATGTTGCAGATCTCGGCGATGCGCCAGGCGCGGTAGTTGGAGACGCCGAAATAGCGCACCTTGCCGGCGCGGATCAGGTCGCCCATCGCGCGCACCGTCTCGTCGAGCGGCGTCGCGTGGTCTTCCTTGTGCAGATAGTAGACGTCGATGTAGTCGGTGCCGAGCCGCTTCAGGCTCTCGTCGGCGGCCTGGAACAGCCAGCGACGCGACAGCCCGCCGTGGTTAGGATCGTCGCCGATTGGATTGGCGAGTTTTGTCGCGAGCACCCAGTTCGACCGGCTGTTCGAGATCGCGCGTCCGACGACCTCCTCGGACTTGCCGCCATTATAGGCGTCGGCGCTGTCGATGAAGTTGATGCCGGCCTCGCGCGCCTTCGCCACGATCCGCGCCGAGGTCGCCTCGTCGGTCGGTCCGCCGAACATCATGGTGCCGAGGCAAATCGGCGAGACCTTCAGGCCGCTGCGGCCGAGCTGGCGATATTGCATCGGACTTTCCTTTCCTGCGGTCATTCCGGGGCGATGCGCAAGCATCGAGCCCGGAATCTCGAGATTCCGGGTCTGGTCCTTCGGACCATCCCGGAATGACAAAGGATCAACTCTCGTTCTTCAAAATCTTGAACACGCCGTTGGCCATCGCGATACAGCGCTTGTCGACGGTTACCTCGGCCGTGATGAAGATCAGGCTGCGGGTCGAGCGTACCACGCGCGGCCGCGTCGTCAGGATCTCGCCGATCTTGCCGGCCTCGACGAAATGGGTGTCGAGCTGCACGGTTGCAAGCGTCGGCTTGCCCGAGACGTAGCGTGCGGCCATGCCGCAGGCGCGGTCGGCGAAGGTCATGATCACGCCGCCCTGCACGAGGCCGCGGCGATTGTGGTGCTTGTCTTCGGTGATCAGCGCGAGTTCAAGCGCGCCGTCCTTCAACCGTTCCCACAACGGGCCGATCAGGGTCAGGAATCCCGTGGTTTCGGCGATCTTCCAGCCGTCGGATTTGAGTTTGTCCGCGGCCTTGGCCGTCATGAGGTGGGGTCCGTTGCTTGCTGATGATTGATCGCAGGAGGCATGTGGTCGCAGTCATTTCATCAAACGCTGTTGTGTTGTAGTCAAGGTCGATGGCCCGCACATTTGACGATGCCACCCGGCGGAATATCGCAGAGCTCTGTGCCGCATTCGCACGCCTGGCGCCGGCGGACGCCGCGCCGACGTTGAAGCGCGCGGCGGTCGCGATCGCGCTGACCGAAGGCGACGACGGCAGCGGTACGGCGTTCCTGTTGACCCGCCGCAGCGCGCGCCTGCGCGCCCATAGCGCGCAATGGGCGCTGCCGGGCGGGCGCTGCGATGCCGGCGAGACGCAGGCCGAGGCCGCGCTGCGCGAATTGCATGAGGAGCTCGGGCTCGCGCTTGGCCCGAGCGACGTGCTCGGCATGCTCGACGATTATCCGACGCGATCCGGCTATCTGATCACGCCGGTCGTGGTCTGGGCCGGTGCGCATGCGGCGATCACGCCGAACTCGGACGAGGTCGCCTCCGTCCATCGCATCGGCCTCGATGCGATCGAGCTGGAGGACGCGTTCAGCTTCGCCACGATCCCTGAAAGCTCGCGCCGCGTGATCCGCTTCCGCCTCGGTGGCCAGCAGATCCATGCGCCGACCGCCGCGCTGATCTATCAATTTCGCGAGGTGCTGGCCGGCCGCAACACCCGCGTCGCCGAACTGGAGCAGCCTGTGTTCGCGTGGAAGTAGCGACGATGATGCTATTTGTGACGCCGCTTGCGGGCGTTCATCTTTATTGATTTCCCCTGCGCACCAGACGAATGCGCCGCGGCCTCGGGTTCCTGAGGCGCCCGCGACACATTCTCGTAACAGGTGAAGCGTGAACGCGTATCCGGAAACGTTCCGCAATCCGGACGCTCGGCGCGCGCCGATGCGGCGAGCGTCAACGCGCAGGCGGCGACGAGCCAGAGTGCCATTCTCATCGCAATCTCCAGGGCTTTCTCCAAGGCTTTCGTTCGGAGAACACCGCATTGTGGCGAATATTCTGCATCGATCGCGGCATCCGGCCGCTGCGATCCGGACAATTCCGGGCTGACTTCGCGGCCGTGCTTGCTACAACGAGGCCATGCGCCCGCAATTGATTCGCCTGTGCCCTGGATTTGTCGCGCTCGCGCTCGCCGCCGGCGCGCCGTCCGTTTTTGCCGGCGAGGCCGACGCGCTGCCGCCTTCCGTCGCCAATGCGATGGCGCAGGCATCGCCGCAGGCGATCATGGAGTATCGCCGCAAGCTGCAGGAATATCAGGAGGCGCGCGCCGCCTTCGAGCAGGACGCGAGCGCCTATTGGAACGCGATCGCCGAGAAGAGGCGCGGCCGCAATGCCAAGCGGCGCGACCGCGTGCAGATCTCGCTGGACGATTACGTCCTGCAGCAGCCGCCGGTCTATGAGGGTCCGAAGCGGCCGGTCAATCCGGCTCCGGAAGAGGAGGAAGGCAAGCCGCCGCGTCCGCCCAAGACGCTTCCGGTGGCCTCCGATCTGGTCAGGGCGGCGGCCGAGCAATTCCAGTTCACGCCGCAGCGGCCGGCCAGCGAGGTCGAGTTCAAGCGCGCCTATGCCCGCTACGCGCGCGCCGCGGGGCTGACGCCGGAGCAGGCGGTGCGGGTCTATTCGTTCGAGACCGGCGGCACCGGCACTTACGACGTACAGGCGGGCATCGAGCACGGCGGCAAGCGCGCCATCTCCACCGCGATGGGCTACAACCAGCTGCTCACCACCAACACCGTCGAGCTATTGGCCGAGCAGGGCCATGAATTCGTGCGGGATCTGACCGAGCGGGTTGCGAGGACGCAGGGGCCCGCGCGCAAGGCGATGGAGCACAAGCTCGCGGTGCTGAAGAAGATGGTCGCGTTCACCCGCACCGTGCCCGACGACTGGTCGGCGCATGCGCGCCTCGCCGATACGCCGCAGGGCTGGGCGTGCCATGCCATGGTGCTCGACATCGATGTCGGCCCGATGCTGCAGACCCACAAGCTGCTGACCTCGGTGATCTTCGCCCGCAACAAGGGCTACAGCCGGCCGCTGACCGCGGCCGAGCTCGAGATGATGAACCTGACCGGCGACGGCACCGGGCTCGACATGGTGACCATGCCGCAGGCGATGCGCGAGCAGGTGCCGACCGCGAACTTCTTCCAGCGCTCCGGCTACGAGCGCAACCCGGTCGCCATCCGCCACAACACGGTGGCCAGGCTGCTTGCCGTCACCAATGAGCGGATGGATTTCAACAGCAACAAGCCGGGCGCGAAGGAATTGGCCGCGACGTTCTGACGCCTGCCGAAAACCGCTAGGGCATTTTCGGTTCTGATTGAATCAGAACCGAAGCCCTGGACTCTTCTTGACGCGTTTTCTTTACGCGAACCGGCGTCCACTTCGCTCGAAAACGCTCTAATTCGAGCCGAACTTGAACTTGCCGTCGCCCTCGAGATAGGGCCCGGAGCGCATGTAGAGCTGGCCGTTCTGGCCGATGAAGAACAGCGTCCCCTTCGGCACCTTCTTGGCGCCCTTCAGCAGCGTGCCGGCGTTGTTGGTGCCCATCTTGTAGGACCAGGTCTTGCCGTCCTTGTCATAGGCGTAGCCCATGTCGGGCTTCAGCTCCCAGGGCGCAGCCTCCTGCGCGAATGCGCAAGTCGTCAGCGCGGCAAACGCCGCAGTCGCGATAAAAGTCTTGGTCAAAAAATGCGTCATGATCCACCTCCGGCCGAGAAAACGGCGTCGTCCCCACGTTTTTGAACAAATCACGAACGATGTTCGCGCGTCAATACGACAATCGGCGCGACCGCTCGCGGGATCGGCGACTTTGTGAATTCCCGCATCAAGCTTGGCGACTATTTTCGCGTTACCGTTTACAAACGCTTTGATTGCCGGAAACACGACCTTGGGATGATCAGGATGAACCACGTCATGAAGATCGGAATCGGTGTCGCTCTGTCGTTCATGACGCTGGCGTCAGTCGCGCAGGCGGACGAGTTCAGGCTCTCCAACAACCAGCGGATCTCCTGCAGCCGCGGCCTGTCCGCCGGCAAGCTCAACACCGCGACCTGCAAGTCCTACGCCTATCTGTTCAACGCCAAGACCTCGGAATACTTCCGCTGCCAGGTCTCGCTGGCGCTGACGCGGGACAACAAGGAGGTCATCAACGTGCAGGCCGACGGCGGCTGCACCAAGAAGCCGCGCATCTTCGAGACCGACGGCAATTACACCTTCGACGCCACCGAGACCGAGCCGCCGAACACCAACTCGTTCTTCGGTTCCGGCGGCTATGCGATCTGGGCGAACGACGTCAACACCCAGAAGATTCGCGGCTGCATCACCATCTCGTCCGGCCTCGGCTCCGACATCTCGAAATGCCTCGACATGACGTTCCAGTGACGTCGGCGCGGGCCGCGTGATGCGCAAGCTGCGCCCGGCCCCGCTGTGCCGCTCCTGGCTGTTTCTCGAAGGCGCCAACGAGGACGTGCTGCAGCACGCGGCCGCCAGCGGCGCCGACGTGCTGATCCACGAGCTCGAGGATTTTACCCCGCCGCCGCTGCGCCCGAAGGCGCGGGCCTTGGCGGCCGAGCTCTACGCCGCCTGGCGCGACCAGGGCGTGATGGTCGCGGTCCGCGTCAATCCGCTGGACCAGGACGGCATGGACGATCTCGCCGCCGTGATGCGCGGACGTCCGGATATCGTCGCGCTGCCGAAGGTCGCCGAGCCGCACCATGTCGTCAGGCTTGACGAGGCGGTGACGCGGTTCGAGCGCGACTGCAGTATCGCCGAGGGATCGACATCGCTGCTGCCGAATATCGAGTTCGCGCGCGGTCTGGTGCAGACCGGTGCGATCGCCATGGCGAGCCGGCGCGTCATCGGTTGCCTGATGGCCTCCGAAGATCTCGCCGCCGATCTTGGTGCTGAGCGCGGCAGCGATGGCCTGGAGCTCGCTTACGCGCGGCAGCGCTTCATCGTCGAATGTCGTGCCGCTGATGTCGTCGCGGTCGATTGTCCCTACACCTGGAGCGACGCTGAAGGCGTCGAACGCGACACGATCTGGGCGCGGCGGCTGGGTTACGCCGCAAAGAGCCTGGTCGATCCCGCGCATGCCTCGATCGTCAACGGGGTCCTGACGCCGGGCGAGGAGGAGATGCGCCGGGCGGGCAGGATCGTCGCGGCGTTCGAAGCGGCGCGGACAAAGGGCTTTGGGCGCGTCGAACTTGACGGCTCGCTGCTCGAGGTGCCGACCTATTCCAATGCAAAACGCCTGATCGCGCGCGGCGAAGCGCTGCGCGCGATCGATCGCGACACATGAGCCTGACCAGAGGCGATGCCTCAGGAGGCTGGCTCTTTCTCAGAGAAATGCATGCGTGAGCGGGCGAACTTCTTGACGCCCATCGGCTTGCCGAACAGGTAGCCCTGGACCTGATCGAAATCCATTTCGTGCGCGGCGAGAAAGTCCGCACGCGTCTCGACTCCCTGGGCCACGACCTGCGCGTCGTTGTCGTGGGCCAGCTCCACGACACGCCGGCACACCGTCTGCTTCAGGCGCTGATCCGCGCAGCCGGTGACGAATTGATGGTCGACCTTGAGCTGGACGAACGGAAAGTTCGGCAGTCCCAGCAAAGACGGCCAGTTCGCGCCGACATTGTCGATCGAGATGCCGATATTGTGCAGTCGAACGCGCCGGGCGACATCGATCGCCAGATCCAGATGATCGACCACGTCGGTGCTGTCGATCTCGATCAAGAGGCCCGCGAAGGCCGCATGATCCGGCATCCGGTAACAGAGCTCGCGCACGGCACGATCGTCGGCAAGGAAGGAGATCGGCAGGTTGACCGAGAGATTGACCGGCCCGGTCTGCTCGAGGAGATAGCGCCAGTCCTCGATTGCGCGCTCGATCACGAACTCGGACAGCGCATGAAAATGCGGATCGCTTTCGTCCGGGATGAAGTAGGCTGGCGGCACGACGCCCCAGGCCGGATGGCGCATCCGGATCAGCGCCTCGGCGCCGCTCGGCACCAGCGTCCGGAGATGAATTTTCTGCTGATACCACAGCTCGAGCCAGCCGGCCTTCAGCGCTTCGGGCACGTCCACCGCCGGGCTCGGCGCGGGTTCAAGCGGCATCAACGACGCAAGACTGTCGCGAAGGGTCCCGGCGCTGAACGGCGTCGACAGCGCCGGCAGCATGGCGATGCCGTACTCGTCGCCAATTTGCCGGACCGCCTTGACTATGATCGAGTCCGGCTGCCCGATGACGAGGACCTTGCCGCCATAGTCCTTTCTCACCAAAGTCTCGAGAATTTTACTGACTTCGATGCCGTCCACGGACACGCCGAGCACCAGGAGATCGGGCCGTTCCGCGTCCAGAACGGTGTCGAGTTCCAAAGCCTGGCTGCATTCACTGGTGATGAAGCCGAGGTCTTCCAGCGCCTCGGCGAGGAAGGTCCGAAGGTGTTTTTTGCTGTCCGCAATGCATGCGCGTGGGGTCAGCTTGCGATGTCCGAACCAGCCGGCTCGCGTGCGTTCGATGTGACTGATGTGATTCATGCCCCGCCTTGTCCGTAGTTACCCCGGCTTGACTCGTACATCCTAGAGCGGCGGCAATCATGGAAATTTCTGGATCATACATTGATTGCCCCGCTAACCTTAAAGGATTCAATTCGATTCAAATGGCGCTGGAATCGCGGCGTCTCACCGCTGTTACACCTGCAACAAATGCGTCATCTGACATTCATGAGCGCGATCGCGTCCGACTTTGCACATCGGCAGAAACATCGTGCGCGTGTGTCATCGAGAGACGGCGTTAATGACTGTGTTGTCGCGTCGACGCCGACGCGGAACTGCGTCATTGTCGGACATGAGATCGCATCATGCAGAGTGCTGCGCGGAGCGCCGACGGCGAATCAGATCACCCGTTTTGTGATGCCAATGCAGATGTGCGTGACGTCGTCGCTGCTGTTCGCAACGTCTCCCGCATCAACGCGCAGTAGCCGATCAGCGCGGCACAAGCGACGGCTGCAAGCAACAGGAATGCAGCGCTGCAACCGGCATGGACGACAATGAATCCGGCGATAGCGGTGCTCAAGCCGACATCCGGGGCCGCAAGCCGATCTTCGCTGCTTCGTTGCGGCCGGTCCGCGCCGCGAACGCCCTGGGTCCGACAATGCCAAGTGTCCCGCGGCGATCGCCGGCGCGAACACCGGGCCGCTAGCGGCCGCCAGCGGCTGGGTCGCGGCGACCAGCTCGAAGCGGTCGCCCGGTCGCGCGGCGAGTTCCCGCGGCAGGTAAAGTGGTGTTGCTATCGGGGATTTCCGCCGCGCATGCGTCATTTGGATGGGTTGACCCGGCGGGGGTGTCCGGCCAATTTCCGGCCGGCTTAAGGGGAGAATAATACTCATGAATTCCAAGTTGATGGCTGCCGCGATCGTGGCAGCCAGCGTTTTGTCCGCGCCTGTCGCACAGGCCGAGCAGTTCATTAACGTGCTCACCGGCGGCACTTCCGGCGTCTACTATCCGCTCGGCGTCGCGATGGGGAAGATCTACGGCGACAAGATCCCCGGCGTGAAGACCCAGGTGCAGGCGACCAAGGCCTCGGTCGAGAACCTGGTGCTGCTGCAGCAGGGCCGCGGCGAGATCGCCTTCACGCTCGGCGATTCGCTCAAAGCCGCCTGGGAAGGCGACGCCGAGGCCGGCTTCAAGAACAAGCTCGACAAGCTGCGCACCATCGGCGCGATCTATCCGAACTACATCCAGATCGTCGCGACCGCCGAGAGCGGCATCAAGACGCTCGCCGATCTCAAGGGCAAGAGCCTGTCGGTCGGCGCGCCGAAGTCGGGCACCGAGCTCAACTCGCGCGCGATCCTCGCGGCCGCCGGCATGAGCTACAAGGATCTCGGCAAGGTCGAGTACCTGCCGTTCGCCGAATCGGTGGATCTGATGAAGAACCGCCAGCTCAACGCCACGCTGCAGTCCGCCGGCCTCGGCGTCGCCTCGCTGAAGGACCTCTCGACCTCGAGCGAGATCACCGTGGTCGCCGTGCCGAAGGAGACCGTCGACAAGATCGGCCCGCCGTTTGTCTCCGTGATCATCCCGGCTAATACCTATACCGGCCAGGACAAGGACGTGCCGACCGCCGCGGTCGTGAACTACCTCGTGACCTCGAGCGCGGTGTCGGACGATCTCGCCTATCAGATGACCAAGCTGGTCTACGAATCGCTGCCGGAACTCGCCAATGCCCACGCCGCGGGTAAGGAGATCAAGCTCGAGGCCGCCGCGACCGGCAGCCCGGTTCCGCTGCATCCCGGCGCGATCCGGTATTACAAGGAGAAGGGCCTGATCAAGTAGGGCCGGAACGTCTGCTCCTTGCCGTCATTGCGAGGAGCGAAGCGACGAAGCAATCCATCTCTCTCCTTGTGGCGCGATGGATTGCTTCGCTTCGCTCGCAATGACGTGGCGCGTTTTTCCTGTCCCGGCTTTCGGTGGGCGGACTCAGTGGATATAAGCGCCGTTGGCACGGCGGGGGGCTGATCATATGCAGCAGCAGCTTGAGGGCGAGCAGCCCATCAAGGTTGAATTCGACAATTTCGAGCATGGCTTTCCGGAAGGCTTCGGCCCGGGTGCCTGGGGGCATCTGGCCTATGCCATCGGTCTCGCCTTTGCGGTGTTCCAGCTCTATGTCGCGGCCTTCAACTACCTGCCGAGCCAGGTGGTGCGCGGCGTCCATGTCGGCTTCCTGATCCTCCTGACCTTCGGCCTGATCGGCAATTTCACCGCCAAGACCGATTTCGGCCGCGCGGTGAGTTGGATCGTCGGCGCCGCCGGGTTCCTCTGCGGGCTCTACCAGTGGATCTTCTATGCCGACCTGATCGCCCGCGACGGCGATCCGACCAACATGGACCTTGCGGTCGGCACGCTGCTCGCGGTCCTGATCTTCGAGGGCACGCGGCGGCTGATGGGGGCGGCGCTGCCGCTGATGTGCGGCGCCTGTCTGCTCTACTGGTTCTTCGGCCAATATCTGCCGTCGCCGTTCAATCACCGCGGCTATGACTTCGACCAGATCGTCACCCATCTCTCGTTCGGCACCGAGGGCTTCTACGGCGTGCCGATCTACGTCTCGGCAACCTACATCTTCCTGTTCATCCTGTTCGGCTCGTTCCTGGAACGCGCCGGCATGATCCAGCTGTTCACCGACGTCTCGCTCGGCCTGTTCGGCCGCACCCGCGGCGGCCCCGCCAAGGTCGCGGTGTTCGCTTCGGGCATGATGGGCACGATCTCGGGTTCGGGCGTCGCCAACGTCGTTACCGTCGGCCAGTTCACGATCCCCTTGATGATCAAGTTCGGCTATCGCCGCGCCTTCGCCGCCGGCGTCGAGGCCACCGCTTCGATGGGCGGCCAGATCATGCCGCCCGTCATGGGAGCGGTCGCCTTCATCATGGCCGAGACGCTCGGCGTGCCCTATTCGGAGATCGTCAAGGCCGCGGTGATCCCGGCGATCCTCTATTTCGCCTCGGCGTTCTGGATGGTGCATCTGGAGGCTGGCAAGCACGGCCTCGTCGGCATGAAGCGCTCGGAGATCCCGAGCGCCTGGAAGGCGCTGGTGGCACGCTGGTATCTCGTGCTGCCGCTCGCGGCGCTGGTCTACATGCTGTTCGAGGGCTTCACGCCGCTCTACGCCGGTAGCATGGGACTTGCGCTCACGGTCGCGCTGATCCTCGGCGCCAGCATCACGCTCGGCTTCTCCAACACCGTCGTGCGCTACATCTTCTGGATCGGCCTTGCGCTGGTGGTTGCCGCGGTGTCGCGCCACGGCATCGAGATCGTTCCGGTCGCCAGCGTCGTCGCCGGTCTCATCGTGATCGCGGCGATCACCCGCGGCGGCCGCGCCACCCTGAAAGCCTGCCGCGACTCGCTCGCCGACAGCGCCAAATCGGCGCTGACGGTCGGCATGGCCTGCGCCATCGTCGGCACCATCATCGGCATGATGACGCAGACCGGCGTCGGCACCATCTTCGGCAGCTGGATCATCGGGCTCGGCGCCAAGAGCCTGTTCCTGGCGCTGATCATGACCATGCTGCTGTCGATCCTGCTCGGCACCGGCATCCCGACGATCCCGACCTACATCATCACCGCGGCGCTGGCCGCGCCTGCGCTCGCCAAGCTCGGCGTGCCGCTGATCGCAAGCCACATGTTTGCGTTCTACTACGGCATCATGGCCGACCTCTCGCCGCCGGTTGCGCTCGCGGCCCTGGCGGCGGCGCCGATCGCCAAGGAGAACCCGGACAAGATCGGCTGGGAGGCGATGCGGATCGCGCTTGCCGGCTACGTCATTCCGTTCATCTTCGTCTATTCGCCGGCGCTGATGCTGCAGACCGGGGATCCGATGCAGGCGCAACTCGGCTTCTACGGAGCGGTGGCGCTGGCGACCTTCAAGGCGCTGGTGGCGATCGGATTGTTCGGCATCGTCGCGATCGGCTTCCTGTTCACGCGGCTGACTTTCATCGAGATCCTGGTCGCGTTCGGCGCCGCGCTCTGCCTGCTCGGCGATTTCCCGTTCTCGGATACAGCGGGCTTCACGCTCGCTGCTGCTGTCGTGCTATGGCAATGGCGGCAGCGTCCGCGCAATGCGGAGGCGGCGGCTTGAGCCTCTGCCTCGCTTCCGCGGGAGTCGTGAAGGCGCTGTCGATTGCGGCGTTCACGCTCGCCTGGACGCATTCGATCGAGAAGAGCGCGTGGCAGGAGGACTGGCTGGTCACGCCGGCCGGGCTGACGCTGCAACAGGCGCGCGTCAAGGGCACCGGCGCCGGCATGGAGCCGCCGCCGGAGGCGCGCCTTGTCGATGGCTGGTTTCAATGGTCGCCCCCGCCGATGCCAAGGGCGGAGGTCGTGCTCGGCAATTCCGGCGCCGCGGGTGAATGGCACCTGTGCCAGGAGGGGCGCTGCCAGACCTTATCGGAGATTATCGGGCATCCGATCGGTGCTAATGTCACGACGATCAGGGTGTGCAAGAATCCGTAGCCCGCATGAGCGCAGCGATATGCGGGGATAGCGCCCCCGGATATCGCTTCGCTCATCCGGGCTACGGTCCGGCTGCAAGAACAACAAGGGAGAAAGACCGATGGATCGGCTCAAGGGCAAGGTTGCGATGGTGGTCGGTGCGGGCTCGATCGGGCCCGGCTGGGGCAATGGCAAGGCGACCGCCGTCACCTTTGCGCGCGAGGGCGCCAGCGTCTTCTGCGTCGATCGCAACGGCGCCGCGGCGGAGGAGACCGTCGGCATCATCACCGGCGAGGGCGGCAAGGCTGTCGCATTCACCGCCGATGTCTCGCGTGCCGGCGAGGTGGAGGCGATGGTCGCGGCCTGCCTCAAGGCCTATGGCCGCATCGACGTGCTCGACAACAATGTCGGCATCGCCGAGGTCGGCAGCGTGGTGGAAGTTGGGGAAGCGGAGTGGGACCGTGTCTTCGCGGTCAACCTCAAGAGCGCCTATCTGTCGATGAAGCACGTCATTCCCGTCATGATCAAGCAGGGCGGCGGCTCGATCATCAACATCTCCTCGATCGCCTCGATCCGCCATGTCGGCATTTCCTATGTCAGCTACAACGCGAGCAAGGCCGCGATGAACCAGATGACGCGGTCGACAGCCGTCGAGTTCGCCTCGAAGCATGTGCGCGTCAACGCGATCCTGCCCGGACTGATGAAGACGCCGATGGTCGCGCATTCGGCCGGGCTGGCGCAGAGCTACGCCAAGGGTGATGTCGAGGCGATGTGGCGGGCCCGCGACGCACAGGTGCCGATGGGGCACATGGGCGACGCTTGGGACGTCGCCAATGCCGCGCTGTTCCTGGCGTCGGACGAATCGAAGTATGTCACCGGCATCGAGCTCGTGGTCGACGGCGGCATCACCTCCAAGTCGGGTGCTTGAAGTCGGGCGCCTGAGCAGCGAACTTCGCTTCACCTCGCCCCGCGCGCGGGGAGAGGTCGGAATGCATCGCTAGATGCATTCCGGGTGAGGGGGATTCTCCGCAAATGCAGCTATCGCCGGTTACGCGGAGACAGCCCCTCTCCCCGTAAAGAACGGGGAGAGGGAGCGCAGTGCTGTCGCGGCGGCTATTCATCCGAACCTCATGGCGCTTTAGGCCTCCACGCTGAGCTCGGCGCGGTCGAGCTCTTCCTCGACCAGATGGAATGCGTCGTCGCCGATCGCTTCGGTGCGGCGCAGATTGAGCAATGCCTGACGCGCCGCGGCGATGGCGCGGCGGCGCAGCGGATCCGACGGCAGCTCGCGTGAGGTCAGGCCGCCGTCGGGATCATTCTCCGCGCGCAGCAGCACGGCGCGATATTCGAGCCGCAGGATCTCGGCCTCTTCCGACGGGTCGGCGTCGATCTCGTCGAGCGCGGCGCGAAACACCACGCCGCGGGCATGGGCCGCCTCGCGTCCGACCGGATCGTCGTCAGCGAAATTCAACGCCAGGATCAATGGCCGCAGCGTCAACCCCTGGATCACGAGCGAACCGAGCACCACGGCAAACGCCGTCAGCAGGATCAGATCGCGATACGGAAACCATTCAGGCAGCGCAAACGCCGCCGCCAGCGTGACGATGCCGCGCATGCCGCACCAGGACACGATGAAGCCGCGCTTCAAGGTCGGCACGGCGTCCACCACGTGGGCGGGCAGCAGGTTGCGCGTCTTCAGTGTGCGCAGCAGCGCGCCGTAGGGCATTACCCAGAGGATGCGGGCGAGGATCACGACGGCGAGGATCGCGGCGGCAAAGCTGCAATACTTCCACCGCACCTCGTCGTCGAGCCCGGACCAGATCGGGCGCAACTGCAGGCCGATCAGCATGAAGGCGAGCACGTTGAGCACGAACACGACGGTTTCCCACACCGCGTAGGACGACACGCGCAGCCGCGCCGATGTGCGGGCCGGCGCGGTGCGCGAGATGGTGATCGCATAGGCGATGATGGTGAGGATGCCGGACAGCCCGAGATGCTCGGCAATGATCCACACCATGAAAGTGCCGCCGAACTGCGTGATGATCGCGCTCGGTGCCTCGGTGATGCGACGCGTGATCATCATCCAGACTTGCGCGAACAGGAAGCCGGCGGCGAGGCTGCCGACCAGCGCAATCGTGATGGACGGCACGAACTCGCGGATCTTCATGTGCTCGGCGGCGACGAGGCCGACCGCGACGCGATAGATGAGCAGCGCGCTGGCATCGTTGAGCAGGCTTTCTCCTTCGAGGATCTTCTGGATCCGGTAGGGCAGGTTGACCTGGCGCAGGATCGCGGTGGCTGCGGCCGCGTCCGGCGGTGCCACGATGGCGCCGAGTGCGATCGCAACCGCCCATGGCATGTCCGGGCGCAGCCAATGCGCGACCACCGCGACCGCCGCTGTGGTGACGCCGACCGCGACCACCACCAGCGTCGAGACCGGCAGCCAGTTGTTACGGAGATCGCGCAGCGAAGTGTCGAACGCGGCGTCGAGCAGCACCGGCGCGACGAACAGCGCCAGCGCCAGTTTCGGTTCCAGCGCCCAGGTCGGGGCCCACGGCAGCAGCGTCAGCAGCACGCCGCCGAGCGCCAGGAAGGTCGGGTAGGGCACCTTGATCCGCCGCGCCAGCGCCGATAGCGCCACCGCCGCGAGCAACAGCCCGATGATCCATTCGAATGTGAGCAAGCCGAACCCCCGATGCAGCCGATCGTCGCAATTGACGTATAATCCAGCGTGTGGTTTTGCGGCAAATGGCGCGCCGCCGGGCATCGGAGGCCGGCGGTTCGGGCGCGGAAGAGGGACGATTTGTCGGCGATCAGGATGCGACGCAAACCTGCAAATCTGGCCGCGATGCTGGTCTGTGTCGGCCTGTCGGGCGCGCTGATGACGGGCGTTGCGCGCGCCACCGGCAGCGAACCGGGCGAGGATGTGCAGGCCAACGCCGGCCCCTGCATCGCGGCGGCAGCGGCCGCCGATGACGACAAGATCATCGATGTCTGCGGCGCGCTGATCGACAATGAGAAGGCGACGAGGCCCGATCGCGTTAAGGCGCTGATGGCGCGGGCGGGCGCCTATGACCGCAAGCAGATGATCGATCGCGCGATCGCAGACTATGACACCGCGCTCAAGCTCGATCCATCGCTTGCCGATGCGCATAATGCGCGCGGCGAGCTGTGGCGCCGCAAGGGCGACCGGCCGAAGGCGATCCTGGATTTTGGTGCTGCCGTCAAGCTCGACCCCAATCACGCCGCCGCCAGGGCCAACTACAAATCGCTGTCGCTGGAGCTGGAGCGGATCGGCGCCATGATGGCGGTCGCCGGCAAGCCGAGCTTCGATTGCCGCAAGGCGCGCCGGCCGGTGGAGAAGGCAATCTGCGCCAATCCCACGCTTGCCGATCTCGATCGCGAGATCGTCGCATCCACCTTCCGCACGGTGCGCGAGACGCAGAATCCGCGCCAGGCGCGCGAGCTGCAGCGCGCGCAGGATCAGTTCATCGCCCGCCGCAATGCCGACTTCGGCAAGCCGGGCTACGATCTGGAAAAGGCGATGCGCGAGCGGCTGCAGCGGATCAACGGCGTCGACGGCTACTAGTGCTCCGTTCCGATCGAAGCGGAATGAGCTCTAGATTCTTGTTTTGACGCGTTTTCTTCACGCGAACCGGGACCCACTTCGCTCCAAAACGCTTTGCTCCGACCCGGCCGAAGGTCGCGGTCATTTCGGCTTGAAACGGCGCCACTTCCCGTGACAATGGTCGGCAAATGACGCGCGACCGCGCGAGGGAGAAACGCGATGAATATCCAGCAGAGCCGGTATCATGAGGTGTATGCCCGCTCGCTCCGGGACCCCGAGGGCTTTTGGGCGGAAGCGGCGCGCGAGATCGACTGGATCGAGCCGGCCAAGAAGATCTTCGATCCCTCCATGGGCGCCTATGGGCGCTGGTTCGCGGGCGCCGTGGTCAACACCTGCTACAACGCGCTGGATCGCCATGTCGCCGGCGGCCGCGCCGGCCAGGTCGCGCTGATCCACGATTCGCCGCTCACCAACACGATCACCAAGTTCACCTATTCCGAATTGTTGGAGGAAGTGCAGACGCTGGCTGCGGTGATGCAGGATTTCGGCGTGGCGAAGGGCGATCGCGTCATCCTCTATATGCCGATGGTGCCGGAGGCCGTCGTCGCGATGCTCGCCTGCGCGCGGATCGGCGCGGTGCACAGCGTGGTGTTCGGCGGCTTCGCGGCCAAGGAGCTTGCGACCCGCATCGATGACGCCAAGCCGAAGCTGATCTTCTCGGCGAGCTGCGGCATCGAGCCCGGGCGCATCGTGCAATACAAGCCGCTGCTCGACGAGGCGATCCGCCTCGCCGGCAGCAAGCCCGAGACCTGCATCATCCTTCAGCGGCCGCAGCAGGCTTGCGAGCTCACCGCGGGCCGCGATCATGATTGGGCGACGCTTCGCCAGGCCGCGTTCGATGCCGGCAAGGCCGCGCCGTGCGTGCCGGTAGCCGCCACCGATCCGCTCTACATCCTCTACACGTCAGGCACGACCGGAATCCCGAAAGGCGTGGTGCGCGACAATGGCGGGCATCTCGTTGCGCTGAAATGGTCGATGCACAATCTCTACGGCGTGAAGCCCGGCGAGATCTGGTGGTGCGGCTCCGATATCGGCTGGGTGGTCGGCCATTCCTACATCGTCTATGGCCCGCTGATCCACGGCGCGACCACCATCATGTACGAGGGCAAGCCGATCGGCACGCCGGATGCCGGCGCGTTCTGGCGCGTGATCAGCGAGCACAAGGCGGTCGCCTTCTTCACCGCGCCGACCGCGTTCCGCGCGATCAAGAAGGAAGACCCCGAAGGCAAGTTCATCCGGAATTACGATCTCTCGAGCTTCCGCACCCTGTTCCTCGCCGGCGAGCGCGCCGATCCGCCGACCGTGGAGTGGGCCGAGCAGCAGCTGAAGGTGCCGGTCATCGACCACTGGTGGCAGACCGAGACCGGCTGGTGCATCGCCGGCAATCCGGTCGGGCTCGGCCAGCTGCCGGTCAAGCACGGCTCGCCCACGGTGCCGATGCCGGGCTATCAGGTCGACATCGTCGACGAGGCGGCAAAGCCGGTGGCGGCTGGCACGATGGGCTCGATCGTCATCAAGCTGCCGATGCCGCCGGGCTGCCTGCCGACGCTGTGGCAGCAGGACGATCGCTTCGGGGACGCCTATCTCTCGGAATTCCCCGGCTACTACAAGACCTCGGATGCCGGCTACAAGGATGCGGACGGCTATGTCTGGGTGATGGGCCGCACCGACGACATCATCAATGTCGCCGGCCACCGGCTCTCCACCGGCGGCATGGAGGAGATCCTCGCCTCGCATCCCGATGTCGCCGAATGCGCCGTGCTCGGCGTCAAGGACGCGATCAAGGGCGAGGTGCCGTGCGGCTTCCTGGTACTGAAGGCCGGCGTGACCAAGCAGCCCGCCGAGGTCGAGAAGGACGTCGTGGCGCTGGTGCGCGACAAGCTCGGGCCGGTCGCCGCGTTCAAGCTCGCGATCACGGTGGCGCGGCTGCCGAAGACCCGTTCCGGCAAGATCCTGCGCGGTACCATCAAGAAGATCGCCGACGGCGAGCCCTGGACCATGCCGGCGACGATCGAGGACCCGAAGGTGCTCGACGAAATCGGCGAGGCGCTGAAGGGGAAGGCGTAGCTCTTGTTGCCTTGCCCCGCTTGCGGGGAGAGGCCGGGTCGCATGGCAATGCGATCCGGGTGAGGGGGGCTCCGCGCGCTCGCTGCATTCATTCTGCGGAGGCGGCCCCTCACCCCAACCCTCTAAGAGCGAGCAGCGCTCGTCTCGACCCCGCAAGAGCGGGGCGAGGGAGTGCTGGCACCTCCCGCGCCTGAGGTCGGCACCTGTGGAACAAGACTTCCGCATTCGGAAGCAAAACGGCCTTGATTTTGATGGATTGCCGGGTCATCCCGGCCTCCCTGTCATATGCCATGAGATACGGACCCACGGATGCGATCCATTTCCGCTCGCGCGCCTCTCGCCTTGCTGCTCGCGCTGCCGCTGCTTGCAGGCTGCCTCGAACGCGGCCGATCGCCGATCGCGGAGAGCATGGGCGACGACGATCAGTACTGCCAGGCCGGCGGCAAGGTGGCGGTCGGCTCGCCTGATTATGTCGCCTGCCGCAAGAACCGCGACGTGCAGCGCCAGAACGCCGAAGCCCGCACCGATCGGCGGCAGCGCGATCTCGGCGAATACATGATGAACAATCCCGACCGGCATTGAGCCGCGCCGACGGCCGTCGTCACGCCCATCGCATGCGCTTCCAAGCAAAAACGCGGCAGGTTGCCCTGCCGCGTTTCGTATTCTGCGCTTCGAGTTGCGCGATCCGCGCTTACTCTTCGTCGTCGGCGGGCTTCTTGCCGCCGATCGTCTTCAGCTTGGCGAACACGGCATCGACGTTGAGATCGTCGTGGCGCTCGATCGGCTGATCGTCCAGCTCGTCCTGGCGCGTGGTCTCGGAGGCCGGCAGCAGCGTGGCGCCGCCGTAGACCGTGGTGGTCGGCTTCTCCTTGGCGGCGCGCTGCACCTCGAAATCGAGCTCGATCTGCGAGCACAGGCCGAGCGTCACCGGGTCCATCGGGGTCAGGGTCGAGGCGTTCCAGTGGGTGCGGTCGCGTACGCTGGCGATCGTGGTCTTGGTGGTGCCGACCAGACGCATGATCTGGGCGTCCTTCAGCTCGGGATGGTTGCGGACCAGCCAGAGGATCGCGCTCGGACGCTCATGGCGGCGCGACACCGGGGTGTAGCGCGGGCCCTTCTTCTTGGCGGCGGAGGGCAGCACCACCTTGCTCTCCTGGAGCCTGAGGCGGTAGTTCTGGTCGCGCTCGCCGCGCTCGATCTCCTCGCGGGTCAGCTGGCCGTTGGAAATCGGGTCCATGCCCTTGATGCCCTGGGCGGCGTCGCCGTCGGCGATGGCGCGGACCTCGAGGGGGTGCATTTTGGTAAAATCGGCCACCTGATCGAAGGTCAGGGCGGTATTGTCGACCAACCACACGGCAGTCGCCTTCGGCATCAGCGGTGCGTTGCTCATGGCAAATCTCCTTTGTGCTTCGCCCACCTCTGTCGAGGCGAAGCTGGTAGTCATCGGCGATGACGGGAATTATAGGGCCTATATAAGCCCTCCGGGGGGAATGGCGCAATGGGCCAGCAAAATCGCCTTGACAGCGCCCGAAAGCAGTCCCAAGTCCTTACTCAAATTGGCCGTTCCCCGCCCGCCGGCGAGGGGTGATTCGGTCCCGAGATTGCCCCGAGACAGCCCGATGTCAGCCAAAAAACCCGACCTTAGAATCGTGCTTTGTTCCCCCCGCGGCTTTTGTGCCGGGGTGGTCCGTGCCATCGACACGGTCGAACGTGCCCTCACCATTTATGGTGCGCCGGTCTATGTCCGGCACGAAATCGTCCATAACAAGTATGTGGTCGACAGCCTGAAGACCAAAGGCGCCATTTTCGTCGAGGAATTGGCCGAAATTCCCGACGATACCAACGCGCCGGTGGTGTTTTCGGCCCACGGCGTTCCGAAATCGGTTCCCGCCGAGGCCAAATCCCGCAATTTCTTCTCGCTGGACGCGACCTGCCCGCTGGTGACCAAGGTCCACCGCGAGGCGGCGATCCATTTCAAGCGCGGCCGCGAGATCCTGCTGATCGGCCATTCCCACCACCCCGAGGTGGTCGGCACGCTGGGGCAGCTGCCGGCGGGCGCCGTGACCCTGATCGAGACCGCCGAGGACGCCAAGACCTTTGTTCCGAAGGACCCCAACAACCTCGCCTTCGTGACCCAGACCACGCTGTCGATCGACGACACCGCGGAGATCGTGACGCTGCTCAAGCAGCGCTTCCCGAACGTCAATGGTCCGCACAAGGAAGACATCTGCTACGCGACCACCAACCGTCAGCTCGCGGTCAAGAAGGTGGCGCCGGTGGTCGACGCCCTGATCGTGGTCGGCGCGCCGAACTCGTCGAACTCGCAGCGCCTGCGCGAGGTCGCCGAGCGCGAGGGCTGTCCGATCGCCGTGCTCGCCCAGCGCGCCAGCGACATCGACTGGAGCAGGTTCGAAGGCATCACGAGCCTCGGCATCACCGCGGGCGCCTCTGCGCCGGAAGTGATCGTCGAGGAGATCATGGGCGCCTTCGCCGAGCGCTATGAACTGCACGTGGAGACGGTCTCGGCCGCGGAGGAGAACGAGTTCTTCCCGCTGCCGCGTTCGCTGCGGCCTGACGCTGCCGCGGCGGAATAGACCATATGGCGGTCTACACCGACGTTGCCGCCGAAGACCTCGCGGAATTCCTCAAAAGCTACGACATCGGCGAACTGCTCTCCTACAAGGGCATCGCCGAGGGCGTCGAGAATTCGAACTTCCTGCTGCACACCAGCCAGGGCGCCTACATCCTCACGCTCTATGAGAAGCGCGTGGCGGAGGACGACCTGCCGTATTTCCTGTCGCTGATGGCCCATCTCGCCGAGCGCGGCGTGTCGTGCCCGCAGCCGGCGCGCAACCGCAAGGGCGAGGTCACTAGCCGGCTCGCCGGCCGGCCCGCCGCGATCATCAACTTCCTCGAGGGCGTGTGGCCGCGGCGGCCGAACGTGGCGCATTGCTCCGGCGTCGGCGAGGCGCTGGCCAAAATGCACGTTGCCGGCCGGGATTTTCCGCTGGTCCGCAACAATCCGCTGTCGGTCTCCGGCTGGCGGCCGCTGTTCGATCTCGCCGCCGCGCGGGCCGACAGCGTGCAGCCGGGCTTGCACGACTTCATCGCGCGCGAGCTCGATCATCTCGAAGCCGCCTGGCCGACCGATCTGCCGGTCGGCGTCATCCATGCCGACCTGTTTCCCGACAACGTGTTTTTTCTGGGCGACAGGCTCTCGGGCCTGATCGACTTCCCGTTCGCCTGCAACGACATCCTGGCCTACGACGTCGCGATCTGCCTCAACGCCTGGTGCTTCGAGCCGGATCATTCCTTCAACGTCACCAAGGCGCGCGCATTGCTCAACGCCTACGGCCGCGAGCGCCCGCTGTCGGCGGCGGAAGAGGCCGCGCTGCCGCTGCTCGCGCGCGGTGCCGCGATGCGCTTCCTGCTGACGCGCCTGGTCGATTTCCTCAACGTGCCCGAAGGCGCGCTGGTGCAGCCGAAGGACCCGCTGGAATATGTCCGCAAGCTGCGCTTCCAGCAGAGCGTCGCTGCTATCAACGACTATGGCGTCACGCCGGCCGGGTGCGCGGCGTGAGCGAAAAGCCGCATGTGACTGTTTTCACCGATGGTGCCTGCTCCGGAAATCCGGGGCCGGGCGGCTGGGGCGCGATCCTCAGATTCGGCGAGGTCGAGAAGGAATTGAAGGGCGGCGAGGCGCACACGACCAATAATCGCATGGAGCTGATGGCGGCGATCTCGGCGCTCGAAGCCTTGAAGAAGCCCTGTGTGGTCGATCTCACCACCGACAGCCAGTATGTCCGCCAGGGCATCACCGGCTGGATCCATGGCTGGAAGCGCAACGGCTGGCGCACCGCCGACAAGAAGCCGGTCAAGAATGTCGAGCTGTGGCAGCGTCTGGACGCCGCGCTGAAGCCGCATGAGGTGCGCTGGCACTGGATCAAGGGCCACGCCGGCCACGCCGAGAACGAACGCGCCGACGAGCTGGCGCGCGAAGGCGTGGCGATGGCGAAGTTGAAGAGTTAGGCCCGCAGCGTGTCGGGTGCGTAGGATGGCTAGAGCGCAGCGAAACCCATCATCTCAATGCACGGCACGAAGGCAATGGGTTTCGCTGCGCTCTACCCATCCTACGTTCCCTAAATTTCGGCGATCTTGCCCTCTCACCTTGTGGGAGAGGGTGGACGCGATGCGCAGCATCGCGGACGGGTGAGGGGTCTGTCTCCGCGGATAGAGACCCCTCATTCGGCGCGGATTGCATCCGCGCCACCTTCTCCCACAAGGGGAGAAGGGAAGAAGCGTCGGCTTAGAGCTGACCGAGCAGCGTGTCGCCGCCGGAAACCTCGACCTTGCCCGGGGCGGGCTCGAGGTTGAGCTTCTTCACCACGCCGTCCTCGACCAGCATCGAGTAGCGCTTGGAGCGGATGCCGAGGCCGTTGCCTGAGGCCTCGAGCTCCATGCCGATCGCCTTGGCGAAGTCGGCATTGCCGTCGGCGAGGAAGACGGCTTCGTCGCGCTGGTCGGTGTCGCGCTTCCAGGCGTTCATCACGAAGGCGTCGTTGACCGAAACGATCGCGATGGTGTCGACGCCCTTGTTCTTCATGGCATAGGCGTTGAGGAAGATGCTCGGCAGATGCATCTTGTGGCAGGTGCCGGTATAGGCGCCGGGCACCGCGAACAGGGCGACCTTCTTGCCCTTGAAAATGTCGTCGGTGGTTTTGACCTGCGGACCCTCGGCGGTCATCACGCGAAACTTGGCCTCCGGCAGCTTGTCGCCAACATTGATCGTCATCGTTGTTCTCCCTCGGTGAAGCGGAACTGTCTTAAACCCGGCTACAGCACGGCACAATACGGGCTCGCCGAAGAACGGCAATGCCGGAGGCCAAAGCGTTTTCGAGCGAAGTGGATACCGGTTCGCGTGAAGAAAGCGCGTCAAAACAAGAATCTAGAGCCCCGTTCCGATGCAATCGGAACGGAAAAGGCTCTGGTCACCGTTCCGTCATCAGCCGGAAAACCCGCCGGCGTCGAGAAAGGCCTGCTCCTCGGCCGTGGTCTGCCGGCCCAGCATGCGATTGCGGTGCGGGAAGCGGCCGAACCGGCGGATGATGTCGGCGTGGTCCTCGGCGTATTTCAGGTTGTCGGGATGGCAGTCATATCGCCGGAACAGCGTCACGCAGCGCTGCTGGTCGTCGAGGTCCTCCGAATGCTCGAACGGCAGATAGAGGAATTCGCGCAGCACGGGGGCGGTCCGCGCATCGACGCCGCGGTCGATGGCGCGCCTTGCCACTTCACGCGCCAGCGCATCGCTTGAAAAGGTCCTGGCGTCGCCTCGAAACAGGTTTCGCGGAAACTGGTCGAGCACGATGGTCAGCGCCAGCGCGCCCTCATCGCTCGCCTCCCATGACGACAATTCGCCGGCAGCCGCCTTCTGCCAGGTGGCAAGGAAGCGGCCGCGGATCTCGGCATCGAAGGCGTCGTCGTGCTTGTACCAGCGGTCGCGGCCGGCATTCCGCCAGAAGCCAAGCACGTCAGCCGGCGTCGCGAGGCTTGCATCAGACATCGAACGTCAGTCCACTCAGGCCTTAGGCCGCGGCCTTCTTCTCGTCGCGCAACTCGCGGCGCAGGATCTTGCCGACATTGGTCTTCGGCAGGTCGGTCCTGAACTCGATCTGCTTCGGCACCTTGTAGGCGGTGAGCTGGGTGGCGCTGAACTTGATGATGTCCTCGGCGGTGATGTTCGGGTCCTTCTTGACCACGAAGGCCTTCACCGCTTCGCCGGACTTCGCGTCGGGCACGCCGATCACGGCGCATTCGAGCACGCCCGGGTGGCTTGCGATCACTTCCTCGATCTCGTTCGGATAGACGTTGAAGCCGGAGACCAGGATCATGTCCTTCTTGCGATCGACGATCTTAGTGTAGCCCTTCTCGTCCATCACGCCGATGTCGCCGGTGCGGAAATAACCGTCCGCCGTCATCACGCGCGCGGTCTCGTCCGGCCTGTTCCAGTAGCCCGCCATCACCTGCGGGCCCTTGGCGCAGATTTCGCCGGCCTCGCCGATCGGCAACTCATTGCCGTCATCGTCGCGGATCGAGAGCCAGGTCGAGGGGACGGGAAGGCCGATCGTCCCGGAGAACTCCTCGATCGTGGCAGGATTGCACGTCAGGGTCGGCGACGTCTCCGACAGGCCATAGCCTTCCGACAACGAGATGCCCGTGACCTTCAACCATTTCTCGGCGACCGGCCTTTGCGTCGCCATGCCGCCGCCGTTGGCGATCTTCAGCTTGGAGAAGTCGAGCTTGTCGAATCCGGGCGTGTTCAGCAGGCCATTGTAGAGGGTGTTGACCGCCGGGAAGAAGCTGACCTGGTACTTCGACAGCTCCTTGACGAAGCCCGCCATGTCGCGCGGATTCGGAATCAGCAGATTGGTGCCGCCGGCCCGCATGCCCAGCAGATAGCAGGCGGTGAGCGCGAAGACGTGATAGAGCGGCAGCGCGCAGACGATGACCATCTGTTCGACGATCGGCGGCTTCGCCAGCGCCGGCTGCAGCCAGGCGTCGTTCTGCAACACGTTGGCCAGGATGTTGCGGTGGAGCAGGGTCGCGCCCTTGGAGACGCCGGTGGTGCCGCCGGTATATTGCAGGAAGGCGACGTCATCGAGCGTCAGCGTCGGTTTGTTGAGCTTGGCGGCGCGGCCGGCTGACAGCGCCTCGTTGAAGCCGACGGCGCCGGGGATCGACCAAGCCGGCACCATCTTCTTCACCCGGCGCACCACCAGATTGACGATCACGCCCTTGAGGCCGAGCAGGTCGCCCATGCTGCCGACGATCACGTGCTTGACCGCGGTATTGGGAAGCACCTTCTGCACGGTGGTGGCAAAGTTCTCCAGCACGATGATCGCCTCGGCGCCGGAATCCTTGAGCTGGTGCTCGAGTTCGCGCGGGGTGTAGAGCGGATTGACGTTGACCACGGCAAAGCCGGCGCGGAGCACGGCGGCGGTCGCGATCGGATATTGCAGCACGTTCGGCATCATCAGCGCGACCCGCGCGCCCTTCTGCAGGCCCTTGCTCTGCAGGTAGGCGCCGAGCGCCGTCGACATCTCGTCGAGCTCGCGATAGGTGATCGCCTTGTCCATGCAGATGAACGCCTTGCGATCGGCGAATTTCTTGAAGCTTTCTTCCAGCAATTCGACCAGCGACGAATATTGCGTGACGTCGATATCCGCGGGCACGCCGGCCGGATAATGCTTGAGCCAGATGCGCTCCATGATGGTCAATCCCCTCTCTCAAATTTGGCTGATGTCCCGGATTGCTTCCGGGTTTTCCGACCTTTGGCCGCGTTATTTCAGTCAGTATTGAGCGATGCCGCGGCCAATGGCAAGCCGCTGCGCGTTATCGACGCATTGGAGAAAATGACGGTCGGAAATGACGGGCGGGCGCTGTGCTAGCCGGCCGGCTTGGCGTCGGCTTTCGGCTTGTCGGCAGCCTTGGGTTTGTCGGCCGCAGTCTTGGGCTTGGCGGCCGGCTTTGCCGCCGCCGGCTTGCCGGCCGGCTTTGCGGCGGCGGGCTTGTCCGCCGCGGCCGTCTTCGCAGCTGCGGCATCCGGCTTGGCGTTGGCGTGACGCGCGGGCTTGGCCGCCGCCGGCTTGCTGTCCGACTTGGAGGCACCCTTGGTGTCTGCCTTCGCGTCATCGGCCGCATCGGGCTTCTTGCCCGCGACGCGGCTGTGCTTGCCCTTGGCGCGCTTGACCGGCTGCATCTTCTCGGTGTCGGCCTCGACCGCGGCGATCAACGCAGCACCGGTCTTGGTCGGCCCCGTATAAACCACGACCGGCTCGGAGGCCGCGGCCGGCTGCGCCAGCATGTCAGCCGGCTTGGTCGGCATCGCAGCCTGCAGGCCCGAGGCGAAGAAGCTGACGCCGCCGTCGCCATTGGTGCTGGAGCTTCCGGCGCTGGCGACGGTGTCTTCTGCGTCCTCGTCGCTGGCGGGCCGCTTGTGCTTGGGACCGCACATCTCCTCGCGCAGGTTCGGCGGCGTGGAATCGATCGGCACCAGATTGTCGACGGTGCCGAGCGAGGGCCGCAGCCACGCCATCCCATTGTTGGCAAAGCCGCGGTCCAGGAGCTGCGCGGCGCGGATCGCGCGCATGCGGCCCGAGGAGGCGCCGAGCACCACGGCGATCAGCCGCTTGCCGTCACGCGTCGCCGACGCCACGAGATTATAGCCGGAGGCGCAGATGAAGCCGGTCTTGAAGCCGTCGGCGCCGGGATAGCGGCCGATCAGCTTGTTGAAGTTCTGGGTGATGCGGCGGCCGAAGCGGATCGACGGGATGTGGACGAAATACTCGTATTCCGGCAGGTCGCGGATGATGGCGCGGGCGAGGATCGCCATGTCGCGCGCCGAGGTGATCTGGCCGTCGGCGGGCAGGCCGTTCGGATTGACGTAGCTCGTTTGCGTCATGCCGAGCCTTTGCGCGGTCTGGTTCATCATCCCGGCAAAGCCGTCGATCGAACCGCCGATGCCCTCGGCCAGCACCACGGCCATGTCGTTGGCCGACTTCACCAGCATCATCTTCAGCGCGTTGTCGACGGTGACCTGGGTGCCGGGCCGGAAGCCCATCTTCGAGGGCGACTGCGACGACGCGGTCGGCGACACCGTGAGCAGCGTGTCGAGCGAGACGCGGCCGTCCTTGACCGCCTTCAGCGTCACATAGGCCGTCATCATCTTGCTGAGCGAAGCCGGGTACCACGGCATCGTCGCATTGTCGGCCTGCAGCACCTTGCCGGAATCGGCCTCGACAACCAGCAGTGCCTCGGCTTGCGCCATTTGCGGCGAGGCGATGGCGAGCATCGCGACGGCCAGAATCCATTTCAATGACGGGCGAGGAAGGTGCACGAATCCGGTTCCGGTCCTTTGAGACCCGCCTTGAAAAAAGGAGGTCTTGCGATTGTGACGTACGGGTTTCAAGCGTGTCCGGCGCCGCATTGCGGCGATGCAAACCCTATACCGGCTTGCCAGCAGAGAACAGAGGCTGGGGAATTATATCGTGGACGAAATCGGCTGAATTTCGGCAGCCGCCTCAATTGGAAAGGCGGGAATTATGGTGTCTCGATGCCGGCGCGCGCCTGTTCCTGGACCATGAACTGGGCCCGCGCCAGCTCGGCAAAACGCCCGCCTTTCGCCACCAGTTCATCGAAAGTTCCGCTTTCGATCACCCGCCCCTGGTCGAACAGCAGGATGCGGGTGGCGTGGCGGATGGTGGACAGGCGGTGCGCGATCACGAAGGTGGTACGGCCCTTCATCACTTCGTCGAGAGCGGCATTCACCTTGGCCTCGGTGACGGCGTCGAGGGCGCTGGTGGCCTCGTCGAGGATCAGGATCGGCGGATCCTTCAGCAGCGCACGCGCGATCGACAGCCGCTGGCGTTCGCCGCCGGACAGCATGCGGCCGCGTTCGCCGGCATGGGTATCGAACTTCTTTTCGCTGCGCTCGATGAAATCCAGCGCCTGCGCGCGCGCCGCGGCGGTGCGCAGCTCCTCATCGGTGGCGTCGGGCTTGCCGACGCGCAGATTGTCGGCGAGCGAGCGGTTGAACAGCAGCGCCTCCTGGAACACCACGCCGATGTTTCGCCGCAGCGCCGTCAGCTTCAGTGCGCGTATGTCCATACCGTCGATCCTGATGATGCCCGATTGCGGATCGAACGCGCGATGCAGCAGCGCGATCGCGGTGGACTTGCCGGCGCCGGTCGAGCCGACCAGCGCGATGGTCTGGCCCGGCAGGGCGGTGAAGCTGAGATCCTCGATCGCCGGCCGCTTGCCGTCATAGGAGAACGAGACGTCGTCGAACTCGACGAGGCCGGACAGCCGTCCGGGATCGACCGCGCCGGGCCGGTCGCGCACCGCCGGCACCGCGTCGAGCACGTCGAAGAACTCCTGCAGGCGCGGCGCTTCCATGAACACGTTGTTGATGAAGCTGACCACCTGCTCGAGCTTCTGGATCAGCATGGTGGCGAACGAGACGAACATCACGATCTCGCCGACCGTGGTGAGGTCCTGGTTATGCAGCGCGATGCCGACGGTGAAGATCGCGAGCACCGTGATCGTGGTCGAGGCGCGTGTGATCACGGTGACCAGCGCCCACCATGACAGCACCGGCATCTGCACCGCGAGCAGCTTGTCGGCGACGTAGCGCAGGCCCTGCACCTCGGAATCGATCCGCACGAAGCTCTGCACCAGCGCGACATTGCCGAGCGCGTCCGAGGCGCGTGCCGAGAGGTCGCTGTAATAGGCCTCGACCTCGCTCTGCATGCCGTAGGTCTTGCGCACCACCAGCGTGGTCAGCACGGTGAACACGACGCAGAGCCCGAACAGCAGGATCGCCAGCCGCCAGTTGATGTAGAGCGAAAGCGGTAGCAGCACGATCAGCGACATGATCGCGGCGAAATGCTCGCGGAAGAAGCCGAGCCAGAGCCGCCACAGCGCGTCGGTGCCGTTCAGCATCACCTTCATCAGCCGCCCGGAATGGGTGCCGGAATGGAAGGTCAGCGGCAGCTGCAGGATGTGCTCGAAATAATCGGTCAGCACCGCCTGGCGCTGGCGGTGCGCCAGCCGGTCGGCCTGCAGCGCCACGATCGCGCTGCAGCCGATCGTGAACAGGCCGAACACCGCCCAGGCGACGAGCAGCGGCCATGCCGAGGAGGTCGCGAACAGCCCGGTGACCGGCCGGCCCGACAGCACGTCGACGATCTTGCCGAACAGCACCGGCTCGGCGAATTGCGCGCCGGCGAGTAGCACGTTGGCGATGGCCAGGATCCAGCCGAGCCGCGCCTCCTTGCCGAGCAGTTCGAGGACGCGGGTATAGAGGCGAAGCATGGACATGCCGGCGGCACTCGTCAGCGGTGGGCGCCCGATCAGGCGAGAATGCAATTTAATCAGTGTTCGCGATGCAGGGCCAGCGGCCGGCGGTGCATCGCACTCCGTCATGGCCGGGCTTGACCCGGCCATCCATGCCTTTCTTGCAGGCGGTCATCGAAGACGTGGATGCCCGGGTCAAGCCCGGGCATGACGAGCAGAGCGGAGCCGTCAATTCACCAGCCGGCCGTCGATCGGCGGCAGGAAAGCCTCGTCGAAGATGTCGGCGGCGTGCGGCCGCTTCTGGAATTTGAAGTCCTCCGCGAGCTGGTCGACCGAGCGCTCGAAGCGCTCCGCTTCGATGCCGCCGATGCCGTCGCGCTTCACCTCGCTGGTCAGGATGTTGTCGCGGATGATGGCGTTCAGCCGCTCCAGCTCCAGATCGCGCGAGCCGCCATCCATGCGGCTCGCGACCTCGCCGGCGGCGCGGGCCGGATCCTTGATCGCGAGGTTGGTGCCGCGGATTGCCGCGCGCACGAATCCTTTCACCGCATCCGGCTTCGCGGCGGCAAGGCGCGGGCTGACGATCACGGCAAAGCCGTAGGCCTCGCAGCCATAGTCGGCGAAGCGCAGCACCGCGAGATCGTCGGCGGGCACGCCGCGATCGCGCAAATTGATCGCCGAGAGATAGGAGAAGCCGGTGACGGCATCGACCTGGCCGGCGGAGAGCATCGGCTCGCGCACCGCGGCGCTGATCGTGCTCTGCTTCACGCTCGACAGCTTGATGCCGTTCTGCTTCGCGACCGCGGGCCATAGCCGGATCGAGAGGTCGCCCTCGGCGACGCCGAGGCTCTTGCCCTGCATGTCGGTCAGCGTCCTGATGCCGCGGCTCTTGCGCGCGATGATCGCATAAGGCGCCTGGTTGAACAGCACGAACACCGCCTTGACGGGCGCAGCACCGGGCTCGTCGCGAAAGCGGATCAGCGAGTTGATGTCGACGAGGGCGAAATCGCTCGAGCCGTCGGCGACGCGCGCGATGGCATCCGCCGAGCTGGTCGCGACGTTGGTGCCGACGCTGAGGCCCTCGGCGCTGAACAGGCCGCCGGATAACGCCATCACAAATGGCGCTGCGGCGGCATCAAGCGGACGGTCGAGCGTGAACTGGATGGTGAGCGGCGGCGGCGGATCGCTGGCGCGCAGCGGCGTCAGCGCCGGCCACACGCCTCCTGCGAGGCCGATCATGCCGGCCAGCATCCAGCGGAGAACGGTGGTCCGACTTACCTGCATCATGACATCCGGGAGGCGAGACAAAGTGCCGCGCCGGCGCGCCTGCTTCATGACATCGAATGCGCCAGAGCAAGCGTCAATTTCAAGCGTTATTTGCAGGCATTTTGCCCCAGGCAAGGTGAACGGTCGATGACTGCCAGGCTTCGGCTTGCCATGTTTTCACCTCAGGTCGTTCAGCTTGCATTCGGTTTGGGGAACCTAATCTGGAGGCAGTGGGTTAGCTAACCAAGGCCCGTCGGGCCAGCTTCCACAAAGGATGACTGCAATGTTTGCGCGAAAAGGTGTTTTTTCGTCCATTGGCCGCGCAGCCACATTGGCAACGGTTGCTGCAGTGACGTTGACGGCCGTCGAGCCGACGATGGCGTTCGCAGGCTCCGCTTCGGCAGGCAAGGCGACCGCTGTGACGACGTCACAAGGCACGAGCGGCGCGACCGACATCAGTGCCCGCCGTCGCTACTATGGCGGCGGTGGCGCAGCGGCTGCGGCTGCGTTCGCCGGGATCGTCGGCACGGGCCTCGCGATCGCCGCAGCCCAGAGCCGTCGCGACTATTACGACTCCTACGGCTACTATGGTGGCCCGGGCTACTACGGTGGTCCCGTCTACTATGGTGGCGGCCCGGTCTATTACGGCGGCGGACCGTACTATGGTTACCGCGGCTATTACGGGCGGCGGTCGCAACTGCCGTATCAGCCGTACTGACGGCCGTCGGCGGTTCTCAGAACTGTCACAAAGCATCCAATCCACCGGCCGCGGCCCGGTGGATTTTTTCGTCGTCGCCGTTAACACGCTGGCGACGCGTTTCGATTAGGCTCGAAGCATGAGTGATTCGATCGAGCGGCTTTACCAAGCGGTGATCGCGGCCAAGGAGCTTGATCCGGCTACGTCGCGCACGGCACGGCTGTTCCAGCGCGGGCCGGCCAAGATGGCCAAGAAGCTCGCCGAGGAAGCGATCGAAGTGGTGATCGACGCCGTCAGCGGCAAGTCGGATGCCGTCATTCGCGAAAGCGCCGACCTGTTCTACAACCTCGCCGTTCTCTGGGCGTCGGCCGGCGTGAAGCCGGAGGATGTCTGGCGCGAGATGGAGCGGCGCGAACGGCTGCTCGGGATCGCCGAGAAGCTGCCGAAGTCGCCGGTCAAGCTGCCCAAACCGGGGCCGGTCCCGGTGGTTCGGCGCCGAATTGTCGCGCTGGAGAACCGGCTGCGCAAACGGTAGCCGTAAATCAACCAAATTTCAGCTCAATCCCGGCATGGACAAATCCGCTCCATGATGGTTCATCGCGCCCATGTTGAAACGGACTTACGACTGGTGCGTCGAGGCGGCCGACAAGCCCTATGCGCTGTGGATTCTCGCGGCCGTCGCCTTCGCCGAGAGCTCCTTCTTCCCGATCCCTCCCGACATCATGCTGCTGCCGATGTCGCTGGCGCGGCCGAAGCGCGCGTGGTGGTTCGCCGCGGTCTGCACGGTGGCGTCGGTTGCCGGCGGCGTGCTCGGTTACGCGATCGGCGCACTGCTCTACGACTCGCTCGGGCAGTGGCTCATCCATCTCTACGGTCTCTCCGACAAGGTCGACGCGTTCCGCGCCTCCTACGCCGAATGGGGCGCCGTGATCATCCTGCTGAAGGGACTGACGCCGATCCCCTACAAGCTCGTGACGATCACCTCGGGCTTTGCCGGCTACAACATCTGGCTGTTCATCCTGTGCTCGATCGTCGCGCGCGGCGGCCGCTTCTTCTTCGTCGCGGTGCTGCTCAACCGCTATGGCGATTTCATCCGCGCCGAACTCGAGAAGCGGCTCGGCCTGTGGGTCGCGATCGGCGCGATCGTGCTGGTGCTGGGCTTTGTCGTCGCATTCAAGCTGATCTGACCAAAGTTCTAGTCGTTCGCGTCTTTGTCCACGGACGGCTTCGGACTACGCTCGCTGCGATGGCCGATGGAATCGACGACCGGTGAATCCTGCGAGACTCAATCCCGCCAGGGCGCGCGTTGCGATGGCGGGCCTTGCACTGTCGATGGCGCTGCCTGCGGTCGACGGAGGATGGGCGCAATCCGCGCCGCCCGCGCTCGGCGTGCAGTCGCCGTCGCCGCAGCCCGTTGAATCCCAGCAGCAACAGATCGAGCTGCCGCCGGCGCCGGTCGAGCGCGAGAATCCCGGGCTGATCAACGAAATCGGAAAGCTGTTCGAGAAGTCGAAATCGGCGCTGCCGCCGCTGAAGAGCCCCGGCGAGACCATCAACGATTTGTCGAACATCGCGCGCCCCTCGACGGTGGTGACCGGACGCGCGGCCTGCGTGGTGGCCTCGAACGGTGCGCCGGACTGCAAGATCGGCGCCGACCGGCTGTGCCAGAGCAAGGGGTTTCGGGAAGGTAAGGGCATCGATACCGACGCCTCCGAGAAATGCTCGCCGCTGGTCTATCTGCCGGGCCACAAGCGCGGCCCGAACGACTGCAGGACGGAAAATTTCGTGACACGGGCGGTCTGCCAATAGCGGCGGCCAGGCTTTGCGTCTGGGATGCCAGGCGCCCGCGAAAACACGGTTTCAGGATGAGGATTTGTCATCTTTTTTGCAGCGCCAAAACGCAATACTTGACACTGGAAAGATTGCCTTGTTGGTATGACGGTCAACATTCGAGACCAATCAACGACCAACGCTTGAGGATCCGCTTCAAATGTCCATGCCTGCTCTGTTCGAGGGCCGCCTGTCTCTTCCCGTGATCGGGGCGCCGCTGTTCATCATCTCCGTGCCCGACCTCGTTATCGCGCAGTGCAAGGCCGGCGTGGTCGGCTCGTTTCCGGCGTTGAACGCGCGGCCGCCGGAGTTGCTCGACGAATGGCTGTACCGGATCAAGGAAGAGCTCGCCGCCTATGACAAGGCGCATCCGGAACGGCCGTCGGCGCCGTTCGCGGTGAACCAGATCGTGCACAAGTCGAACAACCGGCTCGATCACGACATGGCGCTTTGCGAGAAGCACAAGGTGCCGATGATCATCTCCTCGCTCGGCGCGCGCGAGGAGCTCAACCAGGCCGTCCACGGCTGGGGCGGCATCGTCTTCCACGACGTGATCAACCAGAAGTTCGCGCACAAGGCGATCGAGAAGGGCGCCGACGGCCTGATCCTGGTCGCGGCCGGAGCCGGCGGTCATGCCGGCACGCTGTCGCCGTTCCCGTTCGTAGCGGAGACGCGGCAATGGTTCGACGGGCCGATCGCGCTGTCGGGCACCATTTCCAACGGCCGCGCCATCCGCGCCGCGCGCATCATCGGCGCCGACTTCGCCTATATCGGCTCCGCCTTCATCGCGACCAAGGAGGCAAACGCGGTCGAGGGCTATAAGGACATGATCACCAATTCGTCCGCCGAGGACATCGTCTACTCCAACCTGTTCACCGGCGTGCACGGCAATTATTTGAAGCCGTCGATCGTCGCGGCCGGCATGGATCCGGAAAACCTGCCGATCTCCGATCCCTCCAAGATGAGCTTCGGCACCGATGCATCCGGCGAGCGCGCCAAGCCGAAGGCGTGGAAAGAGATCTGGGGCTCCGGCCAGGGCGTCGGCAGCATCTCCAAGGTGGTGCCCGCGGCCGAGCTGATTGGCCGGTTCAAGAAGGAGTACGACGAAGCCGTCGATCCGGCGCTTGCCTGAAGCGCGATGAGATCATGATGAATCATCATCGCGCTTCAGCTCTTCATTTCAGCATGATCCACGCGCAAACGCTTCGCGTTTGTCGCGGGGAAAACTGCGTCCCACTTTTCCGGATCATGCTGTGATGGAACCGATCTTTCGCGTCGACGGCGACCGCGTCGTCACCAGTCCCGACGCCGCGGGTCCGTGGGATCCGCGGATGCAGCATGGCTCCGCACCGGCAGCGCTGGTGGTGTGGGCGGCCGAAGCCCTTCCGACGCCGGTGCCGATGCGGATCGCGCGCGTCACCATCGACCTGATGCGCCCGGTGCCGGTGGCGCCGCTGACGGTCTCGAGCGAGATCCTGCGCGACGGCCGCAAGATCCAGCTCTGTGGCGTCAGGCTGCTTGCCGACGGCGTTCTCGTGGTTTCGGCCACCGTGCTCAAGATCAAGCAACAGACGGCCGAATTGCCGCCTGACATCACAGCGCTTGCCGTCGATCTGCCGGGCCCCGACGAAAGTATGATCGAGCCGGGCAATCTTGCGAACAGTCCGTTCGTGAAATGCATCTCGATGCGGGCCGCGCGCGGCCGCTTCGGCGTGACGGGACCTGGCGCGATATGGTTCCGCGTCGACCGCCCGCTGATTGCGGGCGCCGCCGTCTCGCAGGCGATGCGGGCAGTGGTTGCCTCGGACTTCTCCAACGGCACCTCGCCGGCGCTCGATTTCAGCCAATGGACCTTCATCAACGCTGATCTCTCGGTGAGCCTGGCGCGCGAGCCGGTCGGCGACTGGATCCTGCTCGACGGCCAGTCCTGGATCGGGCCCGACGGCGCCGGGCTTGCAATGTCGCGGCTCGCCGATCAGCGCGGCTATTTCGGCCAGGCGGTCCAGAGCCTGGTCATCGAGCGGCGCTAGGACGCGCTGCGCTTCTTCCATCTCCCCTCGAAAAAGGGGAGGTGGCTTTGCTCGCCAGAGCAAAGCGGGTGGGGATCAGCTGACCCCAATCCCGACCTTCCCCCGTTTCAGGGGCTGGCGAAGACCGATCACGTACTGTGCATGGGGTTGTTTCACCGATTCGCGGTGCGGGAGCCGCGCCAACCGGCTGCCCCTGCGGCAAAAATAACTCGGCTTCCCGGGAACGGTTGGGCGCACGTGCGAGTTTCGCTCCCGTTAGGGGGTCCCATGATGCGTATTGATCCCGCCGCCGGCATCGTGGCCATGGCCGTCCGGCGGTTGTGTGACGTGCCGGACGGTGTCGACGCCCGGCCGCCGCGGGGACAGACGCGATGAAGCCTGGTCCGTCCTCGGAACGCGCGGTCATCCTCGCCGCGAGCGAGCGGGACGCCGTCAAGACTGCTCACCTGATCAAGGAAGCCGGCTATTACGCCAACATCTGCGGTGATCTCGCCGAGCTCGAACGCCAGATCGCAAGCGGGGCGGGCCTTGCCATCATTGCCGACGAGGTGATCAGGGCCGCCGATCTCGCCGGCCTGACGCACTGGCTGAACGAGCAGCCGTCATGGTCGGACTTTCCTATCGTGCTGATCAGCGAGAAGGGGGGACCCGAGCGCAATCCCGAAGCAGCGCGGCTCGGCCGGGCGCTCGGCAATGTCACCTTCATCGAGCGGCCGTTTCATCCGACCACGCTGGTAAGCCTGGTCGCCGCGACGGTGCGCGGCCGCCGCCGCCAATACCAGACCCGTCAGATCCTCGAGGATCTGACCGAGAGCGAAGGTCTGCTGCAGACCGCGCTCAATGCCGGTCATCTCGGCGCGCTCGAGCTTCATCTGCCGGATTTCGAGCTCGAGGCGTCGCCGACCTGCAAGACCTATTTCGGGCGCAGGCCGGGCGATCCCTTCACCTATCAGGATCTCCTGGACGCGGTGCATCCCGACGACCGCGCGCGCCGGAGCGAGATCGTCGAACAAACGTTGCGCACCGGCTCGGATTATCAGATCGAATACCGCAACATCTGGCCCGACGGCACCGAGCACTGGGTTGACGTGCGCGCGCGTGCGGTGCGTCGGCCCGACGGCGGCATCCGCTCGCTGGTCGGCGTTTGCTCCGACATCAGCGCACGCAAGACCGCGGAGATCGAGCGCGAGGCATTGCTGGCGCAGCTTGCCGCCGAGCGCACCGCACTCGCCGAACTCACCGCGACGCTCGAGCAGCGGGTCGAGCAGCGCACCGCCGACCTGATGAAGGAGGTCGCGGCGCGCGAGCGGGCGCAGGAACAGCTCCGCCATGCCCAGAAGATGGAGGCGATCGGCCAGCTCACCGGCGGCGTCGCGCACGACTTCAACAATCTGCTGATGGCGGTGATGGGCAATCTCGATCTGCTGCGCAAGCGCTTGCCGGAGGACCCACGCCTGCGTCGGCTGGTCGACGGCGCATTGCAGGGCGCCGAGCGCGGCGCGTCGTTGACGCAGCGGCTGCTGGCATTCGCGCGGCAGCAGGATCTGCGCGCGGTGCCGGTCGATCTCGGCGCGCTGGTGCGCGATATGAGCAATCTGCTCGAGCGCTCGCTCGGACCGCGCATCATGTTGCGGCTCGACATTCCCGAGGGGCTGCCGCTCGCCTGCGTCGACAGCAACCAGCTTGAGCTTGCGGTCCTCAACCTTGCGATCAATGCGCGCGACGCGATGCCGGATGGCGGCGTGATCGAGATCCGCCTCGCGACCTGGCAGGCGAAGAATGATCCGGCGCTGCAGCCTGGCGACTATTTAAAGCTCTCGGTGATCGACAGCGGCACCGGCATGTCGCCGGACGTGCTGAAGCGCGCGATCGAGCCGTTCTTCTCGTCGAAGCCGGTGGGCAAGGGCACCGGGCTCGGCCTGTCGATGGTGCATGGGCTCGCCGTGCAGCTCGGCGGCGAGCTGGAGCTGTCGAGCGCGGTCGGCAAGGGCACCACGGCTGCACTGGTGCTGCCGGTTGCAACGGCGGTGCCTGAAGTCGAGAGCCCGGCGCCTGCAGCGCAAACGGTCAAGCGCTCGGCGGTGATCCTGCTGGTTGACGATGATCCGTTGATCGCGATGTCCACCATGGAAATGCTGGAGGACCTTGGTCACCGCGTGATCGGCGTCAATTCCGGACCGCAGGCGCTCGAAATCCTCAGGAGCGACCAGGAGATCGACCTGATGATGACCGATCACGTGATGCCCGGCATGACCGGCATCGAACTCGCCGCCGCTGCGCGCAAGGTGCGGCCGCAGCTTCTGGTGCTGCTCGCCACCGGCTATGCCGAACTGCCCGACGGCACCCAGGTCGACCTGCCGCGGCTGGCCAAGCCCTACCACCAGGATCAGCTGCGCGACCGACTCGATCAGTTGCTCGGGCAGGGCACCGGTCAGCAAGCTGCTGCCGCCAACGCCGACAGTCTCGCCACGCCTTCCACTCTGTCCCCGTCACCCTGAGGAGCCGCGAAGCGGCGTCTCGAAGGGCGCCGGCCCGGCTGCTGCCGCAAGCGGAGATAGCGCAAGCTGAAACATCGGGGCCGTGCATCCTTCGAGGCTCGCTCCGCTCGCGCCTCAGGGTGACGGTGCGCACAGCTCCATCCGCGTCATTGCGAGCGAAGCGAAGCAATCCATAGCCCGGCAGGTCGGAGAGATGGATTGCTTCGTCGCTTCGCTCCTCGCAATGACGGCGGAGCAAAAGCGTCACAACCTCTCAGGATGACGGGACCAGCAATCGTCGTGCGAGCATCCTACCCCACCATGCGGTCGCGGCCGGTCCAGAAGCGCGCCTTCAGCACCTTTTTGTCGACCTTGCCGACGCCGGTCATCGGCAGTTCCTTGACGAACTGGATCTGCTTCGGCGCGTGCGCCGAGCCCTTCTTCGCCTTCACCAGTCCGATCAGCTCGTCGGCGTCGGGCACAGCGCCCTCGCGCGCGACCACGACGGCGGTGACGGCCTCGCCCCATTTGTCGTCGGGCACGCCGACCACGGCGACCATCGCGACGTCGGCGTGTTGCGACAAGACATCCTCGACTTCGCGCGGGAAGATATTGAAGCCGCCGGAGA
Organism: Bradyrhizobium sp. USDA 4503; assembly: GCF_054055815.1. Taxonomy (NCBI): domain Bacteria; kingdom Pseudomonadati; phylum Pseudomonadota; class Alphaproteobacteria; order Hyphomicrobiales; family Nitrobacteraceae; genus Bradyrhizobium; species Bradyrhizobium sp. USDA 4503. The sequence continues at coordinate 6,759,262 of NZ_JBSRXS010000001.1, forward strand.
CGATCATGTCCTTCTTGCGGTCGAGGATGAACATGTAGCCGCGCTCGTCCATGCGCGCGATGTCGCCGGTGTGCAGCCAGCCGCTCTTCAGCGTCTCCGCCGTGATGTCGGGCCGCTTCCAGTATTCGGCCATCACATGCGTGGCGCGCACGCAGATCTCGCCGGCCTCGCCGGTCGCGACCTCCTCGTCGTCCTGATCGAGGATCTTGACCTGGCAGGCGGCGATCGGGAAGCCGCAGGACAGGAACAGGTCCGGCGTTTTCGGGTCATGATCCGCCTTGCGCAGCACCGAGACCGGATAGCATTCGGTCTGGCCGTAAAGCTGGGAGAACACCGGTCCGATCCGCTCGATACCCTCGACCAGCCGGCTCGGCGACATCGCGGACGCACCGTAGAGCAGGAGCTCGAGCGAGGAGAGGTCGGACCTGTCGAGCGCGGGATGATCCAGCATCACATAGATCATGGTCGGCACGAACAGCGTGAAGTTGATCTTCTCGCGCGCGATGGTCGTGAACACGGCCTCCGGATCGAACCCTTTCAGCATGTGCACGGTGCCGCCGCGCATCAGCGTCGGCAGCACTTTGGTGCCCGCGACATGGCTGATCGGGGCCACGGTGAGGTAGCGCGGCGTCTCCGGAATCTCGAAATCGGCGAGGATCGCCGCGGCGAAGCCGCCATATTCGCGGTGATAGCGCAGCGCGCCCTTGGATTTGCCGGTCGTGCCGCCGGTGTAGTTCAAGGTCGAGATGTCGTCGGCGCGGGCGAAATTCTTCGCGCTTGCGCTGCCGGCGTCCCCGGCCACCTGCAACAGGTCGGCGCCGTAATCCGCCGGGCCGAGCGTGAACACGGTCTTCAGGCCCTGCGCCTTCGCCGTGAGCTCGCCGCCGCGATCGCGAAACGTGATGCCGTCGACGATCAGCATCTGCGCTTCGGAATCCTCGATCTGGAACAGCTGGTCGTCGAGCGAGCCCAGCGGATGCAGCCAGGTAATCGCGAGCCGCGACAATTGCGCGGCGACGCCGGCGCACCAGCTGTCGGCGCGGTTGGCGGTAAGCAGCGCGACGCGGGTGCCGGGCGCAAAGCCGAGCCGCATGAACACGCTTTGCATTCGTCCGATCAGATCGGTCGCGCCCTGATAGGTGAGCGAGCCGCCCGGCCATGCGAAGGCGGTGCGCGATGGATAGCGCGCCAGCGCCCGCAGGGTCTGTTCGCACACCGCCGGAAATGCATAGAGCGGATTGCTCATCTGGTTGTCCCTCCCGCCTTTGTCTTTGGCTTTTGTCGTGCCAATGTTGGCGGCAACGCTAACACAATGATGATGGGAAGGAACAACTTGTCCGCCGATCTTCTCGCGCGTTTTCGCGATCGCCTCCGGCTGCCGCTGATTGCGGCACCGATGTTCCTGGTCTCCGGTGTCGAGCTGGTGGTAGCCGCCTGCCGCAACGGCGTGATCGGTTCGTTTCCGACGGTGAATTGCCGTGAGACGGAACAGCTCGATGCCTGGCTCGACGACATCGCGCGCCGCCTGCAGGCACATGCCGATGCCAGCGGCCAAGCAGCCGCGCCGATTTGCCCGAACCTGATCGTGCATCGCTCCAATACGCGGCTGGCCCAGGATCTCGCCGTGCTGCTGCGGCACAAGCCCGAGCTTGTGATCACCTCGGTCGGCTCGCCCGCGCCGGTGCTTGGCCCTCTGCACGATGCCGGCGCGCTGGTGTTCGCCGATGTCGCCTCGATCCGCCATGCCGAGCGCGCGGCAGCAGCCGGCGCCGACGGGCTCGTGCTGCTCACTGCGGGTGCAGGCGGCCAGACCGGCTGGCTCAATCCGTTCGTGTTCGTCCGCGCTGTGCGCGGCTTCTTCGATGGACCGATCGTGCTTGCCGGCGGCATCAGCGACGGCCACGCGCTCCGCGCCGCAGAGGCGCTCGGCTGCGACCTCGCCTATATGGGCACCAAGTTCATCGCGACGCGCGAGAGCATGGCGGACGGCAGGTACAAGCAGATGCTGGTCTCTTCCACCGCCGACGACATCCTGCTCACGAGGGCGTTCACCGGCCTGCAGACCAACATGCTGCGGCCCTCGATCGAGGCCGCCGGTCTCGATCCCGACGATCTGCCGGCGCGCGGCGCGATCGACATCGGCAAGGACATCGACATCGGCGCCCGCGAAAGCCGCCCCAAACGCTGGCGCGATATCTGGAGCGGCGGTCATTCCACCTCAGGGGTGACCGGGGTGCTCGGCGTCGACGAACTCGTGGCGCAGACGATCGCGGAGTATGACGCGGCGAGCGCGCGGGTGCGGCTCTAGAGTCGCTGCTTTGACGCGTTCCCTTCGCGCCAACTGGTGCCCGAAGGCCCGCTGGTTCGCGAAATAGCAGCACTCAAATCCCGCCCATCCGCTTAACGCGGCATTAACCATGCCAGTCCCAACAATAGCGTCACGGGCCGCCACGGCTGGTCGCCCGGCAGTTTGTGGGAATGCGACATGGCCTTTGAGGCGCTCTCCAAGACCCCGGCATCGCTCGACGAGCTCCGGACCCGGGTGTTTTACGCCCTGCAGCGGCATCCGCTGTGCCGTCAGGTCGAATTCGACATTGTCAGCACGCCGCGCACCCGCCGCACCAACTGGACGGTCAGCATGCACACGGTCCAGCCCGGCGCGCTCTGGACGGCGCATGAGATCGTCGCCGACATCCAGGAAGCCTATGAGCTTGACGTCGCGGCCTGATTTTCCGGCCGTTTCGGGACAATTTCACCTATTTGGCGCCGTCACGGCACGCTACCGCCGCATTTCGCGCGCAGTTTGCGGTGACACCGGCCGGCAATGGAGTAGTTTTTGACCAGAGCCATCACCCTCGCCGCGCTGACATGCTTCCTCCTCGCAGGCGCCGCGGTAACAGCCATTTTGGGCCGTGACAGCCTGCCGGCGGCGCAGGCCGACATTGGACCGGTCGCCAATCGTGCCAGCAAGCAGGACAAGCTCGCCGTCTCGACGCTTGCCGCGGCCGCGTTTGAGGCGCCCCAGCCGATTGAGCCTCCCGCCAATCCGTCTCCGCTCTTGTTACGGGCCCAAGCCGCGATTCCGGGCGCGACTGACACGGTGCGCCAGGCCTATGCCTCCGTCGAGCCGACCGATGTCGGCCTGCCGAAGATCACCGACCCCGTCGATGCGGCTCAGCCGAAGATCGCCGAACCCGCGCCGGTCGCCCCGGCGCCGCCGAAGCCCAAGGCTGCGGCCAAGCCGGCGCCGCAGAAGAGCTACGCGCTGCTGAGCGACGCCCAGATCGCCGGCATCAAGGACCGGCTGAAGCTGTCGTCGTCGCAGGAATATTACTGGCCGGCGGTCGAGACCGCATTGCGCGCCGTCGCCCGCAAGATCCACGCCAAGCGCCAGGGCGATCCCGCATCCGGCAGCATGCCGATCGATCCGGACTCCGAGGAGGTCCAGCAGCTGAAGTCGGCGGCGATGCCGCTGCTGTTCCAGCTCCGCGAGGATCAGAAGAACGAGGTCCGTTCGCTGGCGCGCCTGATTGGCCTCGAACGTGTCGCTGCGATGATCTGAGCGGCAGGGTCCGGCCGAAGCGGATCTGCGCTCCTTGTGCTCTAGCGGGCCTCCGGCGGCCGCAGCTTCTCCACCTTACCCTGGGTTTCGACGAGCAGCTGTTTCATGAAGTCCTTGTTGCGCTTCAGCCAGGGCTCGAGCGTCTGCCTGACGTCGCTTGGCGACTTCTTCTCGATGGCTTGCGCCAGCCGGGTCTGAAACGTCCCCCAATCCTTGAACATCTCCTTCAGCAGCGCATCGTCGGAAATGTTGATCGCCGACTTGGCCGCCATTGGATCGGCTGCGTTCGCTGGTGCACGCCTTCATCCGCTCCGAATGCGAGGAAGCCGCGGTACGCGTCGCGCTGAGCGATGCCGCGCCGCTCTATCGCGATGCCCCCGAGGCGCGCGAGGCGCGGGCATCCGGCGAGCGCATCGTCGAAGCGTTCATGCGCGAGGCGTTGCCGAAAGCGTCCGGCGCGGTGCGCGACGGCGGGCGATCTGATCACGACGACGCTAAGTACGGTGGGCAAGGATTTTTCCGAGAGCCCGCGAACGCCCGCCGAGATCGCGACCTATGCCGACGCCATGGTCGACATGTTCTGCGCGATCTGAGGAGTCTCGGAAAGCGCTGAAGTTCACAGATAGTGCTTGGCGACCAGCAGAAACCCGAGCACGCCGCCGGTCACAGCGAAAACCGTCACGCCATTGCAGAGACTGACGTAAGCGGCCGACCAGTAAGAAACAGTCTGAGCGGCCGTCGCAACTTTTTTCGACTTCTGGGGCAAGCCAATTGGCTCCTGAAAAAGGCGCCGCCATCTGGTCAACACAGATGACGGCGCCCGTCTGAGGGCTTCAGGGCGAAACCCTGCTGCAGCGTAAGGTGCGATCATGAACGGTTCGTATACCGCCCGGCTGTCGCAAGCTCGCATGTCAGCTGAAGCGTCGAGGTTCCCTAAAGCATCATCCGGAAAAGTGCGCAGCGGTCTTCCGAAAAAGATCATGCTCAAACAAGAGGCCAAAGCGCGATGACGATTCGACCCAATCTCATCGCGCTTTAGAACGAAGCGTAGGCATTTCGAAATGCGATGGCGCCAGCCAGCGAGCGCGGCCGCGTGCGCACGGCATGCCCGTCGTTGCCGCTCTGCACGATCCACTGGCCGTTCTCCTGACCCACGATCTTGCCGACGTGGTGACGCCAAACCACGATGGTGCCGACCGAGGGGCCGCCGGCATTGGTGCCGTAGCTTGCCCAGGATCGGGCCAGATTGAATTGCGGACCGGGATCGCTGCCGACCTGGGTGCGCATGAACCAGCCGCACCACGCAGCTGGGCGACCGGAATGTGCAGAGTGCCGATGGTGATGGTGACGGCCGCGGGCTTCGGCAGTTGAAGCGAACGCCAAAAGAACCGCCACAGCGGCGAGAAGTTTACGCATTACAAAGTCCTTCTTGCTGTTGGCAGACCATCCATGTTGTGGGGGGAAGCGCAGCGATGATCTGCGATTGGCTTGCGAAGCGACCGCATCGGTCAGGCGACGCATAACGAAGGCGGGGCATGGCCCGCGCAGGCGTTTAAGAAACGGGCTATGGCCAAAATATGGCCGGTACGTCCCGTCAGGCGGCCGCGACACTGCCGAAGACGTCAGGCTTGGTCCGCGCAATGGCTGCTAATTTGATCACCGCGGTTGTGCTCTCGGACAGCGACGCGTTGTCGAGCCGGCCAGCCTAGGATCGGCTGCCGATCGTGAGTCAGTGCGGTGTGGTGATTGTAAACAGTCCGTCTTCGCTTTCGCGTTGCTCGAGCTTCGCCGGACACGCTTCGCCCTTGCAGGCTTCGCGGCCGCGCCACGCGAAGCCTGCAAAGGCGAAGCGTGGTGCACCATTCAGAATACAAATGCGCAATCTACCTAATCTAAATACCTGTATAATTCAGCTGCGGACAAGGTCGACACGTTTCCGACCTATCGCTTGGTCTTGTGAAGGACCAATTTGCCCTGTGAAGCGACATCGCCCCACCTGGCGGACCAATTGAGTTCCGAGGCGGAGGGTCGCTCAGTGCCTTTCTGATCCCAAGCTCCCTGTAGCGCAAATAGAGCCCCTTGGGGATCGGCACATCGCAAGATCCAGCAACCGTCGGGCAACTCGATTGGACCTTGGAGGACCCGGCCCCCGCCAGCATCAACGCGCTTGGCAGCCGCACCGATGTCATCGACATTGAAGTAATAGAGCCAGCAGGGTTGCGATACGCTCGGAAGTTTGGTGAGCATTCCGCCGATCGTCTGGCCGGCCGCCGAAAACAATTCGTACAGGTCGGCCGGCCCGGTTTCAGCGTGAGCCTTCTGCCAGCCAAGAAGCTCGCCGTAAAACGGGAAGATCTTGTTCCGGTCTTCAGCCAGCAACTCGTGCCAGCCCACGCGTCCAGGCTCGTCCAATCCGCTGGACTGCCGTTGGCCATATGTCAGCCCGGAAACCAGTGCAAACGTCGCTCCTTGCGGATCGGCGACCACCGAAATTCGGCCAATATTGCTGGCGGTCGGCGTTATCAGAATGGCGCCCCCACGACGGCGGACCTGCACGGCTTTCGCATCCACGTCGTCGACGGCGATGTAGCCGACCCATCTCGGCCTCGCTCCCAATCGCAGCCCTTCTTCCGGGAGATGCATGAGTCCAACTGCCGGGGCGTCGCCTGCAGTAAGCAGCGTGTAGGCGAATTCCGGAGTCGACGCATCCTCCACCGCCCAGCCGATGACCTTGCCATAAAATGCGGCTGCTGCCGACATGTTCGTCGTCAGCAACTCATACCAAGCGAAGCGTCCGAGTTGATCGACCAAGCTAATTTCCCCTTCAAGCGGACCGACGATTGCGCACTGCATCAAATTGCACCCGTTGCAATCCGCTCCACGGGCGCGGATTCTCGATTTAATCGACCAAATTGCGCGATATCGTTCATGAAGATGAATGCAATCAGAACGAGCTCTATTACATTTTGTGTATATCGTAATTCTTGTCTGCCTCGTTCGCTCGGCGTAAGATGGTGCTTCGGAAGTCCTTTCTTCCAAACTGGGAGGATGCGGCCATGCAGCGGGCGAAGCAAGCTTCGAGAAAGAAGCGAACGACCAACGCCGCGGTACCGGCGCTGGGATTAGCCGGTCTGACTTTTTCGCTCGCGGGCAGCGCATATGCCTCCGCCGTGCCCTCCGACGACGTTCAACACAAGCCGAACTTCGCGCCGGGCCATATGACGACGCTCAGTGAGGAAGAACTCGCCGACGTCAGTCTCGCCACCTTTCACCTCAATCTCATCGACGATGAAAGCGTCGGAGGCCGCGTGCTGCTCGCGCGGGGATGCGGTGGTTGCCGTGGCTGCGGAGGCGCCAGAGGTTGCGGAGGCTGCAGGGGTTGCGGAGGATGCAGGGCCTGCAGAGGCTGCCGCTGCGGTGTCGGTTGCGGTGGATGTGGCGGCTGCGGCGTTGGTTGGATCGGCGTAGGCGTGCCATTGGTCACATGCGCAGGCTGCTGTGCATCCTGGGGCCGCTGCCGCTGGTGCTAGCGCTCACTGACTGGGCGTCGACACGTCGCGATTTCATTGGCCGGGCGCCCGAACGACCCGGCCAATTTTTTGCTTTCGTTATACATTCGCCGCGCCTGGCTGATCAGCTTGCCGACGGTGGGCGAGTGTGATCCAAATTGCTCGCAGAATGCCGGTGGCGAACGCGGCGCACAAGTCGCGCAATGCCAATGGTTCGCCGCGCGCCGGCGATCGGAAGTGACAGCAACAGGATCAGCGTGCCGCCCCGATGACAGTCAATGGCAAGAGCCGCACCGCGAGGCAGAGCCGCAAGGGCATTTTGCGATTCGCGCCGAACTTTACCGCTTATGTGATTCCTCCCGATGTGGTCTGCCTCTACTCCGAGAACCGCAAATTCTTCCTGCATGGTGATCTCTATTGTGCGGTGGCCGCGGCGATCGGCAAAAATGGTAAGGCTGCACCAGAGATCGTTCGGCAGCTCTCAAAGAATTTTCCCGCCGACAAGATCGAGGAAGCGATCAGGCGGCTGCTGGAGCGCCGATATGTTGTAAGCGGCGCGCCGCACGCGTTCGCAGGCGCCGTCGATGGATATTGGGCGAGTCTCGGCCTCCCCCCCGAGGTCGCAGAACAGAATCTCCGCGATTGCCCCGTGCGGGTCGAAGCCATCGATGTCAAAGGCGCCAACGAACTTGCCGCGGCCTTGAGCAAGCTCGGTGTTCGGATCACCAAGCGGTCGCCCAAGCTCACGATCACACTGGCGAACGACTATCTTGACCGGCGGCTCGTCGAATTGAACGGAAAGCGCTTTGGCGATGGGACGCCCTGGCTGCTGGCGCAGCCGTCCGGCGTGTTTCCGCTGGTGGGACCCGTGTTCAAGCCGGGCGAGAGCGCCTGCTGGACTTGCTTGTTCGATCGCATGATACGCAATCGGGAGATCAAGGGATTTCTCGATCGCAGAGCGGCGCAGGTGGTCGCCGTATCGCCCCTGGTCGGCGACGCCGTCGGACAGATCGGCATCCACTTCGCTGCTGTTGAAATTGCAAAAGCGATTGCCTCGGGATTTCGTACCGATCTGCGCGATCACATCGCAAGCTTCGACCTGACCGGTGCCGTCATTGCCAAGCATTACGTCGCGCGACGCCCGCAGTGTCCTACCTGCGGCAGCAGGAAGCTGCAGAGTCCGCGCCGGGCGGCAGCGCCGATCGAGATCGCGGAGGGCGGAAAGCTCGTCATGACCAGCGGCGGTTACCGCGCCGTGACGTCGCGAGCCACCGTAGCACGGTTCCGCAAGCACGTCAGTCCGCTGACCGGCGTCGTCTCGCGGCTCGAGCGGATCGAGGCCGATCTGCCGATGAACACGAATTTTTTCGCCTACCACAATTTCTCGGCGCCGGCCTGGAACGTCGACCAGCTCAGATCCGGATTGAGCGGCGGCAGCTTCGGCAAGGGCTCCACAGCCGAGCAGGGCGAGGCAAGCGCGTTGATGGAGGCGATCGAGCGCTATTCGGGTATTTTCCAGGGGGACGAGATCAGGACGAAGCGCCGCTTTGTCGATTTCGCTCCCGGCGACGCTCTTCTTCCCAACGAAGTACAGCTTTTCAGCGACGCGCAGTTTCAAAACAGACACACCTCGCAGCCGGACGATTCACATCTGGTGCCTGAGCCGCTCGATCCCTCGACCAAGACGGAGTGGTCGCCGGTCTGGTCGTTACGCGACAAGCGTTTCAAACATCTTCCAACGGGTCTCTTGTACTTCTTCTATGGCGGCTTCCACACCGATTCCAACGGATGCGCGGCCGGCAACACCCGGGAGGAAGCCATCGTTCAAGGCTTCCTCGAACTGGTCGAACGCGACGCCTACGCGATCTGGTGGTACAACCGGCTGCAACGTGCAGAAGTCGACCTCGCGCAATTCGAAGATCCCTATGTGCGGGATCTGCAAGCCCAGCTTGCCGATGCGGGGCGCAGGCTTTGGGTGCTCGACATCACCAGCGATCTCGGCATTCCCTCTTACGTGGCGATCATCCATTGGATGCAGAACGGACACGAAAATATCGAATTCGGTTCCGGCTCGCATTTCGATCGCCGCATAGCCCTGCTGCGTTCCCTCACCGAACTGACCCAGTTCATGTCGATTGGCATGATGGGCGGCGGAAGTGGCGAGAAGCCGACGCTGGACGGTGTCACGCCGCTGCGACTGGACGATTATCCGTTCCTGATCCCCAGCGACAATCCGATCGTGCCGTCGGCGCCGAGCCTCAAGGTTCACGACAACGCGCGCGACCAGGTCAATGCCTGCATCGAGATTGCCACCGGCGCGGGATTTGATTTCCTCGTGCTCGACCAGACGCGGCCCGATGTCGAGGTGCCCGTCGTCAGAGTGCTCGTTCCGGGGTTGCGACATTTCTATCGCCGCTTCGCGCCCGGCCGACTTTACGATGTTCCGATGAAGCTCGGATTGCTCAATCGTCCGCGACTGGAAAGCGAGCTCACGCCATTCCTTCCACACACCTGAAGGCTGGCTCGTTGCGCAACTTCCGGAAAACGAAGCTCAGGAAGATCGCACCCGTCATCGTCGCCCGATTGAACGGTCGTTGCTCCCTTCACATGCAGGCGGACGGAAGCATCGCTGCAGGTTTGGGCGGCTACTCGATCAATCTGGGACAATTCAGCGCGGCAGCGGTCGACCGTGCGGGACATCTCACCAGCGGCCTGCCGCTCGCCTCCTTTGCGGGCAAAGGCGTCCTCGCGAGGCAGGTTCATGCCCTCGTGCGGCGACTGGCAGGGCATGGACTTCTCGAATACCGCTTATGCTCTCCGCGTGACGAGCAAGACCTCGTGGTCATCGAGCCGCAGGTCGCCGAATACTGGCCACAACGCGCAAAGCTGGGGAGCGGTGATACCATTGTGTTGTCGCGCTTCGCCTATCTGCGCAGGCGCGACAGCGAGATGGTGCTGGAATCGCCGCGCGCCGGCGCGCTGTTTCGGATTTTCGATCCCGCCATCGCTGCCACCCTCGCTGCCCTGTCGCGGCCTCAGAAGATCAGCAACCTTCGCCGCCATGCGGCCTCCGCGAACCTCGATCTGCTCGGATTGCTGATCGACAGCAAGATGCTGATTAGGCTCAATGCGAAAGACGGCGACGGCCTTCGGGTGAATGAAGGCGACGGCAATCTCGTTCTCTGGGACTTCCACGATCTCGTGTTTCATACGAGGAGCACGGAGGGCCGGCACACTAATCCAGTGGGCGGCGCGTTCACCCATGCGGGCGTCGTTCCACCGCTACCCGCGGTGCGTCCGCCTTGGCCCGGCAAGAAGATCGACCTCGGCAAATTCTCCACGTCGGGGTCGGCCTCGCACTTCGCGAAGCTGTTGCGCGAACGCCATTCAATACGAGATTTCGACGACCAGCATCCGGTCACGCTCGCCGAGCTCGCGCAGTTTCTCGACACGACAGCCCGCGTGCTCTCGGAATGGAAGATCGGTGCAGATTTTGACGGCGGTCCCGAGGTCACCTACAGCGCAAGACCCTATCCGTCGGCAGGCGGCGCGTATGAGCTGGAACTATACTTGGCGGTCTTGAACTGCGGGGAGCTTGCACGTGGACTTTACCACTATGACGCGGGCAGCCACGCGCTTGTCGCGATCGACACCTCCGCCCAACAACTCCAAGCGCTTTCTACGGCGGCCGAGTTTGCCATGGACGCATCCGGTCCACCGCAGGTCTTGATCACGATCGCCGCGCGCTTTGGGCGGATCTCCTGGAAATACAGCTCAATCGCATATTCGCTGATCCTGAAGGACGTCGGCAACCTGATCCAGACGTTCTATCTGACGGCGACCGACATGGGCCTTGGTGGCTGCGCAATCGGCACCTGCAACATCGATCTGTTTGCAAAAATGACGGGGCTTGAATTCCACGTGGAGGGCCCGGTCGGTCAATTCGCGCTCGGGCGCGGCAGGAAACCGGCCCCCTCTAGCTAAGGGGAGGTCTTTCGAATGTTTACGGCCTGGATCGCACGCGAATGGCGCCCAGCGGCGGGATTCGGCTTCGCCCTTCGGGCTACGCCGGGACGAGCCTTCGTGCGGATGAATGGTGCCCCTGGCCGATAATCGCCTAATGGCATAACGAATTGAATTTGCAATAGTTTTAGCCGCCGATTGCTGCGGATACCAACAGCAATACCAACAAGATGACAGCTTTCAGTCTTCGAAGTGCCTATCTGCCGAGGGTCTGTGTGCCGGTTCTTTGGCGGCCGGCAAGGTCGCTCGGCGCACGAAAGTCTTTCATTCTGTCCAGGAGACGCGTCAGTCCGCGACCTTATCGAAGTCACACACCATGAGTGCGGTTTCGGCCAGGCTGATAATGTCCACCCGCAGATCCGTGGTCGTCCCCTGACCGATAATGCCTTGCAGCGTCAGTTCTCTGCTGAGCGCTTCGATCATCCGTTTCATACGTCGCCGGTACTTGATGCTCGAGCTTTCGTCGTCGTGACTGAACATGTCGCAGGCTGCAATTTGGTCTTTGCCGATGAATCGTCGGGTCAAAGAGGCATGCCAAACATGGGTATCGAGCCGCGAAAAGGTGTCGTCGGACCAGGTTGGGAGTGATTTTAGGACATGAGCTGATCGGGATTTCCAGCGCGCGCCATCGGCCGGTCGGGCAGCTTTGCGTCAGTCCTTGAGCAGCCGCCGCAACAGCTTGCCGGCCGGTGAGCGCGGCAACTCGGTCACGAAGCTGACATCGCGCGGCACCTTGTAAGGCGCCATGTTCTGGCGCGCCCATGCCGCGAGCTGGGCGGTGTCCAGCTCGGCGCGCGGCGCCAGGACGATGAAGGCCTTGACCACTTCGCCCTTGGTTGCGTCGGGCACGCCGATCACGGCCGACGCCGCCACGTCGGGGTGCTTGTTCAGGATCGACTCGACCTCTTCCGGGAAGACGCTGTAGCCGGAGACCTTAATCATCTCCTTGAAGCGCCCCATGAAGGTCAGATAGCCGTCGGCATCGAGGCTGCCCATGTCGCCGGTGTGTAGCCAGCCATTGCGCAGCGCTTCCGCGGTCGCGTCGGGACGATTGCGGTAACCCTTGAATACGCCCGGGCCGTGGATCACGATTTCGCCGGGGACGCCGGCCGGCATGTCCGTGCCGGAGTCGGGATCGACGATCCGGATCTCGTTGCCGGGCACCGGCCTGCCATGCGTGCCCCAGCGGATTGCGTTGCGCGGCATGAAAGTGTCGACCGTGTGGGTCTCGGTCAGCCCGTACGCCGCCTCGAAGCTCTCGCAGTTCGACGCGACGGCCTGCCATTGCCCCGCAAGCGCTTCGGTCCAGTCGATGCCGAAACTGGTCACGGGATTGACGCGGAGGCTTTTCAGCCTGAAGTCGGAAATGTTCGGGAGCTGCGTGACCGCGACGTTCATCGGCGCGACGCTGTACCACCAGCTCACCTGATAGCGGTCGATCGCCTGGGCCGTTACGAGCGGATCGAACCGGTACAGCAGCACGGACGTCGCGCCGGCATAGACCGGTGCATTGACGCCCATCACCATGCCGGCGATGTGATAAAGCGGCGCGATCGAGAGCAGCACGTCCTCGGCGCCGATCCCGTTGCACGTCACGGTCGCGGCCGTCTTGAAGATGACGTTGCGATAGGACAGCATCGCCCCCTTGGGCCGACCCGTGCTGCCCGACGTGTAGATCATCAGCGCCGTATCGTTCATGTCGATCGCGACATCGCGGGGCGACGCGCCGCTTGCGGTGACGGCGAGGAAGTCCTCGATCTCGCCGGCCGTACCGGCCGGCCTGGAGCCGGATGCGAACAGCTCGTCGGGAACGCCGATCGGCGGCCGCTCGGGCAGCAGGTCCGGGTAGCGGACCACGAAGACATGCTCGAGCCTGGTCTTGTCACGGACCTGAGCCACGATCGGCAAGAGCGGTTCGGCCGCGACGATCACGCGCGCGCCGAGATCGTCGAGCTGGTAGGCGAGCTCGTGCTCCTTGTTCAGCGCCCCGCAGGGCGAGGCAATGGCGCCGATCTTCTGGATGCCGTATTGCGCCATCAGGTATTGCGGACAGTTGTTCATGAACAGCGCGACCGGCTCGCCCTTGGCGACGCCGAGCTGCTGCAGGCGCGCCGCGAATGCATCACTCGCGCGATCGAGCTCGAGGAACGTGATGGCACGGCCATACCAGATGCAGGCCGGCTTTTCCGGCCGCTCGCGGGCATGGCTGCGGAGCATCTCGTGAAGCGGACGTTCGTCGACGTCCCTGGAAGGGTTTGTATTGGTCATTGGCAACAAGCTCTTGTGCTCATCGTCGTTCGGAAAGGTGCAAACAGGCCGTCTCAGGGGTTATATTCGGACATCGGTGCGCTCGGCTTGCTTGATCTGGCTCTCGCGTGCAGGACTGCAGGAAGAAACGCCGCAGAGCCCGCAAATTGGTTGCGGCGAAGTCTGGATTTCGATTGAGCGAGTGATCTGCATGAGGACCATCAAGATGCGATCCTATCCGCGTCGCGTCAACTTCGAGAGCGGGGACGTCGAGTTTCGGTTGATGGGGCCTGCCGACGAAGCCGCCGTCGGGAAATTTGCCAACGCGCTTGCCGTGCACGACATGCTTTTCCTGCCGCGGAATATCCGTGAGCCGAAGGTGCTATCGGCTTGGATCAAGGAGATCGAGCGCGGCTCGATCGTCAGCCTGCTGGTGGTGAAGGACGACATCGTGGTGGGGTGCGGCACAATCGTGCGGGACCCCGTGTCGTGGTCGGCTCATGTCGGCGAGATCAGGACCGTGATCTCCTCGCATGTACGCGGCACCGGCATCGGACGGGCACTTTCCAATGAGGCCTTTGACCTCGCGTTGTCGATGGGCCTGGAACGCCTGACCGTGCAGATGACGTCGGACCAGACCCGCGCGATCGCGATCTTCGAGGCACTCGGCTTCCGAGCCGAGGCGCTGTTGCGCGATCAGGTGAAAGACCTTCAGGGCAAGGCGCACGACATCGTCGTGCTTGGCGTCAATGTGGCGGACGTGCAGAAGCTCGAACCGGGCGGTGCGCCCGGTGCGATCGAGTAGCACGAGGACTGGCCGAGGAATCGCTTCGCCGTCCTCGTACCGTTTGCATCCATGACGGCAACGGTCGCGGTCATGCCGGCTTTCGCCGGTCGGTGCCAACGTTGCAAAAAATGCAACGGAAATAGGATGACACGATCATTGATGCAAGATGCTTTCTCTCCGATGCTGCGCAGGCAAGTTGGTTCACCGTTCACCGTTCACCGCATTGCCTCGCAATCCTTTTCCCAAGGTGTCCAGCATCATGACGTCGATTTCTCCGCCTTCCGCAGACCTGGTCGCCCCGGCGGTCAACCCCGCAAGCACCGGCAAGCTCACGCTGTTCGCTGCCGTTCTGATCATCGTTGCCGTCGCTGAGACGGTCGGGATCGTCCAGTTCCAGATCGGACCGGGCAAGGTGCTGCTTCAACCGATGGTGTGGGCGCTGCTGATTGCGGCCGCATGGAGCCTCTCAGCGCGTTATCTACCTACCGCCGCGCGGATCGGGCCGAGCCTGCAGACCTATGCGGGACAACTGCTCAACGCGGGCCTGTTGCTGTTCGTGATCAAGATGGCATTCACGGTCGGCGGCGCGCTGCCGGAGGTGCAGAAGGCAGGCTGGGCGTTGATCTTCCAGGAGCTCGGGCACACCTTCGGCACGCTCGTCCTCGGCCTGCCGATTGCGCTCCTGCTCGGCGTCAAGCGCGAAGCGGTCGGCGCGACGTTTTCGATCGGCCGTGAAGGCAACATGGTGATCATCGGCGAGAAATACGGCATGAACTCCGCCGAGGGGCGCGGCGTGCTGGCCGAGTACATCACGGGCACCGTGCTCGGTGCGTTGTTCATCGCGCTGTTGGCCGGCTTTGTCGCCAGCCTGCACATCTTCGATCCGCGGTCGCTCGCGATGGGCGCTGGCGTCGGCTCGGGCAGCATGATGGCGGCCGCGATCGGCACCATCAACGGCCACAATCCTCCCGAGACAGCGAAAGAACTGATCGCGATCGCCTCGGCGGCGAACCTGATGACCGCCGTCCTCGGCTTCTATTTCGCCCTGTTCTTCTCGCTGCCGGTTTGCTCGTGGCTGTATGACAGGCTGGAACCAGTGCTTGGCCGGTTCTCGAACTTCACGTCGGGAGATCTCGGGCCCTCGATCGCCAGCGCCAGCGAGACAAAGCACGGCACGTTCGGCTTCTCCGACTCGCTGCTCGCGTGGATTACTGTTGCGGGCGGCGTCCTGATCGGCAACTCGCTCACCTACAAGGTTCCCCTGCTGGAATCGTGCGCAGGTCTCCTGGTGGTGCTCGCGGTCGTCCTGCTGGTCGACGTCGTTGCCCGTCTGTTGCCGAAAGTGCCGCACATCCTTGTCCTGGTCGTGGTCACGACTGTGCTCGGCATTCCCGGCCTGCTGCCGTTTTCCAACGCGATGATTGGCTCGGTCGACAAGCTGAACTTCCTGGCTTTCACGACCCCTGTGCTGACGCTCGCCGGCTTCTCGGTCGCTAAGGATCTTCCGATCTTCAGGAAGCTGAGCTGGCGTATCGTGGTGGTCTCGCTGACGGCTGCGGCGGGCACGTTTTTCGGTGCGACATTGATCGCCGAATTCTTCCATCGCTAACCCACGAACAGATGGACCAACGCATGTCAGAGAAGTTTGGAATCGCCGACGATATCTGTGCCCGCATGCTGGATTGGCGCCATGACATCCATGCCAACCCGGAAACCGCGTTCCAGGAGCACCGCACCGCCCAGCTCGTGGCCGATGCGCTGATGGAGATGCAGATTCCGGTCCATCGCGGCCTCGGCGGCACCGGCGTGGTCGGAACGCTGAAGAATGGCGAAGGCCCGACGATCGCGCTGCGCGCCGACATGGACGCGCTTGATCTACAGGAACTGGGGGACCGCGCCCACAAATCAACCCGGGCCGGCAAAATGCACGGCTGTGGCCACGACGGCCACACCACAATGCTGCTTGGCGCCGCCGTACAGCTAGCCCGCCGCCGGCCGTTCCGCGGCACTGTTCACTTCGTGTTCCAGCCCGCCGAGGAGAATGAAGGCGGCGGCAAGAGGATGGTTGAGGAGGGGTTGTTCAAGATGTTTCCCGCCGACGCGGTCTACGGGATGCACAACATTCCGAATATCCCGCGAGGAAAATTCGCGATCCGGACCGGCATTGCGACGGCCTTCCTCGATACGTTCGAGATCGTCGTGACCGGGAGCGGTTGTCATGCCGCGACGCCGGAGAAGGGCATCGACCCGATCCTGGTGTCGGCCGATCTCGTCTCCGCGCTACAAGGCATCGTGAGCCGCCGCATCGGTGCCATGGACGCCGCCGTCGTGAGCGTCACACAGATCCATGGCGGCGACACCTGGAACGTGGTGCCCGAAACCGTCACATTGCGCGGTACGGTCAGAACGCTGGACGCCGAGATACAGGATCAGGTCGAGGCTGCCATGAAGCAGGTCTGCGCCGGCGTGGCGCAAGCCCATGGCGGAAAGATCGATCTGAGCTACATGCGAGGTTATCCGGGAGTGATCAACACGCCTGCCGAAGCGAATGCCGCGGCGTCGGCCGCCGCAAACCTCGTCGGCGTCGAACAGGTGCAAACCGACATCAAGCCGGCGATGGGATCGGAGGACTTTGCGTTCATGCTGCAGGAGTGCCCAGGCGCTTACATCTGTATCGGCGCGGGCGAGACCGCCAATGATCCGCCGTTGCACAACCCGTACTATGATTTCAATGACGCCATCCTGCCGATGGGCGCCGCGTATTGGGTCGAGCTCGTCAAGCAACAACTGCCTGCTGCCTGATGCTTTCGGTCTTCGACATATTCAAGATCGGCATCGGCCCCTCGAGTTCGCACACGGTGGGGCCGATGCGCGCGGCCGGCCAATTCGTCCGCGCGCTCGAGCGCGATGGCCTGCTTTCCAGAACGGTACGGGTCCGCGCCGATTTCTATGGCTCGCTGGGCGCGACCGGGCGAGGGCATGCGACCGATCTCGGCGTGATCCTCGGCCTGCTCGGCGAAAAGCCCGATACGGTTGATCCGGCCGAGGTGGCTCCGCAGCTTGCGGACATCCGGCGCTCTGGCGAGCTGCGGCTGCTCAACGTTCATCCGGTCCCGTTTCGGCGCGGGCACGATATCGTGTTCAAGCCCGACAGCGCACTCCCGGAACATCCCAATGGAATCCGCCTCGTGGCGTTCGCGGCCGACGGCAGTCTGCTGGCGGAACGCTACTACTTCTCGATCGGCGGCGGATTCGTGATCGAGCGTGGCCTTGGCGACGCCGCTGGCGGCGCAGGCGCCGAGCTCCCGGTCTGGCCGTATCCGTTCGGCACCGGCGCCGAGCTGGTTGCACGTGCGCAGTCGAGCGGTCGCTCGATCGCCGACATGGTGCTCGCCAACGAGTGCGTCCATCGCACCGACGCGGACGTCCGCGCCGGCCTCCTGAAGATCTGGGAGACGATGAAGCAATGCGTCGACCGCGGCTTCGGAATCGACAATGCCGGCGCGGCCGAACCGTTGCCCGGGCCGCTGGGCATTCGCCGTCGCGCACCGGCGCTCTACCGCGAACTGTCGGCCCGCAATAGCGACACCGAGAGCGTCGATCCGCTGGCGGCGATGGACTGGGTCAACGCCTTCGCGATGGCGGTGAATGAGGAGAATGCAGCACGCGGACGGATCGTGACTGCGCCGACCAACGGCGCCGCCGGCGTGATCCCGGCCGTGCTGCACTACTACGTCAAATTCTGTCCGGGCGCGACCGACGACGGCGTCGTGACGTTCCTGCTCACCGCGGCTGCGATCGGAATGCTCTACAAGGCGAATGCCTCGATCTCCGGCGCGGAAGTTGGCTGTCAGGGCGAGGTCGGCGTCGCCTGTTCGATGGCCGCAGGCGGCCTGACGGCCGTGCTCGGCGGTGCGCCGGCCCAGGTCGAGAACGCTGCCGAGATCGGGATGGAGCACAATCTCGGACTCACTTGCGATCCCGTCGGGGGCCTGGTGCAGATCCCTTGCATCGAGCGCAACGCGATGGGCGCCGTCAAGGCCATCAACGCCGCCCGAATGGCGCTGCGTGGTGACGGCAAGCACTATGTATCGCTTGATGCCGTCATCAAGACGATGCTGCAGACCGGCGAGGATATGAAGTCCAAATACAAGGAGACATCGCTGGGCGGGCTCGCGGTGAACGTCGTGGAATGCTGAAGCACGGCGGTGCCGGCGAATTACCTCGATAGCGAACTCGGCATGATTGGATACGATCCGCGCGCCGTCCCAAGGTTGGGGATAGGGGAAGCCGGCCAGTTGCTGCCGGCATTGCGAATGATTTCGATTTGAGCAAGACTTTAGGTCCAAGGAGGTAGACGACCATGAGCGCTGGAAGGCGCCTGCGAGACGCTGTGCCGGAATGCCAATTGCCGCCGGATTTCGACCAGCATGTATATTCGGCGCAGTTGATTGCTGCCATCATCGCCGAGCTCGGCAGGCAACAGGTTCGATCGTCCGTGGCGCTGGCGGGCACCGGCTTGACCGAGGATCAGCTCGAAGCTCATACGACGCGTATCTCGTACCGGCAGATCGACATCGTGATTCGCAATGCACTGCGGCTGTCGAACGAACCGACGGTTGCGCTCCGCGCCGGACAGCGCATGCGCGTGACCGCGCACGGAATGTACGGATATGCTTTGCTGAGCAGCGCGACCTATGACGATGCGCGCGCCTTCGCCAATCGATACCTTCGGGTCGTCGGCCCGCTGTGCGATGCGAAATACTCGTATGACGGCGCGGCGGTCGTCTGTGCGTTCGAGCCGTTGCATTGGCCGAATCCGACGCAAGACGTGCATCGCTTCGCGGCCGAGTTCGCCCTGTCGTCGCATTTGACGACGATGAAGGACCTGGCGGGCGAGTCGTTCTGCTTCTCGCGGATTTCCCTTGCCTATGGTGAACCGGCGCATGCCGACGCCTACCAGATGTTCTTCGACTGCCCGGTCCAGTTTCGCCAGCGCGGCAACGAGTACAGATATCAGCTGTCTCAGGCCGACGGTCCGGTGGCGCTGGCGGATTCCCGCACCCACGGAATGGCGCGCGAGATGTGCGAGCAGGTGCTGTCCGAGGTCAATCATGCAGGCGGCATCGCCGCCGATGTCCGGCGGGTCCTGATCGAGCAGCCCGGCAGGTATCCGAACATCGAAGCGATCGCCGAGCGGCTGTCGATGCATCCGCGTGCCCTGCGGCGGAGGCTCGAAGCGGAAGATACATCGTATCGTGAGCTGCTCGCCGAGGTGCGGACGCGGCTAGCGATGGAATATCTGCGCAAGACCGCGATGACCAACGAGGAGATCGCGAGCCGGCTGGGCTATAGCGACGCCGCCAACTTCCGGCATGCCTTCATCCGCTGGACCGGCAAGAGCCCGTCCGATTTCCGGGTCTCTTCGCCGGTGTGAAGGCCGTGCGGGCGGCGCAGCGCTGTATGTGACCGCTCGTTACTCCACGCTGTCCATAAGTCACCTCCGAACCGGCCTCGTCGAACCTCCTCGTGGTCGAACTCGATGCATAGATTGGCCATCGACGGCAAATGCGATGGCTCGTCAGGGAGTTGGAAGCGCGTCGGGCGCTGATCGCTTCTGCTCGGGGGCGTCCTCCGAACCTCAGCTGCGCCACACCGCCGCTGTGGTGCCCCCCGGTTCGGGCGCCTCGAGACTGGCCGCGCCTCTCATTCGAGGGCGCGGCCTTTTCTCGTGCGTGCGGTGAGGGCGGTAGGCGCCGCCTTGCGGTCAGCGCATCACGCCAGGACCTTGCTTTCGCGCATCCCGGCGATGGCCGCGTCATCGTAGCCGGCCTCGCGCAGGATCTGCGTGCTGTGCTCACCGACCGCGGGCGCCTTGCGCGGCTTCACCTTGGTTGCACCGTCGACAAAGAACGGGCTGTCGATGGTCAGCATCTCGTCGTTCTCGAACGGCACCAGCACGCCGGCCGACAGCATTTGCCGGTCGGCGGACAGGTCGCCCATCTCGGCAACGCATTCGAAGACGATGCCTGCTTCATCGAGGCGGGTCCGCCATTCGTCCCGGTCACGCGTCGCGAATGCCGCGTCGAACAGGGCGATCAATTCGGAGGAACGGGCGAAGCGATCGGCCTGCTTGGCAAAGCGCGGATCAGTGAGCAGGTCGTTGAGGCCGAGGCATTTCGCCACGGTCGGAAAGTCGCGCTGCTCGTTGACGATCGCGAGCAGCAGCCAGCGGCCGTCGCGGCAGCGGTAGTAGCAGCCGAGCGCATTGAACAGATTCTCGCGCGGCGGCCGCGGCGTGAACGTCGCCCCGCACAACGCCGCCTGCGCCATGATGCCGTTCGACCAGACGCCGTTGGCGAGCAGCGAGGAGCCGACCTGGGTGCCGCGTCCCGTGCGCTCGCGCTGATACAGCGCCACCGCGACGGCCGCGAACAGCGAAACGCCCGACGGGTGATCGCCCATGCCGGCCAGCGCCCGCGCCGGCGGCGTGCTGGCGTCGCTCCGCACCATGTCCATCAGGCCTGAGCGCGCCCAGTAGGCCGTGACATCGAAGCCGGGCTTGCCCGCCTCGTCGCCGGTCTCGCCATAGCCGGTGAAGGAGGCGTAGATCAGCCGGTCGTTCGCCGCGGCAAGCCGCTCGTAGCTGATCGCGAGCTTCCTGCGGACCGCGAGCGGATAGTTGGTGATGAAGGCGTCGGCGGTGGAGGCGAGGCGATGCAGCACCGCCTGGCCCTCGGGCTTCGACAGGTCGAGCGCAAGGCCGCGCTTGTTGCGATTGTCGAGCAGCCAGCCATAGGGCTGGTCGGATCTCGGCATGCCCGGCAGCTTCGGCACCTGACGGAACGCGTCGCCTGCACCGGGCGGTTCGATCTTGATCACGTCGGCGCCGAAGTCGCCGAGTAGCGTCGCGGCGGTTGGCGCGGCGATGAAGCTGCCGCAGTCGATGACCTTCAAACCTTCGAAGATGCTCATGTGAGTTCGTTTCCGCTTGATGCCCGGGATCAGCTGTTGTCCGTCGGCCAGGTTGGCCTATTCCGAAACGTGGCGGCCGCCTCTGTCTGCGAATGCGCGCAGGCCTGCGGGTGAGCCGGTCATGTCCCGTTCCTGCCGTTGCGTGCCGCCAGCACGTGCAGCAGCGCCACCTGCGTGTCGTCGCGTTCGCGCTCCATCCGCGGGATCGGCGTCTTGCCGAAAGATGCCGCGGCCTGGTCGATGATCTTGCGCTGCAGCGCCTCGTCGAGATCGATCTCCGGAATCACCTTGAACGACGCGGCCATGTTCTTGCCGAGGTGCTGGAAGAACGATTCCAGCCCGTTCGGTCCACCACCCATGTGGAACGAGCTGAACGGCCCGTTCACCGCCCAGCGCAACCCGATCGAGCTGGTGACGACGTCGTCCAGCTCGTCGACCGTGACGACGCCTTCCTGCACGAGATAGCAGGCCTCGCGCATGATCGCGCGCTGCAGCCGGTTGGCGACGAAGCCCTGGATTTCCTTCTTGAGCACGCGCGGCACCTTGCCGAGCGCCTCGTAGAACGCCACGGCGTCGGCGGTGGCCTCTGGATCGGTGCGCTCGCCGGGAACGATTTCGACGAGCGGGATCAGATGCGGCGGGTTGAAAGGATGGCCGACCAGCAGCCGGCTTGCATCCTTCATCTCTTTCGCCTGTTCGGTGGCTGGCCGCGCCGAGCTCGACGACAGCAGCAATGCATGTTTCGGCACCGTTGCCTCGATTCGTGCCCAGAGCTGCTGCTTCCACTCGGGCTTCTCCGGCCCGTTCTCCTGCACCAGGTCGGCGCCGGCGACGGCGCGCGCGAGGTCCGGCTCGAAGCGCAGGTTGCGCTCCAATCCCTCATGCGGCAGGCCGAGCTTCAGCAATGTCGGCCCGATCTTGATCAGGGCGTCCTTGACCGTGGCCTCGATGCCGGGCTGCGGATCGTTGATCACGACATTGAGCCCGTGTGCGAGAAACAGCGCCGCCCAGGAGGAGCCGATGACACCGGCCCCGATGACGCACACATTGCGATAGCGGTTGAGCGCCGCGGCGCGATCTGCGGATGATGGCATGGCTTCCTCCGACGTGCCCGCTTATCGCGGCTGATCGAGATAGTTGTGGCAGCGCTTGGCGCGGGACAGCGTCAAGTCGGTCATGATGTGGCTACACGCGACGATCTCGCGCACCGGAAAATCGGCCATCGGGGCCAATGCGTGGGCGAACAGCTCCAGCCGGGCCGGGCCGGTCCAGGCGCCCTTGACGGTGATGTCGGTGATCTCGGAGCGCAGCAGTTCGCAGATGCGCGGCTCGCCCGCCGGCTTCGGACTGTCATAGGTCCACAGGATCTTCAGCATGAAGGTCGGTACGCAGATCTCGGCCTTTGCCTTTTCGAGGTCCAGCGCGCGGTGCTTGTAACCCATCGTCGCGGTGGCCACGCGCAAGCTGCCGTAGTCCATGGTGCCGACCAGGGTGTCGGAATCGACATAGAGCTTCGGCTTGCCGATCACCTTGGGATAACCGCTGATCTCGCGCCCCGATGCCAGCGCCGGCAGGTTGTCGAGGTACATCGCGTGAAGGTACTCGCCCTTCTCGTCGCCATAGCGCACCTGGACGGCCTGGCCGCATTCGGTGTAGTCGCCGAGACCGGAGGTGTCGGGCATCCGCATGATCTCCCAGCGAACCAGTGGATCGTCAATCTCCAGCGGCTCGGGAACGACTGCGCGCAACGCCTCGATGTCGGTGCGATACAGGATGTTGAGGTATTCGCGGTTGTTGAAGCGGAACGGTCCGCGGGGAAATGCCGGGGCACCGATCGGTGTCGTCAGCTGCTTGAGAACGTCTTCCCGTCGCATCCGCTCCTCCCTTGTTGGCGCTTGCCGTGGTCCGTACCGCCTCCGGGTGCGTGCCGGTTGTCGAGCAAGGCGTCGCGAGCCTAGCGATCTCGGCAAACGGAGAAAGGTGCGATTGGACCGCCGACCGGGTGACTTCCGGACGCGGGTTGCGGCGCGCGCGCGTGGATACGCGATTATTGCGTCGGGTACGGGATCGGGCTTACGTTCGACCGATCGTCAATCGTGGAGCAGGAATGCGCGGAATGCCAGGGACATGCGGTTGCAATGACTAGGCAAGAGTCGCACCTACGCCAATCGCCGGGTCGAATGCTCCCCGGCTTCGCGCAACGAATATTCCCGCCGCATTCGATCGCAGCCATCGCGGCCGAGCTTCGTGAGCAGGGCATTGATCCATCTGAGGTTCTGGAGGGCACCGGGCTCGCGATCGGCCAGCTCGAATCCCATACGACGCGCATATCGTATCGGCAGCTCGACACGGTGATCCGCAACGCGCTGCGGCTGGCAGGCGACCCGGCTATCGCGCTGCGCTCGGGAGCGCGAATGCATGTCACCGCCTATGGCATGTACGGGTACGCGCTGCTGAGCAGTGCAACGCACGCGGAGGCGCGCGACTTCGCTGCGCGATACATCCGTGTGGTGGGGCCGTTCTGCGATTTCGACCTCTCATACGATCGAGAGACGGTGGTGGCGACGTTCCAGCCCATGCACTGGCCGAATCCGACCGAGAGTGTGCATCGCTTCGCGGTCGAGTTCGCACTGGCCGCGCATCTGACGACGATTCGCGACCGCTCGGGCCAGGGCTTCGGCTTCTCGCGCGTGCTGCTCGACTATACGCCGCCGCCGTCCGCCGCGGCGTATCGTGATCTCTTCGGGTGCCCGGTTTTGTTCAATCAGCATCATTGTGGATACGAATACATACGCAATGACGGCCCACGGGCGCTGGCGAATCCGCGAACCCACGCCATGGCGCGGGAGATGTGCGAGGAGATCCTCGGCGAGGTGAATCGCGCCGGTGGCGTTGCTGCCGATATCCGCCGGATACTGATCGAGCAGCCGGGTCGTTACCCAAGCATCGAGGCGATCGCCGAACAGCTCGATATCTATCCCCGCGCGCTGCGGCGCAGGCTCGAGGCGGAGGGAACCTCATATCGCAGCCTGCTTTCCGAGGTGCGCATGCGGCTCGCGATCGAGTATCTGCGCAAGACGCGCATGACCAATGAGGAGATCGCAAGCCGCCTCGGCTACAGCGACGCGGCTAACTTCCGCCACGCCTTCTCGCGCTGGACCGGCAGGAATCCATCCGAATTCCGCGGCGAGGAGGGTCTTTGACCCCGAGATATCTGGGGGGCTTCGCCAGCTGTGTCCGGAGTTCACCGCCAAATTGGTTCAATCGAACCTTTTGTGCGACCGAAGCGCGCGTAAGCTCGGCACCGTGGTTGCGCTCGCGATCGCGTTCTCCCAACCTGGACCGCCCTCCCTCGGCGGTCTTTCTTTTGGCCGGTCTTGTCCGGAACTCACCTGCAAACGCGACCAATCGAACCTTCTGCTGCCCGGTCCGGCTGACTAGCCTCACTTCAGCTTGCGGGCACCGGATTGCTGGACCCGAAGCAGGCGCGGAAGGCGGACGAGGACGCTCGTGTATCACCCGTCACCAAATCTCCTGCAGTGTCTCTATTCGCCGCAACGGATCGCGGCGGTGGTGCACGTCCTGGCCGAGGAGGGGATCTCAGCGTCGCGCGCGCTCGGCGCGACCAATTTGAGGCGTGCTGACCTCAGGGATTCGTCGGTACGTGTCTCCTACCGGCAGGTCGAGACGGTATTTCGCAATGCGATGCGGCTGTCACGGAATCCGGCGATCGCGTTTCGCGCCGGAGAACGAATGCATGTCATGGCTTACGGCATGTACGGCTATGCCATGCTGAGCAGCCCGACGCGGGCCGGAGTCATTGACTTTGCGGCCAAGTATGGTCGGATCCTCGGAACGGTCGCCGACATCGACTTCACCCGCAAGGGCGATACGGTGAGCTGTCTGCTCGAGCCGTTGCTTTCGCGCGATCCGGCCGATGACGTCTATCGGTTCGCGCTCGAGTTCGCCTTTGCGACCTATCAGACGCTGAGCCGCGACGTCTATGGCAACTCGTTCCGCTTCTCGAAGCTGAGCGCCGCCTATGCGTCGCCGCCGCACGCCGGGACCTACGACCGCATCTTCCAGTGTCCGGTCGAGTTCGGCCAGCGCAGGAACGCGCTGGAATTCGACACTGCCTGGATCGACCGTCCGGCGGTCTGCCCCGACGAGATGACCAGGGCGATGGCCGGCCGAATCTATGATCAGCTTCTCGATCCTGTCGCGCGGGACGACGGTCTTGCTGCCGACATCCGGCGACGGCTCGTCGAGCATCCCGGCCGCTTCCCGAGTATCGAGGCGATGGCGGCGGAGCTTGCAATCCATCCACGGACGTTCCGCCGCAGGCTGCAGCTGCAGCGGAAAACCTACCGGCAGATCGTCTCCGAGGTCCGCATGCAGCTCGCGGTCGGTTATCTGCGCAACACGCAAATGACCAATGACGAGATCGCCGCGCGGCTTGACTACAGCGACGCGGCGAACTTTCGCCACGCCTTTGTCCGCTGGACCGGCAAAAGCCCGTCGGACTTCCGCGACGGCCGGGCGCCAGGCATCGCAGCAGGCGCGCAAGATTCATTGGCGGATGTCCCAAACTAACCGGTCAAGCGGGCCAATTGCACCTTTTACGGGTCTGACCTGCTCGATAGCGTTTTGAGACCAAGAAGATGCGCGGTTGCGCGATCGGGGTCTGCATGGCGCCGCTCGCGGCGCCGGGCAGTAATCATAAAATGTCGGGTCGTGCGGGACACACCGCGTGATCCGGGAGGGGACATTCTGACATGAATATGGTCGTCGACCGCTCTGCGCCGCCGTCGCAATTGCTGCTCGCGCTCGAGGTGCGCGGGATCTGGGAGCTGCAGGCGTTCTTCGCAAGCTATCCGCTGCTTCGCCGCGCGCCGCGCGGGGACGGACATCCGGTCCTCGTCTTGCCGGGGCTCTCCGCCAGCGATATCTCGACGCGACCGTTGCGCGCCTACCTGAAGGCGCAAGGCTATGCGGTCCACGGCTGGAAGCTCGGACCCAATCGCGGACCGCGTCCCGGCGTCGAGGCTGCCATGGACGCAAGGCTGGCCGAGCTCGCCGAGCGATACGGTCGCAAGGTCAGCCTGATCGGCTGGAGCCTCGGCGGTGTGTTTGCGCGCGAGATTGCACGGCGCGCGCCCGATCTGGTCCGCCAGGTGATCACGCTCGGCAGCCCGTTCGCCAATGAGCCGAAGGCAAGCAATGCCTGGCGTCTCTACGAGATCCTGAGCGAGCGCCAGGTCGACGACTGGCCCGACAGGGACATCATGAAGTTGCCGCCGCCGGTACCGAGCACGGCGATCTACTCACGCACCGACGGCATCGTCTCGTGGTGGGGGTGCCGCGAGCAGCATGCCGAGCGGACACAGAACATCGAGGTCGAAGGCAGTCATTGCGGGCTCGGGCACAATCCGGCCGTGCTCTATGCGATCGCGGACCGCCTCGCGCTCGGGGAGGATGAATGGTCGCCATTCGACCGCAGCGGTCTTCGCGGCATGGTGTACCCGGATCCGGATCGAGCCGATGACAGCGCCGCCCTGTTCCGGCCGCGCTGGGCGGCCGCCTGACGCGCAGTCCACGGGACGGCGTTTCGCCGCCGCCAGCCAAGTACCGCAAGGAGGACGTCGATGGGGACCGATGACAGGCAATCCGACACAGCCGGCACGGGAGCGATGCCGTGGCTCGGGGACCTGAAGAAAATGGCCGAAAAGTTCACGCTGCCCGGGTTCGATATTGCTGCCCTGGTCGAATGGCAGCGCAAGGACATGGAGGCGTTGGTCGAGGCCAACAGACAGGCCTACGAAGGCGTCCAGGCGCTGGTCAGCCGGCGCAACGAGATCCTGCAAGAGACGCTCGCGCAGTGGCAGGCGGCGATGCAGGGCTTCGCAAGCGGTGAAGCTATGACGAAGCAGACGGAGACTGCCAAGCAGCAGGTCGAGAAGGCGGTCGCGGATTTCCGCGAGCTGTCGCAGCTGGAAGCGCAGGCGCGCAACAACGTCTGGAAGGTCATGCAGGACCGCATGCAGGAGAACTTCGCGAACCTTCAGAAGCTGTTGCAACCGAAATAGCGCTGCGCGTGTGAGGCGTAAACCATCGGGGGAAAGCCATGAGTCTGGCCAAGTTGCAGGACTTGACGGGGCGCGTTGCGCTCGTCACGGGCGGATCGCGGGGGCTCGGTCTTCAGATCGCCGAGGTGCTGGGCGAACTCGGCGCCAAGGTCGCGATCACCGCGCGAAAGCGGGATGAGCTTGATGCCGCGGCTGCTCACCTCAAGGGGCTTGGCATCGAGGCGCTTCCGGTGGTGTGCGATATGGGCAGGCTGGAGACAATCCCGCCGATGATCGAGCAGGTCGTGGCCGCGCTGGGCCCGATCGACATCCTCGTCAACAATGCCGGTACGTCCTGGGGCGCCGCCACGATCGAGCATACGCTCGACGGCTGGAACAAGGTGATCAACCTGAATGTGACCGCGATCTTCGTCGCCACCCAGGAGGTCGGCCGGCGCTGCATGGTACCGCGGCGGAGCGGAAAAGTGATCAACATCGCCTCGATCCAGGGCCTCACCGGCTGCTATCCGGAAGGCACCCCGACGCTGGCCTACAACGCGAGCAAGGGCGCGGTCGTCAACCTGACCCGCACGCTTGCCAATGAATGGGCGCCGCTCGGCATCAACGTCAACGCGATCGCGCCAGGTTATTTCCCGACCAAGATGACCGCACAGCTCGACCAGAGCGCGACCGCGCATATGGCGCCGATGAATCGCGAGGGTGGCCCGGAGGACCTCAAGGGCGTCGCCGCGCTGCTCGCCTCCGATGCCTGTGCATTCATCACCGGCCAGACCATTGCGGTCGATGGCGGCGTGACCGCCGTCTGATCCGCAAGACCATAGAAGGGAGAGATCTCATGAACGATATGCCCTGGATCCGATCCTATCCCGACGGCGTGCGTTGGGACGTCGAGATAGCTCCCGGACCAGTGCAGAAGATATTGGGCGGCGCCGTTGCCAAATGGCCGGATCGTCCCGCGATCGATTTCATGGGCAAGCGGATCACCTATGCCGAGCTCGGGCGGCTCACCGATCGTGTGGCCAAGGGCCTGCAGCTCCTCGGCGTCAAGCCGGGCGTCCATGTCGGCCTCTATCTGCCCAACACGCCGCACTACATCATCTCGTTTTTCGGCATCCTCAAGGCAGGCGGCACGGCGGTGAACTATTCGCCGCTGGACGCTGCCAAGGTGCTCGAACACAAGATCGAGGACAGCAAGACCGATATCCTGATCACGCTCGACATGGTTTCGCTCTATCCGCAGATGTCGGCGATGCTGGGCAAGACAAGATTGAAGAAGCTGGTGGTCGGGTCGCTCGGCGAGATCACGGCTGACCCCGACACCGTCGTCAACCAGATGAAGGCGGCCAAGCAGCTGAGCGACGTCGCCTGGGACGATCATCACATCAGCTTCGGCCAGCTGACGCACAATGATGGTGTCTACCAGGCCTATCCGATCGATAATCCGCGCGAGACCATCGCCGTGCTGCAATACACCGGCGGGACGACGGGGCTGCCGAAGGGGGCGATGCTCACCCACGCCAATCTGACCAGCGCGTGCCAGCAGTACCGGGCGACGACGGCCGGCTCGCCGCCGGTGCTGGTCGACGGGCAGGAGCGCTTCCTGGCAGTGTTGCCGCCGTTCCACATCTATGCGCTTTCTGTGAATGTGCTGTTCGGCGTCCTGATGGGCGCGGAAATCATCCAGCATGTCCGCTTCGATCCGAAGGCCGCGCTGGAGGAAATCTCGACCAAGTCGGTCAGTGTCTTCTGCGGGGTGCCAACCATGTTCACCGCGCTGATCAACCATCCGGAGACGCCGAAGCATAGCTTGCGCGCGCTGAAATATTGCGGATCCGGCGGCGCGCCGTTGCCGCTCGAGGTGGCGCAGCAATTCGCCTCGATCACCGGCTGCAATTTGAGCGAAGGCTGGGGCATGACCGAGACCTCGCCGAGCGGCACCTACACGCCGGCGCAGCATGGCGCCATGCGCAAGGCCGGCTCCTGCGGGATGCCGATGCCCGGAATCGTCATCAAGTTCCTCAATGTCGACGACAGCAGCAGCTATGTGCCGCTCGGCGAACGCGGCGAGATCTGCATCAAGGGCCCGAATGTGATGAAGGGCTACTGGAACAAGCCGGACGCGACGGCCGAGGTGACTACCGCGGACGGGTACATGCGCACGGGCGACGTCGGCTACATGGATGAGGATGGCTTCATCTTCATCGTGGACCGCACCAAGGACATGCTGCTGTGCAGCGGCTACAACGTGTATCCGCGCGTGCTCGAAGAGGCGATCTACAAATATCCGGCGGTCGAGGAGGTCGCCGTGATCGGCATCCGCGACGAGTATCGCGGCCAGTCGCCGAAGGCCTTCATCAAGCTGAAGGCGGATGCCAAGCCGTTCAAGCTGGAAGAGCTGCAGGCGTTCCTGAAGGACAAGCTCGGCAAGCACGAGATGGTGCAGGCGCTCGAAATCCGCGCCGAACTGCCGAAGACCGCGGTCGGAAAGCTATCGAAGAAGGAGCTGTACGACGAGGAGGAGCGCGCCGCCCGGGCGCAGGCCTGAGATCGCCTGCGCGAACCGGATCGGCAGCGGCGGACAGGTGTCGCGCCTGGGCAATGACCGCGACGCGCCAGATATCGGCACGCCGTCATCAAGACGGCGATCGCCGTCACAACGTCAAGGGAGGGAAGAATGGATCAACTCAGCAGCATGGATGCATCGTTCCTGCATCTCGAAACGCCGGAGACGCCGATGCATGTCGGCAGCCTGATGATCTTCGATCTCCCCGAGGGTTATCAGGGCGACTACTACGAGGATGTCAAGGAGATGCTCGGCAAGCGTCTCCATCTCTCGGCATTGCTGAACCGCAAACTGGCGCAGATGCCGTTCCAGCTCGCCGAGCCGGTCTGGACCGAGGACGATGATATCGAGCTCGATTATCACGTGCGGACTGTCACCTTGCGGCGTCCAGGCACCATGGCGCAGCTCGAGCAACTGGTCGCGCGGCTGCATGCCTCGCTGCTCGATCGCAGCCGTCCGCTGTGGGAGATGTATGTCATCGATGGCCTCGAGAACGGCCAGGTCGCGTTCTACACCAAGGCGCATCACAGCGGCGTCGACGGCAAGGCCGGTGTGGAGCTCGCCAAGGTGCTCTATGATGTCTCGCCCAAGATGCGCGAGGTGCCGCCGCCACGGCGCAAGCGCGCCTCCGGGCAATACCAGCTCGGCGTGACCGAGCTACTGCAGGCGGCGGCCAACAATGCGGCCCAGCAATACCGCAAGCTCGCGGAGCTGCTGCCGACGGCGGCCAAGGCGCTCGGCACCGCCGCCACCGTGATGGCCAGCCAGCGCTCACAGAAGGGGGAGCGCTCGCTCAGCCTTGGACTGGCTCCGAAGACGGTGTTCAACGATTCCATCACCAACCAGCGCTCCTACAGCACGATGTCGCTGCCGCTTGCCGACATCAAGGTCCTGGGCAAACGTGTCGGCGGCACCGTCAACACCATCGTCATGGCGATGTGCAGCATCGCGCTGCAACGCTTTCTCGCCGAGCGCGGCCTGCTGCCCAAGGAAGCCCTGATCGCGATGGTGCCAGTCAGCCTGCGTGCCGAAGGCGACAAGGCGATGAACAACCAGGTCTCGGCGGTACGCGTCGACCTGGCGACCGATATCGATGACCTGCCGACCCGGTTCAAGGCAATCCACGCGTCATCCGAGGCGGCCAAGGCAGTCGTGCGCGAGCTCAAGCCGGTGCTCGGCGTCGATGTGCCGATCACGGGGTCGCCGTGGCTGATGACGGGGCTCGCCTCGCTGCTTGGCCGCTCCAACCTCGCCAGCCGCATGCCGGCAGCGGGCAACGTGCTGATCTCCAACGTGCCGGGACCGGGGCAGCACCTCTACATGGCCGGCGCACGGATGGTGCATTATTTCCCGGTTTCGATCCCCTATCACGGCAGCGCGCTGAACATCACGGTGCACAGCTATGCGGGACTGCTTGAGTTCGGTCTGACCGCATGCCGGCGCGTGCTCTCGCAGGACGAGTCCTACGAGATGATCGAGCACCTGCGCGCCGCCCTGCGCGAGATCGAGGCTCTGCCGTCGGTCGAGGCCGAGATCGTCGAGCTGCAACCTGCGGCTCAAGCGAAGGCGCCATCCGCGACCGCGGCGTCGGTGACGGTCATCCAGACCGACGAGGTGCCACCGGCCGCCGCAAACGACAAGGCGAGCCGGGCCAGCTAGGCGCGGAGGCCTTCAACGCTTCACATCGCCGGAGCCGGGACGCCACCGCGGTCTCCCGCCCGGCGCCGGAATCAAAAGAACATTTGGAGGAAACTAGGATGCACCCACCCGCCGCAAAGGGATCGCTGTCGGTATTGGAAAGTCCGGCGCATAAATCCCTGTTCTCGAAGATCGATTGGCGCCTGATCCCGCTTCTGCTGATCGCCTACATGATCGCCTATCTCGATCGCATCAATATCGGCTACGCGCAGCTGCAGATGAAGCAGACATTACCGTTCGACGATGCAGTCTACGGTCTCGGCGCGGGCATCTTCTTCGTCGGATATTTTCTGTTCGAGGTACCGAGCAACCTGCTGCTGGAGAGGATCGGCGCGCGCAAGACCCTGCTGCGCATCATGGTGCTGTGGGGACTCGCGGCATCCGCCATGATGTTCGTGTCGACGCCGTTCCAGTTCTATGTCGTCCGGTTCCTGCTCGGCGTGTTCGAGGCCGGCTTCTTTCCCGGCGTAATCCTGTACTTCACCTATTGGTATCCGTCGGCGCGGCGCGGGCAGGTGATCGCCACCTTCATGTCGGCGACAACGATCGTGTCCGTGATCGCCGGTCCCTTGTGCGGCTCGATCCTGAAGTATTTCGACGGTGCCGGCGGCCTTCATGGCTGGCAGTGGCTGTTCCTCGTCCAGGGTCTGCCGGCGCTGATACTCGGCATCCTGGTCTACGTCCTGCTCGAGGACAAGCCCGCGCAGGCCGCGTGGCTCTCGAAGGACGAGAAAGCCCTGCTCGAGGACACCTTCCAGCACGATGAGAAGGACATCGAGAGCGAACCCTCGGGAACGTTCGGGCAGATGCTCAAGGACCCCAAGGTCTATGTGTTGTCGTTCGTCTATCTGCTGCTGCTCGGCGCGACCTACACGATGGTGTTCTGGATGCCGACCCTGATCCAGAGCTGGGGCGTCAAGGATTTGTTCCTTGTCGGTGTTTATGCCGCGATCCCGAATGCCGCCGGCGTCATCGGCATGATCCTGATCGGCCGTCACTCCGACAAGTGG
This sequence comes from Bradyrhizobium sp. USDA 4503, assembly GCF_054055815.1. Lineage (NCBI taxonomy): Bacteria > Pseudomonadati > Pseudomonadota > Alphaproteobacteria > Hyphomicrobiales > Nitrobacteraceae > Bradyrhizobium > Bradyrhizobium sp. USDA 4503. The sequence goes on from NZ_JBSRXS010000001.1 coordinate 6,791,722, forward strand.
CACGAGCGCCGCTGGCACTATGCCGCCTGCGTCGCGATCGCCGCGTTCGGCCTTTTCATCACGACGATGCTGCAGGGCAACCTCGTCGGATCGATCCTTGCGCTGTCCTTTGCGGTGATCGGCATTGCGTCGGCGACGCCGCTGTTCTTCGCGCTGACCAGCGAATACCTCTCCACCGGTGCCGCCGCCGGCGGGCTTGCACTGATCAGCAGCCTTGGAAACCTAGGCCCGGCCATCAGCCCCTCGATCAACGGCCTGATCGTGCGGAGTACCGGCGACAACATCTACAGCATGTACTTCGTGATGGCGCTCTACGTGCTGTCGGGATTGCTGTTGCTGCTGTCGATGCGGCCTGCGCCCAGTGCGCGCCTGGCGATGGCGTGAGGACGAAACGAGCGGCCCGGCCCGCACGGAGCCGGGTCGCTCGACGCTCCGCGGGAATGCTGCCGGTGATCGAGCGAATATTGGGACACATGCGATGAGGATCGTTCTGCTGGGGCCGCCTGGCGCGGGCAAGGGAACACAGGCGAAGCGCCTGGTCGAGGAGTACGACATACCGCACCTTTCGACCGGCGACATGCTGCGTGCTGCGGTTGACGCGGACACCAGTATCGGACGGAAAGTCAAGGATACCATGGTGAGGGGTGGGCTCGTTCCCGATCAGCTCGTGATCGCCGCGGTGATCGAACGCATCTCGCAAGCCGATGCCAAGCATGGCTTTGTGCTCGACGGCTTCCCGCGAACGATGGCCCAGGCGGTCGGCCTCGACGATCTGCTCGATACCGAGGGGCTTGCGATCGACCATGTCGTCGAGCTCAAGGCCGACGAGACGGTGTTGCTGGACCGGATCGAGACGCGGTCCCGCGAGGCGAGAGCGCAAGGTGGCGCGGTGCGCGCCGACGACAATCACGAGACGCTCAAGCTGCGTATCGATGCCTATAACGAGCAGACCGCGCCGCTGGTCGACTACTACCGATCGCGAAACATCCTTCGAACCGTCGACGGACTGCAGCCGGTCGATGCGGTCGCCTTCGCCGTCGTCAAGGCGATCGGCCAAGATCGGTCGGTGATGTGATGCCGGCGACGCAAAGTCGCGACCCTCGGCTGTCCGGCTATCCCGACCGGATCGAGGTGCTGGGGCCATTGCGCAAGTCGCTTGGCGAGGTGAAGGAGACGGCCGACCAGTTCGAGCAGGCCCAGTTGTTGTTGCGGGCGATCGAACGGTTCTCGCGCAGATATGCTGCCGACCGGAACTGCGGCGGTGCACCCGCCGAGCTGGCGCGGCGGCGGCTTGTCGCACGCGCCGTTCGTGGATTGCGCAGAACCGTTCTGGCAACGAAGGGAGGCGCCTCATGTCGGCGAGCGGAAATGAAGGTCAATGCGCGCTGGTGACCGGAGCATCGGGCGGCATTGGGCTCGAGCTCGCGCGCGTGCTCGCGGCCAATGGCCTCAGCCTCGTGCTGCTGGCGCGCAGCCGCGACAAGCTGCAGAAGCTCGCGCGCGAGCTCGAGGCAAGTCATGGCGCCAAGGTGACCATCGTGGCCGCCGATCTGAGCGAGCCGGCGGCGCCGCAGGCGGTGTTCGATTCGCTTGACGACGCCGGCGTGGGGGTCGACCTGCTGGTGAACAATGCCGGTCTCTTGCTCGAAGGACGCGTCGGCACAATCGGCCTCGACGATCAGTTGCGGCTGCTGCAGGTCAATGTCGTGGCCATGACGGCATTGACCCGTCTGTTCCTCGCGCCGATGCTCGAGCGCAACAGTGGACGGATCCTGAACGTTGCGTCGGTCGCGGCCTTCATGCCGGTGCCGAATCTTGCGGTCTATGCCGCGTCAAAGGCCTATGTGCTGTCGTTCGGCGAGGCGTTGTCGCAGGAGTTGAGCGGCAGCAAGATCACGCTGACGACATTGTGTCCCGGCGTGACGGACACCGGAATGGTCCAGGGCACCAATCTCGGCAACATGCCAAGCATGATGATCATGGATGCGAAGACCGTCGCACAGGAGGGCTACCGCGCCTGCATGGCAGGCAAGCCGGTGCATGTCGCAGGGCTTGCCAACGAGCTGGCGGTCCAATGGATCAAGTATCAGCCGAGTTGGCTGCTGCGGGCCATCGGCGGTGTGTTCGGAAAGGCCGCACCGCCGAACTGACGTTTCGTGCTCGCCGGCAATGCACGGCTGCACGGGCCATTCTTGACCATCAACAACGGACGCTACCCATGGGACGTGACGAGCAGACCGTCGAACCACCCTCGCTCGCGCTGCTTGCCGCGGAAGGGCGCGGCTTTCTCGACATCCCGGCGCTGATTGCCGTGGCGGCGCCGCTTCTGGCGACCGCGCCGCGGGGGCAACGCCATCCGGTGATGGTTCTGCCCGGGTTGGGCGCCGATGACCGGTCGACCTTGGCCATCCGCTCATTCCTCGAGTTCCTCGGCTATCAGGTTCATGGATGGGGCCGCGGCCGCAATGTGCGCGCGCCAGACGCCGACCTTGCCGCCGTGGTGGCGCGAGTCCTCGAACTCGAAAAGCAGGGCGGCTCGAAGGTCAGCCTGGTCGGCTGGAGCCGTGGCGGCATCATTGCGCGCGAGGTTGCCCGGCAAATCCCCGCGGCGGTGCGGATGGTCATCACGCTCGGCAGTCCTTTCGCGGCGCCGGGGGCGAGCAATGTTCGCGCGATCTGGCGGCTTCTGACCGGCCAGAAATACCAGCCGCCGACGGCCGAACGGATCAGCCGCCTCGCGCAACCGATTCCCGTGCCGTCAACATCGATCTATACCCGCACCGATGGCGTGGTGGCGTGGCGCGCCTGCCTGGAGCAGGAGGGCGGAGAGCGCGAGAACGTCGAAGTGAACACGACGCATTTGGGGCTTGGCTTTCACGCGCCGGCGCTGTGGGTGATTGCCGATCGCCTCGCCCAGCCGGCGGGAACCTGGAAGCCGTTTCGTGCGCCTCCGCAGGTCGGAATCTGGTTTCCGACAGCGACGCGCCGCGATTGAGATCGAAAGGGCGCAGCTGCCTGAGGCTACCGCGCAGCGCTTCCCGGTGACCGCATCTCGGCGACCATCATCCGCAGCAGCTGCATTGCGGCGGGCGGCAGCGTGCGTCCCTGACGGGAGACCACGTGGGTGCGGCCACGATGCAGCAGCGCGTTCTTCATCGGGAGCGCCACCACCTTGGCGGCATCAGCCTCCGTCATCGCAAGGCGCGACGCCAGCGCATAACCAAGTCCGGCGGTCACGTAATGGGCGAGCGCATCGAACGAGGCGGTCGTGAACGCGAAATTGAGGCGAACGCCTTCGCTGATCTCGGCGGCCTGGACATGCTGGCGCAGGCCGAAATTCGGATGCATCGCGGCGCCTGGGTAAGGCGCGAGGTCGGCGAGCCTGAGCGGCCGGCCCAGCTGGGTCAGCGGGTGCCCGCGCGGTACGATAGCCTTGATCGGGTGCGGCTGCGAATGATGCGAGCGCAGCCGATCGTCGCGAGGCGGATTGAACAGGACGCCGATATGCGCGCGTTCTCCCACGACTTGCTGGACGATCTCGTCGGTACTGCCGATGTCGAGGCTGATCGTGATCTTCGGGTGGCTTTGCATGAAGCGGCACAGGCTGCTCTTGGCCAGCCAGTCGACATAACCTTCGCCCGTCACGAGATCGATATGACCCGACTCAACTTTGCGAATGCTGTCTATCTGCGCCAGCAGCGCCCGTCGTTCGCCCTGCTGGCGCTGCAGGTAGGCGGCCAGCAGTTGGCCGGCGTCGGTCGGCGCGACGCCGCGGCCCCGTCGTTCGAGCAGGCGCGCGCCACATTCCTTCTCGAGCAGGCCTAGCGCCCGGCTGACCGCAGAGGCGTCCATGCCGAGCGCGCCGGCGGCGCCGCGCACGGAGCCGCTATTGAGCACTTCCATGAAATAGTGCAGTCGGCGCGGCTCCAGCTTCGCATTCATCGGCATGGTCCTGATCGTTGCAAGTCGCGCAACGAATATTCAATGGCATGGCCATTTATGCAAGTGCGTGAATGTGGGCGCGCGACAACGGATCAGCGTCGGAAATCGTATTCGCGATCCGGGATTGGCCGGCTCGCTCGCGCCCGCAGGTTTCGGCGAACTTCAAGGCGATCCTGCCGTGGCGGACCGTTGAGCCTTGGCGGTTTGGCATGGCGTCGAGACAGGATCGTCTGGATTTTTTCCCAGACGCTTCCAGCCTTCGGAACAGCGAAAACTCGAAGATTCGAACGTGTCGCCTGAAGTCCTGCCAAGATTTCCGACGTGACCGGCGGCGGCCCCTCCCTCGTCGAACCAGGATCGTCTCTTCAAGTCCGTTGCATAAGCAATGTGTCGCTTGGCGCAGTATCTGTCCGGACTTCGTCCGCAGATCAGCCGCTTGCTCCAATCTGGCGGAACATCTCATGTCGCGCAATCGTGCCTTGACTCACTGAGTGCGGCGAGCAGGGTGCTCCACGCAAAGGTGATAGAAAAGTTGTCCATAACAACACAGACAGATTGTCCGTTGTCGTTCGATGCTCCTTCTGGATCGCCGGCATTGTTGCACACCGGAAATGGTCCATCTATTGCTCGGAACGCTTTCGATCGCGTCACGAAGTTGATTGTTTTGCGATGACAGATATTCGAATACTCACCGCAGAGCCAGGAGCGATCGAAGTGGCTATCTGCGCGCGTTGGCGCGTCAATTCATTTTCAATGCTTCGTACTTCCTTCGAGGAAGAGCTAAGATCATTGCAACAATTTGCTGCCGATCGGAGCCTTGGCGTGCTGCTCGTCGTGAAAGCAGATGGTGCGCCGATAGGCGCCTGCCTTTTGGTTGAGTCCGAGTTCGAGCCGAATCACGATGTCGCACCATGGCTCACAGGTCTGTTCGTTGTCCCCGAACATCGCAATGAAGGAGTGGGCACCATCTTGGTGCGGGCGATTGAGGATCAAGCGCGGCAGCGCGGATTTTCGCGGCTAAACCTCTATACGTCAGAGGCAACCGGCTTCTATGCGCGGCTCGGATGGTCGACCGCCGATCGCACCAATTGGAGGGGCGTCGATGCAACTCTCATGGTTCGAGATATATGAAGCGACCTCACGGGCTTTGGGTTCGGCAGTCGCGCCACCCTCCTCGAGGCATCGACAATCCGCCGACGGTAGGTGCCTCGGAGAGGCCCCTGGTCCCAACTTGTCCGCCGCAAGGGACAAAATGTCTGCCTTAAAGGCGGCCATAGCGCTCTAATTCATTGAATTTGCGTCGTCTTGGGATTTGGCGTGCTCTTTGCTCTGGGAGTGATCGGGTCAATGATCGTATGGCCGCTCGGTCCGGGTTGATCCGGGCGCGACCATCGTTTGAGGACTGTCAAATGGCGCTCGCGCGAGATCCCGATGGTCAGTATGAGGTTCACCGTCATGGAATCTTTTTCGTGATGTACAAGGATAATTCCGAGGTCACGTGCATGATCGCGCGCCGAGCTCTCAACGTGATGCGCGTTCGGTTTCATCCCATTCCAAGCGCGGAGGAATTCTTCCTTATGCGTCGAGCGCGAATCGAACGCGCCGCCAGCGACAAGTTTGAAAACCGTCAGTCCAGCGCCACCCGCGTGGTTTCGCTCGATCGGTTCGACGTGGATTTCTGAGCCAAACTCAGCTTTATAAATGATGCTACAACTCGACAAAGCGGCCGCGTTCCCTGCTCCGTCACAGGGAAGTCCTCCCGGATACAAAGCATCGATGTCCACAGCGATCAGGTCCGGTTGTTGGACACTCGGCGTGCTCTCGGGCATTTCCCGAGCCAATCCAATTGTTCGATGGTCAAAGTATCTGCTCCGGCCTGCCCGAGGCAGCGAAACTCGGACTAGCGCAGCTTTGCAGTCCGGGCATGAGAAGCAGCCCCGGATGTCGGGGAGGCTGCAATGATCGTGCGCTCCAAGCCCGGCTTCTGGGACGTTGCGTTTGCCGTCAATGGATCGATCTTGCCGCGGATCGCGCCGCATCTGGTCGCGATTGCTCTGATCAGTGTGTTGGCGATTTTTGCTGCCATGGAGCATCCGGGCATCTTCGCGCGCATCAGTGCGGTTCCGTTCACGCTGATCGGCATAGCGCTGTCGGTCTTCATGAGCTTCCGAAACAGCACATGTTACGCCCGCTGGTGGGAGGGACGCGAACTCTGGGGCAAGCTGATCATCGCCAGCCGCTCGTTCGCGCGTCAGATCTCCACCCTCGAAGACGACGACCGGCGCGTCCTGCTCCGCGGCCTGTGCGGCTTTTGCTGCGGGCTAACGGCACGCCTTCGGGGTGAAGACGAAGTGGCGGCAATCAAACCGTGGAGTGAGATCGACGCTGCTTCAGGCGGTCCCAACCCCACCAATGCCGTGCTCAACCAGATCGGGCTGCATTGTTTGATGCTGATGAAGCGGGATCGGATCGAGCCGATCCACTACGCCGTTCTGGAAGGGCAACTCACCGCGCTTTCCGACGTCCAGGGCGGTTGCGAGCGCATCGCGTCCACCCCGGTGCCATTCGCCTATTCGCTGCTACTGCATCGGACCGCGCTGATCTTCTGCGTGACGTTGCCGTTCGCGCTTGCCGGATCGCTCGATTGGTGGACGCTGCTGCCCGTCCTGCTCGTCGCCTACACCTTCTTCGGTCTCGACGCGCTTGGCCATCAGCTTGAGGCACCCTTCGGGTTGGAGCCGAATGCGCTCCCGCTTGACGCAATGAGACGAGCCCTTGAGCGCGAGCTGCTCGCTCTGCTCGGTGAGCGCGATCTGCCCGCTCCCATGGAGCCTGTTCAGAATGTGCTGATGTAATGCAAAACAAGTGGCATAGCGCATGCTGACGGCGCGGTGGCGTCAGGGCTCGTCGCGCAGACGGACGCGACATGCCTCGCGTGGAGGGCGCGACCCCGGCCTGGGGTAGTCTAAGGGTGGCCGGGGCCGCGCTTACTCCGCGCTGGCGTACCGAATGTCATTCAATGCTCAACGGCACGGAAGGTGCCGAAAGTAACGCTCCCGCCGGAAAGGGCGAAGTGCGCTCTAATCACTCCAACGATTCAGTGTGGGGTGGCGGCGGGTCGCCAGGAAAGATCATTGGACCAGACGTAGATGGCTATGGCTGCCAGACATAAGGCGATACCGATCCAGAAAATGGGAGAATGATGGATTGGTCGCCGATCTCTCAAGGCGCGCTTCATCTCGATTTCCTCATTGGCGCGAACAATCAACGAGTTTCAACTCACGTGAGGTTAAACGAAAGCGGCGTTGAAGTCATTTGTCATCACGTGGCTCACGTCGTTCATTGCGTCAGGCAAATGTCTGTCGGCGCTGAACCCATCCCACGCCCAATAGTAACGCGTTCAGGCTGGTTGGCGTCGGCGCGGCGCCGGCGCGGCCGTTGTCGGCGGACAACTTGGCCAAGTCTGTCGTGACAAATTGTCCATTGCCGGTAGCCAAGACCGCCTAACTCATTGATATGACGATGCGCTCAGACTGGCACGCCTGTTGCTAACCTTTCCTCGATGCACGTTTCACGGTTGGGAAAAGAAGGAGATGAAAATGAACTGGGATCGCATCGAAGGAGACTGGAAGGCTGCAAAGGGTGCGCTCAAGGCAACATGGGGGAAGCTGACCGACAACGACATTGATGTCATCAACGGTGACAGAGAGCGGTTGGAGGGCAAGCTGCAAGATCTCTACGGCATTGACAAAAACCAGGTCCGCAAAGAGGTCGACAAGTGGGCCAAGGAAGCAAATTGGGATTGATCCCGATTGATTGACCCCGGCGGATCCATGGCTGCTGCGAAGCAGTATCGATGCCCGATTGTTCGTAGAGCTCGCGCGAAATTGGACGCCGAACGCCATCACAACAGGTCGCTGCGCAGCGCTGATCGGCGGAGTGCGGCTTCAAGACTCTCTTGGACTGCGGAGATCTGCGCCTCGACGAGTGTGCCAAGCTACGACAGGATACATGAGGAGATACAATGTCGAAGGACCACGACAAGGCGTCGCACGGATCGCAGGACGCGCGACGTCACAAGATCGATCATCAAACGCGAAACGAGTGGCTTCACAGAGACGCGGGCCTTCAGGATGCGTGGCGTGCTTCCGGCATGACGCGCGACGACTTCATCCGGCACAACGAAGGTCTGATCGACAAGGTGATCGTCGCCAACCTCAATCAGGATCGATAAAGCGAGCCGGAAACGCGGCCCAGCGTGCTGCGGGTGATCTTATTCAGGTCACTCAGCTGAAGACCCTACTGAAGATCTGGCAATTGCGGAGTTGATTTATGTTGGACGGTAAGCCGCGCTTCAAGACGTATCATCATCCCGCCGGCGGTTGGGGTGCCGCCGCAGCGACTGCAAAGATTCTTCTCGAGCAGAGTGTGGTGACGAAGGGATCGCGCGCGCTTCTGTCGATGAACCAGCCCGGCGGATTCAAGTGCTCGAGTTGCGCGTTTCCCGACGCGGAATGCAAGAAAACGCTCGATTTCTGCGAGAACGGCGCCAAGGCGTTGGCGTTTGAGGCAACGAAGTTTCGGGTCACACGAGAGTTCTTTGAACGGCACACCGTGTCCGAACTCATGGAGCGGCCGGATCACTGGCTCGAGATGCAAGGACGTTTGACGGAGCCGATGCGCTATGATTCATCGTCGGATCGCTACGTGCCTTGCAGCTGGGACGACGCGTTCGCCCTGATCGGCAAGCATTTGCGGGCTCTTGAAAGTCCGCACCAGGCCGAATTCTATACATCCGGCCGCACACCCAACGAAGCGGCGTTTCTCTACTCGATATTTGTCCGGGAGTTCGGAACCAACAATTTCCCCGACTGCTCGAACATGTGCCACGAGCCGACCAGCCGGGGCTTGCCGCCCTCGATCGGTGTCGGGAAGGGCACCGTTATCCTCGATGATTTCGAGCACGCCGAAGCGATTTTCGTCATCGGGCAGAACACCGGAACGAATTCGCCGCGGATGATGAGCAATCTGGTCGAAGCGAGCAAGCGCGGGGTTCCGATCGTGGCCGTCAATCCGATGCCCGAACGTGCGTTGGTGCGCTTCGCCGATCCGCAGGATGTCATTCAGATGGCAACGTTCGGTTCGACCAAGATTGCCAGCGAGTTCGTTCATGTCCGCATCGGCGGTGACCTCGCCTTCCTCAAGGGGGTCATGAAGGTCATTTTCGAACGCGAGGAATTCGGCGAGAAGATCGTCGACTGGAAGTTTATCCGCGAGCATACCGTCGGCCTCGATGCGGTCCGGGACGACGCGATGGCGCAGACATGGCCGGAATTGGAGAGGGCCTCCGGGCTTGAGGAATCGCAGATCCGGCGATGCGCCGAAATCTACATTCGCTCGCGCGCGACGATCATTTGCTACGGGATGGGGATCACGCAGCACCAGGAGGGGTCGCGGCTGGTGCAGCAGCTGGTCAATCTGCTCCTGCTCAAGGGCAATTTCGGCAAGCCGGGCGCCGGAATATCGCCCATTCGCGGTCATTCCAATGTGCAGGGAGACCGTACCGTCGGGATCGACGAACAGCCGAGCCAGGACTATCTCGATCGCGTTCGCGACGTCTTTGGGTTCGAGCCCCCGCGCGAACATGGTCATCATACCATTGAGTCCGTCGCCGCGATGCAGACGGGGACGGCGAAGGTCTTCATCGGCCTCGGCGGCAATTTCGTTCGTGCCGTGCCCGATACCGAACGGTCGTACGCGGCGATGCGAAAGCTCGCGCTGACGGTCGCCATTACCACCAAGCTGAATCGCGGACATTTGGTTCATGGTCGTGACGCCTTGATGCTGCCCGTCATCGCGCGTTCGGAGATCATCCGGACGGCAGCCGGTGAGCAGTTCGTGACGATCGAGGACTCGATGTCGAACGTCACCGCGTCTCGCGGCGTGTTGCAACCGGCGAGCCCGCATCTCCTGCCCGAGGTGGAAATCGTCTGCCGGATCGCGCAAGCGACGTTGCCGAACAGCAAGGTCGACTGGAGGAGCTACAGCGCGGATTACTGCTTGATCCGCGACAAGATCGCGGAGGTCTATCCGGAGATCTACAGCGACTTCTCCGAGCGGATCGAAAGCCCGAGAGGCTTTCACCTCGACGTGCCGCCGCGCGAACTGGTCTGGCCGACGCCGAACGGCAAGGCGAACTTTCTGCTTCTGCCGGGTCTGGAAGTGAACGCATCCGTTTCAGATCCCGACATGCTGCGACTGGCAACCATTCGCTCGCACGATCAATTCAACACGACGATCTACAGCAACAACGACCGCTATCGCGGTGTCTACAATGACCGAATGGTTCTGTTCATGAACGCCGAGGACCGCGCGGCGCGAGGGCTCGAGGACGGCTCGGGCATTGCGCTCGAGACGATCAGCGATGATGGCATACAGCGGCGCGTGAGCGGACTGAGGGTGTTGGACTATCCGATGCCGCGCGGATCGGTTGCGGGATATTACCCCGAGCTCAATCCGCTGCTGCCTCTCGACTACTACGACAAGATCAGCGGGACGCCGGCAGCCAAGTCCATTCCGGTGCGAGTTGTTGCCGCTTGTCGGCCGGATGCCGGAGACGAAGTGCCGGGACGCATATCCTGAGGCAAGGAGGGGACATTGCTGGACAATCTCGATGCGGTGATTCTGGCACGTGCCCAGTTTGCGTTCACCGTCTCGTTCCATTTCATATTTCCATCTTTCTCGATCGGGCTTGCGAGTCATCTGATGGTGCTCGAGGCGTTGTGGCTCAAGACGGGGCAAGGCGTTTATGCCAACCTGTTCCGCTACTGGCTGAAGATCTTCGCCGTTGTGTTCGGCATGGGCGTCGTCTCGGGGGTGGTGCTCTCATATCAATTCGGTACGAATTGGTCGGTATTCTCCACGCGAGCCGGGCCGATCATCGGGCCGCTGATGGCGTATGAGGTGATGACGGCCTTCTTTCTGGAGGCCGGCTTCCTCGGCGTCATGCTGTTCGGCATGAGCAAGGTCGGAAAAGGCCTTCATTTCTTCGCAACGTGCATGGTCGCGCTTGGCACACTGATCTCGGCAACCTGGATCATTGCCGTGAACAGCTGGATGCAGACGCCGGCGGGTTTCGCGATCAATGCGAAGGACCAGTTTGTGCCCGCCGGATCCTGGATCCCGATCATCTTCACCGCCAGTTTTCCGTATCGCCTCGTTCACACCGTGATCGCGGCCTATCTGACGACGGCGTTCGTGGTTGGCGGTGTGGGCGCCTGGCATCTGCTGCGAGACCGCAGCAATGCCGGCGCACGCAAGATGTTTTCGATGGCGATGTGGATGGCCGCGATCGTGACTCCGATCCAAATTCTCGCGGGTGATGCCCATGGCCTCAACACGCTGGAACACCAGCCCGCCAAGGTTCTCGCCATGGAAGGGCACTACGAACCCAGCCCCGATGGCGCGTCGCTTATCCTCTTCGGCTTCCCCAGCAACGAGACAGCGCAGGTCCATCATAAGCTCGAAGTGCCTCGCCTGGGGTCACTGATCCTCAAACACGATCCGGATGCACCTTTACCGGGACTCAGCGACTTTCCGCGGGATCAATGGCCGCCGGTACCGATTGTGTTCTGGTCGTTCCGGATCATGGTCGGCCTTGGATTTGCGATGCTCGCTGTCGGTATCTGGAGCCTGCTCGCGCGTTTCCGGGGAATGCTCTACGACTGGGCCTGGTTGCATCGCGCGTGCGTCGTTCTCGGACCGGCCGGCTTTGTCGCTGTGATCGCTGGATGGGTGACGACGGAGGTCGGTCGGCAACCTTTCACGGTCTATGGACTGTTACGAACGGCGGAATCACATTCGCCGCTGGCTGCGCCGGCTGTGGCGGCCTCCCTTGTCGCTTTCGTGCTGGTGTATTTCGCAGCGTTCGGCGCTGGCACCTATTATCTCCTGCGCCTGATGGCGAAGCCGCCCGCGCCGGGTGAGAAGGAGCCGCCCAAGGTGCCGCAGCGCGCCGCAGGCATTACGCCGGCGGGCAGTGTCGGCGTGCCTCTGACTGCGGCGGAGTGAGGCCATGTCCAGCATCGACCTTACGACCTTCTGGGCTGCGATTATCGGACTTGCGGTGATGGCCTACGTCGTCATGGACGGGTTCGACCTTGGCATCGGAATTCTGTTCCCGAGCTTTGCGGTCGGCGACGAGCGCGACCAGGCCATGAATTCGATCGCGCCGGTCTGGGATGGCAACGAGACGTGGCTGGTGATGGGCGGCGGCGGTCTGCTGGCGGCGTTTCCGCTCGCCTATGCGATCATCCTTCCGGCCACCTATCCGTTGATGATCGCCATGCTGCTTGGGCTCGTCTTCCGCGGCGTCGCCTTTGAGTTCCGCTGGCGCGATCCAGGGCATCGGCCATTGTGGGACATCGCCTTCTGGTTGGGGTCCTTGATTGCGGCGTTCGCGCAAGGCGTGACGCTTGGGGCAGTTCTGCAGGGTATCCACGTTGTCAATGATGCCTATGCCGGCGGCTGGCTCGACTGGCTAAGCCAATTCAGCATCCTGACCGGCGTCGCGGTTGTGATCGGCTATGCGCTGCTCGGCGCAACGTGGCTGATCTGGAAGACGGAGGGGACGAGCCAACGTCACGCGCGCCGTGCCGCCTTCTGGCTCGGCGCCGGTACGCTTCTGGCGCTGGGGGCCGTCAGCGCGGTGACGCCGTTTCTCGATTATGACTACTGGCGGCGGTGGTTCGCAATGCCCGGCGTCTTGTTGACGGCCCAGGTGCCGCTGTTGGTGCTGATCTGCGCGGTAACCTTCTTCTGGAGTCTGAAGCGAGAGTTCGAGCGGTTGCCGTTCCTCATGGCGCTGGCACTCTTCCTGCTGAGCTTCATCGGGCTCGGAATCAGCATCTATCCTTACGCTGTTCCACGCGCGATTACGATCTGGGATGCCGCGGCACCGGTCGAAAGCCAGTTGTTCATGCTGGTGGGCGCCTGCGTGATTATTCCGCTCATCCTCGCATACACAGGCTGGGCGTACTGGGTGTTTCGCGGCAAGGCCGGCACCGCAGGGTATCACTGATGCAGGCGCGGATTCCGCTATGGCAACGGCTCGTGTGGATGGCCGCGATCTGGATCGCAAGCGTTGTGGCGGTCGGCTTGGTCTCGGGCGTGATCAGAATGTGGTTACGTTAATTCAGTTCCGGTCAGCCCGGTCATTTGACCGCCTCGTTTGTCGCGGAGCCGCAGGTTCCGGCGGAAAGCACCGCAGTCTCTGGCACGTTCCTGCATGACACATGCTCCGAATAGCGAACTGACCGCGCTCTGGACAATCGTGCTTTCGTTCTGGCAGCGAAGCGTCTTGGACCTAACCGTTGGACACTTCATCGTTTCGATCGTCATTCTCGCGATCGCAGTGCTGATCCGGCGGCTTTTCAGCCGCTTTATCGTCTCCCGTATCCACTCCTGGTCGTCGAGCAAGGTCGGCCTCAACCGCACGATCGTCGAGGCACTTGCTCCGCCGATTCAGTTTATTCCGATCGTCCTGGCCGTATTTATTATCGGCGAATGCGTGCTGACCAATCAGAGGCTCAAGGAGGGGCTCCTCCAGATTGATCGTTCGTTGACCGCATTCACAATCTTCTGGGCACTGTTCGAGGTGATCGGGCCCCTATGCGCGGTTCTGGATGGCCGGACGCCGATCTTCAGTCAGGCCATGATCGGCTGGACGGTCAGGGTCGGGCGCGCCATCATCGTTGCGCTCGGTGCGACCGCCGTCCTGGAGGTCTGGGGCATTCACGTCGGGCCTGTACTGGCGAGCTTCGGCCTCGTCGGCGTCGCGGTGGCGCTGGGCGCCCAGAATCTGTTCAAGAATCTGATCTCCGGGATCTTCATCATTGGCGAGCAGCGCTTTCGAAACGGCGATTGGATCCTCGCCGAGGGCATCGTCGAGGGAACGGTGGAAACCATTGGTCTGCGGACAACGAAAGTCCGCCGATTCGATCAAGCACCCGTATTCGTTCCGAATTCGTATTTGGCGGACAATGCCGTCACCAACTTCTCGCAGATGAGGTTTCGCCGCATTTCCTGGATCATCGGCCTCGATTACAGCACGACGATCGGCCAGCTCCGCGATGTCCGTGATGCAATCGAGGCGTACATCCTCGGCAGTCAAGATTTCGTTCATCCTCCTGAAGCCGTCGCGTTCGTACGTGTCGACAAGTTCAATGAATCGTCGATCGATGTCATGGTCTATTGCTTCACCCGCACCACGGTCTGGGGTGACTGGCTGAAGATCAAGGAGGAGCTGGCGTATGCCATCAAGGCGATCGTGAAAAAGGCGGGATCTGATTTCGCCTTTCCAAGTCAGTCGCTCTACGTGGAGGCCGTCCCGACAGGGATCGAGCTTTTTCCTCACAATACGGCGCCGAGCAGTGATCCGACGAACGGGACGGGGGTGGTGGGCAAGGCCGTTCCGAAAGGCGGCGTGGCATGAATCCCAGCAACATTCTTGCTTCGTGGACGCTCGTGCCGGCGAGTTAGCCTTTCGGCGCTTCGGTCATTTTGTCCCAACGATTCCGGACAAAATGACCTTTCAGCGACATCGATTGTCATAACTGATTGAAATCACGTCGATTGCGGTCTGGCACGTCGATTGCGTTGTCGTCAGTTGCAAGAATGCCGTCGTCTGCATCGCGGGGCACGGCCCATGTGCAGCGAGTCACCAACAACTCAATCTCTGGGCAATTCATCATGGCGCAAACAATTGGAATGCCGGAACCGAGGCGGGCGTTCACGGGATTGATGACCGAAGCGCGAGGGAAGTGGGGTTGGTTCGTCGCCCTGGGCATTCTCTTTATTGTGCTGGGCTTCGGAGCTCTCAGCAATCTGCTGTTGGCGACCATCGCAACGATCTTCTACATCGGCGTCTTGATGATCATCGCGGGCGCCTTTCAGATCGTCCATGCGTTTAGGGTCAAAAACTGGCGTGGGTTCTTTCTTTGGGGCCTGGGAGGCTTTTTCTATGCTGCGGCCGGTACGACAATCGTTCTGGATCCAGCAATCGCTTCACTTGTTTTGACTCTCATATTGGCCGTTTGCACGACCGCGTCCGGCGTCATGCGCCTGTTGCTCAGCTTTAGAGCAAAGGGAGATCGCGGCTGGGGCTGGCTATTTGCCTCTGGACTGCTCACCGCGATCGCAGGATTGGCGTTTCTGTTAGGTTGGCCACTCAACAGTCTCTGGCTGCTTGGCCTGTTGTTGTCGATCGACCTGGTTTTCCAGGGCTGCACGCTGCTTGGTCTGGGCCTGCAGCTCCGCGGTACGCGGTAGACGGCCGGCTCGGGCGAGCGAAGAACGCCGCTTGTCCGGCCGACCTTCAAACGTCATATCAACGGCGAGATAAGAGAGCTGCCATGACTAATAACGGCCCGCCCAACGATCCTCATCACAGCAGACAGATTCACTCACACCGCCCTCAAGGAGGGACTCATCATGCGGAGCAAGGTGTAGAGAAGGTGATGCCTGAGGGCTCTGCAAGGGAAACAACCTCCGGATCGCCAGATGCTGCGGACACGCCGCCAAGCGCCGCAGAAGACGTGCATGAGGCCATTGCGCGGCTCGTGGCGGAGAATGTCGATCTCAAAGACCGGCTGTTTCGGGCGCTCGCGGATGCCGAAAATGTACGCCGGCGCTCCGAGCGTGAGTTGAACGACATGCGGCAATACGCCGTAACCAAGTTCGCGGGCGATATGGTCAATGTCGCGGACAATCTGGAACGTGCGATGTCCAGTCTTCCTGCGGAGCTGCGCGACAGTGCCGGCCCCTTCAAGACGTTTGTCGAGGGTGTGGAGCTTACCGAAAAGGAGCTGTTGCGATCGCTGGAAGCGCACGGCGTCAAGAGGCTCGATCCGGCCGGAAGCCGGTTTGATCCTCACTTTCACGAGGCCATGTTCCAGGTCAAAGATCCGTCAGTGCCAAGCGGCACCGTCAC
Source organism: Bradyrhizobium sp. USDA 4503 (assembly GCF_054055815.1). Lineage (NCBI taxonomy): Bacteria > Pseudomonadati > Pseudomonadota > Alphaproteobacteria > Hyphomicrobiales > Nitrobacteraceae > Bradyrhizobium > Bradyrhizobium sp. USDA 4503. The sequence goes on from NZ_JBSRXS010000001.1 coordinate 6,807,653, forward strand.
GACGGTCGTGCAGCCCGGTTACGCGATCGGATCGCGTTCGTTGAGGTCCGCGAAAGTCGGCGTCGCGAGCTGAAATGCCCGCTCGCCTCCGGGCGTGCCGCGCGATGGCCTCGATGGCTTTAGCAGTGTCGGCTCGGATCGACTACCTGTGCTTGGGAAACGTCACGGTCATCACGCCGTCGTCGAAATACGCGTTTATCTTATGAGCATCGACCGAACTGGGTAATAGCATCGAGCTCAAGACTCTGATTGTCCGTTCGGCACCACGGCCGTCGTTCACCTGCCGCTCAGCGATGATGGTGAGTACACCACGCTCAACGGACACGTCTATGTCGTTTGCCGTTAGACCATGCAGCTCTGCAACGATTTGTAGTTCGTCATCTGTCTCGTTCACGTCAACATTCAGCATCGTGAACCATCCTGGTCGTACATGCGACGGCATAGCCCATCGACCGGATCAACCGGCAGCAATACGCGTGCCATCCGCGCGGCAAGTCATATCAACGGCTTAAGGTGTTGATCAGTGAGCCCGCAGACACTTTGTCAAAGTCGATCGGACAAGTTGTCTGCAAGTCTGGCGCGATCGCCACTTGTACGCTCTGGACGTCTCCAAAAATGGCGCTAGCATTGATCATGCAGGCTGGGGAGGTGTCGAGTGTCGAGCAACATCGAACAGGCCGCGTCCGAGATCGCTGACGTCCGACTTCTTGTGGAGCGATTGCGTCGCGTTGAGGCGTGGCGACGGAAGCGCTTCGAGCGTGCAATTCAGGATCTAGACCAAGAAATGGTATTTGATCGATCGAACGTGATCAGGATTTCGCAGCTATACACAGCGGTTTCAGTTCGTCGAAGAGCTCTCGAAGCGGGGGTCGTCAAGCCTTGGCGTGGCTTGCAATAGGCGAATGATGGCTTTCGGCTTTCCATGCGTTGAACGGTTGATCGAGCCCGCCATGATCAGATCTTGTCTTGAAGCCAAGGCGCAAATTCTCCCCCGCCAACAACTGTGCGAGGACATGCCATGAATACCGGCAAGTCATCTTCCAATGCTCCTTCTGGCGATCTTTGGCCGGCTCTGTCCTGCCAGGCCTTCGAGCAGACGCGACATCTTCTCCACATGGTGTTGCAGGCGGTTGGGAAGCTCAAGCTGGCCGGACCTTTCCAGGCGCAATGGGCTGGGGTTCCGCTGTGGCTCGGCGCGAGAGGCCCGACCACAGGTCCGATCCCTTGCGCTGGCGGCGTCTACGAGGTCCGCGCCGACTTCGTCTCGCACGAGTTGCAGTGGTTCACGAGTTCGGGCGGATCGGGACAACTGCCGCTGGGCCCGACATCGGTCGCAGTGCTGGTCGACACATTCCTCGACCGGCTACGTCATGCGGGAATAGATGCTGCCATCACGCTCATGCCGCAGGAAGTGTCCAACCCGATCCCGTTCGACGAGGATAGGCAACAACGCCCATACGAACGCGACATGGTCAACGCCTGGTGGCGCATTCTTCTCAATACGCAACGCGTCATGCAGGTCTTTCAGGGAAGGTTCACGGGCAAGACGCAACCCATCGGTCTGATGTGGGGGACGTTCGACATTCGTCTGCCATTCTATAACGGCAAACCTGCTTCACCGGCGCCGAACGCCGGTTTTGTCCGGCGCAATGCAATGAATGCGGAGTTGATGGAGATGGGGTGGTGGCCGGGTGATCCCTCGTGTCCCAGACCCGCATTCTACTCCTTCACCTATCCGCAGCCACAAAGTATCGAGAGTGCGAAGATCGGGCCAAGCGCTGCGCGATGGGATGCCGGCCTGGGCGAGTTTCTCCTCGATTACGACGACCTGCGCCTGTCCGGCGATCCTGACGGCGATCTGCTTGCCTTCCTGGAATCGACCTACAACGCCGGTGCGACCGCGGCGGGCTGGGATTCCGCCCTGCTGGGCAGCGGTCGTCCGGAGTAGATCTCCGATGGCTGCATGCCCGAAGGCGGATGCATTGTCCATGGATGTGCACAGGCTTCCTTACGAGATGTTTCGGTGCACGTCGCAAACGATCAGGGCGGAGTCCGGGCGAGCCAGTGCGACGAGCGTGAGTCCCGCTTGCTCTGCGCGTTCGACCGCAAGGCTCGTAGGCGCTGAAATGGTGATGAGCATCGGACAGCCCGCGCGAACGGCCTTCTCAACAAGTTCATAGCTGCATCTGGCAGAGAGCAGCAGAAAACCACCGGACGCCGGGATGTCGGACAGCGCCAGCGCGCCGATCAGTTTGTCGAGCGCATTATGTCGACCGACGTCCTCCCGAACACACAGGATTGATCCGTCGGGGCGGCAGAATGCCGCCGCATGTGTTCCGCCGGTGGATCGGCCGAGCGTCTGATGGTGTTGCAGGGCGTTTAGCGCGCCAGCGATGGCTTCCCGGCTCGTGGTGATGCGCCCACGTATTGGCGGCAACGGGCGGAGCACCTGCTGGATATTTTCCAATCCGCACAGCCCGCAGCTGCTCTCCGAAACGCGCCTGCGAGCGCGCTCCAGTGCGATTGCCGTGCCTTCTGCAGGCAAGGTGAGCCGGATGATCCAGCCGCCTTCCGTCTCGTGGACGATGATGTCGCTGAGGTCCCGGACATGCTTGACAAGGCCCTCGGCCAACGCGAATCCCGCCGCGTAGTCGCGAAGGTCGGACGGCGTTGCCATCATCACGGCATAGCCTATCCCACAGACCTCGATTGCGACGGGCGTTTCAACGGGAACAGCACGAACGAGATCGCCGTCATTGCGATCGTTGAACGCAAGGCGTCGTGCCGAAATGCTCAGGGTTTGGTTGGTCATGTCATTGCTCGCGCTAGCCGACGATCTGGACCGTTCGGGTGAACGTTATCGGAAGTCCCGTCGCAACATGCGTGCCACCCGGCCGACTGAACGACGTCAGTAGCTTACGACGTGGCTTCGGTGGATCGACGAACAATTTGTCCAGCGATAATCGACAATCTTTCCATAGCGTCGGTTGCAGCAGGACAGACCGAGGCCCGTCACGCGTGCCTAAGCCAATAGACACTTTGTCCGAGACGCTCCGGACAAAATGTCCGACGTGTCGTGATCTCGCGGCGTAAGTCGTTGAAATCACGCGAGCTGTGATGTGGCACATCTGTTGCTCAACGGTATTGGCGCAGGGACGCAAACCGCACATTGTCGGTCAATTAAAAAGTAGAGGAGCGCGACGTGGCAAAGGTGATCGGAATCGACCTCGGAACGACCAATTCTTGCGTCGCGGTCATGGACGGCAAGAACACGCGCATCATCGAGAACGCGGAGGGGGCGCGCACCACACCTTCCGTCGTGGCGTTCACGTCCGATGGCGAACGTCTGGTCGGGCAGCCGGCCCGGCGGCAGGCGGTGACCAACCCGACCAACACCATTTTTGCCGTGAAGCGCCTGATCGGCCGCCGCTACGATGATCCGACGGTCGAGAAAGACAAGACGCTCGTACCCTACAAGATCATCAAGGCGTCCAATGGCGACGCCTGGGTCGAGGCTGAGGGCAAGCCGTATTCGCCCTCCCAGATATCGGCTTTTATCCTGCAGAAGATGAAGGAAACAGCCGAGGCCAATCTCGGTGAGAAGATCACGCAGGCCGTCATCACTGTTCCCGCCTATTTCAACGATGCGCAGCGCCAGGCTACCAAGGACGCCGGCAAGATCGCCGGTCTCGAGGTTCTGCGCATTATCAACGAACCCACCGCGGCGGCACTTGCCTACGGTCTCGACAAGAAGAAGCAGGCCAAGATCGCCGTCTACGATCTCGGCGGCGGCACCTTCGATATCTCCGTTCTCGATATCGGCGATGGAGTGTTTGAGGTGAAGGCGACCAACGGCGACACTTTCCTGGGTGGCGAAGACTTCGACATGCGGCTGGTCAACTACCTCGCCGACGAGTTCCAGAAGCAACAAGGCATTGATCTGCGGAACGACAAGCTCGCCCTTCAGCGCCTCAAGGAAGCGGCCGAAAAGGCGAAGATCGAGCTTTCCACCGTCACCCAGACGGAGGTCAACCTGCCGTTCATCACGGCGGACGCCTCCGGCCCAAAGCATCTTCAGGTCAAGATCACGCGCGCCAAATTCGAGTCCATGGTCGAGGACCTCGTTCAGCGGACGATCGAGCCGTGCCTCAACGCCCTGAAGGACGCCGGGCTCACGGCCACGGACATTGACGAAGTCGTGCTCGTCGGCGGCCAGACCCGTATGCCGAAGATCCAGGAGGTCGTGCAGAAGATCTTCGGCAAGGAGCCGCACAAGGGCGTCAATCCCGACGAGGTCGTCGCCGTCGGCGCGGCAATCCAGGCCGGCGTCCTGCAGGGCGACGTCAAGGACGTGCTGCTGCTCGACGTGACGCCGCTTTCACTCGGCCTCGAGACGCTGGGGGGCGTGTTCACCCGGCTGATCGAGCGGAATACGACGGTTCCGGCGAAGAAGAGCCAGGTCTTCTCCACCGCCGAGGACAACCAGAGCGCGGTGACGATCCGCGTCTTCCAGGGCGAGCGCGAGATGGCCTCCGACAACAAGTTTCTCGGCCAGTTCGATCTCGTCGGCATTGCTCCGGCGCCGCGCGGCGTACCGCAGATCGAGGTGACGTTCGACATCGATGCCAACGGCATCGTCAACGTTTCGGCCAAGGACAAGGGCACCGGCAAGGAACAGAACATTCAGATTCAGGCATCCGGCGGCCTGTCCGAGAGCGACATCGAAAAGATGGTCAAGGATGCCGAGGCGCATGCCGCGGAGGACAAGAAGAGAAAGGAAGCAGTCGAGGCGAAGAACGCCGCCGAGGCGCTGCTGCATGCAACGGAGAAAACGGTTGCCGAGCATGGCTCAAAACTCGCGGCATCAGATCGCAGCGCAGTCGAGAGTGCCATGTCCGATTTGCGCGAAGCGTTGAAGGGCGACGATGCCACGACGATCAACACGAAAGTGAATGCCTTGCAGCAGCACTCGATGAAGCTTGCGGAAGCCATGCAGAGTTCCTCGCACGCGGCTCCTGGTTCTGCACCGAGTTCAGGCGGCGACAATGTCGTCGACGCCGAATTTACGGAAATCGACGACGACAAGAAGAATTCGAAATAGCACGCCCCCTGCAAGCGCGGGCGCGAGCTCGCGGCTACCAGTCGTGCTTTGCGCCGCCGTCGGGACGAAACTCCGGTTCTCAAGTGCTGGAATGCAATCCCGATTGCTTCCTTACTCCAACATCACCAGAAGTTTGAAGGCATCCCGCCTTCATTTTGTAGGAGCTTTCTTATGCGACGACGTTCGACGGTCCTCACTGCCTTTGCCGGAGCAATGCTGACCGCCCTGGTATCACCCGTGCAAGCCCAGCAGCCCGCCCAAAAGGTGCAGGTCGGCGTACTTGAATGCAAGGGTGGGCCGAGCATCGGCTTTATCGTCGGCGCGGTAACCAATCTGGCGTGCGTCTTGCGGATCAACGGGCTCCCCGAGGACTACTATATCGCCACGATTCAGAAGGTTGGTCTCGATATCGGCATTACCGAGAGCACGGCGCTTGCCTGGTCGGTGTTCGCGCCCGTTGCCCAGCCTGGCCGCGGCGATATCGCCGGGACTTATGTCGGCGTCGACGCGATGGCTGCGGCAATCGTCGGTGTGGGCGGCAATGTGCTGCTGGGCGGTTCGAACAACAGCATCGCGCTGCAACCCCTGAGCGTGCAGGCGGAAACCGGCCTGATCGTCGCAGCAGGATTGGAGAGCATGACGCTGCAGCCGGGTCGCTAGGGGTACCGAAATTGACACCGTTCGCCGCTGCGAACGGTGTCGCCATCACGCGAATAGCAACGCTTTCTCGCGAAGGTTCTCATATGTTGAAGCGACTGTTGACGACGACATCTCCCGTAGTTCTCGCCGTATTGCTGCTTGGAAGCGCATGCGTAATGCCGGCGGCCGCGTTGTCCCAGGAAGCAGCTTGTTCTCAAGTCACGGCGGTGGAAACGCCGCCGCCGCCGTTGCCTCGATACGAACAGCCCCCTGTGCCTGCGCCGGGCTATCTCTGGTCTCCGGGATATTGGTCGTGGGATGAGGATGCCGGTGACTACTATTGGGTGCCGGGAACCTGGGTGCAACCACCGCGACCGGGCCTGTTATGGACCCCGGGCTACTGGGGGCGGCTTGCGGGAGCCTACATTTTCCACCCGGGCTATTGGGGTGAGCGCGTCGGCTTTTATGGCGGCGTCAACTATGGCTTCGGCTATTCGGGCATTGGCTACGAAGGTGGCCGCTGGGATCGTGGCCAATTCTTCTACAACAGCACGGTCAACAACGTGCGGAGTGTGACGATTAGAAACGTCTATCAGAAAACCGTCGTCGTCAATGAGACGGTGAACAACGTCAGCTACAATGGCGGACGAGGCGGCGTCGAGGCTCGTCCGACCGCTGCGGACAGAGCCGTCGCCAAGGAACAACATTTCGCACCCACGCCGTTGCAACGCAAACACGTCGAGGTCGCGAGCCACGACACCCGTCTGTTTAACAGAGCAAACGCTGGCGCACCGCCCGTGATGGCTACGCCACGCCCATCGATCCTGAACGGGCGGGACATTGTTCGACCACACGCGCCCGCCGAGGTGATGCCGTCGAATACGGAAAAACATCGACCCGAAGAGCTGAAGGGCGCGCGTCCCCAGGACCCCTCGCGGCAGCGGCTCGAAGACGCTCGACGTCCAGCGGAGGGGTCCGCGCCGGCGCGCAAGTCGCCAGCGGATGAAGCCGGAAAAGCCGCACCTCGCGAATCTGAGCGTGAACGAACGCCGCGGCCCGAGGCGGCCCCAGGACCTCTTCCTCCGGAAGAACGAAAGCGTGAGGACATCCGCGTGCCGGAAGCACGGCCAGAGTCCACACCGAGGCCGGAGCCTCGCCCCGAACCCATGGCTCGTCCGGCGGCGCGGCCGGAAATCGAAGCCAGACCTGCCGCACCCGCTGCGAGAACAGAACCGCAGAGGGAGGAAATGGGAGCGCCTCCGCGCCGCGGGCCCCCGGAACAGCAGCGTTCCGGTGAAAGACCCGAGGAGCGGCGGCCCGAGCAACGCTAGGCGTGACGCGGACGATTGGAAGGCGATGACAACGAGTCTCGGAGGCAATGGACAACTCGACGACGGCAAGCCGCGTCTAACGGAAGACGACATCGTGCGGGCGCAGCTAGGTCCGCGCGGTGTTCCTGGAGCACCGGATCCCGCACGAATGACGCCTCAGCAACTGAAGAATTACCCCAAATACGTGGATCCCGGTCATGTTGAATAATCGGGACCCGGCTCGCGGCCGTTCCCCGCTACGGGAAAGGCCGATCTCTGCCATCTTCAAGTCGGGAGCGGCAATTGGCTAAGAACCCGTACGATGTGTTGGGAGTGTCCTCCTCAGCTTCGGCTGCCGAGATACAAAAGGCCTATCGCAAGCTTGCGAAGAAGCTGCATCCTGACCTCAACCCCGGCGACAAGGCTGCGGAGGAAAAGTTCAAAGAGGCGGCCGGCGCCTATGACCTGCTTAGCGATGCCGACAAGCGCAAGCGCTTCGATAATGGTGAGATCGACGCGACGGGAGCTGAGCGGCCGCAGCATCACTTCTATCGCGACTACGCCGATGCTGGAGACCCGCATGCTTACACGAGCGGGGCCGGCTTTGCCGACTTCATGAATTCGGACGATGCGCTTGCCGAGCTGCTAAGGCGCGGGCAGCGCGCACGCGCAAACCGGCGCGGTGAAGATCTCCATTATCGCCTGCCTATCGAGTTCGTCGAATCGATCAGCGGTGCAACCAAGCGAATCACACTGCCGGATGGCGGGACGCTGGAAGTGAAAATTCCCCCGGGCCTGGTAGATGGGCAGGTTTTGCGCTTGAAGGGCAAGGGAGCTCCCGGTGCCGGCAAAGGCGGACCAGGCGATGCCCTCATCGAAGTCGAGGTCATGCCGGATCGGCGCTTCATGCGGGACGGCGACAACATTCTGCTCGAAGTGCCGATCTCGTTGACCGAGGCGGTTCTGGGCGGTCAAATCCGGGTGCCGACACCGACCGGTGATGTTACGATGGCGGTGCCGAAGGGATCGAACACAGGCACGACACTGCGCCTCAGAGGAAAGGGCGCCCCGCGCCGAGGGGGAAGTGCCGGAGACGAATTGGTGAAGCTGACGATCGTCCTGCCGAAATCGCCGGATCCGGAATTGGAAGCGTTCGTCGAGAACTGGGCCAAGGGGAGAGAGTTCGATCCGCGCGAAGGCACCTTGTGATGACCCTCAACAAACAGGAATTTCTGATCTCGTCGGGACTGCGGGTGCAGACACTCGAGTTCTGGCTGGAGCAACGATGGCTGATTCCAACCGAGGCGGCTTCAGGCGCGCAATTCTCTGACGCGGACGTCGCCCGCGCGCACCTGATCCGCGATCTCAAGAGCGATCTAGGTGTCAACGATGAGGGGATCCACGTCATCCTCCATCTCATCGATCAGCTGCATGGTGTTCGACAGGCTTTCGCGCTGATGCGTACCGCACTTGACGACGATTCACGAACGGTTTGACAGAACGGGTGACCACGGTCGATCGGGGGACAGGCATTAGGGAGCAGCTATTCGATGGAACGCACGCTCGGCAACGGACCGATTGTTGGCTTGGTGCTTGAGGCCCTGGTCCGGCACGCTCCTCGTGAAGAACGTCTTGTCGTCCGATGACGTGTGGGCCTTGCTCCTTGAGGCGGCGACGCGCCTTGACGTTGACGGGGACCCGCAAACGCCGCAGGCAGCGAAGATCCTGGTCGATGAGGATCTGGCGCCCGTCTTCCTTGGTGACGACAAGAAAGCGTCGATCGATCCGCACTTCGGGAAGTCCTCGTTCATCTCGACACCGACCGAAGAAAAGTAACCCGCGCGCGAGCGTTAACGCGAGCGCGCCGTCGCCTTGGAGAACAACCACAGAGATGGGTGGGGAACACTATGCCAACGTCAGGGCGTTTTCTCTATCGGCGAATTGACGGTCGCGGACAACGGCTTCAAGCGCTGGCTTGGGCATCCTGCGATGTTCGCGATCCAGCCGAGGAGCGGAATGGCTTATGGCCTGGCGTGGCGGGTAGGCATACTGTTTTGCCTTCGCTTTTTTCATGGCGCTGGAGAAGGCCATCGCCCTGCGTTGAGATGGTGGTCGTCAAGAGCGGTGTCGGGAGAGATATGAATGTCTGAGGAAACCCCGCGTGACGTTGCCGAACCGGTGGTCGACCCGGAATTTGGACCTTGGCTTGCGCAAGCCTCGATTCTTGTCGTTGACGACGAACCCGGCATACGCAATTTCCTCGTCAAGCTCCTGCGACCGCGCTGCAAGCTGATCGAGGAGTCCGCGGACGCCAGGGATGCGTCGCGGAAACTCGATGGGCAGCATTTCGACGTCGTCATCCTTGACAATGTCATGCCTGGAAAGAGTGGCCTGGACTGGCTTGCGGAGCAGCGAGCGATCGGGTTCTTCACCGATGTCATCCTTATGACAGCCTATGCTGATCTGGATACAGCAATTGGCGCACTGCGCATCGGCGTCATCGATTTTGTGATCAAGCCATTTCGATCCAATCAATTGCTGAATGCGGTTGCGCGTTGCCTTGACCGGGCGAGACTGCAGCGGGAGAATTTCGTACTGCGCCATGAGCTGAAGTCGTCCTCGCAGCAGCTGTATCTGCGAAACAAGCTCCTCGGAGCATCCGCAGCAATTCAAAAGGCACGGGAGACCATCGCCCGGGTGGCGCCGTTGCCGACGCCGGTTCTGTTTACTGGCGAGTCCGGAACAGGCAAGGAGGTTGCCGCTCGATCGCTCCATTCGTTGTCCAACCGAGCGGACAAGCTGTTCGTGCCGGTCAACTGCGGGGCAATCCCTTCAGAAATGATCGAAAGCGAACTCTTCGGCCATGTGAGGGGGGCATTCACCGGCGCAGGGAAGACCCGAGAGGGTCTTTTTATGTTCGCGCAAGGCGGCACTCTTTTCCTGGACGAGATTGGCGAGCTCCCATACCATCTGCAAAGCAAGCTGTTGCGTGTGCTTGAGGATCGTCGGGTGCGTCCCGTCGGCTCGGAGCGGGAGGTGCCGATCGACGCCCGCTATGTCTTCGCGACCAACGCCGATCTGCAGAAGCGGGTTGCAGCCGGCACTTTTCGCGCGGATCTCTATTTTCGCATCAACATCATGCAGATCGATCTTCCGTCCCTTCGGGACCGCGATCAGGATGTGCTCGAGCTTGCCGAGATCTTTATGCGCGAGATTTCCGAGCAGCTTGGCATGCCGCGCGTTCCGATCGATGCTGGGATGCGTATGTTTCTCCTGCAGTACGATTGGCCGGGCAACATACGCGAACTGCGCAATCTGATCGAGCGGACGGTAATCCTCGGTGAGTTCCGGGAGGATTATCTCAAGTCACGCGGCGAAAGATCGACAAGCGATATCACGCTCGCCGACGTGGAGCGGCGGCATATCCTTTTTGTGCTTCGCGAATCGGGGGGCGACCGTGAGGAAGCGGCTCGCCGTCTCGGGATCTCACGCAAAACAATCGACCGCAAATGCGCAAGTTGGCAGCTCTGATAACGAGCTTTTCCCCGAAGGCCTCCGTGCGGTATCGTCTGCTGGCGATGGCGCTCTTGCCGATGCTCGTCATTCTTCCGCTGCTTCTTGGAATCAGCATTTATCGCTGGAACGTCAGGTTCGACGCGGTACTGACGTCCAAGGTTCATGACGACCTGACGATCGCCAGGCAGTATCTCGGACGAATTTTCGAGAACACGGAGGACTATCTGGTATCGTCGGTAAACTCCGCGCGCTTTCAGTCGATTGTGCAAACCCAGGGCTATGAGCGTGGGGCCCTGAGCGATTATCTCAAGGACATCGCTCAGGCTCGCGGTTTCGATTTTCTTTACGTTGTCGCTGACGATGGCGCGGTGATCGCGAGTGAATATCAGATGGCAGCGGTGCCGCGATGGAATTGGCCTGTCGTCAGCTCAGCGCTTGAGGGGCGGGCACGAACCGCGATTGATGTGTTTCAATCGATGGAGCTCGCGGCGATCTCCGCCGATCTTCCGAAGCGCGCCCAGATCGACATCGTGGCGACACCCGGAAGCGCGCCGACCACGCGGACGCAGGAGAGCCGGGGGCTGGTACTGCAGTCGGCGACGCCGGTTTCGCTGCCGAATGGACGAAAGGCCGCGTTGGTTGGTGGGATGCTGCTCAATCAGAACCTTGCGTTCGTCGACACGATCAACGATCTAATCTATTTCGGGGCGGGTTTGCCGGAAGGCAGTCGCGGGACCGTGACGCTCTTCCTCGATGATGTGCGTATCAGTACCAATGTGAGGATGTTCGAGGGGCAGCGTGCAATTGGCACGCGCGTCTCTGCGGAAGTTCTAGATGCGGTTCTCGATCGTGGCCAGACCTGGCTCGATGGCGCATTCGTCGTCAACGACTGGTACATCTCTGCCTATGAGCCGATCCGTGACAGCTATGATCGTCGCGTCGGAATGCTCTACGCCGGCTATCTTCGGCAACCGTTCACCGCAGCGAAGCGCGGTACGGTTCTGGAAATCGCGCTGGCATTTGCCGTCGCGGTTGCACTGACTGTTCCACTGTTCTTGACGTGGGCGGCAAGTATCTTCCGGCCTCTTGAGCGGATGACGACGACGATTTCGAAAGTGGAAAGCGGCGAACTAGGCGCACGAACGGGACCCGTCGATGGGCGCGACGAGATCGAGCAGGTTGCGGTTCATCTGGATCGACTGCTCGATCAGATCCACGAGCGCGACGCCCAGCTGCGGCAATGGAACCAGGAGCTCAACCAGCGCGTCGAGGAGCGCACAAACAAGCTCCTGCATGCGAACCAGCAGCTCGAAGCAACAACCAGGCAGTTGATCATGTCCGAAAAGCTCGCTGCAATTGGCGAAATCACCGCTGGTGTAGCCCATGAGATCAACAATCCCATCGCGGTGATGCAGGGCAACCTGGAGATCATCAGGGATATGATGGGCGCCAAGGCCGACGAAGCAAAAACGGAGTTTCGGCTCATCGACGAGCAGATGCATCGCGTCAGTGAAATTGTGACGAGGCTTCTGCAATTCGCCAAGCCACAGGAGTATGCCGGCTTTACCGATCAATATGATCCAGCCGTCGTCGTCACCGACACGTTGCCACTCGTTCAGCATCTGCTGAACAAGACAACGATCAGCGTCGAAACGGAATATCACGCCTCACGCCTGGTCTCAATGAATCGCACTGAATTGCAGCAGGTGCTGGTCAATCTCCTCGTCAACGCAATTCACGCGACGTCCGGAGGCGGGCGTTTGACGATTCGAACCTTTGATCGGGATGAGGGCAGGCGCCGTGGCGTCATGATCGATGTGACGGACACCGGCGGCGGTATGACGCCGGACGTGATGCAGCGGATCTTCGATCCATTCTTCACCACCAAGAGGCGGGAGGGAACCGGCTTGGGGCTGTCCATCAGCCAGATGCTTGTAACCCGCCAGGGTGGTAAGATTTCCGTTGAGAGCGAACCCGGCAAGGGTACGACATTTACGGTCTGGCTGCCTGCGGAGGACTGATGGCGACCGAAGAGCCGGTGACATTTCGTCCCGCTGCAAAGACAAATTGTCCATCGGCCCCTGGCCGCGGTCATCAAGCGATTGATATCGCGTGAAGCCTCGCTTGGCATGGCTGTTGCTGGAATCGCCAAGGGCGGCAGGAGCTTCAACCGCGTGCAACAATGAGTCTGATGTCAAGGAGACGCAGCAATGCCACGTCATCATGGGAAGATGCCCCCTGTTCCGCCGGCCAACCGTAGCCCGAAGGGCACCGGCGGTGACCCCGAAGTCAAGAAAGATACGTCGTCGAAGAAGCGCGAAGACAACTACGCGGAACAGGGTGATACAGCAAACATCCGCGAGAACACCACCAACGAGGGCTACTTCCAGGGACGCCGCATCAAATGATGCCAGGCAGGCCGCTGTTTTCCGGCCGTTGGTGACACCTCCCAGCCTGGTGTGAAGAGCGAGGAGCTCCAGAAATGACCGTTGTGTCCAACCAGCAGCTATCGAAAGATATGCAGGCCAAGGCGCATCTGCTCATCAATCAGGTCGGTCTCATGCCGCAGGCACAGGATCGGCCGTTGGAAGCGGACGACCTGCTCTTTTATATCAGTGAGACGACGATGCCGATGGCGGCCTTTTTGCAAAACCACGGGCTGTTCATGGACGATCAGGGGCTGCACTTCGACTTTTCGCAATTCGATGCCATCCGCGAGGTCGCCGTCAAAGTCGTTGCTGAGCATGACGCTGGAAAGCTGGACGGCGTGTGGAAGCAATTCGATCTCTCTACCGACGATGACGCCGACTACAATGGCGAGTACATCCTGCTTGCCCTTGCCGCCCTCGCGATTATGTATGGTCAGGGGAACTAGGCGAGCTGGGCGCCCCGCTGTACCAGCGGCAGGGCGAGATCGCGAACGAGGCGATGCGTGATGACGCTGAATGAACTGGCTGATGCGCTGGAAAAGGTTGACGAGGAGGCGTTTGCCTCAATGCTGTTGGAGTACGAGCTCAATCACGATGATGAGCCCAAGGTCGTGAAGACGATGATCGTCGAGGCGCTACGTTTTGCGGACGCGCACGGATTTCGTGCAGCCCGGCCGTCACTCGATGAGGCCGACTAGTCGCGCCGTCGTCTCGATGTGTTGTTCCGAAACGCTTCCAGAGCTCGCTTAAAGAGCTCATACCGGAACTTTGCGTCCCTTAGCCCAATCCTAGCGAAATAGCCGGCCATGGCCGACGTAGGTGAATGATCGACGCAGCCTCATCTGGGCGTGCCGGTTCTTGGAAGGCTAGACGTTCTCGAGGGTTATCGCCGATCGCCCTCATCGATTTCGATCCATATCGGACGGTAGTTTTGACAGGCAATCTTTCACCCTCAGTTTGGTGAGTAGTGCCCCAAAGCGACACGCAGGACATTTTGTCCGTTTTGCTTTCGACAAGTTGTCCGATAGCGCTTCCCTCCTACGACGCAACTGATTGATATCGTAGAGCTTCCGATGTGGCACATGAGTTGCTCAGGATCAGGATTGGGGGCCGCAGCGGCAACGACTATCCGTCACGTACTGCCGGCCTCCGGCCCGATATCGGCAAGGATCGCACTTTGGCACCGCCGTTCACCCCCGAGAGAGGACCCCATGGCGTTTCATCCGTTGCATGACTGCATTCTGCTCGGAAGAACCGAGGTCGAAGAGAAAACAGCCGGTGACATCTGAACCACGAGATCCACGGCGACGCGCGTTTGTCGCAAGCACCAGGCGGTGCGCCGTCGCGAATGTTCTCTCCAGAGGAGATGTCCATGTCCTTCACGCTTCCTGATCTGCCCTACGCGCATGACGCGCTCGCTCCCTACATGTCCAGGGAAACGCTGGAATATCACCACGACAAGCACCACGCCGCGTATGTCAATGCGCTCAATGCCCTTATCAAAGGCACCGAATGGGAGGGAATGAGCCTGGAGGATGTCGTCATCGGCTCCTTTGGAAGCAACGTTCCTGTATTCAACAATGCGAGCCAGGACCTGAACCATACCTACTTCTGGAAATGGATGAAGCCGCATGCCGGAAGCGCGCTGCCGGGAATCCTGGAGCGGCAAATCAAGGCGGACTTCGGTTCGATCGAGAAGATGAAAGAGGAGTTCATCGCCGCCGGCGTCGGGCAGTTTGGCTCTGGCTGGTGTTGGCTTGCAGTGCAGAACGGCAAGACAATTGTTATGAGAACGCCCAACGGCGAGAATCCGCTCGTCTATGGTGCAAAGCCCATACTGGGCTGTGACGTTTGGGAACACTCCTACTATATCGATTACCGCAATCGAAGGGCCGATTACATTCGGGCGTTTCTCGAGCACCTCGTGAACTGGGAGTATGTCGAGGATCTCTTCAAGAGGGCAGCGTGACCGATGAAGCGCATATCGACTGGCACAACCGGACGCTTCACGCTCGTCGTGAAGCCCGAACATCTGGCCAACCGGTTCAAGGATAGCATCCTGCCGCCGGTGTTGGCGACACCGGTCATGATCATGGCGATGGAGAATGCTGCCCTCAATGCCGTTCGTGATTATCTCGAGCCGGGCGGGAGCGTGGTCGGCACCATGGTCAACGTGCAGCATCTTGCTGCGACTGTGGTTGGACAGACGGTTACCGCCATGGCCGAAGTCACAGCGGTCGACGGCCGCCGGATCGCATTTTCCGTCCGCGCCTCCGATGAAATCGAGGAAATTGGCAAGGGGACTCACGAGCGAATGGTCGTTGAGCTCGCCAAACTGCGAAAACGCCTTGACGAAAAGGTCGCGCGATCCGCGGCCACCCGCGCCACGCCGCGCTGAGACCGGGGCACTTCATACTGCAGTCGTCTAGAGCCGGAATTGATCATCAACCATGGGCAATAGCCATGTTCGACCTCATCGTCCATCCCACCGAGGGCAAAGCCGAAGGGATCAGGCAGAAGCTTCCAGGCGCGCAACACGCTGCGCCGACGCCGGCCGGATCGTAATTCCGTTCCTGACCATTGACGACAGACCGCGCGTTTGAAAGGGGCTCCATGAATTCCGAAAAATATACCGACCGCGCGAGGGGCTTTATCCAGTCGGCGCAGTCTCTGGCAACACGGGAGGGTAACCAACAGTTCACGCCTCTCCATGTGCTCAAGGTGTTGCTCGACGACAACGAAGGCTTGGCCGCCGGTCTGATTGATCGGGCGGGTGGAAACTCGCGGGCGATCCTGCACGCGACGGAAGCGGCTTTGGCAAAACTGCCGAAGGTGTCCGGTTCGGGTGCGGGACAAGTTTATATGGCGCCCGACACCGCGCGCCTGTTCACCGCTGCGGAGGAGCTAGCGGAAAAGGCGGGCGACAGTTTCGTCACCGTCGAACGCCTGCTGCAGGCCTTGTCCACGGACAAGAGCAGCGACGCGGCGAAGATCCTGGCGCAAGGCGGCGTCAATGCCCAGGCTCTTGGCACCGCGATCGATTTGCTCCGGAAGGGCCGCACCGCAGACAGCGCGTCAGCCGAGAATGCATATGACGCACTGAAGAAGTACGCCCGCGATCTGACGCAGGCCGCGCGTGACGGCAAACTCGACCCGGTGATCGGTCGCGACGAGGAGATACGTCGCACAATCCAGGTGCTGTCGCGCCGCACCAAGAACAATCCGGTCCTGATCGGTGAACCGGGTGTCGGAAAGACCGCCATCGTCGAGGGGCTCGCCTTGCGGATCGTGAACGGCGATGTTCCCGAGAGCCTGCAAGACAAAAAGCTGCTCGCGCTCGACATGGGCGCGCTGATTGCCGGTGCCAAGTATCGCGGCGAGTTCGAGGAACGATTGAAGGCCGTGCTCTCCGAGGTGACATCCGCGGATGGTGGTATCATCCTCTTTATCGACGAGATGCACACGCTCATCGGTGCTGGCAAGACAGACGGTGCGATGGATGCTTCCAATCTCCTCAAACCCGCGCTGGCTCGCGGCGAGTTGCACTGTGTGGGTGCGACCACGCTCGACGAGTACCGCAAGCATGTCGAGAAGGACGCCGCGCTTGCCCGCCGTTTCCAGCCGGTCTTCGTGTCGCAGCCCACGGTGGAGGACACGATCTCGATCCTGCGCGGCCTCAAGGACAAGTACGAGCAGCATCATGGCGTACGGATTTCGGACGCCGCGCTGGTCGCCGCCGCAACGTTATCCAACCGCTACATCACCGACCGCTTCCTTCCCGACAAGGCCATCGATCTCGTCGACGAAGCTGCCGCACGGCTCAAGATGCAGGTCGACTCCAAGCCGGAGGAACTGGATTCGATCGACCGCGAAATCGTGCGTCTCAGGATCGAGCAGGAGGCACTCAAGAAGGAAAGCGATGCCGGGTCGAAGAGCCGTCTGAAGACGCTCGACGGGGATCTGGTCGATCTCGAGAAGCGCTCCGCCGACATGACGACGAAATGGCAGGCCGAAAAGAGCAAGCTCTCGGACGCCCAGAAGATGAAAGCGCAACTCGAGCAGCTTCGTACGGAACTGGCGAACGCGCAGCGAAAAGGTGAATACCAGCGGGCAGGCGAGCTGTCTTACAGCACGATTCCCGAACTGGAGAAAAAACTGGCTGCCGTCGAGGCCAGCGAGAGCAGTTCGATCAGCGAGACGGTTACGGCCGACAATATCGCCCAGGTAGTTTCGCGCTGGACCGGCGTTCCCGTCGACAAGATGCTCGAGGGCGAGCGGGAGAAACTCCTCCAGATGGAGGAGATGATCGCCAAACGCGTTGTCGGACAGACACAAGCGGTTCGTGCCGTGTCAACGGCCGTGCGACGGGCCCGCGCGGGATTGCAGGACCCGAACCGGCCGATGGGCTCGTTCATGTTCCTTGGCCCGACCGGCGTCGGCAAGACCGAACTGGCCAAGGCCCTTGCGGAATTCCTGTTCGACGATGAGCACGCCATCCTTCGCATCGACATGTCGGAGTTCATGGAGAAGCACTCGGTCGCACGGCTCATCGGTGCGCCTCCGGGCTATGTCGGTTATGACGAGGGCGGCGTGCTCACGGAAGCCGTGCGGCGACGACCCTATCAGGTCGTCTTGTTCGACGAGATCGAGAAGGCGCATCCGGATGTGTTCAACGTGCTGCTGCAGGTGCTGGACGACGGACGCCTGACCGACGGCCAAGGGCGGACAGTGGATTTCCGCAACACGCTCATCATCATGACCTCAAACCTCGGGGCGGAATACCTCGTCAATCAGGTGGAAGGCGAAAAGACGAGTGCCGTTCGCGACAAGGTGATGGAGATGGTCCGCGCGCATTTCCGGCCGAATTTCTCAACCGCATCGATGCGATCATCTTGTTTCAGCGGCTGCAGAAGAACGACATGGGCCGAATCGTCGACATTCAGTTCGCGCGTCTCCGCAAGCTCCTCGACGATCGCAAAATTACACTGTCGCTCGACGCCAAGGCCCAAGCCTGGCTCGCCGAGAAGGGCTGGGACCCCGCCTATGGCGCCAGGCCATTAAAGCGGGTCATCCAGCGATATGTACAGGATCCGCTGGCCGAAATGCTGCTCGCGGGCGACGTCCGCGACGGCTCGACCGTGCAGATCTCGTCGGGGAAAGACGGTCTGACATTCAACGGGAAGACAGTGAAGCCTCCGGATGAGGACGAAGCGATCTGAGCGTCAGGCTTGAGAAAGACATGGAACGAGCAGGTGCAATTCTTGAAGAAGCATCAGATCAAGGAAGGCATGGAGGTCGTCGGGTTTGACGGTGTGCAGATCGGTGTCGTCGATAGCATCGAGGGCGACCGTATCAGGCTGAAGAAAAGCGAAACTGGCGGCGGCCGGCACAGACGACATCACCACTATATCGGCATGGATTTCGTCGACAGCGTCACGGATCACAAGGTGCGGCTCTGCTCTGACGCCGATATCGTCGAACTCTTTGAGGAAGAAAAGTCGGGCCGCCCGGTCAAGTGATTTGGTTGCGCGTGGTCCGCGGTTACGCAGTCGATATGGATTATGGCTCGCGTGACCGCTGCAATGGATTTCAGGGAGAAAGGTATGGCCATGAACAAGATCAACGGCGGTATGGAAGTAATCGGCGCTGACGGAGTGCATGTCGGCACGGTCGATCAGGTCGAAGGTGATCGTATCAGGCTCAAGAAGAGCGACAGTTTCGGGCAGCACAAAGGTCACCAGCACTATATCGAGCTGGGATTCGTCGCCGGCGTCGAGGGCAACAGGGTGCGCTTGTCCGCCAACGCAGACATTGCGGTGACACTGGAAGAAGAGCCGTCAGGACGTCCTGTCGATCTTGGATAGCCGGGATAGTGCAGCGGGACCGCTGCGGCCGCTGTTGTCTGGGGCAAGACGTTTCGATTTCACAGAGGCGACAACGGGCTCGACGCTGCGCGAGCCCGTTGCGCCCGCAGCGTGGACAATTTGTCCGTGCTCGATCGGACAGTTTGTCAGATCCGGTCGGTCAGGTCGGCGTAAGCTCTTGATATCTCGATGCACTCAAATTGGCATGGCGGTTGCTCCGTAGCCGATGAATGGCTCGATAGAGCAAGAGGGAAAGCATCGACGCGATGGAAGAATACGATCTCTACATCAATGTGAAGCAGCCGGCGATCGGGATCTACGTCCGCAAGGGCGCGCAGCTCCCGGACCTCGCGGACAAGGGCGACTGGGTTTTTGACGGGACCTCCGCTCAGGATCTTTTGCCGTCGAGCGTGATCGAAGGTGTCAAGGCCGATGGCCATGCCTTTCGGGACATGGATTGACCGGCCCTCGGCCTGATTGGTCGGAGTGAACATCTCAAGGGATGCCAGTGACCTTGTGTGTTCGTTATCCCGATCGCCCTTCCGGTGATTTCCGCACGACGCGTCGTTCGAGAAGCTCGTCGATGCCAACGACCGCTGGCCGCGCCGAACGCGCGGGCCGTGTTCAGCCGGACGGGCCAGCCCGGAGCATCAAGTGCGCCGAGCAGGCCGCCAAGGAGTGATTGTGTCAGCTGTCGTCCCACAACCCGTCGTCGCAAGACTGACGCGTGCCGCGATATTTCTCGTCGTCCGGATCAATCCCGGAAAGGACAGCGAGAATGCGGTGCGCGGTCTATGTGCCCTTCTGTCGGCACTCCTGCGAGCCGTCGGATTTCGCGATCCGGAAGCGCGGCTATCATGTGTGATGGCTCTCGGCTCCGATGCCTGGGACCGACTGTTCGGTGATCCGCGGCCCAAGTATCTTCATCCTTTCAGGGAAATCCATGGGGTGCATCACGCAGTCTCCACGCCGGGCGACATCCTTTTTCATATCCGGTCTGTCCGCATGGACCTATGCTTCGAGCTTGCCTCACAGATCATGTCCCGGCTGGGCAAAGCCGTGACGACGATCGACGAGGTTCATGGGTTCAAATATTTTGACGATCGCGACTTGCTTGGGTTTGTCGATGGAACCGAGAACCCGTCCGATCAGGACGCGGTTGACGCGACGACCATCGGACAGGAGGACCCTGCATTCGCCGGCGGAAGCTACGTCATCACCCAGAAGTATCTGCACGATCTGCAGCGCTGGAATGCGATATCAACCTCGGAGCAGGAAAATATCATCGGTCGTCACAAACTGTCGGACATCGAGCAGGACGATGCGGCCAAGGCGCCCTACGCACATAATGTTCTGACGACGGTCGTCGAAGACGGCGAGCAGCTTGAGATCGTGCGCGACAACATGCCTTTCGGTGAGATCGGCAAGGGTGAATTTGGTACCTATTTCATAGGCTATGCGCGCTCGCCCCACCGGATCGAACAGATGCTCGAGAACATGTTTGTCGGTCGGCCGCCCGGCAACTACGACCGGCTGCTGGATGTCAGCCGCGCCGTTACGGGGGCGCTGTTCTTCGTACCGTCAGCGACATTTCTTGACGACGTTTCGCCTGAAGACAATGACGCCGCGGCAGCCAGCGGGGAAGCGCCGGTTTGCGCTGAGCAGCGTGGAGCAGGCTCGTCAGATACAGCTCGCACATATCCGCCCGTCAACGACGGGTCGCTTGGAATTGGGTCTTTAAAACAAGAAGGCGAACCATGAATAATCTTCACCGCCAACTCGCTCCCATATCCGACGCGGCCTGGGCTCAAATCGAGGAGGAGGCTTCCCGTACCCTGAAGCGGCACCTTGCCGGGCGGCGCGTGGTCGACGTCCCCGAAGCCAAGGGGAGTGGCTTCTCGGCGGTGGGCACTGGCCATGTCAAACAACTTCCGGCTCCAGGCGAGGGAATGATGGCGCAACAGCGCGAGGCGAGGGCGCTCGTCGAACTGCGCGTTCCATTCCAGCTCTCGCGTCAGCAGATCGATGACGTTGAGCGTGGCGCCCTGGACGCCGACTGGACGCCGGTCAAGGATGCTGCCCGCAGAATCGCATTTGCCGAAGACCGCGCGATTTTCGATGGATATGCGGCTGCAGGGATCGAGGGCATTCGCCAGGCCAGCAGCAATGCAGGATGCATTCTTCCGACAAATGTGAAAGCCTATCCCAGTGCCGTCGCGCAAGCGGTCAGTGAACTCAGACTTGCCGGCTGCAATGGGCCATATGCCCTCGTCCTTGGGGCAGAGGCGTACACGGGCGCCAGCGGCGGAAGTGACGAAGGATACCCCGTTTTTCACCACCTCGAACGGATCGTCGACGGCGGCGTTGTCTGGGCGCCTGCCATCAGCGGCGCCTTTGTCCTGACGACGCGAGGAGGTGATTTCGAACTGGATATCGGCCAGGACCTCTCGATCGGCTACCTCAACCACACCGACACAACGGTCGATCTCTATTTCCAGGAGGCTTTTACCTTCCGGGTGCTGACCACTGAAGCTTCGGTGGTACTCGCCGCAGCCGAGAAGCAAATGTTGAAATAACGAGTCCTGCTGGCCATGTCAGGTAGACAAGGAGTTAGCAATCAATGGACAACCTGGCCCGGCGGCTGCCTTCTTGATCTTTCTCACTGTTGCCTTGTGATTCTTCTCTCTCAAGCTGCCCGCCATCCTCATAGTTGAGATCTCAGGGGCGCTGCCCCTCGCGCGCGCCAGGGCACGCTCTCACACCCCTGTAGGCTGGCCGATCGAAGTGATCGAGTTCAGTGCGAGTGGAAAGGCGCCAAAGAAATTTGGACCGAACGCCTATCGGTTCGGAGCTTCCCTCACGCTAAGCGTGGTTCTTCCCAGGCGGGGATGGACGCTGGTCAAGCAGACAAAGAACTACGCATATCTCATACCACCCGAAGATCAGCCAGGCCCCAACTTCCGTATCTCAATAGCAGTTCCACCCGCTTCAGAATGCTTGGCCATCGCGAGTAGGTGTTACGCTCGTGCCGAATCCTGGGCATACCAACTTGGCGAGTGGCCGGCATGGTATCTCCATGAGCGAAACCGCGACCAGCGCCGCTTATGGCGTGACCCGATGACAACAGAGACAGTATCAGAGTTGCATCCAGCCCTCCGGAATCCAGCCTTTCCATCGGTGAGTGGGGTATCTGGGAGATGCACGTCACCGGGGTGGCTGGGCACTTCGTGATCTGACGCGCCCCTCCTACTAGGCCGTGTACTCATAAACCGGCGGCGAAGTCCGCGTGGCTTCAATACGGACCTCCTTTGCGCAACCGCAGCAAATATCGCGATGGGCCAACAGCCAACGATGTTAGCTCAGTTCAAAAAGGCGCACATCGCCGCCCGCGCGGTCGATGATGATTCCAGTGCATTTAGCCGGCTCTGGGACGTCGACGACGCCTTGTTTTGCCGAAAAGCTTCACGTCACCGACCGTCACTGTTGGTCTCTCCATCTCCTTGCCTAGCAATTGCGACAGCACCCGCCGTGCGTTGGCAGCGCAGTCGATGTCGTCAGGCCTCGCTTCGATGTCCTTGATAAGCGCAACCAGTTGCTCCTTGCTCTGCGCGAGCCGCGCCTCCAATCTCCCGATATCCGCCACCTTGCGACGGAGTGTGTCGATTAGCACAGGATGATCCCACTGCTCGAGATCGGACGGCAGCAGCGAACGAATTTCGTCGAGGCTGAATCCAGCGTTCTGCGCAGTTGTGATCAATTCGAGCATCAGCACCGCCTCCGGAGGATAGGTCCGATAGCCGTTCGGCAGCCGTTCGACCGTCTTCAAAAGCCCGGCGCGCTCATAGAAGCGGATCCGCGAGTTGGTCAGCCCGGTTCGCTTCGCCAGTTCCCCGATATTCATCGCGAACAATCCTCGAAAAAGGGTTGACCTTCAACTTAACTCAAAGGTTATGGTCTGTCCAACTTTCTGCTTGGAGATCCATAATGTCGCTGTTTTCCCCACTGGCGCTGCCTAGTGGCGCCGTGATCCCGAACCGCGTCGCCAAGGCGGCGATGGAAGAGAACATGGCCGATGCCGATCATGCGCCATCGGCCGAACTGATCCGCCTGTACCAGGCCTGGGCCGCGGGCGGGTCGGGCCTGATCATCACCGGCAATGTGATGGTCGATGCGCGCGCGATGACCGGTCCGGCCGGGGTCGTGCTGGAGGACGATCGCTTCCTCGATCGCTTCAAGACGTGGGCGAACACCGCACGCTCGGGCGGCGGCCAGGTCTGGATGCAGATCAATCATCCCGGCCGCCAGATGCCGGCGGGACTCGGACAGGAGACGTTGGCGCCATCCGCGATTCCGCTCGACCTTGGCGCGCAGTCCAAGGTCTTCCCGATGCCGCGTGCGATGACAGCGGCCGACATTGCCGAGGTGGAACGCCGCTTCGTGGCCACCGCAGCCCTCGCGGAACGCGCGGGCTTCACCGGTGTCGAGATCCACGCGGCGCATGGCTATTTGCTGAGCCAGTTCCTGTCGCCGCTCGCGAACCACCGCACGGATCAATGGGGCGGCAATCTGGAGAATCGCGCACGCTTGCTGCTCGATATCGTGCGCGGCGTGCGGGCGACTGTGTCGTCTGGCTTTGCGGTGTCGGTCAAGTTGAACTCGGCCGACTTCCAACGCGGTGGCTTCTCGCCGGAGGATGCTCAGGCCGTGGTTGCGATGCTTGCGCCGCTCGGCGTCGATCTCGTGGAGCTATCGGGCGGCAGCTACGAGGCGCCTGCCATGATGGGCTCGGCGCGCGACGAACGCACACTGGCGCGCGAAGCCTATTTTCTCGAATTCGCGCGCGAGATCGCCGCGGTCGCAATGCCGTTGATGGTCACGGGCGGCATCCGGCGCCGTGAAGTGGCGGAAAACGTGATCAAGAGTGGGGTGGCCATGGCAGGAATCGCGACCGCACTCGCGATCGAGCCGAACCTGCCGCACAACTGGCGGCTCGGCAAATCGGACGCTCCAAAGCTCAAGCCGATCACCTGGAAGAACAAGCCGGCCGCGTCTTCGGCGTATATGGCCGCCGTCCGCTACCAGTTAGTCCGCCTTAGCCGAAACCGGCGCAGCGCGCCTAACGTATCTCCGGTCTGGGCGTTGCTTACCTCGCAGATGCAGGCAAAGCGCAGCGCGCGCCAATATCGCCGCTGGGTGACGGAACGAAAGGCGGCGGCTTGATGGCAGATCGCCGGGATCGCAACCAGCGGAGGGAACCGCAATTAATGCTTGAGCTTAAACTGGACTTCAACGTTACCATCCCGTCCGCTGGCGGGACGAGCGGCATACCATGGGCTGTCCGCCGGCCTCGCTTATCGACGAAAGTCATCGTTCATGGCTAAAGACCTAACGGAAGTCGAGTTCGCCGGTCACAAGGTCATGGTGCCGAAAGGCGGCTACTATGACCGCTTTCGCTCCAATCCCGAGCTCGACGAGGTGGCAAAAGATCCAACCGCCGGCAATATCGATTTCTTCCGGCGCATCCGGAAAGTGATGGTTCCGTCGCGGATCGGCCCGACGTGGGCGCCCAACTTCTACTACCGCACCAGCAACGTGCAGGCTTTGATGCTCGCGCCGCTCAAGAAGCTGCGTTCGATGTTGCCGTCGCCGCTTGAGCCGCTGCATGCGCTGCCCGGATACGGACTCGTAGCGCTCACTTTCTTCTCCTACGCGGTCTGTGACAACGATCCTTATAACGAGGTATCGGTCGCCATCGTCATCCGCCGGCCAGGCGCGCGTGGACCACACGTGCTGGAACTGCTCGACTCGATACGGCGGCAGAGCTTCTTCGCGCATGTGCTGGCGTTGCCGGTAGATACCGAGATCGCCCGCGTGCGCGGAGTCTATGGCTATCAACTACCGAAATGGCTGACCGACATAAGGCTTGATGTCTCGTCGAACGGCATCACGGCCAGCATCGCAGCGACCGACGGAAAATCGGACGTGACGTTGACCGCACCACTGCCGACGCTTCGCCGGATAACATCGCAGTCGCGCCTCTCAACTAACACGTCGATCGGGCTGGTGGATGGCGAGTGGCGGCAGACACAGTTTGTTACCAACCCTATCGAACTCGCACAGACGCTGTTTCCGCGCGATGTTAAACTGTCGCGCGCCGGCGGTCCGATCAGCCAGTTGCTGAACGGGTTAGGCGTGGGCACCATCCTGCGGTTCGATGTCGTCAAAGACGCGCAGATGGTCTTGTACCTGCCGCGTTCATTGAACGCTCTGCCCGCGATTTGAAAGCGACATCACCGGATTGGGCCTGTCAACAAAGGAGAAGTCGTCATGGCATTTGTTAAAACAAAGGACGGGACCGACATCTTTTACAAGGATTGGGGGCCAAAGGACGCGCAGCCTATCCATTTCCACCACGGCTGGCCGCTCAGCGCCGACGACTGGGACAACCAGATGCTGTTCTTTCTCAAGCAGGGTTTTCGCGTCGTCGCGCACGACCGGCGCGGCCATGGACGGTCAAGCCAGGTCAGCGAAGGCCACGACATGGACCACTATGCCGCCGATGCGTCGGCGGTCGCCGAGCATCTTGATCTTCGAAACGCCATCCATATCGGCCACTCGACAGGTGGCGGGCAGGTTGCGCGCTATGTTGCGCAGCATGGCCAACCACAAGGGCGCGTCGCCAAGGCGGTGCTGGTCAGCTCAGTGCCACCCCTGATGGTCAAAACCGACGCGAATCCCGAGGGCACGCCAATCGCCGTGTTCGATGGTTTCCGCGCGGCGCTTGCCGCCAACCGCGCTCAGTTCTTCCTCGATGTGCCCGCCGGTCCCTTCTACGGATATAACCGGCCGGGCGCCAAGCCCTCGCAGGGGGTCATCGAGAACTGGTGGCGGCAAGGCATGATGGGAAGCGCGAAGGCTCACTACGAAGGCATCAAGGCGTTCTCGGAAACCGACCAGACCGCGGATTTGAAGGCGATCACCGTCCCGACTCTCGTGATGCAGGGCGACGACGACCAGGTGGTCCCCTACAAGGCGGCAGCGCTCATGCAGGACAAGCTGCTGCAAAACAGCAAATTGATCATTTATCCCGGTTTCTCGCACGGGATGCTCACGGTCAACGCAGATGTGATCAACGCCGATCTTCTCGCGTTCATCCGTGGATGAATGACGCGCGCCGGACTATCTCCGGCGCGCTCCTTTCTTCGGGCTTTTCGAAGGTATTGCAACAATGAGTAGGCGTGTTCTCCATGTCGTCAGCAACGTCGCCTACTATGACGATCGGTCGCACCCGACCGGGTTGTGGCTGTCCGAACTGACGCACGCCTTCGATGTCTTCGCGGAAAAAGGTTACGAACAGAGGATCGTGAGCCCGAAGGGCGGATCGTCTCCGCTCGAACCTCGCGCGCTCAAATGGCCGCTCCTGGACGCCTCGGCAAAGGCGTGGCTGGCGAACAAGAGCCGCATGGCGCTTCTGTCGGCGACGGCGCGGCCTGATGAGATCGACCCAGCGGATTACGATGTGATCTATTTCACCGGCGGTCACGCAGTCATGTGGGATTTTCCGGACAGCGAAGGGCTGCAAGAGATCACTCGCGTCATCTGGGAGCGTGGCGGCATCGTCTCCGCCGTCTGCCACGGCTATTGCGGCCTGCTCAACACAAAACTCTCGGATGGCAAGCTGCTGGTCGCCGGCAAGCGCATCACCGGTTTTTCGTGGCGCGAAGAAGTGCTGGCCGGAGTTGCGAAATACATGCCCTATAATGCTGAGGCCGAGATGAAGCGGCGCGGAGCGCGCTACCACGCGTCCCCGCCGAATTTCGGGCGGGCAGCTCGGCAGTCAACGTCAGTCCTGATCTGCTTTGGATTTGCGTGCGCGCCGTCGCTCTTGCGGGCCATCTGCTCAATTTCCTAGTTTGGAATAACGGAAGTCGCCGTGAACGTCTGTTCTCCCGATACCAACAGAAATACCAACAAATCGAACGGCTGGGATCGGATGAGAACAAACGGTGACGATCACCGAGTTATGCAGAAGTGCCTATTTTTCAAGGGTTTGAAGCGCCGCGCGGACGGCTGCGAACGCTTGCGAATGGGAGCGAACAGCCTAGTTGGTGCCCCTGGCCGGAATCGAACCAGCACTCCTTGCGGAACTCGATTTTGAGTCGAGCGCGTCTACCAGTTCCGCCACAGGGGCATTCGCAACGGTCCCGGCCGGGAAGGCCGGGGTCGCGAAGCGCGGCGGACTATAGCGGGCGGCCCGTCATGGTCAACCCGCACGGGCGGGATGTCCCGCGCCCCGGCAGCGGAATTTCCGGTGGGTGTGACCCCGAGGACGACGCAAGGCCGTTGCCGTCCGTATGGCAGTCACGGAAGAGTTTGCCCGGCGGCGGCAGCCGCTGCCACCGTCCCCAAGCCTGGCCGCGGCTGCGGCAACCTACTTCGAGACGGAGGCGCGAGCGTAACGGTATTGTCCGGTTCGTCGATCTCGATGACGTACATGAACGCAGGCTGCTCAATCCGAGCCTTTTCTTTTCCGATGAGCTGCAGGCGGCGATGACCCAGTGGGGCCTGCGCGTTCCCATGCATCACCGACTGAACGCGATCTGACCGCGGCGGACGGTGGCCGTCACGGTCAACCCGCGCGGATGTGATTGTCCCGCGCCTCGACAGCGGTATTTTCACGCGATACGACCGCAATCGACGACCTTGGAGCAGGGCCCATGACCCTCTCGAACGATGCTCCCCGGAGGACCGACGTGACGATTGCCACCGCCCATCCGTCGCATGCTTCCGCCGCCGGCAATCCGGCGCTGATCTCGGCGCTGGCGATTGCCGTGATCGCGGCGGCGACCCTGGCCGGCGCCTGGTTCTTCCAGCTCGTGCTGGAGATCATGCCCTGTCCGCTCTGCCTCGAGCAGCGCTATGCCTATTACCTCGCGGTGCCGCTCGGCGCCGTGGTGGTGCTCGCGGCCGCCCGCGACGCGCCGCGTCCGGTGCTGCTCGCGGGCCTTGTGATCCTCGGCCTCGCCGCGCTCGCCAATGCCGGGCTCGGCACCTATCACGCCGGTGTCGAATGGGGGTTCTGGCCGGGGCCGACCGATTGCACCGGCCCGATGGTGGATTTCGGCAAGGCCGGCTCGCTGCTGGACCAGCTCGACAAGGTCAAGGTGGTGCGCTGCGACGAGGTGCAGTGGCGCTTCCTCGGCATTTCGCTCGCCGGCTACAACGCGCTGATCTCGCTCGTGATGGCCGCGATCGCCGGTTGGGGCGTGATGAAGGCCGCGAGGGCCTGAGGTCGGGCCGTACGGTTTTCCCGTTATCCGTCATGCCCGCGCAAAGGCTTCGCCTTTGCCGCTGGAGGAGGCCGCGAAGCGGCCCTCTCGAAGCATGGACGGGCACCAGCCGGGCCGTTCATCCTTCGAGACGCGCGGAGCCTGTCATCGGGCCGCGCTTCGCGCGGACCCGGTGGCGCTCCTCAGGATGACGGGACAAAGGGGGCCTAATCGTCGACGTCGTCCTGCGGCCGGCCGAACAGATGGATGATGCCCGGCGTCGAGATGGTGACGAACAGGAAGCGCGACAGATGATGCGCGCCGACGAAGATCGGGTCGATGTGCAGCGTCAACGCCAGCGCCAGCATCGCGTCCATCGCGCCCGGCGCGAAGGCGACCACGACGTCCGCGAGCCGCACATGGGTGGTGAAGCCGATCACCGCGACGAACACGGCCGAGATCAGGATGGCAATCGCAAACGAGCCGAGCCCGGCATTGACGTGACTGAGCAGCGTCGAGGTCTTCATCCGCGCGAAGCGGGTGCCGATGATGGCGCCGATGCCGACCAGCGCGACGTTGCGGAGCCAGGGCGGCAGGCCGCCATCGACCAGCCCGGAGCCGTGCAGCAGGCTGGAGGCGAGCATCGCGCCGAACATCCAGCTGGCGGGGAATTTGATCCAGCGCAGCAGCAGCGAGACGCCGATCGATAAGGCGACCAGCGCGACGAGGCCGAACGGCGAGGCGACTGAGGTTGGCAATGGCGGCGGCGCTGCATGCGTCACCCCGGTCAGCGCCAGCACCAGCGGCAGCGCCGCGGTCAAGATGATCACGCGCATGGTCTGCACCACCGCGATCGCCGCGACGTCGGCGCCCTTTTCCGCGGCGAGGATCGTGATCTGCGACAGCGCGCCCGGGCTGCCGGCAAGGAAAGCCGAGGTCTGGTCCCAGCCATGGATGCGTTGCAGATAGAGGCTCGAGCCGAAGGTCGAGCAGAACGTCGCCAGGGCCAGCAGGCCGATGGTGAGCGGATAGGAGCTCATGTGCTGCAGCAATTGCTGCGACATCAGCGAGCCGAGGGAGATGCCGAGCAACAGCAGCACCGATTGCGTCAGCACCGCCGGCACCGCGAGCGGCCGTCCGGCCAATGCGGCGATCCCGACCGCGACCATCGCCCCCGAGATCAGGCCGCCCGGCAATTCTGCCCACAGAAACAGCAAGCCGCCGACGGTGCCGATGACGAGGGTCTCGAGCCCGTTCAGGACTTTGCTGCGGTCGGGAATGGCCGTTGCCATCGAAGCGCGGATCAGGGTCACGCCGCCTTATGGCAAATTCGCGTGAACGCGACAAATGCATCTCGCGATTGCAGCATTGCGCCGCGGCTCGCCCGGCGCACGGATTTTTCACCCTTCGAAACGCGCCGGGGATTGCGATCAGTGTCGCCACAAACTCGTCATGACCGGGCAGAAGCGCGAAGCGCGTGTTCGCGCAGGTGTCCCGGCCATCCACGTCTTTTCCACGTGCCAGCCAACACCCATGATGCCCGGCACAAGGCCGGGCATCACGGGTTCGTCGAGCGATCGAGCGCATTTGCGATTGCCCTCCCCGATGGGGAGAGCGAATCGCATCAAGCCTGTCCGGACGTTACTTCGTCGCCGCGGGCGCAGCGGCGGCGCCGTCCGACTTCTCCTTCTTGCACTCGGAGCGGAATTTCTTGCGCTCCTTGCCGTGCAGCCCCTTGGCGTCGGCTTCCTTCGAGCATTCCAGCGACTGGGCGGTGCGCGGCTTCTTCTCGGCCGGCGCCTTGGTATCGGCCTTCGGAGCGGCGTCCTTGGCGGCGGGCGCGGCCGTTTGCGCGAAAGCTCCGCCCATCAGCAGCAGGGAGGCCAGGGCGGTTGCGGACGCGAGCGTGGAAATCGTCTTCATGGGGCACCTCGTGAGGGAAAGAGGGCCGAAACGTCGCGCGACGATGCTGAACCGTGGATGAACATGCAGCGGTCCCGCCGCCACAATATTTTAACGCGCAGGCGCGCAGGCGCGTTGTCGCAAGTCGGGGTTGCGCTAGGATAATGGTCTTACGCCAATGCTCCCCACGGGAAACCAACGGGAAACCAGGGATGACGGGAGACCAGCGATGACCATTCAAATCAGATTGTTGTGCGTGCTTGCGGTGTCGGGCTTTGCAGCCTTTGCGGCGAGCGCGCCGGCGCAGGCCCTGACCGCGCAGGAATGCAGCGCCAAGTACCAGGCGGCCAAGTCGGCCGGCACCCTCGGCGGCCAGAAGTGGAATGATTTCCGCAAGGCGCAGTGCGGCGCCGACGCGACCCCGGCTGCGGCGCCCGCCGCTCCGCCGCCGGCAGCCGCCGCGCCCGCTCCGGCCGCGCCGAAGGAAGCCAAGCAGGCGCCCGCCGCGGCACCGGCGGCGCCGGCAGGACCCGCCGTATTTCCGAACGCCATCGATCCCAAATACGCCAAGGAGTCCGAAGGCAAGGGACGCATGCACACCTGCGTCGACCAGTACAACGCCAACAAGGCCACCGGCGGCAATGGCGGCCTGAAGTGGATCCAGAAGGGCGGCGGCTATTACAGCGAATGCAACAAGCGCCTGAAGGGCGCCTGAGCGAGCCGACCGAGTTTGGCGAGCGGCCGGCGTAAGCCGGCCGCTTTCTGTTTGCACCGGCTCTATTGGCTGCAGTTCTCTCTACGGGTTTTCCATCAGCAGCTTGTCCGCCGACTGCGCCAGCAATTGCGCGCGCTTGCGCGGGCCGCGCTCGAGGAACAGCAGGCTCTGGCCGAAGATGAAGCAGTAGAACAGGAAGGCCTGCGCATCGGCCTCTTCAGTCGGCAGCCCGGTGGCGCGATAGAGCTGGGCGACATTCTTCAGCCGCGCGGCATCGACGCTCGCGGCGGCGGCGGCAGCGGCCTCATCGGTGCGCGCCCATTGCCGGATCGCGAGCTCGACCGCCATCGCCTCGGTGTTCATGCGCTCCGAATACAGCGTGATGATCGCCTTCAGACGCTCGCGCGCGCTGGCGCCGTCGAGCGCGGTGTGCTTCTCGATCGATGCGATGCGGCCGTCGCGCCAGCGCGTCAGCATGGCCTCGAGCAGCGCGGCGCGATCCCTGAAGCGGCGGTAGAAGCCGCCCTTGGTGACGCCGAGATTCTTCGCCAGCACCTCGACCCGCACGCCGTCGACGCCGCTATGCGCGAGTTCGGCGAAGCCGGCCGCGACCCAGACGTCGCCTTTGCTTTCAGTCATGCGATCTCCGCGCATCCTAATGCGCGATGGGATCGTCATCGCGCATTAATCGCTTGTTTGTGCATGATCTCCGCGCAAACGCGTTGCGTTTGTCGCGAGGGAAAACCGCTTCGCACTTTTCCGGATCATGCTTTGATACGGTACCGTATTGCTAGCCTGCTTCGTCCCTGATACGCTACCGTATCAAAAATCGAAGGAGGGATCCGATGGAGGGCGAGGCGACCTATCGCGGCACGGTCTATCCCTGGCACTGCGACCATATCGGCCACATGAACGTCATGTGGTATGTCGGCAAGTTCGACGAGGCGAGCTGGAACATGTTCGCGCGGCTCGGCCTGACGCCGAGCTATCTGCGCGAGTCCGGCCGCGGCATGGCCGCCGTGCAGCAGAACATCGCCTACAAGCGCGAGCTGCTCGCCGGCGACCTCGTCGAGGTCAAGAGCCGGCTGGTCGAGTTCCGCGACAAGTCGATCCGTATCCTGCACGAGATGCGCAATGCGGAGACCGGCGAGATCGCAGCGACCTGCGAGATCGCGGCCGTGCATATCGACCGTGCCGCGCGCAGATCGACGCCGTTTGCGCCGGCGATCCGCTACGCGGCGATGCCGCATCTTGTGCCGTCCGAGCCCGCAATCGCGTAACCGCCATGCCCCGCTTCGAGCCGAAGAATCCCGATTACCGTGCGGTCGCGACCGATACATTCGCACGCCAGCGCGCGATGCAGACGCTTGGTATCTCGATCGCGCGGA
The DNA here is from genome assembly GCF_054055815.1 of Bradyrhizobium sp. USDA 4503. Taxonomy (NCBI): domain Bacteria; kingdom Pseudomonadati; phylum Pseudomonadota; class Alphaproteobacteria; order Hyphomicrobiales; family Nitrobacteraceae; genus Bradyrhizobium; species Bradyrhizobium sp. USDA 4503. The sequence goes on from NZ_JBSRXS010000001.1 coordinate 6,839,786, forward strand.
TGGAGCCCGGCGAGGTCGATCTCGCGATGCCCTACGCGCCGGAATTCTGCCAGCAGAACGGCTTCGTGCATGCCGGAATCATCACCGCGGGCCTCGACAATGCCTGCGGCATCGCCGCCTTCACGCTGATGCCCGAAGGCTCCGACATCCTCACCGTGGAGTTCAAGACCAACCTGCTGGCGCCGGCGCGCGGCGAGCGGTTCGTGTTCCGCGGCGTCGTGGTCAAGCCCGGCCGCACGCTGACCGTCTGCGACGGCCGCGCCTATGCGATCCAGGACGGCGCCGAGACGTTGGTCGCGACCATGAGCGGCACGCTGATGGCGCTGGCACGGCGGGAGTCGTAGAAGGCTAACTCTCTCCCCGTCACCCTGAGGTGCGAGCCTTGCGGCGCAAGGCACACACCTCGGGAGGACGGAGCTGGTCGAAGCGCGTGTTGCTTTCGCAGGGACGACGATTGCGGATGCAGGCCGCGCCACACACCCCGTGTCGTCCTGGCGAAAGCCAGGACCCATTACCCCGAATCTCAATTGTTGCGCTGGCTGGGGCCACGATCCCGGTCATCACCGAATGCGGTGGTTATGGGTCCCTGCTTTCGCAGGGACGAAAAGCGGGGATGACGGTCTGAGAAAGTGTGACGGATTTGAAGGCGGCGGCGCCCAAGATCTGCGCATGCATCCAAGACCCACGCATTGACAAGGTCCCGCCACACCGACCTGATAGGCGGATGTCTCGCGTGAGCTTCCTGCCATGATCGCCAGCCTCAGCCTGATCCTGCTCTGCCAGCTGGTCGGCGAGGTCGCCGTGCGCGCGCTGGCGGTACCGGTGCCGGGCCCGGTGGTTGGCCTCGTGCTGCTGCTGTTGCTGCTGTTGGCGCGCGACCGCCTTCCGGCGCTGGCGCGCGGGCCGCTCGGCGATGACGGCGTCGAGAGCGCGAGCCGCGGCATGCTTGCCAATCTCTCGCTGCTGTTCATTCCGGCCGGCGTCGGCGTGGTGCAGAAGCTCGATCTGCTCGCCGAGCACGGTATCGCGGTCCTGGTGATCCTCGCGGTGTCCGTCATCGTCACCCTGCTGGCGACGGTTGCGACCTTCGTTGCGGCGAGCAGCCTGCTTTCGAGCGAGGAGGAGAGGCCGTGAACGACAATTCGTTCTCGCTCTGGGTCTATCTCTCGCAGTCGCCGCTGCTCTGGCTGACGGTGACGCTGTTGACCTATGCGGCGGCCGACGCGGTGTCGCTGAAGACGAGGCGGCACCCGCTCGCCAATCCCGTGCTGCATTCGGTGTGGATCATCGGCGTATTCCTGCTGCTGACCGGGACCTCCTACACCACCTATTTTGCCGGTGCGCAGTTCGTGCACTTCCTGCTCGGGCCGGCGACGGTGGCGCTCGCGGTGCCGCTCTACGAGAATCGCCGGCGGGTCGCGGCGGCGATCCTGCCGATGCTGGTTGCTCTCGCGATCGGCTCGCTGACGGCGATCGTCTCGGTGGTGCTGCTGGCGCAGGCGTTCGGGCTGCCGCGCGACGTCATCCTGTCGCTGGCGCCGAAATCGGTCACCGCCGGCGTCGCGATGGGCATCAGCGAATCCCTGCATGCCGATCCCTCGCTGACCGCGGTGTCGGTGATCCTCACCGGCATCATGGGGGCGATCATCGTCACGCCCCTGATGAACTTCACCGGCATCACGGACTTTCGTGCCCGTGGCTTTGCGGCGGGCATCGCCGCCCATGGCATCGGCACCGCGCGCGCCTTCCAGGTCGACGAGGTCGCCGGCGTCTTCGCCGGGATCGCGATGAGCCTGAATGCGCTGGTCACCTCGCTGCTGGTGCCGCTGGCTGTGACATATCTGCTGCGCTGAGCGTGATCCGGAAAAGTGGGAACCGGTTTTCCCTCGCGACAAACGCAACGCGTTTGCGCGGAGATCATGCTGATATAGAGAGTTCGGCTGCAGGGCAGTTTTGTGCTATTGGTATGGCGTTGAGCAGCAAATCCTTCTAGGGTCGCCGGCTCAAACGCGAGTCTGTTCCCCTTGGTCTTCTCCGCAACTCAAAGCGTGCTTGGGCTGGCATCGGGCATGCTGGTCGGTTTTTCGCTGGGCCTGGTCGGCGGCGGCGGCTCGATCCTTGCCGTGCCGTTGATGGTCTACGTGGTCGGCGTGCCGGAGCCGCATGTCGCGATCGGCACCTCGGCGATCGCGGTCGCCGCCAACGCCGCGGTCAATCTCTCCAACCACGCCCGCGGCGGCACCGTGATCTGGTCCTGCGCGCTGGTGTTCGCGCTGTCGGGCATGCTGGGCGCATTCGGCGGCTCCATCCTCGGCAAGATGCTGGAGGGGCAGAAGCTGCTCGCGCTGTTCTCGCTGGTGATGCTGGTCATCGCGGGCCTGATGCTGAAGAACCGCGCGCGGGTCGGGCTGACCGACGTCAAGATCTCGATGTCCAACATGCCCGCGATCATCGGCCTCGGACTTGCCACCGGAACCATGTCCGGCTTCTTCGGCATCGGCGGCGGCTTTTTGATCGTGCCGGCCCTGATGCTGGCGACCGGGATGCCGATCATGAACGCGGTCAGTTCCTCGCTGGTTGCCGTCACCGCCTTCGGCATGACCACGGCCCTGAGCTATGCGTGGTCCGGGCTGGTGTCGTGGGGCCTGGCGGGGCTATTCGTCGCCGGCGGCATCGCGGGCGGCCTGCTCGGCACAAGCAGCGCCCGCCACCTGTCGGAACGGCGCGGCGCGCTTAATATCGTGTTTGCGACTGTGATTATCGTGGTGGCGATCTATATGCTGCTGCGTAACATCAATGTGTCCTGAACGTAGAAGGGCGAAGAGCTCTTGCGAAAGCCAGCCATGAACCAAATGACGAAATCGCCCCTGATCAACGCCGGTGCCACCCGCCGCGGCGCGCTCGGCCTGATCGGTGCCGGCATCGCGCTCATGGCCGCGGGCGCCGCACGCGCCGAGGACGACAATGTCCTGACCGAGGAGCAGGTGCTGCGCGATCCGGATATTCCTGACATCGGCAACCCCAAGGGCGACATCACCATCGTCGAATGGTTCGACTACAACTGCCCCTATTGCCGCAAGCTCGCGCCGGAGCTGCGCCAGGTGGTGCAGGACGACGGCAAGGTCCGCCTCGTGCTGAAGGATTGGCCGATCCTCGGACCGGTCTCCAAGGTCGCGGCGCGGATGGCGCTGGCGGCGAAGTACCAGAACAAGTTCGACGTCGCGCATGAGGCGATGATCTCGGTCAATTCGCGCATCACCGAGCCGCGCATCGCCGAATTGCTCTCGGGCGCCGGCCTCGACATGGACCGCCTGAAGAAGGATCACGACGCCAACGCCAAGGCGATCGATGCGATCCTTTCCCGCAACAACGAGCAGGCGCTGGCGTTCGGCTTCAACGGCACGCCGTCATTCATCGTCGGCAAGTACCGCGTACCAGGCGTGCTCAGCATGGATCAGTTCGAGCAGGTGATCGCCGACGCCCGCAAGGCCAATATGGGTCGCAAGACCGAGCAGAATTGATCGCGCTTCCTGCAACGAAAATGGCCTCTCCGGCGAGAGGCCATTTGCTTTTGTGTCGGCTTGAAAACAATCGTTACTTCGCCGCGATCTTGTCCCACTGCTCGCGGGTGCGCGTCTTCAGCAGGTTCCAGTCATGCGCTGCGACGTCCCAATTGACGATGGTGCGCGTGTCGTGCGCCACCTCGCCATTGGCGACGCTCGATGTCCGCATGGAATCGTAGACGTAGACGCCGCATATCAGCAGCAGCGCGCCCAAAATCATGCCGAAAAAGGTCCGCATCGCTCAATCCCTCCGGTGTCGGAAGCATAACGTCGCCGGGCTCGCTGTGGTTCCGGCGATCGATCAACTGCGCGCGAACGCCCGCATCACGTAATCGATGAACACGCGCACGCGCGGCGAGAGCTGGCGGTTGCGCGGATAGAGCAGGTTTACCGGCACCGATGGCGGCGGGCATTGCTGCAGCACCGGGATCAGCGTGCCGTTTGTCAGATCGGCTTCGGCGTGGAAGCGCGGCACCTGCACGAGGCCGAGGCCGAGTTTGGCGCTCGCCAGGTAACTCTCGGGGCCGGTCACCGACATCGGCGCCGGCAGCGGAAACTGCTTCAGCGCGCCGTCGATCACGAACTCGATCGGCCGCAGGCGTCCGGTCGTCAGCGAGCGGATGCCGATCATGCGATGGCCATCGAGTGCGAACGGGTCGACCGGTGTGCCGAAACGCGCAAGGTAATCCGGCGTCGCGCAAGTCAGCCGCTCCAGCATCGTGACCTGCCGCGCGATCATGTCGCTGTCGGGCAGCTTGCCGAAGCGCAGCACGCAGTCGACGCCTTCGCGGATCAGATCGACCCAGCGGTCGCTCTCGCTCATGTTGATCTCGATATCAGGATATTCGGCGAGGAAGCCCGGCAGGTTCGGCAGCAGGAAGTGCCGCGCCAGTGTGCCCTGCACCTCGAGCCGCAGCAGCCCCTTCGGCCGCGCGCCGCCGAACGCGCCCTCGGCGTCTTCGAGGTCCGCGATCAGCGACAGGCAGCGGCGGTAGTGCGCCTCGCCATCGAGCGTCGGGCGGACCGTGCGCGTGGTGCGCTCGAGCAGCCGCACGCCGAGCCGCGCCTCCAGCCCCTTCACCGCGTCCGTCACCGTCGAGCGCGGCAGCCCCAGATCCTCGGCGGCGAGCGAAAAGCTGCGCCGCTCGACCACCCGGGTGAACACGCGCATCGCGTCGAAACGGTCCATCTATTATCCGGTATTAACGAATAGTGATGTCGGATCATGTACGATTATCCGGCAGGTGCCAAGACATAGTGTCCTCCCAACGAACGCGGCGCGGCCGCACAACCTGATGGGAGACTGAAAATGACCAACCAAACCAACAAGGTAGCTCTGGTGACGGGTGCCTCGCGCGGGATCGGCGCGGCGGTGGCCGAACGCCTCGCCAAGGACGGCTTCACCGTCGTCATCAACTACTCCGGCGACGCCAAGTCCGCCCAGGCGGTGGCCGACAGGATCGAGGCCGCCGGCGGCCGGGCACCGACCGCGAAGGCCGATGTCAGCGATGCCCACGCGGTGCGCGGCATGTTCGACGCGGCGGAAGCCGCCTTCGGCGGCGTCGACGTGCTGGTCAACAATGCCGGCATCATGAAGCTCGGCAAGATCGCCGACAGCGACGATGCCGCGTTCGACCAGCAGGTCGCGGTCAATTTGAAGGGCAGCTTCAACACCATGCGCGAGGCGGCGCGCCGCCTGCGCAACGGCGGACGCATCGTCAACTTCTCAACCAGCGTCGTCGGCACCAAGCTCGAGACCTACGGCATCTATGTCGCGACCAAGGCCGCGATCGAGTCGTTGACCGCGATCCTGTCCAAGGAGTTGCGCGGCCGCGGCATCACGGTGAATGCGGTCGCGCCCGGGCCGACCGCGACCGACCTGTTCCTGCACGGCAAGTCGGACGAATTGATCGACCGCTTCGCCAAGATGGTGCCGCTGGAGCGGCTCGGCACGCCCGATGACATCGCCAATGTCGTGTCGTTCCTCGCCGGCCCCGACGGCTCCTGGATCAACGGCCAGGCGCTCCGCGCCAATGGCGGCCTGGTCTGACGCCCGCACATCTCCAACCCAACTCGCATTCAACCGACTTCACAAGGATACGTGTCATGAAACAGGTCATCGTCATTACCGGCGCTTCGAGCGGCTTCGGCCGCCTCACCGCCAACGCGCTCGCCAAGGCCGGCCACACCGTCTACGCCTCGATGCGCCACACCACCGGCCGCAACGCCGCCGCGGTCGCCGATATCGATGAGTTCGCGCGCGACAACAAGGTCGACCTGCGCGCGCTCGAGCTCGATGTCGGCTCGCAGGCGTCGGTCGATGCGGCGATTGCGCAGATCGTCGCCGAGGAAGGCCGCCTCGACGTCGTGATGCACAATGCCGGCCACATGGTGTTCGGCCCGGCGGAGGCCTTCACGCCCGAGCAGCTTGCCGAGCTCTACGACGTCAACGTGCTATCGACCCAACGCGTCAATCGCGCGGCGCTGCCGCAGTTGCGCAAGCAGGGCAGGGGACTCGTGGTCTGGGTGTCGAGCAGCTCTTCGGCCGGCGGCACGCCGCCCTATCTCGCGCCGTATTTCGCGGCCAAGGCCGGCATGGATGCGATGGCGGTGATCTATGCCCGGGAGCTTACGCGCTGGGGCATCGAGACCTCGATCATCGTGCCCGGCGCCTTCACCGGCGGCACCAACCACTTTGCGCATTCCGGCCGTCCCGCCGACGAGGCCCGCGTCGCCGAATATGAGGCTGGTCCCTATGCCGGCTTCGGCGAGGAGATCATGAAGGCGTTCGCGGCGATCGTGCCCGAGGATGCCGACGCCTCGTCGGTCGCCGACGCGATCGTCAAGGTCGTCGATACGCCGTTCGGCAAGCGGCCGTTCCGCGTCCACATCGATCCGACGCAAGATGGCGCCGAAGTCGCATTCGGCGTGATCGACCGCGTCCGCAACGAGATGCTGCACCGGGTCGGCTTCTCCGACCTGCTCAAGCCGCGAGTGAACGGGTAATCTTCTCCCCGCAACGTCATTGCGAGGAGCGACAGCGACGAAGCAATCCATCTGCCTGCGTGCTCGGTGACAATGGATTGCTTCGCTTCGCTCGCAATGACGGGATACGATCCCTCAGGTGCTGTCGGCTCGCTCACCATTCATCCACTGCATGATCTCCGCATTGATCTCGCGCGGATAGGTGTGGCTGAGATCGTCGATCTCGCGATAGGTCACCCTCGCGCCGGCGGCCGACAGCAGGCCTTGGGTCTGCCGCGCGGTCTGCACCGGGAACATCCAGTCGAGCCGGCCGTGGGTGATGAAGATCGGCAAGCCGCGCAGCCGCTCCGCGTCGGCGATTTCCGCCATCAGCGGATGGAAGGTCGCGGCAACGGGCGCCAGATGCGTGAAGCGCGAGGCGCCGTCGAGCCCGCTCACATAGCTGAAGGTGCCGCCGTCGCTCATGCCGGTGAGCAGCGTGCGCGTCTCGTCGATCGTCCAGTGCGCGCGCACCTGGTCGATGATGCGGTTCAGGTTCGGCGTGTCGGTGTCCTCGCCCATCAGCGCCCAGGTCTGGCCGGTCGCGGTCGGCGCCACCAGGATGGCGCCGCGGCTGCGCGCATCGCGCAGCCAGCTCCACAGGAAGCCGCGGCCATTGCCGCTGCCGCCATGCAGCGCCATCACCAGCGGCCAGGCGCGGTCGGGCGTGTAATACTCCGGCACGTACATCGAGAAGCCGCCGCGGCTGCCCGGCTCGTTGCGCTCGTGGAAGATGCCGGTGTCGGCGTTGGGCTTGGCCGCGAGCTTCGCCTGCAGCTCGGTATCCTCGCGCAGATCGGGCGCGATGAAGAAGCCGCTGACCGGCGGCAACTCGGTCAAGGGATAGAGCGCCTCCTGCGCCCGCGGCAGATAGCGCAGCGCGCGGAATACGTTGACCAGATCGCCTTCGCCGTTCTGCACGGCGCGCAGCCCTGCGTAGCCGGCGAGCGCCGGTTCGATCGCGGCTTCCAGCGCGGTCTTGATGTGCGCGAATTTCTCCGGCCAGTCGGCGAGCCGCGGCCGCACCGCCTGCAAGGCCTCCTCCGGCTCGCCCGCAATCTGCATCACGCGATCGAAGTCCGGCGGATTGAGGTTGCGCGCGACAAAGGACAGCGATTCCAGCGTCTGCAACAGCGGCGGCAGCACGGCCACGATGTCGTCAACCACCGCCTCGCTCATCGCCGCTGCCTATTTCCTTTGCCTCAATGAAGCCGCGGCGCCTTCAACAGCTTTATGCGGTCGATCGAGGTCAGCGTGACGTCGAAGGTGACGCCCTCGTGATAGATGGTCAGCGGCACGTCGACGCCGGCCGCGCCGAGCGACCAGAGCTTGCGGTAGAAGCCGGCCTGGCTCGTCACCTTGTCGCCGTCGACCGCGAGGATCACGTCGCCGGTCTTCAGTTCGGCGCGCGCCGCCGGTCCCTTGCTGGCGACGCCGACCACCACGAGGCGGTTGTCGATCTCGGTCGTGAACATGCCGAGCCACGGCCGCGCCGGCTTGTCGACCCGGCCGAACTTGCGCAAATCGTCCAGCACCGGATTGAGCAGATCGATCGGCACGATCATGTTGACATGCTCGGCGTGGCCCGAGCGCTCGCGTTCGAGCTGCAGCGAGCCGATGCCGATCAGCTCGCCGGCATTGTTGATCAGCCCGGTGCCGCCCCAGTTCGGATGCGACGGAGAAGTGAAGATCGCCTCGTCCAGCAGATACTCCCAGTAGCCGGCGAATTCCTGCTTCGCCGCGACCTGGCTTGCGACCGAGCGCGTGCGGCCGCCGGCGCCGCCGAGCACCACATTGTCGCCGACCTGCGTCGCCGCGGACGAGCCGATCCGCAGCGGCTCGAGATCGATCCGGCCGAGCGCCTGCACCAGGCCGAAGCCGGATTCGAAATCGAAGCCGAGCGCGTGGCCCTCGACCGCGCGGCCGTCGCCGAGATGCAGCCACACCGTGGCGGCTTCAGTGATCAGATAGCCGATCGTCAGCACCAGCCCGTCGTCGATCAGGACGCCATTGCCGGCGCGCTCGGTGCCGAGCGTCTCGGCGCTGAAAGCATCCGGCGGAATGATCGAGTGCAGCCCGACCACACTCATCAGCGCGCGATCGAGATCGTAGCGGTAATCTTCGGGGCGAGGCTGAAAGGCCGCGGGCACTTTCCATTCGGTCGTGGAGGGCATCAAGGGATCTCCTGGCGTGCAGGGCGCTGGAACCTCAAGGTAGACCGAGGTTCTGCCGGCAGGGAAGATGGAATGATATACCTTGCAGGGCAGCCTGCACAGCTCATGTGGCGTGCAGACCTGCCCCTCGCAAGATAATTGAACCTATTCGGTTTTTGCCGCACGCGCCGGCATGATGCGGAAGGCACGGTTGTCCTTGATCCACGCGGCGCGCTCGTCGCGCAGCATGGTGCGGCGAACCTTTCCGGAATCGTCGCGCGGCGCGGTGCCGACGCGCTCGAAACTTTCCGGATGCTTGTAGCGGCTGAGCCGGTCCTTCAGGAAATCGCCCATGCCGTCGGCGATCGCTTGCGCATCGGCGCTGTCGGCGAGCTCGAGGATTGCATGCACGCGCTGGCCGAATTCCGGATCGGGCAGTCCGACCACGACGCAGGAGCGCACCTCGGGATGCTCGCTGACCGCGGCCTCGACCTCGGCCGGATAGATGTTGGCGCCGCCGCGCAGAACCATGTCGGCGAGCCGGTCGCCGAGATAGAGATAGCCTTCTTCATCGAGTCGGCCGATGTCGCCGAGCGACTCCCAGCCATCCGGCCGCCGCTTCGGCGTTGCGCCGAGATAGTGATAGGTCGAGCCGGCGCCGTCATTGGGCAGGAAATAGATTTCGCCGGTCTCGCCGGGCGCGACGTCGTTGCCGTCCTCGCCGATGATGCGCAGTTTCGCGGTCTCGCCGATCTTGCCGACCGAGCCCTTGTGCGCCATCCATTCGGTGCCTGAGATCACGCAGGCGCCCTGCCGCTCGGTGCCGCCATAGAGCTCCCAGATCCGCTCGGGGCCGAGCCATTCGATCCATTTCTCCTTCAGCCAGGGCGGCATCGGCGCTGCCATGTGAAACACGATTTTCAGGCTGGAGACGTCGTAGCGGCTGCGCACCTCCTCGGGCAGCGCCCAGATCCGGTGCATCATGGTCGGCACGAAGTTCACCCATTGCACGCGCTCGCGCTCGATCAGCCGCAGCGTCTCCTCGGCGTCGAACTTCACCATGCCGGTGACCCTTCCGCCCCCGAACAGCGCAAAGTGCGAGAGGATGAATGGCGCATTGTGATAGAGCGGCCCCGGATTGAGCAGCGAGGTGTCGCGCGCAATGCCAAGCGTCGCCTCGGCCGTGGTCTCGATCACCGCGGGGTTGTGATCGAGGATCACCTTCGGCCGCCCGGTCGAGCCGCCGCTCGTCATCGCCTTCCAGTAGCGCGCGACCGGCGCATCGAGCGGCTCCTCGGAGAATCCGTCCGGCACGAAATTCACCGGCAGCGAATTCGGCGCATTCCAGTCGGCCTCGCCGCCGACCACCAGCGACGGTTTCAGAATCTCGAGCACGGCAGCGGCCTCGCCGCGCGGCAGCCGCCATGACAGCGAGGTCGGCGTCGCGCCGCACTTCCACACCGCGAAGGTCGTCTCGAAGAACGCGTTGCTGTTGGGCAGCCCGATCGCGACGAAGTCGCCGGGCTTGACGCCCTTGGCGGCGAAGGCGCGCGCCCGTGCATTGGCGCGGCGCTCGAGCTCGAGCCAGGTCAGCGCATCCGCGCCATGACTGATGGCGATCGCATCCGTGGGCTTGCGTTCGGCATACCAGCGCGGCACGTCGGCGAGGGGGATCAGCATGGTCGTTTCCGTCGGAAAAGGCGGCTTGAAGCGCTCTTGTTGCAGGGATGTGGCCAAGGCCACGGCCGCCACTTCACCAAGAGTGCAGTCTCCGTGTCAAGCCGGCGGCTGTCCATGCGGCCGGTATCCCGCTGATGGAGTTGCAGAATCCCTGTTCGCTAAAAGCCGCGTCAAGATTCCGGTAAAGTTCAAGCGATCGCGCTAAGCCGGGCTTTACGGGGGGCCGGCATTGTGGCCGTTGCGGTTCTGTGCCGGGCGCGTCGAGCGACGTGCACGGCGTGCAATGTCTTTCAATGACCAATGGCTTAAGGACGGCGACGATGGCGAGCAATGGAGCACGGATCAAGGTCAGTCGCGAGCCGCGGCGCCAGCTCAACAATCGTGCGGCCTGGATCACGGTCGACGACGGCGCGACCGAGAGCGAATGCGCCGTGGTCGACATCTCGCCGGGCGGCGCCAAGATCACCACCGAGGTCGAGTTCGAGGTGAATGACCGCCTCGCGCTGACGCTGCTCGCCGATCACGCCAAGCGCTATCCGTGCGAGGTGGTCTGGCGTCGCGGCAAGACCTACGGGCTCAAATTCGTGACGGCCGAAGCCGAGCCGGTTGAACCGGCCGCGGAGCCGGCCGGCGCGACCTAGCGCGGCGTTTCATCAATCAATGTTCGAATGGACGTTCGGCGCAGGCCATCGCCGATCGGATCGGGCGCGCGTTCAATGGCTCACGCCAGGACGTCCCGCGCAAGCGTGGCTCACGTCAACGTCGCTGCGGATTGTCGGCATTGCCGGTGGTGGTGCCCGTCGGGCCTCCCGGAAGCGCCGGTGCGGCGCTGCCGCCGCCGGTGCCCGAAGACGGTGCGACGCGCTGGCCGGACTGGGTCGGGAGCGCAGTGCCGCCGACGCCGTTCGACGGCGCGGCGCGGTCGCCAGGCCTCGGCGGCAGCGGGGTGCCGCCGGTGTTCTGCGCGAGAAGCGGGGCCGGTGCGAGGATGAGGCCGGCGGCGACGACGATGGCAAATTTGGTCTTGAACATGTGCTGGTCCGAGATGGCGCGGTGAGGCTTGAGCGACAGGCACAGCCGCGACGGAGACGAGACATCCGCCAAGCCCGCGAGATTGCGATACCAACATAACGTCAGCCGCATTTGATGCGTTCCCGGACGCCTCGCCAGGGCGAAGCAAATATCCGTGTAATGAACGGTCTCCACCGATCGCGGCGACGCCTCGCCGGTGTTGCGGATCTTTCGACATGAAGTTTGGACATTCATGTCGCGAGAATGCGGATGTGTGACTCACAGACCTCGCCACACACTCAATGTCGTCCTGGCGAAAGCCAGGACCCATTACCCCAAATCTCAATTGTTGCGCGACGCTGGGGCCACGATCCCGTCCAGGATCAAGTGGGATGGTTATAGGTCCTGGCTTTCGCCAGGACAACGAACGGATAGCGCCGTGTGCCCGTCCTCACGGGTTCACGCAAACACGGCAATGACGACTGGTTGGCCAGGCGCCGTCGTCCTAGCGTTCTGTCAGCTTCAGCTCGATGCGGCGGTTGCGCTTGTAGGCCTCTTCGGTCTGCGCGGTGTCGAGCGGCTGGAATTCGGCAAAGCCGGCGGCGACCAGGCGCTGCGCCGGCACGCCGAGCGAGACCAGGTACTGCACCACCGAGATCGCGCGCGCCGAGGACAGCTCCCAGTTGGACTTGAACAGCGGGCTGTTGATCGGCCGCACGTCGGTGTGGCCGTCGACGCGCAGCACCCAGGCGATCTCGGGCGGAATCTGCTTGTCGAGATCGATCAGCGCGCTCGCGACAGTTTCGAGTTCGGTCTTGCCCTCGGGCAGCAGCGTCGCCTGGCCGGTGTCGAAGAACACTTCCGACTGGAACACGAAGCGGTCGCCGACGACGCGGATATCGGGACGGTTGCCGAGGATCGCACGCAGCCGGCCGAAGAATTCCGAGCGGTATTTCGACAGTTCCTGCACCCGCTGCGCCAGCGCGACATTGAGGCGCTGGCCGAGATCGGCGATGCGGTTCTGCGATTCCTTGTCGCGTTTCTCGGAGGCGTCGAGCGCCTCCTCGAGCGCGGCGAGCTGGCGGCGCAGCGCGCTGATCTGCTGGTTCAGCAGCTCGATCTGCGCAAGTGCGCGGGACGATACGGCCTTCTCGGACTCCAGCGCCTTGTTGAGTTCGTTGGCGCGGCCCTGCGCGTCGCTGCCGGAACTCGCGAGCCCCTCATAGAGTCCCTTCATGCGGTCGCGCTCGCCTTCGGCGGAAGCGAGCCCGGCGCGCGCAGCTGCGCTACCTGGTCGTCGAGCGTCAGCTTGGAGAGCTTCTCCAGCGATAGCAGGTCGTTGAGCTGAGCGATCTTGGCGGTGAGCTGTTCCAGTGCCTTGTCCTTGCCGGTGACCTCCTGCGACAGGAAGAACTGCACGACGAGGAACACCGACAGCAGGAACACGATCGACAGCACCAGCGTCGACAATGCGTCGACAAAGCCGGGCCAGTAGTTGAAGCCGGATTCGCTGCGGCGCGAGCGGGCGAGGGCCATGGGTGTCTCCTTGGGCTTGCTCCCCGGCTAGCTTTTCTCGGGCTGGCGGGCGAGGCGTTCGAGCAGCCGCTTGATCTCGCGGTTCTGCTCGCCCTGGCCGTCGGCCCATTCCCGGATCATCTGCTGCTCGGTGCGCATATGCGCAACCAGTCCCTGGATCGCCTCGGCAAGATTGGCCATCGCGGCCGTGGTGCTGCGGCCGCCGCCGCCTTCCTCGAGCGCGGTGCGGAGCCGATCGATCGCGCCCTGCATGTCGCCGGAGACGCCGGCTTCATCGCCGGAAATGCCGCGAACGGTGCCGGCGAGCCAGTCCTCGAGGTCGGTGTAGAAGCGGTTCTGGGCCTGGCTCGACTGCAGGTCGAGGAAGCCGAGGATCAGCGAGCCGGCGAGGCCGAACAGCGAGGACGAGAACGAGATGCCCATGCCGCCGAGCGGCGCGGCGAGGCCCTCCTTCAGCGTATCGAACAGCGCGCCGGAGTCGCCGCCGACCTTGAGCCCGTCGATCACCTTGCCGACCGAGCCCACCGTCTCGATCAGGCCCCAGAAGGTGCCGAGCAGGCCGAGGAACACCAACAGGCCGGTCATGTAGCGCGAGATGTCGCGGGCTTCATCGAGGCGGGTTGCGATCGAATCGAGCAGATGTCGCATGGTCTGCTGCGAGATCGACATCCGCCCCGAGCGTTCGCCGCCGAGGATCGCGGCCATCGGGGCAAGCAGCGTCGGGCGGCGCTCGATCGCAAGGCCGGGATCGGCGATGCGGAAATTGTTGACCCAGGCGACCTCGGGATAGAGCCGGATCACTTGGCGGAACGCCAGGATGATTCCGATCAGCAGCACCGCCCCGATCAGGGCGTTCAGCCCCGGATTGGCAAAGAAGGCGGTGACGATCTGCTTGTACAGCACGACCCCGACCAGGCCGCAGAGCACCAGGAACACCAGCATCCGCACCAGGAAGATACGAGGCGAGGACAGCTTGCTCAATTCGATCTCCATGTCGGAGCGGGAAGGAGGCATTGCCGGGTCATCCGTTCGCGAAGGCCGCATCTGCGAGCAATATGGCACAGCGGCGGAGTGAGGAAAGCCGATTCCAGGGGCAGCAAATAGGACCTTGAGTTGGAATCTCGTGGGCCGTTGCCGCTTTGCACGGCTTTCCGACCGCTCGGCGCATCACCATCCGCTGAACTGCACACCCCACCCGCAGATCGCGAAATGAGGTCGGCTTGCACGCGTCATTCGGTGAGGCGAACGCGACGATGGTGATTCGGTCCGATTGTCTCGATGTTGCAAGGTGCGGCATTCCGCGCAGGCAAAATGGCGGGGTTCCCGCTCACGCAGACCTTAATGCATTCCCACAGCCTGCGATGGAACCCGCTCACAATGCGGTGACAAGACAAAAGATGCCGCGAAATCAGAGTGATAGCATTCTGTGACATTGAGCCGCCCAAAAACGCATTGCGTCGCAGCAAGCAGATTTTATTTTCATCGCAGCAACGCGAGCGGTGTCGCCGTGACACCGCCGTTCGTTTGTTCAAACCTTTCAGGGGCGATTATCTCAATGTCTGGACTTCGCGCGCAATCGGCATGCATTGCTCTGATGCTGGCCGTGACGGCGCCACTGCTTGCAGGCTGCGACGAGCCGAACACCGCAACCGCCGCCGTGCAAGCACCCGAGCCGGACGTCAGTGTCGTCACCGTGAAGCCGCAGGCGCGCGCGATGCTGCGCGAGCTGCCGGGCCGCATCGCGCCGACCCGTGTTTCCGAGGTACGCCCGCGCGTCTCGGGCATCGTGGTCAACCGCATGTTCCATCAGGGCAGCGAGGTGAAGGTCGGCGATCCCCTGTACCAGATCGATCCGCGCCCGTTCGAAGTCGAATTGCAGTCGACCGAGGCGGCGCTGGCGCGCGCCAAGGCCGTGCTCGAACAGGCCGCGCTGCAGGCCCGCCGTATCGCCACCTTGACCAGCCAGCGCGCGGCGCCGGAAGCCGAGAACGAAAAGGCGATCGCGACGCTGAAGCAGGCCGAAGCCGATGTGCAGGGACGCGAGGCCGAAGTTGCGCGCGCCAAGCTCAATCTGGATTATGCGACGATCCGCGCGCCGATCGACGGCACCATCGGCGCGGCGCTGGTCAGCGAGGGCGCGCTCGTCGTGCAGAACGACGCCGCGAGCCTTGCGACCATCCAGCAGCTCGATCCGATCTACGCCGACTTCCAGCAGTCGGTGACCGAGATGAACCAGCTCCGCCGTGCCTTCGAGAGCGGCGATCTCGACCGCATCGCGCCCGACGCGATGAAGGTGCGCCTCGTGCTCGACGATGGCTCGATCTACCCGCTGCCGGGCAAGCTGCTGTTCTCCGACGCCAAGGTCGACGCCTATACCGGGCAGGTGACGTTGCGCGGCGAGTTCCCGAACCCGCATCGCATCCTGCTGCCGGGCATGTATGTGCGCGTGCTGATCGAGCAGGGCATCGACAGCGATGCGATTGCCGTGCCGCAGCAGGCGATCCAGCGCAATGGCGGCGGCGGCAGCGAGGTGTTCGTCGTCAAGGCCGACAATCACGTCGCGGTGCAGCCGGTGCGCACCGGCTCGCTGCAGGGTGGTTCCTGGTTCGTGACCGACGGTCTTAAAGCCGGCGACAAGGTCGTCGTCGAGGGGTTCCAGAAATTCGCCGCCGGCGACAAGGTCCGGCCGCAAGCCTGGCGCGAGGTCGACGCAGCTGCAGCACCGACGGATCCGCACCAGACCGCGCACGCAGTGCGGTGATCCGACATGCCTAGCTTCTTCATCGACAGGCCGATCTTCGCCTGGGTCGTCGCGCTGTTCATCTGTCTGATCGGCGCGATCTCGATTCCGCTGCTCGCGGTCGCGCAATATCCGATCATCGCGCCGCCCTCGATCTCGATCTCGACCAGCTATCCCGGCGCGTCGCCGGAGAACCTCTACAACAGCGTGACGCGCCTGATCGAGGAGGAGCTCAACGGCGCCGCCAGCATCCTGAACTTCGAATCGACCTCCGACTCGCTTGGCCAGGTCGAGATCATCGCCAACTTCAAGCCGGGCACCGACACCAGCCAGGCTTCGGTCGAGGTGCAGAACCGCCTCAAGCGCGTCGAGGCGCGGCTGCCGCGCGCCGTGATCCAGCAGGGCATCCTGGTCGAGGAAGCCTCGTCAGCCGTGCTGCAGATCATCACGCTGAACTCGACCGACGGCTCGCTGGATGAAGTGGGCCTCGGCGACTTCATGATCCGCAACGTGCTGGGCGAGGTGCGCCGCATCCCCGGCGTCGGCCGCGCCACGCTGTATTCGACCGAACGCAGCCTGCGAATCTGGATCGATCCGGCCAAGCTGGTCGGCTACGGCCTGTCCGCCGACGACGTCAACAAGGCGATCACGTCGCAGAACGCCCAGGTCGCCTCCGGCAGCATCGGCGCCGAGCCGAGCACCGATACGCAGAAGATTTCCGCGCAGGTGCTGGTGAAGGGCCAGCTGTCCTCGCCCGACGAGTTCGGCGCCATCATCCTGCGTGCCAACAATGACGGTTCGACGGTCCGCCTGCGCGACGTCGCGCGGATCGAGGTCGGCGGCCTCAGCTACCAGTTCAACACCCGCCTCGACGGCAAGCCGACCGCCGGCCTCTCGGTGCTGCTGTCGCCGAAGGGCAATGCGCTGGCGACCGCGAGCGCGGTCGAAGCCAAGATGAAGGAGCTGTCGCGCTTCTTCCCGGCCAACATCTCCTACGAAATCCCCTACAACATCACGCCGGTGGTCGAGGCTTCGATTAAGAAGGTGTTGACGACGCTGGTCGAGGCCGTCGTGCTGGTGTTCGTCGTGATGTTCCTGTTTCTGCAGAACATCCGCTACACCATCATCCCGACCATCGTGGTTCCGGTGGCGCTGCTCGGCGCCTGCGCCACGCTGATGATCGCGGGCTTTTCGATCAACATGCTGACGATGTTCGGCATGGTGCTGGCGGTCGGCATCCTCGTCGACGACGCCATCGTCGTGGTCGAGAACGTCGAGCGCATCATGGCGGAGGAGGGCCTGCCGCCGAAGGAAGCCACCAAGAAGGCGATGTCGCAGATCACCGGCGCCATCATCGGCATCACGCTGGTGCTGATGGCGGTGTTCGTGCCGATGGCGTTCTTCCCCGGCTCGGTCGGCATCATCTATCGGCAGTTCTCGGTCACCATGGTGGCGGCGATCGCGTTCTCGGCGCTGCTCGCGCTGTCGCTGACGCCGGCGCTGTGCGCGACCTTGCTCAAGCCGGTCAAGAAGGGCCACGGCCATGCCAGCAAGGGCGTGTTCGGCTGGTTCAACCGCGTGCTCGACACCAGCCGCGCCGGCTACACCCGCACCGTGCAGGGCTCGCTGAAGCGCACCGGCCGCCTGATGCTGATCTATCTGGTGCTGTTCCTCGGCGTCGCCTACGGCTTCGTGCGGTTGCCCGGCGGCTTCCTGCCGGTCGACGACCAGGGCTTCATCACGACCGACGTGCAGACGCCGTCGGAGTCGTCCTATGCCCGGACCGAAGCCGCGGTCGAGCAGGTCGAGAAGTACCTCAAGGACCGCGCCGGCATCGAGAACGTCACGTTCCTCACTGGCTTCAGCTTCCTCGGCCAGGGCATGAACACCGCGCAGGCCTTCATCACGCTGAAGGACTGGTCGGAGCGCGGCCCGAAGGATTCGGCCGCCGCCATCGTCGCCGACATCAACCGCGACCTGTCGTCGATCCGCGACGCCAGGATCTCGGCGTTGCAGCCGCCGCCGATCGACAATCTCGGCAACTCCTCGGGCTTCTCGTTCCGCCTGCAGGACCGCGGCCAGAAGGGCTATTCGGCGCTGATCGCCGCGTCCGATCGCCTGATCGCGGAGGCCAATGCCAGCCCGATCCTGCAGAAGGTCTATGTCGAAGGCCTGCCGCCCGCGCCGCAGGTCAATCTGATGATCGACCGCGAGAAGGCGGGCGCGTTCGGCCTCACCTTCGAGGACATCAACAACACGATCTCGACCAATCTCGGCTCGAACTACATCAACGACTTCCCGAACCGCGGGCGCATGCAGCGCGTCATCGTGCAGGCCGACAAGACCAGCCGCATGAACGCGGACGACATTCTCAACTACAACGTCAAGAACAGCCGCGGCCAGCTGGTGCCGTTCTCGGCCTTCGCCACCATCGAGTGGACGAAGGGGCCGACGCAGATCGCGGGCTTCAACTACTATCCGGCGGTGCGCATCTCCGGCGAGGCGCGGCCGGGCTTCACCTCGGGCGATGCGATCGCCGAAATGGAGCGGCTCGCCGACAAGCTGCCGCGTGGCTTCGGCTATGAATGGACCGGCCAGTCGCTGCAGGAGAAGCTGTCGGGCTCGCAAGCGCCGTTCCTGCTCGCGCTGTCGGTGCTGGTGGTGTTCCTGCTGCTCGCCGCGCTCTATGAGAGCTGGACCATTCCGCTCGCGGTGCTGCTCACCATTCCGCTCGGCATTCTCGGTGCGGTGGTGGCGGCGACGATGCGCGGGCTCTCCAACGACGTCTATTTCACCGTCGGTTTGATCACCATCATCGGTCTTGCCGCCAAGGACGCGATCCTGATCATCGAGTTTGCCAAGGATCTGCGCGCGCAAGGCAAGCCGCTGGTCGAGGCGACAATCGAGGCGTGCAGCCTCAGATTCCGCCCGATCCTGATGACCGGTCTGGCCTTCGTCTGCGGCGTGCTGCCGATGGCAATCGCGACCGGCGCCGGCGGCGCCAGCCAGCAGGCACTCGGCACGTCAGTGATGGGCGGCATGATCGCGGTGGTGATCCTCGCGCTGCTCCTGGTGCCGGTGTTCTTCGTCAGCGTGCAGCGCGTGCTGGCCGGCGATCGCGAAACGGCGCCGGGGCAGGGTGAGGTATATGGCCCGCCCGCGCCGGCAAGGATCGGTCACTGACATCAGGGACCGGTGCTGCTCAGCAGCAGCTTGCTTTCGCAAGCTGACCAATCCAGATTGCAGCTCTGGATTGAACGGGAAGCGTTTGGGCAACCCGGGGATTGAGGGCATGCGATGCGGCCGAGCGATATTGCGATCTCGAATTATCGCTCGATCCGGCGGCTCTTCATGCCCATCCAGCCGCTGTCCGTCTTCGTCGGCGAGAACGGCGTCGGCAAATCCAACCTCTACAAGTCGCTGTCGCTGCTGCGCGACGCGGCCACCGGCCGGATCACCCGCACGATCGCGGACGAGGGCGGGCTGAACTCGGTCTACTGGTCGGGCCTGCGCAAGCGCGGCGAGGATGCAAGGCTGCGGTTGGCCGTGAGGCTCGACCACGTCAGATATTCCATCGAGCTCGGATTCCCGAGCCCGGTCGTGGCGGCATTTCCCGGTGAGCCGATGATCAAGTCCGAAACGATCGAGGCGACCCACGGCAAGAAGACAATACTGATGTTGGAGCGCACCAACTCACTCGTCAGTGTCCGCGATGAGAACGGCACCTGGAGCCAGCACAAGGATGCGGTGCTGCCGTCGGAAACCGCACTGGCCGGATTTTCGGATGGTAAGGGAAGTCCCGAGATCGACCTGATCCGAAATGCAATGCTGAGTTGGCGATTCTATCACGACTTCCGGACCGATCCGGCGTCGCCGATACGAAAGCCGTGTCTCGCGATCACGACACCTTCGCTGAGCGCCGATGGCCACGATCTGGCTGCCGTGTTGGCAACCCTGTTCACGATCAGGCAGGATGCCGGCGATCTGCAGGATGCGATCGAGGACGCATTTCCGGGCGCCGAACTGCGGGCTTGGGAAAAAAATGGGCTATGTGAATTCCAGTTGCAACTGGAGGACATGCCGCGGCCATTCAAGGCGCACGAACTATCCGACGGCACGCTGAAATATATCTGCCTGCTCGCCGTGTTCATGGGCTATCGGCTGCCGCCGTTCATCGCGCTGAACGAGCCCGAGACCAGCCTGCATCCATCGCTGCTGGCGCCATTGGCGCGGCTGATCGCCAAGGCATCGCGCCGTGCCGACATCTGGATCGTCACCCATTCGGAGCCTCTGATGGAAGCGCTGCGCAGCGAGAGCGCGGTGCCGCTGCGCCGGGTGATCAAGACGAAGGGCGCCACCACCATCGAGGGCCTGACCGCGGGCGGTGAATTTCGTGACGGGCAGGACGACGATGATGAGGATGACGACGATTAAATCGCGCCGTCGCGTTACTGCCCGAGCGGCTTCAGGACCTTGATCAGCTCGCCGTGCACGAACTCGTTGCCGCAGACGATGTGGCCGGTCTGCAGCGGGTCGTCATTGCCCTGGATGCCGGAGACGGTGCCGCCGGCTTCGCGGACCATCAGCAGGCCGGCCGCGACGTCCCAGGCCTGCAGATTGCGCTCCCAATAGCCGTCGAGCCGGCCGGCGGCGACAAAGGCGAGGTCGAGCGAGGCGGCGCCGAAGCGGCGGAAGCCCGCGACCTTGGTCTGCAGCGCCGCCATCTCCTGCAGCGCCAGCTGGTGACTACCGCGGCCGATATGCGGCAGGCCGCAGGCCACGACGCATTCGTTGAGCTGGCGGCGGCCGGCGACGCGCAGGCGCTGGTCGTTGAGGAACGCGCCCTTGCCGCGCTCGGCGATGTAGAGCTCGTCATTGGCGGGATTGTAGATCACGCCGGCGATCACGGTGTCCTCGCGCTTCAGCCCGATCGAGATCGCGAATTGCGGGATGCCGTGCAGGAAGTTGGTGGTGCCGTCCAGGGGATCGACGATCCAGGTGTGGCTCTTGTCAGAGCCTTCGCGCTTGCCGCCTTCCTCGCCGACGAACCCGTAGCCGGGCCGGGCCTTCTCGAGGTCGGTGTAGAGCATCTCCTCGGCGCGCTTGTCGGCGAGCGAGACGAAGTTTGCCGGCCCCTTCAGCGACACCTGGAGATGTTCGATCTCGCCGAGGTCGCGCTTGAGGCTGCGGCCGGCGCGGCGCGCGGCCTTGACCATGACATTGATGAGAGCGGAATAGAGCATGATGGAAGCTGGTGGCTTTCGAGCGTTGGAAATCGATCGGGCAGCGTAGCAAGACCCTGCCCGTCATCCTGAGGAGCGCGGAACGCGCGTCTCGAAGCATCGACGGCCCGGTCCGGGGCCGTGCATCCTTCGAGGCTCGCTCCGCTCGCACCTCAGGATGACGGGAAACGGCCTGTGGCGCCCTGGGTTTCGGACTGGGTGCCCTCTGGAAGTGGCGCCGTCAAGGCGTCATTTGACGTTGTTTCCGATCCATTTTCGCGCGGCTGCCTCGGCCTTGGCGCGGTCTTCCGGGCTCATATCGGCGAGGATGTCGTCGAGATCGGGGTCGCCCTTGCCGGCGGTCTTGGCGACCGTGTGCCATTTCAGCGCCTCGACCTTGTCCACCGGGGCGCCGGCGCCGGTCGCCAGCACATGGGCGAGGCGGTTTTGCGCGATCGCGCTGTTCTGCCGGGCCGCCTTGCGCAGCAGCGCCACCGCCGCCGGCACGTTCCGCGGGGTGCCGGAGCCGTTGTAGAGCGCGATGGCATATTCGACCTCGGCATCGACATTGTCGGCCAGCGAGGCGGCCTGCAGCAGCCGCGCCGCCTTCTCGAGGTCCTTCGGCACGCCGGTGCCTTCCTTGTAGAAGGTCGCGAGCGCGTATTGCGCCTCGGGGCTGCCGGCGTCGGCGGCCATGCGCAACAGCTCGGCGGAGCGGCGGAGGTCCTGCGGCAGGGTCTGGCCGTCGAGATAGAGCAGCGCGAGATTATAGGCCGCCTTCGGCTCGCCGAGCTTGGCCGACGACGCCAGCAGCTTGACCGCGGCATCCTTGTCCACGGCGCCGCCGCGGCCGGCGATCTTCATCATGGCGAGCGCGAACATCGCCTCGCGGTCGCCGGCATCGGAGGCGCGCTTGTACCACTCGTCGGCCTTGACGTAGTCGCGCTTGACGCCGAGCCCATTGGCATAGAGCTCGCCCAGCATCGTCATGGCCTTGGCATCGTTGTTGTTCTGCGCGCGCGCGGTCGCGAGATCGAACGCGGTCTTGTACATGCCGCGCTGATAGGCGCCGTAGACGAGGTCGACATTGGGATCGTCGACGGCCTGGGTCGGGGTCGGCGAGGGCGTCGGAGATGCGGCAGGCTTCGGCGTCGCGGAGGCGGCGGGCTTCGGCGTCGGCTTCTTCGCGACCGGCGAATGCACCTTCGGCTTCGGAGCCTCCTTCTTCGCAGGCAGCGTCTGTGCCGGCGGCGTGATCGAGAGCTGCGCCATCGCGCCGCTCGCCAGCATCGTGCAGCCGAGCGCAACAGCTATCGGACGCAGGCATTTCATTCCGGCGTCATCCCTCGGCCTTTCCGTCGGCCTTGGCCTTGCCGAATGTGCCGGCATGCGCCCGCGCAATCGCCTCTCCGATCTCGACAAGCGCCGCCTTGGCGCTGCGCGGATCGGACCAGATGGAGTCTCCGACCAGCACGAAATCCGCACCGGCCGCCGCAAACGCCTCGGCTTCCTCGCGCGAGGTTGCAAAGCCGACGCACGGCGGCTCGAACAATTCGTCCCACCATTCCAGCCGCTCGGCGATGGCCTCGCGCGAGGGCCGCTGTCCGTTGGCGTCGGGCTCGCCGAACAGCACATAGTCGGCACCAGCTTCGCCCGCGGCCATGGAATCGTGGCGGGTCGCGAGCCCGCCGACGCCGACAATGCGGTCGGGTTTCAGCGACGGCACCGCCTCTTCCATCGCGGCGACGCCGGTCAGATGCGCGCCGTCGGCGCCGGCGCGGGCCACGATATCGGGATGGCCGTCGATCAGCAGCGCCGCGCCGGCGTGCTGGATCGCAGGCGCCAGCGCCTTGATGGTGGAGATCATGCTGCGCGGATCGCTCTCGCGCAGCCGCACCAGCACGGCCGCGACATCGGCCGCGGCAAGCAGCTCGGTGAGCTCGGCCGCAAGCTGAGCGGGCTCATCGACCGCCGGCGTTGCCAGATAGAGGCGCGGCGCCGGCCGCGGCGGAACGGGCTTGGTCGCCAACTATGCCGCCTGTTTCTCGAGGCCGGCTTCCCAATTGCCGGTGCTCGCGAGCCCGTTCATCCGGGCGCGATGCGAGAAGGCGCGCTGGCCCGCGGGGACGTTGTCGGGCTTGCCGGACCACACCTTCTGCGGCGCCGCCTGCAGCGCGCGGCCGTAGGAGAAGGTCAGCCGCCAGGGCAAATTGCCGATCTTGTTCATGGCGTCGAGATGGGCGGTTGCTTCCTCGTCGCTCTGGCCGCCGGAGAGGAAGGCGATGCCGGGCACCGCGGCCGGTACGCAGCTCTTGAGCAGGCGGATGGTCTTCTCGGCGACTTCCTGCACCGGCGCTTGCTTCGGGCACTTCTTGCCCGAGATCGCCATGTTCGGCTTCAGGATCATGCCTTCGAGCGCGACGCGCTGCACCCGCAATTCCTGGAAGGTGCGGTTCAGCACGCGCTGCGTCACCTCGTAGCAGCGGTCGATGTCATGATCGCCGTCCATCAGCACCTCCGGCTCGACGATCGGGACGATCTGCGCGGCCTGGCACAGCGCGGCGTAGCGCGCCAGCGCATGGGCGTTGGCACGGATCGCGGTCTGGGTCGGGATTCGCGGTCCGATATCGATCACCGCCCGCCACTTCGCAAAGCGCGCACCGCGCTCGTAATATTTCTTCAGCCGCTCGGCGAGCTTGTCGAGGCCGACGGTGACGAGTTCGCCTGGGCAGTTCGGCAGCGCCTGCGTGCCCTCGTCGACCTTGATGCCGGGGATCGCGCCGGCCTGCTCGATCAGCTTGACCAGCGGCGTGCCGTCCTTGGCATTCTGCCAGATCGTCTCGTCGTAAAGGATGACGCCGGAGATGTACTTGCTCATCGCCTCCTGCGAGCGGAACAGCATCTCGCGATAGTCACGGCGATTGTCCTCCGTCGAATCGACCTTGATGGCGTCGAACCGCTTCTTGATGGTGCCGGAGGATTCGTCGGCGGCGAGAATGCCCTTGCCCGGGGTGACCATGGCAAGCGCGATTTTGTTGAGGTCGGAGAGGTTCATCGGGGCGTCCTCCAGAGCCATTGCCTTTGCAAACCAAAATAGGCGGTTCTCGGGCAAATGCCTAGAAAACGTTCGTCGCGGCTGAGATCGCGCGTAGATTTGGCTTGTTCTGTTCACCTCGCCCCGCTTGCGGGGAGAGGCATAGGCCGCCTTCGGCGGCCGTCGGCAAAGAACGCCGAAGTCGAGCTTCGGCTATGTTGCATCGCTAGATGCAATCCGGGTGAGGGGGTACAGGTCTAACCGCATTCGCCGCTCGTGGAAGCAGCCCCTCACCCCAACCCTCTCCCCGCGAAGGGCGGGGAGAGGGAGAGATACGCGTCAGGCAACCTTGGGGTCGAGCTGGCCCGCGGCGTAGCGCTTGGCCATTTCCGCCGTGGTCAGCACCTTCTTGATCTTGCTGGCCTGGCCCGCGGTGTTGAACTCCTGCAGGCGCTGCTTGCACAGCTTGGTCATCGCCTCCATTGCGGGCTTGAGGTATTTACGCGGATCGAACTCTTCCGGATTGTCCTTCAGCACCTTGCGGATCTGGCCGGTCATCGCCATCCGGTTGTCGGTGTCGATGTTGATCTTGCGCACACCGTTCTTGATGCCGCGCTGGATCTCGGCGACCGGCACGCCCCAGGTCGGCTTCATCTTGCCGCCATTGGCGTTGATGATCTCCTGCAGCTCCTGCGGTACCGACGAGGAGCCGTGCATGACGAGATGCGTGTTCGGCAGCTTGCGATGGATTTCCTCGATCACGTTCATGGCGAGGATGTTGCCGTCGGGCTTGCGGGTGAACTTGTAGGCGCCGTGCGAGGTGCCCATCGCGATCGCCAGCGCGTCGACCTTGGTTTCCTTGACGAACTTCACGGCCTCGTCCGGGTTGGTCAGCAGCTGGTCGTGCGACAGCTTGCCCTCGGCGCCATGGCCGTCTTCCTTGTCGCCCATGCCGGTCTCGAGCGAGCCGAGCACGCCGAGCTCGCCTTCCACCGAGATGCCGCCGAGATGGGCCATGCCGGTCACGGTCTTGGTGACGCCGACATTGTAGTCCCAGTCGCCGGGGGTCTTGCCGTCGGCCTTCAGCGAGCCGTCCATCATGACCGAGGTGAAGCCGGCCTGGATCGCGGTCATGCAGGTGGCGGGCTCGTTGCCGTGGTCGAGATGCACGCAGACCGGGATCTGCGGGTAGATCTCGGTGACGGCGTCCATCATGTGCTTGAGCATGACGTCGTTGGCGTAGGACCGCGCGCCGCGCGAAGCCTGGATGATGACGGGCGCGTCGACCTCGGAGGCTGCCGCCATGATCGACAGCGCCTGTTCCATGTTGTTGATGTTGAAGGCAGGTACGCCGTAATCATGCTCGGCCGCGTGGTCGAGCAGTTGCCGCAACGTTATGCGAGCCATTCCATTTCTCCCTGTAGTGCAAGTTCGTGGATGTGAAGCGCGATGAGCTCATTTTCATCGCGCTTTTGCTCTTTGTTTGAGCATGATCTCTTCGGAAACCCGCTTCACACCTTTCCGGATCATGCTCTGGATCAACGGTTTTTCAGAACTTCGACGCCCGGCAGCGGCTTGCCTTCCATCCATTCAAGAAACGCGCCGCCCGCGGTCGAGACGTAGGAAAAATCGCCGCCCACGCCCGCCTGGTTCAGCGCCGCGACGGTGTCGCCGCCGCCGGCGACCGAGATCAGCTTCCTGGCCTTGGTGCGTTCGGCGGCATGTTTGGCCGATACCACGGTGCCGCGGTCGAACGGCGTCAGCTCGAAGGCGCCGAGCGGGCCGTTCCAGACCAGCGTCGCCGCGTCGTCAATCGCGGCATGGATGCGCGCGATCGATTGCGGACCGACGTCGAGGATCATGCCGTCGGCCGGGATCGCATCGAGGCCATAGGCATGGGACGGCGCGTTGGCGGCAAACTGGTTGGCGACGACAGCGTCGACGGGGAGGATGATGGCGCAGTTGGCCGCGTTGGCCTTCTCCATGATCCGCAGCGCGGTCGGGGCAAGATCCTTTTCGGCGAGCGACTTGCCGACGGCGACGCCCTGCGCGTGCAGGAAGGTGTTGGCCATGCCGCCGCCGATCACCAGCGCGTCGACCTTGCTCACGAGATTTTCCAGGAGGTCGATCTTGGTCGAGACCTTGGCGCCGCCGATGATCGCGATCACCGGCTTGGTCGGCGCTTCCAGCGCCTTGCCGAGCGCATCGAGCTCGGCCTGCATGGTGCGGCCGGCATAGGCCGGCAGCTTGTGGCCGAGGCCTTCGGTCGAGGCGTGGGCGCGATGCGCGGCGGAGAAGGCGTCGTTGACCCAGATGTCGCCGAGCTTGGCGAGCTCTGCAACGAAGCCGGCGTCGTTCTTCTCTTCCTCCTTATGGAAACGCGTGTTTTCCAGGCAGAGGATGTCGCCGTCCTTGAGAGCCCCGACAGCGGCGGCCGCGGGCTCGCCGATGCAGTCCTCGGCGAAGGCCACCGGGCGCTTGATCACTTTCGACAGCGCTTCCGCGACCGGCTTCAGCGATTCCTTGGGATCGCGTCCCTTGGGGCGGCCGAAATGGGCCAGCAGGATCACCTTGCCGCCCTTGTCGGATATTTCGGTGATGGTGGGGGCCACGCGCTCGAGCCGGGTGGCGTCGGTGACGCGGCCATTTTCCATGGGGACGTTGAGGTCGACGCGCAGCAGCACGCGCTTGCCCTTCACGTTGACGTCGTCGAGGGTGCGGAACGATTTTGTCATGGGGGGTGTCGAACTCCTGGGGTCATTCCGGGGCGATGCGGAGCATCGAACCTCAGATGCGCAATTGCGCATCGGGGAATCTCGAGATTCCGGGTCTGGTCCTGCGGACCATCCCGGAATGACGGAGCGGCAAACACGCAGATGCCCGGCGGTGAGCCGGGCATCGCGAACAGTCGAACTTAAACCAGCTTGCCGATCGCGACGGCGGTGTCCGCCATACGGTTCGAGAAGCCCCACTCATTGTCGTACCAGGACATCACGCGCACGAAGTTGCCGTTCTGCACCTTGGTCTGGTCCATGTGGAAGGTCGACGAGTGCGGATCGTGGTTGAAGTCGATCGAGACGTTCGGCGCGTTGGTGTAGCCGAGGATGCCCTTGAGCTGCTGCTCGGACGCACGCTTCATCGCCTCGTTGATCTCCTTGACGTCGGTTGCGCGCTTGGCGACGATCTTGAGGTCGATCACGGAAACGTTCGGGGTCGGAACGCGGACCGAGACGCCGTCGAGCTTGCCCTTCAGCTCGGGCAGCACGAGGCCGATCGCCTTCGCGGCACCGGTCGAGGTCGGGATCATCGACATCGCCGCAGCGCGGCCGCGATAGAGATCCTTGTGCAGGGTGTCGAGCGTCGGCTGGTCGCCGGTATAGGCATGGATCGTGGTCATGAAGCCGGTCTCGATGCCGACGGTGTCGTTCAGGACCTTGGCGACCGGCGCGAGGCAGTTGGTGGTGCAGGAGCCGTTCGAGATCACCAGGTGATCCTTGGTCAGCGTGTCGTGGTTGACGCCGTAGACGATGGTGGCGTCAGCACCGTCGGCGGGCGCCGAGACCAGCACGCGCTTGGCGCCGGCTGTGAGGTGCGCGGAGGCCTTGTCCTTCGCGGTGAAGATGCCGGTGCATTCCAGCGCGACGTCGACGCCGAGCGCCTTCCACGGCAGCTTGGAGGGATCGCGCTCGGCCGAAACCTTGATCTTGTTGTCGCCGAGGCTGATCGTGTCGCCGTCGACCGTGACGGTGCCGGGGAAGCGGCCGTGCACGGAATCGAAGCGCAGCAGGTGTGCGTTGGTCTCGACCGGGCCGAGGTCGTTGATGCCGACCACCTCGATGTCCTTGCGGCCGGACTCGGCGATGGCGCGCAGAATGTTGCGGCCGATACGCCCAAACCCGTTGATCGCGACGCGGATTGCCATGCTCGTCTCCTCTAATGCTGTTGTCAGCCCCGCGGGAGCGCTCCCACGAGGTTTTTACGGCGGAACGCCCGGTTCGGCCGGGCGCGTACGGAAAAGATGGAGCTTAGGTAATCCTTTTTTGCGACAAGCTCAACCTTGGCCGACAGGTGTCAGGCCAGCGTCAGACGCGCTTCGTGGCAGCGTTAACGACGGCTTCAGCAGTAATGCCGAAATGCGGGAAAAGGTCCTTCGCCGGGGCGCTGGCGCCGAATCCGTGCATGCCGATGAATTCGCCGTCATGGCCGATCACGGCATCCCAGCCCCAGCGCACCGCGGCCTCGATCGCGATCTTGACTGGGGCGTTGCCGATAATGGCATTTTGCCGTTCGGCGGGCTGTGCCAGCAGCAATTCCAGCGACGGGACCGAGACCACCCGCGTCGCGATGCCGCGTCCGGCGAGCTGCTTCTGCGCCTCGACCGCGATCTGGACCTCGGAACCCGACGCGAACAATGACACTTTTGCGTCACCCTGCGCCGCGACCAGCTCATAGGCGCCGTGGCTGCACGGGTTGTCGTTCGGCGCCGTGGTGCGGAGCTGCGGCAGGTTCTGGCGAGTCAGCGCCAGCACCGTCGGTCCGTCGACGCGGTTGAGCGCCAGTTCCCAGCACTCGGCGGTCTCGACCGCGTCACAGGGACGGAACACGCGCATGTTGGGCATCGCGCGGAGCGCGGAGAGATGCTCGACCGGCTGGTGCGTCGGGCCGTCCTCGCCGAGGCCGATCGAGTCATGGGTCATGACATAGACGACGCCGGTGCCCATCAGCGCCGACAGCCGCATCGCGCCGCGCGCGTAGTCGGTGAATACCAGGAAGGTGGCGCCGTTCGGCGCGAAGCCGCCATGCAGGAAGATGCCGTTGAGGCACGCCGCCATGCCGTGCTCGCGGACGCCGTAATGGATGAAGCGACCCTTCGGCGTCTTGGCGCCGAACGCCGTCGCCGACTTCGCCTTGTTGTTGTTGGAGCCGGTGAGGTCGGCGGAGCCGGCGACGAATTCCATCGGCATCGCAGCCGCAATCACCTCGATCGCGGCTTCCGACGATTTGCGGGTCGCGACGTTGAGCGGATTTTCCAGGAGTCCCTTCTTGAAGGCGCGCAGCCCCTTGGCGAGCGACTGCGGCCGCTCGTGGCGAATGCGGCGTTCGAACTCGGCGCGCTTGCGGCTGCCGAGCTGCGCGAACTGCTCGTCCCAAGCCTTGTGCTCGGCGGCGCCGCGGGCGCCTGCCTCGCGCCAGGCCTTCAGCACATCGTCGGGCACCGAGAACGGCTCGAGCGAGATGCCGAGCTTCTCCTTGGCCGCCTTGAGCTCGTCGGCGCCGAGCGCTTCGCCATGCGCCTTGGCGGTGCCGGCCTTGTGCGGCGCGCCGTACCCGATCGTGGTCTTGCAGGCGATCATCGAGGGCTTGTTGGATTTCTGCGCGCGGGTGATTGCAGCGGCAATCGCCTGCGGATCGTGGCCGTCGATCAATTCGGCGGCCCAGCCTGCGGACTTGAAGCGCTTCACCTGATCGACGGAATCGGAGATCGAGGTCGGGCCGTCGATCGAGATGCCGTTGTCGTCGTACAGCACGATCATCTTGTTGAGCCGCCAGACACCGGCGAGCGCGATCGCTTCCTGCGAGATGCCCTCCATCAGGTCGCCGTCGGAGGCAAGCACATAGGTGTGGTGGTTGACGATCTTCTTGCCGAACTCGGCGGCCAGCATCTTCTCGGCGAGCGCCATGCCGACCGCGGTCGCGATGCCCTGGCCGAGCGGACCGGTGGTGGTCTCGATGCCCTTGGTGTGGAAGTTCTCGGGGTGTCCCGGTGTCAGCGATCCGAGCTGGCGGAAATGCTTGAGCTGGTCGAGCGTCATGTCCTTGTTGCCGGTGAGGTACAGCAACGAATAGAGCAGCATCGAGCCATGGCCGGCCGAGAGCACGAAGCGGTCGCGATCGGGCCACGCCGTGTCGGCCGCATCGAATTTCAGGAATTTCGTGAACAGGACGGTCGCGATGTCGGCGGCGCCCATCGGCAGGCCGGGATGGCCGGAATTCGCCTTTTCGACGGCGTCCATGGCAAGGCCACGGATCGCATTGGCCATACGGGTGTGATCGACCTGCGTCATGATGAAAAGTCCGCCTAAAATGAGGAGCTGATGCTGGACGCATCGGGCGGGCAGCCGCGATACGCGCGTGGATGGCCTTACGGGTTGGGGGCTGGATTAGCACCTCAATTCCGCAAGTCCAAGGCGATGGAACGCCTCAAAACGGGGAAAAGTTGCCCGAAATCGCCCTATTTCATTCAACGGTGCATAGTTCTGCGCCGCCGTTGCGCTGGGCTCGCTTGCCACGTAAATTTCGTCCCGTAAACGCTTGCCGAACCGCCTGTTTTGCCGTGCGGCAGGCCTGTCTTCCGCAGGCTACCAAGCCAACCGACTTGAAAGGTCCACGCCGCGTGTCATGAGTGATCGTCTCGCCAACGGGTCTGGCAATACCGAGGCACCGCTTGCCGATATCGATGCTGCGACAAAGCGGCTGATGGCTGCGCTTGATGCGCTGGAGAGCTCGGTGGAGCGGCGCCGCGAGGCCGACCGCGACGAGAACGAATTGGCGAGCCGCATCCAGGCGCTCGGCGCCGATCGCTCCAGGCTTGCCGACGAACTCGACGGATCGCTGGTGAAGACGCGCAAGCTCGAGCGCGCCAATCGCGAGATCGCGGAAAAACTCGACGCGGCAATCGGCAGCATTCGCGCCGTGCTCGACGGCGGAGACAGCAGATGAGCCACATCAACGTCACCATCAATGGCCGGCAATACCGGATGGCCTGCGAGGAGGGCCAGGAGGTGCGGCTCCTGAAGCTCGCGGAAAATCTCCAGCAGCGCGTGGAATCGCTGCGCGGCAAGTTCGGCGAAATCGGCGATGCGCGGCTGACGGTGATGGCGGCGCTCACCGCCTGCGACGAACTGGTTGACGCCAGCGCACGCATCCGCAGCCTCGAGGAAGAGGTCGAGCAGCTGCGTAACGCGCGCGTTGCCGCCATCGACCGCGCCCGCGCGACCCAGACCGCGGTCTCCAACGCGCTCAACGCCGCCGCGGAGCGGATCGAGCGCACCACGCAGGTGCTCAACCGCACCATCGGCGGCGGCATCGCGATCGGGTGATCTATATTTTCCGGCATCGGGTGAATCGTATCCTCCCCTGGAGGGGGAGGATCGACGC
Source organism: Bradyrhizobium sp. USDA 4503 (assembly GCF_054055815.1). Taxonomy (NCBI): domain Bacteria; kingdom Pseudomonadati; phylum Pseudomonadota; class Alphaproteobacteria; order Hyphomicrobiales; family Nitrobacteraceae; genus Bradyrhizobium; species Bradyrhizobium sp. USDA 4503. The sequence goes on from NZ_JBSRXS010000001.1 coordinate 6,870,907, forward strand.
TCATGAAATGAGCGGCGAGGTGGGGTGACGGTCTTTCCACACGTGTAGTGCCCGCGTTGAGAGATCGCCCCACCCCGGTTCGCATTCCGCTACGCTTCATGCGTACCGACCCTCCCCCTCCAGGGGAGGGTGGAGAGAAGTGCATGAGTCTCGGCTGCGTCTTCCTTACCGCTGGCGGATTGGGGCAACGATGGCTAGATTAGCCTCCGCGAAGCTGCGTCGTGCGTCAGGAGCCATATATCCCCGGGGCCTTATCGATCCTTTAGGGAACTGTCCCTGGCCGGGTCCGTGGACCCGGACATATGGTGCCCACCTACTTTCGTAGGGAACTCCGGGATCGAGCGCTCCAACGGCCTCTGCGGCTTCGCACTGATTTTTGCTGTTGCCTTGTCGTCGCGCTGCGGCGGTTGAATTGTCTAGCAGTGTTGTGCCCCGCGAGACGGGGCGTCCAGCGCGCCGCGGCCTGGCCTTAACGAAAGCTAGCGTCTCTGGAATGATGGATCGTCCGTTGTCGCGGACGACGACAGCGGAAGATGGATCATGCACGCATCTCCATCGAAGGCCGAGCTCCGGGCACTTGCTCTCGCCAAGCGCGATGCGCTGAGCGACGAGCAGCGCGCGACGGCTGCCGAAGTGCTCGCCAAGCGCGGCGCGCCGTTCGAGATCGCGCTGGGCATGATCGTCTCGGGCTATGCGCCGATCCGCAGCGAGCTCGATCCGGCGCCGTTGATGAAGAAGCTTGCCGACAAGGGCGCGCGGCTCGCGCTGCCCTGCATCAATGCGCGCGGCCAGTCGCTGACCTTCCGCAGCTGGTCGCCGCAGGACCGGCTGATGCTTGGGCCGCTCGGCATTCCCGAGCCGTCGCCGGCCGCCGCCGAGGTGCATCCGGACGTGATGCTGGTGCCGCTCGCGGCATTCGACAAGCTCGGTCACCGCATCGGCTACGGCGCCGGTTATTACGACTATACCTTCGCGCATCTGCGCAAGGCCAAGCATGTAATCGGGGTCGGACTTGCCTTTGCTGCACAGGAAACCAAGGCGATTCCGGCGCTGTCGCACGACGTCCCGCTTGATTTTGTGCTAACGGAGCGCAAGACGTTCGATTTCCGGAGTAGCTAGCCTTGCGAATTCTCTTCGTTGGTGACGTCGTCGGCAGGACCGGCCGCACCGCCATCGCCGACCACCTTCCCGGCATGATCAGGGACTGGTCGCTCGATCTCGTGGTCGTCAATGGCGAGAATTCCGCCGGCGGCTTCGGCATCACCGAGGCGATCTATCAGGAGCTGCTCGACGCCGGCGCCGATGCGATCACGCTCGGCAACCACGCCTGGAATCAGAAGGAGGCGCTGGTCTTCATCGAGCGCGCGCCGCGCCTGATCCGCCCGCTGAATTTTCCGCGCCATTCGCCCGGCCGCGGCGCCACGCTGGTCGATACCAAGAGCGGCAAGCGCGCGCTGGTCCTCAACGCGATCGGCCGCGTCTTCATGGAGCCGTCCTCGAACGATCCGTTCAGCGCCATCGAGCGCGAGCTCGAGGCCTGCCCGCTGCGCGAGGGCTGTGATGCCATCGTGCTCGATTTCCATGCCGAGGCGACCAGCGAGAAGCAGGGCGTCGGCTTCTTCTGCGACGGCCGCGTCAGCCTCGTGGTCGGTACCCATACCCACGTGCCGACCGCCGATCATCAGGTGCTGCCGGGCGGCACCGCCTATATGAGCGATGCCGGCATGACCGGCGACTATGACTCGGTGATCGGCATGCAGAAGGAGGAGCCGCTGCAGCGCTTCCTCACCGGCATTCCCTCCGGCCGTTTCGAGCCGGCGGGCGGCGTGGCAACACTGAGCGGCATCGCGGTCGAGACCGACGATGCGACCGGGCTCGCGGTGAAGGTCGCGCCGGTGCGCGCCGGCGGGCGGCTCGAGCCTGCGGTGCCGGGGTTTTGGGTGAAGTGAGGTTGCCGTAGCCCGGATGCAGCGAAACGAAATCCGGGAATCTCTCCGCGGTCGCATTGATCCGGATTGCGCTTCGCTGCATCCGGGCTACGAACTACGACTGCCGAAAACCCATCCGGAATGCGCCCCAGTGGCGGCCGTTCACGACGATCGGCGATGACAGGTCCTTCATCAGCACGAAATTGCCGCCGCCCATGTCGCGGCGATAGGTCTGCAGCAGGAACGGTTTTTTGTTGGCTGCGACCTTGCTCACCGCGCGGTCGTTGAACAGGCGGCGGTTGCGGCAATTGGCGTTGTTCCAGACCGGGTCCGGCCCCTGTGGCTGCCGGTAGTTCGGATTGTGGGTCGGCAGATAGCCGCTGCGCGCCCAGGCGACGCAGAACACGATGCGCGGATCGCTCTTCTGGATCGGATCCTGGATCGCGGGCAGCACGCGGTCGGTGAAGGCGACGTAGTCGGTCAGGTACTGCTTCGGATTGGTGCCGGCGATCTCGCGATAATTCTCGTCCATCAATTGCGCGAGCGTGACCTCGCCGCGCGCCACGGCATTCTCGAACAGCTCCGAGATCTGCCTTGCGGTGTCGATCACGACGCGGATCAGCGGCGTGTCGCTGGTCTCCACGCCGCTGTCGGCGATGGTCACGATCAGGCTCTCGGAGAGCTCGAGCAGTTTCGCGACGCGGCTGTCGGCGTGCTTGAGGTCGCGCGAGGAGAGATCGACGCCCTTCGCCAGCTCGTTCAGCTCCGCGATCACGCTGTCGCAATGGCCGAGATTGGAGGTCGCGGCGCGCGCCACGCTGCCGATCTCGGCGCCGACGGATGAGAAGCCTTCCTGCACGCGCATGATGATGCCCGAAATCTGCTGGGCGCCTTCGCCGGCGCTCTTGGCGCGCAACGAGGCATCGCTGCTCTCGCCGATCAGGCTGCCGATCTGGCCGTCGAGATCGCGCACGGTGTCGGAAATCTGATGCGTCGCCTGGCGGGTTGCTTCCGCAAGGTTCTTGACCTCGCTCGCGACCACGGCAAAGCCGCGGCCCGCATTGCCGGCGCGCGCCGCCTCGATGGTGGCGTTGAGCGCCAGCAGATTGGTCTGCTTGGCGATCGCCTCGATCGAACCGGAAACCTTGGCGACCTGGCTCAGCGCGGAGCCGACGGCGGCGAGCCGCGCCTCGATCCGTCCGACCGCCGCGACGAGCTCTGCAATATGGTTGACCGCCGTCTCGACCACATGGCGGGACTCCGCGATCTGGCCGACCGCGGCGGATGCGGTCGTTTGCACCGCCTGCGATGCGTTGGCGATGTCGTGATTGGCGGCGACCATCGTCTCGGCCGTCGTCTGCAAATGATGGAAGCGCTCGGATTGGCTGCTGACGCGGTTCGCGACCTCCTGGACGTTGCCGGCGATGTCGGCGAGTTCCACCCCCAGGCCGCCGATGCGGTCGGCGAGCTGGTCCACCAGCCGCTCGGCCAGCGTTCGGTCCGATGACGTATCCAGAACTGCAAGCTGCGCGGCCGACATGTCGACGCTTCCTCCGTTACAGCGGCCTGTCGGCCGCCGCAGCATTCCCCATTCCAACCCTAAAGCGTGATTCGCGCTGCCGGTCTTGCCTGAGCGCGCACTCGGGCCTTTTGTCGCTACGAAGCGTTCAAAGCTTGTAGGCGGTGCGGAACCCGCCCCAGTGCCGGCCGCGCACGCGGATCGGTACGTCGATCTCGCGCATCATCACCGTGTTGCCGCCTCCCATGTCGCGCGCATAGGTCTGGATCAGATAGGCGCGCTGGTTGCGGCCGGCGGCGAGGCCCGCGGCGTCGTTGAAGATGCGGCGGTTGCGGCTGTTGGCGGTGTTGTATGCCACGTCGCCCGGCCGCTGCGGCTGCGAGTAGAGCTTGTTGTGGACCGGCAGATAGCCGTTCTGGTCGATCATCACGCAGAATGCCATTCGCTTGTCCCTGGCGAGGAATGCGTCCTGGAACGCCGGCAGGGTGCGCTCCGCCCAGTCCAGCATTTTGGTGCGGTACTGCACCGGGTTGGTGCCTGCGATCTCGACATAGTCGGTGTCGAACATGTCGGCGATTGTAATCGCGCCGCTCGCCAGCCCGTTCTCGAACATCTTGCTCAGCGTGCTGCCGGCTTCGATCGCGCGGGTGACGAGCTCGGCGTTCTCCTCGTGGATCGCCCACATCCGGTCTTCGATTTTTTCGCGCAGCTCGGCCGTTGCCGCCTCGAAGCGGGCCTGGCTGCCTGCCTTGGAGCGCTCGCCGACCCGGATCCGGCAGGCGCCGATCTCCTGCAATGTCGCGTTCAGGGTCTCCTGCACCGGCAGCTTCCCGGCATCGGGTCCGCCGATCAGAATGCCGTCCATCGCGATTTCGTAGACCGGTGCGGTGACGATGCCGCGCGCGGTCGTGATCTCGATCTTTAGGCTGCAGGGCAGGCGCTCGTTCTTGCGCGGATCGCCGCGCTCGTCCTGGCGCAGCAGCACCGCGCAGCGCGCTTTCAGCTTCTGCGCGAATGCAGTCACCGCCTTGCCGGCCCTGGCGACATTGTCGCCATGCGCGGCGGCTTCGCGCGTTGCACTGTCGATCTCGCCGGCGCTGGTGCCGACCGAGACGATGAAGTGCGAGGCGGAGGCGGCGTTCTGGCCCATCTCGCCGGTGATTTCATTCTGCTCGGCAACCGCGCCGTTGACGTTCTCGAACACCGGGCGGATCTTTTCGATCGCCTGGGAGATGCGATGCACCGCGTCGGCCGATCCGGTGGCGTCCTTCTGCAACGCCTCGATCTTGCGGGTGATCTCCTCGGTCGCGCTCTGGGTCTGCACCGCCAGCGCCTTGACCTCGGTTGCGACCACCGCAAAGCCCTTGCCGGCGGCACCGGCGCGCGCCGCCTCGATCGTCGAGTTCAGCGCGAGCAGCGTGGTCTGCCGCGCGATCTGTGCGATCAGATTGACGACGTTGCCGATCGCGGCCGAGGATTCGCGCAGGCGATCGACATTGGCGGTGGCCTCGCGCGCCGCGGCCGCGGCGTCGTCGGCGAGCTGGCTCGCGCTGCGCACCTGTGCCCCGATGCCCTCGGCGGAGTGGGTGAAGCGGTCGGCGGCTTGCGAGAACGTCGTCGCGGTGCTCTGCGCATCGCTGCTGCGGCCGGTCAGCGCGTCGGTGCGGGTGCGGATCGTGGCGAGCTTGGCTGCCGTCGCCTCGGCGCCGTCGGCGACCGAGCTCGCGGCGCGTTCGAGCTGGCGGATCATCGCGCCGAGCTCGAGTTCCAGCAATTCCAGGATCTCCTTGGAGGAATCCTTGGATGAATCCTTGGCCGAATCAGTCTCGGCTGAGACCTCAAGGGTTGCGGCCGCGGTTGGAACCTGCGGCGCGACGGCCGGCGCAGCCGGCTCCGGCACTTGCTTTCGAAACAAACCGAACGCCATGTGGGCTCTTTGGGGGCTGTGGAAAGTTGCGGCGGGACGGGGCGATCCTCGCACCCGGGCATGAAGTCATGGTTAACAAGTGCCTCATATTCCGGCTTGCGGTAGTATTCCTCTGCCGGAGGGCCCCGCCGATCCTTTGATTTTGACCGTGAGGGGCCTATAAGGCCGCGTTTTCCATCCCTGTTCAGACCCTAAGCTCCGAAGAGACGTCGCATGGCCGGCCATTCCCAATTCAAGAACATCATGCACCGCAAGGGCCGGCAGGATGCCCAGAAGTCGAAGCTTTTCGGCAAGCTGGCCCGCGAAATCACCGTGGCGGCCAAGCTCGGCACCCCGGACCCGGCGATGAATCCGCGGCTGCGCGCCGCCGTGGTCGCGGCCCGCGCCGAGAACATGCCCAAGGACAATATCGACCGTGCCATCAAGAAGGCCGCGGGCAATGAGGGCGAGAACTATGACGAGATCCGCTACGAGGGCTATGGCCCCGGCGGCGTCGCCGTCATCGTCGAGGCGCTGACCGACAACCGCAACCGCGCCGCTTCCGATATCCGCTCCTTCTTCACCAAGTCGGGCGGCAATCTCGGCGAAACCGGCTCGGTCGCCTTCATGTTCGACCGCACCGGCATCATCGAATACGACGCCAAGGTCGCCTCCGACGACGCCATGCTGGACGCCGCGATCGAGGCCGGCGCCGACGACGTGGTCTCCAGCGAAGGCGGCCACGAGGTCTACGCCTCGCAGGACACTTTCCGCGAAGTCGCAAAAGCGCTGGAAGCGAAGTTCGGCGAGCCGCGCAAGGCGGCGCTGACCTGGAAGCCGCAGAACACCGTTTCGGTCGACGACGAGACCGGCGAAAAGCTGCTGAAGCTGATGGACCTGCTCAACGAGCATGACGACGTGCAGAACGTGTTCGCCAATTTCGAGGTGTCCGACGCGCTGATCGCGAAGATGGGCGGCTAGTCGCTTGCACTGCTGTCGTCGCCCGGCTGGACCGGGCGACCCAGCATTCCAGAGACATGCATTTGATCCGAGAAGCCGCGGCGTACTGGATCCCCCGCTCCCGTGCGCAATTGCGCACTAGGCGGGGATGACAAGTGGGTCGAGTACGACGACCGCGGCAGGGGATGAGGCTCCGTTTGTGTTTCGTTCTCCCGGCGCAGGCGGTATCACTAGCCCATGACATCCCAGCCGATTCGCTCTCCCGTCCGCATCATCGGTATCGATCCGGGTCTCCGCCGCACCGGCTGGGGGGTGATCGAGACCGAAGGCAATCGTCTCGTCTATATCGCCTGCGGTTCGGTCGAGCCGCCGGACGATCTGCCGCTGGCGAGCCGGCTGCTTGCAATCCATGAGGGGCTGGCCGCCGTGCTCGGCGATTACAAGCCTGCGGAGGCGGCGGTCGAGCAGACCTTCGTCAACAAGGACGGCGTTGCCACCCTGAAGCTCGGCCAGGCGCGCGGCGTCGCCATGCTGGCGCCCGCAATGTTCGGTATCTCGGTCGCCGAATACGCGCCGAACCAGGTCAAGAAGACCGTGGTCGGCGCCGGACATGCCGAGAAGAACCAGATCCAGGTGATGCTGAAGATCCTGCTGCCGAAAGCCGAGCCGCCGTCCGCCGACGCCGCGGACGCGCTCGCGGTCGCGATCACCCACGCCCATCACCGCCAGAGCACCGCGCTGCGGCTCAGGGTGGCGAGCCTATGATCGGCAAGCTGAAGGGCCTGATCGATTCCTATGGCGAGGATTACGTGATCCTCGACGTCGGCGGCGTCGGCTATCAGGTGCACTGCGCGGGCCGCACGTTGCAGGCGTTGCCGTCGCCAGGCGGCGCCGCCGTGCTCTCGATCGAGACCTATGTCCGCGAGGATCAGATCAAACTGTTCGGCTTTCGCACCGATCACGAGCGCGAATGGTTTCGCCTGCTGCAGACCGTGCAGGGGGTCGGCGCCAAGGTCGCGCTCGCGGTGCTCGGCACGCTGCCGCCGACCGATCTCGCCAACGCCATCGCGCTGCGCGACAAGGCGGCGGTGGCGCGGACGCCGGGAGTCGGGCCGAAGGTCGCCGAGCGCATCGTCAGCGAATTGAAGGACAAGGCGCCAGGCTTTGCCGATGTCGATCCCGCGGTGGTGCAACTGTCAGGCGCGATCGACAACAACCGCGCGCCGCGTCCTGTCACCGACGCGATCTCGGCGCTGGTCAATCTCGGCTACGGCCAGCCGCAGGCCGCCGCCGCCATCGCCGCCGCCTCGCGCAGCGCCGGTGAGAAGGCCGAGACCGCGCAGCTGATCCGGCTGGGGTTGAAGGAACTGTCGAAGTGATCAGTGGATTGGAGCGCCTCTGTTCTTCACCTCGCCCCGCTTGCGGGGAGAGGTCGGATCGCATCGCAGATGCGATCCGGGTGAGGGGGTACAGGTCTCGACACACATTGCGCTCGCGGAAGCAGCCCCTCACCCCGCAAGAGCGGGGAGAGGGAGAACAATCTCGTGTTAGTCTCGCATCATGAATACGCCCTCGCGCATGGTCTCGCCTGAACGCCGCTCCGACGATGTCGGTGACACCGCGCTGCGGCCGCAGTCGCTGACGGAGTTCGTCGGTCAGGCCCAGGCGCGCAAGAATCTCTCGATCTTCATCGAGGCTGCGAAGAAACGCGGCGAGGCGCTCGATCACGTGCTGTTCGTCGGTCCCCCCGGCCTCGGCAAGACCACGCTGGCGCAGATCGTCGCGCGTGAGCTCGGCGTCGGCTTTCGTGCCACCTCCGGCCCTGTCATTGCGAAGGCCGGCGATCTCGCGGCGCTGCTGACCAATCTCGAAGAACGCGACGTGCTGTTCATCGACGAGATCCATCGCCTCAGCCCGGCGGTCGAGGAAGTGCTCTATCCCGCGATGGAGGATTTCCAGCTCGACCTGATCATCGGCGAGGGTCCGGCGGCGCGCTCGGTCAAGATCGAATTGTCGAAGTTCACGCTGGTCGGCGCGACGACGCGCGCAGGCCTGCTCACCAATCCGTTGCGCGACCGCTTCGGCATTCCGATCCGGCTCAATTTCTACACCGAGGAAGAGCTCGAGAAGATCGTCACCCGCGGTGCCCGCGTGCTCAATATCGGCATGAGTCCTGATGGCGCAAATGAGATCGCGCGCCGCGCCCGCGGCACGCCGCGCATCGCCGGCCGCCTGCTGCGCCGGGTGCGCGACTTTGCCTCCGCCGCCGATGCCGATTCCGTCGACCGCGGCATCGCTGACCGGGCGTTGAGCGCGCTCGAGGTGGACAGCGTCGGGTTAGACGCGATGGACCGGCGCTATCTCACCACCATCGCGTTGAACTATGGCGGCGGGCCGGTCGGCGTCGAGACCATGGCGGCGGCGCTGTCGGAGCCGCGCGATGCGATCGAGGACATCATCGAGCCCTATCTGATCCAGTGCGGCTATCTGCAGCGTACTCCGCGTGGCCGGCTCCTGACCTCGCATGCCTTCCGCCATCTCGGCCTCGCCGAGCCGAACCGCGACCCCTCGCAGTTCGGCCTGTTCGGCGGCAATGGCGACGAGGATTGACGCATGATCCGGAAGAGGGCGAAGCGGTTTTCATGCTCGAACAAAAGCCCTCCGCTCTCGAAGACGTGAAGAGACGTGTTGATGCGGCGCGTCGCGCCGCCGGTAACCTTGCCTGCTAACCATTGCGGCATCTCTGCAGGCCGTCTGCACAAGCACGGCCCAATTTCGCTCCAATCAAAGGGCCTATGATAGCCCAGAGTGTTTTCGACAAGCGCCAGGCATCACCGATCACACGTCCATGATTTCACGTCGTCATTTTCTGCGCGGGTTCGGCGGATTGACCGCCGCCACCGCTTCGACCGCGGCCTATGGCTTGAGCGAGCCGGTCGTCCGCCTCGCGCTCACGCGCTACGATCTGTCACCGCGGCAATGGCCGGCGGATTTTCCGCTCAAGATCGCCGCGCTCGCCGACATCCACGCCTGCGATCCCTGGATGTCGCTCGATCGCATCGCTGAGATCGTCGAGCGGACGAACGGTCTGAACCCCGACATCATCGTGCTGCTCGGCGACTATGTCGCCGGGCTGCGCCACGTCACCCGCTTCATTCCGGCCTCCGACTGGGCCGCGGTGCTGAAGGGCCTGAAGGCGCCGCTCGGCGTACACGCCGTGCTCGGCAACCACGACTACTGGGAAGACAAGGCGGTACAGCGCCTGGGGCGCGGCATCCCGCTCGCGCGCCGCGCGCTGGAGGGGGCGGGGATTCCGGTCTACGAGAACGACGCGGTGCGGCTCGCCAAGGACGGTCGTCCGTTCTGGCTCGCCGGTCTCGGCGACCAGCTCGCCTTCATGGCGGCGCGGCCCTATCGCCAGGTCTCGCGCATCGGCGTCGACGATCTCAACGCGACGCTTGCCAAGGTCACGGACGACGCGCCGGTGATCCTGCTCGCGCATGAGCCCGACGTCGCGCTCCGGGTGCCCTCGCGCGTCGCGTTGCAGCTGTCCGGCCACACCCATGGTGGGCAGGTCCGGTTGCTCGGCTGGTCGCCGGCGGTGCCGGTGAAGCACGGCATGCGGCTCGCCTATGGCCATATCAAGCTGAAATGCGACGTCGTCGTCTCCGGCGGCCTCGGCTGCAGCATCATGCCGTTCCGCCTCGGCGTGCCGCCCGAGATCGTGCAGGTCACGCTCGGCGCAAAGGGGCCGGTGGTGTCCTGAGCGCGCTTGCGTGGGCGAGAGCTGCGCATCGGATGCGGGCCGACGGCGGTTCCGTCGAAAGTAACTGCTGTATGCGTTCCGGTTCCGGAGTGGCGCCTTTCGACATGGCCGCGATGAAGGATGGTAAGTTGCCGCATATTTCTGTGGGCGGTACCCTTCACCCTAAGGTAGCGGGAGGGATTGCGCAAAATGCAGGATTGGTATCCCAAGAAGCTCGTCGTCGGCGTTCAGGGGACGACAGGCACCTACGAGTTCATGAAAACCGTTTTCGGCCGGGAGCAGCCGTTCCGTTACGCCGAATTTGGAATCTACATGGCGGATACCGCAAGAAACGTCTGCCAGCTGTTTCCCGAGTGTGAGCTGCATCTTTTCGATTTCAACGATGCGGTCCAGCGCGCGGAGACAAAGCTCAGCGCCTACCCCAACAAGATCTCATATTTCGGCAACACCCAGAAGTTCAACGATTCCTACAACTGGTCTCTCATGAAGCTGATCAGGCAGTATGAGGGCGCTCCGATCTATGATTATTGCTTTCTCGACGGCGCGCACACGGTCGCAGTCGACGCTTTGAACTACTTCTTGTGCGACAAACTGCTCAAGGTTGGCGGTTACATGGATTTCGACGACTATGAATGGCGTCTGAGGGGATCGTCACTCGATCCGACGAAAATTCCGGCAATCGGCGATCAATATACCGATGAGCAGATCGACGCTTTTCAAGTCAAGATGATCGTTGACGACCTGGTCAGAACAGATCATCGGTACCAAGAGGTCGTCAGAAACAAGGTATTCCAGAAGGTCGCCTGATCCAGATCGCCAGCCGATCCCAAGATTTCCCGACCGTGCTTGCGTCGGCCGGCGATTTTGCGCAATACGAACCAAAGTCTTGCGCAATCGGGGGCTGCAAATGACCTCACCCATTCTCGACGGCCAGATCCGCGATGGCCGCCACCATATGCAGGTCCGCGTCTATTACGAAGACACCGATTTTTCCGGCATCGTCTATCACGCCAATTACCTGCGCTTCATGGAGCGCGGCCGCACCAATCATCTCCGCCTGATGGGCGCCGAGCAGCAGGCGCTGTTCGATGAAGCGCAGGAGGAGACCGGCGGCTTCGCCTTTGTCGTGCGCTCGATGACGCTCGACTTCCTCAAGCCGGCGCGGATGGATGACGTGCTCGACGTCGTGACCTGGCCGATCGCTGTGAAGGGCGCCTCCATCATGCTCGCTCAGGAAGTCCGGCGCGGCGATGACGTGCTTGTGAAGGCCGAGGTCCGCGTCGCCTTCATCAGCGGCGGCCGCGCGCAGCCGATTCCGAAGGCTATTCGCGCGCTGATGAAGGCCGATCTGGCTTAGAGCGTTTTCGAGCGAAGTGGGCACCGGTTCGCGTGAAGAAAACGCGTCAAAACAAGAAGCTGGAGCCCCGTTCCGATGCGATCGGAACGGAATAGGCTCCAGCTATCGGGCGATAAGAACCGACCCATCGACTCTGCGCGGCGCGGCGATAGATTTGCGGCTGACAAAGCGCGATCAGATTGATCGCGTTTGTCTTACATTTCGAGCATGATCTTTTCGGAAAACCGCTTCACACTTTTCCGGATCATGCTTCAACAACGAGGGATCGCCAATGTCACGCCCGCCGCTGCCACCCTTCATCCGCGAGACCGCCGTGCAGAAGGCGCGCATGGCGGAGGACGCCTGGAATTCGCGCGACCCCGTTCGGGTTGCCGGCGCCTATACCGAGGACAGCCGCTGGCGTAACCGCTCCGAGGTGTTTCAGGGCCGCGAGGCGATCGTGGCCTTCCTGACCCGCAAATGGGAAAAGGAGCAGGAGTATCGCCTGATCAAGGATCTCTGGGCATTCGACGGCAACCGCATCGCGGTGCGCTTCCAGTACGAATGGCACGATGCCGGCGGCAACTGGTTTCGCTCCTACGGCAACGAGCAGTGGGAGTTCGACGAGCACGGCCTGATGCGCCGCCGCGAGGCCTCGATCAACGACATCGCGATCTCGGAGAAGGACCGCCGCTTCCACTGGCCCGCCCCGGGCCCGCGTCCGGCCGACGTGCCGGGCCTGGGGCAGGAGCCGTTCTGATCGGCTCTCCGTAGCCTTGTAGCCGGATGGAGCGAAGCGAAATCCGGGACGATCTCTCCTGTTGTGCGGTCGATCCCGGATCGCGCTGCGCTCCATCCGGGGCTACGGGTCGTTGTGGGGACTCATCGAAAACGTTTGCGCGTCTCGAAGAGGGCTGATTTATGCTGGTCGGCGATTGCAACCTCACCGCGTCCGCCGGATCCATTACATGCCAATTGAACGTTCTACAGCCGTAGTGCTGGCAGGCCTCTTGCTCGCGACTGCTCTCATCCTTGCCCAGCCCGCGGCTGCGCAGAGCAGCGCAGACCATTCCGCAAAATGGGGCCGCTGTTTCGCTCTCAGGTCACCAAGTGTTGGCGTAAACCTGCCCCCGTTGGGGACGAGGCAGCGAACGTAAAGTTGGTTGTCGAGATCAGGCTGACGCGCGAGGGCTCGCTGGCGGAGCAACCGTCGGTGTCGTCGCAGAACAGTCCGGCCGTGTCAGACTACTCCCAAGCCTATCGCAAGAGCGCGCTGCAAGCGATCACGCTATGCCAGCCATATTCCTTGCCGGCCGAATACTACGATGAATGGAAATACTTCATGCCGGTGTTTCTAGAGATGCCGTCCCCTCCCGGCGGGAAGGGGAAGCCTGCAGCCGGGGAGCTCGATAAGCGCAAGCTTTCGATTTGCCGAGGATGCTGACGGCGGCACCCCTTCACCTCGCCCCGCTTGCGGGGAGAGGTCGGATCGCATCGCAAGATGCGATCCGGGTGAGGGGGTACAGGTCTCACCGCATTCGCAACTCGCGGAAGCGGCCCCTCACCCCAACCCTCTCCCCGTAAGAACGCAGGGGTGTCCGGGGAAATTCAGGCATAGCGGAGCTCCATCTGGTCAGGTGAGATGGTTGATTTCCGACGGCTGGGGTTGATGGGCGGAGGTTTGTCGATGGCAGCGAGGGATCGACGCGTGAGCAGGAGCTGGCCGACGAGTTCGGCGAACCTGAGCGGGAGCATTTTGATGCAGTTGGTGTGAGCGGCGATGCGCAGCAGCAGGTAGGCAATCATCGCAGCGAGCACCTGAAGGCGGATCGCGTTGTCGTTGGCGCCGAGGAACTTGCGAATATCGAGATGCTGCTTGATCCAGCGGAACAGCAGCTCGATTTGCCATCGGCTCTTGTAGAGGGCGGCGATCTCGACGGCGCTACGGGCAAGGTCGTTGGTCAGGAGTGTGATCTTGCCGCCTTTCTCGCGTCTGATCTTGATGCGGCGGAGCGGGATTGGAAGGCGCGAATCGCCCTTGCTGGTGAGCTTCACCTCGTCATCGGCAAGGATTTCGAAGCCATCCCCGTTACGCTTGCGGATGGCGCGATGCCTGAGCGAGCGAAGACGGATGCTCGTCTTCGCCCGGGTAACGAACAAAGCCTTGCTATCATTGATCTTCTGCCACCAGTCGAAACGGCAATAGCCCTTGTCAAACACATAGGTGGTGGCGGGCTGGATTGGGGTCTGTCGGCCGATCTCGATGTCATTGACGTTCGCGGCCGTCATCTCGACGCAGGTCGGGACATCGCTCCTTGGGTCGTAGACGACATGCAGCTTCATGCCGCGGATGCGGCCGTTCCACGTCGCCCAACTGCAGACCTTGCCGAGCGGGATCGGACTGGCGTCGATCAGACGCACCATCTCCATGCCTTCACTCCGCAGCTGGCGACGCGCCATCGCCGACAGCGCCGCAAAGGTTTGCGCGAAAATGCCGATCGGACGGCGGGCATTGGCATCGGACAACGTCGAGCGCGACAGCTTGCCGGTTCCCAAGTGATAGTGATGCTGCGAATTGGCGTTGAAGCCAGTCACCACCCCGCGCAGACTGCTGTGGCCGCTAAGCTGGGCATAGATCAGCGCCACCAGATGATCCCAGCTCCTGAACGACTTGTCGTAGGCATCCCCGTCCAGACGATCCACAACCGTCTGAAACTGCCGTCGATTGATCGGTTCAAGCAGCCTTCCAAAAATGCTACCGCGATATCGCATGCTCGGCCCTCTGTGTCTCGACAACCAGAAAAGACCGATTTGCCTCGGTCCTGCCGAGCATGCACCGCGACACAGTGAATCATTCCCCGGACACCCCTGCGTAAGAACGGGGAGAGGGAGAGAAGACTGTGCCTCCGTCGTAAGAAGCCTTACGCCGCCGCCTTATGCCGCGCGATCTCGGCCTTGTAGAGTTCGAACTCCTCCGCGATCGCCTTCGCGACCGAGGGACGGGCGCGCAGGCGCTCGTAATAGGCCTTCAGCGCCGGCCATTTCGCGAGCTCGATCGGCGGCGTTGCCATGGTCCAGTTGATCACGGTGACGAGATAGGCGTCGGCGACGCTGAAATGATCGAGCAGGTAGTCGCGGCCCTTCAGGTGGTCCTCGAGATAGTCGAGCCGCGAGACGTACTTCTCCAGCGCATAGGTCTTGGCTTCCGGCGGCGCCTTCTTGTCGAGCAGCGGCAGGAACAGGCCCTTGTGCAGCTCGGTGCCGATGAAGCACAGCCATTGATGCAGCTTTGAACGCTCGGCGTTCGACGCGGTGCCGATGCCGGCGCGCGGAAACTGGTCGGCGACATATTGCAGGATCGCGGCGTTTTCGGTCAGCACGATGCCGTCGTCGGTGCGTAGCGTCGGCACCAGGCCGAGCGGGTTGACCTTGTTGAAGTCGGAGCCGTCGTTCCGCACCGCCTTGGTCTTCGGGTCGACCTCGAGATAGTTGGCCGGCTGGCCCGCTTCATAGAGCGCGACGCGGGTCGCCATCGAGCAGGCGAGGGGCGAGAAATAAAGGTCCATGGGTGCCTCCAGTGTCTGGCGCGGGTGTCCGGCCGTTGTTGATTTTTGTACTGTCTTGGATAATATTGGCGGCGTCAAGGAATTAGATGCGAAATGGTACAAAAAAGTAAGAGGCCGCCAACTGCTGCCAAAATCGCGGGGCCGGTCACGCCGAAGCGCCGCGGGCGGCCGCGCGCGTATGAGCCCGATGTCGCGCTCGGCAAGGCGCTCGATCTGTTCCGGCGCGACGGCTTCGCCGCGACCTCGCTCGATGATCTGAGCGCTGCGACCGGCATGAACCGGCCGAGCCTCTATGGCGCGTTCGGCGACAAGCGCGAGCTCTATATCAAGAGCTACCAGCGCTATCGCGACGACGCGCGCGCCGCGATGGTCGATATCTTCCGCGCCGACGCGCCGCTGCGCGAGCGGCTCGAGCGCATCTATCGCATCGCGCTCGACATCTATCTGTCCGGCGAGTCCGGCCCGCGCGGTTGCTTCACCGTGATGACGGCGGCGTCCGAGGCGGTGTCGGATCCGGACATCCGCACCATGGTGGTCGAGGGCCTGACCGAGCTCGACAAGGCGTTCGGCATCTGCTTCCGCCATGCCAGGGAACGCGGGGAACTGCCCGAGGAGACCGATCCGGCGTCGCTGGCGCATCTGGCGTCCGCCACCATCCACACCATCGCGATCCGCGCCCGCGCCCGCGTGCCGCGCAAGGAGCTCGAGGCGATCGTGAAGGGCGCCATCGACGTGCTGTGCGGCGCGAAATAGCCGCGCAAATTTTCTCGCCGGGCAAATGTCGGGCGCTGGCTTTCCCGCCCGTCTTCCGTAAGGTCCCCCCACTCACGGAAGCGGAACATCATGGGAAAAGTCAGGACTTCAGCATTCTCGGTATCGATCGACGGATTCGGCGCGGCGCTGAATCAGAGCCTCGAACATCCGTTCGGCGTCGGCGGCCTGACGCTGCCCGCCGCCTGGTTCTTCGAGACGCGAACCTTTCGCGCGATGACCGGCCAGGATGGCGGCACCACCGGTCTCGACGATGAGATCGCGCGCAAGTCGATGGAGGGGATCGGCGCCTGGATCCTGGGCCGCAACATGTTCGGCCCGATCCGCGGACCATGGCCGGATTATGCCTGGAAAGGCTGGTGGGGCGACAATCCGCCGTACCACACGCCGGTGTTCGTGCTGACCCATCACGCGCGGCCCGACATCGAGATGGAAGGCGGCACCACGTTCCATTTCGTGACCGACGGCATGCTCGCGGCGCTCAAGCGGGCGCGCGCGGTTGCCGGTGACAAGGATATCCGCGTCGGCGGCGGCGTCTCGGTGGTGCGGCAATTCCTGCAGGCGCGTCTGCTCGACGAGCTGCAACTGGTGCTGCCGCCGGTCGTGCTCGGCGCCGGCGAGAGTTTGTTCGCGGGCATCGATCTGCCCGCCCTCGACTACGCCGTCGTCTCGCATGTCGCGAGCCCGCACGCGACCCACGTCACCTTCGCGCGCAAGGCGTCTTAGTCAGCCGTGCATCTTGTCCGTCGAGCGAAGCGAAGCATTGCTTCGTCGCTTCAGCGCAAAATTGCTTTGCAATTTTGTCGCGAGCTCCCCGCAATGACGTTCAAGCGCGATTCCGCATCGCCGGTTTCGTAGCCCGGATGGAGCGTAGCGCAATCCGGGAGCGGTTTGTCCGGTGCAAAGAACCCCGGATTTCGCTTCGCTGCATCCGGGCTACGCGCCGGTGCTAATATCCCCGCTTGCGATCGACGAGGTTCTCCAGCGCGCCGCCGGCCTCGAAGCGCGCGATCTGCTGCGCGACATATTTCGAGATCTCGTCGGCGTCGGTGTCGGCGGCGTTGTGCGGCGTCAGCACCACCTTCGGATGGCTCCAGAACGGGCTCGCCTCGGGCAGCGGCTCGGTCTCGAAGACGTCGAGCGAGGCGGCGCCCAGCGTGCCTTCATCGAGCGCGCGCAGGATGTCGGCCTCGTTCTGCAGGCCGCCGCGGCCGGCATTGATGATGACGGGCGCGCCGAGCGGGCTGTTGCGGTTCAGCTTCGCGAACGCGTCGCGGTTGAGCACGTGCCTTGTGTCCGGCGTCAGCGGCAGCAGGCAGACCAGGATGTTGGTCTCGCGCAGGAATGCGTCGAGCCCGTCCGCGCCGTGATAGCAGGCGATGCCGTCGATCCGCTTCTCGCTGCGGCTCCAGCCGACGACGCGGAAGCCGAGCGCGCGGAGCGCCTGCGCTGCGGCAGCGCCGAGCGTGCCGAGCCCCATGACGCCGACGGTGATCGCGCTCGCCGCCCACTGATAGTCCGGCGCCCAGCGCTTCGCCCGCTGCGACTCGCGCAAATAGAGCTCCTGGCGGTGATGCATCAGCACGTGCATCACGACATATTCGGTCATGCGGTCGGTGAGATCGGAGACCGCGACCCGCACCAGCGGCACGTCGGGCAGCGAGCGATCAGCCATCAGCGCGTCGACCCCGGCGCCGAGGTTGAAGATGACGCGCAGGTTCTTGAATGCCGCGAGCTCGCCCGGCTTCGGCTTCCACACCGCGGCGTAATGCACCTCGGCGGGATCGAGCGCGCCGTCCGGCAGCAGCACCACGCGGCGGTCCGGGCAGACCGCGTCGAACCGCGCCTTCCAGCGCCCCGACGACCAGTTTTCCGAGCCGCCATTGATCAGCAGCGCGAGCGCGCCCTTACCCATCCCGATACCTCCAACGTCTATGTGATGCATGTCACAGAGCGGGTCCGGCCCGCTCATATGTCCTGCCATCAACAGGGGAGAACTTCCATGCGCAAACTGATCCGGGCGTCGGCTTTCATCCGCGCCGCCGGCGCCACGGCCCACGCCCGTGCTCGTAAACGCTGACACGCCGGCTGAGGCTCAACCGACCGTTGCTCCAACGCAGGGCGAGGCCCGGTCGGCCCGATCGCAGGCTCAGGCGCAACCCGTGGCGTCTCCGCGGCAGCAGGCGTCCCGTCCGATGACGAGGAGCCACGTCCGCCATCGCGAGAGCGATGAAGCCAAGGCGCGCTGGATCGCCGCCCGCTACGGCGTCTATCGGCAACCGCACGTTCATCGCCGCCGCGACAAACGTCCCGTCCGTCGAAGCGCGCCATGGAGCCGCGATCAAGATCCACCGTTGGCATCCGGAACCTAAATTTCTTTCGCGCCCCCTGTCGGCAGCGGGCATAATCGTTCGTTCTTGCAATGAACGGAGATGCCTTTTCGATGCTGTACGCCATCCTCTGCTATCATGACGAAGACATGGTCGGCTCCTGGAGCAAGGAACACGACGCCTCCGTCATGCAGAAACTGTCCGTCGTGCAGGACAAGCTCGCCAAGCAGGGCAAGCTCGGCCCGGTGGCGCGGCTGTTGCCGACCACCGCCGCCACCACGCTGCGCAAGGAAAACCCGCCGCTGGTGCTGGACGGCCCGTTCGCCGAAACCAAGGAACAGCTGCTCGGCTTCTATCTGGTCGAGGGCAAGAACCTCGACGAGGTGCTCGACATCGCGCGCGACCTCGGCGAGGCCAATCCCGGCGGCACCTATGAGATCCGCCCGGTCGGCTACTTCAATCAGGGAGGTACCAAGGCGTGAGCGTGACCGACACCGCCTGGATCGATGCTGCGTTGACGTCCGCGCGTCCCCAGGCGGTCGGCGCCCTGCTGCGCTACTTCCGCAATCTCGACACCGCCGAGGAGGCGTTCCAGAACGCCTGCCTGCGGGCGCTCAAGAGCTGGCCGCAGAACGGCCCGCCGCGCGATCCCGCGGCGTGGCTGATCATGGTCGGCCGCAACGTCGCGATCGACGAGGTCCGCCGCAACAAGAAGCAGCAGCCGCTGCCCGACGACGACCAGGCGATCTCCGACCTCGACGACGCCGAGGACGAGATCGCCGAGCGGCTCGACGGCTCGCATTACCGCGACGACATCTTGCGGCTGCTGTTCATCTGCTGTCACAAGGATCTGCCGGCGACGCAGCAGATCGCGCTCGCGCTGCGCATCGTCTCAGGTCTTACGGTGAAGCAGATCGCGCGCGCCTTCCTGGTCTCGGAAGCCGCGATGGAGCAGCGCATTACGCGGGCCAAGGCGCGCGTCGCCGATGCCGACGTGCCGTTCGAGACGCCTGGCGCGGTCGAGCGCAGCGAGCGGCTCGCCTCGGTCGCGGCGATGATCTATCTGATCTTCAACGAGGGCTATTCGGCGAGCGGCGACACCGCCGAAATCCGCGCGCCACTGTGCGAGGAGGCGATTCGTCTCGCCCGCCTGCTGCTGCGGCTGTTCCAGAGCGAGCCGGAGATCATGGGGCTGACGGCGTTGTTGTTGCTGCAGCATGCCCGCGCCGAGGCGCGCTTCGATGCCGATGGCCAGGTGATCCTGCTCGACGACCAGGACCGCAGCCTGTGGAATCAGAAGCAGATTGCCGAGGGCCTCGCGCTGATCGACAAGGCGATGCGCCACCGCCGCAGCGGGCCGTATCAGGTGCAGGCGGCGATCGCAGCGCTGCACGCCCGTGCGGAAAAGCCCGAGGATACCGACTGGACCCAGATCGATCTGCTGTACGGCGCGCTCGAGGTCATGCAGCCGTCGCCGGTGATCACGCTCAACCGCGCCGTTGCGGTCTCCAAGGTAAAGGGGCCGGAAGCCGCGCTCGAGATGATCGAGCCCTTGGCGCCGCGGCTTGCCAACTACTTCCACTATTTCGGCGTCCGCGGCGCCTTCCTGATGCAGCTCGGCCGCAACGAGGACGCCCGCATCGCCTTCGACCGCGCCATCGCGCTCGCCAACACCACAGCCGAAGCCGCCCACATCCGCATGCATATCGACCGCCTGATGCGCGACAGCCAGCCGCACAACGCGAAGGCGAAGTAGCGGTCAGCAACAGCGCACCGGCATACTCGCTGCACCTCCCCCGCAAGCGCAGGGCTATCGCATATGGCTGGCGGTCATGACGACGTGGAAACGTCGCGTACAGAAGCGCGCGAAGGCCATATGCCCCCGGGGGCGAGCGCGAGTCTGCGTGATTTCGGAATATTGGAAAAATATCCCTGAGTTGCCCGACGTGTCAAGCAGCCCGGTCGGCCGCCGGCCACCGCCGGCTACTTTGCATGGGGTTGTTTTCGATATTTTGGCAACGCGCCTCCCCCGCGAGTGCAGGGCAATCGCATATGGGCTCGATAGCTCCACAAACTCGTCATGCCCGGCCTTGTGCCGGGTATCCACGTCTTGGTTGGGGAGAGGGAGCTTGTCGCAGCTCTCAATCGACTCTAAATCTTCGCCCGCCTTGTCGGCCGCGTACTCCGCCGTTCGTCATGAAGGCAGAGAGCATCACCAAGCGTTACGGAGCCTGTCATGCCGACGACCGTCGACACCGAAGTCTCAAAGCCCGCCCGCATCACCGGCCGTGTCATGAGCGGCATGGTCGTCTTGTTCCTGCTGTTCGACGGCGCGATCAAGCTGGTGCCGTTGTCGGTCGTCACCGAGACCATGGACAGGATGGGCTTCGGCGCGAGCGATGCGCTGGCGCGCAGCCTCGGCATCATCACCATCGTCTGCACGCTGCTCTACTCGGTGCCGCCGACCTCGATCCTCGGCGCCATCCTGCTCACCGGCTATCTCGGCGGCGCGATCGCATCGCATGTGCGGATCGGCAGCCCGCTTTTCACCCACACGCTGTTCGGGCTCTATCTCGGCCTGATGCTGTGGGGCGGGCTCTATCTGCGCGACGGCAATCTGCGCGCAATGCTTCCATTTCGCCGGTGAGGTATTGTTCAATCCATCCTTGTGGAGACTGTCATGTTGGAGACCATTGCCATCATCGCGATTGTCCTCGGCGTCGCGATCGCCGTCATCCTCATCCTCGCGGCGACCAAGCCGGGCACGCTCCGCGTCACGCGTGCGATCAGCATCAACGCGCCGGCCGAGCGGATATTTCCATTGATCGACGATTTCCATCAGTGGACGCTGTGGTCGCCCTACGAGAACCGGGATCCGGCCATGAAGCGGATCTATGGCGGCGCCGGGCGCGGGCAGGGTGCGGCCTATGCCTGGGACGGCAACAAGAATGTCGGCGCCGGCCGCATGGAGATCCTGCAATCCTCCGCGCCGTCGAAGATCGTCATCAAGCTCGACTTCATCAAGCCGTTCGAAGGCCACAACACCGCCGAGTTCACAATGCTGCCGCAGGGAAATGCGACCAGCGTCACATGGACCATGTATGGTCCGGCCGTCTTCATGTCGAAGGTGATGCAGGTGTTCATGAACCTGGATCGCATGATCGGCAGGGATTTCGAGGCCGGTCTCGCCAATCTGAAGAAACTGACTGAGAAGTAGCGCGTTTTCGAACGAGGTGGTTACCGGTTCGTGTCGGGAAAACGCGTCAAGATGACAATCCGGAGCCCTCGTTCCGGTACCACCGGGGCGAGGCTCGAATGACCCAAGGGAGCATGCGATGCAGGTCAACCCCTATCTCTCCTACGACGGCAATTGCGGCGCCGCGCTGAAATTCTACGAGAAGGTTCTCGGCGCCCGGATCGAGGACACCTTCCCCTACGGCGAGGGCAGTGCGGAGATGCAGACGCCGCCCGGCTGGAAAGACAAGATCATGCACGCCCGCCTCACGATCGACGGCGAGATCATCATGGCCTCCGACGCCCCGCCCGGCCACTTCCAGAAGCCGCAGGGCTTCCACGTCGCGTTGCAGGTCGAGGATCCCGCGGAAGCCGAACGCCGCTTCAAGGCGCTGTCCGAGGGCGGCACGGTGACGATGCCGTTCGGCAAGACCTTCTTCTCCAACGGCTTCGGCATGTGCGTCGATCAGTTCGGCATCCCCTGGATGGTGAACTGCCCGCAGGGGATGTAGGCCGCGCAGGTTCTGTTCGCTCGCGCTCACGGAGATTGTGCGTGCCGGCTATCCACGTCATTGCGAGCCCACGGGTCGCGCGTAAGCGCGCCTGATGACAGGCTCCGCGAAGCAATTCATCGCTCCGCAAGCGGGGACATGGATTGCTTCGTCGCTTCGCTCCTCGCAATGACCGTGTAATTTGCCGCTACCTGCACCGCGGATAGATCGCCGCGAGCTCGCGGCCGCGCAGCAATAGCAGGCGCGAGGTCAGGCCGCCGCGGCGGGCGATCCAGCCGCGCACCGGTGCCGGATAGGCTTGCAGCACCGCCACGGACGCTTCCGGCTCTGCATAGGTGCGGCCGCGCTGGTCGATCGAGCGCGCGGCGTGGAAGCCGAGCACGGCGCGCCGCGTCACGCAGATGCGGTCGCCCGGCACCATCGAGAGTACCAGGGTGCAGGCGGACAGGCAGGGCCCGTCGATCACGACGCGCTCGCCCGACTCGCGCACCTTGTCGAACAGCTCGATGAACGGGCCGACCTGCCCGCCGGGGCTGGCGAGGATACGAACATCGGCTTGCGCGCAGCTAACCGTTGCGCAGAGAGCTGCCGCCGCGACAAGTATTTTCATGCGCGCAATCCCTGCCACGATGCGATCGAGGTGCCGCCGCATCTGAAGCCGGAAGGCTCGCGCCGGAATGGGGCATCGTCAAGACCGATGTCCCGGTTGCGACAGCACGTGGCTCAGGCCGCGCGGTTCTTGAGCGACCCCCACGATCGTAGTGAGCACGGCGCCGGCAACGCCGCCGCCGGCGACCTGGCCGATGATGCTGCCGATGTCAGGCGTCGCGCCGGAATTGGCGAGCAGCGGGATCAGCATGCCCAGAAGCTGTCCGCCCGCGCCGCCACCGATGGCGCCTGCGATGGCGTTACCGAGCGTGCCGAGATCGATGTTCTTGGCCGCTCCCGCCGCGACATTGCCGCCGACGGCTCCGCTGATGACCTGAATGATCAGATTGATGAGAACGCCCGACACGAGGTGATTTCTCCCGGTATCTGGTTCAGCACGGGTGAGACGCCAGCCGGCGTCCCACCGCCGCGAAGGTTAGGCCGCCAGCGCGCAGAGGCCATGCTGCACACGCGAAGATTGTCGACGCGCGCCGACGCTATGCACCGGCTTTTTTGAGGGAACCCTCCGGCTCTCCCGGGAGCCTCAGTCCGCGCCGGAGACGCCGGCCTCCGCAAAGGTAGCCATGCCGCCATGACAGGCGAGCGCCGCGCGCAACAGCAGGATCGCAACCCCCGCGCCGGAGCCTTCGCCGAGCCGCATGTTAAGGTCGAGCAAGGGGGCGAGCTCGAGCTCGCGCAGCAATTCGCGGTGGCCGAGCTCGGCCGACACATGTCCGGCGCGGCAATGCGCGAGGCTGTCGGGTTGAAGCCGCGCCAGCGGCAGCACCGCCGCTGTCGCCACGAAGCCGTCGAGCAGCACCGGAATGCAGCGTGCGCGCGCCGCCAGCACGGCGCCCGCGATCGCCGCCAGCTCGCGTCCGCCGAGCGACATTGCGGTGGCGAGCGGATCGTCGATCGCGCCGCGATGCAGCTTGAGCGCCGCATCGATCGTGGTGCGCTTGCGTATCAGCCCGGCATCGTCGACGCCGGTGCCGCGGCCGGCCCAGCGCACTCCGCGCCCGCCCATCAAGGCGGCGCACAGCGTCGCGGCGACCGTGGTGTTGGCGATGCCCATCTCGCCGACCACGAGCAGATCGCATTGCTCGGGCACCGTGCGCCAGCCGGTATCGAGCGCGACGAGGAAATCGGCGGCGTCCATCGCCGGTCCGGTCGTGAAATCGCGGGTCGGGCGCGCCAGCTCGAGCGGCTCGACGCGCAGCTCGGCGCCGGCAAGCCTGGCGATCTGGTTGATCGCAGCGCCGCCGGCGGCGAAGTTCGCCACCATCTGCGCGGTGACCTCGGAGGGATAGGCTGAAACGCCGCGCTCGGCGATGCCGTGATTGCCGGCGAACACGGCGATCGTGACGTGGTCGAGCCGGGGCATCTCACGCCGCTGCCAGCGCGCCAGCCAGATCGCAACCTCCTCCAGGCGGCCGAGGCTTCCCGGCGGCTTGGTCAGGTTCTGCTGGCGCTGCGTGGCGGCCGCGGCACTGGCCTCGTCGCCCTGCGGCAGGTCGCGACAAAAGCCGCGGATGTCGTCTAGAGTACTGAACTGCATGCGATTCCCTCGTCGAGCGGGCCGCAAGCTAATGCATGATCCGGAAACGTGTGAAGCGGTTTTCCCTCGCGACAAATGCGTAGCATTTGCGCGGAGATCATGCCCTAACAAGAAGCTAAAGCGCGATCAGATCGAGCCCGATCTCGTCGCGCTTTAGCCCAATTTCCAGGCCTTCACCATGAATCAATGGCTCGACGATCTCCGGACCGCGACCGCCTTCCTGACCCGCCTGCCGATGCCGCATCCGGACGGCGCGCGGACGGAGAGCTTTGCGCGGGCGCAGCGGCTGTTTCCCCTGGTCGGGGCCGCCATCGGGGCGGCGATCGGCCTGTTTTGCCTGCTGCTGCGGGCGATCGGTGTGCCGGATCTCGCCGCGGCGGCGCTCGCGCTCGGCGGCGGTGCGCTGCTCACCGGCGCGCTGCATGAGGACGGGCTCGCCGATGTCGCCGACGGGTTCGGCGGCGGCCGCGATGTCGCGACCAAGCTCGAGATCATGCGTGACAGCCGGCTTGGCACTTACGGTGCGCTGGCGCTGGTGGTGAGCTTTGCCGCCAAGCTCGCGGCTCTCGCGGCAATTCCGAATGGTCTCGTGGTGCAGAGCCTGATCGCGGCGCACGCGCTGGGCCGCGGCGTGCTGCCATGGATTGCGATCAGCCAGCCTTACGCGCGCAAGGACGGGCTCGCCGCCAATGCCGGAAGGCCTGATGGGACCATTGCCGTGGTCGCGGCCGGCATCGCGCTGCTGATCGCAATCCTCGCCTTGCCGTTCAGCAGCGCGCTGCTGGCGGCGATCGCCGCCGCTGTGTGCGCGCTGGTCATGGCGCTCGTGGCAAAGCGGCAGATCGGCGGCCAGACCGGCGATGTGCTTGGCGGTGCGGAGCAGGTCGCGGAAACCGCGATCCTGGTACTGCTCGCGGCGCGGTTAGGTTAGAGCGTTTTCGAGCGAAGTGGAGACCGGTTCGCGTGAAGAAAACGCGTCAAAATGAAAGCGTAAGCAGAGCATGGATCGCGAAACGCGTTTCTGGCTGATCCGTCATGCACCGGTGGACGGTCCGCGCGGCGTGATCCACGCGCCGGATGCGCCCGCCGACCTCGGCGATGCCGCGGCATTCGCGTCGTTGCAGGCGAGGCTGCCGGCCCACGCTCGCGCGGTCTGCAGTCCGGCGCGGCGCACCCGTGAGACCGCAGCAAAGCTCGGTCTCACGGCAACGGAGGACGACGCCTTTCGCGAGCAGGATTTTGGCGATTGGACCGGCCGGCGTCACAGCGAGATCGAAGCCGAGCTCGGCGCGGCCTATCGCGCGTTCTGGCAATCGCCGGGCAGCAACCGGCCGCCGCGCGGCGAAAGCTTTGCCGATCAGATCGCGCGGGCGCGGGCAGGGCTCGCGCGTCTGCCGTCCGGCGACGTCGTACTGGTCGTGCATTCCGGCACCATTCGCGCGATCCTTGCGATCGCGCTCGAGCTTGCCCCGGAGCTCGCGCTGCGCTTCGTCATCGATCCGCTGTCATTGACGCGGATCGACCGGCTGCCGAATGCATGGCGCGTGGTCGCGGTGAACGAGCGCTGATAGCGCAGTGACTCTTCTTTACCTCGCCCCGCGTGCGGGGTCGGAACGCATCGACAGATGCGTTCCGGGCGAGGGGGAGTCTCCGCGAGACTAACTGGTACTGCGCGCGCGGAGAGGGCCCCTCACCCCAACCCTCTCCCCGTAAGAACGGGGCGAGGGAGTGCAGTCCCGTCGCGGTGTGACATTAGTTCGTTCGATCAACCGTTACCCATTCCGCCGCGCGCCGCGCAGGGTCGGCAGGCCGATGCCGGCGGCGTCGAAGCCGCCGTCGACGGCGAGGATCTGTCCGGTGATGTAGCTGGCGCGATCCGAGCACAGGAAGAAGATCGCTTCCGCCAGCTCCTCCTCCAGCCCATAGCGGTTGAGCGGGATGGCGTCATGATAGTCGGCGCGGATCTCCGGCGTGTGGACGGCCTTGGCCATCGCGGTCTCGACCGGCCCGGGCGCGACGCCGTTGACGCGGATGCCGAGCGAGGCGAGTTCGACCGCGAGCTGCTTGGTGAGATGCGCGAGGCCGGCCTTGCTGGTGCCGTAAGCCGAGCGCAGCGTCGAGGCGCGCACCGCCGAGATCGAGGTGATGTTGACGATTGCACCGCCGCCATGCTCCCGCATTAACGGCGCGGCCGCCTTGGTGCACAGGAACGGGCCGGTGAGGTTGACCGCCATGATCCGGCTCCAGTCGGCGTCCGAGGTCTCCAGCACCGGCGTGAACACGGCAATGCCGGCATTGTTGACCAGCGCGTCGAGCCGGCCGAACCGGTCCGTGATCGCAGAGATCGCGGCTGCCACGCCAGCGGCGTCCGATACGTCGCAGGTCAGCGCCAGCGTGTCGTCGGGCTGCTTCAGCGCCGTGACCGCCGCGCGCAGCAATTCACCCTCGATGTCGAGCAGCGCGACGCGCCAGCCGTCGGCGAGAAAGCGTTTCGCCGCGGCAAGCCCGATGCCACGCGCGGCGCCGGTCACGAGTGCGACTTTGGGGGAAGCGGAATTCATCGGATGGTCCATCGGTCCGGGCAGGAAGTCCCGACCGTCTGCGACCTTTACTCCGACGTGTCAACCCGACGGCGACACGCGGCCTGCTCTCTGTCTCTCCGTCACCCTGAGGCGCGAGCGTAGCGAGCCTCGAAGGGTGCACGGCCCACCAGCCGGGGAGTGTGGAGTATCGGCTTCCTACGGCACGCCGACCCTCTCGCCGCAATCCTGAAGAGCCCGCAAAGCGGCGCGTCTCGAAGGATGCACGGCCCCCAGCCCGGGCCGCCCATCCTTCGAGGATCGCACCGTGGCTTACGCTGCGAGTTCGGCAGAGGCGCGCTGCATGTTGGTGGACATGTCCTGCGTCACGATGCTCTGCTCCTCGACCGCGGCGGCGGTGGAGGTGATGTATTCGTTGACGCCGGCGATCGCCGCCTTGATCTCGGACAGCGAGCTCACGACTTCGGCGGCGATCGAGTTCAGCGCGTCGATTTCCGAGGAGATCGTGTCGGTCGCCTGCTTGGCCTGATTGGCGAGGCTCTTCACCTCGGAGGCAACCACCGCGAAGCCGCGGCCGGCTTCGCCGGCGCGCGCCGACTCGATCGTGGCGTTGAGCGCCAGCAGGTTGATCTGCCCGGTGATGCTCGAGATCATCTCGACGATGCCGCTCATCGCCTGCGCTGCGGCGTTGAGCTTCTGCGCCTGTCCGTCGGCAGCCTCGACCCGGCCGGTGGCGACCGCGGCGTTCTGCTTCGACTTGGTCATGGTTTCCGAGATCTCGCGGATCGAGGCGCTCATCTCCTCGCTGCCGGCGGCGACCGCCTCGATCAGGCCGCGCGCGCTGTCGGCCTTCTTGCGGCCGATCGCCTGCGCGGTGATGTCGGTGGCGTACTTCACCACCTTGTAGGGCTTGCCGTTGAGATCGAGGATCGGGTTGTAGGAGGCTTGGATCCAGATCTCGCGGCCGCCCTTGGCGATACGCTTGTATTCGGCGGCCTGAAATTCGCCGCGGTTCAGCGCCCCCCAGAACTCGCGGTAGCCGGCCGCGCTCGCCTCAGTGGGCTCGACAAACATGCTGTGATGCTTGCCCTGGATCTCGGCAAGCGAATAGCCCATCGCGGCGAGGAAGTTCGGATTCGCGGTGCGGATCGTGCCGTCCATGTTGAACTCGATCACGGCCTGCGACTTGCCGATCGCATCGATCTGGCCGTCATTGTCGGCAGTTTTCACCTTCTGCTGCGTGACGTCGGTGGCGAACTTGACGACCTTGAACGGCTTGCCGCGGTCGTCGAGGATCGGGTTGTAGGTGGCGAGGATCCAGATTTCCTTGCCGCCCTTGCCGAGCCGCTTGAATTCGCCGGCCTCGAACGCGCCCCGGTTCAGCCGCGCCCAGAAATCGCGATAGGCCACGCTGTCGCGATCGGCGGGCGGCACGAACATGCTGTGGTGCTTGCCCCGGATCTCGGCGAGCGAATAGCCCATAGCGCCGAGGAAGTTCTCGTTGGCATTGACGATGGTGCCGTCCATGTCGAACTCGATCACCGCCTGCGCCCGGCCGATCGCGGCGATCTTGCCGGCATCCTCCATGCTGTGGATCTTCTGCGCGGTGATGTCGGTGGCGAACTTGATCACGCCGACCGGCTTGCCACCCTTGTCCAGGATCGGGTTGTAGGAGGCCTGGATCCAGATCTCGCGGCCGCCCTTGGCGATGCGCCTGTACTGCGCGGCCTGGAATACGCCGCGGTTCAGGTCGGCCCAGAACGCGCGATAGTCCTGGCTGCCGCGCGTGGCCGGATCAACGAACATGCTGTGGTGCTTGCCCTTGATCTCGTCGAGCGTATAGCCCATCGCATTGAGGAAGTTCTCGTTGGCGTCGACGATGGTACCGTCGAGCTTGAACTCGATCACCGCCTGCGATTTGCCGATCGCGGCAGTCTGCGCCAGCGCATTCTCGATCTTGGCCTTGTTGCTGAAACTGAACATCAGGGCTCCGTGAAGGTCCAAATAAAAGGGATGGGGAAAAGCGGATCGCGGCAACTCACGGAAAGGTTGCAGCGAGCCGTTTAGCATCGGTAAAGCCTGTTGCTCGCGCGCGCTTGGCACGAACTGCATAACGCCAAGTTCCGCGCATGCATCCGCCTCAATTCGCAAAGGTTTTTTTCAGAGTGCACGTTATCATCCACAGGCAGCACGCGATGTTCACCGTAATCATACGGACGAAAATCGATGATGACTTTCGTCTGATGCGGGGTGATTGAAACGCGTCTAGTTCAGCGATGCTGATGGACCTATTACGAAGCCTGATATCGCCGGCCACTTTTCACCGATCGATGCCGCGACGTGATTCGCGTCCTCGATGAATGTGCGTCGCGTTCGATGCTTGGTCCACGCCCGCCGACCGCAATAAGAATCGCCATAAAAATATCACGGCACGAGATGTCGGAAGGGCGGTCCCGGGCTCGTCCTCCGGTCACTCATTCCATGATGGAGTTCCGATGTCGCTTACCCTGCATTACCATCCGCTGTCCTCGTTCTGCTGGAAGGCGCTGATTGCGCTCTATGAGAACGGCACGCCATTCACGCCGAACATGGTCAATCTCGGCGATCCCGCCGAGCGCGCGGCGCTGCTCGCGCTGTCGCCGATCGGCCGATTTCCGGTGCTCCGCGACGAGACGCGGGATGAGACGGTGCCGGAATCGAGCATCGTCATCGAATATCTCGACCGGCATTATCCCGGTGCCGTCAGGCTGATCCCCGAGGACCCGGACCTCGCGCTGCAAATCCGGCTGCGCGATCGCTTCCTCGATCTCTATGTCCACCTGCCGATGCAGAAGGTCGTCGGCGACCGGCTGCGGCCTGCGGACAGCAAGGATCCGCATGGCGTCGCCGAGGCGCGGGCGCAACTCCGCACCTCCTATGCGATCCTGGATCAGCAGCTCGATCCGCGACGCGCGCGTGGCGGCTGGATGATGGGCGAGCATTTCTCGTTGGCCGATTGCGCGGCCGCGCCGACGATGTTCTACGGCAACAAGGTCGAGCCGTTCGGAGATGGCCATCGGCATCTGGCCGCCTATCTCGAGCGGCTGATGGCGCGGCCGTCCTTCGCGCGCGTGCTGAGGGAGGCCGAGCCCTATTTCGGCATGTTCCCGCGGGAAACCTGACGCAAGCCGGCCTCCGACCCGGTTCCAAAAATAAATCGTGGCGGGATGTCGCTTTCGCGCCGCCCCGTTCGTCATCTCGCTGAGGCCCGGGTTTCCGGAGCGCTGGTCGCTCCGGGGCCCCGGGCGAATACGTGTGGGAGACGACATGGCTGCAGCTGGCAACAGGGCGGAGATCATCCGCTCCCTCTTCGCCGCCTACCTCGCCAATGACCGCGCGAGCGTCGAGGCGGCGTTCGCGGAGGATTTCCGCTTCTCGACGCCCTATGGCGAGAACATCGACAAGCCGACCTATTTCGCCGAGTGCTGGCGCGACTCCGGCTGGATCGGCCGCCACGAGATCGAGCGCATCATGGTCGACGGCGTCGAGGCCTTCGTCACCTATCGCTGCGTCGCCCGCGACGGCAAGAGCTTTCGCAACACCGAGTTCTTCGTGTTCGACGGCGACAAGGTGTCGCGCATCGACGTCTATTTCGGCCCGTCGCACCAGGACGGCGAACTTGTCAGGCAAGACCGCTGAGGGCTGTGGCGAGCGATGCAATGACCTCCCAAATAATTTTGCTTGGCCTGTCGGCGTGGCAAGCCCCGCGTCGTCCTTGAGACGAGCACCGGAGATACCGGCAAAGCAGCTGAACAAGACAACGGAGCAGGACGATGAAGTTCATGGTGATCGTGAAGGCGAACAGGGACACCGAGGCCGGCGTGATGCCGAGCACCGAGCTGCTCGCGGCGATGGGCAAGTTCAACGAGGAGATGGTCAAGGCCGGCGTGATGCAGGCCGGCGAGGGGCTGCATCCGACCAGCAGGGGTGCCCGCGTCAAATATGCCGGCGGGCAGAGCACGGTGTCGCGCGGCCCGTTCGGCCTGAGCAGCGATCTGGTCGCCGGCTTCTGGCTGATCGAGACCAAGTCGCTCGATGAAGCGATCGACTGGATGAAGCGCGCGCCGTTCGACGGCGGCTCCGAGATCGAAATCCGCCAGGTGTTTGCCGCGGAGGATTTCGGCGAGGCGCTGACGCCCGAGCTGCGCGAGCGGGGAGAGCGCCTGCGCGCGCAGGTGGGCAAGAAATGACACCCGACGTCATTCCGCGATATCGCGCCGGCGATGCGCCCGGAATACATGATCATCGTCGCAAGTCGTGGATTCCGGGCCGGCGCCGCGTGGGGCTTCCCGGCATGACGAGGGTGAAGATTGCGAGTTACTCAACAGGCAAGGAAATCCGACCAATGCGTTTCATGATGCTGATGATCCCGCTCGGCTACGAGTCCGCGCCGGCCAAGCTCGAGCTCGACCCCGAACGGGTCGCCGCGATGATGCGGTACAATCAGGCGCTGAAGGACGCCGGCGTGCTGATCACGCTGGAAGGCCTGCATCCGCCGGCCGCCGGCGCGCGCGTCAAGTTCGACACCGGCGTGCCGGTCGTGATCGACGGCCCGTTCACCGAGGCCAAGGAAGTGATCGGCGGCTTCTGGATGATCGAGGTCGCCTCGCGCGCCGAGGCCATCGAATGGGCCAGCAAGTGCCCGGCCACCGCCAACGAGATGATCGAGATCCGCCAGGTGCAGGAGATGGCCGATTTCTCCGAAGAGGTGCAGCAGGCGGCCGCCACCTTCGAGCATCCGCAGGGCGGCTGGGGCAAGGCGCTGCGCTGAACATTCAACGAGAAACGATGCCGCTTCAAAGCGTCACCGTATCACCGAACCATCGTCCACCAACAACGACCACAACGGAGACGCAACATGAGCACCAACACCTTCCTCGCCGTCTATCTCGGCGGCGGTAAAACCGGCTCGCGGATGGCAGCCTGGAACGCGCTGCCCGAGGCCGAACGCCGTGCCAAGGAGCAGCAGGGCATGGCGGCCTGGGGCGCCTGGGTCGAGAAGCATCATGACGTGATCGTCGAGATGGGCGGACCGCTCGGCAAGACCAAGCAGGTCGGGCAGGGCGGCGTCACCGACATCGCCAATCTGATGACCGGTTTCACCGTGGTGCGCGCGCCCTCGCATGAAGCGGCGGCAAAGCTGTTCGAGAACCACCCGCATTTCTCGATCTTCCCGGGCGAGGCCGTGGAGATCATGCCGGTGCTACCGATCCCGGGCCGCTAAGGCGGGAGAATTCACCTCCCCTTGAAAAGGGGGTCGCTTTGCTCGCCAGAGCAAAGCGGGTGGGATCTGCTCTCCCCGCATACAGCGTCGACTGCGGCTGACCCCCTTTCAGGGGGAAGGAGAAGATCGATCCATGCTTGAGCCGGGGTACTGCCGTCAAGCGCGTGCAGCGAGGCCGCGTCACACCCGTTAATCTTGATGGACGCGTTGCCGCCCCGCTAGTGACCTTTACCGCGGGCTCATGTAAAAGCCGTTCACATGAGCTGGCGCAAGGACCAAGGCCGCGCCGAGCGCGGCTATCATCACGGCAATCTCAAAGAGGCGTTGCTGCAGGCCGCGCTCGACCTGATCTCGAAGAAGGGGCCGGCCGGCTTCACCTTCGCCGATGCCGCGCGGATGGCCGGCGTCAGCCCGGCCGCGCCGTACCGCCACTTCCGCGACCGCGACGAGTTGATCGCCAGCATCGCGCAGCGCGGCTTCGAGCAGTTCGAATCGCTGCTGACGCAGGCCTGGGACGACGGCCGCCCCGACACCGTCACGGCGTTCGAGCGGGTCGGCAAGGCTTATCTCGCCTTTGCCCGCGAGGAGCCCGCGTTCTATTCCGCGATGTTCGAATCCGGCCTGCCGGTCGATTCCAATCCGACCTTGATGGCCGCAAGCGAGCGCGCCTTCGCGATCATCCGCGCCGCTGCCGAGCGGCTCGCGGCACTGGCGCCGCCCGGCATGCCGCGTCCGCCGGCGATGATGATGGCGCTGCACATCTGGGCGATGTCGCACGGTGTCGCCTCGCTGTTCGGCCGCGGCGATGCCGCGCGGCGCAAGCTGCCGATGTCGCCGGAGGATCTGCTCGAGGCCGAAGTGCTGATCTATCTGCGCGGCCTCGGCTTCCCGACCGACCGCCGGCCTGGAACCGCGGCCGCCGACGACAAGCCGGCCGGCGAAAGGTCTGGTCCTTGGGGCAAGCCGAAATAAGGTTCAACGGCCAAGCCAAAAATAATCCGAGGGGTGCGTCACCCGCGCTGCTTGACTTTCCCAAGGGATCGGTTACCTATGTAAATGTTATTTACATTCACAACGGCGTGATGCCGTGATGGAGAAGGAAATGGCCTACACCGCTGATGTCAATCGCTGGCGCGGCCCCGTCGAAGAGCCCTACCGTCCCTACTTCTACGCGACGCCGTGGCATCCCCTGAAGATCGCCGGGATCATCCTCGGCTTCATGATCTGGTGGCCGATCGGCCTCGCCCTTCTCTTTTTCACACTCGGGAGCAGAAAGATGGCCTGTTGGAGTCACTACGATCAGGATCGCTGGGCGAACAAGATGGAGCGCATGCAGGACAAGATGGAGCGGATGAAGAGCCGCATGGAGCGCCGCGGCTTCCCGTTCGGCGGCTTCGGTCCGCCCTCCAGCGGCAACCGTGCCTTCGACGAGTACCGCCAGGACACGCTGCGCCGTCTCGAGGAGGAGCAGGTCGAGTTCAAGAACTTCCTCGATCGCCTGCGCCACGCCAAGGACAAGGAAGAGTTCGACGCCTTCATGGCGCAGCACAAGACCCGTCCGACCCCGCCGACCGACCAGCCGCCGCAGAGCTGATCGCGCGAGGCAAGCGCTAGCCTTCAGGCGATGTGCCCCCATAGAACCTGATGGCCCTGAGCCGCCCGTTTGCGATGAGCAAGCGGGCGGTTTGCATTTTGGGATGGTGACGCCCACTCTATCGTTTGGGATCCGGACGATGAGGTGAAGACTATGGCGGGATCAGCGACAGTGACGGCCGGCGAGCTCTGGCTTGCGATCCGGCGCGAGGCGGAGGCGGCGATCGCTGCCGATCCGTTCCTCGAGGCGTCGGCCGCCTTCATTCTCGATCAGGGCGACCTCGGCGGGGCGCTCGCTTTTCTGATCGGCCGGCATATCAGCCGCGCGGAAGAGGATCGCGCACAGTTCGCGCGGACCGCCCGCGAAGCCTATGCGGCCGAGCCCGTGCTGGTCGATGCCGCGGCCACCGATCTCACGGCCATCGTGCGCCGTGATCCCGCGATCACGGGCTTCCTGCCGCCGCTGCTCAACTTCAAGGGCTTCGTCGCGCTGCAGGCCTGGCGGGTGTCGAACTGGCTGTGGCGCCAGGACCGCCCCGACCTTGCGCTCATGATGCAAAGCGCGACGGCGGACCAATTGCAGATCAGCATTCACCCGTCGGCCCGGATTGGAACGGCGGTTTTCCTCGATCACGGCACCGGCATCATCATCGGCGCGCTGGCCTCGGTCGGCGACGAGGTCACGATTTTGCAGAACGTCACCATCGCGCGGCATCAGGATGATCCGCGCCGCGCGCCGAAGATCGGCCACGGCGTGCTGCTCAGCGCCGGCGCCACGGTGATCGGACATCTCTCGATCGGCGATTTCGCCAGGATCGGCGCCGGCGCGCTGGTGACGACGGATGTGCCCGCCGGCTGCACCGCCATCGGCGTGCCCGCGCGGCTGACCAATTGCGCGGAGGCGGGCACGCTTTCGTGAGGTGAGCACCCCTCTCAGGCACCCTCTCCCCTTGTGGGAGAGGGTGGGGTGAGGGGTGGCCCCGGGCGAGACGGCGAGAGATAGGGCAATCGTTGATCAGCGTGCGCAGCGGGCGTCGCTAATCCTCATGGAGAGCGGAGCAAGCGGTACCCCTCTCCCCAATCCTCCCCCACAAGGGGGAAGGGAGTCCGACTAGCGCGCTCGCCTCACTGCGTGATGCGACGGGACCGTCGCCGCCTTAAACATTCGACCCATGGATCGCGTCAACCACCGCATCGGTGACTTCCTTCGTCGTCGCCTTGCCGCCGACGTCGGGCGTCAGCACGCCGGCCGCGCACACCTTCTCGACCGCGGCCATCAGGCGCGCCGCGGCGTCCTTCTCGCCGAGATGCTCCAGCATCTGCGCACCGGTCCAGAACGTCGCGACCGGGTTGGCGATCCCCTTGCCGGTGATGTCGAAGGCCGAACCGTGGATCGGCTCGAACATCGAGGGATAGCGGCGCTGCGGGTCGATGTTGCCGGTCGGCGCCACGCCGAGGCTGCCGGCCAGCGCGCCGGCGAGGTCGGAGAGGATATCGGCGTGCAGATTGGTTGCGACGATGGTGTCGAGGCTCTTCGGATTGAGCGTCATCCGCACCGTCATGGCGTCGACCAGCATCTTGTCCCAGGTGACGTCGGGGAAGTCCTTCGCTACCTCGGCCGCGATCTCGTCCCACATCACCATGCCGTGGCGCTGCGCGTTCGACTTGGTCACCACGGTGAGGAATTTGCGCGGCCGCGACTGCGCGAGCTGGAACGCATAGCGCATGATCCGCGTCACGCCGACCCGGGTGAAGACAGCGACTTCGGTGCCGACCTCTTCCGGCAGGCCCTTGTGTGCGCGGCCGCCCATGCCGGCATATTCGCCTTCGGAATTCTCGCGCACGATCACCCAGTCGAGATCGCCGACGCCGACATTGCGCAGCGGCGAGGCGACGCCGGGCAGGATCTTGGTCGGCCGCACATTGGCGTATTGGTCAAAGCCCTGGCAGATCGGCAGCCGCAGGCCCCACAGCGTGATGTGGTCGGGCACATCGGGTGCGCCGACCGCGCCGAAATAGATCGCGTCGAAGTTCTTCAGCTCCGCGAGCCCGTCGGCCGGCATCATCACGCCGTGCTTCTTGTAATAGTCCGAGCCCCAGTCGAAGGTCTTGACGTTGAAGCTGATGTCGCCGCTGCGCTTCGCCAGAGCCTCCAGCACGCGGACGCCCGCGGAGATCACTTCGGGGCCGATGCCGTCGGCGGGGATGGCGGCGATGGAATGGGTACGCATGGGTTGTCTCCGGATGAGTGGTTAGCGGGTTCGCATGGGATTTGGTTGCGGTTCGGATTGTGCCGGCGCGCTCTGCGCGCGCGACAGCAGCAGCGTGAGCACGGCCGAGAGCACCAGGAGGCCGGCGACGAAATAAAGACCGCCGTCGAAACTGCCGGTGCGTTCCTTGATCCAGCCGATCATCGCCGGCCCGACGAAGCCGCCGAGATTGCCGATCGAGTTGATGGTGGCGATCCCGGCCGCGGCGGCCGAGCCGGACAGGAACATGGTCGGCATGCTCCATAGCGGCGGCTTCGACGAGGAGATGCCGATATTGACCAGGGTCAGCGCCGCGATCACGGCGGCAAGGCCGGTCCACAGCCCGGCGAGCGCAAGTCCCGCCGCGGCCATCAGGCAGGCCAGCACCACGTGCCAGGTGCGCTCGCCGGTGCGGTCGGAATGTCGCGCCCATAGCACCATTGCGATGACGGCAACCGTCGCCGGTACGGCGTTGAGGAAGCCGACCTGGATCGACGACAGGCCGAACGCCTTGATGATCTGCGGCGCCCACACCCCAAGTGTGTAGAGCCCGGCCGAGGTGCCGAAATAGACCAGAGCCAGCGCCAGCACCCGCGGGTCGGCGAGGCCGCGCCAGATGCTGTGGCTCGCGGTCGTGGCCTTGCCGTCGTTCTCGGCCTTCATGGTCTTGACCAGCCAGGCGCGCTCGTCGTCGGCCAGCCATCTGGCCTGCTCCGGCCGGTCGGTCAGGAAGCCCAGCACGACGAAGCCGAGCAGCACGGCGGGCACGGCCTCCAGCACGAACAGCCATTGCCAGCCCTTGAAGCCGAGCAGTCCGTCCATCTCCAGCAGCGCACCGGAGAGCGGCGAGCCGAGCACGGTCGACAGCGGCGCCGCCGCCATGAACAGCGCGGTGACGGCGGCGCGCTGCCGCGCCGGGAACCAGTAGGACAGATAGAGGATGATGCCGGGGAAGAAGCCGGCTTCGGCGGCGCCGAGCAGGAAGCGCAGCACGTAGAAGCTGGTCGCACCCTGCACCAGCGCCATCGCCGCCGAGACCAGGCCCCAGGTGATCATCACCCGCGCGATCCAGATCCGCGCGCCGATCTTGTGCAGGATGATGTTGGAAGGCACCTCGAACAGGAAGTAGCCCCAGAAGAAGATACCGGCGCCGAAGCCATAGACGGTCGGCGACAGGCCGATGTCCTTGTTCATGGTCAGCGAGGCGAAGCCGATATTGACGCGGTCGATGAACGCCACGAAGTACAGCAGCATGATGAACGGCACGATGCGCAGTGAGATCTTGCGCAATACGCGCGCGCCAAGCTGGCTTTCCATGGGCTTCTTCCCCCGGGTTCGTCTTGTTTGTTGGGACGGCGCCTGTCGCACGCCATCGCAAAGCCTAGAAGCTCGCGCCCTTCCGCTTCAACCCACGCCGGTTTATACAAAAAAATGATATAATCGGACCCGGTCTCACTTGGCGTCGTGCCCGGCCTTGTGCGGGGCATCCACGTCTTGGCGGCAAAGAAAGACGTGGATGGCCGGGACAAGCCCGGCCATGACGAACGCGGGGCATAAGGAAGCGACGTCTTGGAACTGCACCAGCTTCGTTGCTTCGTCGCGGCTGCCGAGGAGCTGCATTTCGGCCGCGCGGCGCAGCGCCTGCAGATGATGCCGTCGGCGCTCGGCCGCCACATCAAGCTGCTGGAGGAGGATCTCGGGGTGCGGCTGTTCGCGCGCACCACGCGCGCGGTGTCGCTGACCGAGGACGGCGCTGTGCTGCTGCGCGAGAGCCGCGCGCTGCTCGGCCGCGCTGAGGCGATCGAGAACGGCTTTCGCCGTCGGCTGCGCAAGCCACAGGCGCGCCGCTTCCGGATCGGCGCGATCGACAGCGCGGCGGCCGGCCTGCTGCCGCCGCTGCTGCGCGACCTCCGCGCCGCCCATCCTGATGTTGCCGTGCAACTGCTCGAGGAGAAGACCATCCGCCTGCTGCCGAAGCTGCTGTCTGGCGCGCTCGACCTCGCCTTCGTGCGCCCGCCGGAGCGGCCCGACCGCCGCATCGAGTTTGTCCCGCTGTTGCAGGAGACCGCCGTGGTGGCGCTGTCGCACAAGCACGCGCTGGCGCGGCGCAAGCAGATCGTGCTGCCCGACATCGCGGATCAGCCCCTGATCGTGCCGGAACGCCGCTCGCGGCCGCACAGCCACGATCTGACGACAAAACTGTTCGACGAGGCCGGACTGACGCCGCGTATCCAGGAGATCGCCGACGAGAAGCAGACCATCGTCAACATGGTCGCAGCAAGGCTCGGCGTCGCCATCGTGCCGCGCTGGACCGCACGGATGGCGATATCAGGCGTCCGCTTTGTGCCGCTCCGCCTGACGCGCGGCAGCAGCGCCGGCCGCCTGCCGCTCGCCGCCGCCTGGCTGAAAGGCTCCCGCGATCCGGTCCGCGACCAGGTGATCGCGGTGCTTGAGGCAAGGTTGAAGAGTTACGCGCGCGAGGCGTGAACACGTCTCTCTCTCTCTCTCTCTCTCTCTCTCTTCATTCCGGGGCGTGCGAAGCGCGAGCTCGGAATCCATTCCACCACGCGTTTTGCGGATCGATGGATTCGGGACCTGTGTTGCAAAACGCGGAGCCTCTGTCTTCAACCAATGGAAGGATCATTCGATTTTTCAACCGTGTCGTCGCGAGGCGTGGAGCGCGGTAGTGCCTGTGCCCATTTCGGCGGCAGAAAGTTCCTCGATCAACTGAAACGCATGGCGCAGAAAGTTCCAACGATCCCGTTCTGCTTCGACCTAATGTGAATCGCGGCGCAATGCTCGCGAGAACCAAGGCAAGTCTGATGTCACGCTGTTGCATCGATGTTCCGCTTCAACGGATACGATTGCAGTGCGCCGCCACATAAGCGCCCTTTGTTACTTCTTGAATGCATGTCGAGTAACAACCGAAATCCCGAGCCGCATCATGGCGGCTTTGGACCAAGGGAAAGTGATGATGTGGACAGCCCGACACTGCTCGATCCGTCTGCTTGTTGTGCTTGCGACGGCAGTCTCCTCACTCCCAGCCATGGCTCAGGTGAGCAAGGGCAGTCCTTCCGCCGTGGCACCCGCAGCGCCCGCCGTACCAACTGCGGCACCGGCCTCGTCGAGCAAGGTCTCATTAGGTGCCATTCGGTGGGACAATTGGAGTCTCGACAGTCCCTATGGGCAGGTCCTGGCCGACCCTGGATTGCGCGCGCGCGCTCCGTATTACACAGAGCGTCTGCCGAACGGAAATCTCGGTTTTCCCGGAAACACCGAACGAGCACTGAATGCGGACGTGCATTACGCGAAGTCCGCAGGCTTGGATTATTTCATCTTCGGCTACTACCTGGAGAGTTCTTCCTGGGGACGCGATCCCAGTCGAGCCGTGGCGCTCAATCGGGCGTTGGGAAATTTTCTTCGGCTTCCAGACAAGCTCGGCATCAAATACGCGCTGAATTTCAACCTGTCATTCCCCCCTCGTGATGTGCCGATGGTGAGTGATGCAATCAGCAAAGCGGTAGCCGGGCCGGATTACATGCGGGCGAGCGACGGCTCGGCGCCTGTGTTCTTCCTGCTTGGTACGATGACCCCGTGGATAAAGGGGCTTGGGGGTGAAGAGGGTACAAAGGCGGCCCTGAAGGATATGAGGGATCGGGTCAAGGCCGCGACCGGCCGAGATCTCTACCTGGTTGCCTTGCTCTTCAACCTGTCCGAGACGGAGCCCGTTGCTCACAGGATAGGATTTGATGCGGCGAGTACATATGCGACCGCCCTTGGGTCGAATGGAAAATCCCTGCCGTACGCCAGTTGCGCGGCTCTTGCACAGAAAGCCTGGCAAGCCGAAGCCCAGAATGGTTCTGGAGGCTTCCTGCCAACCGTGACGCTTGGCTGGGATTATCGACCGGCTTTGCGCGATCCTCAGGAACTGAAAACTCGCAAGCCGAATCCGGACTGGTGTCAACCTGCCACCGATGAGGAATGGACACGGCAAATCCGTGCTGCAATCAGTCAGGCGGCCAACAATCCGCGCAACGATCGCTTCAAGAGCGTTGTGATCTATGCCTGGAACGAGAGCTCCGAAGGCGGCTGGATTCAGCCGACGCTGTCTGAAGGCGTGCGGCGTCTCAAAGTGATCGCCAACGCGGCGGGCCGACGCCCGACACTTCCGCCGTTCAAGCTGGTGTGGCCGACGCGGATCGATCCGAAGGCGTGTGCCGTCGGTTCGTCATCGATCTCAACTACAACGGCTGGCGCCGGGTGCAAATCGGCCAGTGATTCGATGACAACTGCGTGGCCATGTCCGCCAGGCATGCAGATTGCAGGCGAGGAATTGCGCCAAGCACCGTCGGAGGATGGAGAAAAAATACCGCTTATCTGGCAGGAGAGGCTCTGCACGCCACAGGGCAAACAACAGCGATCAGTTAATTGAGTCAATATCGACAGGGGGTTCCCAATGGATGAAGTCTGGAGTGATGAGAATACCTTCGTGATCAACAACATGAAGTTTGGCCTGATCAGGCAGAACTTCAATGATGCCAGGACGACGAAGGATTCCATCGCGATCATCAAGAACCGCGGGATGATTGATCGCTACAAAAGCCTCATTCGCGAGAACGGGGTTACCAATATCCTGGAATTCGGCATCTTCGAAGGTGGTTCGGCTTTGCTTCTTGCCGCGATCGAGGAACGTATCAAGTTCGTCGGGATCGATATCAGACCTGCGAGCCCAGCGGTGCTTGGCCTGATCCGCGACCACGGTCTGACGGACCGCGTCAAATTATACTACAATACGTCGCAAGGCGACACCGCGCGCGTCCAGACCATCATCAGGACGGAATTCCCCGGCCAGCGAATAGATATGATTATCGACGACGCCTCGCATCAATACGAGCTCTCGCGAGCAAGCTTCGAGGCGTCGTTCCATTATCTCAAGAGCGATGGTCTCTATCTGATCGAAGATTGGGCCTGGGCTCATTGGGAGGAGCCCTATCAGACGCAGCAATGGACCGATATGCCCGCCCTCACCAATCTGATCTTCGAGCTCGTCATGCTCTGTGGAAGCCGGCCCGATATCATTTCGGAAATGAGCGTTCAGAAGGCGATAGCCATTTTCCGCAAGGGCGAACAAGAGGTCGGAAACTTCAGCCTGTCAAAGCTCTACCGTCATCGCAACAGGTGGACCCCCGCACTGTGACGACGCGCCCGGCTCTTGCCGGAGAGCACACGAGCTCGATCGCTTCCCCCACAACGCGTTATGCCCGGCCTTGCGCCGGGCATAACGTCTTGGCTGCATAAAAAGCTGTTCGAGGCCGGGCTGACGCCGCTTATCCAGGAGATCGCCGACGAGAAGCAGACCATCGTCAACATGGTCGCAGCAAGGCTCGGCGTCGCCATCGTGCCGCGCTGGACCGCACGGATGGCGATATCAGGCGTCCGCTTTGTGCCGCTCCGCCTGAAGCGCGGCAGCAGCGCCGGCCGCCTGCCGCTCGCCGCCGCCTGGCTGAAAGGCTCCCGCGATCCGGTCCGCGACCAGGTGATCGCGGTGCTCGAGGCAAGGTTGAAGAGTTACGCGCGCGAGGCGTGAGGCTGCCTCGTTGCGTGATGCCTCGACGGCCGATGAATGATTTTGGCCGGTTGACCTAGGTCAACGCGACCTGCGCTGGCCGGGTGAGCGTGCCCGGCATGGCGAAGCGTCAGGACTGGGTCATGATCGCAGGGTGCGTCGCTACCGCTTTGGCGGTGGTGGCGCTCGTCGCCCTTTTCTCTGCCTGAGCTGTGTCGCCCCCGTAGTGTTACGGGGATGTCCAGCTAGGCCCCGGAGATAACTGGGTAATTCCCAAAGCTCGAACACCGCTGGCACAAACTGCACTGGCTTGCCGAGTTCCGCCCGGCATAGCTTCCCCTTCCAACGTAGGGCGGCGTTATGGGCAACCTACTTTACAGCGTGTTTGTCGTACTGATGGGGCTAAGCCCGGTCATCCTCGTGGCGATTGCCATGTTCATAAATTGAGGGCCAGGGCTGTGTCTTTCGGCGTGCCAACCACTGATCCATTCCGCTGGCGTGCTTAGTTACTAAATCCGCGATGCCTTAACCTGGTGAAAGGTTGACGTCAGCGCGGGCGTGTACGCTCGCGCCCATGAATTGGGACCTGCTGTATTTCCGCCTCTCGCTCGTCTGGATGGCGATCACCGCTGCCATGCTGGTCTATGTGCTGGTCGCATAGGGCTGCCTCTTCGCATAGGGCAGCCTCTCCGTCGCCGAAGGCGTTCCGCCGGTATTTTCCCCACGCCAATCGGTGATTTGCCGACGGACAACTCAGCAAAACGTGTCAAGTCCCCGCACGGAGCCCATGGGTGCGATCGACACCCGGCTTTCCCGCGCCCTCAGTTCAAGAGAGGGCGGATTGAAAAGTCAAAGCTCGGGCAATTCATATCGCGAGAGCGCAGAAGTTTGTTTTACTCGCGGCTCCACACACTCAGTGTCGTCCCGGCGAAAGCCGGGACCCATAACCACAAATGCCGATTATTACGCACCGTTGGAATAACGAGTCCCGTCAACAACACCCGCCGCGGCGTATGGGTCCCGGCCTGCGCCGGGACGACACTGAATTTGAGGCGCGCAGGCGGGCCTCGCAATCTGCACCACGGATTCGCCGTTGTCTCGGCCTTCGCCAGGACGACGCGGAGAGAACTGCGCACGGGTCTGCCTTCGCTCCGGCGCAGGTAGCCAACGGTTCCCATCCAGGCAGGTTTCCGGCAAAGCTGTCGACCGGGACGTCACTCTGCCGGCGCGGCTCAAATCTCCCCGGTTTTGCGGGTCCGCCATGAGTTCCTCCTTTGTAGACTCGCGTTATGTTATAATATAACAGTCGTTCCATGGCGCATACGCACACCCACGAGGACCACCATCACGGCCACGCCCCCCACGGGCACAGCCACGCCCCGCACGCGCATCCGGCGCAGGCCGCGCACTGGTCGATCCTGCGCATGCCCGTGCCGGGCCGACTGCTCGCGGCGCTCGCGGTCAGTGCCTGCCTGTGGGCTGTCGTCTGGCTGGCGATGAGGTGAGACCAGTGGCTGCTCTTGTTACCTTCCGTGACGTCACGCTCGGCTATGACCGCCACCCGGCGGTGCATCATCTCAATGGCGCCGTCGAGGCCGGTGCGCTGCTCGCCGTGATC
Source organism: Bradyrhizobium sp. USDA 4503 (assembly GCF_054055815.1). NCBI lineage: Bacteria > Pseudomonadati > Pseudomonadota > Alphaproteobacteria > Hyphomicrobiales > Nitrobacteraceae > Bradyrhizobium > Bradyrhizobium sp. USDA 4503. Next base: position 6,913,770 of record NZ_JBSRXS010000001.1, read on the forward strand.
GGCCCGAACGGCGCCGGCAAGTCGACCCTGCTGCGCGGCATCGCCGGCGTGCTCAAGCCGCTGTCCGGCGTGATCGATCTCGACGGGCTGGATCATCGCGACATCGCCTATCTGCCGCAGTCTGCCGACATCGACCGCAGCTTCCCGATCTCGGCGTTCGATTTCGTCGGCACCGGGCTGTGGCGCTCCACCGGGTTCTTCGGCGGCATCGGCAAGGCCGCGCGCGAGAAGATCTTGGCGGCGCTCGCCGCCGTCGGCCTCAACGGATTCGAGAACCGCCCGATCGGCACGCTGTCCGGCGGCCAGACCCAGCGCATGCTGTTCGCGCGCGTGCTGTTGCAGGACGCCCGGCTGATCGTGCTCGACGAGCCGTTCAACGCCATCGACGCCAAGACCACCGCCGACCTGCTGGCGCTGGTGAAGCGGTGGAACGGCGAGGGGCGCACCGTGCTGGCGGCGCTGCATGACCTCGACATGGTGCGCAACAATTTCCCGGAGACGCTGCTGCTGGCGCGCGGCCCGGTCGAATGGGGACCGACCGCCGAGGCGCTGACGGCGGACAATCTGATGGTCGCAATGCGGATGTGCGAGGCGTTCGACGATAGCGCCGCGGCCTGCGCCGCCGATCCACGCTCGCGGGCCGCCTGACGCCGATGCTATCCGACGCGCTGGTCACGCCCTTCACCGAATTCGAATTCATGCGCCGCGCGCTGGCGGCGGTGATCGCGCTGTCGCTCGGCGGTGCGCCGATCGGCGTTTTCCTGATGCTGCGGCGGATGAGCCTGGTCGGCGACGCCATGGCGCATGCGATCCTGCCGGGGGCGGCGATCGGCTTCCTGCTGTCCGGGCTCAACCTGTTCGCGATGACGACCGGCGGCCTGATCGCGGGCTTTGCCGTGGCGCTGCTCGCCGGCCTCGTCGCCCGCACCACCGAATTGAAGGAGGACGCCTCGCTTGCGACCTTCTATCTGGTCTCGCTCGCGCTCGGCGTCACCATCGTGTCCATCAAGGGCACCAATATCGACCTGCTGCACGTGCTGTTCGGCAACATCCTGGCGATGGACGACCAGACGCTGCTGGTGATCGCGTTCAACGCCACCCTCACGCTCCTGGTGCTCGCGGTGATCTATCGCCCGCTGGTGATCGAATGCGTCGATCCGGTGTTTTTGCGCACCGTGAGCCGGGCCGGCGCGCCGGCGCATCTCGCCTTCCTCGCGCTGGTCGTGGTCAACCTCGTCAACGGCTTCCACGCGCTCGGCACGCTGCTCGGCGTCGGACTGATGATCCTGCCCGCGGGCATTGCGCGGTTCTGGTCGCGCGACATCACCACCATGATCTGCATCGCGGTGGCGAGCGCGATGCTGTCGGGCTATGCCGGACTCGTGCTGTCGTACCAGACCCGGATTCCCTCAGGCCCCGCGATCATCCTGGTTGCGGCGGGGCTCTATATTGTGTCGCTGCTGTTCGGCAATGTCAGCGGCCTGGTGCGGCAGCTGTTTCCCGGCCGCCATCTCGAGGCGTGAGTACGATGCGGCGATTGTTCGGTTTGATTGGTCTGGCGCTGCTGCTGGCGAGTGGACCGGCGCGCGCCGCCGAACGCATCAATGTCGTCGCGAGCTTCTCGATCCTCGCCGACATGGTGCACAATGTCGGCGGCAATAATGTCGACGTGACGGCGCTGGTCGGGCCCGACGGCGACGCGCATGTCTACGCGCCGACGCCGGCGGATGCCAAGAAGGTCGCCGACGCCAAGCTCGTGGTGATTAATGGTCTCGGCTTCGAGGGCTGGATGCCGCGGCTGCTGCAGGCCTCGGGCAGCAAGGCACCGGTCGCGGTGGCGACCAAGGGGATCATGCCACGGAAGATGGGCGGCCATGACGATCCGCATGCCTGGCAATCCGTGGCCAATGCGAAGATCTACGTCGTCAATATTCGCGACGGGCTGATCGCCGCGGCCCCCGACCAGACAGGCATCTTCAAGGCCAATGCCGACGCCTATCTGGCCAAGCTCGAGGCGCTCGACCGCGAGGTGCATGAGGCGGTGGCGAAAGTGCCGGAGGCGCGGCGCAAGGTGATCTCGACCCATGGCGCCTTCGGCTATTTCGCTGACGCCTACGGCGTCACGTTCTTCTCGCCGCTCAGCGTGTCCACGGATTCCGAGCCCAGCGCGCGCGATATCGCCGCCATCATCGCCCAGATCAAGGTTGCGAAAATTCCGGCAGTTTTTCTCGAAAATATCAGCGATCCCCGCCTGATCGAGCGGATCGCGGCCGAGACCGGCGCCCGGGTCGGCGGCACCCTGTATTCGGACGGTTTGACGGCCGAAAAGGGCGATGCACCCACTTACATTGATATGGTCAGGCACAATATAAAGGCCCTGACCAGCGCGCTCGCCGAGTAGGGCAGGGGCCTCCCTGTCTGGGTTGAGCGCGGACCAGCATGATCCGGAAAAGTGGGGTCCGGTTTTCCGATAAGATCATGTTCAAACAAAGAGTTCCTTTGGAGTTGTTATGGCTGAAGCTTCGCAAAAAATTCCTGTGACCGTGCTGACGGGCTATCTCGGCGCCGGCAAGACCACGCTGTTGAACCGCATCCTGTCGGAAAACCACGGCAAGAAATACGCCGTCATCGTCAACGAATTCGGCGAGATCGGCATCGACAACGACCTCATCATCGGCGCCGATGAGGAAGTGTTCGAGATGAACAATGGCTGCGTGTGCTGCACGGTGCGCGGCGACCTCGTCCGCATCATGGACGGCCTGATGAAGCGCAAGGGCAAGTTCGACGCCATCATCGTCGAGACTACCGGCCTTGCCGATCCGGCGCCGGTCGCGCAGACCTTCTTCGTCGACGAGGACGTGCAGAAGAACGCCCGGCTCGACGCGGTCGTGACCGTCGCCGATGCCAAATGGCTGAGCGACCGCCTCAAGGACGCGCCGGAAGCCAAGAACCAGATCGCGTTCGCCGACGTCATCGTGCTGAACAAGACCGACCTGGTCTCCAAGCCCGAACTCGCCGAGGTCGAAGCCCGCATCCGCGGCATCAATCCCTATGCCAAGCTGCACCGCACCGAGCGTTGCCAGGTCGGGCTGACCGACGTGCTGGAGCGCGGCGCGTTCGATCTCGACCGCATCCTGGAGATCGAGCCGGATTTCCTCGAGGCCGGCGACGATCACGACCATGATCACGATCATCATCACCATGACCATAATCATCATCACCACCATGATCACGACCACGGCCATGGCGGGTTGAAGCATTATCACGACGAGGACATGCAATCGCTGTCGCTGCGTTCCGAGAAGCCGCTCGACCCGACCAAGTTCATGCCCTGGCTGCAGCAGCTCGTCGCCACCGAGGGCCAGAAGATCCTGCGCTCGAAGGGCATCCTCGCCTTCACCGGCGATGACGACCGCTACGTGTTCCAGGGCGTCCACATGATGCTGGAGGGCGACCATCAGCGGAAATGGAAGGACGGCGAGAAGCGCGAGAGCCGCGTCGTGTTCATCGGTCGCGAACTGCCCGAGCAGGCGATCCGCGACGGCTTCGAGCAGTGCATCACCACGTGATGAAAGAGTTCGATCCGGGCGAGGCCCCTTCTTCCATCGTTTCGATCACCGACCGCGTCAAGCCGCTGCCGCTCGGCGCGGCGGTGAGCTCGGTACATTTCCTCGGCGACCGCGCGTTCTTCGTCGGCGCCGAGGAGGGTGTTGCGATCGCGACCGCCGAAGGCGAGATCACACGGACGCAGACGCATTTCGGCGCCATCCTGTGCGCCGCCTCCGACGGCAAGCGGCTCGTCACCGGCGGTGACGACGGCAAGCTGGTCGCGATCGACGCCAAGGGCGAGACCGCTGTCATTGCGACCGACGCCAAGCGGCGCTGGATCGACAACGTCGCCCTGCACAGCGACGGCACGCTGGCATGGTCGGCGGGCAAGACCGCGTTCGTGCGCAATCCCAAGGGCGAGGAGAAAACCTTCGAGGTACCGTCGACCGTCGGCGGGCTTGCTTTTGCGCCGAAGGGCCTGCGGCTTGCGATCGCGCATTACAACGGCGTGACCTTGTGGTTTCCCAACATGGCGGCCAATCCGGAGTTTCTGGAATGGGCCGGCTCGCATCTCGCCGTCATGTTCAGCCCGGACAACAAATTCCTCGTCACCGCGATGCACGAGCCCGCGATGCATGGCTGGCGGCTCGCCGACAACCGGCATATGCGGATGAGCGGCTATCCTGGCCGGGTGCGCTCGATGTCATGGAGTGTCGGCGGCAAGGGGCTCGCGACCTCGGGCGCCGATACCGTGATCGTTTGGCCGTTCACCAGCAAGGACGGCCCGATGGGCAAGGAGCCGGCGATGCTGGCGCCGATGCCGGCGCGGGTCGCCGTGGTCGCCTGCCATCCGAAGAACGACATCATGGCGGTCGGCTATGCCGACGGCACTGTGCTGATGGTCCGGCTCGAGGACGGCGCCGAGATCCTGGTGCGCCGGAACGCCGGCACTGCGGTGTCGGCGCTCGGATGGAATGCCAAGGGCACGCTGCTCGCCTTCGGCACGGAAGATGGTGACGCGGGCATCGTGGAAATGTAAGAGATCGCGGCAGACGAAGCGTTTTCGAGCGAAGTGGGTACCGGTTCGCGTGAAGAAAACGCGTCAAAAGACGAAGCTCGCGCCGGGGCCGCAGCGTCATGCGATTTCTCACCACGTTCCAGCTCGCCGACTTCATCGACACGCTGGTCAGCCTGATCACGGCCTTTGTGTTCGGCACCCTGATCGGTGCCGAGCGGCAGTACCGGCAGCGCACCGCGGGTCTGCGCACCAATGTGCTGGTCGCGGTCGGCGCTGCCGCCTTCGTCGACCTCGCGATGCATCTGGCCGGCGCCGACGGCGCGGTGCGGGTGATCGCCTATGTGGTGTCGGGGATCGGCTTCCTCGGCGCCGGCGTCATCATGAAGCAGGGCATGGATGTGCGCGGCCTCAACACCGCGGCCACGCTGTGGGCCTCGGCCGCGGTCGGCTCCTGCTCTGGTGCCGACCTCGTGGCGCAGGCGGCGGCGCTGACCGTGTTCGTGATCGCCGGCAACACGCTGCTGCGTCCGCTGGTCAACGCCATCAACCGCATCCCGCTGAACGAGAAGGCCTCGGAGGCGACCTACTACTTCAAGCTCGCGGTCACTCCCGAGGCATTGCCCGACATGCGCGACCGCCTGGTCGAGAAGCTGGAGGCAGCGAACTACCCGGTTGCCGATGTCGACGTGGTCGAGGCCGGCGACGACTTCCTCGAGATCGTGGCGACGCTGGTCTCGACCGCGGTCGAGCCCAACGAGTTGAACGCCGTGGTGGTCGACCTGCAGCATCAGCCCGGCGTGCGGCACGCGACCTGGGAGGTCAGCACCACGGATTGAGCCGAGGTTCCCGCAGGCACCGCTTCGGAACCATGCCGTGGCGGGATCGTTGACCCCGTGGACAAGGCGCAGGTGAACGAGATGGCTGTGGATCGGACCAGGTTGCGAATCGACATGCTGATCGCCTCGACGCTGGTGGCAGCGGGCGTTGCGATCGCGGTGCTTTCGCTGCACGCGATCTATGCCGCTCCGCCGCAGGAGATCGCGCAGGCGACCCAGCCGCTGCAACCGACGCCGACGCCCGAGCCGCAGCAGACGGCGCCGCCGGCCGAGTCGAAGCCGGGCGGCGAGCGGCCGACCACGCCGGCGCCGCAGCCCGCGCGTCCCGACGATGAGGCACGGAAGGCCGGCGCCAAGCCGGTGCTGCCGCCCGCGCCCGCGGAGAAGACCGCGCCGCCGATCGAGAAAAAGTAAGCGCGCCGCGGCCCGCATTGTGACGCGGATTTGACGGACGCTGCCGATTATACGGTCTCGCCTCCGCCACCGGCACACTCCATAATCTGTCGTCTCGCCAACGACAGATGGGGCCTGCCATGAAGATCGAGGACGTCCGGCGCACCGCCTATTCGATGCCGCTCACCAACCCGTCGTTTCCGCCGGGGCCCTACCGGTTCTTCGACCGCGAATATTTCATCATCACCTACAAGACCGACCCGGAAGCGCTCGCCGCCGTGGTGCCGGAGCCGCTCGAGGTCGCCGAGCCGGTGGTGAAGTACGAGTTCATCCGCATGCCGGACTCGACCGGTTTCGGCGACTACACCGAGACCGGGCAGGTGATCCCGGTTCGCTTCAGGGGCGAGGAGGGCGCCTACACCCACGCGATGTATCTCGACGATGAAGGCCCGATCGCCGGCGGCCGCGAGCTGTGGGGATTTCCGAAGAAGCTGGCAAAGCCCAGGATCGAGGTCGAGAGCGACGTGCTGGTCGGCTCGCTGCATTACGGCTCGGTGCTCTGCGCCTCCGCCACCATGGGCTACAAGCATCGCAAGGTCGACCACGACACCGTCTTGAAGTCGATGACGGCGCCGAACTTCATTCTGAAGATCATCCCGCATGTCGACGGCAGCCCGCGGATCTGCGAGCTGGTGCGGTTTCATCTGGAAGACATCACGCTGAAGGAGGCCTGGACCGGCCCCGCCGCGCTCGGCCTGTTTCCGCACGCGCTATGCGATGTCGCCCGCCTGCCGGTGCGCGAGGTGGTCTCGGCGCTGCATTTCAAGGCAGACCTGACCCTCGGCCTCGGCTCGGTCGCGTTCGACTACATGGCGAGATGACGAAGTCATTCCGGGGCATCGCGTCGGCGATGGACCATGGTGCGCACTCGCGCACCTGCGAATCTCGCGCCACGATTTCGAGATCCCGGGTCTGCGCGCCTAAGCGCGCATCCCGGGATGACCCTGTCAGCGCACCAGAATATTCTTGAACTGCCAGGGATCGCTGGTGTCGATATCTTCCGGAAACAGTCCCGGACGATCCGTCAGCGGGGTCCAGTCGGTGTAGAAACCCTTCACGGGGCCGAGATAGGGTAGCTGGATTTCCAGCAGACGATCGAAGTCCATCTCGTCGGCCTCGACGATGCCTTCGTTCGGGTTTTCCAGCGCCCACACCATGCCGCCGAGCACGGCGGAGGTCACTTGCAGGCCGGTGGCGTTCTGATAGGGCGCGAGCTTGCGGGTCTCCTCGATGGAGAGCTGCGAGCCGTACCAGTAGGCATTGTTGTCATGGCCGAACAGCAGCACGCCGAGCTCGTCGATGCCGTCGACGATCTCGTTCTCGTCGAGGATGTGATGCTTTTCCTGCATCTTCGCTGCGCGGCCGAACATTTCATGCAGCGACAGCACGGCGTCGTCGGCCGGGTGATAGGCATAGTGGCAGGTCGGCCGATAGATCGCCGTGCCCGATGCGTCACGCACCGTGAAGTAATCGGCGATCGAGATCGACTCGTTGTGGGTGACGAGGAAGCCATACTGCGCGCCGCGGGTCGGGCACCAGGTGCGTACGCGCGTGTTGGCGCCGGGCTGCATCAGATAGATGGCGGCGCCGCAGCCGGCTTCGTGGGTATGCGCATTCTCGGGCATCCATTTCTCATGGGTGCCCCAGCCGAGTTCGGACGGCTGCACGCCTTCCGACAGGAAACCTTCCACCGACCAGGTGTTGACGAAGACGTCAGGCTCTTTCGGCGACTTGGAGCGCTGGGTGTCGCGTTCGGCGATGTGGATGCCCTTCACGCCGGCCTGCCGCATCAAGTCCGCCCATTCGGCCTTGGTCTTCGGCTTCGGGGCATTGAGCTTCAGATCGGCGGCGACGTTGAGCAGCGCCTGCTTGACGAAGAACGAGACCATGCCGGGATTGGCGCCACAGCAGGAGACGGCCGTCGTCGAGCCCGCGGGGCGCGCCTTCTTGGCGGCCAGCGTCACTTCGCGAAGGGCGTAGTTGGAGCGCGCTTCCGGGCCCTTCGAGGAATCGAAATAGAAGCCGAGCCAGGGCTCGTTGACGGTGTCGATGTAGAGAGCGCCGAGTTCGTTGCACAGCTCCATGATGTCGGTCGAGCCGGTATCGACCGACAGATTGACGCAAAAGCCCTGGCCGCCGCCTTCAGTGAGCAGCGGGCTCAGCAGGTCGCGATAATTGTCCTTGGTCACGGCCTTCTGGATGAATTTGACGTTGTGCTTCTCGCAATGCGCCTTGCGGCCCTCGTCCTTGGGGTCGATCACGGTGACGCGCGACTTGTCGTAATCGAGATGCCGCTCGATCAAAGGCAGCGTGCCTTTGCCGATCGAGCCGAAGCCGATCATAACAATGGGACCTGTGATCTTCGCGTAGATCTGCGAGGCGGGGCTCATCATTTTCTCCAGGAGAGTGCCTAGCGGCGGATAGGGTGGATCAGGGGTTGCGACGCTTCGCGGTGACTTCGATCTCGACCTTCATCTCGGGCTTGTAGAGCCCCGCGACGATCAGCATCGTTGCGGCCGGGCGGATGTCGCCGAGGACCTCGCCGCAGACCGCGAAATGGGCATCCACGTCACGGGCGTCGGTGAGGTAGTAGGTCGCGCGGACGATGTCGGCCATCGCAAAGCCTCCCTCCTTGAGGGCGGCCTCGATGGTCTTGAAGCAGTTCCGTGACTGGCTCGTGACATCTGATGGCATGGTCATCGTGGCGTAGTCATAGCCGGTGGTTCCCGCGACGAAGGCGAAGTCGCCGTCGATCACGGCACGGCTGTAGCCGGCGGTCTTCTCAAAGGGCGAGCCGGTGGAAATCAGGCGGCGGGACATATTGGACCTCGACTGAAAATGGCTTTGCGCGGGGTTTACGGGCATTTTTGGCGCCCGCGCAACCCCTTGGTTCAGGCCTGGTGCGGCCGGCACTAATGGGACTGCAGCGTGCTGTCCGGCGGCGATGGCGACGTGCCGGTCCAGCGCCGGCCCAGGATATCCCTGACGATCATCACCGAGATCAGAATCAGCATGACCGTGGTGACGAGGCCGCGCCAACGCGGGCGCGCGCCATCGGTGATGGGAAGGTGTTCCGACATGGCGGCCCGCCTTACGCCGCGTGCGGCACGGCGAGCGGTGCCTTCCGGGTCCGGGATCGCGTCCGCGGTGCCTTGGCCTCGGGCAGCGGCGCGCCGGTCGGCGTGATCATGCCCCAGGCGCCATCCAACGCGCCTGCGACAAGCTCGACGCCGAGCAGCCGCTCGCGCTCGAACGTGCCCGGCAGCGACAACTCGCCGGTCTTGGCCGCGGTGAAGCCGAAGCGGGCGTAGTAGGGCGCATCGCCAAGCAGGATCACGGCGCCGTGGCCGCGCGCCTTGGCCACCGCCAGCGCACGCTGCATCAGCGCGGCGCCGACGCCGAGGCCGCGGCAGTCGTCATCGACTGCCAGCGGCCCCAGCATCAGCGCGCTGCGGCCCCCCGCGCTGACGTGCCACGACCGCACGGTTCCAACCAGCCGGCCGTCCTGGCGCACGGCCGCAAGGCTCAGGCCTTCGGCGGGCGCGCGTCCGTCGCGCAGGCGCTGGCAGGTGCGCGTATGGCGATTACAGCCAAAGCAGGCATCCAGCAGCGCTTCGCGTGCGACGACGTCCGAGCCACGCTCCGCACGGATCGCGAACGGGGCGGCATCTCGGATGAGGGCAACGGGGGTGTTCCGTTTTGCAGTCATGGCACGTCAGTCCCCGCTTGCAACGGCATGTCGTACGCCGCGGCAAGCGTCGTTCAGGAAAATCAAAAATGATCGGGGAGGAGCCGGCGGGGCCGGCTCCCGGTTTATCGGGCCTCGAAAAGGAGGCGGGTCAGATGTGGTAGGTCTTCAGCGGCGGAATGCCGTTGAACGCCACCGACGAGTAGGTCGACGTATAGGCGCCGGTGCCTTCGATCAGCAGCTTGTCGCCGATCTCGAGCGTCACCGGGAGCGGATACGGCAGCTTCTCGTACAGCACGTCGGCGCTGTCGCAGGTCGGGCCCGCGAGCACGCACGGCGTCATGTCCGCCCCGTCATGCGGGGTGCGGATGGCGTAGCGGATCGACTCGTCCATCGTCTCGGCGAGACCGCCGAACTTGCCGATGTCGAGATAGACCCAGCGCACCTCGTCCTCGTCGCTCTTCTTCGAGATCAGAACGACTTCGGTCTCGATGATTCCAGCATTGCCGACCATGCCGCGGCCCGGCTCGATGATCGTCTCCGGAATCTGGTTGCCGAAATGCTTGCGCAGCGCGCGGAAGATCGACCGGCCATATTGCAGGACCGGAGGAACGTCCTTGAGGTACTTGGTCGGAAAGCCGCCGCCCATGTTGACCATGGTGAGGTTGATCCCGCGCTCGGCGCAGTCACGGAACACGGTCGACGCCATCGCGAGCGCGCGGTCCCACGCCTTCACCTTGCGCTGCTGCGAGCCGACATGGAACGAGATGCCGCACGGCTCCAGGCCCAGGCGCTTGGCGAGGTTGAGCACGTCGACCGCCATCTCCGGGTCGCAGCCGAACTTGCGCGACAGCGGCCACTCGGCGCCGGCGCAGTCATAGAGGATGCGGCAGAACACCTTGGCGCCGGGGGCGGCGCGGGCGATCTTCTCGACCTCGGCGGCGCAATCGACCGCGAACAGGCGAATGCCGAGCGCGAAGGCACGCGCGATGTCGCGCTCCTTCTTGATCGTGTTGCCATAGGAGATGCGGTCCGGCGTCGCACCGGCGGCCAGCGCCATCTCGATTTCCGCAACCGTCGCGGTGTCGAAGCAGGAGCCGAGCGAGGCCAGCAGCGACAGCACTTCGGGCGCCGGGTTGGCTTTCACCGCGTAGAACACGCGGCTGTCCGGCAGCGCCTTGGCGAAGGTCTGGTAGTTGTCGCGCACGACTTCGAGGTCGACGACGAGGCACGGCTCGGTGTCGAGTCCATCCTGGCGGCGGTGGCGCAGGAATTCCTGGATACGTTCAGTCATGGCACTCTCCAACGGTCCCAGCGACGGGATCCGCATCAACGTGACGTCGGGTAAGAGCGCTTCGGCCACATCGCGCGATGGAGGCGCGTTGAGGCCAAGAGACTCAAACCAGACTGTGCTGCCGTGGATTGGTTGGGAGAGTTTCCCGCCCGATCACCTGGCAATGAAGGACAAGCCTTTTCAGTAGCCCGGGCCGGCGTTGGACCGCCGGTAGAGACCAAAAAAGCCCGATCCGTCGTTGCTTTAAGTCGCGTCCCCCGTTGAGAGCGGGGTGCGCCGGTTCGCCTCCGGCTGCCAGTCACGGTTGCAAAGAGTGGTGAGACCTTCAACGGCATCCCTGGAGAGAGATGCTGGCCGCCTCGTGTCCTGATGGACGTAAGCGACCCTCGGTTCTTCCACCCCTTGGCGGCTGTCCGGCCTCTTGTCCGGATACCTACCGACTGACACACGACCACAGGCACGTGCGAAATTGGGCAAGGCAGGAAATAAGTCTTTTGACTTCGTGGCGCAAGAATTTTTTTGCGATAGCGGCAAATTTCCCTAACGCGTGCTTGCGATGTCGCGCGCAGCACGCGTCGGACGCGCTGAAGATGAACGGCTGTTAAGAATGACTAACGAAGCGTGTGTGCGTTTTAGCCTTGTGCCGCAGTGCTTTCTTGAATCGCTCAAACTCACGCGCGACGCGTGAACGGCTCGACGCGCTGAGCTGCGCGGATGAAGGCGATCATGATCAGCACGCCGATGCCGAACAGCACCGCCTGCAGGATGTGCGCGGCGACGTCGTCGAGCCCGAGCAGAATCGCGAGCGCCCAGCCGCCGGCGAACGCCGCGCCGAACACTTCCGCGCCGATCAGGATCGCCGCCGAGATCACGGTGATGACGCTTGGCCAGGCGATGGTGCGGTTGCCTGAGGTGGAGGGCTGCATGGTCATGAAATAGGTCCTGTTCAGGGGGCGCAATCTCTCCGAAAAGTGCCCATCTATCAAGCGCAAAAGGCCCAAAAATGCCGTATCGCGTGATATAGATTGGGCAGCATTTTCAAGGCGAAAAACGGGACATTCGATGTCAGAAACCAGCGCAGACGCCAAGGCTCAGGCTCTTGCCAACCCCCTCCTGAAGGCATGGCGGACGCCGCTCGAGACGCCGCCGTTCGCCGAGATCAAGCCGGAGCATTTCCTGCCCGCTTTCGAGCAGGCTTTCGCCGATCATTCCGCGGAAGTGACTGCGATCACCCATGATCCGGCGCTGCCCGACTTCGACAACACCATCACCGCGCTGGAGCGCTCCGGCAAGCTGCTGTCGAAGGTCTCGGCGGTGTTCTACGACTTGGTCTCGGCGCATTCGAGCCCGGCGATCCTGGAGATCGACAAGGAGGTGTCGCCCCGGATGGCGCGGCACTGGAATCCGATCATGATGAACGCTGTGCTGTTTGGCCGCATCGCCATGCTGCACGAGAAGCGCGCCTCCCTCGGCCTGACTGGCGAGCAGATGCGGCTGCTGGAACGCACCTACACCCGCTTCCGCCGCTCCGGCGCCGGCCTCGACGATGCGGCAAAGGCCCGCATGGCCGAGATTAACGAGCGCCTCGCCCATCTCGGCACCTCATTCAGCCATCATCTGCTCGGCGACGAACAGGACTGGTTCATGGAGCTCGGCGAGGCCGACCGCGCCGGCCTCTCCGACACATTTGTGGCGGCTGCCAAGGCTGCGGCGGAAGAGCGCGGCATGCAAGGCAAGGCGATCGTGACGCTGTCGCGCTCCTCGGTCGAGCCGTTCCTGCAGAGCTCGTCGCGGCGCGACCTGCGCGAGAAGGTCTACAAGGCCTTCACGGCGCGCGGCGACAATGGCAACGCCAACGACAACAACGCGACCATCGTGGAGATCCTCAGGCTGCGCGAGGAGACCGCCAAGATCCTGGGCTTCCCGACCTACGCCGCCTACCGCCTCGAGGATTCCATGGCCAAGACGCCGGAGGCCGTACGCGGCCTCTTGGAGCGGGTCTGGAAGCCGGCGCGAGCGCGGGCGCTCGCCGACCGCGACGCGCTGCAGGCGCTGATCGCGGAGGAGGGCGGCAATTTCACCCTCGCGTCCTGGGACTGGCGCTACTACGCCGAGAAGCTGCGCCAGCGCCGCGCCAATTTCGACGATTCCGCGATCAAGCCCTATCTGGTGCTCGACCACATGATCGAGGCCGCGTTCGACTGCGCCACCCGCCTGTTCGGCGTCACCTTCGAGGAGCGCAAGGATATCCCGGTGTGGCATCCGGACGTCCGGGTCTGGGAGGTCAAGGGCCGCGATGGCCAGCACAAGGCGCTGTTCTACGGCGACTACTTCGCGCGACCCTCGAAGCGCTCCGGCGCCTGGATGACCTCGCTGCGCGACCAGCAGAAGCTCGACGGCGACGTCGCGCCGCTGGTCATCAATGTCTGCAACTTCGCCAAGGGCGCCGATGGCGCGCCGTCGCTGCTGTCGCCCGACGACGCGCGGACCCTGTTCCACGAGTTCGGCCATGGCCTGCACGGCATGCTGTCCAACGTGACCTATCCGTCACTGTCCGGAACCAGCGTGTTCACCGACTTCGTCGAACTGCCCTCGCAGCTCTATGAGCACTGGCAGGAGCGGCCCGAGGTGCTGCAGCGCTTCGCCCGCCACTACGAGACCGGGGAGGCACTACCGGACGACCTGCTCAAGCGCTTCCTTGCCGCGCGCAAGTTCAACCAGGGCTTTGCCACCGTGGAGTTCGTCTCCTCCGCGCTGGTCGACCTCGAATTCCACACCCAGCCGGCAGCGGCGAGCTGGGATGTCCGCGCCTTCGAACAGAAGGAGCTGGAGAAGATCGGCATGCCCGCCGAAATCTCGCTGCGGCACCGGCCGACCCAGTTCGGCCACATCTTCTCCGGCGACCACTATGCCTCCGGCTACTACAGCTACATGTGGTCGGAGGTGATGGATGCTGACGCCTTCGGCGCCTTCGAGGAGGCCGGCGACATCTTCGATCCCGCGACCGCCAAGCGGCTGCATGACGACATCTATTCGTCGGGCGGCTCGCGCGATCCGGAGGAGGCCTATGTCGCCTTCCGCGGCCGCGAGCCCGAGCCGGACGCGCTGCTGCGCCGCCGTGGCCTGCTCGAAACGCCTGAGGCGGCCTGAGGTGCGGCCGTCGTTGAACCGGCTGATCGGCTGGCTCGTGGTCGCGGTGTCCGTCGTGCTCGGCACGGCGGCCGCCGAGGCTCATCCGCATGTCTGGATCGTCGCCAGGAGCGAGCTGATCTACGCGCCCGACGGCACCATCACGGGGGTCCGGCACGCCTGGACGTTTGACGACATGTTCTCGACCTACGCGCTGCAGGGCATCGAGACCAAGGTGAAGGGCGCCTACAGCCGCGAGGAGCTGGCGCCGCTGGCGCAGACCAATGTCGAATCGCTGAAGGAATACGCCTACTTCACCTTCGCCAAGGGCGACGGCAAGAAGCAGAAGTTCACCGAGCCGGTCGACTATTTCCTCGAATACAAGGATTCGGCGCTGACGCTGCACTTCACCTTGCCGGTGAAGACGCCGTTCAAGGCCAGGCAGCTCTCGCTCGAAGTGTTCGACCCGACCTATTTCATCGACTTCCAGTATGCCGAGAAGGAGCCGGTCAAGCTGGTCGGCGCCGCGGCGAACTGCAAGATGCAGTTCGAGCGGCCGAATAGCGACGGCACCGCCGCCGCGCAGAAGCTCGGCGAGCAGACCTTTCTCGACGGCGGCAACGGCAATTTCGGCATGATGTTCGCCAACAAGGTCTCGGTGGAGTGCCCATGACGCCGATCGTCTCGCGCATGACGCGCGGCCTCGCCGTGGCCGCGGCCGTACTGACGGCGTTTGCGCTGCTCGATGGCGCCGTTCATGCGCTGCTGGCACAGAATCCGTTCGGCGCGCCGCGCGCGGCGGAGCCGCAGGGCGGGTTGGTCGGTTGGCTATTGGCGAAACAGTCGGAGTTTTACCGCGAGATCTCCCAGACCATCCGCGCCGCGAAATCCGACGGTTCGGCGGTCTGGACCCTGCTTGTGATCTCCTTTGCCTACGGGATTTTCCATGCCGCCGGCCCCGGCCACGGCAAGGCGGTGATCTCATCCTACATGGTCGCCAATCGCGAGACCGCGCGGCGCGGCATCGTGCTGTCGTTCGCCTCGGCGCTGATGCAGTCGGTGGTCGCCGTTCTGATCGTGGGCATCTGTGCCTGGCTGCTCAACGCGACCGCGAAGACCATGTGCGGGGCGGAGAAGGCGATCGAGATCGCAAGCTACGCGCTGATCGCGGCATTCGGCGCCCGGCTGGTGTGGGTCAAGGGCGGCGGCTTCTTCCGTGCGCTGCAGATGCCGCGCCCGACGCTGGCGATGGCCGGCGCGCATCAGCACGATCACGACCACCATGATCACGATCACCATGACGGCCATGATCACCGTCACCGTCACGCGCATGACGATCACGGGCATCATCATGATCACGGTCACGATCACGGGCATGACGCGCAGCACGTCCATGACGAGCATTGCGACCATTCGCACGGGCCGACGCCGGCCGAGCTCGCCGGTCCTGGCGGCTGGCGGCGGGGGCTCGGCGCGATCCTCACGGTCGGGATCCGGCCCTGCTCGGGCGCGATCCTGGTGCTGGTGTTCGCGCTGGCGCAGGGCCTGTTCTGGGCCGGCATTGCCGCGACCTTCGTGATGGGGCTCGGCACCGCCATCACGGTGGCGGCGATCGCGCTGGTCGCGGTGTCGGCGCGCGGCGTGGCGGAGCGGCTGAGCGCGGCGCGCGACGGCGGCGGCATGGTCATCATGCGCGGCCTGGAGTTCGCCGCCGCGGGCCTTGTGCTGCTGTTCGGGCTCGGGCTGCTGTTCGGCTATGTCGCGGCCGAACGGGCGACGTGCCTTTGAAGTCACCTCGCCCCGCCTGCGGGGAGAGGTCGAAATTCGCGTGCGCGAATTTCGGGTGAGGGGGAGTCTCCGCACGCTTGCTTCCATCGAATTTGCGGAGACGGTCCCTCACCCCAGCCCTCTCCCCGTAAGAACGGGGAGAGGGAGAAGAAACAGGCTCAACTCGTCAGATAGCCCCTGATCGCCGGCAGCAGGAAGATCGCGATGTTGATCGCGAAACCGATGCTCCAGAGGATCGAGCGCAGCGTCGGGCGATTGCCAATATAGGTGAAGACGTAGGCGATCCGCACGATCAGGAACAGCACGGCGAGCTCGTCGATCAGTCGCAGCGGGCCGACGCGGAATTCGGCGAGCAGCACGCCGAAGGCGAAGAACGGGAAGGCCTCGATGCCGTTCTGGTGCGCGCCGAGCGCCCGCGAGCGGATCGGGTCGTCGTAGAAGTCGGGATCGCGCGGCCTGGCATTGTCGAAGCTGCGGAAGCCGGTCCACTTCACCGACACGATCGTCAGCAGCGAGAGCATCAGCGTCCCGAAGACGCACCATTCGGCGATCGTCATGGTTCCCCCTTATTCCGCAGGGGAACGTAGCCAACCCGCACTCGGCTTGACAAGGTTGGAGCAACGCGCGAAGCCCAAAGCTCCCAGGCGAAGGATATCAAGCGCAAGGCCATCATGAGCACGGTGATCCCCTTCGAGAGCGCGAAGTCTGCCGCGGCGCCGAAGCCGGAACGCGTCGGCGTGCTGCTGGTCAATCTCGGCACGCCCGATACGGCGGATGCCGCCGGCGTGCGGGTCTATCTCAAGGAATTTCTGTCCGATCCGCGGGTGATCGAGGATCAGGGCCTGCTCTGGAAGCTGATCCTCAACGGCATCATCCTGCGGGTCCGTCCGGCCCGCAAGGCGCGCGACTATCTGAAGATCTGGAACACCGAGAAGAACGAGTCGCCGCTGAAGACCATCACGCGCTCGCAGGCCGACAAGCTGGCGGAGGCGATCGCCGATCACGACCACGTCGTGGTCGACTGGGCGATGCGCTACGGCAACCCCTCGATCAAGCAGCGCATCGAGGCGCTGGCGGCGCAGGGCTGCGGCCGGCTGCTGGTGGTGCCGCTCTATCCGCAATATTCCGCCGCGACGTCGGCGACGGTCTGCGATGAGGCGTTTCGCGTGCTGGCCGGCATGCGCGCGCAGCCGATCCTGCGGGTGACGCCGCCTTACTACGACGATCCCGACTACATCGAGGCGCTTGCGGTCTCGATCAATGCGCACCTCGCGACATTGCCGTTCCACCCCGAGATCATCGTCGCGTCGTTCCACGGCATGCCGAAGGAGTATGTCGACAAGGGCGATCCGTATCAGGCGCAATGCATCGCCACGACCAATGCGCTGCGCAAGCGGCTCGGGCTCGATGCCAACCGGCTGATCCTCACCTTCCAGTCGCGCTTCGGCAAGGCCGAGTGGCTGCAGCCCTATACCGACAAGACGGTCGAGAAACTCGCCAAGGACGGCGTGCGGCGCATTGCCGTGGTCACGCCCGGCTTCTCCGCCGATTGCCTGGAGACGCTGGAGGAGATCGCGCAGGAGAATGCCGAGATCTTCCGGCACAATGGCGGCGAGCAATTCGCGGCGATCCCCTGCCTCAACGACAGCGACGGCGGCATGGACGTGATCCGCCAGCTCGTGCTGCGCGAGCTGCAAGGCTGGATCTAACAAGGCTGGATTTAACAAGGCTGGATTTGATTGTTAACGATCCGTGACACCGGGCACGGGCATTCGTTGGCATCTGGTCATCCGACAGCAGCTTCCTATGTGCTAGGGAGAACAACAGCCGGCTGAACCGGCGGAGCGGTCCTGCCGACCAATGCACGACCGTGACTGGCGACGGTCTCGCCGGCCCTGGAGGACTTTATGACTGGCTTCGACGTTTTCGCGATCGCGTTTGTTCTTCTCGTCATCGTTACGCTGTTCGCCGGGATCAAGACCGTTCCGCAGGGTTTTGACTGGACCATCGAGCGGTTCGGCAAATACACCCGCACGCTGTCGCCCGGCCTCAATTTGATCGTGCCCTATTTCGATCGCATCGGGCGCAAGATCAACATGATGGAGCAGGTGATCGACATCCCCGAGCAGGAGGTGATCACCAAGGACAACGCTACCGTGACGGTGGACGGTGTCGCGTTCTACCAGGTGTTCGATGCCGCCAAGGCAAGCTACGAGGTCGCCAATCTCAACCAGGCGATCACCGTCCTGACCATGACCAATATCCGCTCGGTGATGGGCTCGATGGATCTCGATCAGGTGCTGTCGCATCGCGACGAGATCAACGAGCGGCTGCTGCGCGTGGTCGACGCCGCGGTGTCGCCCTGGGGCGTCAAGGTCAACCGCATCGAGATCAAGGACATCGTGCCGCCGGCCGACCTCGTCGAGGCGATGGGCCGGCAGATGAAGGCCGAGCGCGTCAAGCGCGCCGACATTTTGCAGGCCGAGGGCCAGCGGCAATCCGAAATCCTGCGCGCCGAGGGCGCCAAGCAGGGTCAGATCCTGCAGGCCGAGGGCCGCCGCGAGGCCGCCTTCCGCGACGCCGAGGCGCGCGAACGGCTTGCCGAGGCCGAGGCCAAGGCTACCCAGATGGTGTCGGAATCGATCGCCAAGGGCGACGTCGCCGCGCTGAACTATTTCATCGCCGACAAGTATATCAAGGCGTTCGGCCAACTCGCGGAATCGCCGAACCAGAAGGTCTTGATGCTGCCGATCGAGACCTCGAGTGTGCTGGGCTCGCTGGCCGGCATCGGCGAGATCGCCCGCGCTACCTTCGGCGAGAGTGCGGCGTCCGCTACGGCCGCAGCACGGCGCGGCGGCTCAGTGCCGCCGGCCGGCCCGACGGCGCCGCCTCCGGTGCCGCCGCAGCGGTAAGGGCGTGACGGCGTCGCGCCCGCAATGGTAGAGGTCACGTCATGGCCGAGATGTTTTCGACATTGGGTACCTGGAACTGGCTGATCTTCGGCTTCATCCTGATGGCGCTGGAGCTTGTGGCGCCCGGGGTGTTCCTGTTCTGGCTCGGGCTCGCGGCACTGCTGGTCGGCCTGCTGTCGTTCGCCTTCACGCCGTCCTGGCAGATACAGCTCTTGATGTTCGCAGTGTTCGCCGCCCTGGCGGTGCCGGCGTGGCGGCATTTCGCGAAGGGCGCGACGGCGGCAAGCAAGACCAATCCCTTCCTCAACCGCCGCAACGAAGCCCTGGTCGGCCGCGAATTCACGCTGGAGAAGCCGATCGTTGACGGATCAGGCACGGTGCGGATCGACGATACGGTGTGGCGCGTCGCCGGCCCCGATGCGCCGGCCGGCAGCCGGGTGAAGGTCGTCCGCGCCGACGGCGCCAGCCTGACGGTGGCGATCGCTTAGTCTGGCCTGAGCCATCGACGACGACTCGGCCCCGAGCGTCCGATGCTGCTTCGGGCGAGTAATCCGTAGCCCGGGTGAGCCAACGGGTCGCGCGCATGCGCGCCCGATGACAGGCTCCGCGATACCCGGGGAAACCGGGCCCGCATGTCGCTCCGCTCATGCGGGCTACACACTGACGGCCGCCGAGGTCTAGCTGCCGCCCTGCTTGCTCCAGCGCTCGGCGAAGCGGTTGAGCGGCGTGAATGTCGCAAATAACTCGCAGCCGAGCGTGGTGAGGCCGTAACCATCCTCCGATAGTTCAACGAACCCGGCCTCGCGGAGCTCGGTCAATCGCGTCTGCAGGATCGTCGGCGAGGCCTCGTCGCAGGCGGTGCGCAGCGCGCGCGAGGTCAGCGCGCCCTCGCGCAGCTCCCAGATGATGCGCAAGGTCCAGCGCCGTCCCAAGAGATCGAGCAGCGCCATGATCGGGCGGCCGGACCGCGAGCCGCGGACGCCGGGTCTTGTGACTGGGCCCTGCTTCGGCATGTCGCAAAATCCTTTCGAATCCCTCTTGCGAGTCGTTACAAATATTGTAGCGTGTCGCTACATTAAATGTAGCAACGGGATCAGGCCATGTCACGCCTCGCGCCGCTCGATCCGCCCTATCCGGCGGACGTTCAACAGCATTTCGACCGCATCATGCGCGGCAAGCCGCCGCTGGTGCTGTTCCGCGTGATGGCGGGCCATCCGCGCGCCTGGGAGAAGTTTCGCGGCGGCAGCCTGTTGGACCGCGGGCCGTTGTCGCTCAGGGAGCGGGAGATCGTGATCGACCGCACCTGCGCACTCAATGCCTGCGAATATGAGTGGGGCGTCCACGTCACAGCGTTCGGCGCGGCCGCCGAACTGACGGAGCAGCAGGTCCACGCCACCGTGCGCGGTGCGGCCGATGCCAGCTGTTGGTCGCAGGCCGAACAGGCAATGATCGCGGCGGTCAACGCGCTGCATGCCCGCGCAACATTGAGTGAGGAGGAATTCGCGGCGCTGTCGGCGCATTACGATGAGGACCAGATCCTGGAGATCATCCTCTTGTGCGGCTTCTACCGCACGGTCTCCTACCTCGCCAACGCGCTGGCCCTGCCGCTGGAAGAAACCGCGGCAAGATTTCCAGCATAGTTGTCATTGCGAGGAGCAAAGCGACGAAGCAATCCACGTCTCCGCGCGGGGAGAGATGGATTGCTTCGCTTCGCTCGCAATGACGGAAGAAAGCGCGGCTCTACGCCACGCCCGCCCGCAGCAGATCGTGCAGATGGATGATGCCGACCGGCTTCTTCGCATCGGTCACGATCAGCGTGGTGATCTTCGAGGCGTTGAGCAGCTCCAGCACTTCGCCGGCCAGCGTATCGCGGCTGATCGTCTTCGGCGTCCTGGTCATGACCTCGTCGACCGACAGCGTCAAAAGGTCGGGGCGCATCTGCCGGCGCAGATCGCCGTCGGTGACGATGCCGACGAGATGGCCGTGGAGGTCGACGATGCCGACGCAGCCAAAACCCTTGGAGGTCATCTCGACCAGCGCGTCCGACATCTTGGTGCCGAGCGGCTTCAGCGGCAGCGCGTCGCCGCCATGCATCAGGTCGCGGGCATATTTCAGGAGCGCGCCGAGCTTGCCGCCCGGATGCAGCACGCTGAAATCGGTCGAGGTGAAGCCGCGGCCCTCGAGCAGCGCGATCGCCAGCGCATCGCCGAGCGCCAGCATCATCAGCGAGGACGTGGTCGGCGCCAGATTGTGCGGGCAGGCCTCGCGGGCCTTCGGCAGCGTCAGCTGCACGTCGGCCGCCTTGCTCAGCGTCGAGTCCTTGTCGGCCGTCATCGCGATCAGCGGAATGCCGAAGCGGGCGGCATAGGCGATCAGGTTGCGCATCTCCGGCTGCTCGCCGGACCATGACAGCGCCAGGATCACGTCATCGATCGTGATCATGCCGAGGTCGCCATGGCTCGCTTCGGCGGCGTGCACGAAGAACGCCGGCGTGCCGGTCGAGGCAAAGGTCGCGGCGATCTTGCGCCCGATATGGCCGGACTTGCCGAGCCCGGTGACGATCAGCCGTCCCTTGGCATTGCCGATCAACTCGGACGCGGCCGCGAACGGCGCGCCGAGGTCGGACTTCAGTGCCGCGGAGAGGGCTGCGACGCCGCTTGCTTCGGCATCGAGGGTGCGGAGCGCCGATTGAACGGCGCCGTCATCGGGGCCGGATGATTTGGTCATCAGCGGTTTCGGTTTGGCCATTTAGGATTCCAAGGGAGGGTTTTGCACCCGGGCGTCTCCCTTAGCACGTTCGATTCCGCGATGCGACGCGCGGCGGCCGATCCTCAACGGCTCATTAACCATAATTGTTTTAACTCCATTAACGACGTTTTCCGCCGCCCGGCGGAGCGCGTCCGACAAGTATGTGAATTCGTTGGAGTTTTTCCATCGTGTTGCGGCGGCCAGCAAGCGGCCAAGACCGGCGTGGACGCCTCGTCCGCGCGGTTTTGCCATGCCCTGCCGTGACCGTCTTGGCGCTGACCGTGACCACCGGGTTCGCCGCGGCCCAGACCGTGACGCCCGATCTGTTCAGCCCCAATCGCCAGAGTCAGGTGATCACGCAAGATTCGCCGCTGCGCCGGACCACGGCCGACGCCATGGATCCGCTCAACGGCCTGAGGCTGCCCGACGCCGATCGCGATCGCCGTTCCTCCTCGTCTTCATCGACATCAACATCGACGACGCGGATCGGGCAGGTCCCGACCTACGGGCTCCCCGCGGCGAACGGCGCCTCGACGTCGGGCTATGACTCGCTCAACCGCAAGCGCCAGAAGCCGAAATACTATCCGGGTCAGGCCAAACCGAAGCCGCCGGCGGGACCCGGCTCGCCGCCGCCGACGTCGGCGCCATTGAACGCCACGGGGCAGCTGCGGCTGTCGATCCCGCCCTCGGAGACCGCCAACAAGACGCCGCTGCCGCCGGCGATGGCCGGCACCATCGTCGGCCAGCCGCCGCGCAAGCGGCTCAAGATCGACGACGATCCGTTCGGCGCGGTCGGCGATTATGCCGGCTCGTTCATGGTCAAGACCGCGGTCGAGGTGATGGCCGGCTACGACACCAACCCCGGTCGGCTCTACTTGCCGCAGGGCAGGGCGTTCTACATGGTCGCGCCGGAATTCCTCGCGGTCTCCGACTGGGAGCGTCACGCCGTCGTCGCCGATTTGCGCGGCTCCTTCAACGGCTATGGCTCCGGGCTGACGCCGAACGCCGACGGCACGCCGCTGTCGGCGCCGCTCGACATCGACCGTCCGAACTTCACCGGCCATATCGACGGCCGTCTCGACGTCACCAAGGACACGCATCTGCTGGGGCAGGCCCGCCTGCTGGTCTCGACCGACAATCCCGGCAGCCCGAACGTGCAGGCCGGCCTCGCAAGATATCCGATCTACAGCACGGTCGGCGGCACCTTCGGCATCGACCAGCATTTCAACCGCATGCAGGTTTCGCTCGGCGGCACCGTCGACCGCACCGACTATCAGTGGTCGAAGCTGACCGACGGCACCTCGTCGTCCAACGACGATCGCAACTTCACGCAGTATGGCGGTGTCGGCCGCGTCAGCTATGAGCTCAATCCGGCGGTGAAGCCGTTCGTGGAAGTGGAGGGCGACAGCCGCTTCCACGATCTCTATCTCGACCGCAACGGTTACGCGCGCAATTCGTCGGGCGGTTACGCCAAGGTCGGCACATCGTTCGAGTTCACCCGGATTCTTTTCGGCGAGGTCTCGATCGGCTATGCTAGGCGCGACTATGTCGATCCGCGGCTTAGCCCGCTCAAGGGCCTGCTGACCACCGCCTCGCTGACCTGGAATGCGACGCCGCTGACCACGGCCAAATTCTATTCCGACACCCAACTCGGCGAGACCACGCTGCCCGGCACCTCGGGCGTGCTGTCGCGCACCTACACCGTCGAGGTCGACCACGACTTCCGCCGCTGGCTGACCGGCATCGGCAAGTTCACCTACGGCACGCTCGACTACCAGGGCGACAACCGCAACGACACGATCTATTCGGTGTCAGGCGACCTGATCTACAAGATGACCCGCAGCCTCTGGATCAAGGGCACGCTGCGCCGCGACTGGCTGGATTCCAACCAGCCGGGACAGAGCTCGGCGTCAACGGTGGTGATGCTCGGCGTGCGGGTGCAGAATTAGCGGTGAAAATGCGCGAGTCGCATCTCAAATGAGGTGTCGTGCTCCGCGAAGGCGGGCACCCAGTACGCCGCGGCCTGTCCGTTCAAGCCTTGACGTCTCTGGAATACTGGATCGCCCGCTTTCGCGGGCGATGACAGTTCAGTGTGTGGCTGCAGTGGCGTGGCGGCTGACGCGCTTACCCCGGCAGATCGGTCTTCCCCATCAGGAAGGTGTCGATCGAGCGCGCGCACAGGCGGCCTTCTCGGATCGCCCAGACCACCAGCGACTGGCCGCGGCGCATGTCGCCGGCAGAGAAGATCTTCGCGCGCGAGGTCTGGTAGTCCTGCAGGGAGGCGCGGACGTTGCCGCGCTGGTCGAGCTCGACGCCCAGCGTCTTGAGCAGCCCTTCGTGCACCGGATGGACGAAGCCCATCGCCAGCAGCACGAGCTCGGCGTCGAGCGTGAACTCGGTGCCGGGCAGCGGCTTGAACTTGTCGTCGACCTTGACGCAATGCAGCTTCGTCACCTTGCCGTCGACGCCTTCGAACTTGGTCGTCAGCACGGCGTATTCGCGCACCGCCCCTTCGGCCTGGCTCGACGACGTCCGCATCTTCAGCGGCCAGTTCGGCCAGGTCACGCCCTTGTTCTCGTGCTCGGGCGGCGCCGGCATGATCTCGAGCTGGGTCACCGACGTTGCGCCTTGCCGGAACGAGGTGCCGATGCAGTCCGATCCGGTGTCGCCGCCGCCGATCACGACGACATGCTTGCCGCCGGCGAGGATGTCGGCGGCGCCGTTCAGCGGCTCGCCGGAGACGCGGCGGTTCTGCTGCGGCAGGAAGTCCATCGCGAAGTGGATGCCGGAAAGCTCGCGGCCGGGGATCGGCAGGTCGCGCGGGGCTTCCGCGCCGCCGGTCAGCGCCACGGCGTCATACTGCTTGGCGAGCTCCTGCGGATCGATCGCGCCCGGCGTCGAGCCGCCGACGGCCTTGCCGTAATGGAAGGTGACGCCCTCGGCCTCCATCTGCGCCACGCGGCGGTCGATGATGCCCTTCTCCATCTTGAAGTCGGGAATGCCGTAGCGCAGCAGGCCGCCGGCCTTGGCGAACTTCTCGTAGACATGCACCTCGTGGCCGGCGCGCGCGAGTTGCTGCGCGGCGGCCATGCCGGCGGGACCCGAGCCGATCACGGCGACCTTCTTGCCGGTCTTCTGCGCCGCGATCTCCGGCTTCACCCAGCCATTGTCCCAGGCGCGGTCGACGATCGCGCATTCGATGGTCTTGATGGTGACCGGGTTGTCGTCGATGTTGAGCGTGCAGGACGCCTCGCAAGGCGCCGGGCAGATGCGGCCGGTGAATTCGGGGAAATTGTTGGTCGAGTGCAGATTGCGCGAGGCCTCTTCCCAGTTGCCCTGATAGACGAGGTCGTTGAAATCGGGGATCTGGTTGTTGACCGGGCAGCCCGGCGTGCCCGGCGCGGTCGAGCCGGTGCCGTGGCAATAGGGAATGCCG
Organism: Bradyrhizobium sp. USDA 4503; assembly: GCF_054055815.1. NCBI lineage: Bacteria > Pseudomonadati > Pseudomonadota > Alphaproteobacteria > Hyphomicrobiales > Nitrobacteraceae > Bradyrhizobium > Bradyrhizobium sp. USDA 4503. The sequence continues at coordinate 6,938,621 of NZ_JBSRXS010000001.1, forward strand.
CAATTCATGCAGCGCGCGGCCTGGTCGCGCGTGTCCTTCTCGCTCAGCGGAATGACGAATTCCCTGAAGTTCTTGAGTCGATCGGCGACCGGCTCGTACTTGCGGTCATGCCGCTCGATCTCGAGAAAACCTGTGATCTTACCCATTGAAACCCGATGCCCCTGCATCTCAGTTGTTCCGTCATTCCGGGCTGCGCCGAAGGCGCAGACCCGGAATCTTGAAGTTGCCTTGCGAGATTCCGGGTTCGCGCCTTGCGCGCCCCGGAATGACGCGTGATGAACCCTACGCGCCGATCGCGATCTTCGGCTCGGCGTCGGCGTTCGCCTTCATTTCCTTCAGCGCGCGGCGGTACTCGACCGGCATCACCTTGCGGAATTTCGGCAGCCAGCTCTTCCAGTCGGCGAGGATCTCCGCCGCCTTCTTCGAACCCGTCAGCTTGGCGTGACGCGTGATCAGGACGTGCAGCCGCTCCACGTCGGAGTCGAGCAGGTTCTGGAACACGTCGACCCGGCCATGCGCCTCGAGATCGCCGGAGTGGTGGTAGGTGTCGGCGTTGATCATCTCCTCCGACAGCACCGGCTCGAGTTCGACCATCGAAAGATTGCACAGCTTGTCGAAGTCGCCGGCCTCGTCCAGCACATAGGCGATGCCGCCGGACATGCCGGCCGCGAAGTTGCGTCCGGTCTTGCCGAGCACCACGACGATGCCGCCGGTCATGTATTCGCAGCAATGATCGCCGGCGCCCTCGACGACCGCGACCGCGCCGGAGTTGCGCACCGCGAAGCGCTCGCCGGCGATGCCGCGGAAGTAGCACTCGCCCGCGATCGCGCCGTACATCACGGTGTTGCCGACGATGATCGACTCTTCCGGCACAATGCCGGAGATCTTCGGCGGCTTGACGATGATGCAGCCGCCCGAGAGGCCCTTGCCGACATAGTCGTTGCCTTCACCCTCGAGCTCGAAGGTGACGCCCTTGGCGAGCCAGGCGCCGAACGCCTGTCCCGCCGTGCCCTTCAGGCCGACATGGATGGTGTCGAGCGGCAGGCCGGCATGGCCGTAGATCTTGGCCACCGCGCCCGACAGCATCGCGCCGGCGGAACGGTCGGTGTTGTTGATCTCTTCCTCGATCTTGACCGGGGCGCCGCGATCGAGCGCGGCCTGCGCCTTCTCGATCAGCCGGCGGTCGAGCACGGCTTCCAGATGATGGTTCTGGCTCTCCGAGTGATAGATCGTCTGGCCCTTCTCCTCCTTCTGCCGCACGAACAGCTTGGAGAAATCGAGGCCCTTGGCCTTCCAGTGCGAGACCAGCGCGGTCTGGTCCAGCATCTGGACCTGGCCGACCATCTCGTCGAACGTCTTGTAGCCGAGCTGCGCCATGATCTCGCGGACTTCCTCGGCGACGAAGAAGAAGTAGTTGATGACGTGCTCGGGCTGGCCGGTGAAGCGCTTGCGCAGCACCGGATCCTGGGTCGCGACGCCGACCGGGCAGGTGTTGAGGTGGCACTTGCGCATCATGATGCAGCCCGCCGCGATCAGGGGGGCGGTGGCGAAGCCGAACTCGTCGGCCCCGAGCAGCGCGCCGATCACGACGTCACGGCCGGTGCGGAAGCCGCCATCGACCTGGACCGCGATGCGGCTGCGCAGCTGCTGGCGCACCAGCGTCTGATGGGTCTCGGCAAGACCGATCTCCCACGGCGAGCCGGCATGCTTGATCGAGGTCAGCGGCGAGGCACCGGTGCCGCCCTCGAAGCCCGCGATCGTGACATGGTCGGCGCGCGCCTTGGCGACGCCTGCGGCAACCGTGCCGACGCCGACTTCCGACACCAGCTTGACCGAGACCTGGCCGTCCGGATTGACGTTCTTGAGGTCGTAGATCAGCTGGGCGAGGTCTTCGATCGAGTAGATGTCGTGATGCGGCGGCGGCGAGATCAGGCCGACGCCCGGCGTCGAATGCCGGACGCGGGCAATCGTCGCGTCGACCTTGTGGCCGGGCAACTGGCCGCCTTCGCCGGGCTTCGCGCCCTGCGCCATCTTGATCTGCATCATGTCGGAGTTGACGAGGTATTCCGTCGTCACGCCGAACCGGCCCGAGGCGACCTGCTTGATCGCCGAGCGCATCGAGTCGCCGTTGGGCATCGGCTTGAAGCGGTCGGACTCCTCGCCGCCTTCGCCGGTGTTCGACTTGCCGCCGATCCGGTTCATCGCGATCGCGAGCGTGGTGTGCGCCTCGCGCGAGATCGAGCCGAACGACATCGCGCCGGTCGAGAACCGCTTGACGATGTCCTTGGCCGGCTCGACGTCCTCGAGCTTGACCGGCTTGCGCTTGTCGTCCTCGGCGCTCTTGATCCGGAACAGGCCGCGCAGCGTCAAGAGACGCTCGGACTGCTCGTTGAGGATCTTGGCGAACGCCCGGTAGCGCTCCTGCGAATTGCCACGCACGGCATGCTGCAGCGTCGAGACCGATTCCGCGGTCCAGGCGTGGTCCTCGCCACGGGTGCGGTAGGCATATTCGCCGCCGACATCGAGCGCGCTTTTGTAGATCTGGCCGTCGCCGAACGCGTCGGTATGACGCCGCACGGTCTCCTCGGCGATTTCGCCGAGGCCGACGCCCTCGATTCGGGTGTGGGTGCCGGCGAAATACTTGGCGACGAAGTCGGCCTTCAGGCCGACCGCGTCGAAGATCTGCGCGCCGCAATAGGACTGGTAGGTCGATATGCCCATCTTGGACATCACCTTGAGCAGGCCCTTGCCGATCGACTTGATGTAGCGCTTGACGATCTCGTAGTCGTCGAGCGCGCCGGGCAGCCGGTCCTTCATCGCGAGGATGGTTTCGAACGCGAGATAGGGGTTGATCGCTTCGGCGCCGTAGCCGGCGAGGCAGGCGAAGTGATGCACCTCGCGCGGCTCACCGGATTCTACGACGAGGCCGACCGAGGTGCGCAGGCCGGTGCGGATCAGGTGATGATGCACGGCGGCGCAGGCCAGCAGCGACGGGATCGGAATCCGGTCGGTGCCGGTCATGCGGTCCGACAGGATGATGATGTTGATGCCCTCGCGCACCGCGCCCTCGGCACGTGCGCAGAGCTCGTCGAGCACCTGCTCCATGCCCGCCGCGCCGAACCCGGCGTGGAAGGTGGTGTCGAGCGTGCGCGACTTGAAGTGGGTCTCGGCGACGTCGGAGATCGAACGGATCTTTTCCAGATCCGCGTCGGTCAGGATCGGCTGCCGCACCTCGAGGCGCTTGGTCGAGGCGACGCCCTGCAGGTCGAACAGGTTCGGCCGCGGCCCGATGATCGAGACGAGGCTCATGACGATTTCCTCGCGGATCGGATCGATCGGCGGGTTCGTCACCTGCGCGAAGTTCTGCTTGAAGTAGGTGAACAACTGCTTCGGCCTGTCCGACAGCGCCGAGATCGGCGTGTCGTTGCCCATCGAGCCCGCGGCTTCCTCGCCGGTGGCCGCCATCGGCGTCATCAGGATCGCGATGTCTTCCTGGCTGTAGCCGAACGCCTGCTGCCGATCGAGCAGCGGCAGGTTGGAGCGCACGCCCTTGGCCGGCGCATCCGGCAGCTCCTCGAGCTGGATCTGGGTGCGATGCAGCCAGTCGCTGTAGGGATGGCTCTTGGCGAGGTCGGCCTTGATCTCGTCGTCGGGAATCAGGCGGCCCTGCTCGAGGTCGACGAGCAGCATCTTGCCGGGTTGCAGCCGCCACTTGGTGACGATCTGGTCCTCCGGAATCTTCAGCACGCCCATTTCGGACGCCATCACGATGCGGTCGTCCTTGGTGACGAGGTAGCGCGCCGGGCGCAGGCCGTTGCGATCGAGCGTGGCGCCGATCTTGCGGCCGTCGGTGAAGGCGATTGCGGCCGGGCCGTCCCACGGCTCCATCAGCGCGGCATGATATTCGTAGAACGCGCGGCGCTGCTCATCCATCAGGGGATTGCCGGCCCACGCTTCCGGAATCATCATCATCACGGCGTGCGGCAGCGAGTAGCCGCCCTGCACCAGGAATTCGAGCGCGTTGTCGAAGCAGGCGGTGTCGCTCTGGCCTTCATAGGAGATCGGCCACAGGCGGCTGATGTCCTTGCCGTAGAGCTCCGAATGCACCGAAGCCTGTCGCGCCGCCATCCAGTTGACGTTGCCGCGCAGCGTGTTGATCTCGCCGTTATGGGCGATCATCCGGTAGGGATGCGCCAGCGACCAGGTCGGGAAGGTGTTGGTCGAGAAGCGTTGATGCACCAGCGCCAGCGCGCTGTCGAAGTCGGCCTCATGCAGGTCGGGATAGTACTTGCCGAGCTGGTCGGCGAGGAACATGCCCTTGTAGATCACGGTGCGGCACGACAGCGAGCACGGATAGTAGCCCGCCATGCCGCGGTCGCGGCGCTGATAGATCGCCTGCGAGATCGACTTGCGCAGGATGTAGAGGTGGCGCTCGAAATCGTCCTCGGTCTTGGCCGCACCATTGCGGCCGATGAAGACCTGCATGTGGTAGGGCTCGGTCGGCTTCACGGTGACGCCGAGCGATGAATTGTCGCTGGGCACGTCGCGCCAGCCGAGCAGCTTGAAGCCCTCGTTCTTGATCTCGTCGGCGATGATGCTCTTGATCACGTTCCGCCACGCGGCATCGCGCGGCATGAACAGCGCGCCGATGGCGTATTCGCCGGGCTGCGGCAGCTTGAAGCCGAGCTCCGCGGTCTTGCGCGCGAAGAAGGCGTGCGGGATCTGCACCAGGATGCCGGCGCCGTCACCGGCGCGCGGGTCGGCGCCGACGGCGCCGCGATGCTCGAGGTTGCACAGGATGTTCAGCGCGTCGGAGACGATCTGGTGCGACTTCTGGCCCTTGATGTTGGCGATGAAGCCGACGCCGCAGGAATCCTTTTCCAGGCTGGGATCGTACAGGCCCTCGGCTTCGGGGCGCCAAGTATGCAACTCACGCGCGGGCTCGGCGGCTTTCGAGTCCGCGGTCGCCGACAGCGTTCCTGCCACGATGTTTTCGCGCTCGAATTCCGACCCGCTCATGTGTCCTCTCCCTTTCGTAAGGGCCCCACCGTATTTGGCGCACCTTGGACGTTGCGGCACCCACCGGGCCACCGCTCGTCCGCCGCGAGCCGCATTTTCCTAAATTCAGACGACGGGCGTTTCAACGTCCCCTGAGGGACGGCCCTGCCTGCAGCATTCTCGGAGCTCGGGGCGCCGAGGTCTCGTTGCAATCCCTATGCCGGGATGGCCTCGAAATTGAGACAGCTTTACTGTCCTAACTTCGACCTTGCCAAATTTTTGTCTATCACACAAGCGCGAGGAAGTCCTCGCCCGCATGCTCGGATCGAACGGCTCGACGGGCATGTGGCGCCCCCGATTCGAAGCAAACACGCCGTGATCTGGCCCAAGGAGGGACCAAGGACCGCCGAATTTGAAACTGAAGTTTTGCCCCGGGCAAGCCGGCAAGAGAGCGGAAACGCTCCAGGGCGGGGCAGACAGGAGTTACGGCGATGAAGTTGTTCACAGGTTCGGTTGCTGCCGCCGCCCTCGCGCTCAGCGCAGCCTCGGCCGAGGCCCAGCTGGCGACGTCCGCCCGGATCGGCAGCCCGCTTCTGGTCAGGGTATCCGACATGGACGGGCCCTATGCCGCCATGCCCGAGGTTCCGCCGCCGCCGCGCTTTGGCCGGGTCCCGAGCCTGTTGCCGCCGGTCGAGGTCTATACCGTGCTCCGCGAGAACGGCTATCTGCCGCTTGGCGCGCCCCGACAGCGCGGGTTCGTCTACACGATCTCGGTGATCGACCAGGGCGGCGACGACGGCAGGCTGGTGATCGATGCCCGCGACGGCCACATCATCCGCTTCACGCCGGCCTCCCGGCTCGGCGACAATTACGAAGAGGAAATGAGCGCGACCGACGGTCCCGTCGGGCCGATGCCGCGGCCGATCCAGGCCCGGGTGCCGCGCCCGCCACTCCCCATCCCGCATGTCGCCAGCCGCGTGCCGGTGCCGAAGCGGAACCCACTGGGGGCCAAAGCCCAGGTTCCGGCGGCTCAGGTTCCGGCGACCCAGGCTCCGGCGGCAGCCCAAGCGCCGGCGGCAGCCCAGGCTCCCGCCCCGGCGGCCCAGGCCGCCGTCCCGCAGGCGGCCACGCCGCAGCCTGCCCAGGCAGCTGCACCCGCGACGGCCGAGCAGGCCGCAGCCCCGAAGCCGGCCGAGGCCCAGGCTGCGCAGCAAGCCGTCCAGCAAGCCGAGGCTCCGACCGTCGGTCAGGGTGCGCCGCCGCCGGCGCCCGCTCCCGCGATCCTGCCGACCCAGGCAATGCCCAAGGTGCAGGGATTGGAGTAGCGGTTACCGGCAACAAAAAACGCCCCGGTTTCCCGGGGCGTTTTCGCGATCAGCCAATATCTGCTGACGCGGGGTTTGTTGCTTAGGCGGCGACCTTGCCGGCCGAGCCGTCAACGACCTGCGGAGCCTTCTCGCCGCCGCCGATCGGAATGCTGCGGGGCTTCTTGGCCTCGGGAATCTCGCGGACGAGATCGACGTGGAGCAGACCGTTCTCGAGCGAAGCGTTTTTCACCTGCACGAAGTCGGCAAGCTGGAAGACGCGCTCGAAGGCGCGGGAGGCGATGCCGCGATAGAGCACTTCGGCGCCGTTGCCGGAGTTCTCGTTGGCGGTTTTCTCGCCCTTGATCGTCAGCGTGTTCTCCTTCGCGACGATCGAAAGCTCGGCCTGCGAGAAGCCGGAGACCGCAACGCTGATCCGGTAAGCATTCTCGCCGGTGCGCTCGATGTTGTAGGGGGGATAGCCGGGGCTGCCGTCCGAGGTCACCTGATCGAGCAGGTTGAAGAGGCGGTCGAAGCCGACGGTGGAACGATAGAACGGAGTGAGGTCGTAGCTACGCATAGGAATAGTCCTCCATTGAGCGACTGTTTCAGTTACCCGCCCGCCATCGGGCCGGGCTTAGATGTGTGCAGCCTGATGTTTCGGTTCCGAAGCACTGGTAGCGGCCTGCACGGAAATGATATGGGAGGGGTCACGTCGCGTTCAAGAGGCGGAAACCGCGTCGCATTTTTCGGCGCCGGCGTCCTTGATCTCCACCCTGTCTCACCACTCCGGTCCCCTTCATGACGCTCGTCTCGATTCCCGCCAACCCGGTTCCGGACGACGTTGTCAGTGGTACCATCAAGACACCAGACGGGGCCGAGCTGCGCTTTGCGCGCTGGGCGCCGCCGCCCGGCCGCAAGGGCACGGTCTGCGTGTTCGGCGGGCGCGGCGAGATGATCGAAAAATATTTCGAGACCGTGCGCGATCTGCGCGACCGTGGCTTTGCGGTGGCGATGATCGACTGGCGCGGGCAGGGCCACTCGTCGCGCCGGCTGCGCGATCCCCGCAAGGGCTATGTGCGCGACTTCGCCGACTACGAGGTCGACGTCGAGACCTTCGTGCAGCAGGTGGTGCTGCCGGATTGCCCGCCGCCCTATTTCGCGCTGGCGCATTCGATGGGCGGTGCGGTGATGCTGCGCCTCGCGCATGCCGGCAAGCGCTGGTTCGACCGCATGGTGCTGTCGGCGCCGATGATCGACCTGCCGCGCCGCCGCGTGTCGTTCTTCCCGAGCGCGCTGCTTCGGATCATGCGGCTGGCCGGGCAGGGCGGCCGCTATGTTCCCGGCGGTAGCGACGAACTGGTCGGCCTCGCGCCCTTCATCGGCAATCCCGTCACCAGCGATCCGGTGCGCCATGCCCGCAACGCGGCGATCCTGGAAGAAGAGCCGACGCTCGGCATCGCGGCGCCGACGATCGCATGGGCCGACACCGCGTTCACCGCGATGCGCACCTTCCGCGGCACGTCGTATCCGTCCGAAATCCGCCAGCCGATCCTGATGCTGGCGGCGAGCAATGACGAGGTGGTGTCGACGGCCGCGATCGAGGAGTTCGCCTATCACTTGCGCGCCGGTTCGCATCTGGTGATCGCCGGCTCCAAGCACGAAATCCTGCAGGAGCAGGACCGCTACCGCGGCCAATTCTGGGCGGCGTTCGATGCGTTCGTGCCGGGCACGCCGCTGTTCAAGTGAAACATGGCGTTTTCGAGCGAAGGGGAAACCGGTTCGCGTGAAGAAAACGCGTCCAACAAAAATCTAGCGCTGTAGCAGCGCGACGATCCGGTCAGGAAAGCGCTTGTCCACGAACAGCGTCCTGACCTCGGCGACGCTGAGATAGCGGTCCTTGCCTTCGCCCTTGCCCATGATGTCGAGCAGCACCGGCCACTCGCCTAGCATCAGGAGCGGATAGTAGCAGTGCAGGATGCCGTAGGACGGCGGATGCTCGTCCTTGGCGCGCTGGAAGTTCGCCGCCATGAAGGTCTTGATCTCGGCGGCCGACAGCCCGCGTTCGACGCTGCCGTCGGGTGCCTTGTGGTCGCTGCCGAAGGTCGCGAGCCGCGCGATCTCGTCCTCATGGACCACCGCGTGCTGGTCGAGGATGCGCGAGCCGGCGCCGTGCTTGTCGAGCGGGCCGTTGCGTAACGCGTCGAGAATGGCGCCCTGGAACAGGCTGCGCAGCTGGCTGAAAGGACCGAGGCCGTTGGCGATCTGCGCCACCATGAAGATCTTCGCCTGCGCGGTGAATCCCTCGAAGCCGGTCTTGCCGGTTGCGCGCCCGATGGTCCCGGTCAGTTCAGGCAGCGGCACGATATGGCCGCCGACATAGTTGCCGGCGACGAGCGCCCGCAGGAACGGGCAGGGATTGTCAGGAGAAATCTGCGGGGCGGGCGCCGCGCTTGCAGCCGTATCGGACATCAAACCACATCCTGAAAAGCTTCAGCTTAAAAAGCATCCATTACCGGTGGATGAATTCGCTCAGGAGTCGACGGCGAATTTCGAGGTGGATGCAACCAGAGCGAGTTTGCCGAACGGCAGCCCGGCTTTCAAGAGGCCGTCGCGATAATGCGCGATGTCGGCCGGGTTCTTCCAGTGGAAATTGCGCAAGTGACGCTCGACCGTCAGCTCGGGATGGTTGGCGAGCAGGGCCTCGGCCGCCTGCGCGGCCTCGTCGGCGCGGCCGAGCTGGGCGAGCGCTGCGGTGCGCACCGCAAGGCACTGCAGATGGTTCGGGTTCAGATACAGCCCCTCGCGCGACCACGACAGCGACGCGTCATATTGCCCGAGCAGATAATGGCTGAACGCGTTCAGCGCCGCCCATTGGTAGCGCGGGTCGCTGTTGCCGCGCTGGACCGCCGTCGAGAACAGATCGACCGCCTTGCGATGGTCGCCGATCACCATGTGGCAGATTCCCAGCACGCCGCGCGCGCCCATGTCGTAGGGGTTGAGCTCGATCGCCCGCTTGATGGCGTCCATCGCGGCTTCGTAATGGCCCTGCATCGCGTGCAGATAGGCCAGCAGCGAAAACGCGAACGAGGAGCGCGGGTCGAGCCGCACGCTGCTCTCGGCCAGGCTGACCGACGAGGCCCACAATTCGCGCGTGCTCGGAATCCAGCCGAACTGGATGCTCTGGATCTGAATCAGCGCCAGATAGGCGCGCGCGATCGACAGCGCGGGGTCGAGCTCGATCGCTTCCTTGAACAGCGCGATCGCGGTTTCGCAATCGTCCTTGGTCTGCTGGTAGTAGTGCGACAGCCCCTTCAGGAAGCGATCCCACGCCGTCAGTTCGGCGTTCGGCGAGCGCGCCGGTGCCGATGCTTCGGCGCGATAGATCTCCTGCGCGACGGCGGCGGAGAGATTCGCGGTGATCTCGTCCTGCATCGCGAACAGGTCGCCCATGTCGCGGTCGTAGCGGCCGGTCCACAGCTGCTCGCCCTTCTCGGGCGCGATCAGCTCGGCGGAGACGCGGATCTTGTTGCCGGCGCGCCGTACCGAACCCTGGATCAGATAGGTCGCGTCGATCTCGCGCGCGATCAGCCGCGTCGAGACGTTCTTGCCCTTGTAGGCGAAGGTCGAGTTGCGGCTCAGCACGCGGTAGAAGGATTGCAGCGACAGCGCGTGGATCAGGTCCTCGGTCAGGCCGTCCGAGAAATATTCGTCGGCGCCGCCGCTCAGATTGTCGAACGGCAGCACGCCGACGATTGCGGTCCGGTATTGCCCCGGCAGATGCGGGCCGTCGTCCGGAACCTGCTCCTGGGCATCGGATCCGGCCGGCGCCCAAGTCCAGACATTGACCGGCTCGGCGATGTTCTTGAAGCGGTGCGGGCCGGCGTCGACGAGGGTGACGGCAAGCCGCCGTCCCGCTTCGGTGCGGGCCTTGTCCGACACCGCGATGCCGCCGGGCGTTGCGACCGTCTCGAGACGGACTGCGATGTTGACGTCGTCGCCGAACACCTCGTCCTCGTCGGCCATCACGTCGCCCATGTGGACGCCCATCCGGAAGTGCATGGCGCGGTCGGCCGGCAAATGTTCGTTGCGCTCGGCCATCAGGGTCTGCATCGCGACGGCGGCCTCGATCGCGCCGATGATGCTCGGAAATTCCAAGAGGAAGCCATCGCCGGTGTTTTTGACGATTCGGCCGCCATGGTTGAGGATGATCGGGTAAATCGCGCTGCGGTGCGCCTTGAACGAGGCATGCGTCCCCGCCTCGTCGGCACCCATCATGCGGGAATAGCCGGCGATGTCAGCGCAAAGAATGGCAGCGAGCCGTCTTTCCATGTCTCCTGTGCCCTGGAATGGCCACTTAGCCGAGGTGACCGAATCCGATACTTACAAGACAGGCCGGGTCCGGCGGAAGCCCGGTTTGCAGGCACCTATAATGCATAGTAGCAGGAATTGGCATGCGACCAACGGATCGTACAGTGGTTTCTCTACTGAATTCGTGTGTCGCTGGGATGGCGCCGGCTGGCTGATCATCCTTTCCGGGCGGTTACTTGCATAGGTTAATCTCACTGCCATGCTGGGAATTCACGAACTTTGGCTGTTTGTCCTGTCCGGCCTGCTGCTCAACGTCACACCGGGGCCGGATACCGCCTATATCATCGGGCGCACGATTCAGCTCGGATGGCGCGGCGGAGCCGCTGCGGCGATGGGAATCAGCTGCGGCTGCCTGGTTCATGTGCTGGGTGCGGCGATCGGGCTGTCGGCGCTGCTGATGGCCTCGTCGACCGCGTTCCTGGTCGTCAAGCTGGTCGGCGCGGCCTATCTGGTGCTGACCGGTCTGCAGATGCTGCTGGCGCGCGCCAGGCCAGTCGCTGACATCACGGGGCAGGGCGGCGAGACCTCGATCTCGCGTGTGTTCTGGCAGGGGGCGCTGACCAATATCCTCAACCCCAAGGTGGCGCTGTTCTTCCTGGCTTTCCTGCCGCAATTCGTGGCGGCCGATTCGCCGCACAAGACGCTCGCCTTCCTGGTGCTCGGCCTGATCTTCATCACCGGCGGCACGCTGTGGTGCCTTGGCCTTGCGGCCTTCGCGGCGCGGGCTGCCGGCCACATCAGGCAATCGGCCGGCGTGATCGCCTGGATCAACCGCTCGCTCGGCGCGCTCTTCATCTATCTCGGCGTCCGCGTCGCGACGCTGGAGGCGCGCTAGCTCGCGCCTTGAGGCTCTCGCTTTGCCGCTCTAGCCGTGGATCTTGAGCAGTGCGCTGCCGGCGAGATAGATGCCGAGCAGGATCATCGCGATCAGGAACCAGCGGCGGAACACCTCGGGGTGCATCCGTGTGCGAACCGCCTGGCCGATGAACATGCCGGTGAACGACGCCGCCATCGCGACCGCGCCCGGCAGCGCGGTGGCTGCCGTCAGCAGGCCCGATGCCGTGAGGTTGAAGGCGAGCGCCACGGTCGCAGTGGTGAAGAACACGCCGAGCGCCTGCACCAGTTCGTCCTTCTCCATGCCGATCGCCTGCATGAAAGGCATCGAGGGGATGACCTGAACGCCGGTCGCCGCCGAGATCAGCCCGGTGATGACGCCGACGATGCCGCCGATCCATTTCTCGTCGCGCTGCGCGATCTTGAAGCTGAACCTGCTCAGGCCGACGATCGCGTAGATCACCAGCAGCACGCCCAGCACGACGGTGCCGTAGGCCGCGTAAGGCCCGGTCAGCAGCCCGGCATTGATCCAGATGCCCGCCACGGTGCCGAGCATCAACGGCCACAGCCGCTTGATGATGTCGCGCAGATAGGGGCCGACGAAGGTCTGCCAGATATTGGTGACGATCGCCGGCACGATCACGATAGCAATCGCCTGGCCCGGCGCCATCGTGGTTGCGAGCAGCCCCATCGCGACCGTCGGCAGGCCGAGGCCGAGCGTCCCCTTGACGAAGCCGGCGAGCAGGAAGGCGAAAGCGATGAAGATCAGGAGATGGTCGACCATGGCGGCACATTGACCGATCGATGCGAACGGCACAATCTGGAGGTTACGGAGTTAGCCTTCGGACGACCCGAAGGTATGGGGTGGGAAACGTCATGCGGTTCGACCTGACCGATTTGCAATTGTTCATCGCGGTTTCCGATGCGCGCAGCATCACCCAGGGCGCGGCGCGCGCGAACCTTGCGCTGGCTTCGGCTAGCGAGCGGATCAAGGGCCTCGAGGAAGTGCTCGGCGTCGCGCTGCTCAAGCGCGGCCGCCGCGGCGTCGAACTTACTGCGGCGGGCGAGAGCTTGCTCGGCCACGCCCGCATCGTGATCCACAATGTCGAGGCGCTGCAAAGCGATCTCGCCGCCTATGCCAGCGGCGTGCGCGCCAACGTGCTGCTGCTCGCCAACACCTCGGGCCTGTCGGAGCATCTGCCGCGCGCGCTCGCGGCCTTCCTGCACGAGCATCCCGATATCAGCGTCGATGTCGAGGAGCGCGAGAGCACCGATATCGCGACCGCGATCGCCAGCGGCGCCGCCGATCTCGGCTTCGCCGCGGAGCACGCGCTGCCCGACAGCGTCGAGCGCTTCCTGTTCAGCGAGGACCGCTTGATGCTGGTGGCGTCGCGGCGCGGCGATCTCGGCGGCCGCCGCCAGATCGACTTCCAGGAAGTGGTCGGCCGCGATTTCGTCGGCCTCACGGCAACATCCGCGCTGCAGGTTCATATCTCGCGGCATGCCGCAAAGCTCGGGGCGCGGCTGCGCTTCCGCGCCCGCCTGCGCGGCTTCGACGCGATCTGCCAGATGGTCGCCGCCGATGTCGGCATCGCCGTGATCCCGGAGACCGCGGCGCGGCGCTGCGCGGCGTCGATGCCGATCACGACGATAAGGATCCGCGACGCCTGGGCCAACCGCCGGCTGACGATCTGCGCGCGCAGCTTCAAGGCGCTGCCGCGGGCGGCCAAGCAACTTGTGGACTATCTGCGCGCAGAAGCGCAGCGCTGACGGCTGGCTCATTTCGTCGTCACCACGCCGGCGTCCTGGATCACCTTCGCCCATTTCCTGATGTCGGCGGCGATGAAGTCGCGGAAATGCTCCGGCGTGTCGCCGGCCAGCGTCAGGCCTTGCTCGGCGAGCTTCTGCTTGACCATCGGATCGGCCATCGCCGCGGTGGCGAGCTGGTTCAGCCTTGCGACGATCGCGGGCGGCGTGCGTGCGGGCGCGACCATGCCGTACCAGTTCTCGATGACCAGTTCGGGCATGCCGGCCTCGGCGGTGGTCGGCACGTCGGGTGCGGTCGGCGCGCGTTCGCGCCCACCGAGCGCGATTGGCCGCAGCGCGCCCGCCTTGATCTGCGGCAGGATCACCGGCAGGTCGAGGAAGGTCATCTGCACCTGCTGACCCAACAGGTCGTTCACCGCCGGCGCGGCGCCGCGATAGGGCACGTGCACGATGTCGATCTTGGCCGTCAGCTTGAACAATTCGCAGGCGAGATGCGGCAGGCTGCCGGGGCCGGAGGAGGCGAAGTTGAGCTTACCCGGCTGCGCCCTGGCGAGCGCGACCAGTTCGTTCATGTTCCTCGCCGGCACGTTGGCGGCGACCACCAGCATCTCCGGCACGGTCGCGACCAGCGTCACCGGCGCGAGATCCTTCAGCGTGTCGTAGGCAACCCTCTCCATGCTGGGGCTGATCGCCAGCGCGCCGGCGCTCGCGATCGCCACCGTGTAGCCGTCGGGCGCCGCCTTCGCGACCGCGTCGGTGCCGAGCACGCCGCCCTGGCCGGCGCGGTTGTCGACGATCACGGGCTGCCTTGCGAGCTCCGAGATCTTCTGCCCGATCACCCGCGCGATGATGTCGTTCGGCCCGCCGGGCGGGAACGGCACGATCAGCCGGAGCGGCTTGGTCGGGAAATCCTGGGCGAAAGCCGTGACGGGCGCGAGAAGCAGGAGAAGGGCTGCCAGCAGCCTGCCGCGCATCGTCATGTCGCCCATCCCTGGCTTTTCTGGTTGCGGTCAGGATGGGCGCAGATCAGACGCCCGGCAACTCAAGAATCAGGCAGGGAACTCAGGCGTTCAAAAGCTTCATCGCCGCTTCGTGCACGCGCGGGTCGCCGGCCGCGATGATTCGGCCGCCGCTTTGCGCCGGCTTGCCGTCCCAGGTGGTGACGACGCCGCCGGCGCCGGTGATGATCGGGATCAGGCCGGCAATGTCGTAAGGCTTCAGCTCGGTCTCGACCACGAGGTCGAGATGACCGGCGGCGAGCATGCAATAGGAGTAGCAGTCGCCGCCATAGCGCGACAGGCGCGCTGCATTCTCGATGCGGCCGAAGCGGGTGCGGTCATCCGGATTCATCAGCAGCGGGCTCGTGGTGAAGACGGTCGCTTCCTTCAGCGAGGCGCAGCGCCGTACCGAGAGCCGCCGTTCGCCCGACGGGCCGGAGTAATGCGCCGAGCCGTTGTCGCCGGAGAAGCGCTCGCCGATATAGGGCTGGTGCATCATGCCGAATACCGGCGTACCTTTGTGCAGCAGCGCGATCAGCGTGCCCCAGATCGGAAAGCCGGCGATGAAGGATTTCGTGCCGTCGATCGGATCGAGCACCCAGACATAGTCGGCGTCCTCGCGCTCATTGCCGAACTCCTCGCCGACGATGCCGTGTTGGGGGAAGTTCGACTTGATCAGCCGCCGCATCACGGCTTCCGCCGCCCGGTCGGCCTCGGTGACCGGATCGAAATCGTTCGAGCTCTTGTTGTCGACCGAGAGCGAGGTGCGGAAGAAGGGCAGGATGGTTTCGCCGGATGCGGTCGCAAGGCGGCCGATGAAGGCGGTAAAGTCGATGACCGTCACGGCATGTCCCTGAACTGCGCAAACGACGCGGTAGAAATCGGATGCGGTCTTGCCTAGCTCAATCCGGCGCGGCGCGCACGATTAACGGAGTGTTATCCAGCCCGATGACGCGGTTCCGGACTTTCGATTTGGCTTCGGATTCGAAAGCGCCCCGGGTCCCGGTCTCGATCACGAAGTTGCGAATTCTGGTATACAAGCTATGCGCAGAGCGCTGCCCGCCCGGGGGCTTTCCTTGTAAGATATTGATCCTACATACGGAAAGCCGCTCCTGCCGGCCTGTTGCAGTTTCGCCAGACTTTCCAACATTACCCAAGAAATGTTTCGAAAGTTCTTGCGTTTTGTGCAGCGCGGTCGCATATTGTTGCGGTGCGGTAGCGCCTCGCGCTATCGCTGCCCTCCTTGGGCGTTTCCTCCCTAGACTTGGGCCGCTTGTTCATTCAAGCGGCCCTTTTTTCTTGGGCCGTCGTTTCCGCAAGTGAACTGAGAATTCAGTTCGGCGCTTATCGCGCCGCCAACTTGAATTCCTGGTTCATGACTTCGTCGGGATCGCAGTCCCGACGAAGGATTGATTACTCCGCTGCCGCCTGGAACGGGCCGAGATCGCCGAACGGGATTTTCGCGAGCGCATCCGCCAGGGTCGCAAAGTCGGCGGCCACCTGCGCGAAGCGAGGGCCGCGCTCGCGGCGGCGCTCATCCATATAGACCGCGCGGTTGAGCTCGATCTGCACGGTGTGCAGGCCGCTCGCCGGATTGCCGTAATGCTCGGTGATGAAGCCGCCGGCATAGGGCTTGTTGCGGCCGATCGAATAGCCGAGCGAGCTCATGATCTCCTCGACGAGGTCGGGCAATAGCGCCGCACAGCTCGTGCCGTAGCGGTCGCCGATCACGACGTCGGGCCGGCGCGGCTCGTCGCGCGACACGCCGACCGACGGCATTGAATGGCAGTCGACCACGATCACGGCGCCGAACGCCTGGTGCGCCTTGTTGATCAGCCGGCGCAGCGCGCGGTGATAGGGCTTGTAGAGCACCTCGATCCGGCGCAGCGCCTCGTCGACGTCGAGCCGCTCGCGATAGATCTCCTGGCCGTCGCCGACCACGCGCGGGATGGTGCCGAGCCCGCCGGCCACCCGCATCGAACGCGTATTGGCAAAGCTCGGCAGCCGCCCGGTGAACATGCGCGGGTCGAGCTCGTAGGGCTCGCGGTTCACGTCGACATAGGAGCGCGGGAAGTTGACCCGCACGATCGGAAAGCCGCGATCGCTGAGGCCAGCGATCAGCTCGTCCATGAAAGAGTCTTCGGAGCGCCGCAGCGACACCACATCGATTCGCGACGCGTCGAGGAATTCGGCCGGATAGACCGAGCCCGAATGCGGGGAATTGAAGATGATCGGCGCGCGCCAAGCCTGCGGCTCAACGATCTCGAACGGGGGCGACAACTCGCCAGCAAATTCGGTCATTCCCTTGGCGCCGTCCCTTGCGTCCGCCTCGCCCCGCAGCAACTGAGTCTGCCGGAAAAGCGGAGATTTATGGGCACGCATTGTCGGTAATCGCGATCATTCTGCCAAGTGAAAAGAGCGTGGTTTCAGCTGGAACGCGTCTTAAAAGCAGCAAATGCGGCACCCGGTTGATTCGATGTCCGGTTCGGTCCACAAATGGGTGGCGCGCATTTGCCGCTGGCTTGACGCAAATTTCACCCGAAATTTACCGTCTGTCGGGCTTACTGTTCGGACTGCTCCTCAAGCCGGATTCGACGATTCCTGCCATGCCGAAAATACTTCTCGCCGAAGACGACACCGATATGCGCCGCTTCCTGGTCAAGGCGCTCGAAAACGCGGGTTTCAAGGTCTCGCCGCACGACAACGGCATGTCGGCCTACCAGCGGCTGCGCGAGGAGCCGTTCGAAATGCTGCTCACCGACATCGTGATGCCCGAGATGGACGGTATCGAGCTGGCGCGCCGTGCCTCGGAACTCGATCCCGATATCAAGATCATGTTCATCACCGGCTTTGCCGCGGTGGCCCTCAATTCCGATTCGGAGGCGCCGAAAAACGCCAAAGTGCTGGCCAAGCCCGTGCACCTCAGGGAATTGGTCAGCGAAGTGAACAAGTTGCTGGCGGCCTGATTCGCCAAAAAACCTTCACTTTGTATCCTTGCCTGCCCCGCCGCCGTCCGTTATAGGGACCCGATCCAAATACGCTTTGGGTGCGTAGCTCAGCGGGAGAGCACTACCTTGACATGGTAGGGGTCACAGGTTCGATCCCTGTCGCACCCACCATCCTTCGCTCGCGCAGCGAGAGAAGGATGCCGCGCCGAAGCCCAATGGGCGGAGGCGGGCCCTTGGCCGCGAGCTGCGGCTCGGCAAGCCGTTTCTTGATACCTCCATAAATCTCTCGACCCGTCATAGCGAAAAGCGAAGCGACGAGCAATCCATCGCTCGGCATATGCGGGTGGGAGGATAGCTTCGCTTCGCTCGCAATGACGTGGTTGGTTTCCTGTCTTGTTGGTGTCATCACCCGTCGCATGCGGGTGACCCAGTATTCCAGAGACAGCAGTGTTTGAACCGAGGGACTGCGGCTCCCTCCACACGTCGTCCCTGCGAAACAGGGACCCATACTCCGCGGCGGATGCTGTTGAAGGGATTCGTCGTTCAGCCATCGGGCAACAATGACCATTCGTGGTCATGGGTCCCTGCTTTCGTGTTCGGTCCCGTGTGATTGGCGAGGGCCTGGATTGGCGCCAGGTAGCCGAGGCATTTGAGGCGGGTCCGATTGTAGTCGTGGACGAACTTGGCGATGAAGGTGTCGCGGTCGGCGTGGTTGACAAAGGTACGGCGCGCGCTGCCCCGTTTGTGTTCGCGGCCAATGGCTTCGGCGATGCGCCGGTTGAAGTGTTCGACGAGGCCGTTGGTCTGCGGATGGTAGGGCTTGGTCAGGCGATGCTGGATGGCGCACTGTCGGCAGAGTTGATCAAAGGGGTGGTCGCCGGAAGGCTTCCCGGGCGGCTTGTTCTTCTTGTCGACGGCGAAGCGGTCGGTGAACTCGGCACCGTTGTCGGTGAGGATAGTGTGAACCTGGTGCGGAAAATCAGCCAGGAAGCGCTTAAGGAAACCGGTCGCGGTCGCTCCGTCCCGCTTGGAATGGACCTCGACAAAGACGTAGCGGGTGGCTCGGTCGATGGCGACAAAGGCATAGCTGGTGCGGCGCTGCAGTGCCGGCAGATACTTCACGTCGATATGGATGAAGCCGATACTGGCATTCTCGAAGACGCCGGCTTTGGGCTTGTCAGGCTTGGCAAGCCGGCTGATGCCATTGCGCTGCAGGCAGCGGTGAATAGCACTGCGGGACAGCTTGGCGTTGATGCATCGCCGCATCACCTCGACGATATCGTCCAGCGGCAGCTGCAGCGATGTCCGCAGCTCACACACTGCCCGTTCCTCAAGGGCGGACAGGCTGTCGTGAGGTGCTTCGGCCGATGCGAGCGGTCTTCGACCGTCGTGCGGCTGCGCCAGCGATAAATCGTGGTCTCGCTGACCCCCAGTTCGGCCGCCAACTGAGCGACCGACTTCCGGCTGCGCTGGATGTAGGCACGTGTCTTCGGCGTCGTCGTGGCGTTCGCGTGCAAGCTCAGTTCCATGACACGAGGCGCTCCCTAACAAAGGCCACGCCTCGTTCTACACCGATTCCATCCAACCAATCTGCAGGGACCAAACACTTTCGCAGGGACGACACTGAGTGGGTGGCTCGACCGTTGAGTCATACGCCCGCATTCTCGTGACATCGTTTTGTCCGAGCTTGGCCGCCGCTACGGAGGGCGGTCGGATGGAAGCCGGTAGCGCCACGTTTCGCCGGCGAGAACCCCGCGCTGCCGACGCACAACGGAGGGCCATTCAGAGCGAACCACGCTGAGGACCGCAGCATCGGCGGACGGCTCTTCATCGGCAGCGAAATATGCGCGAAGCCTGCCTTCGCGGCGGAAACCGAGGTCGGCGTAGAGATCAAGCATGTGCCTCAGGCGCCAGTCCAGATGCACCTCGGCCCGCTCGACCATGAGCACTTCGAACGCATACCGCGTCATCAGATGCGCAACGTGACTGACGAGCACGGCCTCGTCCAGTCGTCCGATGCTCCAGATTGGAGCGAACGTAGCCCGCTTCTCGTGCCGGTCGATCGTGCCGAACCCGGACACGCCGAGCAGGTCTCCCGATCCCGCGGCCTCGATTGCGAACGCGGCCGCGGTGTCGACCTGGTCCCGTGCCGCCGCCGGGCGTGCGGCATTCGGCCGATCCGATGTGCCGCGATCGAGCCGCCGCAGCATCGCTGCCTCGCGAAGCTGCTGTGCGCGCGAAGACTCCGGGCCGGTGATCCTGGTCAACAGGATGCGGTCGGTGGCGAAGCTTGCATGGTTGCTCGACGGGTACATGCCGTATTGACGCACCCGATGCGCATGCCGTCAAATGACCGGAAAGCCAGTTCATATGCAAATTAGTCATGCCCTTGAATCCAAGACATGTTGACCTGTTTCGAGAGGTCGTGCGCCACAACGGAATCACCAAGGCCGCCTTGAGCCTTCGGGTGGGACAGCCTTTCATCAGCCGCGCGATCGCACGTCTCGAGCGCGAGATCGGCTTTGCGTTGTTCGAACGCGGGCGAGGCGGCGTCACGCTGACTCCGGAAGGCGAGATATTCCTGCGCGAGGTCGAGAGAAACCAGGCCGGCCTCGAGTATCTGGCGCGCGCCGCGCGCGGCATTCGCGAGCGCGGCAGCGGGACGCTCAGGATCGCATGTCTTCCGGCGTTCACCTATTCCTTGATGCCGCAGATCGTCAGCAGCTTCCTGAGGAAGAATCCCGACATCGTCGTATCGGTGGCCGTCCACAGCCCCGAGCGCGTCTGGAGCCTGGTGGCCTCGGGACAATGCGACGTCGGGCTGGCGCGGCCGCAGGCGGGGTTTGCCGCGGTCGACGACGAGCTCCTCATGACAACGGAGGCGGTCTGCGTCCTGCCCCGCCAGCACCGGTTACGCTCGAAGCGATCGATCGCAGCGCAAGATCTGCGGGGAGAGCCCATGATCGCAGCTTCCCCGAGCGCACCGCATCGATCCCGCTTTGAGCGCGTCCTCGATGAGGCCAAGGTCGAGATCAAGACGGTCGCGGAGATCCAGTACAGCATGCAGCGTTGTGCCCTGGTTGCGCAGGGACTGGGTTTCTCAATCGTCGACCCGATCGTGGCCCGGGATTTTGCAAGCTCCAAAATTGTACTCAAGCCGTTCGTGCCACGGCTGGAGATCGCCACCATGTTGCTGCTTCCTTCGCAGCGGCCGCGAAGCCGTCTCGCACTTCAATTCTGCGATCTGCTGCGCGCCGAAACCGCGCAGTACAGGAAGTCCGCGCGCGTGCAGGCTTGAGCACCGGCCGCCGAACTCGCCAAGCTCAACGGACAGACCGGCACGCTCGGTGATCGCGCCGATGGCGCTGCCGCACGGCGCGCAGGTGGTGCTGATTCCGTTAGGCAACGCCTGCGTCGCCGTGACCGCGCTGCGGGTCGCCGGGTAACGCTGCCGCTCAACCCGGTCGACCCTTGTCGGCCTCTTGCCGGCGCCAGTCAGCTCGGCTGGCCGCGCCGGGTTGCTCTGGCCGATCTCACCAATGACGCCAGCGCGGATAGCCGCCGCGATAATAGGCGTATGCCGGCCGCACCACGTGACGATAGCGGTAGCCGTAATAGGCCGGCCGGTATCCGCTATAATATGTCGTCGTGTAGCCGCCGCCCCAACGATACGGCGCAGCGTAATAGCCGTCGTCATAGGCATAGCTGCCGTAATAGGCGGGCGAATAGCCATAACCGTAGCCGTAGCCGGGGTAGCCGTAACCATAGGAATAGCCGGGATAGCCGTAGGCTGACGAGGCGAGGCCGCCGACGACTGCGCCGGCAATCAATCCGCCCGCGACCGCCGGACCCCACCCCCACCCTCCGTGTCCCCACCGTGCTTCGGCGGGCGCCGGGGCCGCGATGGCGCTCACCCCAAGCGTACCGACGGTTGCAAGAACAAGCCCTGTTTTCCGCATGTGATCCTCCTCGATGATGATGCCCAGCCGGTCAACGGAGGAGAGTGGCATTGGTTGCGTATGGCCGCGCGCCTGCAAGGGATCCGGGCCCGGCGGCGAGGTGGGCGCAGTGGTGCTGCCGTTGACGGCGAATCCAATGTTCAAAGCCGAACGGAGCCTGTTTCGATCCACCGCCAGTCGCAGCGGACGATGATCCGCGTGAGCTCGCTGAGCATCGTCATGACGACGAACGCACACTTCGATTGAAAACGGGAAAGCGTGGCCATCGGTTCCTGAAGCGTGACCAGACATCAGGCCGCTGGCTCAAGATGAACTCAAGATGAACGTGTGGTGTTCCCTTGGCGCGAAATGTCGCGTCGCGGTGGTGTCTAGGAACGGTGCGGGCGGCGCCGCTGTTTTCTCAGAGTTCACCGGCGAGACGCGCGTACCGTTGCGTCGCGTCGCTCGCCGGCTTTGTTGGAACGCGGCCCCGGCGCGGAGCGTGCCAGCCATCGGCGCCAGCTTCGCGATCCGGATAGCCGCCAAACTGCAGGAGGAATCGGTAATGCAGAGCAAGATGATGAAGAGCAAATTTCTGCTGACGACGGCCGTGCTGTTGGCAGGCGTCAGCCTCGCATCGGCGCAGGGCATGCGAGAGGGTGGCGGGGGCGGCATGGGTGGTGGCGGCCCGGGCGGCGGCGGAAGCGTCGGTGCGGGCGGTGGCGGCGGTGGTGAACACGGCCGCTCCGCAGGCTCGTCGGCCGGCAGTTCCGGCGGCGCAATGCATGGCAGTCCCGGGGCATCGCGAAGCGAAGGCATGACGGTCGGTCGCGGCCAGGGCGGCGCACGAGAAACCGGCAGGGCTGAAGGACAGATGGGCCGCGGTGCCGCCGAGCGCAGCCAGACCACCGGCCAGGCCCGCGAGAGCGGCCGCGCCGAGCAGGGTCAGCGCAGCCAGAGCAAGCAAGAGCAGACCGTCGGCCAGGGCCGAGACCAGCGCGAGCAGATGGGGCGATCTGAATCCCGCGAACGCGGCAGCGCCACGACGCGGCAAAGCCAGCAGCAGCAGGAGAATCGCGCCAACACCGCGAACCGCGGCCAGGGCACCACGACCGGCCAGGGGACGGCTCAGGACAAGGCTCAAGGCAAGACTCAAGGCAAGCCGGGCATGACGACCGGCCAGAGCACGACCACGGGCCAGGCAAAGGGCGCGAACACGACCACCGGCCAGGGCACAACGGCAGCCCCGAATACGCGAGCCGGCCAGACCACGGGCGCGGCCGCTCCGCAGTCCGGTACGACGCAAAACCGGATGAACTCCGGACAGACCACCGGTCAGGCTCAGGGACAAGCCGGGACAACCGCTCAGACCCAGGCGCAGTCGAACGCCACGGTCCAGACCGAGGCCGGGCGCACCGTGACCGCGCAGCAGCAGAGCACGATCCAGCGCTCGGTGCTGTCGGCGCGTAACGCACCGCGTGTCAATGTCAGTACGATCAACTTCGCGGTCAATCCGGGCGTGGTGGTGCCGCGGAGGTTCAACGCGGTGTCGGTTGCCGCCTTCCCGGCGCTGATCGATGCGTTCCCGTATTATCGCGACGACAGCTTCTTCGTCGTCGAGGATGAAGTCGTGTTCCTCGATCGCGAGCGCCGCGTCGTCGACGTGGTCCCGGTCGGACCGCGGACGCGCTTCAGCCATCGCGGCGGCGGCGGTGGTGGCGGTAGCGTTGCGATGATGGACCTGAACCCGCAGCAGATCCGCGAGGTGCAGCAGGTGCTGATCGACCGCGGCCTGCTGGTCGGCGAGGCCGACGGCGTATTGGGATCGCGGACCCGCGAGGCGCTGATCACCTTCCAGCGTCAGGAGGGCATCACGACCAGCGGCAGCGTCGACACGCGCACGGTGACCGCACTCGGCCTGTCGGATCGGATCGGTCAGGGCGCGGGCGCATCGTCGACGGTCGGCCAGAGCCGCACCCAGCAGAACACGACTGGACAGACGACCGGTCAGACCAACGCGCCGCAGAACCAGTCGACCGGCCAGACCGGCACTCAGCAGCCTGCCCAGCAGAACACGACCGGGCAGACCACGGGTCAGGCGAACTCGCCGCAGAACCAGTCGACAACCGGCCAGAGCGGAAATCAGCCGTCCGCTCAGCAGCAGGCCCCGCAGCAGAATACGACGGGCCAGGCTGCACCGCAGAACCAGTCGACCGTCGGTCAGGGTAGCGGCAATCAGTCAAATGCCGGCCGGGACACGCAGTCCAGCCAGCCCAACCAGAACAACAACCCGCCGTCGTCAGGCTCAGGCCAGAGCCCGCAGACGCCGGCGCAAAACTCCGATCGGAAATAGGATCTCTGTGCAGGAGCCCCGCTGCAGAGCGGGGCTCTTTTTTTGCGATCTTGCGATCAGTCTTTTAGTTCGGAATTCGGCACCAGGCCGAACCGGCCGTGCAATCCGCGCCAGAAGCCGGCGCACAGAACGCTCAGAAGCTTGCGCATCGAACTCCCTCGACATCAGCCATCGTGCGATCCTGCTGATGCCGGTGGCGAAAGGACAGAGCCAATTCTGAGCAGATCTGCGCAATCTTTAAGCAAGACACTGTCGTGGCCGCGCCGCGCGCGCGGAAAAATCTCATGAGATTCAATTGCCGGCCCGCTGGCACGCCTCGTGCATCAATGGCGTCGAGTTGGCCGCTAGGGTTCCGATCTTGCGAAGCAAGGTGCTGGTCCGAGAGCAGCCGCTTGCGGGGGAGACATCCCCGCAGGTGCACGGCGGGATAAAAGCCCGGGAGACCTCGTCAGCCAAGGGATTGGCGGAGCGATGGTCTTTTCGCCAGTCCCTTTTTGTGAAATTTCGCAAGAGGGATCGGCAATGAACAAATTCGTTTTCTTCCTTCGCTCTGTTGTCATCGGCTGCGCGGTCGTGCTGGCGGCTGCGCCTGCGGCCGACGCCGCGCCGAAGAAAAGCTTCAAGGTCGCCTGGTCGATCTATGTCGGATGGATGCCGTGGGGCTATGCGGCCGACACCGGCATCGTCAAGAAATGGGCCGACAAATACGGCATCGCGATCGAGGTCAAGCAGTTCAATGACTACGTCGAATCGATCAACCAGTACACCGCCGGCGGCTATGACGCCGTCACCATCACCAACATGGACGCACTGTCGATTCCGGCAGCCGGCGGCGTCGACACCACCGCGGTCGTGATGGGCGATTTCTCCAACGGCAACGACGCGGTGATCCTGAAGAACAAGTCTGATCTCGCCGCGATCAAGGGGCAGACCGTCAATCTGGTCGAGTTCTCGGTGTCGCATTATCTGCTGGCGCGCGCGCTCGAGACCAGCAAGCTGAGCGAGAAGGACGTCAAGGTCATCAACACCTCCGACGCCGATATCGCGGCCGCCTACAAGACGCCTGACGTCAGCGCGGTGGTCACCTGGAATCCCATCGTAACCGAAATCCTCGGTTCGCCCGACGCGAAGAAGGTGTTCGATTCCTCGCAGATCCCCGGCGAGATCATGGACCTGATGGTGGTGAACACCGCGGTCGCCAAGGACAACCCGGACTTCGCCAAGGCGCTGGTCGGCATCTGGTACGAGACGCTGTCGAAAATGACGGCGAACGATGCCGCGGCGAAGGCCGCTAAGGAAGCGATGGCCAAGGCCTCCGGCACCGACCTCGCCGGCTTCGACAGCCAGCTCTCGACCACAAAACTGTTCGACAAGGCAACCGACGCCGAAGCCTTCACGCGCAGCCAGACCGTCGGCGCGACCATGGATCGCGTGCGCAAGTTCCTGTTCGAGAAGGACCTGCTCGGCAAGGGCGCGAAGTCGGCCGACGCCGTCGGCATCGAGCTCGCCGACAAATCGGTGCTGGGCGACAAGTCGAACGTCAAGCTGCGCTTCGACCCGACCTACATGGACGAGGCCGCCAAGGGCAAGCTCTGACGCCAAGCTCTGACGCGCAGCGCGTCGCCCCAAGCAGGAGCTGCCCATGCGACTTGTGAACATACGGCCGGGACGGCAGACGCGATTCTATCTGCTCGCGCTGCCGTTCGTATTGGTCGCAATCGCCTACTTCGCCGGCTCCAGCGCGCGGCTCGCGCAGAACCCGAACGACAAGCTGCTGCCGGCGCTGCCGAGCATGGTGCAGGCCGTCAAGCAGATGGCGTTCGAGGTCGACCCGCGCACCGGCGGCTATCTGATGGCCTCCGACACCGTCGCCAGCCTGGGGCGACTGGGCTCGGCGCTGGCGATCTCGACGGCGGCTGCGCTGGTGCTCGGGATCGTGATCGGGCTGTTGCCGGGCGCCAACGCCCTGCTCGGGCCGTTCGTGTCTGTCACCTCGATGGTGCCGCCGCTGGCGCTGTTGCCGATCCTGTTCATCGTGATGGGGCTCGGGGAGAATTCCAAGATTGCGCTGATCGTGATCGGGACGCTGCCTTGCATGATCCGCGATCTCGCCATGAAGGTGCAGGAGCTGCCGCGCGAGCAGATCGTCAAGGCACAGACGCTCGGCGCCTCGACTTGGCAGATCGCGCTGCGCGTCGCGATGCCGCAAACCCTGCCGCGGCTGATCGACGTGCTGCGCCTGCAGCTCGGGCCGGCGTGGCTGTTCCTGATCGCGGCGGAGGCGATCGCCTCCGATTCCGGGCTCGGCTACCGGATCTTTCTGGTGCGCCGCTATCTCGCGATGGACGTCATCATTCCCTACGTCGCCTGGATCACGCTGCTGGCGTTCCTGATCGATGTCGGCCTGCGCGTCACGCAGCGAAAACTGTTTCCCTGGTTTGCCTCGGTGAGGGCGGAATGAGCGCGATCCGCTTCGACGACGTCTGGAAGGAATATGGCGACCACATCGTGCTCGAGCGCATCACGATGGAGGTCGAGCCGCGCGCCTTCATTGCGCTGGTCGGCCCGTCCGGCTGCGGCAAGACCACGCTGCTGCGTATGCTGCTCGGCGAGGAGCAGCCGACCCGCGGCCAGATCCTGGTCGACGGCAAGCCGTTGCCTGGCGAGCCGGACGCTGACCGCGGCGTGGTGTTCCAGCGCTACTCGGTGTTTCCGCATCTGACGGTTTTGCAGAACGTCATGCTCGGGCGCGAACTGCGCGACGCCAAATTCACCGGCCGGCTGTTCGGCGCCGCGCGCCGCGCCGCCGCCGACGAAGCGATGAAGCTGCTCGCCGAGGTCGGGCTCGCCGGCCAGGAGAGCAAATATCCGTCGGCGCTGTCGGGCGGCATGCAGCAGCGGCTCGCGCTGGCACAGGCGATCATGCGCGGCCCGAAGATCCTGCTGCTCGACGAGCCGTTCGGTGCGCTCGATCCGGGTATTCGTGCCGACATTCACCTCCTGATGAAGCGGCTCTGGAACGAGACCCATCTCACCGTCGTGATGGTGACGCATGACCTCAGCGAGGCCTTCGGACTTGCGACGCGGGTGATCGCGCTGGAGCGGCAGCGCAACCGCCCCGAGGAGCGCGAGCGCTACGGCGCCACGGTGTCGCGCGACCTCGAGATCTTCCCGCGCCGCAGTGCGGAGTTGCGGACGTCAGTTCAACCAGCTCCGACCGGGACGACCCGGTCAGGCAAGGAGCATCAGCCGGGACGGCCCGGCGCTCTCGTCTTGAAGGAGCAACCATGATCCTCACGGAGGAACAAAGGGCCGAGATCGCGGCGCATACCCGGCGGTATAACGAGCTGAAGGCGGCGGGGCAGGAGCACGCGCCGCGGGCGCTGCCGGCGCCGACCGCGCGCGACGCCGCGCCGATCGATGCCGACACTGTCATGCACCGTGAGACGATCCCCTCCGGCTGGTACTGGACCACGCGGCTGAACCGCGGCGACACCCTGCGCATCGTCAACACGTCGGGGACGTCGACCGTCAGCCTGCTCGCCTGGAACAGTGCCGACACAACCGAGCGGCTCAACCACGCCGACACCATCAAGGTGCAGTGGGCGGCGCGGCTGCAGAAGGGACGGGTGCTGCTGTCCGACATGGGGCGCGCGCTGCTTGGGATCACCGAGGACAGCAGCGCCGCGCATGATGCCGTGGTCGGCGGCTCGACTGCGGCCACCAACCTGGCCGGATACGGCGAAGGAAATTTCCGCAACACGCGCGACAATTTCATTCTCGCTGCGGCCAAGCTTGGCCTCGATCGCCGCGACGTCCATCCCTGTGTCAGCTTCTTCGCACCGGTCGCGATCGACGCCGACGGGAAGTTTGTCTGGTCGGAGCAGCGGCGGCAGCAGGGCGATTTCGTCGACCTGCGCGCGGAGATGGAGCTTCTGGTCGCGCTGTCGAACTGCCCGCATCCGCTCGATCCCGCCAAAACCTATCCGCAGGCGAGCGTGGAGATCGTGCGCTACCGCGCGGCCGCGCCGGCGGCCGACGATCTGTGCCGGACTGCGACCGCGGAAGCGGCCCGCGCCTATCAGAACAATGCGCTGTATCTCGGCGAAGCCCTGGAAGGAGCCGTGCGATGACCATGCAACCTGTTCGCACCGCCGGCCGCATCGTTCTCGATGTCGAAATTCCCGCGCGCAAGCCGTGGTCGGCGATCATCCGCAAGGGGCAGACGCTGCGGATCACCGATAGCCATGGCCAGCAGGCGGTCGACACGCTGTTCTATTGCGCCAGTGATTTCGGCGAGCGCTACAGCGGCCAGGATACGCTGCGCGCGCAGGGCTCGGCCTATGTCGGGCTGGGCACCACGATCATGTCCAACGAAGGCCGCGTGATGCTGCGTGTGACGGCCGACAGCTGCGGCCTGCACGACACCTCGGCGGGCGCCTGCTCGTGCGAAAGCAACACCGTGCGGTTCGGGCACCAGACCCGCTATCAGCACGCCTGCCGCGAGAATTTCGTGATCGAGGCCGCGAAATACGGCATGTCGAAGCGCGACATCGTGCCGAATCTCAACTTCTTCATGAACGTGCCGATCGATCCCGCCGGCAATTTCACCGTGGTTGATGGCGTCTCCAAGCCGGGCGACGCCATCGAGCTGGTCGCCGAGATGGACGTGCTGTGCCTGATCTCGAACTGTCCGCAGATCAACAACCCCTGCAACGGATTCTTTCCGACGCCGGTTCAGGTGACGATCTTCGAGCCGGAGGCGTGAGGCATGTTCAGCAAGGTCCTGATTGCCAACCGCGGCGAGATCGCCGGGCGGATCGGCAGAACATTGCGCCGCATGGGCATCTCTTCGGTCGCGGTCTATTCCGACGCCGACCGTTTCACCCGGCCGGTGCTCGACGCCGACGAGGCGGTGCGGATCGGTCCGGCGCCCGCCGCGGAGAGCTATCTCAACGTCGATGCGATCATGGCGGCGTGCCTTGCGACCGGCGCGCAGGCGGTGCACCCCGGTTACGGCTTCCTGTCAGAGAACCGCCGTTTCGCCGAACGGCTCGCCGAGCACGGCATCAAGTTCATCGGGCCGCGGCCTGAGCATCTCGACGCCTTCGGCCTCAAGCACAAGGCACGCGAGATCGCCGAGCGCAGCGGCGTGCCGCTGCTGCCGGGCTCCGGCCTGCTGGAGACGATCGACGAGGCGGTGCAGCAGGCGGACGCAATCGGCTTCCCGGTGATGCTGAAGAGCACGGCGGGCGGCGGCGGCATCGGCATGCAGCTGTGCCACGACATGGCGACACTGCGCGAGCGTTTCGAATCGGTGCAGCGCACGGCGCGGGCAAGCTTCGGCGACGCCCGGGTCTATCTCGAGCGGTTCGTTGCGCGCGCGCGGCATATCGAGGTGCAGATCTTCGGCAATGGCAAGGGCGGCGTGGTCGCGCTCGGCGAACGCGATTGCTCGCTGCAGCGGCGCAACCAGAAGGTCTTTGAGGAGACGCCCGCGCCGGGGCTGTCCGCCGACATCCGCCGGCGGCTGCATGCGGCCGCGGTGTCGCTCGGCAAGGCCGTGTCTTATGAATCTGCCGGCACGGTGGAGTTCATCTACGACGTCGAGCGCGAGGATTTCTACTTCCTCGAGGTGAACACCCGTCTCCAAGTCGAGCATCCCGTCACCGAGCAGGTCACCGGCGTCGACCTCGTCGAATGGATGATCCGGCAGGCGGCCGGCGAGGACGTGCTCGGCCAGGCGCGCGCGCTCACGCCAAAGGGCGCTGCGATCGAGGTGCGGCTCTATGCCGAGAATCCGGGCGCGGGCTTTCGCCCGAGCGCGGGCCGCCTGACGCAGGTCAGCTTTTCGCCGGAGGCGCGGATCGACGGCTGGATCGAGACCGGCACCGAGGTGTCGCCGTTCTACGATCCGATGCTGGCCAAGATCATCGTTTCAGCCGAGACGCGCGAGGCCGCGATCGCCCGGCTTTCGAAAGCGCTGGACGATACGGTCGTCGCCGGCATCGAGACCAATCTGGATTATCTCCGTGCGATCGCAGCCTCCGACGTGTTCCGCAGCGGCCAGGTGGCGACCAGTGTGCTTGGCGAATTCGGCTATCGCCCGCGCACCCTCGACGTTGTCGCGCCGGGGGCGCAAAGCGGGGTGCAGGAATTGCCGGGCCGGCTGCATCTCTGGCATGTCGGCGTGCCGCCGAGCGGCCCGATGGACGAACGGTCGTTTCGCCTCGCCAATCGCGTGGTCGGCAATCCGGAAGTAACGACCGCGCTGGAGCTGACGGTCAACGGGCCGACCTTGCGCTTCAACACCGACGCGATCGTCGCGCTCTCGGGCGCGCTGATGAAGG
Organism: Bradyrhizobium sp. USDA 4503; assembly: GCF_054055815.1. Classification (NCBI taxonomy): domain Bacteria; kingdom Pseudomonadati; phylum Pseudomonadota; class Alphaproteobacteria; order Hyphomicrobiales; family Nitrobacteraceae; genus Bradyrhizobium; species Bradyrhizobium sp. USDA 4503. The sequence continues at coordinate 6,968,482 of NZ_JBSRXS010000001.1, forward strand.
CATCGCTCGACGGCGCCGATGTCGCGTATGACGAGCCTCTCGCGGTACGCGCCGGCCAGACGCTCGCGATCGGCAGCATCAAGGGCCCTGGGCAGCGCACCTACCTCGCCGTGCGCGGCGGCATCGACGTGCCCGAAATTCTCGGATCGCGTGCTGTGTTTGCGCTCGGCGCCTTCGGCGGCCATGCGACGGGATCGCTGAAGGCCGGCGACGTCTTGCATATCGGTGCCGAGCCATCGGGCCTTGCGGCGCCGCGGCGCGCCACGGAACACGAGCGGCCGCAACTCACATCGGCGTGGCAGATCGGCGTCGTCTACGGCCCGCACGGCGCGCCGGATTTCTTCCTCGACGAGGATATCGAGACGCTGTTCGCGGCGAGCTACGAGGTGCATTTCAACAGCGCCCGCACCGGCGTGCGGCTGATCGGGCCGAAGCCGCGCTGGGCGCGCGCCGACGGCGGCGAGGCCGGGCTGCATCCGTCGAACATCCATGACAACGCCTATGCGGTCGGCTCGATCGACTTCACCGGCGACATGCCGATCATTCTCGGGCCCGACGGACCGAGCCTCGGCGGCTTCGTCTGTCCGGCCGTGGTCGCCCGCGACGAGCTATGGAAGGTCGGCCAGCTCCGGCCGGGCGACACCGTCCGCTTCGTGCCGGTCAAACGCGACGATCCGGTGGCCGGCCCCACGGTGCTGCGCGCGCCTGAGCTCGGATCGGCGATCGTCGGTCGGAATGACGACGGCCCGACTCCGGTGGTCTATCGCCGCGCCGGCGACGACAATCTGCTGGTCGAGTATGGTCCGATGGAGCTCGACATCGCGCTGCGGCTGCGCGTGCATGTGCTGGCGCAGGCGCTGGAAGAGGCGAAGCTCAGTGGCCTGATCGATCTGACGCCCGGCATCCGCTCGCTGCAGATCCATTATGACGGCACGGCGTTGTCGCGAACGAAGCTGCTCGACGTGCTCAGGCGGATCGAGCGCGAATTGCCGCCGGTCGACGCGATGCGGGTGCCGAGCCGCACCGTGCATCTGCCGCTGTCGTGGCGCGATCCGGAGGCCGAGCTTGCGATGCGCAAATATCAGGAGTTGGTGCGCGCCGATGCGCCATGGTGTCCGTCGAATGTCGAGTTCATCCGGCGCATCAACGGACTTGCGAGCGAGGACGATGTCCGCCGCATCGTGTTCGACGCGGATTATTTCGTGCTCGGCCTCGGCGACGTCTATCTCGGCGCGCCGGTGGCGACGCCGCTCGACCCGCGGCATCGGCTGGTGACCACGAAGTACAACCCGGCGCGGACTTGGACGCCGGAGAACGCGGTCGGCATCGGCGGCGCCTATATGTGCATCTACGGCATGGAAGGGCCGGGCGGCTACCAGCTGTTCGGCCGTACCATCCAGGTCTGGAACACCTGGCGCACCACGCGGGTGTTCGAGCCGGGCCATCCCTGGCTGCTGCGGTTCTTCGACAAGATCCGCTTCTTCCCGGTCGACGCCGATGAACTCCTCGACGCCCGCGCCGCGTTCCCGCACGGGCAGTATGACATCAGGATCGAAGAGGGCGAGTTCTCCTACGCCGACTATGCCGGGACACTGGCCGACGCCAAGCCGTCAATCGCCGCGTTCAAGGCAACGCAGCAGGCCGCGTTCGACGCCGAGCGCCAGCGCTGGCGCGAGATGAAGCTCGACGAGGCGCCGGCTGAAACGATCGATGCGGCAGCCGCCGCGACGGGGATTCCCGACGGTCAGATCGGCGCGTTCTCCGAAGTGCCCGGCAACATCTGGAAGGTGCTGGTCGAGGAAGGCGCCAAGGTCGCGGCCGGCGACGTGCTGGCCATCATCGAGTCCATGAAGATGGAGATCTCCGTGCACGCACCCGCGGCGGGCCGCATCGCCTCGGTGCCGGTGAAGCCCGGCCAGACGCTGCGCGCGGGCGATGTGGTGGCGTTGCTCCGGCCGGGCTAGCGCGGCTACAGCCGCGCTTAGTCCTTGGGATCGGCCGGCGGGACGAGCGGAGTGGGCGTCTCGACTTCTTTCTCCACCCGCTGCCGGCCTTGATGATCAATTGACGCGTTTTGCCTTAACATCCGATCGATCTTCATCCTCACGCGGCGTGCCGCCAGCAATCCCAGGACCGCCTGAACCGTTCCCGAGAAGTTGCGATCGCCGATGGAGAACGAGTAACGCCAGGTGCCGGCGGTCTCGCCTTCAATGATCGTGTAATGAATTGAACGATGAATGCCGCTATGCTGGGCAGGTGTTTGTCCAACCACGACCTAGCTCATATGGCTGTTCGCTTGGGCACCAATCGCCTGTCCCAGCGAATTTGCATGCTTGACCAAGCCCATGACGCGTTCGCCCCTGCGCGGGCCCATTGGAAGCTGACTGCCGTCGTTTCAAGGCAGAAATGGAGTGGCCGCGGAGCAATCGGCTAGACGATTTGCTCCCGTTGCGTCTTGTGATCCTGGGTCGTTAAATTGCGAGATGGTGTCAGACCGGATGCCTCGTACCCATGAGCTCGTTTGACATAGGTCAAAATACGATCCCAGAAGCTCCCGACGTTGAGCCACGAACACAGTTCGGTGCCGAATGAAAGCCGCCACACGCGTTGCTAGCGCCTTGCCGTCGATACCGAGCTCTGCCGGGGGAATCGCGCGTCTCGCATGTGCCCGGCTGCGCGATGCGCAGGTTGATCCGGTCCCGATCGTGTCAGCTGCAGGCCTGGAAATCGACGACGTCGAGGACCACAAGCGCCGCATCGATGCACGAGCGCAGGTCAGGCTGCTCGAACTCGCCGCAAGGGAATTGCAGGACGACTGCTTCGGACTCCATCTGGCTCAAGGCTTCGAGCTGGGCGAGATCGGGCTTCTGTACTACGTCATGGCTTCATCGGAGCATCTCGTTGACGCCTTGCAAATCGGCGGACGCTACTGCGCGATCAACAACGAGGGTGTGCGGTTGCGAAGCTCTCTGGATCGCGGCTTCGCCATCGGGTTCGAATATGTCAACATCGATCGGTCGTCGGATCGTCACCATGCGGAATTCTGGCTGGTTGCGCTGATCCGTATTTGCCGCGCACTGACTGACGGCAGGCTGGTCCCGAAGCAAATCAAGTTGAAGCACTCCAGACGAGAAACGCCGTCGGATGTGCGATCTCTTCTTGGATGCGAGATCGAATTTGCAGCGGACAGCGACGAGCTCTTGTTTCCGTCCCGGATCGGCGCATTGCCTGTCGTGGGGGCCGATTTGCATCTCAACAGGATGTTGCTTCAATATGCCGACGAAGCGCTTCTTAACCGGGCACCGAGACGAAGCAGCGTGCAGTCACGCGTCGAAGGACACATCGCCCAGTTGCTTCCGCACGGCAAAGCCAATGCCGAGGCGGTCGCGCGTCGTCTTGGCATGAGCCGGAGAACTCTCGCTCGCGCATTGTCGTCGGAGGGGGTGGACTTCTCAGACGTTCTCAAGGCGTTTCGAATTGCCCTTGCCCGCCATTACCTCGAAGATGAGGAGCTGCCGATTTCCAAGATCGCATGGCTATTGGGCTACAGCGAGGTCTCTTCCTTCACGCATGCGTTCGTCCGCTGGACCGGCCTCACGCCGAGGGCCTATCGCAGCTCGAATGGCGATCGGTGATGGGCTGACACCAGCTCTCAACTAGCTGGCACAGACGAGCAAGACCTGGCGGAGTGTACTCCGCTAGGGCAGTCCGATGCAGTCGAACCTCTTGTCCCAGCTCGCGTGTCGCTGTCGCCGCGCTTCGGCCGTGGTTTTCGGCCCCATGACCGGGGACGACTGGCTATTCCTGGCTTCGATAATTTGTTTCCACAGTCTCTTGGTCGCGCTGGTCTGGGTCGTGTTCGCGAACTGACTGATGGCTCTGCTACGTCGACGTTCGATTGCTTCGTCGATCCGCCGTCACCCGCCTTACACCTCGAGCCATTCCTCGCGAACGGCGGCGTTGCTCTTGAGCTGGTCGGGGGTGCCTTCGAACACCACGCGGCCGTGGCCCATGATGTAGACCCGGTTGGAGATCTTCATCGCGATCGACAGCTTCTGCTCGACGAGGAGAATCGCGACGCCGGCTTTCGCGATCCGCGCGATCAGCTCGCCGACCTGCTGCACGATCAGTGGCGCCAGGCCTTCGGTCGGCTCGTCGATCATCATCAATTCGGGGTCGCCGAGCAGCGTGCGGCAGGTGGTCAGCATCTGCTTCTCGCCGCCTGACAGCACGCCCGCCGGCGTGTCGGCGCGCGCGGCGAGGTTCGGGAACATGTCGAGCATCTCCTGCAGCCGCCACTTGCCGGGGCGGCGCGGGTCCTTGATGCCGAGGATCAGGTTCTGGCGAACCGTCAGGCTCGGGAAGATGTCGCGATGCTCCGGCACATAGCCGAGCCCGAGGCGTGCGATCTTGTGGCTCGGCAGGCCCGCGATATCCTGGCCCTTGAAGCGGATGGTGCCCTGCGGCGGCACCTCGCCCATGATCGCCTTGACGGTGGTCGAGCGGCCGACGCCGTTGCGCCCCAATAGGCTCACCACCTCGCCGGCCGCGATGTCGAGATCGACGCCCTGCAGGATGTGGCTCTTGCCGTAATAGGCGTGAAGATTCCTGACCTCGAGCATCAGTCGACCTCCTCGCCGAGATAGGCTTCCTTGACCTTCGGGTTGCCGCGGATCTCCTCCGGTGTGCCGGAGGCGATGATGTGGCCGTAGACCAAGACCGAGATGCGGTCGGCGAGGCCGAACACCACGCTCATGTCGTGCTCGACGATCACGAGCGTGCGTCCCTCGGTGAGGCGGCGGATCAGCGCGACGGCGCGCTCGGTCTCGGCGTGGCTCATGCCCGCGGTCGGTTCGTCCAGCATGATGACGCTGGCGCCGCCCGCGATCGTGATGCCGATCTCGAGCTCGCGCTGCTCGGCATAGGTCAAGAGGCCCGCCGGCACGTCGCGGCGGTGGCTGAGATGGATGTCGTCGAGGATCTGCGCGGTGCGCTGCTTCACCTCGGGCAGATTGTCGACGTTCTTCCAGAACGCGTAGCGGTGGCCGGTCGCCCACAGCACGGCGCAGCGGACGTTCTCCCACACCGTCATGCGGGCGAACACGTTGGTGACCTGGAACGAGCGCGACAGCCCGCGCCGGTTGATCTCGAAGGGCCGCAAGCCCGAGGTCACCTCGCCGTTGAGGCGGATCTCGCCGGAGGTCGGCTTGATGTGGCCGCTGATCAGGTTGAACGTCGTCGACTTGCCGGCGCCGTTCGGGCCGATGATGGCGTGACGCTCGCCCTTGGCGACGCTCAGGTTGAGATCGCGGATGATGGCGACATTGCCGAAGCTCTTCTCGACGGCGTTGACTTGGATGGCAGCGGTCATGCGAGATACCCCCGGTCACGGGCCACCGTCGCGGCGCGGTCCCAGGCTTCCGCAACGCGCCGCCAGGTGATGCGCGCGACCAGGAAGCCGCCGACGAGCAGGACCGCCGCGGCCGCCCAGGTCGTCGGCGCCGTGGCGACGAAGGGAACGCCGAGTAGGTTGATCACATCGCCGCCCGAGAAGCGCGCAACGGTTTCGATGGTCAGGATGATGCCGAGCGCCAGCGCCAGCGTCGGGATCGTCGCGACCAGATAGGACGGGATCACGGTGCCGAGGGTTCCGGCGCGGATCAGCGGGCGGTGCTTCATCAGGATGCCGGCGATGCCGCCGGGTGCGAACATCACGATGCCGATGAAGATGATGCCGAAATAGAGCTGCCAGACCGAGGTGACGCTGGTCAGCCCGAGCTGCAGATAGGTCACCAGGATGGCGCCGAGGATCGGACCGAAGAAATAGGCGGTGCCGCCGATGAACGCGGAGAACAGCACGAGGCCCGACTGCGTCGCGCCGAGATAGGCCGAGTTGGCGATCTCGAAATTGATCGCGGTCAGCCCGCCGGCGATGCCGGCGAAGAAGCCGGCGAACATGTAGGCGAGATAGCGCACCACATGCGGATCGTAGCCGATGAACTCGACGCGCTCCGGATTGTCGCGCACCGCGTTGCAGATCCGCCCGAGCGGCGTGCGGGTCAGCGCATACATCGCGATCGCCGACACCATCACCCAGAACGCGATCAGGTAATAGACCTGGATCTGCGGCCCGAAGGTCCAGCCGAACATCGGCATCAGCGAGGTGCGGTCGGTGGTGATGCCGGATTCGCCGCCGAACACGCTACGCAGGATCAGCGACGACGAGGCGACCAGCTCGCCGATGCCAAGCGAGATCATCGCGAACACGGTGCCGGCGCGCTTGGTCATGACCCAGCCGACGAGGAGGGCGAACGCCATGCCGCCGATGCCGCCGACTAGCGGGATCACCGGCAGCGGGATCGGCCAGTTGTGGCTCGCGACCGCGTTCATGACGTGCACGGCGAGGAAACCGCCGAGGCCGTACTGCACCGCGTGTCCGAACGACAGCAGCCCGGTCTGGCCGAGCAGGATGTTGTAGGACAGCGCGAAGATGATCGCGATGCCGATCAGGCTGAAGGAGGTCAGCGAGCCGCCGGTGCCGAACACCAGCGGCAGCACGACGAGCGCGACCGCGGCGAGCAGCCAGACACCATAGAAGCTCAAGGCGCTGCCGGGCTCCTGCTTGGCCGCAGCGATGGAGGGCGTGGAAGCGTTGCTCATGACTCGCGCGTCCCCAATAGGCCCATGGGGCGGAAGATCAGGACCAGCACCAGCAGCACATAAGGCAGGATCGGCGCGATCTGCGCGATCGTGACGTTCCAGATGTCCGTGAGCGGCGAGGGGCCGAGGCTCGGATCGAGCGGGCCGAACACGCTGGCGAGCGAGCCGTTCAAAGCAACTGCAAAGGTCTGGATCAAGCCGATCAGGAGCGAAGCGATGAAGGCGCCGGGCAGCGAGCCGAGGCCGCCGAACACGATGACGACGAACAGGATCGGGCCGAGCAGCGCGGCCATGTCGGACTGCGTCACCAGCGAGGGACCGGCGATGACGCCGGCGAGACCCGCAAGGGCGCTGCCGACGCCGAACACCAGCATGAACACGCGTCCGACATTGTGGCCGAGATGGCCGACCATGCTCGGATGGGTCAGCGCGGCCTGCACGATCAGGCCGACGCGCGTCTTCTTCAAGGTGACCAGCAGCGCGATGAAGATCACGACCGAGATCACCAGCATGAAGATCTTGTAGGCGGGGTAATTGGTGGAGAACACGGTGAAGGCCGGGAAGTCGAGCGCCGCCGGGACGCGGTAGTCGACCGGGCTCTTGCCCCAGATCATCGAGACGATCTCTTCGATCGCGAAGGCTAAACCAAAGGTCAGCAGCAGTTCGGCGACATGGCCGTGCTTGTGGGTGTTGCGCAGACCGTAGCGCTCGACCGCCATGCCGACCGCGCCGACTAGCAGCGGCGCCAGCACCAGGGCTGGCCAGAATCCGATCCAGCGGGTGAGCTGAAAGCCGAAGAACGCGCCGAGCATGTAGAAGCTGGCATGCGCGAAGTTCAGCACGCCCATCATGCTGAAGATGACGGTGAGCCCGCTGGACAACAGGAACAGCAGCATGCCGAACAGGACGCCGTTGAGCGTCGAGATGACGATCAGCTCAGCCACGGCGCACTCGCTTGAGACTGGAACGGTTCACGTGAGTAAAGCCTGTCGAGTGAAAGGAACTTACCCGTCATTCCGGGGCGCGCGCGTCAGCGGGCGAACCCGGAATCTCGAGATTCCGGGTCTGGTGCTTGCGCACCATCCCGGAATGACTGATGTGGCCGATCAGGGCCGCTTCATGTTGCAGGTGGTCGGAAGCATCGTCTGCGCGGTGTCGATCTTGGACACGATGCGCCAGCCCCAGCCGGTGTTTTCCTCGTCGAACGGCTCCTTGGTCTTGTCGGCCAGCGCGCCGAACGAGGAGATGTAGATCGGCTGGAAGAACTGGTGGTCGTCCTTGCGGATGAAGCCCTCGCCGCCGTCGAACACTTCGAACTTCATGCCTTCGAGTGCGGCCGCGACCTTCACCGGATCGATCGAATTGGCCTTCTCGGCGGCCGCCTTGAACATCCGCATCTCGTTGACCGCGCGCGGATACCAGACGGAAATGCCGGTCTTGGCGCGGAAGTCCTTCTCGAAATCCATCGCCGCCTTGTTGCCGGAGTTCGGGACGCCTTCGCTGATCTGGAACACCTGGCCCTCGAGGCCGGCCTGCTTGACTGCGGTCGGTCCGCCGGCGCCGCCGGCATAATAGGTGTACCAGTTGACCTTGAGGCCGGCGTCAGCCGCCGCCTTCAGCAGCAGCGCGAAGTCCTGGCCCCAGTTGCCGGTCACGACGGTGTCGGCGCCGGACGCCTTGATCTTGGCGATGTAGGGCGAGAAGTCGGTGACTTTGAGCATCGGGTGCAGTTCGTCGCCGACGACCTGGATATCCGGCCGCTTTTCGCCCAGCATCTTGCGCGCCGTGGTGCGCACCGACTGGCCGAACGAATAGTCCATGTTGATCAGGTAGACCTTCTTGATGGACGGCTGGCCCTTCATGTAGTTGGTCAGCGCTTCCATCTTGATGTCCGAGTTCGCATCCCAGCGGAAGTGCCAGTAGCTGCATTTCTCGTTGGTCATCGCCGGATCGACCGCGGCGTAGTTGAAGTAGAGCACTTCCTTGCCGGGGTTGCGCGAATTGTGCTTGGTGACGAAGTCTTCCAGCGCCGCGCCGACCGACGAGCCGTTGCCCTGGGTGATGTAGTGGACGCCGGCGTCGACCGCCTTCTGCGCCTGCACCAGGCTTTCCTGCGGATTGGTCTTGTTGTCGAGCGGGACGATCTCGACCTTGTGGCCGAGGATGCCGCCCTTGGCGTTCAACTCGTCGGCGAGATACTGAAACGTCTTCAGGCCGCCTTCGCCAACGCTGGCGCCGCCGCCGGAGAGCGGATCGATATAGCCGATCTTGATGGATTCCTGCGCGGACGCCGCGCCTCCCAACACCGTCAGCGCTGCCGCGGCGGCAACGATCAGCCTATGCATCCTGCGTTCTCCCTTGCTCGTGTTTCTTGATCTTTAGCGATCGAGGCCGTCTCATAACCTCAATCGCCGAGCCTTCGCAACTTTCGCTTTGAATACTGCGTCAAGTTTTAGCAGAAGGTATTATGATGTTATAGGCCATATGTCGCCGGAATCGGGCGCAGTTTTGAATTACTGGTAAACTTTTGGATGGGGCTCACGCTTATTCTCGGTTCCGAACCGGCGTCGTCCGTCTCCAAAACCTCCCCTTGAAAAGGGGAGGTCGCTTCGCTCGTTAGAGCGAAGCGGGTGGGGATCGGCTGTCTCCACTTGGAGCGTCGCCTGCGGCTGACCCCCATCCCGACCTTCCCCCTTTCAGGGGGAAGGGGAAACCGGGATCGCTACCGTGGCGGATCTAGCCTGGATGTCGGCGCGGCTTGAGGCCCGCGAGGAACAGCCGCGCGAAATGATCGGCGATCTCGGCTGGAGACCAGTCACGCCTGGTCTTGAACCAGATCGGATACCAGTGGCCCATTCCGGTGAGAATGCGCTCCGCGAAATAGGTATCGATGCGGCGGAAACGGCCCTCGTCGACCCAGCGCTGATAGCTGTTCTGGTCTTGTCGGATCGTCGCCAGCACGTCTCCGACATAGGCTTTTCGGTCTGCGTCGTTGAGATAGTTGATGTTGTGGTAGGTCGCCTTTGGGCCGCAGGGCGTGTCGTGCAGCATCAACAGCAGGCGAATTCGCTGAACGATGTGATCGAATGCTCCAAGGCTGTGCTCTTGCAGATGCTCGCGAATGCTGACCTCGCCGGCGAGCCCGCGTCGCAGGCAGGCCAGCAGCAGGCTCTCTTTTTCACTGAAGTGATAGTAGATGCCGGCGCGCGTCATGCCCGCATCCACGGCGATGCTCTCGAGCGACGTGCCCGAGGCGCCCCTTCGGTTGAAACTGTCGGAAGCAATCGACAGCATCCTGTCGAACTTGGCGGCCCGCTTGTTCAACGCTGCGCGAGCCTCGAGAAAAGGGGCGAGGCTGAGCGGCTCGGGCATTTTGGGGAGCGCGATCTCGCGCCGGTAGACGCCATGCGTGATGATGTCGTCGATGGCATCGATCGCCTGTTGCCGCGTGTAGTAGTCGCGTTCGGACAGCCAGAACGGAACCCAGTCGAGGATGGAGATCAGCGCCACCGCCGTGAGCAGCGGCTCGTCGCAGGCGATCGAGCCGTCCGCCACGCCCCGATCGAGGATGTCCGCCAGCAGCGCGGCGTTCTGCCAGCGCTTGGCATGGACCTCGCTGCTGTAGGGCGCGGCCAGCGCATCGATATCGCTGAACAGGATCATGCGCTGGCCTTCGGGCCTCAGCCTGCCGCGCACGAAGCGCCTGATGATCTCGAGCCCGTCGATGCCGGGCTCGGCGGCCGCCTCGATCTCGTGGCGATAGATCGCAAGGCCGCGCAGATAGCAGTGGAAGATCAGATCTTCCTTGTCGCGGAAATAGTGATACAGCGCGCCCGGCACGGCCTGCACCGATGCTGCGACCTGCTCCATCGTCACGTTGGCATAGGAGTGGCGGGCAAACAGCCGGGAAGCTGAGACGAGGATTTCTTCAGCCCGATCCGTCGGGTCGGCGGCGACTTGCAAGCTCGAATGCCCTTCTTAACCGCGGAACGAAAGTCCGCACGCGAGATAATCCCCTTGGCAGCCGCTTGTCGATCTGCGATAGACGGTGGCATACCATACACCAGCGGTCTTGATTGTCTGGTGATTTGGCGACCGTCGGCCCGTGGATGCGGGACGGCCAATATCGACCGGGCATCGGTTCGGCAGCAGCTTCGGACAGGATTTTGGAGAGCAAGCCTTTCGCGAGAAGGGCTATTGGAGAGAGCATGGCGCGCAACATTCTGATTTTGGGAGCTTCCTACGGCTCCCTGCTGGGGACCAAGCTGCTGATGGCGGGTCACAACGTCTCCCTGGTGTGCCGGAAGAACACCGCCGACCTGATCAACCGCGAAGGCACCGAGGTGCGGATCAAGCTGCGCGACGAGAAGGAGCACCGCTCGATCTTCTCGCGCGATCTGCCGGGCAAGCTCGATGCCGTCACGCCCGCCGATGTCGACGTGTCGCGCTACGACATGGTCGGCCTTGCGATGCAGGAGCCGCAATACACCAACCACACGGTTCGCGTGCTGATGATCAAGATCGCGGCGGCGAAGCTGCCCTGCCTGTCGATCATGAACATGCCGCCGTTGCCGTATCTGAAGCGGATCCCCGCACTCGCCGGCATGGACCTCGAGGAGGCCTACACCAACGCGCAGGTGTGGGAGCGCTTCGAGCCGGGCCTCGTCACGCTGTGCTCGCCCGATCCGCAGGCCTTCCGTCCGCCGGAGGAGAAGGCCAATGTGCTGCATGTCGGCCTGCCGACCAACTTCAAGGCGTCCGCCTTCGCCGACGACAAGCACAACAAGGTGCTGCGCGAGCTCGAAGCCGACATCGACGCGGTGACGCTCGACGGCCAAGACGTTCCGGTGAAGCTGAAGGTGTTCGATTCGCTGTTCGTGCCGCTGGCGAAGTGGTCGATGCTGCTGACCGGCAACTATCGCTGCATCACGCCGACGGAGCCGCAATCGATCCGCGATGCCGTGCACGGCGACCTGACGCGCTCGCAGGCGATCTATGATCATGTCGACGCCATCGCGCGCAAGCTCGGCGCCGATCCCGCGGATCAGGTGCCGTTCGCGAAATACGCCAAGGCCGCGGAAAGCCTGCTCAAGCCGTCATCGGCGGCCCGCGCGGTCGCCGCCGGCGCGCCCTTCATAGAACGCGTCGACCTGCTGGTGAAGCTGATCTCGCATCAGCTCGGCACGCCGAGCGCCGAGATCGACCGCACGGTCGAGACCGTCGATCAGAAGCTGAACGAGAAGATCGTGCAGGGCGGCTCCGGCGCGGAGTAACCGAATGCGTTGACGGCGGGGGCAGGAACGCCCTCGCCATGCATCGGCGATCTGCAATGCACGCAATCGCGGTTGCCGGACGCATGGCTCGACCTGTCCAGATGGAGTAGACTCGCCCAGCTGCGGTTGGGAGCAACGGACATGCCGAGCAAATCGCTTCCTCTCCTTGCAATCTACGGCGACCTCGATCGCGCACGCGACATCATGCGCGCCTGGCAGCCGCTCGATCACCTCTCCCCCGAAGACGCCGAGATCGTCGTGAAGGCGATCGCCGAAGGCATCGCGCGCGGGCGCCGGCACGGGATCGAGATGGGACAGTGTCATCAGGCGGCGTAAAGTCGCTAGCCCTCATGCGTCACGGCCAAAACCGTCACCGAACGCGTCTGCTGGCTCGGCGTCTGAAAATCGATCGTCTGGCCGACCGACAATCCGATCAGCGCCGCACCGACCGGCGTCAGCACCGAGATGCGCCGCAGCGCGATGTCGGCTTCGTGCGGATAGACGAGCACGACCTCCCTGACGTCGCCGGTCTCGTCGTCGCGGTAGCGCACAAGCGAGCCCATGCGGACCACGTCATGCAGATCGGCATCGTCGGCGACCAGCTGGGCGCGGTCCGTCTCGCGTGCGAGGAACTGGGCGACGCGGGGAAACACCGCCATGCTGGAATCGGCCAGCACGCTGAGGCGATGCGCCTCGCTCGCGGTGATCACGATCGGCGGCAATGCCGGGGCGGTAAAGCTGTTCTGAATGGTTCGGGTCATGGCGGATGATCTTTGCGGTTGATCGGAGGCGCACGAGCGCCGGCGCGCGGATATCTCGCGACGCGACGGACTGAAATGATTTGGTGACGTAGAGGAATCCGGACGGCGCGCGATCGCCGTCCGGCTAATTGCCTGCGTGCAGACGTCCGGCGCGCAATTCGCGGCGCGCAATACGGGTGTCGATGCGGAGCGTGTCGATCATGGCATTATCAACATAGCCGCTGGCGACGTCGCATCCATTGCGGCGAAAGCGCGCACATCGCCGCGTGGAACGAGACGCCATCGCCGCAAGCAGAGCGTCAGGGCTGTCCGATGCCGGACAGGCCGAGCACCGCGCCGGCGGCGAGCGCGACAAGCGGATGGATGCGCGTCGTGGTGGTGGCGATCGCGACGCCGGCCGCGATCAGGATGGTGCCCCAGCTCGAGGCCGATGCGTGGGTGATGACAATGGCGCTGGCGGTGACGAGCCCGGCGGTGACCGGAACCAGCCCGGCCTGCACGGTGCGGCGCCAGGGCCGATCCTTGAAGCGTTCCCAGAGCCGCAGCGCGAAGCCTGTCACCAGCGACGACGGCCCGAACTTGGCGAGCGATGTCACCAGCACGCCGGAGAAGCCCGCGACATGCCAGCCGACCAGCGGCACCACCATCATGTTCGGCCCGGGTGCTGCCTGCGCCAGCGCGAACAGCGCACCGAATTCCTGCGCCGTCATCCAGTGATGCACGTCGACCACCTGACGCTGCATCTCCGGCAGGATGGTGTTGCCGCCGCCAAAGGCGAGCAACGACAGCTCGGCGAAGATCAGCGCGAGCGTGACGAGGGTTGCGCTCATGACGCCTGCCTCGACCGGAGAACAATGCTGAGCGGCGCGAGCGTCAGCAGGGTCGGCAGCAGCGGCAAGCGGAACACGGCGATCGCCAGCACGCACAGCGCGCCGATGAAGAGGCCGAGCACATCGCGCCGCAGCGGCCAGGCGATCTTGATCGCCGTGGAAATCAGGAGCCCGGCCGCCGCGGCGGCGAGACCGCCGAACAGATGACGGACGACCGGGTCGTCGGCGAAGCGGCCATAGATCACACCAAGGCCGATCACGACCGCGGTCGGCACCGCGATCAGGCCGAGGATCGCCGCGAACGCGCCGGGAATGCCGCGAAACTTCAGCCCGACCGCGACCGACATGTTGATGATGTTGCCGCCGGGCAGGAACTGGCACAGCCCGAGCAGGTCGGTGAACTCCGCGCCGGTGAGCCAGCCGCGCTTCTCCACCATCATGTGGCGCGCCAGCGGCAGCACGCCGCCGAAGCCGGTCAGTCCGAGGATGAAGAAGCCCGTGAACAACTCGCCGACGTCAGGTGCGTGATGCTTAGTGGTTTGCACGGCGGGGATGGCGTCCATCGGCGGGCGGCTCCGGTTCGATTTGTTGTTGAGCCGACTCTAGTTGGCCGCGTGCCAAATATCCAATATATGGATATGCGAATTTGCATATCTATTGCATATGGATTGTCCTGATGATCGAACTGCGCCATCTCCGCTATGCCGTCGCGGTCGCCGAGGAAGGCCATATCACTCGCGCCGCCGCGCGGCTCGGCATTCAGCAGCCGCCGCTGAGCCAGCAGATCCGCGCCCTGGAAGCCGCGATCGGCGCCCCGCTGTTTCGCCGGCAGCCGCGCGGGGTCGAGCTGACCGCGGCCGGCCGTGCCTTCGTCGGCAAGGCGCGCGCGATCCTGCGCGACGCCGACCTCGCGGTTGAAGCCGCGCGCCGCGCGAGCCGCGGCCAGGAGGGCCAGCTTGCGATCGGCTTCACCTCTTCGGCCGCCTTCCATCCTTTCGTCACCGGCGTGATGCGCGAAATGCGCGAGCGCGCGCCGGCGATCACGCTGTCGCTCGAGGAGGCCTCGACCGGCGAGCTGATCGCAGCCGTCGAGGCCGACCGGCTCGATGCCGCATTCGTGCGCGCGCCGAGCGAGCGGCTGGAGAACCTCACGATCACGCATCTGCTCGACGAGGAGATGGTGGTCGCGTTACCCGACCATCATCCGCGCGCCCGCAAGGATACGCGGCGGCGGATTTCGCTGGCCTCGCTCGCCGACGAGCCGCTGATCCTCTACCGCCGTCCGACCGGGCCCGGCCTCTATGACAGCATCATTGCGGCCTGTCGTGCCGCGGGCTTCAGCCCGAAAGTGGCGCAGGAGGCGACGCGGATGGTGTCGACGCTCAGCCTGGTCGCGGCGGGGCTCGGCATTTCGATCGTGCCGGAATCGATGGCGCGGCTCGAGACCGCCGGCGTCTCCTATCTCCGCCTCGACCGCGCCACCGGCCTCGTCGCGCCGCTGGCGCTGGCGCGCAAGAAGGGCCCCGCCGCCGGCACGCTTGGCCGTCTGCTCGGGATCGTGACGCGACGGGTGAAGGACCGTGCCGGCGGCTAGTGGAGTCTGCGCGACGAGGCTGAACGTCGCCGCTGCCGCTGGTGGCGCGGAGTGTGGGGAGTTTGGCGAACGCGCATATCCGGGCGCGGTTAGACAGCTCCATCAAACTCGATTGCCGGCGCACGGATCGCAACAGCCTGGTTGCGACCGGAGGCTTCGGGTTCAACAATACCGCGAAAGGCATTTCCAATGGCGCGTTTTCCTGTCCATACGCTCGAGTCTGCCCCCGAAGCCTCGAGGCCTACTTTGCGCGAGGTCGAGGCGCGGTTTGGCATGATCCCGAACCTTGCGGCGGCGATGGCGACCTCGCCCGTGCTGATCCAGAGCTTCATCGGCATCTTCGACAAGGTTCACGGCGGCAGCTTCACCGAGCAGCAGATCCAGACCGTGCTGCTCACCGACGCGGTGACCAATGGCTGCGCCTGGGCGGTCGCGCTGCATTCCGCGCTCGGCTTGCAGGCTGGGCTCGATCCGGCCGATGTCGACGCGATGCGTGCCGGCCGCTCGCCTGCCGACAAGACGCTCGGCGCGCTCTCGACGCTGGCGCGGTCGCTGATCGAAAAGCGTGGGCGGCTCGACGACGAGGAGATCGAACGATTCCTGGCAGCCGGCTTCTACAAGGATCTCGTGCTTGAGGTGATCACCATCGTGGCGGCGTCGACCATCACCAACTACACCGGCAGCGTCACCAATCCGCCGCTGGAGGCGGCGTTGCAGGAATATGCCTGGAACGGCTGAGACGGTCTCGCCTAGCGTCAATCATTGCACGTCGACCGCGCGGCCGGCCGTGCACGTCAGAGCGCAAACCTGGCGCGATAGTCCTGCGGCGTGGTCGACAGCAGGCGCAGGAAGCTGCGCCGCATCGTTTCCTCCGACCCGAAGCCGCAGCGCTGTGAGATGCGCTTGATCGGCAGGCGCGTTTCCGAGAGCAGATGCCGCGCGCCCTCGACCCGGAGCCGCTCGATTGCGCGTGCCGGCGTCAAGCCGGTCGCTTCGGCGTAATGGCGGCTGAAGCTGCGCTCGCTCATGCCGGCCTGTTTCGCCAGCGTCGACAGCGAGAGGTCGCCGGCCAGATGGTTGCTGATCCAGTCGTGCAGCGCGCTGAACCTGTCGTCAGTGGCTTGCAGCGACAGGATTTCGCTGAATTGCGCCTGTCCGCCCGGCCGTTTGAAAAACACGACGAGATAGCGGGCGACGGCAAGCGCCGCCGTGCGGCCGAGATCCTCCTCCAGCAGCGCCAGCGCCAGATCGATGCCGGAGGTGACGCCGGCCGACGTCCAGAACGAACCGTCGCGCACGAAGATCGGATCGGGCTCGACGCGGACATCGGGAAAACGCTCGGCGAGCTCTGCGCAAAATCCCCAATGGGTCGCGGCACGCCGGCCATCGAGCACGCCCGATGCGGCGAGCAGGAACGCGCCGGTGCAGACCGATGCGGTGCGGCGCGCCTGCCCGGCGCGTTCGCGCACCCAGTCCACCAGGACGGCATCGGCCGCCGCGGCGTTGACGCCGTCGCCGCCCGGAATCACCAGCGTGTCGACCGGGCTGCCGATCGCGGGCAGCGGATGCACCGCGAGCCCGACGCCGGCGGACGACTCGACGTGTGAGCCATCCTTTGCAACGACGCGGACTTCATATGGCTCGGCGTTGCCTGCCTTGGCCGCCAGCGCATTGGCGGACGCGAACACCTGCAATGGCCCGGTGACGTCGAGCAACTGCACGGCCGGATAGGCCAGCACTTCGATCGAGCGGCGGCGGTTTGGCGAAAAACGTGGGCTGGTTGGCGTCATCGCCGAAACCTGCCGCGCTAGATTCGCTTTGTCCATAGCGCAAGGAAAGTTCGAGGGAAGTTCGATGATCGCTCACGATGTTCATCTGCGGATCGGTTCGCTGCTGTTCGAAGGCGTCGACCAAATCGATTTGACCGGGCCGTTCGAGGTGCTGTCGCGGATTCCGAATTCGACCTACCGCATCTACGGCAAGACCGCCGATCCCGTCCGCGACATCAAGGGATTGCGGCTGACACCGGATGCGACGCTGGCCGATGCGCCGCCGCTCGACGTGCTGCATGTGCCGGGCGGCTTTGGTCAGCAAGCCCTGATGGAGGACACGGAGGTGCTCGGCTGGATCAACCGGCAGGCGGCGGGGGCATGCCGCATCTTCTCGGTCTGCACCGGCGCGCTGATCTGCGGAGCGGCCGGGCTGCTGAAGGGACGCAGGGCGACGACGCATTGGGCGTCGTTTCATCTGCTGCCGTTGTTCGGCGCTACGCCCGTGAACCAGCGCGTGGTGGTGGACGGAAGCTTCGTCTTTGCCGCCGGAGTCACGGCAGGCATCGATGGCGCATTGCGGCTCGCGGCTGAACTGCGCGGCGACGATGCCGCGCGCGCGATCCAGCTCTATATGGTGTATGCGCCGGAGCCGCCGTTCGACAGCGGCACGCCGGAGACCGCGCCACCCGAAATCCTGCAGCAGTCGCGCCAGGCCGTGCGCGCGATCACGGAGCAGCGGGAAGAGACTGCGCGCCGTGTCGCGGCGAGGCTGGGCGTCGCCGTGCAGGGAGATTGAGCGGGACTAATTCCCCGGCTCGAAGCTGCAGTCGGCGCCGCCGCCGGCCTTGTCCTTGATCACTTTCGGATCGAGCGTGCAGGACAGTTTCGACAACGCCTCGTAGATCGTGCCCGCGGCGCCGTCGGGCGGCACGCCGGCCAAAGCTTCGGTGGCGAAGATCGCGTTGGCCTCGCGTCCCTTCACGGTACGGGTGTTGCCGCCGAAGGTCAGTTCGCAGGAGCGGGAGGTGATGTCGACATTGCTGGCGCGGCAGACGATCTTGTCGGCGGTGACGGTGATCTTGCTGGTGATGGGGACGTTGCTGTCGCCGCCAAAGAACGCGGCGACCGCCTTCTTCTCCTTGGCCGGCAGCGGCGAATAGGGCGCCACGACGCCGGCGAGCGCCAGCGCGACCGAGCCCGAGGTGGTCGCAGGCGCGGCCCATGTGGCCGACGAGGCCAGTAACAATGAACATGCGAGGATCGTCAGTCGGCCCAGTCTCATTCCCGTCTCCCGGTGCCCGCGCTTTCCGCGGCGCGGAATCGCTAGCACGTCT
This sequence comes from Bradyrhizobium sp. USDA 4503, assembly GCF_054055815.1. Lineage (NCBI taxonomy): Bacteria > Pseudomonadati > Pseudomonadota > Alphaproteobacteria > Hyphomicrobiales > Nitrobacteraceae > Bradyrhizobium > Bradyrhizobium sp. USDA 4503. The sequence goes on from NZ_JBSRXS010000001.1 coordinate 6,986,706, forward strand.
CGCGGCCTGAACAGGTGACGCCATTCATAGGCGATCCCGCAACTTCGCGTGAGGTGCGGTGCGCGCACAGGGCAGGGCGGCCCCGCGTGGACCCGCTTGCACGATCGCGCCATCGGCGTCACAGTCCGATCCGTGGCAGCGATGCCGCCAACAACGACGACAAGAAGATCAATCCGGGGAACGCCATGGCGGCCACGCGCATCGACTGCGACATCCATCCCGCGGTGGGGGGAACGCGCACCACGCTGCTGCCCTATCTGAGTGATCACTGGAAGGAACAGGTCGTCAGCCGCGCCATCGACGGGCTCGACCTCAATTCCTATCCGCCGTCGATGCCGCTGTCCGGCCGCGCCGACTGGCGGCCGGCGGACGGCAGCAAGCCCGGCAGCGATCTTGCCATGGTGCAGCGCGGCGCATTCGACCAGCTCGGCGCCAGCCACGCGATCTGCAACGTCGTCTATGGCGCGCAGGCGGTGTTCGATTCCTACATGGCGGCGGACTTCTGCAGGGCGATCAACGACTGGATCGCGGCCGAATGGCTTGCCAGGGACACGCGGCTGCGCGCCTCGATCGTGGTGCCGATCCAGGCGCCGGACCTAGCGGTCGAGGAGATCGAGCGCAGGGCCGGCGACAATCGCTTCGTTTCGGTGCTGGTGCCCTCGCAGGGCGAGACGCTGCTCGGCCGGCGGCCTTACTGGCCGATCTATCAGGCCGCGGAGAAATACAAGCTTCCGATCGCGATCCACGCCGGCAGTGCCTACCGGGGCGCGCCGAGCTCGATCGGCTGGCCGTCCTACCGCTACGAATATTATCTCGCCGAGGCGCAGGCGTTCCAGGCGCAGACGTTGAGCCTGATCTATGAGGGCGTGTTCGGGAAGTATCCCGGATTGACCGTCGTGCTGATGGAGTCGGGCGTCAGCTGGCTGCCGGCGTTCATGTGGCGCGCCAACAAGACCTGGCGCGGTGTGCGCGTCGAGGTGCCGTGGGTGGAGCGCGAGCCCGCCGCGATCATCCGCGACCATTTCCGCGTCACCATGCAGCCGTTCGATGCGCCGCTGGACGCAACAGGTGTCGCCGACATCATCGATCAGATCGGCTCCGACAAGATGTTCCTGTTCGCATCCGACTATCCGCACTGGCAGTTCGACGGCGACGATCCGATCCCGCCGCATCTGCCCGACAGCATCATCAAGCGGATGTGCGAAGACAACCCGATTGAAACGTTCCCGCGTTTGAAGCTGAATTCGTAATTCGCGCGCATGATCCGGAAAAGTGGAAACCGGTTTTCCGACAAGATCATGCGCAAACAAGAAGGAGGATCGCATGAGTGACGTCATCGACCGCCCGATGCTCGACCAGGAGAAGACCGCGGCGACGCGGCTGAAGATCATCGACTGCGACATCCATCCGAGCCTTCACGCGCACAGCGACCTCAACGAGTTCCTGCCGAAACGCTGGCAGCAGCATCTGAAGGAATATGGCAGCCACCTGCGCACGCCCTATATCGGCACCACGCCGTATCCGCGCTCCTCGCCGCTGATCGCGCGGCGCGATGCCTGGCCGCCGACCGGCGGCGTGCCCGGCTCCGACCTCGATTTCATGCGCAAGCAGCATCTCGATCCCTTCGACGTCGAGTTCGGCATCCTGCAGGTGCTCGACCTCTTCATCTTCTCGCAGCAGAATCTGGAATTCGGCGCCGCGATCCAGCGCGCCATCAACGACTGGCAACTGGCGTTCTGGGCGCATCGCGATCCCCGCCTCAAGGCCTCGATCCTGGTCGGGCAGGACGGCTCCGACCTCGGCCTCGCCGAGATCGAGCGCTGCGCCAAATCAGGCGAATACATCCAGATCAACGTCTCGCCGCGTGCCAACGAGCCGCTCGGGCGCCGCCGCTACTGGCCGATCTATGAACGCGCGCAAGAGCTCGATCTGCCGCTCGGCATCCATGTCAGCGGCTATGGCGGCCATGCTCCGACCGGCGGCGGCTGGCCGTCCTATTATTGCGAGGAGCACCAGTCGAACGCGCACACGGTGGCCTCGAACCTCACCAGCCTGGTGCTGGAAGGTGTTCCCGAGCGCTTCCCGAAACTGAAGATCGTGTTCATCGAGGGCGGCTTCGGCTGGATTCCAGCGACGATGTGGCGGATGGATCAGCACTTCGAACGCTTCCGCAGCGAGGTGCCGCATCTGAAGCGCCGGCCGAGCGAATATGTGAAGCAGCATTTCTGGTTCACGACCCAGCCGATCGACGAACCGGATGAAGCCAGGCACCTGCGGCAGCTGATCGAATGGGTCGGCATCGACCGGCTGTTGTTCTCGTCGGACTATCCGCATTGGGACTATGACGACGCGCGCTACGCCTTCAAGACGCCGCTGACGGACGCCGAGCGTCGCAAGATCTTCAATGCCAACGCCCGCGCGGTTTACAAGTTCTAGGACACAGATGACCCGTCACATCGTCGCGCGCACCAGTGAGATTCCGGCCGGCGGCAACAAGGTGTTCGGCATCGAGGGCCGCGACATCGTCGTGTTCCATGTCAATGGCGAGTTCTTCGCGCTGCTCAATCGCTGCCCGCATGAAGGCGCGCCGCTGGAGAAGGCGGCCTGCGTCGCGCGCCTGACCTCGCCGGAGCCCGGCATCTATCAGCGCGACCGGGTCGGCGAGATGCTGCGCTGTCCGTGGCACGGCTGGGAATTCGACATGCGCAACGGGCAGTCCTGGTTCGATCCGAAGCGGTTCAGGATCCGCTCCTATCCGGTCGCGGTCGAGAGCGGCGCCGAGTTGCAGAAGGGGCCGTATGTTGCCGAGACGTTCCCGGTGCACATCGAAGACAGTTACGTGATCGTCGAGATTTAGGTTGGCGCAGTTCGCGCGACCGTGTGCGCCGCCGAGGGCCTCGTCGTGGCAGGAACAGTCCCGGCCATGACGCAAGTAGGTGTTATTGCGACTTATGCAATAATGAAGTACCGTCGACGGCAATTATAATAACCGCTGCAATGGGCCACCTTGAGCTGGCGATCGGGAATGAACCCGTCCACCACATCAGGAACGGCACATGAAGCTGTATCACTTCGCTCTCTCCGGCCACGCGCACCGCGCGCGGCTGTTTTTGTCCCTGCTGGAAATTCCGCACGAACTGGTCGACGTCGACCTCAAGTCCGCCGCGCAGAAGCGGCCGGAATATCTCGCGCTCAACCCGTTCGGCCAGGTGCCTGTGCTGGATGATGACGGCGTAATCATCCCCGACTCCAACGCGATCCTGGTCTATCTCGCGACCAAGCTCGGCCGCACCGACTGGCTGCCGCAGGATGCAAAGGGCGCTGCCGCGGTCCAGCGCTGGCTGTCGGTTGCTGCCGGCGATCTTGCGTTTGGGCCCGCAGCGGCACGCCTCATCACCGTGTTCGGCGCGAAGCACAATCCGGACGACGTGATCGCGCGGGCGCATGTTCTGCTGAAACGGCTCGAAGCCCATCTCGCCGGGCGCGACTGGCTGGTCGGTGAGGCGCCGACAATCGCTGATGTCGCGCTCTACAGCTATCTGTCCAGCGCACCCGAAGGCAATGTCGATCTCTCCGCCTATGCGCGCGTCAACGCGTGGCTGCGCCGGATCGAGGCGCTGCCGGGCTTCGTGGCCTTCGCCAAGACCCCAGTCGGTCTGGCGGCCGCGTGACCTCCTGACCGGGCGTGCCGTCGGGCGCGCCCGTCCAACCCCCGAAGGGGAGGGCGATACGATGAGCGACAGACGAACCAAGAGCAAGCTCGCGACCTGGCATGCCGGCGAAAAGGCGATCCAGCAGCAGGTTGGTGTCGCCGAGAAGATGGAGGCCGTCGGCCAGCGTGCGGTGCGCGACTTCATGCCCGACCAGCATCGCGATTTCTTCGCGCAGATTCCCTTCATCGTCGTCGGCAGCGTGGACCGAAGCGGCGACGCCTGGGCTTCGTTGCTGGCCGGTAGGCCCAGCTTCATTTCCTCGCCGACACCGCGCAGCCTCGAGATCGATGCGCGGACTGACGCCAGCGATCCCGTCAGCGAAGGCATGCGCGCGGGCGATGCGATCGGACTGCTCGGAATCGAACTGCACACGCGGCGCCGCAACCGTGCCAACGGGCTGCTGCGTGCATCGTCAGGTAAGGCACTCAGCTTCGAGCTCGATCAGAGCTTTGGCAATTGCGCGCAGTATATCCAGCTTCGCGATTTCACCTTCGTGCGCGCGCCGGACGAACCGTTCACGGGAGAGATCGAGGCAAGCACGGCGCTCGATCAGGCCGCGCGCGACATGATCAGGGCAGCCGACACGTTCTTCGTGGCGTCCTATGCCGAGCGTGAGGACCGTCGTCAGGTCGACGTCTCGCATCGCGGCGGCCGGGCGGGCTTCGTCCGCGTCGCCGACGACGGCACGCTGACGATTCCCGATTTCGCCGGCAATCTGTTCTTCAACACGCTCGGCAACATCCTCGTCAACGGCAAGGCCGGGCTGGTGTTTGTCGATTTCGAAACCGGCGACCTGCTGCAGCTGAGCGGTGACGCTGAGGTGATGCTGGACTCGCCGGAGATCGCGGCGTTTCAGGGTGCCGAGCGGCTGTGGAGCTTCCGTGCCCGCCGCGTGGTGCGCCGGCGCGGCGCGCTGCCGCTGCGCTGGGCGTTCCGGGCCGAAGGCTGGTCGCCGAATTCGCTGATGACTGGCGACTGGGTGCAGACCGCCGACCGAATCCGCGCCGCCGAGCGCGCGACGCAGTGGCGGCCGTTCAAGGTCACTGGGATCGTCGACGAGAGCCGATCGATCCGCTCGTTTCATTTGCAGCCGGACGACGGCGCGGGGTTGCTTCCGCACCGGGCGGGACAGCATTTGCCGATTCGTCTCTCGTTGCCCGGTATCGACAAGCCGGTCATCCGCACCTACACGCTGTCGGTCGCGCCGTCGGACGGCATGTACCGGATCAGCGTGAAGCGCGACGGTGTCGTATCGCAGCATCTCCACGATACCATCCATGTCGGCGACATCATCGAAGCGCGCGCTCCGGCTGGCGGCTTCACGATCGATGCGCGCGAGAAGCGGCCCGCGGTGCTGCTCGCCGGCGGTGTCGGCATCACGCCGCTGCTCGCGATGCTGCGCCACGTGGTCTATGAGGGGCTGCGCACCCGCGGCATCCGGCCGACGACCCTGATCCAGGCCGCGCATGCGAAACAGGACCGCGCGTTCGGCAATGAATTGCAGCAGCTGGTGGATGCCGCCGGCGGCGCGGTGCGGATCGTCCGCGTCCTCGGCGATGTCGACGGCGCCGAGCAGGGCACAGACTACGACGCGGCGGGACGGATCGACATGGCGCTGTTGTCGCGCGTCCTGCCGTTCAACGACTATGACTTCTATCTGTGCGGACCGCCGCGGTTCACCCAATCGCTCTATGACGCCCTGCGCGGCTACAACATTGCCGACGGCAGGATTCACGCCGAAGCATTCGGTCCTTCATCGCTGGTTCGGAAGCCCGACCTCGTCACCGCAGCGCCGCCGCGGCGACCGCCGGCGACAACGCCGGTCCCGGTCGCCTTTACCACTTCGTTGAAGGAGGCGCGCTGGACGCCGGAGGCGGGGACGCTGCTCGAACTGGCGGAAGCGCGCAGCCTTAGCCCCGCCTTCAGCTGCCGGGAGGGCAATTGCGGAACCTGCCGAACGCGATTGCTGGCAGGCGCCGTGACCTATGTGAAGCAGCCCGCCGCCGAGGTAGCCGATGACGAGGTGCTGATCTGCTGCGCCGTGCCGGCGAAGCCGGAGGCCAACGGCGAGGACCGGATCCAGCTGGATCTCTGATCAGCTGTGCCGCAGGACGCCGGCCTGCGCAGCTTGGTCGCCGAAGGCATGATGAGATTAGATTGAATGGCAATCGCAAGGTGGTGCGCCCCTCTCCCGCTTGCGGGGGAGGGCTGGGGTGGGGGCTCTCTCCGCGAGTCACGCTGCCGAGAGAGCCCCCACCCGCATCGCATATTCGATGCGATGCGACCTAAGAGCGAGCTTCGCTCGTCTCGACCCCGCAAGCGGGAGAGGTGTAGTCAGCGCGTTGCGAGATCGATTGAACCTAACTCATGGTGTTTAGCCCATGCTGCCCGGCATGAAGCAGCGTGGCCTCGGGTGCCCGTCCAGATAATACGGCCAGACCATGGTGCGGCCGGCACGGTTCGGTCCGGCGACGACGGCCTCATCGGGAACGTCGACCCACTCGCCTTCGAGCCGGACGCGATAGTGGCCGTCCTTGGTGTCCCAATCGGCGTCATCGACACGCTTCGCGTCGCTGCCGTCGCAGCAGGGGCCCTTGACGGTGCGCAGGCTCTCATACCAGGCGTTCAATTCGGGATGCCCGTGATCATGGGCCTGCACCGGCCCGATCGCCGGCTTCGCCAGCAGGGCGGTGACTAGAACGATTGCCGCACGCCAAAACCGTTTGTTCATCTGATCCCCAAAATCCGGAAAGCCCATGACAGCCAGCCCGGAGATGGTCATCGAGATCGGGACATCAATTAGATGATAATCGTCATATAATCACAATCGTGAGAGCGCGCGGGGGCTGCCGGAAGGCCGGGTGCCGACAAACTCAGGCGAGCAGGCTCATCACTTGGTCGATCACGGACTTCACCTGCTTCGAATCCGGCCTCTGGTGCGCGAGCGCCAGCAGTCCGGCATGCACCACCATGATGGTGTGGGCGGTGACGTCAGGGTCAAAGCCCTTCCTGAACTGGGCGCGATCGGTGCGCAGCCGCGCGCGCAGCAGCTCTTCAAGCCGCCGGTTGTAGCGCTCGATGCTCTTGCGGAGCTCGACCTGGTCGAGCGAGCCGTCGGTCGCGGAATTGATCGACAGGCAGCCGCGCTGTCCCTTCTCGCCCGAGCAATAGGGAATGAAGCCGGTAAGCCACTGCCTGATGACGTCCCGCGTGGGCCCCGGCTGCGCCAGCACGCGCTCGGCCCAGCCGAGGATGCCGTCGTGATAGCGGTCCAGCACCTTCAGGAACAACGCGTTCTTGTCGCCGAACGCCGCATAGAGGCTGGGTTTCGCGACGCCGCTCGCCGCCGTGATGTCGTCGAGCGAAGTCGCCTGAAAGCCCTTCTGCCAGAACATCTGGCGGGCGATTTCCAGGACATCGTCCGGATCGAAGCTGCGCGGCCTTGCCATATCCATCTTTTATGTACTCCCGCGTCGGATGTGAAGCCTTCACCTTGCTGTGAAGGCAGATCCGGCTATTGACGCAATCCATATTCTGTACTTAGAAGTACACAACGAAATCGGGAGATCACGCCATGAAAGCGGTTCAGGTCGTTGCGTTCGGACGTGCAGCGGACGTGGTCAAGCTCAACGAGGTGCCGGACGTCGGCAGCCCCGGCCCCGACGAGATCGTGGTCGCGGTTGAGGCTGCGCCGATCAACAATTCGGATTTCATGATCATCGCCGGGCGCTACGGCTATCTGCCGTCACCGCCGGCCACGCTCGGGATCGAGGGCGTCGGGCGGGTTGTTGCCGCCGGATCGCAGGTGAGGAATCTGAAGGAGGGCGACCGCACGCTGATTCCCTTCACGGTCCCGACCTGGACCGAGCGGGTCAAATTCACCGCATCATGGCAGCGTGCGCTGCCTGACAATGCCGATGTCCAGCAACTGTCCATGATCGGGGTCAATCCGGCCACCGCCTATCTCTTGCTGACCGATTTCGTGAAAGTGCCGCCCGGCGGCTGGGTGATCCAGAACGGCGCCAATTCGGCGACGGCGCGCGCGGTGATCGCCATCGCCAAGTCGCTCGGGCTCAAGACCGTCAACATCGTCCGCCGCGAGGACGTCGTGGACGAGGTCAAGTCGGTCGGCGGCGATATCGTGCTGCTCGACGGGCCGGATCTCGCCAAGCGCGTCGCCAGGGAAACGGGTGGGGCGCCGATCCAGCTGGCGCTCGACATGGTCGGCGGCTCATCCGCCTTGAACCTGATGAACTGCCTCGCGCCAAAAGGAGTGCTCGTCATCTACAGCGCGATGAGCGGACAGCCGTTCTCCGGCTCGGCCTTGAGCGTGATCTTCAACGAGGTGTCGGTGCGCGGCTTCTGGCTCGGTCATTGGGGCAAGACTGCGACGGACGAAGCGTTGGCCGGAATGTACGACCATCTGGTGCCGATGGTCGCATCGGGTGCGATCAGCGCGCCGGTGGTCGGCACCTATCGCCTGGAGGATTTTTCACAGGCGATCGCGCAGGCGGCGGCATTCAAGGGCAAGGTGATCTTCACGCCAAGTTAGGTCGTACCCCCCGATATTCGCCGGCGCATGTCCTCACGACGTCACGCCGGGGCAGCTAGACGATGGTCGAGAGCGTGAACGCGTGCCACGCACTCCAGTCAATACCATCATAGGCGCGCACATACATCGTCTCACTGCCGGTGGTGGCGCCGCCACGCATCCAGATATCATCGAGGTCGGCGGCATTGACGTCGATCACGGTGCTGGCTGCCCAATGGGAATTCGCAGAGGTCCAGAAATAGCCGCTGTTGGCGTTGCCGCCGCCATCCCAAAACTGATAGGCGGCCGCGGGATTCGCGTCAGCGTCAGCATAGGACACCAGGTTGCCGACCTGGCTCCACTCGTTGACATGCAAGGTCTGATTGCTGATCGAGGCATCGGGTGCGTGGTTTGCCAGGCTGGTCACGGTGAAGCTGTCCCAGGCACTCCAGCTCGTTCCGTCGAAAGCGCGCACAAACATGGAATCGGTACCGGCCGCGGTGCCACCTCGCACCCATACATTGGCGAGGTCGGACGCCGAGACGTCGATGACCGTGCTGGACGCCCAGTGTGAATTGTCGGGCGTCCAGAAATAGGCGCTGGTCGCAGCCCCGCCACCGTCCCAGAACTGGTATTGGGTGATTGCATCGCCGTCAGTGTCGGATGCCGTCGTCCAGTTGACGAGCTGCGCCCACTGCGCGGCGTTCAGCGTTTGATCGTTGATCGTCGCGGTCGGAGCAGTATTGGTCGACGTCAGATTAAAGCTGTCCCAATTGCTCCAGGCGGTACCGTCGAATGCCCTTACCCACATCGTCTCGGAACCGGTCGTCGAGCCGCCCTTGATCCACACATTGGCCAGATCGGATGCTGAAACGTCGATCGTCGTGTTGGCAGCCCAGTGGGAATTGTCGGGTGTCCAGAAATAGGCGCTGGTCGCGCCCGCGCCGGCGTCCCAGAACTGGTATTTGGTGATCGTGTCACCTTCGGCATCGGTGGCAGTGAGCCAGCCTTGCGGTTTGCCCCATTGATTGACGTGCAGCGACTGGTCGTTGATGGTCGCGACCGGAGCCGTGTTCGGCGTCGACGTCACGGTGAATGTGTCCCAGGAGCTCCACTCCGTTCCGTCGAATCCCCTTACCCACATCGTCTCGGAACCGGTTGTCGAGCCGCCATGGATCCAGACATTGGCGAGGTCCGCAGCCGAAACGTCTATCGTCGTGTTGGCAGCCCAGTGGGAATTGTCGGGTGTCCAGAAATAGGCGCTGGTGGCGGCGGTGCCGCTATCCCAGAACTGGTACTTCGTGATCGCATCGCCATTGGCATCGGTCTTGGTCAACCAGTTGTCGACGGTGACCCATTGATCGATATGTATGGAATGATCACCGGCTGTCACGACGGGCGGAGTATTGGCCGACGTCAGCGTGAAGCTGTCCCAGTTGCTCCAGTCTGTTCCGTCGAACGCTCTGACCCAGAACGTCTCTGCACCGGTTGTCGAGCCACCCTTGATCCAGACATCGGCCAGGTCGGCGGCCGCCACTTCGATCGTCGTGTTGGCAGCCCAATGATCATTGGTGGAAGTCCAGAAATAGGCGCTTGTTGCGGAGGTGCCGCTGTCCCAGAATTGATATTTGGTGGCTGCATCCCCGTTGGCATCGGAGTAGGTCAGCCAATTCTTGGCTTGCGTCCAAGTATTGGTGTGCAGCTGCACGTCGGGGACCGTGACGACCGGCGCAGTGTTTGGAATCGTCGTGAGCGTGAAAGACGTCCAGTTACCCCAATCGGTCCCGTCGAAAGCGCGTACCCACAGTGTCTCGGTGCCGCCGACCGCACCAGCACGCACCCACACGTCGGAGAGGTCAGAGGCCGAAACTTCGATCGTCGTGTTGGCGGCCCAATGGTCGTTGGTGGAAGTCCAGAAATAGGCGCTGTTCGCAGCTGTGCCGCCGTCCCAGAACTGAAATTTCTGCGCGGGATTGCCGTCGGAGTCGGCATAGGTGAGCCATGGCTGTATTTTTTGCCACTGATTGTACAACAGGCTGTGGTTACCAATCGTGACGACCGGTGCGGAATTGGCCATGGTTTGCTTCCTCGTGGGGTGCGCCGGTCGAGACCGGCTAATTTCCAAGGTGCAAGGCAATCAATTTTGGCCCGTGAGGCGGGCCAGGCTGAGATTAGTATCGTCCGGCTGAGATCAGCGCATTCCGAAGAAATCGTTAATATCAAATTCAGGATCGCAGAATTTCAATGCAGCATCTATGGTGGGTGTCACACCCATCGTCGAGTCGCGTGCGGCAAAACGTCATAGGTATCCCGTTCCGAACGGCCTCGCAGCGGGTGTCGCGACACGCACTCGCCGGTGCCATTCGCGATGGTCTATCCCCGCCGTTGCGGCTTGAGACGCGCCAGGCTTGCCGTTAGCCGTGCAATTCGAACACGGGTCTTTGCGAGACACCGGTGGAGACATCGAACATCGCGGGCCGATGGAAGCAATGCCAGGCGCATTGGAGAAAGGACGTTTCTCATGGCGAATACGACGGCGGAGCTTGAAGCGCTGCTGATGCAGCGATCGTTGACCGATCCGCAGCTTCTGGCGACGGCCGAGGCGGCATCGGACTTCCGGATCCTGCCGGATGCCACCGTGATCAAGATCGGCGGGCAAAGCGTCATCGACCGCGGCCGCGCCGCCGTCTACCCGCTGGTCGATGAGATCGTCGCGGCCCGCAAGGCGCACAAGATCCTGATCGGGACCGGCGCGGGCACCCGCGCCCGGCACCTCTATTCGATCGCGGCCGGGCTGCGGCTGCCGGCCGGCGTGCTGTCGCAGCTCGGCGCCTCGGTCGCCGACCAGAACGCGGTGATGCTGGGCCAGCTGCTCGCCAGGCACGGCATCTCCGCGGTCAGCGGCGCCGGGCTGTCGGCCGTGCCGCTTTATCTTGCCGAGGTGAACGCCGTGATCTTCAGCGGCATGCCGCCTTACGGCCTCTGGATGCGGCCGGCACCCGAGGGCATGATCCCGCCCTATCGCACCGACGCCGGATGCTTCCTGGTCGCCGAACAGTTCGGCTGCAAGGCGATGATCTATGTGAAGGACGAAAACGGTCTCTACACCGCGAACCCCAAGACCTCGAAGGGCGCGACCTTCATCCCGAAGATCTCGGTCGCCGAGATGAAGGCCAAGGGGTTGCAGGATTCGATCCTCGAATTCCCGGTGCTCGATCTGCTCGCCACCGCGCGCCATGTCCGGCAGGTGCAGGTCGTCAATGGCCTCGTCCCCGGCAACCTCACCCGTGCGCTTGCGGGCGAGCATGTCGGCACCATCATCACCGCGAACTGAGCAGGGACACGACCATGGACGACACCATCAAGCACGTCGCCTCGCCGCTCGCGCGCCAGACCCTGCTCGACAGCGATCTCACCCGTCCCGTCGCCGGCGGTCGCCCGATCCCGCTGCTGCCCTGGGTGCAGGTGGTGAAGATCGGCGGCCGCTCCATCATGGATCGCGGCCACGAGGCGATCCTGCCGATCGTCGCCGAGTTGCGTTCGCTGCTGCCCGAGCACCGCCTGCTGATCCTGACCGGCGCCGGCATCCGCGCCCGTCATCTCTACAGCGTCGGCCTCGATCTCGGCCTGCCGGTCGGCTCGCTCGCGCCGCTCGCGGCGAGCGAAGCCGGCCAAAACGGCCACATCCTGGCCTGCCTGCTCGCGCCGGAGGGCGTGTCCTATATCGAGCATCCGACCATCGCGAGCCAGCTTGCGATCCATCTCTCCGCGGCCCGCGCCGTGGTGGGCAGCGCGTTTCCGCCCTATCACCATCATGAATTCCCGGTCTCGCGCATCCCGTTGCATCGCGCCGACACCGGTGCGTTCCTGATCGCCGATGCGCTCGGTGCCGCCGGCCTGACGATCGTCGAGGATGTCGACGGCGTCTACACCGACGATCCGAATGGTCCCGAGGGGAAGAAGGCGCAGCTGCTGCGCGAGGCCAGCCTCGCCGACCTTGCGAAGCTGAAGGGCACGCTGCCGTTCGATCCCGCGCTGCTCGAGGTGATGGCCAATGCGCGGCATATCGAGCGGGTGCAGGTCGTGAACGGCCTCGTTCCCGGCCGGCTCGCGGCGGCGCTGCGTGGCCAGCATGTCGGATCGATCATCCGCACCGGCGCGCGGCCGGCCTGATACCGATGTAATGCTCGCGCGTCGCGTTTAGGCGGCGCGCGACCGAGGGACTACTTGATCGTCGCGTGCACGGTGATGACCGAGGTGCCGGATGCCTTCGGCCCCTGGCCCGTTGCCTTGATGGCAAAGGTGTCGCTGCCCTTGTACTTGGCCTTCGCCCTGTATTCGAAGGTCGATGCGTTGATCTTCTTCAGCTTGCCATAGGCCGGCTTCTGCGAGATCGCGGAGTCCGTCACCGTGCCGCGGATCCCGATCGGGATCTGGCAGCTTTCGCCCGAGGCGACGTCGATATCGCCGCTCGAATTCTCGCCCCAATCCGCCAATGTCATCGACATCGAACATTCCGGCACGGGCTGCGCCGAAGATGCCGGCGTGACATTTAATGCAAAGATGAGCGCCAGGGCGGCGATCCCCGACGCCCGCGTCGTGACGATACTCGTTTTCATGCAAGGCCCACTGCTGAAGGTTCTCGCAGGAATCCTGCAACGTGGGAGCAGGGGTGGCAAGGGCTTCGCCTCGCCCGCGCGACATGTGTTGAAATGCTTGGGCGCTTGTTGCGTCGTTGAAGCGCCCCCATAGTCACCGCAGCCTTGATCTGAATGGGGCAAAGGCGCGCGTGACAGGGAAGGGTTCCAATGGCTGAAAGCAGCGACGGTCAGGCAAAAGCCCAACAAGCCGGATTCGCCGGCGTCACCCGCAGGACCCTTGAGCGTCTCGCTTTGCCCGGCGATGATCGCGAGCTTGTCGTTGCCGAGGTGACCTTTCCGCCCGGCGGGGGCGCCCCGCTGCATCGGCATCCCGTTGGCGGCGTGGTCTTCATCGTCGAAGGCGTTGCCGAGTCCGCGTATGACGACGAGGCGCCGCGCCAGTATCGGGCGGGCGAGACCTTGCAGGATCGCCCTGACGTTCCGCACACGCTGTTTCGCAATTGCGATCCGGAACGGCCGCTGCGCTTCCTGACGATCTACGCGCTCGAGCCCGGGCGCGCCTACGCGATGGAGCCGTGAGGTCGGGAAAAGGCCAAGGCAAAATGTTACGGTTGGCTCACCTGAGGTTTCGGGCTTGCGCCGGCCATCCGAGGTGGAACCGCGAGCAGGAGGCAAACCGACTCCACCAGGAGTTCATGCGCACGGTCGACAATGTCGTCCAACGAACTTGTCTTCGCGAACATGGCCTGGGCTTCAGCCAACAACCGGTCGCGCGTTGGTATGCTGGGCAGATGCAAGTCGGCGCGATGCTGTAACAGAACAAGCGCTTCCCGCACCGACAATCCGGTTTCGTGGACCGACGATTTGATGGCCTGCGCGATGTACTCGGGATTGAAGCGACCAGCGAGTTGTTCAGCCGTTCGCTTTATCACACGCGATCCCAAGCGCTGCTCGTTGCGGAGAACCAGCGTGGGCGGCGCCTTCAGATCCCAGACAATACCGAGCAAGGACAAAGTCACCAAAACATAATAGGTCACATCAATCTCCCACCACCGGAAGCCTTGCCGCGCACTGCTTTGGTAGGCGTGATGATTGTTGTGCCAACCCTCACCCATCGTAAACAGAGCCAGCAGCCAATTGTTGCGGGAGTCATCGCCCGTAACGTACCGCTTGCGCCCGTGAACATGCGCGAGGGAGTTGATGCAAAACGTGGCGTGATACAGCAGCACGGTGCTCCAGAAGAAACCGACCACGAGCCCGGGCCATCCGGCGATGAGGAAGCACAGACCTGCGACCACGATCGCCGGCAAGACCTCCAATCTGTGAAGCCACATCAATTCCGGATACGAGGCAAAATCCGCAACTTTCGTCAGATCAGTTGCATCGTGCTGTCGATAAAAAATCCACCCGAGATGACTGTGCACGAAGCCTTTATGCCCCGGCGAATGCACATCTTGCTCGGTATCCGAATGAAGATGGTGATGTCGATGTTTCGCGGCCCACCAAAGGACGCTTTTCTGAGCGCTGCTTTGGGCGAGGAATGCGAGGATGAATTGAAAGGCCCGGCTTGTTGAATAAGCCCGATGCGAGAAGTACCGATGATAGCCGGCGGTGATCGCAAACATGCGCAGCCAATACAGAGCGACGCAAATTGCGGTCGCTTGCCATGAGACGCCCGTCCAGATCGCCGCCAGACACCCTGCGTGGACCAGCAGAAACGGGAGGACCTGCGGGTACATGATGTCGTCGTGCTGCCGAGCTGGATCGATATTGGTGGACACGCTCGCGACCTCAGCTGCTTCGATGCGCGGGCCGTTTCGCCGGCAGACGGTTCAAGTCCTGGTCCTGGCGGGCATTGCGCGCGGTGTTGACAAAGAGAACCCCGCGGCCGGGTGACCGGTCGCGGGGTCGCGTAACCAGAGGCTTTGCCAGTTCATCCGTGGTCAAAGCAGCATGGCCAATTGTCGCAGCTTACACCGCGCGCAGATTGTCCGCAGCAGATTTGCCGGTCCGGCGGTCTGCAACGATCTCAAAAGAGACCTTCTGTCCCTCGTTGAGGGTGCTCATGCCGGCGCGTTCGACTGCGCTGATATGAACGAAAACGTCCTGGCCGCCCTGGTCCGGCTGAATGAAGCCGAAACCCTTCTGGCTGTTGAACCACTTCACAGTTCCCATGCTCATGGAAAATCGTCCTATAGATGCGTGTTTGGAGCCGCACTCACGAGTGCAGCGGGCGAATTCGAAGTTCAGGGGGTGAGGGTCGTCAGTCAGGCACGCTATCAGCGGCGAGGCCAAGTCGTTCGGCCGAAATTCGATCAGCGGTAGATAGCTACGGTTCGGTCATTCCGCAAGTGGCTTTCCCCCTTTCTGACCTCGGCCGCTGCGTCCCCTGGGGCAACGGCTGCAATTCACGGTGCTCTGCGGCAACTTTGCTTGACCGGATGGCGGGGACATCGTGCGGTTTGGGGCCACGCGGCTTAATCCTTCTTCGCCGTCAGTCCGTCGACCATCGCGCGCGTCAACGTTGCGATCTCGCTCCGCAGCGCGCCGATCGGCACCGCGATCAGCTTGTGCTCCAGCCCGAGCGCGACCATGCCGTGCACGGCGGAGAACAGGCTGCGCGCAGTGACGCTGAGCTGCGCCGGCGAACGCTGCGGAAACAGCGTGGCGAGCGGCTTGTAGATGTGGCGGAACAATTCCATCTGCTCCGTGATTGCCCATTCCGGCACCGGCTTGCCGGGCTGCATGCGGTGCTCGAACAGCGCGCGCCACAGTTCGAGATTGTCGGCGGCGAAGTCGCAATAGGCGACCGCGATCCGCACCAGCATCTCGCGCGGCGCCGCCGCCCCGCCGATCTCGGCCAGCGACAGCGACGCATCGAGCCGCGCCAGCGTGCGCGAGCCGACGCGCAGGATCAGCTCGTCGACATCCTCGACCAGATTGTAGACGCCGCCATTGGCGACGCCGATTTCCTGGGCCAGTTCTCGGGTTTTTAGGCCGCCGAGACCCTTTGCCGCAATCGCCCGTTCCGCTGCCTCGATCAGCGCTTCTCGCAATTTTGCACGTCGTTCCAATGCCTTGGACATCTTTGATCCTTCGTTAACCTTCATCTTGAGCGTCGCTCAGATAATTCTTGAGCAATGCTCAGTATGTGGTACAAGAGATTCATGAGCGATGCTCATAACAGGGAGCGATGAAATGTTCAAAACTGTTTTCACTCTTTTCCGCGGCACCGTTGCGGTGGCCGAAGAGGAACTTCAAGACCGCACCGCGCTGGTCATCCTCGACCAGCAGATGCGCGATGCCGCCGCCGCCGTCGACCGCTCGAAGCGGACCCTGGCGCTGGCGATCGCCGGCGACC
This sequence comes from Bradyrhizobium sp. USDA 4503, assembly GCF_054055815.1. Lineage (NCBI taxonomy): Bacteria > Pseudomonadati > Pseudomonadota > Alphaproteobacteria > Hyphomicrobiales > Nitrobacteraceae > Bradyrhizobium > Bradyrhizobium sp. USDA 4503. Next base: position 7,002,912 of record NZ_JBSRXS010000001.1, read on the forward strand.
AGCAGGAGGGCCGGCGGCTCGACGCCACCAACGCCCGGATCGCCGATCTCGAGGTGCGCGCGTCGGCGGCACTCGATGGCGGCCGGGAAGACCTCGCCCGCGAAGCCGCGCAGGCGATCGCCAATCTCGAAGCCGAGCGCGACGCCGCGATGACCGCACGCGCGCTGTTCGCTTCCGAGATCACCCGGCTGAAGCGCCATGTCGGCACCGCCGAGGCGCGCATCGCCGAGCTCGACCGCGGCCGCCGGCTGGCCCGCGCATCGGAAGCGGTGCGTTCGCTGCGCCGGAGCGGCATCGAGGCGGTGCGCCCCTACGAGTCGACGCTGCCGGAAGCGGAGGCGACGCTGAAGCGGCTGCGCGAGCGACAGATGGAGATCCAGGCCGCCGACGAGGCGTTGGTCGAGATCGACGCCGCCTCGGGACCATCAGCCACCGCCGAGAAGCTCGCCGAGCAGGGCTTTGGCCCGCGCATGAAATCGACCGCTGACGACGTGCTGGCGCGGCTGAAAGCCAAGCGCCCGCCAGCAGCCTGAAATCCCAAGCCTGAAACCTCAAGCCTGAACTTCAAGTCTGAAACCAAGCCAATTTCAAACCATCTATCATCAAGGAGACGACCATGAACCAGACCATCCAACCCCACAGCGGCAGCTGGGTTACCTTCACCTACGCGTCCTTTGCAGCCTCCGCCTTCCTCGTCGCCGTCGGCGTGTTCTTCCTGCCGATCGACCTCTGGATGAAGGGCTATCTCACGATGGGCATCGTGATGCTGATCCAGACCTGCGTCACGCTCACCAAGACGGTGCGCGACAATTACGAGAGCAGCAAGTTCGTCAACCGCATCGAGGACGCCAAGGCGGAGCGCCTGCTGATGGAGGTCTCCAAGGCAGGGTGAGCCGAAGTCAAGTCGAAGCGGCGGGTGGTTTCTCACCCGCCGCTTTCGTCGTTCCGGGGACTTGGCCGACCCCGCCGTCATTGCGAGCGCAGCGAAGCAATCCATTCTTCCGCGTATGCCGAGCGATGGATTGCTTCGTCGCTATCGCTCCTCGCAATGACGGTGTGGATAGGCCGCCGACCGCTTACGGCCAACTTGTTCCGTTTCCGGAAGGCCTTGTTTACCGTGCGGCAAACAGCGTCAGGTTGCGCTCATGGCTCCTTAACAGGGGCGAGTGCAGAGATCGCGCCCGAGGGACAGAGAAATGGCGTCCACGGACAATCCCACGCCGGCTTCGCGCGGCAGCAAGAGCCTTGCCAAGAGTCTCGGCAAGGCGCGCGCCGCCTTTGACGGTCTGCGCAGCCATGGCGGCTTCTGGCTGAAGGCGCTGTCGCAGCCGACCATCGACCTCAGCTTGCGCACCCAGGCCGGCCAGCGCACCCGCATCGTCGAATCGCCCGGTCTGTCGCTGCCGAGGGACGAGCTCGACGCGCTGGTCGAGCAGCTGCGCATCGTCGCCGCCAAGACGCTGCCCGAGGAGAGCCTGACCTACGGCATCTTCTCCGGTGAACCCGAGCGGCTGTCGCGCGCCGTCGTCACGCTGATCTCGGAGGAAGACACCGGGCGGCCGATCGCCTTCAACGCGCTGTCGGTGATGGACGTGCCGCTCGACGGCGAGCCGGCCGAGGTCACCCATCTCGGCCTCGTCATGGTCGATCCCGATGTGCGCGGGCAGGGGCTGTCCTGGGTGCTCTACGGCCTGACCGCGCTGGTGCTGTTCGCCCGCGACGGGCTGCGGCCGAAATGGATCTCCAACGTCACCCAGGTGCCGGCGGTGGTCGGCATGGTCAGTGATACATTCTCGGACGTCTACCCGTCGCCGCTGCCGGGCGCGCGACAGAGCTTTGCGCATCTCCAATTGGCGCGCGGCATCATGGCAAGGCATCGCGCGGTGTTCGGCGTCGGCGACGAGGCCGGCTTCGACGAGGCGCGCTCGGTCATCACCAACGCCTATACCGGCGGCTCGGACGCGCTGAAGAAGACCTTCGAGATCGCCCCGAAACATCGCAACACAATCTACAACGAGTTCTGCGCACGCGAGCTGGATTACGGCCGCGGCGACGACGTGCTGCAACTCGGCCGTGTCGATCTTGCCGGCGCACGCCGCTATCTCATGAGCGAGGTGCCCTCGGGCTCGCTGCCGTCGCTGCTCGCGGCGTCCGCGATGCTGGCGCTGCAGCGGCTGGTGCTGCCGGTGGTCTACTGGATGGACGACAGCCGCGCCTTCGGCACGCTGCGTCCGCGCAAGCAGGATAACGGGGCCGCGCGATGAATTTCGACTACTATTCCTTCACCGGCCGCAATATCGGCTTCATCGACGAGCACGAGCAGCAGCTGCTGCGTCAGGCGCGGGTGTTCGTCTGCGGCGTCGGCGGCATGGGCGGCGCGGCCTTCATGGCGCTGGCGCGCGCCGGCGTCGGCAAATTCGTGATCGCCGACATCGACCGCTTCGAGGTCTCCAACCTCAACCGCCAGGTGTTCGCCTTCGCCGACGAGGTCGGGCGCGAGAAGGCGGCGGTTGCCGCCGAAGCCGCAAAACGGATCAATCCAACCATCGAGATCGAGGTGCTTGGCGAGAACTGGACCAGCGAGCTGGCCGGGATCGCCGCGCAGTGCCCGGTCATCGTCAACGGCATGGACGATATCGCCGCCGGCGTGCATCTGTACCGGACCGCGAAGCGCGCCGATGCAACGGTGATCGACGCCTATATGTCGCCGCTGCCGTCGGTGATCGTGGTGCGCCCGCACGATCCGCGGCCCGAGCAGCGCCTCGGCTTTCCGACGCTTGGCAAGGACTGGACCGAAATCACCGAGGACGACCGCCGCGCCGCGATGCGCGCCGAGATCGAGCACGTGATGCTGCACTCCTCGTCGCGCAACTATGTCGACCTCGCCATCGCCGGCGAAGTCGCCGCCGGCCGCCGCAGCCGGATGTCGTTTGCGCCGATGGTGATCTCGACCGGCATGCTGATGGCCTATGAGGCGGTCGCGCTGATCCTCGGCCGCACCTCCGGCACCGATTGTCGCGGCTGGTTTCTCAACCCGCACCGGCCCGCGATCGAGAAGCCGCGCAATGCGCTGGTCGCCGCCTTGATGCGTCCGCTGGTGCGGCGGGCCATCGATGAACTGACGGGCGGCAAATGACCTCCGGGGTGATCGCCGATTCCATCGTCAATCTGTGCGGCGCCATCGGGCTCGCCGTGGCGATGATGACGTTCTACCGGCGCGATCCGAGGAGCCCGTTGACGCGCCGCCTGCTGCTCGCGCTCGGCGTGATCGCGATTCTGTTCCTCGACCGCGGTCTTGCCTGGTGGACCGGAAGCCGCCTGCTCGACCGCCTCTCGGTGATCCCGGCCTCGCTGGTCCCGCTCGGCGCCCTGATCGTCACCGAAGGCATCCTGCGGCGCCACGCGCCGCGCGCGGTCAAGATCGCGGCGCTCGCGGGCGCCATCCTGCTCGGTCTCGGCGGCCTGTTCGGACTGCAACGGCTGGCGATGCCTTACGCGATCGCGCTGGCGCTGGCGCTGTTCCAGCTGCTGGGTTTCGCCACCTGCGCGCTGCTGTTGGCAACGCGCGATCGCGCCTCGCTGATGGCTGCGGAGAACCGCAGCATCGGCCGCATGGCGGTTGGCGCGCTGGTCGTGATCCCGTTCATCCTGACCGATTTCCGCACGCTGTTTCCCGATATCCCCGTGCGGCTCGGCGCGCTGGGCGCGCTGCTCACCGTGACCGTGATGCTGATCGCCGGCGGCGGCGCCGAGACGCGCCGGCACGGCCTTGCGATGATGGCGCTGCGGCTGATCTCGTCGGGCCTGCTAGGCCTCGCCGCTGCCTTCATGGCGCCCGACGTCGACGCCGCGCAGATGATCCGTTTCGTCGCGGTTGCGATCGCCGGCGTCCTGACCATCGGGTTGATGACGGACGCGCTGCGGGCGCTGTTCGAATCGCAGGAGCCGGGCGTGCTCAACTCAGTCGCGGCATCGCCGGCGCAGACAAGGGAGCAGTTGATCGCCGAGCTGGCGCGGCACCCGATCTTCGAAAGCGCGCGGCGCTTCCGCGAGAACGAGCTTGCGCTCTACGATCCGCCGCTGCTGCACGACTTCCTGTCGACACGGCGTGTGCTGCGGCGGTCCGACGCGCCGTGGGGACTGGCGCCGACCGATCCCGCGGCCGAGCGCATCGTGTCGCTGATCGCAGCCAACAACGCCTCCCATGTCATCGTGCTCGGACACGATCCGCTCGACCTGATCGTGCTCGCGGTGCCCGTCACCGCGGCCGACCCCGCCACTGAGACCGCGCTGGCGCTGGTGCGCCGGCTGCTGGCGTTGACCCCGGAGGCCAAATGACATCAGAGATCCGCGAGGGCGACCGCAGGGCGGCATTCGACGCCGCGCTCAACGCCTATGGGCCCGACAGCCTTTACGTGCCGCCGCTGTGGAGCGATTTCGACCGGATGTTCGATCCGGCGAAGAACCCGTTCGTCACCGAAGGCCACGGCCGCTATGCGCTGTTCTCCGCGCATCGCGATGGGCGGCCGGTCGGCCGCATCGCCGCCTCGATCCACGACGCGTCCAACCGCAAGCACGGCACCCGCCACGGTGCATTCGGCTTCTTCGATTGCATCGACGATGACGAAGTGGCCGATGCGCTGCTGCGCGCCGCCGAGCAATGGCTGTCGGCGCGCGGCATGAGCCGCGTCACCGGCAACTTCAACCTCACGGCGATGCAGCAGATCGGCGTGATGACCGACGGGTTCGACCATGCGCCTTTCACCGACATGATGTGGTCGCCGCCGCACATTGCACAGCATCTCGAACGCGCCGGCTACGCCGCGACCTTCCCGATGACGACGTTCGAGATCGCGCTCGACGGCGGCAAGCCGGAGCAACTGCTCGGCGACAAGCAGCGCGCCGTGCTCGCTGACCCGGATTTCGTCTGGCAGCCGATCAAGCGTTCCGCCTTCAAGGTGCGGCTGGAGGATGCGCGGCTGATCCTCAATGACGGCTTTGCCGACAATCCGATGTTCGTGCCGCCGACCGCCGCCGAATATCTGTTCCAGGCCGGCGACATGATGTGGATCATCGACAACCGGATTTCGACCGTGGTTTATCACCGCGGCAGGCCCGCCGGCGCGATCATCGCGATCCCTGACCTCAATCCGCTGATCAAGGCGATCGATGGCCGGGTCGGGCTGTCAGCGCCGTTCAAATTCGTGCAGCACCGCGTGATGAACAGGCGCGCGGTGCTGATCTATCAGTCGGTCTGCCGCGACCTGCACAATCGCGGCCTCAACGGCGCGATGCTCTACCGCACCGCGCTGGCGTTGCAGGAGGCGGGCTACCGCACGCTGGGCGGCACCTGGATCGCCGATATCAACGGTCCGTCGCTGCGCCAGGTCGAGAAGGTCGGCGCAAGGCCGCTGCACCGGCTGCATCTGTTCACCAAGCGGCTGGCCGCAGCATGAGCGCGCTGACGCCGGATCTGCTGCGCGAGCTGGTCGCGGAGGCGCGGCTGGCGCCGAGCGTCCACAACATCCAGCCGACCCGCTGGCGCCTGCTCGGCGACGGGCGGCTGGCGCTGGTCGATGCGACCCGCGTCCGCGCCCCGGTCGCCGATCCCGCGGGGCATGATGTTCTGGTGTCGCACGGCGCGGCGCTGGAGGGTATGAGTCTCGCGCTTAACCGCCGTGGCTTCGCAATCACGGGCATCACCACGCTCGAGCAGCCGCTGTCGCCGCAACTTACCGTGCTCTGCTCCTTTGCGATCAAGCAAGGAGCCGAGCCCGATCTGCTGGCGGACCTCGTGGCGCGCCGCATGTCGTGGCGCGGCAAGTTCGCGGCGTCGCTTGATGATGCGGCGGCGCTGGCGCAGCTGGTTGCCGCGCGCGACGATGTGATCTGCATTGGCGATCGCCGGGCGATTGCCGATATCGCCGGCTGGGCCGATCGGGCCGAATTCTCCTTTGTCCGCGGTGACGACTACCGGGCCGAGCTGCTCGCATGGATGCGGCTGTCGCCCGGCCATCCGCACTATCTGCTCGATGGCCTCAACCGTGATGCGCTGGCCATGAATGTGGTCGAGGCCACCGCCGCGCGTTACGTGCTCGGCAGCCTGTTCAAGCCGCTCGATCGTCTCGGCCTCGCCGCGTCGTTGCTTGCCGACGGCGCCAAGACCGCGTCGGCATCGGCGATCGTGCTGTTTTGCCGTCCCGTCGGTGAGGATCCACTCACGACCGGACGCCATTTCTACCGCGCCTGGCTGGAGATCGATCGCGCCGGTTTCGCGGCGTGCCCGATTTCGGCGCTATCAGATCATCCTGACTTCAACGACCGGCTGCGAAAGCTCGGCAAAATTGGCGCCGATCTGCGCCTCGTCAATGTGTTCCGCATCGGCCGGCCGTCAAAACCGATCAAACCGCGGCATTTCCGGTTGCCGGTTGACCGGCTCATTGTCTGAAAATTAAGCTGCAATCCCCGCTGTCAAAACTTCACGCGGTCGTGCTATGACGCCGCCCGCTAACCAACGACCGGTGGAGATGATGTCGAAGCAATCGCTGCGCGAGGAGGCCGAACGCCTCATCCGCGAGACCATGGAAAAGCGGAACTTGGTCATCAAGCAGGGCACGACCCGGATCGAGGCCGTTTGCGGCAAATGCGGTGCGCCGAACCGGGTGCAGGCGGAAAAGGGCCAGTCCCGCGTCAAGTTCACCTGCAAGAACTGCGACCACAAGCAGGAAACGCTGTGAGCGGGGCCGCGCTCCCGTCATCCTGACAGAATGTGAATGTATTCAGCGTCGTCCTGGCTTTCGCCAGGACGACGGCGTGCGGAGGCCGCTCGCTACAATTCTCGACGACGCTTCCACGTCATTGCGAGCCACCCGGTCGGCGCGAAGCGCCGCCGGATGACGGGCTTCCGCGAAGCAATCCATCCTTCCGCGTATGCGGTGCCATGGATTGCTTCGTCGCTTCAGCGCAAAATTGCTTTGCAATTTTGTCGCGAACTCCTCGCAATGACGGGTGGCCCTACCTCCCCTTCACGAACGTGGCGAAAGCATCGCCGTAATCCGGATGCCAGCGCGACAGCGGCGGGCGGTTCTCGACGATGTCGCCGGCGGCCCACAGGATGCGGCGTTCGTCGAGTGCGCGCGGCACGTCGTTGTCGGGGCAGAGGATATAGAAATCGCCGGCATCGAGGCGTTCGATCATGAAGTCGATGGTCTGCTCCGCTGTCCAGGCGCCGGCCGGCTTCTCGGTGCGGCCGCGCGCGGTCAGCCCGGTAAAGACGAAGCCGGGGATCAAGAGATGCGCCGTGATCTTGCAGCCGGCGGTGTTGCGCAGCTCGTGCTGCAGCGCTTCGGTGAATGCCTTCACGCCGGCCTTGGAAACGTTGTAGGCGGGATCGCCCGGCGGCGTGGTGATGCCCTGCTTGGATCCGGTGTTGATGATCAATCCCGGCCGGCCGCGCTTGATCATGTTGGGCGCGAACGCCTGGGTGCCGTTGATCACGCCCCACAGATTGACGCCAAGGATGCGCTGCCAATTGTCCGCGGGCCCGAACATCGCACTGCCGGGCTGGATGCCGGCATTGTTCATCAGGATGTCGGTGCCGCCGAACTTTTTCGCGACCGCGGCCTCCAGGCTTGCGACCGCGTCGGCGCGGCTGACGTCGACAGCCGCCGTCATAATGTCATCAGCGCCGCCCGGCGCCGCAGATGACAGCTTTGTCGCAGCATCCTTCAGCCGGTCGTCGTCGAGGTCGGCGATGCAGACCTTCATGCCGGCCTGCGCGAACCGCAATGCGGCGGCAAGTCCGATGCCGGAGGCGCCGCCGGTGATCACGGCAACATGATTGGCTGATATCACGGGGTGGGGCATCTGCGGTCTCCGGACACATGTGTGGCTGAGGTGCGGTCGCTATCGTACCATGCACGCACGCGCATGGGAGGTTTTCGTGCGTGCCGCCCTGATCAACGCCGGCTCGGCTTTACGGTTTCGCGTTCGCGCTGTAGAATTCGGGATATAACGCTTCCAAAAGACCTCAGCCGACATTTTACAGGGAGTGCAAACATGGCTGTTTCGCAGGCTGTTCCGATCACGCGCCATCCTTATGCCGATGGCTCCTACAAGAAGATGCTGATCGACGGCAAATGGGTCGACGCCGCCTCCGGCAAGAAGTTCGAGACGCACAATCCCGCGACCGGTGAATTGCTCGCGTCGGTCGCCGAGGGCGATGCCGAGGACATCAACCGTGCGGTCGCGGCGGCGCGCCGCGCGTTCGAAGGGCCCTGGAGCAAGGTGAAGCCGTTCGAGCGGCAGAACATGCTGCTCAAGCTGGCCGAACTGGTCGAAGCCAATTTCGAGGAACTGTCTCAGCTCGACACGCTCGACATGGGCGCACCGATCAGCCGGACCCGCGGCAACCGCCTGCGCGCGCTCGGCATGCTGCGCTACTATGCCGGCCAGGCGACCGCGATCCACGGCGAGACCATCGAGAACTCGCTGCCCGGTGAGATCTTCTCCTACACGCTGAAGGAGCCGATCGGCGTGGTCGGCGCGATCATCCCCTGGAACGGGCCGCTGACCGCCTCGATCTGGAAGATCGGCCCGGCGATCGCGACCGGCTGCACCGTGGTGCTGAAGCCGGCCGAGGAATCGCCGCTGACCTCGCTGCGCATCGGCGAACTCTGCATGGAGGCCGGCATTCCGCCCGGCGTCGTCAACGTCGTGCCGGGCTATGGCGAGACCGCGGGCGCCGCGCTTGCCTCGCATCCGGATGTCGACAAGGTCGCCTTCACCGGATCGCACGTCACGGGCCAGTCGATCATCCGCGCCTCGGCCGGCAACCTCAAGCGCGTCTCGCTCGAACTCGGCGGCAAGTCGCCGGACATCGTGTTCGCCGACGCCGATCTCGACGCCGCGGTGCCCGGTGCGGCGATGGCGGTGTTCGCCAATTCCGGCCAGATCTGCAGCGCCGGCACGCGGCTGTTCGTCGAGCAGAAGGTCTATGACGAATTCGTCGGCCGCGTCGCCGAGTTCGGCAGGAAGCTGCAGGTCGGCAACGGCCTCGATCCCAACACCCAGATCGGCCCTTTGGTGTCGCAGCAGCAGATGGACCGCGTGTCGGGCTATCTCGACATCGGCCAGAAGGAGGGCGCCAAGGCGCTTGCCGGCGGCGGCCGCCTCACCGAGGGCGCGCTGTCGAAGGGCTATTTCGTGCAGCCGACCGTGTTCGCCAACGTGCAGGACAACATGCGTATCGCGCAGGAGGAGATCTTCGGCCCGGTGATCTCGGCGATCTCGTTTAGGGATCCGGACGAACTGATCAAGCGCGCCAACGCCACCACCTTCGGCCTCGGCTCGGGCGTCTGGACCACCAATGTCAGCAAGGCGCACCAGGTCGCCAAGGCGCTGCGCGCCGGTTCGGTCTGGGTCAATTGCTACCAGGCGATGGACCCGGCGGTGCCGTTCGGCGGCTACAAGATGAGCGGCTACGGCCGCGAGTCCGGCAAGCAGCACGTCGAGGAATATCTCAACGTCAAGGCGGTCTGGATCAAGACGGGCTAGCGCCGCTTCTTACCTCTCCTCGCCTGCGGGGAGAGGTCGGATTGCATCGCCAGATGCAATCCGGGTGAGGGGTACTCAACGCTCGGCGTGTTCGCCGAGGGGAGCTCTCCGCTCCAACGCCCCGCATGATTTCGGAATATTAGAATAATACCCCTGATTTGCCCGACGCGTCAAGTTGGGTTGTCGAACGCCGGCCGTCGCCGGCTCCTTTGCATGGGGTTGTTTTCGATATTTTCGTAAGCGCCCCAGCGACAGCCGCCGGTTCCTGCGTTCACCGCCCGGCAGCCTTCTTCGGCTTGCCGATGTCGCTGCGCAGCGCCTCGAGATCCCTGCGCACGGCGCTTGCCGCGTCGCGCTCGATCTTGCGGTAGCGCGCCACCAAGGAGAGGCCGAACGGGGTCAGCACCGCGCCGCCGCCATTCTTGCCGCCGGTCTGCCGTTCCACCGCCGCCTGCCGGCAGATGCGGTTGATCTCGTCGACCAGGTCCCAGGCGCGCTTGTAGCTCATGTCCATGGCGCGACCGGCGGCGGAGATCGAGCCGCATTCCTTGATCCGCTCAAGCAGCAGGATCTTGCCCGGCCCGATCCGGTCCTCGGCATCGAGGTCGATGCGGACGCTGAGGGAGGGGAGCGATGAGGCGCTCGATTTCGACATGGGAGACCTGTTCTCGTGGCAACAGATTGCCACTACCCGCTTTCATGAACAAGATGAACCCGTTAGATAACGGGCATGATCCGGAAAAGTGGGTACCGGTTTTCCGGGCGGATCATGCCCAGACGACAATGGGAAATGACACAAGATTAATTGGGGCAGGCATGAATCCTCCGTCGCTGTTCTCTCCGCTCAAGATCGGTCCCTACCAGCTCGAACATCGCGTCGTGATGGCGCCGCTGACGCGGATGCGGGCGGCGCGGCCGAGCCTCGCGCCGCGGCCGATCAACGCGGAATACTACGCGCAGCGCGCCACCCCGGGCGGCTTGCTGATCGCGGAGGCCTCGCCGGTGGTCGCGACCGGCTTCGGCAATCCCGGTGTTCCCGGCATCTATAGCGAGGCTCAGATCGCGGGCTGGCGCGAGGTGGTGGATGCCGTGCACGCCAAGGGCGGCTTGATCTTCCTGCAACTCTGGCACGTCGGTCGCGTCTCGCATTCCTCGTTCCAGCCGGGCGGCGCGCTGCCGGTGGCGCCGTCGGCGGTCGCGATCCCCTCCGAGTTCAAGTGCATGACGGCGGACGGCAAGGTGGTCGATTACGAGACGCCGCGCGCGCTCGAGACCGACGAGGTCGCCCTGATGGTCGAGGCCTACCGGCAAGGCGCGAAAAACGCGCTCGCCGCCGGCTTCGACGGCGTCGAGGTTCACGGCGCCAATGGCTATCTGATCGAGCAGTTCCTGCAATCGCGCAGCAACCTGCGCACCGACCGGTATGGCGGCTCGATCGAGAACCGCGTCCGCTTCCTGATGGAGGTGACGCAGGCGGTGACCGAGGTCTGGGGCGCCAGCCGCGTCGGCGTCCGGCTCTCGCCCTACGGCATCGCCAATGGCAGTGGCGAGGCCGACCCGATGCCGCTCTACAGCCACGCCATCACGGCGCTGGACAAGCTCGGGCTCGCCTATCTGCATTTCATCGAGCCGCGCGCCTCGGGCACCGGCCGCGCCGAGGTCGATTGGCAGAACGTGCCGTCCGCGATGGTGCTGTACCGCCCGATGTGGAGCGGCGTGCTGATCACGGCCGGCAATTTCGTCGGCGAAACCGCGCAGAGCGCGGTCGCCGAAGGTCATGCCGATGCGATCGCGTTCGGCCGCTACTTCATCTCCAACCCGGATCTGCCGCGCCGTCTGCAGCGCGGCTATCCCTTGACCAAGTACAACCGCGCCACCTTCTATGCCGGCGAGGAGAAGGGCTACACGGATTATCCGGTGCACGACGAATTGGCGCAGGCGTAACTCTTCGTAGCCCGGATATCGCTTCGCTCGTCCGGGCTACGATGCCTTGATGGGAGACCGTGATGTTTCCGGACGACGAGTTCGAGCCGACCAAAAAGCCAAAGCCGGTGGCGCTGGCGAAGCCCGCGGCCGGCCAATGCCTGTGCGGCAAGGTGCGGTTCGAGATCGACGTGCCGGCGCGCTGGGCCTGGCATGATCACACCGCCGCCAGCCGTCGTGCGCACGGCGCGGTTTACGCGACCTATGTCGGCAGCTGGAAGAAGCGCTTCCGCATCACGCAAGGCGAAAGCGAGCTGTCGCGTTACGAGGACGCGAAAAGCAAGACCGCGCGCAGCTTCTGCGCCAATTGCGGCACGCCCATCATCTACGAACGCGCGCGGTCGCCGCACATGGTCAACATCCCGCGCGCGTTGTTCTCGGGGCGCACCGGCCGGCAGCCGCTCTATCACATCGCGATCGAGGAACTGCAGGAATGGGCCTACACCGGCGAGCCGCTGGTGCCGCTGAAGGGCTATCCCGGCGTGGTCTGGCAGCGCTCGAAAAAGAGGAAGCGCAGCGAGCGTGAGGGGATGTTCTAGCGAGTGCTTCACCTCAGGCGCGCGCCTGCGGAATGCGGCCATGACCGCTCGCTCGATTGCCCCTCGCGCGCAAGTTTGATCATCTCCCTTGATCCCCGTCGGCCAACGCGCCGACAGGCCTGGAGGGAACATGAAGAATCGCATTACCGGCCGCTCGGCATTTTTGGCGCTGCTGAAGGATGAGGGCGTCACCCATCTGTTCGGCAATCCCGGCACCACCGAATTGCCGATCATGCACGCGCTGAAGGATCATCCCGATCTCACCTATGTGATGGCGATGCAGGAGAGCCTGGTGGTCGCGATGGCCGACGGCTTCAGCCGCGCCTCCGGCAAGCTGGTCGCCTGCAATGTTCATGTTGCGCCGGGCCTCGGCAACGCGATGGGCTCGCTCTACAATGCCAGCTTCACCGGCACGCCGCTGATCCTCACCGCCGGTCAGCAGGAACAGGGCCATGGTCTGACCGAACCGGTGCTCTACGGTCCGCTGGTGCAGATGGCGACGCCGCTGGTGAAATGGGCGGTCGAGGTGACGCGGCTCGAAGACCTGCCGCGCATCGTGCGCCGCGCCGCCAAGATCGCGACCACGCCGCCGACCGGGCCGGTGTTCATCTCGCTGCCCGGCGACATCCTCAATTCCGAAGCCGGCATCGAGCTCGGCCGCTCCACCCGGATCGACACGCGGGTGAGGCCGTCGGAGGATTCGCTCAAGGCGCTGGCCGCGCGCATCCTGAAAGCGGAGCGACCGGTGATCGTCGTCGGCGACGAGATCGTGAAAAGCGATGCGCTGCGCGAGGCGGCCGATCTCGCCGAGACGCTGGGCTGCCCGGCCTGGCAATCGTCGACTCCTTATGGTTCGCACTTCCTCTCCGAAAGCCCGAGCTTCATGGGCGCGATCGCGCGGCTGCAGAAGGTCGCGCGCGACGTGCTGGCACCGCATGATCTGTTGATCGCGCTCGGCGGCGATCCGCTGCGGATGTCCGTTTACAGCGAGGTCGATCCGTTGCCGGACGGGCTCTCGATCGTGCAGGTCGGCCTGGTCGACAGCGACCTCGCCAGGAACTATGGCGCCGAGATCGCGGTGAAGGCGGACGTCAAGGAAACGCTGCGCGCGCTGGTGCCGGCGTTGAAGGAGGCCGGCGGCGGCGCGCTGGAGACGCGTGCCAGGCAGGGACTCGCGGCCTTGTCGACGAAGAACTGGGCGGCGAAGCGCAAGGCGCTGGTCGAACAGATCTCGAAGGCGAGTCAGACCTCGCCGATCGATCCGGACTGGCTGGCGTTGCAGGTCGTGGAGGCGATGCCCGACAACGCGATCCTGGTCGACGAGGGCCTGACCTCGTCGCGTCAGATCATTGGCTTGCGGCCGCATCGCGACCGCTACGGCTATCACGCGCTGGCATCCGGCGGCATCGGCTGGGGCCTGCCGGCCGCGGTCGGCGTCAGCCTCGCCAATCCAGAGCGGCCGGTGGTGTGCTATTCCGGCGACGGCTCGTCGATGTATTCGATCCAGTCGCTGTGGACCGCCGCCAATCACAAGCTGCCGCTGACCTTCGTCATCGTCAACAATGGCGGCTACCGCATCATCAAGCAGCGCCTGCTCGCCTTCCACGGCGACGACAACTATGTCGGCATGGATTTCATCGACCCGCCGGTCGATTTCACCGGCGTCGCACGCTCGCTTGGGCTCGAGGCGATCAGGATCACCGACCCGCAAGAGCTGAAGAGCGTGATGAAGTCGGCGTTCAGCCGCCCGGGTGCGAAGCTGATCGAGGTGGTGGTGAGCAATGCGGTGAATTGAGCAAGCCGCGCGCTTGCTGCCTCCCCGTCATCCTGAGGTGCGAGCGAAGCGAGCCTCGAAGGATGTACGGCCCGCCTGGTGGCCGTCGATCCTTCGAGACGCGCGCAAGAGCGCGCTCCTCAGGATGACGGGATGGGCAGATGTGTGTGCCGCGTCATTGCGAGGCACGAAGCGACGAAGCAATCCATGATCCCGCATATGCGGAACGATGGATTGCTTCGCTTCCCTCGCAATGACGGCGCGGATCATTCCGCCGCAGCACTCCGCTTCACCCGATACCGTGTCGCCGGATGCGTCGCGTCCAGCCTCGCACGCCCTGCGCCGAACAGCTTCTCCCGCAAGGTGCCCTTCGCATACTCCCGCTTGTAGCGGCCGCGCTTGACGAGCTCCGGCACCAGCATGTCGGCGATGTCCTCGAAATCGCCGGGTGAGATCGCAAACGCGACATTGAGGCCGTCGACGTCGGTGTCCTCGAACCATTGCTCGATCTTGTCGGCGACCTGCTCCGGCGAGCCGACCACCACGGGGCCGGCGCCGCCGATGCCGACATGCTCGGCGACCTCGCGCACGGTCCAGACCCGGTCGGGATCGGCGCGGGTGACGTTGTCCATCGCGGAGCGGCCGGCGTCGTTCTGCACGTGGCGGACCTCCTGGTCGAGCGAATAGGTCGAGAAGTCGACTCCGGTCCAGCCCGACATCAGCGCCAGTGCGCCTTCATGGCTGATATGGCTGCGATACTCGGCGTACTTCGCTTTCGCCTCCGCCTCGGTCGGCGCCACCACGACGCACATCATCGAGAACATCAGGATCTCGGCCGGGTTGCGGCCCTTCGCGGCGGCGAGCTCGCGGATCGCCGACACCCGCGGACCGATCACCTGCGCCGACGGTCCCGACATGAACACGCATTCGGCGTGCTCGGCGGCGAACTGCCGGCCGCGCGGCGAAGTGCCGGCCTGGTAGAGCACCGGCGTGCGCTGCGGCGACGGCTCCGACAGGTGGATCGCGTTGAGCCGGTAGTTGTTGCCGTCATGGCGTACCGGATGCACCTTGCTCGGATCGGTGAAGATGCCGCGCGCGACGTCGCGGATCGCGGCGTCGTCCTCCCAGCTGCCTTCCCAGAGCTTGTAGACCAGCTCCATATATTCGTCGGCGAGCTCGTAGCGGTCGTCATGCGCGGTCTGCTTGTCCTTGCCGGCGCCGCGCGCGGCGGAATCGAGATAGCCGGTCACCACGTTCCAGCCGACCCGACCGCCGGTGAGGTGATCGAGCGTCGACATCCGCCGCGCGAACGGGTAGGGCGGCTCGAAGGAGAGATTGCTGGTGACGCCGAAGCCGAGATTTTCGGTCACCGCGGCCATCGCCGGGATCAGCATCAACGGTTCGTTGGCCGGGGTCTGCGCCGCGTTGCGCAGCGCCGCATCCGGATTGCCGGCATAGACGTCGTAGACGCCGAGCACATCGGCGAGGAACAGGCCGTCGAACCGGCCGCGCTCCAGCGTCTTCGCCAGATCGATCCAGTAGGACAGCTTGTTGTAGTCCTTGGTGCGGTCGCGCGGATGGGTCCACAGACCCGGCGACTGATGCGCCACGCAGTTCATGGCAAAGGCGTTGAGCCGGATTTGTTTTGTCATTGTAGAAAACCTTGGTCGAAACCTTGCGCGCCGCTTCGAATGCTGCCCGGTGATGCCGGGCGTCCCGCTTCAACTTGTTGCGACTTCCCACGTTTTGGCAAGGCCCATTCGCATTTCGCGCCCTTCCGGTCGCGAGCCGATCCCGATAGGTTGCGCCCCTCCAGAAGCATGATCGGGACGCCAAGCCATGGCGTTCCGGTGCGATCATGCCACGACGCGACCGGACGAAGGAACAATCATGGCGACACGGGCCGACGCAATCGCAAAGGTGCGAGAGCATTTTCAATCGGGAGAGTTCTTGAAGGAACTGGACCGCAGGGTCGGCTACCAGACCGAGAGCCTGAATGCCGACAAGGCCGATGCGCTGCGCGCCTATCTGGTGGAGAATCTGCAACCGGCCTTCGCCGAGCTCGATTTCAAGACCCACCTGATCGAGTCGCCGACCGGCCGCGGGCCCTATCTGATTGCCGACTACCAGGAAGACGCTTCGCGGCCGACCGTGCTGACCTACGGCCATGGCGACGTCGTCGACGGCATGGTCGGCGAATGGCGCGACGGGCTCAATCCCTGGCAGACCACGGTCAAGGGCGAGCGCGTCTATGGCCGCGGCACCGCCGACAACAAGGGCCAGCATTCGATCAACATGGCGGCGCTGCGCGCGGTGAAGCAGGCGCGCGGCGGCAAGCTCGGCTTCAATGCCAAATTCATCATCGAGACCGGCGAGGAGATCGGCTCGCCCGATCTGCGCGAGGTCTGCGAGGCGCATCGCGAGGAGCTGAAGGCCGACCTGTTCATTGCCTCCGACGGGCCGCGGCTGTCGGCGGAGCGGCCGACCATCTTCCTCGGCTGCCGCGGCGGCAACCGCATCCATCTCGACGTCAATCTGCGCGAGGGCGGCAACCATTCCGGCAATTGGGGCGGCGTGCTCGCCAACCCCGCCACGATCCTGGCGAGCGCGATCGCGAGCCTGGTCGACGGCAAGGGCCGCATGAAGCTCGAGATCCTGAAACCGCCGCCGATCTCCAACCGCGTCCGCGCCGCGCTCGCCGACGTCGAGGTCAAGCCGACGGCGGACGAACCGGCGCTGGCGGAAGACTGGGGCGAGGAGGGCCTGACCGCGGCGGAGCGGCTCTATGCCTGGAACACGCTGGAGGTGCTGGCGATGTCGTCGGGCAATATCGAAAAGCCCGCCAACGCGATCCCCGGCAAGGCCAACGCGGTGCTGCAGCTCCGCTTCGTCGTCGGCACCCGGCATCTCGAGGTGATCGACGCGGTGCGGGACTATCTGCACAACAACGGTTTTCCGATGGTCGAGGTCTCGGGCACGCAGCGCTTTGCCGCCTCGCGCACCGACATGGACAGCCCGTGGATCGACTGGGCGGCGAACTCGATCCGCGCCACCACCGGCAAGGCGCCGGCGGTGCTGCCGAACTTCGGCGGCTCGCTGCCGAACGACGTGTTCTCCGAAGGCCTCGGCCTGCCGACGATCTGGGTGCCGCATTCCTATCCGGGCTGCTCGCAGCACGCCCCCGACGAGCACATCCTGCTGCCGGTGACCGAGGAGGCGCTGACCATCATGGCCGGCCTGTTCTGGGACCTCGGCGAGGCAAAGCACAAGGGATAAGGAGCTGGGCTCGCTTGTTCCCCGTCATTCTGAGGTGGCCGCTTCTTCAGCGGCCCTCGAAGGATCGACGGCCACCAGTGGGGCCGTGCATCCTTCGAGGCTCGCAAGAGCTCGCACCTCCAGCGACAAAGGCGTAGCCTTTGCGCGCGGATGACGGGGAAGACGTGGATGGCCGGGTCAAGCCGGCCATTTCGAGTTGAAAAGCTGGTGCCTTCACCGGCAAGGAAAATGTAATGACACTATCAACTTCGGCGGACGCTCAGCGCGCAACAGCGGTCGACAAGAAAAACATCACCCGCCTGATCGTCGCGACCTCGGTCGGCAATGCGCTCGAATGGTACGACATCTCGGTCTACGCCTACTTCGCGGTGTATCTCTCCAAGGCGTTCTTCCCGGCCAATGATCCGACCACCTCGCTGCTGTTGACCTTCGGCAGCTTCGGCCTGTCGTTTCTGATCCGCCCGATCGGCGGCGTCGTGCTCGGCGCCTATGCCGACCGGCACGGCCGCAAGGCCTCGCTGATGCTGTCGATCGTGCTGATGACGCTGGGCACGCTGGTGCTGGCGCTGATGCCGACCTATCAGACCATCGGCATCCTGGCGCCGATCGCGGTGCTGCTGGCACGGCTGGTGCAGGGCTTTTCCGCCGGCGGCGAGTTCGGCTCCTCGACTGCGTTCCTGGTCGAGCACATGCCGGAGCGGCGCGGCTTCGTGGCGAGCTGGCAGTTCGCGAGCCAGGGCGTCAGCGGGCTGCTGGGCGCGGGCTTCGGTGCACTGCTGACCTCGCTGATGAGCCCGGAGGATTTGCAGTCCTGGGGCTGGCGGCTGCCGTTCCTGTTCGGCGTCCTGATCGGCCCGGTCGGCATCTACATCCGCAACCACGTCGACGATGCGACCCCGCCGCCGGCGGCGAAGAAGGAATCGCCGGTCAGGGAAGTGTTCGCGCGGCAGAAGCTCGCCACGATGCTCGCGATCGGCGCGCTCGCGGTGTCGACCGCGGTCAACTATTTGATCGTCTACATGCCGACCTATGTGGTGAAGACGCTCAACCTCGCGCCATCGGTCGGCTTCATCGCCTCGTTCGCCGCGCAGACCGCGGTTGCGCTGCTGGCGCCGATCGCAGGCATGGTCTCCGACAAGATCGGACGCACCACCCACATGATCCTGTTCGCGCTGCTGCTCTTGGTATCGATCTTCCCGGCCTTCCTCCTGCTCACCGGCAAGCCGACGCCGATGATCATCCTGATCGGCGTGCTCTGGCTCGGCGTCCTCAAGTCGCTGTATTACGGGCCGCTCGCCGCGCTGATGTCGGAACTGTTTCCGGCGGCGACGCGTGCGACCGGGCTCGGTCTCAGCTACAATATCGGCGTCACCTTGTTCGGCGGCATGGGGCCGGCGATCATGACCTGGATGGGCGGCTTCGCGACGATCGGCGAGCTCGCGCCGGGTTACTATCTCACCGCCGTCTGCATCCTCAGCCTCTGCGCGCTGTTCACGATCCGCAGGCTGCGGCTGGCGTAGCGCATGATCCGAAAAAGTGCGAAGCGGTTTTTCGAAAGGATCATGCTAACCGCATCAGATTTCGTGATGCGAAATTCAAATATCCTCATTGTTGCACAGCAGCGTAGATAGTCGAAATCAAAGTTTCATCTGACGAAAGTATACGGTGTCCGGCGCACGTCATCCGTCCTAGGATGATGTCGGCCGGGCGCGCATCTTCGTCCTGCCCGGTTCAGGATTTGGAATTGACGGCAAGGAAGGCCAGGGCATGAACGCCTCCACGACTGCGACCGCACGGACCAGCCGCAAGAGGCCACTGCCGGAGCCGGGCCAACCCGACAAGTTCAACGCGATCCAGAAGGTCTGCGCGATCCTGCGCGTGCTGGCGCAGCGCTCGCCGCTCCGGCTCACCGACATCGCCGACACCACCTCGCTGAACAAGGCGACGGCGCTGCGCATCCTCAACTCGCTGATCGAGGAAGGCTTCGTCAGCCGCGTCGCCGGCGCCAAGACCTATGAGCTCGGCCAGGAGGCGCGGGTGATGGCGGTCGGCGCGCGCCGTTCGGTCGACATCGCCGAGCTGGCGCAGCCGAGCCTGCTGCGGCTGTCGGAGCGCTCGGCCGATACCGCGCTGCTGTCGGTGCGATCCGGCGTCGAGGCGCTTTATCTGGCGCGCTCGGTCGGCAACCATCCGCTGCAACCGAACTATTTGCAGATCGGCAGCCGCCGTCCGCTCGGCGTCGGCGCCGGCGCGCTGGCGCTGCTGGTCTGGCTGCCGGATGCCGAGATCGAGGCTGTGATCGAGGTGATCGTGCCGCGGCTGGCGAAATCGCCGCGCATCACGCCAAAGTTCCTGCGCGAGCGGATCGCCATGGCGCGCAAGGCCGGCCACACCGTGTTGATCGACGCCGCGTTCCCCGGCATGGGCGGCGTCGGCGTGCCGGTGCGCGACGATGCCGGCGAGGTGGTCGCCGCGCTCTCGATCGGCGCCGCGTCCGACCGCATCCGTCGCCGCGAAGGCGAGCTCGCCGACATGCTGAAGAAGGAAGCCCAGGTGCTGGCCCGCGCGCTGGCCCAGGCGCCGAAGAACGGGCGTGCGGCGAAGGTGGGCTAGATCGGCCCGAGGTGTGAGCGCCGGCTCCGCTTCACCTCGCCCCGCTTGCGGGGAGAGGTCGGATCGCATCGCCAGATGCGATCCGGGTGAGGGGTACAGGTCTCACCGCGTTCTGAACTCGTCGAAGCAGCCCCTCACCCCAACCCTCTCCCCGTAAGAACGGGGCGAGGGAGCTGACCGCCGGTGCGGCGCGACCTCCGCTACGCCCCCTCATCCAGCGCCACCAGCTCGCGCTTCTTGCGCAGCGAGGGCAGCAGCGGGCCGACCAGCAGCACCAGCGCGAAGGCGAGGCAGATCGCCGAGATCGGCCGCTCCACGAAGGTCATGAGGTCGCCCTGCGAGAGGATCAGCGACTTGCGCAGATTGTTCTCCAGCATCGGCCCGAGCACGAAGGCGAGCACCAGCGGCGCCGGCTCGTAGCCGAGCTTGCGCATGAAATAGCCGATCACGCCGAACGCGATCATGACGTGGACGTCGAACACGTTGTTGCTGGAGCAGTAGACGCCGATGATCGTGAACAGGATGATCAGCGGGAACAGCACGTTGTAGGGCAGCCGCAGCAGCTGCACCCACATGCCGATCATCGGCAGGTTGAGCACCAAGAGCATCAAATTGCCGATATACATGCTGGCGACGATGCCCCAGAACAGCGTCGGGTTTTGCGAGATCATCAGCGGCCCCGGCTGCAGGCCGTGGATCACGAAGGCGCCGAGCAGCAGCGCCATCACCACGTTCGGTGGGATGCCGAGCGTCATCAGCGGAATGAAGGCGCCGCCGGCCGCGGAATTGTTGGCCGATTCCGGCCCCGCGACGCCCTCGATCGCGCCGTGGCCGAAGCGCTCCGGATGCTTCGAGAGCCGCTTCTCCAGCGCGTAGGAGGCGAACGATGCCACCACGGCGCCGCCGCCGGGCAGGATGCCGAGGAAGAAGCCGAGCACCGTGCCGCGCGCCACCGGTCCGGCGCTGGCCTTCCAGTCCTCCTTGCTCGGCAGCAACTGGTTGATCCTGGTCTTGATGATGTCGCGCTTGATCGCCTGCTCGGTGTTGAGCAGCACCTCGGCGACGCCGAACAGGCCCATCACGACCGGCACCAGGCCGATGCCGTCGATCAGCTCGAGGCGGCCGAAGGTCAGCCGCGGCTGCGCCGTGATGCTGTCGAGCCCGACCAGGCCGAGCACGACGCCGATGCAGGCCATCAACAGCGCCTTGGCCATCGAGCCCTGGGTGAGGAAGGTCAGCACCACGAGGCCGAGCACCATCAGGCTGAAATATTCGGCCGGCCCGAACGCGATCGCGACGCTGGCGAGCGACGGCGCCACCAGCATCAGGGCGATCAGCGCGAAGGTGCCGGCGATGAACGAGCCGAAGGCGGAGATGCCGAGCGCGGGGCCGGCGCGGCCCTGCTTGGCCATCTGGTGGCCGTCGATGCAGGTGACGACGGAAGCCGCTTCGCCGGGGATATTGACCAGGATCGAGGTGGTCGATCCGCCATACATCGAGCCGTAATAGATGCCGGCCATCATGATGATGCCGGATTCCGGCGTGCCGGACAGCGTCACCGGCAGCAGCAGCGACATCGCCGAGATCGGGCCGATGCCGGGCAGCACGCCGACCAGCGTGCCGATGAACACGCCGATGAAGCAGTAGAGCAGGTTGATCGGCAGCAGCGCGACGCCGAGGCCGTGGGCGACGTTGACGAGAGTATCCATGGGCGCTCAACCGATCTCGAACATGCCGCTCGGCAGCTGGATCGCGAGCAGGTGCTTCAGCACCCACCACATCCCGAGCGGGGCAAGGATGGACAGCGGGATCGCCAGCGACCAGCGCACCGGATCGATCACGCGGAGCAGCAACAGCATCAGCGGAATCGCCGACAGCAGGAAGCCGAGCGGCTCCAGCGCAAAGGCGAACGCCGTGAGGCAGACGATGACCAGCACCGGCTTGCCCCAGCGCGCATTCTCCCAGCGCGAGGCGAAGGTCGGGCCGCCCTCGGTGACCGCCGCGATCATGATCGAGGCCGCGAACACGCACATCAGGATGCCGGTGTAGAACAGCACGTAGCCGGAGCCGGGATCGTTGATGGTGCCGAGCTTCAGCTTGAGGCCCGACCAGATCACGAAGGCGCCGAGCCCGAGCCCGATCAGCCCGCCCCAGAGCTCGGAGTTGTTGAGGCGGAATTTGACGTTGGTTTGGTCTGTCATGGGATGTGCTCTCGTCAAGTCGCAAGGTGGGGCATCGACCTATCCCCGTCATTGCGAGAGAAGCGAAGCAATCCACTTCACCGCATGTGCGGAGGGATGGATTGCTTCGTCGCTTCGCTCCTCGCAATGACGGACGGAGACTTCGCGGCCAGTCCTTACTTCTTCGCCAGCCCCAGCGTGTCGATCACCTTGCGCTCGGACTCGGTGACCTCCCCCACGAACTTCTTGTAGTCCTCGGTGTTCTTGTAGTTCGGCACCATGTCGTATTTGGCCAGCGTTGCGATCACCGCCGGGTCCTCGATCGCCTTCTTGAAGGCATCGTGCAGCTTGGCGACGATCTTGGGGTCCATGCCCTTGGGGCCGGCGATGCCGAACGGCGAGTCATAGACCATGGGGTAGCCGAGCTCCTTCAGCGTCGGTACGTCCGGATAGTTCGGCGAGCGCGCGCCGGTCCACACCATCAACAGGCGGAGCTTGCCGGCATCGACCAGCGGCCGCCAGCCGGTGGAATCCGCCTGCAGCATGGTGTGCTGGCCGAGCACGGCCGCATTGGTCTCGGCGCCGCCCTTGAACGGCACCTGGGTCAGCTTGATCCCGGCCATCAGGGCGATCTGCTCCATGCCGACATGCAGCGAGGTGCCGGTGCCGGGCGTCGCATAGGTCACCTTGCTCGGGTTCTTCTTGGCGAAATCGACTACGTCCTGCCAGGTCTTGAACTGCGACTCCGCGTTGGTGGTGACGCCGAAGGTGTAGCCGGTGAGGTGAATGATGTAGGAGAAATCCTTCGCCGGATCCCACGACACTTCCTGCATCAGGGGCAGGCGGAACACGGTGATCGGGATCTGGGCGATGGTGTAGCCGTCGGGCTTGGCGCCGGCGGCCATCGTGGCGGGGCCCACGGTGCCGCCGCCGCCCGCCTTGTTGTCGACCGCGATCGGTTGGCCCAGCACCTTCGAGGCGCTCTCGGCGATCGCGCGCATCGAGATATCGGTCGAGCCGCCCGCCGGCCATGGCACGATCAGCGTGATCGGCTTGGTCGGATAGTCCTGCGCGAGCGCCGCTGTTGACACCAGCATGCCGGCGGCGGCGAGCAGGACCATCAAGCGATTGCGGTGCGACATCTCGATCTCTCCCTTATGACCGCGTTCGATCGCGGCCGCGTCTTGTTCGGTGTTGGCAATGATTGTCCCTGTCATGCTGGGACCGAGCGCATTGGACAGAACGGGGCGGGCAACGGAAGCGCGAATTGCGCTCGAAGCGCCGGCTGCGACAATTGGTCTGCCGCGATTTGGCGCGACCTGCCGAGCCGCGGAATTCAATCGGCCTTTGGTCGGACGGATTGGCCGTTCCTGGCACTGTGCCGGGAGGGCGCGGGGTGTGCGCGCCTGACCGGCAAGCCGGGTTTGGTCAAGCGAATAATCAAGGGAACCCAAAGGCATCGGCGCCTTGCGGGATTGCGCGCTTGCCGTCATCATGGCGCCGCCCGCTGCAGGAACGCCGCCCGACAGATGACGCCATCGCCTGACGCCACCGACGACGCTGTGACGAGGGCGTTTGCCGGCCTTCCCGCGTTGCTCGACGAGGCCCCTCGGCTGCTTGCGCGCGGGCGGCTGCTTGATTGCGACTGCCTGATCGGCCCGATGGCGCGGCCGTTTCATGCCGCGATCCGGGCCGGGCGCATCGTCGAACTTGCGCCTTCGCCGGTCCTGATGCGCTCCTGGCGCTTTTCCTATCGCGCGACGCCGCAGGCCTGGTCCGCCTATTGGCAGGCCGAGCCGAAGCCCGGCTGGCACGATCTGCTGGCGTTGACCAAGCGCGGCGAGGCCGTGCTGGAAGGCGACCTGCATCCCTTCATGGCGCATCTGCAATACTTCAAGGACCTGCTGGCGCTGCCGCGGCAGCATTTCGCGGCGGCCGTATCATGAGCGGCAAGATCATGGACGGCCACATCGAGCCGATGGTCGGCCGCTACGTTCACGTCGAGATCGGCGGCGAGCTGCACCGGATCTATTTCGAGGAGAACGGCACGGGCATTCCGCTGGTCTGCCTGCACACCGCGGGATCGGATGCGCGGCAGTGGCGCCATCTGCTCGCGGATACGCAATTTGCCGAAAATTTCCGCATCATTGCCTTCGATATGCCCTGGCATGGCAAGTCGAATCCGCCGATGAGCTGGACCGGGGATGAATACCAACTCACCACTGCGCGCTACACCGAGACCATCCGCGCTTTCTGCCGTGCGCTGCGGCTGGAGAAGCCTGTCGTGATGGGCTGCTCGATCGGCGGCCGCATCGTGCTTAACCTTGCGATCGAATATGCCGCCGAGTTCCGCGCGCTGATCGGGCTCGAGGCTGCCGATTTCCAGGCGCCGTGGTATGACACCAACTGGCTGAACCGGCCGGACGTTCACGGCGGCGAAGTCTGCGCCGCGCTGGTGTCCGGGCTGATCGCCCCGCAAAGCCCGGAGCCTGCGCGGATGGAAACGCTGTGGGCCTACAAGCAGGGCGGCCCCGGCGTGTTCAAGGGCGACCTGTATTTCTACCGTGTCGACGGCGACCTGCGCGGCCGGGTCGCGTCAATCGAGACTAAAGTATGCAACCTCTATCTGCTTACGGGCGAGTATGATTTCTCCTGCACGCCCGAGGATACGAGGCGGACCGCAGCGGCAATAGGGGGCGCCAGCGTCACGATCATGGAGCAGCTCGGTCATTTTCCGATGAGCGAGAATCCGGAACAGTTTCGCCGCTATATCGCACCCGTCCTCGCTGATATTCTCACGCACTAGAACGACCGTTTCCACGCAAGGAGTAGACGTATGACACGCAACTATCTGATCGGCTTCGCGCTCGCCGCCGCGCTGGGCGCGAGCCAGGCGCAAGCCCAGGAGCTGACCGGCACGCTGAAGAACATCAAGGACACCGGCGCGATCACGCTCGGCTACCGCGACTCCTCGATCCCGTTCTCCTATCTCGACGACAACCAGAAGCCGGTCGGCTACGCCATGGACATCTGCTACAAGATCGTCGATGCCGTGAAGAAGGAGCTGAAGCTCGACAAGCTCGAGGTCAAGCTCAACCCGGTGACCTCGGCGACGCGTATTCCGCTGATGGCCAACGGCACCGTCGACCTCGAATGCGGCTCGACCACCAACAATGCCGAGCGCCAGAAGCAGGTCTCCTTCACCAACAGCCACTTCCTGACCGCCAGCCGCTACATCACCAAGAAGGCGAGCAAGATCAATTCGATCGACGATCTGAAGGGCAAGACGGTGGTCTCGACCGCCGGCACCACCAACATCAAGCAGCTGACCGAGGCCAACCTCGCGCGCGGGCTGAGCGTCAATATCATCCCGGCCAAGGACCATGCCGAGGCCTTCCTGATGGTCGAGACCGATCGCGCGGTCGCCTTCGTGATGGACGACATCCTGCTCGCGAGCCTCGTCGCCGGCTCGAAGTCGCCGGATGACTACGTGATCTCCAAGGACGCGTTCTCCAAGCCCGAGCCCTACGGCATCATGCTGCGCAAGGACGACGCGCCGTTCAAGAAGGTCGTCGACGCCGCAACCGCCGCGCTCTACACCAGCGGCGAGGGCCAGAAGATCTATGACAAGTGGTTCACCCAAAAGATCCCGCCGAAGGGCCTTAATCTCAACTCGCCGGCTGGACCGGAGATGAAGAAGCAGTTTGCGAAGCCGTCGGACTCTCCGGATCCGGATGCCTATCTGGTCAACTGACCGCTGTGTATGACCCGTCGTCCCTTTTGGGAGCGGGTCCTGAAAGTTAGCATGTCCGGCCATTTTTGGAGGAGAATGGCCGGACATTTGCATAGACGCCGCGCGCGATGCCGGCGTAATGCCGTGACCGGCACGGCCGCGTGGGGGACCTGTGAACTACAATTGGAACTGGCACATCTTCCTTGAGCCGAACCCGATGGGGACCGGCACCTATCTCGACCTGTTGCTGTCGGGGCTGGTGGTCACCGTCAAGGTGTCGGTGCTGGCCTGGATCATCGCGCTGGTGTCCGGCTCGGTGATCGGCGTGCTGCGCACGCTGCCGTCGCGGGCCGCGTCGTGGATCGGCTTCTGCTGGGTCGAGTTCTTCCGCAACATGCCGCTGCTGGTGCAGTTGTTCCTGTGGTTCTTCGTGCTGCCCGAATTGTTGCCGCGGTCGGCCGGGCTGTGGCTGAAGCAACTGCCGAATGCGCCGTTCTGGACCGCCGCGATCGGCGTCGGCTTCTTCATGTCGGCGCGCGTCGCCGTGCAATTGCAGGCCGGCATTACCTCGCTGCCGCGCGGGCAGAAGCAGGCCTCGACCGCGCTCGGCCTCACCACGCTGCAGACCTATCGCTACGTGCTGCTGCCGATGGCATTCCGCATCATCCTGCCGCCGCTGACCTCCGAATTCCTCAACACCATCAAGAACAGCGCGGTCGCCATCACCATCGGCCTGATCGAACTGACCGGCCAGGCCCGCTCGATGCAGGAGTTCTCGTTCCAGGTGTTCGAGGCGTTCACGGCGGCAACCGTGCTCTACCTGCTCCTCAATTTCGTCGTGGTGACCGCGATGCGCTTCCTCGAGCGCTATGTCGCGATCCCCGGCTACATCACGGGTAAATGACGATGATCGGCAGTTTCGATTTCGACGTCATCCGCCGCTCGCTGCCCTACCTGTTCCTGGAGGGCATGCGCTTCACGCTGACCTTGACCGCGCTCGCAGCGTTCGGCGGCCTGGTGTTCGGCACCCTGATCGCCCTGATGCGGCTGTCGAGCTACAAGGTGCTCGGGCGCATCGCGGGCTTCTATGTCGACTTCATCCGCTCGCTGCCGCTGGTGCTGGTGATCTTCTGGTTCTACTTCCTGGTGCCGTATATCGGGCAGTGGCTGACCGGCGCGTCGCGGCCGATCACGGTCGGCGCCTTCGCCTCCTCGCTGATCACCTTCATCGCGTTCGAGGCGGCGTATTTCTCCGAGATCATGCGCGCCGGCATCCAGTCGATCTCGAAGGGCCAGCCGGCCGCGGCCAGCGCGCTCGGCCTGACCTACGCGCAGTCGATGCGCTACGTCGTGCTGCCGCAGGCGTTTCGCAACATGCTGCCGGTGCTGCTGACGCAGACCATCGTGCTGTTCCAGGACACCTCGCTGGTCTACGTGCTGTCGATCCCGGATTTCCTCGGCGCCGCCAGCAAGGTCGCGCAGCGCGACGGCCGCCTGGTCGAAATGTACCTGTTCGCCGCGCTGGTCTACTTCGTCATTTCCTGTGTCGCGTCCTATGGCGTTCGCCGCCTGCAGTCGCGCATCGCGATTGTCCGGTAGCCAGTCATGCTTTCGAACATTCAAGACACGGCCCCCTTCACCTCTCCCATCGGGAGAGGTCGGATCGCGTCAGCGATCCGGGTGAGGGGTTTTGCTCCATCGATAGACCGCAATCCCTCACCCGGCGCTGCGCGCCGACCTCTCCCGATGGGAGAGGTGGAAGCGCGCTCGCTGCAACGCCTGAGTCACGCATGATCGAGATCAACCACGTCAACAAATGGTACGGGCCGAGCTTCCAGGTGCTGAAGGACTGCACCACCAGCGTCGCCAAGGGCGAGGTGGTGGTGGTCTGCGGCCCGTCCGGCTCGGGCAAGTCGACCCTGATCAAATGCGTCAATGCGCTGGAGCCGATCCAGGGCGGCGACATCACGCTCGACGGCGTCAAGGTCAACGATCCCAAGACCGACCTGCCGAAGCTGCGTTCGCGCGTCGGCATGGTGTTCCAGCATTTCGAGCTGTTTCCGCATCTGCGCATCATCGACAATCTCCGCCTCGCGCAGGAGAAGGTGCTCGGCCGCAAGTCTGAGGACGCCACCGCCAAGGGCATGAAGCTTCTGGAGCGCGTCGGGCTGAAGGATCATGCCAAAAAGTTTCCGGCGGAGTTGTCCGGTGGCCAGCAGCAGCGCGTCGCGATCGCCCGCGCGCTGGCGATGGACCCGATCGCGATGCTGTTCGACGAGCCGACCTCGGCGCTCGACCCGGAGATGATCAGCGAAGTGCTCGACGTGATGGTCGACCTCGCCCGCGAGGGCATGACCATGATGGTCGTGACCCACGAAATGGGCTTTGCCAACAAGGTCGCCGACCGCGTCATCTTCATGGACCGCGGCGAGATCGTCGAGGACGCCAAGAAGGCCGACTTCTTCGGCACGCCGCGCAGCGACCGCGCGCAGAAGTTCCTGTCGAAGATCCTGCAGCACTGAGCTTAGGGAGCCTCTCCGCCTGTCATTCCGGGGCGCCTCGAAGAGGCGCACCTGAGGGTTCGATGCTGCGCATCGCCCCGGAATGACGGCTGCTACAGGGTTTTCCCCCGTTAACAATTTGCGTATACGAAGGCCTGAACCCCCCTTCGTCCGCAGGAGAACTCGCGTGGAAAAGATCGCTTATGTCAACGGCTCGTTCGTGCCGCATTCGGAGGCCAAGGTCTCGGTGTTCGACCGCGGATTCCTGTTCGCCGACGGCATCTACGAGGTGGCGGCGGTGCTCGAGGGCAAGCTGATCGACAACGCCTCACACCTGGCGCGGCTCAAGCGTTCGGTCGGCGAGATCCAGCTCGCGCTGCCGGAGACGCTGGAGCGGATCGAGGAGATCCAGAAGGAGCTGGTTGCGCGCAACGACCTCGTCAACGGCATGGTCTATCTCGAGGTCACCCGCGGCGCCGACAAGGGTCGCGACTTCGCCTTCCCGAAGGCCGACGTCAAGCCGACGCTCGTGATGTTCACCTCGGAAAAGGACATCATCAACGCGCCCTCGGCCAAGACCGGCATCAACGTCATCACGGTGCCCGACATCCGCTGGGAACGGCGCGACATCAAGAGCGTGGCGCTGCTGGCGCAGGTGCTGGCCAAGCAGGCGGCGGCCGCGGCCGGCGCCGGCGAAGCTTGGATGATCGAGGACGGCAAGGTCACCGAGGGCGGCTCGTCCTCGTCCTTCATCGTCACCCAGGACGATGTCATCGTGACCCGGCAGAACGGCAACGAGATCCTGCCCGGCTGCACCCGCAAGGCGGTGGTCAAGCTCGCCGAGGAACGCCAGCTGCGCATCGAGGAGCGCGCCTTCACGATCGAGGAAGCGCTCGCCGCCAAGGAAGCCTTCATCACCAGCGCTTCCGTGTTCGTGCAGGGGGTGGTCGCGATCGACGGCAAGAAGGTCGGAGGCGGCAAGGTGGGTCCGATCACCGACCGCCTGCGCGAGATCTATGTCGAGTTCGCCAAGGCGACGGCGGTTTGACACTGGGTGGGGTGGGTTAGCGCAGCGTAACCCACCGACTTTGCTCACCACGGAGAGAATGGTGGGTTACGCCTTCGGCTAACCCACCCTACGGTCTGCGCATCGCCTTGGCACCGTCACCCTGAGGTGGCCGCTTCTTCAGCGGCCCTCGAAGGATCGACGGCCCGACTTTGGCCGTGCATCCTTCGAGACGCCTGCTGCGCAGGCTCCTCAGGATGACGGGGATGGATCGTCCGCGCTGCTCACGCCGCCGCCTTCGCCTTCACCGGATGCACCGCGCGGAAGCCGATGGCGATCCGGTTCCAGGCGTTGATCGCGCCGATCAGCGTGGTCAGGTTGACCAGCTCGCTGTCCGAGAACTGGGCGCGCACGGCTTCATAGTCGGCGTCGGGCGCATGCGTCTCGGACACCAGCGTCAGCGCTTCGGTCCAGGCTAGCGCCGCGCGCTCGCGCTCGCTGTAGAGCGGGGATTCGCGCCAGGCGTTGAGCAGATAGAGCCGCTGCTCGGTCTCGCCATGCTTGCGGGCGTCCTCGGTGTGCATGTTGATGCAGTAGGCACAGCCGTTGATCTGCGAGGCGCGGGTCTTGACCAGCTCGATCAGCGATTGCTCGAGGCCGCTCGCAGCAATCTGGTTTTCGACCGCGACCAGCGCTTTGATGGTCTCGGGTGCGGCCTGGTAGAAGTTCATGCGGGGCTTCATGGTCGTTCTCCGTGGTTGTGGCTTGGGTTAGTGCGCACCGCCGCCAGCGAGCTGGCCCGGCTTCTTCAGGAATAGTGTCGCCGCGAGTGCGATGATCAGCGCGACGCCGAGCAGGTAGAAGGTATCACTGAAGGCGAGGATGTAGGCCTGCTTCTGCACGACCTTGCCGATCGCCGCGATTGCGCGGTGGGCGGCCGCGGCCTGGTCGGCGACGCCGTGGTTCAAGAAATACTGCGTCAGCTGCTCAATCCGGCTCCGCGTGGCCTGTTCCAGCAGCGAGACCGACTGCATCAGCACGTTGGAGTGATATTGCTCGCGTTTGGTCAGCAGCGTCTGCAGCACGGCGATGCCGACCGCGCCACCGAGGTTGCGCATCATATTGAACAGCGCGGAGGCCGAGCCCGCATTCTCCAGCTCGATGCCCGCGGTCGCAACCGCCGACAGCGGCGCCATCACCAGCGCCTGGCCGATGGCGCGGACGATGTTGGGCCAGAACAGCTGGTCGGTGGCGTAGTCGTTGGTCATGAAGATGTTCATGAAGTTGGAGCCGGCGAACAGCGCGAAGCCGACGCCGATGATGAGGCGCGGGTCGAAGCGCTGCATCAGCCGCGGTACCAGCGGGATCAGCGCGAGCTGCGGCAGCCCGGTCCAGGCCAGCACCATGCCGATCTGCTCGGCATTGTAGCCCTGGATGCGCGCGAGGTACTGCGGCAGGATGAACACCGAGCCGTACAGCGCGATGCCAAGCAGGAAGTTGGCCAGCATGCCGAAGCCGAAATTGCGGCGGGCGAGCAGGCGCAGATTGAGCAGCGGCTTCTCGACGGTGAATTCGACGATCAGGAAGGCGACCAGCGCGACCGCCGCGATGACAGACAGGCGGACGATGAAGGGCGAGCCGAACCAGTCGTCCTTGTTGCCTTCCTCCAGCACGGTCTGCAGCGCGGCGAGGCCGACCGCCATGGTGATGATGCCGAGCCAGTCGCCTTGGCGGATCAGCGACAGCTTCATCGGGCTCGGATCGAGCGAGACGTAGAGCATCGCGATCATCACGGCGCCCGGCACTAGATTGACATAGAAGATGTACTGCCAGCCCCAGTTCTCGGTGAGATAGCCGCCGATGGTCGGGCCGATCGCCGGCGCGAACGTCGCCGACAGCGCGAACAGCGCGAGCCCGATCGGCTGCTTGGCTTTCGGCAGCAGCGTGATGATCAGCGTGAATGCCATCGGGATCAGCACGCCGCCGGTGAAGCCTTGCACCGCGCGCAGCGCGATCATCTGCGGCAGGTCCTGCGCCAGCGCGCACGCCGCCGAGAACACCAGGAACAGGAACGCATTGGTGAGCAGATAGATGCGCACCGAGAACACCTGCGCGAGCCAGCCGGAGAGCGGGATCACCACGATCTCGGCGATCAGATAGGAGGTCGAGATCCAGCCGCCGTCGTCGATCCCGGCGCCGATCGCGCCCTGCACATCGGCGAGCGAGGCGTTGACGATCTGGATGTTCAGCACCGCCATGAACGCGCCGAGCGTCGCCCCGATCACCGCGATCCAGGTTTTCGTGGGGATCGCCGGCGCCGCCGGCGCTGCGGGGGCGGGGAGCGCGGCGGCGTTCGCTGCGTCGGCTGTGGGCTGAAGTGCGGTCATCGAGGTCGTCCTTGCTACCCACACAAGATGTATTAGGCGGCCCGTTTCGATAATCCGAGAAAGACTGGAAGGATTGTCCGGTAGAGGTTGATAATCAACGGCTGCGGCTGAGAGAGCGACTGCGGTTATGGCCACGGCACGACGGCTGCGTTTGGCCTGCGTGCCGTCGACTAGTGAGGTGAGCACGCCTCTCAAGCTCCCTCTCCCGCTTGCGGGGGCTCCACAAGATGACTCGCGGAGAGAGCCCCCACCCGCAAGCGGGAGAGGCGAAGAGGGCGTAGACAGCAAAACGCGATCGACCACCGATGGGTGATCGATCGCGCGGAGCCAGCCGAAGAAGCGTTTGGGCCTATCCGCCGTTCGCCCGCGTCGCCGATGCCAGCCGCCGCTTCTCCTCGCGCTCGGCCAGCACCGTCGCCTTGGTGTTGACGGTCGGGATCGCCGACATGCCCGGGCGCAAGAGGCCGGTGAGGCTCTGATCGTCGAGCACGATCTTGACCGGCACGCGCTGCACGATCTTGGTGAAATTGCCGGTGGCGTTGTCGGGCGGCAGCAGCGCGAATTCGAGGCCGCTGGCCGGCGACAGGCTGTCGACATGACCCTTCAGCGTGGTGCCGCGAAAACTGTCGACCGTGAGCTCGACCGGCTGGCCGTTGCGCACATGGGTCAGCTGCGTCTCCTTGAAA
This sequence comes from Bradyrhizobium sp. USDA 4503, assembly GCF_054055815.1. Lineage (NCBI taxonomy): Bacteria > Pseudomonadati > Pseudomonadota > Alphaproteobacteria > Hyphomicrobiales > Nitrobacteraceae > Bradyrhizobium > Bradyrhizobium sp. USDA 4503. Next base: position 7,035,145 of record NZ_JBSRXS010000001.1, read on the forward strand.
TTGGCGATCACATAGACCGCGTCCAGCGGCACCACCGCCATCAGCTGGGTGCCGGCCTGCACATATTGCCCGACGCGCAGCGTGCGGGCGCCGACCGTGCCGTCGACCGGCGCGGTGATCCGGGCGTAGGACAGGTTGAGCTCGGCCTGCTGCTCGACCGCGCGAGCGCGGTCCACCTGCGCTGCGGCCTGGGCGCGCTGCGTGGTCAGCACGTCGACCTTGCGCTGGGCCGCCGACAGCGCCGACTTCGCGTGCTGCAATTGCGCGGTGTTGGCGCGCAGCGCCGCGTCGGTCTGTTGCGCACGCTGAATGGTGCCGGAGCCGGACTTCATCAGCCCGTCGTAGCGGGTCTGCTCTTCCTGCGCGAATTTCAGGTTTGCCTCGGCGGCGGTGACGTCGGCCGTGCTCTGGTCGATGATCGGCTGCTGCAGCTCGAGCTGGGCATCGAGGTTGCGCACCGAGGCGCTGGCGGCGTCGACATCGGCCTTGGCCTGGCCGAGCGCGGTGCGGTAATCGCGGTCGTCGATCTCGGCCAGCAACTGGCCGGCCTTCACCGGCTGGTTGTCGGTGACCAGCACTTTGGCGATGTAGCCCGAGACTTTCGGGGCGATGATCGTGGAGTCCGCCTTCACGTAGGCGTCGTCAGTGGTCTCGAGGTAGCGGCCGGTGGTGACGTAGTCGTAGCCAAAGTCGGCTGCCACGGCGGCGCCGATGATCGCGGCGACCCCGAGCGCCACCCGCTTGACCGCTTTCCGCGATGGGCGGAGGCCGATTTTTGTTGCTTGTTCAGGGACATAAGTAGTGGTCGACATGGCATCCTCCGGGTCGAACATTCGCGTCCTTCCAGAAAGGGCGCCCAGTACGCCCCCTTAGATGCAATGTCCTCCCCGCTGTGATAATCCCGATAAAACTGGAAGCATTATCAAGCCAGCGCTGATAATCCGGACCTTGCCGCATGGATCGCCTGACCAGCCTGACCGCCTTCGTCCGGGTCGTGGACACCGGCGGCTTTTCCGCGGCCGGCCGCAAGCTCAACATGTCCACCACCATGGTGAGCAACCACGTGCAGTCGCTGGAGGACCGGCTCGGCGCCCGGCTGCTCAACCGCACCACGCGCAAGGTCAGCCTCACCGAGGTCGGCCAGGCCTATTACGACCGCTGCGTCCAGATCCTCGCCGACATCGAGCAGGCCGACGACATCGCGGGCGCCCAGCAATCGGTGCCGCGCGGCACCCTGCGCATCTTCACCAACACCCATCTCGTCCAGTTCCTGTCGCCCGCGGTGGCCGAGTTCCTCGCCACCTATCCCGAGGTCAAGGTCGATCTCACGATCGGCGAGCGCAATGCCGATCTGATCGACGAGAACTACGATCTCGCCGTGCGCATGGTGCCGCCGCCGGACTCCAGCCTGATCGTACGCACCATCGCGACCTGGCGCCACGTGCTGTGCTGCTCGCACGGCTATATCGAACAGCACGGCAAGCCAACGCTGCTGGCCGACCTCTCCGCGCGCAACTGCATGCGCCACGCCAACTATCCCTATGGCGACGAGTGGCGCTTCGCCGACCGCAAGGGCACGCCGGCCGCAGTGCGCGTCTCCGGAAATCTGATCTCCAACAGCGGCGAAACCCTGAAGCTCGCGGCGCTGGCCGGCGTCGGCGTCTTCCTCGCGGCCGGCTTCCTGGTTCGCGACGAGCTGGAGTCGGGACAACTGGTCCGCCTGCTGCCCGAATACCGGCCGGTCGAGCTCACCATGAATGCTGTCTATCCGCATCGCCATCATCTCTCGGCGAAGGTCCGCACCTTCATCGACCTGCTGGTCCATCACGCCACCGAGCAGCAGAAGCTGATCAATCCGTATTCGTGAGCGGCGCGGGCGCTTGCGATGATGGCACGCGTGCGCCCTTTATCCACCGTCATCCCCGCGCAAAGGCTTCGCCTTTGTCGCTGGAGGAGCCGCGCAGCGGCGTCTCGAAGGATGCACGGCCCGGCTGCTGGCCGTTCATCCTTCGAGGCTCGCTCCGCTCGCACCTCCAGCGACAAAGGCGAAGCCTTTGCGCGGGGATGACGGGACTAATAGTACGACGTTCCTTCCGCGTCATGACCACCCGGCAGCCGTTGCATAGCCGTTGCGTGTATGAAGATCGCCTCACCTGCCGGGGTCCGTCATGCCGTTTCGTCTCCTCGCATCACTCCTGTTCGCGCTCGCAGCAAACCTGCTGCTGCAACTGCCGGCGCGCGCCGCCTATCCCGACCACATCGTCAAGATCGTGGTGCCGTTCGCGCCGGGCGGCGGCACCGATGTCGTGGCGCGGACGCTGGCGCAGGAGATGCAGAAGGATCTCGGCGTCACCGTCATCATCGAGAACAAGCCGGGGGCGGGCACCATCATCGGCACGCAGAGCGTCGCGGCGAGCCCATCCGACGGCTACACGCTGCTGATGGCGACCTTCGCCAACGCGGTCAATCCGAGCCTCTACAGCAAGCTGCCTTATGATGCGCACAAGGATTTTGTGCCCGTGGCGCTGGTGGCGCGCTCCTTCAACGTCGTTGTGGTCAATCCCGCTTCGCCGATCAAGTCGATTGCCGATCTGATCGCGGCCGCGAAGGCCGATCCGGAAAAGCTGTCCTACGGCACCTATGGCACCGGCACCTCGGCGCATCTCGCCGGCGAACTGTTCAAGTACATGGCCGGGGTCAATCTCACCACCGTTCCCTACAAGGGCGCGGCGCCTGCCATCACCGACCTCTTGGGTGGCCAGATCCAGGTAATGTTCACCACGGTGGCAAGCTGCGCCTCGCTGGTCGAGGCCGGGCAGCTGCGCGCGATCGGAGTGACGTCGGCCGAACGCTCGCCTGCGTTCCCGCAATTGCCGACGGTCTCGGAAGCCGGCGCCTCCGGCTATGTCGCCGAATCCTGGTACGGCCTCTACGTGCCGGCGAATACGCCGACCGACATCATCGACCGCCTCAACAGATCGGCGGCCAAGGCCGTGCAGGCGGAGGCCTTCAAGAAGCTCAGCGTCAATGAGGGCCTCGTGATGGTGGCCTCTCCTCCGGCCGAGCTCGACCGCTACTTTGCCGGCGAGGAGGCGCGCTGGCGCAAGGTGATAAAGGACGCCGGCATCAAGGCCGAATAGGCGGCATGCGCCAGGTGACGATCACATCTTTTTGCGTCGCATTGCCGTAACCGTGATTCTAGACGCAACGGACCGGTTCCTGGATCGTTGCCATGATCAGCGGAACCTCCGCCTTGAGCTATGTCTTGCGTTGAAGAGTAGGCCATGTGGATTCTGTTGCTGCTGCCGTTCATCGGCTTGCTGTGGGTGCCGTTCTATAATTTCGTCGAGCCTTCCCTGTTCGGCTTTCCCTTCTTCTACTGGTACCAGCTCGCCTGGGTGCCGATCTCCTCGCTCTTGATCTGGCTGGTCTATCGCAGCCGTCGGCCCGATACCGACGAGCCGCGGTGAGGGGACAGCCATGACCGATCACATCGCCTGGGTGGCGCTCTCCGTCTTCATCTTCTTTTTCGCGCTCGTCACCGTGATGGGCTTCTTCGCGGCGCGCTGGAAATCCGGCCCGGTCAGCGAGCATCTCGACGAATGGGGCCTCGGCGGTCGCCAGTTCGGCACCTGGATCACCTGGTTCCTGGTCGGTGGCGATTTCTACACCGCCTACACCGTGATCGCGGTGCCGGCGCTGGCCTACGCGGTCGGTGCCTACGGCTTCTTCGCGCTGCCCTACACCATCATCGTCTATCCCTTCGTATTCGCGGTCATGCCGGTGCTGTGGAAGAAGGCGCATGCGAACGGCTACGTCACTGCCGCCGATGTCGTCCACGGCGCCTATGGCTCGCGCGCGCTCGAGCTCGCGGTGGCGCTGACCGGCCTCGTCGCGACCATGCCCTACATCGCGCTGCAGCTGATCGGCATGGAGGTCGTGATCAAGGCGATGGGGCTATCAGGAGAGCTGCCGATCATCGCCGCCTTCGTCATCCTCGCGCTCTATACCTATAGCTCCGGCCTGCGGGCGCCGGCGCTGATCGCCTTCGTCAAGGACATCATGATCTACATCGTGGTGCTGACCGCCGTGGTCGTGGTGCCGGCAAAGCTCGGCGGCTACGGCGCGGTGTTCGCGGCCGCCAACGACGCCTTCACGGCCAAGGGCGGCGCCACCGGCCTGACGTTGAAGCCCGGACAGTATCTGCCCTATGCGACGCTGGCGCTGGGCTCGGCGCTCGCCGCCTTCATGTATCCGCACACGCTGACCGGCATCTTCGCCTCGAAGTCGGCGGATACCATCCGCAAGAATGCGATCCTGCTGCCGGCCTATACGCTCTTGCTCGGCCTGATCGCGCTGCTCGGCTACATGGCCTATGCCGCCGGCATCAAGGTGACCTCGCCGAACGACGTGGTGCCGATGCTGTTCAAGACGCTGTTCCCGGAATGGTTCGCGGGCTTTGCGTTCTCGGCGATCGCGATCGGCGCGCTGGTGCCGGCGGCGGTGATGAGCATCGGCGCCGCCAACCTGTTCACGCGCAATGTCTGGAAGTCCTACGTCAACCCGGACATCTCGCACGCCGGTGAGGCGTCGGTGGCGAAGATCACATCGCTGGTGGTCAAGGTCGGTGCGCTCGCCTTCATCTTGTTCCTGCCGACGCAATATGCGCTCGACCTGCAACTGCTTGGCGGCCTCTGGATCGTGCAGACGCTGCCGGCGCTGGTGTTCGGGCTGTTCACCGTCTGGTTCCGCGCCGAAGGGCTGCTGCTCGGCTGGGCGGTCGGCATCGGCTGGGGCACGTATACGGCGTGGAGCAACGGGCTGAAGCCGCTCGCCAGCATCTCGCTCGGCGATGCCAGCTACAGCTTCTATGTCGGCCTCGGCGCGTTGCTGCTCAACATCGTCGTGGCGGTGCTCGCGACTGTCGTGGTCGGCCTGATATCACCCGCCAAGCGCCGCGCGGCGGCCTGAGCCGTCGCCTTGGTCTGACGGGGCGGAGGCAAGTCGCGCGGTGAGCCGCGCAACCTCCGCCCTGGTCTTTTCGATCGCGGCGTCTTTCACCGACCCATAGCCGCGGATCTCCATCGGCGCCTTTGCCAGCGCGACGAGATCGGGCAGCCGTGCCTCGTCGAGCTTGCCGAGCATGGTCTCGATCAGCGCCTCATACCAGGTAATCAGCTCGCGCTCGGTGCGGCGCTCCGCGGCGTAGCCGAACAGGTCGAAGGGTGTGCCGCGCAGCCCTTTCAGGCTCGCGAGCAACCGCAGCGGCGTCTGGATCCACTGTCCGAACGCGCGCTTCCTCGGCCGTCCCCGTGCATCGCGCCGCGCTGGCAGGAACGGCGGCGCAAGGTGATATTGCACCGTGAAGTCGCCGTCGAATTCCTGGCTGAGCTCGTCGAGGAAGCCGCTCTGCATATGCAGCCGCGCCACTTCGTATTCGTCCTTGTAGGCCATCAGCTTGAACAGCGACCGGGCCACGGCGTCGGTCAAGGTCTCGCTGCTGAGCGCCACTTCGGCGCGACGCACGCGGTAGATTGTCGCCCGATAGCGCGCGGCATAGGCCTCGTCCTGATACGCCCTGAGGAAATCGGCGCGCCTCGCGATCACCTGCTCCAGCGTCTCCGGGTCATCGGCCGCAGCACCGTCGGCCTTCGGCAAGAACTCCGGATCGGCGAAGGCGATCCGGCCCCAGGCCAGCGCCTGCCTGTTGCGCTCGATGGCGACGCCGTTCAATTCGATCGCGCGCGTCAGCGCCTCCAGCGAGACCGGCACCAGGCCCTGCTGCCAGGCGAAGCCGAGCATCATGATGTTGGCAAAGACGCTGTCGCCGAGCAGCCGCTCGGCCAGCGCGTTGGCGTCGATCATGGTGAGGTTGCCCGACCCGATCACTCGCTCGATCGCGCGCAAGCGAACCGGCGAGGCGAGGTCGGCATCGCGAAAGCGCACCACGTCGCCGGTCGGCATCTCGGCGATATTGACCGCGGCGCGCATTCCCTTGCGATAGGTGCCGGATGCTTTTGCCGACGAGCTCACCACGAGGTCGCAACCGATCAGCGCGTCAGCCGCGCCCTGGTCGATCCGCACCTGATGCAGCGCGTCGGGCGTAACCGCCAGCCGCAGGTAGCTCAGCACGGGGCCGAACTTCTGCGCAAAACCGGTGAAGTCGAGCACCGAGACGCCGCGGCCCTCGAGATGCGCGGCCATCGCGATCAATGCGCCGACTGTAATGACGCCGGTGCCGCCGACGCCGGTGACAAGGAGATCATAGGGCCGCTCCAGTCCCGCAAGCTCCGGTACCGGCAGCGCGGCTGCGCGCGCCAGCGGATCGATCGCGCTCGCGCTCTTCGCCCGCCGCTTGCCGCCCTCGATGGTGACGAAGCTCGGGCAGAAGCCGTTGAGACAGGAAAAGTCCTTGTTGCAGGTTGAGAGGTTGATCCGGCGCCTGCGGCCGAACGGCGTTTCCTTCGGCTCGACGCTGAGGCAGTTGGATTCCACCGAGCAGTCGCCGCAGCCCTCGCAGACGAGGTCGTTGATGTAGGCGAAGCGCGCGGGATCCTCGATCGTGCCGCGCTTGCGCCGCCGCCGCTTCTCGGTGGCGCAGGTCTGCTGATAGATCAGCACGGTGACGCCGGGAATTGCGCGCAGCTCGCGCTGCACGGCATCCATCGCCTCGCGCGGATGGATGGTGACGCCGGCGGGCAGATCCGCCGGCGAGAAATGCGCGGGATCGTCCGACACCAGCGCGATCCGCGCGACGCCCTCGGCGCGGACAGAGTGCGCGATCGCCTGCACGCTGACCGGGCCGTCGACCGGCTGGCCGCCGGTCATCGCCACCGCGTCATTGAACAGGATCTTGTAGGTGATGTTGGCTTTCGCAGAGATCGCCTGCCGGATCGCCATCGAGCCGGAGTGATAGTAGGTGCCTTCGCCGAGATTCTGGAAGACGTGGCTGTTGCCGGTGAATTTCGATGACGCCGCCCAGTTGACGCCTTCGCCGCCCATCTGGATCAGCGACGAGGTCTCGCGGTCCATCCAGCTTGCCATGAAATGGCAGCCGATGCCGGCCAGCGCCTTGGAGCCCTCGGGCACTTTCGTCGAGGTGTTATGCGGGCAGCCCGAGCAGAAATACGGCGTACGGGTCGCGCCCGGCACCGCGATCATGCGGTCCTGTTCGGGCACCAGCGCGGCAACGCGGCGAGCGAGTTGCAATTCCGGAAACATCGGGTCGAGCCGGCGCGCCAGCACGTCGGCGAGCATGCGCGGCGACAATTCGCCGGTCCAGGAGATCAGCCGCGCGCCGCTCTCGTCATGTTTGCCGACCATCCGGTCCGGCTTGGCGCCGGGATAGTCGTAGAAATACTCCTTGAACTGGCTCTCGATGATGCCGCGCTTCTCCTCGACCACGAGGATCTCGCGCTTGCCTTTCACGAACTCCATCGCATCGTGCAGCGCCAGCGGCCACACCATGCCGACCTTGTAGATGTCGATGCCGAAGCGGCGGCACGCGGCTTCATCCAGCCCGACTAGCCGCAGCGCCTCCATCAGATCGAGATGCGCCTTGCCCGTGGTGACGATGCCGTAGCTCGCATCCTTGATGTCGTAGATGTGGCGATCGATCGGATTGGCTTTCGCGAAGGCGTAGACCGCGTGCTTCTTCGCCTCCAGCCGTTCCTCGATCTGCGGGCCCGGCAGATCCGGCCAGCGATAATGCAGGCCGCCGGGCGGCGGCACGAAATCCGGTTGCACGAAACGGCGCGGCGGCCGCAGCTCGACCGAGGCGCCGGACTCCACGATCTCCGAGATCGCCTTGAAGCCGACCCACATGCCGGAGAACCGGCTCAGCGCGTACCCATACTCGCCGAATGCGAGATATTCGCCGATATCGGCCGGATGCAGCGTCGGCATGAACCAGCTCATGAAGGCGACGTCGGACTGATGAGGCATCGAGGACGACACGCAGCCATGGTCGTCGCCCGCGACGACGAGCACGCCGCCACGCGGCGAGGAGCCATAGGCATTGCCGTGCTTCAGCGCATCGCCGGAACGGTCGACGCCGGGGCCCTTGCCGTACCAAAGGGCGAACACGCCATCGACCTCGCGATCTCTTTGCGTCTCGACCTGCTGCGAGCCGAGTACGGCGGTCGCCGCGAGGTCCTCATTCACCGCGGGCAGGAATTCGATGCGGCTGTCCTTGAGCTGCTCGCCGATCTTCCACAGTTCGAGATCGACGCCGCCGAGCGGCGAGCCGCGATAGCCGGAGATGAAGCCCGCGGTGTTGAGACCGGCAGCGCGGTCGCGCCGCGCCTGGTCGAGCACGATGCGGACGATCGCTTGCGTGCCGGTGAGGAAGACGCGGCCGCGGTCGCGGCTGTAGCGCTCGGACAGCTGATAGGCGTCGAGCAACGGCATCTGGCCCATGACTTACCTCTCCGGGATTCGCGATGTCTGATCCGACAAGGCTATGCCTGTGGGCGTGGTAGGTCTTACCTATCCATTCATTTGTCGCGGAAAAATCGGCAGGATATTGCTGAGAACGATGTAGTTCGGTAGGATCTACCAAATCGAGGGCCTCGCAATGGTCGAAGAGCAGGACGAGAAAATCCTCGCCGAACTGCAGAAGGACGGCCGCGCCACCAACCAGCAGCTTGCGGAAACCGTCGGGATGTCGACCTCGGCGTGCTGGCGCCGGGTCCGTGCGCTGGAAGAGTCCGGTGTCATCTCGGGCTATTCGGCGCTGGTCGCGCGCGAGCGCGCAGGCTTTGCGACCTCGGCGATCCTGCACGTTTCGCTCGAGCGCCACGACGTCAAATTCGTCGACGAGTTCGTCGCGCGGGTGATGAAGCGCCGCGAAGTGCTGGAATGCTTCGCGACCACCGGCGACGCCGATTATCACCTGCGCGTCGTGGTGCGCGACATGGACGCCTACAACAAATTCCTCGACGAGTTCATGTTCCGCATCCCAGGCATCCGCCACGTCCGTACCAACGTGATCCTGAAGGAGATCAAGACCGGCGTGGCGTTGCCGTTTTGAAGTGATGTGTCTGACGACGATGATGGGGCCGCGCGCTCAATTTTCTGTCCCGTCACCCTGAGGAGGCCGCGTAGCGGCCGTCTCGAAGGGCGAACGGCCACCAGCCGGGCCGTGCATCCTTCGAGGCTCGCCCAGCGGCGCAAGTGCGCCGCGAGGCTCGCGCCTCCAGCGACAAAGGCGAAGCCTTTGCGCGGGGATGACGGTCGAAGTAGTCGGTAGGATCGGTAGAGCGAAGCGAAACCCATCATGGTGCCGCGGGTTGGAAGCGATGGGTTTCGCTGCGCTCTACCCATCCTACGAGGATACCGGTCATGCTGCCTGTTCTGTCGACTTGGTCTTCAACAGAATCATGAACACCATGACATGGCTGACCAGCAGCAGCGGCACATAGAGCGCCGGAATGTAGATGCCGGCGCCGAACAGGCCGGGATCGCCGATCTTCACGCCGTTGTAATAGGCATTGAGCAGATCCAGCGTGCCCCAGACGTTGAAGACCCAGACGATCGGAATCGCGATCGCCCACCGCCAAGACAGCGCAGCCATCGCAAGCAGCGCGAGAACGGCGGCGACGAGATCGCCCCATCCGACCTCGCTGGCGAAATCCGCGCTCAATTGCGGCGACACGAACCCGGCCACCATGAAGTTCATGCCCAGGAACCTGAACGCATGGAACGCTGCGAGCAGCCGGAGCGCGTTGTCACGCGGCATCGCGCGGAGCGCCGGCCAGACGTAGGTGACGGCCACGACGGCACTTGTCAGAAGCCCGCCGGCGACGCTGAGGACGAATGGAAGATTGAAGCCCGGGGGCATCGGCGGATTCCCTTGTTGTCGATCGGTTCGGTTGGCTTGCGTTCAGGACCTTGACGCTCAGGGCTTGGCGACGAGCAGGCGGAGCGGCAGCAGCGGGCCGACCCCGATGTACTCGTGATCCATCAGATCGAGCTTGGACAACGGCAGCCCTTCCATGATCGCGTGCGCCTCGGATACATCCTTGGCGTCGAGCAGAAAGACCACGCCGCGCCCGTCGGAGCGCGAATACCATTCGCGAATCTTGCCGTTGAGATAGAGCTGCACGGTCTGCCGGATTTCGTCCGGCATCACGGCCATCACCTGATCGCGGGTGACGCCGGCTTTCGCAGTGAGGATGACCATCACGCCTGCGGTGATGGTGGAGGCGGCTTGTGCCTGTACTTGGGCTTGAGCAGGGGAGGGAGCGGTCATGATGGTGGCGCCTGTCAGAGTGAGGGTGAGAGCCAGGATTGTGTGACGGATTGCTTGCATCGGTCGCATGTCTCCGTTCACGACGGATGTCGTGATGTCGCGTGAGCAGCGCGCGTCGCGTTGCTGCTGCTTGTGGCTCCGATGTAAGGCAGCTTTCCGCGAGCGACTATTCGCGATAATGTTCACGGGCCATGAAGCAGAACTTCACAGTCCGGCAGGGCGCGCTCGACGGCGTCGAGGCATTCCTTGCCGTCGCTCAGCACCGCAGTTTTCGCCGCGCGGCGGCCGAGCTCGGCGTCACGCCATCGGCGATCAGCCAGGCGGTGCGCGCCCTCGAGGCGCGCCTCGGCGCAGTGCTGTTCATCCGCACCACCCGCAGCGTCGGACTGACCGACGCCGGCGAACGGTTTCTGGCGCGCGCAAGACCGGCATTCGAGGAGCTGGTCGCAGCGAGCGGGGCGGCGCGCGAGCTCGGGCAGAAGCCCGCCGGACTGTTGCGTCTCACCGTGCCGCGCTCGGTGGTGCCGATCCTGCTCGAGCCGCTGATCGCCTCGTTCTGCAAGGCCTATCCCGAGATCGAGGTCGAGCTCGCCGCCAGCGAGGAATTGGTCGACCTCGCCGCCGGCGGCTTCGATGCCGGCATCCGGATGGGCCAGTTCATCAATCCGGACATGGTCGCGGTGCGCCTGACCAAGCCGTTCCCGTTCGCCATCGTCGGCAGCCCGGACTATCTCGCGCGCCGCGGCCGCCCCAAGCGCCCGGACGATCTGCGCGAACACGCGTGCCTGCGGCTCCGGCGGTCGAACGGAGGGCTCGCGCCGTGGTCGCTGAACGACAATGGCCGTTCGATCGAGCTTGCCGTGTCGGGATCCTTCATCGGCCATGATTTTCCGACGCTGGTCGGCGCCGCCATCGAAGGCGTGGGCCTCGCGCAAGTCCCCGCACCGCTGATATCAGGCGCCGTCAAGGAGAAGAAGCTCGTCCGCGTGCTGGAGCCATTCGCGCCGACGACGCCGGGCGTGTTCCTCTACTATCCCGGCCATCGCCAGATCATGCCGAAGCTGCGCGCCTTCATCGATCACGTGAAGAGCAGGCCGCGGGCCGCGCGGTGAGGAGAGCCCGGATTTGCATTGCTCGTTCACGTCATCTCGGAATGACGGGAGGGTCTAGGCGCGCTTCTGAGGATGCCAGTCAGGCACCGTCTTGACCATGTGCCAGACCAGCAGGTCGAGGGCGCGGGTCATGCCTTCCCGCGACCTGGTGTTGGTGAACGCCGACCAGCAGAAATCGCCGCTGGTTCGCACCGAGATCGTCGTCGTTCCGTCCAGGAGGCCGCTGTGCCACCAATTATTGTTCGCGGTGACGAACAGGCCCTTGGCGTAGCGGGGGTTGATGGCGCTGGGGGTGCTCATGACGCGGAGGCTGTCGTCGGTCAGCAGCTGCTCAGTGTCCTTGAAGCCGTCGATATGGACGAACAGCGTCGTCAAATCGCCCGGCGTCGCAATCCAGCCGCCGTGCGAATCCATCCGGGCGACGTTCATCCGGTACGGATCGCCGGTCTGGCTGTAGTATTTCACTTCGTTGCTTGCGCGCTCGCCCAGCGTATTGCCGGCAATCTGCATGTCGGTGATGCCGCATCGCTTCAGGACGGCGTCCTTGATGTATTGCTCGTAGCTCTGGCCGCTCAGCTTTTCGATCACGCGGCCGAGGATGCAATAGCCGAAGTTCGAATAGGCATAGGCTTCGCCTGGCGGACTGGTGAGCGGCATATGCTCCAGCGTCCAGCCGATCAGTTCGCGATGCTTCAGGTTCTGGTTCATGAACATCGGATCGCGAGACTGGTTTCCCCAGGTCCCGGTGGTGTGGGTCAAGAGATGCTCGACCGTGATCTGCTCGACATGGGAGCGAGACGAGCCGGGTGGCATCAAGCTTGGCAGCGTGGGTGTCGTCGGATAGTCCTTGCCGAGAATGGAGCTTGCGCCGAACACATAGTCGCCGAGCCGCAATTTGCCGGCCTCGATCAGGGTGAAGATCCCGGTCGAGGTCACAGGCTTCGATATGCTCGCGATCCGGAAGCGGTGTTGCGGGGTCAATGCTTCGCCGGTCTCCCGATCCGCAACCCCGAACGCCTCGACATAAGCCGGCTTTCCCTTGATTGCGATCGCGATCGAAAGACCCGGTACATCGTAGTCCTTCATGAAGTCGGCGGCCAGGTCAGCCATCTGCTTGCGTTGCTCCGACGTCGGAAGCTCCGCGGGCTGCCCGGCAAGGGCGGTCGACGGCCCGCAAACGATCCCTGCGGCCGATAGCAGGGAGCCCTGAAGCAACGTTCGGCGTGAAAGTGGCATGGCTGACTTGTCTGATGAGTGCGCGCGGACCTTATTGCGCTTCGCCCTGTGTTGTCACGATGCGAACGGCTATGTGATCACGTCACGATGGCCCGTCGGGCAAATGATGTCGCGAGAATGCGAGTGTGTGATCCACCAGCGGCGCCACAAACTCGCCGTCGTGCCGGCGAAAGCCGGGACGACAAATGGAGAGAGAAGCGACCCGGTCCATCACCGTCATGCTGAGGTGCGAGCGCAGCGAGCCTCGAAGCACGACGGCCCGGCTCTCGACGCAAGGATGGAGCGGCGGCCGTGCATCCTTCGAGGCTCGCTTCGCGAGCACCTCAGGATGACGGCTCTAAAGTGGTGCAAGCCGCCTCACACCTTCTCCCTCACGAACCTGTTCCGCAGCGTGCCGATGCCGGTGATGTCGATCTCGACCACGTCGCCGTCCTTCAGGTCCGGCGAGGCGCCGTCGGTGCCCATCCAGATCACGTCGCCGGGCGACAGCGTGAAATATTTGGTCAGTTCGACGAGGAACGGGACGATGCCGAAGATCATCTCGTTGGTGTGGAAGCGGCCGGTTTCCTTGCCGTTGACGCGGATCGCGGTCTCCATGCGGTCGAGGTCGACATCGGTCTCGATCCACGGACCCATCGGCTTGAAGGTATCGGCGTTCTTGGCACGCCACAGTCCGCGATCGGCCTTCTGCCAGCTGCGTTCGGAGACGTCGTTGCCGATGGTGTAGCCGAACACGCAGTCCATCGCGTTGGCCTCGGTCAGGTGCTTGGCGGTCTTGCCGATCACGACGACGAGCTCGCCCTCGTAATGGATCTTCTCGGTCGCGCTCGCGGGGATCACGACGTTCTCGTCATGGGCGATCAGCGCGTTCTGCGCGCGGTAGCCGATCTCGGGACGATCGGGAACGTTCGGCACCGTGCCGGCCTTGTCGGCGGCTTCTTTGAGGTGTTTCAAATAATTCAGCCCGACGCAGTAGAAGGTGCGCGGGATCAGCGGCAGCTCGATCTTGACGTCCTTCAACGCATGCGTCTTCGACGTCTTGCTCCATTCACCGAAGGGATCGCCATTGACGGTGGTGACGGCGTCGCCCTCGACGAGGCCCCAAGACGTAGTGCCTGCGGCAGTAAATTTCAGCCAGCGCATGATGATGTCCCTCTATTCCGCGGCCTGCGCGCGGGTCTTCCAGGCGCCCGCGGCCGGGCGCTTCAGTCCGAGATTCTCGCGCAGCGTCGTGCCGGCGTAATCCTTGTGGAACAGCCCGCGCTTCTGCAGTTCGGGCACCACGTGGTTGACGAAGTCGGCATAGGAGCCCGGCACGTAGCTCGCCGCGACGACGAAGCCGTCGCAGCCGCGATTGACAAACATCTCCTCCAGCCGGTCGGCGATCTCCTTCGGGCCGCCGACCATCGCGTCCTGCACCTGGCCGCGGCCGGAGAAGGTGATGAAGTCGCGGGTCGAGGGATTGGTCTTGCCGGAGGTGCGCAGCACGCCGTCGCGGATGCCGAGCATGCCTTGCATGCCCTGCAACTCCTCGGTGGTTAGCGGCTCGTCGATCGGTTTGGCGCCGAAATCGAAGTTGAGGCCTTCGGCGAGCAGCGACAACGCGTCGATCTCGAGCGGCAGCTTCTGGATCACCGCCATCCGGTCCTCGGCCTCGGCCTTGGTCGCGCCGGTGACCGGCGTGATCAGATTGCAGAGGAACATCTGGTCGGGATCGCGCCCGGCCTTGGCGGCTTCGCCCCGGATCGCGTCATAGCCCTGCCTGGCATTGGCGAGGTTGCGCGCCGCGGTGAAGATCACCTCACCCCAACGCCCGGCAAAGCGCTGGCCGCGGCCGGAGGCGCCGGCCTGGATCACGACGGGATGGCCCTGCGGCGAGCGCGGCACCGTGAACGGGCCGCGCGAGGTGAAGAATGTGCCCTTGTGGTCGAGCCGCTTCACCTTGGTCGGATCGGCGAAGCGGCCGCTCTTCTTGTCGATCAGCAGCGAACCGTCTTCCCAGGCGTCCCAGTGGCCGAGCACCACCTCCATGAACTCGTCGGCGCGGTCATAGCGATGGTCGTGCTCGAGATGCTGCTCGCGGCCCATGTTGAGCGCTTCGCCGTCATTGACCGACGTCACCACGTTCCAGGCGGCGCGGCCACCCGTCATCAGGTCGAGCGTGGCGAAACGGCGGGCGACGTCGAACGGCTCGAAATAGGTGGTGGAGGCGGTCGAGGCGAGGCCGAGCTTGGTGGTGACCATGCCCATCGTGGTCAGCACCACGATCGGGTCCATCTTCACGCAGCGGATGCCGTATTCGACGGTGTGGGCGTGATCGTTGCCGTAGCGATCGGGCATTGCGAGGCGATCGTCGAAGAACGCCATGTGGAACTTGCCGCGCTCCAGGATGCGCGCGATCTCCTGATAGTAGTCCGCCGACATCGAATCGTCGCGCGATTCCGGGTGACGCCAGGAGCTCGGCAGGTTGGTGCAGTTCTGCGCCTGCAAAAAGCCAACCAGCGCCATTTGCCGTGTCATGTCGTTCTCCTGTGTCCGCAACTATCAGCGAAGGTCGAGCTCATCGGTGAGCTTGTAATCGGCGGCGAGCGCCTTGAGCTTGTCCCAGGTCGCATCCTCGATCTCGATGCCGTCCTTGCGCCGCTGCTGCTCGCGCAGATATTCGATCTCGCCGGGATAGAACACGCCGCGGCTCCCTTCCGAGGGCGGCGTCGATTTCAAATAGCGGGCGAAGTCGGCGACCTCCTTCCTGAAGTCCATGAGCGGACGGAATGCGGCGACGTTGAACACCGCCATGAAGCAGCCGTCGTTGTGTCGGCCGGTCGGCTCGACGCCGAAGCCGAGCCCGGTCAGGAGGCCGCACAGCACCTCGATCATCGCGGCAAGGCCCGAGCCCTTGTAGCCTTCGCTGCCGCCGAGCGGCAGCAGCGCGCCGCCCTTGCGGTAGTCTTTCGGGTCAGTGGTGTCGCGCCCCTCGGCATCGATGATCCAACCCTTCGGGATGCTCTCGCCACGCGCCACCGCGAGCTGGATCTTGCCGGCGGCGACTGCCGAGGTCGCCATATCGAGATAGAATGGCGCCTCGAGGTCGGAGGGCACCGCGATCGAGAGCGGGTTGGTGCCGAGCCGGGCCTCGCGGCCGCCGAACGGCGCCACGTGCTTCGGCGAGCGGCCGGAATCGGCGGCCGCAATCCCGATCATCCCCTCGCGCATCGCCATCATCGGGTAGTGCGCCAGCCGTCCGACGTGGCTTTGGCGGAACACCGTGCAGGCCGCGACATTGGCGGTCTTCGCCTTGTTGATGGTCATCTCCATCGCCTTGGCGTTGACGTGGAAGCCGAAGCCCCAATGACCGTCGATCACGGTCGTGGTCGGGGTCTCCTGCACGATGGTCCATTTCGCGCCGGGCACGATGTGGCCGGCCTTGATGCGGTCGATATAGGTCGGGATTGCGATCACGCCGTGGGAGTCGTGGCCGGCGAGGTTGGCGTTGACGCAGCCGGAGGCGACTGCGCTGGCTTCCTCCTCCGATGCGCCGGCACCCTTGAGGAGTGCCGCGCCGATGCGCGTGAGACGGTCGGCCTGGACGATCGGCATGGGATTTTCCTCGCGGTCTGCCCGCGTGATGCGCGGGTCGTGCTTGCTGTTGTCGACGTCATGCTCTCAAAGCGCCGAGGGGCGAGCAAGGGCAGAAAAATCCGGGCGGCCATACCGCCAGCAGGGTGCTCGCCGCCGCGATTTCACGGAGTGGAACGGGCGCGGTCGCGATGCGGAATTTGGCTGCTCGGGCGGCGCGAGCAGGACGTCCATCCGCGCCTCGCCACCCTCCGCCTCAGGCTGGCACACCGGTGTCCGTAATATCCCGGAAAACCGCCGCCGGCGTTCGTCAGCCGTTTACTTTGTCGTGCAACTTGCCGGATACGCTAACCACCACTTAGGCCTCTCGCGGGCAATGTTCCCTGCCAGATTGGAGGGGTTGGCCCCCGGGCCTTCAGGAATCGTGCAGTCGAGCATCGGGCGTACCTTCGCGGCGTTGAGTGCCACCAACGAAGCGATCCTGTACGCGAAATCACCAGAAGAATTGTACGGCAAGGTCTGCGAAGCCGCGTTCTCGAGCGGGAGCTTCCTGGCCGCGACCGTGTTTTTGCTGGAGCCGGATACCGGTCTCTTGAGGTTCGCGGCTGGCTACGGCGACGATGTCGCGCGACTATGCAGCATCACCATTTCCGCGATCGCCAACACCCCGGAGGGCGAAGGCGTGGCCGGCCGCGCGTTCCGCGACCAGAAGGCCTGCGTCCGCAACGACTATGTCAACGACGCTGTTTCGGCGGCTTGGCGCAGCGGCGCGGCAGCGGCCGGCGTCGGGGCGGCCGCCGCGGTGCCGCTGGTTTGCAACCGGCGCAGCGTCGGCGTCTTCATGGTGACGCGGCGCGAGATCAATTCGCTCAGCGACGAGGCCGTTTCGCTGCTGGAGCGCATGGCCGCGAACGTGTCCTTCGCGCTCGATAATTTCGACCACGAGGCCTCGCGCAAGAGCGGCGAGCGGGCGATGCGTCGGCTCAACCGCATGTTCGGTGCGATCAGCGCAACCAACGAGGCGATCCTTCGCGCCAAGACCGAGCACGATCTCTATCAGCGGGTCTGCGATGCCGCGGTGTTCAGCGGAAAGTCCTTCGCGACGGTGGTGCTGCTGGCCGAACCCGACACGCACTGGTTCGAGCCTGTCGCCGGCACCGGCGAGGCGCTCGACCTGATCACCCAGACGCGCTTCTCGACCGATCCGGACAACGTCTACGGCAAGGGGATTTGCGGCGAGGCGTTCCGGACCCAGCGGCCCTGCGTCGAGCACGACATCCCGATATCGATGGGCCCGTCGCATATGCCGATCGGCGGCAGCGGCCTGATGGCCTGCGTGGCGCTGCCGCTCACCCGGTTCGGCAAGAGCGTCGGCGTCCTGATTTTCTTCACCGGCAATTCCTGGGCGCGTGACGAGGAGATCATCGCGCTGCTCGCGGGGATCGCCGAGAATGTCTCGGTCGCGCTCGACAATTTCGGCCGTGCCACCGAAAAGGCCAAGGCCGACGCCGAGCGCGAGCGGCTGTCGCGGATGTTCGCGGCGCTGAGCGCGACCAACGAGGCGATCATGCGCGCGAGGTCGCGGCTCGAGATGTTCGAGCTGGTCTGCGCGGCGGCGGCGCATGGCGGCGGATTCAACTCCACCAGCATCCTGATCGCGAAGCCCGGCGACGATTTCCTGGAGATGATGGCGGTCGCGGGGCCTACCGCGGCAAATGCGCGCCGCCTCAACGTCTCGCGCAGCGAGGCTCGCCCCGAAGGGCGCGGCGTCTGCGGCCGGGCGTTCCGCTCGCGGCGCGCCTGCATCAACAACGATTTTCTGGGCGACGTCGCCAGCAATCCGTTCCGCGACGTCATCGACCG
Organism: Bradyrhizobium sp. USDA 4503; assembly: GCF_054055815.1. Classification (NCBI taxonomy): domain Bacteria; kingdom Pseudomonadati; phylum Pseudomonadota; class Alphaproteobacteria; order Hyphomicrobiales; family Nitrobacteraceae; genus Bradyrhizobium; species Bradyrhizobium sp. USDA 4503. Next base: position 7,053,184 of record NZ_JBSRXS010000001.1, read on the forward strand.
CGAGGATGCGCGATCGGGCGCGGCGTTCCCGTTGATCGTCGACGACGAGCCGGTCGGCGTGATGCTGTTCATCTCCGCCAAGCGCAACACCTTCTCGGCTGAATTCGCCGAGCTGCTGCAGCGGCTCGCCGACAACGTCTCCTATGCGCTCGGCAGCTTCGACCGTGCCGACGAGAAGGCGCGGACCGAGGAGCAGAAGGAGCGGCTGCGGCGGATGTTCGCGGCGCTGAGCGCGACCAACGAGGCGATCATGCGGGCGAAATCCCGCAGCGAACTGTTCGATCTGGTCTGCGATGCCGCGGCGGTCGGCGGCCAGTTCGTCTCGGCCACGATCAGGCTGGTGCGGCCGGGCGAGGTCTTCCTGGACAATGTGGCCGCCTCGGGCCCGGACCGGGTGCGGGCCCGAGAGGTTCAGCTGTCGGCCGACGCGACGCGTCCGGAGGGACAGACGCTGACCGGCGTTGCGATCCGCACGCGCAGGCCCTGCATCAGCAACGACTATCTCAGCGATTTCGGCCCCGAATCGCACGTCTATCCGGCGGTGCGCGACAGCGGCAGCAAATCGGGCGCAGCCCTGCCGCTGCTCAAGAACGGCGAGGCGATCGGCGCGCTGGTGTTTCTCTCCAGCGAGTTCGGCACCTTCAGCCCGGAGATGATGGCGCTGTTGCAGCGGCTTGCCGAGAACGTGTCGTTCGCGCTTGCCAATTTCGATCGCGCCGACGAGAAGGCGCGGGACGACGAGCAGAAGGAGCGGCTGTCGCGGATGTTCGCGGCGCTGAGCGCGACCAATGAGGCGATCATGCGGGCGAAGTCCCGCGCAGAATTGTATCGACTGGTCTGCGCGGCGGCGGCGACCGGCGGCAAGTTCACCTCGACCACGATCGCGCTGGCGCAGACCGGAAGCGACTATCTGCGGATCGTCGCGATTGCGGGGCCGGCGGCGGAGGGCGCGCGCCAGGTGACGCTCTCGACCAGCGAGGCGCACCCCGAGGGGCGCGGCGCCTGCGGTCGGGCGTTCCGCTCCGGCAAGGCGTGCATCATCAACGACTATTTTGCCGATCCCGAGACCGCCGCTTTCCATGAGCGCGCGCGGCTCGATGGAACGCAGTCCAGCGCCTCGTTTCCGCTTGTTGTCAGCGGGCAGGTGGTCGGGGTCATGATCTTCGTCGCGATCGACAAGGACACGTTCACGCCGGAGTTCGCCGAATTGCTGCAGCGCCTCGCCGACAATCTGGCGTTTGCGCTCGAGAGCTTCGATCGCGCCGATGAGAAACACAAGGCCGACGAGCGCATCGAATATCTTGCCTCGCACGACAGCCTGACCAATCTGCCCAACCGCGAGACGTTCAACGAGATGCTGCATCACGCGATCTCGGCGGCGGATCGCCATCGCCGGCAGCTCGCGGTGCTGTTCATCGATCTCGACCGCTTCAAGGTGATCAACGACTCGCTCGGCCACGACGCAGGCGACATGCTGCTGGTGGCGATCGCCGAGCGGCTGCGTGGATCGTTGCGCGCGAGCGACGTGGTGGCGCGGCTCGGCGGCGACGAGTTCGTGGTCATCCTCGAGGAAACCGCCGAACGCGACGACGTCGAGCGCATCGCCGGCGATCTTCTGGTTTCGCTCAGCCAGCCGCTGCAGCTCAGCGGGCATGAGTGCCACACCACGGCCTCGATCGGCATCGCGATGTATCCGGCCGATGGCTCGGACGTGCAGACGCTGACCAAGAATGCCGACATGGCGATGTATCTCGCCAAGGAAGACGGCAAGAATGGCTTCCGCTTCTTCTCCAACGAGATCAGGGCGCAGTCGATCGAGCGCTTGACGATGGAGAGCGCATTGCGCCGCGCACTCGAGCGCAAGCAATTCTCGCTCGACTATCAGCCCAAGGTGGACATGGCGAGCGGGCAGATCAGCGGCGTCGAGGCGCTGCTGCGCTGGACCCATCCCGAGCTTGGCAAGGTATCGCCGGGGCAGTTCATCCCGCTTGCCGAGGAGACCGGCCTGATCGTGCCGATCGGCCGCTGGGTGTTGAAGGAAGCCTGCGGGCAGAACATGGCGTGGCAGCGCTGCGGCCTCAGGGCCGTGACGATGGCGGTCAACCTTTCACCGCGGCAGTTCGGCGATCCGAACTTGCTCGACGACATCGACGCGGCGCTGGAGGAGAGCGGCATGTCGCCGGCGTTGCTCCAGCTCGAGGTCACCGAGAGCATGGTGATGCGCAACGTGACGCGTGCGGTGCGCGTGCTCGACGCGATCCAGAATCGCGGCATTCGGCTGGCGATCGACGATTTCGGCACCGGCTATTCATCGATGTCGCTGATGAAGCAGTTCCCGATCGACACCATCAAGATCGACCGCTCTTTCGTACGCGACCTGCCCAATGATTCCGAGGACGTCGCGATCGCGCAGGCGATCATCTCGCTGGGCAAGGCGCTTGGCATGACCATCGTCGCCGAGGGCGTCGAGACCTCCGAGCAGCAGGAGTTCCTGCGCGCCCATGCCTGCGACGAGATGCAGGGCTTCCTGTTCAGCCGGCCGCTGCCGCCGCGCGATCTCGCCGAATTGTTGAAGCCGTCGCAGGCAGAGGCGTCGCCGCCGTTGCAGCCGTCGCTGGATGGCGAGGCGACCAGCGTGGCCGGGCCGGATCTAGGGCGGAAACGCGCTGTCGTCTGACGGCTGCACGGGCAGGTCGCGAACGTCGGAATCGGTTGATTCGACCTTGCGCGAGAAATCATAGGGCCACGGCAGGATGTCCTGGCCGGCCAACGTCTGGCGCAACACAACGGCAGCCTCCGCAAAGCTCGCGCCGTCGGCAAGGCGGAGCTGGCGGCTCCAGGCGGATGGCAGCGGTTCGGCGGCATCGCGCATCTCGAATGCCGGCCCCCACCACCAGGCCGGCGCGGGCGGCCGTTCCGGTTCCGCAATGGCGCGCCAGCGCGCGAACTCGTCGACGATGCGGGCAAATTGCAGCTTGGCGGCGGGATGCATCGAAGGCCCTTCCTTGGGCCGGGATGATAGCATCGCTCCCACCCCGCGCAACGCGGCTATTGGCGGCCGTGCTGCCAATGCGCCGTCACGTCGGAGCCCGATTTGTTGAGGTGGACGTGCTGGTCGACATGGTCGACCCAGGACAGCGGAATGAAGTGATGGTGCCGACCGTCAGGCGAGCTTTGCTTGGTCAGCTTGATCTGGTCGGTGCCTTCCATGTGGTCCACCTTGCCGACCGTTTTCTTGTCCGACGAGATCACATCCATATGTTCCCGAATATCAGCGGCGTTTGCCATGCGTCATTTCCTCGTCATGATGATGAGGGGATGAAACGCCGCCTGGATGCAAAGGTTGCTAGCCGGTTCCGGCTACTTCTGCTCGACCTCGGTCGCGGTGGCCGGGCCTTCGCCCATGATCAGCAGCACGGCGTCCTCGTCCTTGGCGCCGTCCCAGTGCACCTGCTTGCCGAAATGGGTGACGAAGCTGCCGGCCGGCATCGCCACGGTGCCGTGATCGGGATCGAATTTCGGACCCGAGCCCACCCACCAGGTGCCCTTGAGCACCACGATGTAGCGGTCGTTGGGATGGAAATGCGGACGGCTGAAGTGATTGCCCTTGGTCCATTTGGTGTAGACCATGTAGAAGCCGGGCTTCGAGGGATCGCCGACCACGACCGCATTCTGCGCGCCGCGCGCGTCAGCCGGGCTCCAGGGAATCTGATCAGGCAGCTTGTAGGTCACGGCGGCCGGATTGAGCTCGGCCGCGGAACTGACGCTCAGCGTCGCGGCAAAAGCCAACGGCATCATCAGATATCGCCAAGGTCGGTTTGACGCCGTCATCGGTATGCTCCCAGATCGGATTACTCGGGCGACTGCCGCGCCCATACGTCGCGCGATGCTAGTCGTCCTCGCTTCCGCCCGGCAAGACGCCGCCGTGCATGTCTGATCTCAGGATTGCGGCAACGATCCGTGACACAACGCAGTTGCAATATGAAAAAGCATTTACGCCGCCGCAGACGATGATAGGTTGCGCGCCAACCAAAAGACGGGAGGATAACCTTGAAGAAGCATCTGTCGATACTGGCGGCGGGACTTGTGATCGGTGCGGCCGCGCTGCAATTTTCCACCGCCGCCTCGGGGGACGACGGCTGGGTCACGCTGCTCGACAGCTCCAAGAAGGGTGACTGGGACGAGGTCGGCAAGGCCAATTGGGCGATGAAGGACGGCGCGCTGGTCGCCGACAAGCTCGACGGCAAGGATCTCTCCTATCTCGTCAGCAAGACCCAATACAAGGATTTCCAGATCAGGGCGGAGTTCTGGACCGACGAGGATGCCAACAGCGGCATCTTCATCCGCTGCGAAGGCAACAAGGTGATCGACTCCAAGGTCTGCTACGAGGTCAACATCTTCGACAAGCGGCCGGACCCGACCTACGGCACCGGCGCGATTGTCGACGTCGGCAAGGTCGATCCGATGCCGAAGGCGGCCGGCAAATGGAACGTCTACGAGATCACGGCGCAGGGGCCGCATTTCGTCGTGACGCTGAACGGCCAGAAGACCGTCGACGCCCAGGATTCCAAGCACGCCAACGGCTATATCGCGCTCCAGTATGGTTCGGGCGTGGTCAAGTTCCGCAAGGTGCAGATCAAGCCGCTCTGACGGCGCGGGTTGAGCGGGGCCTCGGTCGCACTCCGACGGGGCCCCTCCTCATTGAGGAGCACTGTCGGTCGCAGAGACCTTCCGATCGTCACTCTGCGTGCGCAGATGATGGCCGATCACGAGCCCGGTCAGGCACAGCAACAGCCCAAGTGCCGGCGGCGCAAACAGCGCCTCTTCCTGGAAGATGCCGTTCACCAGCACGACCATCGTGCCGAAAGCGGCGAGCCCCTGGATGAGGATTCCCGACGAGGCGTAGAGGCGCCAGGCCTTCAGCGCCATCGCCAGGAAGTAGCCAAGCGGCACCAGTGAGCCGATCCCCATCTGGTAGAGCAGCACGCCGACGGCGCTCTCCACCGCGCCGTCCATCGTGCCGGCCGCCTGCGCTGCGTTCCAGTCGATCGAGAAATAACCTTCGGAGAGATTGCCGCCGACGCCAAGTCCGCGGCCGATCGGATTCTGCCGAAAGCCGTCCCACCCGCCCATGAAGCCGATCACATGGAAGTCGCCGATCTGGAGTCCAATATAGATCGCCGCGATGGCGTACAGCACGAGCCCGACCAGCGCGACGGCAAGGGTGATGGTGGCGCCGAGCAGCCAGGTTGCCGTCCAGGCCAGGGCCACGAAGATGACCAGGATGAGCGCGCCTTTTACGCTACAGCAAATCAGCAGCGGGATCGCGGCCAAGGCCAGCCAGCGATATCCGACCGCGAACAGGAACAGGATGGAGAAGGCGATCCCGTAACCGAAGCTGATCGGGCTCATATTCGGTCCGAAGATGCGCAGCAACGACGAAAGGCCGAGGTCCTCGAACAACGGGCTGTTGAGAAAGCTGAAACGGAAGCGATCGATCAGATCTACCGGCACCCTGCCGGTTGCGCGCATCTCGGCTTCCCAGGATCCGGAGCGGGTCGCCTTCAGCTCGTCGAAATGCCAGAACGTGTAGCCGTTGGTGATGGAGAGCCAGAAATCGCGGAACAGCAGTTCGACATATCCGCAGACGATCAGCAGCGCGGCAACCGTCACCAGGAACGGCGTGATGCGGATCTCGAAGGTTGCGGCCGTCAGCAGCGATAGCTGAAACAGAAACAGCGGCAGCGCAATGTTGCGCAGATAGACGAGGGCCGCGTGCGAGTCCTGCGTGGCGCCGAGCAGGAAATACGCCGTTACGGTTGCGAGGGTGATCAACCCCCATTTCATGATCCGGTCGATCTCGGCGGAATGTTTCCGCTCGTGCAGCGCGTAGAGCGCCAGCGTGACCAGCCACATCACCGCGATGACCAGGAAATTGTAGCCCTTGACGAAATCCATCTCCTGCTCGGTCGTCATATAGGACGACAGGATCGAGACGAAGAGGTTCTGGAAGAAGATGATGAAGATGGCGATCGACGGCGCGTAGGCCGGCACCGCGAGCACGATGGCGCAGCCGATCAGACTTTCGACGACGATCGCGAGCCCGGCGTTGGCCACCTGGATGATCGGCGCGAATGCGATCGATGCCACGGCGATGCTGAGTGCAGGAATCAGATCGCCGGCCAACAGCGGCCGCGGGGCTATCTCTGCTCGCACAGGCTCTGACCTAATGTGACCGGACGTGTGGGCGTGCCACACCGCATCGTCGATCTAGTGTCCCGAATCCGAAGTTCGCATCATTTGCCGCACCTTCGGAGCGAACTTCGGATTCGATAAGGACACTAGCAAACTTATGATTCTAGTGTGCTTTATGAATGCGAAGTTCGTGAAAATGGCTGCCGCGAAATCGCACGAACTTCGCATTCAGCACACTAGCCGCGCATTGTGTAAGAACCGGTTAACCAGATGGGTCAGCGGGTCCCGAGCAGGGCCCTCAGCGCCTCGCGGTCGACCTTGCCGGTGACCGGGTCGGCGAGGCCGAAGCCTTGCGACAGCTCCCAATGGGTCCAGCCCCAGCATTGTTGCCGGGCGTAGGCGGTCACGCCGGCGAGCCAGCGCAGCCGGCTATCGCGCGGCGCGCCGGCCTTGAGCACACCGAATTCATTGATGATGATCGGCCGCGAATATTGCCGTTGCCAGACGGCCGCCGGTTCGAGCCATTTGTCAATGCCGCGGTCGGGAATGGCACGGTCCACCATCGCGAGCGCCTTGCGCCTGTCCAGCGCGGTGAGTTGCTCCCGCAGCTGCTGAACCTTGGGATCGTCGGAGCGGACCGGATAGGGCAATCCGGTGACGTCGTGCAGCGGTTCATTCGGATCCCAATGGGCCTGATGGGTGAACACCATCGGATCGTAGAAGTGGATGGCATAGACGACGTTCGGATCGTCGAGCGGAGTGAAATCCGGCAGCGAATCCGCGCGCTGCCAGTTGACCGGCCCGGTGACCAGTGTGGTCTGCGGCAGCAGGCCGCGAATGAAGCCGGCCAGCTCCCGGACTTCGCCCTGCCATTGCGCGGCCTCGACATCCGGCTCGTTCAACAGTTCCGCAAACACACGGTCGGACGGATAGCGCTGCATGACCCGTGCGAGCTCGGTCCAGGCGCGCTTCATTTCGGTCATCGCATTGGGCGGATCGTCCTTGTGTAGCGCGTTGAAGCGCTCGCCGGAGTGCAAGTCGATCGACACCGCATAGCCGAGCGCGAGCAGGGTCTTGAGCGCCGCATCGACGGTGCGCAGGCGGCCGTCGATCTCGGCTTTCGCGGCGAAGCGCGGCATGACGAAGTCGGCGGGCACCGGCAGCCGGATGTGGGTCATGCCGGCCTTGCGCAGCTCGCGCAGCAGGGCGCGGGGTGGCGCCGACCGCGGATCGGCGATCCAGCCGTCGGCATTGACGCCGCGTGACAGCGCCTCGAGCCGCTCGGCCGGGACGCCTTCGATCAAGGCGGGACAGGCCCGCGCGGCGACCGACAGCAGAATCGACGCGCTGACCGCGAGGGCAAGGATCGATGGCCGCGTCATGACCGATCAGCGTGCGATGGTTGTCGCGGGATCGTGACGGGTTGCGGGGCGCTCACGAATATACTGCCTGTTGTGTTCGAGCCGGCCGGGGTCGCGGGGCGTCGTCCGAAAGACAGCTCGGCCAAGCAACGATGCGGTAAAGACGTAACACGAAATTTAACCCATGCGCCTTCGTCGACTGTCCAAGGCGACCCGTCGCGAAGAGGATTGAGCCGCCGGTGCGGCGCGCCGCTAGACCCCTCGGACCACGCCCGGCTGGCCCGGTGCGCATTCCAGCGCAGCACGGTCCCAGTTCGCGTTGATGGCCGCGGCCTCATAGCTCGATTGCAGGAATTCGAGCAGCGCCTTGTCCGGGTCGGCAGCCGTCCGCACGGCGTCGTAGGGCAGGATGAATTCGCCAAGCGCTTCGCTGAAGAACGCAGCATCGGGTCGCACCGGCGTGCTGCGATAGCCCGCGGGTTCCGGATAGGCGTAGGAATAGAACGCAGGATAATCGATCGCGCCGCCGCCCGGCCAGAAGCCGGCGCTGCTGACCTCGTGCGAATAGGCCTCGTGTGCCACCTCGTCGGGCAAATGGGGCACGCCGCCGGGATGCCGCGGCGCGGTTCTGCCGGAAAACCGCGTCACCGCGAGATCGAAGCTGCCCCAGAAGAAATGCACCGGGCTCGCCTTGCCGAGGAAGCCGGTCCGGAATTGCTTGAACACGCGATCGCAGTTCACGAGGATCTGGTGAAACCGGCGCACGGCATCCGCGTCGTACGACGCATGCTGCGTATCCTGCGAAAAGCGGATCGGATCGGCGACTTCGTTCGGTATCTCGTCAATGGCGACGTCGATGCCGAGGTCCTTCAGATTGCTTATGACCGCCGCGTAGAAGCTTGCGACCGATTGACCGGCCAGCGCGAATTGCCGTTCGGTGCCGTCGCTGGTCGAGATGCGGAGCACGTGATCGATGAAATCGAAGTCGATCTGGAACGTGCGATCGCCGTCGGGGATCGGCGAGGTCGTCAGCCCGCGCGCCGTGACATAGAGCGTGACGTGCCAGGAGTGATTGAGCCAGGGCGACTTCGCCAGCCGGATCTTGCCGGCGATCTGGGTGAAGAGCTGGAGCGTGGCACAGCTGTCGCGCCACGCCGCGGTCGGCAGTTCCGGCCAGCGGGTCTTCTGTGTGTTGGTCATGACAAACCTCTGGGCTGCGCAACGTACAGTGTTTCGGCTATTGCGAATTGGTCGCGATGACCTCGGGGGAACCGATCCTCTCGTTCCGCGCGACGTGCTCTGGTCGGCGAAGCGCACGAACGCGCTTTGCCGTCAAACCGCACGTAGGTTAGTTCGCGGCCCAAGCTCCGTGGCCCTCACCGGCGGCATATCGTCGAGGGCGGCAATCCGGCGGTCAATCTCACGGATCACGTGTTTCGAGAATGGCCCGAAATGCAAATACAGCGCCATCAGCATCACGATGTAGCGAAGCGCGCCCGGATTGGACTTGGCGACCTCGACGAAGGTCTTCCAGAACGGTTCGCGGACCTCCGGCAGGGCACGCATGATCGTGTGCACGCCCTCGATGCCGCCAAGCCTCTTGCGTATGTCGCCATCCGGCAGGTCGCGACGCCGGTCGGACCGGTCGAGCATGGCGGCGAGCCGCGACAGCCGTCCTGCATAGGCCGTCGGGTCGAACACGTGCCCGATCACGGCCTTGTAGTCCTCAAGGATGTCACGCAGCGGACGTATGGTGTCGAAATTGCAGCCGAGCGTGCATTGGTCGCCCGCCTGCTCGACTTTCATGAGATCGTGGCCTTCGTGCAGGCGGCCTTCCTTCGCCAGCCGCCGCGTCAGCTGTGTGCCCGGCAGTGCATAGAGCAGTCCAACCATGCAGACTGGAATGCTCGCCTCCTCGATGAAGTCGATCATCGCGTGCCCCATCGAGGCTTTCTCGGTATCGAACCCGACGATGAAACCCGCGGTGACGAACATGCCGTAGCCATAGATCTTGTGAATGCATTCGGCGATGTCGCGCCGGGTGTTCTGCTTCTTCTTCATCTGCACGAGGGTCTCCGGATCCGGGCTCTCAATGCCGACGAAAATCCCGAAGAAGTTCGCGTCCTTCATCGCCTGCAACAGCTCGCTGTCGTCAGCGATATTGATCGAGGCTTCCGTCGAAAACTCGAACGGATAATCTCGCTCCTCCAGCCAGGCTTTGAGCTGCGGCAGCAGGATGCGGAGGTTTTTCTTGTTCCCGATGAAGTTATCGTCGACGAAATCGACATGTCCGCGATAACCGTGATCGTAGAGCGCTTGCAACTCAGCGAGAATTTGATCGGGGGTCTTGGTGCGCGGCACACGACCATACAGCTCGATAATATCGCAGAACTCGCAGGTGAACGGGCAGCCACGCGAATATTGCACGCCAATGAAGAGATAGTGCTCGAACTTGATCAGGTCATAGCGGGGCATCGGGCTTAGCGTGACGTCGATCTTGAATTTCTCGGCGATGAACACGCCCTTGCGCTCTCCACTTTCCCAGGCGGCGACAAATTGCTGAATGATTTGCTCTGCCTCACCGATCACCTGGAAGTCCGCGTCGGCGTAAAGATGCGGGCTGGAGGAGACGTCAGGTCCGCCGACACATACCGGCTTGCCGTGCCGGTGTGCGAGATCGATCAGGTGGAGAAAATCAGGCTGCTGGTTGAGCATGCCGCCGATCATGACAAGATCGGCCGAGTCGAGATCGGCGTCCGTCAAGGGCTCGGTGTTACGGTTGATGAGGCGAATATCCCAATGCTTCGGCAGCATGGCGGCGACGGTGATCAGTCCGAGCGGCGCCGCCGGATACTTCGCATCGACGAGTTCACAAGCTTCCGTATAGTTCCAGAAGGAGTCCTGAACGAACTTCGGATAGATCATTAGGACGCGACAGGGAACCGTCATGTTGCTCCGGCCTGGATATTGACGGGCACGATGACACGCGGCTTGTCGCCGCTCAAGGGTTCAATTCGCGGCCAATTGTCAGGCAATCCTGGGCATGGACGCCTATTACGTCGATTATCGGCCTTTCTTGGCGTCTGTTGGCGTTCCAGCAGCGATCGCTCTTGCGCCGTTGTCCGGGAACGACGTCGCGACTTAGGCAGGGGCGGCAATCGTGAACGAGAATGCCGCCCCCATCGCATCAGCCGTGAAGTTTTCTCGCGGTTTCCGCGATCGCGCGGCCCTGATAGCGGGCGCCGGCGAGTTCGTTCTCGCTCGGCTGGCGGCTGCCGTCGCCGCCGGTGATCGTGGTTGCGCCGTAGGGCGCGCCGCCGGTGACCTCGTCGAGCTTCATCTGTCCGGCAAAGCCATAGTTCAGGCCGACCACCGTCATGCCGAAATGCAGGAGGTTGGTGATGATCGAGAACAGCGTGGTCTCCTGGCCGCCATGCTGGGTCGCGCTCGAGGTGAAGGCGCCGCCGACCTTGCCGTGCAGCGCGCCCTTGGCCCAGAGGCCGCCGGCCTGGTCGAGGAAGTTGGCCATCTGCGAGGCCATGCGGCCGAACCGGGTGCCGGTGCCGACGATGATCGCATCGTAGTCGGCGAGATCGTCGATCTTGGCGATCGGCGCGGCCTGGTCGAGCTTGTAGTACGAGGCCTTGGCGACTTCGGCCGGCACCAGCTCGGGGACGCGCTTGACGTCGACGATGGCGCCGGCTTCGCGCGCGCCTTCCGCGACGGCATTCGCCATCGCTTCGATGTGACCGTAGGCGGAGTAATAGAGAACGAGAACCTTGGCCATGATGGCCTCCTTGTGGTTTGGCAGTAGGGTGAGGTTAAGGAACCCCGTCATTGCCGGGCTTGACCCGGCAATCCATCAAACGGAGAACCTTTGCGAAGCCCGATGGATGCCCGGGTCAAGCCCGGGCATGACGAGTGTGGATGTGGTGATCAGGCCGCGTCGACGAGCACGAGCTCAGCATCCTCGAGCGCGATGATCTTCAGCTTGGCCTCGTCGCGGATCGCGGCGCCGTCGCGGGCATTGACGCGCACGCCGTTGACCTCGATGCTGCCGGCCGCCGGCACCAGATAGAGGTGACGGGCCTTGTCGGCGGCGTATTCCGCACTCTCGCCGGCCTTCAGCGTGGTGGCGAGCACCCGCGCATCGGCGCGGATCGGCAGCGCGTCATTGTCGCCGTCGATACCCGAGGCGATGGTGACGAGCTTGCCCGAACGGTCCGCCTTCGGGAACGGCTTCGAGCCCCAGGTCGGGTGGCCGCCCTTCGTCGTCGGCTCGATCCAGATCTGGAAGATCTTGGTCTTCGCCGGCTCCAGATTGTACTCGGAGTGACGGATGCCGCTGCCGGCGCTCATCACCTGCACGTCGCCGGCTTCGGTGCGTCCCTTATTGCCGAGCGAGTCCTGGTGCGTGATTGCGCCCTCGCGAACATAGGTGATGATCTCCATGTTGGCGTGCGGATGTGCCGGGAAGCCGGAGTTGGGCGCGATCTCATCGTCGTTCCAGACGCGCAGCGCGCCGTGGCTGACATTATCGGGATCGTAGTAGCTCGCGAACGAGAAGTGGTGCTTGGCCTTCAGCCAGCCGTGGTCGGCGCCGCCAAGCTTTGCGAATGGTCTGAGTTCGATCATGGTCATTCCCCTTGATGTCGATGTTGAGGAGCAGGCCGGGCGCACCGCGCCCGGCGTCTCCAGAAAATTTTGCGATCAGGCGCCGAAGCCGCCGTCGACGTTGAGCACGGTGCCGGTCACGAACGAGGCTTCCGGGCTTGCCAGGAACACGACGCCCGCTGCGACTTCCTCCGGGCGGCCGAAGCGTTGCAGCGCGTGCTGCAAGCGTTGCGTCTCGGCAAACTCGCCACCGTCCTTCGGGTTCATGTCGGTGTCGATCGAGCCGGGCTGCACCACGTTCACCGTGATGCCGCGCGGTCCGAGGTCGCGCGCCGCGCCCTTGGTGTAGCCGACGACGGCCGCCTTGGTAGCGACGTAGTCGGCAAGGCCCGGGAATGAGGCGCGGTCCGCCAGCATGGAGCCGACGGTGACGATGCGGCCGCCTTCGCCCATCAGCTTGGAGGCGGCGCGGATCGCGGTGATCACGCCGTTGATGTTGATCGCCTCCTGGCGGGCGAGCGTCGCGGTGTCGGCCTTGGGGTCGTCGACCGCGCCGCCCGATGCGACACCGGCATTGTTGACCAGGATGTCGAGCCGGCCAAAATCCTTGGCGACGGTCTTCACCAGCTGATCGACATCGGATGACGAGGCCTGGTCAGCCTTGTAGGCGCGGGCGTTGACGCCCTTGCCCTTCAATTCGGCGACCACGGCCTCGGCCTTCTCGGGAGAGGCGACGTAGCTGATCGCGACGCTCGCACCTTCCGCGGCGAGTGCACGGGCGCTGGCCGCGCCGATGCCGCGCGAGCCGCCGGTGACGAGGGCAACCTTGCCTGAGAGCTTCTTTGTCATTGGATTTCTCCATCGGTTGAATTTGATGGCACTTGGATATGCCTCCGGCTGTGGTATATAAATAGAAACTATTGAAACTCATTGTTTCCAGTATTGAGCAATCAGGACAGCGGCCCATGTCGAAACTGCCGGACTTCGAGGCGCTCGCGATCTTCGCAAAAGTCGTGGAATTACGGTCGTTTGCGGCGGCCGCGACCGAGCTCTCGCTGTCCAAGGCGACGGTGTCCAAGGCGGTCAGCCGGCTGGAGGAGCGGCTCGGCGCCCGGCTGTTCAACCGCACCTCGCGGCGGCTGGCGCTGACTGATGCCGGCCAGAAATTGTCGGAGCGCGCCGCGCGGCTGCTCGCCGACGGCGAGGCGGCTGAGAATGAGGCGCTGGCGCAATCGACCACGCCGCGCGGCCTGGTGCGGCTCGCGGTGCCGATGAGCTTCGGCATCAAGACGGTGGCGCCGCTGCTGCCGGAATTCATGGAGGCCTATCCGGAGGTTTCGATCGACCTGCACTTGAGCGATGCCACGGTCGACCTGATCGGCGAGGGCTTTGATGCTGGCCTGCGCATCGCGCGGTTGCCGGATTCCTCACTGATCGCGCGGCGGCTGTGCGGCATGCCGCGCTACACGGTGGCCGCGCCGTCCTATCTGAAGCGCCACGGCCGGCCGACCCATCCGATGCATCTCGCCGAGCACAAATGCTTCGGCTACGCCTATCTCTCGACTCAGGGCGTCTGGCACTACACCAACGCGTCGGGCGAGCAGGCGAGCGTGCGTCCCGCCGGCCAGCTCCGGGTCAATAATGGCGAGGCTGTGATGCCCGCGCTGCTCGCCGGTCTCGGCATCGCCGATCTGCCCGACTTCATCGTCGGCGACGCGATCGCGCGGGGCGAGGTCGAGGTGATCCTGAAAGGCTGGAAGCAGCCCGAGGGCGCCGTGCATCTCGTCACCCCGCCCGGCGGCCCGCGGCCCGCGCGCGTCGAGGTGCTGGCGGATTTCCTGGCGAAGCATTTCGCCAAAGGGCGTGCGCAGCGGAAATAGAAATCCGCACGCGGAGCGGTGGAGGGACATCCGGCCCGCCCCGTCACATTCGTGTCATCCCTTTTAAATTGTATTGCTTATGTGAACTAACCCACGATCGAGGGCTGCCGCGATCGTCTATTTCTGCGTCCTGCACCGGTGTTGCCGCAAAGCGCATTTTCGGAGGAACCAGATGATTGATCTGACCAAGCATGACTTCACGTCATTGTCGGTGAAGGATCTGCTCGATGCCCGCGAGGCCTATCACGTGCATCTGGCACATCTGCAATCGGTCTACGCCACGGCGATCGGCCGCTATCTGATCCGGGACAACGACCGCAACGCGACGGAAAGAAAGGCGCACTCCAAGCCGCAGGCACTCGGACCGCGCACGCTGTTCAATTCGTCGGTCAAGGACTGGTCGTGGCCCTGCATCCTCGTCTTCGTCCGCGACTGGATGAAGCGCTCCGAGCTGAAGAACCATCCCGAGAAGCAGGACCAGCTGGTGCCTCCGTTCCTCTATCTGCCGGATGGTCGCGTCGTGCCCACCTGCGTCGTCAAGGTCGATCCGAACGAGGGCAGTCCCGGCACCGTCGATCCGCCGGTGTTCAAGAGCGATCTGGTCGGCGGCGGCTTTCCGGTGCAGACCATGATACAGGGCAAGATCCACCGCGGCTCGATCGGCTGTCTCGTCACCAATGGCGAGACGGTGTTTGCGCTCTCCAACCGTCACGTGGTCGGCGCCGCCGGCCGCGAGATCTTCGCCGGCTTCAAGAACACCGACCGCCGCCTCGGCATCAGCGATGCGCTGCAACTCGGCAAGCGCGCCTTCAGCGAGGTCTATCCCGGCTGGCCCGGCTCGCGCGTGGTGGCCAATCTCGATGCCGGCCTGGTCCGCATCGATGACGTTAAGGGCTGGACCGCACAGGTTTACGGCGTCGGCCAGGTCGGCGACGTCGTCGACCTCAATGTCGGCACCTTCCGTCTCGACATCATCAACCAGCCGCTGATCGCGTTCGGTGCGACCAGCGGATTGATGAAGGGCAAGATCCTCGGCCTGTTCTATCGCTACAAGACCGTCGGCGGCGTGGAATATGTCAGCGATTTCGTGATCGGCCCGCGCGACGGCGACACGCCGCTCAACAATTATCCGGGCGACTCCGGCACGGTCTGGTTTGTCGACGATCCGGACGCCAAGAAGAACGCCAGCGGCGCGCGGATCCTCAGTCCCCTGGCGCTCGAATGGGGCGGCCAGGAATTGTTCGGATCGAGCGGCAAGGTCCCGATGCAGGTCGCGCTCGGGATCTGCATGTCGACGCTGTGCCGTGAGCTCGATGTCGAACTGATCGGCGACTGGAACGCGGGCCATACCGAGTATTGGGGCGAATGGGGCCACGTCAAGATCGGCGCCTACGCGACCGGTCTGATCGATGCGAAGTTACCCAAGCTCGCCACCATGATGGACGCCAATTCCGACAATATCGGCCTCGACGACAAGCTGCTCGTCGACCTCAAGCCGCATCAGCGAGGCACATTCTCGCCGCTGGCCGATGTCGCCGACCTGGTCTGGCGCTTCACCCGGCACACCGACGAAAGCAACCACTTCGCCGACATGGACAAGCCGGGCAGGGACGGCAAGACGCTGCTCGATCTTTGCGCGGAGTCGACGCGCAACGTCGATCCGAAGGTCTGGAACGACTATTACGAAGGGATCGGCGAGGACCGGCGCGGCGCGCTGCCGTTCCGGGTCTGGCAGATTTTCGACGAGATGGTCGAGTACGCCGCCGCCAACAGGAAGCTGGAATTCGTCTGCGCCGCGGGCATCGTCGCGCATTACATCGGCGATGCCTGCCAGCCGCTGCACATCTCGCAATTCCACCATGGCCTCGATCCGAGCGACAAGGCGCATGCCAAGGTGCACAGCGTGTACGAGACCACGATGATCGGCCGCCACGGCAAGGATCTCATCAAGATGATTCCTGACGCCCGGACCAGCGACGTCGCGGAGATTGCTCCGGGCGGCACGCCGACCGGGCGCGACGCTGCGGTCGCCGTGGTCGCGCTGATGCAGCGGACCGTGAAGCGACTGCCGCCGATGACCATCGTCAACCTGTTCAACTCCCACATGGGCAGCGGCCAGGTCGAGGCGCTGTGGTCGAAGCTGAAGGACGCCACCGCAGCCTGCATGCAGGATGGTGCCAAGACCCTGGCCCGGGTCTGGGAAGCGGCCTGGCGCGCCGGCGCGGGCGAGGACCGCGGGCAGGGCGGCAAGTTCGATCAGGACAGTTTGAGCAAGCTCTACAACGACCCGAGCTTCCTGCCGGCGTTTCCGCTCCAGCAACTCACACTGGACGCCGACGACCACCTCGTTCCGATCGGAGGCAGCAGCACGCGGCGCCGCGGCGCGACAACCGCGCGACGCGCGCGTCCGCAAGCAGCGAAGAAGGCCGCCAAGAAAGCTGCGAGGGAAACGGCCAGGAAGGCGCCGAAGAAGGCGGTGGCGCGCAAGCGGCCGGCCGCGGCTGCTCCGGTCCGACGCGCGGCCGCCAGCAAGAAGACCGCGACCAAGCGCGGCGCGGCCAGCAAGCGGTCGGTCGGAAAGACCCGCAGGGCGGCGCGCAAGCGCTAGAGCAAGATGACTTGCATCACATCGCGCAGCGGATTCAGCTTTACCTCGCCCCGCGTGCGGGGAGAGGTATAGGCCGCCTTTGGCGGCCGTTCTCAAGAACGCCGAAGCGGAGCTTCGGCTATGACGCATCGTTAGATGCGTTCCGGGGTGAGGGGGAGCCTCCACAAGTCCAACTGTCGCCGTTTACGCTGAGGCAGCCCCTCACCCCGACCCTCTCCCCGTAAGAACGGGGAGAGGGAGCACAGCGCCGTCGTTATTCGATCGAATCTCAACATGCACTCGGCCGACCAGGCTCGATCTTCCCCATCGGTCAGTCGGCGTCAGGTGCGACGCGCGGGACGCTTGAGATCAGCGCTCCGGTCCTGCACGATGCGACCAAGCCGCGGCTCTGACTGCGGCATCGCGATCGGTTGCGATCGCCAAAAAAGATGATTGGGGAGAAACTCTCGATGAACCGCCGCGAACTCCTGCGCGCCGCTGCCGCATTGCCGCTTGCGCAGGCTGCGCTCGCCAACTCCGCGTTTGCGCAAGCCGCCTATCCCAACCGCAATATCACGATGATCGTGCCGTTTCCGGCCGGCGGCCAGGCCGACCTTGCGGCGCGACCGGTGGCGCTCGCGCTGGAGCGTATCCTCGGCAAGCCCGTGATCGTCGACAATCGCGCCGGCGGAGCGGGCGGATCGATCGGCAATGCGCAGGCCGCGCGCGCCGAGCCCGATGGCTATACGCTGTTGATGACGCTGTCCTCGCTCGCGGTGCTGCCGGAGGCCGACCGGCTGTTCGATCGTCCGGTTGCCTACGAGGTGTCGCAGTTCGCGCCGATCGCGCGTGTGCTTGCCGACCCGACGCTGCTGGCGGTGCCGGCCTCGGCGCCGTGGAAGACGCTGCAGGAATTCGTCGACGATGCGAAGAAACGCCCGGGACAGATTCCCTACGGCTCGTCCGGTCCGTACGGCACGCTGCATGTCGCGATGGAGATGTTCGCGGCGAGCGCAGGAATCAAGCTGCTGCATGTGCCGTTCCGCGGCGCAGGCCCGGCGCTCACCGCACTGCTTTCCGGCACCGTGCAGGCATTGGCGTCGGCGCCGGGCACGCTCAAGCAGCAGGTCGAGGACGGCAAGATGCGCGTGCTCGCCAATTGGGGCGCCGAGCGGATCGCGAGCTTCCCCGATCTGCCGACCTTCAAGGAACTCGGCTACAAGGACGTCGAGTTCTACATCTGGGCGGGACTGTTCGCGCAGTCAGCGCTGCCGGCGCCGATCATGGAGCGGCTGCGCGCGGCGATGGCTGATGCCGTGAAGGCGCCGGAGGTGATCAAGACTTTCGAGACTGCGGGCAGTCCGGTCGCCTATATGGACGCGCCGACGTTCTCAAAATTTGTTGCAGACGACAGCGCGCGGTTGATCGCGGCGGTGAAGAAGATCGGCAAGGTCGAATAGGGAACTCCCGGGACAAACTCTCTTCACTTTTAGTTGTCCGCGCGAACGATCCTTGGCCGCATTCATTGGGCAGCTTTGGAGCAAATCGCGGCGCGGGAACATGCGCGCGCGGGCCAGTATCTGGAACAACGGGAGCCCGACATGCGATCGCAGCGGATCGTCCTGAGCCTTGCCATAGCGATCGGCGGAGCTGTCACGGCAACGGCCGCCGTCGCCGAGGAGTATCGGGGAACCTGGGAACAGCAGATGGCGTGCACACCGGACGTGTGGCGGCTCTGCAGCGACCAGGTGCCCGACGTGCAGCGCATCGTGGCTTGCCTGCGGCAGAACACGCCGCAACTTTCCAACAGTTGTCGCGCCGTGTTCGAATCAAACGCGCAACAGTCGCAGACCCAGGGGCGGGCCCAACAGCCGCAAGCGCAGGGCCGTGCGCCGCAGCAGCCGCAGATGCAGCAGCGGCCGCGCGCACCACAGCCGATGCAGCCGGCGCCATCGCGGCCGCCGTTCGACGATGAGGACTAGTCCCCAGGTCTGACTTCGCAGACGTCGACCCATTCGGCCGCAGTCAGCTCCGCCATCCTGTCGGGCGTGATGCGGACCGCGCTGTGGGTCGAGCCTGCCGCCGGCACCACGACATCGAATGCCTTCAGCGATACGTCGCAATAAACTGGCAGCGGCGTCTTCAGCCCGAACGGGCAGACGCCACCGACCTCGTGGCCTGTGATGTCGGCGACCTCGTCGAGGCCGAGCATCTTCGGCTTGCCGCCGAACGCCGCCTTCACCTTCTTGTTGTCCATCCGCGACGTCCCGGCGGCGACGATCAGCACCACGCGGTCGCCGACCCGCAGGCTCAGCGTCTTGGCGATCCGCGCCGGCTCGACGCCATAGGCCTCCGCCGCCAGCACGACCGTCGCGGAGCTCGTGGTAGATTCGATCACGGAAATTTCGGGCGCCTTCTCGGCGAAGAAGGCGCGGACAGACTCGAGGCTCATGTTGTTCAGGACCTTGCAGACACCAGTGCGGGAAGTTCGGAGAGACCGTGGATCCGGTGATCGGGTGCGACGCCGAGCTCGTCCATCTGGGTACGCAGAGCCTTGAACATCGTCAATGGGGCGACCGTCTCGCTTTCGACGCAGGCCAGCGCCATCGCTTGCGGCGTCACCCGCTCGATCCATGCGACGTTGAGGCCGAACGACTTGGCACCGCAGGCGTCCCACGGATTGGAGGAGATGAACAGCACCTCCGCCGGCGGTACTTTCAGCACCTCCTCGATCAGCGTGTAGGCCTCGGGCGCCGGCTTGAACACCTTGTGGGCGTCGACGCTGATGGTGGCATCGAGCACGCGGTCGAGGCCTGAATTGCGCACCAGCGCATTCAGCATGTCAGGGCTGCCGTTGGACAGGATCGCGAGCTTCTTGTCCTTCATCGCCTCGAGCGCGGCGAGCGCATCCGGATACAGCGCCAGATGCTGATATTTGTCGATGATGCGGGCGAAGGTCGCGGCGTCATATTGCAGGCCGAGGCAGCGCAGCGTGTAGGCGAGGGAGTCGCGGGTTACGACGGCGAAATCCTGGTAGCGCCGCATCAGCGAACGCAGCCAGGAGTATTCGAGCTGCTTGATGCGCCAGATCTGCGTGATGATGTCGCCATAGCCGGGAAACGCATCCTCGGTGACGTCGGCCACCGACTGGACGTCGTAGAGCGTGCCGTAGGCGTCGAAGACGATTGCCTTGATGGTCATTGTGATCTCTCTTGCCCGCCGATTGTCGCATACAGGAATTTCCTGAGTGCGTCGATGGATTGATCCCTGGCCACCTCGTTGAATTCGAGGTGATGACCGAGCAGCTGCACCGGCGTGCTGTAATGCGGCACGTCGAAACCGTGATAGGCGCCGGGATAGACAATCAGCTCGATCGGATGTCCCGCATGATTCTGCCGGGAGATGCCGTAGTCGTCGCGGCCTTCGGCCAAGGTCCGGCACTCCTTGGCCGGCGTCCAGTCGTCGAGCTCGCCGACCATGATCAGCGTCGGCACCGTCATGTCGCCCTTGATGCTGAGGCAGGGCGGGTAGAATGCAACGGCTGCGCGGAATTTCTCTGCCGCGTTATGTTCGATCGCGCCACGCTCGACCGAGAGCAGGGCGAGCCAGGCGCCTTGCGAGAACCCCACCACCGCGACGCGACCGGGATCGACCGCCGATTGCCGCGCGAGATAGCTCAGCGCACGATAGGCGTCATGGACGGTTGCGGCCGGCGCTCCGCCCGTGCAGGCGCTGCTGATGCCGCGCGGCCCGAACCGGTCGACCGTGAGCGTGACATAGCCCCAGGCCGCCAGCCGCTTGCCCCAGCGCTCGTCGAGTTGCTTGAAGAAGCCGCCGCAGCCGTGCAGCAGCACCACGGCGGGCGAGGGGCCCGGTCCATCGGGTGTTCGCAGATAGCCTTGCAGCGGCTGCGCACTTACAAGCGGGCTCTCGAATTCGACGAACGCGGGCGGCTGCCCGCCGCGTTCCGCGCAGCAGAGCCCTGCGCTTCCGATCAGGAGTGCGAAGAGGGTGGCAAGTCCGGTGAAGTTCGTCATGAACCACCTCCGAAGCTTGCCGCCGACAATACTCCCTTAGATTCCCAAAATCTTCCGCGCGTTGGCCTTCAGGACCTTCGGCCGGATCTCCTCGCGGATGTCGAGCTTGGCGAAGTCGGCGAGCCAGCGGTCCGGCGTGATCACCGGCCAGTCGGAGCCGAACAGCATCTTGTCCTGCAGGATCGAGTTGATGTAGCGGACCAGGACCGGCGGGAAGTATTTCGGCGACCAGCCGGACAGGTCGATATAGACGTTCGGCTTGTGGGTCGCGACCGACAGCGCCTCTTCCTGCCAGGGGAAGGAGGGATGCGCGAGGATGATCTTGAGGTCGGGGAAATCGGCCGCGACGTCGTCCATGTACATCGGGTTGGAATATTTCAGCCGCATCCCCATGCCGCCCGGCATGCCGGAGCCGACGCCGGTCTGGCCGGTGTGGAACAGCGCAATCGCGCCGCCGTCATTGATGGCTTCATAGAGCGGATAGGCCATGCGGTCGTTGGCGTAGAAGCCCTGCATGGTCGGGTGGAATTTGAAGCCGCGGACGCCGTATTCCTCGATCAGCTTGCGGGCCTCGCGGACGCCGAGCTTGCCCTTGTGCGGGTCGATCGAGACGAACGGGATCAGCACGTCGAGATGGTCGGAGGCGACCTCGAGCATTTCGTAATTGTTGTAGCGGCGGAAGCCGGTCTCGCGCTCGGCGTCGACCGGGAAGATCACCGCGGCGATGTTCTTGGCGCGGTAGTAGGCCGCGGTCTCCGGCACGGTCGGCGGATGTTTGTGCGGCGACTTGAAGTAGTCGGCCATCTGCGCCTGGAAGTCGTCATAGCCGTCGTCGCCATGCATGCCGCACGGCTCCTCGGCATGGGTGTGGATGTCGATCGCGGTGACCTTTTCGATGTCGGGCAGTTTGAGTTTGGGCATTCGGTTTCCCCGGCGGCGTGTTCATTGGTGATGGAAAATAATTATATGTTATAATGATTTTCGCAAGCGCCGTGGTGGTTGAAGGAATATGACCGCGGGCCGAGCTCGGCCCGGCGCGAGGTCCGGTTCGGCCGGGGGGCGGGCGCGAGGAGGACGAAAACTCGATTCGGCGGCTGTGGCGCCATCGTCAAAAGGCGACGGCGGGTCCGTCGTGGTCCGGATAATTGTGGCCGTCGCCGTTTCCGAAGCGATCTCAATGGCGTGGCGCGGTGCCTGGCGCGGGTTCCCGGCCGGGACAGGCCCGAAAATCGGCCCATCTCGGTTGACATTTAACGGTCCGATGGCTTAGAACCCGGCCGTCCCGGGCGGCAGGCCGCTTGTCGGGATAAATCCCATTTTGCCAATTATTGGCATTGATCAGGTACGGCCTCCAACACGGGCCTTTCGAAGTAACAGGATTGTCCCATGAAGGTCCGTAACTCGCTCAAGTCGCTGCGCGGCCGCCATCGCAACAACCGTCTGGTTCGCCGCAAGGGCCGCGTCTATGTGATCAACAAGGTCCAGCGCCGCTTCAAGGCGCGCCAGGGTTGATACGCCAAATCTGATCGACAAGGCTGATCCCGCCCGGATCGCCGGCCGATTCCGATCCTTCCTTCACAGGTCTTTGACGCCGCGCTGCTTTGCAGCGCGGCGTTGTGCGTCTAGACTTCGGCGATGGGATTAAAGCTCGGATTGAAGTTCCTGGGGCCCACCAACCGCCGGCTGGCGATCCTGATTGCCGCGCTTCTGGCCATGCCCGTTGCGGCCGTCGCGCAGGACGATCCGCGGGTGGTCCCGCCGCCCAGGGCCCAGAAAAAACTACCTGAAGCTCCAACCAAGCTGCCGAAGGTGCCGGCCGACCGGGCCCGCGGGCTGGATTTCCTGTTCGGCGCGCTGAAGGCCGCGCCCGACGAGGACAGTGCCCGCCATGTCGAGGCGCGGATCTGGGCGCTGTGGCTGCAAACCCCGAGCGATACCGCGGCGCTGTTGATGGTGCGTGCCAAGGCGGCAATCGACGCCCAGAATGTCGATGTCGCGCTGAAGCTGCTGGACGCGGTGATCAAGCTCCGGCCCGACTATGTCGAGGCCTGGAACCGGCGTGCGACGATCTACTACTTGAAGAACGATTACGTTCGTTCGCTTGGAGACCTGCAGCAGGTGCTGACCCGCGAACCCCGCCATTTCGGCGCGCTGGCGGGCGTCGGCATGATCATGCAGGACATGGGCGACGACAAGCGTGCGCTCGACGCCTTCCGCAAGGCGCTGGCTGTCGATCCCTACCTCGAGAAGGTGCCGCAGATCGTCAAGCAGCTGACCGAAAAGGTCGAAGGCCGCGATATCTGATTGCGTGCGATTGATCGCGATCGTGGGGCGATGGCCGCGAATGGACACGTTGCTCGCGAGCTTGATGCTTGCTCGCGGTCCGGTCCGGCGCAGGAGGCTAGTGCAAGAACTTGCCGCGGGACGCGGTGTCCTGGGCTACGGCAGCATAGAATTGCTGAAGCTCCGCCTCCAGGTGCTCATTCACCAGCAACAGTGCCTTCAGGGCGCCGCGCAGGTCGCCATTGCAGCTCGCCACGATCTGATCGATGGCCGCATCGCTAGGGTCGGAAATCATGGTACTCCTCCGATTACTTCCCGTTGAACTCGTCATGCGGACGCCGGTTCCTGTGGATACCGTGTACAAACCAGGAAGCGTTCCAATGGCGTCCCGGTTTCGATGAAGCCTCGCGTCTGATGGCGAAATTGCCACCGCCAATCTATGAAATGACTAATGACGCAGGTATGAACCCGCTATCCACAGGCTGGGCGCATTGTGGACAACTCCGCGCCGGGGCGCGAGCCGGATAATCGACAATTGGCTTTCCGAACAAGAGCATGCCCTGGCAGGGGGCACATCCGCGCGAAACCTGATTTCGGCTTCGTCGTAATTGTCAGGTGCCCAATCAGGTGCCTAAGACCTTTCGGATCCCCTCGATGTTGACCGCAATCATTGCGCTGGCGGCCGCAGGGCTGGCCCTGGCGCTGGTGACACAGCTCGGCGCCCTGCTGATCCAGCGGGCCTTCCCGCCGCAGGGGCGAATGATCGATGTGGCCGGGGCGCGGCTGCATGTGGTCGAACTCGGCCCGCGCGATGCGGTCGGGCCGCCGGTCGTGATGCTGCATGGTGCAAGCTCCAATCTCCGCGCGATGCAGCCGCTCGGCGATCGCGTTGCCAAAGCGCGCCGGGTGATCCTGATCGATCGGCCGGGTCACGGCTGGAGCACCCGCGCGCGCGTCGCGGATTCGACGCCCGCGATCCAGGCCCGGATGATCGTGGAGGCGCTGACCAGGCTCGGCGTCGAGCGGGCGATCGTGGTGGCGCATTCCTGGGCCGGCGCACTCGCCTTGCGCATTGCGCTGGATCATCCGGACCGCGTCGCCGGCCTCGTGCTGCTCGCCCCTGTCGCCTATCCGTGGCGCGGCGGCGCCGGACGCTACAATGATGCGATCTCGACACCTTTGATCGGACCATTGCTTGCGCACACGATCACGCTGCCGCTCGGTTTCCTCGTCGCCAATTCGGCTACGCGCGGCGTGTTCGCGCCGCAGCCGGTGCCGGCTGATTTCGTCCGCGACAGCCAGTCGTTGCTCCTGCTGCGTCCGCGCGAGTTCATCGCCAATGCGCGCGACCTCGTCACGCTGAAGGCGGCCGTTGTCGAATAGGCCCCGCGCTATGCCGAGATCAGGGCGCCGCTGTCAATCATTTCGGGCGACGTCGACAAGACGGTCTCGACCGGCATCCACTCGCGGCCGCTCGCCGCATCGGCGCCGAACGCGAAGCTGACCGTGCTGCCGGACACAGGCCACATGGTGCAGTACGTCGTGCCCGATCTCGTGGCGTCCGAGATCGAGACGATGGCCGGCCTGATGGTGCGGGACGCGGTGACGGCGCAATAGCTGCCGCGCCTTTGCGCCGCGCGAATGTGATCCGGCAAGGCTTGCGCCGCCGCGTGGCGCCGAACATCATGCAGCCCACGCGGTTTCGGATTGCAGCAAAGGACACCTCTCATGCGGATCGACAACATTGCCGACCTCATCGCTGAAACCCTTGCCCAGGCCGGCGTCAAACGCATCTACGGTGTCGTCGGCGACAGCCTCAACGGCCTGACCGAGGCGTTGCGCAAGCGCGGCACGATCGATTGGCTGCATGTGCGTCACGAGGAGGTGGCCGCGTTCGCCGCCGCCGCCGAATCCCAGATCACGGGCGCGCTCGCGGTGTGCGCGGGCTCTTGCGGTCCGGGCAATCTGCATCTCATCAACGGCCTGTTCGACGCGCATCGCAGCCGCACGCCGGTGCTGGCGATCGCGGCGCAGATCCCGTCGGCCGAGATCGGCGGCGGATATTTCCAGGAGACGCATCCGCAGGACCTGTTTCGCGAATGCAGCCATTATTGCGAACTGGTGTCGGATCCGGCGCAACTGCCCTACATGCTGGAGAACGCGATCCGCGCCGCGGTCGGCAAGCGCGGCGTCGCCGTATTGGTGCTGCCGGGCGACGTCGCGATGCGGACGGCGCCGAAGCGCGACATCGCGCCGAATGCCGGCTTGCTGCCGCCGGCGCCGGTGGTGCGTCCGGCCGACACCGAGTTGAACGCGCTGGCGGCACTGCTCAACGGCGCGCGACGTGTCACGCTGTTCTGCGGCCGCGGCTGCGCCGGCGCGCATGACGGCTTGATCAAGCTTGCCGAGACGCTGAAGAGCCCGATCGTGCACGCGCTCGGCGGCAAGGAATATGTCGAATACGACAACCCCTACGACGTCGGCATGACCGGCTTCATCGGCTTTTCCTCCGGCTATGCCGCCATGCACGGCTGCGACGTGCTGCTGATGCTGGGCACCGATTTTCCCTACAAGCAGTTCTTCCCGACCGGCATCAACATCGCGCAGGTCGATATCCGCCCCGAAAATCTCGGCCGCCGCTGCAAGCTCGATCTCGGCATCGTCGGCGAGGTCGGCGAGACCATCGCCGCGCTGCTGCCGAAGCTCCATGTGAAGACCGACCGCAAGCATCTCGATGCCAGCCTCGCGCATTACAAGGACGCCCGCGCCGGGCTCGACGATCTCGCCCGCGGCAAGCCGGGCCAGAAGCCGATCCATCCGCAATATCTGGCGCGCCTGCTCAGCGAGCAGGCGAGCGAGGATGCGGTGTTCACCGCCGACGTCGGCACGCCGACGATCTGGGCCGCGCGTTATCTGAAAATGAACGGCCGCCGCCGTCTGGTGGGCTCCTGGGTCCATGGCTCGATGGCCAATGCGATGGCGCATGCGATCGGCGCGCAGGCGGCGCAGCCCGGACGGCAGGTGGTGTCGATGTCCGGCGATGGCGGCTTCGCCATGCTGATGGGCGATTTGATCACGCTGACCCAGGCCAAGCTGCCGGTGAAGGTCGTGATCTTCAACAACAGCGTGCTCGGCTTCGTCGCGCTGGAGATGAAGGCCGCCGGCTTCATCGAGACCGGGGTCGATCTGAAGAATCCGGATTTTGCGGCGATGGCCCGCGCCATGGGCATTCACGGCGTCAGGGTGGAGGATCCCGGCGAGCTCGAGGGCGCGATCCGCGACGTGCTCGCGCATGACGGCCCGGCGGTGCTCGACGTCGTGACCGCGACGCAGGAGCTGTCGATGCCGCCGACCATTACGCTGGAGCAGGTGAAGGGATTCAGCCTGTGGGTGCTGCGCGCGGTGATGAGCGGCCGCGGCGACGAGGTGGTCGATCTCGCCAAGACCAATCTGTTGCCGCGCTGAAAGGGGATGGCGTTTCGAAGAAAGGCCATCCCCGTTCTAACGTCCGCCCCGGCATAGGCGCCGGGCGGACGGCGCGACCGATACCGCCGATTACTTCTGCTTGCCGTCCTTGTCGAACGAGGAGACGTAGGCCCAGAGGTTGTTGGCCTCGTTCTCGTTCTTGATGCCGGCGAATGCCATCTTGGTGCCGGGAATCTTGGCCTTCGGGTCCTTGATGTATTCGAGGAAGGTTTCCTTGTTCCAGGTGATGCCGGAATTCTTGTTGGCATCGGAATAATTGTAGTCGGGCGCGGAGCCGGAATGGCGGCCGTCGAGGCCGTTGAGCTCGGGGCCGACCTTGTTCTTGGCGCCTTCGCCGATTGCGTGGCAGGCGAGGCATTTATTGAACGAGGTCTTGCCGGCGGCGGCATCCTGCGCCAGCGCGGAGGATGCGGAAGCCAGCGACGTGACGACCGCCAGCACGCTCAAGGTCTTTAGGTTCATGGGGTTCTCTTCGTTTCGTCCCGGGAGGTAGTGATCGTTTGTGGCATGTCCGGCTTGGACAGGACAAGCCACGAAACTTTGACAGGTTTCGCGGCCGCCCGCTTGTCCGAGAGAGAACTCGCCATTGCGGGGTGGGGCAATCCGACCTTCGGCCGGTGCACTGAAACAGGTGCAGACGTGATTGATTTGTCGTAACAAATCGGCGAAGGGCAAAAGCCCAGCCGAGGGAACAACGATGTCCATCATGATGCCGGCGGCCGACCAGGCCGTCCTCGCTCGCCGCGCCGAAATCGTGGCCGCCTTGCGCGCAATCGTCCCGGGCGAGGGCGTGATCGACAGCGCCGCCGAGATGCTGGCCTATGAATCCGACGGCCTGACCGCCTATCGGCAGCCGCCGATGGTCGTGGTGCTGCCCGATACCACCGAGCAGGTGTCGAAGGTGCTCAAATATTGCCAGGGCCAGGGCATCAAGGTGGTGCCGCGCGGCTCCGGCACCTCGCTGTCCGGCGGCGCGCTGCCGCTTGCCGACGGCGTGCTGCTCGGGCTCGGCAAGTTCAAGCGGATTCGCGAGATCGACTTCGACAACCGCGTCGTGGTCACCGAGCCCGGCGTCACCAACCTCGCGATCAGCCAGGCGGTCGCGCATGCCGGCTTTTATTACGCGCCCGATCCGTCGTCGCAGATCGCCTGCTCGATCGGCGGCAATGTCGCGGAAAATTCCGGCGGCGTGCACTGCCTGAAATACGGCATGACCACCAACAACGTGCTCGGCTGCGAGATCGTGCTGATGAGTGGCGAGATCCTGCGCATCGGCGGCAAGTCGGCCGAGAATGCCGGCTATGATTTGATGGGAATCATCACCGGCTCGGAAGGGTTGCTCGGCGTCATCACCGAGATCACCGTGCGCATCCTGCAGAAGCCGGAGACGGCGCGTGCGCTGATGGTCGGCTTCGCCGAGGTCGAGGCGGCCGGCGAATGCGTCGCGCGGATCATCGGCGCCGGCATCATCCCGGGCGGCATGGAGATGATGGACAAGCCCGCGATCCACGCCGCGGAGGCGTTCGTTCACGCCGGTTATCCGCTGGACGTCGAGGCGCTGTTGATCATCGAGCTCGACGGCCCTCAGGTCGAGGTCGACGAGCTGATCGAGCGGGTCGAGGCGATCGCGCAAGGCTGCGGCTCGACCTCCTGCCAGATCTCGACCTCGGAGGCCGAGCGCAATCTGTTCTGGGCCGGCCGCAAGGCGGCGTTCCCCGCGGTCGGGCGCATCTCGCCGGACTACCTCTGCATGGACGGCACCATCCCGCGCGGCGCCTTGCCGAAGGCCCTGGCGCGGATCCGCGACCTCTCGGAGAAATACGGCCTCGGCGTCGCCAACGTGTTCCACGCCGGCGACGGCAATCTGCACCCCTTGATCCTCTACGATGCCAACAAGCCGGGCGAGATCGAAAAGGCGGAGGCGTTCGGCGCCGACATCCTGCGCTGCTGCGTCGAGCTCGGCGGCGTGCTCACCGGCGAGCACGGCGTCGGCATCGAGAAGCGCGACCTGATGCCGGACATGTTCACCGAGATCGACCTCAACCAGCAGCAGCGGCTGAAATGCGCCTTCGATGCCGAGGGTCTGCTCAACCCCGGCAAGGTGTTTCCGACCCTGCACCGCTGCGCCGAGCTCGGCCGTGTCCATGTCCACGCCGGCAAGCTGGCCTTCCCGGATATCCCGCGGTTCTAGTGTCCCGAATCCGAAGTTCGTATCATTTGCCGCACCTTCGGAGCGAACTTCGGATTCGATAAGGACACTAGCAAACTTCTGATTCTAGTGTGCTTTGTGAATGCGAAGTTCGTGAAAGTGGCTGCCGCGAAATCGCACGAACTTCGCCTTCAGCACACTAGAGCATGATCCGGAAAAGTGCGAAGCGGTTTTCCCTCGCGACAACCGCGGAACGCGTTTGCGCGGAGATCATGGTCAAACAAAGAGCTAAAGCGCGATGACGATTCAACCCAATCTCATCGCGCTTTAGTACCGTCTGAGTAGCCCCGACGCCGCGCCGCTATCGCCATAGGCGGCGCAGGCCCCTTCCGGGTCTGTGATCAACGCCGCCCGGACTCGCTTGAAAGTCTTGCCGGCCGCTTCGGACACCTCGGGGCGGAATTTGCGCGGATCGTAGTCATTGCCGTCGTGAGCCTTGATGGCCGCGTCGAACGCATTGATCAGGGCCATCGCGGCGTCGGGGCTGCCGAGAAGTCTGGCGCCCGTCTGAACGCCGCCGGCACCATTGGCCTCATAGCCGGTGCATCGTTGTTCGAGCACCGCGGCTGCGGTAGCGAGCTGGTCGAGGAACGTCGCCTCGGCGTCCGTGAGCATGGCAGCACCCGCCTGTCCCGGCGCGATGATCGCGAGCAGCGCGATGGCTGTCAGTTTGATGTGCATCGTGGTGGTTTCTCCCGGCGGAGCCGCGATCAAATCAATGGTTGCCGAATGACGATAACAAGTCTGCTTCCAGGGCATCAGGAGCCACGTCAGCTATTGGCCCCGAGGCCAACATGCGTGAGCGTGCGCCCAGAGCCACCAACGCGCGAGGGCCGGTCGATACAATTCGACAGACCGCCCTAGCCGGCCGATAACCTTAACCGATCCTTGCGCGGTGGCCGGCGCCCGTGCGTCGCTGCAATTACAGCGCGGACCCATTTACACGGCCTTAGACTGTTGCTCGGTATTTTCCGCAGATGCACGTCTTCGGGAGCACATCGATGCCCAGCCTGGCCGATCAGCTGGCGCTTTCGCGCAATCGGCCCGCGGGTTTCGACTACATGCGGATCGCGCTGGCGGCGTCGATCATTGGCCTGCACAGCACGAACGTGACGCTCGGGCTCGGCCGCGCGCTGGAAATCCAGAGCACGCTGCGCATCGGCGTCGCGATGATCCTTGCGCTGTTCTTTGCTCTGAGCGGCTTCCTGGTGACCGCAAGCCTGCTCCGGTGCAAGAGCCTGATTTCCTTCCTCGGCCTGCGCGTGCTGCGGATCGGACCGGCGCTCGCGGTCGAAACCACGCTATCGGCAATCATCATCGGCTCGGTCTTCACCGAGCTGCCGTTGGCGCAATATGTCGCCGATCCGAAATTCCACGCCTATTTTCTCAATATCGTCGGCGACATCCATTACGAGCTGCCGGGCGTGTTCCTGCACAATCCGCTGCCCGATCTGGTGAACGCCCAGCTCTGGACCGTGCCGTACGAGCTGTGGTGCTACGTCATCCTGGCGCTGCTCGCCGTGCTCACGATCTGCTTCAACCGGCCGGCGTTCCTGGCGTTCATGGTAATCGTCCAGATCGGACTCATCGCCTACGACATCTGGCGCTGGGACGAGGTGCCGATCCAGCTTCGCCCGCACCTTCTGGTGTTCTGCTTCCTTGCCGGCGTCGGCTTCTACCTCTGGCGCGACAAGGTGCCGTTCAACCGCACGCTGTGCCTGCTGGCGCTGGTGCTGTGCGCCGCCGGCATGGCGACCGGGCGCGGTGACGCGCTGGCTCCCGTGCCGGCCGCCTATGTCGCCTGCTATCTCGGCCTGATGAATCCGCGGCGGAGCTGGATCGTCTCGTCAGGCGATTACTCCTACGGGCTTTATCTCTACGGCTTCGTCATCCAGCAATGCGTCGCCACCTTCGGCCCGCCGGTCCAGCACTGGTATCTGAACCTCCTGATCAGCCTGCCGCTCGCCTTCGGCGTCGCCGTCGTGTCCTGGCATCTCGTCGAGAAACGCGCGCTTCGGCTCCGAACCCAGGTCGAGAGCCTCGAGGCGGCGGTGCTGTCGCGGATCTCGATCGTCGGCTTCTGGCGCAGGCCGCCCGAGCGGGCCGGCTTGCGCGCAACGCTCGGCAACAGCGGCGCGTCGATCTGACCCGCGCCGGCGGGAAGGACGAGCTTCGGTTCTGATTGAATCAGAACCGAAGCTCTCGCTTCTTGTTTTGACGCGTTTTCTTCACGCGAACCGGGTCCACTTCGTTCGAAAACGCTCTAGCATCCTCCCCGCCGCGCTTTTCTTCACAGCAGCGCGTATTGCGACCGCTCGCGCTTGGCGAGCAGCGGCAGCGCCTGCTCCGCGATGTAGGTTTTGAAAGCCGCGCTGTCCTGGTGTGCCTTGAACGCGGCTTCGTCCTGGAACAATTCGTAGAACAGGAATTGCGCCGGATTATCCTTGCCGCGGCCGATCAGGAACAGCTTGGTGCCGGGGTCCTTCTGCGCCTCGGGCAGGAAGCCGTCGAGGATTTCCGCCACCTTGTCGGCCTGTCCCTCCTTGGCTTCCCATTGCGCCACAACCAGAAGGCCTGACGTGTTGATCGCGTCGCTGATGGTTCTCGTGCTCATCGCATAGTGCTTCATTGGCATTCCTCCGTTGCTGTGCTCCGATCGAGCTTGCGATCCGGCCCAGGGCGAGACGCCGGCGATCGCCATGATCGCGAACGAGCCGATGGCCGATCGTCGGGTGAGGATCATCGTCGTGGTCGAAACTTCCGAACGTTTCATGTTCGCCTCCAGATGATTCGCGCCAAGCGTCCTGCCGGCCGAACCGCAACGCGAGAGATAGTCGATCGTTCGGCGTCCCAGTTCGGTGATGGTCGAATTGTCGATGTCGTGAACATTTCGATCATGATCGAAGCGTTGCAGCGGCATGACGTGCGACAAGCGCAAGGGGCATATTTCGATCGATGCGGAGCCGGCCATGCAGACCATCGCACCGGAGCTTGCCGAACTCGCCGGGCTGATCGCCGATCCCGGCCGTGCCAGCATCCTGTCGCGGCTGATGGACGGACGCCCGCAGACTGCGAGCGAACTGGCGCTGGTCGCGGGCGTGACGCCCCAGACCGCGAGCTGGCACCTTTCGCGCATGGTCGAGCGGGCGCTGCTCAAGGTCGAGCGGCGTGGTCCGCGCCGCTTCTACCGGCTGGCTACGCCGCTGGTTGCGCAGATGCTCGAGGGCATGATGACGGTTGCCGCGATCGATCCGCACCCGTCCCAGCCGCCGCCGCGCATCGATCCCGAGATGCGCCGGGCTCGGACCTGCTACGACCACCTTGCCGGCGAGCTCGGCGTCGCCGTCACCGACGCGATGCGGGATCGTGGCCATCTCAATCTCGACCATGAGGCCGGCGAGCTGACTGCTTGCGGCCGTGCTTTTCTCGGCGATCTCGGCATCGACCTGCGTTCGCCGGCGCGGAGCCGGCGGATCTTGTGCCGGCCCTGTCTCGACTGGAGCGAGCGGCGTCCGCATCTGGCCGGGCGGGCGGGGGCTGCGGTTGCCGACCTTGCATTGCAACGGGACTGGATCCGGCGCCGGCCGCAGGGCCGCTCCGTCGAAATCACCGACGCCGGACTCCTCGCATTCAGAAATTTGTTCGGCGCGCGCATTTGATTTCGGAGCCGAATTTGGCTACCGGCTATGGCGTGGATACGCTCAAGGTCAGAGACGCAAAAGACGTCGAGGAAGTGGTGCGCGCGGCGGTTGCCAGCGAGCAGCCGCTTGAGGTCATTGGACATGGATCGAAGCGCGCCATCGGCCATCCGATGGCGACCAATGCGCTGCTCGACGTCTCGGCGCTGAATGCGGTCACCTCCTATGAGCCGAACGAACTGATCATCACCGTGCAGGCCGGCGCGCCGCTCGCCGACGTGCAATCCCTGATCGACGCCAAGAACCAGCAATTCGCCTTCGAGCCGATGGACACCTCTGTGCTGCTCGGCACCGCGGGCGCCGGCACGATCGGCGGCATGATCGGCGCCGGACTGGCCGGTCCCCGCCGCATCAAGGCCGGCGGTATCAGGGATCATCTGCTTGGGGCGCACGCGGTGTCCGGGTTCGGCGACAGCTTCAAGACCGGCGGGCGGGTGGTGAAGAACGTCACCGGCTACGATCTGTGCAAGCTGCTGACCGGCTCCTGGGGCACGCTCGCGGTCATGACCGAGGTCACGCTTAAGGTCATGCCGAAGCCGGAAGCCGAACGGACGCTGCTGCTGCGCGGGCTGGATGACGTCACCGCCAACAAGGCGATGACGGCGGCGCTGGGTTCGCCCTTCGACGTCTCCGGCGCCGCGCATCTGCCGGGTTCGGCGTTGCGGACCGGGGGCGGTGCGCTCGCCGGCCTCGCAGCCTCCGGCCAGCCGGTCACGCTGGTGCGGCTCGAGGGGATTTCGGCGTCGGCGGCACATCGGGCGGCCTCGCTGAGCCAGACGCTCTCGTCCTATGGAACGGTCGACAGCCTCGCCGACGACGGGTCGGCCGCAATCTGGAGTGCGCTGCGCGACGTGGTGCCGTTCGCGGCGAACGGCGCGCTCGGGGCCTGGCCGGTGTGGCGTATCGTTTGCCCGCCGGCCTCTGGCGGCGCGCTGGGCCAGGCGTTGTCGCGCGCCACCGGCGGCGACGTGATCTACGACTGGGGCGGGGGGCTGATCTGGGCCGCGGTGCCGCCGGGCGCCGACGCCCAGGCCACGCTGGTCCGCGGCCAGGTCGAGGCGATTGGCGGACACGCCACCCTGATCCGCGCCACCGAGGATGTGCGCCGGGCGGTCGATGTGTTCCAGCCGCAGGCGGCCGGGCTTGCCGCGCTCGGTGAACGGGTCCGGGCGAGCTTCGATCCGAGGTCCGTCCTCAACCGCGGCCGGATGATGCGAGGCGGGGCTGCATGAAGACCGAGTTTTCACTGGCGCAGCTTGCCGATCCCGACATCAAGGAAGCCGACAAGATCCTGCGCGCCTGCGTGCATTGCGGCTTCTGCACCGCGACCTGCCCGACCTATGTGCTGCTCGGCGACGAGCTCGATAGCCCGCGCGGCCGCATCTACCTGATCAAGGAGATGCTGGAGAAAGACAAGCCGCCGACGGCCGACGTGGTCAAGCATATCGACCGCTGCCTGTCGTGCCTCGCCTGCATGACCACCTGTCCGTCGGGCGTGAACTACATGCACCTCGTCGACCAGGCCCGGGTCCGGATCGAGCGGGATTACCAGAGACCGCTGACCGAGCGGCTGCTGCGGTGGGTACTCGCCCTCGTGCTGCCGCGGCCGGGCCTATTCCGGATCAGCATGATCCTGGCCGGGCTCGCCCGTCCGTTCGCCGCATTGCTGCCGACGCCATCGGTCGGTGCGTCGAGCCCGGGTCTGCTGCGGCGGATCAAGGCGATGCTGGCGCTCGCGCCGCGCGGCCTGCCGCAACCGGGGCCGGCTGCGGGAACCGTGTTTGCGCCGATCGGCCGGCGGCGCGGCCGGGTCGCGCTGCTGCAGGGCTGCGCCCAGCAGGTGCTGGCGCCACGCATCAATCAGGCCGCGATCAATGTCCTGACCAGGCACGGCGTCGAGGTGGTGCTGGTCAAGGACGAGCAATGCTGCGGCGCGTTGACCCATCACATGGGACAGGACGGCGACGCGCTGGCACGCGCGCGGGCCAACATCACAGTGTGGCAAAGGGAAGCGGACCAGAACGGGCTCGACGCCATCCTGGTGACGACCTCGGGCTGTGGGACAGTTGTCAAAGACTACGGCTACCTGCTGCGCGAGGACAAAACATTCGCGGAGCCGGCCAAGCGAATCTCTGCGCTGGCAAAGGATATCACCGAGTATCTCGCTGGCCTCGAGCTCGCGCCTTCAACACAGAAAGGCGACGTCACCGTCGCCTATCACTCCGCTTGTTCGTTGCAGCATGGACAGAAAATCACTCAACTTCCGAAAGAATTGCTTTCCAAGAATGGATTCGTGGTGAAAGATGTGCCCGAGAGCCATTTGTGTTGCGGTTCGGCGGGGACCTACAACATTCTCCAGCCCGACATTGCGAGCAGATTGCGCGATCGGAAGGTCGCCAATATTGCGCTTGTCAAACCGGACATGATCGCTGCGGGCAATATCGGCTGCATGGTTCAGATTGCCGGCGGTACGTCAGTTCCTGTGGTGCACACGATTGAGCTTCTCGATTGGGCGACAGGAGGTCCCCGGCCAGGATTGAATTGATCGACTGCCACTCGAGCATGATCCGGACCCCAGCCTTGCCCTGACGCAACGTGAAGGACCGGCGCTTCCTTGCCACAGACGCGAAGCGATCGCGCGGCCATCATGCCCGACAAGCGAAGTGGAGGGTGCCTCTCTTCGAGGTGCAGCCAACGTCCGGCAAGCGATCACTTCAATACGCCCGGTGGACTCAGATAGCGGCAACAGGAGGACCACGATGGCGAAGTCGAAGAAGGCGAAGAAAAGCAAGAAGGCCAAAAAGGCCAAGAAGGTGGTAGCGGCGAAGAAGAGGTCCGCGAAGAAGTCGGCCAAGAAGGCTGCGAAGAAATCCGCCAAGAAGGCTGCAAAGAAATCGGCGAAGAAGTCGGCCAAGAAAGCTGCAAAGAAAACGGCAAAGAAAGCCGCCAAGAAGGCTGCGCCGAAGAAGGCCGCTGCCAAGAAGAGCGCGCCGAAGAAGGCCGCTGCTCCGAAGAAGGCTGCCGCGCCGAAGCCGGCCGCTCCGGTCGCAGCACCTCCGGCGCCCGAGCCGCAGCCGGCACCGAGCTGGGCCACACCGAGCCACGAACCGGCGCCGGGCTGGATTGCCGGGTCGGCCGACGGGGGCGAGCACCACTAGAGCGTTTTCGAGCGAAGTGGGCACCGGTTCGCGTGAAGAAAACGCGTCAAAACAAGAATCTAGAGCTTCGGTTCTGATTCAATCAGAACCAAAAATGCTCTAGGCCGCTGCCACATTGCCGAGGTTCAACTGATCGAAGCCGCAGCGCGCCACGCTGCGGCTTCTTCCGTAGGTGCGACGACAATCCGTGCTTTTACGGGCACGGCGATTCGCGCCGATGCTCTTCCGCCGAGCCGGCTGTTGCCGTTTCCCGGTCCGGATGGACACGTTCAACCGGTGCGAGAGCAGCGGTATTGTGGTGCAAATGCAACACCCGCAAGTCAACATGCGGCAAGATGGCTAGAACGCCTAAAAAGGCGGCACATGCATGTCTTTTTGGCTTCACGGTACCGTGCATGAGCCTCAGATTGGCCACACGCGATTTAGTTGCAGTCCGTTATCGCGCGCCCTGGGGGGCCACCGGAGCTGGGCTGTCTGAACAGGTAGATGGGGATCGTCATGAAGAAACTGGCTTTGTTAGCAACGGCGCTAGCAATGATTTCGAGCTCGGCAATGGCAGCTGACATGGCGGTGAAGGCCGTCAAGGCGCCGCCGCCGGCTCCCTTCGATCCTTGGGACATCGCCTTTGGCGCCGGCATCATGAGCGACTACATCTTCCGCGGCGTCACCCAGTCCAACCACAATCCGTCGGTCACCGCCTATTTCGAGCCGCGCTACAACGTCAGCAAGGACCTGCAGCTCTACGTCGGTACTTCGACCGAAAGCATCTCCTTCGCCAACCGCGCCGCGGCTGAAGTCGACGTCTACGGCGGTATCCGCCCGACCTTCGGCGCCTTCGCCTTCGACATCGGTGTCTGGGGTTACCTGTATCCGGGCGGGACCTGCTACTACGGCGGCGGTGCGGTGGCCGACTTCGCCGGCAATCCGCTGAGCGCCGACTGCCAGGCCAACACCCTCACCAACCTCGCCGTCATGAAGAAGGACGTCTCGTTCTTCGAAGTCTATGGCAAGGCGACCTGGACCATCAACGACAACTGGGCGTTCACCATCAACGAATACTACTCGCCGAACTTCCTCAACACCGGCGCCTGGGGCAACTACTCCTCGATCATCGGCAAGTACACTGCGCCGAGCACCGTGTTCGGCAGCAGCGGCGTCGGCATGTACGTGTCGGGTGAGTTCGGCCGGCAGTGGCTCGGCACCTCCGACAGCTTCTACGGCGTCCCGGCGTTTCCGAACGGCATCAAGTATGCCGACTACAACACCTGGAACATCGGCATCGGCTTCACCTACAAGGTGTTCACGCTCGATCTGCGCTACTCCGACACCGACATGTCGAAGGGTGATTGCAGCGCCTTCACCAGCGACTTTACCGCGGGCGGAACCACTGCCGTCACCCCGATCAATCCGGGTGGCACGAGCTCCAACTGGTGCGGCGCGGCCGGCATCGCCAAGCTCTCGGTCGACCTGACCGCGATGTCCAACCTGAAGTAATCTCTCCTCCGGGGATCGAGGGGCGGCAGAGCAATCTGCCGCCCTTTTGTTTTTGGCCGGCCAGGTCTGATCGGCACAAGGCGGACAATAGCTAAAGGCGCTCGCGAGACCTGTGGGCTGCCCCCGCCGGGGTCAGCGGCAAGCCGTGGCCGCGGCTGACCCCTAATGCCGTTTACGACGCGGCGACCTTGACCGCGTCGCGCAGGATGAAGCGGTCGCCGTCGCGGACCAGCGTGACATTGCGCTGATGGAAGGTGTCGAGCGTCGAGCGGTGGCCGATCGAAACCACCGTGGTGCCGGGCAGCTTCTCGGCAACCAGCCTGTACAGCGCGGCTTCCGCCGGTTCGTCGAGCGAGGCCGTCGCCTCGTCGAGGAACAGGAACTGCGGCGCATGCAGCAGCGCCCGCGCGATGCCGAGCCGCTGCTGCTCGCCGAGCGACAGCATCCGGTTCCAGTGCGCCTGTTCCTCGAGCCGCGACGCAAGCTGCGGCAGTCCGACGGCGGTGAGAACCTCGCGGACCCGTCCCGCATCGAATTGCCTGGCCTCGCCCGGATAGACGACGGCGTCATGCAGCGAGCCGATCGGCAGATAGGGACGTTGCGGCAGCATCATCAGGCTGGCATTGGCCGGGATCTCGACCGCGCCGTCGCCGAACGGCCAGATGCCGGCGATCGCGCGGAATAGCGTCGACTTGCCGGCGCCGGAGGGGCCGGTCATCAGCGTGCGCTCGCCCTTGCGGAAGCCGAACCGGTCCGCGTCCAGCAGCGGCGTGCCGTCCGGCAGCCGCAGCACTAGGTTTTCTAGGCTGACGGCGCCGTCGCCCGGCGTCGCCGTGACATGAATTCGGTCGTCGCGCTTGGCGAGGTTCGATGCCGCCGCGATCCCTGCCTCGAATCCATCGAGCCGGTTCACCACGGCCTGCCATTCGGCCAGTTGACGATAGATGCTGACGAAGTACGAGAACGCGCCCTGGACGTTCGAAAACGCCGATGCGGTCTGCATCATGCCGCCGAGCTGGATCTTTTGCGCAAAGTAGGCCGGCGCCACCAGCACATAGGGGAAGATCACCGAGGCCTGATTATAGCTCGCCGTGAACGCGGTGATCTTCTTGGTCCGGTTCATGAGGGCGATCCAGTTCTCCACCACGCGTCCGAAGCGAACGCGCAGGCGCTCGCGCTCGGCCGGTTCGCCCTGCAGCAGCGCGATCTGCTCGGAGTTTTCCCGCACGCGCACCAGGTTGAAGCGGAAATCGGCTTCATATTGCTGCTGCTTGAAATCGATGCCGACCAGCGGCCAGCCGATCAGATGGGTCAGCACGGTGCCGAGCACCGAGTAGATCAGCGCGCACCAGACAAGGTAGCCGGGAATTGAATATTCCGTACCGAACAGGTGCAGCGGTGCCTCATTGGAAAGGCCCCACAGCAGGGTGAGAAAAGACGCCAGCGTGACGACCGAGCTCAACAGGCCGAGGCCGAGCGTGAGCGTGCGGTCGACGAACAGCTTGACGTCGTCGGTCATGCGCTGGTCGGGGTTGTCGGCCGCGTCGCCCTGCAGCTGCATCCTGTAGTGATTGGCCTGATGCAGCCAGTCCCCGAGATAGTGTGTGGTCATCCATTGCCGCCAGCGGATCTGCAGCCATTGATTGAGGTAGAGCTGGTAGACCGCCAGCAGGATGAAGAACGCGACGACGACGCAGAAATAGATGATCTCGCTGACGAAGGAATCCCAATTGCGTTCCTGCAGCGCGTTGTAGAAGCGGTTGTTCCACTGCGTGATCAGAACGTTGATGCCCACGATCGCCAGTTCGATCGCGATGACCGCCGCAAGCAGCCCCCGGCCGGCCCATTTGTCCTCGGAGTTGAAGTAGGGCGAGGCGATGCGCCACACCGTCGCGAGCGTCGAGCGAATGTTGTTCACAGATTATCGTCTCCGGGGAAGGGGCCGCAAAGGCCTGAAGAATCGGGACAATCGGGGTAGTCCTCGACTAAAGTCGTAGTTCTGGCATGCAAGCGTTGGCTTGTCCCGGCAATCGAGTCAATCCTAGCATGAGGACAACGGCGAGGGGCGGGGGACCTTCGATTTTTCGCGAGGATGTGAGCGATCCTTACCGATCGTTCATTCGCGAGCCGGGGCTGCAGCTTTTCCGACGGACTCCCGCAATCGCACCAGTCGCGCCTGCCCGCATGCAGGCCGGCGCGCTGCATAAAAATGTGGGAAGGATCCCGAGATGAACACCTGGAATCAAATTTACAACCCGCTGGGCAATGCGGCGCTGTCGACGGTCGCGGCCGCCATTCCCGTGGTCACGCTGCTGGTCCTGATCGCCAGCGGCAAGGTGAAGGCGCACATTGCGGCCATCATCGCCGTGATCGTGACCAACCTGATCACGATCTTCGTCTTCACCATGCCGGCCAACATGTCGATCCGCGCCACCCTGCTCGGCGTGATCACCGGGTTCTTCCCGATCGGCTGGATCGTGCTCAACGTCATCTTCCTCTACCAGGTCACGGTGAGGTGCGGGAAGTTCGAGCTGCTCAAGCGCGCGGTCGGCGGCGTCACCGAGGACCGGCGGTTGCAGCTGCTGTTGATCGCGTTCTCGTTCGGCGCCTTCTTCGAGGGCGCCTCCGGGTTCGGCACGCCGGTCGCGATCACCGGCGCGGTGCTGATCGGGCTCGGCTTCTCGCCGCTCGCTGCGTCCGGCCTGTCGCTGATCGCCAACACGGCACCCGTTGCCTACGGTGCGCTCGGCACGCCGATCCAGGGCCTCGCCTCGGTCACCGGGCTCGACCCGTATATCCTCGGCGCAATGGTCGGCCGTCAGCTGCCGCTGTTCTCGCTGATCGTGCCGTTCTGGGTGGTGTGGGCGTTTGCCGGCTGGCGCGGCATGAAGGAGGTATGGCCAGCGATCCTGGTCACCGGCGTGTCGTTTGCGGTCCCGCAATTCGTGATCTCGAACTACATCAATCCCTGGATCGTCGACATCGGCGCCTCGCTGATTTCGATGGGCGCCCTGATCCTGTTCCTGAAGGTCTGGCAGCCGCGGCAGCTCTGGCTGTCGCCGGCGCTGCGCGGCCGCGATGAATCGGCGGCGACGATGGCCGCCGCACCTCCGCTCGACAAGACGCCGCTGACCCAGGGCGAAATGTGGAGCGCGCTGCTGCCGTGGATCATCGTCTGCATCCTGATGCTGATCTGGGGCAACGGTGCCTTCAAGGCCTGGGCGAACGCCAACTTCGTCTGGAACTATCCGGTCCCCGAGCTCGACAAGCTGATCTTCAAGGTGCCGCCGGTGGCCGCCAAGCCGACGCCGGAAGGCGCCGTGTTCGGCTTCACCTACCTGTCGTTCACCGGCACCGGCATGCTGATCGCCGCGATCATCTCGGGTCTGTTGATGGGCTTCTCGCCGCTCAAGCTGATCGCCGAGTATGGCCGCACCATCCGCATCTGCGCGATCTCGCTGATCACGATCTCGGCGATGCTGGCGATCGGCACGCTGACCCGGCTGTCCGGCGTCGACGCCACGCTCGGCCTCGCCTTCGCGGCGACCGGCGTGCTCTATCCCTTCTTCGGCACCTTGCTCGGCTGGCTGGGCGTGGCGCTGACCGGATCGGATACCGCGTCGAACGTGCTGTTCGGCAATCTGCAGAAGATCACCTCCGAGCAGCTCGGCCTGTCGCCGATCCTGATGGCGGCGGCGAACTCCTCGGGCGGTGTGATGGGCAAGATGATCGACGCGCAATCGATCGTGGTCGCCTCGACCGCGACCAACTGGTACGGCCACGAGGGCTCGATCCTGCGCTACGTGTTCCTGCACTCGATCGTGCTGGCGTGTCTGGTCGGTCTGTTCGTGACCCTGCAGGCCTATGTCTATCCGTTCACGATGCTGGTGCTGAAATAGCGCCACGACGCATTTGGCGAACCAGGAATCCCCGCGAGCGGACAGCTCGCGGGGATTTGCTTTTCCAGCACATTTTCCGGCGTTGCCAATCTGGCCAATCGCGTTCTGCTCCCATAGAAGGGGCCCGCAGTTGCGCGTCG
Source organism: Bradyrhizobium sp. USDA 4503 (assembly GCF_054055815.1). Lineage (NCBI taxonomy): Bacteria > Pseudomonadati > Pseudomonadota > Alphaproteobacteria > Hyphomicrobiales > Nitrobacteraceae > Bradyrhizobium > Bradyrhizobium sp. USDA 4503. Next base: position 7,094,225 of record NZ_JBSRXS010000001.1, read on the forward strand.
CATTTCGAGGATTGGCATGGTTTCGATGAGGCGAGGTTTGAACGGCGGCATCGCCGCGTTGGCGCTGGTTGCCGCGGCTCTCGGCGCGGGTCCGGCGCGGGCCCAGGAGGAGTTCCCGTTCGGCTTCGTGATGACGCTCGACGCCGCGCGCATGCCGGGCTCCAAGCGGATTCCCTCGATCGAGGTCGGCGACAATGGCGAGGTGATCCTCGAGCTGTGGTGCGACGGCGGCAAGGGCCAGTTTTCGGTGGCCGGCAACACCATCGTCTTCGTTCCCGGCGCGATGGAGAACCGCACCTGCACGCCGGAGCGGGCGCAGGCGGACAAGGATCTGCTGGCGGCGCTCGGCGACATGACGGGCTGGCGGCGGCACGGTGACGAGGTGACCTTCACCGGCAGCAAGTCGTTGCGTTTCGTGATCAACAGCAACTAAAGCGTTAAGCGAAGCGGACGGCGGTTCGCGTTCAAGGAAACGCGTCAAGACAAAACGCTCAGGGCGTTGCGATCAGTCCGCTTGCGGTGGCGACGATCCAGCGGTTGCCCCAGCGCACGATGGAATCGACCCGTCCGAGGCCGGGCACGACGTCGCCGCGCGCGGCCATCTTGACGCCCTCGGGCCCCTCGAGCACGGCGGTGCCGTCGCGGACTTCGACCACCGACCATCCCGGGATGGTGCTCGGCCGCGTCTCCGGCGCCGCCGCCGGCGCCTGCTTCGGCCCCAATGCGGCGGCCTGTGCATTCAAGGTCGTCGGCGCGGCGCCCAAGGCGAGCGGGCGCGGGCTGGCCGGTGTGGTTTTGGGAATGCTGCCGGTGACGACGGGGTCGGCGTTGGACGCGGCCCGGCGCGGGCCCTCGTTCTTTCGGCTCGGCGCCACCTCCGCAATGTGCGGGGCCGGCGCTTCCTTCTGGGCCACCGGGACCGGGGCGGGAGCTGCAAGGTCGTGCCAGTTGGCTCCGCCGGTCCATCCCAGCACGAAGCTTGCAGCGAGTGCGGTCGCTGCCAAGAGCGCGGTGCCGATGCGGTCGGCAAACGGCTCCCGCAGCAGCAGGGCGGCGTCGTGGTTCTCGCCGGTGACATCCCAGAGGTCCGCCGTCTGTGCCGGCGAATGACCCTCCGGCACATCCGTCGGCCAGATGTTCGCAGCGTTGATCGGCTCGCGGTCTTGCATGGCGTGACCTGTGTTCGATGGCGCGAAGCATGATCCTCGAAACTAAATCGAGCCTTAATTTTCGGTGACCGAACTGCGGCGGCACGAAGTCTTTTGGTCGCAGGCCCCCGTAGATGCCCGGGTATCTTCCGCACCAGCGGTCGTTTCCGGACGTCGTCCCCGCAAAGCGGGTCGTCGCGGCGCGCGGGCGGGGCTATAGCGGTCGCATGCTCGATTTCGCCGCACAATATGCAGCCTTTCAGCGCCGCGACCCGGCCTGGGACGGCGTCGTGTTCGTCGCGGTCAAGACCACCGGCGTGTATTGCCGCCCGGTCTGCCGGGCGCGCACGCCGCTCGCGCGCAACGTGCGGTTCTATGGCAGCGCGGCGTCGGCCGAGCGTGCTGGCTTCAGGCCCTGCCTGCGCTGCCGTCCCGAGGCGGCGCCGTTCTGCCCGGCCTGGAAGGGCACCAGGACCACGGTCGAGCGCGCCCTGGCGCTGATCGAGGAGGGCGCGCTCGACCGCGGCAATGTCGAGGCGTTGGCGGGGCGGCTCGGCGTCGGCGCGCGGCATCTGTCGCGTCTGTTCGCCGAGCATCTCGATGCCTCGCCGCTCCAGGTCGCGCTGTCGCTGCGCGTGCAGCGCGCCAAGCGCCTGATCGACGGCAGCGAGCTGCCGCTTGCGTTGGTGGCGCAGCACGCCGGCTTCTCCAGCGCGCGGCGCATGAATGCCGCATTCGCAAAACTCTACGGCCGCTCCGCCGCGTCGCTGCGGGGCAAGCGGCCAGCCGTCACGATGCAATCAACCCCGATGGAGATCGGCAATGGCCAAGAGCTACGGCACCGTCAGTGCGGAACAGAAGCTTAAGATGAGCGGCCTCGCATTCGTGCAGGGTCTCGCCAGCGGCGCATTGCCGCTCAACACCATCGCGCGGACACTCGGTTATGACGTCGCCGAAGCCGAGCGCGGCCGCGTCGTCGTCACGCTGGTACCGACCGACGCGCATCTCAATCCGGCGGGCACCGTGCATGGCGGCCTCACCGCGACGCTGCTCGACAGCTGCATGGGGCTTGCGGTGCAGTCGACGCTCGATGCCGGCACCAGCCAGACCACGCTCGAGTTCAAGATCTCGCTGGTGCGTCCGATCACGCCCGACACCGGTCCGATCAGGGCGGAAGGCAATGTGCTCAATTGCGGCCGTCGCATCGGCACCGCCGAAGGCAAGGTCACCGACGAGCAGGGAAGATTGCTCGCGCACGGCACGACGACGTGCCTGATCTTCCCGTCTTGACGCAAATTGCGGCCGCGAGACCGCGCCGGCGCTGCATCGGGAGATACGATGCCGGCGCAGCAATATTGGAATGCCTCCAGCAAGCCTGCGGCTTAGAGACCTTCAAGTTCACCGTGCCGATCGATTGCGTTACCCGAACGCGCATCAAGCGCGTTCGGGTAGTCATGATGCGATCGTCGATGGAGCCATGCACTCTGGCCGTGCTCAGCGCGGCCCTTCCGGATATCCCGGCATGTTGCTCCAGCCGGCGGGCAGCTCGCCGCCCGGCCGCGACGCGGCTCCGTCGCTTTCGGGCAAACGAATGAGGCCGAGCTGCAGCATGGCGGTGATCGCATCTTCCTGTCCGAACTCTTCGGCGATCCGTCCGTCCTGCACGCGCAGCACGGTGGTGCCGGCGAACGTCATCTTGCGGCCGGAGGCCGCGGGCAACGAGCCGAGGCGGAAGTCGCTGAACGCAGGTCCCGTGTGCGTACCGCCGCCTTCCCAGCGGCCGACGACGAGATCACCTTCCGCGACGAGATCGCCGACGCCCCAGAAATTGAGATCCGGAAAGGCTTCGCGAAATTCGGTCATGAACTGCGTGACCGCGGCGCGGCCCTTCTTCGGTTCGTGCATCGGGTAGTGCACGACAATGTCTGCTGTGGCGAGCTCGTTGATGATGCGCGGATTCCAGGGGTTGCCCCAGAACTCCTTGAACCACCGGCCGACGACGTTCTTGTTTTCCTCTGACATCTCTTCGTCTCCATTTGCGCGTTGCCAGTATCGCGACCGGCGCTCTCTCGATGCGCGCAGTGAACATTTGGAGGCGTGTCTCGCACCACCCGATTTCAGATCGGGCGAGCGATCGAGTTTCAGACGAGATTCCGCTGTGTCGATATGGCGCTTAGCACGGCTTCTCGAGCGTCGTCGCGGAATCGGGAAGCGGGTGGCTCGCGAAAGACGAATGCGAGAATCTGATTGCGATCACGCAGGAGAACATCATGCGCAACTTCGATGCGATCGCCGCGCTGCGCGGCGACGGACTTCGTAACGAGCTGCGGGCGCTGCTCGATCGCGCTGCGATCGAGCCTCGTTCCGAATTGTTCGCCAGAAGCGACGGGATGCTTCAGTCCGGTCCGGACGCCACCCCGAAGGCGGTGCGCGACAACGTCGTGCCGCTGAAGACGAAGGCGGCTTAACTCAGGACAGCGGCGGCCTTACCGCCACACCGACTTGTCGGCGTCCCAGCGCTGGCCCTTGAACTCCTTGAGCAGCGCGTCGATCGCGCCGTTGTCGTCCCTGGTCTCGCTGCCTTCCTCGTCGCTGCTGGAATCGTCGGACAGATTGAGCTTGGCGCCGGCGCTGTCGTCCGATGTCGAAACGGTGGGGCTCGAGACCCACAGCATCAGCCGGTCAGAGCTGCCGGGCTTGTCGGGCGAGACCAGGGCAGTGATCTCGTAATTCTGGGTGAGGCCGAGTGCCGGGTAAATCGCGCTGGGCCGCTTCAGCACCAGCTTGAGCTTGCCGGTGTTCGCGTTCCACGTCGCCGAGGCGGGCTTTGCGGCAAGCGTCTTCGCCAGCACGCCCGCGATCGCGGTTGCCAGCTTGTCATGGTTGAGTTTGTCGCCCTCGCGCCAATCGGCGGCAGCAAAGCGGATGGTGCGGTCCATCTCGACCACCCCGCTGGTCCAGCCGGCCGCGGTCACGCCGGGCGCGGATTTCGCCTTGGCGAGCAGCGCGCCGGCGTGCTCGGGATCGACGGTGAGGTTGATGGTCTGCTCGCCGGAGCGCATCGCATCGCAGGTCACCGCAAGGCTGGAGGTGCCGATCTCGACGGCCTCGCCTTTCAGGCTCTTGAGGAAATCCGCCGCCGCATCGAGCTTCACCCGCACACCGATCGATTCCGGCGAAACGTCAGTGAAATCCTTCGGCTGCGGCGTGATGCCGTCCTCGGTGGCCTGGTTGTCCTGGAATTCCTTCTCGCTGAGATCGGAATTGTCCGTCGAGGCGACCTCGGTCACGGTCTGGCCGATCGTGATCTGGCCGCGGAACTCAAAACCGTCGCCGGTTTGCTTGCGGTTCAGTTTGACGGTGACCGGCTGCTTGTCGGCGACGCTCTGGGCGGTGCCGGAAAGCGTCTGGCCGCTGACGGTCAGGTTGGCGACGAAGCGGTCCTTGCGGTCGGAGCTCTTGTCGGCGGGATAGCAGACGTCGAGCACGGCCGCGGTCACGGTCTTGCCCTGGCGGGTTTCCTTCAGCACGACGTCGGCATTGCCGTCCATCAGGCCGTCGATCGAGGTGAAATAGCGCGTCTCGGGGCCATTGGCGGGAGCCGCCTTCGATTGCAGCTTCATCTGGGCGAGGGCAGGCGCCGAGGTGACGGCAAGACCGAGCAGCAGGAGCGGGAGCGCGCGCATACGATAAGTCCTCGAAGGGCAGAATCGGTTCCGTCGTAACTAGCAAACCTCCATGTCATTGGCCAAAAAAGAAGGCCGCCTAACGGCGGCCGCGCGCCGCGATCGCGGTCATGTGCGTTCGTCAGGTTCCTCGCCGCCCTCCAGTCGGCCGCGCAGCACCGTCACGACCCGGCTCACGGTTTCGAGGTCCTTCATCGACAGCCCGTCGGCGAGGCCGTTCACCCAAGGCAGCTGCAGGCGCATGGCCGCGTCGAAGCTTTGCCGCCCCTTGGCGGTCAGCACGACGAGCTGGGCGCGGCGGTGATGCGGGTTGGTTTCGAAGGCGACGAGCCCGTCCCGTTCGAGGTCGTTGACGATCCGCTGCACGTTCTGTCGGGCAGCGCCGAGGTCGCGCGCCAGCCATGCGACCGGTTGCGGGCGCTCTGTGGCGACGATGGCGCCGAGGATCTGCCAGCGCGCGCTGGTCAGCCCGAGCCCGGCCACCAGCCGGTCGCCTGATGTGAACAGCAGGCTGTTGAGCCTGAACAGGTCGGGAATCAGGGTGCTCAGGGCTTCGCCCGCCGGCGTTCGTTTTGCATTCGGCATTTGTCATCATATAAACGTATTGACACCATGATGTCAATTTCTGTATGTATCCGTCAGTCCGGAATGACATCATAACACCATATCGAACGGAGCCAACCATGCCGCAGATGCGCCCCCTGGACCCCGCTTTCCCGATCGACCGCCAGCTCGCGGTCGATGCCAGCAACGTCGTGCTCGTCAACCTCTTCACGCTCGATGCGGCCGACGAGGACACGTTTCTCAAGGCCTGGCAGGACGACGCCGCCATCATGAAGCGGCAGCCGGGCTTCATCTCGACCCAGCTGCACCGCGCGCTCGGCGAGAGCCCGGCCTATCTGAACTACGCGGTCTGGGAATCGACCGCCGCCTTCCGCGCCGCCTTCATGAACCCCGAGTTCAGGGCCAAGCTCTCGGCCTATCCGGCCTCGGCGGTAGCCTCGCCGCACCTGTTCCAGAAGGTGGCGGTGCCGGACATCTGCGTGGCGTAACGGACTGTCAGGCCGTCGCGTCAAGGATCGCTCAGCTGTGCACGAGGATGCCAACCCCAAGCGTGGAAGCAGCGGCCAGAAACGAGATGTCCAGAAATCGCAACGGCGCTTTTGGACGATGACCGGCAGAACCCGAAATGACGTAATAGACGCCATAACCCGCGCCGAGGACGACAAACGTCAGCGTTTGCCTGAGCCAGAACGTCAAGACGACCGCAAGATCATCGATGCTGTCCAGGGCATAGGCGCCGACCGCGAGCAACGTGCCGATCGCGTAGAACAGCACGAGCGTTGACGTCAGTGATTTGGCGTCGCGGGACATCAGATGATCCTTGCATCCCGATCGTAATCAAACTGCAAAAAAGAAGGCCGCCCGGAGGCGGCCTTCGATCTCGATAGGGATGGGGGAGGCTTAGAAGCCGCCCATGCCGCCCATTCCACCCATGCCGCCGCCGCCCGGCATTGCCGGCGCCGCGTCCTTTGGCAGTTCGGCGACCATGGCTTCGGTGGTCACGAGCAGACCGGCCACGGAGGAGGCGTCCTGCAAGGCGGTGCGCACCACCTTGGCGGGGTCGATGATGCCCTTGTCGACCATGTCGACATAGTCCTCGGTCTGGGCGTCGAAGCCGAAGGTCTCCGACTTGTTCTCGAGGATCTTGCCGACCACGATCGAGCCCTCGACACCGGCGTTCTCCGAGATCTGGCGGACCGGAGCTTCGAGCGCCTTGAGCACGATGTTGATGCCGGCCTGGACGTCGGCATTCGGGTTGGTGAGCCGGCCGACCGCCTTCTTGGCGCGCAGCAGCGCGACGCCGCCGCCCGGCACGATGCCTTCCTGCACCGCGGCGCGGGTCGCGTTCAGCGCGTCCTCGACACGGTCCTTCTTCTCCTTGACCTCGACCTCGGTCGCACCGCCGACCTTGATGACGGCAACGCCGCCGGCGAGCTTGGCGAGGCGCTCCTGCAGCTTCTCACGGTCGTAGTCCGAGGTGGTCTCCTCGATCTGCGCCTTGATCTGGCCAACGCGGGCGTCGATGTCCTTCTTCTTGCCGGCGCCCTTGACGATCGTGGTGTTCTCCTTGTCGATCACGATCTTGCCGGCGCGGCCGAGCATGTTGATCGTGACGCTCTCGAGCTTCATGCCGAGGTCGTCGGAGATCAGCTGACCGCCGGTCAGGATCGCGATGTCCTCCAGCATCGCCTTGCGGCGATCGCCGAAGCCCGGCGCCTTGACGGCGGCGACCTTGAGCCCGCCGCGCAGGCGGTTGACGACCAGGGTCGCCAGCGCCTCGCCCTCGACGTCCTCGGCGAGGATCAAGAGCGGACGGCCCGACTGCACCACGGCTTCCAGCACCGGCAGCATGGACTGCAGGCCGGACAGCTTCTTCTCGTGCAGCAGGATGTAGGCATCCTCGAGCTCGGCGGTCATCTTCTCGGCGTTGGTGATGAAGTAGGGGCTGAGGTAGCCGCGGTCGAACTTCATCCCCTCGACGATATCGACCTCGGTCTCGAGCGACTTGTTCTCCTCGACGGTGATCACGCCCTCGTTGCCGACCTTCTGCATCGCCTGCGCGATCATCTTGCCGATCGCGGCATCGCCATTGGCCGAGATGGTGCCGACCTGGGCGACTTCGGACGAGGAGGCGACCGGCTTGGCGCGCTTCTCGATGTCCTTGATCACGGCCGCGACCGCGGTGTCGATACCGCGCTTGAGGTCCATCGGGTTCATGCCGGCGGCGACCGACTTGGCGCCCTCGCGGACGATGGCCTGCGCCAGCACGGTCGCGGTGGTGGTGCCGTCACCGGCGGTATCGTTGGTCTTGGAAGCGACCTCGCGCAGCATCTGCGCGCCCATGTTCTCGAACTTGTCGTCGAGCTCGATCTCCTTGGCGACGGTGACGCCGTCCTTGGTGATGCGGGGAGCGCCGAAGCTCTTCTCGATGACGACGTTGCGGCCCTTGGGGCCGAGCGTCACCTTCACGGCGTTGGCGAGCACGTCGACACCGCGCAGCATGCGGTCGCGGGCCTCTCCGGCGAATTTTACGTCCTTGGCAGCCATTGGTTTGAACTCCTGTCAGTTTTGAGAGACGCGCTTGCCGTTTCCGCGCTCGTCATCGCCGGGCTTGACCCGGCGATCCATCGCCTTGGTAAGAACTCTTGGGAAGCGTGATGGATGCCCGGATCAAGTCCGGGCATGACGATGCGAGTGGTGCGGTCGCGCGGTTGAATGGCGATCAGGCCAGCACGCCCATGATGTCGGACTCCTTCATGATCAGGAGCTCCTGGTTGTCGAGCTTGACCTCGGTGCCCGACCATTTGCCGAACAGCACGCGGTCGCCGACCTTGAGGTCGATCGGGATCAGCTTGCCGGCCTCGTCGCGGCCACCCGGGCCGACGGCGACGATCTCGCCCTGGGACGGCTTCTCCTTCGCCGAGTCCGGAATGATGATGCCGCCCTTGGATTTCTCCTCGGCATCGATACGCTTGACCACGACGCGGTCGTGCAGGGGGCGGAAGGTGGATTTAGCCATGACGTTCCCTCTTGGAGGCTCGGTTTCAGGTCCGGTTCATCGGGACCGGTGTTGGATGCCGGCCCGGTCGGCGCTGGGCAGGACGCCCGACGCTCTTAGCAATCGTGGTGCGAGAGTGCTAATTGTGGGCCGGGAAATATGGCTTGGCGCAGTTTCTGTCAAGCAAACGGGTTAAGGCCTTGGTGAGGCCAATATAGGATGGTGGACCAGAAACCAAATCGTAGCGATGACGTAATTTTGTCAGACGTCATTGCTCCGTCTTAAGTTTTACGCTTGGCTGCAGGACGGGTGCGGCCGGGACATAGTCGGGGGATGCATATGATCAGGTCATTCAACGCGCGATTGGTCGCACGGTTCGCGGCTGTTTCGGCGCTGACGACACTCTTGGGGGCGTGCGGCAGCATGAGCCTGCCGTCGTTGTCGTCGAACCCTGAGCCGGCGCCAGCCGAGCCGGGGGTCGCCCCCGAAATGCCCGCAAGCATCCGCGCCGATGAGATCGTCGGCCGCTGGGGTCTCGCCTCGTTCCAGAATCCCGCCGATCGCGCCCGCACCGAGGCCGCCGCGCGCGGCCAGTGCAAGCAGCCTTACGTGATCGGCGCCGGCCAGAACGGCGGCGTCATCATGCATCTGGCCGACCAGGCCACCCCGCAGGAACTGCGGCTGAAGGGTTCCCCGAGTGGCAAGAACTATATCGGCCCGCCTGGACCGACGCCCGGCGAGCAGGACCGCGAGATCGTCTCGTTCGACGGCCGCGTCATGATCACCCGCTTCGTCGACAAGGACGCCGGGGTCCGCTACGGCAACATGGTCTACGTCCGCTGCGCTCCGAGGGCGTAAAGGCCGGCGATCAGTTTTCCACCGATCTTTGCCGGTTCGCCTCTCCCCTTGTGGGAGAGGCCGGATTGCATCGCCAGATGAAATCCAGGCGAGGGGTCTCTCACCGCGAGTGAGCCCCTCTTCTGGCTAGCGGATAGAACCCCATATCCGGCGCGGATTGCATCCGCGCCACCTTCTCCCACAAGGGGAGAAGGGAAGGAGACCCGCAAACACGGCCTTATCGCCGCACGCCAACCCGATTGACGCCGCCATTCAAATTGCCGCCCGCATTGTGGCGGACCGCAGCGCGCGCCACCGGACGAGGCCTGAGCACAACGCCTGCCCGCGCCACGCAGCCTGCCGGATAACCGACATACGTGCAGTAAATCACGGCGTTGGCCGGTGCTGGACTGAGAGCGGCGCCTGCAAACCCCAACATCAGGCTCGCCGCTATTCCCGCAACCGTCACTGACTTGGTTGGAAAAATGTTCGTCCGACGCATGGTGATCCTCCTCATCGCACGTGAACTGAAGGTGATGGAGCCCGCTTCAGATGCGGCCCAAGGTATCGTCAGTGGCAAAAGGGGGAGGCGATGTTGACGTAGATCAACGCCGCGCGCGACCCGTCGCCGCGTGGGATTGATCTGCTTCATCGTGAAAGAGGGCGGCTCAGGGAGCCGCCCTCTTTCGCTGCCGTTGCGCCGGCTTCACTGACAGACGTACATGCGGCCGTCAGCCATCTTGGTCATCGTGCCGGGCTCGCAGCCGATACCATTGGCTGCCTTGTACTCCGTCCATCCGGCATATCCGTAGTACGGACTGATCCTCTGGTAGGCTCGTGCCGGATAGTAGGGCTGGCCGAAGTAGGGATCCGTCTGGGCGGCATACGAATTGGTCCAATCGTTTGTGCCCCAGCCGGAATAGGCCGGCGCGGTAGCGGCGGCCGCAGCGACCGCTGCCGTAGCGGCGACACCCGCGCCCACCCCGTACCCGTACGCGGCGCGCCGGGTCTGACGACGCGCGACGCCGGCGACGCTCACGGGCGTCAGCGGCCGGCCCACACGCGCCTGGGCACTTTCGACCGACGCCGAAAGACCGCCCCGCTCGGACCAGGTGATGGAGAACAGTGTCGCACAAGCGATAGTCGAAAGCGCAATTGCAGTATTTCGGACAATTCTTTGCGTCATGTTCAATCTCCAGTGTTGAGTACTCCAGTGGCTCCGCCCCAATCAGTGATCCGGTAGCAAGGCGCACGCCATCAGCGCGATTGAAAGAAGCCCGGCGCTCATCGTCGCACCTTCAAAGACGACCTCGCGCTGTGCTTACCGGCGGTTGGCTGTCCTCACCACAAGCTCAAACGCTCGCTTCCACCACGCGCCGCTTGTTGCACTTGCGGCGATTGCTATTGCGATACGAACTGCTTGCCAATTTTTAATAGGAGGCTCTGCACGTTGGTCACACGCAGCGAGCCGGCCGCGAATGTATGATCCGGCGCTGGACGAAAATGCGAATCCTCGCGCTGGGCGACCGGAATGATTCCGGAAGTCCCATGCAACCGGCACCCAATGTTGGCTCCCGGCATACGCATGACAATTTCCCTTACGCAGTAATATGCACCCGCGACAACAAACCTGCCAGCGGATTTGCAACCGTCGACGCTGGCACAAGATGCATGTTGTCGAGACGGAGGATCGGACTGATTCATCACTTGTCGCGATACTGTTGATCTATGTCAAAGGTCCTGAAGTTCTTGAATGGGACGCTGGTGTCGACCACGCGCACGTCAATGCGGTCTCGTCGGCCGGTAGCCGCCTGACGCTGTGCTGAGTCATGCTTCAGCGCAGATGCGTGCCCTTGGGCAAAGAAGCCTGGCGATGTGCACAATGGCGGATGGAGCGATCCATGCCAGTGGCGCGGTATTTCCTGTATATCGGCGGAGTGCTGCTCGCGCTGCTATTCCTTCTGGATGCCACCATCCCCAATTCTCCACTGGCAAAGCAGCCCGACTCGAGTCGTCCGACCATTCGCATCCGTTCGATGCAAAAGCTGCCTGACCTTGTCGTTTACGACACCAGTCTCCCGACTATCGTTCCTGAACAGGTCGCGGAAATTCCTGCTCCAGCCGCGGCCGAAACTGTCGGGCCTTCCCCGATCGTTCGCGAGCGGGAAGCGTTTGCCCAGATGCAGAAATCCGAAATCGAGCGGCCAAAATCGTCGGGCCGCAAGGCGAGGGAAGCCAAGCCGCCTCGGAAGTATGCCCATGCCAGGAGATACGCGCCGTCACCTTATGCGCATTTTGCGGAGCGACGTCCGCGATATGGGTGGTTCGGCAACTTCATCTGGTGATCAGGTAGCATATGCCTGCGGTGAGGGGACGCATGCCTGCGAGCCTTGACGCAAGTCAAGGCCGGGCCTTTCCATCGCTATGGAGTGGAGCTGTGGTGCCTCAAAGGATTAAATGGAGGAACACAATGATCCGCTTGTTTGCTGTCTTTATCTTCGCTTTGTGTGTTGGAGCACCTGCGCAAGCCATGACACCCGCGCCGCTCCCCCAGACGGAAACAATGGCAATACCGGTGGCCGTCGGCTGCGGTCCGGGCCGGACGCGTATCAATGGTGTATGCGTAGCAAGGACGACCGTCCGTCAAACTCGCCGAGCCGTTCGCAGATGCGTGCGCTGGCAGGGAGGGGTCTGCGCCTTGTATGAATGAACGACTCTACTGGCGTTCAGGTCGCGACTGGGCGCCAGTACTGTAGTGCATCCGGTCGAATGCCGCTTCTAAATCATCCATGACAATCAGCGGCGACAATCCGTCGGGCCTGCCGTGCCTTACTGAGCTTCGAGCCACAGGACGGTCAACAGCAGGATCGGCCAGAGCGCGCTCGCGGCCAGAGTGATGCGGAGCACCACGTCACCGCTCGATGGTTCGACCCATCGACGCCTGAGCTGACGAGGCAATTTGCTCGATTGAAATGCGCGTTGTGGTTGGCGAGCCGATCCGACTTTTGCAGCGCCGATGGGAGGTGCCGCGGCTCGATGTCGCAGCAAGCTCTTCTCGTCATAGAGGACGTGATTTGACGGGTTCGGTTTTAAGCACCCGGGTGCCATGAACGATCCCTTCTATCGGGCACCTAATCTACGTCGGAAAACTTGAAGGCGATAGGGCGGTTTGTGCCAAGGGAGCGAGGCTCGGTCGCCCGAAGCCCGAAGTAGCGCGAGCCGGGTTCGCAGCGTGAAATACAAGCCTTATGAGCCCTGGTCTCTCAGTTCGAGCGTAACGAGCCTCGCCAGCAGCGTGGCCGGGTAAAGCTGGCCGATCACGCTCTCGACATTGCACAATGCGCGCTAGCGGGTGCACAGGGATGATGTCCCCGTAGCCGGTAGAAGTGAGCGTGACGAAGCTGAGATAATAGACCGAGCTCGCAGGGGCTGAGTCATCCTCGAAATTCATTCCCTTGAATGCATCCGGAAACCACAACCCGAGGAAGACGAATAGCGTCCCGAAGCCGAGCCCGATCAGCAGATACAGCAGGGCCGCGCCGATGATCCGATGATAGGCGACGCGACCGCGCCGGAATACGGCGTGCGCAACCACCGCTCCGAGCGTGAGCGAGATGGCGAGCCAGCCGGCAGCCAGTATGGCGATGTTGTATGGCGACGGAGGATAAAGAATGCTGCGATTGGTAAGTCGCCTTGACCGATCCGACGCGTTGCGACCATCGGCTTGCGCGGAGGGCGAGGCGGCGATCCTCGCGGGAGTTGCACCATCGCTCAAACAAAACGCCGGCCCGAGGGCCGGCGTTTTTCGTGTTGATCTGACGAACCTCAGTTGAACATCGCGTCGATGTCGTCCTGCGAGGCGTGGCCGGCGTCGCCGTCGAGCTTCGGACCGTTGAGCAGGCGGGCATCGCCCTCGCGGGTGTCGACGATCGCCGGGACGTGCGACTTGATGGCGTCGACGCCGCCCCAGATGTTCATCATCTCGTTGATGTGCTGTTCGATGAACTTCATCGTCTGCATCACCTTGCTGATGCGCTGGCCGGTGAGGTCCTGGAAGTTGCAGGCCTCGAAGATCGAGACCACGCGCTCCTGAATATCTTCGCTGAGCCGCTTCTGCTGGTCGGGCGTGACGTTGTTGGCGAGCGCGGACGCGGCCTGGTCGATCGCCTCCACCGCCTCGAGGATCTGCTGGGTGGCCTGTTCGGTGCCGCCGACCACGGCGCCGAGCTCGCCATTGACCTTGGCCATCTCCTCGCCGTTGAAGCTCTTGCCGTGCAGCACGGCGATCTCGCGCTTGGTGCGGCTGATCGCGTCGTGGATCAGGTCGAGCTCGACCTTGAGCTTCTCGCACTGTTCGACCTGCGCACGGTAGGTCTCGAGCAGCGCGTGGGTCTCGGCGACTTCGCGGGCGACCGCCGCATCGACGCTGTCGCCGGTGCGCTGTGCCGGGGCTGCGGCCATCTGGGCGCGGATCGAGCGAAGCTCGGCCATGATCTCGCGATGCATCGGACCGAGATCGGCGCCGCCCGTAACATCCGGCTCCGGCATCACAACCTCACCCATCGCCTGCTCGACACGAAAACGCTTGCGCTTCACTGACATGATTTTCATTCCCGCCCCTTCACTGAAGTCCGTTCTAGACAGAGCGGATTTAACGTCAGGTTCACGCCGGAACTGTTTGCGCGGATAGCGCGCAAGCGCGGCGCTACCTGCGATTAACCATGCTGCCGCGCCGTTCACGCAAAATAAACGCTGTCGGGGAAAACCGCGCTCCATTGCCGATGTGGTGAATCGAAACGACCGCTCCGTTTACCAAACCGATGCGGTTTTCATTGCTTATTGACCACGTGCAACGGCGCAAAGTCGGCGCCGCGCGCATCACGTCACGACGAAACCAGTACAGAGTACGTCGATGTTCAGGAAAACCACGCTTGCGCTGCTCGCCGGCGCGTCTTCTCTTATTGCCGTTCCCCATCGCGCCATGGCGATCGACGCGGCAGCGCCCGCCGGGCCCGCCGTCATCTATGCCAATCAGGGCGCTCCGCAGCCGCCGATGCGCACCGCCTATGTGCAGCCGCAGCGCTCCAACATGGGCGGCGGCTTCATCGAATTCCTGTTCGGCGATGCGCCGTCGTCGCAGGGTTATTCGCCACAGCCGTATCAGCAGCAGCCTGGCTATTACGGCAACCGTCAGCTGCCGCCGATGGATCCGCAGCAGCAGATGCTCCGGCAGCAGGAAGAGGCCGCGGGCGATCCGGCGCAGCGTCCGTTCGATCCGAGATACGAGAAGCAACTGGTCGACTATAGCGGCAAGGAAAGCGCCGGCACCATCGTCGTCGATACGCCGAACAAGTTTCTCTATCTGGTGCAGGGCGACGGCCGCGCGCTGCGCTACGGCATCGGCGTCGGCCGGCCCGGCTTCACCTGGGCCGGCGTCAAGACGATCTCGGCGAAGAAGGAGTGGCCGGCCTGGACGCCGCCGCCGGAAATGCTGGCGCGCCGTCCCGATCTGCCGCGGCACATGGAAGGCGGCCCGGAAAATCCGCTCGGCGCCCGCGCGATGTATCTTGGCTCCTCGCTCTATCGCATCCACGGCTCCAACGAGCCCTGGACGATCGGCACCAACGTCTCATCCGGCTGCATCCGGATGCGCAACGAGGACGTCATCGACCTCTACGGCCGCGTCAATGTCGGGGCCAGGGTCGTTGTGATGTGAAGTTGTAGCCCGGATGGAGCGAAGCGAAATCCGGGACAGCGAGCCGCACGATGCGTCAACCTCCCCTTGAAAAGGGGAGGTCGCTTTGCTCAACAGAGCAAAGCGGGTGGGGATCATCTCTCTCCACGAGCAGCGGCGTTTGTGGCTGACCCCCATCCCGACCTTCCCCCTTTCAGGGGGAAGGAGAACAGCTTCTGCCCAGGCTACGACTGATCAAATGAAAACGGCCGCTCGATGGAGCGGCCGTTTGTGTTTCAGGTGAGACGCTTACGCGTAATTGCTGTCGTCGCCGTCGCCGCCACCATCGAAGCCGTCGTCATCATTGTCGAAGTCGTCGGCGTCTTGATCATCGTCACTGTCCCGGTCGGCCTGCGCTTGGTCGAACGCGCCAGCGCGCGAGCCGCTGTCGCGGTTGGAGCCGATGTCGTTGACCCCGGCGTCGCGCGCGAGGTCGCTCGACGACTGGTCGCCGCCCCAGGGACGCGAACCGCCGCCGAGGCCGCCGGCATCGGCCATCGACTGGTGGCTGCCGCCACCCATCATGCCGCGGATGCTGGAGAGCAACAGTCCGCCGCCGACCACGCCGGCCGCGGCCGCCGCCGCCGTGCCGAGGAACGAGCCGCCACCGCCACCCGGCGCGCCGCCGAGCGCCGGCGGCTGCGGGCCGCCATAGCCCTGGCCGTAGGGTTGCGCGGGCTGGCCGTAAGGCTGGCCATAGCCGCCGCCGGCCTGCTGCATCGCCTGGCCCGAGTTCCAGACCGGGCGGCTGCCCGGATCGCGGCCGCCCATGTCGGGTGCCCGCACCGGCGGCACCGAACCATGTTGCTGGCCCTGTCCGCCGAAGATCGCATCGCGCATCGAATCGAGGAAACCGCCGCCCTGCTGCTGGGCTCCCTGCTGCTGGCCGACCGCGGCCTCGAGTTCCTGGATCCGGTCGTGGGCGCGCTTCAGCGCCTCGTCCTGCACCAGCGCGGTCTGCACCAGCACGTAGACCGCATTCGGCGCGCTGCGCAGGCCCTGCATGATCGCGGACATGGCCTCGCCGTCGCGCGGGGCATTCTCCAGCTTGGCGAGCCGGTCGAAGAGATCGTCGATCAGTTGGCGTTCTTGCGGTGTCATGGCGTTCTCCATCGCGTCGATCGAATCGGCGCGTCCGAGATGTAGGACGGGGTTTGTGGCGCAAGGAGTGGGGGCCAGAATTAAATTTATGTATGCGACAATACGACCGGCCGCTTTTCGTGAACCCTATCAGGCCAGTGTAACTTTATTCAGGGCCAGCAGCGCGGGGAAATTGACGCCTGCCAGATAGGCATGTTCGGTCTCGCGCTGCGTCGTCAGCGGGTCGAGGCTCTTCAGCGTTTCATCGACGAAACCGGGATGGCACATCACGAGCCCGTCCTCCGGCATGCCGTCGAGGAAGCCCTGCATCAGCGCCGCGAAATCATTGCCGCGCGTAAAATCATAGGCGCCGGCGAAGGCCGGATTGAACCGCAGGCCTGCTCGCTGCGCCTTGATCCGGAATTGCGTGCTGAGCACGTTCAGCACCAGCGCCTTCGGCGCCGCCAGCTGGCGCGCCAGCGGGCCTTCGCGGCCGCACTGCCGCACCCAGGCGCCCGGCGCGCGCTCCTTCACGGCGCGCAGGAAGCCGTCGCGCACCTGCGGGAACAGCTGCGCGTGCTGGTGACCGTCGACGAAGTCGGGTGCGCGGCCGAACAGATCATGGAAGGCGTCGAGCTGCGCCAGCACCTCGGCATGGACCAGTTCGGCGTCGAGCCGATGCATCAGCCCGGCGCGCAGCAGCCGCGGGAAGGGCAGGAACATGTCGCCGTCGAGCGGGCGGAAATGCATCGTCAGCGGCCGGAACGGCGCGGTCAGCGTCACATGCAGCCCGATCGCGCAGCGCGGGCTGTCCGCCACCGATGCCGCGAGCGCGGCCGCCGCCTCCCGGCCGATCGCCGGCGTCACCGTCATCACCGACGTCGCATTGAGGCGGCCGCGCTCGATCAGGTCGCGGATCGCGCGGTTGACGCCGTCGCTCAAGCCATAATCGTCAGCACACAGCCAGATCCGGCGCGGCGTATCGGTGTTCATTCCGCGGCGGTCCGCTCGGAGGCATTTTGCGCCGCGCCGCCGTCGGCGTGCTTCTCGGTGTGCTCGGCGACGAAGTAGATCGGCCGCGCCTTCAGCTCGGAGAGGATCTTGCCGATATATTCGCCGACGATGCCGATCATGATCAGCTGCACGCCGCCGATCGTCATCATGCCGATCATCAGCGACGGATAGCCGGGGACCTGCTTGCCGGTGGTCAGCACTTCCCACAGGATCGAGAGGCCGAACAGGAACGCCACGCCGGCGAGCAGCGCGCCGAGCAGGCTGGCGAAGCGCAGCGGCGCCACCGAGAACGAGGTCAGGCCCTCGATCGACAGGCCGATCAGCCGGCCGGCATTGAAGGTGGTGACGCCATGCGCGCGCGGCGCCGGCTCGTAATCGACGCGGATCTGCCGGAAGCCGATCCAGCTGGCGAGGCCCTTGAAGAAGCGGTTGCGCTCCGGCAATTGCCGCAGCGCCGCGGCCGCGCGCGGCGACAGCAGACGGAAGTCGCCGGCATCCTCCGGGATCTGCTGCCGGGCGCCCCAGTTGATCAGCGCGTAGAAGCCGCGCACGGCCAGCCGCCGCGCGGCCGATTCATTGTCGCGATGCGCCTTCGCCGTGTAGACCACGTCGTAGCCGTCATCGATCCAGTGCGCGACCAGTTGCTCCACCAGCGTCGGCGGATGCTGGCCGTCGCCATCCATGAACAGCACCGCGCCGCGGCGGGCGTGGTCGAGGCCGGCCATCAGCGCCGCCTCCTTGCCGAAATTGCGCGACAGCGACACCACCTGCAGGTCGAGCCCGTCGGCGGGCAGGCCGCGCGCGATCATCAGCGTGTTGTCCGCGCTGCCGTCATCGACATAGATCACCTCGCAGGCGAGGCCATAGCGGGCGCGCAGCGTCCTGGCGAGGTTGATCAGCCGCTCATGCAACGCAGCAAGCCCGGCCGCCTCGTTGTAGACGGGCACGACGATCGACAGACCCTGCCCGGCGGCGGTCTTGGCGGTCGTGGTCAGGCTGGAAACGTCAGAGCCCAGCATCATCGGTCAGGTTCCAGAACTAGAGCGTTTTCGAGCGAAATGGCCTTCCGCCTCGCACGAAGAAACCGCGTCAAAACGAGAGATCCCTCGAACACAATATGGTACCGCAGGGTAGCTGTCGCCAACATGAACGGCGTGGCCGCCTCACTGTCGCAGGAACGCCTCGAGCCTGGCGAACAGCGGGTTCTCGCGGTCGAACACATAGTCCAGCGACACCACCGACACGGTTTCGGCGCCGTGCTCGCGCAGGAAGCTGCCGAGCGCGTAAAGCTTGCCCGGTGGGCAGTGCAGCGTAAGCATGCCCGACGAGGTCGGGCCGCCGAACGGGGTGACCACGCCGAAGCGGTTATGCGCCTCCGACAGCAGCGCATCGTTGCAGCCGGCGAAGCGGGTGCGGACCTCGCGATACTTGCTGGCGCGGGCGCGCGCAGCGATATGGTCGAGGATCACGCGCGCGGTCTCGCGGGCGCCCTTCGACCAGTCGGCATCCTTGGACGCCACCAGATTGGCCTGGCTGCGCAGCATGACGCCGTCGTCGAGCACCTTGAGCCCGTTGGCGGCAAGCGTCGCCCCGGTTGTCGTGATATCGACGATCAGTTCGGCGGTTCCGGCGGCGGGCGCGCCCTCGGTGGCGCCGGCGCTTTCGACGATGCGGTAGTCGCCGACGCCGTGTTTGGCAAAGAAGCCGCGCGTCAGATTGATGTATTTGGTCGCCACCCGCATGCGGTGATTGTGCTGCTCGCGGAAGCCGCTTGCGACGTCGTCGAGATCGGCCATGGTGCGGACGTCGATCCACGCCTGCGGCACCGCGACCACGACATTGGCAAAGCCGAAGCCGAGGCCTTCGATCATCAGCACGCGCTTGTCGGCATCGGGAATGCTCTCGCGCACCAGGTCCTCGCCGGTGACACCGAGATGCACTGAGCCGCGAGCCAGATTGGCCGCGATCTCGCTCGCCGAGAGATAGGCGATCTCGACATTGTCGACGCCGGCTATGGTGCCGCGATAGTCGCGGGCGCCGCCGGCCTTCGACAAGGTCAGCCCGGCGCGGGCGAAGAAGCTTTCGGCGTTTTCCTGCAGCCGCCCCTTGGAGGGCACGGCGACGACGAAGGGCGTGCTCATTGGGCGGCTCCGAAGGAGGTGGCCTGGCCATGCCGGGTCATCGCCTCGATCCAGACCGAGAAGCCGACCGCGGGGATCGGAGCCGCCGAGCCGAGCTGCGTCATCAGCCCGTCATAGCGCCCGCCGGCGACCAGCGGTTCGGCGCCGTTGCCCTTGGCGTGCAGCTCGAACTCGAAGCCGGTGTAATAGTCGAGGCCGCGGCCGAAGGCGGTGGAGAACCGGGTCTTTCGGATGTCGATGCCGCGCGCGGCCATGAAGCCGATCCGGCTCTCGAGCTGGTCGATCGCAGCGGCAAGGTTCAGCTTGGCCTCGCCAGCCAGCGCGCGCAATTGCGCGACCGCGTCGTCGGGATCGCCCGCAATCGCCAGGAAGCGCTTGATGGTCGCGACCGCATCGCGCGGCAGTGCGCCGCCCTTCAGCGTCGATTGCTCGAGGAAACGGTCGGCGATCTCGGCCACCGTGCGGCCGCCGACATTGGTGGTGCCGGCGATCGACATCAGATCGGTGACCAGCGCCAGCGCCGCCTTGCGGTCGGAGCCGGCCAGCGCGGCGAGCACGCCCTCATATTCGTTGCGGCCCGGCGCGGTCTTGAGCGTCAGCTGCTCGATGTCGTCGGTCAGCGAGACCTTGCGGTTGAAGTCCTTGATCAGCCGGCGCCGCCACACCGGATAGAGGTCGAGCGCATCGATCAGCGCGTTGAACAGCGCGACGTCGCCGGTGCGGATTTCGACGTCCTTCAACCCGAACGCCGTGGTCGCCTCCAGTGCCAGCGCCAGCATCTCGGCATCCGCCGCGGCGCGATCCTGCCGCCCGAACGATTCGATGCCGGCCTGCAGGAACTGGCTCGGCGCGCCGCCGCGATAGCGGAACACGGGGCCGAGATAGCTGAAGCCGGCGGGCTGGCCGGCGCGGGCGGAGGCGAGGTAGTCGCGCGCCACCGGGATCGTGAGGTCCGGGCGCAGGCAGAGCTCCTCGCCGCTCGGGTCCGTCGTCAGATACAGGCTCTTGCGGATGTCCTCGCCGGAGAGATCGAGGAACGGCTCGGCCGGCTGCAGGATCGCGGGCTCGGACCTCTGATAGCCGGCCTGCGCGAACGAGGCCAGCAGCGCATCCGCCCAAACGGCGGATCCGGCGGCGGATCGTGGTGCGGCAGCTTCGGTCATCTCGACGTCCAATAGGTCCGGACCAGGTTCCGGCGCGGGTTCCAAGGGTGGTTCGGGGCAGCCCTTACCATGGCCGGATCGGGGTTTCGACAGGGATCGGCCAAGTGGCTTAATGATTGGGTTCGTTAACGATTTTGCGACGACTTGGCTAGGGGCAGATGTTGTCCTCGGCTTTCATCGGGTAAGCGAGCTGCAGGTTCCGTCATCCCGGCGCAAAGGCTTCGCCTTTGTCGCTGGAGGCGCGAGCGCAGCGAGCCTCGAAGGATCGACGGCCACCAGCCGGGCTGTGCATCCTTCGAGGCTCGCCGAAGAGGCTCGCACCTCAGGATGACGGGGAGGGAGTGCGTGGCCCATTTCCTCGCCAGTCCCCCAGTGCCGCCTGTACCAGCGCCAGCGCGGCGACCGCGGCGGTGTCGGCGCGCAGGATGCGCGGGCCGAGGGCGAGGCGGAGGATGGCGGGCTGGCGCAGCAGCAGCGCGCGCTCCTCCTCGGCAAAGCCGCCTTCCGGACCGATCAGGACATCGATCCCGGCATTCGCAGCCGTTGCCGCCGCCAGCGCCTGCACCGGGCTTTCGACCTCGGCCGCCTCGTCGCAGAACACCAGCAGCCGCGCCGGATCGCGGCCCGCCAGGAAACGTTCGAGGGGCAGGGGATCGGCGACTTCGGCGAGCGAGATGATCCCGCATTGCTCGGCGGCCTCGACCGCATTGGCGCGCATCCGCTCGCCGTTGACCCGCGACACCTGGGTGAAGCGTGTCAGCACCGGCACCAGCCGCGCGGCGCCCATCTCGACCGCCTTCTGCACCATGTAGTCGAGCCGCGCATGCTTCAGCGGCGCGAACACATAGGTGACGTCGGGCAGGCGGTCCTGTGCGCGGGTCTGTGCCGCGACCGTCAGCATGTCGGCCCGCTTGCGGCCGGAAATCTCAGCGCGCCATTCGCCGTCACGCCCGTTGAACACCAGCACGCTGTCGCCGGCGCCGAGCCGCAGCACGTTGCCGAGATAGTTGCTCTGATCGCGTTCGAGCGGAACGGTTGCGCCGGCGCCGAGCGGGGCGTCGACAAACAGGCGGGGGCTGCGGAAATCGAGTTCAGGCATATCCGAGGCGGCTTCAGTGCGGTGTGGCCAGTTTACCAAACTGCGCGACACCGTAATCCCGCGGACTCCTCAGGAACTCGCCAGCCAGGTAATATTGAGCGTCGATATATTGCTTCTGTCACCAAGTCATTTCTTTAGTCCAAGGGGCCGCTTGCACGCGGTCCCTTTTGCTGTTCGGTCGCCCGCGGCGTCGGCCCATGAATCCAAACCGGGGCCTTACCGAAAATCCTGTTCAGGCAAATTTGATGGTCCATTTTTACCGCCGTTCGTAGCCTAAAGGCTTAGAATCGGGGAACAATTTAATATGGCCGGTGTGGCCCTACGCCGCGCTGTCGCCCAAATCCACGGGTTGTTAAGGCCTCACAGGAATCGTAAAACGCCCCCAAAATTCGTTGCTTCGTTTTTGTTGCGCTGGGGTTGCCTGGACCTTTTGCCGGAGAAACACCCTCGATGATCCGCCGTCTGATCGTGCTGACCGTTGCTGCGACCGCCCTGTCCGCGGGGCAAGCTGCTGCCCAGAGCGCTTTTCCGGCCCCGTTGCCCAATCAGGCCGGTAAGGCCGGCACCGCGTCCGACCCCGCGTTTCCGCCGGTCAATGGCATGCGTCCAAGCCAGGCCGGAACCGCCTCGGATTCCGCATTCCCGCCGGTCAACGGCGCGCCGGCGGCCAGGGTCGGTGCCACGCCGTCGGCATTTCCGAGCAGTGGCGCGGCCCCCATCGCCGGCGGCGGGCTGTCGTCGCCGCCCCCGCCGGGTGCGGGTGGTGGTGGTGCCGCCGACGCCTGCATGAAGAATTTCACGCCGCTGCGCGAGGATGCGGAGAAGCGCGGCAAGGCGATCAAGGCGGCGAGCGATCGCCACGCCAGCCCCCAGGAGGCCTGCAAGCTGATCGGCAATTACAGCCAGGCCGAGATCAAGATGATCAAATATGTCGACACCAACGCACAGAAGTGCGGAATTCCGCCGCAGATCGCCGACCAGCTCAAGGCCGGACACAAGAATACCGAAGCGCTGCTGAAGAAGGTCTGCAATGTCGCGGAGCAGGCGGCGGCGCAGCCGCGTGGGCCAGCGGGGCCGAGCTTGAGCGACGTACTCGGTTCGTCCGCCTCGCTGCCGGAAGCGACGCCGACCAAGAAGGGCGGCAGCACCTTCGATACGCTGAACGGCAACGTCCTCACCCGTTGAGGGATCACCCATGAGCGATGTCTCCACCCGCGTTGCCGACTCCACAGGCAACTGGGTGGATACCCATGCGCCGGTCTGGACGCGGCCCTATCTGCGGCTTGCGCGCTACGACCGGCCGATCGGCTCCTGGCTATTGTTGATGCCGTGCTGGTGGTCGGCGGCGCTTGCCGCCGGCGTCGCGCATGATGTGCGTTCGCTGCCGCTCGTGGTCCTGCTGTTCTTCATCGGCGCCTTTGTGATGCGCGGTGCCGGCTGCACCTGGAACGACATCACCGATCGCGATCTCGACGCCAAGGTCGAACGCACGCGGTCGCGGCCGATCCCGGCCGGGCAGGTCACGGTGACGCAGGCGGTGGTCTTCATGGTCCTGCAGGCGCTGATCGGGCTTCTCGTGCTGCTGCAGTTCAACCGCTTCGCGGTGATGACCGGCATCGCCTCGCTTCTGATCGTCGCGATCTACCCGTTCATGAAGCGGATCACCTGGTGGCCGCAGGTCGTGCTCGGCCTTGCCTTCTCCTACGGCGCGCTGATGGGATTTGCGGTGACGCTCGAGCGCATCGATCTGGCCGCGATTGCGCTCTACGCCGGATCGATCGCCTGGGTGATCGCCTACGACACCATCTACGCCCATCAGGACGCCGAGGATGATGCGCTGATCGGCGTCAAATCCACCGCGCGCCTGTTCGGTGCACGCACCCATCGTGCGCTCGTGATCTTCTATGGTCTCGCCGTGCTCTTGATCGGCGTGGCGTTCGCACTCGCAGGGGCGCGCTGGCCAGCCTGGATCGGGCTGGCGGCGTTTGCGTTGCATCTCGCCTGGCAGGTCCGGCGGCTCGACATCAGCGATGGCGCGCTCTGCCTGCGCATCTTCAAGTCCAACCGCGACGCCGGCTTGATCCTGTTCGCGAGCCTCGTCGTCGACGCGGTGCTGCGCGCGGCGTGATGACTTCGCAGGATGGGCGGAGCGAAGCGTACAAACCCATGATTCGGCGGCCGCGCCACAAACTCGCCGTCGTCCCGGCGAAGGCCGGGACCCATAACCACCAATGCTTCTTGTTGTGCGACGCTGGAACGACGAGTCCCGTCAACGACATCTGCTGCGGCGTATGGGTCCCGGCCTTCGCCGGGACGACACCGATTGTGAGGCAAATGGAGCGAGACGGTCAGATTAATCCCGCGCGATGATCTCGCGTTCGCCGCGATGTATGCTGGTGCCGTTGAGGCTGACACCGGCGCGGCGGCGGACCAGGAATTTCGGTCTCCGCGCGCGGATCGCGTTGCGGCGACGGCGGCGCGGGGAGGGCGTCCGCGGCGCAGGCTCGGTCAGTTGCGGGAGACGGAAGATGTCGCTCCACATCTGCCAGGCGGAGCTGATCTCCTCGGCATCCGAACTGGAGCCGAGCGGAACGCTGAGCGCGGGATCGCGGTGAACCAGCACCAGCATCTGCGCGTCGTCGATGCCGCGCACCGCGACGCCGAGAAAGTCGCTGACGCGAACATTGACCGCCATCCGCATGCCGAGAACGGCACGGCGCAGCACGACGTGTTCGCGATGAAGCTCGACCTGCCGCATGCCGCCATCCGCGCGCGCGTCCTGCGCGTGGAAGCTGAGCGGAAGGGAAAGAGGGTCGAGCCGCAACGCGCAGCTCGACCCGGCGGAATTGATTCCGCTTGTTGGTGTTTGACGCCTCAAAGCTCTGTCTCCCCGCCGGGATTTTGTTCCCGGTCGTTGGGTGAGAGCCTAGCCGAGCGATGTCCGTTCCCCCTTAAAAAGCCTGGTTAACCCCTCCTCACCTCGTGCCATGATTGACAAGAGGTTGGCCCGCATGATTGACGAAGCCTTGCCCCGATCACTCAAATCTTTGTTGCCTGCCGGCGCAAAGTGCTTGAAATCCCTGTGAAACCGGCACATCTGGTGGGTCTGTCGACCTCGTTCCGGGCCCCCCCTCAATCCGCAGGAATTCGTTCGTGAACTCTTCACCATCTGCATCGCGACACGGCGATAGCTCCGATCTGTTCGACCAATCGGGCCTGAGCGACCTTGCGCAGCGCCTGGTCGATGCCGCCAGGCGCGCGGGCGCCGATGCGGCCGATGCCATCGCGGTGCGCGGCGTCTCGCAGGGCGTCGAGGTGCGCGACGGCCGCGTCGAGGAAACCGAGCGCTCCGAAGGCGATGACGTCGGCCTGCGGGTGTTCGTCGGCCACCGCCAGGCGGTGGTGTCGACCAATGACGTCAGCGGCGACGGGGTCGCCAAGCTTGCCGAGCGTGCCGTCGCGATGGCGCGCGTGGCGCCGGACGACAAATATGTCGGTCTCGCCGATCCGGCGCTCCACGCCCACGATTTCCCCGACCTCGATCTGCTCGATCGCAAGGTTCCGAGCACGGCCGAACTCGAGCAGCGCGCGATCGAAGCGGAGGCCGCGGCGCTCGCGGTCAAGGGTGTCACCAAGTCCGGCGGCGCGTCGGTCTCGACCGGGATCGGCGGCATGGTGCTGGTGACGTCGACCGGCTTCCACGGTTCTTATCTGCGCTCCAGCCACGGCATCTCGACGACGGCGATTTCCGGTGAGGGCACCGGCATGGAGCGCGACTACGATTTCACCAGCGCGCCGCATGCCTCCGATCTCGATTCACCTGCTTCCGTTGGCCGCAAGGCCGGCGAGCGCGCGGTGGCGCGGGGCAATCCGCGCAAGGTCGAGACCTGCAAGGTGCCGGTGGTGTTCGATCCGCGGGTCGCCGGCTCGATCGTCGGCCATCTCGTCGGCGCCATCAACGGCGCCTCGATCGCGCGCAAGACCAGCTTCCTGAAGGACAAGCTCGGCGAGCAACTGTTCTCGAAAGATATCCGCATCATCGACGATCCGTTGCGGGTGCGCGGCCTGCGCTCGCAGACCTTCGACGCCGAGGGCGTCAGGGTGAAGAAGACCGCGCTGATCGATGCGGGCGTGCTCACCACCTGGGTGCTGGATTCGGCGACCGCGCGAGAGCTCGGGCTTGTTACGACCGGTCATGCGCATCGCGGCGTGTCGTCCTCGCCGTCTCCCGGAACGTATAATCTGCATCTCGAGCCGGGTGCGGTGACGCCGAAGGAGCTGATCTCCGACATCAAGCAGGGCTTCTATGTCACCGACCTGATCGGCTCCGGCGTCAACGGCGTGACCGGCGATTACAGCCGCGGCGCGTCCGGCTTCTGGATCGAGAACGGCGAGATCACCTATCCGGTCAGCGAAGTGACCATCGCCGGCCATCTGCTGCCGATGTTCAAGTCGCTGGTCGCCGCCAACGATCTGGAATTCCGCTACGGCGTCAATTCGCCGACGCTGCGCATCGAGGGCCTGACGCTTGGCGGACGCTGATACGGACGACTGGACCAAGGCGCGCGATGCCGCCTTGCTGACCAGATCGGTGCAGGAAGCGGGCCGGCTCGCATCGTCACTGTTCCGCACCGAATTGAAGAACTGGATCAAGGGCGCGTCCTCGCCGGTCTCCGAGGCCGACATCGCGGTCAACGACCTGTTGGAGCAGCAGCTGCGTTCGGCAACGCCCGGCTATGGCTGGCTGTCGGAAGAGAGCGCCGACAACGACACCCGCCTCGGCAGGCGCTTCACCTGGATCGTCGATCCGATCGACGGCACCCGCGCCTATCTCGCCGGCCGCGAGGACTGGTGCGTCAGTGTGGCGCTGGTTGAAAATGCATCTCCGGTGCTCGCGGCGGTGTATGCGCCGGTCAGCGAGGAATTCTTCTTCGCCGCCCGTGGACAGGGCGCCACCCTGAACGACGGCGCGGTACATGCAGCCGCAGGCACCGATTTCAACTTTCCGCGGATGGCGGGACCGAAGCCGCTGGTGCAGCGGCTCAGCCCGACGCCGGACGAGATCACGCTCTATCCGCGCATCGGATCGCTGGCGCTGCGGTTGTGCCGTGTAGCACAAGGTCGACTTGACGCGGCCTTTGCGGGCGGGCAAAGCCGCGACTGGGATCTTGCCGCCGCGAATTTGATCGTGCAGGAAGCGGGTGGTAAGATGACCGCGCTCTCGGGGGACGCGATTGAGTACAATCGCCGGGAGGTGACGCATGGGGTGCTGGTGGCAGCAGGACGCGAACGTCATGCACGCATTGTCGAGCATTTTCGCAGCCGTCCTTTGCCGTGAGGCCTCGCCGATCCACGCCGCTTTCCGATTGTGACGACCAGACCTGTTGCGACAGCCTTGTGACGACTAGCCTTGTGACGACCAGACCTGTGACGACCACGACTTCATTTGTTTGCCGGGCATCTCGTTAGGAAAAGCACCATCATGTCAGACAATGCCCAGCCCCAGCTGCTTCACCTCGTGATCGGCGGCGAGTTGACCGATCTCGAGCACAACACCTTCAAGAATCTGGACGAAGTCGAGATCGTCGGCGTCTACCCGAACTATGCGACCGCCTATGCGGCCTGGAAGGCGAAGGCGCAGCAGACCGTGGACAACGCCCAGATGCGCTACTTCGTCGTTCACCTCCACCGGTTGCTCGATCCTGAGCAGGACACAAAGCATTCCCATTGAAACGACTTTTTCGCGATCTGCTGCGCAGCGGCTTCGTGCAGCGCGCGCTGGGTGTGCTTGCGGCCGAGTATCTGCGGCTGGTGTGGTACACCAACCGCTTCAGCTACCAGCCGCATGACGTGTACGGGATCGTCGAGCCCCTGATGCCGGCGATCTTCGTGTTCTGGCACGGCCAGCACTTCATGACGCCGTTCATCAAGACCAAGGAGAGCTACCGCGCCAAGGTCCTGATCTCCCGCCACCGCGACGGCGAGTTCAACGCCCTCGCGGTGGAGCGGCTCGGCATCGGCACCATCAGAGGTTCCGGCGATCATTCCGGCGCGTTCCATCGCAAGGGCGGCGTCGGCGCCTTCCTGGAGATGGTTCGGGCGCTGGAAGACGGCTGCAACATGGCCACCACCGCCGACGTGCCGAAGCGGGCGCGGGTGGCGGGCCTCGGGGCCATCATGCTGGCGCGGGAGACCGGCCGGCCGATCATCCCCTTTGCGATGGTCACCAGCCGATTCATCCGGTTGAAAAACTGGGATTCGACCACCATCAATTTGCCATTCGGGCGCGGCGCAGTGGTAGGTATTGAGCCGGTCTATGTGCCGCCCGACGCCGACGCCGCGACGATGGAAAAGCTTCGGCAGCACGTGGAGGAACTTCTCAACGAAGCGACCCGACGTGCCTATGCAGCGGTCGGGCGGCCGGAGGCAGCGCTTGGCTAGCTCGCTACCGATGACGTTGCGTGTGTACCGCAAGCTGTCGTCCGCGATGGTGCCGCTCGCGCCTGCCCTGATCAAGCGGCGGCTCAAGCTCGGCAAGGAAGATCCCGAACGTGTCGGCGAACGGCGCGGCGTGAGCGCCGATACCAGGCCGCAGGGCCCGCTGGTATGGATTCACGGCGCCAGCGTCGGCGAGGTGCTGGCAGCGGCCGGCCTGATCGAGCGGCTGCGCGCGCTCAATTTGCGCATCCTGCTCACCTCGGGCACGGTGACCTCGGCCGCGATCGTCGCCAAGCGCTTCCCGCCCGACGTCATCCATCAATACGTGCCGTACGACTCGCCGCGTTATGTGACGCGCTTCCTCGATCACTGGCATCCGTCGCTGGCGCTGTTCATCGAATCCGATTTGTGGCCGAATCTGATCCTGTCGAGCGCCGCGCGGCGGCTGCCGATGGTGCTGATCAATGGGCGAATGTCGCAGCGCTCTTTCCCGCGCTGGCGCCGGGTCTCCAACACCATCGGCGCGTTGCTCGGCCGGTTCGACATCTGCCTCGCGCAGTCGAACACCGACGCCGAACGCTTTGCCGCGCTCGGCAGCCACAACGTCGTCGTCACCGGCAACCTCAAGCTCGACGTCGCGGCGCCGCCGGCCGATCCGGCCAAGCTGGAGCGGTTGATGTCGGTGACCCGCGGCCGTGCCATCGTGGTTGCGGCGTCGACCCATCCCGGCGAGGAAGAGATCCTGATCGAGGCGCACAAGTCGCTCGCGGGATTCTTCCCCGGCCTGCTCACAGTCATCGTGCCGCGGCATGCCGCGCGCGGCGAGGCGGTGGCGCGGCTGGTGACGGAGGCCGGCCTGCGCCCCGGCCTGCGCTCGCATGAGGATCTGCCGGTCGCGACAACAGATATCTACGTCGCCGATACGATGGGCGAGCTCGGCCTGTTCTATCGCCTCGCGCCGATCGTGTTCATGGGCGGCTCGCTGGTTGCGCATGGCGGCCAGAATCCGATCGAGGCGATCAAGCTTGGCGCGGCGATCGTGCACGGCCCGCACGTGTTCAACTTCACCGATGTCTATGAGGCGCTCGATCGCGCCGGCGGCGCGCGCCGCGCCGATGATCGGGAAGCGCTGGTCAAGCAGCTCGGCCAGTTCCTTGCGGATTCCACAGCTCGCGACAATTCGCTGGCGGCCTCCGAGCGCGTCGTCGAACAGCTCGGTGGCGCGCTGGAGCGCACGGTGACCGCTCTCGAGCCCTATCTGTTGCAGTTGCGGCTCGAGATGGGAGCCGCCAATGCGTGAGCCGGCCTTCTGGCACCGGCCGTCGTCTTGCCTATCGCAACTGCTCCAACCGCTCGCCGCGCTTTACGGCGCGGTCGCCGCACGGCGGATGCGGCAATCCGGCGTCGATGCCGGCATTCCCGTGGTCTGCGTCGGCAATTACCATGTCGGCGGCGCCGGCAAGACGCCGACGGTGCTGGCGCTGGCAAGATTGCTGCGTGAGCTCGACGAGCGGCCGGTGGTGCTCAGCCGCGGCTATGGCGGCAGGCTCGCTGGCCCGGTCAAGGTCGATCGCGACAGCCACACGGCGGCCGATGTCGGCGACGAGCCGCTGATGATGGCGACGAGCTTGCCGGTCGTGGTGTCGCGCGACCGTGCCGCGGGCCTGGCGCTGGCGCGCGCGCAGGATGCCAGCGTGATCCTGATGGATGACGGCTTCCAGAATCCGAGCGTGCTCAAGGATGTCTGCCTGATCGTGATCGACGGCACGCGCGGCGTCGGCAACGGCCGTGTGATTCCTGCGGGACCGCTGCGCGCGCCGCTGGTGCCGCAGCTGCAACGGACCGACGCGCTGATCGTGGTCGGCGAGGGGAGCGCGGCGCAAAGGATTGCGGCCGATCTCGCGTCCCGCGGCAAGCCGGTGCTGTCGGCGCATCTGAAGCCGGAGCAGGCTTCGCTGGCGGCGCTGAACGGAACACGTGCGCTCGCCTTTGCCGGCATCGGCGATCCCGCGCGCTTCTTCAACACGTTGCGCTCAAGCGGCGTCGACGTCGTGCGCAGCAAGGCTTTCGCCGATCATCATGCCTTCACGAAGGAGGAGATCGAAGCGCTCGTTGCTGACGCGCGTTGCGACGCCCTGACGCTGGTGACGACGGAAAAGGATCTCGCGCGGTTGCGTGGTCCGGACGGGATGCCGGCCTGGGCACAGGCGATCGTGCCGTTTGCGGTGACGCTGCAATTCGATGATGGCGACGCGCTGCGGCGCCTGGTGGCCGATCAACTGTTCAGGGCGCGGGACAGGAGGCTCTCCAAATGAACCCGGCGTTGAGCCTAGGCCTGCGGCTTGAGGACGCCGGGATGGTGGCGCTGCAGCACGGCGGTCGGGGTGGCGTAGGCTTCCTGCAGGTCGACGCTCCAGTACTTCAGCTCGTCGAGCGGAATCCGGACGTCGGTGATGGCACAGCGCACAAAGGTGCCGGGCGAGATCACGCGGAAATCGCCGTCGAGATATTGCACCTGCGCTTCGCCATGGCCCGAGGGACCGAACTTGTTCAGCACGATTGAGCTCTCCGCCTTGCCTCCAACGAGGCCATCTGGATGTCGATGAAACCGTCTATCACAGATAGGGTGTCATGTCCGCCCGTTAAACCACCGACTTGTGATGATTTGGCGGCGGACGCGCATGGTAGCCTTGCGGCCGTGGTCCGCTGTGTTTGCAGCGCCATAACGAGCCGGCCGGATCGGATGCGCCTCACGTCAGTTTTCATGTGCCTCGCCATGCTTGCCGTGCCGGCCGCGGCCGCGGCGCCGCTCCCGGACCCGCATCAGGTCGAGATCCCCGAAGGCAACGTCACGCTGCACGCGCAGCTCTACCGGCCCGATGGCGACGGCCCGTTCCCGGCCGTCATCGCGCTGCATGGCTGCGGCGGTCTCGCCGGCCGTTCCGAGCTGGTGCTGCCGCGCTATCGCGACTGGGCCGAGCAATTGCTGACGACCGGCCATGCGGTGCTGCTGCCGGACAGCTACGGCTCGCGCGCGCTCGGTCCGCAGTGCCGCATCAAAGAGCATCAGGTCCAGACCCGCCGTGCGCGGGTCGCCGACATCAACGCGGCGCGGCAGTGGCTGGCGCAGCAGAAATGGGTGGCCAAGCACCGCATCAGCCTGATCGGCTGGGGCAACGGCGCCGCCGCTTTGCTGTGGGCGGTGCGGCCGCAGATGTGGTCACGCAACGTCGAGCCGGACTTTCGCTCGGCGGTCGCATTCTATCCGGATTGCCGCGCCTCGTTCGGCCTCGGCTGGAGCGCGCGGGTGCCGACGCTGGTGCTGATCGGCGCGCGCGACGACGTGACATCGTCATCGGCCTGCCACCAGATGGTCGACGGCGCCCGCGGCCGCAGCGCGCTGGCGCGGATCGTGGTCTATCCCGAGGCCTATCACGACTTCGACCGGCCCAACCTGCCGCTGCACGCGGTCGCGGCCTCCGATGCCGAGATCGCCGAGCGCGGTCACGTCGGCACCGATACCGGCGCGCGCAAGGATGCGCAAAAGCAAGTCGCCGAGTGGCTGTCGCGCTAGGACAGCTGTTGCCGGGCTAGAACAAGCTGCCCTGATCGACCGGCTTGGTGACGCGCTTCGGCGCTGCCGGTTTCGCCTCGCGCGGCTGAGGCTTCGGCTGGCTCTCGGGCGCCACCGACGCCGGGGGCTGATCGGCGTTCGCGGTGGCGGCGACGCGGCCATCGGCGAATTCGATCGACAGGCCGGCGTTCGGGCCGACCGCCGCGGCGGAGTGCAGGGCGTGGCCGTGCGCGTCGCGCACCAGCGCAAAGCCGCGCGCCAGCACGCCGCGATAGGACAGCGCCGACAACAGCTGGCCGCTATGGGCAACGCGTGCCTCGAGCCGCTGCATCGTCGTCTCCAGCGCGCGGCGGGCGCGCTCGGCGAGGCGGTGGGTGCGCTCGAGGTCGCGGGCGATGGCGTTGCGCTGGGCCTTGGCGTTGGCGAGCTTCGAGGCCTTGAGCCGGATCTCGAGCCCGCTGAAGCGCTCGCGGCGGCGATGCAGCAGCGCGCGCGCCGATAGCGTGATGCGCTCGCCGGATGCGGTGAGCCTCTGCCGCGCATGCGCGATCTGGCCGCGCAGCACGCCGATGGTGAGGCGCGAACTGCTCGCGGCAAAGCGGCGGAAATGCGCGTGCGTATTGGCCTTCAGCCCGCGTGGCAAACCTGCTGCGAGATGATCGAGCCGTTGCCGCGGGATCGCCAGCAGTTCGTGCGCCGCCGGCAGCGCCCGCGCCGCGGCGCGCAGCTCGTTGCGGCGCGCCTCCTGGGCACGCTGCCAGCACACCATGGTGCGGCGGGCGAGCGCGGCAACCTCGACGAACAGCTCGCTGCGCACCGGCACCGCCATCTCGGCGGCGGCGGTCGGCGTCGGCGCGCGCTTGTCGGCGACGAAGTCGATCAGCGTGATGTCGGTCTCATGGCCCACCGCCGAGATCAGCGGGATATGGCTCTCCGCCGCGGCGCGGACCACGATCTCCTCGTTGAACGACCAGAGGTCCTCCAGCGAGCCGCCGCCGCGCGCGACGATCAAGAGATCAGGCCGTGGAATCCTGTCGCCCTCCGGCAGCGCGTTGAAACCGCGGATCGCGGCCGCCACCTGTTCGGCCGAGCCGTCGCCCTGCACCTTGACCGGCCAGACCAGCACGCGGCGGGGAAAGCGGTCCTCCAGCCGGTGCAGGATGTCGCGGATCACAGCGCCGGTCGGCGAGGTGACGACGCCGATCACCTCGGGCAGCCAGGGCAAAAGCTGCTTGCGGGCCTCGTCGAACAGGCCCTCGGCCGCGAGCTTCTTCTTGCGCTCCTCCATCAGCGCCATCAGCGCGCCGACGCCGGCAGGCTCCAGCGAATCGATGACGATCTGGTACTTCGAGGAGTTCGGATAGGTGGTCAGCTTGCCGGTGGCGATGACCTCGAGGCCCTCCTGCGGCTTGAAGCGCATCCGGGCATGGGCGAACTTCCAGATCACGGCCTCGATCTTGGCGCTCTCGTCCTTCAGCGCGAAATAGCAGTGGCCGGAGGAATGCGGGCCGCGAAAGCCCGAAATCTCGCCGCGGACACGGACATGGCCGAAGCGGTCCTCCACCGTCCGCTTCAGGGCGGAAGAGAGTTCCGAGACGGTGAATTCAGGCGCGTTGACGAGATTCGGAGCAGCGGTCATCTGATCTATAGAATCGGGGTTTTCGACCCCGTGTGCAAGGTCCGGACGCCGCGTTTCGGGCGTCGAATCACATATCCACATCTGATCGAACCGCGTGTTGCCGCGGTTCGGGAGCGTGCTAAACCGGACGAAATGGCGTTACAACCCCTCTGATCGGCGACACAGATGAACATCCTCCTGCTCGGTTCCGGTGGCCGCGAACATGCGCTGGCGTGGAAGATCGCCGCATCCCCGCTGGTGACGAAACTGTGGTGCGCGCCGGGCAATGCCGGGATCGCGCGCGAGGCCGAATGCGTTGCGCTCGATATCGCCGACCATGCCGCGGTGATCGAATTCTGCCGGGGCAATGCGGTCGATCTGGTGGTGGTCGGTCCGGAGACGCCGCTCGCCGCCGGGATCGTCGACGACCTCGCCGCTGAAGGCATCAAGGCGTTCGGACCGAGCCGGCAGGCCGCCCAGCTCGAGGGCTCGAAGGGTTTTACCAAGGACCTCTGCAGCGAGTTCAACATTCCGACCGGTGCCTATCGCCGCTTCGACAATGCAAAGGACGCGGTGGCCTATGTCCGCGCCCAGGGCGCGCCGATCGTGGTCAAGGCCGACGGGCTTGCGGCCGGCAAGGGCGTCGTGGTGGCGCAGACGCTGCCCGAGGCCGAGGCCGCGATTGCGATGATGTTCGAGGGCGCGTTCGGCTCGGCCGGCGCCGAGGTCGTGATCGAGGAATTCTTGTCGGGCCGCGAGATCAGCTTCTTCGCGCTGTGCGACGGCGAGACCGCGATTCCGCTGGCCTCGGCGCAGGACCACAAGCGGGTGTTCGATCACGACAAGGGGCCGAACACCGGCGGCATGGGCGCCTATTCGCCGACGCCGTTCGTGACGCCTGAGGTGCACGACCAGATCATGGCGCGGATCATCCTGCCGACGGTTGCCGGGATGAAGAGCCGCGGCACGCCGTTCAAGGGAGTGCTCTATGCCGGCGTGATGCTGACCGCGCAGGGCCCAAAACTGTTCGAGTACAATGTCCGCTTCGGCGATCCCGAGTGCCAGGTGCTGATGCTGCGGATGATGTCGGACATCGTGCCGGCGCTGCTCGCCTCGATCGACGGGCAATTGAAGAACTTCGATCTGCGCTGGTATCCGGACCCGGCGCTGACGGTGGTGATGGCGGCGAAGGGCTATCCCGGCGACTACATCAAGGGCACGCGGATCGATGGCCTCGACGACGCGGCCAAGGTCGAGGGCGTCGAGATCTTCCACGCCGGCACGGTTGCGAAGGATGGCGCAATCATCGCCAATGGCGGCCGGGTGCTGAACGTCTGCGCGATGGGCAAGACGGTGACCGAGGCGCGCGACCGCGCCTATCAGTCCGTCGATCGCATCAAATGGCCGGACGGCTTCTGCCGCCACGACATCGCCTGGCAGGCGGTGGAGGCGGAGAAGGGTTGATCGATCCGGCCTCAGCGGCGACAATGGCGCGCCCCGGGGCCTTCGAATGACCGATTTCAGACTGCCCGAGACCCACTACGCGCAAAGCGCCGACGCGAGCATCGCCTATCAGGTGATGGGCGATGGTCCTGTCGACATCATCCTTGTCCCCGGCCTGTTCTCGCACATCGAGTTCATGCACGAGATGCCCGGCTACACCGCCGTGCTGCGCCGCCTGTCGCGCTTCGCCCGGGTCGTGACCTTCGACAAACGCGGACAGGGATTGTCGGATCGGATGACCGGCGCGCCCTCCCTCGAGCAGCGCATGGACGACGTCCGGGCCATCATGGATGCCATCGGCTCCGCGAAGGCGGTGTTG
Organism: Bradyrhizobium sp. USDA 4503; assembly: GCF_054055815.1. Classification (NCBI taxonomy): domain Bacteria; kingdom Pseudomonadati; phylum Pseudomonadota; class Alphaproteobacteria; order Hyphomicrobiales; family Nitrobacteraceae; genus Bradyrhizobium; species Bradyrhizobium sp. USDA 4503. Next base: position 7,129,141 of record NZ_JBSRXS010000001.1, read on the forward strand.
TTCGGCTTCTCCGAGGGATGCCCGATGAGTGTGCTGTTTGCAGCGACCTATCCGGACCGCGTTTCGCATCTCGTTCTGCTCGGCAGCTTTGCCCGCTCCAAGGATCGCCTGCCGGACGGCGTGTGGCAGCAGCGCTGCGACGAGATCGTGCAGAGCTGGGGTTCTGGCGACACGGTCAAGACCGTCGCGCCGAGCCAGGCAACGAATGCAGAAGTGATCGCGCAGATCGCGAAATTCGAGCGGCTGTCGAGCAGTCCGGGAGCGTTGCGGACGCTGCTCATCCTCAATCGCGCGATCGACGTCACGACGATCCTGCCGGTGCTCCAGACTCCGACGCTTGTCCTGCATCGGACCGGCGATGCCCGCGTTCCCGTGGCACTCGGCCGTGCCGTCGCGCGCTCGATCCCCGCCGCGAAATACGTCGAATATCCCGGCTGCGATCACTACTATTGGGTCGGCGAGACCGAGGCGATGCTCGGCGATATTGAGGAATTCGTCACCGGCCATCGCGATGGTGGTGATGCCGAGCTCGACCGTGTGCTTGCGACCGTGCTGTTCACCGATATCGTCGATTCGACCCGCAGCGCCGCCGCGATGGGTGATCATCGTTGGCGACGTCTGCTCGACGATCACGATCAACTCGCGCAGCAGGTGGTCGGCCGCCATCGCGGCCATCTGGTGAAGAGCACCGGCGACGGCATTCTGGCGACCTTCGACGGTCCCGGCCGCGCCGTACGCTGTGCGCTGGCGTTCGGCTCGGCCGCGCGGCAGATCGGCCTGCCGGTACGAGCGGGCCTGCACACCGGCGAGATCGAGGTGAGGGGGGCGGATATCGGCGGCATAACGGTCCACGCCGCGGCGCGCGTGATGTCGCAGTGCGGCTCGAACGAGGTGCTGGTGTCACGCGTGGTGACCGATCTGGTCGCGGGCGCCGGGTTGAAATTCGCCGAGCGCGGCGCGTTCGAGCTGAAGGGACTGCCCGGGACATGGGAGCTGTTTGCGGCGAGCGGCTAGGTTCGGCCCCACGCCGTCATTCCGGACGACGCGCATCGCGCGTCGATCCGGAATCTCGATGTTGTGGACACCTTCTCACCTCATCTCGAGATTCCGGGTTCGGCGCGTTGCGCCGCCCCGGAATGACGAAGTGGGCTAAAGCAAATCCCCGCCCGCCGCTGACGCTGTGGTGCCGTGCTCGCGGAACGCCTTGATGACGTTCTTGCCGATCTTCCACTTGTGCACCTCGTCGGGGCCGTCGACCAGCCGCTGCGAGCGCACCTGGGTGTACCACTTCGCCAGCGGCGTATCCTGGCTGAAGCCGAGCGCGCCGTGCAGCTGGATCGCGGTATCGATCACCTTGTGCACCATGTGGGCGTGGAAGATCTTGGCGATCGAGTTCTCCTGGCGGATGTCGAGGCCCTTCTCGGCCTTGTAGGCGATGTGCAGCAGCATCAGCCGGCCGATATAGAGCTCGCTCGCGCAGTCGGCGAGCATGAACTGCACCGCCTGGCGGTCGGCCAGCAACTGGCCGAAGGTCGAGCGTTTGGTGACATGGGCGGCCGCCATGTCGAGCGCGCGCTGCGCCTTGGCGACGTTGTGCATGCCGTGGCGCAGCCGGCCGTAGGCGAGGCGGTGCTGGCCCATGTTGAAGCCGTTGCCCTCGCCGCCGAGCAGGTTGTCGGCCGGCACCTTCAGATCCTTGATCTCGATCTCGGAATGGCCGCCATGGATCACGTCGTCATGCGGACCCTCGATCGCCATGTTGGCGACGTTGCGCCTGATGCGGTAGCCGGGGTTGGGCAGCTCGACGATGAAGGTCGAATATTGCTTGTGGCGCGGCGCGTTGGGATCGGTCTTCGCCATGACCAGCGCGAGGTCGGCGACGCTCGCCGACGAGGAGAACCATTTCTCGCCGTTGAGGATGTAGTTCTCGTTGCCGTCCTTCACCGCCGTGGTCTGCATGCCGGTGGCATCGGCGCCGGCGGCCTTTTCCGTCATCGAGAAGCAGATGCGCTTTTCGCCGTTCAACAGGGGCTTGAGGAATTTTTCCTTCTGGTGCTCGGTGCCGTGCGCCAGGATCGTCATCATCGAAGCGTCGTCCGGTCCCTGCGTGTTCATCGAGAGCGCGCCGAGCATGCTCTCGCCGAGCTCCATCTGCACCAGGGCGTTGGCGAGCGGGCCGAGGCCCATACCGCCATACTCCTTGGGCACGAACGGGCACCACAGGCCCTGCGCGCGGGCCTTCTTCCGCAGCGGTCCCAGCACCTCGGCAAGCGGCTTGGTGTCGAGTTCCTTTTCCGCCGGAATGCATTCGTCGTGGACGAATTTGCGAACCTTCTCGCGGATCGCCTTGGCTTCGGCGGGAATTTCGAAGTCGATCGACATGGCACTTCCTCGTTTCATGTTGTTGTTGGCAGGACTTGAGGATGGCATAAACCTCGCCAAAGTCAGCGGCAACGCCGAACAAAGTTTGAAGCAGCGCGGCCGCCCCAGGGAAGGAGCTACCGATGCCTGATCTCGCTGATCTTTTTCCCGGCTATGCGTCCGAATGGATCAACACCTCGCAGGGCCGCATCTTCGCCCGCGTCGGCGGCAAGGGCCCGCCATTGCTGCTGCTGCACGGCTTCTCCTCGACGCATGTGATGTGGCACACGGTGGCGCCGAAACTCGACGACAGGTTCACGCTGATCATCGCCGACCTGCCGGGCTACGGCTGGTCCGACATGCCCGACAGCGACAAGGACCATACGCCCTACACCAAGCGGGCCTGGGCGAAGACCATGGTCGAGGTGATGGAGCAACTCGGGCACGTGCATTTCGCGCTCGCCGGCCACGACCGCGGCGGCCGGGTGTCGTACCGGCTCGCGCTCGATCATCCCGGCCGGCTGTCGAAGCTTGCGGTGCTCGATATCGCGCCGACCTATGATTACTGGCAGAAGCTCAATCGCCTCTCGGCGCTGAAGATCTACCACTGGGCGTTCCTGGCGCAGCCCTATCCGCTGCCGGAGACGCTGATCTCCAACAATGGCGAATTCTTCCTCAAGGAGAAGATGGCGAGCCAGACCAGGAGCAAGACGCTGGAGGCGATCGATCCGCGCGCGCTCGAGCACTACCTCGCGCCATTCCGCGATCCCGCGCGCATCCATGCGATGTGCGAGGACTATCGCGCCGGCGCCTATGCCGACTACGAGATCGACAAGGCCGATGTCGACGCCGGCAAGAAGATCACGATCCCGATGCTGGCGCTGTGGGGCGATGCCGGCGTTGCCAGCGCGGCAACGACACCGCTCGACACCTGGAAGACCTGGGCCACCAATGTCAGCGGTGCGCCGGTGGCGTCGGGGCACTTCCTGCCCGAGGAGAATCCGGAGGCGACGGCGAAGCTGCTGCGGGAGTTTTTCCTGGCGGGGTAATGCAACCGCGGCACCGTCATCCTGAGACGCGCGCGATGCGCGCACCTCAGAGAATCTGAATGTATGGCGGAGGAGCGGCACCAAACATTCGGTGTCGTCCTGGCGAAAGCCGGGACCCATAACCACCGAAGGCCATTGTTGCGCAGGGCTGGGGCCACAGCCTTCCTCAACAATCAAACCCTGTGGTTATGGGTCCCTGCTTTCGCACTAGCGTGTCTACACGGTTTTGGGGCGCGACAGATTGACTCGGCGCAGCAAGAAGTGGCGTCTCTGCAGCATGTTGTATGATTCTCTCACTGGCGCTTTGATTCGAAGGAGCGCCAGCGATGCAGCCGGATTTGTCTTTGGGTGAGTTCGGGGACGTTCGTCTCGACAAAAGGGGGCGACGCTTCTCCGGGCTATGCTTTGCACGCGCAGCGTCTGCTTGCGCCAGATGGCCCGGGGCGATTGGGCTGCCAATATGGCGTTCTGGCGGTTTGTGAACAACCCCCAAGTCACGATCGATAAATTGATTGAGGGCTGGAGCACGCAGACGCGGACTGCGGTCAGCGGGCGTCATGTGCTGGCGATCCAGGATACGAGCGAGGTCAAGTTCCAGACCCAGGCGGGACGGCGGCGCGGGCTGGGCAAAGTCGGCAAGGGCAATGCTCGCGGCGTGCTGTTGCATGTGATGATGGCGGTGGATGCCGACAGCGGGGTCTGTCTTGGCCTTACTGGCGGCAACGTTTGGACGCGCAAAGGCAAGGTAAAAATCCCGCATGAGCGGCGCGCCTTGGCCGACAAGGAGTCGGCGCGCTGGGTGACGGCCGCCGAGCAAGGCCGCGACGTCCTGGCAGATGCCCGCATGATCACCGTCGTCAACGACCGCGAGGGGGATTTCTTTGCTCACTGGGCGCTGACGCCAGCTGAGAATGTCCATCTTTTGTCGCGTGCCATGCACGACCATGCGCTGGTCGATGGCGACACACTTTATCAGGCGGTCGAGCGGAGCCGCTTCTGCGACAACGCGGTGATCGATCTGCCGCAGCGAATGGATCGGCGCGGCCGGCAGGCCCATCTCTCGATGCGCTTCGGAACCGTCGTGCTCAAGCGGCCGCAGAGGCCCGGCGTCACCGACTTGGCGGAGGGCATCAAACTCAGCTTCGTAGAAGTGGTCGAGTTGCATCCGCCGAGAGGTGCGGAGCCCATTCGCTGGCTGCTCCTGACCACTCATCCGGTCGCCACCGTTAAAGACGCCTGGCAGATCGTCTCCTGGTACCGCCAGCGCTGGATCATTGAGCAACTCTTTCGCTCGCTGAAGAGCCAGGGTTTGCGCATCGAGGATAGTCAGATCGAGAGCGCCGAAGGCCTGATCAAGCTCGTGGCGGTCGCCACCAGAGCGGCATGTATCGTCATTCAACTCGTTCAGGCCCGCAACAGTGGCGAAGAATTGCCGGCTGAATTTGTCTTCACCGCAGAAGAGATCGAGACGCTCAGGGCCATCAACAAAACCATGAAAGGTCGCACCGAGCTTCAGAAAAACCACCATCGCCCCAACACTCTTGCTTGGGCGGCATGGATCATCGCAAAACTCGGCGGATGGACCGGCTACGCCTCCCACCGTCCACCTGGACCAATCACCTTCCACACCGGAATGGCCCGCTTCCAAATCCTCGCAAATGGCCCGACAAACGTGTAGATGCACTAGTGCTTTCGCAGGGACGACGACGGACATGTTGTCCCGCCTTCAGTCCCGTCCTCCCGGGGTGCTCGCCTCTTGGCTCGCTGCGCTCGCACCTCGGGATGACGGGTCTGTCTTTCGTGCACCTACCGCCGCTCCCTGAAGAACTCGCGCAGCAGGCGCGCGGACTCGGTCTCGCCGACCGCGCCATAGACCTCCGGCACATGGTGGCAGGTCGGCTGCGCGAAGAACCGGACGCCTGACTCGACCGCGCCGCCCTTGGGGTCGGCGGCGCCGTAATAGAGCCGGCGGATGCGGGCAAAGGAGATCGCGCCGGCACACATGGTGCAGGGCTCCAGCGTCACGTAGAGGTCGCAATCGACCAGCCGCTCGGTGCCGATGGCCTCGGCGGCCTGCCGGATCGCAAGGATTTCCGCATGGGCCGTCGGATCGTGGTCGGTCAGGGTGCGGTTGCCGGCGGTGGCGATCACCTCGTAGCCCCGCACGATCACGCATCCGATCGGAACCTCGCCAGCTTTTCCGGCACTTTCGGCGGTTTTTAGCGCCAAATCCATGAAAGAAGGGGCGGACATGCCTCGTATCATCGGAAGAAACCTGCTAGTAGCGTCGCCTTCAGCAGAAGTGGATGCCGGTTTTGCGCCAGTCGCGCCCAGATGGCGCGCGTATCGCCGGTTGCCCTGCGCCCCAATTGAACCTCCAGGCGAGAACATTCATGCCCCGCGACAGCGACAAAAACAACGATTCCCCGCGCGGCCGGCGGGACCGGGGGGCGCCCGGGAAGGGGCGGCCCAGTGGTTCCCGCGGATCGGACAAGCCGTTCGGCAAGCGCAGCTTCGGCGGCAAAGGTGGTGATCGCGACAAGCGCTCGTTCGGCGACAAGGGCGAGGGCCGCTCGTTCCGCCGCCGTGAGGACGGCGATGCGCCGCGCCGCGATTACGGCGACCGGCCGCGCTTCAAGCGCGACGACCGAGGCGGCGAGGGGGGCGGAAAGCGCCCGTTCAAGCCGCGCGGCGAGCGCCGCGACTTTGATGCGGGCGATCGTCCGCAGCGCGGTGGCGCGCGTTCGGAGGGCCGGTCGTCCGACCGCAAGTTCGGTGAAAAGCGGTCCTATGGCGATCGCGAGAAGCGCCCCTACACGCCGCGTGGCGACCGCGACGGCGAGAAGCGGAGCTTTGCGCCGCGCGGCGATCGCGCCGAGCGCAAATTCGACGACAGGAAGTTTTCGCGCGGCGATCGTGACAAGCGCTCGTTCGGGGACAAGGGCGAAGGCCGCCCGTTCCGTCGCCGCGAGGATGGCGACGCACCGCGCCGCGATTTCGGCGATCGGCCGCGCTTCAAGCGCGACCGCGACTTCGAGGGCCGCGACCGCGGCGACGAGAAGCCCTGGCAAAAGCGGGATCGCAAACCGCGCGACGACCGCGGCGGCGACGAGCGCCCGCGCTTTTCGCGTTCGCGCGACGATCGCGGTGGCGGCGAACGTCCGCGGTTCTCGAAGTCACGCGACGACCGCGAGCAGGGTGATCGTCCGAAGTTCGGCCGGCCGCGCTGGGATCGTCATGATGAAGATGGTGGCCGCGACAATCGCCGGCGTGAGCGGCCCGAAGGCCGCACCGACTGGCAGGAGCACCCGCGCAGCGAGGGTCGCTTCTCCGACCGGCCGCGCCGCGACAATGAGGACGACAGCAGGATCTTTGCGAAGCGCCCGGCCTTCGGCGGCCGCGGTGCCTATCGCGAACGCGCCACCGACGACCGGCGCGAGCGTCCCGAGCCGAAGCCGAAGAAGACAGGTGAACGCATCGCCAAGGTATTGGCGCGCGCCGGTCTTGCCTCGCGCCGCGATGCCGAGGAGATCGTCACGCAAGGGCGCGTCACCGTCAACGGACGCGTGATCAACTCGCCGGCGCTCGATATCACCGACAACGATGTCGTGGCGGTCGACGGCAAGCCGTTGCCGCCGCGCGAGCGGACGCGGCTGTTCATGTATCACAAGCCGCGTGGGCTGATGACGACGCATGCCGATCCCGAGGGGCGGCCGACCGTGTTCGACAATCTGCCCGAGGGCCTGCCGCGGCTGATCTCGATCGGCCGGCTCGATTTCAACACCGAAGGCCTGTTGCTGCTGACCAACGACGGCGGCCTGGCACGGACGCTGGAGCATCCCGACACCGGATGGCTGCGCCGTTACCGCGTGCGCGCGCATGGCGAGGTGACGCAGGGCCAGCTCGACCAGCTCAAGGGCGGCGTCGAGGTCGACGGCGTCAAATACGGGCCGATCGACGCGACATTGGAACGCGACCAGAGCGCCAATGTGTGGGTGGTGTTCGCGATCCGCGAAGGCAAGAACCGCGAGGTGCGCAACGTGATGGCGCATCTCGGGCTCGAGGTGAACCGCCTGATCCGGATCTCCTACGGCCCGTTCCAGCTCGGCGAGCTCGAGGAGGGCAAGGTCGAGGAGGTCAAGACGCGGGTGCTGCGCGAGCAGCTCGGCGAGAAGATCGCCAAGATCGCGGGTGCCGACTTCACGCGGCCGGAGCAGCGTGACGCAGCCGACGGCGACGATGCGCCGGCCAGGAAGCCGAAGCCCAGCAAGCGCGAAACCATCAACGATCGCAAGGGCCGCCGCGTGCTGGTGCAGCGCACCGGCAGCGAGGAAGCGCGTGCCCGCAATGAAGACGAGGCCAACGGCTACGGCCCGCCGCGCCGTCCCAAGCGCGGCTATCACGGCAAGCGCGATCTCAAGCCGCGGGACGAGTAACGGTCGATGCGCGTCGTCGGGGGCAGGCTGAAGGGCCGCAATCTCGCTTCGCCTGCGGGCCGCGAGATTCGTCCGACCGCGGACCGCCTGCGCGAGTCCGTGTTCAACATTCTGATCCACGCCTACGACAATCCGGTTGAGGACGCGCGCGTGCTCGATCTGTTTGCCGGCACCGGCGCGCTCGGCATCGAGGCCGTCTCGCGCGGCGCCAGGTTCACGCTGTTCGTCGACAATGGCGCCGAGGCGCGCGCGCTGCTGCGCAACAATGTCGAGTCGCTCGGCCTCGGCGGCACGACCAAGGTCTATCGCCGCGATGCCACCGATCTTGGACCGGCGCATCCGGTCGAGCCGTTCTCGCTGGTGTTTCTCGATCCGCCCTATGGCAAGGGGCTGGCCGACAAGGCGCTCGCCTCGCTGCGCGACGGCGGCTGGCTGACGCCGGGCGCGCTGCTCGTGGTGGAAGAGGCAAAGGCCGCGGCGTTCGCGGCACCCGAGGGCTTCGAGGAGCTCGAGCGGCGCGCCTATGACGACACGGAGTTCGTGTTTCTTCGCAAGGCGTAATGTTGCCGCTTGTTGTGCTGTCATCACCCGCGCATGCGGGTGATCCAGTGCGCCGCGGCTTCTCGATTGATCACGATCGCCGCGGCGTACTGGATCGCCCGGTCAAGCCGGGCGATGACACCGGAGTATGCGGTCTTATCTTCGCCCGAACAGCTTCTCGATATCGCTCAGCTTCAATTCGACATAGGTCGGGCGGCCGTGGTTGCACTGGCCGGAGTTCGGCGTGTCTTCCATCTCGCGGAGCAGTGCGTTCATCTCTTCCGGCTTGAGGCGGCGGCCGGCGCGGACCGAGCCGTGGCAGGCCATGGTGGCGGCGACGTGCATCAGCCGGCGCTCCAGCGGCAGCGCCTCGTCCCACTCGGCCATGTGCTCGGCAAGGTCGCGCAAGAGACCGGCCGCATTGGCCTTGCCGAGCAGCGAGGGCGTTTCGCGCACGGCGACCGCGCCGGGGCCGAAGGATTCGATCGCGAGCCCGAACGATGCCAATTCCTCGGTGCGATCGAGCATCTTCTCGACAGTCGCCTCATCGAGCTCGACGATCTCGGGGATCAAGAGGATCTGCCGCTGCACGCCGTTCTTCGCCAGCGAGGCCTTCAGCTTCTCATAGACGATGCGCTCATGCGCCGCGTGCTGGTCGACCACGATGAGGCCGTCGCGGGTCTGCGAGACGATGTAGGTCTCGTGGATCTGGGTGCGCGCGGCGCCGAGCGGCCGGTCGAGCAGGTCGGGCGCGGGCGCGGCCTCGAAGCGCACGTCGGCGGTCGGCATGCCGACGTCGAAGGCGGCCTGTCCGGGCTCGGCGAAGGCGGGCGCCGCCGCGCCCTCGAACGCGCGCATCGGACCAGCCGGATAGGACGGCGAGCCGCGCCAGTCCCAATTGCCCGGACGCGGCGGCGTGGTGAAGGCGGGGCGGAAGGCCGAGAGCGCGGCGCCGTCGGCGGTATTGGCCGCGGTGCGCCTGCCTTCGCGTGCGAGGCCTTCCTTCAGGGCGTGCACGATCAGCGCGCGGACCAGGCCGGCATTGCGGAAGCGCACCTCGGTCTTGGCCGGATGCACATTGGCATCGACGCCCTCGGGGTCGCAGGTCACGAACAGCGCCACGACGGGATGGCGGTCGCGTGGCAGATAGTCGGAATAGGCCGCGCGCACGGCGCCGAGGATCAGCTTGTCGCGCACCGGGCGGCCGTTGACGAACAGATATTGCCCGAGCGCATTGGCGCGGGTCAGCGACGGCGCGGCGGCAAAGCCTTCGACCACGACGCCCTCGCGCTCGGCGCGCACCTCGATCGCGTTGGCACGAAAATCCGCACCCAGGATGTCGCCGAGCCGGGTCAGCCGGCCGGCCGCGCCGGGCAGCGCTGCGGCCCAGGTGACCGGCGCGCGGTCTTCGCCGGCCAGCGTGAAGGCGATGTCCGGGCGCGCCATGCCGAGGCGGCGCACCACCTCGCGGATCGCCTCCGCCTCGGTGCGGTCGGTCTTGAGGAATTTCAGCCGCGCCGGCGTTGCGTAGAAGAGTTCGTTGACCTCGACGCGGGTGCCCTGGCCGAGCGCGGCCGGCATGACCTCCGACTTCTCGCCGCCTTCGACCGACAGCGACCAGGCATGCGGCTCGCTGGCATGACGCGTCGTGATGCCGAGCTTTGCGACCGCCCCGATCGAGGGCAGCGCCTCGCCGCGGAAGCCGAGCGTGCGGATGCGCAGCAGGTCTTCGTCGTCGAGCTTGGAGGTGGCGTGACGGTCGACCGCAAGCGCGAGGTCGGCGCGGGTCATGCCGCCGCCATCGTCGGTGATGCCGATCCGGCGCCGCCCGCCGCCATCGGTGAAAACGTCGATCCGGCTGGCGCCGGCGTCGATCGCGTTCTCGACCAGTTCCTTGACCACGCTCGCGGGGCGTTCGACCACTTCGCCGGCGGCGATGCGGTTGACGAGCTGTTCGGGAAGCTGGCGGACAGGCATGGATTGGACGTTCGGAGCGCGATTCGAGACTGGCCGCTACTATAAATCGCCGCGCCGGCAAATGCATGGGACCGATCTGGCGGCCGCAAGCAGGTTGGGGATGATTCCGGCCTATCGCCTTGAAGACGCTTGGCTTCGGCGGCCGGCGCGTCACGCCCTACGTCCCGATTGTGGGGCCGCGCGCACAGGTATATCGTTTAGAAAAATTATAAGTTCTCGCCGGAGGAACGCCATGTGCCATCTTTTCGCGCATCAGCCGCAACGCGACTATGAATCGCAGACCCGATCGTTGCGGATCGACGGCCATTGCACCTCGATCCGGCTGGAAATGTCGTTCTGGGACACGCTGGAGGAGATCGCGGCCAAGGAAGGCATGACGCTGGCCAAGTTCCTCACCACCCTGCACAACGAGGTGCTCGATCATCACGGCGAGGTGAACAATTTCGCCTCGCTGCTGCGCTGCTCCTGCCTGATCTACCGCGCCAAGGCCAACGCGCCGGCGGTGGTCCCGGACTATCGCGGGACGACGGCGATCATGGATGCGGCGGAATAGATTTCGCACCGGTCCATCACGCAAAGAAGAAAGCGGCCCTGTCCAGTTGGGCAAGGCCGCTTCAGTGAGAGGGGAATTGTATTTTCTTGCTAAAGCGCAGTGGCGACCACGACGGCGCTGCGCTCCCTCGCCCCGTTCTTACGGGGAGAGGGTTGGGGTGAGGGGCCGTCTCCGCGTATCCGGTGACAGCTGCGTTTGCGGAGGCTCCCCCTCACCCGGAACGCATCTAACGATGCGCTCCGACCTCTCCCCGCACGCGGGGCGAGGTGAGGCGGAATCCGCGACTCGGTTCGAATGGTCGTCTGGTCTAGATCTCCTTGCGCTGCATCGCGCCGGCGATGTGGTCGGCCTGGCGGATCGCCAGCGACACGATCGTCAGCGTCGGGTTGCACGCTGCGCCTGACGTGAACTGGCTGCCGTCGGAAACGAACAGGTTCTTGATGTCGTGGGTCTGGCCGAACTTGTTGACCACGCCGTCGCGCGGCTTCTCGCTCATCCGGTTGGTGCCCATGTTGTGGGTCGAGGGATAGGGCGGCGTCGGATAGGTGACGGTGGCACCGACCGCCTCATAGACCGCGGAGCCCTGCTTGTAGGCATGGTCGCGCATCGCGACGTCGTTCGGATGATCGTCGAAATGCACGCTGGCGACCGGCATGCCGAACTTGTCCTTGATCTTCGGATCCAGCGTGATGCGGTTGGTCTCCTGCGGCATGTCCTCGCCGACCAGCCACATGCCGGCCATCCGCGGATAGCCCTCGATCGCGCTGGTGAAGCTGCGTCCCCAGGCGCCGGGATTGAGGAACGCGGCCATGAAGGGCAGGCCGAGCGACAGCGTCTCCATCTCGTAGCCGCCGACGAAGCCGCGCTTCGGATCGTTCTTGGCCTCGTCGCGGATGATGCCGGCCATCGTGGTGCCGCGATACATGTGCACCGATTTCTCGAAGCTCGCATACACGCTGCCGGTCATATGCCGCATGTAGTTGCGGCCGACCTGGCCGGATGAATTGGCGAGCCCGTCCGGGAACATGCTGGACGCGCTGTTGAGCAAGAGCCGCGGGCTCTCGATCGAGTTGCCGGCGACCGCGACGACGCGGGCCTTCTGGCGCTGCATCGCGCCCGTCGCATCGGCGTAGACCACGCCGGTGACCTTGCCGGACTGGTCGTGCTCGATCTTGATCACCATGCTGCCGGGGCGCACTTCGAGATTGCCGGTGGCTTCGCCCTTCGGGATCTCGGTGTAGAGCGTCGACCATTTGGCGCCCGACTTGCAGCCCTGGAAGCAGAAGCCGATCTGCTGGCAGGAGCCGCGGCCGTCGCGCGGCTCGCTGTTGATCGCCATCCGCCCGGTGTGCACCTCCTTGTAGCCGAGCTTCTTCGCGCCGGCTTCCATCACCTTGAAGTTATTGTTGCCGGGCAGCCCTGGGATGCCGTTGGTGCGGGTGACGCCCATCTTGTCCTCGGCCTTGGCGTACCACGGCTCCATCTCGGCGAGCGTGATCGGCCAGTCGATCAGGTTGGCGCCGGGAATGGTGCCATAGGCCGACTTGATCTTGAACTCGTGCTCGTCGAACCGCAGTGACGCACCGGCCCAGTGCGTGGTCGAGCCGCCGACCGCCTTCACGATCCAGGCCGGAAGGCCCGGAAAGTCCTGGTGGACGCGCCAGCTGCCCGAGGTCGAACGCGCGTCGGACCAGGCGAGCTGGGTGAAGCTGTCCCATTCATCGTTGATGAAGTCCTGGTTCTCGATGCGCGGGCCGGCCTCCAGGATCACGACCTTGACGCCCTTCTGCGCCAGCTCATTGCCGAGCGTTCCGCCGCCGGCACCGGAGCCGACGATCACCACAACGCCGCTGTCATTCAGATCGAATTTTGCCATTGTTTCCTCCCGACCCGTTAGACCTTCGGCAGCCAGTCGATATCGGCGAAGCCGCGCTTGATGTAGCCGCCATGCTCGGCCGAGGAGCCCTCGTAGCCGAACCGCGGCCACACCTCCTTGTTGTTGTAGATGGAGACGATGAGGTCGCCGCGGATCTTCTGGAAGAAGGCGCTCGGTTCGATCTGTTGCAGCAGCGCGACGCGATCGTTTTCCCAGGCGACCTCGACATAAGGCATCTTGTGGCGGTCGTTGGCCGCCTGATCGAGCCTCGTGACGCCGTCATTGATCAGCGACTTGACCGCCGGATCCTTCGCGGCCTTCTCGTCATACGGCTTGACCGCTGCTATGTAGTAGCTGTCGCCGAGGAAATCGTGCGGATAGATGTCGCGCGCCATCTTGAGCAGCGTCTTCATCGTGGCCGGCGTCAGCGTCGTGGCGCCTTCGGCCCACGCATCGGTGATGCCGAGCCCCGTCGAGGTCGCAATCGCGACTGCGGGTGCGGTCACGGCCGCGCCTTTGAGAAAGACACGCCGGTCATATTTGCTGCGTCGATCGATTTCTCTCATGGGTTCCTCCGTCAATTTTTATTTGTGCAATTGCCTTGTTGTCTGAGCATGCTCTAGCCGAAGCGCCCGCCGCGCTGGATCACCTCGATCTTGTAGCCGTCGGGATCGGAGACGAAGAAGAAGCGCGCCAGCGTCTTGCCGTCGTGCTTGAAGTCGCGCAGCGGCCCGGGCGACAGTTTCTCCTTTTCGAAGCGCGCGTGCTCGGCATCGACGTCATCGACGATGACGGCGAGATGGCCGTAGCCGTCGCCGAGCGTGTAGGGCTCCTTGCGATCGAAGTTGACCGTGAGCTCGACCTCGAACGGCGAGGAGGGATGGCGCAGATAGATCAGCGCGAAATCGGGAAATCTCAGGTTGTCCGCGATCTCCAGGCCAAACGCGCGCTGGTAGAAGTCGAGCGCTTTTCCTTCGTCGAACACGCGGATCATCGAATGCACGGGTTTCGCCATTCAGTTCAGCTCCTTCAGATAGGCGATGATCATGGCGCGGGTTTCCGGCTTGGCCTGCCGGTAGGCCATCACGGCGCCGGGGATCACCTCCTGCGGATTGGTCAGCCAGGCGTCGAGCCTGGCGTCGTCCCAGACGAAGTCGGCCTTGCTGAAGCCCGCGGAATATTTGAAGCCGTCGGCCTTGCCGGCGTGACGGCCGACGACCTTGTAGAGCGACGGTCCCTGCCGGACGGCATCCGACATGTTTGACGTGTGGCAGGTCGCGCATTGCTGCTTGAACAGCGTCGCCCCATCGGGCGGCCTGGCGGCGGGCAGGGGCATCTGCGCAGCCGTCATTTGCACTGCAAGCATTGCGCTGCAAAATCCCAGCCCCAACGACCACCTTGCGCGCAGCTTTGTCATCTACATCACCGCCTCTGTGCGGTGACTGTAGGAGGCTGAAATCCGCCGTTGGTAGTAGCGGGCTGTTTCACAGCAGAACAAAGCTGGGCGGTGATCTGGCGCGGAACCGGTGGTTGCCGCATATGCGGACGACAATTTCGCAAAATGACCGCGAAATCCCTGCACGATCACCACACGACGCAGCTTGCATCTCGCGTGCGCCGTTTGCGGAAAATGCAGTCTTGCGCGATGGGGTTCAGGGTCGGCGCTGCAAACGGCGCACCACCTGCGCCGCTCCTCCATCGTCAATTAAAGTCCCAGGAGAAATGGATGACGTTTGCAAAAACCAGCGTGCTCGCCCTTGCCATCTCGGCCGCGATGGCCGGCCCCGTCCTGGCACAGGGAACGACTGCACCGGATACCCGCGGCGGTGCGCAGGGCAGAGGTACCATGCAGCAGGGCGGCGGCATGTCCGGCAGCGGCGATGAGGAAATGACGGCGCAACCTGGCGCGACGACGCAGAAGAGCGGCGCCGCCGCCAAGTCGGGCAGCAAGGGAACGGTCGGCAGCGGACGCACGGCACCGAAGTCGGGCGGTTCCGAGATGGCGCCCGCAACCAAGAAGTACTGAAGCACGAGAGCCTTCGAGGTTCTGATCAATCGGAACCAAGGCTCAAGCTTCTTGTTCTGACGCGTTCCTTCGCGCGAACCGACATCCGCTTCGCGCGAGAACGCTTCTGGTTACGCTGACCGGATCCCGGATGCAGTGCCGCGCGCGCTGCGTCCGGCGTTCCCTGGAGCATGATCCGGAAAAGTGGAAACCGGTTTTCCGAAAAGATCATGCTCAAACAAGGAGATGAGATCATGATGCGATTCCGTGGAAACGCATTATGATCTAATCGTCGAAACGGCGGGCGCCGCGCCCCGCCTTGATGTCGCTGCGGCGCTTCTTGCCCTCGAGCCGGCGCTGCTTGGAGCCGAGCGTCGGCTTGGTCGGCCGCCGCGGTGTCGGCCGCATCATCGCCTCCCTCAACATCTCGAGCAGCCGCTCGATCGCATCGGCGCGATTGCGTTCCTGGGTGCGAAAGCGGAAGGCGTGGATCACGATCACGCCTTCCTTGGTCATGCGGCTGCCGGCGAGCCGCGCCAGCCGCTGCGCGGCGTCTGCCGGCAATGCAATCTTGTTGGTGTCGAAGCGAAGCTGCGCTGCGGTCGAGACCTTGTTGACATTCTGTCCGCCCGGGCCGGAGGCGCGGACAAAGACGATCTCAATGTCGTTCTCATCGATCGTAAGGTCGCGGGACACCCGCAGCATGACATCACCCGTGGAGGGAAGAATCGGCAGGCCGCAGGATAGCGGGTTTGGATCTGCTTGGGTGGTGTTGATGCAGTGGTTGTTACGTCGGCGTCCGAGTGCGCGGCTCCCCCTTCTCCCCCTTGCGGGGGTCCGAGGCGAGCGAAGCTCGCTCTCGGGGTTGGAGAGGGAAGGTGGCCCGCCGAAACGCGTCAGTTCGCCTTCGGCGGCGCCGACACCGGCTGCGCCGCGGCTTGCGGGGCGCGGCCGACGATTGCGGTGAGTAGGCCGTTGCCCCAGAGCTTTTTGGCGACCCGCTTGGCATCGTCGAGCGTCACCGCGTCGACGATGGCGTTGCGCTTCTCGATGTAATCGATCGGCAGCTTGTCGAGCTGGTATTGCAGCATCGCCTGCGCGAGCTTGGAGGAGGTGTCGAGCGCCAGCATCTGCGAGCCCTTCAGGTAGGACTTCGCCTCGTCGAGCTCCTTCTGCGTCGGACCTTCCTCGGCGATGCGGCGCACTTCCGCTTCGATCGCATCGACGGTCTCGCCGGCGCGATCGGCGCGGGTGCCGGTGTTGCCGATGAACAGCGAGGAGTGATCCATCCAGACCAGCGCTTCATAGATCGAGTAGGCCAGCCCGCGCTTCTCGCGCACTTCCTTGTAGAGCCGCGACGACAATCCGCCGCCGCCGAGAATGTGGTTCACCACATAGGCCGCCATGAAGTCCGGGTCATGCCTGGCAATGCCGGGGCCGCCGAAGGTGACGACGGTCTGCGGCACGTCGAGCGGGACGAAGGCGCGCTGCGGCGGCCTGGTCGCCACGACGTCGGGGACGGGCGTCAATTCGGCTTTCGCCGGCAGGCCACCAAAGGTCTTGTCCAGCAGCTTGCCGAGCGTATCGGGATCGACGTCGCCGACCACGGCAACGCGCAGCGTATCCTTGGCGATGATGCGGCGGGTATAGTCCTTGAGATCCGGGATCTGGATGGTCGGCACGCTGTCGAGCGTGCCGGTGGCCGTCCTGGCATAGGGATGATCGCCGAATGCGAGCTCGAGGAACTTGCGGCCGGCGAGCGAGGACGGATTGGTCGATTCGCGGCGCAGATTGGCGATCACCTGGGCGCGGATCCGTTCGACGTCCTTCGGCTCGAAGTGCGGCGAGGTCAGCGCCATCCGCAACAGGTCGTAGGCTTCGTCCTTGTTGTCCTTGAGCATGCGCAGCGAGCCGCGGAACTGATCGCGGTTCGACTGGAAACTGAGCTCGATGGCGCGGCGCTCGAGCCGCTCGTGATAGGTCTTGGAATCGAGATCGCCGGAACCCTCGTCGAGCAGGTCGGCGACCAGATTGCCGACGCCGGGCTTGCCGGGCGGATCCTGGCTGGCGCCGCCGCTGAAGGAATATTCCATTGCGATCAACGGCACGGTCGCGTCCTGCACGAACCACGCCTCGATGCCGCCCGGCGACACCAGCCGCTGGATCTTGGCCGCGGCCTGCGAGGGCGCCGACGTCAGCGTCAACAGCGCGGCGCAGGCGCCGCCGATCAGCGCCGCACGACGGGTGAGGGAATAGATCACGAGCGCTTCTCCTCGCGTTTCGGCGCAGTATCCTTGATCAGATAGCCGGTCACCGACCGCTTCTTGTCGAGCCAGCTGGCGGCAGCAGTGCGCACCTGCTCGGCAGTGACGGCGCGAATGCGATCCGGCCAGCTGCGGATATCCTCGATGCTGAGCCCGGTGGTCAGCGCGCCGCCATACCAGCGTGCCAGTGTCGCCTGGTTATCCTGGGCGTAGATCGCCTCCGCGATGAGCTGGGTCTTGACCCGTTCGAGATCCTCGGCGCGCGCCGGGTTCTGCGCGAGGTCGGCGATCACCTTGTCGATCGCGTCCTCGATCTGCGCGAACTCGACGCCGGGTTTCGGCGTCACCGAGATCGAGAATTGCGACGGATCGAGCGAGGTGCCCTGGTAGCCGGCGCCGGCCGAGATCGCGAGGCCCTTGTCGATCACCAGCGAGCGATAGAGATAGGAATTGGCGCCGCCGCCCATCAACTGCGCGAGCACATCGAGCGCCTGGCTCTCGCCCGCTGCCGCCGTCGTCGCCGACGGCACCAGGTAATAGCGGCGCAGGCTCGGCTGCTCGACGCGCGGATCCGACAGCGTCACGGTGCGCGGCGCGGCCGGTGTCGGCTCCTGCGGCCTGACCCGCTTCTCGGGGATCGCATGCTGCGCCGGGATCGGGCCGAAGTTCTTCTCGACCAGCGGGCGGATATCCTTGACGTCGACGTCGCCGGCGATGACCAGGATGGCGTTGTTCGGCGCGTAGAAGCGCCGGTAGAAGGCGAGCGCATCCTCGCGGTCGAGCTTCTCGATCTCCTGATGCCAGCCGATCACCGGCCGGCCATAGGGATGGTTGAGATAAAGCGCGGCCATGATCTGCTCGGTCAGCCTTGCATCCGGGTTGTTGGCAACCCGCATGTTGAACTCCTCCAGCACGACATCGCGCTCCGGCAGCACGTTCTCGTCCTTGAGGATCAGGCCGGTCATGCGGTCGGCCTCGAACTCCATCATGGTGGGCAGCTGCTCGCGCGGCACGCGCTGGAAGTAGCCGGTGTAGTCGACCGAGGTGAAGGCGTTCTCATTGCCGCCGACGCGCAGCACGGTCTGCGAGAACTCGCCCGCCGGATGCTTGGCGGTGCCCTTGAACATCAGATGCTCGAGGAAATGCGCGAGGCCCGATTTGCCGGGCGTCTCGTCGGCCGAGCCGACCTTGTACCAGATCATCTGCGTGACCACGGGCGTGCGGTGGTCGGGGATCACCACGACCTGCAGGCCGTTGTCGAGCGTGAAACTGGCGGGGCGTTCCGAGGTGACGGTGGTCTGGGCGCGGAGGCTGGCACCCGGCAGCGGGATGGTGGAAACGAATGCGGCAGCGAACAGGGCGATCGATCGGCGAGAGCGCATCATGGTCCTTATGAAAGCCCGGACACCGGCCGGGGCGCGAAAGCAAGCCATCGTACACGGTCGTTCCCGTGCCGATGGTCACGAAGCGGAGAGACACCCGCCTCCCCGCATTAAGCTTTGCTCATGTCAGCCTTCGCCCGCGGAGGCCAGGCGATCACTGCACCGGTTTTCCGCTCATGACGTCGTACTGGCCTTCTTTCGCCATCGGCGCCTGCGGGCCGGTGCCGTAGGCATAGCCTGCGGACGGCGTCTGGTAGCCCGGTGGCGGCTCGGTCAGGGAGTCGCGCGTCGGCTCACCCTTGAACGGTTTGGACTCGCTGCTGTTTCCCTTGAACATGCCGAGCAGGCCGCCGGTGTAACCGAGCTGGCTCGGCATCAGCGACGGATTGGTGCTCACGCCCGGCTCCAGCGGCTCCTTGCGGCCGTCGGTGGCCGTCTGCTGCTTGCGGCCCGCCTCGATCTCGGCCGGCGTCAACGCTACCGCTGACTGCCAGGGCTCCTTCTTGACTTCCTTCTTGCGCGCCGCGATCGCAGCCTTGCGCGCCGCGATATCAGGGTCCTTCGGCCAGTTCGGCGCGTTGACCTGGGCGGTGGACGCCGGCGGGGGCAAATCCAGCTTCGGCGGCACCACCAGCGGCGAGCGCTCGCGGTAGTCGATGCCCTTGCTGGCCGCACTCTTGGCGCCGAGCCCGGTCATCAGATTGTCGACGATCCGCTCTTCGAAGGTCAGGCCGTCGTCGCCGTCATCTTCATCGTCGCCGGCGCGCACCGGGCCGGCCGTCATGACAAGGCCGATCCCGGCTGCGACGAACGCCAGGCGCAGGCCGCGCATCAGCGACAGCCGGGACGTCTCGATCAGGTAACCGCGGGCTTTGGTGTTGCGCATTGCGCCATTCCCATCTCAAAATTCGCCAAAGCGATCACTGGCTTAGGCACAGTTTCGCTTGATACAGGTGTGGGCCGCTGACCGGCTCGTATCGGCCGGGATCAGGGCGCTTTTACGGCGGGGGTCCCCACCACGGAATCATACAATAGGGCTGCCACGCCAGCAACGATGGCTACGTCGGCGAGGTTGAAGATGTACCAATTAAAGGTTTTTCCCCCGATCTCGGCATGAAGCAGGGCAAAATCGACCACCGCGCCATAGGCGAAGCGGTCGATGCCGTTCCCGATAGCACCGCCGATGATCAGGCCGAGCGACACCGTCGCGAGCCAGGTCCGCGACCGCGCCATCCAGATCGCCAGCGCGATCACGGCCGCGGCCTTGATCACCATCAGCAGGATCTGGGCCGCCGGGGTCTCGCTCTGGAACCAGCCGAAACTGATCCCTGGATTCCAGGCGAGCACCAGGTCGAAGAACGGCGTCACCCGCACCGGGGCGTGATGCACGATGTCGAGGACGTGGAGCAGCCAGAGCTTGGAGGCCTGGTCGGCGATCAGGGTGATCACCGCCGCAAGCACACCGGCGCGCACGGGCGAGCTCAAGCCGTGACCTCCAGCGCCTTCCATTCGCGCAGCGCTTGCGCGTCGCGCGGCGAGACGTCGGGATATTCGCCGTCCTCGCCCACCGTCGGCAGGATCTTCCACGAACGGGCGCATTTGGTGCCGACCGCCTTCTCGACCACGACCGCAACGCCAGGCACGGCGTCGAGGCGGAAGGCGTTCGCCGGCGCCTCGCCCTCGCGCACCTCGTAGTTCGAGGTGATGCAGACTTCGGCGAGATCGATGTCGAACAACGTGGCCAGCATCTGTCTGTCAGCGACGTAGATCACCGGCGATGCCTCGAGCGAGGAGCCGATTCGCTTGGCGGCCCGTTCGAGCTCGAGCGCGCCGGTGACGACGCGGCGGATGTCGCGGATCGTCTCCCACTTCGCGGCAAGCGCGTCGTCGCGGAATTGTTCGAGACCTTCGGGGAACAACGTGAGATGCACCGAAGGCTCGGCGTTCGGCCGATACATCCGCCAGGCTTCGTCGGTGGTGAAGCTCAGGATCGGCGCCAGCCATTTCAGGATCGCGTCGCAGAGCAGATCGATCGTGGTCAGCGCCGCCTTGCGCGCCACCGAGGACGGCGGATCGCAATACAGCGTGTCCTTGCGGATGTCGAAGTAGAACGCCGACAGCTCGGAGTTCATGAAGGCCGCGAGGCTTGCGACCACGGTCTTGTAGTCGAAGTCGGCATAGGCCTTGCGGATGGTCTCGGTGTGGCCGGCGAGCTCGTGCAGCATCAGCCGCTCGAGTTCGGGCATCTCGGCAAAGGCGACCTTCTCGCTCGGCTTGAAATGATGCAGCGTGCCGAGCATCCAGCGGATCGAGTTGCGCAGCTTGCGGTAGGTCTCGATGGTGTTCTTGAGGATCTCCGGGCCGATGCGCTGGTCGTCGGCATAGTCGGTCGCGCAGACCCCACAGGCGCAGGATGTCCGCGCCGGAATCCTTGATCACCTTCTGCGGCTCGACGGTGTTGCCGAGCGACTTCGACATCTTGCGGCCGTTCTCGTCGAGCGTGAAGCCGTGGGTCAGCACGATGTCATAAGGCGCGCGGCCGCGCGTGCCGGCGCTTTCCAGCAGCGACGAGTGGAACCAGCCGCGATGCTGGTCGCTGCCTTCGAGATACATCACGGTGTCGTTGCCGCCATCGACCTTGCGGACGATGTTGCCGAGCTGCGGGAAGTTCTGGCGGTCTTCCAGCACGAAGGCGTGCGTGGAGCCGGAATCGAACCAGACGTCGCAGATGTCGTCGACCTTCTTCCAGTTCTCGGACGCGCGGCTGCCAAGGAAGCGCTCGCGGGCGCCGTCCATGTACCAGGCGTCGGCGCCTTCCTCCATGAACGCCTCGGTGATGCGCTGGTTGACGACCTCGTCCTGCAGGATCTCGGCCGAGCCGTCGCTGTTCTCCCTCACGAACACGGCGATCGGCACGCCCCAGGCGCGCTGCCGCGAGATCACCCAGTCGGGACGGTTGGCGATCATGCCGTTGATGCGGTTCTCGCCGGCCGGCGGCACCCATTGCGTGACCGAGATCGCGTGCAGCGCGCGGGCGCGCAGCGTGTCGCCCTTCCTGGCGTGGCCGTTCTCGGCGATGTCCTTGTCCATCGCGATGAACCATTGCGGCGTGTTGCGGAAGATCACCGGCTTCTTGGAGCGCCAGGAGTGCGGATACTGGTGCTTGAGGCGGCCGCGCGCGAGCAGCCTGCCGGCCTCGATCAGCGCCTTGATCACGGCCTCGTTGGCATCGCCCTTCTCGCCCTTGTCGTTGAGCACGCGTTTGCCGGTGAAGCCCGGAGCCTGCGCGGTGTAGGCGCCGTTCTCGTCGACCGTATACGGGATCGCCGTCGGGATGCCGCGCGCATCGAGCTCGCGGGTGTTGGCCGTCCAGACGTCGAAGTCCTCGCGGCCGTGGCTCGGCGCGGTGTGCACGAAGCCGGTGCCGGTGTCGTCGGTGACATGCTCGCCGGCCAGCAGCGGCACGATGAATTCGTAGCCGCCACCGAAGCCGCGCAGCGGATGGGCGCATTCCACGGCGTCCAGCGTGTCGCCGGGAATATCGCGGACCTTCTCATAGGACGTGACGCGGGCCTGCTTGAACACCTCGGCGGCAAGCGCGTCGGCCAGGATCAGGAGATCGCCGGTCTTGGCCCAATTGTCCGCCGGCGCATCCGTCACCTTGTAGAGGCCATAGGCGATCTTCGGCGAAAACGAGATGGCGCGGTTGCCGGGCAGCGTCCACGGCGTGGTGGTCCAGATCACGACCGAGGCATTGGCCAGCGCGCCATGCGCCGGCGAGGTGACCGGGAATTTCACCCACACCATGTCGGAGGTGTAGTCCTCGTATTCGACCTCGGCTTCGGCAAGCGCGGTCTTCTCGACCACGCTCCACATCACCGGCTTCGAGCCGCGATAGAGCGTGCCGTTGGCCGCGAACTTCATCAGCTCGCGGGCGATCTGCGCCTCCGCCGGATAGCTCATCGTCTGGTAGGGATGATCCCAGTCGCCGATGATGCCGAGCCGCTTGAACTCCTCGCGCTGCACGTTGATCCAGTGCGTCGCATAGGCACGGCATTCCTTGCGGAACGCGACCATCGCCGCCGAGTCGCGGAAGTCGGGCTTCTGCTTGCCCTTGGAGCGGTAGTTCTCCTCCTCGATCTTCCATTCGATCGGCAGGCCGTGGCAGTCCCAGCCCGGCACGTAGTTGGAGTCGAAGCCGAGCATCTGCTGGCTCTTGGTCACGACGTCCTTGAGGATCTTGTTCAGCGCGTGCCCGATATGGATGTTGCCGTTGGCGTAGGGCGGGCCGTCATGCAGCACGAATTTGGCGCGGCCCTCGGCTTCCCGGCGGAGCTTGGTGTAGAGGCCGATATCGTTCCAGTATTTCAGGATTTCCGGCTCGCGCTGGGGCAGGCCGGCGCGCATCGGGAATTCCGTCTGCGGCAGGTAAAGGGTCTTGGAATAGTCCCTAACGTCAGTCTTTTGGGCGTCGGTCTTTTGCGGCTTGTCGGACATGAAAGCTCTGATTTGGCAGGTGCGGGCGCGGATACGCGATCAATCGCGGGTGAAACGGCGAAGTCCCGGTCTTGCGCCGAGCCTTCAGGCTCAGGCGGAAGCCGGGCCGCTAATCCGTATGATGCGCCGCGAAAACATGGGGTTTCCATAGCAGCCGGACGGGGAAATCGCAAAGCCCCGGGTGCTTGGGGTCAGTTTGATTGTGGCGAGGCTCCCCGCTGGTATGTTGAGTGTCGGCATCGCATATTAGGGCATGCAGACTGGTGAAACCTGTGAGATCAAGGCGTTCGGGAAGTGGGAGGTAATCGACCTTTCCCAAGCTCTGAAAATGCCCCGGGATCGGGTCTTGCGCTGCCGTGAATGCCAAGGCCGTGTCCGTGCGCATGCAGCAGGAAGTGACGGCCAGGTTGCTCATTTTGAGCATTATGAGGCCAATCCGGGCTGCTACCTCGGTCACAACTTCGATGGCATCAAACGGAAACACCGGAAGCCTGAGGAATGACCCCCAAGCGCCCCAGAGACCCAACCAGCTCGTCAAGCGGATTATTGATATCGCTACCGGCGAGACGCGCGAACGTGACCCACGCCGGAGGAAGAGGGGAGAAACCCTGCTGCGGTGGAATTGGGCCGGAAGGGCGGGAAGGCGCTGCCGGAGCATGACTGCTAAGCGATGGAAAGAATTAGCAAAAAAGCGGCAGTTGGGCGTCGGACCGCGAAGAATAATTTTAGGAATAATTTTCTTCATTATTGTCGTGATCTGGCCTAAGCTGCCTCTAGAGAATCAACTCCGCTGGAGACAAGCGTGGAAACTGATATCGACGTCGTTATGGGTCGCATGGACCCATACCTCGACCGGATTGATGCGATCCTTCGTCACGGCCATCAGGTATACGAATCCTATCCGCCAGCAGTCGTCTTAGATCATGACGCCAGCACGCAGGCTCACTGTACCTTCAGGCATACTCTGGCTGAAGCGCATCGAGTGCTCGACGATCTGCCTAGCATTCGCCACATGGAAATTCGGGGCCAGAATCTGTGGCTGATCGAGCCCGCAAATGCAGTGATCAGGTTTAAGAAAACGGATGAAGATGGGATTTCGTCGAACTATCCAACACCTCAGGCAGTCGCCTTCGATGATGGCGATGAGTTGCCGGGATTGCCACAGAAGCCGACGCGCTTGACCGCCGGATATCTGTTGGACGCGACGGGGACGTCGTTTATGCGTTCGCAAATATCTCTGCCGACAAATAAGGGAGCGATGTGGTGCGCTGCGATTGTGCCTCTCGATCTGAGAGAGATGAGCGAGCAGGCATGGTATGAGGTCACCAGGCAGCGCCGCGCGTTTTAAATGATGCTGCAAGTTGAGCGTTTCAATCGCCACATGATGGCGCTCGCGAGAGAATCGCGGGGTATCACACAGTCTGAACTGTCCGCGCTGATGGACATCAGCCAAGGCACCGTTTCGAAGATTGAAGCTGGAGTAAACGAAGCGACTCCAGCTTTTGTCGAGGCTCTGTCGCGCACACTCCAGTACGAATCGGCGTTCTTCTTTGAACCGGGCCGTCCTTACGGGATGCCTCCATTTCATTATCGTAAACGGAAGAAGCTCGGCAAAAGGCCCCTTGAGCGCATGATAGGGGAAATGAACATCAGGCGTATTCACGTCTCGATCTTGCTGCGCTCGTTTGAGAGGAAGTCCAACTTATTCATTCCTGAAATCGACAGGGATGAATACCTGTCCGGATCACGCAAGCAATTCTCCGTTGAAGATGCCGCGCGCCATGTCCGTGAACTATGGATGCTGCCGGACGGCCCAATCGACAACGTCATCGGACTCATTGAGGAGCGAGGTGGCGTCGTGCTGCCTTGTAACTTCGAAAGCGACCTGATCGATGCGGTGAGTCAGCGCATAGATGGGCTTCCGGTCCTGTTCTTTGTCAATATGAACGCTCCGGCAGACCGGATTCGGCTGACCCTGTGCCACGAGTTGGGGCACATGATTTTGCACACGTCGTCACTGCTTGATGATGAGATTATGGAAGACGAGGCTGACCGCTTTGCTGGCGCTTTCTTGCTGCCCGCCAAGGAGATCAGACCGCAGCTTCAGAAATTCGATTTGCGGCAGATCGCGAACCTCAAGCGGCATTGGAAGGTTTCAATGGCGGCTATTGCGATGCGTGCTGACAGTCTGAAACTGATCAGCCCCTATCAAAAGAAGATGTTCTTCATTCAAATGGGGCAGCTTGGCTATCGCAAGGCTGAGCCTCATGAGCCTCCGAAGGAGTATCCCCGGGCGATCAATCGCATGATCGACTATCACATCAGCGTTCTGAAGTACTCGCCCGAACAACTGGCGAAAACGCTGTTCATCAGCGTCGATGAGTTTGCGCGGATGTACATGCCGCGCCAAGCGCCGGAGCCGGGAAAGGGGCGTCCGCAACTTCGCGTGATAAAGTAATGCCTGATGCTAAAAAGCCCGGCTGATTGGCCGGGCTTCACGCATGCTCATGCTCGCGCTGTTTTTTCTCAGCACGTCGCTTTTTGTCTTGCCTCAACTTGCGCAAGAGAGCGTCAGCCAGCTCTTGGTCCATTTTGTAGGTCTTACCGTGAGCCAGTTTGCTGCGGTAACTCGCTAGCGAGTCTGACCTTTTGGCGAGGGCCATTATCCTCTCCAGGATTCTCCCAATAACGTGCATCGCGGTACCGATCTTGTCAATCAGTCGCCCCGCAGAACCAATAGGTATGGCCGTCCTCATCGGTTCCCTCTCGATATAGGTAGTATCCGCAGCCTAAAACAGCCCTGGTTAGGAAATGGTGTTTCTCCATGGCCGCATCAGGCAATTCGGGATATGCGCAAGATCTGTAAACAAATCCGGGCCGGAATCTTTCCAAAATTGCTGCATAGCAGCGCGCGACCAGAGGAAGGATTTCCCGTCTGATGTGATCCGGCAAATACTGGCGAACGATATGGGCGTGCTGAGTGCTGAAAACCTCGCCATTTGAGGCTATTAGCTGCACTTCGAAGCCGAGTTCCATGAATTGGAAGCCGCCGCCGTAGCCGTGCGTACCCCGGCATATAATCGACGAGAGCGGCTCGCCGTCGTCGTCTTCGGCTAGGCCAACGACAACCAAGCAGTTGTATTGGTCGCCACCAACGACGATCTCCGCTTCTTGAGGATCGATTAAATGAATCACGCAGCCCCCCGGCGAGCGTGATCCTATCGGTCAGTACTCGCAAAAGGCGAGTCACGTTAACCAAGCCCTTTCTTTCAGGGGCGGTTTTCAAACTGACCCACTACGGGGTGCCTGCCATCCGGGCCGCGGGCGGCTAGCCCGGCCGCCGCCGGGCCGGATTTCCCGCCACGATCGCGCCGGGGGCGACGTTCCGTGTGACCACGCTGCCGGCCCCGACCAGGGCGCCGTCGCCGATCGTGATGCCGGGCAGAATGATGGCACCCCCGCCGATCCAGACGTCGCTGCCGATCCGGATCGGGCGGCCGAATTCCAGCCCGGCGCGGCGGGTTTCGGCATCGCGCGGGTGGTCGGCGGTATAGATCTGCACCGCGGGTCCGATCTGGGTCCGATCGCCGATCGCGACCTCGACGACGTCGAGGATGACGCAATTGAAGTTGAGGAACACGCCGTCGCCGAGGCTGATATTGCTGCCGTAATCGCAGAAGAACGGCGGGCGTATCACGGCATCCCTGCCGACCTTGCGGAAGCGCTCGCCGAGCAGCGCGTGCAACTCGGCCGCGGACGATGCGCCCGACGCATTGTAGCGTGCCATCCATTGTTCCGCCGCTGTATGCTCGGCGGCGAGCTCTGCATCCGGGCGATACAGCTCGCCCGCCAGCATTTTTTGCTTTTCAGTCCGGTTCAACCAATCACTCCGAGCTGCGGGAACGCGTCGGGCGCCGCGGCCAGCACCGCGCGCGCCTTGGCGCTGTCGTCATCCATCTGGCGTATCAACGCCTCGATGGTGTCGAATTTCAGCTCTTCGCGAATGAAACCGATGAATGCGACATCAAGGACCGCGTCGTACAGATCGCCCTTGAAGTCGAACAGGAACACCTCGAGCAGCGGCGCGCCGTTGTCGAAGGTCGGCCGGCGCCCGAAGCTTGCGACACCGTCGAACCGTTGCGAGCCCTTGCCGACCCGCACCGCGTAGATGCCGTGCTTCAAGCCGCAATGCTTGTCGAGGCGGATATTGGCGGTGGGGTAACCGAGATCTCGGCCGCGCTTCTCGCCGTGGACCACCTTGCCGGTGACGAACCACGGTCCGCCCAGCATCGTGGTCGCATCCGCGATCTCGCCTTCGGCGAGCGCCATGCGGATCGCGCTGGAGGAGACCGGGCGCTCCTCGATGTCGACATGGGCCTGCACATCGACCTCGATGCCGAGCCGCGGCGCTTCGCTGACCAGCAGGCTCGGCGAGCCGACCCGGCCCTTGCCGAAATGGAAGTCGTAGCCGACCGCGATCCCGCTGATGCCGAGCCGGCCGATCAGGTCATGGTGAATGAAATCCTGTGCCGTGGTACCGGCGCGCGCCTTGTCGAACGTCATGACGACGGCGCCCGCGAGGCCGGTGGCCGCGAGCAGCCGCAGCTTGTTGGTCTCGTCCGTGAGACGGAATTGCGGAGTGTTCGGGCTGAAGAAGCTGCGCGGATGCGGCTCGAAGGTCACGGCGAGCGCGGGCACGCCGCGCGCTCTGCCCATCGCAAGCGCCGCGCCGATCACGGCGCGGTGACCGAGATGGACGCCATCGAAATTCCCCATCGCGACCACGGCGCCTTTCGGAATGGCGCTTGTGGGGGTGTTGTCGCGGATAACGGTAAAGCCGGTGCTCATGAGCGGTATTCTTCAAGCATTCTTAAGCATGATTGGTGCGGGCCGGACCGTGACGCGGCGGCGGCGTGGAAGTCAAGGCTAACGAAAATCGCGTCAAATCCGTAACAATCCGGATTCAGCCGGTTAACGCGCTGTTTAACGGCTGCTGTTAGTCGTTGGCGGAAAGCTGCGTTCGTGCAGAAGCCAAGTTGCGTTTGTGTTTTGGGGGGAAAGATGGCGGTTGATTTGTCCATGCCGGTTCTGGTGGTTGATGATTACAGCACCATGATCCGCATCATCCGGAATCTTCTCAAGCAGCTTGGATTTGAAAATATCGACGATGCCTCCGACGGCTCCGCAGCGCTGAACAAGATGCGCGGCAAGAAGTATGGCCTGGTGATTTCCGACTGGAACATGGAGCCGATGACCGGCTACGACCTGCTCAAGGAAGTCCGCGCCGATCCCAATCTCGCGACCACGCCCTTCATCATGATCACGGCGGAATCCAAGACCGAGAACGTGATCGCGGCCAAGAAGGCCGGCGTGAACAACTACATCGTCAAGCCGTTCAATGCGGCCACGCTGAAGACCAAGATCGAGGCGGTGTTCCCGGACATGGCGACGGCATAACCGCCCGACATCGATCGCATCGGCTGAAATTCACGCATGCCCGGGCAGAAGCGCGTCTTCGCGCTAGATGTCCCGGGCATTTGCATTTGATCACGCTTCCCTTTACCCGCCCCGCTTGTGCAACACGAGGGGGAGGGCGGCTGCACGATTTCGGAATATTAGAAGAGTATCGCTGAGTTGCCCGACGTGTCAAGGCGACTGGTCGAACCCCGCGCGCCACGCGCTACTTTGCATGGGGTTGTTTTCGATATTTTGGCGGCGCGCCCCTTCACCTCGCCCCGCTTGCGGGGAGAGGTCGGATTGCATCGAGAGATGCAATCCGGGTGAGGGGGTGTCTCTCGGCATCCGGCGCCTGGGGAGGCAGCCGCTCACCCAACCCTCCAAGAGCTAGCTTCGCTCGTCTCGACCCGGTGAAGAACGGGGCGAGGGACAGCGTCGCTTGCCGCTACCACTTCAGCTCGCGCATCAGCGCGCGGGGCGGATGGCCGAACAATTCCTTGATCGAGGCCGCATCGAGCTGCTCGATGCCCTCGAACTGCTCGGAATGGATGCCACGCGTGACGAACAGGAGATCGATGCCGAAGCCAAGGGCGCCGGTGAGATCGGTGCGCACGGAATCGCCGATCGCGAGCACCCGGCTGAGCTCGGTCGGACGCCCGCGGCGCTCGGCGGCCAGCGCCATGGCGCGCTCATAGATCGGCCGGTGCGGCTTGCCGTAGAAGATCACCTCGCCGCCGAGCTCGCGATAGAGTTCGGCGACCGCCCCGGCGCAATAGATCAGCCGGTCGCCGCGCTCGACCACGATATCGGGATTGGCGCAGACCAGCGTGAGCTTGCGCTCGAGCGCCTTCAGCAGCGTGTCGCGATAGTCTTCGGCCGACTCGGTCTCGTCGTCGAACAGGCCGGTGCAGATGATGTAGTCGGCCTGCTCCAGCGGTACCAGCGTGGCGTCGAGGCCGCGGTGGATCGAGCTGTCGCGCTCCGGGCCGATCCAGAAGATCTTCTGGCCGGGATGATCGGCGACGAAGTGGCGCGTCAGGTCGCCCGAGGAGACGATCGCATCATAGGTCTCGTCGGCGACGCCGAGCTTGCGCAGCTGGCGCTGCACGGAATCGGCCGGCCGCGGCGCGTTGGTGATCAGGATGACCGTGCCGCCCTGCTGGCGGAAGGTGTGCAGTGCCTCGCAGGCCTCGGGAAAGGACTCGAGCCCGTTGTGCACGACGCCCCAGATGTCCGACAGCACCACATCGACGCCGCCGACGAGGTCGCGCAGCTGCTCCACGAAACGCAGTGAGGTCATGATGCAAATTGCCGGCTAATTTGGACCGAGGGCGCGGCGCGCCAGCGCGGCGCTGCCGGTCGCGCGCGGCGGAGCTGCGGGGCTGGAGACAGGGGCTGAAGTGCTGGCGCCATTAAGATCCTGGGGGTTGGTCTGCGGAGCCTCGGCGGTAGCAGATGCCCCCTCCGGCCGCAACGGCCGCGGCGGCGCGAACAGGAACCCCTGGCCGAACCGGACATCGTAGTCGAGCAGATCGACCACCGAGCGTTCGCCCTCGATCCGTTCGGCGATCAGGTCGATGCCGTAGCGGCCGAGCAGGTCGGACAGATCGGACGGATGGATATCGGTGCTCGCGATCTGCCTGGCGTCGAGCAGCAGCGCCGCCGGCACCTTGATGAAGCGGACGCCGCGATCGGCGAGCTCGCGCGGCTCGAGGCGAAGGTCGCTGACATGGTCGATCGAGAACCGGTAGCCGCGCTGTGCCAGCGCCGCGAGGTTCTCGCTCTCGGTCCCGCCGAGATTGCGGAAGGTCGCCTGCTTGAACTCGAGCACGAAGGACGGCGCCAGCGCGCGGTTGGCCTCGAGGAAGTCGAGACACTGGGTGAAATGCGCCTGGTTGGACAGCGTCGCCGCCGAGACGTTGCAGAACACGCCGACATCCTTGCTGCGGATCATCAGGCGGCGCAGCACCTGGACGCAGCGAAGCATCACCATGTGATCGATGCGGCCGATCAGGCCGCCGGCCTCGGCCGCCTCGATGAAATCCTCGGCGGCCAGCACCTGGTCGCGCTCGTCGCGCAGCCGCGTCACCGCCTCGTAGTAGCGCACCTTGCGCTGCGGCAGCGTCACCATCGGCTGCAGGTAGATGTCGAGGCGGTTCTCGTCGATGGCCTGCTTGATCGCGCCGATCAGCTGGGTCTGGCTGCGCGAGACCTCCGGCGGAGCCGCAGGTGGCGGCGGAGGCGCAACCACGACGGTCGGCGCCGTCGCAACCCGTTGCAGCACATCGTCACGCGGGGACGCGACGGGCTGCATCGCCGGAGCCGCCGCCAGCAGATCCTCATGATGCGCGACGGATGCCGCGAGCTGCCGCACCAGTCCGCCGAGTTCGCTGATCTCGCCGGCCATGCCCTGCATCCGGTCGGCGCCGGTGGAGTTGGCCGAGGCGACGCGGCCTTCGACCGCGGCCAGCCGGCGGCCGAATTCGGCGACCTGGCGGGCAAGGTCGGCGGTGCCGCGCGACAGATCCGCGATCTGGCCGCCGACGTCGCTGCGGTCACGCAGCCGCATCGAGACCGCGTTGTAGAGGATCAGGCAGGTGAGGGCGGTGAGCGCCACGATCGCCGATTCCGATCCGCTGATGCCCGCCACCGAATACAGCACGAAGCCGAGCGAGGCTGCGACCAGCACCATGCAGATGGCGATGAAGATCGTCGAAATGCGAATCATGTCGCGCGCCCGCGCCCTCTGTCCGAACGTCCCCGGACCGCGACCTTAGCACCATTGTTGATTCGACGGGCCAGAGATCTTCGGAACCGGCTGGAACTGCACACGATTTTCGTTTCGCCGGGGTCGGGCTCCGTAAAGCGCCGGAGCCGGCGGCGGCACGCCGGTCAGAGGTCCGCGGCAGCGATCCAGAACACCTCGCCCTCGGAGTCCTCGGTGTCGAGCCAGAGCAGCGGCAGGTTCGGATAGGCGGCCTCGAGATTGTCGCGGCCGCGGCCGATCTCGCAGAGCAGCCCGCCCTGCGGGGTCAGATGTTGCCTCGCCTCATCGAGCAGGCGGCGGACGATGTCGAGCCCGTCGGCGCCGCCATCGAACGCGATCTTCGGCTCGGCACGGCACTCGCGCGGCAACGCCGCCATGCCTTCGGCGTCGACATAGGGCGGGTTCGAGATGATGAGATCGTATCTGCTGCCGCCGAGCGGCTTGAACAGGTCGCCGCGATGCAGCGTCAGGCGACCGTCGAGGCCGTGGTCGGCGACGTTGCGCGCGGCGACCTCGAGCGCATCCTTTGAAATATCGACGGCATCGACTGCGGCGTTGGGGAAATGCCGGGCGGCCAGGATCGCGAGGCAGCCGGAGCCGGTGCAGAGGTCGAGCACGCGTTCGACCTCCTCGGGATCGCCGAGCAGCGAGGTGCCGTCCTCGTCGCCGCCGAAATGCGAATCCAGCAATTCGCCGATGAAGGAGCGCGGCACGATTGTGCGCTCGTCGACATAGAACGGCAGGCCGCGCATATAGACCTTGTTGACGAGATAGGCGGCCGGCTTCCGCGTCGCGATCCGGCGCTCGATCAGGTCGAGGATCTGCTTGCCTTCGGCCACGGTGACGCGCGCGGTGGCGAAGTTCTCGAACTGATCGGGATGCAGGTGCAGCGTTTCGCAGATCAGGAACGCGGCCTCGGCCACCGGATCGGTGGTGCCGTGCGCGAACACGAGCTTCGCCGCGTTGAAGCGGCTCGTCGCATAGCGCAGGAAATCAAACAGGGTCTGCAGCTCGCCGGCGCCGACTTTCGGCGCTTTCGGCACGGCGGGGCTGCGCCTGGCCGGCACTTTGCTGCGCTTGGCCATCAGGATTTGGTCCAGCGCGCGGCGGCCGCGTCGTCATGACCCTGCGCCTCGATCCAGCTCGCGCCGCGCGCGCTTTCCTCGCGCTTCCAGAACGGTGCGCTGGTCTTCAGATAGTCCATCAGGAACTCGGCGGCCTCGAACGCGGCCTGCCGGTGCGCCGAGGCGGTCACGACCAGCACGATGTTCTCGCCCGGCGCGATGCGGCCGAAGCGATGGATGATGGTGAGGCCCTGCAACGGCCAGCGCGCCAGCGCCTCGTCGGCGTGGCGTCCAATCTCGGCTTCCGCCATGCCCGGATAATGTTCGAGCGTCAGCGCCGCGATCGGCTCGCCCTGCTCGCTGCCGCGGCAGATGCCGCTGAAGCTGACGACCGCGCCGACATCGGTGCGGCCCCTGCTCAAGGCCGCGATCTCCTGCGCGACGTCGAAGTCGGCTTGCTGGATACGGATGGTCGCTGCGACGGTCATGTGGACTTCTTTGCTTGACGCGTTTTCTTCACGCGAACCGGTACCCACTTCGCTCGAAAACGCTATCCTAGCCGCCGGTCATTGGTGGAAAGAACGCGATCTCGCGGGCGCCGGAGATCGCCGCGTCCGATTTGACATGGGCGTGGTCGATCGCGGCGCGGATCACCGTCGGCTTCTCGAAGGCATAGGCGTAGGCATCGTCGCGCGCCGCAAGCCAGCCGATCAGGTCGCCGACGGTGCGCACCTCAGCCGGCGGCTCGACGATCTCTTCAGCCTTGCCGACGCGTTCACGCACCCATGCGAAATATTTCAGCTTCATCCCTCATCCTCCTTGATGAGGTGATGGATGCCGGCACGGAAGTAATCCCAGCCGGTGTAGATCGTGAAGATAGCCGACATCCAGAGCAGCACGATGCCGATCAGGGTGGTGGCCGGGAAGACCTGCTCGCCCGCTTCGCCGGCAATCAGAAAGCCGATCGCCACCAGCTGGATCGTCGTCTTCCATTTCGCCAGCTTGGTGACGGGAACGCTGACCCTGAGCCCTGCGAGATATTCGCGCAGGCCCGAGACCAGGATCTCGCGGCACAGGATCACGATCGCCGCCCACAGCGTCCAGCCATGGATCGAATTGTCGGCGGCCAGCATCAGAAGGCTGGAGGCGACCAGGAGCTTGTCGGCGATCGGATCGAGCATCCGGCCGAAGGCGGACTGCTGGTCCCAGATCCGGGCATAATAGCCGTCGAGATAGTCGGTGATTCCCGCCGCAATGAACACGGCCAGCGCCACCCAGCGCAGCCACAACGGGCCGTCCAGGATCGATTGCCAGTAGACGCAGCCGATCACCACCGGGATCGCGGCGATCCGGGCGTAGGTCAGGATATTCGGAAGGGACATGGTCTTGGTCTGTCCCCGGGTCGTGGCGATGTTCATCCGTTCTACCAATACCGCTGAAGCGAGAAGGTCAACCGTGCGGAGGCGTCAAGCGCGACCAGATTGCGCTGCATCGTCATAGCGCCTTAGCTCGTTGTTTAAGCATGATCTTTTCGGATAACTGCCTCACACTTTTCCGCATCATGCCCTAGATGCCCTGTCGCAGCCGACGCCCTGATGACTCGCCTTTGGTTTAACCCGGCTGGGCGTGGAAAAACTCGAAAATCTTGCGGGCACTCTCGGCGCTGACGCCGGGAACCTTGCCGAGGTCGGCGATCGAGGCCCGCTCGATCTCCTTGAGCGTTCCGAAGTGGTGCAGCAGGGCACGCTTGCGGGACGGGCCGATGCCCGGGATCTCCTGCAGTCCGGCCTCGCGGATGTCCTTCTTGCGCAGCTTGCGGTGCGAGCCGATCACGAAGCGGTGGGCCTCGTCGCGCAGCCGCTGGATGAAATAGAGCACCGGGTCCCGCGGCTCCAGCTTGATGGCCTCGCGGTCGGGCATGAACAGGGTTTCGCGCCCGGCATCGCGCTCCGGACCCTTGGCCACCGCCATCAGCGAGACCTCGGTCAGACCGAGATTCTGGAAGATCTCCCGGACCGCGTTGAGCTGGCCGCGGCCGCCGTCGATGATGACGAGGTCGGGCCATTGCGGGAACGAATCGTCATCCGCTTTCGTCTTGGCTGCGGCCTCGCCCTCCGGCGGCTTCAGCAACCGCTTGAAGCGGCGTTCCAGCACCTCGCGCATCATTCCGTAATCGTCGCCCGGCGTCAGCCCTTCGGACTTGATGTTGAACTTGCGGTACTGGTTCTTCATGAACCCGTCGGGTCCCGCCACGATCATCGCGCCGACCGCGTTGGTGCCCTGGATGTGGCTGTTGTCGTAGACCTCGATCCGCTTGGGTGTGTGCGGCAGGCCGAGCGTCGAGACCATGCCCTCCAGCAGCCGGCTTTGCGTCGCGGTATCGGCGAGCTTGCGGCCGAGCGCCTCGCGCGCGTTGGTGAGGGCGTGGCCGATCAGCTCCTTCTTCTCGCCGCGCTTCGGCACGGTGACCTCGACCTTGGATCCGGCCTTGACCGACAGCGCGTCGGCGAGCAACGCGCTTTCCTCGATCTCGTGCGAGAGCAGGATCAGCTTCGGCGGCGGCTTGTCGTCGTAGAATTGCGCGAGGAACGAGGACAGCACCTCCTCGGGCGTGAAGCTCTTCTCGGCCTTCGGGAAATAGGCGCGGTTGCCCCAGTTCTGGCCGGTGCGGAAGAAGAACACCTCGACGCAGGAGTAGCCGCCCTCCTGGTGGATTGCGAACACATCGGCCTCTTCGACCGTGCGCGGATTGATGCCCTGCTGCGACTGGATCGCCGACAGCGCCGCGAGACGGTCGCGGTACAGCGCCGCGGTTTCGAACTCGAGCTCGCCGGAGGCTTTCTCCATCTCGGCCGCGAGCAGCTCCTTCACGGCGTGGCTGCGGCCGGAGAGGAATTCGGTCGCCTCGCGCACCAGTTCGCTATAGCCGGGGAAGTCGATCTCGCGCGTGCAGGGACCGGCGCAGCGCTTGATCTGATAGAGCAGGCAGGGCCGGCTGCGGCTTTCGAAGAAGCCGTCGGTGCAGGAGCGGATCAGAAACGCGCGCTGCAGCGCCGTGATAGTGCGGTTGACTGCGCCTGCGTTGGCGAACGGGCCGAAATAGCGCCCGGGCCGCGACTGCGCGCCGCGATGCTTGAGGATCTGCGGCGCCCAATGGTCGCCGGTGATCAGAATATAGGGAAACGACTTGTCGTCGCGCAGCTGCACATTGAAGCGCGGACGGAGCTGCTTGATCAGATTGGCTTCGAGCAGCAGCGCCTCGGTCTCGGTCATGGTCGAGACGATCTCGACCTGCGTGGTCGCCGCGATCATGCGCAGGATCCGCGCCGGCAGCGGCGCGTTGGCCCGCGCATAGGACGACAGCCGCTTTTTGACGTTCTTCGCCTTGCCGACATAGAGCACGTCGTTGGCGGCGTTGAGCATGCGGTAGACGCCGGGCGAGGTCGGGGCGAGGCGGACCGCGTTCTCGATCGCGGCATGCCCGACCGAGAGCGTGCCCTCGGCGACCGCCTCGGCGGCGTCCTCCGAAGTCTCGGGCAGGCGCGCCTCGTCCTCCTCCTCGGCGGCGGAGGTTTCGGGATCGACGTCACTTGTATCGAGCGTCAGATCGTCCTGCGGCAGGTCGGACTTCGAACCGCGCCGTGGTTTGGGGGCAGCCTTGGAGTCAACCTTGGGGGCCGGCGTCGGGCGCTCGGGAGAATCGTGAACCATGGGCCGTAAACTAAGTGCTTGGGCGAGCGGTCGCCAGCGTTGACGGCACCTACAAAAAGCACCTCGATTGCAGGAGGTTACCGGCCCCGCACGGGCGCCGGGAGGGGGTGCGTAACACCTTGTTAAGACTGATGAGCGGGCCGGTAACCGGGCTTAACAGCCCTTTAACTTAAAACTCTCGATAAACCTTAGCGAAAAAAGTGGAATTCCGTAACCACGCCGGCCCTCGCCGGCGGGCTGCGGCAGTTGCGTTCTGGAGAGTACCAATGACCCGGTTTGTTGCGCGTGCGCTGGCACTGATCGTTGCAGGCTGGACGACCTCGGCCGCGTCGGCCGACCTCAATTACGGATCGCCCTATACCGTCTATCAGCCGCTCAATGCCTATAGCTGGGCCGGCCCCTATCTCGGCGGCAATGTCGGCTATGGCTGGGGCTCGGTGGAGAACAACCCGACCAAGCCGTCTGGTTTCGTCGGCGGTGTACAGGCCGGCTACAACTTCCAGAACGGCTCCCCCTGGGTGTTCGGTATCGAGGCCGATATCCAGGGCACCACAGCCGACGACCGGTTCGCGCCGTGGAAGTTCTCCAACCCGTGGTTCGGCACGGTGCGCGGCCGCGCCGGCTATGCGGTCAACAACGTGCTGTTCTACGCGACCGGCGGTCTCGCCTTCGGCGAACTGCGCGGCGAGACGTTCGGCATCGCGGAGAGCCACACCAATGCGGGCTTCACCGTCGGTGCCGGCGCCGAAATGGGCTTTGCCCCGCACTGGAGCGCCAAGATCGAGTATCTCTACGTCGACCTTGCCAACAGCAATTTCACGATCACCGGTGGCGTGTCGAACGGCTACAGCTTCAGCCTGGTTCGCGCCGGCATCAACTATCACTTCTGAGAACAAGAAAACGTCGACCATCAACTCCCGGCCGCGCCTAGCGCGGCCGGGTTTTTCTTTGTGTTGATGATCTCAACGTCGCGCATGCGACATGCATGCCGCGGCGTGCGCGAATCCAATCGGTGGGCCGCACGTGTGGGATATGCGGCTCCGCCGGTCGCGTCCGCATCATGCAGGTGGTCATCCAGCGAGCGCCAGCCACGCGCTCGGCAGCCAACTCACACGCAACGCCTCATTCGGTGTTCATTCCAAGCCGCGCATCGCGAGCGCTCGTCATGAGACCACCAGGTTGACCGCCTTCGGGCCCTTGCCCTTCTTGTCGGGCTCAACCTCGAACGTAATGCGTTGTCCTTCAGTCAGGTCCTTCAATCCTGCACGCTCGACAGCTGTGATGTGAACGAACACATCGCGGCCGCCATCATCAGGCTTGATGAAGCCGTAGCCACGCTCTCCGTTGAAGAACTTGACTGTCCCAGTCATGGCCATCGGGAAACTCCTCCCCCGTATTGCTCCACCGCTACGCGCACGCCGCGTAGCGGTTGACCGACATTCGCTTGTCGGAAGCTTGGCCACCTGAACAGGCCGGCGTCACGCCGCCGGTCTGCCTGGATTTATTTCGGCCTTGTCACTCCGCCGCAACCATTCGCGGAAGCGGAACGTAAAGCCAGTCGTAACAGGATGAGCATAATACGGTTCCGCGCAAATTGCCTATGCTCAAAATTGAACTTTTCAGTAGGAGGTTGTCGATCATGGTTTAGGCGTCTCGAGTCTGAAGCGTCCCGCGCCGCCTTGACCGAGCGGCTTCTCGAGTTCGGGCAGGATGACCTTCAACTCATTCGCCAGCGTCCACGGCGGATTCACCAGCAAAAGCCCTGTGGAAACGAGGCCTGCGCCTGCTTCTTGCGGTGCCACACTGAATTCCAATCGCAGGCATTTGCCGGCGGGCCGGCTGCTTGCTGCTGCAGCAGCCACACTGCGCGTTAGCTCATCGGTGGCTCTCCGGGTTTTTACGGGGTACCACAAAAGATACGAGCCGGTCGGCCACTTCGCGTACGCTTCCGTGAAAGCACTGGCCAGCCGCTCGAACTCGTCCTTCGCTTCGAACGGCGGATCGATCAGCACCAGGCCGCGCCGTTCGTTCGGCGGCACGAATGCGGGCAGCGCCATCCAGCCGTCGAGATCGACGACGCGCGCTTGCGCGTCGCGTCGCAGCGCGTCGATCAGTTGTTTGCGCGCCGACGGTTCGATCTCGCAGGCGGTGAGGCGATCTTGCGGACGCAGCAGCGCCCGCGCGATCAACGGCGAACCAGGATAGGCTTTCAGCTCGCCTTTCGGATTGAATGCTCTGACGATGTCGAGATAGGGCGCGATCAGCGGCAATGCCTGGTCGGAGAGCCGCGCCTGCATCAGCCGCGCGATGCCGGTGAGCCATTCGCCGCCGCGCTGCGCTTCGCTCGACGTCAAATCATAGAGACCGGCGCCGGCATGGGTGTCGATGACGCGGAACGGCGCCGGCTTGTCCTGCAGATAGGTGAGCATGCGCACCAGCACGATGTGCTTGATGACGTCGGCAAAGCTGCCGGCATGAAAGGCGTGACGGTAGTTCATGTGATGATCGTGCTGCGCTCCCAAAGGGTGCGCATGTTGTACTCGTCATGCCCGGGCTTGTCCCGGCCTTCGCTAAAGCTTCGGCGGGGGTAACGTCCGAGCTCGGCGAAGCCTTGGCGTAGCCGGGGCTCCCGGGCATCTGCGCCTTATCTTGCTTGTTTCGCGATGGCGCAGGTGGCCGGGACATGCTGCGCGACGACGCGCAGCGCGGGTCTGCCGGCCATGACCCAGAGTTTCAGCCGCCGCGAACCGGCGGCATCAGCACCTGATCGCGGCGGCAGGCGCGGCGGTCGATTTCCTCGCAGGAGCGGAATTGCAGATCCTTGCTGAGGCAGATCCGCACCTCGCTGAGCCGCTTGCTGTCGCAGGTCACCGAGATCGCGGAGTTGCTGAGGCCCGGATTGACCTTGATGAATGCCGTCTCCAGCTCGTCGGGCGCGACCGTCTTCGGCTCCGACAATTGCAGGAATTCCTCGGGGATCTTCACCGTGGCGCGGGCCTTGCGGATGGCTTCGAAATAGGCGCGCTCGCCGAGACCGGAGCAGGTGCCGTGCTTGTCCCACTCGTTGTAGATCAGCCCGGGCGCCGGCATCAGGTCGAGCATCGAGCTCATGATGCTGCGGGCGAGTCGCGGCGAAGGCCGCTGGCAGTATTCCGGAAAGCCCCGCTCATATTGCGGCCACAGGCCGTGCACCACGAAGGAATAGGGCCGTCCGCCGCATTGCGCCTGCGTGCCGCGGCCGTTGTTGCCGCGCTCGCTCGCCGCCTCGCAGAACGAGGGCGACCACGACAGCGACAGCACATAGAAATCGAACTCACCGGGCGCATTCTGGCGGCGATCCTGGGCCGACGCCCCGACCGCACCGCACAGAATAATGGCAACCGAAATCAAAAATCGGGAAATCGTGTCCAACCGAGGCATCAAAACGCTCCCTCACTCGACCGCCCAGAGCCTAGCAGGCCGCGAGAACATTTCAAGAACAAAAAGCCGCCGTCCAAATGGCGGCGGCTCCTGCTTTAGCAATCTGGTCGGAGATCAGGGCCGCGCGGCCTTGCAGGACGGGTTATAGGTCCAGTTGCGGTCGAGCCCCGCGACGCACCATTCGACGCCCTGATTGATGCTGGCAAAGCCGCCGTCCTCGATGATCGAATAGTGCACCTTGCGCACTTTGCCGTCGCTCAGCATCGCCTCGCCCGTGCAATAACGGCGCGGGATATTGTCGGACTGCCAGGGGCGGAAGGCGGTTTCGTGAATCCCGTTGAAGCCGGTGATCACGAGCGGCGAATTCCAGAAGGTGGCTTCCTTTTCCTGGAATTGCGTGCTGATGACTGTCAGGGCCTTCTCGCATGGGGCCACATTGCCGTCATAGCGCGGGCCGGACAGCCAGAAGTTCATTTCGAGCGGATTGGCGGCTTGGGCCGTACCCCCGAAAGCCAGCAGGCCGACCACGAGTGCGGCGCCGAGGCCGAGCTTGCGGCCGAGTTTATTGCGGGAGTTGAACAGGTTGCGCATGGGAATCCACCCGATTATCCGATGCCGCGGACGGTGCCGCGAAGCCCCGGCAAGGTCAAGTGCAGGGCGGCAACACCTGCGGAGAAGTCCACTTTGGGGAGCCGGCTCGTTCTTTTCACGGTCGCCGGCGCACTCTATGTTGGCTCGAAGCGAAATGGAGTCTGCGATGCGAAGGAAATTGGCCGCGTGCCTGGTTGCCGTTTGCGGGATGCTGGCCGTTGTGCCGGCGCGGGCGGATTGGATGCAGCCGGTACCGCCGTTCAAGGGCAATGATACCGGCGGTATCATCGCCTATACGCTGGCGACCCAGAGCGACGCCCGGCAACTCGCAGTCGATCACTGCGCCTCCTACGGCAAGGTGGTTAAGTTCCTTGCGATGCAGAACTATCCGGGCGGCTACATCTCTTTCGCCTGTCGCTGGGTGCCCTATGGCGCAGCCCAGAGGCCGCTGCGCACGCTCTACTGAGCGCGCACCGGATCTTTCGATCGTTCAGCCGGGAGCCGACCGCATGACCCGACAGCTTGCCTTGCTTGGTTCGGCTGTGTGCCTTGTCCTGTCCGCTGGCGCCGCAAGTGCCGTCGACCTGCCGATCCGCAAGGCCGGTCTGTGGGAGATGAAGATGGTGCGCACCGGCGGGCCGATGCCCGAAATCACCATGCAGCACTGCACCGACGAGACCACCGACAAGGAGATGAGCGCGGCGGCCTCGCCGATGGCCAAGGAAGTCTGCTCGAAGCAGGATATCAAGAAGACCGCGACCGGCTATGTCAGCGACAGCGTCTGCAGCGTCGCCGGCATGACGATGCAGAGCCATGCCGAGATCGTCGGCGATTTCAATTCCGCCTACACGGTGAAGAGCACCTCGCATGCCGAGGGCGGCGCGGCCGGCTCGCGCGACACCACGATGACCATCGAGGCGAAATGGCTCGGCGCCTGCAAGAGCGACCAGAAGGCCGGCGACATCATCATGCCCGGCGGCATGAAGATGAACGTCAAGGACATGGAAAAGCTGAAGGGCCTCATGCCCAAGCAGAAGTAGCGCGCAGCGCATCCGGCTGTTGCCGGGCGCCCGAATGCATCGCCTCGCATGCTGAGAGGCTGCGCAGCTTGCACCACCATCACTTCGAGTAGCTCGCGACAAAATTGCAAAGCAATCTTGCGCTGAGGCGATGTGCAATCCATCCGATACTTCCCGTCACCAGGGCTATCGCATATGCCCCTTGGCGACCGCGCAAGTGCTTGGCCTCGTGGTTCGAGACGCGCCGCAAGAGGCGCTCCTCACCATGAGGGTCTACTATTGTGCCGCAGAACAAGACCTCATCCTGAGGAGCCCGCCGAATGGCGGGCGTCTCGAAGGATGGCCACGAGCACGCCGCCACGAAAAGCGATAGCCTTTGCGCGGAGATGACGGTTCACCGCGTTCGTGTGCTCCTCGGCGCGTGATGACGTCGACGGGATGCAACGTCATTGAATGATCGCCGCGTACCTCGCGTTCGAGAGACTCTCTGCGAGAGACGACGCGCATCGCATTCGTCGTGTCGAAAGCCTGACGCGCCAACATGTCGTTTTGAATCGTTCCAGTGATGCGCATCTTGAATCACTCCAGTGTTGCGCTTCGTTGCTGCTTCCATCGATTCTATTTTGCGCGTGTGGAATTTCGATCATCCCGCCGATAGAAGTCCGCCCCAATCGATGTCGGCCTTGTCGCAAACGCGACTCGATCGATGTCGGCGTAAGGCAATGTGGGGATTTGTTCGGTGGGAATGGCTTCGTTGCGGAGCAAGCGCGGCTTGCTCGCATCAACGGCTGCGATCAATGCGGCGCTACTCGGTTCGGTCATACTTGTGCCAATGGGTGCAGACGTCGCCAGCGCTCAGGCGCAGACAAGTCCTCCGCAGAGCAATGTCAGCGAACTTCCCGCAGTGACGGTGGATGAACCTGGCGCCGCAAGGAAGCGCGGTGCCGTCGTTTCAAGCCAGAACACCAGGACTTCGCGCGCGGTCGCGGCGAACCGGCGCCGCAGTGCCGCGGCGCCCGCCCGGAGCCAGGCTCCGCGGTCGCAAGGCACAGGAGGCGCGATCGGTACGACCACGGGGTACGTCGCAACCGCGAGCACGGCCGGCACCAAGACCAGCACAGCGCTGATCGAAACGCCGCAGTCGCTTTCGGTCGTCACGCAAAAGGAGCTAAGGGATCGCAACGTTCAGACGCTCAAGGACGCCGTCAGCTACACGCCCGGCGTGACGACCACGGCGTTCGGCTATGATCCAAGGTTCGATAGTTTCTACATCCGTGGCTTCGACGCGACCTATACAGGGATCTATCGCGACGGCCTGCGCCAGGGCGGCGGCAACTTCGCAATTCCCAAGATCGAACCCTACGGTCTCGACAGCGTGTCGATCCTCCGCGGACCAGCCTCGGGCCTCTATGGCCTCGGCTCTCCGGGAGGCATCGTGGATGTCACGACCAAGCGGCCGCCGTTGACGGCATTCGGTGAGGTGCAGCTGCAGGGCGGCACCTACGACCGTTACCAGGGCAGTTTCGATGTCGGTGGTCCGGTGCCCGGCAGCGATCAGCTGTACTACCGGCTGACGGGCCTGCTTCGCGACGCAAAGACCTGGTACCCCGGCAACGACGACGATCGCGCCTATATCGCGCCGGCGCTGACCTGGCGGCCCGACGCCGACACGTCCTTCACCATCCTGAGCGAATATCAAAGCAGCCGAACCGCCGCGAGCATCGGCAACTTCCGCACGCCTGACGGACAGTTGACCAACATCTATTCGAATGATCCGGCGTTCAGCGCGATGGATCAGAAGCAATATCGCATCGGCTACGCGTTCGAGCACAATGTCGACGACGTGTGGACGGTGCGGCAGAACTTCCGCTTCTACCAGGTCGACGTCGACGCGAAATACACCCAGATCGATTCAATCGACAGCAGCACCAATCTGGCGTCGCGGTCCGCGTGGCGGATCCTGGACAGCTTCAACACGGTGACGCTCGACAATCAGGCCGAGGCCAAGTTCATGCTCGGCGCGATCAAGAATACCGTGCTGTTCGGCGTCGACTACGGTCACTCCTACTACAACGACAAGATCGGTTACGGCCCGGCGCCCGATCTCAATCTCCTGACCATGAACTACGGCGCCCAGGCCATCGCGACGCCGGCATTCTCGATCTTCAACAAGCAGTCGACCGACGAGGTCGGTGTCTATGCGCAGGAGCAGGCCAA
The DNA here is from genome assembly GCF_054055815.1 of Bradyrhizobium sp. USDA 4503. Classification (NCBI taxonomy): domain Bacteria; kingdom Pseudomonadati; phylum Pseudomonadota; class Alphaproteobacteria; order Hyphomicrobiales; family Nitrobacteraceae; genus Bradyrhizobium; species Bradyrhizobium sp. USDA 4503. The sequence goes on from NZ_JBSRXS010000001.1 coordinate 7,172,327, forward strand.
GCTCGGAGCCTTTATTCTGACGCTCAACGGCCGCCAGAGCTGGGTGTCGCAGACCACGACCGCGGGTCTCGACGGCGTGCCGTCAACGCAGAAGGCGACCGCCTTCACGGGCCGTGCGGGCCTGAGCTACGTCTTCGACAACGGCATTGCGCCCTATATCAGCTACGCGACGGCATTCGCCCCGCAGGTCGGCGTCGACGCATCCGGATTGCCGTTCAGGCCGACCACCGGCGAGCAGAAGGAAGTGGGCATCAAGTACCAGATGCCGAACGTTCCGGTGCTGTTGACCGCCGCGGTGTTCGACATCACGCAGGACAATGTGCTGCGTACCGATCCGAACAACATGGCATTCCAGGCAGCGACCGGGCAGGTCGAATCCAAGGGTGTGGAGCTCGAGGCGAAGCTCGCGCTCAAGCAGGGATTTGATCTCACCGCCGCCTACACCCATCTCAACGTCGTGATCACGCAGGGCAATCCCGATACGACCGGCAATGAGTTCTCCGGCATTCCGGGGAATTCCTTCGCCGCCTTCGGCAAGTATACGTTCCAGTCCGGCGTGCCCGTCGAAGGCCTCGGGCTTGGTCTCGGCGTGCGTTATATCGGCACGAACTTCGGCAACGACCAGAACACGTTCCAGAACGCTGCGACGACGTTGTTCGACGCGGTGATCGATTACGATCTGGGCAAGCTGGACCGCCGCTTCCTCGGCGCCACGATGCGCGTCAACGCCACCAATCTGTTCGATACGCACTACCAGACCTGCCAGTCCGGTTACTGTTATGCCGGCGAACGGCGACAGGTCATCGGCACCTTATCCTACCGCTGGTAGGTTACACCGGCACCCGCACGACGGCGCGCAGGCCGCCCATCGGACTTTCGCTGAGCATGATGTCTCCGCCATGCGAGCGGGCGATGTCGCGGGCGATCGCAAGCCCGAGCCCGGTGCCGCCTTCGTCCTGGTTGCGGGCATCGTCGAGCCGCAGGAACGGCTTGAACACTTCCTCGCGCATGTCGGCGGGGATGCCCGGCCCGTCGTCGTCGACCGTGACGTTGAGATAGCGATGGTCGCGATGGCCGGTGATCGAGATCGTGTTGGCGTGGCGCGCCGCGTTGGAGACGAGGTTGGCGAGACAGCGCTTGAACGAGGCCGGCTTCACCGTGACGACGGGCAGGCCGTGGAATGCAACGGTTGCGGTGTGGCCGTGGCGCTCGGCGTCGCTGCGCAATTCCTCCAGCGCCAACGCCATGTCGGTCGGCTGCGCGACCTCGCCGGAATCGCCGCGCGCGAAGGCAAGGTAGTCCTCCAGCATCATCGACATCTCGTCGACGTCCTTACGCATCGCGTCGATCTCGGGGCCTTCGCCGATCAGGGCAAGCTCGAGCTTGAACCGGGTCAGGATGGTGCGCAGATCATGCGATACACCGGCGAGCATCGCGGTGCGCTGCTCGATCGAACGTTCGACGCGCGCCTTCATCTCGATGAAGGCCTGCGCCGCGCGCCGCACCTCGCGCGCGCCGCGTGGCCGGAAGTTCGGCGCCTCGCGGCCCTTGCCGAAACTTTCGGCGGCGTCGGCGAGCCGCAGGATCGGCTTGATCTGGTTGCGCAGGAACAGCACGGCGACGATCAGGAGGATCGTCGAGGTGCCGAGCATCCAGAAGATGAAGATCTCCGAATTGGAGGCGTAGGCCGCGCTGCGCTGGGCGAAGATCCGCATCACCGAATCGTCGAGCTGCACGCGGATCTCGACCAAATTGGATTTACCGACGGTGTCGATCCAGAACGGGCGGCTGATCTGGCGGCCGAGCTGCACCGACAGCGTCTGGTCGAGCAGCGAGAAGAACGGCTTCGGCCCCGGCGGCGGCATGTCGCCGGCGGGAAGGAAGTCGACCACCAGCTGCAGTTTCTGGGCGATGCGGCGAAGCTGCGCGCGGTCCTTGTCCTGCGGGTAGCTCTTGTAGACGTCGATCAGCGCGGCAATATCGGACACCACCGCGGCCGACAGGCGCCGCGTCACCGTGTTCCAGTGCCGCTCCATGAACACGAACGCTACCACGGTCTGCAGGATCACCATCGGCACGATCATGATCAACAGCGCGCGGGCATAGAGGCCGGTCGGCATCCAGCTCTTGAACGCATTGCCCATCCAGCCGTTCGCCTTCGAGACGCGCTGCGAGGCGTTGCGGATCAGGGTCAGGCCGGAGTCGAGCGTGCTCATGTTCGATACTTATAGAGCGATGGGATTTCGTAGCCCGGATGAGCGAAGCGATATCCGGGGCTTGCCAACCCCGCATATCGCTTCGCTCATGCGGGCTACTTTCTGGGTCATGCTCAGGGCGAAGCCACCAGGCGATAGCCGATGCCGCGCACCGCCTGCAGAAACAGCGGATTGGCAGGATCGTGCTCGATCTTGCGGCGCAGGCGGTTGATCTGCACGTCGACCGCGCGTTCGTTGACGGTGCCGCCGGAGGTCAACTCGGCGCGCGGCACGGTCTCGCCGGGCGCGCTGGCGAGGATGCGCAGCATCTCGCGCTCGCGATCGGTGAGGTGGATGATCTCCTCGCCCTGACGCAGTTCGCTGCGCTCGATGTGGAAAATATAGGGGCCGAACGCGATCTGCTCGACGACCGCGACCTGCGGCGGCGCGGTGCGCTTGAGGATATTGCCGATCCGGAGTACCAGCTCGCGCGGCTCGAATGGCTTGGCGACATAATCGTCGGCGCCGATCTGCAGGCCCTCGATGCGGGCTTCCGCCTCGTGGCGGGCGGTCAGCATGATGATCGGCACCGTCGAGGAGCTGCGGATGAAGCGGGCGAGGTCGAAGCCGTTCTCGCCGGGCATCATCACGTCGAGGATCAGCAGGTCGAAATGCAGCCCGAGCAGCTTGGCGCGCGCATCGGTGGCGCTCATTGCCGTCGTGACCCGGTAGCCTTCGCCGGAGAGAAAGCGCGACAACAGGTCGCGAATGCGGCGGTCGTCGTCGACCAGCAGAAGATGCGGCGCGTCGTCGGCCGGCTCGACCGGCGCGCGCATCATGGTTGCAGCCTGCACCAGCTCACTCCCTCGTTTTCCTGCCGCCGCCGAAGATCGCTTCGAGCACCTTGTCGGGATCGTCGCGGTCGATCATCGCGCGGAGGAATTGGCGAACCGTCTCGACGCCGGCCGGATCGATGCCGGCGACCGCGCGGTTGATGCGGTCGGTCTGCAGCCCCGCGAGCTTGGCGACCAGCGCTTCGCCCTTCGGTGTGGCGTAGAGCAGGCGCTGCCGGCGGTCGTTGTTGCCGGTCTTCTGCACGATATAGCCCTCGTCCAGGAGCTGCTTGAGCACGCGCCCGAGCGACTGCTTGGTGATGCGCAGGACGTCGAGCAGGTCGGCGACCTTCAGCCCCGGATAGCGGGTAACGAAGTGGATGACGCGGTGGTGGGCGCGGCCGAAGCCGAACGCCTCCAGCTCCTGGTCGGCATCGCCGACAAAGTCGCGGTAGGCGAAGAACAACAGCTCGATGATATCCCAGCGCAGGTCGCGCGCCCCCGCCGCCGGGGCGTTGTCGTCTCCCTGCGAATCGGGCTTGGCAGCCATGCCTGAGAAATTTATGTCAGTCATATTGACGTATCTTGGGTTCAATGTTACAAAACTGCCTGTCACGACGAAACATTAGGTCGTTTTGTCCTCGACAGCGTTTCAGGCGGCCTGAACGAGCCTGCGAGGCGGTTTGGGCCGCAAATTGGACTACCGTGCGATTGTCGAGCGGCATTTCGGCAAACATACTGGACTTCAGCATTCCGCAAAAGCATGTCTAAACGGCATGTTGGCGATGGAAGCCGGCGGCGTGGCCGGCGGTGGTGAAGTTCGGGCCAGCCGAGCCTGATGGCTCCGGGGGAAACAGGCCGGCGCCGGGTATCGCGCCGGTTCCGACAGCGGAAAGCAAGAAAAATGACTTTGAAATTTGACATCCAGCCTTCGCCGAATGCGACGTCCGACAAGGATCGCGCGGCGAAGCTCGTGGACCCCGGCTTCGGCCGGGTCTTTACCGATCACATGGCGATCGTCCGCTACAGCCAGGGCAAGGGCTGGCACAGCGCCCGCGTCGAGGCCCGCGCGAATTTTCCGCTCGATCCGGCCGGCGCGGTGCTGCACTACGCCCAGGAAATTTTCGAAGGCCTCAAGGCCTACAAGCGCGACGACGGCGGCGTGAACCTGTTTCGGCCGGACGCCAATGCCCGCCGCTTCCATGATTCGGCCGAGCGCATGGCGATGGCGCCGTTGCCCGAGAATTTGTTCATCGATGCAGTCGAGCAGCTGGTGCGGATCGATCGCGCCTGGATCCCGGGCGGCGAGGGCAGTCTCTATCTGCGGCCCTTCATGATCGCGAGCGAGGTCTTCCTCGGCGTGAAGCCGTCGGCCGAATACATCTTCTCGGTCATCGCCTCGCCGGTCGGCTCCTATTTCAAGGGCGGCCCTGCGCCGGTGTCGATCTGGGTGTCGGAGAATTACACGCGCGCCGCGATCGGCGGCACCGGCGCCGTCAAGTGCGGCGGCAACTACGCCGCCAGCCTGCGCGCGCAGGCCGAGGCGATCGAACGGGGCTGCGACCAGGTCGTGTTCCTCGATGCGGTCGAGCGCCGCTACATCGAGGAGCTCGGCGGCATGAACGTGTTCTTCGCATTCGACGACGGCTCGCTGCTGACGCCGCCGCTCGGCACCATCCTGCCCGGCATCACCCGCGACTCGATCATCGCGCTTGCCAAGGATGCCGGCACGCGCGTGCGCGAGGAGCCCTATACGATCCAGCAATGGCGCGCTGACGCCGCCAGCGGCAAGCTGAAGGAGGCGTTCGCCTGCGGCACCGCGGCCGTCATTTCGCCGATCGGCAAGGTGTGCTCGGCGAGCGGCGACTTCCAGATCAGCGGCGGCGTGGCCGGCCCGGTCGCCATGGGCCTGCGCAAGAAGCTGGTCGACATCCAGTACGGTCGCACCAACGACCCGCATAACTGGATCAGGAACGTCGCCTGACTGGCGGTTTGGCGGACGTAAGGTAGGCACGCTCTCCGACTCCCTCGCCCCGCGCTTGCGGGGAGAGGGTGGGGTGAGGGGCTTCCTCTACATTGGGGCTCGCGGAGAGTCCCCCTCACCCGGAATTCAAGCTACGCTTGAATTCCGACCTCTCCCCGCAAGCGGGGCGAGGTAAGAGCGGCCGGATACCTTGCTCCGCGCCGCCTCGGCTGGTAACCCGGCGTTCTATTTGTAAGCTACCGCGGCTTACAGACCTTGCAGCGCATGACATGGCCGAGAAACCCAAGAAACCCCAGAAACTGAAGGCGCGCCTGCCGCGCGGGCTGGAAGATCGCGGCCCGGCCGCGATCAATGCCACGCGGGCGATGGTCGAGAAGATCCGCGCCGTCTACGAGCTCTACGGCTTCGAGCCGGTGGAGACGCCGGCGATGGAATACACCGACGCGCTCGGCAAGTTCCTGCCCGACCAGGACCGTCCCAACGAGGGCGTGTTCTCGTTCCAGGACGATGACGAGCAGTGGATCTCGCTGCGCTACGACCTCACCGCGCCGCTGGCGCGCTACGTCGCGGAAAACTTCGACGCGCTGCCGAAGCCTTATCGGTCGTATCGGTTTGGCTATGTCTTCCGCAACGAGAAGCCCGGTCCCGGCCGCTTCCGCCAGTTCATGCAGTTCGACGCCGACACGGTCGGCTCGGCGACGCCGGCGGCCGACGCCGAGATTTGCATGATGGCGGCCGACACGATGGAAGCGCTCGGCATTCCGCGCGGCTCCTATGTCGTGAAGGTGAACAACCGCAAGGTGCTCGACGGCGTGCTCGAGGCGATCGGCCTCGGCGGTGAGGAGAATGCGGGCCGCCGTCTCACGGTGCTGCGCGCGATCGACAAGCTGGACAAATTTCCCGCCGACGAGGTTCGCAAGCTGCTTGGTCCCGGACGATGGGATGGCGGCGAAGAAGGCAAGGGCGACTTTACCAAGGGCGCCGACCTGAGCCCCGCGGATGCCGATATCGTCCTGGCCGTCACGCAGCAGCGCGACGATTGGCGAGAGGCGATTGCTGCGGCGGAGACCTATCTGGCGAAGAGCGAAGTTGGTCAGGCCGGCGTGAGCGAGCTCGAGGAGATCGCCAAGCTGGTCGCGGCGTCCGGCTATGGCGCGGATCGCATCCGCATCGATCCCACCGTTGTTCGCGGCCTCGAATACTACACCGGCCCGGTCTACGAGGTTGAGCTGCTGCTCGACACCAAGGACGAGAAGGGGCGCCCGGTGCGATTCGGCTCGGTCGGTGGCGGTGGCCGCTATGACGGCCTGGTCTCGCGCTTCCGCGGCGAGCCGGTGCCGGCAACGGGCTTCTCGATCGGGGTGTCGCGCCTGCAGGCGGCGCTGACGATGCTCGGCGAGCTCGACACGCGGGCCGAGTTCGGCCCTGTCGTCGTCACCGTGTTCGACCGCGATCGTGTCGCCGACTACCAGAAGATGGTCGCGCAGTTGCGCCAGGCCGGCATCCGCGCCGAGCTCTATCTCGGCAATCCGAAGAACATGGGCAACCAGCTCAAATATGCCGATCGCCGCAACTCGCCCTGCGTGATCATCCAGGGCTCGGACGAGAAGGCGCGCGGCGAGGTGCAGATCAAGGATTTGATCGAAGGCGCCAAGGCCGCAGCTGCGATCGCCTCCAACCAGGAATGGCGTGAGACGCGTCCGGCGCAGTTCTCCTGCGCGGAGGCCGATCTGGTCGTCAGGGTCCGCGAGGTCCTGGCGCGGCATGACGTGGCGTGGGGATAGCCATTCGCTTGTGACGTCATGCCCGGCCTTGTGCCGGGCATCCACCTCTTGTTTGATGCGCGGCGACGTGAATGACCGGGAGGAGCCCGGCCATGGCGACAACAAGAGGGAGAGCAACAATGCCTGAGATCACCGTGAGCATGGCCGCCGGCCGCACCGACGAGCAGAAGCTCGGCATGATGCGCGACATCACCCAGGCGCTGGTGAAGAATCTCGGCGTCGATGCCGACGCGGTCGTGATCCAGATCAACGAAGCGCCGCTGCATCACAAGATGAAGGGCGGCAAGTCGTTCGTCGAGCGCGCGGCTGCGGCGAAGAAGTGACGCGCGAAAGCGCGTCATCGCGGGGCGCGCATTAGCGCGAGCCGGGGATCTCGATCAAAATCTCCAGATTCCGGGTTCACGCTTCGCGTGCCCCGGAATGACGAGCAAGGCATCCATGGACGCACGCGACTTCATCAGGATCGGCATGAGCGCCGAGCGCATGCTCGTGGTGCCGCCGGAGCGCACCGTCGGGCATTTCGTGCCGGGCATGCCGATGGTCTATGCGACGCCGATGATGATCCTCGAAATGGAGATGGCGTCGGGCGATGCCATTCGCGCCGCGCTGCAGCCCGGCTGGGTCACGGTCGGGACCGAGGTCGATATCCGCCATCTCGCCGCCGCGCTGGTCGGCGCCACCGTGCGGACGACCTCCAAAGTGATCGCGGTCGAGCGCCGCGTGATCCGCTTCGAGGTCGAGGCCTTTGAGGGCACGCGCAAGCTCGGCGAAGGCCGCCACGCCCGCGGTCTGATCAATGTCGAAAGCTTCAACAAGCGGCTGGCCGGGACGTCGGGTTCGGCGCAGTAGGCGGCCTGTGTCGTTGGTCCGGCGAACTCGTCATGCGCGGGCCTGACCCGCGCATCCATCAAGGAAGAAAGCGTCCTTGTTCGATGGATTGCCGGGTCAAGCCCGGCAATGACGGTGCATGCGCTACTTCGCCAATTCCCTTGAGCGCCTTGCCGCGGCGGCAATCGCGCGGGTCATCAGTGGCTGCATGCCGTCATTGGCCATCAGCACCTCGAGCGCCGCGGCGGTGGTGCCGCCGGGCGAGGTGACGTTCTGCCGCAGGGTCGCCGACGGCAGATCCGAGCGATGCAGCAATTCGCCGGAGCCGGCGATGGTCGCCCGCGCCAGCGTGGTCGCAAGCTGCTCGGGCAGGCCGGCCGCAACGCCGGCGCGCGCCAGCTCCTCGGCGAGCAGGAACACATAGGCAGGGCCCGAGCCGGAGACCGCGGTCACCGCGTCCATCAGGCTCTCATCGTCGACCCATTCGACGAGCCCGGTCGCTTTCAGCAGCGCATCGGTCATCGCGCGCTGCGCGGCGGTGACGCGCTTCGACGGTACAGCGACGGTGATGCCGCGGCCGATCGCTGCCGGCGTGTTCGGCATCGCGCGCACCACCGCGCCGCCGACAACCTCTTCCAGCGCTGACATGGTCGTGCCGGCCATGATCGAGACGACGAGTGTCGAGGGACCGACGAAGGATTTCAGTGCGGCGCCGGCGTCGCGGAACGATTGCGGCTTCACCGCGACGACAAGCGTGTCGACCGTGCCGAGATCCTTCGCCTGCGGATTGAGCCGCACGCCCTTTGCGGCAAGCGCGGAAATCTCCGGCGAGAGATGCGGGTCGATCACCGCGACGCGCTCGGGTGCAAGGCCCTGCGCGAGCCAGCCGGTCAGCATGGCGCCGCCCATCTTGCCCGCGCCCGCGAGCGCGATGGTGCCGGAAGTATTCGTCAGTGCGCTGCTGGATGTGCTCACAGGTGACTCCGCAAACTCTCACGTCGTCCCGGCGAAGGCCGGGACCCATAACCACAGGCGGTTCTAGTGAGGCACGCGATCAGCCACAAGCAGTTTGCTTAAGCCCAGGGGCCGCGGAATATGGGTCCCGGCCTTCGCCGGGACGACACCGAGCGTGTGGGAGCGCTGGAGCGAAACCCTTACGCCTCGCCCTCGGTATCGAACATCGCCGCGGCCATCGCCTCGGCGGTCGACTTGCCGGCCCACACCACGAACTGGAACGCCGGGTAGTAGCGCTCGCAGGCGTGGATTGCGTTGACCACCATGGCCTCGCACTGCGCGGTGGAGGCGGTGAGGCCGCCGGGCAGCACCAGCGCCTGACGGTGCATCACCATGCCGGTGTGGGTCCACAGATCGAAATGGCCGACCCACAATTGTTCGTTGATCGCGGCGACCAGCCGCTGCACCTCGGCGCGGCGCGCCTGCGGCATCTTCATGTCGAAGGCGCAGGCGAGATGCAGCGCCTCGATCTCGCCCATCCAGGTGAACGAGAGCTGATAATCGATCCAGTCTCCCTTGGAGACGATCGTCACCTCGTCTTCGCCGGAACGCTCGAACGCCCAGTTGTTGTCGGTGGCGATATCTTCGACCACCGCAAGCGGGTTATTCCGGGAATCGATAATGCTTTCGAGGAGGGACATGCCGTCTCGGACCTTGTTCTTATGATCGCTTGATACGCACACGGAAGCCGGCACTTGCGACATACTGCGTCGTGGCCGAGTGCAGTTCCTGATGCGGGCTTCCGGATGCCCCTGGACCTGACGCCGATGAAGTGATGTGATTTGCGGAATCCGCGCAACCGCACGCCGAGTCCGTCCACAGCCAAAGCGCGCATCGTCCACAGCTGATCTCCGCCACATCTGTGATTTTGAGAACAAATCGGAATCTAAGCGTTTGCGTAACGCTTTGTTAACCATTTGCCGGCGCTTCGCCGCGCCTGTGAATCAGCTGTCGGGCCCTCGCATCAACCTCGCAGAGCCGCAACGTGCTCATGGGGACATGCCGTTTCCCCATGCCAAAGGCCTTGCCCGGCTGTCGCGCTTTGGTCATATTTCGTCTCAGGCACGTCCATCCCGGGCGTGCCGAGTTCTCAGGGCGGGGTGAAAATCCCCACCGGCGGTAAGGGTGATGAGCCCAAGCCCGCGAGCGCCTTCCTCCGCGAAGCCGGGAGAAGGGTCAGCAGATTCGGTGCAATTCCGAAGCCGACGGTTACAGTCCGGATGAAAGAGAACGGTTGCGGCAGCCAACGCGATTTTCGCGTGGGCTCGTGTCGTTGTCCGTGTGCCCTGATTCTGGTCCTGAAAGAGGAAAGCCATGAATCAGATGTTGCAAGACCAAGACGTTCAAGCTTCTCAAGTCCAAACCCCCCAGGCAGAAAGCGCTCCCGATACGCCGGCCATTCCGCCGACGCCGGAGCATCCGCACTTCGCAAAGCCGCAGCGTGTTGCCTTCGTACAGTCGTCCTGGCATCGGGACGTGGTGGAAGAGTGCCGCATCTCCTTCCTGAAGGAGATCGAGGCGAGGCACATCACCAATGTCGATGTGTTCGAGGTGCCGGGCTCGTTCGAGATCCCGCTGCATGCCCAGCTGCTGGCGAAGACCCGCCGCTACACCGCGATCGTCGCGGCCGGGCTCGTCGTCGATGGCGGCATCTACCGCCACGAATTCGTCGCCGACACCGTGATCAAGGCGTTGATGGATGTGCAATTGCGCACCGAGGTGCCGGTGTTCTCGGCGGTGCTGACGCCGCAGCAATTCCACGAGACCGAGGTGCATTACGAGTTCTTCCGCAAGCACTTCGTCATCAAGGGGATCGAGGTCGCGGAAGCCTGCGCCAACACGCTGCTCAGCCTCGAGCGTCTGCGCGGCCAGGTCGCGGCGGGGATTCCCGGCTAGCATCGGCGGAAAAGCGATTCCGGCATGCGTGCCGGGATCGCTCTCGCCCGCGGCGCGTTCGGTTATGCTTGCGGCATAAAACCAAAACGCGCGGGAGGCGCCCCATGACCGAACAACATTCCTCCGACTGGCTCGGGCTGTCGGGCCGCGTTGCCGTCGTCACCGGCGGAGGCGGCGGTATCGGCCGCGCTACCGCGGTCAGTTTCGCGCGGGCCGGCGCCAGGGTCGCCGCGCTCGATCGCGACGAGCGCACCCTCGCGGAGACCAAGGCAAAGCTTGGCGAGTTCGGCGACGGTCATCTCGTCGCGACCTGCGACACGACCAGCGAGGACAATGTCGCGGCAGCCGCCGACGCCGTCGCGCGCACGCTCGGCGCTTGCGACATCCTCGTCAACACCGCGGCGGTGCTGCGCCCGGGCGGGCTCGACACGCTGCCGCTCGCGGAGTGGAATGCGGTGCTGGCGGTCAATCTCACCGGCTATTTCATCTGCGCCCAGGCGTTCGGCCACCAGATGCGCAAGGCCGGACGCGGCAGCCTCATCCACGTCGCCTCGATCGCTGCCAGCAATGCGCAGGGGCAGAGCGGCGCCTACAGCGTCAGCAAGGCCGCGGTCGTCATGCTCTCGCAGCAACTCGCCGCCGAATGGGGGCCGCATGGCATCCGCAGCAATGTGGTGAGCCCCGGCCTTGTCGTGACGCCGATGAGCCAGGCCTTCTACGACACGCCAGGGGTCACCGAGCGGCGCACCGCCGTGGTGCCGATGCGCCGGATCGGAGCACCGCAGGACATGGCGGACGCGACCCTGTTCCTAGCCAGCGACCGCTCGTCATACGTCAATGGTGAGGAGATCATCGTCGATGGCGGCTATGCGCGGACGCTGATGAGCCACGTTCCACGGCCGGGGTTCTAACGCGTCTGGCGCCACATACTTGGTGTCGTCCCTGCGAAGGCAGGGACCCATAACCACGAATGTTTGTTGTCACGAAAGCTGGGGCCACAGTGGCTCTCCACAATGGAGGCCTGTGGTTATGGATCCCGGCTTTCGCCGGGACGACAGTGGGGCTTAATCGAACAGGCTGGAAACCGACTCTTCCGCCGCGGTGCGGCCGATCGCTTCGGCAATCAGTCCGGCGATCGAGATCTGGCGGATGTTCGGTGCCTTGTTGACGGCTTCCGTCGGCAGGATCGAGTCGGTGATGACCAGTTCCTTCAGACGCGACGAGGCGATGCGCGCGGCGGCGCCGCCGGACAGCACGCCGTGGGTGATGTAGGCCGAGACTTCCTTGGCGCCGTGCGCGATCAGCGCCTCGGCCGCATTCACCAGAGTGCCGCCGGAATCGACGATGTCGTCGACCAGGATGCAGTTGTAGCCGGCGACGTCGCCGATCACGTTCATCACCTCGGACTCGCCGGGGCGCTCGCGGCGCTTGTCGACGATGGCGAGCGGGGTGTTGATGCGCTTGGCGAGGCCGCGGGCACGCGCCACGCCGCCGACGTCGGGCGACACCACCATCACCTTGGCGAGGTCGAACTTTTCTTTGATGTCGCGCACCATCAGGGGCGCCGCGAACAGGTTGTCGGTCGGGATGTCGAAGAAGCCCTGGATCTGGCCGGCATGCAGGTCGAGCGTCATGACGCGGTCGACGCCGGCGTGCGAGATCAGGTTGGCGACCAGCTTGGCCGAGATCGGCGTACGCGAGCCGGACCTGCGATCCTGCCTGGCATAACCGAAATAGGGCACCACCGCGGTGATGCGGCGCGCCGAGGAGCGGCGCAGCGCGTCGGTGATGATCAACAGTTCCATCAGATTGTCGTTGGCCGGAAACGACGTCGACTGCAGGATGAACATGTCCGAGCCGCGGACGTTCTCCTGGATCTCGACGAAGATCTCCATGTCGGCGAAGCGCCGGACCACGGCCTTGGTCAGTTCGATGCCAAGTCCCTTGGCGATGTCCTGCGCCAGCGCAGGATTGGAGTTGCCGGCGACGAGTTTGATTGATCCGTTCTTTGCCGACATCGATGCTTCCCCCCGCGCCTTGCTGGATACGACGTTCAGCATCTCAAGTCCTTACAGAACCGGCGGGTTTTCGGTGCGCGAGGGAATATCAGGCAGGCGCATCCGATGGCAACCCATTAGCCGGGCTTGGCCGCCGTTTTCCTGGGCAAAAAACGCATTTCCCCGGGCGATAACGGGGTTTAGTCGGCGGAATAGCCGAGCGCCACGGTCTCGGGCGCGGCGGCGGCCGGGGCGCTTGCCACCGTGGGCCCGCGGAGGTCCGGTGCCGGGGCGGGCGCGGAGCCGTCCGCCGGGCCGCCATTGATCATGCCGGACAGGCCGCTGAGGCCGGCCTGGGCGATCTTGCGCAGCACCAGGTCGTCGGCGGCGGCCCACGCGTCGCGGCCGGCCTTGCCGGCGGGCTCCTCGCCGGAGAGCCGCAGCGCGCGTTGCTGGTTGCTGTCGTAGACGTCCCACACCCACGCGATCATGGTGCGGCCGCGCACCACCTGAGCCGACAGATAGCTGCGCACGCGATAGGCGGCAGCGCCCTGGCGCGACACGATCGACAGGCTGCGCAGCTTGGACTCGCTGTCGAGCACGCCGACCATGCGGTCGAACACCTGGGGCGGCGGGCCGTCGATCGATTCGAACGCAACCGTTGCGCCGCTGCTTGCCGGCGTGGCCATGGCGTAGGAATCGGCCACGTTGCCGCCGGCCGCGCAGCCGCCAAGCGCGCACGCGATCGCGAGCCACGAGCATGCGATCGCGGCACGCACGGCTGTCCCAGTTTGAAACTGGCGGTTCGACGCTTCCCTCATTGCGTCCTGCGATATCGTTAAAACGGCTTAACGTCTAGGGCAGGACGGCCACAGCGCTTAACCGATCCGGGCGGCGCGCCGCGAGGTTTCGGATTTCCCTGCTCAGTCAGAGAGATGGTGCCGCATGGCTGCAGTGATCCAGGCCCATTCGCGGTTCGGGCTCGCGTCCGGCGATTGCCCGCGCATGATGGCGACGAGCTCCCAATAGCGCGCCGCACGGGCGTCGTGCAGGGCATATTTGCCGCGGATCCAGTTGCGGAATTCCAGATCAGGTTTTCGCTTCAGCAATCGCGCCGATGTTTCCAGCCAGTCGCGGGCCAGCGCCTGGCCCACCTCCGACGTCGGGCCGAGGTCGGTCGCGATAATCTCCTTGGCTCTCGCCAGCACGGTTTCGTTGGCCGCTTGCCAGGCGGTGAGATCCAGCACGTGGTGATTCCAGACGTCCTCCGCGTTGGCGCGGATGTTGGCGACGAGGGAAGGGTCGTTGAGCATCTCCGAAAGCTCGATCCAGGCATCGCACTGCTCGGGCGTCGGCTCGTCGGGCAATTCGGGCACGCTGGTCTCGATCATCTGCCGGATCCATTTCCGGTCGATGTTGATACCGTCGGACACCTTCTCGAAAAAGCGTTCGACGACGTTGCGGCGCTCGGCGCGGGACAGCTGCGTCATGGTCAAAAATCTCCTCAAGTCTGCTTCGGTGAGTTGCGGTGAACGCAACGCAGCCCGCAGGGCCGAGGCGACGCGGCGCTGTGCCGCGATCTCCGCTTCCAGCGTCTCGAGGCGAAGCTGCAGCGCCTCGACCAGCGAGAGTTCCTTGGTCAGGACCTCGCGGATAGCATCGAGACCGAGCCCCGCATCGCGCAGACAGCGGATCAGGTCGAGGCGAACCAGTTCGTCGTCGGTGAAGACGCGATAGCCGCTCGCGGTGCGGCCGGCCGGCGGCAGCAACCCCTGGTCCGAATAGAAGCGGAGCTTGCGGACGGAAATTCCGCTGAGCCGTGCCGCCTCGCCGATGCTGTAGGTGCGTTGTGTCATGCGCCGCTTGTCCGGTCTCCAGCAGGTGGAGAGTCAAGACGCTTGTCGCACAAAAATCGCCAGATTTTATCTTGACGCGTTTTCTTCACCGCGAACCGGTATCCACTTCGCGGGAAAACGCGTTGGATGCCCGGCGTCAGCCTTCCAGCGCGATGGCGTGAACGAGTCGGCCGTAATCGGCTTCCTTGCGGTGCACGGAGCGGCGGTAGCTGAAGCAGCGCTCGTCGGAATAGGTGTCGATGCCGAGATCGTCGATCATCAGCACGCCGGCATTTTCCAGCCGCATGCGGATGAAGCCGGCAAGATCGAACATCGCGTGTCCGTCGCGTTCGGCGGGCATGAAGAACATGCCGTTCTCCGCATCGGCCTCGATGAAGCGTTCGACGAATTCGTTGCCGACCTCGTAGGATTCCTTGCGGATCAGCGGGCCGATGGCGGCGACGATGCCGCCGCGCTCGGCGCCGAGCTTCTCCATCGCGTCGATGGTCGATTCCAGCACGCCGGTCAGCGCGCCCTTCCAGCCGGCATGCGCCGCGCCGATCACCCGCGCATTGGGATCGACGAACAGGATTGGGCCGCAGTCGGCCGTCGTGACCGATATCGCAAGGCCCTCGGTGCGGGTGACGAGCGCGTCCGCCTTCGGGCGCGCGGCGCCATTCCATGGACCGGTCACGGCCACGACGTCAGGCGAGTGAACCTGATGCACGCTGACGAGGTGATCGAGCGGCACGCCGAGCTGCGCCGCCATCCGCCGCCGGTTCTCCGCGACCTTGGCTGGATCGTCACGCGAGCCGAGCCCGCCATTCAGCGCGGCATAGATGCCCTCCGACACGCCGCCCTCGCGCGAGAAGAAGGCATGGCGCAGGCCCGGAATGGCCGACAGCAGCGGTGATCCCAATGTCATTGTTCGGTCTCGTCAGGCTGATCGCTCAATCCGGCGATCGAGGTGAGGCGCGGGTCGGAGATGGCCATGACCTTGAACATCGAGCCCATCCCGCCGCGCCCGGAATCGGTCAGCCGCTTCAGCGCACCGGCAACGTCGGCGGAGACTTCGGGGCTTGCTTTCGCCATCAGCCCGGCGGCACGGGCCTCGACGCCGAGACGCTTGAGGAAGTCGCCCTGCGTCGCCGGTCCGTGGACGCGCGCGCCGACATCCTCGGCGGCCCGCGCCAGGGCCTGGAAATCGACATGCGCGGTCACGTCGGCCTGTCCGGGGTTCTTCAGCGGGTCGGCGAAGCTGTGGCGCGCGATCGCCTGGAAGGTGTCGCCGGCGTCGCTGCGCAGATGGCCGTAATCGATGATCAGCGCGGCGCCGTCCTGGTCGCGCAGCCGCGTGGCGAGCTTCATGATCTCGTTGTCGGGCCGCCATTCGAACACTGCCCCGAGTGGCGCGGCGCGCACCAGCGGCGGCAGCAGCACCTCGAAATGCGGTGTCGGCTCTGGCGCGGGCGCGAAATACAGGTTGCCATTGGCATCCATCCCGACCGTCCGCTCGTGCCAGCCGGTCTCGCGGCGGACCATCTGGTGGATCGGCAGCACGTCGAAATATTCGTTGGCGAGGATCACCGCCGGTCCCTCGGGCACGTCGTCGATGCTATCGTGCCAGGTGATGTTGCGCACGCCCGTCAGCGTGGCGTACTGCTTCTCGCGCAGCACCGGGTTGACCTCGACGAGGTGGATGCTGAGCGACTGGTAGAGCGGCGGCAGCACGCGCAGCGCACGCAGCGCGTCGGACATCATGGTGCCGCGGCCGGGCCCGAGCTCGATCAGGCGGAACGTCTCCGGCGAGCCGATCGCGCGCCAGATCGAGGCGCTCCACAGCCCGAGCAGTTCGCCGAACATCTGGCTGACCTCGGGCGCCGTGGTGAAATCGCCCTCGCGGCCGAGCGGATCACGCGACAGATAGTAGCCGTACCGCGGATGCATCAGGCACAATTCCATGTAGCGCCAGACAGGCATCGGCCCGGACAGCTTGATCAGCTTCCTGATCTCATCCAGCAGCGGGGAGGGTTCGTTCACGGCCTTCCTTGGATTGCACTTGCTTTGGATTGAACTTGTTCAGGTTGAACTCGGTGCCGGACCGTTCGCCCTGCGGCGGACGGCGGCCGTGATGATGATAACGCCCACGATGATCATTGGCACCGACAGCAGCATGCCCATGGTTAGTCCGCCCCACAGGAATCCGAGTTGCGGGTCGGGCTCCCTGAAGTGCTCGCCGATGATTCGGGCAACGCCATAGATCGTGATGAAGCTGCCGAGGATCAGGCCGGGACGCTTGAGCGCACCCATCCGGATCATGATCGCCAGCGCCGCGAACAGCACGATGCCCTCGAGCCCGGCCTCGTAGAGCTGGCTCGGATGCCGCGGCAGCGGCCCGCCATTAGGGAAGATCATGGCCCAGGGCAGGCTCGGATCGGCGTGACGGCCCCATAATTCGCTGTTGATGAAATTGGCAAGCCGGCCGAGGAACAGCCCGATCGGCGCGACCGCGGTGGTGATGTCACCGAGCGACAGGATCGGGATGTTGTTGCGGCGGGCAAACAGCATCACCGCGGCGACGCAGCCGAGGAAGCCGCCGTGGAACGACATGCCGCCCTTCCACAATTCGAGGATTTCGGCCGGATGCGCGATGAAGAAGGGCAAATTGTAGAACAGCACATAGCCGGTGCGGCCGCCGACGATGATGCCGATGGTGACCCAGAGGATGAAATCGTCGAGCTGCGGCATCGTGATCGGCGCCGGGCCGCCCCACAGCCGTTCCTTCTTGATCAGCGAGCGGGCGTAGATCCAGCCCAGCACGATGCCGACGATATAGGCCAGCGCATACCAGCGGATCACGATCGGCCCGAGCGAGAGCGCGACGGGATTGAACACCGGAAAGTCGATCAGCAGGAACGGCATCGTGCGTCTTGAGGCTCAGCCCACGAGGTTGCGCCGGTAAAGCGCGAGGAGCCGCTCCCAATGGCGTTCGGCGGCGTCGCGGTCATAGACCGGACGCTTGGGGAACGCAAAGCCGTGATGCGTGCCGGGATAGATCTCGACCTCGTTGTTCGATCCCTTCATGCCGGCCTTCACCTGCTCGATGATGTCCTGTGGCGCGTAGATATCGGTCTCGGCGCAGGCGAAATAGAGTTCGGCCTTTGTCTTTTGCGCGGCAAGATGCGGACTGTCGGGCTGGTCGGTCGCCAGATGCGTGCCGTAGACCGAGGCGGCGGCCTTCACGCGATCGCCGAAATGCGTCGCCGCGTTCACCGCATAGCGGCCGCTCATGCAATAGCCGACAGTGCCGATGATCCTGGTGTTGGCGGCCTTCTGCGTCTCGGCATAGGCGAGCAGGCCCTTGGTGTCTTCCATCACCAGCGGGATGTTGAGCGAGTGCATCAGCTCGAACATGCGCTTGCGCTCGGGCGATTCCGGATCGGGATTGATCGGGCCGAGCTCCATCACGCCGGCGCGGTAATACAAATTGGGCAGCATCACATAATAGCCTGACGTGCCGAGCCGGCGCGCCATGTCGCGCAGCTCCTCGCGGATCGCCGGCGCGTCCATGTAGAAGATGACGACGGGGAAGGGGCCGCCGCGCTCGGGATGGGTGATGAAGGTGGTGGTCTTGCCGTCCTTGGTCGGGATCTCGACGGTCTGGTCGATCATGGCGCTTCTGCTCGCGTTATGTGTGCGATTTCTGTTGTGAGTTCATACGATTGCAAGGAAACCGGAGCATGACAAGGCAAGCCTCAGGAGGCCTGCCATTCGCGGCGGACTTGAACCGGATGGCTGAGATCGCCATTGTCTTTGGCGCGAGGCAGTGAACGCGGAGAGTTTTGCGAAATGACCCAGACCAGCAACCGGTTTTTCGATGAGATCGGCCGTCTGATGAACGATGCCGCGGGCGCCGCCCAGGGCGTCAAGCGCGAGGTCGACACGGTCATGCGCAACCAGGCGGAACGGATCCTGCGCGACCTCGACGTGGTGAAGCGCGAGGAATTCGACGCGGTCAAGGACATGGCCCGCCTGGCGCGCGAGGAGAACGAGGCGCTGAAGGCGAGGATCGCGGCGCTGGAGGCCAAGCTCGGCGGTACGGCCGGCTGATACGGCCCGGAGCGCAGTCCCGTAGCCCGGATGGAGCGAAGCGCAATCCGGGGCCGGCCCGCGGAGGCAGTGGTCCCGGATTTCGCTTCGCTCCATCCGGGCTACGATCCTCGCTCGGTAACCCGAGAAAAATCCCTTCATTTCCTTGTCATTTCGGCCCTTTGGGGCTAAAAGCCCGCCACGTCCGCGGCCCCCGCACCCCTGGAGGCTTGCTGTGGACCTGAGCATGGGCCGCGCTGCGGCCTTTAACTTTTTAAATACAAGGACTTAACGCTATGGCGACCGTCAAGGAATTGAAGGCGACCGCGCGTCCGAAGAGCGGCAAGGGGGCCGCCCGGGCAGAGCGTCGCGCCGGGAGAGTTCCCGGAGTGATCTACGGAGACAACCAGCCCCCCGTCACCATCTCGGTCGACGACCGTGAACTGCGCCAGCGCATCCTGGCGGGCCGGTTCCTCACCACGCTGTTCGACATCGATCTCGAGGGCAAGAAGCATCGCGTGATTCCGCGCGACTACCACCTCGACCCGGTGAAGGACTTCCCGGTCCATGTCGACTTCATGCGGCTCGGCGAAGGCGCCACCATCCGCGTCAGCGTGCCGCTGCACGTCGTGAACGCCGAAACTGCCCCCGGCGTCAAGCGCGGCGGCACCGTGAACATCGTCACCCACGCGCTCGAGCTCGAATGCGCGGTCGACAACATTCCGCAATACATCGAAGCCGACGTCGGCAGCCTCGAGATCAGCCACTCGCTGCATCTCACCGACATCAAGCTGCCCAAGGGCGTGAAGTCGCTGACCCGCGAGGACGCGACCCTGGTCACCCTCGTGCCGCCGTCCGGCTACGCCGAAGAGCAGAAAGCTGCGGCTGCGGCTGCTGCCGGTGGCGCTGCTCCGGCCGCGGGTGCTGCAGCTCCGGCCGCTGCGGCGGCTCCGGCTGCGGGTGCTGCGGCTCCGGCCGCGGGTGCCAAGGCTCCCGCCGGTGGCGACAAGAAGAAGTAATCGATCAGGTCGGCGCGCGATCGTCTGATGGCGCGCCGACGCGGGATGCCGCGCCATGCGCCTCTTTGTCGGTCTCGGTAATCCCGGCGCGAAATACGCCAGCAACCGGCACAATATCGGTTTCCTGGCGGTCGATGAGATTGCACGGCGTCATGGTTTCGGACCATGGCGCCGTCGCTTTCAGGGCGAGACCTCCGAGGGCGTCGTCGATCGCGAGAAGGTCGTGCTGCTGAAGCCGACCACCTACATGAACGACTCCGGGCGCGCGGTGCAGGAAGCGGCGAACTTCTTCAAGGTCGCGCCCTCCGACATCACCGTGTTCCAGGACGAGCTCGAACTGCCGCCGGCCAAGGTGCGGGTCAAGATCGGCGGCGGGATCGCCGGCCACAACGGCCTGCGCTCGATCTCCGCGCATATCGGCAACGAGTATCGGCGGGTGCGGCTCGGGATCGGTCATCCCGGCGTCAAGGAGCTCGTGCACAGCCACGTGCTGTCGGACTTCGCCAAGAGCGACCGGGCGTGGGTGGAGGCCTTGTGCCAGGCCGTCGCCGACAATGCCGGCCTGCTGGCTGCGGGGCACGACGCGTCGTTCGCCAACAAGGTGCATCTGACGATGCAGGCCAAAGGATTTTTCGACAAGGGTGAGAACGGCGGCGAGAAGCCGGCCTGATCTCCCTTTCGTCATCGGCACGAGCCCGCCATGACGAACCAGAGATTATTGAGGAAGACATGGGATTCAAATGCGGGATCGTCGGGCTGCCTAACGTCGGCAAGTCGACGCTGTTCAATGCGCTGACCGAGACGGCGGCCGCCCAGGCGGCGAACTATCCGTTCTGCACCATCGAGCCGAATGTCGGCGAGGTTGCGGTGCCCGATCCGCGGCTGGAGAAGCTCGCGGCGGTCGCGAAGTCGGCGCAGATCATTCCGACCCGGCTGACCTTCGTCGACATCGCGGGCCTCGTCCGCGGCGCGTCGCAGGGCGAAGGTCTCGGCAACCAGTTCCTCGCCAACATCCGCGAGGTCGACGCCATCGCCCATGTGGTGCGCTGCTTCGAGGATTCCGACATCACCCATGTCGAAGGCAAGATCGCGCCGCTCGCCGACATCGAGACCATCGAGACCGAGCTGATGCTGTCCGATCTCGACAGCCTCGAGAAGCGCGTCGACAACCTCTCGAAGAAGGCCAAGGGCAACGACAAGGAAGCCAAGGAGCAGCTCGAGCTGGTCAACCGCGCGCTGGTGTTGCTGCGCGACGGCAAGCCTGCCCGCGGACTGGAACGCAAGCCGGAGGAGGAGCGTGCGTTCCGCATGCTCGGGCTCTTGACCTCGAAGCCCGTGCTCTACGTCTGCAACGTCGAGGAAGGCTCGGCCAAGGACGGCAACAATTTCTCCAAGGCAGTGTTCGAGCGCGCCAAGGAGGAGGGCGCGGTCGCGGTCGTGATCTCGGCCAAGATCGAATCCGAAATCGCGACGTTGTCGCGTGAGGAACGCACTGACTTCCTGGAGACGCTGGGTCTGGAAGAGGCCGGCCTCGATCGGCTGATCCGCGCCGGCTACCGGCTGCTCGATCTCATCACCTATTTCACCGTCGGCCCGAAGGAAGCCCGCGCCTGGACCATCGACCGCGGCACCAAGGCGCCCGCTGCCGCCGGCGTGATCCATACCGATTTCGAGAAGGGCTTCATCCGTGCCGAGACCATCGCCTATGCCGACTACATCGCCGGCAACGGCGAAGCCGGCGCGCGCGATGCCGGCAAGCTGCGGCTTGAAGGCAAGGAGTACGTCGTCGCCGACGGCGACGTCATGCATTTCAGATTCAATACCTGAGCATCGATTTCGAGAGAGCTTTTTCCCCACGTCGTCCCGGCGAAGGCCGGGACGACGCTGAATGTGCGGGTGCCGCTCTTTCCCACGTCGTCCCGGGCAAGCGAAGCGCGACCCGGGACCCATAACCACAGGGTCGCGTTGTTGAAGCGAGCTGTGGCCTAGCTCGCTCCATCCCGGCGTCCTGTGATTATGGGTCCCTGCTTTCGCAGGGACGACATCGAGTATGGGGTGGCGCTTAGATCACCTATCCGCACGGCCGATCACGTCCATCAACTCGGCGATCTTGCGCCGCTGGTCGGCCTTGTCGCCGGACGAGATCGCATGCTCGACGCAATGCGCCACATGATCGCGCAGCACCTCTTCCTCGACGCGGCGCAGCGCCGCGCGCGCGGCCGCGATCTGCGTCACCACGTCGATGCAATAGCGGTCGTCCTCGACCATGGCGGCCAATCCGCGGATCTGACCTTCGATCCGTTTGAGCCGTTTTAAGCAGGATGTCTTGACCTCGTCTCTCATAGGTCTCATATACCCCCCTAGGGTATCTAAATCAAGAGGTCGGATTACCGGCCGGGAAGAGTTTCGTGGCACACGCAAAGCACGACCATTCGCACGCGGATCATCACCACAATGGCGCGGCCGCGCATTCCTGCTGCGGCGGCAAGCATGATCACGACACGCCGCCGGCCGAGACGGCGTTCGCGATCGATCCGGTCTGCGGCATGAAGGTCGACCCGGCGACCGCCAAGCATCGCTTCAGCTACCAGGGCGAGGAGTACCTGTTCTGCAGCGGCCGCTGCCGCGAGCGTTTCGAGGCCGACCCTCAGAAGTATCTCAAGCCGCGTGAAGAGGAGCCGCCGGCGCCCGCGGGCACCATCTACACCTGCCCGATGCATCCCGAGGTGCGCCAGGTCGGCCCCGGCAGCTGCCCGATCTGCGGCATGGCGCTGGAGCCCGAGCAGGTCTCGCTCGACGACGGTCCCGATCCTGAACTGATCGACATGACGCGGCGGTTCTGGATCGGTCTCGCGCTGACCGTGCCGGTGTTCGTGCTCGAGATGGGCAGCCATCTCGGATTGATGCAGCTGGTGCCGCAGCACTGGTCGAACTGGGTCTCACTCGTGCTGGCGACGCCGGTCGTGCTGTGGGCCGGCGCGCCGTTCTTCGTGCGCGGCTGGCAGTCGCTGGTCACCCGCAATCTCAACATGTTCACGCTGATCGCGATGGGCACCGGCGTTGCCTATGTCTACAGCGTGGTCGCGACGCTGGCGCCGCAGCTATTCCCGCCCGCGTTCCGCGACATGCATGGCGCGGTCGCGGTGTATTTCGAGGCGGCGGCGGTGATCACGGTGCTGGTGCTGCTTGGCCAGGTGCTGGAATTGCGCGCCCGCGCGCAGACCTCGGGCGCGATCCGCGCGCTGCTCGGTCTCGCGCCGAAGACCGCGCGGCGCATCACCGATCATGGCGACGAGGACATCGACATCGATGCGATCAAGGTCGGCGACCGCCTTCGCGTGCGGCCGGGCGAGAAGGTTCCGGTCGACGGCGTCGTCGTCGAGGGCAGTGCGGTCATTGATGAGTCCATGGTCACAGGCGAGTCGATGCCGGTCACGAAGGCCGAAGGCGCGAGCGTGATCGGCGGTACGGTCAACCAGAGCGGCGGCCTCGTGATGCGCGCCGAGAAGATCGGCCGCGACACCATGCTGTCGCGGATCGTCGACATGGTGGCGAAGGCGCAGCGCTCACGCGCGCCGATTCAGCGGCTCGCCGATCGCGTCGCCGGCTGGTTCGTGCCGGCGGTGATCGCCGCTGCCGTGCTCGCCTTCATCGCCTGGACGGTGTTCGGCCCTGAGCCGCGCCTGACCTTCGCGCTGGTCGCCGCCGTCACGGTGCTGATCATCGCCTGTCCGTGCGCGCTGGGATTGGCGACGCCGATGTCGATCATGGTCGGCGTCGGCCGCGGCGCGCATTCCGGCATCCTGATCCGCGACGCGCAGGCGCTGGAGCGGATGGAGGCGATCGACACGCTGGTCATCGACAAGACCGGAACGCTCACCGAAGGCAAGCCGAAGGTCGTGCGCGTCATTGCCGCCGAAGGATTCGACGAGAGCGATCTGCTGCGCGTTGCCGCCAGTGTCGAGCAGGGCAGCGAGCACCCGCTGGCGCAGGCGATTATCGCCGCCGCCGGGGAGCGCAAGCTCGCATCGTCCGCCGTCAGCAATTTTGCCTCGCCCTCCGGCAAGGGCGCGACCGGCACGGTCGAGGGCAGGCAGGTTGCGCTCGGCAACGCGGTGCTGATGGCCGAGCTGAAGATCGCGACGGCAGCGCTCGACGAGGCGGCCGAGGCCGCACGGCGGGACGGCGCCACGGCGATCTATGTCGCGGTCGACGGCCGCATCGCCGGCGTGATCGCGATTGCCGATCCGGTCAAGCCGTCCGCGACCAGTGCGTTGCAGGCGCTGCGCGCCGAGGGCCTGCGCATCGTGATGCTGACCGGCGACAACGAGACCACCGCGCGGGCGGTGGCAAAGACGCTCGGCATCGACGACGTCCAGGCCGGCGTTCTGCCGGAGCGCAAGAGCGAGGTCGTGCAGCGGCTGCGCGGCGAGGGGCGCACCGTCGCGATGGCCGGCGACGGCGTCAATGACGCGCCGGCGCTCGCCGCCGCCGATGTCGGCATCGCGATGGGCGGCGGCACCGACGTCGCGATCGAGAGTGCCGGCGTCACGCTGCTCACGGGCGATCTGATGGGCCTGGTGCGCGCGCGGCGGCTGTCGGTCGCGACGATGCGCAACATTCGCCAGAACCTGGCGTTCGCGTTCGTCTACAACGCCGCCGGCGTGCCAATCGCAGCCGGCGTGCTGTATCCGCTGTTCGGCATCTTGCTGTCGCCGATGGTCGGCGCCGCCGCGATGGCGCTGTCCTCGGTCAGCGTGATCGGCAATGCGCTGCGGCTTTCGCAGGTGAAGCTGGACTAGGCGTCTCTTACCTCGCCCCGCTTGCGGGGAGAGGTTGGATCGCATCGCAAAATGCGATCCGGGTGAGGGGGACTCTCCACGAGTCTGTCTCTCGCCTTTTGTGCGGAAGCAGCCCCTCACCCCAGCCCTCTCCCCGTAAGAACGGGGAGAGGGAGCGGAGCGATCACGCTGGCAGCAGCAGCTGCGCGCGGCGCTCCATCTCGGCGTCGAGCCAGGTTGCGAGATCCTCGCTGACCGCGACCATTGGCAGCCGCACCTCGGGGCTGTCGATCAACCCCTGCCGCCACAGCCAGTGCTTGGCCGGCGCGGGGCTCGGTTCGGCGAACAGCAGCCTCGTCAGGCCGACGACGCTCTGCCAGGCGGCCAGCGCCGCGTCGCGCTGGCCCTGCTGCAGCAGCGTGCGGATCGCAGCGAAGGTGTTTGTTTCCAGATGTGCGGACAGCAGGATCGCGCCGTCGGCGCCGTCCGAGAGCGCATCGAAGGTTTGCGCGTCCTCGCCGGTCAGCACGCGAAAGCCGGCCGGCCGGCGGTTGAGGAAGTCGATCGACTGCGCGCGGTCGGCGCAGCAATCCTTCATGCCGGCGATGTTCGGATGGTCCGCGAGCGCCAGCAGCGTCTCGTTGGTCAGGTTCACCGACGTGCGATAGGGAATGTTGTAAAGCACGATCGGCCACGACGCGTGATCGGCGAGCGCGTTGAAGTGCTGCACGAGCCCGCGCTGCGAGGGCCTGATGTAATAGGGGCTGGCGATCAGATAGCCGTTGATCGGCCAGTCGGCCGTATCATCCAGCGCTTCCTTCATCCGGGCGGTCGAGGCGCCGGAGAGCCCGAGACAGACCGGCAAATGGCGGGAGCTGGCACTGAGCTCGTCGAGCACGACGCTCACCAGCCCCTCCAGTTCCTCCACGCTGAGCGCCATGCCCTCGCCGGAGGTTGCGCCGAGAATGAACCCGTCGACGCGGCCATTGGCGTAGTGCCGTACGAGACGCCGCAGCGACGTGACGTCGAGCTCGCCGTTACGGAATGGCGTGATCAAAGGCAGCCAGAGGCCCTGCAATTGCTGATGTAGATCGGTCATGTTCCATCTCCTTAAGAAGGCAAAGCCGGAGACGGGACCAACAAAAAACCCCGTCCAGGCGGCGGGGTTTCGGGATCGGTCTGAATGCGAAGGTGATCTTATCGCGCGCGATCTCGTGTCCCCGGGAGGGGAGCTTTTTTCGACGACAGAACGGCGCACGAAGTCGTGATCATGGGATAATGATGCTGCGCTGCGAGGTTGTTGTCAATGCACATGCTGATCGGCGCGTGCGGCGCGTTTTGCGCATGCCATGGAGGTGAAAAGGCACGGCGATGAAAAAAAGCCGGGCTCGAGTGAGCCCGGCTTAAGGTATTGGCCACGTGAGGCCGACACAATCACCTTCCAAGAGGGATTACTGAACTTCCGCGCCACTGGAGGAGGGGGACATATGCGCGACGCGAACGCTCAGCGTGTAAGCACTATGATCCCCATCGACGGCTTGCAGCAACTATCCAGGTCGCATGTCAGTCATGCGGAGACCGGGGGCAGCACGGATATCCCTATAAAGCAGCCCTATAAGGGCGGCTTAATCACGACGGCCAGCGCTGCGCCTTGCTGACCACGAAGTCGCGGAACACCTGCACCCGGGCCACCGTCTTCAGCTCTTCCGGATAGACGAAGTAGGTGTCGAGCGCGATCGAGTCGGACTCGCCGAACAGCTGCACGAGGTTGTTCTGTTCGACCAGATAGTCCGGCAGCGCGGCGATGCCGAGGCCCTGCTGGCAGGCGCGCACGAGGCCGAGGATGTTGTTGACCTTGAAGTAGGGCTCGCGCGGACCGGAGCCGTTGCGGCCGGCATCGATCAGCCAGCTGCGGTTCTGCAGATGCGCCGGCACCTGCGAGTCGCCGAGCATGATGATGCGGTGCGAGTCGAGATCATCGAGCGTGCGCGGCGTGCCGAAGCGCTTGATGTATTCCGGCGAGCAGTAGGCATGGAAGCCGATCGAGAACAGCTTGCGCTGGATCAGGTCCGGCTGGGTCGGCTTGCGGGTGCGGATCGCGACGTCGGCCTCGCGCATCGAGAGGTCGAGATCCTCGTCGGTGACGATCAGCGAAATCCGGATGTCGGGATAGAGCGCGGTGAACTCGTCGAGCCGCGGGATCAGCCAGTTGATGCCGAGCGCCGGGGGCGTCGTGATCTTGAGGTCGCCGCTCGGCCGCTCGCGGCTGTCGGTGAGCTTTGCGCGGGCCGCCTGCAGCTGCATGAACACGTCATGCGCGGTGCGGAACAGGAGGTCGCCCTGCTCGGTGAGGATCAGGCCGCGGGCGTGGCGGTGAAACAGCGACACCGAGAGCTCCTGCTCCAGCGCGCTGACCTGGCGGGAGACTGCCGATTGCGACAGGCCAAGCTGTTCGCCGGCATGCGTGAAGCTGCCCGCCTCCGCCGCTGCGTGAAAGACCTTCAGCTTGTCCCAATCCATATCCGTAAATCCGTCGCGAGATCGTGCCATGATTATTCCGCCGCTGCGCGATCGCTCGCGCGAAGAGCCAGGAAGCGTTCCGCCTCGAGCGCAGCCATGCAGCCGAGGCCGGCGGCGGTGACCGCCTGCCGGAAGGTTTCATCCGCCACGTCGCCCGCGGCGAACAGGCCGGGCATCGAGGTCGCGGTGGAGTTCGGCGCAACCTCGACATAGCCCGACGGTTTCAGCTTGATCTGGCCTTTGACGAGCTCCGTCGCCGGCGCATGGCCGATCGCGATGAAGACGCCGTCGGTTTTGAGGTTCGTGAGCGCGCCGGTCTTGACGTTCTTCAGCCGCACATGGGTGACCTTGTTCGGGTTCTCCGATCCGCAGATTTCGTCGATCGCCGAATCCCACACCACCTTGATCTTGGGATTCTTGAACAGCCGCTCCTGCAGGATGCGCTCGGCGCGGAAATGATCGCGGCGATGCACGATGGTGACCTGGGAGGCGTGATTGGTCAGGTACAGCGCTTCCTCGACGGCGGTGTTGCCGCCCCCGACCACCACGACGTCCTTGCCGCGGTAGAAGAAGCCGTCGCAGGTCGCGCAGGCCGACACCCCGCCGCCCTGGAACTTTGCTTCCGAGGGCAGTCCGAGCCAGCGCGCCTGGGCGCCGGTGGCGAGGATCACGGTCTCGGCGAGATAGACGTCGCCGGAATCGCAGGTCAGGCGAAACGGGCGCTGGCCGAGTTCCAGCTTGTTGACGAGATCGGTGACGATCTTGGTGCCGACATGGGCCGCCTGCTTCTCCATCTGCTCCATCAGCCAGGGGCCCTGGATCACATCGGCGAAGCCGGGATAGTTCTCGACGTCGGTGGTGATGGTGAGTTGCCCGCCCGGCTGGATGCCCTGGATCAGCACCGGCTCGAGCATCGCGCGTGCCGCGTAGATCGCTGCGGTGTAACCGGCGGGGCCGGACCCGATGATGACGACCTTGGCGTGGACAGGCGCGGGCATTAGCTGATCCCTCTCTGCTGGGGACTTTGACGGGGACTTGTGTGGGAAGCACCCCGGAAGCAGGTCACGGCGGTGCTGAAAGTGTCAAATCCAAGTCTAAGATATCTGGGAAGCTATGCAAGATTTGCAATCCATGGCAGCGATTTTTCCCCGGAACTGAAGTCACATTCGCGAAATCGTGCGCTGCACGCGCAATAAAATTGCGCAATGCCAGCGGGCTGCGCTATGAGAGTTGCCGGCGGACCCGCCAAGCCTTCCAAACCCCTAGGGAACTGTAGTCGCGTGTCGAAGAACCTTGACGAGATCGACCTCAAAATCCTCGCCGAGATCCAGGCCGATGGCCGAATCACCAATGTGGAACTGGCCAAACGCGTCGGTATCTCGCCGCCGCCGCCCTGCCTGCGCAGGGTCCGGGCGCTGGAGGAGGAAGGCTACATCCAGGGATACCGCGGCCTGCTCGATCCGCGCCGCCTCGGCTACGACGTCACGGTGTTCGCCTCGGTGCATCTGTCGAGCCAGGCTGACGCCGATCTCCGCGCCTTCGAGAATTTCGTGCGCGCCGAGCCGCTGGTGCGGGAATGCTGGATGCTGTCGGGCGAAGTCGACTTCATCCTCAAATGCGTCGCGCCCGACATGGCGACGTTCCAGGATTTCGTCACCCACCTGACGGCCGCGCCGCATGTGCGCAACGTCAGGACGTCACTGGTGCTGCACAATTCGAAATATGAGGCCGCGGTGCCGCTGGGATTGAAGGCGGTGGGCTAGAGCGCTGTGCGCGTCATTCCGGGGCGATGCGTTAGCATCGAGCCCGGAATCTCGAGATTCCGGGTCTGACGCTAACGCGCCATCCCGGAATGACGTCGTCAATGAGTGGGAAGCGCCTAGCGCTGCTACCTCTTCCCCATCGCAGCGTCGACGCTGATCGGACCCGGACCCGAGGTCGCGAGGTAGAGGCAGGCGAAGCAGAACGCGATCGCCAGACTGCCGTTATTGAGCAGCGGGTAGAACCCTTTTGGGAAATGGCCGATGAAGTAAGCGAAGGCCATTTCACCCGCCAGGATAAAGGCTACGATCCGCGAGAACAGGCCAATCATCAGGAGCCCGCCGAGCACCAATTCGAGGGCGCCGGCCGCGCCGATCAATGAGAACAGCTCGACCTTCTCGAACATTGTCCCGGGTGGGAATTTGAAAATTTTGGCAACGCCGAACTGAAACAGCAGCAGTCCGGTGATGAACCGGAACAGGCTGAGCGCCACCGGCTGGAGCTTGGAGAACATCTGGTCCATTGTCATTTACCCCCTGTTTGACACACTGGAACGTTGCAAGATGCAGAAACACACGGTGTCCGCCACCGGAGTGTGATGTCAACACCTTGCGCCTGGAATCATTCCTCGCGCGATGGCAGTTGCGAGAGAACGCGGCAGTGACACGGTGACGCGCAGCGATGCGTGTTGCGACGCAATCGTCAGCCCGAACTCCGTCCCCCGACATGATTATACTGCATAAACATGTCACGGCCTCACTGGCATGGCGTGCAGCGGGAGAAACGCGGGGCATAAAAAAAGCCGCGTGCGGGACGCGGCTTTTCTGCACCAGTCACGTGAAGGTAACTACCGCCACTCGACCTTGGTGATCTCGTAGGCCTTGGCGCCGCCCGGCGCCATCACCTCGACGGTGGTCCCCTTCTTCTTGCCGATCAGCGCGCGCGCGAGCGGCGAGGTGATGGAGATGCGGCCCTTCTTGGCGTCGGCCTCGACTTCGCCGACGATCTGCCACACCGCCTTCTTCTCGGTGTCCTCATCGATCAGCGTCACGGTCGCGCCGAACTTGATGGTGTCGCCTGACAGTTTCGAAATGTCGATGATGTCGGCGCGCGCGAGCTTGTCCTCGAGCTCGGCGATGCGGCCCTCGTTGTGCGACTGCTCTTCCTTGGCGGCGTGATACTCGGCGTTCTCCGAGAGATCGCCGTGCGAGCGCGCTTCCGCGATGTGTTCGATGATGCGTGGACGATCCACCGATTGGCGATGCTTCAACTCGTCCGTCAGCGCGGCGTATCCGCCCGCGGTCATCGGAACCTTATCCATCATCTTCGTCCTTCATCGCGCGCGCCCGGCGGCCGTGCACGAATATCCAGTTCAGCTAACGCAGGAATCAGGGCGCCAACGCGCCCGGAAGCCCAGTGATACTCGGCCCCGCTAAGGGCCGTGACAACATCCAATCGCGCGGTGAGTTCCAGCCATTCGGCTAATTGACCGCTTCGGGCCTTCAGCCCGGGCAGCGGTCAGCTTTCGGAAAAGTAACTCTGAAGCGTGCGGACCTCAAGGTCCCCGTCCCGATAGGCCCGGATTCCCCGTGCGGCCGCCACCGCGCCCGAAAGAGTGGTGTAATATGGCACTTTATGCAAGAGGGCAGCCCGCCGCAGCGAGCGGCTGTCGGCCAGCGCCTGCGGACCTTCGGTGGTATTGAAGACCAGCTGGACGTCGCCATTGGTGATGGCGTCGACGATGTGCGGACGGCCTTCGAGCACCTTGTTCACCTTTTCCGTCGGCACGCCGTTGTCGCTGAGGTAGCGCTGCGTGCCCGAGGTTGCCATCACCTTGAAGCCGAGCGAG
Source organism: Bradyrhizobium sp. USDA 4503 (assembly GCF_054055815.1). NCBI lineage: Bacteria > Pseudomonadati > Pseudomonadota > Alphaproteobacteria > Hyphomicrobiales > Nitrobacteraceae > Bradyrhizobium > Bradyrhizobium sp. USDA 4503. The sequence goes on from NZ_JBSRXS010000001.1 coordinate 7,202,712, forward strand.
TGCAACAGCCGCACCGCATCCGCGATGCGCATCTTGTCGTCGCCGCGCACCGAGACGAACACCGTGCCCTGCCGCGGCACGCGCGTGCCGCCGCCGAGCTGGCTCTTCGCGAACGCGACCTCGAAGGAGCGGTCGATGCCCATCACTTCGCCGGTCGAACGCATCTCCGGTCCGAGCACAGTATCGACGCCGGGGAAACGCGCGAACGGGAATACCGATTCCTTCACGCCGACATGGCCGAGCTTCTTCTTCTTCAGCTTGAAGTCGGCGAGCTTTTCGCCGGCCATGATCCGCGCCGCGATCTTGGCGACCGGCGTGCCGATCACCTTGGCGACGAACGGCACGGTGCGGGATGCGCGCGGGTTGACCTCGAGCACGTAGATCTCGCCGTCCTTGATGGCGTATTGCACGTTCATCAGGCCGACCACGTCGAGCCCGAGCGCGAGCTCGCGGGTCTGCCGCTCCAGCTCCTCGATGGTCTTGGCGTCGAGCGAATGCGGCGGCAGCGAGCAGGCGGAGTCGCCGGAATGGATGCCGGCTTCCTCGATGTGCTCCATGATGCCGACGATGAAGGTGTCCTTGCCGTCGCAGAGGCAGTCGACGTCGACTTCGGTTGCGTCGGACAGATAGCGGTCGAACAGCAGCGGGTTCTTGCCGAGCACGGTGTTGATTTGCCCGGTCTTGTCGTTCGGGTAGCGCGCCTTGATGTCGGCGGGCACCAGCTCGGGCAGCGTTCCCAGCAGGTAGTCGTTGAGCTGGTTCTCCTCGCGGATGATCTGCATCGCGCGGCCGCCGAGCACGTAGGACGGACGCACCACCAGCGGCAGGTCGAGATCGCCGGCGACGAGGCGGGCCTGCTCGACCGAATAGGCGATGCCGTTCTTCGGCTGCTTGAGACGCAGCTTGTCGAGCACGCGCTTGAAGCGGTCGCGGTCCTCGGCGAGGTCGATCGCGTCGGGCGAGGTGCCGAGGATCGGCACTTCGGCGGCTTCGAGCGCGCGGGCAAGCTTCAGCGGGGTCTGGCCGCCGAACTGCACGATCACGCCGTGCAGCGTGCCGTTCTTGCGCTCGGTCGCGATGATCTCAAGCACGTCCTCGGCGGTCAGCGGCTCGAAATACAGCCGGTCGGCGGTGTCGTAGTCGGTCGACACCGTTTCCGGGTTGCAGTTGACCATGATGGTCTCGTAACCGGCGTCCTCGAGCGCGAAGCAGGCGTGGCAGCAGCAATAGTCGAACTCGATGCCCTGGCCGATGCGGTTCGGGCCGCCGCCGAGGATGATCACCTTCTTGCGGTCCGACGGCGCGCTCTCGTCGGCAAATTCGCCGGCGAACGGCCGCTCATAGGTCGAATACATGTAGGCGGTCGGTGAAGCGAACTCCGCCGCGCAGGTGTCGATGCGCTTGAATACCGGGCGCACCCCGAGCGTGTGGCGCTTGGCGGTGACGTCGGCCTCGGTGGTCTCCGTGAGCACGGCGAGCCGTGCGTCGGAGAAGCCCATCGCCTTCAGCATCCGCATGGCGAACGCATTGGTCGGCAGGCCGCTGCTGCGGATCTTGCCTTCCATCTCGACGATGGCGCGCAGCTCCGCGAGGAACCAGGGATCGATCTTGCAGGAATTGAAGATATCCTCGTTGGACCAGCCGAGCCGCATCGCCTGCGCGACCTGCAGCAGGCGGTTCGGCGTCGGCGTGCCGAGCGCCGCGCGGATCGCGTTCTTGTCGTCGCTGCGGCCGAGGCCCTCGATGTCGATCTCGTCGAGGCCGGTCAGCCCGGTCTCGAGCCCGCGCAGGGCCTTCTGCAGGCTCTCCTGGAAAGTGCGACCGATCGCCATCACCTCGCCGACCGACTTCATCGAGGTGGTCAGCGTGGAGGAGGCGCCGGGGAATTTCTCGAACGCAAAGCGCGGAATCTTGGTGACGACGTAGTCGATCGTCGGCTCGAACGAGGCCGGCGTCGCGCCGCCGGTGATGTCGTTGGCGATCTCGTCGAGCGTGTAGCCGATCGCAAGCTTGGCGGCGACCTTGGCGATCGGGAAGCCGGTGGCCTTCGAGGCCAGCGCCGACGAGCGCGACACGCGCGGATTCATCTCGATCACGACCATGCGGCCGTCGTCCGGATTGATGCCGAACTGCACGTTGGAGCCGCCGGTCTCGACCCCGATCTCGCGCAGCACCGCAATCGATGCGTCGCGCATGATCTGGTATTCCTTGTCGGTGAGCGTCAGCGCCGGCGCCACCGTGATGGAATCGCCGGTGTGCACGCCCATCGGATCGACGTTCTCGATCGAGCAGATGATGATGCAATTGTCCTTCTTGTCGCGCACCACCTCCATCTCGAACTCTTTCCAGCCGAGGACGGATTCCTCGATCAGCACCTCGTTGGTCGGCGAGGCATCGAGGCCGCGCTCGATGATGTCGAGATATTCTTCCTTGTTGTAGGCGATGCCGCCGCCGGTGCCGCCGAGCGTGAAGGAGGGGCGGATGATCGCGGGCAGGCCGATGTCGGACAGCGCCATCAGCGCTTCGGCCAAGGCCTGCTGCTGGTAGCGCTTGCGCCGCTCGTTCTCGCCGCCTTCCCACTGCCGTTCGAAGGCTTCGAGCTCGGGGCCGGACAGCTTGGCCTGATCGGCGAGGTATTTGTCGCGGTCGGACTTCTTCAGCGCCGACGCATTGGCGAGCCGCGACCTCGGCGTCTGCAGCCCGATCTTCTCCATGGCGTCGCGGAACAACTGGCGGTCTTCGGCCTTGTCGATGGCGTCGGCGGTGGCGCCGATCATCTCGACGTCGAACTTCTCCAGCGTACCCTGCTTGCGCAGCGACAGCGCGCAGTTCAGCGCGGTCTGGCCGCCCATGGTCGGCAGCAGCGCGAAGCCGCCGGGCACGACGTGGCGTTCCTTTTCGATGATCTTGGCGACGATTTCGGGCGTGATCGGCTCGATATAGGTCGCATCCGCCAGCTCCGGGTCGGTCATGATCGTCGCCGGGTTGGAATTGACCAGGACGATCCGATAGCCCTCTTCCTTGAGCGTCTTGCAGGCCTGCGTGCCGGAGTAGTCGAACTCGCAGGCTTGGCCGATCACGATGGGACCGGCGCCGATGATCAGGATGGTGGAGATGTCGGTTCTTTTGGGCATCAGCTCTCGCGGACTGGAATTTAGGCACAAAAAAAGGGCGCGCTTCCCGCGCGTCCCTCGAGCCATGCGCTACATGTTGTAGCGCCGGAAGCGCGATCCCTCGCGCGCGGGTGGTCTTTAGACCAGTTTCCGCACCCGCGAAACCCCCAAAAACGCGCAATCAACCGCGATTCTGGGGGAAAATCCGCATTCGGCGTATGCCCGGTTGGGGGTGCTCGGGATTGGGAGGGGCTACCGGCCCGGCTTCGCCCTGCGGGCTACGCCGCGGCAGCCTTCGCTACGAGAAGGCCTGCCGAGCCGAAGCTGCGTCAGCAGCGAAGGCTGGAGGCCCGGCCTGGATTTGAACCAGGATAAACAGTGTTGCACCACTGCCGCGTCGAAGCTTCCGCCACCGGGCCGAGTGGATCATTGCTGATTATTTCAGCGGCCGCCACGTTTACTGATGGGTAACGTTAATAGCCGGCGCAACCCAGGATCAGTGGTGCGCCACGAACGTCATCCGCCACGGATTGTGCCCGATGTTGCGCGGCGCGCGGCGGGCGCTGAACCCCGCGGCGCCGAGCTTGGCGATCATCTCGTCCTCGCGGTAGCGCTGCAGTCCGATCCGGGTGCGCAGCTGGCGGTAGTCGGACAGCGCGGTTGAAGCCAGCCCGACCAGCGCATCGCGCAGGAAACCGTGGGTCGCCGCAAAGCGCAGCAGGGCCGCGACGTCCCTCGCCATCCCGACTTCAGGCCGCAGGATATCGCCGAGCACGAACCGGCCCGAGGGCTTCAGCAGGCGGTGGATCACGTCGAACGCGGAATCGAGCTCCTGCGGCGTCATGTATTGCGCCACCGAGTTCATCACCACGAGGTCGATCGAGTCCGCGTCCATGTGCTTCAGGTCATCGAGCGAGCGGACACGGATGCGGGTGTCGGGCGCAAAGCGCGCGACCAGACGGCCGCGTACGCCGGGCGCCGGCTCCGCCAGATAGAGCTGGGCGCAGGCATTGGCGACCTTCGCCGCCGACAGCGCCTCGCCGCAGGCATAGTCGAGCACCACGGCATCCGGCGAAGCGATGTAGCCGATGATGTCGTTTGCGATGATCTGGAAATGCAGGTCACGGTGCAGTCGGCTCGCATAGATCGTATGCGTGGAATCGTAATAATCGATCCATTCATCCATCGCGTTTGGTATCCGGCAGAACGGGTTCCTGGCCTCAGGAACGGGTGGGCTGATGATGCGTTAGCGGTCCGGCGGCCAATGTTCAATGCGCCGAAATACGGGTTCCTAACAGGAAGGTCCAACGTGAGCAAAGCCAAGACTGACAAGATCTCGCCCGATCTCGACACGCCGAGCGACCTGCCGCAGGCTGCGGTGGACACGATCTGGGCCTCGCTCAACACGCTTCTGGCCGACGCCTTCGCGCTCTATTTGAAAACCAAGAATTTCCATTGGCACGTCAGCGGCCGGCATTTCCATGATTACCATTTGTTGCTGGACGAGCAGTCGGAGGCGATCTTCGCGACCACCGACCAGCTCGCCGAGCGGGTGCGCAAGCTTGGCGGCGCGACGCTGAAGTCGATCGGCGATATCGCCAGGCACCAGACCATCAAGGACAATGACGACGATTATGTGCCGCCGCGCGAAATGCTGCGCGAGTTGATGCAAGACAACAAGCACATGGCGGCTGCGATGCGCAAGGCGCACAAGCTGGCTGACGACCAGGAGGACTCCGGCACCGCAGGCCTGCTCGAAACCTTCATCGACGAAACCGAGCGCCGCACCTGGTTCCTGTTCGAGGCAAGCCGCCAGGAAGGCAGCAACGCGGCGTAAGCTGCGCGCCCGCACCCGCGAGGCAGCAATCCAGAGCTGCTTTGCTCCGGACTGCTTCGCGAAGCTTGCGGTCTGGCCGCCCGGCTGCGGTCAGTGCGGTTGAAGCCTACTGAGCTGACAGACCCACCGCTGTCTCCAATCGCACGATCGGCGGAGGATTCCACTTTCCGGTCAGCGCCTCCGATTTCGGACCGTAAAGGCGCATGGTCAGGTTGAAAGCGCCCTTCGGCGCCGGGAGCCAGTTGGCTTGTTTGTCCGCGCCCGGACTTTCGTTCTGGAAGTAGAGATCGAGCGAGCCGTCCGGGTTGTATTTGAACGGCATCCAGCTGGACACAGCGAAGCGGTTCAGCACGTTGCCGACCTGGAATCCTTCCTGGTCGTAAAGCGTGATCGACCAGAAGGCATTGACCGGCGGGGCCGCGCCCTTCTCAAAGGTGATCGTATACTTGTTGGCGCCGTCGAGCGGTTTGCCGGTATTGTCGGCGAGATTGAGCGGATAAATCGCGTCCTCCGGCAGGTTGGCGCCAAGCCCGAGCTGCGCGACGATCGCACGCTTCAAATAGTAGTTGCCGTAAACGCCCATCGTGTCGGTGTTCATCGACCAGCCGTTCGCAACGCGCGCCAGCGTCGGCACCTTCCATGCCATCAGCTTCTGCCCGTCCTGCGGCGCCGTCTCCAGCGCCCGTTGCAGCACCGGGTCCACCTTGCTGATTTCGAAGCTCTTGCCGGGCTCGATGCCGATCCTCTTCATCTGCGCGATGATTGGTTCATCGGTGATGTGCGGCGGGTGAAGCTTGAGCAGCTCGGCGGCCTGCGCGAAGTAGACGCCGGCCGACATGGTATCGACCTGCACCTTGGGCGCCGTCTTCATGTCGACGCTGGGATCGATCCTGACCTCGGTCGGCTTCTGAGTCTTGCCGAACTCGGAAAGAGGCGTGACCTTGTAGCCGGCCTGTATCTTGTGGACCGCATCGTAGTCCGGCGGGCCGTCCGTCTTGGTGCGGCCAATGACCCAGACGTAAGGCGTCGGCGCGTCGATGCGCTGGGTATCCTTCGGAAGCTTGAACTCCTCCGCAAACCTGTCGCGCAGATCAGGCCGCCATCCCGGAGCCGTCACCAGAAAGGTCCCCGCTTTGGTGCCCGTGGTGCGCCAGCCGGGCGAGGCGAACACATCCGACCACATGTCCAGCATCGGCAGCAAATAGAAGCGTCCATCGGTATCGGGAACGGAGACGACAACCGGCTCCTTGGTCATGTCCAGCCATGAAACGGAATAGAGCGTATCGAAGTTGGACCGCACCACGCCCTTGAAATTCGCCGGTGGGTATTCGGGCACGTTGACGAAGGTATTCATCGGGCCCTTGAAGTTATCCTTGCCGGGCTCGACGTTGGTGAACTGCTTTCGCGTGATGTCCATCGTCAGGAGCGGGTAGAAGTAAATATAGGCGTCCACCGCGATCGCGTGTGCCTCCTGCTCGTTGATTGCCGGCGCCGTCTGGGCCAGCGCTGCAGGCGCGGTAGCCGCGCCAATGCAGAGCGACAATGTCAGCGTCAGAATTCCTCGAAACATGTCGAATTCTCCTCTCCTGATCTCTGTTGCGGTTGCTTGTGGGAAGCGCGGAGCATCTGATGCCGTCAGGTGATGTGTATGACCTCCATTGCTCCTGCAAAAAGAGCAGCAGCGGACGCGGAAGCTCTGTCACTCCCGCAGATGAATCGCGCGCTTTAAGGTGTCATTGGCGGCATAAATCGCCGCAGCGATGCTGACTTAAATCAAGGAGCTTGGAAATGTGAAGCCGGCAGGCTTGATTGAAATGGCCTGCAATTCCGATGATCGATTCAGGTTGCCTGTATCCGGTCACCTCTCGCGAGGGGGCAGGGCAAGAGCAACCCGTTCGACCATCCTAGATCTTATCGCTTCCACAGCCGCACCAGCGGCCCGTCCTTGCCCATCACCGGATCGGTCGCGGGGGTCGCAACCTGTGGGATCGTCTTCAGCGCCCTGGCGTGGTTCTCCGGCGTCAGCCGCTGCAGATCCATCGGCGGGCCTGGCGGATAGGCGCCGATGACGCAGAAATCGTCGCTCGCCGACAGGCATTGATGCCCGGTGCCGGCCGGCAGGATCGCAACGTCGCCGGCCGCGATCTCGATTGCTTGCCCGCGCTCGCCGCCAAACTGCACGCGCGCGCGGCCGCGCGCGACGCCCAGCACCTCGTGCACGGTGGCGTGGTAATGCGCGAAGTCGTAGACGCCGTTGCGCCACATCGCGCCCCAGCCGTTCTCGCCGAACAGCTGCTCGATGGTGGCCTCAGGATTCTTGCTGACGTCGACGGCGGCCTTGTAGACTAGGAACGGCATCGGATTGTTCGGCACGAGGCCGTCGTCCCGGAAGACGATGGTCTGGGGTTCGATATCGGTACGGACGACCGACATGGTGGCTCTCCAGCGCTGCGAGGTGGTCTCCAGACCATCAAACCGTCGGTCCGCAAACCGTTCCAGCTAGATTTTGAACTTCAACACGTCTTCCCTGAACCTGAGCCCGTGCCCGGGCCGCTCCGGCGCGGTGATCATGCCGTTGGCGATTTCGGGCGGGTCGACCCAGAGATCGTCGATCAGCGCCATGTTCTCGCACCAGATCCCGTTCGGAATCGAAGCCAAGAGGTGCACATTGAGTTCGGGAAACAGATGCGGCGCGATCGTGATGCCGAACGTGTCCGCAAGCGCCGCGATCTTGCGCAGGTCGGTCATGCCGCCGCGCATCGGGTCGGGTTGCAGGATCGGCAGGCAGGGATTGAGAAAGAACGGCCGCAGATCGTAGCGCGTGAAATGCGTCTCGCCGCCGACGACGCGCATGTCCAGCGCCGCCGCGATCCGCTGATAGCCGGCGAAATCATCGGCCGGCACCGGCTCCTCAAGCCAGTAGATATCGTACTTCTCGAACTTGCGTCCCATCTCGATCGCGACATCGGCGCTCCAGCCCATGTTGACGTCGATCATGATGTCGATGTCGGGCCCGAGCGCCTCGCGCATGCGGCGCACATTGTCGAGGTCCTGCGCCGGCGTGTGGACGTGCGCGACCTGCATCTTGATCGCCTTGTAGCCCTGCTTCACGAAATGCAGCGCCTTCTCGATCATCCCGTCGCCGCCGGCGCCCCGGAAGCAGCCGGAACCATAGATCGGGATTTCCGAGCGATAGTGCCCCCACAGCCGGTGCAGCGGCAGGCCGGCCCGTTTCCCGACCGCGTCCCACAGCGCGATGTCGAGCGCCGACATGGCCATCGTGGCGATGCCGCCGCGGCCATAGGTCATCGTCGCCGTCCACAGATCGCGCCAGATCGCCTCGATCGCGGTGGCGTCCTTGCCGATGACGCGCGGGATGATGCATTCCTCGAGACAGGCCGCGATCGACTTCATCGCCGGCTTGAACACGAACAGATAGCCCATGCCGGTAACGCCGCCGGACGTTTCGACGTCGCAGATCAGAATGTCGCGCGTCGCGCCGAGCGCCGCGCCTTTCAGCCAGGGATCGTCGGCCCAGGGCAGCCGCAGCATCGTCACGCGGATGTCGCGGATGGTCATGTCTGAATGGGCTGAAATCATCGGCGTTTCCTTCCAGGCCGGATCATGTTTGCCTGATCTCGGACAGGGAAACTCAATCACAGAGCGCAGGCCGCGATCCAGCGCGCTTCGTCATGGCTCCAATGCGCCAAGATCTGGCGCCAAGACGCGATTGCCTTCAGGTCGTCTTGGGCAACTCGAACACCAGGCAGGTCGTGGTGGCATGGGCGAGCAGCTTGCCATTGTCGTCGGTAATCCGCGCTTCCGCCGTCGCAACCCGGCGGCCGGCGTTGAGCACATGGCCCTCGGTGCGGATTTTGCCGGTGTTCTGGCTCATGCCGCGGACGAAGGAGATCTTGAACTCCAGCGTGGTGTAGCCAAAGCCTTGCGGCAGCGTGGTCTGCACCGCAAGCCCCATCGCGGAATCCAAGAGGATCGCGGCGTAGCCGCCATGCACCGAACCGATCGGGTTGTAGTGGCGCAGGCCCGGGACGCTGTGGATCACCACATGGCCGGTCTCGGCGGAGCAGTCGAACGGCTCGACATTCTCCATGATCGGCGGCTCCGGCAGGGTCCGGGCGAAGATGCCGCGCACGAAGTCGAGCCCGGACATCGATGCCATCACCGCCATCGAGGAGACGCCGTAGACGGGCTTCGGGGTGGCGGGGGCGGTCATTGAGAAAAATCTCCGTCATTGCGAGCGAAGCGAAGCAATCCATCGCTCCAGGCTGGGATAGATGGATTGCTTCGTCGCTGCGCTCCTCGCAATGACGGGTGTGTCTACGCGGCCTGCTTGTTCTTCCGCATCAGATCGGCGAAGCGCTGGAACAGATAGTGCGAGTCGCGCGGGCCGGGCGAGGCTTCCGGGTGGTACTGCACCGAGAACACCGGCTTGCCCTCAAGCGCGATGCCGCAATTGGAGCCGTCGAACAGCGAGATATGGGTCTGGGTCGCGCCTTTCGGCAGCGTCGCCTGGTCCACGGCAAAGCCGTGGTTCATCGAGGTGATCTCGACCTTGCCGGTGGTCTCGTCCTTGACCGGATGGTTGGCGCCGTGATGGCCCTGATGCATCTTCATGGTCTTGGCCCCGACGGCAAGGCCAAGCATCTGATGGCCGAGGCAGATGCCGAAGGTCGGCGTCCCCGACGCGATCACCTTCTGGATCACGGGCACGGCATATTTGCCGGTGGCGGCGGGATCGCCGGGGCCGTTCGACAGGAACACGCCGTCCGGCTTCATCGCCAGGATGTCTTCGGCGGCGGTCGTCGCCGGCACCACGGTCACCTTGGCGCCGACGCCGGCGAGCAGGCGCAGGATGTTGCGCTTGATGCCGTAATCGATCGCGACCACGTTGAATTCCGGCGCGGTTTGCTGGCCGAAACCGTTGCCCCACACCCAGGGCGTCTCGTCCCAGGTGAAGCGCTGGCCGGAGGTGACCATCGGCACCAGGTCCATGCCCTCGAGGCCGGGCCATTCGCGGGCTTCTTCCTTCAGGCCGTGCAGGTCGAACTCGCCGTTTCTGGCGTGCACGATCACCGCATTGGGCATGCCCTTGGAGCGGATCAGCGCGGTCAGCGCGCGGGTGTCGATACCGGAGAGGCCGATGATGCCGCGCGCCTTCAACCACAGGTCGAGATGGCGGGTGGCGCGGTAATTCGAGGGATCTGATATCGCCGAGCGCAGGATCACGCCGCGCGCGCCGGGCGTCGCCGCCATGTTCACCGTCTCGATGTCTTCCTCGTTGGTACCGACATTGCCGATATGCGGGAAGGTGAAGGTGATGATCTGGCCGGCATAGGACGGATCGGTGAGGATCTCCTCATAGCCGGTCATCGCGGTGTTGAAGCAGACCTCGCCGACGGCGTGGCCTTCCGCGCCGAGACCGAAGCCTTCCAGCACGGTACCATCGGCGAGCACAAGGAGCGCGGTCGGTTTATGGTCCGGCCAGGCGGGAGCGTTTTCGGATGTTGTCATGAGCCCTTTAAATAGACGCCGCACCCGGCGGCGTCAAAGCGAAAGGGCACGGATTCACACGGCAATACCGGCCGATTTGACAGGCCCGAACGGCCTTTTAATCTAAAGTTCCCTGAAGCGGCCGTTTGCTTGCCGAAAATGACCCGTCCGGAGCTCCCGCATGGATAATACGATGCCGATCCTGCTCGTCCCGGGCCTCATCTGCTCGCCGCGGATTTTCGCCCCCGTCATTCCGGCGATGTGGCGATGCGGGCCGGTGACGGTCGCCAACCATATCAGGGACGACAATATGGGGGCCATCGCCCGCCGGATCCTGGCCGAGGCGCCGCCGCGCTTTGCGCTCGCCGGGCACTCGATGGGCGGCTACATCGCCTTCGAGATCATGCGGCAGGCGCCGGACCGGGTTGCGAAGCTGGCGCTGATGAGCACCCAGGCGCGGGCCGATACGCCGGAAGCGACCGCGCGTCGCCGCGGCATGATCGAGCGTGCCAGAAGCGGCCAATATCGCAGCGTGGTCGATGAGCTGTTTCCGGGCTTCGTGCATCCGTCGCGGCAGGGCGATGCAAGCCTGCGCCGGATCGTCGACGACATGAGCGAGGACATCGGCGCCGAGGCTTTCATCCGCCAGCAGAACGCGGTGCTCAGCCGGCCGGATTCGCGGCCGAGCATGGCCTGGATCAAGTGCCCGACCTTGGTGCTGACGTCGGATACCGACAACACCGTGCCAAATTCGCTGTCGGACGAGATGGCCAACGGCATTCCCGGCGCAAAACTTGTAGTGCTCGCCAATTGCGGTCACCTGCCGCAGCTGGAACTGCCGCAGGCCTGCGCCGATGCGCTGGTCGAATGGCTGAGGAACTAGGTTGTTCTGCCGGTGCAAACTGCCTAGATGAGGGGATTGCTGGCTCAAGGACAACGAAATGCTGCGCGACGACATCAATACTGCGGTCAAGGAAGCGATGAAGGCGAAGGACGAGCGCAAGCTGTCCACGCTGCGCATGGTCAATTCGACCATCAAGAACGCCGACATCGACGCGCGCGGGCAGGGCAAGCCGCCCCTCTCCGATGCCGACCTGCTCGGCCTGCTGCAGAAGATGATCAAGCAGCGCCAGGAGTCGGTCGAGCTCTATGACAAGGGCGGCCGCGCCGAGCTCGCGGCCCAGGAGCGCGAGGAGATCGCCGTGATCTCGGCGTACCTGCCGAAGCAGATGTCCGATGACGACGTGAAGGCCGCGATCTCGGCGATCATCGCCGAGACGGGTGCCGCCAGCATCAAGGACATGGGCAAGGTGATCGGCGCGTTGAAGGCGAAATACGCCGGCCAGATGGATTTCGGCAAGGCCAGCGGCCTGGTGAAGGCGGCGCTGACGGGCTAGCCGTTCGTCCCGGCTGGCTTGCGGCGCAAAGTGCCGCGGACCGAATTGCGGGAACCTTTCTGCTGACGGAGCATCTGACGGGCATGACCTCGCGATGACTCCGCAAAGGAAAGGCCCCGATGAACCCGATTGTGCATGCGCTGGATCGTGCAAGAGCCGCTCAAACCGAATCCGACAAGCCGACCCGGGCCGAAGTCGAGGCAGCAGTCCGCACCATCATCCGCTGGACTGGTGACGATCCCGAGCGGGATGGTTTGCTTGAAACTCCGGCGCGTGTGACGCGTTCGTTCGAGGAATTCTTTGCGGGTTACGACCAACGTCCCGCGGAGATCCTGGAAAAGACCTTCGAGGAGATCGAAGGCTACGACGAAATGATTGCCCTGCGGGGCATCCGCTTCGAGAGCCATTGCGAGCATCATATGGCGCCGATCATCGGTCAGGCCTGGGTTGCCTACATCCCGAACGGCCGCGTGGTCGGCATCAGCAAGCTGGCGCGGGTGGTCGACATCTATGCCAGGCGTTTGCAGATCCAGGAGAAGATGACGGCGCAGATCGCCAACACCATCAACGACGTCTTGAAGCCTCAGGGCGTAGGCGTCATCATCAAGGCGTCGCATCACTGCATGACGACCCGCGGCGTGCACAAGCCGGATACCGATCTCGTGACCAGCCGCATGCTGGGTTGCTTTCGCGACAATGCGCTAACCCGCCAGGAATTCCTCGGCATAGCGGTTTAGAGCGTCACAGGGCGATGGAGGAATGATATGGCCGATCAGCAAGCTCCTTCCGGTCCGGATCTGACACAAGGCGTTGCCCTCTCCGACTTCACGGGCGCGATGTTGCTCGGCCATGTCGGCGACGAGGACGTGCTGCTGGTGCGCTCGGGGGCGGATATCTTCGCCATCGACGCGCATTGCAGCCATTACCACGGCCCGCTCGCCGAAGGCCTCCTTGAGGGCGAGACCGTCCATTGCCCCTGGCATCACGCCTGCTTCGATATTCGCACCGGTGAAGCGACCGCCGCGCCCGCCTTCAACGCGCTCGCTGTCTGGAAGGTCGAGCGGGAGGGCGATCGCATCATCGTGCGCGAGAAGCGCGCGCAGCCGAAACTCCGCGTCAAGGGCCCGGTCGATGCGCCCGGCAGCATCGTGATTGTCGGCGGCGGCGGGGCGGGGTTTGCCGCCGCCGAGATGCTGCGACGGCAGGACTATCGCGGCAGCATCGTCATGCTGAGCGGCGAGGCCGCGCCGCCGGTGGATCGTCCGAACCTGTCAAAGGACTTCCTCGCCGGCAGCGCGCCGGAAGACTGGCTGCCGCTGAAGCCGGACGATTTTTATCGTGACGCGGCGATCGATCTGAAACTCAGGACCGAGGTCAAGTCGATCGATACCGGCCGCCGCAACGTCGTGCTCGCCGGCGGCGAAACGCTCGCCTATGACCGGCTGCTGCTGGCGACCGGCGCGGAGCCGGTGCGGCTGCCGATCCCGGGCGCGGACCAGCCCCACGTTCATGTGCTACGCACCGTCGACGATTGCCGGGCCATCATCGCCGCGGCCAGCGGAGCGCGCCGCGCGGTGGTGATCGGTGCAAGCTTCATCGGTCTCGAGGTGGCGGCCTCGCTCCGCGCGCGCCAGATCGAGGTTCACGTGGTCGGGCTGGAACAGCGGCCGATGGAGCGCATACTCGGGCCGGAGATGGGCGATTTCGTCCGTGCGCTGCACGAAGAGCATGGTGTCGTATTCCACCTCGGCGACACGGTGACCGCGATCGAGGGCAAGCGATCCCGCCTGAAGAGCGGGCCTGTGCTCGATGCCGATCTCGTCGTGGTCGGTGTCGGCGTGAAGCCGCGGCTGGCGCTGGCGGAAGCGGCCGGGCTCGCCATCGACCGCGGCGTGACAGTCGACGCCTATCTCGAGACCAGCGTTCCCGGCATCTACGCGGCCGGCGATATCGCGCGCTGGCCCGATCCGCACGGCGGCGAGACGATCCGGGTCGAGCATTGGGTGGTGGCGGAGCGCCAGGGCCAGACCGCCGCGCGGAATATGCTTGGGCAGCGCGAGGTGTTCGACGCGGTGCCGTTCTTCTGGAGCCAGCATTACGACGTGCCGATCAACTATGTCGGCCATGCCGAGCAGTGGGACGAGATCGCGGTGGACGGCAGCATTGCCGGCAGGGATTGCGTGCTGCGCTACAAGCGCGGCGGGCGCGTGCTCGCGGTCGCGTCGATCTATCGCGACCTCGATAGCCTCAAGGCCGAGGTCGCAATGGAGCGGGCGTCAGCCTGACGGCTTTCTCCTCAAGGATGTTCGTAGCCCGGATGCAGTGAAGCGAAATCCGGGGGAGTCTGTCCACTCGATGAGAACCCCGGATTGCGCGGAGCCTGTCATCGGGCGCGCGTTCGCGCGACCGCTCCATCCGGGGTTCTTTATCCGGGCATCACATTCTTCGTCAGCCCGGGCTTGTCCCGGGCATCGACGTCTCTACAATCTGCCGCAGCAAATGCGGATGGCAGGGGAAAGGCCCGGCCATGACGAGGGACGGAAGCAACACACACCATGCTCAAGGAAGCCGCTACTTACGACGAGCTCTATCGCAACTTCCGCTGGGACGTTCCCGCGCGCTTCAACATGGCGACCGCGTGTTGCGACCGCCATGCCGACGGCACCGGGCGGCTCGCGCTGGTCTATGTCGACGAGGATGGCGGCACCACGCGCACCTCGTTCGACGAGGTCGCGGACGCCTCGCGCCGTTTCGCCAATGTGCTGACCGCCGACGGGCTGGTGCGCGGCGACCGCGTCGCCGTGTTCCTGTCGCAATCGCTCGAACTGCCGGTCGCGCATCTCGCGGCGTTTCGCGCAGCGATGATCTCGATCCCGCTGTTCGCGCTGTTCGGCGAGGACGCGCTCGAATTCCGCCTGTCGAATTCTGCTGCCAAGGCCGTGATCACCGATGAAGCGGGCTGGGAGAAGATCGCGAAAATCCGCGATCGCCTGCCCGAGTTGAAGAGCATCTATATCGTCGGCGAAAAGACGCCGGCGGGGACGAGACCGTTCTGGAGCGCGATCAAGTCGGCGTCGCCCGAGTTCGCGACCGTCGACACCTCGGCCGACGATCCCGCGCTGATCATCTACACGTCCGGCACCACGGGCAACCCGAAGGGCGCGCTGCACGCGCATCGCGTCGTGCTCGGCCATCTGCCCAATGTCGAGATGTGCCACAACTTCCTGCCGAGGCCCGGCGACCTGATGTGGACGCCGGCCGACTGGGCCTGGATCGGCGGCCTGATCAACGGCCTGTTCGCATTCTGGTACCACGGCATCCCGATGGTTGGACACCGCGCCCGCAAGTTCGAGCCGCAGGCGGCGATGCGGATGATGGCCGAGCTCGGCATCCGCAACGTGTTCCTGCCGCCGACCGCGCTGAAGCTGATGCGGCAGGCCAATGTAAAGAATTCCGGCGTCAGGCTGCGCAGCATCTTCACCGGCGGCGAGTCGCTCGGCGGCCAATTGCTGGATTGGGTGCGCGACACCTTCGGCATCGACGCCCATGAGGTGTTCGGTCAGACCGAATGCAACCTCGTGATCGGCAGCAATTCCAATCTGTTTCCGATCCGTCCGGGCTCGATGGGCCGCGCTACGCCGGGCTTCGACGTCCGCATCGTCGACGAGAAGGGCGAGGAGCTGCCGCGGGGCCAGCGCGGCATCATCGGCGTGCGCCAACCGTGCCCCTGCACCATGATCGAGTACTGGCGCAATCCGGAAGCGACCGCGAAGAAATATGCCGGCGAATTCCTGCTGACCGGCGATCTCGGCGTGCAGGATGAGGACGGCTATTTCTGGTACGTCAGCCGCGAGGACGACGTCATCACCACGGCCGGCTATCGTGTCGGCCCGTCCGAGATCGAGCACACGCTGATGAAGCATCCGGCGGTCGCGATGTCGGCGGTGGTCGGCATCCCCGATCCGATCCGCACCGAATCGATCAAGGCCTGGATCGTGCTGCGGCCGGGCTACGCGCCGGGCGATGCCCTGGCGCGCGAGATCCAGGAGTTCGTCAAGGTCCAGCTCGCCGCCCACGAGTATCCGCGCTTCGTGCAGTTCGCCGATAGCCTGCCGATGACGGCGACGGGCAAGGTGCTGCGCCGGGAGCTGAGGGCGCTGGGGTAGTTTTCTCCGTCGTCGTCCCGGGCAAGCGCAGCGCGGCCCGGGACCCATAACCACAAGGTAAAGTTGTTGTGCGACGCTATGGCCCCAGCGAACTCTAAACGTTTGGAGCGGTGGTTATGGGTCCCTGCTTTCGCACTAGCGTGTCTACACGGTTTTGGGGCGCGACAGATTGACTCGGTGCAGCAAGAAGTGGCGTCTCTGCAGCATGTTGTATGATTCTCTCACTGGCGCTTTGATTCGAAGGAGCGCCAGCGATGCAGCCGGATTTGTCTTTGGGTGAGTTCGGGGACGTTCGTCTCGACAAAAGGGGGCGACGCTTCTCCGGGCTATGCTTTGCACGCGCAGCGTCTGCTTGCGCCAGATGGCCCGGGGCGATTGGGCTGCCAATATGGCGTTCTGGCGGTTTGTGAACAACCCCCAAGTCACGATCGATAAATTGATTGAGGGCTGGAGCACGCAGACGCGGACTGCGGTCAGCGGGCGTCATGTGCTGGCGATCCAGGATACGAGCGAGGTCAAGTTCCAGACCCAGGCGGGACGGCGGCGCGGGCTGGGCAAAGTCGGCAAGGGCAATGCTCGCGGCGTGCTGTTGCATGCGATGATGGCGGTGGATGCCGACAGCGGGGTCTGTCTTGGCCTTACTGGCGGCAACGTTTGGACGCGCAAAGGCAAGGTAAAAATCCCGCATGAGCGGCGCGCCTTGGCCGACAAGGAGTCGGCGCGCTGGGTGACGGCCGCCGAGCAAGGCCGCGACGTCCTGGCAGATGCCCGCATGATCACCGTCGTCAACGACCGCGAGGGGGATTTCTTTGCTCACTGGGCGCTGACGCCAGCTGAGAATGTCCATCTTCTGTCGCGTGCCATGCACGACCATGCGCTGGTCGATGGCGACACACTTTATCAGGCGGTCGAGCGGAGCCGCTTCTGCGACAACGCGGTGATCGATCTGCCGCAGCGAATGGATCGGCGCGGCCGGCAGGCCCATCTCTCGATGCGCTTCGGAACCGTCGTGCTCAAGCGGCCGCAGAGGCCCGGCGTCACCGACTTGGCGGAGGGCATCAAACTCAGCTTCGTAGAAGTGGTCGAGTTGCATCCGCCGAGAGGTGCGGAGCCCATTCGCTGGCTGCTCCTGACCACTCATCCGGTCGCCACCGCTAAAGACGCCTGGCAGATCGTCTCCTGGTACCGCCAGCGCTGGATCATTGAGCAACTCTTTCGCTCGCTGAAGAGCCAGGGTTTGCGCATCGAGGATAGTCAGATCGAGAGCGCCGAAGGCCTGATCAAGCTCGTGGCGGTCGCCACCAGAGCGGCATGTATCGTCATTCAACTCGTTCAGGCCCGCAACAGTGGCGAAGAATTGCCGGCTGAATTTGTCTTCACCGCAGAAGAGATCGAGACGCTCAGGGCCATCAACAAAACCATGAAAGGTCGCACCGAGCTTCAGAAAAACCACCATCGCCCCAACACCCTTGCTTGGGCGGCATGGATCATCGCAAAACTCGGCGGATGGACCGGCTACGCCTCCCACCGTCCACCTGGACCAATCACCTTCCACACCGGAATGGCCCGCTTCCAAATCCTCGCAAATGGCCCGACAAACGTGTAGATGCACTAGTGCTTTCGCAGGGACGACAGCGGAGTATGGAGCGGCTGTATCGCCAACCTCACGTCGGCATCGCGATTCCCAATTCCTTCAGCGCGGCCATCATGCGCGCTGGCGGCTGCATCGGGATCACCATAGCCTTGCCGGTCTCCACGAGGCTCTTGAGGCTGGAGAGGATCGCCGGCCAGCCGGTGCGGCCGCCTGCGAGAATGTCGTCGCTGATCGGACGGTCATGCGATTGCAGGAGCGTCAGCTTCACGCCGTCGCCTGCCGGTTCGATCTCCCAGGTGACGAGCGTCGGCCCGAGCTTTTCGACCAGCTGCGGCCAGTTGACGTTGAAGGTGACGGTCAGCCGCTTCAGCGGATCGCACTCGATCACCTCGCCGGAGATGTGCAGCGCGCCGTCGGGCGTCCGCACGACGTAGGCGCCGCCGATCCGAAGGTCGACCTCGACCGCGTTGCCGGAGAAATACTGCCGGCTGAGTTCGGCAGTCGTCAAAGCCTGCCACACCTTCTCGGGCGTGGCGGCGATGTAGATCGCGTAGACGATTGCCGGTTTGAATTTCTCGATGTTCATGTCTGTACGCACCCGTCGATAGATTTTCATTGTCATTCGAAGCCGTCGATCCCGAGCGCGGCCGGCGGGATCGTGACCGCCTTGCCGGTCTCGAGCAGGCTCTTGAGTCCCGACAGGATCGCCGGCCAGCCCTTGGAAATGCCGTCGAGCAGCTTGCTGCCCGCACCGAAGCCCTCATGAGTCACGGTCAGCTTCACGATCTTGCCATGGGCCTCCAGCGTGAAGACCACCTTGGTTGCCGGCTCCTTGCGCATGTCCTCGTCGAGCACGTGCTTGAAGGTGTAGGCGAGGCGTCGCGGCCGGTCGGCCTCGAGGATCTCACCGGTGTCGGTGGTCTTGCCGCCCATCACCAGCGCGAGCGGCGAGCCGACCTTCCAGTCCGATTGTAGCTCGGTGTCGAACCAGTATTGCCGCGTGAACGCGCTCTTGGTCAGCGCGTCCCACAGTTTGTCCGGCGTGGTCTCGATGTAGGTGACGTAGGCGAATTCGGGCTTAGGCATGGTAGGCCTCCCTGGCGCCGCTGGTGAGCAGGTCGGCCGGCAGTTCGCGCCCGGTCTCCAGGAAACTCTTCAGGCTTGCGATCACCATCGGCCAGCCGCCGGAGATGTCGCGCAGCGTCTTCGGGCCGAGATTGTCGTGCGTCACGGTCAGCTTGACGACCGTGCCGTGCGGTTCGATGTCGAAGGTCACGCGCGAGAGCTGCTCGCGCTCGACGCCTTCCTTCACGACGTCCCAGCTGTAGGCGAGCTTGTTCGGTGGATCGGCGATCAGCACCTCGCCCTGCACGCTGCGTCGCCCGTCCTTGGTGAGGTGGTAGGGGGAGCCGACCTTCCAGTCGGAGCTGACGCGATAGCCGAACCAGAAGCGTTCGGTGAATTCGCTCGAGGTCAACGCGTGCCACAGTTTGTCGGCGGTGGTCTCGATATAGGTGACGTAGACGTAGTCCGGTTTACTCATCACGCTTCTCCAATTGTCTTTTCAACTCGCTCAGCGCGGCGAGTTTCCCGCGCTCGAACTTCCTGATCCACCGCTCGCCGATCTGATGGATCGGAACCGGGTTGAGATAGTGCAGCTTCTCGCGGCCATGCTTGATCGTGGTGACGAGGTTGGCCTCCTCGAGAATCACAAGGTGCTTGGTGACGGCCTGACGCGTCATGTCGAGGCCGTCGCAGAGCTCACCGAGCGTCTGCCCGTTCTGATCGTGAAGCCGGTCAAGCAGCGTTCGCCGTGAGGCATCCGCGAGGGCTTTGAAGACTTCATCCATGGGTCGGATAATAGGCAACCAAATGGTTGCATGTCAAGAGCGTGTGTTTTGGCATCGGCAGCGCCGTGCTAGCCTTGCCGGCAGCCAACGCAGATTGGTGTGGAACATTGGGTGGTGCGCATGGGCGGTCGCGTTACGGCAGTTTGCTGCACGTTGGTTCTTGTCCTGCTCGCGAATGGTGCGAGCGCCCAGCAGAAGATCGGCGATCCGCCTGAAGCCTCCAACATGAGGCTGGTTGGAACCAACGATTTGCAGGCCCGCAGCGCCTATCAGCCGACCATTCATCATCAGGGCGACAGATGGATCGCCTATATCGGTCATCACGGCGGCACCGACGACATTCCCGATCCCGTCAACCCGGTGACCGGCAAGGCCGAACCGAACGGCACCTCGATCGTCGACGTCACCGATCCCGCGCACCCGAAATATCTGCGGCACATTCCCGGACAGGAAGGCAAGTATGAATCCGGCGGCGCGCAGATGGTGCGGATCTGCGACGGCAAGGATTTGCCGAAGGGCGATCGCAACGCGGTCTACATGCTGCGCACCTTCGGCAGCGAGGCGCACGAGATCTGGAACGTCGCCGATCCCGCCAATCCGGCGCTCGTCACCCGGATCGGCGGCCTGAAGGACACGCACAAGAGTTTTTGGGAATGCGGCACCGGCATCGCCTTCCTGGTGTCGGGCGCGCCGGACTGGCGCACGCGGCGCATGACGCAGGTCTATGATCTCTCCGATCCCGCGCATCCCACGAAGATCAGGGACTTCGGCCTGCCCGGGCAGGAGCCGGGCGCGACCGGCGCGGTGCCGACCGAACTGCACGGGCCGATCTCGACCGGGCCGCAGGGCAATCGCGTCTATTTCGGCTATGGCACCAACAAGGGCGGCTTCCTGCAGATCGTCGACCGCGACAAGCTGCTGAACGGACCAAAGGAGCCGACGCCGGACAATCTGAAATTCCCGGAGATCGCGCGGATGCCGCTGTCCGCCATGAACGGCGCGCATACGGTGTTTCCGATGCCCGGCATGCCGATCGCCGAGTTCGCCCACGACAAGGACGGCAAGAGCCGCGACATCGTGATGATCGTCGACGAGGCGATCCAGAACGAATGTGGCGAGGCCCGGCAGATGGTGTGGTTCGCCGACGTCACCACCGAGGCGCGGCCGATGCTGATCTCGAGCTATACGGTGCCCGAGGCCTCCGGAGCGTTCTGCGAGCGCGGCGGCCGGTTCGGCTCGCATTCGTCGAACGAGAGCATGGCGCCGGTCTACTACAAGAAGCTGGCCTTCATCGCCTTCTTCAACGCCGGCGTCCGCGCGCTCGACATCCGCGATCCCTATCATCCCAGGGAAGTCGGCTACTTCATTCCCTCCATCACGGCGGCGACCGACACGCGATGCGTCACCATCGACGGCAAGGACCGCTGCAAGGTCGCGATCCAGACCAATAATGTCGAGACCGACGAGCGCGGCTACATCTACGCGGTCGACCGCGCCAACACCGGCCTGCACATCCTCGAACTGACCGGCGCGGCGCGCGCCATCGCCGGTCTGCCGTGAGCGCGCGATGATGCGCTCATGGCCGGTCATCGCGGCGATGGTCCTGGCGCTCGGCGGGCTCTCCGCCGTCGCCGGCTACGAGATGGCGCCGCCGCGCGCAGCCGCGTGGTACGAGATCGGCTGGCCGTTCCCGCGCGACGGCTGGCCCGCCGGCCGCGCGTTCCGGTGTGGTGCGGCCGAGTGCGGCGGCGACGTCGAGGTTTATCTCAGGCCAAAGCTCGGCTTCTGCAATTGCGACGGCGGCGTCGCCGATGACGACGAGGTCGACCGCGTTTCCGACGTCGACATGATCAGCCCGCGCTTTGTGCCGCTGAAGGCCGGCGATGTCGTTGCTGTCGCCGATATGCCGGGGCGGATCAGGGTCTATGATCTCGAGATGCCCAACGGGAAGCGCACTGCGATCGGCATCGCGGTGTCGCATCGCTGCGACCTGATGGCGGTCGTGGCGCAGGGCGGGGGAGATGCCGCAGGGGTGCAGCGGGCGACGTTGAAATTTCTGGAGGGGCGAGAGATCAGGTCATGGATGATCGCGGCAATGGAAGGCCTTTGAGCGTGATCTCTCTTCACCTCGCCCCGCTTGCGGGGAGAGGTCGGATCGCATCGCCAGATGCGATCCGGGTGAGGGGTACAGGTCTAACGACTCGCACCGCCTGGCGGAGAGAGCCCCTCACCCCACCCTCTAAGAGCGAGCTTCGCTCGTCTCGACCCGGTGAAGAGCGGGGCGAGGGGGCAGACGCGCTTCCATGTCTGCCACTCTCGTGCATAATGACGATAAGAAACAAACGAGCTCTCCCATGTCCCTGCAAGCCTATTTCGCCTTCGTCGCCGCCTGCATCGCGCTGGCGCTGCTGCCCGGTCCGATCGTCACGATGGTGATCGCCAACGGGCTGCGCTACGGCACGCGCGCCGCGCTCACCAACGTGCTGGGCGCGCAGGTGGGGCTTGCGATCGTGATCGGCACCGTCGCGGTCGGGCTGACCTCGCTGATGGCGACGATGGGCTACTGGTTCGACTGGGTGCGCTTTGCCGGCGCCGCCTATCTGGTCTGGCTCGGCTTCAAGCTGATCCGCTCTCCGGTCGAGGGCGTCAGCACCGACGACACGCCGCCGCCGCGCGGCGGCTTCTTCCTGCAAGGCTTTCTGGTGCTGCTCTCGAACCCGAAGGTGCTGGTGTTCTTCGGCGCCTTCATCCCGCAGTTCATGGATATGGACAAGCCGCACGTTCCGCAGGTGGCGCTGCTCGGCCTCACCTTCATGGCGACCGCCGTGCTGACCGACGCCGCCTACGCCTTGGCGGCCGGCCGCGCCCGCAAATTCTTCTCCAAGGAGCGGACCCGGCTGATGTCGCGCATCTCGGGCGGCTTCATGATCGGCGGCGGCATCTGGCTGGCGCTGACCCGGGCGCGATAGACCCGCTGGGCGATAGCCTCAAGGTCGTCGTTGACAATGCCGCCGATTTCCAGCCTGGGCAAGCAGCGCAGACGTTTGCTCTAGCCCGGAGGCCGTCAGCCGTGCTTTGATCGGCGACGAAAATTAACCCCTCGTCCGGGGGCATGTCTTTGACCACCGATAGCATGGATCGGCGTCTGGCAGCGGTTCTGGCGGCCGATATCGCCCCGGCTACAGCCGGCTGATGGGAATCGACGAGGAAGGCACTCTGGCCAAGCTGAAGTCGGTCAGGCGAGCGTTGCTGGATCCAGCGCTGGCGGCACATCGCGGCCGCGTCGTCAAGACGACCGGCGACGGAATCCTCGTTGAATTCGCCAGCGCCGTCGACGCGGTGCGCAGTGCCGTCGAAGTGCAGCGCCGCATGGCCGATCAGAATGCTGCCGTGCCAACGGAGCAGCGGCTCGAATTCCGAATCGGAATCCACGTCGGCGACATCATCTTTGACGACAACGATATCTTTGGCGACGGCGTCAACATCGCAGCGCGCTTGGAGGGGATTGCCGAGCCGGGTGGCGTCTGCATTTCCGATGACGTGCAACGGCACATTCGCGGCAAGGTCGATGCGACCTTCGAGGACATGGGGCCGCAGGTCCTGAAGAATATTGCCGAGCCTATTCGGACATGGAGAGTTCGCGTCGGCGGCGCCTCCGCAGCGGCCGCGATCGCGAAGCACGCGTTCACTGCACCGGCTTCCCCAGCCGCGATTGCCGAGAAGGCCTCCATCGCGGTGCTGCCGTTCCAGAATATGAGCGGTGATCCGGAGCAGGAATACTTTGCCGACGGCGTCGTCGAGGACATCATTACCGCGCTGTCGCGCTTCAGATCGCTGTTTGTGATCGCGCGCAATTCAAGCTTCACCTACAAGGGGAAGTCCGTCGACATCAAGCAGGTCGGGCACGAGCTCGGTGTGCGATACGTGCTGGAGGGATCAGTGCGCAAGTCGAGTGGGCGCGTTCGGATCACCGCGCAACTGATCGAGGCCGGCAGCGGTACGCATCTCTGGGCGGACAGGTTCGACGGCGAACTGAGGGATGTGTTCGACCTGCAGGACCAGGTCACCGCGAATGTCGTCAGCATCATAGCTCCGAAGATCCAGCAGAGCGAAATCGAACGAACCCGAACCAAGCCGACCGACCGTCTCGATAGCTACGATCTCTTTCTGAGAGGCATTGCGGCCTATGCAGATCGCTCCAAGTGGGGCGACGCTGAACTCGGCGAGTGGTTCAACAAGGCCTGCGGGCTTGATCCGAACTATGCAGCCGCTCAGGTCATGCTGGCCTATTCGTCGCTGCTGAAACAGACCACGCGCGGCACGCCCCCCGGCGCGGAGGAGTTGGCGGAGGCGCTGCGGATCGCCGAATTCGCCTGCGTGCTGGCCAGCGACGATCCGTTCGTGCTGGCGCGCGCGGCTCACATGTTTGCCTATCTCGGCCACGACTACGATCGCGCCGAGACCATGATCGAAGAGGCGATCTCGCTCAATTCGAACGATGCTGCGGCATGGGGATATCGTGGCTGGATTTCGCTCATGTGCGTCCAGCCGGCACGCGCGATCGAAAGTGTTGAGCACAGACTCCGGCTCAGCCCGATCGATCCCGGGCGTGCGTCGATGTGGAACGGAATCAGTTTCGCGCATTTCATGCTCGGTCAGTATGAGCAGGGCCGCGCGGCCGCCGCCAAGGCGCTGGTGATCGGCGAAGACGCACACACGCTCAGCGCGTTGATCATGAACGAAGTCGGCTCGGGGCGCCTCGACGAGGCGCGCGTCATCGCCGGCCGCCTGCTCAAGCTGCGACCCGATTTCCGCACGTCCTACGCGCGGCAGAATTTTCCGACCAGGACCGTCGAATGGGGCGAACGCATGGTCGCCGTGCTGTGTGAGGCCGGCATTCCGGCGTAGGAATTCCTGGATCTATGCATTCTAGACGCGACGTTGCCTCGAGGCCGCGAATGGGCGCTTGATCCTACGCCACGATCCGCTCGACCACGTCGCGCACCAGGCCCGTCAGCAGCTCGAGCTTGTATCCGGTCATCGGCAGCGGCCTGGCTCCCGAGATCGCCAGCTCGGTGGCTTGCGCGATGGTCGCCGCGTTAATCTGCTTACCCTGCAGCGCCGCCGCGGACGCGGCAAGACGCAGCGGGACCGGGGCGATGCCGCCGGCGGCGATGTGGACCTGCTGGAACGCGCCGCCGGAGATCACCGCACGCACGCAGATCTCGACCAGCGGCCATTCCGCATGCGTCCGGCTGATGGCGCGCTTGTACAGCGCGCGCTCGCCGGCCAGCGGAACGGGGAGCTCGATCCGCTCGATGCGTTCGCCCGGTGCAAGCAGATTGTCGGCCGCGCCGTTGCTGCCGTCGCCGAGCAGCTCGGAGATCGACAAGCCGCTGCGCCGATCGGTGGTGACCTTCGCATCATAGGCGAGCAGCGCCATCGCCATCGTCGACGGATGCGGCGCGACGCATGGGCCGAGATCGAACGCGACGTGATAGAGGTGGTTGCCGGATCGCGCCGGGCAGTCGGGGCCGCCCTTCTTGAGACAGGCGATCTGCGGATTGCGGAAATACCAGCAGCGCGAGCGCTGGGCGAGGTTGCCGCCGAGCGTCGCCATGTGCCGGATCTGCGGCGTGGCGAGGCCCTGCGCGGCTACGGCGATGCCGGGGTAAGCCTCGGCGAGCCGCGGATCGGATGCGATCGCAGCGATCGTGGTCAGGGCGCCGATGCGGGCCGAGCCGTCCGCATTCCACGCAACGCCGATCGTATCGGGACTGGCGGCGAGATCGATGATCGAGCCGCACGACAGGCCGCTGCGGCGGCGCTCCGACAGATCGGTGCCGGCGGCGCGGAATTCGGGCGCGGAGATGACGTCTGCAGTCGCGACACTCATGCGGCGTCCCTCCCCTTCAGCGCGGCGACGATGCGGTCGGGCCGGATCGGAATCTCGGTGAGGCGGACGCCGATCGCGTTGTGGATCGCGTTGGCGACGGCGGCCGAGGTCGGCACCGTCGACGCCTCGCCGATGCCGACGCTGTTGCCGAGCACATGGTCGAAGCCGGCTTCGTCGAAATGGACCTCGATCTCCGGCGTGTCGGCGATCCCAGGGATACGATAATCCTCCATTCCCGCGGTCAGGACGTCGCCGCTGGTCGGATCAAGCTCGCGCGCCTCGTAGAGCGCGTAGCCGAGGCCCTGGATCACCGCGCCGCAGGCCTGGCTGCGCGCCAGCGCGGGCGCTGCGATCTTGCCGACCGCGATGCCGGTGTGCACGTTGAGCACGCGGACATGGCCGAGCCAGGTGTCGACCTCCACCTCGATCACCTGCACCGAGCTCGGCACGCCGGCGCCGACGGCGATGTTCGAGAAGCGGCGCATCATCCAGCCGAACACCATGCCCATCAGGCCGACTTCGCGCAGCGGCGAGCGGATGCCGGGCGCAGTGTTCTTGCCGTCCTCGCCGCGCGTCTCCACCATTGCGATGTCGGGCGAGCGCGCGATCAGCTCGCGCCAGGGCGCGTTCGAGCCGGGCGCCGGCTTTCGCGTGGCCTGTTCGAGCATCGCGTCCTTCAGCTTCCGCACTGCCTGCAGCGTCGGCGGCATCACCGAGGCGGTGACGCGGCTGCCGCCGGAGCCGGGGCCTTCGGGCAGCGAGGAATCGCCGATCCGCACATCGATCTCACCGGGTTCGAGATCGAACTCGCGCGCGATCGCGTCGGCAAGCACGCTGCGGGTGCCGGTGCCGATGTCCTGCGTCGCCGTGCTAGCAACGACGCGGCCGCCCCTGACCGCGACCTCGACCTTCACCTTCGGCTGCCACAGATAGAGCCAGTAGCCCGTCGCGACCCCGATGCCGCGGCGATAGCGCCCGTTCTGCGCCGGCTTGTGGTTGCGCCAGATCTCGAGCCCTGATGCCCAATCGTAGAGCCGCTGCCGGTTGGGATCGGGATCCCAGCGCTTGCGCAAGGCGATCGGATCGACCTTGAGCCGCAGCGCGGCCTCGTCGATCGATTGCTCCACGGCGAATGCCATCGGCGGACCGCCGGGGCCGCGGAAGGCGGCGCCGGGCGGCAGATTGCTGATGACGTCAAAATCCGAAAGGTCCTTCGCCTCGGCCGGATAGATCAGCCGCGCCAGTCCCGCGATGGTCGAGTTGGTCGCGGCCCCGGTATCGGCATGCGCGGTGACCGAGAGCGCCTTCAGGCCGCCTTGCTCGGAAGGTAGCAGCGCGACCTTCAACTCCGCGGCCGGCCGATAACCGGCGACCGAGAGTTCTTCCTGGCGATCATAGGCGACCCGCACCGGCGCTTTCGCCGCGCGGGCCAGCTCGATCGCGGCGATCGTCTCGGTGCCGAGGCTCGCTTTCGAGCCGAAGCCGCCGCCGACGTGCTCCGCGATCACGCGGACCTTGTCGTGATCGAGCTTGTAGCGTTTTGCGATCTGCTCCTTCAGGTGAAACACCTGCTGGGTCGAGGCGTGCAGGGTCAGCCGGTCGCCGTCGAAGCGCGCCACCGCGGCGTGGGGCTCGAGACAAGCATGCTGCTGCGTGGCGGTGCGGAAGGTGGCTTCGACGAGTAGCTTGTTGTTGGCCTGGCGCGCCTCGTCCACCCAGTTGCGGGCCTTCTTGGCGCGGGTCGAGAAAACAGCGGTCGGCCCGCGGATGTTCTGCTTCCAGGGCGCCGGCCCGCCGGCCGCCTCCGAGACGTTGCCGGCCCGCTTGCGGCTCGCCTTGTCGAACACCACGGGCGCATCATCCTTGCGTCCGGCGTCGAGCCCGACCACCGCGGGCAGGCGCTCGCTGGTCAGCTTGATCGCGGCGAGCGCGGCCAGCGCCGTCTTGCGGTCCGGAGCTGCAACCGCCGCAATCGGCTCGCCGACATAGCGCACGATGTGGTCGTCGCCGAGCAGCGACACCGCACTAACGCCGGGCAGCGCGCGTGCCGGCGCCAGATCGAGCGTGGCGATGCGTGCATGCGCCTCGCGCGAGCGCAGGATCAGGCCTTCGAGCTGGCCGTCATGATGGATGTCGACGGTGTATTTCGCCGCGCCCGTCACCTTGTCGCGCGCCTCGATGCGGGGCGCCGTGACGTGATCGCCGTCGAAGCGGCCGGCACAGGCATCCGCCACCGCGCGGTAGATCCCGTCATAGGCGCCGCAGCGGCAGAGATGGCCGGACAGCGCCGCGCCAATCTCCTCGCGCGACGGCATCGCCGTTCCCCTGGTCGCGCGCCAATGGTCGCAGAACGCGGTCGCTTCCACGATGAAGCCGGGCGTGCAGAAGCCGCATTGCAGGGCGTCATGCGCCATGAACGCCTTCTGCACCGGATGCAGCCCGGACGCGCCGATGGCTTCCACCGTCGTCACCGATTTGCCGGCGGCGGCGTGTGCCGGCATCAGGCAGCTTGCGACCGGCGCGCCGTCGACCAGCACGGTGCAGGCGCCGCAGACGCCGGCGCCGCAGACGAGCTTGGTGCCGGTGAGCTTGAGCTGGTCGCGCACGATGTCGATCAAGAGCGCATCGGGATCATCGGGCAGGGATTCGACGCGGCCATTGACGGTCGTCGTGCTCATGGATGTCCTCCAGTTGTCCTGCGTGTCGGCCTCTTGGGGATTGCCGCCCTCTTGACGTACGGCTTCTGCGGTTTCGGCAAGGATTTGGACTTGAATTTCGGCTTGGCGCCGGCGCAGAGCGTCCGCACGATGATCGCCATGTCCTTCAGGAACGCTTCCGCCGGCTGCATCGCCGGATACTGCGACTTCGCTGCGTGAATCGACATTTCGACCAGCCGCGCGAACTCGGCCGGCGTCAGGTCCTGCGGCAGCGCAAGCTGCTGCTTGCGCACGACCCGCGCGACCGTCGTGACCATGCGCTCAGCATAGCGCGCAGCGTAGGTCTGGAAGAGGTCGCGCGCATGCACGAGGTGCTCGGAATACAGTTCCTCGAGATGCGGCGAGCCGTCCAGCGACCCGATCATGGTCGACATCCGCGCGGTCATGCCCGTAGCGAGGATGTCGCCGAGATCGCTGCCCGCCGCCTCCGCCTCGGCAATGGCGGTGTCCTCGGCTGCGATCGCGCTCTCATGCACGCGCTCGATCACGGCGCGGAACAGCGTTTCCTTGGATTCGAAGTGGTGATAGAGCGCCTGCCGCGTCAGGCCGGCCGCCTCGGCGACCTGCTCGATCGAGGAGCGCCGAAAGCCGTGCCGGCGGAACACCAGCATGGTGGCATCGAGAATGCGGGTTTTCGGTCCCATTTGACGATTTTGACAAATATAGAAAAACTGTCAAATCGCGATTTGGTGAGGAGGCGGTGCTGGGGCTTGATCACCATTCCGCGAGGCCGCCGCGCGGCCGGCGCCCATGTGAACCGCCTTGCGAATGGTCGCGTCGAAGAAACGTGGAGCTCCAAAGATGACCTTCTGGTCCGGAGCTTGCGAGGATACGCACATGACCCAGGTCTTTTTCCATTGCTCGACCACGCACGGGGTGCTGATGGATCGCCGCGGCACCTCGGTGACAAGCCTCTCGGAGGCCTGCGAGGCGGCGACGTGCATGATGCGATCGCTGGTCGCAACGGTCAGCCTGGAAGACTGGCGCGACTGGGTCGTGCATGTCAGCGACGAGTCCGGCGAGGAGATCGTGATCCTGTCCTTCGCGTCCGTGCTCGGCAAGCCGCACTGAGAGGGCGCCATGCTGTCACCGCACGCATCATTGCTCTCTCTGCACGACAGCTGGAACGCGATTACGGCGGGCCTGCAGAATCTGATCGCGCGAATTCGCGATCCCTACCGGCCCGAGCTGCACTACATGCGCGGACCGGGTCCCAAATGGCATGCGAAGCACGCCGTTCAAGCTGCGCCCGCCGGTTGAGCGCGGCGCTGTTCAGCTCTCGCTTCTCGCCGGGCGGTACATCTCGCGCCGCCACGCCGCCGGGCTGACGCCGACCACGGCGGAAAACACCCGCGTGAAGTGGCTTTGATTGGCAAAGCCGGCCGAAATCGCGATCTCGGACAGCGACAGGTCGCGCGCCGCCATCAGCTGCTTGGCCACCTTCAGGCGCTGCTGAAGCAGCCATTGGTGCGGTGGCAAGCCGGTGGAGATGCGGAAGGCGCGCGAAAAATGGCCGACCGACGGATCGAGCTCGGCCGCAATCTGCTTCAGCGAAATCTTCCCGCTGAGGTCGGATTCGAGCTTTTCGCAGGCGCGGTTGATCTGCCAGGCGGCGAGGCCGCCACGGGTCGGTCCGGTCGGATGTTGTATTCCGTCATAGGTCCGGGTGACGTGCGCGGTCAGCGCCAGCATCATGTGATCGATGAACAGCTGGTTGGTTTCGTCCGGCCGGTGCAATCCCTCGCGCAGCAGCGCCCCGACATGACGAATGACGCCGTCGTCGTGACCGGTGCCGATTTCGCAGGCCAGTTCGCCGATGCGCGGCGAGCCGGTCTGTTCGGCGAAGTCAGTGAGCGCCGAGCGCGGCAGATAGAAGAACAGCGAGTGGAACGGCTTGTCGATCACGTAGCGCGGATCGCGTTTGAGATCGTAGAGATAGGTCGCGCCCGCCGGGATGTCCCGCTTCATGAGGCACTTGCCGCCCTCCCACAATTCGCAGTCCGGATAATCGTGCAGCTTCAGGCTGACCAGAAAGGCATCCTCGGCGGTGAGCGATCCGGACAGCCCGGGCACCGGGTTGTCGTCCCGGGTTTCGGTGACCGCGAGTTCGGCGCTGCGCAGCGTGCGCGTGATCAGCGCCGGCGGCGTATCCCTCAGGCGTAGGAATTGCCCGAGCCGCTGCCCGTAGGCGCCCGCCTGTGCCATGCGTGTTGAGTCCATCATTGATGTGCGGCCGGGCAGGGACTTGTCAGTCAGCCTGCGAAGCCGTCACTCATTATCCGGGATTGCTGCGGCGCAGTCCAATTGTCTCAGGCGATCATGAACGATGCTGCCGGTCGTTCAGCGCAATGCGATTCCGGAATGAATTCAACTGCTTTGGTCCAATCGACCGTGCCGGACGCAGAAATGTCGCAGCCGCGCGCTTGGCGCCGAATTGGGCAAAGCATGGCCGTTTCAGGAAAGACATTCGAACTGCGCGGCGCTTAGGTCCGGCGGGCAGTTCCGCGCCTCATGGGTCCGACAGACCGGCCCGCAAGGAGGGAGCGCATGAGCCTTCAAACGCGAGCACAGGTGATGAGTAAGCCGATCCTGCACGATCCTTTGCGGGATTCGCCCGCCGCATCCGAAGCGCGGCCGGCCGAGGCACCGGCCGGTCCGCGCTGCCCGGCCGGCCAGGAGATGGCCCGCGTGCTCAAGACGCAGCCGCTTCGCATGGCGGCCGACCCGTCGAGCGGCGCGATCGCCTGTTGGAAGCATGACGCCCTGCACGACGTGGTCAGGCCGATGGTCGACCATGTCGTCATGAGCTATCCCGCCGGCTCGCAGCGGCTGGAGCGGCGGACCGGCAGGGTGGCTTCGATCGGAACGGCACGGTCCGGGGTCGTGACGATCATTCCGGCCGGCTCGAGCTCGCGCTGGGATATCCACCAGTCGGTGCACGTCGTTCAGCTCTATCTTCCGCATGCGACGCTGGCGCGCGTCGCCGGCGAGGCCGACACCGCAGCTCCCGGCGATCTGCTGGAGCGCACCGGGCATCCCGATCCAATTACATCGCGGTTGCTGCTGAGCGCCGCTGATGCGCTCGATGGCAGCGCGGCGCTGGATGCGCTGTTCCGGCAGCAACTGACGGATCTCTTGGCCACGCGCCTGCTGTCGGCGCATGCCGGCGTGCCTGCTACGGTGCAGGCGACCGTGGGCGGTCTGGCGCCGACCGCGCTGCGCCGCGCCATCGAGCGGTTGCGCTTCGCGGCGCTGGCGACGGATGCCGGCCTGTCGCGCTTTCACTTCTGCCGCGCCTTCAAGGAAAGCACCGGGCTCTCGCCGCATGCCTGGCTGCGCCAGCACCGGCTCGAGCAGGCCATGAACATGCTGCGCGACACCGACGCATCCGTGGTCTCGATCGCGGCGGCGCTCGGCTACAGTTCGCAGACCGCGTTCGCGGCCGCGTTCAGGAAGCTGACCGGCGAAAACCCCGAGCGATTGGCGGCGGCGCCTGCGGTAGCCGCAATCGCTCTTCAGGTCGGGCAATCGCTCTGGGGCACTCATAAGGCCAATTCGCTAGATCACCGTGGCGCCCAGGCCAACAACGGAGACAAGCGATGGCCTGGAAGGATTTCGGTAGCTCCCTTGCAGTGACACGGCGACGCCGGGTCCTCGCGACTGCACTGATGTACGGGCTTACGCTCACCGTGCGCTTCACGTCGGCAACCGGCGAGGATGCCGATGCGCCGGCGCAGGCCGTTCAGGGCGCCGATGCCATGACGTCGGTGATGATCAGCGACGCCGCCCAGGCGCTCTACCGGGACTGGCTCCCGGGGGCCGCGCTGCCGATCGGCCTTCAGCATGGAGCGCTGTCGGGCGCGAGAGGCTGCCGCGCAGCCTGCATGCCCGGGGCGCGCACGCCGTTCCTGTCGAGCTGCGCCGCCCGGCAATAGGCGCTCGCTTTTCGTTTCACCTCTTCGCGTCGCCGATCGCGACAGGCTTCGCCGCAAGCGGCAGGCAGCGGCGGCAACGCGCGGACATCAGAGACTGCCAACCCAGAGGAGATACCCATGCGAATTGTCATCATCGGCGCCGGCTTTGCCGGCATGTACGCCGCGCTCTCCGCAGCCCGCCTGCGCGACATCAAGGGCGTTTCGCCCGAGGAGCTCGAGATCGCGCTGGTCGCGCCGGAGCCGACCCTGGTGGTGCGCCCGCGGCTCTACGAGCCGAAGCCGGAGACACTGACCGCGCCGCTGCTCGACGTCTTCAACGCGATCGACGTCGTCTATGTGCAGGGCAGCGCCGAAGCCGTCGACACCAAGGCCCGCACCGTGCAGATCGTCACCGCCAAGGACGCGCGCAAGACGCTGCCTTATGATCGCCTTGTGGTGGCGACCGGCAGCCGGCTGTTCCGTCCGAACGTACCCGGTCTCGCCGAGCATGGCTTCAGCGTCGACAATCTTGCGGATGCGATCGCGCTCGATCGCCATCTGCACGACCTCGCCAGGCAGCCGGCATCAGTGGCACGCGACACCGTGGTCGTTGCCGGCGGCGGCTTCACCGGCATCGAGGCGGCGACCGAGATGCCGGCGCGGCTCCGGGACATCCTCGGCAGCGACGCCAAGCCGCGCGTCGTGATCGTCGATCGCAACGTGGCGATCGCGCCCGACATGGGCGAGGGCCCGCGCCCGATCATCGAGGACGCGATGCGCAAGCTCGGCGTCGAAGGCCGCTTCGGCGCCGGCGTCGCCGAGGTCAGCAAGTCCGGCGTCACGCTCTCCAGCGGCGAGCATATCGAGGCCGCGACCGTGGTCTGGGCGGCGGGCATTCGCGCCGCGCCGCTGACCACGCAGATCCCGGCGGAGCGCGACAATTTTGGCCGGCTGCTGGTCGATCGCGATCTGCGCGTACCGTCGGTCGCGGGTGTGTTCGCCACCGGCGATGCGGCGCGTGCCGCATGCGACGATGTCGGCAATTACGCGCTGATGTCGTGCCAGCACGCGACGCGGATGGGCGCCTTTGCCGGCAACAACCCCGCGGCCGAGCTGCTCGGTGTCCCGACCAGGCCGTATCACCAGAAGGCCTATGTCACCTGCCTCGACCTCGGCGAGGCCGGTGCTCTGTTCACCCGCGGCTGGGAGCGCAAGGTCGAGATGGTCGGCGATGTGGCCAAGAAGACCAAGCGGGAGATCAACACCGTCTGGATCTATCCGCCGCGCGCCGAGCGTGCCGCGGCGCTGGCATCGGCCGATCCGGAGCACGTCACCGAAGTCTGACGCTGAGCTCGGCGAGAGCACCGCAACTGCGATCATCGCTTCCGCGCACGGCGTCGTTCGATCGCAGTGCGCGGAACTGACTCGAAGTATCGCGGAGCGAAACGCAGTTTAGAATCGTCCTTAGAAGCGCTCGAAAAATCTGAGGCGCATTGACGCAGTTTCGCTGCGTTCACGTTGCGAGCTCGCAACACCATCGGCGATAAGCCCAACACTGGATGTGTTCTAATCACCGATCAGCTGCGTACGTCTTTCATCGTGTTAGTGACGGCGAGGATGAAGGCGATGTGAGTTGACGGGGGTCGGATGTTTCGTCGCACTGCGCTGGCGGCCGGGTACATGGCCGGCAGCGGTTTGTTCGTGCTGAGTGTGGTGATGCCGCGAGAAAGCGTTGCGCAATCGGCGCTGCCGCCGGTGACGGTCGAGGCGCCGAAACAACAGCAGCAGGCGCGGCGGACGCTGCCGGCGCGACGCGCGGCGCGTCCTGCACGTACGACGCCGCGATCGATCGCGAACCGGGCGCCCGCGCAGAACGTTCCAGCACCGGGGGCAGGTGGCGGCGGAGAGCGCGGCAACGGGCCGGTCACCGGCTATCTCGCCAGCCAGAGCGTCACCGCAACCAAGACAGACAGCCCGGTGCTGACGACGCCGCAGTCGATCTCGATCGTCACCCAGGATCAGATCCAGGCGCAGGGCGCGCAGAACATCACCGAAGCACTGCGCTACACGCCCGGCGTGACGATCGAGAGTTTTGGCGCCAACGCGTTCTTCGACGAGTTCAAGCTGCGGGGCTTCACCGCGCCACGCTATCTCGACGGGTTGCGGCTGCCGACCGACACCACGACCTTCGCGGTCCCGCGCATCGAGACCTATGGTCTCGAGCGCATCGAGGTCCTGAAGGGCCCGTCATCCGGCCTGTATGGACAATCCGATCCGGGCGGCCTGTTGAACCTGGTCAGCAAGCGGCCCACCGAGACGCCGCATTACGAGATCGAGGGATCGTTCGGCTCGTTCGATCGCTTCCAGGGCGCCTTCGATATCGGTGGTCCGGCCGACAAGGACGCCTGGTTCCTTTACCGCATCGTCGGCCTTGGCCGCGACAGCAACAGCCAGACCGACTTCGTTCAGGACAACAAGCTGTTCATCGCGCCGAGCTTCACCTGGCGCCCGACCTACGACACCAGCTTCACCGTGCTCTCGCAGTACCAGAAGGTCGACAACAAGGGTTACCAGCAATACGTCCCGGGACAGGTGTCCTTCCTGCCCAACCCCAACGGACATATTCCTTACAGCCGTTACCTCGGCGAGCCCGGGCTGGATGGCTATCATCTCGAGCAGTTCGCGGTCGGCTACGCGTTCGAGCATCGCTTCGACAACATCTTCCAGTTCCGGCAAAACCTCCGCTACACCCAGGTCAGCAACGACCTTGCATCGGTGCGGACCGAGGGCATGGTGACGGATCGTCTGGTCGCGCGCACCTACAACTACGTCAAGGCCAACGCCGCCAATGTCGCGCTCGACAATCAGCTGCAGGCGGATTTCGCCACCGGGCCGCTGGTCCACAAGGTGCTGGCCGGCGTCGACTACTTCGATCTGTGGGCGAACACGGACTATCGCACGACGCCGATTGCGCCGATCGATGCCTATAGTCCGGTCTACGGCACCGCCGTTCCGTCAGCCAGCTCGCTGGCGCCTTTCATTCTGCGCGACGACAGGCAGTCGCAGCTCGGCGCCTATCTGCAGGATCAGATCAAGCTCGATCGCTGGACGCTGACCATGAGCGGCCGCCAGGACTGGGTCAGCTCCGGCTTCACCAGCATGGCGTTCTATCCGCCGGCCGGCCATTATTCGCGCGATGACTCGGCGCAAACCGGTCGCATCGGCCTGAGCTACCTGTTCGATATCGGCCTGGCGCCCTATGTCAGCTACGGGACCTCGTTCACGCCCAACCTCGGCGCCGACAGCGCCGGCCGGTCGTTCAGGCCGACGACGGGCGAGGGCGCGGAAGTCGGCGTCAAGTTCAAGCCGAACGGCTCGAACTTCATGGTGACGGCGGCAGCGTTCGATATCCGTCAGCAGGACGTGCTGACGGCCGATCCGTTAAACCCGCTGTTCAACGTGCAGACCGATGCCGTGCGCGTCCGCGGCCTCGAGCTCGAGCTGAAGGGCAATCTCACGCGCGAGCTCGAGATCACGGCGGGATACACCCATCTCGACCCGCGGGTGACGACGAGCATTGCCGGCTATGCCGGCAAGTACATGATGAACACGGCGCAGGACCAGGTCGCGGTCTGGGGCAAGTATAGCTGGTATGACGGCGCGCTCGCGGGCCTTGGGCTCGGCCTCGGCGTGCGCTATGTCGGCGAGACCTACGGCGACAACTTCAATACCTTTGTCATTCCCTCCTATGCCTTGCTCGATGCGTCGGTCAGCTACGACTTCGCCTATCTGCGGCCGGACCTGAAGGGATGGAAGGCGCAGATCAACGTCACCAATCTGACCGACCACTTCTACGTTGCGTCCTGCCTGACCGGGCTTCCCTATTGCGGCCTCGGCAATGGCCGCACGGTGCTGGGCACAATGAAGTACACCTGGAACTAAAGCATGATCCCGAGAAGTGCGAAGCGGTTTTCCGAGAAGATCATGCTTCAACAAGAGGCTAAAGCTCGATGACGATCCAACCTGATCCCATCGCGCTTTAGGTAACGAAATTGACTGCGACGACCAGATCCTTGCGGCGATGGGGCGCTGTTCATAAATGGACCAGCCTCATCTGCACGCTGTTCATGCTGCTGCTCTGCATCACCGGCCTGCCGCTGATCTTCCACGAGCAGATCGACGATCTCCTGCACAGCCAGGTCAAGCCGGCCGACGTGCCGCCAGGCACGCCGCCGGCCAATCTGGACCGTCTGCTCGGCAACGCGCTGGCGCAGGCGCCCGGGAAGGTGCCTCACTTCCTGATCTGGGATCGCGACGATCCGAGCGCGATGTTCGTCAGCGTCGGCCCGACCATCGATGCCGATCCGACCAATAATTTGCTGATCCGGATGGACACCCATACCGGCGCCTATCTCGATGCGCCCGACGTGACCGGCCGCTTCACCTACATCATGTTGAAGCTGCACACCGACATGTTCGCGGGCCTGCCCGGCAAGCTGTTCCTCGGATTGATGGGGATCCTGTTCTGCGTAGCGATCATCTCCGGCATAGTGGTCTATGCGCCGTCGATGCGGAAACTGCGTTTCGGCGCCTATCGCGCGCAACGGACCCGCGTCGTGCGCTGGCTCGACGTCCATAATCTCGCGGGCATCCTGCTCGTCGCCTGGACGCTGGTCGTCGGCTTCACCGGGGTCATCAACACCTGGGCCGATCTCGTGCTCAAGATGTGGCAGTTCGGCCAGCTCGCCGAAATGACCGCGCAGTACAAGGACCGGCCGGTGCCGTCGAAGCTGACCTCGCTGAATGCGGCGGTCGAAGTGGCCACCCATGCGGTGCCCGGCATGACGCCGAGCTTCGTCGCCTTCCCGGGAACCCTGTTCAGCAGCAAGAGCCACTACGCGGTGTTCCTGCATGGCGATACGCCGCTGACCTCGCGGCTGCTGAAGCCGGCGCTGATCGATGCGGAAACCGGCAAGCTGACCGACACAAGGGACATGCCCTGGTATGTGACGACCCTGTTCGTCTCGCAGCCGCTGCATTTCGGCGACTATGGCGGCATGCCGCTCAAGATCGTCTGGGCACTGCTCGACATCCTGACCATCTTCATCCTCGTGACCGGCGTGTATCTGTGGATGCGTCGCCGCAAGGCGGGCGTGAGCCAGGAACGCGCGATCGCCAACGCCGACTCCCTCGACAACCCCGCATTATCGTCGTGACGTCAGCATGGTCTCGCATCGTTCATTGACCCAGATCTTCGCTGCCCCGCTCGTCATCGCGATCGTGAGCACGGTCGGATTGATCAGCGCGCTGGTTGGCGACGGCTGGTGGGATGCGGTCTCGTGGGCCGGGCTCGGCCTGCCTCTCCTGCTCTATCTGGTGTTCATCTGGCGGCGCCAGCCGAATTGATCGGGTTTGCCTGATCGCGCTTCGAACCGGCCGGGCAATCAGCAAAGCCGGTCCAATCGGAATATGCCGTTCCCTGCGGTGTCTCATCCGCGGAGATGCGCAAGAAGCCGAACGAGCAATCGAATAAGCAGTCGCGGCCGCGCAGGTGTCTGGCGTGTGGCGTCGCGCCGGCATTGTAAGATGACAGGTCTTCACTCCGGGAGCCCCGCCATGCGTAGCGGGTTGACCAATGCATCCAGGTCGCCTTGTCGGCGATACGGAAGCAGCCTGGCCCAGCGGGCCAGGCTGAAATTGGGGTGGCCCGCCAGCAAGTCGCTTGAGATCATGCGCGCTTCATCTTGCCGGCCGAGATTCCAAAGCGCCGCTATGAGTGTCGACTGCGCAGTCAGCCAGAGCGGCCGCTGCCTCAGAACGCGGGAGGCTATATCGTGCGCCGCCGCGAAATCTCCGAGATGAAATCTTGCGCGCGCTTCGTCCACCATGGATTCGTTGCGCTCAATCGGACTGAGCCGTTGGGCGTGTTCCTCGTAGAGGACGGCTTTTCGGAAATTGCCGGCGTAGCCGTGGTACATGCCCGCCATGTGATGGGCGTCAGAGCTGCTGGGAGCGAGGCTGATCGCGGTTTCTCCTGCTGCCACAGCCTCATCATGACGGCGTTGATAGGTACGAACATAGCCGATCACCAGGTATGCTTCCCCGAAGCTGGGGTCGGCGGCGAGAGCCCGATCAGCGCAGCCCAGTGCGGCTTGATACGCTTCATTTTCATCCTTGATCCAACCGAAGCGCGCCTGGTCAGTCAGGGTCAGACCCAACAAGTAGAGCGCAGGCATAAACGAGCCGTTGATCTCCAGCGCCTGTTCAAAAAGCTTCCGGGGCCTGTGCGTGAGTTTGCCTTGCGAAATTAACGTACAGGGCGCGCCCCTTTAAAACATACTCATAAGCCAGCGGACTGCCCGAGCGCTTTCTCCACACCCTCGCGCGTTCGCCGACCGTCAACTGGACCTCAAGCGCTTCGACGATCTCTTGCGTAATTCGGTCCTGGAGATCGAACACGTCGTCCAGGTCTTCGTCAAAGCGATCCGCCCAGAGATGACCGCCGTCTCGACCATCAATCAACTGCGCCGTCAACCTGATGCGATTGCCGATCTTTCGAACGCTCCCCTCCAGCAGATAACGAGCACCCAGGATCTGCCCGATTTCGCGAATGTCCCTGTTCTGCCCCTTGAACGCGAAGCTCGAGTTGCGAGCTATCACCATCAATTCCTGAATCTTTGACAGGGTCGTAAGGACGTCTTCCGCGATCCCATCCGCGAAATACTCCTGCTCGTTGTCTCCGCTCATGTTCTGAAACGGCAGCACCGCGATGGAGGGCTTTCCCGAAAACGGGCGCATGTGATGCGATTCGGCAGGAGCCGGATGGCGCTCAGGCGAAGGTCTGGCGCCGATCTTCATTCGCCAGGCGCGGATCGGTTCAGTGATGTTTTTCAGATTCTGTTGGCCCATGTCTTCGAAGGCTGCATCGACCTTGCCCCGGATCTGCCGGTAGGCGTCGTCGGACAGGCATATGCCGCCCGGGTCCGCGATGTTCTCCAGCCGCGCGGCGATGTTGACGCCGTCGCCGAAGATGTCGTCGTTGTCGATGATGATGTCGCCGACGTGAATGCCGATGCGAAATTCGATCCGCTGCTGTTGCGGTGCGGATGCGTTAAGCTCTGCCATCCTGCTCTGGACTTCTACAGAGCTGCGCACTGCATCGACGGCGCTGCCGAATTCGACCAGCATGCCGTCGCCGGTCGTTTTGACGATGCGGCCGCGATGAGCGGCGATCGTTGGATCAATGAGATTTTTTCTGGCCGCCTTGAGCCGCGCGAGCGTGCCTTCCTCGTCCGTTCCCATCAGGCGACTGTAGCCGGCGACATCTGCCGCCAGCACTGCTGCCAGTCGCCTTTCCACTCGCTCGGGCGCCACGGACTACCCTAACTTGGAAGTTCAACCCGGCCAATTAAAGCACGTCGAGCCGCCTTCGGGCTAGAGGCCACGCCCTGGCTGACCGTTAGTCGCTAGATCAGCGCTTCCATGCGCAGCGTCGCCTCGATCTCGCCGAGGATGCGCGCCAGCCGTTCGGCCCACGCCGTCTCGCCGGCCTGGTCGGAGATCAGGTCCTGGCGGATCTCGATGCCCGAGTTCATCAGGCCGCGTGCCTCGCCATGCACGGGGATCGTGTAGTCGGTCTCGTCGCTGACCGCATAGGGCTCGTTGTCGCCGACCACGAGATCGCCCTCGGCGCGCAGATGCTTCAGCAGCAGCGGCGGCAGCACCGTGTCGCGGTGGTAGAGCGTGCCGATGTGCCAGGGTCGCGCGATGCCGGCGTAGATCGGCGTGAAGCTGTGCAGCGACACCAGCAGCGTCGGCAGGCCCCGACGCGCGCGCGCATCGATGATCTCGTCGATGCGTTTGTGATAGGGATCGAAGATCTGCGCGTGGCGCAGCTCGGCGGCCTCGCGCGACAGGCCTTCATTGCCCGGCACCGTGGTGGCCTCGCTGATCAGCGGGATCGAGCTTGCGACATGCGGCGGACGGTTGCAGTCGATCACGAGCCGCGAATAGCGCTGCGCGATCAAATGCGCGCCGAGCCGGTCCGAGAGGCGGGTTGCGACGCCGGCGATGCCGATGTCCCAGGCGATGTGCCGCACGAGTTCGTCTTCGGGCAGGCCGAGATCGCCGAGCGGAGAGGGAATCAGCCTGCCGTAATGGTCGCAGGTGAACAGGAACGGCGAGCGGCCGCCGGCATTGTGTTCAAGAACCGGTGAAGCGTCGGTGCTCGCGAGCAGGAACGATGGACCGCCTCCGTAATTCAAGGGCTTTTTTCCTCAACTTTGCCTATTCAGGCGGCATGCTGAACTGGAATCGGGCAGCTTTCTCTATAGATTATGCAGCCCGAAATCACGATGATTGTTTGAAGATGCCGCTGCTGACTATTCATCACAAGACCGTTTATCGCTACGCGCGCCCGGTGGCGTTCGGCGAACACCGCATCATGCTGCGCCCCCGGGACGGCCATGATCTGCGCGTGCTCGACAGCGCACTTGTGATCGATCCACAGCCGATGTCGCTGCGCTGGATCCACGATGTGTTCGGCAACAGCATGGCGATCGCCGCCTTCGACGAGCGCGCCGACACGCTGT
Organism: Bradyrhizobium sp. USDA 4503; assembly: GCF_054055815.1. Lineage (NCBI taxonomy): Bacteria > Pseudomonadati > Pseudomonadota > Alphaproteobacteria > Hyphomicrobiales > Nitrobacteraceae > Bradyrhizobium > Bradyrhizobium sp. USDA 4503. The sequence goes on from NZ_JBSRXS010000001.1 coordinate 7,243,298, forward strand.
CCTTCGTCTCGACCGCGACGGTGGAGCACAATCCGGCCGATACGTTCGCGCTGACGCCGGACGATCCCGCCTATTTCTATCCGTTCCTCTACGACGATGAGGAATTCCCCGACCTGCAGCAGTTCATTACGCCGCAATATGGCGACCCGAACGGCGAGCTGTCGGCCTGGGCGCGGCGCTTCCTCGATGTCGAGGCGCCGACGCCGACTTTCAAGATCCTCAGCGGCATGACCCACGGCATCCGCGAGGCGTTCAGCTATCGCAAGCGCTATGAGCAGGGCACCCAGCATCCGCTCGACACGCTGCGCACGCAGTCCGGCACCTGCCGCGACTATGCGCTGTTCATGATCGAGGCGCTGCGCCGGCTCGGCGTCGCCGCGCGCTTCGTCTCCGGCTATCTCGCCATGCCGCCCGGCAGCGCGCACGGCTATGTCGGCGGCGGCTCGACCCATGCCTGGGTGCAAGTCTATCTGCCGAGCGCGGGCTGGATCGAGTTCGATCCGACCAACGGCATCGTTGGCACGCGCGATCTGATCCGCGTCGCGGTGGCGCGCGACCCGCGCCAGGCGATCCCGCTGCACGGCGTCTATCTCGGCGCGGCGGACGCCTTTCTCGGCATGGATGTCGACATCAAGGTGGTCTCGGTCGGCGAGAACGCGGAGCAGGAGACGGCCTGACGATGCAGATCAAGGTCGGCTTCGAGATCACCTACACGGCGGCGCAGCCGACCCCGATGGTGATCATGCTGTCGATCCATCCGTCGCGCTACGCCGACATCGTCGGCACCGAGCGCCTTTCGACCGAACCGGAGGTGCCGATCGGCCTCTATCGCGACGGCTTTGGCAATGTCTGCGGGCGGCTCGTTGCCCCCAGCGGTGGCGTCACCTTCCGCGGCAGCGCGCTGGTGCGCGATTCCGGACTGCCTGACATCGTCAATCCGGCTGGACAGCAGCTGCCGGTCGAGCAATTGCCGGACGACATGCTGCTCTATCTGATGCCGAGCCGCTATTGCGAGACCGACAAGCTGACCGATGTCGCCTGGTCGCTGTTCGGCAACACACCGCAGGGCTGGGCGCGGGTGCAGGCGATCACCGATTTCGTGCACCACCACGTGACGTTCGGCTATCAGCACGCCCATCACATGAAGTCGGCGCACGACGTCTATGAAAGCCGCGCCGGCGTTTGCCGCGACTTCGCGCATCTGGCGCTCACCTTCTGCCGCTGTATGGGCATTCCGGCACGCTACTGCACCGGCTATCTCGGCGACATCGGCGTGCCGCCGGACCCGGCGCCGATGGATTTCTCCGGCTGGTTCGAGGTCTATCTGTCGGGCCAGTGGTACACCTTCGATGCCCGCCACAACACGCCGCGGATCGGCCGCATCCTGATGGCGACCGGCCGCGACGCCGCCGACGTCGCCCTCACCACGAGCTTCGGCCGCATGACGCTGACGAAGTTCGTCGTGGTGACGGACGAGGTGGCGGCGGCCTAGCGTCCCCCGGGATTTTCTGTCATTCCGGGATGGTGCGTTAGCACCAGACCCGGAATCTCGAGATTCCGGGTCTGGTCCTTCGGACCATCCCGGAATGACAACTGAACCTATGACCTCCGATATTCTTTTCGTCTACGGCACGCTGATGCGCGGCTTCGACCATCCGATGGCGAAGCTGCTCGCGGGCAATGCCGAATTCCTCGGGCCCGCGCAGTGCCGCGGCCGGCTCTATCTGGTGAAGCATTATCCGGGCCTCGTGGTGTCGGACGATCCGGCCGACATCGTGCATGGTGAGCTGTTCCGCTTGCGGGAGCGTGAGGCCATGCTGCGTGAATTCGACATGTACGAAGCCTGCGGCGAAGGCTTTCCGCCGCCGACCGAATATGTCCGCGAGATGCTTGCCGTCACGCTCGCCGACGGCAGCGTGAGCGAGGCGTGGACCTATCTCTACAACTGGCCGGTCACCGAGCTGCCGCGGATCGCGTCAGGAAAATTCCTCGAGCATTAGCGCTCGGACGTACCGCATGTTTCGTCATGCCCGGGCTTGACCCGGGCATCCATCTCACTTCGCAATAGTCATTCTTTTGATGGATTGCCGGGTCACAGGCGAGCGGAAGCGACGCCGTCATTCTGACGGCTGTGCCGGCCACCACGAAAGAGAAGTCAATCCTCCCGCACCACGCGGATGTCGACCTCGCGCTCGACATAGCTCCATTCCTCGGTCGCGCGCAGCATGCCGACCAGTTCGTCGAACAAGGTGACGTGGTCGGGGGCGAATTCGAACCAGGTCAGGAAGTCGAAGGGCATGCCGAGGTCGCGCGAATGAAACAGCTGGCGAGCGATTGCGGGGAGGAATTTCAGGGTGCCGTCGATGTGGTGCGACTTGTCCTCGAAGATCTTGCGGCGCTCCTCCTGCGTGAGCTCCCACCACGCCGCGGATTTCCGGATCGGGATCAGCGCCGCGTGCGTTGCCTCGCTGCGGCCGAGCCCGGCCTGCACGGCCAAGAGCTTCTCGCGCTCCTCCTTCTCGGTGTAGCGCAGATGGCTGGCGACGCCGGCGAGCCGCCAGGAGGTCTGCGCCGGCAGCAGCGGCAGCGCGATCGATTCGCTCGCAACGATCGACAACGCCGCGACCTTCGGCAGCGTCTCGCCCTTCACCCGCGTGATGGACGTGACCTGCCAGCCGCCGCTCTGTCCGCCTCTGAATGTCGTGAACATGGCCTATCCAATCCCGGAAGCGGGGAGGGGGCAAGCTTGCCGCACAGGCTCTCCACCGTGGATTTGGGGGTAACCCGCTCGACAGAGCCGCGACGGGCCAGACCTGTGAATAGCCCGGAAAAGCCCCACATTGTTCGGCATGGCGGGCCGTGCCGCTATATGGCTAACCGGTTGTCCGCGATTCGCCGCCCGAGCCCAAAATCCTGACTGATGCGTTTCACGCCCGAATTCCTCGATGAGCTGCGCGCCCGGCTTCCGGTCTCGGAAGTCGTGGGCAGGCGCGTCAAGCTCAAGAAGGCCGGCCGGGAGTGGAAGGGGCTGTCGCCGTTCCAGCAGGAAAAGACGCCGTCGTTCTTCGTCAACGACCAGAAGCAGGCCTGGTTCGACTTCTCGTCCGGGCTGAATGGCAACATCTTCGACTTCCTGATGAAGACCGAGGGAGTGACTTTCCCCGAGGCGGTGGAACGTCTCGCCGCGATGGCGGGTGTCCCGCTGCCGGCGGTGACGCCCGATGCCGCGCGACACGAGCAGCACCGCCGCACCCTGCACGACGTGATGGAACTGGCGACCAAGTTCTTCGCCGACACGCTGGCTTCGCGGGGCGGCGCCAAGGCGCGCGGCTATCTTGCCGACCGCGCCATCTCGCCGGCGACCCAGCTCCAGTTCCGGATGGGCTATGCGCCGCCGGATCGCTTCGCGCTGAAGGAGCATCTCGGCGCGCTAGGTATCTCCACCGACGACATGGTAGAGGCCGGGCTTCTGGTGTCCGGCGAGGACAAGCCGGTGCCGTTCGATCGCTTCCGCGACCGCGTCATGTTCCCGATCACGGATGCCCGCGGCCGCGTCATCGCATTCGGCGGGCGTGCGCTGGAGAAGGACGTTCCGGCAAAGTACCTGAACTCGCCGGAAACCACGCTGTTTCACAAGGGCGACAATCTCTACAATCTGTTCACCGCGCGGCAGGCCGCGCATGACGGCGCACAGCTGATCGTCGTCGAGGGCTATGTCGACGTCATTGCCATGGTCACGTCGGGCTTTCCCGGCGCCGTCGCGCCGCTCGGCACCGCGCTGACCGAGAACCAGCTCGGCCTGCTCTGGAAGATGGTCGACGAGCCGATCCTCTGCTTCGACGGCGACCGCGCCGGCCAGAAGGCGGCTTATCGTGCTGCCGACCTTGCATTGCCGCAGCTCAAGCCGGGCAAGAGCCTGCGGATTGCGCTGCTGCCGGAAGGGCAGGACCCCGACGATCTCGCCCGCTCCGGCGGCCGCGGCGCGATCGAGGACGTGATCTCGGCCGCGCGTCCGCTCGCCGAAATGATCTGGTCGCGCGAGATCGAGGGCGGCAATTTCGATACGCCCGAGCGCCGCGCCGCGCTGGAGGCGCGGATCGGCGAGCTCACCAATGGCATCCGCGACGAGGTGGTGCGCCGCTATTACCGGCAGGACCTGCAGGAGCGGCTGCAGCGCAATTTTGCGCCCGAGGGCGGCCGCGGCGGTTATGGCCGCGGCGGCTACGGAAGGGGCAATTTCGGCGGCGGCCGCGGCGGCGAATCACCCCGCCAGTTTGTCCCCCGGGGACCTGCCCAAAACGGCCGACAGGGAGGCCCGCAGGGCGGCCGGTTCGGTGTCACCCCCGGGATTTCACGGGGTCCCTATCAGGCCGCCAGCCCCCAATTGGCCAACAGCCCGATCATGCGCGGCCAGCGCAGCGCGGTCTCCCGCCGCGAGGCCCTGATCCTGCAATCGCTGATCAACCACCCCTGGCTGCTGCACGACCATCTCGAGGAGGTGGCGGCGCTGGAGCTCGCCCATCCCGAGGCCCACAAGCTCAGGGCCGCCATCATCGCCGCCTTTGCCCACGACCATCACCATTCCCCTGACGCCGAGGAGCAGGCCGAGAAGATGCGGGCCGACCTCGAAGCGGGCGGATTATCCCCGATTCTTCAAAGGGTTGAGCGGGCAATCACAACCCAGGCGGTGTGGGGCGCGCAGGTCGGCGCGGCGCGCGAGGATGTTTTATCAACCTGGCGTCAACTAGTTGCCTTGCATCAGAAAACCCACGCCTTACTTAGGGAAAGAAAAGATGCGGAAGCGGCTTTGGCTGAAGACTCCAGCGAGGCCAATCTGGCATGGTTGCAGGATATCCAGGCCCGGATGGCAGAAGCCGACGGGACCGAAGCCCTGATTGAAGGGTTCGGCGAATTATCGGGCCGGTTCCAGCGTAATGTCTGATAACAAAAATGCTGCGGACGGCGCTGGCCGCACCCGCGAAAAGACTCGCCAAATCCATGGTTTGGCTGCAAAAACAGGGTTAAGCGAAACTTAATAGCTACCGTAGCATTTTCAGGCGAAGTGGTTCCCGGTTCGCCGTCAGAAAATGCGTCAGATCTAGATCTGTCGCGTCTTCCGATCGTAAAACCGGTGTCCACTTTTACGGAAGACGCGACGGGCTATTGCAGATTGGAAACCGTCGAGACGGATGACAGGGGTGGCGAGATATTGCGCCGCCCTTTGTGCGTCGAGAGAGTAAATCTAGATTTCGTGCGGATGCGCGTGCGTGGCGCCATTTTGCATGACCGCGTTTCGGGAGCTTAGTGAATGGCCACCAAGGCAAAGACGCTGCAGGTTAAGGACAAGGAAAAGGACGACAAGGCAGCGGATGCTCCTGAGAAGGATGCCGCTGACGCGCCGTCGCCGTTGCTCGACCTGTCGGATGCCGCGGTGAAGAAGATGATCAAGCAGGCCAAGAAGCGCGGCTTCGTGACCTTCGATCAGCTCAACGAAGTGCTGCCCTCCGATACGACCTCGCCCGAACAGATCGAAGACATCATGTCGATGCTGTCAGACATGGGCATCAACGTCACCGAGGCCGACGATAGCGAGGGCGAGGACGAGAAGGACGACGGCGACGACGAGACCGATAACGAGCTCGTCGAGGTCACGCAGAAGGCCGTCACCGAGGTCAAGAAGTCGGAGCCCGGCGAGCGCACCGACGATCCCGTGCGCATGTATCTGCGCGAGATGGGCACCGTCGAGCTGCTCTCCCGCGAAGGCGAAATCGCGATTGCAAAACGCATCGAGGCCGGCCGCGAGGCGATGATCGCGGGCCTCTGCGAAAGCCCGCTGACCTTCCAGGCCATCATCATCTGGCGCGACGAGCTCAACGAAGGAAAGATATTCCTCCGCGACATCATCGATCTCGAAGCCACCTATGCCGGCCCCGAGTCCAAGGGCGGCATCAATCCGAACCTGATCGGCAACAACGGCGCCGAGGGTGCCGCCGCTGAGGGCAATGGCGGCGACGCGCAGGCCGGTGCGCCGGCCCATGTCGCGCCGCCGGCAGCGCCGCCGTCGCCGACCCCGTTCCGCGCCGCGCCCGCCGGTGGCGAAGCCGCCACCGAGGAGAAGGATCCCGCCGAGGCCGCCGCCGAAGGCGACATGGACGACGACGAGTTCGAGAACCAGATGTCGCTCGCCGCCATCGAGGCCGAGCTGAAGCCGAAGGTGGTCGAGACCTTCGACAAGATCGCATCCGAGTACAAGAAGCTGCGCCGCCTGCAGGAGCAGGACATCGCCAACCAGCTGCAGAGCGAGTCGCTGTCGCCCTCGCAGGAGCGCAAGTACAAGAAGCTGAAGGACGAGATCATCGTCGAGGTGAAGTCGCTGCGCCTCAATCAGGCCCGCATCGATTCGCTGGTCGAGCAGCTCTACGACATCAACAAGAAGCTGGTCTCGTTCGAGGGCCGCCTGCTGCGCCTCGGCGACAGCCACGGCGTCGCGCGCGAGGACTTCCTGCGCAACTACCAGGGCTCCGAGCTCGACCCCCGCTGGCTCAACCGCGTCTCCAAGCTGTCGGCCAAGGGCTGGAAGAACTTCGTCCATCACGAGAAGGACCGCATCAAGGACCTGCGCCACGAGATCCAGTCGCTGGCGGCGCTCACCGGGCTCGAGATCGGCGAATTCCGCAAGATCGTGCACGGCGTGCAGAAGGGCGAGCGCGAGGCCCGTCAGGCCAAGAAGGAGATGGTGGAAGCCAACCTCCGGCTCGTGATCTCGATCGCCAAGAAGTACACCAACCGCGGCCTGCAATTCCTCGACCTGATCCAGGAAGGCAATATCGGCCTGATGAAGGCGGTCGATAAGTTCGAATATCGCCGCGGCTACAAGTTCTCGACCTACGCCACCTGGTGGATCCGGCAGGCGATCACCCGCTCGATCGCCGACCAGGCCCGCACCATCCGCATTCCCGTGCACATGATCGAGACGATCAACAAGATCGTCCGCACCTCGCGCCAGATGCTGAACGAGATCGGCCGCGAGCCGACCCCGGAAGAGCTCGCCGAGAAGCTCGGCATGCCCTTGGAGAAGGTGCGCAAGGTCCTCAAGATCGCCAAGGAGCCGCTGTCGCTCGAAACGCCTGTGGGCGATGAAGAGGATTCGCATCTTGGCGATTTCATCGAGGACAAGAACGCGATCCTGCCGATCGACGCCGCGATCCAGTCCAACCTGCGCGAGACCACGACGCGCGTGCTGGCCTCGCTCACCCCGCGCGAGGAGCGCGTGCTGCGCATGCGCTTCGGCATCGGCATGAACACCGACCACACGCTGGAAGAAGTCGGCCAGCAGTTCTCGGTCACCCGCGAGCGCATCCGCCAGATCGAGGCCAAGGCGCTGCGCAAGCTGAAGCACCCGTCGCGGTCGCGGAAGCTGCGGAGCTTCCTGGACAACTAATATTTCCGATTGTCATTGCCGGACTCGACCCGGCAATCCATCGAAACAACAACGGCGGGCCTGGGCCCGCCGTTTTCATTTTGATCCGTCTCCGACGTCATCGCGAGGAGATTGCTTCGCTGCACTCGCAATGACGTGGATAGAGTTGTGTGGCCGCCGCTACTTCTTCTTCGCGCCGACGCGCTCGATGGACTTGATCTCGAGCGGCGGGCGGCCGCCCTTTTCGGCGATCTCGCGGTCCTGCTCGCGCAGGAAGGCACGCACCGGCTCGTCGCCGTCGAGCCCGCCAATGAGCTCCGACGGCACGCGGCGGTTGGAGCGCTGCGAGCCGTCTTCATAGAAGACGTTGAAGAAGGCGAATTCGCCTTTGGGATTGGTCCCGGGTTTTTTCGGCATGCGCGGCTTGTCCTCGATCGGGGCGCCGCTGTCAAAGCAAATCGCCTGCGTCCGCGCGCCGGTCTGCCCTGCGCGATGGGGTTGCGTGCGGCCCTTGCGCAACGTCGGGCGCAGTTCGGCCCGGCATGCGCTCGCGGTGCCCGTCCGGTCACATCAACGACATATACGGCTCAGCCCTCGAACAGCACGAACGCCGCCCACACGCTGGCGTCGCCCGCGCCCGCGACCTTGCCGTCGCGCGCATCGCGCCTCGTCTGGCGCAGCGCATCGGAACAGGTCAGGCCCTCCGCGAGGTGCTCGTAGAACCGCACAGTGAAGTTCGCGGTGCCCTGGTCGGCGACCGGCCACAGCGTCAGCAGCGCGCGCCGCGCGCCGGCGATGCCGAGCGCGGTCGGCAGGCCGCGCAGGCCGCTGACGAAGCTCTCGTCGCCGCGGCCGGTCTCGCAGGCCGACAGCACCAGCAAGTCGAGACCGGACAGGTCCCAGTCCATCAATTCGAAGCCATAGAGATAGCCGTCGTTCTCGTCGCGCAGCGGAAATCGGCTGTCGCCGGCGCCCGACAGCACGATGCCGCTCTGCCAGAGCGTATCGAGGCCGGAGGCCGTGCTGTCGCGATAGAAGCCGTGCGTCGCCAGATGCGCGATGCGCGCCTTGCCGATCGCCGCGCGCAGCGTGCCTTCGCTGACGCCGCGCCCGGTCAGCATCTCGACCGGCGCGCCGCGCGCGCGGGCGAGTTTGGCGATCGCCTCGATCTCGGTCCGGGTCGCGGGCAGCGGCATCGGCCCCGGCTCGCCGTATTCGATGCCGCCGGCGAGCAGCATCGCGCCCCGCTGATCGAGCGTCTCGCGCGCATGGATCGCGATCAGCGCATCGGGGCTGGTCAGCATCCGGATCGTGAACTTGTCCTCCAGCAGGCCGCCGCCACTGCCAGGCAGCAGCGCGAACGGCACGGCGAACAGGAAGCCGTCAGGCACGACATAGAGCGTGGTCTTGTCCTTCAGCAGCGGCTCCAGCGGCGCGAACAGCCGCGCCCGGAGGTTCTGGAAGCGGCCCTTGACGTCGGGCGCGTGCGTGTCGGGATCCGGCGCAGCGGCCCGCGTCGCGCGCAGCCGCGCGATCTCGGTGCGCACGCCGGTGTCGACCATCCGGCCGGGATCGCCGAGATCGACCACGCGCGGCTCGCTCGTTGCGGTCTCGACGATGGCGTAGAGCACGGTCGCCGCCAACGGGTCTTTCGCCTGGCGATCCGCCTTCCATTGCCGGGTGATGAAATAGTTGACGACGGCTTCCCGCGCCGCGAGCAGCTGTGACGGACGGATCGGGTCTTGCGGTCGCTTCGCACCGATCGCATCGAGCCGCTTCTGCAGCGCCTTCTCGGCGGCGTCCTGCCGCCCCCACACCGACCTCGCCCAGTCGTCGATATTGCCCGACGAGAACAGCTCCTGTTTCTCGCCGTTGAGCCGGAGCGCCGTCCGCAGCAGCGTCGCGGTCTCCTCGTCCTTGCCGGCGACCTCCGTCTCGAGCTGGCGCAGCGCCGTGGCGTCGGCGCCGCCGAGCGTCTTCCAGCGCAGCACGGCGGCGGCAAAGGCCGGCTGCGCCACGGCGGAGCCGGCGCCGGTGGCGAAGCGGCCGAACGCGAACAAGAGATGGTCGGCATGGGCGCGGATCGCTTCGGCGACGGCGCGATCGCCCGATGTGCCGACCTCGCGCTTCATCCAGTCGAACATCTCGCGGTCAAGCGCGGCGAAGGCCTGCACCGCGCGGCTCGGATCATCAGCGATCAGGGCGGTCGCGATGCCGAGCTTGATCTCGAAGCTGATCGGATGCTGCGCGGTGAAGGCGCGGGTCGAGATCGCCAGCGCGGTCTCGCGCAGCCGCATCCCCTTGTCCCGCTCGCGGCGCTGCTCGCGTTGGCCGGCAGCCAGCACCGCGGATTTGATGCGCAGGAAATCCGCATAATTCGCCTCATTGGCGACGATCGCCTCCAGCCGCCCCAGATCGGCCGGCGCGATCGCGGCATCGCCGGCGGCGAGCATGTCGGTGTAGAACAGCCAGCCGTCGGCCTGTCCGGCAAAGCTCGGATCCTTCGGCGCCATCGCGGCCGCGATCGCTCGGTGGCGGCGGAAGTAGCGGCGGGCGTCGTCGAAGCGGCCGAGATTGAGGAAATCCTGGCCGGCGTTGTTGACCGTCACCAGCGTGTTGAGATGGTTCTCGCCATAATGTCTGGCGCGCTTCTCGATCGCGAACAGATCGAGCTCGAGCGCCTTCGCCGGCGCGCCGATCTCGCGCAGCATGTCGGCATAATTGTTGGCGAGCTTCCAGGTGGTGCGATGGTCGGGCCCCAGCGCCTTCTCCGCGCGCTCGAAATTGTGCCGGCCCAAATTGGTCGCCGACGCCGCCGAGCCGTTGGCGGACAGCGCGACCGCGAGCTTGTCGCTCGCGATCAGCGATTCCTCGGAGCCTTCGCCCCAATAGGCGTGGAACGCCGCGATCGCCTTCATGTAGAGCGGAACGGCTTCGGCGATCCTGGCGTGGTCGGACAGCAGGATCGCGTACATCAGCAGCACGTCGGCGTTGCCGGGCGGCCGTTGCGCCGCCGCCTTGCTCTGGAACGCGCGCACGAACAGTTTTTCGGCGAGATCGTCGCGCTTGACCGCGCGCAGCGTCGTGGTCGCGTCGAAATACTGCTCCATGACGAATTGGGCGTCGTCGAGCTTGTCGGCGGCATCCAGTGCTGCAAGCAGCTGTGCATAGCCCGCGTCGAACTTGCCGCCGCGCGTCAGCGCGACGGCGTTCTTCATTTGTGCGGCGATCGCCTGCGTGCTGCCGGCGCCTTGCGCCGGCGCGCGCTTGGCGGGGGCGTTCTGCGCGGCGGCGGTGTCGATCGCTGCGCTCAAGAAAGCGCCGAGCGCGAGCACGACACCGATCGATGCGGCAGCCCTGCGCGCGCGTGCGAAACCCAAGGGGAAGCCCAAGGCGATCGTCATCGGCAGCACATCCTCATCCCCAAACGCGTCATCGGATGGCATCCCCAAATGACGGCGGCGTTGCAGCCGGCGTGCCTGGCTTTAGCGGCGCGGCTTTGCATGAACTAGACAGCGCAACCGGCCGCCTGCCGGCGGAAGCGGCTTGCCCGGCCCGCGCTTCTTGGTCGCGGCCGGCGGCTTCGGCGTTCATGCGTCGCGTTCTCAAATGCTGCCGTGCGGTGCGTCGCTCGCCCGGGCACCGCCGCTTGCATGCCACCGGCAGTCAAGCCAACGGACGATGTTACCGCCGGCCGGCCGGCCCGCCGTTCGCGCAGAGGCGAGGGCAGAGGTGAGGGAATGGCTGGCGGTGGAGCCTCGCGCGCCAGCGCACTTTTCCGGCAGCGGTCTTTCGTATCGTCGCGCAAACGAACGACGGCCGAAAGTTGAGCTTGTTCTGACCATCGTCACTTGCGCCATCCCGTCCGATTCGCGTATGAGGCGCATCTCTCTCTTTCTACAACCTTTCCTTCGAGAACCGACGCCGATGTCCCACGCCACAATCGACGCCAACAAGGCGCTCGTGCTCGCGCATTACGACGCCGTGACCAACCGCCACGATCCCGAGGCGATCCGGGCGCAGCTGGCGCCCGACTTCTTCGACCATGCGGTGGGCAAGCGGCTGAGCGCCGAGGACGTGATCGCGCATTCGGCCGCGATGCACGAGACCTTCGCCGACCTGTCGGCGGTGGCGGAATGCCTGGTGGCCGAGCGCGACATCGTCGCCGGCCGCTTCGTCTGGCGTGGCCGGCACCGCAGCCCGTGGCGCGGCATTCAGCCAACCGGCCGCCACGTCGAATTCCGCGGCATGACGTTCTGGCGGATTCAGGACGGCAGGATTTCCGAGCGCTGGGCGGAGATCGATTTTGTGGACCTGGAGCGCCAGCTCAGGGATTGAGCTTCGGCTACGTGCCGATCGGTTGATGGATGCGCCGTGGTCATTCACCGTGCGAACATGGATAGAGGCGCGTAGCTGCCCGCCGAGGATGGAGTGTCGTGCCGACGCTTTGACTGCCTCGTTTGCTCCATGGCATGATCGGCCAATCGAAGCAGGGGGATTTTTTGCATGTTCAGGTGTCGTTTGGCGGTTGTGTTCGGCGCCTTGCTGCTTGCCACCCCCTCCTATGCCGCGCGCTGCGGTGGCAGTTTTCCGACCTTCGTCCAGTCGTTCTCGCAGGAGGCGGCGAGCGCCGGCATCCAGCAGGATGTGATCTCCGCGGCGCTCGGCGGCGTGCAGCAGGATGGCGGGGTGCTCGCCTTCGACCGGCGGCAGCGCTACACCTTCAACAAGACGTTCGAGCAGTATGTCGCAACCCGGGTCGGGCCCGGGCGCATCAATGGCGGCCGCGCGATGCTGCAGCGTCACGCCGCGCTGCTCTCGAAGATCGAGCAGCAATACGGCGTGCCGCGCCAGATCCTGGTCGCGATCTGGGGGCTCGAGACCGATTTCGGCAAGGGCGACATGGGCAAGCTGCCGGTGTTTCGCGTGCTCGCGACGCTGGCGCATGATTGCCGCCGCACCGACCTGTTCCAGGGCGAACTGCTCGCCGCGCTCAAGATCGTGCAGCGCGGCGATCTCCGTCTCAACGACATGATCGGCGCCTATGCCGGCGAGATCGGCCAGACGCAATTCCTGCCGTCGTCCTACATCAAGTACGGCGTCGATTTCGACGGCGACGGCCATGTCGACCTGCGCCACTCGGTCGCCGACGTGCTGGCCTCGACCGCGAACCTCCTGCACACCAGCGGCTTCAAGATGGGCGCGCCCTATGGCGAGGGCACCGCGAATTTCGAGGCGATGCGCGAGTGGAACAGGGCGGTGATCTATCGCAAGACCATCGGGTATTTTGCCGATCAGCTCGTGGGGCGGTGAGGGCGCGGCGGCCTTGTCCGTCATTGCGAGCGGAGCGAAGCAATCCATCTTTCGGCACATGCGGGGCGATGGACTGCTTCGTCGCTTCAGCGCAAAATTGCTTCGCAAATTTGTCGCCGAGCTCCTCGCAATGACGATCGTTTCCATCGGGCCGCATCACGCATGGAAAAATGGATTCCGGGTTCAGCCTTGCGGGCTGCCCTCAGATGCGCAATTGCGCATCGGGGAATGACGGTTGAGAATTCTGGTGTCTCCATGGAAACCATCGGCAGCCAAAAAATCTGGTCGTTCTTCGACCGCCGCGGATGCCAGGTCGCGAAGAACTCGGCGGTGCGGGAGGGGCCGGGCCATCGCGTCGGCTCCTATCTCGAGCTCGCCACCAAGATCGCCGAGCTGCAATTCCTCAACCGCGATCATGTGCTGCTGTTTCGCGGCCAGGGCGCCGACTACAGGAACATCAAGCGCAACTCGTCGCTGAAGCCGACGCTGTTTCGCGGCGGCCGCGGCAATCCCGATCAAGCGACGCTGGTCGGGCGGTTCGATGCGCTGCAACGCGCCGAGCGGATCCTGATCGCCGAATACGCCAGGGAAAAGCTGCTCGGGCTCGAGCGGTTGAAGCGGCATCGCATCCTGCGCTGGTCGATCCTGCAGCATTACGAGGTCTGCACCACGCCGCTGCTCGACGTCACCCATTCGATCCGGATTGCCGCCTCCTTTGCCTCGCTGGCGGAGACCGGCACCGCCTTCCTCTATGTGCTCGGCGTGCCGAATCTGAGCGGCGCGATCACCGCGAGCGCCGAGGCCGGCCTGCAGATCGTGCGCCTCGCCAGCGTCTGCCCGCCGTCGGCGGTGCGGCCGCACATCCAGGAGGGCTATCTGCTCGGCGAGTATCCGGAGATGTCCGGCACCGAGCAGAAGGAAAACTACTTTCCCTACGAGATGGATTTCGGCCGGCGGCTGGTCGCCAAATTCTCGTTCGCGCCGGCGTCGTTCTGGAAGAATGATAATTTTCCGCAGGTGGCGAGGAGCGCGCTCTATCCCTCGGAGCGGAGCGATCCGCTGTTCCGGCTGGCGCTCGGGGTGAAGAAGCAGCTGGGCGGGTAATCTCGTGTCGCGATGACGCGCAGGCGTGACTCGCAGGCATGGTATGACCCGCGGGCCGTGCAACATCCCCGGTGTCGTCCCGGGCTTGACCCGGGACCCATAACCACAAATGTCCGTGTTGCACGACGCTGTGGCCCCCGGCGTGCCTCACCAACCCAATCCTGTGGTTATGGGTCCGGCTTTCGCCGGGACGACGGCGGTGCGCGGGTTACTCCGCGCTATCGTGCTACTGGCTCGCACTCGCGGCATCGCGCGCGATCCGCCGCGCCGCCGTCTTCTCCATCATCCGTTGCATCGTTTTCCAGTAGGTCGCCGGGCGGAAGCGTTGCAGCAGGTCCATGAAGTATGCGTCCTTGCCGATCAGGATGCGCGGCTGGTTCTTCTCGATGCCGGCGATGATGCGCTGCGCGGCCGCGGTCGGCGTGGTCCTGGCCAGTGCGTCGAAGCGCTCGATCGATTCGGCGCGGCGGGCATTGTCGGTGACGCCGGTGCCGGCGCGCGAGTTGCGCGCGATGCTGGTGGCAACGCCGCCCGGATGCACCACGGACAGACGCACCGGGCTGTTCGCCACCGCAAGCTCGTGGCGCAGGCTTTCCGAGAAGCCGCGCACCGCGAACTTGGCCGCGCAATAGGCGCTCTGGCCGGGCGGGGCGATGATGCCGAAGATCGACGAGATGTTGACGATATGCGCCTCGCGCCGCCGCGAAAGCTGCGGCAGGAAGGCGCGGGTGCCGTGCACCACGCCCCAGAAATTGATGTTGAACAGCCACTCCATCTGCGCCTGATCGAACTCGCCGAACTCGCCGAGCAGCGCGACGCCGGCATTGTTGACGACGATGTTGAGCGAGGGGTGCGCTGTAACGGCGGCCTCCGCGAACGCCGTGATCTGGTCCGGCTCGCTGACATCGAGCCGATGCACGGTGACCTTGCGCGGGCTCGCTTTCGCGATCTCCGCGGCGGCGGCCTGCAGGCCGGCCTCGTCGCGGTCGGCGATCGCCAGATCGCAGCCGCGCAGCGCCAGTTCATGCGCGAGCGCGCGGCCGATGCCGCTGGCGGCTCCGGTCACGGCAGCGGCGGATCCAGGGATCGCGGTCATGTCGGGTGAGCTCCATCTCAACGGGGGTGGTGGTTGCCAAGCGAGGAACACGGCATTTCCACGCTTTTCTCAAATTGGAACTGAACCATCCAGTGATTTTGGGCATTTAATCTATGTTACGCGCTCGAAGCGAAGCATTCAAACCAAGGGAGCCACACCCATGGGACAGTCAAAGCCCTACCGTGCGAAGGCCCTGGTGGTTGAGGACGACCCGATGCAGCGCGAGATGATCGGGCTGCTGCTGGAGGAGAGCGAGTTCGACGTCATCGCCTGCGAGAGCGCCGAGGCCGCCGAGCTCGTGTTGCAGGGCAACGGCGACAACGTCGTGCTGATGATGACCGACGTCGAATTGGCCGGAAACATGACCGGCATCGAGCTCGCTTATGCCGCGAAGAAGTACAGACCCGATCTCGACGTGATCGTCACCTCGGGCAAGCCGCTGCGGCAGCGCCTGCCCGAAGGCGCCTTGTTCTGGGCCAAGCCCTGGGCGCCGCTGGACGTGATCCGGGTCGCCGAGATGAAGGCGTCGGAGCTTTCGCATCGCGGATGGCGCAGGTCGTCATAACGGGGTGTCGACGCTGGCGCCGGGCGGAGGCCGGCAGCCGCTTCCGCCGTCCCCGTCGCCGTGATATTGGCGGACGATGTCCCGTCCGCCTGTCCCGCCCGCCGAGGATTTGAAGTGACCTGGTCCTTTCTGCTGACGTCGCTGATCGTGGTGGCCTCGCCCGGCACCGGCGTGCTCTATACGCTGGCGGTGGCGCTGACCCGGGGAGCGCGGGCGAGCGTCGCGGCGGCGTTCGGCTGCACGCTCGGGATCGTGCCGCAGATGATCGCGGCGATGCTCGGGCTCGCCGCCATCCTGCACACCAGCGCCGTGGCGTTCGCGGCGCTGAAATGGGGCGGCGTCGTCTATCTGCTCTACATGGCCTGGCAGGCGCTGCGCGAGCGCGGCGCGCTTGCCGTCGACACCGAGATCAAGCCGCGCTCGCGCCGGCGGGTGATCGTGACCGCGATCCTGATCAACATCCTCAATCCAAAGCTGTCGATCTTCTTCCTGGCCTTCCTGCCGCAGTTCATCGCGGTCGACGAGCCGCACCCGCTGGCGCGGATGGTCGAGCTCAGCGGTGTCTTCATGGCGATGACCTTTGCGGTGTTCGCGGTCTACGGGCTGTTCGCCGCCTCGGTGCGCGACCGCGTCATCACCCGGCCGAAGGTGATGGCCTGGCTGCGGCGAAGCTTTGCCGCGGGCTTTGCCCTGCTCGGCGCCAGGCTCGCCTTGGCGGAGCGCTGACGTCGCGGCCGTCACGCCCGGACGCAGGCAATAAAAAAGCAGGCGTTGCGCCTGCTGCCTTGCGCCCCGTCAGTTCGGGGCCGATCGATGTAGGGTGGTGAATTCGAGGTTGACGTCGCTGCGACCGGTTGTCCCGGTCCGGGTGCCCGGGCAGGGCAAGAGCCGCTACCCGGGCTGGAATTCGTTACTTCTTGGCGGCCTTCTTCTTGGTGGCCTTTTTCGCCTTCGCCTTCTTCGCCTTCTTCGCTTTCTTAGCCATAGTATCCTCTCAGGGTTTCATGGATTGAACGCGACTCCGAGGCATGCTTGGCGGAGGGCCAGCCTCGCAACATCCTCGATATCAAACTCAGCAGATTCGGAGGCTGCTGCCGCGTGCTGTCACGGCGTCGTCATCGTGTTATCCACAACTGTTACGCGTTTTCGCCAGCTTTTTCGCAAAGCGTTGCGCATGTCGCGCGTCGCGGCGTCGGCGCATCCGTCATGCTTAACGATGCGCAAACGGCGGATGCGCAGATCTTCATCAATTCAAAACCACGGCGCGGATTGGCACGTTGTGGGTGACGCTCCGTTAAGCGGCGCGGCCGCATGCTGTTCCGTAAGACAACGGGGATTGTCATTTGAGGAAGCGCCCCGGGGGCATGATCCGGACAAGTGCGAAGCGGTTTTCCGAAAAGATCATGCCAAAACAAGAATCTAACGCGCGATGATGATTCAGCCTGATCTCATCGCGCTTTAGCGGCAGACGGTCATTTCAGGAGAGGCGAGGCCGATACGGCTCTCGAACAGGGGCGATGTTGAGCGTTCCGACGCTTTGGACGGTATTCATTATCAATTTTCTCGCGCTCGGGCTGATCTGGGCCTATGTCGCGCGCAGCTATCCTGCTTTCGGCGCGGCGCGGTTCTGGACCGCGTCGGCCCTCGTCGCCTCCGCCGGGGCCAGCTGCGCGATGCTTCGCGTGATGCTGACGGACTCGCTGCTGCCGCTGCTTGCGGCCGGGACCTTGATGGTGTTCGCCGCCGGCCTTGCCGCGATGGGCATCGAGCGGTTCTACGACAAGCCTGCGACCTGGCGCGCCACCCTGCTGACCACGGCGCTGGCCTTCGCCGGTCTCGGCACCTTCATCTTCGCCTATGACAGCATGCCGATGCGCATCCTGGTCTACACCATTGCCCAGGTCACGCCGTTCGCGCTGACGCTGAAGCTGTTGCTATCGTCCGAGAACGGCCGCGTCAGCCCCGGTGCCCGGCTCGCCGGCATCGTCGCCTCCGTGCTGATCGGCATCTATGCGCTGCGTGCCGTCGGCGCGCTGCTGCAGCCCGGCGAGTTCTCCTTCCTCCGCTTCTCTGCGGGGCAGTCGCTGGTGATCCTGCTGATGGTGTTCCTGTCGATGGCGCTCAATTTCGGCTTCCTGCTGATGGCGATCGACCGGCTGCGCAACGAGGTCGCCGACCTCGCGCTGCTCGACGATCTCACCGGCGTCGGCAACCGCCGCCATCTCTTGCAGCGGCTGACCGAGGAATGCGCGCGCTCCGACCGCAACGGCGAGGCGTTCGCGCTGCTGGTGATCGACCTCGACGGCTTCAAGGGCATCAACGACACCCATGGCCACGCCGCCGGCGACGCCTGCCTGCAGCATTTCACGCTGATGGCGCAGACGCGGCTCCGCCCGGGCGACATGCTGGCCCGCACCGGCGGCGACGAGTTCTGCATCGTGTTGCCGTCCTCGACGCTGCGCGAAGGCGCGATGATCGCGCGCCGCGTGCTCGAGGTTTGCCGCGCCGATGCCGAGCAGTGCACCGGCAGGGACATTCCGATCGCGGTCTCGATCGGCGTCGCGCAATGGACCCGCGAGATCGGCCTGCATCCCGATCGCCTGGTCGCCGCCGCCGACCACGCGCTCTACGACGCCAAGAAGGGCGGCAAGAACGGCTACGCGACCTACGAGCCGAAGCCGGCGCCCGAGACGGTCGAGGCGAGCCTGCGCAAGCGCGCCTGAGCGTGCTAACGAGAGACGACACCGGATCTCCGTGATGATGCCTCGCCTGCTCACCGCACTACTTGTGCTTGTCCTGTTCACTGCCGCATCGGCCGAAACGCCCGATCTCGCGGCCATCGCGCGATCGCAAGGCACGCCCGAGATTCCCGGCTTGAAGATGGTCTGGCTGGCGCCCTGGGGCGACGTCGCCAAATCGCATCCCTGGCGCAATATCATCGTGCACCAGACCGAGGGGCCGCAGGGCTCGGCGCGATACGGCGCCGAGGCGCAGCACAAGAACCCGACCCGGCGCGGCGTCATGATCTGGGTCGAAACCGACGGCACGGTCTATTGGGCGGTCGCCGACAGCCTCGTTCCGACCCACACAGACGGCGCCGATCGCAACGACAACAAATACATCGACAACAGCAAGACCTATCACCAGGTGAACAAGGACACGTCGATCGGCGTCGAGTTCTCCGGCAATTATCCCGACGTCACGACGGGCCCGACCGACGCACAGGTCGCGGCCTGGCGGGTGCTGGTGAAGCTGCTGCGCGCGCGTTACGGCATCCCGCCGGAGCGCGTCTACGCCCACAACTGGATCGACTTCAAGGATGCCCGCTACTGCGAGGGCTGCGCGCTCGCCACCATGGCGCGGCAGTGGGGCGAGTAGGGCAGGTACTCATCAAGATCCGGGACGCTAGCGTTTGGTGACGAAGCGGCAACCCGACCCGACCTCGGCGATATCGCCTTCTGAAGCGGTCATCTGGCTGTCCCAACCCCAACTCCCACCTTAAAGGTGACAAATTTTCAGACATTGAGAAGTGCGGACGCAAGTTGTTGCGTGACGTTGGAGTGCACCAAGATGAGCCCTTCCGGAGCCTTGATCGCGATCCTGCCGTGTAATGACCTTGATGCGTCGGAGCGGTTCTACAATCGGCTGGGCTTTGCGCGCCCGGACGGCGAAAGGCCTGCTCCGGGAGAGCCCGACACCTATCGCATGCTGTCGAACGGGAAGGGCGGCTATCTACATCTGACGGACGCGGTCGAGGGATGGCTGACGCCGGGCAGAAACCCTTTTGGGCTTTATCTTTACCTCGAGAGTGTTGATGCTGCGGCCCGCGAATTTCAGCAATCACCCGAAGACAAGCCGTGGGGGATGCACGAATTTGCGGTCTCTGACCCTGATGAAACGTTGGTCCGTGTCGGTTGGCCAACCCGCCTCCGCGCCGGAGCGCAATAATTCGTCTGCTTTTAGCCCCCCTAGCCGACATAGCCAAGAGCGCCTGTTTTGTCCGCTTCGTAGGATGGGTGGAGCGAAGCGATACCCATCAAGCTTGTGCTGCGCGGTGGGATGATGGGTATCGCTGCGCTCCACCTATCCTACGGACTGGCCAGGGCAGCCTTGACCCATCGCGGACATTTCCTCGTCTTCATCCATTGATCTGGATCAATGCGTCCCCTCACGTTCGCGTTGGCATCGTTCGTTCTGCCAATCCATACGGAGGGTACTATGGAAAGCGCATGCAGGTATCCCTTAGCGTTGATCGTCTTTGCGTTGGCACCGTCTGCTTTCGCCGCCGAGCTCCCAAAAGAAGGCAACTTCGATTACACGGCGTGCTGGTCGGGCACGAGCAACACTATCTCATTTTCCAAGACCCACATCGCGCGAAGCTATGAGCATACCGGCTCTATCCGAAGCAATCCTCCAGGTGGGCTTTTCGACAAAGATACATTCCGGTGCGTAGGGGTTAGTGCATCTCTTGGTGGGAAGATTACTGGCACCACGGTCTGCGAGTCCATTGATCGAGACGGTGATAAGCGACTTTCGTACTTCTCGACGTCAGAAGGAAAGGTAACCAGAGAGACAGTCGCGGGGACTGGGAAGTACGACGGCATGGTCATGACCGCAACGATACAACCCTTAGGGCCTTTCCCGGTCATCAAAGAGGGAACCTTTCAAGACTGCAATCACCAGACTGGTACCTATACGTTGAAGTGATGTTGCATCTTTGCGCGAGTGCCGCCTTTGGGCGGCCCTTGCTTTGCCCGAACCGGCGATCGGATGTGGACGATGGGTGTTGCAGAACAAGGGCTGGCGTTAACGACGCTTGGCGATTTCCAGCCTGGGCGACATCGCTTCGAAGCTTGTTAAAATTTGCCGGATACCCCTTCCGGGCATTGCGATCAGGGGAGAGGTATGGGTAAGCGGGCCAAACGTGGAAAGACCGAGACGCTCGCGCTACCAGTGGCCGGAAGAGTTGTAATTGGCGTCGTGGCCGCTGCCGCATTGGGGTACGGCTTGCTGTGGCGGCCGGCCGGCGTTCAACCGATACGGAAGCAAGCCGCGCACCAGGTGCCGGCACCATCTAGTCCTACGCCGTCGACTCCCATTCACGTAGCGGCGGCGGTTCAGGCGCCAGCGCCAGCTCCGGTTCCGATCCCGGTCCCCGCGCCCCGGATCGAAACACCAAAAGCCGCTGACGCTCCCGGAAAATTTGCTCGGCAGGTGGTTGACTACGTCAGTCACCAGCCGCCGGGCACCGTCGTCATCGATACCGGAAACACATTCCTCTATCTGGTTCTGAATGGCGGGCAGGCGATGCGCTACGGCATTGGTGTCGGCCGCGAAGGTTTCACATGGTCCGGTGAGCAGGTCGTGGCCCGCAAGACAGAATGGCCGGATTGGCGTCCGCCGGCAGAGATGATTTCGCGCCAGCCTTATCTGCCGCGGTTCATGGCGGGCGGTCCTGGCAATCCGCTCGGTGCCCGGGCGATGTATCTGGGCGATACCGAATACAGAATCCACGGCACCAACAAGCCCGATACGATCGGGAAGCGGGTTTCATCCGGCTGCATCCGGCTGACCAATGACGACGTCATGGACCTCTATGATCGGGTGAAAGTCGGCGCGAAAGTGATCGTGCTTCCGGCACCAGCTGCCCATCGACCATCCCCGGGCGCGCCGCCCGACGCCGCCGTCTCATCGCAGGAACCGGCGTCGCCGTCGAGCCGGCCCTCGGCAGTCAACGCGCAACCGCAGGCTTCTCGATCGAAGATGGCCGACGCCCAGTAACTCAATTCTTCTGTCCCAGATCTACAACTTGAGAAGCAGCCCCGTTCAAAATGGGCTGGGTGGCCGCACCGTAACCTGCGGCATGCCAGGCGTCGGTGCGCTGTATGAGACCGTATGATCGCGTGCGTGGGGCATTGGTAGTAGCGCGCTGCAGCAACAGCGGTTTCTTGTGGATCAAATCCGGGAAAGTCGTAGCGTCGTGAGTAGAGGCTGTGCCGCTACAGCCTTCCAGCCCCGGCAGCCCCAGCTCACCCCCTGAGCTGGGGCTTGCTTGGTTCCTCGTTCGATGGTCGATCGGGATGGATGGCGTCGAGTACGGCCTGATAGGTCTAGCGATCGTTTTCTTCGTCGTCGGCGGGGGCGCTCTTCTGCTCGGATGATCAGCCCTACAACCCCCACACCATCGCGACGGCCAAGAGCACCAGCATGCAGGGACCGCGGTCACAGGCGCCCTTTCGCGTTAGCGATCACGTCTCACTGAGCACATCGTAAATCGGCAAATGCCGGCGGCAATTGCCATTCGGAACTGGTCCTAACCAACAGACGGGCAGGCAAATCGCATGCGCAAAAGTAGTAGCGCGCCGCAGCATTGCGGTTCGTAGTGGATAGAAATTGGGAAAAAGGCGCAATGTAACGTCGTGGGCGGAGGGCGGCCGCTACAGCCTCCGAAGCCGCGTCAGTCCCAGCTCAATCCGCCTTCCAGCTGGGCGCACCGGACGAGGAGGGAGATCTCATGAGGGCAGCGCTCTTGGCATTATCGCTCGTTGGTCAGCCGCCCGTACAAATTTCAGACAGTGTTCCCAACTTCGACATCAAGTCGCTTTGCGCGGACGTTTCCGTTGACGATAAAGCGTCGGGACTTCCCCAGGACGCGAGCAAGTGCGTGAGTGACGAGGCGGTTGCGCGGCAGCAGCTAAACTCGATCTGGCTAACTGTCCCGGCGGGACCGCGAGAAAGTTGCGAACTCATGGCAGGGTCAGGGCAAGTACAAAGCTATGTCGAACTCCTCATTTGCTTGAAAATGATTGACTGGGACTCGCCATCGACAGTGCCCTCTCAGAGGCCCAGGCAAGGTTCGAAAACGCCAGGCAATTAACCCAGTTCGATGAATTGCGACGGAGCGCTGTGAAGCGTGCGGAGAGGTCACCATTCAGTCTTCCGAGCGCAGAGTCGCTTCGATGCGCTGGATCAGCCGCTCCCGCAGCGAAGGCACCGCGTTGCCGAGAACGGCGAAGGTGCGGACGATGGGCAAATACGGCTCCATTGCCGCCGTTAGATCCGCGAGAGACATGCCGTTGAGCCGGGCATATTCGGATTGCGCCGCCGCATTGGTCGCGCGCGGCCGCTCCGGATTGTCGGCGACTTCCGGCCCGAGCTCGGACAGGATCACGCGCAAGAACCCAAGCTCGAGGACGGCGGGCCCGCGCATCGCGCTGACCCAGTCGACCAGCTTTGGGCCTTCCGCTGTCATGATCACGTTACCGGGGCTCAGGTCGGTATGGCAGAGCCCGTCGCCCGGCGGCAGGCGATCGATCAGCGCGAGGATTTCAGTGGCGATGTGCTTCGGTAGCTTGCCGTCGTCGTGCTCCAACTGAGCCTCCATATACTCGCGCATGGAGAGGACCTCCGGCGGCAGGGGCGTCTTGTGAATGGACATGGCGAGAGCCGCGACGATCGCGCCGGCCTGTTCGAACGTCACCGCGCCGGTTCGGGTTAGCTGCAGCAGGGTCGGTCCGTCGAGGCGCTGCAGCACGATGCCGAAGCGCCCGTCCAGGGTCACCTCTCCGAACACCTCCGGCACCGGAGCGCCGGCGGCGTGGACGGCGCGGATCATGTGCACCTCGAACCAGGGCATCCGCCGCGGCAAGCCGGGCTTGAACAGTTTGACGACTCGCCCCGGCGCCCAGGCGTAGGCTTCGGAGTAGGCGCCTTCACCGATCTTTTCCCCCAGCGATCCCTGCATGCCCGTTCTCCGCCGTGCAGAGCAAACACCGGCGGCGAGCAAAAAGGAACCCCTCCCGTCGCGGGGCCGCCGGACACCATCGCTGACGGCCTGCGTGACCATCGAGAACGCCGGGTCTTCGAGGTGAACCGGAAGTCCCTCGGTAGCGGCAAGGCTTTGGCGAGTCTCGTCCGAGCCTTCAGCTCGGTTCAATCCAATGGGAAGGATTCGAGACGTACATGGTTCCTCGCGTCAAGAAAGCGGACAATTCAAGTCCCACACCTAAAAACGGCAAGTCGAGCACAATGACGCCCGAGCCCTTGGCTGCCTCGAATCCTCCGTACAGCGTGTGGAGTGCATTTCTCACGTTTTGAAGTAAGCCAATAGCCGTAAAGGTGTTACGCGTATTCAGCGCGGGTGCCACGTACCTGCCGTTTTTCAAGCCATCGATGAAGTACTTGCTGTTATGGATCGATTGTAGTGCCGATTTCGAGATCAGCTTTTCGGTAAATGCGACATTGACGCCCCAGTCATTCAGGGGTTCACGGTGCAACTCATATGGAACGCTGAAACCAAAGCCGATAACAGCAACCGCCCCTCCGCTGCCTCCAAGACCCAGTCCCCACCGGCTGCTAATAATCTGGAGATCAAAGGTCTCCAAATCTCCCAGGTTCACGACGTACGCGGTCGTGCTCTCGATGCCGCCGATCAACAACTGTCCGCCAGACTTGACGCCGAAGCCAAGCCAACGTTTGAAGAACTTGCGTTCCTCCGGATAAAATTGAGGTTTCGGTTGAGGCGGCGGTGGTGGCGGCGGCGGCGGTGGATTTGGCTTATTCCAAACCGAGATGATCACACCACGCCAGGCTTCGTTTTCCACCCCATCCATTTCACCTGCATACTTGGCCGCGCGTTCCCCTTTCGCCACCTCGAGCGCAACTTTGAAATTGTTGGGCACTTGCTTGCGAAGCAGATCAATTACGGCCCGCAGCCTATTCTGCGACAATTCCATGTTGAAATCGTCGCTGCCGGTACGACTCGCAAGTCCTATGATTGTAAGGCTTCCTCCGCTCCTCAACTTTGGAGCGACGACACTGATCAGCCAATTGGAATGTTCCGGCTTTATGGCGAACTTGCCGACTTCAAAGTTGAACAACTTCGCCGCAATCGTATCCGGTGCCTGCGATCCGTACTCCTGGATTTTTCCAGGTGATGCCATGTTGACTATCTCCCAACGGAGAGACCGACTGCGGAATCGGGTAGGACCCGGATTGAAATATCCGCGTATCAATGGGTCGCTTTGGAGTTTATGCCGGTTCATCGTCGCCCTCGGATTCCCGGCGGCTACTTGAAGGTGCCGTCGAAGTCGGTGAAGGCGAAGCCATAGGACACTCCGTGGTTTTCGGTGGAATGAGCGTGGGCGGCTCGGGTTTCATCGCGATGTCGCGGCGAAGCGCGGCAGTGGGCGATTAGGGCCGTGTACTCCATCAAAATCCAGAACGCCTGCTTTCGGGGACGAAGCGGAAACCCGATCCGAGTTCACGGATATCGCCTTCTGACCCGAAGCGGTCCTGTACGCGGATGGCGCGTCGTCGCGTGCGCCATCCGCTCCTGCAATCTATCTCTTGCTATCTCTTGCGAAGAAAAAGAGCCTCAGGCCTTCAGGTCCGTGATCCGCATGATCGCGACCACATTCCCATCATTGTACGCCTGCTCTTTTGTTTCCTTGTTACAGGTCCAGACAAAATTCTTCTTGCCCGTAAAGGTCTTTCCGTCCTGCTCAAGCCGAAGCTCCCCTTCGGTGATATGGCAGATCATGGCATTCATCATCGGGGGGCCCATGGTCTTCGATCCCGGCTGCATAATGACATCGCGCATTGAGACCGTCTTAAATCCTGGGATCAGGGATGGTGTCTCGCCTTCATATTCACGCACCACGACACCTGGCCAAGGTGCCGCATCCTTGTAGCCCGTGGCTTGAGCCTTGGCGGGCTTGATCATGGCAGTCGAAACCGCTGCCAACGCGATTCCCAGTGCGGACCTTCGATCGACCTTCCTCATCGCTTTTCTCCCGACGTTACCGAACGAGCGGCCGCAAATGCAGCGCGCAAAGTTCGTGGTGAACGGTGGTGTGAAACCGAAAAAAGAACGGCCTCTAGGAGAGCGTGTGCCTGCCGATAGCACCAGTGCTGCTCGTTTGCCCGGACGGTGATTTCGGCACGTCCCGCTTCAAGGGCCGTGACATTCTACGGCACCTGACGCATCCGGGGAACAGGTGGCGTTGCACGAAGACACTGCAGCCTGTCGGGAAGGTCCGAAACTGGCCCCTTAGCCGGCATGACCGAGTGCGCCTCGCGAGTGCGCACTGCACCCGAGGCTGATGCGGACATTCGTCGGCAGGCGGATTGATGGCTACACGCCCCGGATCGAGGTGCGTGCCGAGCACCACTTTGCAAACAACAAAAAAGCCGGCGTTGCCGCCGGCTTTCGTGTCTGTTGGCTCGCTGCTGCGCGATCAGTGCGCGGCTTCGAGCGCGGCTTCCTGCCGGGCAATCGTGCCCTTCACGGCCGACTGCACCTTCTCGAACGCGCGGACCTCGATCTGCCGCACGCGCTCGCGCGACACGCCGAACTCGGCGGCGAGGTCTTCCAGCGTCATCGGCTCGTCCGCCAGACGCCGCGCCTCGAAGATGCGGCGTTCGCGCGGGTTGAGCACGCCGATCGCACCGTTCAGGGCCTGGCGGCGATGATCGAACTCCTCGCTCTCGGCCATCAGGGCTTCGGCGTTGGGCGAGTTGTCGACCAGCCAGTCCTGCCATTCGCCGGCTTCGCCGTCGTCGCGGATCGGGGCGTTGAGCGACGCGTCACCGCCGAGGCGGCGGTTCATGTCGATCACGTCCTGATCGGTCACGCCGAGGCGCTTGGCAATCAGCTTGACCTGGTCGGGGTGGAGATCACCCTCTTCCAGGGCGGAGATCTTGCTCTTCGCCTTGCGCAGGTTGAAGAAGAGCTTCTTCTGGTTCGCCGTGGTGCCCATCTTCACGAGCGACCAGGAACGCAGAATGTACTCTTGTATTGACGCCTTGATCCACCACATGGCGTAAGTGGCGAGACGGAAGCCCTTCTCGGGCTCGAATCGCTTCACCGCCTGCATCAGGCCGACATTGCCTTCCGAGACGACCTCGGAAATCGGCAAGCCGTAGCCGCGATAGCCCATGGCGATCTTGGCCACGAGCCTGAGATGGCTGGTGACGAGCTTATGCGCCGCGTCGCGATCGTCATGCTCGCGCCAACGCTTGGCGAGCATGTACTCCTGCTGGGGTTCCAGCATCGGGAACTTGCGGATCTCGGCGAGGTATCGAGAGAGGCCGGATTCTCCATTGAGGACCGGCAACGTAGCTGTACGGGCCATTTGAGCGCCCTCCAGTGGTTCAGGCCCCCGATAGCGGCGGGCCCGGCAGGTGGCCGCTGGGTTAAAGCCGGCCATGCTGCGATGTTCCGCGCTGGATATTCAGCGCAGGTGCAACATACACCAAACTGTCCGTGATAGGGAAGGATTGCTGACGTCACGTCCCCGTGTGGCAGGTATAACCTGTTGTCATAACGCGGCTTTTCCGGGAGGGGTGCGTCATACCGCCGCTTCCAGCGCCCGTTGCAGAAGAAGCAAATCCTCCGGCAAAGGCGCCTCCCAGTGCAAAAGTTCTCCGGTCCGGGGGTGCTCCAATGCCAGCAGATAGGCGTGCAGGGCCTGCCGGCCCAGCGCAGTGAGTGTGTCCTTACCTTCCGCGCCGAGCTGCCCGGCCTTGGTCTTGAAGTGGGCGCCGTAAACGCTGTCGCCGAGCAGGGGATGGCCGAGATGGGCGAGGTGCACCCTGATCTGATGGGTCCGCCCGGTCTCGAGCCGGCACGCCAGCAGCGAGGCGACCGGCTTGCCGTCGCGGCCGGCGAAGCTCGAGAGCACCTCGAAATGCGTGATCGCCTCGCGGCCGCCCTGGCGCACCGCCATCTTCTCGCGGGCGTGCGGGTGGCGGTCGATCGGCGCGTCGATGGTGCCGTGGGGCCGGTTCGGCACGCCCCAGACGAACGCCATGTAGCCGCGCTCCATCGGCCCGGTGCGGCCATGGTCGGCGAACTGCGCGGTCAGCGACTGGTGGGCGTGGTCGTTTTTGGCGACCACCATCAGCCCCGTGGTGTCCTTGTCGAGGCGGTGCACGATGCCCGGCCGCTTGACCCCGCCGATGCCGGACAGGCTCGAGCCGCAATGCGCGATCAGCGCGTTGACCAGCGTTCCGCTGGCGTGGCCGGCGGCGGGATGCACGACGAGGCCCCTCGGCTTGTCGATGACGATGATGTCGTCGTCCTCGAACACGATATCGAGCGCGATGTCCTCGCCCTGCGGCTCGGCGGGCGCGGCCTCCGGCACGTCGATTATGATCGTATCGCCTTTGGCGACATGATAAGCGGGGTCGCGGACGACGGCGTCCTTGACGGTCACGGAACCGGCGAGGATCAGCGCCTTCAGCCGGGACCGGGACAGCTCGGGACTGCGCTGCGCGAGCACGCGGTCGAGCCGGGCCGAGCCCTCGTCGCCGGCGACGACGACCTCCAGCTTCCGACCGCCATTCGAAGAGACTTGTTGCGAAGACACTTGCAAAGATAGAGCCTTGTGATGACCGACACCGCTGTGACCGAACCGACCCCCGACCAGGCCGCGCTGATCGCGCGGGTGCGGCGCATGATGCTGATCGCGGGCCTGACCTCGGCACTGGCCGTGGCCGTCGTATTGATTGCCATCGGCTACCGCCTTTATCGCAGCGAGGGAAGCCCCGTTTCCGTTTCCGACGTCACTGCTGCGCTGCCGAAAGGCGCGCGCATCGTCGCCACCGGTGTCGCCGGCGAACGATTGGTCCTCACGCTTGACGTGGGCGGTGCAACAGAGATTCGCACATTTGATGCAAAGACGCTGAAACCTGTCGGCAGGCTGAGCTTCGTCAACGAACCCTGATCGCAGCAGTCGCGAAGCCGCGCCGTCGATCAACCGAAAGCTGCAGCGTATTTTTTGCGCATGCGTTCTCGCATCGAGAAGGTGTGTCGCCATCTTTTCGGCCGAGTTGCACGTTCAGCTTGCGCCATGTCGCGATCCAACCCGAGCGCTTCCATCGAACCGTCTGGTGAGTCCGATCTGTCGGGCTCGTGCGCCGACCCGACGCGCCGCGCGGTGTTGACCGCGCTCGCAGGCTGCGCCTGCCTCGCCGCGATCGAGCCTGCGGCCGCTGATGATGACGAACAGCCCGGCGCCAATGAGCGGCCGCAAAAAGCGGATCGGCTCGTGCGCGCCGAGGGCGACAAGGCGGGCCAGGTCATCAAGTCGGAAGATCTGACCTTGGGCGGCCCGCCCATTCGCGCCTGGCCGCAGGACCCGAACACCTCGGTCGTCCGCAAGGGCTCGCGGCTGAACGAGGTCGTGCTGGTCAAGCTCGATCCGAGCGAACTCGACGATGCCACGCGCGCCCGCGCCCCCGACGGCATCGTCTGCTACTCGGTCATCTGCACGCATGCCGGATGTCCGATCACTGCCTGGTTGAAGGAAGAGCAGGGCGACAAGAACGTTCTGAAATGCCTCTGTCACAACTCCGAATACGATCCGCGGCAGAATGCGCAGGTCGTGTTCGGGCCGGCGCCACGTCGCCTCGCGGCATTGCCGCTGACGGTTGCCGACGGCGCGATCACGGTCGCAGCGCCATTCGTCGGAAAGGTGGGTGCTCAGCAGGGAGGATGAGGCCACATCGGGATTTCTGCATGACCTAAACTGAAAAAATCAAAACAGAGCAGGGAGGTAGCATCTCATGACAAGCAAGCAGTGGTTACTGTCGAGTTGTGTCGCATTCACGTGCCTCATTTCGACCTATGCCGTCGCGGGGCCGATCGAAAACTACAGTTCGGTGACCTCGGCGCGTCTCGAAAATCCCGAACCCGGCAACTGGATGCTGTATCGCCGGACCTATGACGGACAGGGGTATAGTCCGCTCAACCAGATCAACACCTCCAACGTCAAGGACCTCAAGCCGGTCTGGACCTTCTCGACCGGCGTCATCGAGGGCCATGAGGCGCCGCCGATCGTCAACAACGGCGTGATGTTTGCCGCGACCCCGATGGGGCAGGTGATCGCGCTCAACGCCAAGACCGGCGAGGAGTACTGGCGCTACAAGCGGCAGCTTCCCGACGATCTGTTCCAGCTGCACCCGACGAGCCGTGGCGTCGGCCTGTGGCAGGACAAGGTCTACTTCGCCACCACCGACGACCATGTCGTCGCGCTCGATGCCAAGACCGGCAAGGTGGTCTGGGACACCAAGGTCCAGGACTACAAGAAGGGTCAGTATCTGACGCTGATGCCGCTGGTGGTCGACGGCAAGGTGATCGTCGGCGGCTCCGGCGGCGAGTTCGGCGTGCGCGGCTATGTCGTCGCCTACGATGCCGAGAGCGGCAAGGAGCTCTGGCGCACCTTCACCATCCCCGGCGAAGGCGAGCCCGGGCACGAGACCTGGAGTGGCGACGACTGGAAGTCGGGCGGTGGATCGGCCTGGATGACCGGCACCTACGACAAGGACAACAAGACGATCCTCTGGGGCGTCGGCAACGCTGCGCCGTGGCCGGGCTCGGCTCACGCCGGCGACAACCTCTACACCAGCTCGGTGATCGGTCTCGATCCCGAGACCGGCAAGATCAAGAAGCACTTCCAGTATCACCAGAACGATTCCTGGGACTGGGACGAGGTCGATGCGCCGATGCTGGTCGACCTGCAGCGTGACGGACGTTCGTTCAAGAGCTTGATCCACCCGGGACGCGACGCCATCTTCTGGGTGCTCGAGAACAAGCCCGACAAGATCAACTACGTGTCCGGCTGGCCGTTCGTGAAGACCAATGTCTGGAAGGGCATCGAGGCCGAGACCGGTCGGCCGATCGTCGATCCCGAGCACAAGCCGGTGATCGGCAAGCGGGTCGAGTTCTGCCCGTCGCTGTGGGGCGGCAAGGATTGGCCGTCGGCGGCGTACAGCCAGAGCACCAAGCTCGTCTACGTTCCCGCCAACGAGAACTTCTGCGGCGGCTTCACGGGCGAGAAGCAGCCGCTGGTACCCGGCCAGCTCTGGCTCGGCACCAAGCCGGAGGACATCGGACTGACGCCGGCACCGAACGCCGATCATTTCGGCGAGTTGCAGGCGTGGGATCCGGCCACCGGCAAGAAGGTCTGGCAGCACGACTTCAAGACCTCGCAGCTGTTCGGCTCGGTGACGGCGACCGCGGGCGATCTGGTTCTCGCCGGCGGCACCAACGACCGGATGTTCCGCATCTTCAACGCCAAGACCGGCGAGCTGTTGTGGGAGCAGAAGACCAACTCCGGCATCATGGCGATGCCGATGTCCTATGAGGTCGACGGAACGCAATACATCGCGGTCCAGTCGGGTTGGGGCGTCGACGCGCAACGCATCCAGGATGCTCTGGCCGGCAAGGTCAAGGGCTTCGAGAACAACGTCCCGCAAGGCGGCGTGATCTGGGTGTTCGCGCTCGACAAGAAGTAAGCCACGTGATCCGAGCTTCGGTCCTGATTGAATCAGGACCGAAGCGCCGGCTTGTTATGACGCGTTTTCTCGAAGCGAAACGGTGTTCGTTCCGTTCGAAAACGCTTCTCACCTATAGGGGGCGATGCGATCGGGAAGCGGCGGATGGGGAGACCGCCGCTTCCCGGTCCGCGCTTGCTTTATTTGCCCTTGGTATCGACCTTCCGCTTCTCGTCGTCGTTCATCTGCTTGATCGTGGGATCGCGGCTGGCCTCGCCAGTGGTCTGGCCGGTGGTCGCTGGCGGGCCGCTGCTCGGAACCGAGTTCTGGTCGGGCAGCACCCGCGCCGGACGGGTCGCCGTTGCGTTCGGCGGCGAGGCGGTCTGGGCAAGCGCCGTCTGTGTCGCAAAAAGCAAGACGCCCGCGGACAGGGTTGCCGCGAGCGTCCCGAATGTTTGAGGTGGGGTTCTCATCGATCTGCTCCAGTGGATCGATGAGAACGACCTATCTCGTCCGACGTTCCAGCTTCAGGTCTCCAGCTGCTTGCCGATCGGAAGGGCGCGGATGCGCTTTCCGGTCGCGGCAAAGATCGCGTTGATCAATGCCGGCGCGAACGGCGGCACGCCGGGCTCGCCGACGCCGCTCGGCGGGGTGTCCGCGCCGGGCGGCACGATGTAGACGTTGGTGATCACAGGCGACTCGTCCATCCGGATCACCGGGAAGTCGTCGAAATTGCCCTGCTGCACCTTGCCGTCCTTGAAGCTGATCTCGCCGTATTTGGCGAGACTGAGCCCCATGATCGCGGCACCCTCGATCTGCGAGTGGATCCGTTCCGGATTGACATAGGTGCCGCAATCGATCGCGGTGTCGACCCGCGGCACCGAGAACTTGCCCTTGTCGTCGATCGCCACCTCGACGATGGTCGCGATGTAGCTGACGAAGGAGCGGTGCACCGCGATGCCGAGGCCGTGGCCCTTCGGTACCTTTCGGCCCCACTCGCCCTTCTCGGCGACCAGCTCGACCACCTTGCGCAAGCGCGCGGTGTCGATCGGGTAGCTGTCATAGGGCTCGCCGTAGTTCCAGGGATCCTTCACCGAGGACAGGTTGACGATCCGCGGGCTTCCGATCAGTTCCAGCAGCATCTCCTTCTGGTCGCGGCCCGTCGCATGCGCGATTTCCCCGACCATGGATTGCACCGCGAAGGCGCGCGGGATGTTGGAGACCGAGCGGAACCAGCCGATCCGCGTGAACGCGGCCGCTTCCGGATTCTCGCACTGCAGGTTGGCGATCTCGAACGGGTTGTCGATCAGGCCCATGCCGAGCTCGAACGGCGCCTCGTGATTGGCGCCGGCGGCGAAGGTCGAGGCGATGGTTGGCGCCACGCTGCGGTGCCGCCACGCAATCACCTTGCCGCTCTTGTCGAGACCGGCCTCGATCCGTTCCACCGAGACGGTGTGCAGGAAGTCGTGATGCACGTCGTCCTCACGGGTCCACTGCACCTTGACCGGCGCGCCGAGCTCCTTCGACAGCAATGCCGCCTCGAGCGCGAAGTCGCATTTCGACTTGCGGCCGAAGCCGCCGCCGAGCAGCGTCACGTTGACGGTGACATTGTCCTCGGGGATGCCAAGCGTCTTGGCGACATCCTCGCGGGTGCCGCCGGGGCTCTGCACCGGCGCCCAGATCGTGGCCTTGTCGCCCTTGACGTCGGCCACCGCGACCGGCGGCTCCATGCTGACATGGGCGAGATGCGGCAAATAATATTCGCCCGTGATCACCTTATCGGCGGTCTTCAGGGCCGCATCGGCGTCGCCTTCCTTGCGCACCACGAGGCCGGGTTTGCGCGCGGCTTCCTCGAGCGAGGCACGATAGGTGACGGAGTCGTATTTGGCGTTGGCGCCGTCGTCCCAGACGATCTTCAGCGCGTCGCGGCCCTTGATTGCGGCGCCGGTGTTGCGCGCGATCACGGCCACGCCGCCGAGCGGCTGGAACTTGGACGGCCACGGCCAGCCCTTGACCTCCATCACCTTCTCGACGCCCGGCACCTTCTTGGCCGCGCTGTCGTCGAACGACTTGAGCTTGCCGCCGGTGACCGGCGGACGCGCGATGACGGCGTATTTCAGGCCGGGCAGCCGGACATCGGCGCCGTAATTCGCCTTGCCGGTGGTGATGTCGTGCAGGTCGACGATCGAGACCTGGCCTTTGCCGAGATAGCGGAAGTCCTTGGGGTCCTTCAGCTTGAGGCCCTCGACGCTCGGCACCGACTCCTTTGCGGCGTCGGCCGCGAGTTCGCCGAAGCCTGCCTTGCGGCCGCTCGCGCTGTGCACCACCTCGTGGTTCTGCGCCTTCACCTCGGTGACCGGCACGCCCCATTTCTTGGCGGCGGCGGCTTCCAGCATCGAGCGCGCCGAGGCGCCGATCTGGCGCATCGGGATCAGATAGTGCCGCGTGCTGCGCGAGCCGTCGGTGTCCTGGTTGCCGAACTTGACCTCGTCGCCATGCGCCTGCTGGACATGGACGCGCGACCAGTCGGCCTCCATTTCCTCGGCGACGATCAAGGGCAGGCTGGTGCGGACGCCGGTGCCCATCTCGGAGCGGTGCGCCAGGATGGTGACGATGCCGTCGGGGGCGATCGCGACGAACACGCGCGGGTCGACCACGACGCCGTGCGGCATCTTGCCGGCGCCGGTTTCATAGGCGAACGCCTGGCGCGTCATCACGCGCGCGGCGAGCACGAAAGAGCCGGCGATGCCGAGCCCCTTGAGGATGCTGCGGCGCGAAACGTTCTCGACCTTCACGTGCTTCTCGAAGCCGCGAAGCTTGCTGGGATTGGTGCGGATATTCATGTCACACCCCCGTCGATGCGAGATGGACGGCATTCTCGATCCGCTGGTAGCAGCCGCAGCGGCAGATATTGCCCGCCATGGCTTCGCGGATCTGGTCGTGGCTGGGCTTCGGGTTCTGGTCCAGCAGCGCCGCGGCTTGCATGATCTGGCCGGCTTGGCAGTAGCCGCACTGCGGCACGTTGACCTGGCGCCAGGCCTTCTGCACCGGATGGTCGCCGGTCGGATGCAGCCCCTCGATGGTGGTGACCTCGCGGCCGACGACGTCGGACACCGAGGTGATGCAGGCGCGAACCGCCTCCTTGTCGACGATCACGGTGCAGGCGCCGCACAGCGCCTGGCCGCAGCCGAACTTGGTGCCCGTGAGGCCTGCTTCGTCACGGAGATACCAGAGCAGCGAAAGATCCGGGTCGCCGTCCCAATTCTGTTCCTGGCCGTTGATTTTTAGTTTGATCATGGTCTGTCCTCGCTCTGCTTAAGCTATTGACCTGTGCGGCGCGAGGTGCGGAACGTCTTCCATGGCCTGCGACCGCGCTGATGTTTGTTGTGCCAAGATATTCGTGAGCCAAATCTGCCGTGCGCCAAGGCCGTCAAGCGCTTGCGCTTTGTTCCAAGCACTCCTCTCGCTTGTCCGGCGCCGTGCGGGGCGCAGCATGGTGAAGGGCTGCGATGTTAGCAGAGACGGACGCCGGGTGACTTCACAGCCAAGTGTTTTGCATTGCCATTTGGCGAAAGCAGGGCCGTGCACGACGACGACATGACATCTCAGGGTGGCCATCATGCGATCGCGCGGGCGGTGCCACTGTAGCGTGCAGGTGCGACGCGCTCGGCAAAGGCACGCGCGGCATCTCGCCCGGCCTCGTCTTCCCGGATGCGCGATTGCACACCTGAGGGCATCGCGCGGCGATGAACCCGGAATCCAGCGCTATGGCGCCGGATGCCCCCGGGGGCGTTCGTAAAGCATGCGTGACAAAATCCCCGCCGCAATGCACAAGGCATCTTGCGGCGGCCGGATTTCAAGGCTATTGCCTTGCCTCTCAACGCTCCCTTCGTCTAGCGGTTAGGACGCGGCCCTCTCAAGGCTGAAACAGGGGTTCGATTCCCCTAGGGAGCGCCAAATGTTCGCTATTCCACGACATTTTACGATACGGCTCCATTCGCCGGGAGCTTTCCTGCTCGACGACTGATTGATCACGCGGTCCGCCTGAGCAGTTGCCGCCTTGTGCTCATTTGCGTCCCGGTGACGCAGCTTCGAGCCCTCATCGCGCCTTGGCGGGCAATCCCCACCACGAAACAAGCGGCGGGCGTCCCTCGTTTCCGCTATGATGAAGTCATGACGATCGGGATTACCGGACCCGGCCGGAAAGGACCACGGCAAAGTGGCGTGGTCAGGCTGATCGTTGCGGCCATCGTCATCACGATTTGCCTGATCCTGCTCTCGTTCGCGAGCGACTTCCTGGTCGATTGGCTGTGGTTTTCATCGATCGGCTACCTACAGGTTTTCCTGACGGCGATCGGCGCCAAGGCAATCGTCTTTCTCTCCGTCTTCGCGGTGACCACCGTCGTCCTCTCGCTGAACGGACTCCTGGCGGTGCTGTTTGCCATGCAGCAGCCGCTACAGAACCGAGTCGCCCCGGGGAAGGTCGCCGGTTTTACGGCGCCGCCCGATCCGTTCGTAGAACTGCGCGACCAATTAGCCCGGCCGCGGTTTGTCGCGCTCGGTGCGGGTGTGCTCGCCGTGCTGGTTGCCGCAGGCGAAGTCGGCAATTGGAACATCTTCCTGCAGTTTCTCTACCACGTGCCCTACGGTGCGCAGGATCCGCTCTACAACAAGGACATCGGGTTCTATCTCTTTTCGCTACCCGCCTATATCGCGATCAAGAACTGGATGCTGCTGACAATTATCCTGGGCGCGCTGTTTGCCGGAGCGATCTACTGGGTGCGCGGCGACATCGAATACGATGTTCACAACCGTTCAATTTCGCCGACCGTGATCGCGCATGGCTCGGCGCTGATTGGCCTTCTGTTCGCGGTGAAAGCCTGGTCCTATGGGCTCGACCGCTATCTGCTGCTCTACGGCGACAATGGTGTCGTGGTCGGGGCGAGCTACACCGATGTCCATCTGGGGCTGCCGGCTCTGTGGTTGATGATCGGGCTTTCGATCATCGCGGCGCTCATCGCATGGGCCAACTTGCGGGCGTGCACCTACCGGCTTCTTGCCGCCGCGTTCATCCTCGTCGGCGTCGGCTCTGTCATGCTGTCGAGCCTCGTCCCTTCGCTTTTCCGGCACTTCGTCGTCAAGCCGACGGAGTTGGAGCTGGAGAAGCCCTACATCGAACGCAACATTGCGCTCACCAGGCAGGCCTACAATCTCGACCGGATCGCAACCAAGCCGTTTGCCGCTGAACAGAGGCTGACCTTCAAGACGCTGGAAGCGAACAAGGCGACCATCGACAACATCCGGCTGTGGGACTGGCTGCCGCTGTCGAATACCTACGCGCAGCTGCAGGAGATCCGTACCTATTACAAATTCCACGATCTTGACGTCGATCGCTATTGGCTCGACGGCTCCTACCAGAGCGTGATGCTCTCGGCCCGCGAACTCCGGGCCTCCCTGCTGCCGGCGAACGCCCAGACCTGGGTCAACCGCCACGTGCTGTTTACGCACGGCAACGGCGCAGTGATGAGCCCGGTCACCCGCAAGAGCACGGAAGGACTGCCGTTCTTCTATTTGCGCGATATTCCGCCCGTTGCCGACGGTGGCCCCAGGATCGACGAACCGCGCATCTATTTCGGCGAAGAGAGCGACGACTACGTCATCGTCAAGGCCAGCATCCCGGAGTTCGATTATCCGAAGGGGAAGGACAACGTCTATGCGGCCTATGACGGCAGCGGCGGTGTGCCGATCGGAGCATTGGGATGGAGAACGCTGTTCGCCTACTACTTCAACGACGCGAATCTGGTCCTCTCAAGCTATATCACGGCCGACAGCCGGATCATGATCCGGCGCAACATTACGGAACGGGTGCGCACGATCGCCCCATTCCTCAGGCTCGATCATGATCCCTATCTGGTCGTCAGCAACGGTCGGCTGTTCTGGATGCAGGATGCCTACACCACGAGCTCCTATTTCCCCTCAGCGCAGCCCGTGCCGGAGCTCGATCTCAACTACATCAGGAATTCGGTGAAAATTGTCGTCGATGCCTATAACGGGACGGTCGATTTTTACCTGATCGACCC
Organism: Bradyrhizobium sp. USDA 4503; assembly: GCF_054055815.1. NCBI lineage: Bacteria > Pseudomonadati > Pseudomonadota > Alphaproteobacteria > Hyphomicrobiales > Nitrobacteraceae > Bradyrhizobium > Bradyrhizobium sp. USDA 4503. Next base: position 7,280,155 of record NZ_JBSRXS010000001.1, read on the forward strand.
AAGCGACCCCATTGCAGCGACCTACCAGCGCATCTTCCCGGACCTGTTCAAGCCGTTCATGGCCATGCCGGCGGATTTGCAGAAGCATATCCGCTATCCGGAGAATCTGTTCCTGATCCAGGCGCGGCTGTATCAGACCTACCACATGGAGCAGGCCGAAATATTCTACAACCGCGAGGACTTCTGGCAGTTTCCGCGACAGCCGGGCGGCGACGGCACTTCGGTGATGACCCCCTATTACATCATCATGCGGCTGCCCGGCGAGCCGCAGGCCGAGTTCTTCCTGATGCTTCCCATGGTACCGAGCCGTCGCGACAATATGATCGCGTGGCTCGCGGCGCGTTGCGACGCCCCCGACTACGGCAAGCTGATTGTCTACGAGTTCCCCAAGGACAAGCTTGTCTACGGGCCGTTTCAGATCGAGGCACGGATCAATCAGAATACCGAGATCTCGCAACAACTCACGCTGTGGAATCAGATGGGCTCGCGGGTGATACGCGGTGCGAACCTGCTGGTGATCCCGATCGAGAACTCGATCCTTTATGTCTCGCCGCTCTATTTGCGCGCCGAGCTTGGACACCTGCCGGAGCTGAAACGCGTGATCGCGGCCTACGGTGAGCACGTCGTGATGAAGGAGACGCTCGCTGACGCCCTGGCCGCGTTGTTCGCGGAGCCCGGTGCGGTGCCGGCGGTTTCAAACGCAACCGAAACGGTGTCCCCTGCGGGCGGGACGGCGAGCCCGGCGCAGCAGGCGCTCGATCACTACAATCAGGCGATGGAGCGATTGAAGGCGGGAGACTGGAAAGGTTTCGGTACCCAGTTCGATGCCCTGCGCGAGCCCCTTGAGGAAATGAACCGACGCTCCGCCGGTCACTAGAGCATGATCCGGAAAAGCGTGTAGCGGTTGTCCGAAAAGATCGTGTCAAATCAAAGGGCCAGAGCGGGATGACGATTCGAAGAAAAGTCATCGCGCTCCAATGGGCTCGGGGAATTGTGAGTGCGGACGCACGCCTCAATCGGGTATTGTTAAAGGTCGCATTGCAATTTCAATCACATAAGAGTTCGCGGTTTCGTTCCGATTGGCGCGCCATTGAGCCCTCATCCGCAAACCCGGAACTGACCCGCTTCGGCACGCAAAAGCGGCCATTTCGCGCGCATGCCTGCGGCTCCCGATTCGGATTGCGGTGCCGTTGGCCGCGATCACATTCGTGAACGATTGCGCAGGTCTTTCGGAACGGGCTCGCGCGAGAGCGTGCCCTGGTCGTTCGCCCATCGCGAACTGATCGGCGCAGCATCAGACGCGATACCTAGACTCCGCTGCAAATCCGCTGCTATACTTTCAGTTGCTCGACCGGCGTAAGGCACGCGCCGACGTTTCGTTTGATTGCGATATCGCGAAAAGGAGCTCAACGATGGCGATCACGCTGACGGTCTTGGCGAGCCTGCTGCAACTGCACGGGCCGGGTGCGACAATCGAAAGCGATCATCAGGGTATCGACGCATTGCTGAGTGGTGTGCGCGAGCAGAGCCTTCAGGAACAGGGCGCTCAGGAACAGAGCCCTCAAGAACAGAGCCCTCAAGAACAGAGCTTTCAAGAACAGAGCCCTCAAGACGTACAGGGCTTCCAGCTGGGGGTGATTTCCGACCAGCCCCAGGCAACTCAGGTTTATTTCAGGCGCGGGGCCTTTGCCAGGGGGCCCTATGCGGGCGGCTTTCGCAGAGGCGGCGGCTACTATCCGGGCGCCGGCGCATTTCGCAGGGCCGGCGGATATTATCCCGGAGCAGGCGCGTTCCGACGAGGTGGCTTCGTCAGGGGCTACTAGAGCATGATCCGGAAAAGTGGAAACCGGTTTTCCGAAAAGATCATGCTCAAACAACCAGATGAGATCATGATGCGATTCCGTGGAAACGCATCATGATCTAGCCCGATCGCAGCTTGCCGGTAATCCGCATGTCGGTTGACGCTTCAAATTCCGTCGCGTTCCAGGAGCAGCCGATCACGCAGTTGCTGGTCAAGGTAGCGGCGAGGTGCAACATCGATTGCTCCTATTGCTACTGGTTTCGCGATGCGGCCGTCTATGACAAGCCCAAGCTGATGAGTGCCGAGGTGCTGCAACAGCTGTTGCTGCGCCTCGAACAGCACGTCGCCAGATACTCCCTCGTCGACTTTCCCGTGATCCTGCACGGCGGTGAGCCGCTGCTTTGGGGTGTCGATAATTTTCACCGTTTTGCGGAGGGCTGCGAGGGCATTTCATCCCGGACCGGCTGCGAGATCCCGATCGCGGTGACGACCAACGGCATCCTGATTGACGATGAATGGCTCGACTGCTTCGAGGCCCGCAATATTTCGGTGGCGATCAGCATCGATGGGCCGGCACATATTCACGACGCTCACCGCAAGACGTTTCAGGGGACCGGCACCCATGCCGCCGTGGAACGCGCCGCCCGCATGCTGGTATCGCGCGACATCGGCGTGATCGCGCTCGCGGTGTGCAACCCGGCCTACGCGCCGCAGGAGTACGCGGATTTTTTCGCGGCGTGCGGCATCGCCAACTACGACATCATGATTCCCGACGCGACGGTGGACGAGAAGCCGTCGTCCATTGCCCCGTTCTATAACGGCCTTTTCGACTTGTGGCTGGAAGCCAATCGCACGACGCCGACATCAAATGTCCGCATCATTTCCGACATGGTCGCGGCCTTGATCGGCAACAACGCGCCGACCGAAGGTGTGGGCCACAAGCCGGTCGAGCTTTGCACGGTCATGACCGACGGCACGGTGGAGGCCCACGACGTATTGCGCATTGCGGGTGACGGTTTCACCAACACGCGGTTCAACATCTTCGATCACGCGATCGACGACGTCAGGACCGAGCCGCGCTGGAAAGCCGCACGCGATGCTTCAGTCAATCTTTGCGAGAAGTGCCGGCAATGCAAGTTCATGAACGCCTGCGGCGGAGGCTACCTTCCGCACCGCTTCTCCACGAAGAACGGTTTCGACAATCCGTCGGTTTATTGCGACGATCTCTATTCGATGTTCGAGAACATGCAATCCGTGCTGGAACGTCATCTCTACGTCCGCAAGCAGGACGGGGAACGGATTGGAGTGCGCTGAGCGCAACGCCCGACCGCCTTAAGACCACCGTCGAAACACCAGGCTGGCGTTGACGCCGCCAAATCCAAAACCGTTCGAGATCGCGTGTTCGATGGCCATCCGCCGCGCAACGTTCGCGACGAGGTCAATGCCCTGAGCTGCGGAATCGGCGTTCTCCAGATTGAGCGTGGGCGGCGCGACCTGGTCGCGCAGCGCCAGGATGGTGAAGATCGCCTCGATGCCGCCGGCGGCGCCGAGCAGATGTCCGGTCGCCGACTTGGTGGCGCTGACGGCAATTCCTCCCGCGCGCCCGAACACGCGCTTGATCGCCTCCCAGCTCGGAGAGATCGCCGACCGGCGTCGATGTCGAATGCGCGTTGAGATGCTGGATCTGGTCGGGCCGCAAGCCGGCCTGCTGCAGCGCCGCCTCCATCGCGCGCCGGGCGCCGTCGCCGTCTTCGGGACCAGCGGTGATGTGATAGGCGTCCGCCGTCGTGCCGTAGCCGATGAGCTCGGCGATCGGTTTCGCGCCGCGCCGAAGCGCGTGTTCGAGCTCCTCGATGACGAGGACGCCCGCGCCTTCGCCCATCACGAAGCCGTCGCGGTCGCGGTCGAACGGCCGCGACGCCCGGGCGGGCGTGTCGTTGAAGGATGTCGACAGCGCCCGCGCCGCCGCAAAGCCGCCGAGGCTCACGGGATCGATGCAGGCCTCCGCGCCGCCGCAGATCGCAACGTCGGCTTCGCCCGATCTGATCAGGCGCGCGCCGTCGCCGATCGCCTGAACGCTCGCGGCGCACGCGGTCACCGGCGCGCCGATCGGACCCTTGTAGCCGTAGCGGATGCTGATCTGCCCGGCCGCGAGATTGGCCAGGAAGGAGGGAATGGTGAACGGCGACAGCCGGCGCAGGCCGCTCTTCTCCGCCGTGCGCACGGCGTCCGCGATCGCGGGAAACCCGCCGATCCCGGATGCGATCACGGTGGCGGTGCGCTGCTGCGCAAGCGCCTCGGCCGGCATCCAGCCGGCCTGCGCCACGGCTTCAGCCGCTGCGAGCAGCGCGAACAGGATGAACCGGTCCATCTTCTTCTGGTCCTTGCGCGGGGCCGCCAGGTCAGGATCGAAGCCGCCCTCGGCATCCCCGGCCTTGTCAGGAACCTGTCCTGCGACGCGCGCCGGCAGCGCCGCCGCCCATTCCGGCAATGCCGTTAGCCCGGAATGCCCCGCCAGCAGCCTCGACCACACCAGTTCGGTGCCACAGCCCAGCGGCGACACCGTCCCCAGGCCCGTCACAACAATTCGACGCATGGCTCTCCTGTCGCGCCCTGGTGCGAACCGGCATGGCCGGGATTCGAACCTGCCCGGGCGTCGGGTCGTTATATGATGTTCGTCATCTATTGTCTCGACCGGCCGGACGTCAAGGGATTGACTTCGCTCTCAGCGCTCCGCTGACGAGCAACTGCCGTCAGGCAGCAACGATCACGCCGGGACGACGATATGGTCCGGCGCAATGCCCGCCCGGTGACGCGCATACATCGTGGTGTAGGCGGCCTCGATATGCCGGGTGAAACGTTTGGTATCGAACAACGGCGCCGTCAGCCGGTTGGCCGCCAGCCTGGTTCTGAGCGCCGCGAGCCTCGAAGGATCGGTCGCAAGATCGACCGCCATGCGCTCATAAGCCTCCGGAGATTCCGCAATGAGCTCGGGCAGGCCGACCGCATGGAGCAAGCTCGCCGCGACCCGGCTGGCAAACGTGTCGCCGAGAATGGTCAGCACCGGCAGGCCGGCCCATAGCGCATCGCTGGCGGTGGTGTGGGCGTTGTAGGGCGTGCTGTCGAGGAACAGGCCGGCGAGGCGATGGCGTGCGAGATGGTCGGGTGACGACATACGCGGTGCGAACACGAGGCGCTCCGCAGCGACGCCACGCGCGACCGCCTCCTTTCGCAAATTTGCGGCAGAGTCGGCGTTGGCTTCGAGGAGCCACAACATGCTGCCCTCGACGCGGCCGAGAATCCTCATCCACCGATCGAACATGTCAGGCGTGATCTTGTAGTTGTTGTTGAAGCAGCAGAACACGAAGCCGGTCGGCGCCAGCCCGACGTCGCCGCGCGTGAACGCGCGATCGGCAATGACGCGTTTGTCGTCGTTGGCCTGATAGCTGTCGGGCAGGGCGACCACCTTTTCGCTGTAGAATTCGCGATGGCGGTCCGGGATCACGGTACGGTCGGCGATGATGTAGTCGATGAACGGGGCACCGAGCGTTCCCGGATAGCCCAGATAATTGACCTGGATGGGGGCGGGCCGGCGGCCGAGGACTCTGGTGCGGGATCCCCCGGTAAAGCCTTTCAGATCGACCAGGATGTCGATTTCCAATTGTCTGATCAGGTCGGCGACCTCATCGTCGTTGATGTCCCGGACCTCGACAAATCGATCGAACGACGCCTCCAGCCGTTGACGCATCTCCGAGGGGTCGTTGGGCGACCATGAGATTGCCACCGTCTCGAATTTCGACCGGTCGTGGCACTCGAACATCCCTGCCATCAAGAGCGATGTCGCGTGGTTGCAGAAATCCGACGAGAAATAGCCGACGCGAATTCGATCGTGATGGTAGCGCTCGCCCCGCCAGCGCTGGCTTGCGGACGGCGGATGATTCTTCGCGGTCCATCGCGTGGCGCACAGCAGCTGGTCGGCGGTCGATGAAGGAACGCTACAAAACAGAAATGGCGGCGTCGTCGCGTTCCGGGTCCTGATCAACTCGACAAGTCGGTCGCACTCGGCGTCAAAGCCGGCCCAGTCGCAAATGTGGGATTTGGCGTGCAGACGATAGCCTTCGATGTCGGCCTGGTCCGGTTTGAGCGCGACGGCCTTGTCATAGGCGGCGAGTGCCTCGGGGTAGCGCGCCAGAACGGATAGAACCTTGCCGCGGTTGGCGTAAGCAGCCGCATCGTCGCCCTTGTGCCGGATCGACTTGTCGATGCTGGCGAGCGCCGCCTCGTGATGCCTGAGCCTGAACAGCGCCGAGCCGCGGTTGTTGTAGGCTTCGGCATAGTCGGGCCGCAGGGCGATCGCCTTGTCGTAACTTGCAACGGCCTCTTCGAGACGATCCAGTTCGACCAGCACGTTGCCGCGATTGTAGCACGCGCCGGCGATTCCCGGCGCCCGGTCGTAGCTCGCGAGCGCATCATCGAACCTTTTGAGGTCGTTGAGCACGTTGCCACGATCGTTGTGTGCGCCGGCATCGTTGGGCTTGAGCGCAATCGCCCTGTCCAGGCTCGCCAGGGCTTCCTCCGGCCGCTGCAGCTTTCTCAGCGCGGTGCCCCTGTTTCGATGGGCGTCTGCATGGTCAGGCACCAGCGCGAGCACGCGATTGAAGCTTGCGAGCGCCTCCTCGTGGCGCCCGAGGTCCGCAAGCGTGATTCCGCGATTATAGAGCGCCGGCGCGAGGTTTTGCCTGAGCGCGACCGCCACATCGAAGCTCGCGAGCGCTTCGTCGAAGCGGCGCAACGCGCGCAGCGCGTTGCCGAGGTTGCTGTGCGCGTCCGCGACGTTGCCGTTGAGCCTGATCGCGCGCCGGATCAGGTCGACGCCGCGCTCGCTGCGGCCGGTCTGCGCGGAAATCAGGCCCAGCAGATGCAGCGCATCGAAGTTGTCCGGCTGCTGTCGGAGCATGTCTTCATAGATCTTTTCTGCGGCCGCCAACTGACCCCGCTGATGCAGCGCGACCGCCTGCGCGAAGGCGCGCTGCAAGTCGGTCGAACTGGATTTTTGAGATTCACCTGTTTCGGGCATCGGACGTCTTCACGCGCTCGGTGTCCGGGTCCTGGCCTCACGCCGGCGGACATGTCGCATCCTGTGCCCGCGATAGGGATCGCCCGTTGATTAAAGGTTGAAAACTGGCAGATCGTCCTCGATTGCGCAACGGCCTCCAGGAACAGCTCCAGGAACAGCTCCACCAATAGTCGGGCTGAAGCGGATGGTCCTCGGTCAGCCCAGCGGCTGTCTCGTCGGCCGCAGCCGAACCGTGGACGGTCACGACTGAAGCGGGACATCGTCCGGAGCATTAAGGCCGGCGTTCACGATGCGCCTGCCATTCTAGCTCGAACACGCGTCGTTGCTGAGCAGCGGCGTCGGGTTCTCGGTCGAATTTTCCCCGCCGCGATACCATGGCTTGAAGCGAAACCCGGTTCTCGCATACGACCATGGCGCGGTCAGGGATCGGGCGCTGCCCTCCGTCGTATATTCTGAAGCGACGCCAGGATCTGGATTGTAGAGCGAGAAGACGCCGCGCCAGCTGCCGTCCGGCTGCTCCTGGGCGTAGGACAGCTCCACCTTGTTTCGCGAGACCGAAACCAGACGATCCGAAGCGTGATCGAACACGAATGGCCGCTCGAACCAGATCGTGGTCTCATCCTGCTTGATTGCGACGTTGGCCTCCTGTCGTGCCGTGCCGCCACCGACCAGCAGGGGAATCCCCAGCGGCACCGCGACATCAGCGGTGGCGGTTGCATTGAGACGGTGGGCGGAAAGCGTCGACGCAAAACCATCCGGCCGCGCAATGACGGTCTTCTTCGTGAACGGGCCGTGCGGGCCATCTGCCGTGGCAACCAGCGCGACGGCGTTCTGCGTGTTGTTGTAGTAGCCGTGATAGAAGATGACATATTCGCCGTTCGCGCGCCGACAGGCATAGCTGATCGACAGCCCGGACGCTTCCTCGGGCAGTGAGGGCGTGATCACGGCGCCGTGGCGCGTGAACGTCATGCCGTCAACGCTGGTCGCAAGCTTGATCTGCTTCGCCGCGCGGTCGAGGTAATAGATCATGTACGGCTCGGCTGCTCCGGGCTCATACACCACCTGCGCCGGGCCGATCCCGCCGGGCTCGGACGCGTCCGACTGAAAGGCGATTCCCTGCGGAATCCAGGCTCCTTCGTTCGTCGACGTCCAGAGCCGCAGCTGAAACCAGCCCGTCGTATAGGCCGACGCATAAAGACGCCTTGTATGCGCATCCGGCGCGATCGCGGATGGCCACGCCAAATGAAGAACGCCATCGGGCGGCGACAGCGCCGGCGTCAGGCTCGACACCAGGCCGTCGTCGCCGAACTCCCAGATGTGATAAATGCCGCTGCTCCCGACGCCATTGAGAAACCAGCTTCTGGCAATTGCGCCTGCCGGGAAAAGCGTGAGGATGACGAAAACAAGTCCCCGCACAATCATGAAATTTATCCTGGGTCGTGCCGTCTATCGAGCAAACAATTCCGTTGTGATGACACACTCGGGCGCTCGTTTCGCCCGGAGATTTGTTTCTGAAAATGACGCGGGCCTCGGATTGAAACGCGCAGGATGCGTCGGCGGATCAGTTACCGGCGGTGCTCGCAGTCGAGGTTGCGGCCGCTGCAGAGTCTTCTTGAAATCGCTGCCACGGCGGAGATCAGATCGTATTGCACAACGATCGACTCGCTGCCGCGGACTGCAACCAGTACAACGACTGACCGGCCTGATTTCTGTACTCAGGACCGGTTCCGCGCGACCATATCTTGGGAATTTGCAACGACAGGAGAATCCGGCTTTTGTGACCAGCATGGGCTCTAAATCTCGGGAGTACTTGTTCGGAGCGACGGTCAGGCATCTGGCCGAGCGCGCCAAGGAGGCTCGGCTCGAGGCGGATGGTGCGGCCTGCCGGGCATGGAACGCCCGCATGCTCGCTTTTCAGGGGCCCGCCCAGCCGTCGCCCGCGCTCGGCGATGCACTCAACGCCGGTTTCCGCTACCTCGAAGTGAAATGCCTCGGCTGCGAGACGTGAGGCGGCCGAAGTGGACGCCGATCCACGAGCTGGAGCGCTATATGCGCTGCAAGCTGTGCTCGCGACGCTCCGGCTACCCGTTCAAGCGCAGCCATCTTGTGGTACTGCGGACGACTAAGATCTCCGCCATGAACCCGCCCTCAACCTGGTGGCCGGGAGAGCGCTGACACCGTCGCAGAGCATGCTGCGCCCAAAGTCCCACCTCACTATTGGAACATTCCAGGCCTTACCCGCTTGTTCCGAAATCCAGAACGAGTTCACTAACGTGACTGACGAATTTGAATATCTAGCGCACCGATTGGTGATTATCGAGCAACCCGGCGGTGGGTTCTTGGTCGAAGTCACGCCGATCGCCGGCGGCCAAACCATCAGAACAATGACCTACCAACGTACTCAAGAAGCGATCGCTGCAGCGAAGCGGACAATCGACAAGCATCCCGAAGGCAGGCGACCTGCCAATCTGGCCCGGTCTTAAAGTGGCTGACCACCCGCTGCGAGATTCAAGCTGAGACCTGTTCGCTCAAAAAGCACCGGCGCGTCAGTTCCTAACGGATGAAAAAAATTTCGAGCGCCTAGATTATCCCAGGACAATGCGAGCCCGTGCGGCTGGGGTTCTGACGGTCGCTAGTTGGAATGTCAGGCGAACTGTCATGGTAAAGAAACGGCGCAAACGGACGATACAAACGATGTCGCTCACCGCTCGGCTTGACCGGCTTGCTCAGGAATCGAGGGCGAAAGCGGCAGGTCTTCCCCCCGGAGCAGAGCGCGAGCATTTGCTGAAAAAAGCGCGCGAAGCCCGGCGGGCCATTGAGATCGAGGACCTGCTCAAGCGGCGAGGTGTCGAGCTTCCGGTTTGATTTTCGGCGGCGGGATAGCACCGTTAGGCTGGCGCCCCAAAGAATGGCCCCAGCGAGGGGGTACACGCTGAGGCCAAGACGGTTGGATCATCCATGAGATGGCAGGCTCATCACATAAACAGGGCGCCGACGCCTACGATGAGCGCTACGAACGATATCGCCGCCAACGCCATGAGGCTGTACTCGACGCCGTCGTCGTGACTGAACCTGAACATATGGAGAGCTTGCGCCGCGGCCTTGGTGTTCGCATTTACTTAGGCGTGTCAGGAGCCGTGTCCCATCTAGGTTCCGGCCTTATCTTAAGTGAAGATTCTTCGCGGGAAGAAGCTGTTGAGTGAGCCTAGCTCCCCGCCGCGAGACGCTTCCTCATTATCGTCAGTCGGGCGCTGACTGCGGCCTCTGTGCGGCCGAGTTTCTGGGCGATCTCGCGCTGGGTTAGCTCGGTCTCGCGGATCATCTGTAGCAGGCGCTGCTCTTCCTCTTCGGCCCAAGCTGGCAAGGATGTTCTCCGAATTGTTTCGTCCTGAAATGCCAGTACCAATTGCACATCCTGGTCATCTCGTCTTCCCGGGATTTGCCGGTCCTTCTCGTTTGTTCGGTCGAGTGTCCTAATTAGGACAGTATCTCCCTTAGCACGGGATGCCCGGCCCAAAGCTCGCCGTCGGTCGTCCCGAAAGGGATGACCGGCGCGGGTGGACAGTAAATCAACTTGCCAGGCTTGCTGCACTGGCTCATTGTCCCGCGATCACCGGCGAAGGCTTTGTCCGTAGGCGTCGGTGGCTGAGAGACCGAGCGCGCTCCCGCCTGCAAGGAGGAGCTGCGCCATGAGCCAGCCATTCAGCGAAGAGACGATAGCGTTATTGGATCGCGCTCAGCGAGCCATTGATATGCGATCCTGGTGCGTGAACAGAGGCGACGCCATCTCGCCGAGGCCGGCCTTCGGTCGTTCCGGTTAGAGCTAGCGCTTTTCGAGGCAAACAAAGGTCTTTGGCTGGAACAGCATGCTCCAAGATGTTCCATTCCTTTTTAGGATTCGCGGCGCAACCCAGGAACAACTGTTCACTTTGTAACTTAAGGAGTCCACTAAGAGCGCATCGAGAACTGAAGTGAACCAGCCCACTCTAGATCAGCGAACGACGCCGCACAAAGCCATGAACTGGCAGCAGTGCCCCAGATGCTCTGACATCCCCGAACTCGTCCGTGCCTTCCTCGATCCTGTCGGCGGGAAAACCGTGCGGCTCATGGAATGCAAATGCGGCGAACGCATCTGGAGCGACCAAATGGCGGAATGACCCAATTTGGGGCTACGGCCGCCTCAGTTGGCGGCCTCTTTCATTTTCGCATCCGCCCAAGAGAAGCCGACCACGCTCGCGCCGGGCTTTTTTCTTGACCCAAGAAAATGCCCTCAGCGAGGGCGCTATGGCCCGCGCTTGGCTGACGGCGCTCGGCCCGTCTGGCTCTGTTGGCGATCACCACGAGCCGGTTATTAACCCCAGCCTCGGTCCGCGCATCTGGACCGCTATGAGCCGGTGATCCATCTCATGTAGGATAGCACCCGTCGCCGCCGTGAGACGGCTCCGGCGCTTTGCGGGGCTAGCGTGCGCGCCAGAGCCGTCCCCACGCGCGCTCATGTCCGAGAGCGCACTGCATATTACCGGGGAATGCGACAAACGCCGACGGCACCTTGGATTACCCCTTAATTGTAAAAACGGCCCCAGCACCTCTGGGGGCCGGGAGGCCGGTGCTTGAGCCGCTACCTGATTCCGGTCTGTGTTGTTGGAGGCAGGTTCACCGGATCATGCTGGCGACGAAAGTTCCGGCACTTGCATGTGTTAATCTCTTGAAGCCCTTAGCTAGCCGAAGTTCGTGTCAGCTCGTCTGGCGAGATGGCGACTTCCTAGCAATTCGATGGCGCCCCCTTTAGGTAATCGCAAAAAGGCCCCAGCACGCCGAAACGCCGTTGCTGAGGCCCAGTCGTCCGATATTGCCGGGGCGCGACCCGACGGAGCTATTGCTAGCACGCTCCTGTGCGACCGCCAGTTTCTCCCAAAATATGCGCAGTAGGCAAGGAACCATCGAGAGGACAAGAGCGTCTAATTGGCGCTTCTGGTCAGCCAAGGTGCCCCCCGACTGCCTGAAGAAAACCCGTATCGCTCGGGTTGGCGGCCCCCTGGTTGGGGCCGTTTTCAGTTCGCTGCGGAAAGCGCGAGCGGTGCTTGTCCAAAGTTGATCGCAACGATTCACATAGTTCAATGCGGAGCACACCATCCTGCAAGCTAATCGGTGAACTTGCGTTTCACAGGTAGATGGTTGCAATGGAATTTATTGGACGCCCGATGCGAGGCCGTTTCCTCGTTCGGCAAGGAAGCATTGGCTGGATGGTCTACGACAGCGAACTCAAAGGACCGGCACAGATAAAGAAAAATGGCCCCTTTGCCGAGAAGCTGACCAAGGAACAAGCCGAGATCATAGCGCACGCGCTGACGAACCAGATTCGTGCGAGATCGGATGATCCTGCGCAATTGCGGTGCGTCAAGGCCGCTATAAACGCGCGGTGAAAATGATCGTCCGGAGGGGGGACCATTGTTCATCATCGAACTCTTGAACCCTGACGCGTTCTCGGGAACAGGCAGCATCATCCTGCTCGAACTGACGGACGAGGATTCCGCGATGCGAGCCGCCCGAAAGATCGCTGCCGAGACAGGACGCCGCGTAACCGTGCGGAAAGAAGACATGCAAATCATTGGGACTATATCCGCGCCCACGACCCATTAGATCCGAGCCGAGCGGCGAGGCCGGTCATCTAAGCCCTTGCTCCGAGAAATATTCAGGCCTACGCTCAATCCTGTACGAGCAGTCCAGTTATTCGGAGCCGGCAATGCTTGTTTACCGCCCAACGAATTTGCAGATTGAACTCCAACGGCTGCGCAGGTCAGCGGACGATCTCCTCGCCCGAGCCAACGCTGCGCTGGGGTTGCCCAAGCCCGACACGTTTCTGGGACGAAGTCACCATGAGCCGATTCCGCTTCCGAACGAGCGCGATTTCGGGATCGAATGAGTACCGGTTGATTGCTGCCGACCAGGCCCTAACTCCGAGCCTTCCTGGCACCGGAACTAGGCCGACGATCGACGCGCTTGCGGCTGACGGCCACCGCGACAAAAGAGCGCTCGCGAAACGACCTTCTGAAAAAAAGATGGCCCCAGCACCCCGGGGTGAGTGCTGAGGCCTCGGTAGTAGTCCCACTCCATCGTGGCGATTTTAACGTCGTGGACTGCTGCTTGTTCCCCGAAGCGAAACGGCCCCAGCGAGGGGACATTCTGAGGCCGATTCGGTGGCCCCAGCGAGGTGCCAGCCGGGGCCGCTCAAACTGATCGAGAATGTGCCCCGGTCTTCGGGGGCAAGAGCCGGGGCACTTTCATCCATGATGCCGCTCTGCCGCGAGCAGCACATTGCTAACGTCGCTTCGAAGGTGCCGTTCCTAACGACCTTTTCATCGCCGACCCGAGCCGGCGCTCAACTCGCTTGCGGCTGGTGCCGACCTTCTTGACGGCCTTCTTCACCGATGCGGCCGACTTGCCGGTCTTCTTCGCCTCATAGCGCACTTCGTAATCCTGCCCGCCGGCGACGCGCGCTCGGTCCTGCTTGCGACCGCGCGCGGTCTGCTTCTTCGCTTTCTTTGCCATTCCGGCCTCCCTGTCGATGAGGGCCAACTCGGTTTATGATCGACCGTTCCATTTGCGGACCCGCGTCGGAACGATTGCGATTGCGCCAGTTTGAATCAGCTTATTGTTTGTGGAGTTGCGTTGTGGCGTTTCAGCGTAGGAAGCCCGAGGCGATCGGGACCAAGGCGCTCTTTCCCGGCTTCATCGCGCCGGCCCTGGCATCGCCGATCGAGAAGGTGCCGAGCGGCACACGCTGGATTCACGAGATCAAGTTCGACGGCTACCGGGTTCAGACTCACATCGCTAATGAAGACGTGAAGATCTACACCCGGCGCGGCAACGACTGGACCAGGCGCTTCAAGAAGGTGGTCCAAGACGCCTGGCACATTTCCGCATCATCAGCCATCATCGACGGCGAGATCGTCGTTCCCTCACCAGACGGCACGACCGACTTCTCCGTGCTGCAGAACGAGCTGCGCGGTAAGTCGACCAGGATCGTGATGGTGGCCTTCGACCTGCTCTATCTCAATGGCCGCGATCTCCGGAAGCTGCCGCTGAAGGAGCGCAAAGCGCTGCTGAAGAAGCTCGTCGCTGGCACCGAGGTCCAGTTCAGCGAAAGCTTCGAGGTGGACGGCCCCAAGATGTTCGCGCATGCCTGTAGGCTCGGCTATGAAGGCGTGGTGTCGAAGGTGGCGGATAGCGCCTATCCGACCGGCACCCGGAGCCGCGACTGGGTCAAGAAAACCTGCGCCCAGCGCGAGACGTTGACCATCGCCGGCTTTGCACTGGACGACAACGAATGGGACGGAATTTACGTCGGCCGGCGCAAGGGCAACGAGCTGATCTACGCCGGCAAGGTCGACCACGGCTTCGACAAGGCCTCGGCCGCCGATCTCCGCAAACGCCTGACGCCGCTGATCCGCAAGACGCAGCCCTACACCAAGCGCATTGCACACAAGGCGATCTGGGTCGAGCCGAAGGTGCTGGCCGAAATCGAGTACCGCGCCAAATCCGCCGAGGGCAAGGTGCGGCATCCGTTCTTTCGTGGGGTGCGAGAAGATCTATGAGCAAGCCTCGCTGCATCTTTTGCGACGACACAAGATGGGTGTGCGAGAATCATCAGGACCAGCCCTGGACCGGTCCGCACGCCTGCGCTTGCGGAGGCGCCGGTGCGCCCTGTCCGGCCTGCAATCAGCCGAATGATGACGGTCCTCCTCGAATGCCGGAGGGCTTCCAACCAGACGAATAAACGAGGCTTGGCCGTGACGTTGCCGACGATCTCGCAGCTGGCGTCCTCCAGCTTCACGTTCTGCACGGTGATAAGCCCAACGGGCCGGCAATTGGAAAGAGAGGGGTACTTCCTCAGTCGGACGCAAAGAGCCCACGGGGTCGGCGCCGGCAGCTTACAGGGGCTAGCCCGGATGGACGGTCCCGTAGATTTACCATGACCCGGAATTCCAGCTGCTCGGCGCCGGAGCGGGCGCTAAGTTGATGGCGCGGGGGCGGCGCCTTGAGGGCAGGAGGCCGCAATGGAGCGTCTGTATTTGGGCATCACCGTCACCAGCACTTACGCGCTGGTCACCTTTGCGCTGATGCTGGCTTTCGTGCACTGACCGCCGGGAATCCGGATATTTGCTCGCGGGGCCGCTACGGGGTGCGTTGTCTTCGCGGAACGCGGCGATGTCCGGCAACCGGCAAGCTTTTACTGCGTCAGCGGGTTTAAACGTATGCCGAGGCCTGTAGCGATAACCCTGATGAGTTTGGCCGTTGCAACGCTCACGGCGTTCGGCATCGCCGCAGCCCTCATGATCCATTAAAGCGCGATGAGATTAGGTTGAATCGTCATCGCGCTTTAGCTCTTTGTTTGAGCATGATCTCCGCGCAAACGCGTCCCGCGTTTGTCGCGAGGGAAAACCGCTTCGCACTTTTCCGGATCATGCTTTAGCGGGAATGGGCCGGCGGGATTTCGCGCCCGGCGGCCCATTGGTCGTTTCTGCGCGCGGCCATTTGCGAAACGCAATCACTTCATCCCCTCCAGCATCCTCCGCACCTCCCCCAACAACACCCGGATCTGCCTTCGCTCGGCGATCGCGTCCCCCGTGAACCGGCCGTGCTTGCGCGCATTCCGGTTCGCCCGTGGCGCGCCGGATCCCCTTGCGCCGCCGTGCATGCGGCAGCGCGTCTTGCCGCGCACCGCCGGCGCGCGGCAAGAACCGCCGCAGCGGGTCCTGGCGCCGCAACGCCGGCTGGCCAGCATCGGGCCGGTCGTTTGGATGTGGCCGCTCATGCCTGTGGGTCCCGCGCCGCATCGGTGGAATTCCGCCGTCGCCTCGCGCCCGCGGGCCTCAGTGCCCGCGCCGCGGATGCCGGGCTGTTCTCGGACACGATCACGCTCGCATGCTGCGTGACGGTGCCGACGATGGCGTTGCCGCCGTCCTCGACCTTGACGTTCTGCACGGTGATGGCGGGCTCGCCATGGCTGCGGTGGCGGTTCAGCGCCTCGATCTGGGCGGGAAAGGTGCGGGCGAGCCGGCCCAATGCGCGCGCGGCGCTGTCGTGCTGGGCGAGGTCCTTGGCATGCGCGAGGTGATGGGCGCATCGCATTGCCATCACATGAACCGACACCATCTGCGCCACCAGCATGGCCTCGACGGAATCCCGTGGACGAATGCTTCTCACCATCGAGATCATGAAGGCGAGGTTGACCTCGCAGGGCTTGCCGCCGCTCACGCTGGCCTTGACCAGTTGCCGCAGGATGCCGTCCATCGCGTCGCGATCGGCGACCCCCAGCGCGTTCGCCATCAACTGTGCGCCGAACTCCGGATCAGGATGGTCGATGCAGAAGCCGTGCGAGGAGAATTTGATCCGCGGAGGAGTGGCAGCCTGGGTCTGGGCGGTTGCGGCGATCGCCGTTGCCGTCGCGATGTCGGGAGCGGTGTCCATGTCGGGTAGTCCCTGGAATGCGCGCGGCAAGCGCGCAGACGATCGCTCGCTGCGGCAGCCGGTGCGATGTCGATTGTGGGGAGGGGTTTCGGTCTCACGTGCATACGTCGCGCCCGCTGTTGCGGGCGACGGGGCACTTGCACGATTTCGGAATATTGGAAATGTATCCCTGATTTGCCCGACGCGTCAAGTGGCGTTGTCGGGCGCCGGCGGCCGCCCGGCGCCCTTTGCATGGGGTTGTTTTCGATATTTTGGCGGCGTGGCCCCGGCGGGAGTTCCGCCGCCGTCAGCCGCAGTCATGCCGGCAAGGCACGGTGCGATCCGTGTTAGCGGGTACCGCGCGCCGATTGGATCATTATACTGGCCGGAACGTTGCGACGGCGCGGCGAGGTGCCGGCCTCGGATGAACCGGCCTGGGATGAAGGAGCATCGATGAGCGAGACCATTGGCCGCCCCGATCCCGGCCTCGATTTGTCCGACGGTTTCAAGCCGCACACCTCGCATTGGGGCGTGTTCTCGGCGCGGCTCGGCAAGGCGGGTCTCGAAGTCAGGCCCTATGCCGCCGATCCCGATCCGAACCGCATCATCAACAATTTCCCCGGCGCGCTGCGCCACCAGGCGCGCATCGCGCAGCCCGCGATCCGCCGCGGCTGGCTCGAGCGCGGGCCCGGCCCGGACGATCGCCGCGGCCGCGACGACTTCGTCTCGGTGAGCTGGGAGCAGGCGATCGATCTGCTCGGCGGCGAGCTGACGCGGATCCGTGACACGATCGGCCCCGGCGCGGTGTTCGGCGGCTCCTACGGCTGGTCCAGTGCGGGCCGCTTCCATCACGCGCAGAGCCAGGTGCACCGCTTCCTCAACATCGCGATGGGCGGCTATGTGCGTTCGGTGAACACCTATTCCTCGGGCGCGTCATCGGTGCTGCTGCCGCAGATTCTGACCGGCTACGAGGACATCACCAAGCGCAACGTCACCTGGGAGCAGATCGCGGCCGAAACCGACGTCGTGCTGGCGTTCGGCGGCATGGCGCTGAAGAACTCGATGGTGGCCGGCGGCTCGATCAGCAAGCATGTCGAGCGCGGCGCGATGGCGGCCGCGCAGCGGCGCGGCTGCCAGTTCGTCCTGGTCAGCCCGCTGCGCGACGATCTCCCCGTCGAGGCCGGCGCCGAATGGCTGACGGCCACGCCCGGCACCGACACCGCGCTGATGCTCGGCATCGTCCATACGCTCGTCAGCGAGGGCCTGCACGATCAGGCCTTCCTCGATCGCTACACCGAGGGCTGGCCAGTGTTTTTGCGCTATCTGACCGGCGAGAGCGACGGTCAGCCCAAGAGCGCCGGATGGGCGGCGGCGATCTGCGGCATCGATGCCGGCACCATCAAGACGCTCGCGCGCCGGCTTGCCGGCCGCAGAGCGCTGATCACCGTGTCGCATTCGTTGCAGCGCGCCGAGCATGGCGAGCAGCCGGTGTGGATGGGCATGGTGCTGGCGGCGGCGCTCGGCCAGATCGGCCTGCCCGGTGGCGGCTACGCCTATTCGCTCGGCGCGATCGGCTATTACGGCCGCCGCGTCAACGCCGTGCCCGGACCGACGCTCGGGCAGGGCCGCAACGGCGTCGCCGACTTCATTCCGGTGGCGCGCATCGCCGACATGCTGCTCAATCCCGGCACCAGCTATCGCTACAATGGCGAGACGCGGACCTATCCGGATATCCGCCTCGTCTATTGGGCCGGCGGCAATCCGTTCCACCATCACCAGGACCTCAACCGCCTGCGCAAGGCGTTTGCGCGGCTCGACACGCTGGTGGTGCATGAGCTGGCCTGGACCGCGACCGCCCGCCACGCCGACATCGTGCTGCCCTCGACCATGACGCTGGAGCGCGAGGACATCGGCTATTCCAGCAATGATCCCTTGATGGTCGCGATGCACCGGATCGCCGAACCGTTCGGCCTTGCGCGCGACGACTACGAGATCTTCGCCGACCTCGCCGAGCGGTTAGGGGCCCGCGAGCCCTTCACCGAGGGACGCACCTCGCGGCAATGGCTGGAACATCTCTATGAGCCGACCCGCAAGGCGCTCGCCGCGCGCGGGCTCGAAGCGCCGAGCTTCGACGAATTCTGGGAGCGCGGCAGCCAGGTGGTGCCGCAGCATCTCGACGACGGCGGCTCGCTGCGCCGTTTTCGCGAGGACCCCCTCGCGCGCCCGCTGCCGACGCCGAGCGGCCGCATCGAGATCTTTTCGCAGAAGATCGCTAGCCACGGCGATGCGGATTGTCCGGGCCATCCGGTCTGGCTCGAGAAGACCGACACGCCGACGCCGGGCGCGCCGTGCTTCCTGGTCGCCAACCAGCCGGTGACGCGGCTGCACAGCCAGCTCGATTTCGGCGGCCATTCGCTCGACGCCAAGCATCGCGGCCGCGAGGTCGCGCGCATGAATCCGCGCGACGCCAAGCCGCGCGGCATCGCCGACGGCGACATCATCCGCATCTTCAATGCGCGCGGAGCCTGCCTCGCCGCGGTGCACGTCACCGACGGCATCGCGCCCGGCGTGGTGCAGCTGCCGACCGGCGCCTGGTACGATCCGATGGACCCCGAGGAGGATGCGCCGCTCTGCGTGCACGGCAATCCGAACGTGCTGACGCGGGACGTCGGCACGTCATCCTTCGCGCAGGGCTGCACCGGCCAGCTCACCAGCGTCGAGGTCGAGCGCTTCAACGGCAATCTGCCGCCGATCCGCGCGTTCGATCCGGCGTAATTTTGCGCGGAGATCACGAACAAATCATCGCTGGGCGCTGGATGGCGCCCACGCGTTCGGCTACGGCATCACGAGATCGCCCCTGAGTTCTGGATTTGCCGAGATGCACCTGAAAACCCTGTTTCACATCGCCGTCGCCGCGACCGTCGCGCTCAGTTCGTCCAGCGCATTGGCGCAATCGGCCGCCGAGCCGGCCTATGGACCAGAGCTGCAGGGCTTCGACTATCCCTATCCGGTGGAGCATTATCGCTTCAGCTCGCAGGGGCAGGAGCTCGACATGGCCTATCTCGACGTCAAGCCGGCGACGCCGAACGGCCAGACCGCGGTGCTGCTGCACGGCAAGAATTTTTGTGCCGCGACCTGGGACGGCACCATCAAGGCACTCAGCGGCGCCGGCTATCGCGTGATCGCGATCGACCAGATCGGATTCTGCAAGTCCAGCAAGCCGGAGCGCTATCAGTTCACCTTTCAGCAGCTCGCCGGCAACAGCCGCGCGCTGCTCGCCTCGCTCGGGATCGCGCATTCGATCATGGTCGGCCATTCGACCGGCGGCATGCTGGCGATGCGCTATGCGCTGATGTATCCGGAGGCGACCGACCATCTGGTTCTGGTCGATCCGATCGGGCTGGAGGACTGGAAGGCCAAGGGCGTGCCGTGGCTCAGCCTCGACGGCTGGATGCAGCGCGAGACGCGCGTCACCGCGGACAGCATCCGCGCCTATGAGCGCGCCACCTATTACGCCGACACGTGGGATGCGTCCTACGAGACGTGGGTGCAGATGCTGGCCGGCATGTATCGCGGAGAGGGCCGCGCCGCCGTGGCGTCGAGCTCGGCGCGGCTCTACGACATGATCGCGACCCAGCCGGTGTTCTACGAATTCGAGCATATCAAGCCGCCGACGCTGCTGTTTGTCGGCGACAAGGACACCACCGCGATCGGCAAGGACACTGCGCCGCCGGAGATCCGCAAGACGCTCGGCAATTATCCGGTGCTGGGCAAGGAGGCCGTGAAGCGGATCCCGCATGCGCAGCTGATCGAATTCCCCGACCTCGGCCATTCGCCGCAAATCCAGGCGCCGGCGCGCTTCCACGAGGCGCTGCTCGGCTGGCTGCAGCATCCGGAGACCGGCGCGACGCTGGTCAAGTAGGGACGGCGAGACAGGCGAGCGACATCATGGCGACAGCGGAACTGGTCAGCGTGTTCACGGTGGATGGGCAGGGCGGCAATCCCTGTCCGATCGTGGTGGATGCAAGCGGCATGAGCGCGTCCGAGATGCAGGACGTCGCCCGCCGCCATGGTCACGAATCCGGCTTCGTGTTGCCGGCGCAGAGTGACGATTTCGACGCCACGTTCCGCTTCTTCGTTCCGAATCACGAGATGGAAATGTGCGGCCACGCGACCATCGGTGCGCTCTGGTTGCTTGCGCGCCATGGAAAGTTGCCGGGCGACACGATGCGGATCTCGACGCGCAGCGGTCCGGTCACCGGCTTCATCAGCCGTGATCGTCATGGCGAGCCGCGTGTCGAGATCACCCAGCCGGCCGGGAAGACCGTTCCGCTCACCACGGCGCAACGCGACGACGTGCTGCGGGCGCTCGCGGTCGGGCCCGACGCGATGGGCGCGGGAATGGCCTGCAATGCCGTCACATCGCGGATCAAGACACTCGTTCCGATGCGTTCTCCCGACGCGCTGAATGCGCTCGATCCCGCGGCCGAGCAAGTCGAGGCGGTCTGCGGCCGGATCGGATCGACCGGGCTCTATCCATTCGCCGTGATCGACCGAAAGGCTCGCCTGTTCGAGGCGCGGCAATTCCCGCGCTCCTCCGGCTATCGTGAGGATGCCGCGACCGGCATTGCGGCCGCGGCGCTGGCGTTCGGCCTGCTCGACTACGGCCTGGTCGCTCCTGATGACGACGAGATTCGAATCCTGCAGGGCAGGGCGATGGGGCGGCTGTCCGAGATTCGGGTCCGCATCGGCTTCGCTGGCGGCCGTGCCGTCGGCTGCCTGCTTGGCGGCAATGTCGCGCTGATGGCTGCGCCGTCAGGCTGAGTAGCCGCCAGCGCTGGGCGCCGGCTTCGCGAACAGCATCCAGGTCTAGTCAGCGGCACGCCTGGCCCGCTCGTGCGCCTTGGCGTGCACGGGTGAGGATTTCCGCGCACCCGGGCCCGGATGCACGTGGACCGCCTTCGCGCTCAGCGGCTCGCCGCATTCCGAACAGACCATGACGGGATCGAACATCTTCTTGCAGGTCTTGTGTTCGTGCAGCATCGGCCGGCCGCGCGAATCGACCATGTGGACGTTGCCCCAGTGCACGATCGACATGATGATCGGATAAAGGTCGAGGCCCTTCTGCGTCAGGATGTATTCGTAGCGCTTCGGCGCCTCCTGATAGGGGATCTTGCGCAGCACGCCGAACCGCACCAGCTTCTTCAGCCGGTCGGCGAGCAGATGCCGCGTGATCCCGAGCGAGGCCTGGAAGTCATCGAACCTGCGGATGCGCAGGAAACATTCGCGCAGGACCAAGAGGCTCCAGCGGTCGCCGATGACAGCCACCGTGCGGGCCACCGAGCACGGCTCCTCCTCGAGGGCATCCCATTTCATCAGCATCTCCTGCGGTCAGCAACGATATCGCTTAGTAAAATTCTAAAACAGAACTAACGCAATTTCAATAGGATGCCTCGCGTGCAGCCGTGACTTAGTCATTGGATGACAAATATCATATTGACAGTTCTAAAATAGAACTTAAGGTCCCGGCTCGATCAACGCGGCGGCTGAGGGCTGCTGGTACTCAAGGGGAAGGGCGTTCCATGGTTGCTCCGCTCAAGGTCGAATTCCATTTCGATTTTGGAAGTCCGAACGCCTATCTGGCGGAGCAGGCGCTGCCCGAAATCGAGAAGCGCACCGGCGTGAAGTTCGACTACATCCCGGTGCTGCTCGGCGGCGTCTACAAGGCGACCGGCAACATGTCGCCCGGCGAGTCGTTGCGCGGCATCAAGAACAAGCCCGAATACAACGCGCTCGAGACCGAGCGCTTCCTGCGCCGCTACAACATCACGACGTTCAAGACCAACCCGTTCTTTCCGGTCAACACGCTGATGCTGATGCGCGGCGTCGTCGCTGCCGATTTCGAAGGGCTGTTCGAACCGTACTTTCGCGCCGCCTATCACCACATGTGGTCCGAGCCCAAGAAGATGGACGATCCGCAGGTGTTCCGCGAAGCGTTCCTGTCCTCCGGCCTCGATATCGACCGCATCATCGCCCGCGCCCAGCAGGACGAGGTGAAGAAGAAGCTGATCGACAACACCAGCAACGCGGTGGCGCGCGGCTCGTTCGGCTCACCGACCTTCTTCGTCGGCGACGAGATCTTCTTCGGCAAGGACAAGCTGCGCGAGGTCGAGGACGAGATCGTCGCGCAGCTGGCCGCGGGGCGGCGCAAGACCGCCTGAGCGGGAAAATTCCTCAAGACAACAAATCAGGCCCAAAGGGCTGTCACAGGGAGGTTTCAGTGCAGGCGTCGACCCAGTTTGAAGGAAGTGTGGAAGGCTTGCCGAACCGCATCCACGAGGTGATCGATCACCACGTCGGGGCGACGCCGGATCATCCGGCGCTGATCGACGACAAGGTGCGGCTGACCTACCGCGAGCTCGATCGGGCGGTCAGTCGCGTCGCTGAGGCGCTGCGGGCGCTCGGCATCCGCGCCGGCGACCGCATGATGATCGTGAGCGAGAATTCGATCCCGCTCGCCTGCCTGCTGCTGGCGGCGAGCCGGCTCGATGCTTGGTCCATCGTGGTCAATCCCCGGCTGTCGCCGCGTGAGCTCGACCAGATCAGGGATCACAGCGGCGCCCGCCGCGTGCTGCTGACCGCCGAGGTCTCGAAGGAGGCGGCTACGCATGCCGCGCGTTACGAGGCCGCCGTGCAGGATGTCGGTCCGCTCCGCGGCATCGCCGTCACCGGTTTGAACCTGGCAACCGTGGCGGAGCCGGTCGAGGCCGACGGCGCCAACCAGGTTGCAGTTCTCATCTACACCTCCGGCACTACGGGCACGCCGAAGGGCGTGATGCTGACCCATCGCAATCTCTTGTTCAGCGCCCGGGCGACGGCAAGCTTCCGAAAGATGGCGGCCGATGACGTGCAGTATTGCGTGCTCCCGATCTCGCATATCGTCGGCATCTCGTTGCTGACCATGACCCTGATGATCGGCGCCACCGTGCGTCTGGTGGCGAAATACGATCCGGCCGCGCTGGTCAAGGCGATGACTGAAGAGGGCATCACGATCCTGAACGGCGTGCCCGCGACCTATCAGCGTCTGCTCGAATACCGGCGCAATACCGGCCTGCCGAAGCTCGATCGCGGCCGGTTGCGGGTGATCTCGGTGGCCGGCGCGCCGCTCGACCTCGATCTCAAATCCCGGGTCGAGCAGGAGCTCGGGCTGCCGCTGCTCAACGGCTATGGCATCACCGAATGCTCGCCGGGCATCTCCGGCGTCCGCCCCGACAATCCGCGGGCTGACCATGCGGTCGGCACCGTCATGCCCGGCCTCGAGGCCAAGCTGATCGGCCGCGACCTCAAGCCGGTTGCGTCAGGCGAAGTCGGCGAGCTGCATGTTCGCGGCCCCAACGTGATGCGCGGCTATTACCGCGCGCCCGACCTGACGGCGAAGGCGATCGACCGCGACGGCTGGTTCAACACCGGCGATCTGGCCCGCTTCGAGAATGATGCGCTCTATATCGTCGGGCGGACCAAGGAGATGATCATCCGCTCCGGGTTCAACGTCTATCCGGCCGAGATCGAGGCGGTGCTGAGCACGCACGACGCCGTGGTGCAGTGCGCCGTGGTCGGCCGGCCGGTCGAGGGCAACGAAGAGGTGGTTGCCTTTGTGCAGCTGATCAAGGGTTCGACCGCCACGGTACAGGACCTGATGGCGCATATTGCCCCGCAACTCACCTCGTACAAGCGGCCGTCGGAGATTATCCTGATGGACGCGCTGCCCGCGACATCGACGGGCAAGTTGCTGAAGCACAAGCTCGCGGAGTCGCTGCGCGGCTGAGGCCGAGCCGTCGCCGCAAGCCAGTTCACTCAAACAAGACCGGAGAACACCATGCAGAAGAGAAACAGGACGGTGGCCGTCATTGGTGCCGGTGATTTTATCGGCGGCGAGATTGCCAAGAAGTTCGCCTCCGAAGGCTTTACGATCTTCGCCGGCCGCCGCAACGGCGACAAGCTGGCGCCGCTGGTCAAGGAGATCGAGGCCGCCAGCGGCGAGATCCATGCCCGCTCGCTCGATGCGCGCAAGGAAGAGGAGATCACGGCCTTCCTCAACGATGCCGACAAGCATGCGCCGCTCGAGGTTTGCATCTTCAATATCGGCGCCAACGTCAATTTCCCGATCCTGGAAACCACCGAGCGCGTGTTCCGCAAGGTCTGGGAGATGGCCTGCTACTCCGGCTTCCTGGCTGGGCGCGAGGCGGCGCGGCTGATGATGCCGCGCGGCGAGGGCAACATCTTCTTCACCGGCGCGACCGCGTCACTCCGCGGCGGCAGCGGCTATGCCGCGTTTGCCAGCGCAAAGTTCGGTCTGCGCGCCGTGGCGCAGGCAATGGCGCGCGAGTTGGGGCCGAAGAACATCCATGTCGCGCATCTGATCATCGATTCCGGCGTCGATACCGAATGGGTCCGGCAGCGCCGCATCGAGGCGCTCGGCCCGAACGCGCTCGACGATCCCGATCTCTTGATGCCGCCGGCATCGGTCGCGGGCGCCTATTGGCAGCTCTATCAGCAGCCGAAGAGCGCCTGGACCTTCGAGCTGGAAATCCGGCCCTTCGGCGAGAAGTGGTAGGGAGCCGGTCAGATGGAGCTCGCGCTATCCCCTGAAGATGCGGCGTTCCGCGATGAGGTTCGCGCCTTCATCAAGGACAATTACCCGGCGGAGATGCGCGTCGCCAATCCGGAGACCGATCTCTCCAAGGAGCAGATGCTGCTGTGGCATCGCATCCTGCACAAGAAGGGCTGGATCGCGCCGCTCTGGCCTAAGGAATATGGCGGGCCCGGCTGGTCGATCACCCGCCGCTTCATCTTCGAGCAGGAGACGACGCGCGCCGGCACGATGCCGCCGCTGGCGTTCAGCGTCACCATGGTCGGCCCGGTGATCTACACCTTCGGCAACGATGCGCAGAAGAAGAAATTCCTGCCGCGCATCTTGTCCGGCGAGGATTGGTGGTGCCAGGGCTATTCAGAGCCGGGCTCCGGCTCCGACCTCGCGACCGTCCGCACCAAGGCGGTGCGTGACGGCGACCACTACATCGTCAACGGCCACAAGACCTGGACCACGCTGGCGCAGCACGCCGACTGGATCTTCTGCCTGGTGCGCACCGATCCCACGGCCAAGCCGCAGTCCGGCATCTCGTTCCTCTTGATCGACATGAAGTCGCCCGGCGTCACCGTGCGCCCGATCATCACCATCGACGGCTCGCACGAGGTCAACGACGTCTTCCTGGAGAACGTGCGCGTTCCCGCCGAGAACTTGATCGGCGAGGAAAACAAGGGCTGGACCTACGCCAAATTCCTGCTCGGCAATGAGCGTACCAGCATGGCCGGCATCGGCCGCTCGACGCGCTACATCGCGCGGCTGAAGAAGATCGTGAAGGCGGAGATCCCCGAAGACGATCCGGCGCATCTGGAATTCATCCGGGACATCGCCCGCGTCGAGCTCGACGTGCTGGCGCTGGAGGCGACCGAGCTTCGCGTCGTCGGCCAGATGGCGCGCGGCATCGACCCGGGACCGGCCGCCTCGTTGTTCAAGATCCGGGGCACCGAAATCTTCCAGAACATCACTGAGCTGACGCATCGGGCGATCGGCAATTACGGGCTTGCGATCCGCGAGCATCCGGTCAGCGCCAATCACTTCATGCCGGGCCCCGACTACGGCCACACGGCGTCTGAGAAATATCTGAACTCGCGCAAGCTCTCGATCTACGGCGGGTCTAACGAGATCCAGCGCAACATCATCGCCAAGGCGGTGCTTGGACTCTAGCCACAAGCAACGAGGATCGGATGGATATCCAGTTCACGGAAGAGCAGGAATTGTTGCGGTCCAGCGTCCAGCGGCTGCTGCGCGACCAGTATGATTTCGACGCCCGCCGCAAGATCGTCGCGAGCGAAGAGGGGTTGGGCCGCAAGCAATGGGCTGAGTTCGCCGAGCTCGGCCTACTCGCCGCGCCGTTCTCGGAAGCGGTCGGAGGGCTCGGCGGCGGGCCGCTGTCGACCATGATCATCATGCAGGAGTTCGGCCGGCATCTCGTGGTCGAGCCGTTCGTCGAGACGGTCGTCGTTGCGGGTGGCTTGATCGAGCAGGCAGGTTCCGACGCGCAGAGGCAAGCGTTCATTGCCGACATCATCGCAGGCACGAAACTTTGGGCGCTGGCCTGGACCGAGAAGGGCTCGCGCTTCGATCTCGCCACCGTCACCACCACGGCGCGCCGCGAGGGCAACGATTACGTGCTGACCGGGGAGAAGACGGCGGTGCTGGCCGCGCCGTGGGCGGATTATCTGATCGTCTCCGCGCGCACCGCGGGTCATCGTCACGATCGCGGCGGCGTCAGCCTGTTCGTCGTCGATCGCCGCGCCGCCAATCTCGATCTGCAAAGCTTCAGGACGATCGATGGCCGAAGGGCGGCCGAGATCAGCCTGCGCGGCGTGCGCGCGGAATTGCTGGGCAGCGAAGGCGGGGGCGTCGCCGCGCTGGAAGCCTGCCGTAACCGCGCGATCGGCGCGCTCTGCGCCGAGGCGGTCGGCGCGATCGGCGAACTGAACGCCGCGACGCTGGACTATTCCAAGACGCGAAAGCAGTTCGGCGTCACGATCGGCAGCTTCCAGGTGCTGCAGCACCGGATGGTCGACATGTTCATCGCGCATCAGGAGGCGTTGTCGCTGATGCAGCATCTGAGCCTCAGTCTCAGCGACGATGAGGCCGGCGTGTCTCGGCTCGCCTCCGGCGCCAAGTCGAAGATCGGATATGCCGGCAAGTTCGTCGCCGACCAGGCGGTGCAGCTGCATGGCGGCATGGGCATGACCGACGAGCTCAATGTCGGCCATTACTTCAAGCGGATTTCCTCCATCAACATCCAGTTCGGCGATCCCGCCTATCACGTGCTGCGTTATGCGCAGCTCGACGCGGTCGCCTAAGCCAGAGAGGCAAGCATGTCACAGGATGCAGTCATCGTTTCCACTGCGCGCACCGGCGTCGGCAAGGCCTATCGCGGCGCGCTCAACAACACCGACGGCCCGACTTTGGCCGGCCATGTGATGGCCGAAGCGGTGAAGCGTGCCGGCATCGCGCCCGGCGAGGTCGAGGACGTGGTGATGGGCTGCGCGATGCAGCAGGGTACCATGGTGATGAACGTCGCGCGCAAGGGTGCCATCCGCGCCGGGCTGCCGGTGACGGTCGCCGGCACCACCATCGATCGGCAATGCGCCTCCGGCCTGCAGGCGATCGCGGTCGCCGCCCGCTCTGTCATGCTCGACGGCGTCGAGATCGCGATCGGCGGTGGCATCGAGTCGATCAGCCTGGTGCAGAACGAGCACATGAACAGGTTCCACGCCGTCGACGACGAGCTGATGGCGATGAAGCCCGAGATGTACATGTCGATGCTGGAGACGGCGGAAGTCGTCGCCGAGCGCTACGGGATCGGGCGCGACAAGCAGGACGAATACAGCCTCGAGTGCCAGCGCCGCGTCGGCGCCGCGCTGCAGGGCGGCCGCTTCAACGACGAGATCGTGCCGATCACGACCAAAATGGCCGTGGTCAACAAGGACACCAAGGAAGTCAGCTATCAGCAGGTGACGCTGGCCAAGGATGAGGGGCCGCGGCCGGATACCACGGCGAATGGACTCGCCAAGATCAAGCCGGTGTTCGAGGGCAAGACCATCAGCGCCGGCAACGCCAGCCAACTATCGGATGGCGCTTCGGCCTGCGTGATCATGAGCGACAAGGTTGCCGCGCAGAAGGGCCTGACGCCGCTCGGCATTTTCCGCGGCTTCGTCGCCGCCGGCGTCGAGCCGGACGAGATGGGCGTCGGCCCGGTTGCCGCGATCCCGCGGCTCCTCAAGCGGCACAACCTTAAGATCGACGACATCGATCTCTGGGAGCTCAACGAGGCCTATGCGGTGCAGGTGATCTATTGCCGCGACAAGCTCGGCATCGATCCGGACAAGCTGAACGTCAATGGCGGCTCGATCGCGATCGGCCATCCCTACGGCATGACCGGGGCGCGGCTCACCGGTCACCTCTTGATCGAGGGCCGGCGGCGCAAGGCGAAATACGGCGTGGTGACCATGTGCATCGGCGGCGGCATGGGCGCGGCGGGCCTGTTCGAAATCGTCCACTGAGCGGAAACGCGGGAGAGACTTGTGAAGACAGCAATCACTGAACTGTTCGGCATCCAGCATCCGATCATCCAGGGCGGCATGCATTTTGTCGGCTTCGCCGAGATGGCGGCCGCGGTGTCCAATGCCGGCGGTCTCGGCATCATCACCGGCCTGACCCAGAAGACACCGGAGCTGCTGGCGAAGGAGATCGCGCGCTGCCGCGACATGACGGACAAGCCGATCGGCGTGAACCTCACCTTCCTGCCGAGCTTCACCGCGCCGCCCTATCCCGAATACATCGCGGCGATCCGCGAGGGCGGCGTCAAGGCGGTGGAAACCGCGGGCCGCAGCCCGGAGCAGTACATGCCGGCGCTGAAGGCGGCCGGCATCAAGGTCATTCACAAATGCACCTCGGTGCGGCATTCGCTGAAGGCCGAGAAGATCGGCTGCGACGCGGTCAGCGTCGACGGCTTCGAGTGCGGCGGTCACCCCGGCGAGGACGACATCCCGAACATGATCCTGCTGCCGCGCGCGGCGGACGAGTTGAAGATCCCGTTCGTCGCTTCGGGCGGCATGGCGGATGCGCGCAGCCTCGTCGCGGCGCTGTCGATGGGCGCGGCCGGCATGAACATGGGCACGCGGTTCATCGCGACCAAGGAAGCGCCGGTTCATCCCAATGTGAAGCAGGCGCTGCTCGACGCCGACGAGCTCGACACCCGCCTCGTGATGCGCGCGCTGCGCAACACCGAGCGGGTGCTGAAGAACAAGGGCGTCGATGAGCTGCTCGAGATCGAGCGCGAGAAGGGCGCCAGGCTGAAGATCGAGGACATCCACGAGCAGGTGGCCGGCGTCTATCCGAAGGTGATGATCGACGGCGAGATGGATGCCGGCGCCTGGAGCTGCGGCATGGTGGTCGGCCTGATCCACGACATTCCGACCGTCAAGGAGCTGATCGACCGCATCATGGCCGAGGCCGAAGCGATCATCCGGCAGCGGCTGACCGGCTTCCTCGACGGCAAGTTCGAAACCACGGCGGCCCGCGCGGTCGCCTGACGGGAGAGTGCCATGACCGAGCATGTCAAGGTTGAGATCGCCGCCGGCGTCATGACGCTGACCTTGCAGCGGCCCGAGAAGAAGAACGCGCTGACCGGCGCCATGTATGACGCCATGTCGCAGGCGCTGAAGCAGGCCGAGACCGATCCGGCCGTCCGCGTCATCCTGTTCCAGGGCGACGGCGACAGCTTCACCGCGGGCAACGACCTCGCCGACTTCGCGAGCCAGGCACGCGGCGAAAGCGCAGTCGATAGCCCCGCGCATCGCTTCATCGAGACCATCAGCAAGGTCGGCAAGCCGCTGGTCGCCGCCGTGCAGGGCAATGCGGTCGGCGTCGGCACCACCATGCTGCTGCATTGCGACCTGGTCTATCTTGCCGAGAATGCGCGGCTGATCACGCCGTTCGTCAACCTCGCTCTGGTTCCGGAAGCGGCGTCGAGCTGGCTGCTCCCCTTGAGGATCGGACACGCGCGGGCCTATGCGATGTTCGCGCTCGGCGAGCCGATGGATGCGCAGGGTGCGCTGGCATCTGGTCTCGCCAACGCCGTGGTGCCGCAGGCCGATCTGCGCAAGAGGGCGCATGACGCGGCTGTCGCACTGACCAGGCGGCCGGCGGGGTCGCTCAGCATGACCAAGAAGCTGATGCGCGAGCAGCAACGGATCGCGGCGCAGATCGCCGAGGAAGGCGTGCTGTTCAAGGAGCGGCTGACGACGCCCGAGGCGCGCGAAGCCTTTGCCGCCTTCGCCGAACGGCGTCAGCCTGATTTCACCAAGCTGTCGGCCTGACCGACAGCGGAACTCACGGACACATCGAGGGAGTGAAAGCATGCGCGTCACCGGCAGCCATCAATACCCGACCATGGAATCCGTGATCTACGGCAAGCCGGCGGCCGAAGCGCTGCGCGAGGAGGCCGAGCGGCTGGATGCCAGGCGCGTCTATCTGATCGCCAGCCGGACGTTGAACACCACGACCGACGAGATCGGGAAAATCCGTCAAGCCCTCGGCGACCGCCACGCCGCGACCTTCGACGGCGTGCCGCAGCACACGACGCGGGACGTGGTGACGCAGATCGCGCGGCAAGCCGGCGAGGCCAAGGCGGACCTCGTCGTCGCGATCGGCGGCGGCTCGGTGGTCGATGCGGCGAAGATCGTGCTGATGTGCATGGAGCACGAGATCTTCGAGCCTGATGGCCTCGACGGCTTCGAGACCACGCCGGACCGCCGCTTCGGGCCGTTCCGCACGCCGAAAGTGCGCATGATCGCGATCCCCAGCACGCTCTCCGGCGGCGAATACAATTCCGGCGCGCTGGTCACCGATACCAGCCGCAAGCTGAAGCAGATCTTCAACCACCCGATGATGATGCCGCGCAGCATCATCCTCGATCCCGCGATCACGAAATATACACCGGAGAAGCTCTGGCTCGGTTCCGGGACGCGGGCGATGGATCACGGCATCGAGGCGATCTGCTCCAGCCGCCCCAACGTGCTGGTCGATGCGGTGTGCCAGCAGGGGCTGCGCTATCTGCACGACGGTCTGCTGCGCACCAAGGCCTACCCCGACGACGCGGCGGCGCGGCTGAGCTGCCAGCTCGGCTCCTGGCTGTCGGCGTTCGGATTGCAGTCGCGGGTGCCGATGGGCGCCAGTCATGCCATCGGCCATGTGCTCGGCGGCACCTGCGATGTGCCGCATTATTTCTGCACGGCGGTGATGATGCCGAGCGTGCTGCGCTACAACCGCCCGGCGACGGAGGCAGCCCAGCAATCGATCGCCGCCGCGCTCGGCGCGCCGGGGCGCGACGCCGGCGAGGCGTTTGCGGCGTTCATCGCGGAGCTCGGCCTGCCGCGCCGGCTTGCCGATGTCGGCGTCGGCGAGGACCGGTTTGAGCTGATCGGCCGGAACGCCATGCTGTCGATCTTCACGCGGGCCAACCCGCAGCCGATCCGCGAGCCCGCCGACGTCGTCAAGATCCTGAAGCTGGCCGCCTGAGGCATCAGCACCGGAGCAGCCGCCATGGCCGCCTTGCGCATCTTCTCCTATCTGCCGAACCCACGGGTCTGGAAGGCGACCATCGCGGCGCGGTTCTGCGGCGTCGACGTCGAGGTCAGGGGCGCGTCCGGCAAGGAGTTGCGGGACTGGTTGTGGGACTATGATGCCCGCCCGCTGGCGGAGCATGAGCGCGCCTCGCTGTCGTCGCTGGCACGGACCGGGCGGGTCGGACTGACCGGGGCGCAACTGTTCAAGACCGATGCGTTCATGGCGGCGCAGCCGTTCGGTAATGTGCCGGCCGCGTTCGGCGCCGACGGCAAGGTCGGCATCTTCGAATCGAACAGCATCATGCGCGCGGTGGCGCGGCTCGGCGAGGCCACGTTCCCGCTCTACGGGCGCGACGCCTTTGAGGCGTCGCGGATCGACAGTTTTCTCGATGTCAGCCTGGTGTTCGCGCGGGACTCGCAAATCTACCTGCTGGCGCTCTCGGGCGGCACGGTCGATGCGGCCATTCATGCGCGCGCCAAGGATGCGTTCGCGATCTATGCGTCCGGCATCGAGCAGGCGCTGTCGCCGCGGCGGGAGGCGCTGGTCGGGAACGGCATCTCGATTGCCGACATCTGCTTTGCCGCCGAACTCGCGCTGTTCATGAATGAACATGCGCGGACCGAGCAGCTGCAAAAGCAAGGATTGGCGAAAATTCTGCACCCGGGCGTGCAGGATGAGTATCCGCTGATGTTTGCGCACTTTGGCCGCCTGATCGCGCATGAGCATGTCGGGCCGGACCTCAAGCCCTATGTCGAGAAGCTGCTGTCGAAGGCGGCCGCCTGACCATGAAGGCCATGAGCCGCAACGCGGAGGGTTGATCGCATGACCGCACCTGTCTCTCTGATATCCGGCGTTGGGCCCGGCACCGGTTCGGCGCTCGCCAGGAGATTCACTGAGGGCGGCTATCGCGTCGCGCTTCTCGCCAGGAACGAGGCGCGCCTCGCCGCGCTCGAAAAGCAGCTGCCGGGCGCAAAGGCCTATCGGTGCGACGTGTCCGATCCCGCGCAGGTCGAGGCGGTGGCCTCCGCCGTGGAGCGCGATCTCGGCAATCCCGCCGTGGTCATTCATAACGCCGTCGGCGGGGCGTTCGGCACCTTCCGCGAGATCGATCCAGAGATTCTCAATCGCAACTTCCAGGTCAACACGATGGGATTGCTGTACCTGGCACGGCGATTTGCCCCGGCGATGATTGCTGCCGGCAAGGGCGCCATCGTCGCGACCGGCAATACGTCGGCGTTGCGCGGCAAGGCTGGCTTCGCGGGGTTCGCGCCGACCAAGGCGGCACAGCGGATTCTCGCCGAGGCGATGGCCCGCGATCTGGGGCCGCAAGGTGTTCACGTCGCCTATCTCGTGATCGATGCCGTGATCGATCTGGAGTGGACGCGCAAGCGCTGGCCGGATCGGCCGGACGACTTCTTCATCAAGCCGAAAGCGATCGCCGACGAGGTCTGGCACGTCGCCCATCAGGATCGCAGCGCGTGGTCGTTCAATGTCGAGATCAGGCCGTTCGGCGAAGCCTGGTAGCGCGGCGCGCCGATCGCAAGAGTTGGTCAATTCATAAAAGCTCAGGAGGAATTTCATGTTGTTGAAGACGCTTGCCGTGTCCGTTGCGATGCTCGCGGCGCTTGCCGCGGCTCCAGTCCGCGCCGAAACGCCGGGGGTATCGGAATCGGAGATCAAGGTCGGGGCGACGTTCCCGTTCAGCGGCCCGGCGTCTCCGCTCAGCAACACCGGCAAGGGCCTGATCGCCTACGTCCATTCCGTCAATGACCGCGGCGGCATCAACGGCCGCAAGATCAACCTCGTCACCTATGACGATGCCTACACGCCGCCCAAGGCCGTGGAGCAGACCCGCAAGCTGATCGAGAGCGACGAGGTGGCGTTCCTGTTCAGCCCGCTCGGCACGCCCGGCATCGGTGCGACCATCAAATACGTCACCGCGAAGAAGGTGCCGCATCTGTTCGTCGTCAGCGGTGCGACCAAGTTTGCGAACTTCACCGAGTTTCCGCTGACCACCACGGGGCTGCCGAGCTACAACACCGAAGGAAAGATCTACGCCAAATACATCACGCAGACGGCGCCCGATGCGAAGATCGCGATCCTCTACCAGAACGACGATCTCGGCCGCGATTTCGTCGCCGCGTTCAAGGAGGTGTTGAAGGCTGATTTCGACAAGAAGGTGGTGACGTCTCCCTATGAGGTCACCGAGCCGACCATCGAATCCCGCGTGGTGACGTTGAAGGCGTCGGGTGCGCAGGCGTTCCTGATCGCCGGCACACCGAAATTCGTGGCCCAGGCGATCAAGAAGGCGAACGAGATCGGCTGGTCGCCGCTGACCATCGTCAACTATGTGTCGAGCTCGGTGTCCGCGACCATCGTGCCGGCGGGCGCGGACAAGGCGGTGGGCGTTGTCGTGGCGACCATCACCAAGGATCCGAACGACAAGAAGTGGGCCGACGATCCCGGCATGAAATGGTATCGCGCCCATTTCGAGAAATATCTCCCAGGCGCCGATATCGGCGACAACAACTATCTGTTCGGCACCCAGCAGGGCCAGATCCTGGAGCAGGTGCTGAAGCAGTGCGGTGACGACCTGTCGCGCGAGAACATCGTGAAGCAGGCGCGCAACATCAGAGGGCTCGTGCTGCCGACGCTGATGCCGGGCATCGCCATCAACACAGGCCCCGACAACAGCATGGCCTATACGCAGCTTCAGCTGCAACGCTGGACCGGAAGCTCATGGGAACAGTTCGGCGGCGTGCTGAGTGCCGACCTGAACTGAACCGGGTCGACCGAGGCTAGTGGAGCCGTCGCGCGATCGGCTTCGCCAGCGTGCCTTGCCACTCCCGCTGGGCTGGTCGGTCGCTTGACCGCAGGCTGTTCAGCAAGGCGGTGGTCTTCGGCTGGACCCGCGAGCCGTCGATCACCTCGAGCCGGCCGCAGCGGTTGAGCGTGTGCAGCTTGCGTCCGGTCCACAGCGGCCCGGGTTTGAGCAGATGGCGCACGGCCTGCCGGTAGGTCGTCGGCGACAGTTCGAGCACTTCCGCAAGTCCGAGCGCCGCGCCGTATCCGTTGCTGCAGTCCTGCACCGGCCGCCACAGCTTGCCGTTGATGGTCACGAAATTGCCGGCCGGCCGCGTCGTCGCGCGATCCATCAGGATCGGATTGCTTGCATGCGGCCGCCACGGCCCGAACAATTGCTCGGCGTAATAGATCGCCAGCGTGTCGGAATATCCGCCGGTGCCGTCGCGCCAGGCTCCGAACATGTAGTAGAGGCCGTCATGCTGCGTGATGGTCGCGTCGGCGAGTTCGAGCCCGGACAGCAGCGTGCCCTGCCGTTCCCACTTGTCGGGAAAGCGAACGCATTTGTAGATCGGGACATCGCGATGCGCGGTGCTTTCCGGGATCATCCACAGCTCGCCATTGTTCTCGATCAGGAACGGGTAGGACAGGTGCCACGGTTCTTCGAGCACCGGCAGCACCGTGCCGACCGGACCGTTGCCGTCGAATTCGATCGCGGAGATGATGCCCTTGCCGGTTCGGTGGTCGAGGTCCTCGAAGAACACGAACGTCCTGCCCTGCCATTTCACCGGGACGGGATCGGCATAGAAGTGATTGCCGGGATCGCCGAGCACGCTCCAGGCAGGTCCCGACAGGTCACCGGTCCGCCAGATATCCGCGTCGTCGGCGTAGCGCCAGCCGACATGCCAATGCGGCGCGTAGCAGCAAAGACGATAGATCTCCTTCGCGATCGAGGTCGCGACGCCGCGCAGGACAAAGGGCGCGGGATTTCCCGGCGCGCTGCCGGTCGCCGGCACAGCGAGTTGCGGCACCAGCCGCGGAGCCCCGGACAGGATCGGCGGCAGCATGGACAGGGTGCGCGCCATCACCGTTTCGAGCCCGCCGCTCAGGCCGGTGGCGATTTCCGCCGAGGGATGGCCGCGGTCCATGACCGTGCCGTCGAGCTCGTTGACGATTTCAATCACCGGCAGGTCGCCGGCGAGAATGGCGGCCAGTGCGGCGGCTTCGCCCGCCTGTCCGTTGAAGTGTGGACGGAGGTAGAGCCTGGCGGAGCAGTTCGGGTCCCGCTCGGCAGTGGTGAAGTCGACCACCACATCGGGGTTGCCCATGCGCGGCCGTTCCGCAATCGTCTTCAGCCTGTCGACATCACCCGCCTTGCCCTTGCGCAGCACGATGCGTTCGAGCTCGAACAGCATGTCGAGGCCGGCGGGCCTCGGCCCCGGCGTCGTCGTCCAGGCGATCTGAACGGGAATATCCTGATCGCTGACGCGCAGCGTCTCGCGACGCATCCAGAGTCGCGCCTGCGCGCGATCGCAGCGAAACTCGATAATCATGTCCAGCCCAATTTCCTAGTGCGCGTCCACTCCCACGGCATTGCCGAGAATGCGGACGTATTCCTCTATCATGGCATCCAACGAATAACGCGACTTCAGGCCCACGGCACTTTGCCGCAGCTGGTCGCTCAACAAACGATCGGTCAGGACTTTCGACACGGCGGCCGAAAACTCGGCCTCGTTAGCCGCGTCAACGAAGACCGCCGCGGGCTGTCCCTGGTAGGACAGCACCTCGCGCAGCACGGGAAGATCGTTGACGACGCAGGGAATGCCGGCGCTCGCGGCTTCAACAGCGGCAAGGCCGAAGGTTTCGGCCTGCGTCGGAAATACAAAGACGTCGAGGCACGCCAGGAATTCGGCCATCTGGCGCGGTGGGATCTCGCCGATGAAGTGCAGTCGATCCGCGACTTTCAGCTCGCTCGCCAGGGCTCGCAGCCGTTCCTCGTCCGCTCCTTGTCCGGCAAGGGCAAGATGCCAGGATTGGTCGGCGGCCAGCAGGCGAATTGCCGCATCGAGCCGCTTGTGCGGATGCAGCCTTGCCGCGCAGCCAAGCAGCGTGCGATCCGGCGGCAACCTGAACTGCTGCCGCGCGACGTTCTTTGGCAGGCTGTGCGACTTGTCGTCGAAGCCGTGCGGGACGTGCGTCATGCGCGCGCGATAGGTCGCGGGGTAGCGGGCGTATTCACGCTCCATGTCCCGCGAGTTCAGCGTGATGCACTGGAAGAAGCCGGTCGAGCCCATGAAGATGTCGGCGGCGCGCACCGGCATGCTCATCGACATCGCCGAGGATACCTGATTGGCGATGACCGGAGCGCGGCAGACGAGCCGCGACACGCCTCCGCCGATCACATTGCCGAAGTGCTGGAAGGTCAGCACGACATCGGGCCTGATGGTCCTGAGATGACCGGCGAGCGTCCACAGCATCCGCAGCAGGGCCAGGGGATTTCCCGGGCGGGTCTGCGCGCAATAGAAAGTATTGGGCGGCTCGTCGAAGGAATCCGATTTGCGGAAGAAGAACAGGTTGGCGACGTCATAGCCGCGCGCGGAGAGGCCCGCGCCGAGCAGCCGCGATATCTCCTGCGCGCCGGCGTTCTCGGCCTGGGTCTGTACCAGGACGACACGCAGCTTTGGCTTGCTCTCGTTCGGTCGATCGCGTGATGCGGTCGATGCCTCGCGCAATTCTGTGCTTGGCCTGTAATGAAGCACGGCTTCCTCACCCGTCGAAGGAGTGAAATCGTCTCCCTCGCTATTGCGCGCGTACTTATCACGCGAAGCGCGCTCGTAGATCGAGTAGCGCGTGTTGAGGTTACTGCTCATTTAGTGCGATCAGACATTGCCAGCAATCGAGAGCCATTGTTTCACACATAGGGTACAGCTGGCTCGTTAACTAATTGGTTACGTCCGCATGAGGAGGGGGGTAACCGTGGATTAACCATAGATATTTACGTTGGAGCAGCACTGTCAGTTGAATTCGAGTAACCGCCCCATGAAGTTCGGTAGCCGCGTAGGCCCGAGACGTTCCGAAGCCACGGAACCCGCCGCGTCGTGGGAAGCTGCCGGCGTGCCGACCAGCCGATCCTCTGCGGAAACCACCAAGGGCGTGCTTAGCATTCCCGGCGTGGTGGCTTTTTTCCGCGAGAACGGTCAACGCATTCTGATGCTCGCCGCGGTGATCTTCGCGGTCGGCGTCATTCTGCTGATGTTGATTCCGGCGCGCTATGCCGCGACCGCGCTCGTCGTGGTCGACCCGCGCGAGCAGCGCGTGACCACCGATCAGGACGTCCTGCCGGGGATCGGTCAGGATGCCGCAGCACTGCAGAGCTATGTCGAGATCGCCAAATCCGACGGATTTCTCGGGCCGCTGATCGAGCAACTCAAGGTCGCCGAGGACAGCGACATCTCCGGCGGCAGAACCGACCCGACGCGCCTGCTCGACCGGTTTCGCAACCGGCTCGACATCTCCCGGCGCGGATTGACCTATGTCATCGCCATCAAGTTCACGTCCAACGACCCGCAGCGTGCGGCCTACTACGCCAATGCGGTGGCTGAGGCGTTCGTCGCCAGCCAGCGTGGCACGCGCAGCGTGGCGACCGACGAAGCCGCCGACTGGCTGAAGAGCCGGCTCAAGACATTGGACGACCGCTTGCGGTCTTCGGAAGATGCCGTTGCGAAGTTCAAGCTCGAGCACCGGATCGTCAACGCCGGCAAGGAATCGACGACGCAACAATTGCGCGTCACCGATTTGACCCAGCAGGTCGCCGCCGCGCGCGCCCGCACCGAGGAGGCCAAGGTCCGCTATGAGCAACTGCAGCGCGACCTGAAGGCCAATGTCGACGGCCCCGTCAAGCAGGACCTGCTGAGTGCGCTGCGCGCCCAGCGCTCCGCGCTCAACGACCAGATCGCACAGAAGCGCGGGGTGCTGGGCGACCGTCATCCAGACCTCGTGATGGCCCTCAGCCAGCTCAGCGATCTCAACCGACAAATCGAGATCGAGCGGAAGAAGAACATCGACACCGCGAAGTCGGAATATGAGGCGCAGCGCGATCAGCAGAAAGCGCTCGAGGATCAGCAGAAGGCGGTCGAACAGCAAATCCTGGTCGACGGTCAGGCGCTCGTCAAGCTGCAGGGATTGCAGCGCGACGCCGATGCCAACAAGAATATCTACGAGCAATTCCTCTCGCGCTACAAGACCACCGACGAGCAGCGGCTGCTGCAGAGCTCGCAGACCAAGGTCGCATCGCCTGCTACGCCGCCGGTGCGCTCGACGCTGCCGCCGCTTCCGCTGTTGCTGGTCGCGCTCGCGATCGTCTCGCTGTTGACGTCGACGGCGATCGTCGCCGTTCCCGGCCTGAATCTGAAGCAGCTCCCGATCAAGGCCATTCCGCCGCTTCGTCGGGCCGAGGCGCCCGCACCGCCGGCGCCGGCCGCGCCGCAACCTGCGCTGCCGCCGGAATTGCCGGTGCTGGCCCGCATTCCCAACATCGCGTCGCCGGATGCCGTCAGGAGCGTCTGGCAGACCCCGATCCCGTCGACGGCCGAGCCCGATCTCGCGCCGCATCTTCAGCTGCTGATCGAGAACATCGAGCAGCTTTCGGGAGAGCACGGCAAGGTGGCGCTGTTGCTTTCGGTCGAGGGCGGTGCGGGCGGCAGCACCGTTGCGCGGTCGCTCAACCGATCCGCCGTCAAGAACGGCATGCTCAGCGTCTTGATCGAGATGGAATCCAGGCGCGCCGAGGACGCGCCGCCGCAAGGCTCGGGGATCATCAAGGCCGATCTGCCGTCCGTCGTCGAACTGCTGGGCGCCAGCAGCAAGGCGCCGCCCTTTCCGCCGGACGATATTCGCGCCGATTTCGGCCTGATCATCGCCGACGCATCGTCGTTTGCGCTGCAGCCTGCCGCGGTGGCGCTGGCTGCCCATGCCGACCTCGTGATCCTCGTGGTTCGCGAAGGGGCTGCCAACTCGGCTGCGATCGGCAAGGCGCGGGCCGATCTATCCGGGTATGGTTCGGTCCCGACCGTGCTGGTCGTCAATCGCGTGGCGGTCAATGCCGCCGTTCGCGATCCCCAGGGCGAGGCGCTGGGCCTGGCGAGCTGAAGGCGGTTCGGCTGAAGCTAGAGCCGTTTCCGTTCCCAGAGTATCGGAACGCGGCTCCGGATTCTTGTTTTGACGCGCTTTCGTCACGCGAACCGGTAATCTACTTCGCTCGAAAAACGCTCTAGTCGTTGCTGTCTGCAACGCGGACCGCGTAGGCGTCACCTTTCGACGGCCATAGATGCGATAGCACCAGAATGGATGGGTCGACGCCGGTCCGCCGCCGGCACAGCACATTGAGCGCGATGGTGGCGACGACCAGCGAAACCGTCGCCGAGATCGCGGCGCCGAGCACGCCGAGCCACGGGATCAGCACGACAAATCCCAGCAGCCGTAGTGCCACGTTGGCTGCGACGACGGGAACATAATCACGCTCATGACCTGTCAGCTGCAGAACAGCGGCAGAGGGTCCGCCTGCCGCCTGGAAGGCCGTTCCGATCGCGAGCACGATCAGCACCCACTGCTGCGCCGCGAAGTGCGGCCCGAACAGGCCGAGCAGATAGGGGGCGCCCACCCAGACAATGACGAGCCCGCTGAGCACGCAGAGCGCGGTCACCTCGGCCATCAGCTTCAACGTATGTTCAAGCTCGCCGTGGTTCTTGCTGAAATACAGCGAGGGGAGCCGGCGCGCGCCGAACGTGTAGAGCGCAGCCGACAGCATCGCGAAGATGTTCGCCAGCCGCGAGGCGGCGAAATAGACGCCGGCGGTGGCCGGATCCAGCATCCAGTAGACCAGGATGACGTCGAAATACTGGTTTGCCGCTTCGAGAATGGAGGCGAGCCAGAACCGGAATGCGCTCTTGTTCCAGCGCGAGGCCTCGAAGCGCGCCGTGACCGACCGCAGGTTCGGCAGCGCCCGCATGATCGATACGATCTGCACGACGAGCCCGAGCGCCATCGCGGCCGACATCGCGCTGAACAGCTCGGCGGGGGTGAGCTGCCGGTGGCCGAACAGCACCGCGATCAGGAACAGGACGACGGCGACGCGCCAGAAGAACTCCCGATTGCCTTCGCCCATCAGGATGCTGACCAGCGATCGCGCGATCTGGCTGCCGAGCATCAGCCCTGCATTGATCGCGGTGAACGCCGAGACCGACAGGATCAAGAGCCACCACTCGCCGCGAATGCTTGCCACCGCGGCGATCGCGGCGATCGAAATCAGCATCCCGATCGCGGAGTTCTTCAGGCTCGACAGCAGCACACCCTTGGTGAACTCGGCCTGGCCGCGCACCTCATACTCATTGAGAAATCGAACCAGGAGCAGCTCCTGGCCGACCAGGCCCACGACCGAGGCGATCTGGGCGACGGAGAGCAGGGTTGCGAAGTTTCCAAACGCGTCCGGCGTCATCGCCCGCGCGGCGAGCGAGAACAACGCGAATGCGAGCCCGCCGCTACCAACCTTGAGCAGGATGGTCCCGGCAACGCCGCGCGTAACGTCGCGCCGTAACAGTTGGAGCACGGAGGCAATCACCAGAGACGTCTCAATATCCAGTCGGGCTGTTGACCGCAGCAATCGGTGAAGCCTGGAGTGTTAATGTTCTCTTGCTAAGATTCCGTTCCTTTCGAACGGCTGCCGGGCCCAACGCAGTTGTGAACAGGGCCAGGTCGCGTTGCTCCATTCTGGAACGGCGCCGTCTGCCCTGTCTCCAAACGGCGCAGGTTGGATTTGCCTCCAGCGTCCGGTCCAGTGGTGCGGACCTTGCCGGAACAGACCGCGCTTGCGCGTCAACGCCATTTGTCGCTGCTCGATGGCCTGGCGATCGCCTCGCCATCCCGCTGCGGAGCCTGCAAAGGATCGGTTTCATGGCCGACCGTCGTGCAAGCCATGTGCCGAGAGACCGCTGATCGTGGCCCGGAGGTTTTCATTAACCGCAATTCTGGAACTCGCCATGCTCGATCGGCAAGGCGGCCCCGCAGGCAAGGAAATTGCAGTCCTGCGGCCAACCAGAGCTTTTCCCGTTCCGATGGAATCGGAACGGCGTTCTAGATTCTTGTTTTGACGCGTTTTCTTCACGCGAACCGGTATCCACTTCGCTCGAAAACGCTCTAGCCGTCGGAGCGGACGAACATGATTGCCGAGAAAAGTGCGACCAAGCCAATCGTGGCCTGCGAGACCGAGGTCATCGAAGCGGACGTCGCAATTGTCGGAGCCGGTCTGGCAGGCTCGCTCGCAAGGGCTGTGCTCGCCCGAGCCGGATACCGCGTCGTCCTGATCGACAAGCGATCGATCCCGACGGACGAATTCCGGGTTGAAAAAATCGCCGGACGGCAGATCGACATCCTGCGCCGCCTCGGCTTCATCGACGACGTCGAGGCCATTGCCGCGCCCTATGACCGGGTGCTCAACATCAGAAGCGGCAAGCTGGTCGATATCGGCGTCGGCCGGTCCTACGGGATTTCCTATGCCAACCTCGTCAACATGGCACGCGGCCTGACGCCCGATGCGTCGAGCTTGCTGCTCGACCAGGTGACCAATGTCAGCTGCAGCGAGGAACGTCAGCAGTTGACGTTGGCCTCCGGAAAGCGCGTCGTCTCGCGTCTGGTCGTTCTGGCGACCGGCATGGCGAACGTGCTCGGCCACAGTCTCGGAATGCGCCGGCAGATGCTTGCTGCGCGCCACTCTGTCTCATTCGGCTTCACGATTGCACGGCCGGACAACGCGCCATTCGATTTCGATGCGCTGACCTGCTATGGCGAGCAGGCGGCTGACGGCGTCGACTATCTCAGCCTGTTTCCGATGTCGGGCGGCATGCGGGCGAACCTGTTCATGTTCCGCGATCCGACCGATCCGATCATGCGTGAGCTGCGCCGCGACACCAGACGAACGCTGCTTCGCCTGATGCCGGGATTGCAGCCGTATCTCGGCGATTTCGAGGTGGTCGGCCAGGTGCAGAACTGGGTCATGGATCTGACCGTGACCGAGGGCCATCTGCAGCCCGGCGTCGTGTTGATCGGCGATGCGTTTCAGACCAATTGTCCCGCAGCCGGAACCGGCGTTGGCCGACTGCTGGTGGACGTCGAACGTCTTTGCACGGACTATGTGCCGCGCTGGCTGAAGACCGCCGGTATGGGCGCGGACAAGATTGCGCAGTTCTATTCCGATCAGGACAAGCTCGCCGCGGATCAGCACTCGCTGCACCTGGCGAGCTTCCGCCAGGCCTTGACGTTGAACACCGGTGTGCGCTGGAACTTGCGGCGGAAGCTGCACTTCCTGCGCCGGACGATCACACACCGGGTGGAC
This sequence comes from Bradyrhizobium sp. USDA 4503, assembly GCF_054055815.1. Lineage (NCBI taxonomy): Bacteria > Pseudomonadati > Pseudomonadota > Alphaproteobacteria > Hyphomicrobiales > Nitrobacteraceae > Bradyrhizobium > Bradyrhizobium sp. USDA 4503. Next base: position 7,322,900 of record NZ_JBSRXS010000001.1, read on the forward strand.
CGGATTCATCCGGGATGGGTGATGCGCGTCCGCAGCGCGCTCCGCTGATCGGGTTGCCAGCGCCGGGCGGCGCTAGCGCGTGCCGGTCGAGGTGCGGACCGGCCTGAAATCGGTCACACGCTTGGCGGCCTGCTTGATCCAGGGCGCCTGCTTCAAGGCAAACAGCGCGAGCGAGCCGGCCGCGCTCCCGGCCTGCGTCACGGCCGACATCGGGGTCGGCTGACCGCCGAAGTACGTCTTGTAGGGTTCGTCACCGATGGTGAAGTCCAGCACCCGACCGCCGCGCTCGATGCAATCCTTGGCGACGCTCTCGAATGTCAGCGCGCCGATCGATTGGCTCTTGTATCCCTCGACATCGAACGCCGTCATGACGACAAGGAGGCTGTCACGGTGAACCAGCCCAAGGGCCGCCGCGATGACTTTGCCGTCCATCTTCATGGCGTAGAGCCGGGCAAACGAGCCCATGCCGCGAAGTGCCACGCTCGAGTAGAAATCGAAATACTCCGGTCGCTGCAACAGGTCGCCATCACCCTGTTCGTGAAACCGCGGACCGCGAAACTTTCTCATCGTCTCCATGGCTTCGCCGACGGAAGCGCTATCGTCGCAGCATGAGAAGGTGAGCGTGCCCTTCTTGTGGATCTGACGCCATTTCTTTGCCAGCTCCTTCTGGTACGACTTTCCCATTGCATTGATCTGCCACTGCTCGAACGGCGCAACCAGGACCGTCGCGTAGGCATTGGTATCCATCAGGCTGCGATGGGGCGCTCCGAGCAGATTCTCGATCGGCATCCTCGCATCGAGCAGCTTGGGTATGCGCAGCAGGTCGAACGGCCTCAGCAGCTGTCGAAGCCGTTCGCAGGCACGCTGGTCTTGCAGCAGGTCGGTGAATGTCGCGATGCTGCACACCGGCGACAAATAGTCGGACACGCGGAGATCGGCGAATTCGATGGTGCGCATCGGGCCGCGCCGCACGCGCAGCATCGGCAGCACGGCCGCAAGCGACTTGTTCGCACGACGGCGGACGGCGACGACCTGCGGCTTGGCCGACGCAGCGGGAGCGAGCTTGCGATAAAGGCTGTCCAGCCATAGCGGATGCTGGAAGGCGGTCGCGTCCGAGCCTTCAAATAACTTCACGTACTCTTCAGACAGGAAGTCGAATGCGTCGTCGATGCAGACATCGAACGCGTCATCATTCTTGTTCATGTGAGACCAAACAAAACGACAGTTTCAAAGCGCCGATTGAATCCGGCACGCCGCCCTTATAGCAAAGGTCGATCGGCTCGGGCAGCGGCAGAACACGATTTGTATTAATGTAATGCCTCGACCTTTGCACATTGTTGCTGGGGCGAGCCATTGCCTTCATCGCATCGACTGCGATCGGCTGTCATCTCAGTTGGCCGCGTCCGGGGACCAGCATCGTTAACAATCCCTTAAGGATGCGTTCAATCGCGCCGTGGTGAGATATCGCACCCGGTCTGGACCGGATATTGCAGTTAAGGGCTCGCAAGTCCTGGAGTCCCGCCGAAATGCTGAGTCACAGCCAAAAAACCCGCGCTTCCTACGCAATTTCGTTCCCGCAGGCCGACCGCAAGCCGCCTCGGCGTCTCAATTCGGACATCGCTGCTCCGCCTGTCCGGATTTGCGACACGTCGCGGGCCGAGCAGATGTCCCTGGCGTCGGCGCAGATCGGATCATTGCCACACGGTGCGCCGGAGCGGCGTATCAATCCTGTCGGCAGGGCTGCGACTGCCGGTGTTCCCCGGGCGACCATCGGTGGACTGCGGCTCGCCGTGCTCGATCGCGAGCAGACCGCCGAGTTCATGGTCGAGGCGGTGCATCCGAACCGGCGTGTCAATCGTCCGCTGTATCTGACCTCCGCCAACGGCGAGGTGCTGTCGCGCTGCTCGACCGAGCCGATGACGGATCGGCTGTTCCGTACCGCCGACCTGATCAACGCCGACGGGCAACCGCTGGTCATGGTGTCCAAGCTTCGGTCGCCGAATCCGCTTCCCGAGCGCGTCGCGACCACGGACCTGTTTCACGACGTCGCGCGCAAGGCGGAAGAACTCGGGCTGACTTTCTATCTGTTCGGCGCCAACGAGGCCGAGAACAAGGCTGCCATCGCCAATGTCCGCCGGGCCTATCCGGCGCTCAAGATCGTCGGCCATTCGCACGGCTATCTGCGCGGCGACGCGCTGCGGGCCAAGGTCGACGAGATCAACGCCCTGGCGCCGGATTTTCTCTGGGTCGCGCTCGGCGTGCCCTATGAGCAGGCTTTCGTCGACGAATTCATGCCTCGACTCGGCAATGTCGGCGTCATCAAGACCTCGGGCGGGCTGTTCAACTTCCTGTCCGGCTCGCGGCCGCGTGCGCCGAGATGGATGCAGATCGTCGGCCTCGAATGGGCCTGGCGCCTGTGGCTCGAGCCGCGGCGGCTGTTCTGGCGTTACCTGACGACCAACCCGCACGCGCTCTATCTGCTGTTCAACCGGACCCGATCTTCGTCAACGAAAGACTGACGCCTCTCACGAGTGCAATGTGCTGCTCCGATCCACCGGAGCAGCAAGCTCATTCCATGAGCGGAGTACAACCGAATGGACGGACGTGCGATCGACAGTTCGGTCTGGCAGGCACCCGGCGTCGGGGCGGAAAATTTCGCCAAGACCGTCATCGGTTGGTCGATCACCATCAATGTGATCATGTCGATGGGGACCTTCCACGCCGCGCTGCTTCCGACCGAGTTGACCCTGGTGCAGCAAGCCGTCGCCCTGTTGATGTGGGGCGTCCTGATCTACGCAAGCCTGTTCATCCGTCCCTGCCTGCGGCTGGCCCTCAATCTCGACGCGCTCGTGATCGTCGCGTTCTATGCGTTCGCCACTGTTTCCGTGCTGTGGACCAACCTCGGCGTGGCGGCCCTGATGAAGGCCGCGGCGCTCGCAATCACGACGCTTGGCGCGTTCTGCATGATCACTCGCGTCGATATCGACGACATCGTGACATCGGCCACCCGCGGCCTGTTGGTGCTGATCGCGGCCTCTGCGCTCTGTGCGGTGATCCTCCCGGACATCGGGATCGATCAGACCTGGATGCACAAGGGGCAGTGGCAGGGGGTCTTCGAGTCGAAGCAAACCCTCGGCTTCGCCGGGGCCTATCTCATGTTCTTCGCCTGCTATCGAAAGATAGCGGGACAAGGATGGCTGCCGTTCCTCGTGACGTTCGTGCTGGCCTCGACCTGCGTCATGCTTTCGGAGTCGCGCGGCGCCGGCGCCCTGTCGTTGGTTGCCTGCGCGCTGCTGCTCACCTCCCTGTGGTCGGTCCGGTGCATGCAGGTCTACGCGATCCTGCCATGTGTCATGTGCGTCGCGGCAGCGCTATTGATCCTGTATTTCTACACGACCGGATACGATTCGATTCATGCCTTCGACACGACGATCGACTTCACCGAGCGAACCTTCATCTGGCAGTACGCCATCAGCCATTTCGATGACGCGCCGCTGTTCGGATTTGGCATCAACGGATTCTGGACCAATCCGGCGATCTACGACTATTTCAACCAGAACCACGGCTGGGTGCTCGACAATTATCACAACGGCTATATCGCCATTCTCGTCGAGACCGGATTCCTGGGCTATTTCCTGTTCACGGCGAGCGTGTTCCTGTTTTCCTACAAGGTGCTCTGCCTGATCGCAGGGCGGGCGATCGACCGTCTGCACTGCGCGTTGATCATCGGGTTCGTCTTCCTCAACTGCCAAACCAATTTCACCGAGACGGTCTTCCTTCGCTCGACGATGTTCACGTCGGTGCTGCTGATCGCCTTCTTCCTCGCCATTTGCCGGCCGGTGCCGTCATCGCGCGTAGAGCCGCGCGAGTTGGAGCAGCCATGACCGCGTTCCGATTGCTTCTGCAAAGAGCCTTCGTCATGCTGGCGGCGGCGGCACTTGCTCTCCCGCTGATCGCGCCGGCGAACGCTGCGGGGCAGGGGGCACCGCCGGACGCCGCGCCATTGGGGCGCGGCATCAATATCCTCGGCTATGATGGCATCTGGGAAGGCTACCGGAACGCGCCGTTCCGGCTGGAAAACCTCGCCGCGATTCGCAGGGCCGGATTTTCCCATGTCCGGATCAACTTCTTCGGCTTCAGGCATATGGAGTCCGGCAACATCCTCGATGATGCCGTCCTGCGGCGCCTCGATGCCGTGATCGAGCAGGTGCTGGAGAATAGGCTCGTTCCGATCCTCGATGAGCACGACACCGATCTCTGCCAACGCGACGTGGCCGAATGCGGCGTGAAGCTCAAGGCATTCTGGCGCCAGATCGCATCGCGCTATGCGGGGAAGTACCCGGCGCTGGTGTTCGAGATCCTGAACGAGCCCGGTGGCAACATGACCTCGGCCGAATGGAATGCGCTGCTCGGCGATTGTCTTGCCATCATCCGGGATACCAACCCGAAGCGCAATGTCGTGGTCGCGATCCTGAACACTGAGGAGCTGCCGATCGATCAGCTGGTGCTGCCGGCCGGCGACCGAAACCTCATCGTCACATTCCACTATTACCTGCCGCTGCAATTCACCCATCAGGGCGCGCCGTGGTCGCCGACCTTCTCGAAGATCGGTCCGTTGCGCTGGGGCTCTGCGGAAGACGAAGCCAGGGCCTCGGCCGATTTCGACAAGATCCGCTCCTGGTCCGAGAAGGAACAGCGCCCGATCTATCTTGGCGAGTTCGGTGTCTATGAACGTGCGCCCGCGGAGAGCCGCGCGACGTATCTGTCGTTCATGGCGCGACGCGCGGAACGCAATGGCTGGGCGTGGGCGTACTGGCAGTTCGACCACGATTTTGCGGCCTTCGACGGCGTCCGGCAACGCTGGAAGGCGGACATCCTCCGCGCGATCATCCCTCCGGTCCGCTGAGCCCTTCGATTGGACGCAGCGTCCGCTTCAGGATCGGCCAGCGGCCTTGACGACGCGATTGTCCCGCGCAACGAGCACGCCACCCTTGTAGACTGAACGCCCGGACGGCCGCGCCACCACGGCCTCCTGGATATGCACGGCGTTCAAGGTCACGAAATCGGCCTTGGCCCCCACGTGCAGGCCGTAGTCCTCGAGCCTGAGCGCCTTGGCGCCGGCCGCGGTGATCATGTCGAACGCGATCGCGAGCTCCTCATCGGTGTAGAAGCCCGAGCGGTATCCGATCATCATGGCACGGCCCAGCATGTCGCCGTCGCCATAGGGCCACCAGGAGTCGCGGATGTTGTCGTTGCCGCTGAACACCGTGACGCCGGCTTTCCGCAACAGCGCGACCGGCGGGAACGGCCGGCTGCCCGGGGCATTCGTCATGATCGCCACGCCCGAACGCGCCAGACTGTCGGCGGTCTTCTTCAGCGCATCGGCAGGAATGTCGCCGAGCCCGTAAGCGTGGCTGACGGTGACGCGGCCCGCCATGCCGAGCGCGCGCGTTCGCGTCGCGATCTGCTCGACCTCGAAGGCACCGAGCATGCCGCCGTCATGAAGATGGATATCGACATCGACGCCGTGGTTTTGCGCAACGCCGAACACGACGTCGAGATGGCCCTCGACATCCCGGTCGAAGCTTGCGGGATCGAGCCCGCCGACGGCATTGGCCCCGAGCTTGATCGCCTCGTCGAGCAGCTGCGGCGTGCCCGGGCTGATGAGGATGCCGTTCTGCGGAAACGCCACGAGCTGGATATCGATCAAGTCGCTGTATTCCTCGCGAACCCCGAGGATGGTCTCCAGCGACTTCAGTCCCACCGAGCCGTCGACCATGACGTGGCTGCGCATCTGCGTCGTGCCATGGCCGATGCAGAGGTCGAGCTGGTTCCGCGCGCGCACGTCCATCGGCGCGGCGGCGGCAAGGTTCTTGGCCTGAAACGCCACCCGCTCATGGACGTCGAATCCGTCGGTGCAGGGACGGTGTGGCCGCCAGGTATCACCGTAAAAACTGGTGTCGAGATGGATGTGGCCTTCGACGAAGCCGGGCACGACCAGCGCATTGCCGAGATCGACGATCTCGACCCCGCTGGGGCGTTCGCCCTTCGCCTCAATCGCAACGATGCGGCCGCCACGAACCAGCATATCGCGGCTGGCGCCGTCACCGAACCTGGCATTGATGAAGAGTTTGTCGGCTGGCATCGGATCTGTTCCTCTTCTCGCTTGCGTCGCATGCAGATCGCGCGGCTCTCCATGCCTTGCCTAACATGGTCAGAGGAATAATACTCCGCTCGCACAAGCAGACAAGGAACCGAGAGCGTTGCCGGAGATTGCAAGCGGGGAACAGTTCGATGTCAAGCGCGCAGCCTTTGCCGCGACCATCGGCAACATGCTGGAGTTCTACGACTTCATCACGTACAGCTTCTTTGCGACCGAGATCGGCCGCACCTTCTTCCCCGCGCACAGCGAATACGGCAGCCTCATGCTGTCGCTTGCGACCTTCGGCGCCGGTTTCCTGACGCGGCCGATCGGCGGCATCGTGCTCGGCGTCTTCTCCGACCGGGTCGGACGGCGGCCGGCGATGCTGCTGAGTTTCGCGCTGATGGGCGGCGCGATCCTGACCATCGCGCTGACGCCGTCCTATGCCGCGATCGGCATTGTGGCGCCGATCATCGTGATCCTGGCGCGGATGGTGCAAGGATTTGCGCTGGGCGGCGAGGTCGGGCCGACCACGGCCTATCTGATCGAGATCGCTGCACCGAGGAACCGCGGCCTCGTGGTCGCCTGGCAGCCTGCCAGCCAGGAGATCGCGGCGACGGTGGGCGCGCTTGTCGGTGTCATCCTGAGCAGCGCGATGGCGCCCGACATGCTGCAGGCCTATGGATGGCGCATCGCGTTCCTGCTCGGCGCCGTCTGCCTGCCGTTCGGCATCTGGATGCGCCGCACGCTGCCGGAAACCGTCTCGCACGGCGAGCACGTCGCCGGGCAGATCGAACGCTCGAGCCATGTGGCGCTGGCGCGGCGGCATCTTCGCGTCATCGTGCTGGCGGTGATGATCCTGGCCAGCGGCACGATCTCGACCTATGTGACGCAATACATGACGACCTACGCCAAGAATACGTTGCATGTGTCGCCGTCTCTGGCGTTCACGGTATCGCTGGTCAGCAACGGACTGCAGATCATCGGCGCGGTGCTGGGCGGCTGGCTTGCCGACCGGCTCGGGCGCAAGCCGATCATGATCTGGCCGCAGCTGGTCGTGCTGGTGCTGACCTATCCGGCCTTCCTGTGGATCGTCCAGGACCCCGGCGCGTGGTCGCTGCTGTTCGGCTTCGGCATCCTGTCGTTCATCGGATCGCTGCCGTTCACCGCGTTCTATGCCGCCTTCACCGAAGCGCTGCCGCAGAGCATTCGCGGCGGCGTGTTCGCCACGATCTACGCGGTCGCCATCGCGACGTTCGGCGGCACCGCGCAACTCGTGGTCACGTGGCTGCTGCACGTGTCAGGCGATCCGCTGGCGCCGTCCTGGTATCTTCTGCTCGCGGCGGCGGTCGGCATCGTGGCCATGAGCCTGATGCCCGAGACCGCCCCGGTGAAGGTCGGCGAGAAGTAACCGCCGCGCTCAATCCATGTCGCGAAAGGCGTGGCCGTTGGCTTCGATTTCCTTCACGAGCTGCGGCGGCAGATTGGCCTGCGCCGAGGTGCCGTCGAACACCCAGTCCTTGGCGTCGGCAAGGTCGGGAAGGCCGGCGCCCTTGCGGACGTAGAGACCGACCGATGCCTTCTTCGGATTGATGTAGAGATCGTAGTCCATTGCGCGCCTCCTCTCCGTTTCACGTTTGGCGGAAGCTCCGGCGACGGCTGGAGACTTCCCGGATAGGTCAACGCCGGCAAGACTAGGCGGGTTTCTTCGCCTCCGGCGCAAGCACCACCGACGCTTCGCTCGTCAGCATCAGGAAGGTGATGGTCTCCTGGAAATACAGCTGAACCGATTTCGCCGAGTGGCTGAGATAGCCGATCGAAAGATCCTGGCCGATCGAGAGCTGGAAATCGCCGCCGCGGGTGGTCAGCAGGACGCCACCCTCGATCGCGGGCGCCCAGATGATCTTGCCGTCGATCAGGCGCTGGATGTGCTGCAGCACCGGATAGCCGTCGTCGGTCGCGCCGCCGATCGCGGTATAGGGCTCGGTGCCGAGCAGCAGCGTATAGGGACCGTTGACGCCGGCAAGCCGCAACTGGCTGACCGCCTGCGCGACCACGGCGGGATAGTTCTTGACGCTCGACGGCAGCGTCAGCACCGGGTTGCTGGTGCCCTGACGGATACCCTCAATGCCGGCGGCCGCGTAGCCGTCGAACACCGCGCGATCCTCGGCGAAGGCAATCTTGCGCGCGGCTTCCTTGAGCGGATCCCAGTCGGAATCATTCGCGCCGCGCTCGACATCGTCGATCGCCTGGCGCGAGAGCTCGAACGGCACGCGCAGTTCGACCAGCGCGCGAACGTCGCGTTGCGTCGCCTCGACCCCGTCGCCGGGCGCCGCAATCTTCTTGAGATGACCGGTGCCGACCGCGGAGAAATCCGTTCCCTTCGGACCGTCGACGTCGACGACACGGCGCGCCGCCAGATGGCGCTTCAACGTGCGCGAGGCCTCCTCTTCGATCTGGGCCCATGCCGCGTCCGAGATAGGGGCGAGTCCCCGATGAAGATTATTCATGTCCAGCCTCTCCTTTCAGTGAGCCGATCCCGAGCGAGCCGTCGGACGGCGGTATTCCTGGTGCAGGTGTGTCGCGAGCCCCGGCGTCATCCGGAGACGGCTCGGCGGGCGAAGGTGCCGGCGCCTCGCTCGCGACATCCTCCAGGAAGGTCGCCGACGGGACGAAGAACAGCATGCCGGTGACGGCGCGGCTGAAGTCGAGCAGGCGGTCGTAATTGCCCGGCGGCTTGCCGACGAACATGTTCTCGAGCATCTGCTCGATCCGCTGCGGGGACTTGGCATAGCCGATGAAATAGGTGCCGAACTCGCCCTTGCTGATATTGCCGAACGGCATGTTGTCGCGGACGATATCGAGCTCCTCGCCATTCTCGACGATCGTGGTCAGCGCGTTGTGCGCGTAGCTTGGCTTCACCGCATCGTCGAGCTCGATGTCGGACAGCTTGGTGCGGCCGATGATCTTTTCCTGCATCTCGACCGGCAGCTCGTTCCACTTCTTCAGATCGTGCAGGTATTTTTGCACGATCACATAGCTGCCGCCGGCGAACGCCGCGTCCTCGTCGCCGATGATGGTGGCGTCGGCGGCCGCCTGGTCCTCCGGATTCTCCGTGCCGTCGACGAAGCCGAGCAGGTCGCGTTCGTCGAAATATTTGAAGCCGTGCACCTCGTCGGAGGTCGCAACCGCATCGCCGAGCCGCGTCACGATCTGGGTCGCCAGCTCGAAGCACAGGTCCATCGGCACGGCGCGGATATGAAACAGCAGGTCGCCCGGCGTTGCGACGGCGTGGTGGACGCCGTCGATCTCGCGGAACGGATGCAGGCCTTTCGGCTTCGGCGCGCCGAACAGCCGGTCCCATGCGTCGGAGCCGATGCCCATGACGCATGACAGCCGGCCCTCGAGATCGCGGAAGCCCACCGCACGCAGCAGCGCGCCCAGATCGGCGCACAGCGACCGCACCACCGCGTCATATTCCGGATTGGGCTTGATCGTGACCGCAAGGAAGATGGCCGCGCGCGTCAGCTTCGCAGCGACCGGTTGCGGAACGGCTGATGGCACGCATGTCTCCTTGACTAAACGGCACTTCCACGAGGACAAAAGGCAGGCGCTGGACGCCGGATCGGCGTCCAGACAGGGTCAGAGGAGCATGCCACTGGAACCTTTACAAGGGCTCGAATGGCTTACGCTCTTGCAGAGGTGCCTGTCTCAATCGACGGGCTTGCCGGACTTCTCTTCCTCGAGGGTCACCGCGATCGCGGCGTTGGCCGAGAGCCGAACCTTGGAGCCTTCGACACCCGCCACGAAGCCGAGCTCGATGAAGTGGTGATGGCCCTTGTGGAAGCCGTCGCTCTCGCTCTTCTTGAGCTTGATGCGGTTGCCCTCGACGTGATCGACGGTGCCGACATGCACGCCATCGGCGCCGATGACCTCCATGTTGTCCTTGATCTTGTGCTGCGTCATGGCGCTCTCCTGGTTGCAGGTCAGCTTGTATATTCGGCTTGCATATGATGCCGGCAGACGACGCGGCGATGACAGCGCGTCGTTGGCGATCCGGCCTGTCTCACACCGGTTCGAATTCGTCCGCCGCCGCGTTCTCCGGCTTCTTGCCGTTGAAGGTGAGGCCGGCCTTGGTGGCCGAGAGTTTTACCTCTGAGCCGTCGCGCACATCGCCGGAAAGGATCATCTCCGCCAGCGGATCCTGCACGCTGCGCTGGATCACCCGCTTCAGCGGGCGGGCGCCGTAAGCCGGATCCCAACCCTTCTCGGCGAGCCAGTCCCGCGCCTTCGGGTCGAGCTCCAGCTCGATCTTGCGATCCTCGAGCAGCTTGCGCAGCCGCGAGAACTGGATCTCGACGATGCGGCCCATGTCGCTCTTCTGCAGCCGGTGAAACAGGATGATCTCGTCGATCCGGTTGAGGAATTCGGGCCGGAAGTGCGCCCGTACCATGTTCATCACCTGCTCGCGCACCGCGCTCGTGCTCTGGCCTTCCGGCTGGTTGACCAGATACTCGGCGCCGATGTTCGAGGTCATGATGATCAGCGTGTTGCGGAAATCGACGGTGCGGCCCTGGCCGTCGGTGAGACGGCCGTCGTCGAGCACCTGCAGCAGTACGTTGAAGACGTCGGGATGCGCCTTCTCGATCTCGTCGAACAGCACCACCTGATAAGGCCGCCGCCGCACCGCTTCGGTCAGGGCACCGCCCTCATCATAGCCGACATAACCGGGAGGCGCGCCGATCAGCCGCGAGACCGAATGCTTTTCCATGTATTCGGACATGTCGAGGCGGATCATCGCGGTCTCGTCATCGAACAGATATTCGGCAAGCGCTTTCGCAAGCTCGGTCTTGCCGACGCCGGTGGGACCTAAGAACATGAACGAGCCGATCGGCCGGTTGGGGTCCTGCAGGCCGGCGCGGGCGCGGCGCACCGCGGTCGACCCCGACACCGCGCGGACCGCCTCGGCCTGGCCGACGACGCGCTTGCCGAGCATCTCCTCCATGCGCAGCAGCTTGTCCTTCTCGCCTTCCAGCATCTTGTCGACCGGCACGCCGGTCCAGCGCGACACCACCTGCGCGATGTTGTCGGCGGTCACGGTCTCGCTGGCGGACGAGGTCTCGCTGGCTTCGACCGCCGCGAGCTTCTTCTCGAGCTCGGGAATCCGGCCATAGGCCAGCTCACCGGCCTTCTGGAATTCTCCCTTGCGCTGCGCATTGGCAAGCTCGGTACGCAACTGCTCGAGTTCGCCCTTCATCTTCTGCGCATCGGAGAGCTTGCTCTTTTCCGACCGCCATTTCGAAGTCATATCCGCCGATTTCTTTTCCAGGTCGGTGAGATCCTTCTCGAGCGTCTGCAGGCGGCTCTTGGAGCCGAGATCGGTCTCCTTCTTCAGCGCCTCCTGCTCGATCTTCAGCCGGATGATCTCGCGGTCGAGCGAGTCGAGTTCTTCCGGCTTGGAATCGACCTGCATCTTCAGCCGGGCGGCCGCTTCGTCCATCAGGTCGATGGCCTTGTCGGGCAGGAAGCGGTCGGTGATGTAGCGGTTCGACAGCGTCGCGGCTGCAACCAGCGCCGAATCCGCGATGCGCACGCCGTGATGTTGCTCGTATTTGTCCTTCAAGCCGCGCAGGATCGAGATGGTGTCCTCGACCGTCGGCTCGGAAACGAACACCGGCTGGAAGCGCCGCGCCAGCGCTGCATCCTTCTCGACATGCTTGCGGTATTCGTCGAGCGTGGTGGCGCCGATGCAATGCAGCTCGCCGCGAGCGAGCGCGGGCTTCAACAGGTTGGATGCGTCCATCGCGCCGTCGCCCTTGCCGGCGCCGATCAGCGTGTGCATCTCGTCGATGAACAGGATGATGCCGCCCTCGGCCGAGGTCACTTCCTGCAGCACTGCCTTGAGCCGTTCCTCGAACTCGCCGCGATACTTTGCGCCGGCGATCAGCGCGCCGAGATCGAGCGCGAGCAGCGCCTTGTCCTGCAGGCTTTCCGGCACGTCGCCGTTGACGATGCGCAGCGCGAGGCCCTCGACGATCGCGGTCTTGCCGACACCGGGCTCGCCGATCAGCACAGGATTGTTCTTGGTCCGCCGCGACAGCACCTGGATGGTGCGGCGGATCTCCTCGTCGCGGCCGATCACCGGGTCGAGCTTGCCGTCGCGCGCGGCCTGGGTGAGGTCGCGGGCGTATTTCTTCAGCGCGTCATAGGCGTTCTCGGCCGATGCGCTGTCGGCGGTGCGGCCCTTGCGCAGCGCGTTGATGGCCGCATTCAGGTTCTGCGGATTGACACCGCCCTTGGCGAGCAGTTTGCCGGCCTCGCTGTCCTTGTCGGCTGCGAGCGCCTGCAGCAGGCGCTCGACGGAGACGAAACTGTCGCCGGCCTTGTCGGCGGCCTGTTCCGCCGCCGCGAAGGCGCGCGCGGTCTCGGGCGCCAGATAGATCTGTCCGGAGCCGGCGCCGCTGACCTTCGGTATCTTCGCCAGCGCGTCTTCGGTCGCCTTGAGGATCGCGCGCGAATTGCCGCCGGCGCGGTCGATCAGGCCGGCCGCGAGGCCCTCATTGTCGTCGAGCAGCACCTTCAGGATGTGCAGCGTCGAGAACTGCTGATGCCCCTCGCGCATCGCGAGCGATTGTGCCGACTGAATGAAGCCGCGAACGCGATCGGTATATTTTTCTATGTTCATCGTGGCACCTCAAGGCAACGCAGGCTCGTCGAGATCCATTATGCCACGCAGTTCCGTCGGCGACAGATGGCGGAACGATGACATCCATCATGCAACAGCCCCGTGCAATTGCGCCGGCGGAAAACCGCGGGCCAAAGGCTGCCGCATCTCGCATCGTGTGGTCCTTTCAGGGGAGTGTCAATCGCGCAGCGCGCTCGCTGGGATGCTTCGGTTAAGCCGTTGCGAGGGCTGATGTTCGTCGCTGGCACTCATCCGGGGGCACTGCTACGGCCGCGCCGGCAAGCCGGGTGCACGCGTCGCGCTGATTGCGGTTCGATGGATCGCCGGGCTCGCGAAGCGAGTGCTGGATGAGCATGGATCGCCGTGATCGTACAAAGGCCAAAGGCATGATCGGGACACGCTATCGGAATCGATCACGTCGCGTTTCGCGTAGCTCGCCCGATGATGCAGAGAAGCAACGCGCGATGTTCCACTGCATCGCGCAACGTTGCATCACGGCGCGCTCTGAACCGACCATGAATAGCCGGATGAGCGCGTTTCCGTTTGCGTCGATGCGTTTCAGCCTGGTGTAAGGTCAAGGCGCTAGCGATGAAGTGTGTCGGTGCATTGCCGATGCACGGAACTTTTGTTCCGTCTCACGTTGAACGTGCTCATCGAAGAGGCTCCCAATGACAACTCGTCTCCTTTCGACCGCGTCGTGTGCAGCGATTGCCACGGCGCTGTTCTATGCGACCGCGGTGCCCGCAATCGCGCAGGATGCGGCATGCGCGCCGGTCTCTGCCGTCGAGACCGCGCCGCCGCCGTTGCCGACCTACGATCAGCCGCCGGTGCCTGGTCCCGGCTACATGTGGTCGCCGGGCAATTGGTCGTGGGACGAGGATCGCGGCGACTACTACTGGGTGCCGGGCACCTGGGTGCAGCCGCCGCGGGTCGGGCTGCTGTGGACACCTGGTTATTGGGGCGCGTTCGGCGGCGGCTTCATCTTCCATCAGGGCTACTGGGGTGACCGCGTCGGCTTCTACGGTGGCATCAATTACGGCTTCGGCTACGGCGGGTCGGGCTATGAAGGCGGCCGCTGGGATCACGGCAACTTCTTCTACAATCGGACCGTGAACAATCTGCAGGGTGCGCGGATCACCAACGTCTACGAGAAGAATGTCACGATCAATCAGACCACCGTCAACAACGTCAGCTACAATGGCGGCCGCGGCGGCATCGAGGTGCGGCCGACGCCGGCCGAGCGCGCGGTCGCCAAGGAGCAGCACTTCGCGGCGACGCCGTTGCAACGCAAGCAGGTCGAGACCGCAAGCCAGGATCCGAGCCTGTTCAAGCGGACCAACAATGGCGTGCCCGCAGTCGCCGCAACGGCGCGTCCCGGCGAATTGAAGGGACCGGGCGTAGTTCGCGCGCGGCCGGCCGGCGAGGCGGTGCCGGCCAACGCCGCACGGCCGGCGGCCGGGGAGCCGGGGCACCCGGGAGTTGCACCTGCACCCGCACCGGCTGATTCCCATGCGCTCCCAGTCCCGGGAAAGGAGCTTCCGGCGGCGCATCCGCCCGCCGAGGCGAACAAGCCCGCGGCCGAGGAGAAGCGCGCAGCACCTGCTCCCGAGACCAAGGCCGAGCCGCATCCTGCTGCGCCGGCGCCTGCCGGATCCCACGCGCTTCCGGTTCCCGAGAAGGGCGTTGCGGCGCATCCGCCCGCCGAAGCGAACAGGCCCGCGGTCGAAGAGAAGCGCGCGGCGCCTGCCGCCGAGCCGAAGCTTGAGCCGCATCCTGCAGAAGCGACGCGGCCTGCCGTGCAGGAGAAGCGGCCCGAAGAGGTGCGCAAGGAAGAGCCGCGTCCCGAGCCTGCCGCGAAGCCCGTCGCGCGGCCCGAGCCAGCGAGGCCCGAAGCGCGACCGGAGCCAGCAGCGAAGCCGCAAGCGCACCCGGAGACGATGGCGCGCCCTGAGCCGCATCCGCAGCCGCAGGCCGCCCATCCCCAGCCGGCGGCACGGCCGGAGCCGCACGCCGCTCCGCATGCCGCTCCGCATGCTGCGCCTGCGGCAGGTCATCCCGCAGAGGAGAAGCGGCAGGAGCAACACTAAGGCACGTCCGCGCTCCGCTGGCTCGTTCCGGCGGAGCGCGGTATTGTTCCGCCTGTGCAAGCGATCATCACGGGAGGTTGGTCATGGCACAGAGTCACGGTGGCGATGGACAGCTCGACGATGGCAAGCCGCGTTTGAGCGAGGACGATATGCAGCGCGCCCTGCTCGGTCCGCGGGGCGTGCCAGGCAAGGCGGATACCGCCAAGATGACGCCGCAGCAGCAAAAGAACATGCCCACTTATCTGGACCCCGGACATACATCCTAACTTGTCATGTCACGTGAGCGCATGCTGCGTCGGCCGCTTCCGGGCGGCGCGTCTGCGCACTTGCAAATCGCCTGCTTTTGCGCCCTCATGATTACAGGTGCATTCACGGTGTTGCGGAGCAGGTTGTGAGAAATCCGTACGAGGTTCTTGGCGTTGCCCCGACGGCGTCTGCGGCCGATATCCAGAAGGCCTATCGAAAGCTGGCGAAGAAGCTGCACCCG
This sequence comes from Bradyrhizobium sp. USDA 4503, assembly GCF_054055815.1. NCBI lineage: Bacteria > Pseudomonadati > Pseudomonadota > Alphaproteobacteria > Hyphomicrobiales > Nitrobacteraceae > Bradyrhizobium > Bradyrhizobium sp. USDA 4503. The sequence goes on from NZ_JBSRXS010000001.1 coordinate 7,338,301, forward strand.
GACCTCAATCCGGGTGACAAGGCGGCCGAAGACAAATTCAAGGAAGTCGCTGCTGCGAACGATCTGCTCTCGGATGCCGAGAAGCGCAAGCGCTTCGATGCCGGCGAGATCGATGCTGATGGCGTCGAGCGGCCGCAGCATCGCTACTACCGGGATTTCGCCACCGCGGATGCGGGGCATCCCTATGCCGACAGTTCCGGCTATGCCGACTACATGGACCAGGACGACGCCTTCGCCGAATTGCTCCGGCGCAGCGAGCAGGCGCGCGCCAACCGGCGCGGCCGCGATTTGCATTACGCTCTCGCGATCGACTTCGCGGAATCGATCACCGGTGCGAGCAAGCGGCTGACGCTTCCCGACGGCGGTACGCTCGATGTGACGATCCCACCGGGGCTCGTCGATGGCCAGATCATTCGTCTGCGCGGCAAGGGCATGCCCGGCAGCGGCAAGGGCGGTCCCGGCGATGCGCTGATCGAGGTGGAAGTTCGCCCCGACCCGCGCTTCACCCGCGAGGGTGACGACATTACGCTGGAACTGCCGATCTCGCTGTCCGAGGCGGTGCTCGGCGGAAAAGTCCGCGTTCCGACGCCGACTGGTGCCGTGACCATGACGGTTCCGAAGGGATCGAACACCGGCACGACCATGCGGTTGCGCGGCAAGGGTGCGCCCCGCGTCGGCGGAGGCCATGGCGACGAGCTCGTCAAGCTCAAGGTGGTCCTGCCCAAGGGACCCGATCCCGAGCTCGAGGCGTTTGTGTCGAACTGGGATCGAAAGGCATTCGATCCGCGCGAGGATGGTGCATCATGAACAAGCAGCAGTTCCTCATCGATGCGGGTCTGGAGGTGCAGACCCTGGAGTTCTGGATCGAGCAGCAATGGCTCGTGCCGGACGAGACCGCCAGCGAGATCAGCTTCTCCGACACCGACGTGGCGCGCGCGCATCTGATCCGCGACCTGAAGGGCGACTTCGGCGTCAACGACGAGGGCATCGACGTCATCCTTCATCTGGTCGATCAGCTGCACGGCCTGCGCCGCGCGTTCGAACAATTGCACAAGGACATGGCGTCACCACCGCGCTAGGCGCCTCACTTGCGATGAACCTCAGCCTTGGGACTCAGCCTTGGGATCAGCCTGGGAGGCGATCATGACGGACAAGCCGACGCCGCTGGCGCATGGCGAGATCGACGTTCTTATCCTGCAGGCGCTGGTGCGCAAGCTGATCGCGAAAGGCGTGCTGACGCCGGACGACGTCCGGTCGATGCTGTTCGAGGCCGCCAAGAATCTTGACCTGGTCGGCAGCGAACTGACGACGGAAGCCGCCAACATCATCGTGCAGGAGGATCTCGCGCCGGCATTCCTTGGCAGCTAGTGTCCCGAATCCGAAGTTCGCATCATTTGCCGCACCTTCGGGGCGAACTTCGGATTCGATAAGGACACTAGCGAACTTATGATTCTAGTGTGCTTTATGAATGCGAAGTTCGTGAAAGTGGCTGCCGCGAAGTTGCACGAACTTCGCATTCAGCACACTCGCGCATGATCCGGAAAAGTGGAAGCCGGTTTTCCCTCGCGACAGACGCAAAGCGTTTGCGCGGTGATCACGCTCAAACAAAGAGCTCAAATAATGAGGCTTCAGGTCTGGCCGCCGCGGGTGGAGACCAGTCGGATCCGGGTGACCTGGCCGGCATTGCCGGCGAGATAGGCTTGTGCGTCACGCACCAGCCGCTCCACGGCGGCCGCGTCATAGCTCGGATGACGGGTGTTCAGATGCAAGTCGGTCTCGATCTGCATGACGTTTGTCGTGTCCGCGGCGCCGATCTCGACCGAGAACGACACCAGCGATACGTGCGGGCTCTTGAAGGCCATCGCTCGATCTCCCTCATCGCGTGACGCGCGGCGCGCATCTGTACGGTGGGTGCAGTCTATCTCAAGCTGCCGAATCCTGCTCGGCCGTTCGCATAGCAGCCGGACGCGCCCTGTCGAGCTCCTCGATCATGCCGCGGGCGATCTCGCGCTCGCCCATGATCACGATGTCGGCGCCAAGTGCTTTGAGATGATCGACCTCGGCGTCGGAATGTGCACGGGCGATGATCTGGATATCGGCATTCGCGGCGCGCGCCTGTTCGACGATCTGGCCGGCCTCGAAGGCTTCGGGAATGGCGATGACCAGCGATCGCGCGCCGGCCGGATTGGTCGCGCGCAGCACGCTGGCGCGCGCGGCGTTGCCCATCAGCGCTTCGATGCCACGCTCCTTGAGCTTGGCGACCATGTCGTCGGATGCCTCGACCGCGAGAAACGGCGCGCTGCGTTGATGCAGCGCATCGCCGACGATGCTGCCGACCCGGCCGTAGCCGACCAGGATGGTGTGATCCTGCAATTCAGTGACCGGGATTGGTTCAGAAGCTGCGGCAGTTGGCGAGGAGGTCTGCGGCTTCTCGAGCCGCGACGTCAGCCAGTCGACGACCGCGAACACCAGCGGGTTGAGCATGATCGAGAAGATCGCGCCCGCCAGGATCAGGTCGCGGCCGGCCTTCGGCAGCAGATTGAGCGCAACGCCGAGTTCGGCCAGGATGAAGGAGAATTCGCCGATCTGGGCGAGGCTCGCCGAGATCATCAGGGCGGTTGCCATCGGATGACGGAACAGCACGACGATCAGAAGGGCTGCGATCGACTTGCCGACCACGATGACGAACAGCGTCGCGACGAATGGCCAGGGCTCGCGGACCACGCTCATCGGGTCGAACAGCATGCCGACGGAGACGAAGAACAGCACCGCGAACGCATCGCGCAGCGGCAAGGTCTCCTGGGCCGCGCGCTGGCTGAGCGGCGATTCCCGCAGCATCATTCCGGCGAAGAAGGCGCCGAGCGCCAGCGAGACGCCGAACAGCTTGGTCGCGCCGAACGCGATGCAGAGCGCGATCGCGAGCACGGTCAGCCGGAACAGCTCGCGCGAGCCGGTATGCGCGATGTAGTGCAGGACCCACGGGATCAGCCGGCGTCCGACCACCAGCATCAGCGCGATGAACACGGCGATCTTGATCAGCGTCAGCACCAGCACGCCGGTGAGCCCGAGACCGAAACGGGCGGCGAGCGGGTCGGAGGTGAGCGCCGCGCCATCGCCGCCCTGCAGGCTCGCCACCGCCGGGAACAGCACCAGCGCAAGCACCATGGCGAGGTCTTCGACGATCAGCCAGCCGACCGCGATCTTGCCGCGTTCGGTGTCCATCAGGCGGCGCTCCTGCAGCGCGCGCAACAGCACGACGGTACTTGCGACCGACAGCGCGAGGCCGAACACCAGACCCGCGCCGACGGTCCAGCCCATCAATAGCGCGAGGCCGAGGCCCATCAATGTGGCGACCGCAATCTGCGCTATCGCGCCGGGCACCGCGATCGCGCGCACCGACAACAGATCGTTCAGCGAGAAATGCAGGCCGACGCCGAACATCAGGAGAATGATACCGAGCTCCGCCAGCTCGGTTGCCAGCGCCTGATCGGCAACGAAGCCGGGCGTGAAGGGACCGACGGCCACGCCCGCGAGCAGATAACCGACCAGTGGCGGAACCCGAAAGCGCTGGGCGATGGTTCCGAAGACAAAAGCGAGGCCGAGGCCCGCGACGACGGTCGCGATCAGAGGTGTGTCATGCGGCATTTCGCCTTGTCGCACAGCATCCGTGGCGGTGCACCGCGACCATTTGAGGCGCGGCATTCCGCGCGGAAACTGTGATCTATTGCTCATGGCGTGAGCATATGATCTCATGTCGGGATGGATCCGCGGCTTCCCGAGACTGATCTCGTCATCTTCGACTGCGACGGCGTGCTCGTCGACAGCGAGGAATTGAGCTGCCGCTGTCTTGCCGAGGCGATGGTTCGGGCCGGCATCGGGATGAGCACCGAGCGGGCGCTCGAGCTCTTCCTCGGCCGCAGCACCGCGGCCCTGGTCGACTACTGCCGGGGCGTGGGAAAGCCGTTGCCCGAGACGTTTCTGCCTGACCTCGCGCTGCAGGTCCGTGAGACCTTCCGCTCCCGGCTGAAGCCGATCGCCGGCATCGCGGCGGTGCTCGAGGAATTGCGGCTGCCATATTGTGTCGCCTCATCGAGCGATCTCGAGCGGGTGAAGTTTTCGCTGGAGCTGACCGGCCTCGCTGCCAGCTTCGGGCCGCGGCTCTACACCGCGCAGATGGTCAAGCGCGGCAAGCCGGCCCCGGATCTGTTCTTGCATGCGGCAAGCGCAATGGGCGCCGCGTCGCGCCGCACGCTCGTGATCGAGGACAGCGTCAGCGGTGTGATGGCCGCGAAGGCGGCGGGCATGAAAGTGTGGGGATTTGTCGGCGGCGCCCACTATCGGTTGGCGGATGGCAGTGCTCTGCTGCGGCAAGCGGGGGCGGATCGAATCTTCGCCGCGATGACGGATTTCTGGATGGAAGGCTGACGCAAGACGATGGCTGCGCCCGACAACGAAAAGTCTCGCCTCGACGATGCGGCGCGCGCCGGCTGGCTGTATTTCATCGCGGGCCACACCCAGGATGAGATTGCGAAAATGCTGCAGGTGTCGCGCGCCTCCGCGCAGCGTCTGGTGTCGCTGTGCTTGGCGGAGCGGCTGATCACGTTTCGCCTCGAACACCCCATCGCGGCCTGCATGGAGCTGGCCTCCCGGCTGAAGGCGCGGTTCGATCTGGTGCATTGCGACGTCGTGCCGACCGATCCGGCGGCGCCGCTGTCCAATGCAGGGATCGCCGAGCGCAGCGCCAATCTGCTGGAGACGACGCTGCGCTCGGAGACGCCTGTGATCGTGGCGCTCGGCACCGGCCGCGCGGTGCGCGCCGCGGTCGAGCGGGTCTCGCCGATCGAGCGGCCCGATCACCAGATCGTCTCGCTGGTCGGCAACATCTCCGCCGACGGCTCGGCGAGCTTCTACGACACGGTGGGACGGCTCGCCGACCGCACCGGCGCGCGCCATTACCCGATGCCGCTGCCGTTCCTGATGTCGAGCGAGGACGAGCGCAACCGCATGGTGCGCATCGACCCGATCGCGCGGGTGAGGGCGGTCGCCGCCAAGGCCGATCTGCGGCTGATCGGCATCGGCCAGATGGACCAGAAGGCCCAGGTCCATGTCGACGGCTTCGTCACCCGCGAGGAGCTGCTGGAGATGATGCGGCTCGGCGCGGTCGGCGAGGTGACCGGCTGGGCCTATGACGCCAAGGGCCGCCTGATCAAGGGCGGCACCAACAAGCGGCTGACGAGCATTCCGCCGCAGATCCCCGCGGAAGCGACCACGATCGCCGCGGCGGTCGGCGCCGCCAAGGTGCCCTCGATCAAGGCCGCATTGGCGGGCCGGGTGGTCAACGGCCTCATTACCGATGAGGCCACCGCGCGCGCGGTGCTGGATCGTTAGGCGCCACGAGTCGTACTTCACCTCGCCCCGCTTGCGGGGAGAGGTCGGATCGCATCGGAGATGCGATCCGGGTGAGGGGAGTCTCCGCGCATTCGTCCGCTTCGTATGCGCGGAAAGAGCCCCTCTCCCCGTAAGAACGGGGCGAGGGAGCGCAGTCCCGCTGTGGCCGCAAATCAAGTTGCCTTCTGGGTCTCAGCGCCCTTCTTCATCTCCGCAAACACCTCCATTCCAGCGTGCAGTGGAACCCGCAAACGCGCGGGACGGCGCTCCCGCGTGCTTGACAAAGTTTGGCGACGGAGTGAACATACGCTCAACACGTGGGCATATGCTCAACGTGACATAAGGGAGGTCACCTTGAAAAACGTCCTTTGCGCCGTTGCGGGCGCGGCTGCTGTTTTGATCTCTGCCCCCTCGATCGCCCAGACCACGCTGACGGTGGCGACCGTCAACAATGGCGACATGATCCGCATGCAGGGGCTCACCAGCGAATTCACCGCGAAGAATCCCGACATCACCGTCAAATGGGTGACGCTCGAGGAGAACGTGCTGCGCCAGCGCGTGACCACCGACATCGCCACCAAGGGCGGCCAGTTCGACGTGCTCACCATCGGCACCTATGAGGTGCCGATCTGGGCCAAGAAGAACTGGCTGGTGCCGCTCGACAAGCTCGGCGCCGATTACGACGTCGGCGACCTCCTGCCCAAGATCAAGGATGCGGTCTCGGTCGACGGCAAGCTCTATGCCGCGCCGTTCTACGGCGAAAGCTCGATGGTGATGTATCGCACCGACCTGTTCGACAAGGCCGGCCTGAAGATGCCGGAGAGCCCGACCTGGGACTTCGTGGTCGACGCCGCCAAGAAGCTGACCGACAAGTCCGCCGGCGTCTATGGCATCTGCCTGCGCGGCAAGGCCGGCTGGGGCGAGAACATGGCGTTCCTGACCGCGATGGCCAATTCCTTTGGTGCGCGCTGGTTCGACGAGAAGTGGGAGCCGCAGTTCAATTCGCCGGAATGGAAGAAGACGCTGACGACCTATGTCGACCTGATGAAGCAGGCCGGCCCTCCCGGCGCCTCTTCCAACGGTTTCAACGAGAACCTCGCGCTGTTCAACGCCGGCAAATGCGCGATGTGGATCGATGCCACCGTGGCGGCGTCGTTCGTCAGCAATCCGAAGGAATCCACGGTCACCGACAAGGTAGGCTTTGCGCTGGCGCCGAACACCGGGCTCGGCAAGAACGCTAACTGGCTGTGGGCGTGGAGTCTCGCGGTCCCCGCCGGCTCGAAGAAGGTCGAGGCGGCCGAGAAGTTCATCGCCTGGGCGACCAGCAAGGATTACACCAAGCTCGTCGCCGCGAAGGAAGGCTGGGCCAACGTGCCGCCGGGCACGCGCACCTCGCTGTACAAGAACCCCGACTATCTGAAGGTCGCCCCCTTCGCCAAGCTGACCTTGGCCTCGATCGATGCCGCCGATCCGAACAAGCCGACGGTGAAGCCCGTGCCTTACGTCGGCGTGCAGTACGCGGCGATCCCTGAATTCCAGGGTATCGGCACCCAGGTGGGCCAGCAGTTCTCCGCGGCGCTCTCAGGCTCGACCACCGTCGATGCGGCGCTCACCGCTGCCCAGTCCGTGACCGAGCGCGAAATGAAGCGCGCGGGCTACATCAAGTAGAGCACGCCTGAAACAAAGCCGGGGCGCGACAGCCGCCTTGGCCGCCCGACCAGCTTAGACCTCCCGAGCTGGGCCACTTGCGACCATCCTGTCCCGCAGCGGGATGGTCGCTCCTTTCCTTGAGAAGGAGGCGGGGATGGCGACCCAGCAGACCCAACTGCTTGCACGCACGCTGCTCACGCCCGCGGTGGCGCTGCTGTTCATCTGGATGATCGTGCCGCTGGCGCTCACGATCTATTTCGCGACCCTGCATTACAATCTGCTCGATCCCGGCTCTGAATCATTCGTTGGGCTGGAGAATTTCCGCTACTTCCTGACCGATCCGGCCTTCCTCGCCTCGTTGCAGAACACGTTGGTGCTGGTCGGCTCGGTGCTCGCGATCACGATCATCCTCGGCGTGCCGCTGGCGCTGCTGCTCGACCAGCAGGTGGTCGGGCTATCGATCGTCCGGCTGATGGTGATCGCGCCGTTCTTCGTGATGCCGACGGTGAGCGCGCTGGTCTGGAAGAACCTGTTGATGCATCCGGTGTCGGGCCTGTTCGCCTGGATCGCGCATCTGTTCGGGCTGCCGGCGATCGACTGGTTCAACGACGCGCCGCTGTTCTCGGTGATCCTGATCATCTCCTGGCAATGGCTGCCGTTCGCAACCCTGATCCTGCTCACCGCGCTGCAATCGCTCGACGAGGAGCAGAAGGAGGCGGCCGAGATGGACGGCGCGAGCGCGATCTCGACCTTCATCTACATCACGCTGCCGCATTTGGCGCGCCCGATCACCGTGGTGATCCTGATCGAAACCATCTTCCTGCTCACGGTGTTCGCGGAGATCTTCGTCACCACCGGCGGCGGCCCCGGCCTGCAGACCACCAACATCGCCTTCCTGATCTATTCGCAGGCGCTGATCCAGTACGATGTCGGCAGCGCCTCGGCGGGTGGCCTGGTCGCGGTGGTCCTCGCCAACATCGTCGCCTTCTTCCTCGTTCGTATCGTCGGTCGGAATCTGGAGGCGTAACGTCATGGCGCGGATGGTCACGACACGGCGCAAGGTGATCTCGACGGCGGCGGCCTGGCTGGTCGGCTTCCTGATCTTCTTCCCGATCCTCTGGATGGTGCTGGCGAGCTTCAAGACCGAGCTCGAGGCGTTCGCGATCCCGCCCTCGTTCCTGTTCTTCCATTGGACCACCGAGAACTACGCCACGGTGCAGGAGCGCAGCGACTATTTCCATCACGCGCTCAACTCGATCATTATCGCCGGCGGCTCGACCTTGATCGCGATGCTGATCGCGATCCCGGCGGCGTGGTCGATGGCGTTCTCGCCGACCAAGCGGACCAAGGACGTGCTGCTCTGGATGCTCTCCACCAAGATGATGCCGCCGGTCGGCGTGCTGGTGCCGATCTATCTGATCTACCGCACCTTCGGCCTGCTCGACACTCGCTCCGGCCTGATCTTCATCCTGTGCCTCGGCAATCTGCCGATCGTGATCTGGATGCTGTTCACCTATTTCAAGGAGATCCCCAAGGACATCCTCGAGGCGGCGCGGATGGACGGCGCCACGATCGGCCGCGAGCTGATCTATGTGCTGACGCCGATGGCGGTGCCGGGGCTGGCCTCGACGTTGCTGCTCAATCTGATCCTGGCGTGGAACGAGGCGTTCTGGACCCTCAATCTGTCGACGCTCGAGGCCGCGCCGCTCACCGTCTTCATCGCGTCCTATTCCAGCCCGGAAGGATTGTTCTGGGCGAAATTGTCGGCGGCGTCGACGCTCGCGATCGCGCCCATTCTCGTGCTCGGCTGGTTCAGTCAGCGGCAGCTCGTCCGCGGACTGACCTTCGGCGCGGTCAAGTAGCAGAAAGGCTTTTGCCATGGGTCAGATTACGCTGCAGGGTGTGCAAAAATCGTTCGGGCCGGTCCACATCATCAAGGGCGCCGATCTCTACATCGCCGACGGCTCCTTCGTCGTGTTCGTCGGTCCGTCCGGCTGCGGCAAGACCACGCTGCTGCGGCTGATCGCAGGGCTCGAGGATGTCACCGGCGGCGCCATCCTGATCGATGGACGCAACGTGGTCGACGTGCCGCCGGCCAAGCGCGGGCTGTCGATGGTGTTCCAGTCCTACGCGCTCTATCCGCATATGAGCGTGCGCGGCAACATCGCGTTCGGCCTGAAGATGGCCGGGATCGCCAGGGACGAGATCAACCGCAAGGTCGAGGCCGCCGCGGCGACGCTCAACCTGACGCCCTATCTCGACCGCAAGCCGCGCGAGCTCTCCGGCGGCCAGCGCCAGCGCGTCGCGATCGGGCGCGCCATCGTGCGCGAGCCGAAGGCGTTCCTGTTCGACGAGCCGCTGTCCAATCTCGATGCCGCGCTGCGCGTGCAGATGCGGCTCGAGGTGACGCGGTTGCAGAAGCAGCTCGGCACCACGGCGATCTACGTCACGCACGACCAGGTCGAGGCCATGACCATGGCGGACAAGATCGTGGTGCTGAACGGCGGCAAGATCGAGCAATACGGATCGCCGCTCGAGCTCTATGAGAAGCCTGCCAACCTGTTCGTCGCCGGCTTCATCGGCTCGCCGAAGATGAATTTCGTCACCGGTGAGATCGCCAAGCAGCAGGGCGCCGCGACCATCGGGGTACGGCCCGAGCATCTGAAGGTCGAGCGCGACGGGCAGGGCGGCTGGCACGGCACCGTCTCGGTCGCCGAGCATCTCGGCAGCGACACCTTCCTCTATGTCGACGCCGGACCGCTGGGAATGCTGACCGCGCGCTATGTCGGCGAGCTCGACCTGCATCCCGGCGACCGGGTGTCGCTGATCCCGGATCCGGCGCGCATCCACCGTTTCGACGACAGCGGAAAATCGATTCACGCGTAGAGCATGATCCGGACCCGGAGGGCCGCGTTAGTGCAAAGCGTGAAGCGGCTTTCCGAACAGATCATGCTCAAAGAGAAGCTAAGGAAGAAGAAAATGTATCTCGAAAAATTCAGGCTCGGCGGCAAGACCGCCATCATCACCGGCGCGGGTCAGGGCATCGGGCTCGCCTGCGCCGAGGCGCTCGCCGAAGCCGGCGCCAAGGTCATCATCGGCGATCGCGACGCCAAGGTTGCCAATGACGCGCAGGCGGCGCTGAAGGCCAAGGGCTTTGACGCCGACATCGCGCTGATGGACGTGACGGATTCCGGTCGCGTCGCTGCGGTCGCCGACGAACTGGTCGGCAAGTACGGCAAGGTCGACATTCTCGTCAACAATGCAGGCATCGCCCGCAGCGAGACGCCGGCGGAAACCGTGACCGACGAGCACTGGCTCAACGTCATCGACGTCAACCTGAACGGCACCTTCTGGTGCTGCCGCGCCTTCGGCAATCACATGCTGAAGGCGAAGTCCGGCACCATCGTCAATGTCGGCTCGATGTCCGGTTTCATCGTCAACAAGCCGCAGGAACAGTGCTTCTACAACGCTTCCAAGGCCGCGGTGCATCACCTGACCAAATCGCTCGCCGCCGAATGGGGCGCGCGCGGGGTTCGCGTCAACGCCGTGGCGCCGACCTATATCGAGACGCCGCTGAACGCCTTCGTGAAGAACAGCCCCAGAATGTACGACGCCTGGATCGGTGGAACCCCGATGGCGCGGATGGGGCAGGTTGACGAGATCGCCTCCGTGGTGCTGTTCCTGGCGTCCGAGGCGGCGAGCCTGATGACCGGAAGCATCGTTCTGGTCGATGGCGGCTACACTTGCTGGTAGGCTTGCGCCCGGGATCGTGCTCAACGGAAGATAGAGCGGTCATGCGGCAAGCCTTTATTGGGGTGGACGTCGGCAGCACCAGCGCCCGGGCGGGCGTGTTCGACGAGTCGGGGAAGCTGCTCGGGTCGGCCCGGCATCCGATCCGGGTCTGGCACGAGCCCGGCGATATCGTGGAGCAATCGTCCGATGACATCTGGGCGGCCTGCGTCGCCTCCGTGCGCGGTGCGATGCGGGAGGCTGCGGTTGCCGCCGAACACGTCAAAGGCATCGGCTTCGACGCGACCTGTTCGCTGGTCGTGCTCGACAGGGCGGACCGGCCGCTCACCGTCAACCCGTCGGGCGATCCCGCGCGCAATGTCGTGGTCTGGATGGATCACCGCGCGATGGATGAAACCGAATTCGTCAACGCGACCGGCGACAAGGTGCTGCGCTATGTCGGCGGCGCCATCTCGCCGGAGATGGAGATCCCGAAGATCCTCTGGCTGAAGCGGCATCTGCCCGCGACCTTCGAGGCCGCCGGGCATTTCTTCGATCTTGCCGACTATCTGTCGTTCCGCGCGTCCGGCTCGCTGGCGCGCTCGACCTGCACGGTCACCTGCAAATGGACCTATGTCGCCGGCGAGGGCGGCTGGAGTGAATCCTTTTTCAAGCGGGTCGGGCTCGAGGCGCTCGCGGCCGACCGTTTTGGGCGGATCGGCAGCGAGATCGTGCCGCCCGGCTCGCCGCTCGGTCGCGGGCTGTCCGAGGATGCCGCGCGCGATCTCGGCCTGCTGCCGGGAACCGCGGTCGGTGCCCCCCTGATCGATGCCCATGCCGGCGGCGTCGGCGCGATCGGCGGCCGCGATGGCTCCGGCGCCGAGGTCGATGTCTGCCAACGGCTCGCCTACATCATGGGAACGTCGGCCTGCATCATGGCGACGACGGTCGATCCCTGCTTCGTGCCCGGCGTCTGGGGCCCGTATTTCGAAGGCATGGTGCCGGGCTTCTGGCTGAACGAGGGCGGCCAATCGGCGGCGGGCGCCGCGATCGATCACCTGCTCAAGTCGCATCCGGCGCATGCCGAGGTTGCGCTCGCGGCGAAGACCGACGGCGTCGACGTCATCGAATATCTCGAGAGGCGCATCCTGGCGCGCAGCGGCAATGCCGGTGCTGCGGCGTTGCTCGCGCGCAACGTTCACGTTCTGCCGGAGTTCCTCGGCAACCGTTCGCCCTATGCCGATCCCGGCTCGCGCGCGGTGATCGCGGGGCTCGATCTCGACACCGACGTGTCGGCGCTGGAGCGGCTGTTCATCGCCGGTTTGTGCGGGCTGGCCTATGGCCTTGCCGACGTCATCGACGCCTTGCAGGCGCATGGCGTCAAAGGCAAGACCATCGTGATCGGCGGCGGCGCGAGCCGCAGCCCCCTGGTGCGCCAGATCATGGCCGACACGACAGGCTACACGGTGGCACTGCCGCAGACCCAAGAACCCGTCTTGCTCGGCGCCGCGATGCTGGGCGCGGTCGCCAGCGGCGCGCACAACTCGATCAATGCGGCGATGGCCGGCATGTCGGCGCTTGGACGGTTGAGCGAGCCGACCAGGCCGGAGCTCGCCGAGTTCCACCGCAAGAAGCGCGGCGTGCACAAGCTGCTGCGAGAGCTTGACCGCGACAGCCGCGAGGCGATGAGGCGGGTGCCCGGCGAAGCGCCGACGTAAGGTTTGCCCCATGCTGCTGAGTTGCGGAGATGCGCTGATCGATTTCCTGCCGTCGAAGACGGCGGACGGACGTGAGGCCTTGACGCCCGCCGTCGGCGGCTCCTGCCTCAACATCGCGATCGGCAGCGCCCGGCTCGATGTTCCCACCGGCTTTGTCGGCGGCATCTCGACCGACACCTTCGGCAGGATGATCGCCGATCATGCCGCGGCGTCCGGCGTCGATCTTCGTCGCGCCACGCGGAGCAATCGCCAGGCCACGCTGGCCTTTGCGCGCGTCACCGGCACCGAGACGCAATACGCCTTCTACGACGCCGACACAGCGTCGCGGAACTGGACCTATCGGCGCGATGCGGTCGCGCTTGACGGCGTCACCTGCGTGCACACCGGCTCGACCACGCTGGTCCATGACAAGGGTGCGGCGGAGACGCTGGCCTTGATCGAGGATGCGCGGCCGAACGTGACGATCTCGCTCGATCCGAACTGCCGACCGAACCTCGTCAAGGACAAGGACGCCTATCGCGCGCGCATGCTGGCGTTCTGCGGCAAGGCCGACATCGTAAAGATGTCCGACGTCGACTTCGCCTATCTGTTCGGTGACGAGGCCCATGCTGCGCGGGCCGAGACGCTGCTGTCGGGCGGCGCATCGCTCGTAGTCATTACGCGCGGCAATGATGGCGCTTGCGCCTGGCATCGCAATGCCGGACCGATCGCGGCCGAAGCGCCGGTGGTCAACGTCGTCGATACGATCGGCGCCGGCGACAGCTTTCAGGCGGCGCTGCTCGCCGCGTTGCATCGGTTGGACCGGATCGCGCAGCCGCAGTTGCGCGACGTCTCCGCAGCTGAGCTGACCCGTGCGTTGTCCTTTGCCTGCAAATGCGCCGCTTTCACCTGCACGCGGCCCGGCGCCGATCCGCCGCGCAGCCGGGAGTTGCCGGCCGACTATTGGTAAGCCATGCAGGGCCTCAGCCGGCGCGGCCTCCCGCGCGATGCCGTCGCTTGACGCTTAGTCTCATTTTGCGTGCTGCGCCTGCGAAGGCAAATCTGCCCGGCGATGCGTGAAAGCGTCCGAAGCACCCGATATCGCTCGGATTTGATGCCAACCCGCGATCGCTGCATTTCGATCGTGCGAAGTCATGCTGCTTAGGCTTCGCATTGAGCGCATCGGTTGTCTTTGTGAAAGACCGCGCTAACATGGAATCCATCCATCGATACCTGTCTTCGTCCTTTTTTGATCGTCTATTGCAGCGCAACCAGGCCACGCAACGGGTTGCGGGCTCGCCAGGGCGACCGGGCCTCGAAGGGAAGTAGCAGACACGCATCCCTAATATTGCAACCAAGAAACAACGGGGGAAGATATGTATGTGAGAGGGATTGCGGCATTCGCCGCCGCGTTCGGCGTTGGCCTGTTGTCGGGCGCCGCCATCGCGCAGGAAGTCAAGCAGGAGAAGCAGTCGGTCCTCGGCAACGCCAATGTTTCTCCGGTGACCCAGGAGCAGCTCAACGCCGCCGACAAGAACAGCAGGGATTTCCTGCTCACCAACGGCAACTATGCCCAGACGCGATTCTATCCGGGCAAGCAGATCAGCCGGGACAATGTGAAGGACCTGCACGTCGCATGGATCTTCCAGACCGACGTCAAGGAATCGCTTGAGACATCTCCGATCGTCGTCGATGGCGTGATGTTCGTCACGACGTCGTTCAGCCATGTCTATGCGCTCGACGCCAAGACCGGTCAGCAGCTCTGGCACTACGCCCACAAGATGGGCCCGATCACGGTTTATTGCTGCGGTCCCAACAATCGCGGCGTCCAGGTGCTCGGCGACCGGGTCTATCTGGCGACGCTTGATTCCAGGCTGATGGCGCTGAATGCCAAGACCGGCGAGGTGGTCTGGACCACCAACATCGCCGATCCCGAGCTCGGCTACAGCGAGACGATGGCGCCGACCGTGGTCAAGGACAAGGTGCTGATCGGAACCAATGGCGGCGAGTACGGCATCCGCGGCTTCGTGCGCGCCTATGACGCCAAGACCGGCAAGCAGCTTTGGAATTTCCACACCATTCCGGAGAACTCCGTCGGTGTCTGGGCGACCAAGGATGCCACCGGCCGTGACATGCATCGCAATATCCAGGCCGAGAAGGACATGCTCGCCAAGATCGGCGATCCCTATGCCAAGCTCGGTGGCGGCGTGTGGCAGAACCCGTCGGTCGATCTCGCGACCAACCGGATCTACTTCGTCGTCGGCAACCCGTCGCCCGACCTCGACGGGTCGAACCGGCCCGGCGACAACCTCTACACCAATTCGCTGGTCTCGCTCGATCTCGACACCGGCAAGTATGTCTGCCACTTCCAGTACATCGCCCATGACGTCTGGGACCTCGACGCGGTCAGCCCGACGGTGCTGGTCAACGTCAAGGACAAGAGCGGCAAGACGATTCCCGGCGTCATCCATGCCGGCAAGACCGGGCACATCTATGTGCACGATCGCAAGGATTGCAGCCTGATCCGCTTCTCCGAGGCGATGGTGCCGCAGGAGAACATGTGGGTGCTGCCGACCAAGGAAGGCGCGCGCATGCTGCCCGGCGCCAATGGCGGCGTCGAATGGTCGCCGATCGCAACCGATCCGGGACAGGAGCTGGCCTACGCGATCAATCTGCACCAGCCGATGACCTACCACGTCGAAAGCTCGGCCTATCCGAACGGCAAGCTTTGGCTGGGCGGCGCCTTCAAGGTGATCCCGGGCGAGAAGCAGGCAGGCAACATCACCGCGGTGAACTACAACAACGGCAAGATCAAATGGCAGGTCAACACGCCCGAGCCGATGATCGGCGGCATCCTCGCCACCGCCGGCGGCCTGGTCTTCACCGGCGAAGGCAACGGCAAGTTCGCGGCCTACAATTCGTCGAACGGCAAGGAGCTGTGGAGCTTCCGCGCCGGCGCCGGCGTCAACGCGCCGCCGTCGAGCTACATGGTCGGCGGCAAGCAATATATTGTGGTCGGCGCGGGCGGTAACACCCAGCTCGACTACAAGCGTGGCAACAACATCATCGCCTTCACGCTCGACTGAGCCGGGCCTGATGCATCATCACGCGTGCAAACATTGACGGCGAGGCGGGACCGGTTCGGTCCCGCCTCTGTTTTGGTCGGATAAAAGGTCCAGCCACGTCATTGCGAGCGAAGCGAAGCAATCCATTGTGCCGCGTTTGTGGAAGCATGGATTGCTTCGTCGCTCCAGCGCAAAATTGCTTTGCAATTTTGTCGCGAGCTCCTCGCAATGACGGAGGTGGACCGATACTGCGCCTCAGGATGAGCCAATGTTCGGTAAATTGATGATTTGCGGCGTCGCGCTGTTGCTGATGGCGGCGCAGGCGCGCGCAGAGACGATTGAGGAAAAAGTACAGGTCTGCGCCGGCTGCCATGGCGAGAACGGCAAGCCCGTCGACAAGACCATTCCGACGATCTGGGGCCAGCAGGCCGGTTATCTCTACATCCAGCTGCGCGATTTCAAGCGCGGTGATCGCAAGAACGAGATCATGCAGCCGATCGCGGCGCAGTTCGAGCGCGACGATATGCTGGCGATCGCGGAATATTTTTCGCAGAAGCCGTGGCCTGACCTCAGCCAGCCGCGCGCGCCCAAGGACGTGGCGGAGAAGGCGGTCAGCGCCAGCCGCTCGGTCGGTTGCCCGGCTTGCCATCTCGATCGCTTCCAGGGAGACGGCACGGTGCCGCGGCTTGCCGGCATGGGACGGGATTATCTCGCCAAGACCATCGCCGATTTCCGCACCCGTGCGCGCGGCAACAATCCCGGCATGTCCGACCTGATGCTGGCAACGTCGCCCGACGACCTTGCCGCATTGGTGGACTATCTGGCGGGGCTGTGAGCGGCGGGCACTCGTCATGCCCGGGCTTGTCCCGGGCATCCGCGTCTTGGTATCCAGGCAAAAGAAGACGTTGATGGCCGGGACAAGCCCGGCCATGACGTCCGAGCAAGTCGCCTCAACGCGGCGTCAGCTCTTCGCGCAGCACTGAGAGGATGGTGAGATCGGCGGCGTGCTTGCCGGCCTTGTCGGCCAGCCCAGGGTCGGCGCCGTGCGCCAGCAGTGTCCTGGCAATCGCCGGATGATTGCCTTCGGCGGCGATCATCAGCGCGGTGCGGCCGCGCGCATCGCGGTCGTCGACCTTGGCGCCGGCGTCCAGGAGATATGAGACGACCTCCAGCGCCTGCGCTTCCGGCACGGTCTCGTCAGGGCCGGCGGCCCACATCAGGAGCGTCAGATCGTTGGCATAGCGCGCGTTGATGTCGATCTCGCGCGCCAGCAGCTGCTTGACGATGCCGAACTGGCCGCCGGCCGCGGCGTAGACGATCGGCGGCTTGCCGGTGTCGTCAGCCTTGCGGCCGTCGGCGCCGTGCGCCAGCAGCATGCGCACCACCACGTCCCTGCCGGCATAGGCGGCGGCCGCGACCGGGGAGGCGCCGCTGCGTCCGGTGAGATTGACGTCGGCGCCGCGGTCGATCAGGCGCTGCACGATCGCGACATGGCCGCGCTCGGCGGCAAAATACAGCGCGGTCGATCCCGCGAGGTTGCGCGCATCGAGCGGCGCGCCGCGTGCCAGCAGCAGGTCGACCATCGCGAGATGGCCGGAGCGGGCGGCGTGGCTCAGCGGCCTTGCGCCCAGCCGGTCCCGCGCATCGACCGAGGCGCCGTGATCGAGCAGCTCGGTAGCAAGGTTGACGCAATCGGCATTGGCGGCCGCAAACAGCGACAGCGAGATCTCGATCGCGCTGAGCTGGGCCTTGTCGGTTTCGTATTTGCGGATCAGCTCGCGGCACCGCGCCGGATCGGGCGCCGCGAGGCTGCCGTGCACGCTGCCGGCAACGATCAGCGCGGCGAGGGCGATGCGGCGATACAAGGCGTGGTCCTCCGTCATGCTGACAGCAGCGCCATTCGGTTCGAGCGTCGCATGATCCTCCGTCGCTGCCAAGCCGCGCGGCCGGGAAGGGCCCGCCGCGCCGGCAGGCCATGCGCCGTCGCGGCTCGGTGGCGGCGCGCCATGCGTCCGAGCGGATGGACTTGCCGTATGCAGCGCGGCACGATGCGGGCGTCGACCCTATCTGACGCGAGTCCTTGCCCAAATGAGCGACGATCTGTGTCTGCTGTCTGCCGTTGAGCTTCGTGGGCGCATCGCCCGCAAGGAGGTTTCGCCTGTCGAGGTTACGCGCGCGGTGCTCGCCCGTGCCGAACGGCTGCAACCCGAATTGAACTGCTTCATCACGCTGTGCGGCGATGCGGCAATGGCGCAGGCCAAAGCCGCCGAGCGGCAAATCACGGCTGGTGAGCCGGCCGGTCTGCTCCACGGCATCCCCTTCACCGTGAAGGACATCGTCAACACCAAAGACGTCCGGACGACCTTCGGCGCGGTGCCGTACCGGGACAACGTGCCCGACAATGACGCCGTCGCGGTGGCACGCCTCCGTGCCCAGGGCGGCATATTGATCGGCAAGACCACGACGCCGGAGTTCGGCAGCAAGTGCCTGACCGACTCGCCGCTGTTCGGGCGGACGCGCAATGCATGGAGTGCCGAGCGGTCCAGTGGCGGCTCCAGCGGCGGCGCGGCGGTGGCAGTCGCGAGCGGCATCGCGCCGCTGGCGGTTGCGACCGATGGCGGCGGCTCCACCCGGATTCCTGCCGCCTGCAACGGTGTGGTCGGAATCAAGCAGAGCAACGGGGTGATCCCGCATAGCCAGGTGCAGGACGCTTTCGGCAACCAGACCTATGTCACACCGACCACGCGCACCGTTGCCGATACGGCGCTGATGATGCAGGCGATGGCGGGAGAGGATCTGTCGGACCCCTGGTCGATCGGGGTGCCGGTGCCTGACTATCTCGGGCTTGCCGCGCCGCGCGGCGACCTCAAGGGCCGGCGGGTGCTGTTCTGCCTGTCGCCGCCGGGGCGTCCGGTCACATCCGATGTGGCCGCGGCGTTCAAGGCAAGCCTCGACCGTCTGGCGAGCCTCGGCGCCGCGCTCGAAGAGTTTTCCGGCGACGGCTTTGACATCGAGCCGATCTGGCGTGCGATCAATCACACCGTCTGGCGCACCCGCTTCGAGAAGCTCGCGGCCGATCATCCGGATGATCTCAGCGCAACCTTCCTGAAGCAGCTCGCGCTGGCGGCCCAGGTCAGCGGTGTCGACTACCAGCGGGCGATGTTCGAGCGCACCGCGCTCTTCCGCCGGGTGCAGTCGCTGTTCGCGCGCGGCGATCTCCTGGCGATGCCGACCTTGACCCGGTCGGCGCTGCCGATCGACCAGGACCTGTTCGGCACGATCGAGATCGACGGCCGGAGTTTCGACAGCGTGCGGCCGCACTGGTTTCCCTGGACCATGCTGTTCAACATGACCGGGCATCCCGCCGTCAGCATCCCCGCAGGTTTCGGCCGCGACGGCCTGCCGATCGGACTGCACCTGGTCGGCCGCTTCCGGGCCGATGCCGAACTATTGCGCGTTGCAGCGTTGTTCGAGGCGGCGAGCGACTTGCTTGGTCGCTGGCCGGCCTGATGTTGTCGGCGCCGCCGGTCGCGGCGTCGCCGGTTTAGCCGGTCTGCCCGGTGCTCGCATTGGCGACGGCGCGCGCGACATTGGCGATCACCTCGTTGCACTTCTCGATGGGAGCACTTGCCCCGGTCAGGTAAGCCGTCACCACGATCGGCTTGCGGCCGGGCGGCCAGAACACGCCGATGTCGTTGTAGGTCCCGCGCTCGCCGGTGCCGGTCTTGTCGGCAACCCGCCAGTCGCGGGGCACGCCGGCACGCAGCCTTGCGTCGCCGGTTTTGTTTGCGACCATCCAATCGATCAGTTTCTGGCGCGAGGCCGCGGACAGGACATCGCCGAGCACGACGCGCTGCAAGTCCTTCAGCATCGCCACCGGGCTCGTGGTGTCGCGCGGATCGCCTGATACCGCCTCGTTCAGCGCCAGCTCCCAGCGATCGAGCCGGCTCACATTGTCGCCGATGGTGCGGAAGAAGCCGGTCAGGCCGGCTGGCCCGCCGATCTCGCGGAGGATCATGTTGCCCGCAGTGTTGTCGCTCCTTGTGATGGCGGCCTCGCAAAGCTCGGCAAGCGTCATGCCCGAGGCGACGTGCTCCTTGGTGACGGGCGAGTTGGCCAAGATATCCTTGGCCTCGAACCGGATTTGCTGATCGAGGCTGGATTCGCCGCGGTCGATCCGGTGCAGCACCGCGGCCGAGGCCAACGCCTTGAAGGTGCTGCACATCGGGAACCGCTCGTCGCCGCGCCGGCTCGCGCGCAATCCCGTCTCCATGTCGAGCGCGGCGACGCCGAGCCGGCCGCTGGTTGCCAGCTCGATGCGCGCAAACTCCTGCTGCAGCCGCTGCGCCGGCTCGCCTGGTCCTACCGCTGCGCCTTGCCGCGGCAAAGTGCAGGACACCGCAAGGCCCAGCGCGCGCAATCCAAATGTCCGTCTCGTCAGCATGTCGAATCTCCCGTTGGCGGCGCGAACCTGCCGGGCGGCGTGACGGCGCACAAACAATCATTTATACAGCGAGACATGAGGAAAACTTGGTCATGACGCCGTGCGCCGGCATCTCCCGCTGAACGCGCTGCGCGCCTTCGAGGCCTCCGCGCGGCTGCTCAGCTTCACCCGCGCCGGGCTGGAGCTGCGCGTGACGCAGACTGCGATCAGCCATCAGGTCAAGCAGCTCGAGGATCTCCTGGGCACGAGCCTGTTCCGCCGGCTGCCGCGCGGGCTGGTGCTCACCGACGAGGGGCTGGTGCTGCTGCCGGTGCTGTCAGACGCGCTCGACCGGATCGGCGCCGCGATCGACCGCATCGAGGCCAAGGGCACGCGCGAGGTCGTGACCGTCGGCTGCGTCACGACGTTCGCGACCGGATGGCTCTTGCAAAGGGTCGACCGCTTCAAGCGCGCGCATCCCTATATCGATTTGCGTCTGCTCACCAACAACAACCGCGTCGACATCGCAGGCGACGGGCTCGATCTCGCGCTGCGCTTCGGCGACGGCTCGTGGCACGGCACCGAGGCGATCCATCTGTTGTCCGCACCGCTCTCGCCGGTGTGCTGCCCCGACGCGGCGGACCGGCTGCGCAAGCCGTCCGATCTCGCGCAGGAATTCCTGCTGCGGTCCTACCGCGCCGAGGAATGGCCGCTATGGTTTGCGGTCGCCGGCGCGCCGTGTCCGAAAATCCAGGGGCCGATCTTCGACAGTTCGGTCGCGATGGCCGAGGCCGCCGCGCGCGGCGTCGGCGTCGGGCTGGTACCGATCGCGATGTTCGAAAATGAGCTGGCGACCGGCCGGCTCAAGCGTCCGTTCGCGGCCGAGGTCCCGGCGGGATCCTATTGGCTGACCTGGCTGAAGTCGCGCGAGGTGACGCCGGGCATGCGCGCGTTTCGCGACTGGCTGCTCGAGACGCTGCGGACGGAGGTGAATGAGGTGGAGGACGCCGTCGCGCCTGCACCGCGGCGGAAGATCAAGACAAAGGCCGGACCGAAGCCGCGGACCAAGACCAAGCGGCGTTAACGTCTGACGACGTGATTCAACTATCGTCGCCATTATTTCGGAATTATCGAATGATGCCGCTGATTTGCCCGACATGTCAAGTGCCGTGTCGGACGCCCGCAGCCGCCGGCTACTTTGCATGGGGTTGTTTTCGATATTTTAGGCGGTGCGCTCCCGCGCCGGCTGGCTATCGCATCTGGCGCGCGACCTACGCCAGATGGCACGCCACGGAATGCCCGTTCCTGCCTTCCAGCAACTCCGGCGCGCTCTGCCGGCAGCGCTCCTCGGCGATTGGACACCTCGTGTGGAAGTGGCAGCCCTTGGGCGGATTCATCGGGCTCGGCACGTCGCCCTTCAGGCGGATGCGGTCGCGCTTCGCCTTGGGATCCGGCACCGGCACCGCCGAGAGCAGTGCCTTGGTGTAGGGGTGCTGCGGGTTGCGGTAGAGATCGCTGGCCTTGGCGAGCTCGACGATGCGGCCGAGATACATCACCGCGACCCGGTCGGAGATGTGCTCCACGACCGAGAGATCGTGGGCGACGAACAGATAGGTGAGGTTCAGCTCGGCCTGCAGATCCTCGAGCAGGTTGATGACCTGGGCCTGGATCGAGACGTCGAGCGCGGAGACCGGCTCGTCGCACACGATCAGCTTCGGCTCCAGCGTCAGCGCGCGGGCGATCGCGATGCGCTGGCGCTGGCCGCCGGAGAATTCGTGCGGGTAGCGGCGCATGTGCTCGGCCTTCAGCCCGACCTTGACCAGGAGGCTCGCGACGCGGTCCTCGCGCTCGCTGGCCGAGCTCACGAGGTTATGGATGATGAAGGGCTCGCCGAGGATCGCGCCGACCGTCATGCGCGGATTGAGCGAGGCGAACGGGTCCTGGAACACCAGTTGCATGTTGCGCCGCATGGCGCGCAGGTCGCCGCCGCCGAGGCCGGTGACGCTCCGGCCGTCGAACACGACCTCGCCCGAGGTCGGCTCGATCAGGCGCAGCACGCAGCGGCCGGTGGTCGACTTGCCGCAGCCGGATTCGCCGACGAGGCCGAGCGTCTCGCCGCGATTGACCGAGAACGACACGCCGTCGACCGCATAGACCTGGCCGACCTCGCGCGAGAGCAGGCCGCCCAGCACCGGAAAGTGCTTCTTCAGATTGGAAACGCGCAGCAGTGGTTCGCTCATGACGCGTCTCCGAGGTGGCAGGCCATGCGGTGGCCGGGCGCGATCTCGCGCAGCCGCGGCTCCTTTTCGGTGCAGATGCTCATGGCGTATTTGCAGCGGGCGGCAAAGCGGCAGCCGGGCGGCGGGTTGATCAGGATCGGCACTGAGCCGCCGATCGCCTCCAGCCGCGTCTTGTGCGCGGCGTCGAGATCGATGCGCGGGATCGAGCGGATCAGGCCCTGAGTGTAGGGATGGCCGGGATTGCCGAACAGTTCGTCGACCGGCGCCTTCTCCACCACCTTGCCGGCGTACATCACGACGACGCGCTGCGCGGTCTCGGCGACGACGCCCATCGCGTGCGTGATCAGCATCACCGCCATGCCGAAGCGTTCCTTCATGTCCTGCAACAAGTCGAGGATCTGCGCCTGGATGGTGACGTCGAGCGCGGTGGTCGGCTCGTCTGCGATCACAAGCTTGGGCCGGCAGGCCAGCGCCATCGCGATCATCACGCGCTGGCGCATGCCGCCGGAGAACTGGTGCGGATAATGATGCACGCGGCCCGCGGCGTTGGGGATCTGCACCAGCTTCAGCATCTCGATGGTGCGCTCGAGCGCCTGCTTCTTGGTCACCGCCTCGTGGCGGCGCAGGCTCTCGGCGATCTGCTCGCCGATGGTCAGCACCGGATTGAGCGAGGTCATCGGCTCCTGGAAGATGAAGCCGATCTCCTTGGCCCTGATGTCGTCGAGCTGGTGGCTGGTCAGCGGCACCAGGTCGCGGCCCTCGAAGATGATCTCGCCTTCGACGATCTTGCCCGGCGGCATGGCGATCAGCTTCAGGATCGACATCGCGGTGACGGTCTTGCCGCAGCCGGATTCGCCGACCACGCACAGCGTCTCGCCGCGGTTGATGCTGATGTCGACGCCGTCGACCGCCTGCAGGATGCCGTCGTCGGTGGTGAAATGGGTTTTCAGGCCCTTGATGTCGAGCAGCGCCATCAGATCACCTTGCGCGCGTCGAGCGCGTCGCGCAGCCCGTCGCCGATGAAGTTGATGGCGACCACCGCGATGAAGATCGCGCCACCCGGGAACAGCGCCCAATGCGGGCCGATGTCGAGAAAATCCTTGGCGTCATAGAGGATGCGGCCCCAGGTCGGCGTATCCGGCGGGAAGCCGAGGCCGAGGAACGAGAGTGTCGATTCCGCGATGATGGCGGCGGCGACGTCGATCGTGCCGGCGATGATCACGGGGCCCAGCGCGTTGGGCAGGATGTGGCGCACCACCTGGCGCACCGGGCTTGCGCCGAGCGCGCGCGCGGCCTCGACGAATTCCTTCTCGCGCAGCGACAGGAACTGGGCGCGCACCAGGCGCGCGACCGGCATCCAGCGCAAGCCGCCGATCACCAGCACGATCAGGATGAAGATGCCGCCCTCCGGGCCGAACATCGCCTTCAGCCCGTCGCGGAACAGATAGATCAGCATCAACAGCAGCGGCAATTGCGGCAGCGACAGGAACAAGTCGGTCAGCCACATCAGCGCGTAGCCGAGCGCGCCGCGCGACATGCCGGCGAGCGCGCCGATCAGCGTGCCGACGAACACCGAGACCAGCATCGCGGCGAGACCGACCGCGAGCGAGATGCGCCCGCCATAGATCATGCGGGCGAGCAGGTCCTGGCCGAGATCGTCGGTGCCGAACGGGTGCGCCAGCGAGGGGCCCTGCAGGCCGGCCACGACGTCCATGTCGCTGATCGAGACGCGCCAGACGAACGGGCCGATCACGACGGCTGCGATCAGCAGCAGCAGCAGCACGGCGCTGACCACGGCGGGCCGGTGCCGGCGGTAGCGCCGCCAGGTTTCGCGCCAGGGCGAATAGCCGCGCCGCTCAGCGGAAGGAGATGCGAGGGTCAAGCCAGCCATAGAGGACATCTGCGATCAGGTTGAACAGCACCACGAGACACGCGAAGACGAAGGTCACGGCCATCACGACCGGCGTGTCATTGGCGAGGATGGAGGAAATCAGCAGCGAGCCGATGCCGGGAATCCGGAAGATCTGCTCGGTGACGATGGCGCCGCCGAACACGGCAGGCATTTGCAGCGCAATCAGCGTGACGACCGGGATCATCGCGTTGCGCATCACGTGCTTGACGATCACCTTGGCCTGCCCGAGTCCCTTGGCGCGGGCCGTGGTGACATAGTCGAGCCGGATCACGTCGAGCATCGCCGAGCGCACGAAGCGGGTCATCGACGCCGCCTGGAACAGGCCGAGCACCATCACCGGCATGATCGCCTGCCGGATCATCTCCAGCAGCCAGGGAATGCCGCTGCCCGGTACGTCGGTGTAGACGAAGGGCAGCCAGTCCAGCTTCACCGAGAACACCAGGATGAACAGGATGCCGGTGAAGAAGGTCGGCAGCGAGAAGCCGATGAAGGCGAAGGTGTTGGCGAGCTGGTCGAAGATCGAATACGGCCGGGTGGCGGCATAGACGCCGACCGGGATCGCGATCAGCAGCGCCAGCAGCTGCGCCGAGCCGATCACGTAGAGCGTGGTCGGCAGCCGCTGCAGGATCAGCGTGTCGACATTGATCCGGCTGACAAAGGAGAAGCCCCAGTCGCCCTGCGCCATCGCCGCGAGCCAGTGCAGGTAGCGAAGATAGATTGGGTCGTCGAGGCCGAACTTGGCGCGCAACGCGGCCTGTACCTCGGGCGGCACGTTCGGATTGGTCGCGAGCTCGCTGAACGGATCGCCCGGCGCGAGCGCCAGCACGACGAACAGCACGAGCGAGATCCCGAGCAGGCTCGGGATCGCGATCATCAGGCGACGCAGGATATATTGACTCATCGAGAGATCATCTAACTAACGCTCGCACCTTGAGCACGTTGATCTTGCTTCCAGTCGAAAGGCGAGCTTCACCTCGCCCCGCGTGCGGGGAGAGGTCGGAATTCAAGCACAGCTTGAATTCCGGGTGAGGGGGACTCTGCACGAACTCACCTTCCAACGCATTTGCGGAGAGAGCCCCTCACCCCGACCCTCCAAGAGCGAGCTCCGCTCGTCTCGAGCCGTAAGAACGGGGAGAGGGAGAAGATGCACCTACTCAAACTCCGAACCTGTCCCCGTGTCTCAGGTTTCACGATACCAGTCTTGCAGATTGTCGGTCTGGTTGGCCCAGCCGGAGAGTGCGGGCCGCACCGTGTTGGAGCAGGCTTCCACTGCGAGGCGGTGCATCACCGGGATCACCACCGTGTCCTGCCACATCAGATCGTTGCACTTGATGTAGAGCTCGGCCCGCTTGATCGGATCGGTCTCGGTATCGGCCGCCTCGATCGCGGCGTCGAAATCCTTGTTGACCCAGCGCGGGAAGTTCTGCCCTTGCCACTTGTTCTCCTTGGTCGCGACATTGCGCGACAGATAGCGGCGCATGTGCAGGCCCGGGTCGGGTTGTGTCATCGGGATCTGGAACATCTCGATGTCGGCGTAGAACTTGGAATAGGTGTCGGGGTTGGCGACGTCGGAGGAGAAGAACACCGAGGCCACCACCGACTTCAGCTCGACGTCGATGCCGGCCTTCTGGCAGGCCTGCTTGACGATCGCCTGGGTCTTCTGCCGCGGGCCGTTGATCGAGGTCTGGTACAGCAGCTTCAGCTTCTTGCCGTCCTTCTCGCGGATGCCGTCGGAGCCGACCTTCCAGCCGGCCTGTTCGAGCAGCGCGCTCGCCTTCTCGACCGAGAACTCCCATCTGGTGTTCTTGGAAACGAACTCCTCGGGGCCGTTGAGATAATTGGCGGTGGCGCGGCCGGCGCGGCCGTAGATCACCTTCTTGACGGAGTCGCGGTCGACCAGCAGCGCCAGCGCCTTGCGCACCGCCGGATCCGACAGGATCGGATGCTTGGTCTTGATCGACGAGCGTTCACCGTCGACCTCGGTGTTCGGGTCGGTGAAGTTGATGGCGATGAATTCGATGTCGCCGCCGACGGCATAGAGCGTCTTGCCCTTGCCGCCCTTTTCCAGCCGCAGCAGCACCTCGTCCTCGACCTGGATGTTCCAGGCGAAATCATATTCGCCGGTCTGGATCACCGCGCGCGCCGCCGACACCGCATCGCCGCCGCCCTTCATTTCGATCGTGTCGAAATAGGGCCGGTTCGGCATGTGGTAATCGGGATTAATTTCGCCGCGCACCAGATCGCCCGGCTTGAACTCGACGAACTTGTAGGGGCTGGTGCCGACCGGCTTCAGATTGTTCGGCGCCTCGCGCGACTTGCTGCCCTTGTACTCGGCGAACAAATGCTTTGGGATGATGCAGCCATAGGCGCCGACGAACGCATTGGCCCAGAACGGCGTCGGATCCTTGAACTTGATGCGGACCGTGAGGTCGTCGACCTTCTCCACGGTCATGCCGGAATAGGTCCCGCTCGAGACGGCTGCGGTCGCGGGGTCGGTGGCATATTCCCAGTTGAACACGACGTCGTCGGCGGTGAAGGGTTTGCCGTCATGCCATTTGACGCCGGGCTTGAGTTTCCAGACCACCGACTTGGCGTCTTTGGAAAGCCCGCCGTTCTGGATCGAGGGGATTTCGGCGGCGAGGATCGGGTTGAGATGGCCGTCGACGTCCCAGCTTGCCAGCGGTTCGTAGAACAGCCGCGAGCCGTCCTGGTCCTTGGTGCCGGTGGCGAAGTGCGGATTGAGCAGGGTGGGGCCCTGCCACCACAACAGCTTCAGCGGACCGCCGCCGCCGCGCTTGGTCGGCTTGTAGGGATTCGGGCTCTGCGCCATCGCGACGCCGCCGATCGCAAGGATCTGGTTGGCCATCGGCGCGGTGAGGCCGACGGCAATCATTCGCTTGACGAAGGCGCGGCGATCCATCCGCCCGTCCTTCACGTCGTCGATCATGCCACGCAGATTCCTGTCGAACATTGTCCCCTCGGTCCGGCTCAATTGGTTATTGCGGCGGGCCGTGGAACCGGCCGCCGTGTTGGCGGCAGGATGGCACACCGAATGACCGCGAAGGTCAACGCCTCCCGCCCTTCAGCGCCTAGGTCTTTTGGCTATCGCTTGTGCAGAACCTCCCCTTGCCGCACACCGGTTCAGCAGATCGGCGCCAAAAGCGCGCCCTTGCGCGCCTCGCAGTGCGGAAAATTTGTTCGTTATCCTTTGTTCCGAGATGCTTTTTTGCCACGCAGGCCGGAGTTCGCGTCTGAAGCGATCCGTCCACAAACTCGTCATGCCCGGCCTTGTGCCGGGCATCCACGTCTCCGTTTCCGCGTGAGAAAGCCGTGGTTGGCCGGGACAAGCCCGGCCATGACGATGGGGATATGCGATTGCTTGATCCCGGAGAGCAGGTCCGGCCCGCACACGCGGCTCTCAGGCGATCGACATGTTCAACGGCGGCGCAACATTCGCCGGCAGCGGACTGACATAGGGCGTTCTTGTGGTCCGCTTCTTGAGGTCGGCCTTGGCGGCCGCGATCAGCTCCGGCTCCATCAGCGCCTTGACGCCGAGGCCGGCCATCGCCTTGGCGGCCTGCACCATCGCCTTGTGCGCGGCCGGCGTCTTGCCCTGCGCCACAACCTGCCAGGTGTGGAACGGCGTGCCGATTGCAACCGTCGGTGCATGGACCTGCACGGTCGGCACCACCCAGCTGACGTCGCCGACGTCGGTCGAGCCGATCAGCGGATTGCGCTTGGCGTCGATCGGCACCAGGAAGTCGGCGAGCGGCCGGTCGGTCGGCTCCATGCCGATCGCGTAATAGACCGAGGCGATGTCCTTGTCGGTCAGGGTTGCGCGGATCCTGCCGGCGAAATCCTTGTCGGCATCGTCGAAATGCGGCGGGCCGAGCTCTTCCATGATCCGGTGCAGCGTCTGTTCCAGCGGCGTGTTGGGCAGGATGTTGGAGACCGCGGAGATGATCTTCATCTCCACCTTGGTCTCGGTCATCAGCGCCGCGCCCTGCGCGATCTTGTGCACGCGCTCGACCAGCTCGTTCATGCCGGGCAGGTCGCGGGCGCGGATCGAATAGCGCACCCGGGCATGGGCCTGCACCACGTTGGGCGCGATGCCGCCGGTGTCGAGCAGCGCGTAGTGCACCCGCGCGTCGCTCGGCATGTGCTCGCGCATGTAGTTGACGCCGACATTCATCAATTCCACCGCATCGAGCGCGCTGCGGCCAAGATGAGGCGAGGCTGCCGCATGCGAGGTGCGCCCGGTGAAGATGAAATCGGCGCGGGTGTTGGCGAGCGACGGCGTCACCGCCACCTCCCAGAAGCTGTGCGGATGCCAGGTGATGGCGATGTCGGCGTCCTCGAACGCGCCACAGCGCACCATGAAGGCCTTTGCCGCGCCGCCTTCCTCGGCAGGACATCCGTAATAGCGCACGCGGCCCGGCACCTTGTTGGCCGCAAGCCAGTCCTTCACCGCGGTCGCGGCGAGCAGCGCGGAGGAGCCGAGCAGATTATGTCCGCAGCCATGGCCGTGGCCGCCGCTCTCGACCGGGCGATGCTCGGCGATGCCGGCCTCCTGGCTGAGACCGGGCAGGGCGTCATACTCGCCGAGGAAGGCGATCACCGGGCCGCCTTCGCCCCATTCGCCCATCACCGCGGTCGGGATGTCGGCGACGTTCTCGGTGATGCGAAAACCCTGATGGCGCAGTTCGGCCAGATGTTCGGCGGATGAGCGCGCCTCGGTGTAGCAGACCTCGGGCATCGCCCAGACCCGGTCGCTCAATTCGATGAAACGCGGCTTGATCGCGTCGACGCCGCGCCAAACATCACTACGGTTGTCCATTTGCTCCGATCCCTTAACGCTAGAGCATGATCCGGAAAAGTGTGAAGCGGTTTTCCGAAAAGATCATGCTCAGACAATGAGCCAAAGCGCGATGATCTCATCGCTCTTTGGGCAATCTGAAGCGCGAAACGCTAGCAGCTTGTCGCGACGCCGCCTAGCGCGCGCCGGCAGACCTGCATTTCCGAATGTCACGTCCTGGTGTGCAGAAATGTTTCTGCGTCAGGCGACGCTGAGCCGCTCAAGGCCTTTCCAGTCGAAGGCGATGCCGTGCCCCGGGCGATGATCGGGCGCGATCGCCATGCCCTGCTCCAGAACCAGCGGGTGCTCGATATAGCGGTCGAGGCCGAAGCCGTGCGCCTCGAGATACGACCGGTTCGGGCACGCAGCTAGCAGATGCACGGTGATGTCATGCGCGCCATGGCTGGTGACGGGAATATTGAAGGCCTCGGCGAGCCGGGCGATCTTCATGAAGCTGGTCACGCCGCCGCAATTGGTGACGTCGGGCTCGGCATAGGACAGCGCGCCGCCGGCGATATACGGCTTGAACTCCCACAGGCTGCGCAGGTTCTCGCCGGCCGCGATCGGCACGCCGCCGGCCTGCACGATGCGAGCGTGTCCCGCGACGTCGTCCGGAATCGTCGGCTCCTCGAGCCAGGTCAGGTCGAACGGTTGCAGGGCGCGCGCGGCGCGGATCGCTTCCTCGACGGTCCATTTCATGTTGGCGTCGGCCATCAGCGGAAACTCGTCGCCGAGATGGCCGCGCATCGCCTTCACGCGCGCCACGTCGGACGCAAGGCTCGGCCGGCCGACCTTCATCTTGATGGCGCGAAAGCCCTTGGCCAGATTGTCGTCGGTCTGCTTGAGCAGGCCATCGAGCGGCAGATCGAGATCGATGCCGCCGGCATAGCAGGGCACGCGGCGGTCGAAGCCGCCGAGCAGCCGCCACAGCGGCAGCGATGCCCGCCGCGCCTTGAGGTCCCACAACGCGATGTCGAGCGCGGACAGCGCCAGCACCGCCGGGCCGCCGCGGCCGCCATAATGCAGCGCCCACCACACCTTGTGCCAAAGCTGCTCGGTGTCGTCGGCCTCCATCCCGCGCGCGATCTCGGTGATTTCGCGCCCCAGGATATCGGCGATGGCGCCGCCATTGCGGCCGACCGTGTAGGTGTAGCCGGTGCCTTCCGCGCCGTCGGCATCGCGGGCGCGGATCGTGACGAGCTCGAACGCCTTGATCTCGCCATGCGTGCTGTCGCTCAGCACCACCGGGAGCGGGATCTTGTAGAATCCGATGCTGAGGTCCTTGAGGATGGCCACGCCGGAACTCCTTGTCATGGGACGAATGCAATGCGTGACACACGATCTCAAAAGCCCCGGCTGCCTGCAACCTTGCGCCTGCGAATGTCTGCCTTGAGCGATTAGTCTGCCTTCCTTTATGATGTGGCTCGCGAGGACGTGGTCCGACCATGGATGATGCAATTCCGGCTCTGTTACCGAGATATTCGGGCCACCAGTTCGTGATCTATGCCGATGCCTGCTCGGGCGTTCCGGGCGCGCTGCATGAGCGCACCTTCGCATCGGTGAACGATGTGGTGCGCCGGCTGCATCCTGCGCCCGAATTCATTCTGTTCCCCGGCGACGAGATCATCGGCCTCACCGCCGATGCCGACGCGCTGCGCGCGCAATGGCGGCATTGGTTCGAGGTCGAGATGTCTTGGTTCGACCGGCGCGCGGTGCCGCTGTGGCACACGACCGGCAACCACACCACCTATGACGAGATGAGCGAGGCGGTGTTCCGCGAGGTGCTGCAGCTGCCGCGCAACGGCCCGCCCGGTCAGGAGGGGCTGTCCTACTGGGTTCGCCGCGACGATCTCGTGATGGTGTTCGTGCACACGCTGTGGAGCGGCCTCGGCGGCGAGGGGCATGTCGAGACCGACTGGCTGCAAGCGGTCCTCGCACAGCACAAGGACGCTAGGCACAAGCTGGTGCTGGGCCATCATCCCGTGTACCCCATCAACGGCTACAGCGGCAGCTATCAGCGCGAGATCGGCCACGAATACCGCGAGCGCTTCTGGGATATCCTCGTCCGCGCCGATGTCACCGCCTATCTGTGCAGCCACATTCTCGCATTCGACGTCCAGGTTCATCGTGGTGTGCTGCAGGTCTGCACGGCGGGCGCCGGCACTGCGCACCGGATGCCCGAAGGCGTCGAGTATCTGCATTGCGTGCAGGCCGCGCTCGATCAGGATGGGTTCCGCTATCAGGTGCTCGATACCGAAGGTGTGGCGCGCGAGCAGCTGGCATGGCCGCTGCCATCGCTGGACCAGGCCGCGTGGTCGCCGCTGCCGCGCGGGACCAGCC
The DNA here is from genome assembly GCF_054055815.1 of Bradyrhizobium sp. USDA 4503. Taxonomy (NCBI): domain Bacteria; kingdom Pseudomonadati; phylum Pseudomonadota; class Alphaproteobacteria; order Hyphomicrobiales; family Nitrobacteraceae; genus Bradyrhizobium; species Bradyrhizobium sp. USDA 4503. Next base: position 7,369,600 of record NZ_JBSRXS010000001.1, read on the forward strand.
CTGCACCGCTGTCGGGGACATTGGCGCCCGCGGCGGTCATCGCGCTGAAACTGGCGGGCCGCACCGCCGCGCCACAAACGCTGCTCTGCACGCCCGCGCCCGGCGTGATCGCACCGCTCTGGCTTGGCTTGCGCGGGCCGAATCAGACGCTCACCTTGATCCTTGGACGCGAGCGTGGACGCAGTCCCTATTACTGGATCGGTCCCGATCTCGGTGCCAACAGCGATTTCAACCTCGACATCGCCTTCTATCCGGACATGGGACCGGGCGGCGTGCTGTGGCGACGCAGCGGTGACACGCGCTGGACGTCGTGCGCGGCGATATCGGCAACGGGGCTGGAGCGGTTCGCATGGCCGGCGGTCTGGAACGTCGGGTGCGGCGAGGGTGGGCCGGATGACAGGCGCTATGCCGGACCACGGTTCGAGATCGCTATTTCCGTCACCGCATTGTAGTTAATCGCGCCCGGGGCCGACGTGCTGGACGTCGACGCTGCGGCTGAGCGGGCTTCGACGCCCGCATTGCGGTCGCATTGGCTCCAATGAATGGCCATGGAAAAATCAGACGTCAGCCAAACTTCGCGCGTAGGTTTTATCGCTTGCTGACCTCGAAAAGGAATCGACCATGCGCAATCTCACAGCATTCGTCACTGTTGCCGCGCTCGTCCTCGGAACGCCCGCCTTGGTGCAAGCGCAAGGCACGCAACCCAATGCGCCGCCGCAGTCATCTGATCAGTCCACCGTCATCCGGAGCATACAGGTCGTCGACATCAAGGACCTCAAGCCCGAGATGCGATCGAAGATCGAGGATGCGATGGCAAAGACCAAGGAAGACGACATCCAGTCGCTTCGGAAGTCGATTGACGCGACACCGCAGGCGGTCTCCGCGCTCAAGGGCCAAGGGCCTGACTTCGTCGCAGGTCGTCGCTATCAACATTGCCGATGGCGTGCTGACGATGTTCGCCAAAACAGCCTGACCAGGGTCAGCGAATGTCGGTATCGGTGGTTGGACCTCCCCGCGGCCACCGATGCCAACAACTCCCGCAGCCGGCGCTGCGGGAGTTTTCATTTCTGATAGGCGCGGCCCGTCCAATGGACCCTCACCGGGGAGAGCGATCAGTCAGGCTCGTTGGGCCTGGTACGTTCCGCGCGTTTCAATTCGCGATCGATCAGCGTGCAGACGCGCCGCCGCGCCAGCAGGTCGAGCCGCGCGCGCGTGGTGCCTTGCCTGGTCTTGCCGTTGATGTCGAACGACCAGGCCCAGAGGTCGGGTTCGATGTTGGTGAGTGTGTATTGAATGTCCCGATGACGACCGATCAGCTTCTTCATGCCGTTTCTTCTTGTTGGCTGAAGATTGCATAGCCAGATCGTGAAGGCGTCTGTATCCGGTCGAATACTGAGTCGGGTGTCCGCAGGGCGGAATTTTCCAAATCACTGATTTGGGGTCGCTGTGCAGTGGCTGCGTGCAACTGACGAGTGCGCACGAAGATTCGCAGTCGTCCTGGCGAAGGCCAGGACCCATTACCCCAAGTGCGCAATGTTGCGCGACGCTAGGGCCACGATCTCGTTCACTGTCAAATGCGGTGGTTATGGTCCTGGCTTTCGCCAGGACGACAATGACGAGTCCTGCCTGCAACATCCGCCGCAGCGTACGGGTCCCTGCTTTCGCAGGAACGACGGGTGGAGAAATCTCAGCTCAGCGTCACTACAACAGTCATCCCAGCCCTCACAAATTTATCACCCCGCGCCGCGCGGCATGGGCGACGGCGTCGGTGCGGCCGGTGGCGTCGAGCTTGTCGAGCAGCGAGCCGACATGAAACTTGGCGGTGTGGACGGAAATCCCGAGCCGCTGTGCGATCATCTTGTTGGACGCGCCTTCCGCCAGCAGCGCCAGCACGTCGAGCTCGCGCGGCGTCAGCTCGAAGTCGCCGCCCGCGGCCTCGCGGTTGCGTGCGACGACCGCAGCCGTGGCCTGTTCGCCCGGCGCGGCGAGCCGCAGGCCGGCGACGCTGCCGAGCAGGGTCGCCAGCCGGTCGGCGAGGACGGCGTCGTCGACCTCGAGCGCGATGACGATGTCGTTGGCCGGCTCACCGCTCACGTCTCGGGCCTCTCGCCGACTGTCACCTTGAAGTTCAGCGGCTCGCCGCCGCGATGCACGGTGAGCTCGACCACCGTGCCGACGCTCTGCGGTCCGAGGCCGCGCGACAGCGCGCGCACGCCGTACAGCTTCTCGCCATTCACGGCAATGATCACGTCGCCTTGCCGGATGCCGGCGGCGGCCGAGGGGCCGGCCTTGTCGACGTTCATCACCATCGCGCCGAGGCCGTCGTCGAGACGGACCGGCTGCAATCCGACGCCAAGATATCCGCGTGCGATGCGGCCGCTCTTCTCGAGCTGGCCTGCGACCCGCTCGATGGTCGTCGCCGGGATCGTCAGCACGCGGCGCGGGCCGAGCACGGCCATGCCGAACGGCTCGCCCGCGGCGTTCAGCGCGAGGCCACCCTGCTGGCTGTGCCGCAGCCGGACGTCGAGCTCGATCCGCGCATCGATTTCGCCGCCGCGCAGGCTGCGCCAGGCCGGGCCGGACAGTGCGACCATGCCGAGCCGCGCGGTCGGCGCGCCGCGGTCGGCGGCGACGATCACCGCGAGCGATCCCAGCGCGGGGTTCTCGGTCGAGAGCTTGACGGGGGCGACATCTCCTTCGACATGCAGCAGCGCGACGTCGGTGGTGTGGTCGCGTCCGACGACGGTCGCTGGCCTGCGGCTGCCGTCGGCGAACTGGATTTCGATCTCGCCCTCGTCGGCCAGCGCTTCGTCGGCGGTGACGATCAAGCCCGCCTTCCAGACAAAGCCGGAGGCGCGCGCGCGATGCGAATGCACGGAGACGATAGCGGGCGCAGCGCGTGCAATGGTCTCTGCAAGGGCGGATGACAGCGATGACAGGATATTCGGTTCGGTCATGGGAAACTCCGTTGGCTTCCCTCAATCTGGGATGTCGCGGCTGACGGCGATACTGGCCGGATGGGCAGGGCGTGGCCGGGCCGCCCGGAACTGCCGCTCAGCTCAGCCGCTGCAGGGTCGCCTTCGGGCTCTCGCCGAACTTGGCGCGGTAGGCGCTCGCCATCCGGCTCAGATGGGTAAAGCCAAGGTCGAATGCAATATCGACGATGCGCTCGCCCGGCCGCGCCGTCTTGAGGCGGGCGTTGAGATGGGCGAGGCGGATGTCGAGCAGCATCTCGGACACGGTGGTGCCGAAGTGACGGCGGAAGCCGAGTTGCAGCGCGCGGATGCCGGTGCCCGCGATCTCCGCGAGCTCGGCGAGGTCCATCGGCTCGGTCGCGCGGCTCTCCAGATAGGCGCGCACGCGTTTCAAGGCGGCCGGCTGGGCCTCGGTGGCGGCCGTTGAAGACATCGATCGCCGAACTCAGGCTGTGCCGCTGCTCGTTGAGCAGCACATTGAGAAACGACTCGCGCCAATCGGCCGCCGCGACCGCCGACAAAGCCTTGCGCGGCCCGAGCTGCTCGGCGGCCGTGACAAGCTGCTCGATCTTGGCCGAGAGCGTCTGCCCGAGTGGCCCGCTCAGCGCGACGGCCGGATCGAACTCGACCGGCCTCACCGCCACGCCGCCAAGCGCCGCGGCGCGATGCTCGACCAGCTTGCGGTCGAGCAGCAAGATCAGCTGAGCGCAGTCGCCGCGCCAGGTCATCTCGGTCGGAATGGTCGGCGACAGCAGCGAGGCCGTGTGCCGTGGTCCGGTGGTGAGCTCGCGCGCGGCGGTCCGCACCGCGGCCGAGCCGGACAGCGGCATCTGCAGCAGGAAGAAGCGGTCGAGGCAGCCGGGATTGATCGCGACCGATCCGCCATAGGCGACATAGTTGACGGAGAAGCCGTCGAAGTCGGCGCAATTGTGATGCGCGGAGAAATCGCTCGCGGAATGATCGACCGGCGTCAGATCGTGCGGACAGAAGATGCGGCCGATCGCTTCCGCCGCGTCGTCGACGCGCGCCGTCGCGACGCGTGCGAAATCCTTGAGCCTTGCGCTTGCCGGATTTGCGCTTGCCGAAACCTCGTTGCCAACAGCAGTCACGCCGGCCGTCCGGAGTTGTTTGAGGTCTAAAACATCAGGCAGCCTAGAGCATCCCGCGGCAAAGGGGAACGCCGTTTCGTCGTGCAATCTGCCTGATCGGCGGTCAGGACGATGCGACGGCATTGGGCAGCAGCTGGCCGGCGCAATGCTCCCGCATTGCAGCATGAAGGTGCCGGGTGTGGATTCGTTTATCGGCTAGACAGCCTCACCGGCCGGCGACAGGCTCCGTGCCGGCACTGCGCATCAAAACTGGAGAGGCTGACATGGGCACGCTCGAAAAAGGCATTACCCGAACCGGCACCGGCTACGGCGGCAAGACCTGGAATATCCTGGGCCAAATCTACTATCCGAAGGCGGTCACCGACTCGACCTTCGCGTTCGAAACCAACAGCGATCCCGGCCAGTTCGTGCCGGTGCACATCCACCCGACCCAGGACGAGTTCATCCTGGTGCAGGAAGGCGTGCTCGACCTCAAGCTCGACGGCGTCTGGGTGCAGGCCAAGGCCGGCGACCTCGTGCGCATGCCGCGCGGCATCCCGCACGGCTATTTCAACAAGTCGGACAAGCCGGCGCGGGCGCTGTTCTGGGTGTCGCCGATGCAGAAGCTCGAGGCGCTATTCGAGAAGCTGCACAATCTGCAGGACCCCGCCGAGGTGGTGCGTATCTCCGCCGAGCACGAGGTGGACTTCCTGCCGCCGGAAGCCAACGACTAGCCCGGCGGTCAAACAGACAATACGCACACGAGGCGGCAATCGCCGGAGCTGGACTCAGGCGATGACGGGGACGCGTGCGCTTAACGAAATTGGACCTGTTCATTCAATTCGGAGCGGTTTCATGGTCAAGCAGAAGCATGTGTGCGTCATCGGCGCCGGCATTTCCGGGCTCGCCGCCGGCAAGGCCTTTGCCGGTCGCGGCCACAAGGTGACCATCATCGAGCGCAGCGGCGATCTCGGCGGCGTTTGGGAGCCGGCGCGCTCCTATCCCGACGTGCAGACCCAGAGCCCGAAGGAGCTCTATCGCTACACCGACAAGGCGATGCCGGAGTCCTATCCGGAATGGCCGAAGGGTCCGCAGGTTCATGCCTACTTGCGCGACTATGCCCGCAGCCACGGGCTCGACGGCGCGATGCGGTTCGACACCAAGGTCGAGACCATGACGCGTCGCACTGACGGCAGGCCGGGCTGGACGCTGGCGCTGCGCTCGACCGACGGCGCCACCGGCCACGAGGATTTCGACTTCGTCGCGGTCTGCACCGGGCAATTCAACGAGCCGCAGGCCCTGCCGCTGGCCGGCGAGGACGGCTTCAAGCGCGCAGGGCGGGCAGATCCTGCATTCATCGCAATACGGCGATCCAACGCTTGCCAAGGGCCGCAAGGTGGTGGTGCTCGGCGGCTCCAAATCGGCGACCGACATCGCGGTGAATGCGGTCAATTCCGGCGCCAGCGAAGTCACCATCGTGTTTCGCGAGCCGGTCTGGCGGATTCCCTATTTCGTCGGCGGCCTCGTCAACTTCAAGCGCATCCTCTACATCCGCGCCCAGGAGGAGATGTTTGCCAGCTGGGGCATCGGGCCGATGGCGCGCCTCGCGCATGTCGTGGCAAAGCCGTTCGTGTGGGCGAACTGGCGCGGGCTCGAGAGCATGCTGAAGATGCAGCTCAAGCTGAAGCAATGCGGCATGGTGCCGAAGGAGCGGATCGAGGACGGCGTCAACTGCTCGGTGCCGATCGCAACCCCCGGCTTCTATCCGATGGTCGCCGACGGCCGGATCAAGGCGGTGCGCGGTACCTTCGACCATTACGACGGCAAGACCATCGTGATGAGCGGCGGCCAGCGCGTCGCGGCCGACGTCGCGGTGCTCGCGATCGGCTACAAGCTCGGCGTGCCGTTCCTGCCCGAGGAGTATCAGAGCAAGCTGGTCGAGCCCGACGGGCAGTACCGGCTCTACCGGCTGATCGCCAATCCCGATCTGCCCGACATGGGCTTCGTCGGCTTCAATTCGAGCTTCTGCACCGTGCTGTGCGCCGATCTCGCCGCGAACTGGCTGGTGCGCTACGCCGACGGCCAGCTGGCGCGGCAGCCGAGCGCGGCCGAGATGCACGACAACATCGCGATGATGCTGAACTTCAAGCGCGTCGAGCGTCCGGCAGCGGGCGTCTATGGCGGATTGTGCGTCGCGCCGTACCACTTCAAGCATTTCGACGAGCTGCTGGCGGACATCGGCACCAAGGCGTCGCGCCGCAACCCGCTCGTCGAAAAGTTCACGCCGCCGGACGCCGACGCCTATGCCCGCTTCCTCGCGACTGCGCCAGCATACAGAGCGGTGGCGTAGAGCATCACGGGATTGGGGCGAGCAGCAAGGGCGCTGCGCTCCCTCTCCCCGTTCTTACGGGGAGAGGGTTGGGGTGAGGGGCCGTCCCCGCATCTGCGGTGATGGCTGCGTTTGTGGAGACTCCCCCTCACCCGGAACGCATCTAATGATGCGTTCCGACCTCTCCCCGCACGCGGGGCGAGGTGAAACGGAGGCCGCTAATCGCGGCCGGCGTCGAGGAAGGCCTGCGCCAGCCGCTCGGGGTTGGAGAAGCACAGCTCGTGGCTGCCCGGCACCTGGACCAGGCGGAACAGTCCGAGCTTCTCCGACAACCGTGGATGCCAGGGCAGGCTGTGCGGCATCGCGGTGTCCTCCGTGCAGTTCACGTAGGACTTTGCGATCGGCATCTCGGCCGGATTGGTGCGCAGCGCGATCTTGTCCTGGAAGGTCTTCAACGGGTGCGGGTTGAGCTTGTCATAGGTGCGCTGCGCCGTCTCGAGATCGGCGTCGTTGATGAAGGCCTCGCGCCAGATCGGGAACGGCAGCACCACCGAGCCGTCGCCCCGCTCGGCATGAATGGCGTCGAACAGGCCGCGATAGTGCGGCGGCACCATGTCGTTGAGGCATTCGCCATTGTTCGGGACAAAGGCGTTCCAGTAGACGAGGCGGCGGATGCGGTTCGCGGCGGCGTCGGCAACGCCGGTGATGACCATGCCGCCATAGCTGTGGCCGACCAGGACGATGTCCTTGAGGTCATGCTCGGCGAGATAATCCACGATCGACTGGATCGCCTCGGCGAGGCCGGAATCCTTCCGGTCGCCGGGCCGGTTACCCCTGATGGTCGGGGTGTGGACGACATGGCCGGCCTTGCGGATGGCGGCCGCAACCGGCTCAAACTCGGCGCCGGTATGCCAGGCGCCATGGACGAGAACATAGGTCGACATGTTGTACCTCCCTGTCTGGATTGCCGCGTCCGGACCGCCCGGGATACGCGCAAGTTTCATCCGCTTCCTGATGGATATTGACCTGGATATTGACCTGGACCCGCGGAACGCGCTTGGCTGTGAGCGAACCGGACTGGGCTCGGAGTGAACTGATGCAGCAAATCGCCGCCGCGGATCGCTCGCGCAGGCTGAGCTGGAATACCGCGGACACGAGGCCCGGCGAGCAGTTCGCGTACTACCGCGAGGCGATCTGCCAGGCCTTCATGAACCTGACGCCGGAGCCGCCGGCGACGCCGGGCTTCCTCGCCCGCGTCGAGACCGTTGGGCTCGGCGATGGCGCGGTCAACCGGGTCAGCTTCCCGGAGCATGTCGTGCGGCGCTCCGCTGCCGACATCGCCGCGTCCAGCCGGCGCTGCTACTACCTCAATCTGAAGCTTGCCGGCCGCTGCCGGATCCAGCAGGCGGGACGCGAGATCAGCCTGTCGCCGGGGCAGGTCGGAATCTTCGACAGCGGCCAGCGCTTCGCGCTGCCGCACGACCGCGGCCCGGCGCTGCAGGTCGCCTCGTTCTGGGTGCCGGCCGAGGCGCTCGATGAACGGCTGCCGTCGGCGCCCGAGGTCGCGCCGGCGCGGGTTTCGGATGATCCTTTCGTCGGCCATCTCATCACCGAGACGGCGCAGGTCCTGAACACATCCGCGCTCCGTGCTTCGGACGCGGACAACGCACGGCTGTTCGGCGTGCTGCTCGATCTGGTCGCGCTCAGCCTGTCGCGCAGCGGCTGCGCCGGCGTCGCCGAGAGTGCCGGCCTTGCCGATGCGACGTGGCTTGCGCTGCGCCGCGCCGTGGACCGCAGGCTGCGCGAGCCCGGCCTCGGCGTTGCCGCCATTGCGGCTGCGATCGGCATCAGCGAGCGCTATGTCCACAAACTGTTCGAGCGCGCCGGCACGACATTCGCCAGCCATGTGATGGACCGCCGTCTCGACGGCGCCGCGCGCGATCTGAGAGATCCCGCGGTCGCCGGGCGCGCGATCGGTGACATCGCGTTCGACTGGGGCTTCTCCGACCTGTCGCATTTCACGCGGCGCTTCAGGCACCGCTTCGGCTGCACGCCGCGCGACTGGCGCCGCGGCTGACCAACGCTTCGGAAATCGCCATGACGCAGCCGTTCACCTACCAGGTCAGCCCGATGCGGGTCGTGTTTGGGGTCGGCACCGTCGCGCAGCTGGCGGACGAGCTCGACCGGCTCGGCATCAATCGCGCGCTGGTGCTGGCGAGCCGGCGGCAGCAGGCCGAGCTCGGCGATCTTGCTGACCTGACCGGCGGCCGTGTGGCCGGATTGTTCGACGGTGCAGTGGTGCACACGCCGGTCGCGGTGACCGAACATGCGATGGAGATCGTCCGCGAGCTCAAGCCGGACGGCGTGGTTGCGATCGGCGCCGGTGCCGCGACCGGCCTCAGCAAGGCGATTGCGCTGCGCACTGACCTGCCGCAACTGATCGTGCCGACCAGTTATGCCGGCTCCGAGATGACGCCGGTGCTCGGCGAGACCGTCGACGGCGTCAAGACCACGCAATCATCGCCCAAGATCCTGCCCGAGACCGTGATCTACGACGTCAACCTGACGATCTCGATGCCGGCGAAATTCTCCGCGATCTCCGGCCTCAACGCGATCGCGCACGCGGCCGAGGCGCTGTACGCGCGGGACGGCAACCCGATCACTTGGCTGATGGCGGAAGAGGCGATTGCGAAGCTTGCCTCGTCGCTGCCCAACGTGATCGCGCGTCCGCGCGATCTCGAGGCACGCGCGGACGCGCTCTATGGTGCCTGGCTGTGCGCCGTCTGTCTCGGCACCGTCGGCATGGCGCTGCATCACAAGCTCTGCCACACCGTCGGCGCGCTGTTCGACCTGCCGCATGCCGAGACCCATACGGTGCTGCTGCCGCATACCATCGCCTACAACACGCCGGCCGCACGCGAGGCGATCGGCCGTGCCGCGAACGCGCTTGGGGCGGCCAGCGCCGCCGATGGCCTGTTCGATCTGTCGGCAAGGCTCGGCGCGCCGCGCTCGCTCGCCGAGATCGGCATGCCCGAGGACGGCATCGCAAAGGCGGCCGCGCTCGCCACCAAAAATCCTTACTGGAATCCGAGGCCGATCGAGGAGAGCGGCATCCGCGACCTGCTGAAGCGCGCGTGGTCCGGGTCGCGGCCGCAGGCCGGATAGATCACACCCCGATCGCGTTGCGCGCGATCACGTCGCGGTAGAACGCCGCGCTCAATTTCGGCACCCGGGCCTGGGTCTCGAAATCCACCCGGTAGAGGCCGAAGCGCTTCTCATAGCCGAAGATCCATTCGAAATTGTCCATCAGGCTCCACAGGAAATAGCCGTGGACCGGGACCCCGTCGGCGGTCGCGCGCTGCAATTGGGCGAGATAGTTGCGCAGGAACATGATGCGGTCGAGATCGTAGATCTGCCCGTCCGGATGCACCTTGTCCTCACCGGACGTGCCGTTCTCGCTGATATAGATGCTCTTGATGTTCCACAGCTTGGCGGCGATCCGCGGCGCCCAATAGATCGTCTCTGGCGCGATCCGCAGCCATTCCGAGCTCATATGCGGGAAGGAAGCCGGCATCGGCAGCGGCTTCCAGCCGGGGGCATGGTCGGTGGCAAGGATGTAGCATTGCGGCGCGTAGATGTTCAGCCCGACGAAATCATTGGGCTGCGAGATGATCTTCAGCTCGTCCGCGGTGAATTTGGGCGCATCCGCGCCGGCATATTGCAGGAATCCCTCGGTGTACTTGCCTTCGAGGACGACACCGAGAAAACCTGCATTGAGCTCGCGCGTCGCGGTCTCGGTGGCGCGGATGTTCTCCGGCGTGTTGAAGGCGGGCACGCAGGCGGTGATGTTCTCGGCCGGCCCGACCCGCGTGCCGGCACGGCCCTTGGCGCGGATCGCCTGCACCGCAAGGCCGTGCGCCAGCGCCACATGATGGCGCGCCTGGTTCACCTCGCCAGCCGGCAGCTTCAGCCCCGGGGCGTCGACGCCGAGCGCATAGCCGAACGGGAGGAAACGTCCGACCTCGTTGAGGGTGAAGACGTTCTTCACGCGGTCGGTCAGTCGCTGCGCCACGTAGCCGGCATAGTCGCCGAACGCCTTCGAAGTGTCCCGCGAGCGCCAGCCGCCGACGCGGTCCTGCAGCGCCTGGGGCAGGTCCCAGTGATAGAGCGTGGCGTAGGGCTCGATGCCGTTCGCCAGCAGCTCGTCGACCAGGCGGTTGTAGAAGTCGAGGCCCTTCGGGTTCGGCGTGCCGGTGCCGTCGGGAAATACCCGAGGCCAGGCGATCGAAAACCGATACGCCTTGGCGCCGAGATCCTTGATGAGGCGGACGTCCTCCTTGTAGCGGTGATAGTGATCGTTGGCGCGGTCGCCGGTCGAGCCGTCCTCGATCTTGCCCGATGTGTGGGTGAAAGTGTCCCAGATCGATGGGCCGCGGCCGTCCTCATTGACCGCGCCCTCGACCTGGTAGGACGAGGTTGCGGTGCCCCAGACGAAGCCCGTGGGAAAGTTCGTGCCGTCCGGCCGCGACGCGCGGTTTGCAGCCTCGGCAGGGCCGGTCAAACCGAGCGCCGAGAGGCCTGCAAGGCCCGCAAACTGCCGGCGCGAGAACTTTCCGAACATTGTTGTCTCCCGTCGCGGATGTTGCCGCTGGAATGCGGGCCGTAGGTTAACCTTCCATTCCGCCGCTGAGCAACAAGGGTCGGTGGGCCAAAGCGCCGTGGCGAACGGCGCACCAATCAATGCGAACCATTGTGATGTCAATGTCGCGGAGTTGTCAGTTTTGTGGCGACATTTTCTCTACTAGATTGCCTGCTACGTCATTCCGCAATGACATCCGAATATCCCCGAGATTCCCGTGAGCTGCGCGCGATGAACAAGCCTGCAACCCATGTCCGAACGGCGCTGCTGCGTTGTCTTGCCACTGCGATCGGCTTGGCTTTGGCGATGGCCGCAAGCGCGCATGCCGAGCAGACATTTTCGTTCGACCGCACGCCCGGAAAGCTGCCGAAGACGGTCGTCCCGTTGCATTACGCGATCGAGCTGACGCCTGATATCACGGGCCTCGCTCTGCCGGGCGTCGAGACCGTCGACATCGAGGTACGCGAGGCGACCGCGCAGCTGACGCTGAACGCGGTCAACACGACATTCGCAGAGGTCACGATCGATGACGGCGCGCAGCACGCGGAGGTCGCGACCGACGCCGCCGCGCAGACCGCAACGCTGACCTTCGCCAGGCCGCTTGCGGCCGGCCGCCACAAGCTGCGTATCGCCTTCACGGCGCAGATCAACAAATTCGGCACCGGCCTGTTCTCGGTCGACTACCCGACCAGGACCGGGATCAAGCGGATGATCTCCAGCAAGCTGGAGCCGGCCGATGCGAGGCGGATCTTCCCGTGCTGGGACGAGCCGTCGTTCAAGCCGAGCTTCGCGCTGACCGTCGTCATTCCGCGCAATCTGCTCGCGGTCGGCAACATGCCCGTGACCAGCGAAGAGCCGGTCGCCGGCGATCTCAAAAAGGTTGCGTTCGCGCCGACGCCGAAGATGTCGAGCTATCTGTTCGTGCTCACGGTTGGCGAGCTCGAGCGCGTCACAGCGGATGCCGGCGGCGTCACGGTCGGCGTGGTGACGACGGAGGGCAAGGGCGGGCAGGGCCGGTTCGCGCTCGACAGCGCGGTGAAGCTGCTCGCCTATTACAACGACTATTTCGGCGTCAAATATCCGCTGCCGAAGCTGGACCTGATCGCAGTTCCGGGCGGGTTCGGCGGCGCGATGGAGAATTGGGGCGGCATCACCTTCTTCGAGAGCCGGCTGCTGTTCGATCCCGCGACGTCCGCCGAGACCGCGCGGCGTGGCATCTTCGCCATCATCGCGCACGAGATGGCGCATATGTGGTTCGGCGATCTCGTCACCATGGCGTGGTGGGACAATCTCTGGCTCAACGAGGGCTTTGCCAGCTGGATGGCAACCAAGGCGTCGGAGCAGTTCTATCCAGAGTGGCAGGGCTGGCTGAACGGCTACGGCGCGAAGCAGTTCGCCATGGCGCTCGATGCGCGGCGCACCTCGCATCCCGTGCAGCAGCCGATTGCCGATCACAGCGAAGCGGTGACGGCGTTCGACGCCATCACCTACGGCAAGGGGCAGGCGTTGATCCGCATGCTCGAGACCTATCTCGGCGAACCGGCGTTCCGCGACGGCATCCGCAAATACATGGCTGCGCATGCCTACAGCAACGCGACAACAGCTGATCTCTGGCAGGCGCTCGAGAGTAGCGGCGGCAAGACCATCACCGGTATCGCCGCCTCGTTCACCGAGCAGGACGGCGTGCCGCTGGTCGTGGCCGAGGCGGCCTGCGATGGCATGGCGCAACGTCTGACCCTGCGGCAGGATCGCTTCGTGATCGCGCCGGCCAGCAATCCGCCGCTGCCGGCCCGCAACTGGCAGATCCCCGTTGCGGTCGGACCGGCGCATGGCAAACCGTTCGACGAGATATTGTTGAAGGGGAGCACCAATATCCCGGCCGGCGCCTGCGGCGATGCGATCAAGGTCAACCTCGGCGACGTCGGCTACTTCAGAGTCGAGTACGGCCCGAAGAACCGTGCGGCGTTGCTGAACGCATTCCCGCAAATGCAGGTCACGGACCGTCTCAATGTCGTCACCGACAGCTGGGCGCTGGTGCAGGCGGGCCGCGCGGAGGCGCCGTCCTATCTCGCGCTGCTCGATGCGCTCGATGCCGGTGACCAACGCGCGGTGTGGGACCAGGTGATCTCGACATTCGCGGCGCTGAACCGGCTGTCGCGCGGCCGCACCGAGCGGCCGGTGATCCAGGCCTATGCCCGCGCCAAGCTGCGCCCGGTGTTCGATCGGGTCGGATGGGACGGCGCCGGTTCAGGCGACGATGACACTGCGTTGTTGCGTGCAAGCCTGATCTCGACGCTTGGCGATCTCGGGGATGCAGCTATTGTGGCGGAAGCGAAGCGGCGCTTTGCGGGATTCGTCGATGATCCCAATTCGCTTCCGACCGCATTGCGCGATGCCGTCACGCATGTTGTCGGTGTGACCGCCGATCGGGCGACCTACGTCCAGCTGCTGGCGCTCGCGCGCAACAGCACGGCGACCAATGAACGGCTGCGCTATTATCTCGCGGCGGCAAGCGCCCGCGATGCCGAATTGGCGCGGGCGACGCTGGCGTTGACGCTGACCAACGAATTGCCCGACACGATCGTGACGGGGATGATCAACGCGGTTGCGTCTTCAGGCGAGCAGCCGCAGCTCGCCTGGGACTTCGTCCGGACTAATTTCGATACGTTGCTGGCAAGGCAGGGGCCGAACTTCCGCGACCAGTTCGTGCCGAACTTCATGACCAATTTTACCGATGAGGACCATGCGGCGGAACTGGCCGCGTTTGCTCCGTCGCAATCGACCACCGGCGGACGGGTGATGGTGGCGCGATCCGTGCAGGCGATCGCGATCTCGGCCGATCTCGCCGCGCGCGTGCTGCCCGCCGCCGCCGCCGACGGCTGGATCAGGGCGCGCAAACCGTGAGATCGCGAAGCAGTTTCCGGCGGCGCGCGATGCGGCTATGCTCCGTGCGCGGCATGCAATCAACGATGCGAGGCTGAGATGGTCAAAGGTTCCGATTTGCTGGTCGCGGCCCTCGAGAATGAGGGCGTGGAGCGGGTATTCGGCGTCCCGGGCGAGGAGAATCTCGATGTCGTCGAGAGCCTGCGCAAATCCTCGATCAAACTGATCGTGACCCGCCACGAGCAGGCGGCGGCGTTCATGGCGGCGACCTATGGCCGGCTGACCGGTAAGCCCGGCGTCTGCATGACGACGCTCGGTCCCGGCGCGCTCAACCTGACCACCGGCGCCGCCTACGCGCTGCTCGGCGCGATGCCGATGGTGATGCTGACCGGACAGAAGGGCATCTTGAGCAGCCGGCAGGCCAAGTTCCAGATTGTCGACATCGTCAACACGTTTCGCCCGCTGACCAAATTGTCGCTGCAGATCGTCAGCGGCGCGACCATTCCGACGCTGGTTCGCGACGCCTTCCGAATTGCGACGCAGGAACGGCCGGGGCCGGTGCTACTCGAACTGCCGGAAGATATCGCTGGCGAGGAAACTGCGCCGGTCGAAATGATACCGCCGCATCCGATCGAGATTCCGATCGCGCACGCCGCCGCGCTCGACCGCGCCGCCGACATGATCCTGAAGGCGCAGCGCCCGCTGATCATGCTTGGTGCTGCGGCATCGCGTCCGCGTTCGACTGCCGGGATCGGCGATTTCGTGCGGCGCACGAAAATCCCGTTCATCACCACGCAGATGGGCAAGGGCACGGTGTCGGGCGGGACCAATCAGTATATGGGAACCGCCGCGCTGAGCGAGCGCGACTACGTGCACGAGGCGATCGACCGCGCCGACCTCATCATCGCGATCGGTCACGACACGGTCGAGAAGCCGCCTTTCATCATGGGCCCGAAGGGGCCGCAGGTGATCCATGTCAGCTACATGCCGGCAACGGTCGAGCAGGTCTATTTCCCGCAATGCGAGGTGATCGGCGACGTCGGTCCGAGCCTTGAATTGCTGGCCGATCGGGTCGAGGGAAAGCTGCCGCATGCCAGCGCGCTGCTCAGCCTGCGCCAAAGCATTCTGGCCAAGATCACCGATCGCGCCACCGAGGGCCGCTGGCCGCCGACGCCGCAGCGCATCGTGCACGATGTGCGGCAGGTCATTCCCGAGGACGGCATCGTCGCGCTCGACAACGGCATGTACAAGATCTGGTTCGCGCGCAATTACCGCACGCTGCTCGCGAACTCGCTGCTGCTCGACAACGCGCTCGCGACCATGGGCGCCGGCCTGCCGTCGGCGATGATGGCGGCGATGCTGTATCCGAAGAACCGCGTGCTCGCGGTCTGTGGCGATGGCGGCTTCATGATGAACTCGCAGGAGCTCGAGACCGCCGTCCGCCTCAAGCTCAATCTGGTGATCCTGATCCTGGAGGATTCCGCCTACGGCATGATCCGTTGGAAGCAGGCGGTCGACAATTTCCCGGATTTCGGCCTGACCTTCGGCAACCCGGATTTCGTCAAATACGCCGAAAGCTACGGCGCCAAGGGTTCGCGGATCGCGAGCACGGATGCGATCGTTCCGACCCTGGAACGGGCGTTTTCCGGCGGCGGCGTGCATCTTGTCGTGGTGCCGATCGACTATACCGAGAACAAGCGGGTGCTGGTCGACGAATTGCGCGAGAAGGTGCAGCAGATCGATGTGTCGTAGAGCATGATCCGGACCCGAAGGGCCGCGTTAGCGCAAAGTGCGAAGCGGCTTTCCTCGCGACAAACGCAAAGCGTTTGCGCGGAGATCATGCTCAAACAAGACGCTGAAGCATTGCTGCGGTGGGCAAGGAACGAAAAGCCCTCGGCTTGATTGAACGTAAGCCGCCATGGTAGCACGCCACTGCATCACCATTGCGCAGATGGTCGGCGATACCAGATCTGAGAGGTCACGTGACTGCACCAAATCCTGCCGCCGGCAAACCCATCGATCCCGCCGCGCTCGCCAATGTGCCGCGGCTGGTCACGGCCTATTTTGCCGGCAAGCCCGACGCCGGCGATCCCGCCCAGCGGGTTGCGTTCGGCACCTCGGGCCATCGCGGCTCGTCGCTGAAGAATTCCTTCAACGAGGACCATATCCTCGCCACCACGCAGGCGATCTGCGATTACCGGCGCGAGAAGGGCCTCACCGGACCGCTGTTCGTCGGCATCGACACCCATGCGCTGGCTGAGCCGGCGCTGGCCAGCGCGGTCGAGGTGTTCGCGGCCAACGGCGTCGAGATCATGATCGACGCGCAGGCCGGCTACACCCCGACGCCGGTGATCTCGCATGCGATTCTGAGCTACAACAAGGGCCGTAGCGCGGGCCTCGCCGACGGCGTCGTCATCACGCCGTCACACAACCCGCCGGAGGACGGCGGCTACAAGTACAATCCACCGCATGGTGGTCCGGCCGACACCGACGTCACCGCCGTGGTCGAGAAGAACGCCAACCGCTACATCGAGGCCGGCCTCAAGGGCGTCGCGCGGCTGTCCTATGATCGCGCGCGCAAGGCGGCGACCACGCATCTGCACGATTATATCACGCCCTATGTCGCCGATCTCGGCAACACCGTCGATCTCGCGCTGATCAAGTCTGCCGGCGTCAAGATCGGCATCGACCCGCTCGGCGGCGCGGCGGTGCACTACTGGCAGCCGATCATCGCGCGCTACGGCATCAACGCGTCAGTCGTCAACGAGGCGGTCGATCCGACCTTCCGCTTCATGACCGCGGACTGGGACGGCAAGATCCGGATGGACTGCTCGTCGCCTTATGCGATGGCGAGCCTGATCGGGATGCGCGACCGTTTCGACGTCGCTTTCGCCAACGACACCGACGCCGACCGCCACGGCATCGTGACCCGCTCGAACGGGCTGATGAACCCGAACCACTTCCTTGCCACCGCGATCGCCTATCTGTTCGCGCACCGGCCGCAATGGAGCAAGGACGCCGCGATCGGCAAGACCATCGTGTCGAGCTCGATCATCGATCGCGTGGCGAAGAAGCTGGGCCGCAAGCTGGTCGAGACGCCGGTCGGCTTCAAATGGTTCGTCGACGGGCTCGGCAGCGGCGGCTTCGGCTTTGCCGGCGAGGAGAGCGCGGGCGCTTCGTTCCTGAAGCGCGACGGCTCGGTGTGGACCACCGACAAGGACGGCATCATCCTCGGCCTCTTGGCAGCCGAGATCATCGCCAGGACCGGCCGCGATCCGAGCGAATTGTTCGGCGAGCTGACCGCCGAACTCGGCGTTCCCTATTACGAGCGCATCGATGTGGCGGCGACGCCGAAGCAGAAGAACGCGCTGAAGGCGCTCGGGCCCGAGCAGCTCAACATGACGCAGCTCGCCGGCGATGCCGTGCGCGCGGTCAGGACCAAGGCGCCGGGCAACGACCAGCCGTTCGGCGGCATCAAGGTCGAGAGCGAGGCGGGCTGGTTCGCCGCGCGTCCCTCCGGCACCGAGGATGTCTACAAGATCTACGCCGAGAGCTTCCGCGGGCCGGATCATCTGAAGCAGATCCAGGGCGATGCGCAGGCCGCGATCGCCAAGGTGTTCTGAAAGGCGCGGGCCGGGCAGAATTCATGCGAATATTGTTGACCGGCTCCTCCGGCTGGCTCGGCCGTTTCCTCGCGCCGTGGCTTCGACAGGCCGGCCATGACGTGGTCGGCCTCGACGTCGTCCCGGGCGAGGCGACCGATGTCACAGGCTCGGTAGCCGAACGATCGGTGGTCGAGCGTGTGTTCGCCGATCACGGCATCGAGGCCGTGATCCATGGCGGGGCGCTGCACAAGCCTGATATCGCGCGGTTCGCGCCGCAGGCCTTTGTCGACGTCAACGTCACAGGCACGCTCAATTTGCTGCAGGCGGCAGTTGCTGCCGGCCACGACCGTTTCGTCTTCACCTCGACGACCTCGCTGATGATTTCGCAGGCGATCCGCGACGAGGAAGGCCATGCTGCGGTGTGGCTCGACGAGACGACAGGACCGCTCGAGCCGCGCAACATCTACGGAGTGACAAAACTCGCCGCTGAAGGGCTGTGCCGCCTGTATAGCCGCGAGCACGGGCTGAACTGCGCGGTGCTGCGCACCAGCCGCTTCTTCCCGGAGGATGACGACACCATCCGTGACATCCATGGCGAGAACCTGAAGGCGACCGAGCTGTTGTACCGCCGCCTCACGGTCGAGGACGCCGCCGATGCCCATGTCGTGGCGCTCGACAAGATCCGCGGCTTCGAGGTCTTCGTGATCAGCGCGCCGACGCCGTTCAAGCGTGGCGATGTCGCCGACCTGAAGACGGACGCGGCCGGGGTCATCGCGCGCACATTCCCCGATGCGCCGGCGCTGTTCGCGCGGCGTGGCTGGCGCCTGCCGAAATCGATCGGCCGGATCTACGATGCCGGCAAGGCCGAACGGCTGCTCGGCTTCCGCGCCGGCACGGATTTCGCAGCGGTGCTCGGCGCCTTGCGCAGCGGCGCGCCGCTTCCCTTTGCGCACGATCCCGATTATGTCTCGCCGTCAACGAGGCTCGCAAATGGCTGATTTCCACGGCGTCTTTCCGTACCTGGTGTCCCCGGTCGACCCTGCCGGCCATGTCCGCACCGAGGTGCTGGGCCGGCTCTGCGACGATCTGGTCAAGGCCGGCGTCCACGGCCTGACGCCGCTCGGCTCGACCGGCGAATTCGCCTACCTCAACAATGCGCAGCGCATGCAGGTGGTGGCGACCACGATCGAGGCCGCGCAGGGCCGCGTGCCGGTGGTCGCCGGCGTCGCCTCGACCTCGACGGCGGATGCGGTGGCGCAGGCCAAGGCCTACCAGAAGCGCGGCGCGACCGGCATTCTCGCGATCATGGAGGCGTATTTTCCGGTCGGTGATGCGCAGGTGGAAGCCTATTTCCGCGCCATCGCCGACGCCGTCGACATTCCGGTCGTGATCTATACCAATCCGAATTTCCAGCGCTCCGACCTCACGCTTGACGTCATCGCGCGGCTCGCCGGGCATCCGCGCATCGGTTACATCAAGGACGCGTCGACCAACACCGGGCGGCTGCTGTCGATCATGAACCGTTGCGGCGACAGCCTGAAAGTGTTCTCGGCCTCCGCCCATATTCCGGCCGCGGTGATGCTGATCGGCGGCCATGGCTGGATGGCGGGCCCGGCCTGCATCATCCCGCGGCAGAGTGTCGAGCTCTACAATCTGTGCCGCCGCACCCGCTGGGATGAGGCGATGGCCCTGCAGCGCAAGCTGTGGCGTATCAACGAGGCGTTCGCCCGCTTCAACCTCGCCGCCTGCATCAAGGCCGGGCTCGCGAGCCAGGGCTACGACGTCGGCGATCCCGTGCCGCCGCAGGCGCCGCTCACGGCCGAGCAGCGCAAGGTGGTCGAGGCGGCGTTGCGCGATCTGGCCTGAAGCCGTCGGGGACTGCGCGGCAAAATGCCGGGCAATCCGCCTTGGCTATGCCGGAAACCTCCGCTTGGTCAGCGCGTTTGTTGCGTGGAGCACAGCAATGAATCGGCGTACCGTCCTTGTCCTGGCCGTGATCGCGGCCATTCTGCTGATATTCGCGGCCGGCAGCATCCGTCAGGCGCCGTGGAGCGGCCCGGCTGCCCGCGCGGTCGCCGAGCGCGGCGCGCTGTCGGATGCCGAAAAGGCAAATGTCGAGATCTTCGAGAAGGTCTCGCCGTCGGTCGTGCAGGTGGTGACGCAAACCGCCGCCAATCCGCTGAGCGAGGAGCAGGAGGGCGGCGCGGCGTCGGGCACCGGCATTGTCTGGGACAATGACGGCCACGTCGTTACCAACAACCACGTGGTGCAGAACGCAAGCCAGGTCGCGATCCGCTTTGCCTCCGGCGAAGCGGTACGCGCCGAAATCGTCGGCACGGCGCCGAACTACGATCTGGCCGTGCTGCGCATCCGCAGCGCGCGCAAGCTGCCGCCGTCACTGGCGCTCGGCAGCTCGGCCGATCTCAAGGTCGGCCAGTTCGCCTACGCGATCGGCAACCCGTTCGGGCTCGATCAATCGATGTCCAGCGGCATCATCAGCGCGCTCAAGCGCCGGCTGCCGACCTCGAGCGGGCGCGAGATCTCCAATGTGATCCAGACCGACACCGCGATCAATCCGGGCAATTCGGGCGGCCCGTTGCTCGATTCCGCCGGCCGGCTGATCGGCGTGACCACGGCGATCCTGTCGCCGTCGGGCTCGAATGCCGGCATCGGCTTTGCGATCCCGGTCGACATCGTCAATCGCGTGGTGCCAGACCTGATCCGCAACGGCCGCGTGCCGACGCCGGGGATCGGCATCGTGACCGCGAATGAGGCGGTCGCCACGCGTATCGGTGCCGAAGGATTGATCGTGGTGCGCACGACACCGGGGTCGCCGGCCGAGCGCGCCGGGATACGCGGGGTCGACATGTCGACCGGTGAGCTCGGCGACGTGATCACCGCGGTCGACGGCAAGCCGGTGCACCGGCTCTCCGATCTGGCCGACCAGCTCGAGCAGATCGGGGTCGGCAAGAAAGTGCGGCTCAGCGTGAACCGCGACGGCTCGGCGCGCGATGTCGAGGTCGCCATCGTCGATATCGGCCGGGCGCAATGATGTCGTCACTGGCCTGACGCGTGCCACCGGATTGTGCTTCCGCGCGCCGCGCGACGACACGCCTGTCCTCTGGCCGGCGCTGTGGTTGTCAGGCCGCCAAAATCCGCTAAAACCGCCGCCAAATTCTCTGGAAATTCTTGGAAGCTCGAAGGACCCTCTGATGAACATTCTTCCCGGCAATATGCGTTTTGGTGCGGGCCAGCCAGTCAAGCGTCTGGAGGACCAGCGGCTGGTCACCGGGAAGGGGCATTTCATCGACGACAAGCCGCAGGACGGCGCGCTCTGGCTGCACGTGCTGCGCTCGCCGCACGCCCATGCCAACATCAAGCTCGATCGACGCCAGGGCGGCGCTGGAGATGCCGGGCGTCAAGGCCGTCTATACCGGCGCCGACCTCGTCAAGGACGATATCGGCACGCTGCCGACGCTTGCGATCTTCAAGCGGCCCGACGGCTCGCCGATGACCGTGCCGCCACGGCGCCTGCTGGCGCATGATGTGGTGCGTTACGCGGGCGAGGGCGTCGCGGCTGTGGTCGCGACCTCGCGGGTGCTGGCGCAGACCGCGGCCGAGGCGATCGAGATCGATTACGAGGTGCTGCCCTCGGTGGTTGATCCGGTCGAGGCGATCAAGCCCGGTGCGCCGGCGGTCTGGCCGGAGGCGCCCGACAACATCGTGGCCGCGATGAGCTATGGCGATGCCGCCAAGGTCGAGGAAGCCTTCGCCAACGCCGCGCACAAGGTGTCGCTCGACCTGGTCAGCCAGCGCCTGGTGCCGTCGGCGATGGAGCCGCGCTCGACCATTGCCGAGATCGAGAAGAAGACCGGCCGGCTGATTCTGCACGTGCAGTCGCAGACTCCGGGTTCGACCCGCGACCTCTTGGCGGAATCGATCCTGAAGCGGCCGAAGGACAGCGTGCGCGTGCTGGTCGGCGACATCGGCGGCGGCTTCGGCCAGAAGACCAGCCTGTATCCGGAAGACGGCATCGTCGCCTATGCCGCGACCAAGCTGAACGAGAAGATCCGCTGGCGCGGCGACCGCACCGACGAGTTCGTCGGCGGCACCCATGGCCGCGACCTCACATCTACCGGCGAGTTCGCGCTCGACGCCAAGGGCCGCGTGCTGGCCTACCGGGTGCGCTCGATCGGCGGCACCGGGGCCTATTCGTCGGGCACCGCCAACATCATTCCGCTGGTGCTCGGCCCGTTCGTGCAGACCGGCGTCTACGACCTGCCGCTGGTGCATTTCGAGGTGAAGTCGGTGATGACCCACACCGCGCCGGTCGGCGCCTATCGCGGCGCCGGCAGGCCCGAGGCGGTGTTCATCGTCGAGCGGCTGTTCGACGCCGCCGCGCGCCAGATCGGCATGGACCCGCGCACCATCCGCAAGGTCAACTACATCAAGCCGGCACAGCTGCCCTACACCAATGCGGTCGGGCAGGTGTACGATTCCGGTGCCTTCGCGCACATGCTGGAGCGCGCGTCTGATTTGGCCGACTGGAACGGCTTTGCCGCACGCAAGAAGGCGGCGAAGAAGAAGGGCCTGCTCTACGGCCGCGGTCTCACCAGCTACATCGAATGGACCGGCGGCCGGGCCCACACCGAGAACGTCTCGCTGCACGCGACCGCCGAAGGCCGCGTCATCCTGCACTCCGGCACGATGGCGATGGGGCAGGGCCTCGCCACCACCTACACCCAGATGATCGCTGATACGCTCGGCATCGCGATGGACAAGATCGACGTGATCCAGGGCGACACGGACCTCGCCACGGGCTTCGGCAGCGTCGGCTCGCGTTCGCTGTTCGTCGGCGGCACCGCGGTTGCGGTCTCCACCAACGACATGATCAGCAAGGCGCGCGACAAGGCCTCCAACCTGCTGGAAGCCTCCGTCGAGGACATCGAGTATCGCGACGGGTTCCTCACCGTGGTCGGCACCGACAGGCGCATCAGCCTGTTCGAGATCGCGGCGAAGGAAAACGGCGCAAAGCTCTCGGTCGAGAGCGAGGGCAATGTCGACGGGCCGAGCTGGCCGAACGGCACCCATATCTGCGAGGTCGAGATCGATCCCGAGACCGGCGTCACGCGGGTGGTGCGCTACACCACGGTCGACGACGTCGGCGTCGCGGTCAATCCGATGCTGGTGACGGGGCAGGTGCATGGCGGCGTTGTCCAGGGCATTGGCCAGGCACTCTACGAGGGCGTGGCCTATAGCGAGGAAGGCCAGCTGCTGACCGCGAGCTATCAGGACTATTGCATCCCGCGCGCGGACGACATTCCGCCGATCACGGTGACGCTCGATGGCTCCGCGCCGTGCAAGACCAACCCGCTAGGCGCCAAGGGCTGCGGCGAGTCCGGCGCGATCGGCGGGCCGCCCTGCATCACCAACGGCGTGATGGATGCGCTGAGTGAGGTCGGGATCACCCAGCTCAACACGCCGCTGACGCCGTCGAAGATCTGGCAGGCGATCCGCGACGCGAAGGTGGGGGCGGCATAGGCCGCGCTTTCTCCTCCACCGTTATTCCGGGGCGCGCGTTAGCGCGAACCCGGAATCTCGCGCCACAACATCGAGGTTCCCCGGTGCGCAATTGCGCACCTGAGGTTCATCGCTTTGCGATGCCCCGGAACGAGGTGCCCTACAGTCCCAGCACCATCTTCGCGATGATGTCGCGCTGGATCTCGGATGATCCGCCGAAGATCGTATAGGCGCGGCCGTTGAGATATTCCGGCACCACCGGCAGCAGTTCTTCGGGGATCGCCGGCTCGTGGTTGAGCCGGTAGAACGGACGCGCCGGCTCGACGGCAAGCCCGTCCTGGCCGATCACGTCGACGCCGAGCCGCGTCACCGCTTGGCGGATCTCGCTGACCCTGAGCTTGATCAGCGACGACACCGCGCCCGGATTCTGCCCGGTCTGCAGCGCCGACAGCACCCTGAGCTCGGTCATCTCGAGCGCGTCGATATCGACCTCGACCTCCGACATCCGGATCGCAATATCGGGATCCTCGATGGCGCGGCCGGTGACCTCGGAGTCAGCGAGATCGGTGATCGTCTTCAGCGCCTCGCGCAGCTTGGCCGACGCGATGCCGGAGCCGCGCTCGAATTCGAGCAGATACTTGCCGTAGGTCCAGCCCTTGCCTTCCTCGCCGACGCGGTTGGCGACGGGCACGCGGACGTCGTCGAAGAACACCTGGTTGACCTCGTGGTCGCCGCCGATGGTCAGGATCGGGCGCGTGGTGATGCCCGGCGTCTTCATGTCGATCAGGATGAAGCTGATGCCGTCCTGCTGCCGCTCGCCGTCATTGGTGCGCACCAGCGCGAACATGCGGTTGGCGTGATGCGCATGCGTGGTCCAGATCTTGGTGCCGTTGATGATGTAGTCGTCGCCGTCGCGCACCGCGCGGGTCTTCAGCGAGGCGAGGTCGGAGCCCGAGCCCGGCTCGGAATAGCCCTGGCACCAGTAATCCTCGCCGGAGAGAATTCGCGGGAGGTAAAAGTTCTGCTGCTCGGGCGAGCCGAACCCGATGATGACGGGGCCGACCATCTTCACGCCCATCACGTTGACATTGGGCACGCCGGCGCGCGCGCATTCGGCCTCGAAGATCCAGCGCTGTGCCGGTGTCCAGTCCGGTCCGCCATGCTCCACCGGCCAGCCCGGCGCACCCCAGCCCTTCTTGTGAAGCGCGCGCTGCCAGGCCATGCCGATGTCGGGATCGGAGAACACCGACGGCGTCAGCGCGGTGGCGCGCTTCATCTCCGGCGTCAGGCTGCCGGCAATGAAATCGCGGACTTCCTGCTCGAAAGCGCGTTCCTCGGCACTGAAGGTGAGATCCATGGTGCGCTCTCCGTTAGGCGTGGGCGCGGCCGCTGAGCGCGGCGTGGCGGCGATAATGATGGGCGCTGTTGCCGAACAGCGTATCGAAGGCGAGCAGCCGCTTGAAATAGGCGCCGATGTCGAGCTCCTCGGTGACGCCCATCGCGCCGTGCAGCTGCACCGCCTGTTCGGCGACGAAGCGCGCGCATTTGCCGATCTTCGCTTTGGCGCCGGACGCCGCACGGCTGCGGGCCACGGGCTCGGCATTGGCCATCAGCGCGGCGCGCAACGCCATCGAGCGCGCCTCGTCGACCTGCATCGCCACGTCGGCGAGGCGATGGCGGATCACCTGGTTGCTCGATAGCGGCCGGCCGAACTGCTTGCGGATCTTGGTATATTCGAGCGTGGTGTCGAGCAGCGTCTGCATGATGCCGACCGCCTCCGCGCCGAGCGCGGCCATCGCGCGGTCGACCACGGTTTCGATCGCGGGTAGCGCATCGCTGCCGTCGCCGAGCAGCGCATCGGCGGGCAATTGCACATCCCTGAGATCAAGATTACAGCCGCGCCCGCCGCCGAGCCGCGCGTAGTCGCGCAGCGTGAGCCCGGGCGTTTTCGCCGGCACCAGGAACAGGCCAAGCTTGCCCGATGCACCATTGGCGTTGGCGATACGGGCCGAGACGATGATCTGGTTGGCTGAAGCGCCGTCGAGTACGGCGATCTTGCTGCCGTTCAGGCGCCACCCGTCGGCGGTCTTGCTGGCCGTGGTGTCGACATGGGCGAGATCGAAGCGCGCGGCGCGCTCCGAATGCGCGAAGGTGAGCGTAAGCTTGCCCTCGGCAACATCAGGCAGGATCGCCTGCTTCTGCGCCTCGGTGCCGCACTCGGCGACCAGCGCGGCGCCGATCACGACCGTGGAGAGGAACGGCTCGGACACCAGTCCGCGGCCGAACGCTTCCATCAGCAGTCCGATCTCGATCGCGCCGCCGCCGAGCCCGCCATGGGCTTCACTGATCGGCAGCGCCAGCCAGCCGAGCTCGGCGAACTGTTTCCAGATCGCGGGCGAATAGCCCAGCGGATCGTTCGCCGCTTTCCTGCGATGCTCGGGGCTGAAGGTTTCCGCCACGAAGCGGTCGGCACTTTCGCGCAGCAGGCGCTGCTCGTCGCTGAGGGTGAGGTCCATCTGGCTTGCTACACGTTGGCGGTTTTCTTGACGGAGGGATGCAGACCCGCGGGGTCCACCACCATGCCGAATTCCTGAAGGTTGTGGGCGTGGCAGAGCTGATGCAGCGCGAAGGCCTGATCGATCGCGGCAGGCTGCCCCATGATGTCTATCGAGCGGTTCACCGCCTCCTTGGAAAGCTTCAGCGCAAAGGCGGGCTTTGCGGCAATCCGCCGCGCCAGCGCCAGCGTGAACGACGAGAGATCGCCGCGCGCCACCACGTGATTGACCATGCCGAGGCGATGCGCCTCGTCGGCGTTCCAGACGTCGGCGGTGAACAGCATCTCCTTGGCCTTGCGCGCGCCGAGCTCCCAGGGATGCACGAACCACTCGACGCCACAGACGCCCATCGTCACCACGGGGTCGCAGAACTCGGCATCGTTGCTGGCAACGATCAGGTCGCAGGCCCAGGCCAGCATCAGTCCGCCGGCGATGCACTTGCCGTGCACCTCGGCGATCGTCGGCTTTGCCAGATTGCGCCAGCGCCTTGTGATCTGCAGGTAGATCTCCTGCTCGCGCGCGAAGCGGCCATGGGCGTTCGGCTCGGCGAAGCCGCCCCAATTTCCGACTGGCGGGAAATCGGCACCGGCCTGGTTCTTGGCCCCTGGCCGCAGATCGTGACCGGCCGAGAAATGCGGGCCGTTGCCGGCGAGGATGATGACCTTGACCGCGTCGTCCTGCACCGCTCGGTCGAAGGCGGCGTTGAGGTCGTAGGTCATTTGCAGGTTCTGGGCGTTGCGGGCCTCGGGGCGGTTCATCACGATCCGCGCAATCGCGGGCTCGGGCCGTTCGACAACAATCGTCTCGAATTGTTCAGACGCCAATGGATCCTCCCGCGATCGATTTTTTCGCCATGATGAACGGCGCGGGCAAGGATAGGCAAGCGTCATCATCCGCAAAAGAAGCCGCGAAATCCGCCGCACGGGATTATCCGGCGAAAATCTGTTACGCTGACGCAGAATCCACCCGGGGAGGACCATCTTCATGCGCAAGCTTTGGACCGTGCTCGCAGCGCTGGCGACATTGAGCCTGACCAACTGCGGCTACAACGCGATCCAGACCAGTGACGAGCAGGTCAAGTCGAGCTGGTCGGAGGTGGTGAACCAGTACCAGCGGCGCGCCGATCTCGTGCCCAACCTAGTCAACTCCGTGAAGGGCTTTGCGCAGCAGGAGAAGGACGTGCTGCTCGGCGTCACCAACGCGCGCGCCAAGGTCGGCAGCATCCAGGCAACGCCGGAGGTGCTCAACGACCCGGCCGCGTTCCAGAAGTTCACGCAGGCGCAGGGCGAACTGACCAGCGCGCTGTCGCGGCTGCTGGTCGTCACCGAAAACTATCCGCAGCTGAAATCGGACGCGCTGTTCCGCGACCTGATGGCGCAGCTCGAGGGCACCGAGAACCGCATCACGGTGGCGCGCAATCGCTACATCAAGGCAGTGCAGGACTACAACGTCGGCATCCGCACCTTCCCGAACAATCTGACAGCGATGGCGTTCGGCTACAAGGAGAAGCCCAACTTCACGGTCGACAATGAAAAGGAAATATCGACCGCGCCGAAGGTCGATTTCAATAATCCGTCACCGGCTCCCGCGCCGTCGAAATAGCGCCGACGCGCGCGCATCGCGATGACCGCCGCACGCGTCATCCTGCTCGCCTTCCTGCTGGGCTTCGTGTGCCCGGCATGGGCCGAGGTCGCAGTGCCTCCGCTCACCGGCCGCGTCGTCGACCAGACCGGGACGCTGTCGGCGAGCGATGTCGCCTCGCTCACCGACCGGCTGAAGGATCTGGAAGCCCGCAAGGGCAGCCAGATCGCGGTCTTGATCGTGCCGAGCACGGGCGAGGAAACCATCGAGCAGTTCTCGATCCGCGTGGCCGAGGCCTGGAAGATCGGGCGCAAGAAGGTCGACGACGGTGCGCTCCTAGTCGTCGCCAAGAACGACCGGCACTTGCGCATCGAGGTCGGCTATGGCCTCGAAGGCGTGCTGAGCGATGCCGTCACCCATCGCATCATCGACGAAGACATCACGCCGAAATTCAAGGCCGGCGATTTCGCTGGCGGCATCTCGGCCGGCGTCGACCGGATGATCCGCCTGATCAATGGCGAGCAATTGCCGGCGCCGGAGCCCGAGCATTGGCAAGGGCCGAACCTGGTCGACTTCGCCAATCCGGTGACGATCTTTATCGTCATCATCGTGGCCGGTGTGTTGCGCGGGATACTGGGGCGGTTGTTGGGCTCGGTCGCGACCGGCGGTGTCGTCGGCGTCTTCACCTGGATGGTAGCCGGCTCGCTCGCGACGGCGCTGGTGGTCGGCCTGTTCGCCGCCGTCGCGGCGCTGATCTTCGGCGGATTGAACTTCGGCGGTCCGACGGCAGGCTCGGGACCGTACCGGCGCGGCGGCGGTTATTCCGGCGGCTGGTCCGGCGGCGGGGGCTGGAGCAGCGGCTCGAGCTCGAGCGATAGCGGCGGCTTCAGCGGCGGAGGCGGCAGCTTCGGCGGCGGCGGCGCCTCGGGGAGCTGGTAGGCATGGGCATCAAGCGCATCGGCAAGCATCTGCTCGAGCACCGCTGGCGGGTGCGGCGTGATTTTCCGCCGCGCGTGCTCGACGCCATCGAGCGGGCGATCAAGGCCGGTGAGGCCACTCATTCCGGCCAGATCCGTTTCGTCGTCGAGGGCGCGCTCGACGGCGTGCCGCTGTTCCGCAATCAGCCTGCGCGGGAGCGCGCGCTCGACGTGTTCTCGCATTTGCGGATCTGGGACACCGATCACAACAATGGCGTCCTGATCTATCTGTTGCTCGCCGACCGCGACGTCGAGATCGTCGCCGATCGCGGCATCGACGCAAAGGTCGGCCATGCCGGCTGGGAGGCGATCTGCCGCACGATGGAAACGGATTTCCGGGCCGGCCGGTTCGAGCAGGGCGTGATCAAGGGGATCGAGGCGGTGTCGCGCGAGCTGGCAAAGCATTTCCCGCCACCGGCCGGCCCGAACGAGCTGCCGGACAAGCCGGTGGTGATTTAGGGACTGAGTGGTCGGGTGCTCTTCATCCTCCCCTGGAGGGGGAGGATCGACGCGAATGCAATGAGCGGCGAGGTGGGTGAAGGTCTCTCCGCGTGAACGCTACCCGAGGGGAGAGATCACCCCACCTCGGTTCGCATTGCGCTACGCTTCATGCGAACCGATCCTCCCCCTCGAGGGGAGGATAAGACGACCGCCTTTTACGCCTTCACCGATGGCCGCGCGCCGACGCGGTTGAACCAGGCGACGATGTTGGCGTTCGACTGGTCCAGCGGCTGGCCGACCTGGTTGCCGAAATCGAGCCAGCAATAGAGCAGCATGTCGGCGAGCGTGAAGCGCTTGCCGCAGATGTAGTCGCGGCCGTCGGCCATCTGGTCATTCAGCCATTTGATGCGGTTGGCGGCGATCATCTTCAGGCCGGGCGAGGCTTCGGGCGCAACGGGAATGCGCTTCTCGAAGAATTTCAGCGCTTCGCCGAAGCGGTAGCCGTTGGCGAGCGGCTCGGCGATGTTGAGATCGACGCGGCGCGTCCACATCCGGCATTCCGCGCGCTCTTCCGGCGTGGTGCCGATCATCGCGGGCGAGGGATGCTTCTCCTCGAGATATTCGCAGATCGCCGTGATCTCAGAGAGGTAGTTGCCGCAGTCGAGCTCGAGCGCCGGCATCTGGCCGTGCGGATTGCGCTTCAGGTGTTCCGTCTCGCGGTTCTCGCCCTTGCGCAGGTCGACGGCCTGTTTGGGTATCTCGATGCCCTTCTCCGCCATGAACATGCGCACGATGCGCGGATTGGGTCCGATCGAGTCGTAAAGCTTCATGATCCTCGCTCCCTGTTTCTTCACCGTTGTTGTTGCGGCTGTTGAACAGACCGGGCGCGGATTTGTCAAATGTGAAGGCGCTCGGTCGCCCGAACGTCATTGCGACCCGTTGGCTCGCAACGACGGGGAGGAACTGAGCTCAATCGTCGAGCTTGTTGAGGTCGCGCACCGACTGCATGATCGGCTCGAAATTCGAGCGCGCATCGAGTGCATCGAACAGTTGCGCGGTGTCCTCGAGCAGGCCGTGCGAGCGCTGCAGCGCGATCCGCACATCGTCCTGTGGCGTGTCGGACAGCCGGCCATGTCCCGACAGCAGGATCTTCGAGTTGAGGCCCTTCAGCCGCTCCAGCGACTGGATATAGTCGGCGATCGAGCCGGAGCCGAACACGCCGCCCATCACGCCGCCGGGCATCAGCGTGTCGGCGGCGAACAGCAGGCCCTTGTCCTGGTCGAACAGCGTGATGCAGGCCGAGGTGTGGCCGGGCGTGTACATCACGTTGAGGCGGAAATTGCCGAGGTCGATCAGGTTGCCTTCCTCGAGCCAGATGTCGATATCGATCGGCACGTTCGGCTCGTTGAACATCTTGCGCAGCATCGAGAAATCGTCGCGCAGCATGATCTTGTTGGCGGCGAGCCGGTGCGCGGCGACGTAGGCGCTGCCGTGGAAATGGTACGCCGCGCCGATGTGGTCGAGATGCTCATGGCTCAGCACCACCATGTCGACCATCTCGGGCGTCACCCCGAGATGGTTGAGACAGGCGACGAGCGACGGATAATTGCTCGACAGTCCGACGTCGATCATGATGGTCCGTTTGCTGCCGCGCACCAGATAGGCGTTCGCCGCACGGTTCTTGAAGCGGATCTGATAGACGTCGTCGGCGGCCTGGATCAGCGTTGCGACCTCGGCGTCGAACAGCGTCTTGAACGGGCTTGGCTTGCGGTCGCTCATGGGGTTGCCGCCGTCCGGTAAGTGACCGCGTTGGATGCGCGCAGGCGCTTCGAGAGCGCATCCATCACCATCAGCGCGAACGCCGGCTGCTGGCTGACCAGATAGACGAAGCGGGCGTGGTTGATCCGCATCACCCGCGTTGCGGGCGCGGAGGCGATGGCGGTCGCCGAGCGCGCCGAGCCGTCGATCACGGCCATCTCGCCGAAGAACTCGCCCTTGCCGAGGCTGACGATAACAGTCTTGTTTCCGCGATCGATCTTGGCGATGTCGACCTTGCCGTCGAGCACGACAAACAGCTCGCGGCCGGTCGAGCCTTCCTCAAAGATGACGTCATCGACACCAAATTCCTTGATGCATTTCTCGATCGTCATGGCGCTCTCCTGCCTTCTGGCTGGAAGATGACGGTATGTTAATCGGGAAAGCGCCGCGCGCAAACGGAAGCGGCGCAGATTGCCGCAGGGCAGCATCGCCCAAATCCGGCCCGGAAAACTCCCTAAAATTTAGGTAATGGCGGAGCGGGGTAACCATTTCGCAAGCAATAAAAGTTACCGAATTGTCAACCTAGTCTGGAGACTTTGAACGTGAGTGAGCAGCAGAGCGAGCCGGTCAGCGGTCAAACCGGCGCCGAAATGGCGGCGAAAAGCGAGCCCGTGATGGCCGCGACCGGTGTCGAAGCTCCCCGGCTTGCGCCCGAGCAGGAAGAGACGTCGCCAAAGGCGGACGCGCCCCGTATGGACGCGCCCAAGGTTGAACCCTCGAAGGTTGAGCCGCCCAAGATCGACCCCAAGATCGAGTCCATGATCGAGCCGAAGGTCGAGGCCAAGGTCGAGCCGACCAATATGGACGTGCCCAGGGTCGCGACCGGCAAGCGGGAAGAGCCGCATTTTCCGGGCAAGCTGATGATCATGGCGCCGGGTGACCGCACCTGGGACCATGAGGCGACGGCATCCAGGCCAGGCGCCGAACAGGCGGCCAAGGCGGCGGGCAAGCCGGCCGGCACGCGCCGGATCGGCGCGATGGCCGCGGTGATCGCGCTGGCGACCGTGGCCGGCGCCATCGGCGGTGCGCTCGCGACCGCGGGGCTCGGCCATCTCGCCGCCCCCGCCGCTGCTTCCGTCAGGGATGTGGCTGCCAAGGACGCCGCCGCCAACAAGGAAGCGGCCGATGCCGCGCTCGCCCGGATCGAATCCGAGGTCGCCGCGCTGAAGGCCAGCGTCGAGCAGACCGCCAGGGCCGGCCAGACCCAGTTCAGCAAGGCCAACGACCGGATCGAGAAGGTCGAGAAGGCCCAGGCCGAGCCGATGGCCAAGCTCAACAAGCTCAGCGAGGCGGTCGACAAGCTCCGCGCCGCGCCGCAGACCACCGTCGCCGCGGCGACGCCCGCCCGCGAGGTCACGGGCTCGATCACCCCGGCGCCCGCGGCGGCGCCGGCCGCCCCCAGGCCAGAGGTCGGCCGCCTGCCGGTGGTCGACGGCTGGTCGCTGCGCGACGTCGGCAATGGCGGCGCGCTGATCGAAGGCCGCGGCGGCATCTACGAGGTTTACGCGGGCGACCCCGTCCCGGGCCTGGGCCGCGTCGATGCCATCCGCAAGCAGGACGGCCGTTGGGTGGTCGTCACCAGCAAGGGCCTGATCGTTTCGCGCTAGAGCATTTTCGGTTCTGATTGAATCAGAACCGAAGCTCCAACTCGTCGTTTGGACGCGTTTTCTTCACGCGAACCGGGCTCCACTTCGCTCGAAAACGCTATGATCTCCGCAACACGACAACACCAAGGCGCTTCACCACGATGTGAAGCGCCTTTTTTCTTGAATAGGGTTTGCCGCGCGGTGTTAGTGGGGGCATGACCCGCGCGCTGAAATGCCTTCTGGTGATGTCCGTTCTGCTCTGCGGCGCCGCGCCTGGACGTGCCGCCGAGGATCGCGCGCTCGAGCGCGGCGCGGCGGTGATCGATCCCGCCATCCTGCGCGAGCTCGATCACGGCCGCTTCAACCTCGGCCGGATGCTCGCGCCGAAGCGTTCCGCCGACACGCTGCTGTCCAACCGTGATCTGTTCGGGCTCGCCGCGATGGTTCCGGTGCGCGAGGCGCTGGATCGCGAGTTCGATCGCTATGTCGCAAAGCATAAAGCAAGCCTGCCGAATGAGAGCATCGGCATCGGCGACGGCTTCGCGTTTCAGCTGTTCGATCGCGCGCTACTTGAATCCTCCGACGTCCGCTTCGTGCTGTCAGGCATCGTCAACCGCATGGACCGCGCCTATGTGGCGCCGAAAGATTGCGGCGAGATCCGGTTGATCTACCGGCTGACCCGTACCGATGTGTCGCCGATCGGCGAGAACGCGGTGTCGCAGCGGCTGCCGATGACGCTGAACCTCGTGCTGAAGGCGAAAGGCGACGGCAACGACGCATCGCTCGGCTGCCGCGAAATCGCGCGGCGCTGGCTCGCGACCGGCAGCGCGCCGCCGGCGATGGAGAAGTTGCTCGGCAAGGATGGTCCGCTCGAGCTGATCGATGCGCGCAATATCGATCGTATCGAGACCAATCTGCAGATCGCGCACGCGCCGAAATCCGCGGTGCGCGATTTCCGCACCGACTATCTGCTCAAAGTGTTCGATTATGACGGCGTGGCAAAACGGTTTGCCGAAGCACCGCTGGAGAACCAGATCGATCGCGACCGCATTCTGGCGGACGGGGCACTGAGGCGCGACTTCAAGGCGTGGTTGCTCGATCCCAAACATCTTGCCGAGCTCGATCGCGGCACCTTGCTGATCCCCGATCGCTTCCTCGCGACCGTAGCGGTCGCGCCGACGCCGACTGGTTTCGATGTCAGCGAGCTGGAGCCCGAATTCGGCATGGTGCAGGGTGAGGGCACGGCCGGCAATGCGGTGTTCTCCGATGGTGACGTCGTCGGCGCCCTGCAGAAGGCTGCGGCCGACGGAACGAAGCTGCAAAACATCCAGTCGCTGGCCGGCTTCGAGCGGCGCCTCAACGATGTCACCTGCGCGGGCTGTCACCAGACCCGCGGCATCGGCGGCTTCCATTTCCCCGGCGTCGACTGGATGGCGGCAAAGCCGTCGAACTCCACCGTGGTGCCGGCCTCGCCGCATTTCTTCGGCGACCAGCCCCGCCGCCGCGATATCCTCGCAAGCCTCCGCGACGGCAAGGCGCCGGACTTTTCGCGCGGCTTCTCCAACCGGCCGCAGCTGCGCGGCAGCACCGAACTTGCCGGCACCGAATACAGCGACGGCTGGGGCGCGCATTGCTATCTGCCGGGCGCCAGGCCCGCCGAGAGCGACCGCAGCTTCCGCGGCTGGACCTGCGCCGACGGCCTTGCCTGCCAGGTTGCCGGGAAGGCCTCGCGCATCGGCATGTGCTTCGTGAAGGGCCGGTGATTTCCGCCGGAACCGGAGCCGCTGCGCGTCATTATTCGATGCTACATTCCACGTTGCGACCATGCCCCGAACAGCCCAGCCTTGAGCGGAGACCGGCCGATGAGTGCTCCCGAGGACGACAAGCAGCGCGACCGCGAGATCGCGGCCAACGAGGCCGAGCGTCAGGCGGTCAGCGCCGTCCGCGTCAGCAGCTGGGCGATCGGGCTCGCGGTTATCCTCGGCATCATCGTTGTGGCCATCGTCTGGGCCTGGATGAAAAGATAGCTTCCTAGGCGTCGGATGCCTGCGATGGAATGCTCGATGACCTCGTAGCCCGGATGGAGCGAAGCGAAATCCGGTATTGCGTGATCCGATTGCGAGACTTGTCCCGGATTTCGCTTCGCTCCATCCGGGCTACTCACGAAGGTGGTTAGTTCGCTACGCCACAGCGCCCGATGCGCGCAGCTTCTGGATCGTGGCCTCGTCGTAGCCGGCCTGGCGCAGGATCTCGTCGGAATGCTCGCCGACCTCGGGCGGTTTGCGCGGCTGCACCTTCCTCGCGCCGTCGATGAAGATCGGGCTGTTGACGGTCAGCATGGTGTCGTTCTCGAAGCGCACCAGCACCTCGTTCTCGATCATCTGCTTGTCGTTCGGGATGTCGTCGAGGATGCCGACGACGCCGAACACGAGACCGTTGCCGTCGAGGATCTTGCGCCATTCGGCGAGGTCCTTGCCGGCGAACACCTCGTCGAAGATCTTGATCAGCTCGACCGAGCGCGCATGGCGGTCCGCCTTGGTGGCGAAGCGCGGATCGGCGACGAGATCCTCGCGGCCCATGCAGCGCGCCAGCGTTGGCCATTGCCGGTCTTCGTTGAGCAGCGACAGGATCAGCCAGCGGCCGTCCTTGCACTTATAGTGGTTGGTGACCGCGTTCAGCGCCTCCTCGCGCGGCTTGCGCTTCTTGAACTTGGCGCCGGCGAGCTTGGCCTGCGCCAGCACGCCATTGGCCCAGACGCCGTTGGCCATCAGATTGGTCGAGACGTGCGAGCCCTTGCCGGTCTTCTCGCGCTGGAACAGCGCGGTGACGATCGCGCCGTAGAACGCCATCGCGCAGGGGTGATCGCCCATGCCGGCGACGGAACGGGCCGGCGTGGTCTCCTCGTCGGCGCGCACCAGATCCATCAGGCCGGAGCGGGCCCAATAGGCGTTGGAGTCGAAGCCGGGCTTGTTGGCCTCTTCGCCCTTCTCGCCATAGCCGGTGAAGGACGCGTAGATCAGCCGGTCGTTGAGATGGGCAAGATGGTCGTAGGTGATGCCGAGCTTTGCGCGCACCTGCGGCGGCATGTTGGTGATGAACACGTCGGCCTCGGCGACGAGCTTGTACAGCACCTGCTGCGCGTCAGGCTTGGTGAGGTCGAGCGCGAGGCTCTTCTTGTTGCGGGCCTCCAGCATCCACGCGAAATTGTGCTCGCTCGATGGATAGCCGGGCAGATTGGGCAGATTGCGATAGGGATCGCCGGCGCCGGGCGGCTCGATCTTGATGACGTCGGCGCCGAAGTCGGACAGCACGGTGGCGGCCGCGGGTGCCGCGATGAAGCTCGCGCAGTCCAGGACCTTGAGCCCGTCAAAAATGCCTTTTTCCATCGTGCCGTCGCTCCCGTGGCGCTTGTTGGTGTTTTTCCGGTAGCTGGAATTATCGCAAGCAATGATCCCGATCGGACCGCCATTTGACCCATCTGGGGGGCACGATGCAACCAAGTCATTCCGGACCTGGCGCCCATGCACCATGCCGGAATGACATGTCGGTGATGAGTATTACTCCACCCCCGCCATCAGCGCCGCATTGCCGCCCGCGGCGGCGGTGTTGATGGTGATCGTCTGCTCGGTGGCGAAGCGCGCGAGGTAATGCGGGCCGCCGGCCTTGGGGCCGGTGCCGGACAGGCCGCTGCCGCCGAACGGCTGCACGCCGACCACCGCGCCGATCATGTTGCGGTTGACATAGATATTGCCGACCTGGAGGCGGTCGATCACGTGCTCGATCGTGTCGTCGATGCGGGAATGGATGCCGAGCGTCAGCCCGAACCCGGTCGCCTCGATCGCACTCAGCACCTCGCCGAGCTTGTCGGCGCGGTAGCGCACCACATGCAGGATCGGGCCGAACACCTCTTCCTTCAATTGCCCGGCCGCCGACAGTTCGAAGATGTGCGGCGCGACGAAATTGCCTGATGGCGCCTCGCCGGCGAGATGCACGCGCGCCTCCTGCTTCATTTGCGCGATATGCGCATCGAGCCGCTGCTTGGCGTCGGCATCGATCACCGGTCCGATATGCGTCGACGGTTCGGAGGGATCGCCGATCTTCAATTCGCGCGCGGCGCCGGCGATCATCTCGATCATGCGGTCGGCGACGTCGTCCTGCACGAACAGCAGCCGCAGCGCCGAGCAGCGCTGGCCGGCGGAGCGGAACGCCGAGGTCACGACGTCATCGGCGACCTGCTCGGGCAGCGCGGTGGCGTCGACGATCATGGCATTGATGCCGCCGGTTTCGGCGATCAGCGGCACGATCGGGCCGTCCTTGGCGGCGAGCGTGCGGTTGATCGACCGCGCGACCTCCGTCGAGCCGGTGAAGACGACCCCGGCGATGGTGGGATGCGCCACCAGCGCGGCGCCGACCGCGCCGTCGCCCTGGATCAGATGCAGCGCCGATGGCGGCACGCCGGCCTGATGCAGCATGGCAACGGCTTCGGCTGCGATGCGCGGCGTCTGCTCGGCCGGCTTTGCGATCACCGCATTGCCCGCCATCAATGCCGCCGTCACCTGGCCGAGGAAGATCGCGAGCGGGAAATTCCACGGCGAGATCGCGACGAACGCGCCGCGGCCGTGCAGCTCCAGCACATTGCTTTCGCCGGTCGGGCCCGGCATCGTCTCGCCTTCGCCGAACAGCTCTTGCCCCAGCGCGGCATAGTAGCGGCAGAAGTCGATCGCCTCGCGCACTTCCGATAGCGCATCATCGAGCGTCTTGCCGCCCTCGCTTTGCAGCAGAGCGAGGAAGTGGGCGCGGCGCTGCTCGAGCAGCTCCGCGGCCTTGTCCAGGATCGCCGCACGCTTTATGGCCGGCGTGGCGTTCCAGGCCTTGAAGCCGCGGCGCGCCGCGGCAACGGCGGCATTCGCCTGCTCGGTGGTTGATGGCGTGACGGAAGGCGAAGCCTTCCGTTCGGCCGCGATCGCCGACGTCAGCGCGCCGAGCGCCTTGCGTTCGCCGAATTCGATGCCGTGCGAGTTCTCGCGCTGCGGCCAATAAAGCTCGGCCGGCAACGGAATCGCGGAGTGCGACGCCTTGTCGTCGGTGCCGACGATCTCGGCCGGGCGGCGCAGCAGGTCCACGATGGACACGCGATTGTCGGCGGCCAGCGCCACGAAGGACGAGTTGGCGCCGTTCTCGAGCAGCCGCCGCACCAGATAGGCGAGCAGGTCGCGGTGGCTGCCGACCGGCGCATAGGTGCGGTGGGCGATCTCGGGCCTGTCCTCGCCGAGCTGGGCGTAGAGCGCTTCGCCCATGCCGTGCAGCCGCTGGAATTCGAAGCTTGAGGGATCGTCGGCGAGTTCGAGGATGGTTGCGATCGTCAGCGCGTTGTGGGTGGCGAATTGCGGAAACAGCCGAGGCCGCAGCGCCAGCAGTTTGCGCGCGCAGGCGACGTAGTTCAGGTCGGTCATCGCCTTGCGGGTGAACACCGGATAGCCGTCGAGCCCACGCTCCTGCGCGCGCTTGATCTCGGTGTCCCAATAGGCGCCCTTGACCAGGCGCACCATCATCCTGCGATCCAGCGCACGCGTCAGCGCATCGACATAGTCGATGACGTCGGCGGCGCGCTTCTGATAGGCCTGGATCGCGAGGCCAAAGCCGCTCCAGCCGGCGAGCGAGGGGTCGGCGAATGCGGCGGCGATGACGTCGAGCGACAGCTCCAGCCGGTCGGCCTCCTCGGCATCGACGGTGAAGTTGAGGTCGAACGCCTTGGCGCGGCGCGCGAGATCGATCAGCTGCGGCACCAGCTCGGTCATCACCCGCGCGTGGCTCACCGCCTCGAAGCGCGGATCCAGCGCGGAGAGTTTCACCGAGATGCCGGGCCGGTCGGGCAGGGGTTGATCGCCGGCCGCCTTGCCGATCGCATCGATGGCGCGGGCGTAGGATTCGAAATAGCGATGGGCATCGTCGGCGGTGCGCGCACCCTCGCCGAGCATGTCGAACGAATAGCGCGAGCCGCGCGCCGTGTGCGATTGCGCGCGCGACAGCGCCGCCTCGATGGTCTCGCCGAGCACGAAATGGCTACCCATCAGCCGCATCGCCTGCCGTGTCGCGGCGCGCACCGCCGGCGCACCGAGTCGCTTCGTCAGCCGCCCGATCGTGCCCTGCGGCGTCTCGCCGGGCTGGATCACGCGCGCCGACATGCCGAGCGCCCAGGCCGAGGCGTTGACCAGGAACGCGCTCGATCTGGTCTCGTGGTTGACGAAGTCGCCCTGACCGAGCTTGTCCTCGATGAACTGGTCGGCGGTACGCGCGTCCGGCACCCGCAGCAGCGCCTCCGCCAGCACCATCAGCGCCAGCCCTTCCTTGGTCGACAGCGCGAACTCCCGCAACATGTCCTCGACCCCGCCGAGCGGATCGTCATTGGCCCGGATCGCCTCGATCAGGCGCGTCGCGGTGCGGTCGATCCGTGCCTCCGCCTCCGCGCCGAGCGTCGCGTCCTGGCGCAGGCGGGCGGCGATGGCGCTGTCGTCTGGCGCATACGGCGCGCTGAACGGGGGCGGGAGCGGCAACGGGTCTGGCATGGCGGTTCCTTGAGATTGTGTGGGAACACGTACGCGCTAGCGAACCGTAGTTCGATAGACAAATTAGCAGATTTGCCTTAGAAAATCAGGATCAATTCGAGAATTACCGTAGATATGACAGAAATCGACAAGACTGACCGCAAAATCCTCTCGATCCTGCAAGGGGATGGCCGGATTGCCAATGTGGAGTTGGCGGAAAGGATCGGCCTGTCGCCGACCTCGGTCGGCGAACGGTTGAAGCGGCTGCAGCGCGACGGCTTCGTCGAGGGCTATGGCGCCCGGCTCAATCCGCACCGGCTCGGGCTTGGCCTGCTGGTGTTTGTCGAGGTGCTGCTCGACAAGACCACGCCCGATGTATTCGAGAAGTTCGCCAGGGCGGTCCAGACCGCGCCGGAAGTGCTCGAGTGTCACATGGTGGCCGGCGGCTTCGACTATCTGGTCAAGGCGCGGGTCGCCAACATGACCGCCTATCGCAGGTTTCTCGGCGAGACCCTGCTGGCGCTGCCGGGCGTGCGGGAAACGCGAACCTACGCGGTGATGGAGGAAGTCAAGCGCGACGCGCCGCTGCCGGTCTGATCCACAGCCATGCGCCGGATGTCTTGGCATCGCGACACGCCCGCGATAATCCTTTGGTCGAGTTGGGGCGGTGGTTCATGAAAGACGCTGATCAGCCGATACGAATGAAGCGGGCCGGATTTGCCGGCGCGCTTGCTGTGCTCATGCTGTCGTTGCCGTCGGCCATGCCGGCCCGCGCGGCCGAGCTCAGCTCCGGCATCCTGCAGCTCTACACCTCGGTCTCGATCTATCCGCCGTCGGCGACGGGGATGACCGTCTGTTACGGCTTCGTCTGCCGGCGTCGCGAGATGCTCGACTTCAGCGCAGCCGACCGGGCGGCTCTGGCCAAGATCATGGCCACGGGCCGCGCCAATGCCGCCGCCGAACGCGCGGCCGTGCAAAAGGCCGTGATCTGGTTCGACCGGCGCATGGGGCCGATCCTCGGCACCGACAAGCGCGTGGCGAAAGCGGATTTCCGCGCCAACGACGACAAACACAATTATGATTGCTGGGACACGACGCGGAACACGACCAGCCTGATGCTGGTGATGCAGGCGTGGAACCTGTTCAGGTTTCATGACGTTGGGGATCCCCACTACCGCGGATTTTCGTTGGTGCAAACGCCGCACAACACCGCCGTTCTCGTCGAGCGCGCGACCAAGGTGGAATGGGCGGTCGATCTCTGGCCCCGCGGCTATCTGCAACCGCCTGATGTCATGACCGTCGCCAAATGGGTGACGGAAGATTGAACGGCTGAGCGTCGCAGCTGCGCGTTCCGCGCTGTTCCATCCTCATTGATCGCAGGGATAGCGTCCGCGCGACGCTGGGAACCGAATGCCAGGATTCGAACAATAGCTTCGCACGATATGGTTCCAAAAAATACGTTCAGTGCCGATCACCATAAGAACCAAGTGACGCGTTAACACCGGCAGCATTCGGTCAACCCGAGGCTACCATATGCGTTCACGTTCGATCTGCATTGATGCCGCCACCCGCGGCGTTCGTTTCCCACAGCTGCTGGCGCTTGCGCTGCTACTTTGGCCCGTGCTCGCCGGTCCGGCCCGCGCGGGCGATGTCGAGGATTGCAGCGGGCCGCCGACGGACAAGGTCGAGGCGGCGTGCTCGGGCATCATCAACGATACCGCACGCTCCACGGAGGACCGCACCAAGGCCTTCACCGGCCGCTCGCGATTTGGCATCGCGCGCGGCAAGATCGATCAGGCCCTCAGCGATGCCGATGCAGCGGTGCAGCTGAATGGACAATTCGTGCCGGCGCTGATCGCGCGCGGCTATGTCCAGCAACGCAAGGGCAGCTTGGATCAGGCCCGCGCCGATTTCGATCGCGCGATCGAGCTCGAGCCGAAGAACCCGTTCGGCTTCCTGGCGCGCGGCAATCTGCGCGCCGACCAGCACGCCTGGAGCGATGCGATCTCGGATTACGACCAGGCGATCACGTTGCGGCAGGATCTTCCCGCTGCCCGTGTCGGGCGCGCGCGGGCCTATGTCGAAACCGGACAGCCCGATGCGGCGGTGGCCGACGCCAACACCGCGATTGCCGTCAACGCCGGCACGCCGAATGCATTCTACTGGCGGGGTCAGGCCCATCGCCGCAAGGGCGACATGGATAAAGCGATCGAGGATTTCTCGCGTGCGATCGCGCAGGCGCCGCAGGCCGAGCGCAACGCTTATTTCGCCCGTGCCCAGCTCTACAGCGCCAAGGGTGACTATGCCCGCGCGATTGCCGACTTCGACCGGTTGTTGGCGGTGCTTCCCGACAACAAGGAGATCCAGCAGCAGCGCCAGCAGGCGGTCACGATGCAGGCCGAACTCGCCAAGGCAGCAGGCGGCGCCGCGCCGCCGCAGGCCGCACCGGCTCCAGGCGCGCCGCCGGCGCGGCCAGCCGGGCCGGCGGCGGGTAACCAGCAGGTCGAGCAGGCCAAGGAGCTCGTCGCACAGGGCAACTACGCGGGCGCCGTTGCCAATCTCACCCAGGTGCTGGGCGGCGATGCCCGCAACGAGGCTGCGCTGCGCCTGCGTGCAGTGGCCTATTCAAAGCTCGGCCGGTCGGCGGACGCGCGCAACGATCTCAATGCCCTGCTCAAGGTCAAGCCGGACGATCCGCAGCTGCTGGCGGCCCGCGCGCTCAATGCCGCCGGCACGCGGCAGTTCGATCAAGCGATGGCCGACGCCGGCCGTGCCATCACGCTCGATCAGAACAATTCGTTGGCGTATCTGGCGCGTGGCCTCGTCAAGGCCGGCACCGGCAAGGTGCAGGACGCGCTCGCCGACTACGATCATTCGATCTCGCTCAATCCCAAGGAGACGCTCGCTTTCACAGAGCGTGGACTCGCCCATATCGGCCTCAATCAGCTCGACAAGGCGCTGCTGGATTTCGATCAGGCCCTGGCGCTGGTGCCGACCAATCTGATCGCCAAATCGTGGCGCGGCCTCGCGTTGATGCTCAAGGGCCGCGCAGATGAGGGACTGGTC
This sequence comes from Bradyrhizobium sp. USDA 4503, assembly GCF_054055815.1. Taxonomy (NCBI): domain Bacteria; kingdom Pseudomonadati; phylum Pseudomonadota; class Alphaproteobacteria; order Hyphomicrobiales; family Nitrobacteraceae; genus Bradyrhizobium; species Bradyrhizobium sp. USDA 4503. Next base: position 7,411,208 of record NZ_JBSRXS010000001.1, read on the forward strand.
GATATCGACGCTGTGCTGGAGCGAAGCCCGAACAATCCGACGGCACAGCTCGGCCGCGGGCTCGCGATGCTGACTTCCTCCCAGTACGACCGCGCCATCGCCGCCTTCGACCAGATCATCACGCGGGCGCCCAACGATGCTTTCCCGCATGTGCTGCGCGCCCGGGCCTATCTCGGGCTGAAGAAGCCGGATAACGCGATGAAGGATCTCAACTTCATCCTCTCTGCGCGGCCCGATTATCAGCCGGCGCTGACATTGCGCGGCATCACTTGGTCGGCGTTGCGCAACTACGACAAGGCGGTCGAGGATCTCGACCGGGCGATCGCGCAGAAGGAGACGGTTGAGGGCCTGTTCGCCCGCGCCAAGGCGCATGAGGCGCTCAACCATGTCGACAAGGCGACCGAGGACTTCCGCAAGGCCACGCAGCTCACCCCGTCAAGCGTGTTCGACGTGCTGGCGCAGGCCGAGTCGAAGCGCAAGGTTCAGCAGCTGTCGAAGCGGGTGCCGTGCGGCAACGGCCAGAGCGGCACGTGCCTGTGATGCTGCAATGCGCAGCCGCGCGCTTCCCGGCGCAAAAGGCTGTTGTCGGCGCGCGAGCGGTGGCCGCCGAAATAGTTCAACGCCATATAGTTCAACGCCATGGCGCGCGGGCATCGTGCCCGCCCCGCCGAACGTCACGTTGTCTGGTGTGTGGATCGGCCCCCACTCCCGGATGGCGTCCGAGAGTGCGCCGCCGGATCTGGCGCTGTGACGCTAGACCTTGAGATTTTCGGCTGACGTCTTGCCGCGATTTGCAATCTCTTCGTATTCAACCGACTGACCTTCGTTGAGGGTCTGAAGGCCAGCCTTCTGAACTGCTGAAATATGAACGAAAATGTCCTTGCCGCCCGATGCGGGCTGGATGAATCCATAACCCTTGGTCGGGTTGAACCACTTCACTGTACCTTTGGGCATTCCAGTCGTCTCCGCGGAATCAATCGAAAACAGACCAGTCGGTCCCCGCAAAAACCGGCTTGTCCGCAACGACAGGATAGCAGTTTGAAAAAAGCTGGGTAGATCAAACGACGGTGTGTTTTTGACCGGAAACAACCCGCTTTGCGGGGGTTTTACGCCGGATTGCCCGTTTCGTGGTCAATTGATGCGCTGCAAAAACGGACCGGTTCCAATGTCCCGAACTGGATCGATCGTCCCGCGCGCTGCCTTTTCGGCCGGCACGCAGGGATCGACCGGCCGCGTTTCAATAGGTCGCGGAGAGGTATTCGACGATCTTGCCGACGTCGGCTTCCTCGATCGGCGCACCGTAGACCTTGATCATCTTGGTCACCTCGGCCTGCCAAAAATCCTTCTTGAACTTCTCGCCCTGCGGTTGGGTCTTGATGTAGTCGGCCGAGTGGCAGGCGGTGCAGTTGTTTTGCACCACCTCGAGGTTGGGACCTGGCTTGAAGGCCGCGGTTTCCTCGGGGACCGTGTAGTTCACGGGCGCGGCGATGGCGGCGCCGATCGACAGCGCGGCGATCGCGGCGAGGGATGGAAGCAGCTTGCTGGTCATGATGCTTCTCCTCACGCTGCGGTGACGCGCACGGTTTCGACGACGTTGCGCAGATAGCCGGCCGGATTCCACAACGGATCCATCGGCTGGGTGTCGCCGGCATTGTTGGTGGCGCGCACCTTCAGCTCTGCGGGACCGGCCGCGAGCTTCACCGGCAACTTCCATTCGCGGAAGGCGTATTTGCCGAGGTCCTTGCCGAGCTTGGCCGGCGTCCAGCTCTTGCCGCCGTCGGTCGAGACCATCACCTCCTTGATGCCTTTACCGCCGTCGAAGGCAATGCCGCGCAGCATGGTGCGGCCGGCCTTCAGCTTGGCGCCGTCGGCAACGCTGGTGATGAACGAGCGCACCGTGAAGCGATTGATCGGGATCGTCGCCTTCGGTGCGGTGCCGGGCTCGACCGCATTGTTCGGCGTATCCGGTATCCGGTAGGCGGACTTCATCCAGAAGCCCTCGAACACGTTGTCGATCACGGTGATCTCGTTGAGGTGCTTCACCCAATAGGTGCCGTAATAGCCGGGCACCACGAGGCGGAGCGGGAAGCCGTTGAGGAAGGGCAGGTCCTCGCCGTTCATGCCCCAGGCCAGCATCACCTCGCCGTCGCGTGCGTGGTCGATGTCGAGTGCCTTGACGAAATCCGGCGTCTTGTCGCTGACCGGACCATCCATGCCGTTGAAGGTGACCTGCTTGGCTCCGGCCTGCACGCCGGCCATGTCGAGCACGGTCTTCAGCGGCACGCCGTGCCAGCGCGCGCAGCCCATCGCGCCGTTGCCGAGCTGGCCGCCGGCGACGCGCGGACTGAAGAAGCCGCGGCTGTTGCCGGAGCACTGGTTGACGGCAACGATATCGGTCGCCTTCAGCTTCCTGATGTCCTTCAGCGACAGCTTCAGCGGCTTGTCGACCTTGCCCTTGATCTCCAGCGTGAACTTGTCCGGATCGAGATTGTAGGGGAGGTCGGCGAGGTGATAGCGGACAAAGAACGCATTGTTCGGCGTGATCGGGCCGTCGTTGAAGATCGCAAACGGCGTTTCCAGCTGCGGCGGGCGGGCGGTCAGGCCGATCATCGGGCGCTTTTGCGGGTAGCGCACCAGCGGGCGCTCGCCATTGCCAAAGGGCAGCGTCACGGTGTCGAGGGCGAATGCACCCCTTGATCCCAGCCCCGTCACCAAAGCGGCCAATCCGGCGCGCTTCATCAAGTCTCGTCGATCGAGCATTCCGCTTCCTCCGAAGCTGTTCTGTCGTGAGCCGGTCATCACCAGGCCCAGATTGCCTTGCGCGCCTTCGCATCATGGAATGCGCGCGGTCCGAATGTCGCACCTGACAACCGCGAGTCAATTGAGCTTTCGCAGCGTTGCGTCGCAACAACGAAAAGCCCCGGTCGCGTGGACGACCGGGGCGTTTCCATCCAAGTAGAAGGTTCGATCAGTAGCAGACGTTCACGGTGCGATAACGATAGCCGTAGGGCGTCAGCACCAGGCGGGTGGCGTAGCAGCCGGAGTCGACGAAGCCGACGGCAACGCCCGGGCCACCCCAGAAGTGATGGTGATGCGGATGCCAGAAGAACGGCTTGGCGGAAGCTGCGGTCGGCGCCAGCGCGGCGGCACCGAGGGTTGCGGCAGTGGCGAGAGCGAGCGTGACTTTGCGAAACATGGTCTTCTCCTTCAGGTGCGCGTTGAGTTCTGTCGCGGCGCGGTTGCAGTGTTACCCGTCGCCAGTCAGTCGCATCCGGCACCGGGCACGTTCGAGCATCTCTGCTGAACGCACCGGCGGGTGTGCGGTAGGTCACATTGGGCTGAAGCGGAGATGAACCGGTCAGGCCGCGACGGCGCGCCGGTCGTCGACCAGCGTCGACAGGAGCTGCGTCTTTTCGACCGTGCGCACGGTCATCGGCTCGTTACGGCCGCGGATCGCGACCTCCTGCGCCGGCAGGGCATCGTCGGCGAGCCCGGCGGTGACGCGCACCTCGTCCGAGATGATCGCCTCGCAGGCCAGCGCCTTGGTCATGTCCTGCAGCCGTGCCGCGACGTTGACGGCATCGCCGAGCGCGGTGAACACCATGTGGTCGCGATAGCCGATATCGCCGACGATCACCTCGCCGCCATGGATGCCAATGCCGAAGCGGATCGGCTCACGCAGATCGTGGCTCAGGAATTGATTCAGCTCGTCGATATGGGTTGCGATCAGCGCCGCCGCGCGCAACGCCTGGCGGCAGGCCACCTGCCGGTCGGTGGCAAGCCCGAACAGCGCCAGCATGCCGTCGCCGATGAACTGGTTGGGCCGCCCGCCGGCCTCCAGCACCGCCTGCGACACCGCGCCGAGGAAGCGGTTGACGATGAACACGGTGTCGAACGGCAGCCGCTTCTCGGCAAGCTGGGTCGAGCCGCGCATGTCGACGAACATGCTGACCAGATAGCGCTCCTGGCCGACCCGTGCCGGATTGGCGGCGTGGGCGTTGGCCGACGTCGTGCTCGGCAGGAACAGCTGGAAGAAGTTCAGGTCGGCGGTCGGCCGCAACTGGCAGGCCAGCCGGATCGACGGATCGTCATTGCCGACCCGGTGCAGCACGAAGGCTTCGCGCGGCGAGGGCTCGGGCAATCCGGCGTGGTCGCCGATGATGCGAATGCGGCAGGTCGAGCAGCGTGCGCGGCCGCCGCAGACGCTCGCATGCGGCACGTTGTAGCGCAAACTTGCTTCCAGCACGCTCAATCCCTTCGGTACCCGCAGCGTGCGGCCGTTGCCGTAGGACAGCGCGATCATGCCGCCGCGGCGCTCCAGCAGGGCCCGCGCGCCGCGCGCCAGCAGCACGAGGCCGAGCAGGCCGAGATAGCCGATGGTCAGGCCGTCGGTGATCTTCTCGAGCGTGGTCCCCTGCGCCGCCGTGCCGAGCTTCTGCACCGACAGCTCCTCGCGCCGCCAGTCGGGATCCTGATAATCCGCCATCGTGGCGCGGCCGCCCTGGTAGATGCCGAGCATCGCCAGGGTCGGGATCAGCACCGCTCCAGCGAGCAGGAACGGCGCGGCGCGCTTGAAGAACGGACGCAGCCGCAGCCAGAAATACAGGCCGATGCAGCCATGTACCCAGGCGATCACCAGCACCGCCAGCATCTGCCACAGCCGGTTCGGCGAGGCGATGAAGAAGGTGTACAGCTCCTGTGGGTAGAGCTTCTCTTGCCCGTACAGGGTCTGGCCGAGCCGTACGCCGACGACGTGTGCGACGATCAGCATCGGGATGCTGAGGCCGAGCGTCAGCTGCAGCGGCTCGATCGCCTTCCAGTGGAACTCGCGGCGCTGATAGAGCGCCCAGATGCCGAGCCCAGTATGCACCAGGCAGGCGCTGTAGAACACGATCGCGACCGGCAGGAACTGCCAGAACTCGGTGTGGTAGTAGACCCCGATCGCCAGCGCCTCCGTCGAGATATTGCCGAGCGCGTGGTTGAGGAAATGGCTGGTCAGGTAGGCGAACATGATCGCCCCCGTGACGATGCGGACCTGCCGCAGGCCGATACCGCGGGCCATGTCCTGCAAGTGCTCGCGCGAGGGGGAGGCCATGTGATTCATGATCGGCAAGTCTAGTGGTTAATTCCCGCGCTGAACACCACCGCGGGTCCGGACCAGCCGTGAGAGCGGGCCGTGCGGCACGTTGACACTCCGTTAAGAGTCGAACAAAAAGCGCGCCGTGACGATAGCCCAAGCCGAACCCGGAGCCGATAACAACAGCGTTAAGCCGGCCCGTTCGCGCGCGCCGGACTGGCGGGGCGTCATCGCCGTGATCGTTGCCATGACCGCGATGCGGTTGGTCTACGCCCATGCGCTCGATCTGCGCACCGACGAGGCCTATTACTGGACTTGGTCGAAGGAAAACGTGCTGTCGTTCCTCGACCATCCCCCGATGGTCGCCTGGTTCATCCGCTTCGGCACCGCGATCCTCGGCGACACCAATCTCGGCGTCCGCCTCGGCGGCATCGTCGCGATGCTGGCCACCCAGCTCCTGCTCGCCGACATCGTCCGCCGCGTGACGGCCAACAACGTCCGCGCCGTGATGCTGGCGTTGCTGCTGCCGGAGACGGCGCTGTATTACGGCCTCTTGATGGCAAAGGTCGCGCCGGATACGGCGCTGATCCCGTTTTCGGTGGCGATGCTGTGGTCGCTGGTGCGGCTTGCGCAAAGCGGTGACGGGCGCTGGTGGCTCGCCGCGGGGCTGTTTGCCGGGCTGGCGCTGCTGTCGAAATTCACCGCGATCATGTTCGCGCCGGCGGTGCTCGCCTTTGCGCTGGTGCCGGATTGGCGCTGGCGCTGGCTGCGCAGCCCGTATCCGTATCTTGCCGCGCTGATCGCGATCGTTGTGTTCTCGCCGGTGCTGATCTGGAATGCCGAGCACGACTGGGCCTCGTTCCGCTTCCAGGCGGTGCGCGCCACCGCCGAGCGCGCCTTCACGCTGCGCACCGTCGGCGAATTCGTCGGCATGCAGTTCGGCCTGGTCGGCTTCGTGCTGCTGCCGGTGACGCTGTTCGGCACCGCGCTGACGGCATGGCGCGGCTATCGCAAGCGCGAGCCGGTTGCGATCCTGCTGGCGACCGCGGTCTTGGCGCCGTCCATCTACTTCCTCTGGAAGTCCTTGACGCTGCGGGTCGGCGACACCTGGCCGATGTTTTTGTGGCCAGCCGGATTTGCGGCGGTCGCGATCAACGTCACGCGGATGCCGTTCGAGGGCTGGTCGGTCGAGCTCGTCAAATCGACGGTATATTGGGCGCGGACCGCGATCACATCAGGCATCGTGTTCGTCGTCTGCGTCTTCCTCTACTACATGTTCGCGCCGTGGAATCTGATCGGCCGCACCGATCCGATCGGCACCGAGGCGGGCTACGATGTGGTGGCTGCGCGCACGCTGGCGCAGGTTGAGGCGACCGGCGCGACCTGGGTCGCGACCACGGATTATCGCACCTATGCGATGCTGCGCTGGTTGCTGCGCGGGAAGGTGACGGTCATCGAAATCAACGAACGCGGCCGCTTCCAGGGCTTTGCCGATCCCGGCATGAGCAAGATCCGCGATCACGCCGGCATTTATGTCGGGCGCGAGCCCGAGAACAATCTGCCGCTGTGGAGCGAGACATCAGCGGTGCGCCAGCCGCTGGAGCGCGTGACGCGCAGCTGGCGCGGCATGGTGATGGACACCTATGCGCTGGAGAAGATCAGCGGCTGGACCCCCGATCTGTCGCCGCCGCCGGACACCACCTTCTTCCGCTGGCGCGTGCTGGCCTCCTCCTTCTCCCCGCTTGCGGGGACGAGACGATCAGAGCTCGCTCTGCGAAGGTCGGGATGAGGGGGACTCTCCACGGGGACGGCGAGAGTTGGTCTCGCGGAGACTCCCCCTCACCCGAAATTTGCGCTTCGCGAAAATTCCGGCCTCTCCCCGCAAGCGGGGCGAGGCAAGCACCTCATTCCTCTTCCTCGCGCTTGCGGATCAGGTCTTTCGCGAGATCCGTCAGCGCCGGGCGCGGCAGGGCGTTGAAGGGAAGCGGGCGGGTGACGTCGATCGCGGCGAGGCCGAGCCGGGCGGTCAACAGGCCGTTGAGCATGCCTTCGCCGAGGCGTTGTGACAGTTTTGCCGCGATGCCGTGACCGAGCATCTGCTGGATCAGGCTGTCGCTGGCCGCCATGCCGCCGGTGATCGCGAGATGCGCGATGACGTGGCGCAGCAGTCGGATCATGCCGAGCGCGCCGGGCCGGCCGCCATAGAGCCGCGCCAGTTGGCGGATCATCCGCAAGCTCGCCACGAACACGAACAGCACGTCGAACAGCGCGCGCGGGCTGACCGCGGTGACGACCGAGACGCGCTGCGCGGCCGTCGACACCAGCCGTCGCGCTTCCTCGTCGAGCGGTGTCATCAGCTCGCGCTCGGCGAGGCGGATCATGTCGGCGCCGTCGATGATGTCGTCGGTGTGGCTCTGCAGCTCGCTGCGGGCGCGAGCGAGCTGCGGGGTCTGGTGCGCGAGCTTGAGCAAATCGGCAACGATCGCGCGGCTCGCGGCCCGGTCGTCGCTGATCAGCACCTCGGCGGCGCGCAGATGCAGCTTCTCGATCGTCGCAAGCCTTGCCAGGCCGACGAGCTCGCGCGTGGTCACGACGGCGAGCGCAACCGCGGCGATGACGGCGAGTCCCAGCCCGAGGACGCCGAGGCCTTCATTGCGTGCGAACAGGTCCTCGACCAGGTTGAGGACGCCAAGCCCGGTGCCGAGCACCACGAGGCCCGCGACCGCGCTCCAGAACAGTGTGCCCCAGCGGAAGCCGCGGCGCGCCGGCACCAGCGGCGTATCGACCGGGACCGGGAGCTGCGCGGGCTCGGCCTCGGGCACGATCTGGATCGTGCCGCGGGTGAGGCGGCTGCCGTCGTCCGGATCCATCACGACCACGCCGGGATCGTCGAGCTTGAACGTCGCCGGCCGCCGCGGGGGCGTCTTCTCGTTCATTGCAGTTTGTCTCCGATCAGGAACTGAAGGGCGCGGTCAAGGCGGATGTGAGGCAGCACCGGCTCTGCATCGCCGTTTCGTTCCAGCTTTGGCGGACGGAAGCGCAGGAAGCGGTAGTCTACGGCCTCTGTGTCCGAGCTTGAGAGGCCGCGGAAACCGCCGTTGAACAGCTCCTCCGGATTATCGGGCAGGTCGCCCGGAAAGGTCGCAACTTCCGTCTCGCCGTCGAGCCGCTCGCCATTGGCGACCTCGCCCGGCGCCGGCGTGCCGAGGATCGACGGCAGCCGGTCGCGCCCGCGCTGGACCTGCGCCTCGCGCGTGGCGCGCACCGCGGCGAGCGCGACGACGTCGATATCGGCGCCGGCATATTCGGCGCGCTCGGCGGCCTTGGCCACGATCCGCCGCAGCACGGCCTCCAGCCGGTCGTGGCTCTGGTGGTGCAGATGGTCGGCCTTGGTGGCCGCGAACAGGATGCGGTCGATGCGCGGCCGGAACAGCGCGCTCAGGATCGTGCTGCGGCCGATCCGGAAGCAGTCGAGAATGCCGGCGAGTGCGGCCTCGAGATCGTGCAGCGCCTCGGGGCCGGCATTGAATGCGGCGAGCGCATCGGCCAGCACGATCTGGCGGTCGAGCCGCGCGAAATGGTCGCGGAAGAACGGCCGCACCACGACGTCCTTGTAGGCTTCAAAGCGCCGCCGCATCATCGCCCACAGCGAGCCGTCACCCGCGCTGCCGCCTGCGGGCACGTCGAGCGGCGCAAAGGTGAGTGCCGGCGTGTCGGCGAGATTGCCGGGCATCAGGAAGCGGCCGGGCGGCAACAGGCTCATCGCGAAGCGCTCGTCGCGGCAGGCGCGCAGATAGTCGGTGAACAGGCGTGCTTCGGTGAGCGCGGCCTGCTCGTCCTCTTTGGCTTCGGGCTTCAGCGTCGCGAGATGGGCGTGCCAGGACGCCGCGAGTTTTGCGCGCAGCGGCTCGCGCGACAGCGCAAGGCTCTCCGCCGACCATTGCTCGTAGCTCTTGTTGAGCAGCGGCAGGTCGAGCAGCCACTCGCCGGGATAGTCGACGATATCGAGGGTCAGCGTGCGGTCCGCGCCATTTTGCCGCTGATACTCGATCACGAGACGGAGCTCGGAGATGTCGGTGGTCGAGCTCGGCCAGCGTCGCTCCTCGACCAATGTCCGGACATGGTTCTCGTAGGCGAAGCGCGGCACCGCATCGTCGGGCTGCGGGGCGAGATAGGCGCGCGCGATCCGCCCCGAGGCATAGGCCTCGAACACCGGGAAGCGGCCGCCGCGGGTCAGGCCGTGCACCAGCGCGGTGATGAACACGGTCTTGCCGGCGCGCGACAGGCCGGTGACGCCGAGCCGCACCGTCGGGTTGAAGAAGCCCTCGCCATAGTCGAGCAGCGCCCGCGCCGAGAGACGGGCTTCCTCGACGATATCAGTGAAGCTGGGGGGCATGGAGGGTTAACGAAAACCCGGCAGGAGGGACCAAAAGGGGCGGGCGATCACCCGCAAGGTGGCGATTATCGGGCCAAAATCAAGCTTCACATTTCCGGCGCCTTTGCAGGCGAGGGGTTGTCGGGGGGCAGGGAATTGAACGCGTCAGACCACCCGCGCTACCCATCGTCCATCGGCCCACGGGAAAGCCTGCATGACGGTCTTCCGCCTGAAGCAACTTGCCTCGACCTCGATCCACGCGGCCGGCGCCGCGCTGTGGAACTACGACCGTGCCGAGCTGATCGCCGACGGCGTCGTCCATCTCGTCGGCGTCGCTTTCGGGCTGGTCGCCGCCACCGCGCTGATCGTGCTGACCGCGGTCTATGCCGGCCCGTTCGACATCGCCGTGGTGTCGGTCTATGTCGCCGGCCTGCTCGCGATGCTGGTGCTGTCGGCGACCTATAATCTGTGGCCGGTGTCGCGCGCCAAATGGGTGCTGCGGCGCTTCGATCATTCCGCGATCTATCTGCTGATCGCCGCGACTTACACGCCGTTCATCGTGGAACTGAAGGACAGCACCTTCGCGATCGCGCTGCTGGTCGGGGTGTGGTGCGTGGCGATCGTCGGGATCTGGCTCAAGCTGCGCTATCCCGGCCGCTTCGACCGACTCTCGATCGGGCTTTATCTCGCGATGGGCTGGAGCGGCATCATGCTCTACGACCGCGTCGTGAAGGCACTGCCGGCGATGGCGCTCGGCTTCGTGCTGGCCGGCGGCATCCTCTACAGCCTGGGCGTGATCTTCCACTCCTGGCGGCGGCTGCGCTTCCAGAACGCGATCTGGCACTGCTTCGTGCTGCTCGGGGCCGCCTGCCACTACACGGCCGTGTTCGACGTCGTGTTGGCGAGCTGAGCGGTCCGCCAGCGTTACGCACAGGGCCGGGCCGGCCTCGCGAAAAGATCATGCATCGGCAAAAGATGGGATATCATGATCCCTCTGTTTGAACATGAGACCGGCTCTCCGGATCATGCGCTGAAATCAAGATATCGGGAGGATGGCCATGCAGGTGGCAGGTAAGGTTGTGGTGGTCACCGGCGGTGGCAATGGCATCGGCAAGGCGCTGTGCGAGGCGTTCCATGCCGCGGGCGCATCGAAGGTCGTGGTCGTCGACCTCGATCATGGCGCGGCCGAGAAGGTCGCGGCCACGGTCGGTGGTGCCGCCTTCAAATGCGACGTCGGGCAGGAGAAGAACATCCTGCATGTGATCGACGAGACCGAGCGCATGTTCGGCCCGATCGCGCTGTTCTGCTCCAATGCCGGCATCGGCGGCGGCTTCGATCCGCTGTCGGTGAACGCCGGCGGCACCTCGGACGAGCCGTGGTCGCGGAGCTGGGCGATCCATGTGATGGCGCATGTCTATGCCGCGCGGCATCTGGTGCCGCGCATGAAGACGCGCGGCGGCGGCTATTTCCTCAACACGATCTCGGCCGCGGGCCTCTTGTCGCAGGTCGGCAGCCCGGCCTATTCGACCACCAAGCACGCCGCGGTCGGCTTTGCGGAAAACCTCGCGATCTCGCACCGCGCCGACAACATCAAGGTCTCGATCCTCTGCCCGCAGGGCGTCGACACCAACATGCTGCGCTCGATCCCGAAGGGCCCGCAATCCGGCGACGGCGATCTTTCCGCCGAGCAGGTCGCGCAGGATGCACTCAAGGGCATCGAGCAGGAGACCTTCCTGATCCTGCCGCATCCGCAGGTGCTCGGCTACATGCGCAAGAAGACCGAGAATTACGACCGCTGGATCGGCGGCATGGCCAAGATCCAGGCCAAGATGCGGGAAGCGCACGGGAAGTGAGACCTGTAGCCCGGATGGTGCGAAACGTAATCCGGGTCGAACGTGCGCGCGTGAATCCCGGATTTCGCTGCGCTTCATCCGAGCTACGATATCGGCCGCGCAACTGAGGCGCCTCACTCCTTTGCGATCTGTGCGATCCTGTCGCGCAGATAGGCATCCATCAAATCGGGTGCCGAGGCGCCGAACATCCTGATGCGGCCGGTGTGCAATAGCAGCAGGAGGCCGGTCGCATGCGCGAAGCAGTCCACCATCACCGTGTTCGCCTTCGACCTGGAGGCGCCGAGCGCCTCTGCGGCTTCGGCGATCGGATGCAGCGCCGCCTCCAGCGCGGCGTTCAGCGCGTGATCGCGGTCATGGCCGAGCCCGGCCGGCTTCATGCCGCCGCGGAACAAGTAGAAGCCGAGATCGAGGTCGCGCGGGTTCTCCGCGTAATAGCGGAAGAAGCCCATGCCTGCTGCGTGCAGCTTCTGCTTGGCGCCGCGCGTCGTCGCGACCGCCGCACTGACGGCTTCGCCGAGCGAGGCCAGCGATTGCCGCAGCACCTCGGCGTAGATCGCCTCCTTGGAATCGAAATGGAAATACAGCGCCGCCGGCGTGTAGCCGGCCCGCGTCGCGATCGCCCGCAGGCTCGCGCCCTCGAGGCCTTCCTCCGCGAACACGCTGCGCGCCGCGTCGAGGATCAGCTCCCGCTTGTGGCGGCTGACCGCTTCCTTCCTGCTCTCGCGCATCTGCATGGCCCGGCAAATCCGTTCTTGACTCAATTCTAACAGCGTTAGATAATTTAACGGTGTTAGAATAAATGAGCAAGGGAGAAGCGCCATGCTGATGACGGCTGCGGACTACCGGGAATCCCTGCGCCGCTACAAACCGCGTGTGTTCATCAACGGCGCGGCCGTTGCGAGCGTCGCGGACGAGCCGTTGCTGGCGCCCGGCGTGGCAGGCGTCGGCGTGACCTATGATTTCGCGCTACAGCCCGAGCATGTGCCGATCATGACGGCGCGGCAGGGTACCTCGGGCAAGACCGTCAACCGCATGCTCCACATCGATCGGAGCTCGCAGGACCTGCTCGACAAGCTCGAGGCGGTGCGGCTGGTGTGCAGGACGTCGGGCTGCGCGCAGCGCTACCTGACCCATGATGCGCTGAACGGTCTCTTTCAGGCGACCAGGCTGACCGACGATCGCCACGGCACCGATTACAGCCAGCGCTTCCTCAACTATCTGCACGAGGTTCAGGACCAGGATCTGACGCTCGGCATCGCCATGACCGATGCGAAGGGCGACCGCTCCAAGCGTCCCGGCCTGCAGGCCAATGCGGACGTCTACGTCCATATCAAGGAGCGCCGGCCCGACGGCATCGTGATCCGCGGCACCAAGGCGATCGTGACCGGCGCGCCTTACATGCACGAATTCCTTGTCATGCCGTGCCGCACCCATGTGCCTGTCGACAAGGATTTTGCCGTCTGCTGTGCCGTGCCGGTCGATGCGCCCGGCGTCACCATCGTCGCGCGTCCGGCCGGCCGGCCCGGCGATGCCGCGGCGAAATTCTCGGCGAAGTACGGTCAGTCGGTCGGCGTCGTGATGTTCGACGACGTGTTCGTGCCGCATGACCGCGTGTTCCTCGCCGGCGAGACCGAGGAGGGCGGCTTCCTCACCACCTCCTACGCGACGCATCACCGGCATTCCTGCATCGGCGCCCGCGCCGGCTTCGGCGATCTCCTGATCGGCGCCGGCGCGCTGATGATCGAGGCCAACGGGCTCGATGCCGAGAAGCATGCGCATATCCGCGAGGCGATGGTCGAGCTGATCACCATCACCGAGAGTTTCTATGCCTGCGGCGTCGCCTCCTCGGTCTACTGCACGAAGGATCCGGCGGGCTCGGTGATGCCGGATGCGGTGTTCTCCAACATCGGCAAGCTGCTGCTGGCGACCAAGATCTACGACATGCACCGCGTCGCGCATTACGTCTCCGGCGGGCTGATCGTCGCGCTGCCGGGTCCCGACGAGGATCACAATCCGGAAACGCGCGCCTCGCTTGCCGCTGTCATGGGCGGACGTCCCGATATCCCGGCCGAGCAGCGCGCCGAGGTGGCGCGGCTGATCGAGGACCTCACCGTCTCGCACGAAGCCGGCTGGTATTCAGTGATCTCGTTGCACGGCGGCGGCTCGCCGGAGGCGATGAAGCGCGAGATCTGGCGCAACTATCCCGTGATGGAGAAGGCCGAGCTGGTCGAGAATTTGCTCGGCCGCGACCTCGTCGACCAGGGACAACGGGTGTCGAAGCAGCCCGGACGCTGCTGCGCCTCCGGCTGCGAGGTGCCGACGCCGTCAGCGGCGCCCATGCTCGGCGATCCAATGCCCTCGTAATAAGGTTGCGAATATATGTCCAGCCGTCATTGCGAGGAGCGGCAGCGACGAAGCAATCCATATCTCCACTTGCCGAAAGATGGATTGCTTCGCTTCGCTCGCAATGACGTGGCGAGATTGCCGCTCAGCTCTTCTGCGTGTAGAGCAGCGGCACCGCGGAATCGACCATCACCTCGATCAGGCTGGTGCCTTGATGCGACAGCGCGCGCTGGTAGGCGCCGGCGAGCTCGGCTGATTTCGTCACCCGCACGGCGTCGCAGCCCAGGCCTTCGGCGAGCTTGACGAAATCGATGCCGGGCAGATCGAGGCCCGGCACGTTGCGCACCTGCATCACCTGGCTGAACGAGCGCATCGCGCCGTAGCCGGAATTGTTCAGCACGACGACCGTCAGCGGCAGCTTGCGCTGCGCCGATGTCCACAGCGCCTGGATCGAATACATCGCCGAGCCGTCGCCGATCAGGCAAACCGTGCGTCCCTGACGTCGACCGAGCGCCATGCCGACCGCTGCCGGCAGGCTGTAGCCGAGGCCGCCGCTCGCCATGGTGTAAAAGCTGTCCTGGCCGTGCATCGGCATCGCCTTCTGCATCAGCGGGCGATGCGACGGTATTTCCTCGACCAGCGCATCGTACGGCCCCATCGCGGCCGAGAGCGCATGCAGCGCGTATTCGGCGGGGATCGGGTCGCCGGCGGCGGGAGCCGGCGGCAGGATGCGGCCGGCCGGCGCGGTGCGCCTGGTCTCGGGCAGCATGTCGAGCAGCGCCGTCAGCGCGGGCTTCATGGTCGCGACGATGCTGTGGCCGGTCGGCGTCATCGCGGCGGCGTCCGGATCGTCGGTGATCTGGAAGATCGTGGTCGAACCGTCGAAGATCGCGGCATGGCCCTCGACATGGAAGGTGAAGACCGGCGCGCCGACCACGACGACGAGATCGTGCTCGCGCAGCGCATCGGAGAGCTGGCCCGGAGCGGCGTGCAGGAAGCCGGCGAACTGCGGATGCCGTTCGGGGAACGAGCAGCGCGCCGAGAACGGGCTGGCCCAGACCGCGGCTTTTGATTTCTCGGCGACCTTCACCATGAGATCGACTGCCTCGGCCCGATCGACGGCCGGGCCGACGACGAGGGCAGGGCGCTTGGCCTCGCCGAGCGCGGCCGCCAATGCCTGCATCGCCGACAGGTCGGGGCCGATCTCGCGGCTGACCTGGCGCGCGTCGAGCGGCTGCGTCGCATGCGCCCAGTCGTCGATCGGCACCGAGACGAAGGTCGGCCCGCAGGGCGGCTGCATCGCGACATAATAGGCGCGCGCGATCGCGGCAGGCACGTCCTCGGCGCGCGCCGGCTCGACCGCGAATTTCACGTAAGGCCGTGGGAATTCGGAGGCCCGCTCGGCATAGAGGAAGGCCTGCAGCGGCATGATCGAGCGTGCCTGCTGGCCCGCGGTGATCACCAGCGGGGTCTGGTTGCGATAGGCGTTGTAGATGTTGCCGAGCGCGTTGCCGACGCCGGCCGCCGAATGCAGATTGACGAAACCGGCATTGCGCGTCGCCAGCGCGTAGCCGTCGGCCATGCCGACGACGGATGCCTCCTGCAGGCCGAGCACGTAGTCGATGTCGTCGGGCCAGTCGCTCAGGAACGGCAGCTCGGTCGAGCCGGGATTGCCGAACACCTTCTTGATGCCCCATGCGCGAAGCAGGCCGAAGGTGGCATCCTTGACGGTGACAGTCTTGACTTTGCTGGCGGCGGGTTTGCGCGAGGACATCGGGCGGCTCCCATTTCTGTCTTGTTACGTTCCGTCATTGCGGGCGGCAAAAGCGGAAAGGCAATCCACCTGTCGATGGATTGCCTGACGATGTCAAGCCGCTGCGCGCATAGTTGCCGCGGCAACGGCTGCAAATTTGCGTAGGCGGCTATCCCGTCATCCTGAGGAGCGCGCTTGCGCGCGTCTCGAAGGATCGACGGCCACGGCGGGGCCGTTCATCCTTCGAGACGCGCTACGCGCTCCTCAGGATGACGGGGTGACTACCTAATTGGCCTTCTGCAGCGCAGCGGTCTGCTTGGCGAGCTGCTTGTCGAAATCCTGCTCCAGCCCGGCCACGTAGGTGGCATTTTCGCCCGGCTTGACGAACGGGTTCGGCGCGCCGTCCTTCATCTGCGCCCGCTTGGCCTGCATGGCGTAGACCTCCGGATGCGGCCCGAGCAGCACGTCGACCTTCATCGCCTTGACCTTGGTGAAGGTCGAGCGGTAGTCGTCGACGATGCCGGGATAGGTCGGACGGCCGACCAGCCGGTTCAGCGCCACCGTTCCGCTGCAGAAGAACAGCACGTTGCGCGCCTGGCTGCCATCCTTGACCGTGATCTCCCAGCTGGTGCAGCCGGGCGAATGGCCGGGGGTGGTGTGCGCGGTCAGCGTGACATCGCCGAGCGTCACCTTGTCGCCTTCCTTGACGGTGCGGTCGACCTTCACCGGCGTAAAGGCGAGATCGGCGTTGTTCTCGTCGCCCGGATAATAGCCGCCCTCGAGCAGGGGCTTGTCGCGCTCGCCGGCGATCAGTTGCGCGCCGGTCTCCTTCTTGATCTCGGCAAAGCCGCCGGTGTGGTCGAGATGGGCGTGGGTGTTGAGGATGATCTTGATGTGGCCCTCCTTGAAGCCGAGCTTGGCGATGTTGTCCTTGATCATGCCGGTCGACTGCTGCATCGCCGTGTCCATCAGGATCAGCCCTTGCGACGTCTTGATGATGTAGACCGCGATCCCGTCAGTGCCCACGTAGTAGATATTGCCGATGAGCTGGAACGGCTCGAACGGCGCGGTCCATTTCTTCATGACAACAGCCATGAAGTCCTTGAGCGTCTGTGCCTGCGCACCGGTTGCGATCAGCGTGAGCGCGCACAGCGCGGCTGCGATCGTCCTCATGGTTGCTCCCTGTTTGTTGTTGTTCGTGCACGGGCGGCACTATGCGTGCTGGCGACGCCGGCCGCAAGCTGCGGACGGCAAGCCGCAGGGCTGACGGCCGTCCGTCCGGCGCATTCCTGTTCTGCGTTCAGCTCGCGTATTGCGCGATGCCGTGACCGAACGACCAGTTCTCCTTGGCGACCTCGACGAGGTTGATGACAACATCGTCCGGCCGTCCCTGCAGCTGGCTCTGATAGTCGTCCACGATCCGCTTGTAGAACGCCTTCTTCATCTCGACGGTACGCCCGGCATTCATGGTGATCTGGATGAAGATAAGATCGTCGCTGTAGGTATTGCCGAGATAGTTGTCGGCGTAGTTCAGGTCGCCACAGTCGTGCTCGGTGATGACCTGAAACTTGTCATTCTCGGGCACGTTGATCACCTCGCGCATCGCCTTGTAGACGATCTCGCCCAGCGTCTTGCGATATTCGGCGGACTTGCCGCGCTTCAGGTCGATGCGAACGAATGGCATGGTGGTCTCCTGTGTTGTGCGAGGCTCGGCCGGATCGGCCCCGTGTGATCGAGACGCTGCGGCGGTGCGAAGGCTCTCGCGTCGTCCGCTTGCGCCGGCGGCGTCGGGGAATTCAGCGGGTCGCCTTGAAGGCCTCCCAGCGCGCATCTCGCTCTCTTTGGTATTTGGGAGTTCGCTCGCCCACCATGTCGGCGCGATGAACCGGCTCGCCGCAGGACTCGCAGACCGGACCGAGCCCGGCCGGCTTGCCGCAGACGCGATGGGTGTAGTTCATTGCGCGGCCTTCCCGCGGTGACTTGCACCAGGTCTCGCCCCAGGCGCGCAGCGCCATCAGCACCGGAAAGAACGCGTCGCCCTTCTCGGTGAGGTGATATTCGTGGCGCAACGGGCGTTTGTTGTAGACGCGCCGCGTCACCAGGCCGTCCGCTTCCAGCTTTTTCAGCCGTGCCGTGATCATCTGCGGCGTGCCGCCGGACTGCGCCTGAATCTCCTCGAAGCGATGATTGCGCGCGAACAGTTCGCGCAGAACCAGTACTGTCCAGCGGTCGCCCACGACGGTTTCGGCGCGAGCGACAGGACAGAGCGTTTGGTCAGCCGTGTTGTCCTTCATTTTCGTCATCACGTTTTCTTCATCAGGCGTGAGACTATGATTTTCATAGTAATATGACCCGACATCATCGCAAATGCAATGGGCCGTCGATGGCCCGATCTGTCATCGCCAAGGAGTGAGCCATGACCACCGAACCGGGGCCGACAGCGGCCAAAGTCGATTTGAAGCTCGAGGTCGTCGTCATCCCCGTCTCGGATGTCGATCGCGCCAAGCGCTTCTATCAGGACCTGGGCTGGCGGCTTGATGCCGACTTCGTCAGGCCCGACGGCTCGCGCGCCGTGCAGCTAACGCCGCCGGGTTCGCCGACGTCGATCCATCTCGGCTCGGGACCCGCGCTGCCGCGCTTCTTGATCGTCAATGATATCGAAGCGGCGCGCGCCGAGCTGATCGCGCGTGGCGCCGATGTCAGCGAGGTGTTTCACCGCGGCGCGGAAGGGCGCATCAAGGGGCCGGACCCGGAGCGGCCGAGTTACGGGTCGCTCGCCACGTTCAACGATCCCGACGGAAACGTCTGGCTGCTGCAGCAGGTGACGCAACGCCTGCCCGGGCGATTCGACGGCAACAGTACGAATTTCTCCTCATCGGCTGATCTTGCTGCCGCGCTGCGCCGCGCGGCTATGGCCCATGGCGAGCACGAGAAGCGAACCGGCGGCCACGATGCGAACTGGCCCGATTGGTACGCCGAGTACATGGTCCGCGAACAGGCCGGCAAGCCGCTGCCCGAGTGAACGGAGCTCGTCATCGAAGCAAATCCAACCGGCCGCCTGATAGCCAAGGAGCGATCGATGTCCCAGATCACCTATCCACGCGAGCGGACCGCGCTGCTCCTCGTCGATCCTTACAATGATTTCCTCTCCGAGGGCGGCATGGTCTTTCCGCGCATCAAGCCTATCGCCGACGAGGTCGGGCTGCTCGACAATCTGCGCCAGCTCGACGGCGCGGTCCGGGCCGCCGGCATCCAGGTGGTGATCGTCCCGCACCGTCGCTGGGAGCCGGGCGATTATGAGGATTGGGATCATCCCAATCCGACTCAACGCTTGATCATGCAGCGCCATAGCTTTGCGCGCGGCGAATGGGGCGGGGAATGGCATCCGGACCTTGCGCCCAAGCCTGGCGACCTGATCGCCCAAGAGCATTGGGGGCAGAGCGGGTTCGCCAACACCAATCTCGATTTCCTGCTGGAGCAGAAGGGCGTCACGCATGTGATCGTGGTCGGGCTGCTGGCCAACACCTGCATCGAATCGACCGCCCGCTTCGCAATGGAGCTCGGCTACCACGTGACGCTGGTGCGCGATGCCACCGCCGCCTTCTCGCACGACATGATGCACGCCGCTCACGAGCTGAATGGCCCGACCTACGCCCATTCCATCCTGACAACCAAGGAGGTGATCGCGGCGTTGCCGGCGGCCTCTCATTCCAAGGAGACTGTCAAATGAGCGCGCCATCGAAGACGCCCGTTGCAATTGCGATAAGCCAATCGACCCAGGAAGCGATCGACCAGGACCGGCGCAGGCTGCTGACGGGCGCGGCGTTGGGCCTGGCTGCTGCCGGTGCTGCCAGCCTGTTCCCCGCGCATCCCGCCGCAGCGGCCACCAGCGATGCGATCCGCCCGTTCCGCGTCGACATTCCCGAGGAAGACCTTGTCGATCTTCGCCGCCGTTTGGCCGCAACCCGATGGTCCGACAAGGAAACCGTCAATGACGACTCCCAGGGCGTCCCGCAGGCGATGCTGCGCGATCTCGTCCGCTACTGGCAGACCGACTACGACTGGCGGAAGGTGGAGGCGCGGCTCAACGCCCTGCCGCAGTTCATCACCGAAATCGACGGGGTGAACATTCACTTCATTCACGTCCGCTCGAAACATGACAATGCGCTGCCGCTGATCGTCACGCATGGCTGGCCGGGTTCGGTCATCGAGCAGATGAAGATCATCGACCCGCTGACCAATCCCACCGCGCATGGCGGCAGTGCGTCGGACGCGTTCCATCTCGTGATCCCGTCGATGCCGGGCTACGGCTTCTCCGGCAAGCCGACCACGGTCGGCTGGGATCCCCAGCGCATCGCACGGGCCTGGGTGCAATTGATGAAACGGCTCGGTTACAGCAAGTTCGTGGCGCAGGGCGGTGACTGGGGTTCGCCGGTCTCCAATGAGATGGCCAAGCTTGGTGCGCCGGAGCTGCTCGGCATCCACGTCAATCTGCCCGGTGTCGTTCCGCCCGAGGTCTTCAAGGCGGTCATCACCGGCGGCCCTGCGCCGGACAATATGTCGGCGGAGGAGCAGCACGCCTTCGACCAGATCAAGCTTCAATTCGCGAAACGGCGGGCCTACGCGCAGATCATGGGCACGCGCCCGCAGACGCTTGCGGCCTTTGCGGATTCGCCGGCCGGCCTCGCCGCCTGGCTGCTCGATCACGGCGACGGCTATGCCCAGCCGGCCTCCGCGATGCAATCAGCTGTGCTCGGGCGCGAGGTCAACGGGCATTCCGCCGGCGCACTGACCCGCGACGACGTGCTCGACAACATCACGCTCTACTGGCTGACCAACACGGCGATCTCTTCGGGCCGCCTGTACTGGGAAAACAAGACCAACCTTTATCTGCCTGCCAATGTCGCGATCCCCGCCGCGGTGACCGCATTTCCCGGCGAGAGCTTCGTGGCGCCGCGGAGCTGGGCGGAGAAGGCCTATCACAAGCTGATCTACTTCCATCAGGCTGAAGCCGGCGGCCACTTCGCCGCATGGGAGCAGCCCGACATCTTCAGCAGGGAAATTCGCGACGCGTTTCGGCCGCTCCGCAGCTGATCTGAACGTGCAAAAGAACCGAAGGCGGATTCGTCATGTCGAAACTTGCACTGATCGCCACCGTCGAGGTGGCGCCGGAGAAGCGCGATCACGCGCTGTCGCTGCTGTCAGCGCATGGCGCCCGGTCGCTCAGGGATGAACCGGGCACACTGAATTTTGAGATCCTGGTGCCGCGCGAGGATGCCGCCAAGCTCTTGATCTACGAGGTCTATCAGGATGACGCCGCGTTCGAGGCGCACCGCAATGCGCGGTCGATCGCGCAGTTCCGCGAGGAGAGCGCAGGGCTCGGCATCAAGATATCAGCGATGCGGTGCACGCCTGCCGCCTAGGGAGCTGCCGCGAGCGGCGTTACGCCTTGAGGCAGGCGCCGCGCTCGGACAAAACCTTCTCGGCCTTCGGCGTCAGCTCGTAGAGGTCGCCGTCCTTGGCGACGTATCCCTCCCTGATGAGCCGGTCGACTTCGCCTTGCACGTCGTCGGCGAAGGCGATGGATTGGGCGATGTCGCAGAGAACCGCGACCTGTTCATCTCTAAGCATGGCGTCCTCCGTCAGGGCGGGGAACGCGCAAGCCGGGTTTCGGTTCCAAGGGGCCGGATGATACACCCGGCTTTCACCCGGTGAGCTGTGGCTCCGGGTGTTGCATCTTACCCATGCCGCGCGTCGAGCACCGGTGCGTAGCCACCACCGTCCCGACGAACATGAGCACAGCGCGGGCCGCGGAAGTGGGCGGGTATGACGAGGCGGCCGCTGTCCGCAGCCTCTTCCAGGATCTTCGTCCTCGTCTCGCGCGCGAGCTGCGGGTTGGCACAGGATGATGTCGACAGATCGGGCTGGAAGATCTGCACCGGATTGTGCACGGCATCGCCGCAAAAGATCGCGCGATGTTGTGCGTAGTCTACCATCAGCCCCATCTGGCCGCTGGTGTGGCCCGGCAGCGGGACCAGCCGCAGGCCCGGTCCCAACTGATGGCCATCGTCGACCAGATCGACACGGCCTGCCTCGACGATCGGGATGACGCTCTGCTCCAGGGCGCGGGCGTGGATCGGCGGGGCACGCCCGGCATCATGCTGTGTCATCCAGTCGGCAAGCTCGCGGCGGCCGAACAGATACTGCGCGTTAGGAAAGGTCGGCTGCCAGCGGCCGTTGTCCTGGTGCGTATTCCAGCCGACGTGATCGACATGCAGATGGGTGCAGAATACGACGTCGATGCCGGCCGGGTCGATGCCGCTCGCGCGCAGCCGATCAAGGAAGCCGCTGCCGCGCCGCCGATGCCAGGCCGGAATCTCGGGGATGTCCTTCTGCTCGCCGATGCAAGCGTCGATCAGCAGCGTTCGGCCGCCGGTTCGCACCACAAAACTCTGGATCGCGTGTTTCGCGAGCCCGCGGGCGAGGTCGATGAACACCGGCTCCAGCGTGGCACGATGCGCTTCGATCAAGCCGCGATCGTATCCGGGCAGGAATTCGGCGAGCGGAAGGCCGAAATCGTCGTCGTCGACGATGACGTCGACGGTTGCGTCGCCGATCGCAAATCGCATGACCGCTCCTTCCCGGAGAACCGTGCATCCCAACGCGCGGTCACTATGCAGGGTGGCGCCGTCGATCGCAAGTTGCGTTGTTGGTGAACGGCTATCAGGCCATGCCGCGCAGCAGACCGATCAGGCGGCCGCACTCATCGTCCGTGCCGACCGTGATGCGCAAAAAGTCCTCGATCCGCGGCTTCTGAAAATGCCGCACCAGCACGCCGCGCTCGCGCAACCTCGCGGCGAGATCGGCGCCGCGATGGCTGGGATGGCGGGCGAACACGAAATTCGCCTGCGACGGCAGCACCTCGAACCCCAGCTCAATGAGGCTGCGGACCAGCGCCTCTCTGCTCCTGATGATGCGTTGCCGCGTCTCCTCGAACCACGCCTCGTCCTCGATGGCGGCGACCGCGCCGGCGATCGCGAAGCAGTCCAGCGGATAGGAGTTGAAGCTGTCCTTGACGCACTCCAGCGCCTCGATCAGCGGGCGTTGGCCGATGGCGAAGCCGACGCGCAAGCCGGCCAGCGCGCGCGATTTGGAGAGCGTCTGGATGACGAGCAGATTGTCGCGGCGCGCGACCAGCGGCACGGCGCTCTCGGCGCCGAAGTCGACATAGGCCTCGTCGACCACCACGAGCCGGTCGGGATGCTCGGCGAGCAGCGCCTCGATCGCGGCGCGCGGCAGCGCGGTGCCGGTCGGTGCGTTGGGGTTGCACAGCAGGATTGCGCTGCCGGGCCGCCGGTAGTCGGCAAGCTGCACGCGCATCGCGGCGTCGAGCGGCACCGTCTCGTAGCTGACGCCATAGAGGCGGCAATAGACCGGGTAGAAGCTGTAGGTGATGTCGGGAAACAGCAGCGGCGTGTCGTGTTTCAGCAGCGCCGGGAAAGCGTGGGCCAGCACCTCGTCCGAGCCGTTGCCGACGAACACCTCGTCCGCCGTGACGCCGTAACGCCTCGCGATCGCCTCGCGCAGCGCGGTTGCGCGCGGATCAGGATAGAGCCGCAGGCGATCCGTGTTCGCTGTGATCGCCGCCACCGCGCGCGGCGACGGCGGGTAGGGGTTTTCGTTGGTATTGAGCTTGATGAGGCCGTCGATCTTCGGCTGCTCGCCGGGCACGTATGGCGACAGATTGTGGACGACCGAACTCCAGAAGCGACTCATGATCTGCGACCCAGGATTGAACGCGATCACAATAAGGAATACGAGGCGCTGATGAAAGCGCCTCTTTATTCCCTCGCATTATGACAGGCGTCGTGCTCGCGCGTTACCAGGTCGCCGTGCCCTTCATGGTCGGCTGGCCTTCGGCATTCGCGGTCCACAGCTCCAAGCCGCCGTCCTTGTCGCTGGCATTGATCGAGAACTCGCTGCCCTCGAACAGCGGCTGCACGCCGCGATAGGCGAGCTTCTTCGGCGGCTTGCCGCCGCGCAGCTTGGCGGCGAACTCGACGATGAAGGAAGCCTGCAGCGGGCCGTGGAAGATCAGGCCAGGATAGCCCTCGACCTTGGTGACGTAGTCGCGGTCGTAATGAATGCGATGGCCGTTGAAAGTCAGCGCCGAGTAGCGGAACAAGAGCACCGGGTCGGAGACGTGGCTTTCGCGATGCTGCGCGACCGGGGGAGGCGGCGGCGCCTTGGCGGGCGCTGCGCCTTGTGTGCTCGTCATCTCGCGATAGACGATGTCCTGCCGCTCGCGCACCGCAAGCCCGCGCGAGGTCGTCACCTCGTGATTGACCGAGACGAAGCACAGCGTGCCGGTCGAGCCCGATTTGACCGTGACGTCGACGATCTTCGAGCTGCGTTTGGCCTCATCGCCGATGCGCAAGCTGTCGAAGAATTCGAGCTCGCCGCCGGCCCACATCCGCCGCGGCAGCGGCACCGGCGGCAGGAAGCCGCCGCGGGTCGGGTGGCCGTCGGGGCCGAGCTGCGACATCGGAAACACCGGCTGCGCCAGGCACCAATGCGTGGTCCACGGCGCGGCGTCACCGGCCTTCGGCTCGCCGATCTCCTGGAACAGCGTCGCGCGCAGCCCCATCACGAGATATTTGGTGACGAGGTCGGAGGCCTCCGTGGTCTTGCCGATCCATTGGCGGAGATGATCGAGGTCGAGTTTGTCGCTCATGATTGTGTTGCCCGGGCAGGAGGGATTTCAGGAACGTCTGCTGCGCTCGCCGATCGCGGGCACCTTGCCGTAGTGCCTGTCCTCGCCGACCACGATCGCGGCCGGCGCCGGATAGCTGACCTTGCCGTTCGGCGTGTCGACCTCGATGCGGCGCAGATGCGGATGTTTCGCGAGGTCGTCCATGCTGTTGACCTCGGCAAAGGCAATGTCGGCCTCGGCGAGCTTCGCCAGCAATTCCTCGCGCGTCAATTTGCCGAAGCTGTCGCTGACGATTCCGTCGGTCAGCACCCGGTTGCGCACGCGCTCGACCATGTTGGCAAAGCGCGGATCGTCGGGCAGGCCGGGCTGGTCCAGCACCTTGGCGCACAGCGTCTTCCACTCGCGCTCGCTCTGGATCGAGATCAGGATCTCCTTGCCGTCCTTCGAGCGGAACACGCCGTAGGGCGCGATCGAGGGATGGGCGAGGCCGATCCGCTTCGGCGACTTGCCGTCCTCGGCATTGAGCAGCGGCACGGTGAGCCAGTCGGCCATCACGTCGAACATCGAGATCCGGATGTCGGCACCGTCTCCGGTGCGACCGCGGCCGATCAGCGCCTCGAGGATCGCGGCATGCGCGGTGGCGCCGGTTGCGACATCGACGATCGACATGCCGACGCGCGAGGCGCCTTCCGGGCCGCCGGTGATCGAGGCAAGGCCGCTTTCGGCCTGGATCAACAGGTCATAGGCCTTGCGGTCGGCATAGGGACCGGTGTCGCCATAACCCGTGATCGTGCACATGATCAGCTTCGGGTAATCCTTGCGCAGCCGCTCGCGCGCGAAGCCGAGCTTGTCCATCGAGCCGGGCTTGAGGTTCTGCAGCAGCACGTCGGCGCCCGCAATGAGCTCCTCGAGCTGCGCGCGGCCATGCTTGGTGGCAAGGTCGACCACGGCGGAATCCTTGCCGCGGTTCAGCCAGACGAAGTAGCTGCTCTGGCCCTTCGCCGCGGCGTCGTAGCCGCGGGCGAAATCGCCCTCGGGTCGCTCGATCTTGATGACATGGGCGCCGGCGTCGGCGAGGCGTGACGAGCAGAACGGCGCGGCAACCGCCTGTTCGACGGCGATGACGGTCAATCCCTCAAGCGGCAGCATGATCAAGCAACTCAGTAGGAGCGGGGCATGCCGAGCACATGCTCGGCGACGTAGGACAGGATCAGGTTGGTCGAGATCGGCGCCACCTGATAGAGCCGGGTCTCGCGGAACTTGCGCTCGACGTCGTATTCCTCGGCGAAGCCGAAGCCGCCATGGGTCTGCACGCAGGCATTGGCCGCTTCCCAGGAGGCATCGGCCGCCAGCATCTTGGCCATGTTGGCCTCGGCGCCGCAGTCGAGGCCGGCTTCATATTTGCGGGTGGCTTCCTTCACCATCAATTCGGCGGCGCGCATCGAGGCATAGGCCTTGGCGACCGGGAACTGGATTCCCTGGTTCTGGCCGATCGGCCGCCCGAACACGCTGCGCTCCTTGGCGTAGTTGGTGGCCTTGGCGATGAACCACTTCGCGTCGCCGACGCACTCGGCGGCGATCAGGATGCGCTCGGCATTCATGCCGGAGAGGATGTAGCGAAAACCCTTGCCTTCCTCGCCGATCAGATTCTCCGCCGGCACCTTCATGTCGGTGAAGAACACTTCGGTCGTGGCGTGGTTCATCATGGTGCGGATCGGGCGGATCTCCAGCCCCTTGCCCTTCACCTCGCGCATATCGACGATAAACACCGAGAGACCGTCGGTGCGCTTCTTCGACTGCTCCTTCGGCGTGGTGCGCGCCAGCAGGACCATCAGGTCGGAATATTCGGCGCGGCTGGTCCAGATCTTCTGGCCGTTGACGACGTAATGGTCGCCCTCGCGGCGCGCGAAGGTTTTCAGCGACGAGGTATCGGTGCCGCTGGTCGGCTCGGTGACGCCGAACGCCTGCAGCCGCAATTCGCCGGTCGCGACCTTCGGCAGATACTTGGCCTTTTGCGCGTCATTGCCGTGCCGCAGCACGGTGCCCATCGTGTACATCTGAGCGTGGCAGCCGCCACCATTGCAGCCGGCGCGCTGGATCTCTTCCAGGATCGCCGCCGCCGCCGACAGCTTCAGGCCGGCGCCGCCATATTCCTCGGGGATCAGCACCGAGAGATAGCCGGCCTCCGTCAGCGCATCGACGAATTCCTTCGGATAGGCCATCTGGCGATCGAGCTTGCGCCAGTATTCGCCTGGAAACTGCGCGCAGAGTTTTGCCACCGCGTCGCGGATGTCGGAATGGTCGTCGATGTGTTGATCGTGTGCGGTCATTGTTTCGTCTTGCCGAGAGGTTGCGCCAGAGCGTGTTCGAGCGAAGCGGAAATCGGTTCGCGTGAAGAAAACGCCCGCTGTTGTGGGGCCCCGGTAAACTCCCTATGCTGTTTTGTTATAGCGTATGAACCTGCCTTCCAGGATTGGCAAGCATGGATTTCCGCCAGCTTAGGACCTTTGCTTGCGTCGCGGAACTCGGGAGCCTGAGCAAGGCATCCGATACCTTGCGGGTCGCGCAGCCGGCGCTGAGCCGGCAGATCAAGCTGCTGGAACACGAGCTGCGCACCGAATTGTTCACGCGCAACGGTCGCGGCATGGTGCTGACCGATGCCGGCCGGCTGCTGCTGGCGCGCACCAGCGGTATCGTGCGGCAGATCGACCAGATCCGCGACGACATCCAGTCCGCTGGCGGTGCACCGTCCGGGCGCGTCGTGCTCGGGCTGGTGCCGACGGTGAGTTGCGTGCTGTCGGCGCGGCTGGCGCGGCGCACGGTGGAGCGCTATCCCGGCATCTCCCTCTGCATCGTCGAGAGCTACAGCGGCCA
The DNA here is from genome assembly GCF_054055815.1 of Bradyrhizobium sp. USDA 4503. Taxonomy (NCBI): domain Bacteria; kingdom Pseudomonadati; phylum Pseudomonadota; class Alphaproteobacteria; order Hyphomicrobiales; family Nitrobacteraceae; genus Bradyrhizobium; species Bradyrhizobium sp. USDA 4503. The sequence goes on from NZ_JBSRXS010000001.1 coordinate 7,438,196, forward strand.
TCTGATCGAGTGGCTGCATCGCGGCGAGATGGACCTTGCCGTGATTTACGGCCCGTCGGTCGATCTGCATCTGGCGGTGCAGAGCCTCGGCCGCGACAGCATCGTCGCGGTCGGCCCGCGCGGCAGCGGGCTGAAGCCGAAGAAGCAAGTCGACTTCGGCTGGCTGATGCGCCAGCGCCTGGTGCTGCCAAGTCATTCGCACGGCCTCCGTGCGCTGCTCGAACATGCCGCGGCGAAGAAGAAGATCGATCTCGACGTCAAGCTCGAGGCAGATTCGTTCCGCGTGCTGACCAGCCTGGTCGAGGAGGGGCTCGGATATACCCTGCTGCCGCCGTCCTCGGTACGCGCCGAGGTGGCGGAGGGTCGGCTCGAGACCGCCGCCATCGCGCGGCCGGCGCCGCGGCGCGAGCTGACCCTGGCCTCGCCGGTCGAGCATCCCGGCTCCAACGCGATGACGCTGATCGCGAAGCTGTTACGCGATGAGGTCGCCGCGCTGCGCGCCGAGGGGCTCTGGGATATCCAGCTCGCCTGAGTTCCGTCATTGCGAGGAGCGATAGCGACGAAGCAATCCATCCGTCCGCGAATGCTGCGCGATGGATTGCTTCGCTTCGCTCGCAATGACTGGGTCGCACGCATTCTGCTCTCAGCTCACCTTGAAGCCGAGATGGCCGCGGAAGCGGTTCTTCAGGTAGGTGCCGTCGCGCGGCGGCAGCGCGCGCTCGACTTCGCCGGCGGCGATGCGAATGCGCGCCAGCCGCGGGCCGCCGCCGAGATCGCGCAGGCTGTTGCGGAATTTCTCAATACCGGCCATGTCGGCGATCTCACAGACATTGCCGATGCCCGCGCCATCAGCGATCACCTCGAGCCTGGCGCCGAGGCCGGAGTGACTCGGCTGCATGCCCGTCTCGCCGAAATGGCCGTTGTCGAGCACCGCGATCGAGAGATTGCCGGGCTGCTTGGTCGCGATCGTCAGCAGGCTGCCGATCCCCATTAGCTGCTCGCCGTCGCCGGTGACGACCAGTACCGGGCGCTTCGGCTGCGCCAGCGCGAGGCCGAGCCCGACCATCGCGGCGCCGCCCATCGCGCCCCACAGATAGAAATTGCCGGGATGCTCGCCGGCGTCGAACGCGTCGTAGGAGGAGGAGCCGAGCCCGGAGATCACGAGCAGATCGCCGCGGTCGGCGAGCAGCGCCTTCACGGCGGCGCGGCGATCGAGAGTGCCTGTTGATGCCGACATCAGTGCGTCTCCCTGGTCCACTTCTTGCGGCCGATCATCCGCTGCGAGATCAGCACCGCGACCTGCTGGTCGCCGTCATAGGCGAGCGAGGCGGCGGCCGAGATCACCTCCTCGGCATCATCGGGGTTCTCCAGCCGCAGCACGGTGGTGCCCATGATCTCGAACGCCTGCGGCGTCGCCCGGCCCATCGGGATCTGCCAGGGATTGAACTCGGCCCATTCGCCGCGCATCGTCACCAAGGTGAGCAGCGGGAAACGGCAGCTCGCCATCAGCGACAGCATGTTGACGCAATTGCCGACGCCGCTCGATTGCATCAACAGCACCGCGCGATCGCCGCCGAGCCAGGCGCCGGCCGAAAGCGCCACGCCCTCTTCCTCTGTCGTCAGCACCGTGGTCTTGATGTCGGCATCGGCGTGCGACAGCTTGATCAGCTTGGAATGTCCCGCATCGGGAACGTAGGACACCTGTGCTACGCCAAAGCTCTTCAGCGTGCGGTAGATCGCAACCGGCCAGTCCCGGCTGGTCGCGCTGTCCTGGTGAACGGCAATCTGGTCCATCATGGCCTCGGCGGTGGCGTTTTCGAACGAACCGGGTACCGGTTCGCGAAGAAAAACGCGTCAATACAAGGGACGCGCATGGGCGCGTCCTCACACCGCTGGCTTTAAGCCAGGTCAGGGGTTTATTCTCTTCGCATCTGGCTCGCCCAGCTATGCCGGAATTTTATAGGGCCCAAGGTTTTGCAGGGCCGACGCAAGCGAAATGGCGGCCGGAGCCGGCTGCGTCTTTTGGTCGGGTCGAGCAACAGCCCCATTACGGCCTAAGACGATGCTCTATGCTAGAAGATGCCGGTTGGCGGCCGCGCCGGGCTTCATTTTCAAGGCTTTATTTCGCATATCGATATATCCGTCGCATTTTCAGGGATCAGGGCATGATTGTCCGAGATCGGTTTCGCGGCCTCTTCCCAAAGTATTTTCTCGCGCTGTTCCTGGCCGTCGCGCTTCCGCTCGTGATCAACGGGTCGATCGAAGCCTGGTTCGGTTACCGCGATCAGCGCGCAAGGCTGGACCAGTTGCTCGGTGTTCAGGCGGCTTCCGCGGCCGCTGAAATTCATAACTTCATCTCCGACATTGCAAGCCAGCTCGGCTGGCTGGTCCAGCTTCCCTGGACCGACGAGGTCGATGAGGGACGCCGAACCGATGCGTTGCGTCTGTTTCGTCAAGCGCCGGCCGTCGTCAGCCTGACACTCATCGACAACAATGGGTTGGAGCGTCTCTACGTCTCACGGGTCGGCCTCAATCGAATTGAAAGTCGTATCGACCGATCGGCTGAACCTGCGCTGGTCGGCGCCCACGCACGCCAGGTTTGGTTCAGCGATGTCAGCTACAACAGAGGCTCAGAGCCGTATTTGACCATTGCGCTCGTGGGTAACCGATCCGCGGTCGGCGCTGTCATCGCCGAAGTCAATCTCAAGCTGATCTGGGATGTCGTATCGGCGATCAAGGTGGGAGAGACGGGCCTCGCCTTCGTGCTGGACCGGCCGGGCCGTCTCATCGCCCACCCCGACATCAGCCTCGTCCTCCGCGGGCTGGAAGAAACAACCTCCCAGCCGTTTCGCACCATACGCGACTCGATCGGCCCGGGAGCGGGCTTTGCAACGGGCCGCGACGGACAGGGACGTCCGGTTGCCGCCCGCGCGGCTCCGGTGGCGGGTCCCGATTGGACCGTCGTGGTGGCGCAGCCGCTCTCCGAGGCTTACGCCCCGATCTATGCCGCGTTGCGACGGACCACAGTGCTTCTCGCAGGCAGCACCGTATTTGCAGGGCTGCTCGCTTATGCATTCGCGCACCGGATGACCGAGCCGATCAGGCTGCTCGAGGAGGGGACGGAGCGGATCGGCGCCGGATCGTTCGAGCACCGCATTTCGATCCAGACCGGGGACGAATTTCAGCGTCTGGCAAGCAGCTTCAACAGGATGGCGGGCGAGCTCGCGCTGGCGCAGCAGCACCAGGAGCGGATCGCGAAGCTCAAGCGGTTTCTCGCGCCTCAAGTCGCCGATCTCGTCGATCGTGCCGGCGATGACAGCGTGCTTGATGGCCGCCGCACCGATGTCGTCGTTGTGTTCTGTGACTTGCGCGGATTCACCGCGTTTTCCGCAGGCGTCGCTCCCGAGGAGGTCATGAGCGTGCTGTCCGAATATTATGAGGTTCTGGGCAGGGTCATTGCGCGGTTCGAAGCAACGCTCATCAGCTTCTCGGGAGACGGGCTGATGGTGCTGGTGAACGCACCCGTGCCGGTCGAGGAGCCGGCGCTGAGAGCCGTCGACCTCGCGACCGAAATGCAGAAGCGCGTGCAGGGCTTGATCGGCGGCTGGCGGTCGCGGGGCTACCAGGTTGGCTTTGGAATAGGGCTTGCCAGTGGATCGGCGACGGTTGGGCGGATCGGCTACGAAGACCGGCTCGATTACACGGCGATCGGCAGTGTCGTGAATCTCGCCGCCCGCCTGTGCGCATCTGCCGCAGATCGGGAAATCCTGATGGACGCAGGGACCGCCGCAAGCGTCAGAGGCAAGCGCTCCCTGGAGGATATCGGGAGTCGCCAAATCAAGGGCTTCGATGACGCCATTCCGGTGTTCGGAATATCTTTTTGATGTGTGTTGGCCGATGCCGGCCGGAGCGGTTCGGTGCAGTCCATTGGCGACTGGTTTCGGATCGTGGGATATACTTCCGCCGACGGCGAACGCCAGCGGGTCGATAGAGCATGAGTTGCGCTCATTCTCGTGCAGCAGCATCCCACGGACGCGGCAGCCGGCGTGAGGTCCTGTTGTTGATGGCCGCCGCCGCGGCCTGGACCACATCCTCGCGGGCGCAGAAGCCGTCGATGCCTGTGATCGGCTATCTTTGTCCGGAATCGCCGGAGTTGTTTGGCAGCCGGCTGAAGGCTTTCCACCAGGGACTTCGTGAAGCCGGCTTTGTCGAGGGCCGCGACGTTGCGATCGAATATCGATGGGCCAATGGGCAATATGCCCGGTTACCTGCACTGGCCGGCGAATTGATCGCGCGCGACGTCGATGTGGTGGTTGCGCCCGGCGGCGCCCCCGTCGCGCTTGCCGCCAAAGCTGCCGGCGTCACCAAGACGATCGTTTTCGAGATGGGCGGCGACCCCGTTCAGCTGGGTGTGGTGGACAGCTTGTCGCGGCCGGGAGGCAACATCACGGGAATCTCGAGCCTGAGCGTCGACGTGTCGCCGAAGCGGCTCGAGTTGATGCACGAACTTCTGCCGGCGGCGAAAACGTTGGGGGTCGTGACCAACCCGACAAGTCCAACGGCCAGCTCGCAACTGCAGAAGCTTCAGGCCGCTGCCGAAACTTTGGGGGTCCATCTGCAGATATCGAGGGCAAGCAAGGAAGAGGAGTTTGAAGCCGTATTTGCTTCCGTAGAGAGAGATTCGACAAACGCGCTTGTTTTCACCTCCGATCCCTATTTTGCATTTCGCAGCCGGCGATTGGCCGATCTCGCACTGAAGTATCGTGTTCCCGCAATCACGCAGACCCGGGATTTCCCGACAGCCGGAGGCTTGATGAGCTATGGCGGAGATTTCGTGCAGTCGCATCGACGCGCGGGCGTCTATGCCGGCCGGGTTCTGAAGGGTGAGAAGCCTGCCGATCTTCCGGTCCAACTGGTCACCAAGGTCGAATTCGTCATCAACCTGAAGACCGCCAAACTGCTTGGCCACGAGTTCTCTGCTTCAGTCGTCAGCGGCGCAGACGAAGTGATCGAGTGACTCGTTCATGAACCTGGTAGTCCGGCCGGCACGGGCTGAACGGTCCGGCCGGACCGTGACATCGCGTGCGCTCACGTGCTCAGCTGCCGGGCTGTAGAAACGCGCCGTATTGCTTGCTCGTGGCGACCGCGGCGGCCGCCTGTCCGATGACACGCATTGCCGCCATCATCGGCCACGGCCCAAGGCTCACCCTGCGAACACCGGCGCGGGCGAGCTCGCCGATTTCGGGCACGCCTTGCGTCACCATGATGTTGACGGGCAGCGGCGTGAGCTGAACGAACCTCGCGATCAGTACGAGGTCGGTGAGCCCCGGTACAAAAATTCCATCAGCGCCGGCATCGGCATAGACCTTCGCACGTCGCGCCGCCTCATCCAGACATTGCTCGGGCGAGCCGAACTTCAGCAGAAACGGATCGGTTCGCGCATTGATGAAGAGGTGAACGCCGAGTCTCTGCGCGGCGTCCCGCACCGCCCTGATCTTCGCGGCATGCTGCTCCGGAGTGGCGAGCTGCCGCTTTCCGCCAACAAGCCCGTCCTCGATATTGATGCCGATCGCGCCGGCCTTCAGGATCCTTGCCGCCGAATGCGCGGCGGCATCCGGCGTGTCGCCATAACCCGCCTCCAGATCGATCGACACCGGAACCGTCACCGACGCGGTCATCCGCGAGACCAAGCCTTCCACGATGTCGAGCGGGGCATTTTCGCCGTCGGCGTAGCCGAGCGCGGATGCGACCGCGCCGCTGCTGGTCGCCACCGCCGTCGAGGCCTTCGCGATCGCCTTGGCGGTGGCGACGTCCCAGGCGTTGAACAGGACGAGCGGATCGCCCTGCTTGTGAAGTCGGTGAAACGCTTCGGCGTAGTGCTGCTGTGTCGTGGCGTCCATTGCGCGCACTCCTGGTCAGAGAATTCGAAGGATGGTGTGGCTGACGCGGCCGCAAGTGGTGACGTCCGTTCAGTCGGCGGCGTGCGTTGTGAACCAGTCCATGATCAGACCTGTGACCTCGGCCTCACGCTCGAGGTGCGGGAAGTGGCCGACATCGGGCAGGACGATGCGCCGATGTGGTCCCTTGAAGAGCGGCTCTTCCTTGATCGAATACCGCGCCGTCGGATCGTTGCCGCCATAGATTGTCAGCGTCGGTGTATGCATGTCGTTGATCGGTAGGCGGCCCGCAACTCCCGCATCGACCAGGCCATTGTAGTATTTCAGCGCCGCCTTCATGGTGCCGGGAGAGCTGAGCGTCTCCTTGACCGAGCGGAGATGCTCGTCGTTCTGCAGGGTTGGCGACCACAGCTTCCAAAGGTAGTCGACGAAGGGAAGTCCCTCGATGTTGACCGCCGAGTGAGCGCCAGGCACCGTGAAGAAATAGACATGGAAAACCGATCGAACGGCATCGGGGTCGCTCCGGAGGCTTGGGATTGTGATCGGGTGCGCGGTGTTCATGACCACCGCGGCCTTGATCGCCGACGGCGCCGTGGCCAGCGCCTGGAAGGTTGACGTACCGCCCCAATCCATGCCGACGACGTAGGCCTGTCCGTCGTCGCTCAGCGCCGCGATCAACGCTTCGAGATCCTGGCCCAGCGCGATCGGATCGAAAATGCCGTCGGCCGGAATCTCCGTCGGCGCATAGCCGCGCAGGAACGGCGCGACCGCGCGATAGCCGGCATCCGCGAACACCTGCAGCTGCTTTCGGTACGACCAGGCATTGTCGGGAAAGCCGTGCATGAACATGACGAGCGGTCCGCTGCCCTGTTCGAGATAGGCAAATCGCACGCCGTTGGCCTGCACGTATTTCAGGGCGGGTTCGCTGCCGGCGGCGTCACGCGTTGCCAGTGCGGTGCTTCGGGTCGTCATCGCTGCTCTCCATTTGTGTCGTCGTTGCGCTCCCGGGCAAATATGTGCGTAGCGCACATATCTGGTCAAGTTGTTTTTTGTGCGCAGCGCACATATTGTTCCCGGCATGGAAAACGGAATCGCTAATCTGCTGGGCGCGCTGTCGCTCGCTGTCATGGATCGGATCGAGCAAGGCGCGCGCGAGGTCGTCGGCCGCGGCGGCGAAACGCCCGCGGCGCTGATCGTCATCGGCTATGGCCAGGGCATGACCAACGACAAGCTGAGGCGGATTCTTGGCCTGTCGCACTCCGGAACGGTCCGCCTGGTCGATCGGCTGGTTTCGGATCGGCTTGTCGAACGCCGGGCGGGCAAGGACGGCCGCGAAGTCGCCTTGCACCTGACGGCATCGGGCGCTGCGTCCCGGAATGAACTGCTGGCGTCGCGGATTTCAGCCGTGACGTCGCTGCTCGACGTGCTGTCGGTCGCTGAGCGGAAGCAGCTCGCAACGCTGATCCGCGAGCTGCTGGCAAGGCAGGACACATCCGAGATGGATCGCTTCACGATCTGCCGGATGTGCGACGACCGGGTCTGCACCAATTGCCCGTTGCCGACCAGCAAGGGTCAGCACGCGCGCTAGAGAGGTTACTTTGAATCGAGCGGCCAACTCCGCTCACCTCGCCCCGCGTGCGGGGAGAGGTCGGAACGCATCGCTAGATGCGTTCCGGGTGAGGGGGAGTTTCCGCAAACACAGCTATCACCGCTTATGCGGAGAGTGCCCCTCACCCCAACGCTCTCCCCGTAAGAACGGGGAGAGGGAGCGCGGTGCCATCGCGGCCGCTATTCGACCTCATCTCCTCACGCTCCAGCAGCTTGCCGTCAGCGCGCGTTCTTGCCCGCCATGAACACGTACATGTCCCAGAAAGTCTCGGGATGATCGACCTCGAAGCGGTGCCACTGATCGAGATTGGTCTCGTCGGCCGTGCCCTGAAACTGCTTGCGGAATCGGTCGAGGACCGCCGGATCGTCAAACGGCTCGAACCCCTCGAACGACAGGCCATGCTCGTTCAGGAATGCCGCGATCGCCGGAATCGTCAGGCGGTGTTCCATGACGTTGAACAGCAGATCGCGGCAGCCGCTCATGCTGTAGAAATCCTTGGCGCCGATCAGCGGCTTCCATTTGTCGGCTTCGCGGAAGATGTCCTGCCGGCAACGTCTGATGTCGCCGGCGGTGGCGCGATAATTGCGCGCCGCGATGCGATCGCGGGCCTCGACGATGACGCGGCGCGCCAGATCGCTGTAGAGCCCGATGCGCATCGTGCCGCCCGGCCGCAGCAGCGAGACCAGCACGCGCCAGCCGGCCAAGGGCTCGGCAAGATGATGCAGCACGCCGACCGACTCGATGCTGTCGAAGCTGCGATCGATCGAGGCCAACTCCAGGATGTCCGCCTGCGCATACTCGATGTTGCGCAAGCCGAGCTCCCGCGTCTTGCGGCGCGCATAGGCAAGGCTGGTCCTGCTGATGTCGACCGCAAGCAGGCGGGCGTTGGGATAGACCTGCGCGATCTGGATCGCGTGCGAGCCGGTGCCGCAGCCGGCAATCAGGATATCCCGTTCGGCTCGCTGGTCCGCGGTTGCGACGGTCCTTCCCCGCGCCCGATCGGCCGCGAAGGCCGTCAACGGGTTGACGGTCCAGCGCGGATAGGGATTTTCCTCGTATTGGCGCATCACCTCGACGGATATGTCGTTCCTGATCGGAGTGAGCGCTGCAATAGTGCTGCGCTCTTCGATCTCCTCGCGCGGCTCGCGAAGCTGCACCCGCAACAGGCCGGCGACGGCCGCGGGCCAATCCCGGCGCAGCAGCGCGTCCGCCGTCGGCAAGGCATGAAGCGGGAAGTAAGCGGCGACAGCGGCGAGCGTGAGCGGCGCGATCGCAGCGCCTGATGCCAGGTCCTGCAGCAACCGGTCGCGCAGCGCGCCCGCGTCTTCGCTCTCCGCCCCGGTCTGCGCATAGACATGTTCGTTGATGAAGCATTGCCGGGCGAGCGCGCAGGCAAAGGCTACGATATCGTCGTCGACGTCATCCTGATCCGGCTTGCTCGCGAGCCGCAACAGCTCGGCCCGCGCATATCCGAACAGCACCTCAAGCTGCATGCTCGCCAGCGTGGTGGTTTCCATCGCGCAGCGCAGGAACAGGTCGTTCGCGAGCGGGGCGACACCCTCGCTGCCGAACAATTCGACGCTTGTGACCGGTAGCGGCCACTTGCTTGCAATCCGCCCGGCATAGGTGGTGACGGTCGGGCTCTGCAGGATGAAGCCGACCGCCTTCGCGTCCATGCCGAGCGCCAGCGCCTTGCTGAAATGCGCGGCCGCCTTGCTGCGATTGCCCAGCGCCTGGTAGGAATTGCCGGCGTTGTAATGGCAGGCGGCATTGACCTCGTCCGAGGCAATCGCCTTGGTGAACATCTTTGCTGCAGCCCGGTGATCGCCGGCAGCCTGCGCCATCAGGCCGAGAAGATTCAGGCTCTGCACATGGCCAGGATCGCGCGCGAGAAGCTGCCGGCAGATCTCCTGCGCTTCGTTGAAGCGTCGCATCCCGTAGAAGCGGCTGGCCTCAGCGGCGAGGCCGCCAATGCTGACACCCGTGGAACCGAAGGCAGGTGCGTTTTTGCTGGACGCGTCCCGTTGCTTCCCGGCCGCACGCCGCTCTTTTCGGTTCATGTTCCGTCAACTGGCCCGAGCTGCAAGACGCGGTGCATCAATTACCACGCCCGGGAAGACATAGGGCCGATCGTCTTTGTGGCCAAGGACAATCTGGCTTCAGCCCGGGATCCGCACCGGCAGGTTCTCGATGCCGCGGACGAAGCTGGAATAGACCCGCTTCGGCTCACCGACCACCTCGATGCGGTTGAAGCGCTTCAGCATCTCTTCCCAGACGATCCGAAGCTGCAGCTCGGCGAGCCGCATGCCGACGCAGCGGTGGATGCCGAAGCCGAACGACAGGTGGATGCGCGGCCGCGGGCGGTCGATGATGAACTCGTTCGGACGATCGATCACCTCGTCGTCGCGGTTGCCGGAGACATACCACATCACGACGCGGTCGCCCTTCCTGATCGTCTTGCCGCCGATCTCGGTGTCGACAAGCGCGGTGCGCCGCATATGCGCCAGCGGCGTCTGCCAGCGGATCACCTCCGGCACCATGGTGTCGATCAGTGCGGGATTCTCCTTCAGCTTCCTGAACTGGTCGGGATGCTCGTGCAGCGCCAGCACCGAGCCGCTCATGGTGTTGCGCGTGGTGTCGTTGCCGCCGACGATGAGCAGGATGATGTTGCCCATCAGATTGTCGGGGTCCATGTGCCGCGTGGCGTCGCTATGCGCCATCATCGACAAAAGGTCGTTGCGCGGCGGGGCGTTGACGCGCTCGTTCCAGAGCTTCGAGAAATAGGCGTAGCACTCGTCCATCTCCTGCCGCCGCTGCTCCGGCGAGTTGACGACGCCGCTCTTCGGCAGCGCGGTGGAGACGTCGGACCAGCGCGTCAGCTTGCGCCGCTCCTCCCAGGGGAAGTCGAACAGCGTCGCCAGCATCTGGGTGGTCAATTCGATCGAGACGCGCTCGACGAAGTTGAAGGTCTCGTTGCGCGGCAGATTGTCGAGCACGCTGGCCGAGCGCTGCCGGATCAGCTTTGCCAGCTCGTCGAGATGCGTGGGCGTGAACATCGGCGACACGGTCTTGCGCTGATGGGCGTGCCTCGGCTGGTCCATCGCGATGAAGCTCGGATAGTCGTAGCCGGGCGGCACATCGCGGATCGAGATGCCGCCGAGCGTGGAGTCCGAGGAGAAGATGCCGTGGCTGGTGTCGACATGCATGATGTCGTTGTACTTCACCACCGACCAATACGGCTCGATCGGCGCATTGGTGCAGTAGTGCACCGGCTCTTCCTGGCGCAGCCGCTCGAACCACGGCCACAACGTGTCGTTCTGGAACAGTTTTGGCGCGCCGGGATGAAAATCCTTGAGCGGTGTCGAATACGCTTCCTCGCGGGCCTGGCGCAGCAGCTCGGCCCGGTCGGCACGGATGGCGGTCTGGACGTTCATGTTCCTTGATCCCGGTTGGCTCGCGACGCGTCAGGCGGCGATGCGCACTGGCAGCGTCTCGTAGCCCTTGATGAAGCTGGAATACACCCGCTGCGGCTCCTCCACCACCTCGATGGTGTCGAAGCGCTTGAGGATCTCCTCCCAGATGATCTTGAGCTGCAACTCGGCAAGCCGCAGGCCGACGCAGCGGTGGATGCCGAAGCCGAACGAGATATGGGTGCGCGGCCGGGCGCGGTCGATCAGGAACTCGTAGGGCTTCTCGATCGCTTCCTCGTCGCGGTTGCCCGAGACGTACCACATCACCACCTTGTCGCCCTTCTTGATCTGGCGTCCGCGGAACTCGTAGTCGGCGAGCGCGGTGCGCCGCATATGGGCGAGCGGCGTCTGCCAGCGGATCACCTCGGGCACGAAGCTGTCGATCAGCGCCGGGTTCTCCCGCAGCTTGCGGTACTGCTCCGGATGCTTGCTCAGCGCATAGATGCTGCCGGACAGCGTGTTGCGCGTGGTGTCGTTGCCGCCGACGATCAGCAGGATCAGATTGCCGAGGAAGTTCTTCGGGTCCATGTTCCGCGTGGCGTCGCTGTGCGCCATCATCGAGAGCAGATCGCTCTTCGGCGGCTGGTTCGAGCGCTCCTTCCACAGCCTTGCGAAATAGCTCGCGCATTCCATCAGTTCGGCCTGCCGCTCGTCTTCGGTGGCGACGAGGCCGCCGGCGCCGGGCAGGGTGGTCGCGACGTCGGACCAGCGCGTCAGCTTGCGGCGGTCTTCCCAGGGGAAGTCGAACAGCACCGCGAGCATCTGGGTCGTCAGCTCGATCGAGACCTTGTCGACCCAGTCGAACACCTCGCCGCGCGGCAGATTGTCGAGGCACTCGGTCGAGCGCTTGCGGATGTTGGTGGCGAGCTCGTCGAGGTGCGTCGGCGTGAACATCGGCGCCACGGTCTTGCGCTGCGCCGAATGGCGCGGCTGGTCCATCGCGATGAAGCTTTCGCGGCGCAGATCCGGCGGTACGTCGCGGATGGTGATGCCACCGAGCGAGGCGGCCGAGGAGAACACCGAGTGGTTGGTCTCGATGTCCATGATGTCGTTGTAGCGGGTGATCGACCAGTACGGACCGAACATCGAGTCCTTGCAGTAGTGCACCGGATCCTCGCGGCGCAGCCGGTCGAAATACGGCCAGAAGGTATCGGTCTTGAACAGCTCGGGATTGCCGGGATCGTAGTCCGAAAGCGCAAGCGAATTGGCGCGTTCGCGTGCGGCGTCCAGATTCGTGTTGTCGACGAGATCGATGGTCCCGTGCATGAGCGGCTCCTCAACCGTTTGAGCTGCCGGGGCATGGCCGGCGCGGCATGTTTTACCGAATTACATTCTCATTCCGCGGTTTGCGCAAGGGCTCTCGACGCGCATTTGGCCGCATTGATGTCAGGCCAAAGCGGCCGAATCCGGGCTTTTCCGGCGGGGAGGGGCTGCGGCCGCGACCACGCCCGTTTGAAACGGCGTTTGATCTGGCCGGGCGGCGGCGTGCGAACGGTGCCGGCGCCGTTTATTGACTGCCGGTCTTCTCGCCGGCGGGCTTTTCGCAGGGGTAGGTGTCCTGCATCCCCCACAGCAGCAGGAGAGCGATCACCATCTCACCTTTCGCCGACCGCTTGTCGGCGGACTTGAGCATGATCTCTTCGGTCTGCTCGCTGCTCAGTGCGAGGTCGTCGGGCATGCAGAACAACAATTGGCCGCCATGCCGTTTCAGCCAGGCATTGGACGCCATCAGGCCGCCCCTGACGCCGTCGAGGTACATGTGATTGAAGATGCGCAAATTCTCACTCTTTGGATTGCGATAGGAATCGAGCCGCACGTCGACGGCAGCGGCCGGAGCTGCCGTGAGCGTCAGGAGGCATGCTGACAGGATCCATCTGTTCATCGCTGCGGTTTCCTCGCTTTGCGGCGGCGGCTTCGCCTCCATCGCCTGATCGTTAAGTATGTCATTGCCGCCCGGGGGTTCGACGCCGGCGGTCGATCGAGGACTGCGCGCTTTCCGGCATTGCCGTTAAGGCATGGCCAACCGCATCCCGCCAAAAATCGGCCGGCGATCTCGACCTTGTGTGAAACCTGGATCACACTCGCGACGACAAATCTGTGCTTTTGATACCCAGAGATTGTCCCGCCAGGAGCCATCCCGTGAACGACATGAGCTGGACCCCGCTGGGGCCGCCGCAGCCGCCTCCGCAACCGGCCCCGCCGCCGATGCCGGTGGCGTTTTCAGGGAACCGGAAGGAGTTCTTTCGCCTGGTCGCGCGCGGCGCCGGGCTCGAACTGGTCACGGTCGGCTTCTACCGGTTCTGGCTCACCACCGACATCCGCCGTCATCTGTGGTCGAACAGCCAGATCGATGGCGACGCGCCGGAATATACCGGCCGCGGCAAGGAGCTCCTGATCGGCTTCCTGGTCGCGCTCGCGATCCTGGTGCCGATCTATCTCGGCTATTTCCTGATCGGCATCGAGGCGGAGCATTTCAAGGCGTTCGCCTCGCTGCCGCTGGTCGCCTTCTTCTATTTGTTCGGCCAGTTCGCGATCTATCGCGCGCGGCGTTACCGCCTGACCCGCACGGTGTGGCGCGGCGTCCGCTTCTGGATGAGCGGCTCGGGCTGGGTCTATGCGCTCAAGGCCTCGCTCTGGGGCGTGCTGGTCGTGATCACGCTCGGCCTCGCGCTGCCGTGGCGCGAGGCGGCGCTCGAACGCTACAAGATGCGGCACTCCTATTACGGCGACCTTCAAGGCTCGTTCGACGGCCGCGGCTGGGAGTTCTTCGCGCGGGGCTGGTGGCTCTGGGTCCTGATGCCGTTCGCGCTCTACAGCACGATCTTCGCCCCGTTCGCCTATGCCGCGTTCAAGGCGGTCGAGTGGCGCTGGTGGCTGTCGGGAATCCGCTTCGGCGAAGTGAGGCTGGAATCCACCCTCCGCCGCGGCGCGCTGATCGGCCTGTACTGGAAGGTGATCGGCTGGGTCGTGCTGCTCGGCGTGGTGTTCGCGGCCTATCTCGCGCTCTGCACCTTGCTGGTCGCCAGCATGGACGGCTCCTCGATCGCGGACTTCTTCAGGACCGAGGCGTTCGCCAAGAGCATTCCGCTGATCGTGCTGCTCGGCATCGGCTACCTCGCCTTTGCGCTGGCGCTGAACGTGGTGTTGCGCGTCTATCTGATGCGCGATCTCTGGGTCCGGGTGCTGTCCTCGACCATCGTGCACAACATCCAGGCGGCCGCCAACGTCACCGCGCGCGGCGAGCTCGCCAACGCGCTCGGCGAAGGCTTTGCCGATGGCCTCGACGTCGGGGGCTTCTAGCTCCATGGAATCCGATTCCGGTCAGACCAATTCCGCGGCGCCGGCTCCCGGCGGCGTCTTCTTCGACGGCCTGTCGAACCGGCGGCGCATCGTCGCACTCAGACTGTCCGACGCACTGGAGATCCGCGAAGACGGCGCACTGCTCGCGCGCTGGGTGTTTCACGACATCCGCCGCGCCGACAGCCCGTCCGGCCTGTTGCGGCTGAGCTGCCTGACCGCACCGCCTCTGGCGCGGCTCGACATCCGCGACGCCGGGCTGATCGCCGCGCTGGTCGCGCGCTGCGACACGCTCGAGGCGGATTTGCCGAACCGCAGGGGCGTCGCCGCGATCGTCGGCTGGTCGCTCGCGGCCGCGGTGTCGATCGTGCTGGTGGTGCTGTTCGGCGTGCCGCTCGCCGCCGAGCGGTTGACGCCGCTGGTGCCCGACTCGTTCGAGCGTCGCATCGGCGATGTCGCGGAGGCGCAGGTCAAGGTGCTGTTCGACGGCAAGCCGTGCAGCAATCCGGCCGGCCAGGCGGCGTTCGCGAAGCTGGTCGGCAAGTTGCGGCAGTCCGCAGGCTTCGATACGTCGGTGCAGTCGGGCGTGCTAGCGACGTCGGTGCCGAACGCCTTCGCGCTGCCCGGCGGCAAGGTCTATCTGTTCGACGGACTCTTGGAGAAAGCCGAGAACCCCGACGAGATCGCCGGCGTGCTGGCGCATGAGCTCGGCCATCTCCGGCACCGCGACAGCATGCGCGAATTGATCCACAACGGCGGCACCTCGTTCCTGATCGGGCTGTTGTTCGGTGACGTCACCGGCTCCGGCGCGCTGATCTTCGCCTCGCGCTCGCTGGTGACGTCGTCCTATTCGCGCGACGCCGAGACCAACGCCGACAGCTTCGCGATCGAGACCATGCACAAGCTCGGCCGTCCGGCCAAGCCGATGGGCGAACTGATGTTCCGCGTCACCGGCAAGGAGGGCGGCAAGGGGCTCTCGCTCGTCTCCAGCCATCCCTTGACCGAGGACCGCCTCGCGCGCATGGACAAGGCCGATGCCGCCAGCCGGCCCGACGGTCCGCCGCTGCTGTCATCGGCCGAATGGCAGGCGCTGAAGGGCATCTGCAGCGGCGCCGGCAAGGTGTGACGGCGCAGCCGCCGACGCTCCCTCGCTACTTCACCAGCCTGAACTTGCCGCCTTCGACCTTGATCAGGAACGCCGAACGCTCGTCATAGCCGTTGTGATCGGTCGGGCTCATGGTCGAGAGGCCGTTGTTCAGATAGACGTCCTTGCCGCGCTCGAGCTCGTCGCGCAGCGCGGCGCGGAATTCCGCCGTGCCGGGCTTTGCGGTCTTGAGCGCATTCGCCGCCGCCCGCTTGAACAGCGTGACGGCGTCCCACAGATGCGCGCCGAAGATGTTCGGCCTCGAGCCGTTGGCCTTCTCGTAGGACGACACGAACTCGTCACGCACCTGGCGGAACGGATCGTTCGCCGGCAGATCGTCGGCGATGGTGAAGGCTTCGCCGGTGAAGATCGCGCCCTCGACATTGGCGCCGCCGAGCTTGATGAACTCCTCCGAGGCCACGCCATGGGTCTGGAAGATCTTGCCGGCATAGCCGCGGCTGCGCAGCGCCTCCTGCGGCAGTACGGCGGGCGTGCCGGCGGAGGCGATGAACACCGCTTCCGGATTGGTCGCGATCACCTTGAGCGCCTGGCCCATCGCGCTGGTGTCGGCCCGCGCATAGACCTCATGCGTCGTCACGGTGAGGCCGAGCTGCGGGGCGAGCCGCGACACCTCCTTGTAGTAGCCTTCGCCATAGCCGTCGGAGACGCCGATATAGCCGAGCGTCTTGATGCCGGACTTGGCGATGTATTTCAGGATCGCCGCCGCCATCAGGTCGTCATTGGGCACCACCTTGAACGCCCAGCGGCGGCGGTCGTCCATCGGCTGCACAATCGCGGTCGCCGCCGCGAGCGAGATGATCGGCGTCTTGCTCTCCACGGCGACGTCGAGCATCGGCATGGTCACCGGGGTGAGCGAGGAGCCGATCAGGATATCGACGCCGTCCTGGATCACGAGGCGCCGCGCATTCTGCGTGCCCTTGGTCGGGTCGGACTCGTCGTCGAGCGCGATATAGGTCACCTTCTCGCCGCCGATCTCCTTCGGCAGCGCGGCGATGGTGCGCATCTGCGGCTGGCCGAGCGCCGATCCCGGTCCGGATCCGGACACCACGACGCCGACCTTGATGTCGGCACGCGCGCCCGGCGCAATCAGGATCGCGCTCGCAAATGTCAACAGTCCGGCCATGGCCAGCTTCATTGCAACTCCTCCCAGCAGGTTCTTTTTATCTGCGGCCGATGATAGCCGACCGCCGTCCGGTCGCGCATCATATTGATTCCGCCCGATCCGTCTGTCCCCCTGATTGGGGACACCGGACTGCGCTCGGGCAAGGTTCGCGCGCTCTGCGGCCCGAGGCCTCAAATTGTCCGCGATCGGTTGGGTCGACGGCGCCCGGCCAAATTTCTGACCCAGCTTCGGTTCGGTCCTGAAACTTCGCGTTTACCACTCCCTTAAAGGCCGCGGGAACCAGTTTCCCTAATCGGGCGGCAACGTCTCGCTGTTATTGAAGGATCAGAAAAGGGAGTACGAACATGTCCAGTATTGTTCGGATCCTCGTCTTGATCGCATGTGCACATGCGGGATCCGTGGTTGCGGAAGTGCAGTGGGACGGCGCGCAGTCATCGCCAGCGGTCCACGTCCATGATTGAGCCTCATCCGATTGCGTCCGAGCACGCGCGCGCCATCTGCGAAGAGATTGGCGAACGGCTGCGCCATGCCCTGCGCGGCGATTACGCCGATCTGCCGCCAAGGCTGCGCGAGCTGGTCAACGAGCTCGCTCTGCAGGACTGTGAAGCGCCGTCGCTGGTGCCGACAATGGCTGAGATGACGAGGCCGCTGGTCGCCGCGGCCTAAGCCGAGCGTCTGCGTCACACGTTCTTCGCGACCTTTCGTGTCCGCGTCGGTCCGGCGCCGGCGATCGTCGGCTTGATATTCCATACCGCGCGCACGCTTGCGAAGGCGTGGGCGATCACCGGCTCCTGGCGGCGGGCGGCGAGGCTGGCGAAGGAGAGATCGCAGGTCAGCTTCACCTTGTCGGCGACCACGAACTGATGCGGCCGCGCCATCCGCGGCGCCAGCACGTTGTCGCGTGCGAGGCTGAGGCAGAGGCCGGATTCGACGAAGTCGATCATCGCCTCTTCCTGGTCGGTGTAGCCGATCCGCTTCGGCAATGCGCCGAGCGGACGGAAGATGTCGTCGAGCAGCCGCCGGTGGCCGGAGTGCGGCGGTGTCGCGAGCCAGGGCAGCTCGGCGAGCTCGGCCCAGCCCTTGCCCATCACCCGATCGCGCCAGGCGATCGGTGCGATCACCCGGTAGTCGTAGCAAAGCAGCGGGGCGAGCTGGTAGCGGCCGTCGACGATGGTCCGTTCGGTGAAGCTGTGATGGACGAGCTGGTCCTGCGGCGTGGCGTCGACATAGTAGCCGACGTCGAGTTCGCCGCGGCCGATCTGCGCCAGCACGTCGTCGCTCACGCCATGGCGCAGGAAGACTTCGGTGCGCTGCGAGGACATCGCAAGGCTGCGCACGAACGGCCCGAGCCGGGTGAATTCGGGGTCGAGGATGGTGCCGACGCGCAGCGTGCCGCGCTGTGCCTCGTTCAGCGAGTCCGCCATCGCCTTGAAATCGGAGGCGGCCGCGACCGCCCGGTGCGCCAGCGGCAGCAGCGCTGCGCCGGCCTCGGTCAGGGTGAATCCGCTGGGCGTGCGGTTGAACAGCTGCAGCCCGGTGCTTTCCTCGAGTGCCTTCAGCTGCAGGCTGACCGCGGGCTGGGTCAGTTTCAGCATCGCCGCTGCGCGCGATACCGTGCCCTCACGGGCAACCGTGATGAAGCAACGCAAGGCCTGGGTACGGGGAAGCTCGATCATCGCACGTGCTTATAGCACACTTTTTTGGCGCGCATCCGACCTGCGTCGTGCATTGTCATGCGATTATAATACAACCAATGCGAGAATTCAGGACCGCCGCCACGCAACCATGCCTTCGGTGCGCGCGGTTCAACAATGACTGTCTCTGGAATACTGGATCGCCCGGTCAAAGCCGGGCGAGGACTACGCAATGACGCTACGTTACGTCGCGCGAGAACCATCCTCGTCGTCCTGGCGAGGACCCATTACCCCAAATGTCGATTGTTGCGCGATGCTGTGGCCGCGATCTCGTTCATCATCAAGTGCGGTGGTCCTGGCTTTCGCCAGGACGACGATTGGGGAGATCGCGCGCTCATTCCATCACCGTCATGCTGAGGAGGCCGCGCAGCGGCCGTCTCGAACCACGACGGCCTGACTGTGGCCGTGTATCCTTCGAGATGCGCGAGTGCGCCTCAGGATGAGGGGACCTGGACTGCTTTCCGACTTCATCGTCGTCCCGGCGAAGGCCGGGACCCATTGCCACCGAAGTTCATTGTTGCGCGATCTCGGAACGACGAGTCCCATCCACAACACCCGCTGCGGCGTATGGGTCCCGGCCTTCGCCGGGACGACGGCTGTGAATGCCGCGAGCGTGTGCGCCGATCGACGGAGGCCGCCACCCTCACTCCAGATGGTTCACCTTCGCCACCCAGGCGCGGACGTCGGCGAGGACGGCGGGCAGCACGGCCTTGACCTCCTGCACGGTCATGCCGGGCTTGATGCGGGGGTCGTAGAGCAGGTTGAGCAGATATTGGTCGTAGACGTCGAAATAGCCCATCGAGACGTTGTCGTTGAACATGGTCCAGGGCACGGTGGCGGTGTCGTTGATCGGGCCGAGCGACTGCAACAGCTCCTCATAGGCGCAGTCGAGGAAGACGAAATCGCCGTTGTCGACGGTGAGGATCACGTCGGAATGCTCGATTTCGTAGTTCTCGTTCTTGCGGAAGCCGGACAGGCATTGCGGGTCGAGCGAGGAGCGGATCTCCCTGGCGCGCTCCTGGCCGTAGAAAGTCGCGATCGTGCGGTACAGCTCGCGGTCGCGCACCAGCTTGACCACGACATTGGCCGCTTCGTTGTTCTCGGTTATCGCGATGTCGAGATGCTGCACCTTGCTGCGGATGTCGGCGACGACCCTGGCGAGCTGGGCCTTGCGGTCGGCGCGGCTGCCGTCGGCGAACACGCGCACCGGACTGTCGTACTTGCGGATTCGGTCGACCCGCCCGGCGAGATGATATTCGGCGCCGAACGCGGTCTTCAGAAAGCCCTCCACGATCTCGGCGTCGGTGAAGACCTTCTTCTCGTTGCGCTGGCGCGCGGCGATCGCCGGTACCTCGTTGGCGGCCGCGGGCAGCGCGGCATCAGCGAGGCAAGCGGCGAGCGCTACGGCAAGAAGGACGAGGATCGAAGGACGGTGCTGGGGCATTGTGACAACGCTGCCGCAAGGTTTGCGGCAGCGCAAGGCGGGATCAGCGATCTTGCCGAATGGCGGCGCCTGGTTCCGTTGAAATCGACGCGATCAGTTGTTCTTCACCACCACGGTGGTGCCGACCGAGACGCGACCATAGAGGTCGGTGACGTCGTCGTTGGTCATGCGGAAGCAGCCCGACGAGACGGCCTGGCCGATCGTCTCCGGTTCGTTCGAGCCGTGGATGCGGTAGAGCGTCGAGCCGAGATACATCGCGCGCGCGCCGAGCGGGTTCTCGATACCGCCGTTCATGTGGCGCGGCAGATCGGGGCGGCGGCGCAGCATCTGCGACGGCGGCGTCCAGGACGGCCATTCCTTCTTTGCGGAGATGCGGTGGACACCGCTCCAGCGGAAGCCGTCGCGGCCGACGCCGATGCCGTAGCGCAGCGCCTGGCCGTTCGCCAGCACCAGATAGAGCCGGCGCTCGGCGGTGTTCACCACGACGGTGCCGGGGGCGTAGTTGGTCGGGTAGTTGACGGTGGTGCGTGGGATCGGGCTTGCGCCTCCGCCGCCGAAGAAACTCGGGGCTTCGGACTGATAGCCGCGAGAGTCGAAGAACTGGGCGTGGGCCTGGCCGGCACCTGCCAGGATCGTGAGCGCGGCAAACATCAAGGCAATCGGGCGCATGGTCGTCGTCCTCGCGAACAATCAAATATGTAGTCAGAGAGGCCACAATTGCCGGCGTTTCGCAAGCGACGAAGCCGTGACCTCAGGCATTTTCGAACAACACGGTTTAAAAAGGCAACAGATCGGAAGCGATACCTGCATTGTCCGGCCAAGCCTTTGACGAAGCGGCTGAAGAATGGTTGATCTGGAGCGTTTTCGAGCGAAGTGGGTACCGGTTCGCGTCAAGAAAGCGCGACCAAACAAAAGCTGGAGCGTTTTCAAGCGAAGTGGGCACCGGTTCGCGTGAAGAAAAAGCGACCAAACAAAAGGATACGAGCATGATCCGATTCAATCGGATCGGATCATACTCTGAGCGACCTCAAGAACATCTCGAAACGGGAGCGAGAGCATGAATGGTGCGGAAAGTCTGGTGCGGACATTGGTCGCAGGCGGCGTGGATGTCTGCTTTACCAATCCCGGCACCTCGGAGATGCATTTCGTCGCGGCGCTGGACAAGGTCCCGGGCATGCGCTGCGTGCTCGGTCTGTTCGAAGGCGTGGTGACCGGTGCGGCCGACGGTTATTTCCGCATGAAGGGAACGCCGGCCTCGACGCTGCTGCATCTCGGGCCCGGCCTCGCCAACGGCCTTGCCAATCTGCACAACGCCAAGAAGGCGCATTCCGGCATCGTCAACATCGTCGGTCAGCATGCCACCTACCACATCGGCTACAACGCGCCGCTGACATCCGACATCGAGGGCCTGGCGCGGCCGATGTCGTCCTGGGTGCGCACCTCGCCGGATGCCAAGGCGGTCGCCGCCGACGGCGCGGCTGCGATCGCCGCCGCCAGGAGCGCGCCGCCGCAGATCGCGACCCTGATCCTGCCGGCCGACACCGCCTGGAACGAAGCCGACGGCATCGCCGAGGTGCCCGTGGACACGCAGCGTCCGAGCTATTCGCCGCAGGCGGTCGACACCGCGGCGAAGATCCTGCATGGCGATGCCGCGCATACGCTGCTGCTCGTCACCGGCAGCGCGCTGACCGAGCACGGGCTGGCGCTCGCCGAGCGCATCGCCGGCAAGACCGGCTGCACGGTGATGGGCCAGACCTATCACCCGCGCATGGCGCGCGGCCGCGGCCGTTTCTCGATCAACCGCATTCCCTATGTGATCGAGCAGGCGTTGCCGATCCTGAAGAAATTCCGTCACATCGTGCTGGTCGAGGCCAACGATCCCGTGGCGTTCTTCGCCTATCCGAACAAGCCGAGCATGCTGAAGGCGGAAGGCTGCGAGGTGCATCGCATGACCGCCTGGGGCGAGAATTCGGTCGCGGCGCTCGAGGCGCTCGCGGGCGCGCTGCATGCGACCGCGCAGGACGTCAAGCCGCAGCAATTGCAGGAACTGGTCGAGCCGACCGGTGCGCTCGACCACGCCACGATCGCGCAGGCGATTGCGTGCGCGATCCCCGAGCACGCCATCATGGTCGATGAATCCGTCACCACGGGCCGCGGCTTCTTCCCGCCGACGGCGGCGGCCGCGCCGCATGACTGGCTGCAGAACATGGGCGGCTCGATCGGCTTCTCGACGCCGGTGGCAACCGGCGCGGCGGTCGCCTGTCCGGACCGCAAGGTGATCTGCATGGTCGGCGACGGCAGCGCGATGTACACGATCCAGTCGCTGTGGACCCAGGCGCGCGAAGGGCTCAACGTCGTGACCATTGTGTTCGCCAACCGCATCTATCAGATCCTGCGCGGCGAGTTCGACGGCGTCGGCGCCGGCGAGCCGGGCAAGCGGGCTCAGGACATGCTGAAGATCGACCGGCCGACGCTCGACTTCGTCGCGCTCGCCAGGGGCATGGGGGTGCCGGGCAGGGCGGTGACGACGGCCGACGAGTTCAACAAGGCGCTCGCGGAAGCCGTCGCGGAGCCGGGACCGCGGCTGATCGAAGTGCATATGTAGAGGCGTAGCTGAAAGGCCGCGGCGGCGGCCCAGTCCAGTCGGAGGCGTCGATGCAGACCGAGCTGAACAAGGTGATCGCCGCCGTGGAGGAATTCTATGCGCAGGAGATGTTCCTGCTGGAGCGCGATCTCGGCGAGCGAACGCTCACTCACCGGCTGGCGGTCTATGTCGAGCGGCAATTTTCCGGCTGGCAGGTCGATTGCAACTACGACCGGCTCGGCGAACGCACGCTGCGGCTGCCGCGCGGCTCAGGGAGCTCGACCGACGACCATCTCGGCAAGTCGATCTATCCCGATATCGTCGTGCATCAGCGCGACATCCCGAACAATCTCCTGGCCATCGAACTGCGCAAGGACAGCAATCACCAGCCGATCGAGCACGATCAGCGCAAGCTGCAGGCGCTGACCGATCCGAATGTCTGGTTTGCCTATGCGATGGGCGTGCTGGTGATCGTCGGACAAGGCGGGGTGAGCTTTACCGAGGTCTATGCCGGCGGAGCCATCGATAGCGCGACTTCGCTCTGGTTTGCCGAGCGGCTACGCGAGAGCGGGCTCGCGAACAGGCGCGACGATGGCGCTCCGCATTAAGTCTATCGGTGAATCTTTCCTCGCGTTTGCAGTGATAGCCCGTTTGGATCATGCGTCGCCCCTGCACGCGCGGCACAACAGAAGGTGCGGGAGGTGGAGCAATTCCTGGAGCTGGTGGTCAATTTTCAGAACGATCCGATGGCGGTGCGGATTATCAGCTCCGCAACTCTTTCGCTCCCCCTCCCGCACCTGAATTCGCTGGTCCAACGCTCGCTGGTCCAGCCTGCACTGATCCAACTTCCACTGCCCCAACTTTCCACTGCCCGAGGTGGTCGGCGCACTCGATTGCGACGCGACGGGCCGAGGCAACATCCGCACCGAGACAGTAAAAAGGCCGCCTTCGGGCGGCCTTTTCCGTGCTCGACAAGTCCGTGCTCGGCAAGTCCGTGGTCGCCAGTTGGATCACCGAGCGCGATTGTTTCTGTTTATTGCTTGGTGGCATCGCTGCCGGTCGGGGCAGCGCCGGTGGCGGCGGCACCGGTCTTGGCGCTCGATTTCTTGGCGGTCTTCTTCGCTTTCTTCTTCGGCGCCTTGGCCGCCTCGCCCTTGGTCGCGGTGTCGCCGCTCTGCGCGGCGGGGGCCGGGCTGCCGCCCGCCTTGTCCTGCGCGAGCGCGGTGGACGAGACGAAGGCAAGGGCGGTGGCGGCGAGGATCAGTGTTCGCATCGGATGTTCTCCCAAGTTGGTTTCCGGCGAGCCTCAACGGGACAGAATGTCGCAGGGTTCCGCGGCACCGATCAGCAATCCGTGAGCTCTGCGTGAACGGCATGGCCGCTGCGGAACCGGGAACCGGGCGCCGCGTTATCTGGCCGGGCAGGAGTTCCGAGGAGAGACGCCATGCGCTGGCGGTCAATGACGGAAACCACCAATACGGTGCTCGACACCGCCCCCGAGGACACCTTCTACGCGGCGGGCTGGACCATCAGCGGCGTGGCAACGCTGGCCACCATCGTCGCGATCTGGATGTTCGGGATCTGAGAGCGAACGATCCACGACAAGGCAACCGGTGCGCTATCGCCGGCGGCCGGGCCGCGGCCTGGGTCGTCCGCTACTTCCGCAGAATTGCCAGCGCTTCCCGATAGAGCTGCGAGAAACAGACCAAGAGCGCGCTCGACAGCAGGAACATCGCCAGGCTGTCATAGTCGCCGGCCGTCGGCCAGCCGAACTCGAAATAGGGCGGCATGAACGCCCACCAGACGATCGGTACCGTGATGATGGTCGCAAACGCGCCGGCGGGCGCGCCGCCCATCAGGCCGGCGATCAGGATCGCCGGCACGAAGCCCGCGAAATAGAACTGCATGCCGAAGCTCGAGAACATCTCCTGGGTCGCGGTGGCCAGCACCACCGCAAGCAGGGCGACGACGAATGTCGACAACGACCAAGGCCGCAGCTTCAAAATGTAGTCGTTGCCCTTGCGCATCCAGACTCCGGCCCCCGCGAGTTCCGGGAAGGTAGCCGAGGAGGCCTGCAAACAAAACCCCGTACGATTCCGAGGGGCAGGGTTGTGCTCGATACAGTGAAAAGGAACCGGCCCGGTCAAGCCGCCGCCGCATTGTCGCGCATATTGCATTGCGGCACGGTGATTGGGGGCAACACGATGCTTGAGCTTCTGATTGTCGCTCTCGTCGCCGGGATCGGTTTCATCTCGGGGTACGGCGCACGCGAGCTGATCTCGCGCCGGCGGCGGGGATCCGCCTCGCGCGCTCACGTTCGTGCGCCGCAGGTTCGCGCCGCGAATGACGACAGCTCCGCCTCCGGCTGGTATCGGCGGGCCGGCACGCAGCACGCCGATCACGCCATCCCGCCACCCGACGAACTCGACGGCGCCGTTCGCGACCTGCTCGGCGAGCTCAGCCGGCGCAACGCCAAGCCGTCATCCGCACCGCAGCGCCGCCGGCAGTGAGCCGGAAACGCAAGGCCGCCGCCGCTAACGCGTCGGCTACTTTGCATGGGGTTGTTTTCGATATTTTTGATGAAGCGGTCCCGAAGGGGAATGGTGGACGCACAAGGGATCGAACCTTGGACCTCTCCCGTGTGAACCACAATCCGTAGATCCAAGTAGACCGCACGCGGCCATAGTGTTGTCGAAATAATTCATTCTATTACAGCGGCTTATGTTCGTTTTGACCCCAGTGGGCCATAAGCGGCCATACTGCATTTTGTGTGCCCCCGTTGTGCCCGCCGCAGATTTTCCCTTGGGGCACACAAATCGGGGAAGGTCTTTGCCCTTATGTGCTTCAAGGGCCGTCCTTCCACGCTGGGTGTGCCCCGAGACGGGAAAAGCGAAGGAAAGTCAATGACCACTTTCCCGTCGCTTGGATGATCCGGGCGTCTGCGGGGCACACCGCGACAGGGAGCGCAGGAACCATGCCGGAGTCGACCAACCAACTGACACTCACCGACGCAGTGATCCGCAACGCCACGTTGCCGCCCGGCAAGGCGCAGCATTATCTCCACGACGACAAGCTGCCCGGCCTCGCCTTGCGCATGCGTGCCACTGGCGGTCGGACGTGGGTATATCTCTTCTCCAAGCCGGGAGTGAGGGGAACCCAGCGCAAGACCCTCGGCCCGTGGCCCAAGTATAATGAGAAGGCCGCTCGCAAGGCCGCCACTATCGCCGCTGGTGAGGTGTTCAAAGGCGTGGACCCGAACGATGCGAAACGCGAGGCGAGGCGGCAACAGGCCGCCGAAAAGCTGCGCACGATGCTGGCTGACCTCATCGTTGAAGATGGTCCCTACGAGACGTCGTTGACCGGACGCCAGGTCGTCAACTGGAAGCCGGCAATGTCGGCGTTGCGGCGCGGGCTCAAGGAGCACGCAGGTAGTGGCGTCGGAGACCTGACGCGCCGGCAAATCATGGCAGCGGTCGACAAGGTTACCAAGACCGGTAAGCGTGGCGCAGCCAAGGACCTGCGCAAGCACACCCACACGTTCCTCGAATGGTGCGTTAGCGAGGGCTATGTCGACCACAATGTGCTTGCCGGTTATCGCGAGCCCAAGGAAACCCGTGCGCAAAGGGTCGGACGCCGAACGAAGGGCCGCGCCCTAACTGACGAAGAAATCATCAAGGTCTGGCAGGCATCCGGCAAGCTCGGGACCTTCGGGCTTCTGGCAAGGACGTGCCTGCTCGGTGGTCCGCGCCGGAGCGAGCCAACCATGATCGAGTGGTCGAAGCACGTCATGGAGGACCGTATCACCTTCGATGCGGCATGGACCAAGATGGGCCTATACCACGATGTACCGCGTACTCATCTCGTTGATGAGGTGCTCGCTGCCGCGAAACATTTCCAGCGGGCGACTTCAGACTATGTCTTCCCGTCACCGAAGACCGGCGGCCAGATGTCGGGCTTCACCAAGATGGTCAATCGTTTGATTAAGGAAGCGGGTGTTGACAAGTTCACCATGCATGATTTGAGGCGCAGCCTGCGTACTATCATGTCCCGCTGCGGCTACGACAATGAGATCCAGCGTCTGTGTGTCGGGCAAAAGCCAGGCGGAATTGATCAGGTCTACAATCACGACGAACAGTGGATCATCCGCAAGATGGCGTTCGAAGCGGCTCATGATTACATCGCGGAGCTGGTCGGTGCGATACGGAGTGGCAAGGTCGTGCGCCTGCAGAGAACGAACCCGCTCGATCCGATCAAGGCCGAGTTGCTCGGCCGTCTCCGGGAGCACTATGCGGCTGAGATGGCTTAGCGGTTTTGTCGCCTCCGGCCAAATAGTTGCGCACCGCGTCTACTCGATAGAGCGGGCGGCCGTCGACGTGGCGCCATTTCAGCGGATGGTTCGGATCGCGCCGCCACTGCTCCAGCGCTCCGGGCGTGCGCCGGATGACCGCGGCTGCCTCCAGTGCCGTCAAATTGGAGCTGCCCGGCAGCGTATCGATGTCAAACGTTGCCGGCGGCGGCATACCGCGGTTACTCCGTCGGCGCTTCGTCCCACACGGCATCTTTGGGTAACCTGGCGTCCCAAAAACCTCGATCCGAGTCTCTTCGTTCTTGCAGCCCATGTCTCCGCCTCGAACCACGATTGGTCCGAGGCAATAGGATGTTACGCTTCTGCAAAAAGAAAGAAATCGAGTGGGCAGGTATAGCTGCTGGGTAGCCGTGGCGTACAAAAAGGAGGAGCCGGTTCTACTGCTCTGGGGCGTGATGGGAAGCGCTTCTTGATTTCACTCCGACCTCACCTATAACTAAAGATCGCAAGTTCAAACCATGCCCGCAGCCAAGTCTCCAGTCAATTCAGTCAGTAAAACTGTTATCGGGCACTTTCGATGCGTTGCAGGACTTTGGCTGCGTTACAGTCGATGACGTCAAGAACCATTTTATCTCAATCCGTTACTCGCTACCCACCATTTACTTCTCTTTCCCAAATTCTGATGGTCTCAAAATGGTTCAAAAAACGCGCGGCCTTTGCGTTCACCGATGATAGTTTTGAAGTCCCTCCACTCGTACCCGAGTGCATCGTGACAACCGCAGGTTCACTCTTTCGGAACGCCGTCGAGTCGCTCCAGCTCGGCATCGAGGACTATGGCGCGAATGATCCCAAGCGCGCTCTTTCTGCCGTCCGAAATTTCTACGCGGGCGTGTTGCTACTCGCAAAAGAAGTGCTGGTGCGTGCGGCGCCGAACGCCGATCCGAAGGATGTTCTGGGCGCGCGTTACGAGCCGGTGCCCGATGGCTTGGGCGGCATCACCTATGACGCAAGCGACCGCACCATAGACTTCAGTGAGATCGGCAAGCGCTTCAAGAGCTTCGGTTTGAAGATAGACCAGGCTGCGCTCAACGATCTCAATCGTATCCGCAATGATATCGAACATTTTTACACGAACGCAAACCCGCAAACGGTCCGTGAAGCGATTGCAACGGCATTTCCGGTGGTGGTCGCCCTTTTTCGACTGGCGGGCGAAGACCCTCGTGCAGCCCTGGAGGAAAGTTGGCTTGCGATGCTGGAGGTGAAAGCATTCCACGACCGGGAACTTGCCGAGTGTCGCAAGAGCTTCGATGGCGTCGATTGGAAGTCGGTCGCGTTGGGCGAGGCAGCAATGCTCTGCCCTGAGTGCGGCTCGCACCTTGTCTTCCGCAAGGATACGTCGAAGACCCACGTTCAATACGCCGATGCGGTATGCCGCGCCTGTGGGACGGAAATCTCGGCTGAAAAGCTTGTCGAGGCTGCCCTCGAAGCACATTTCGAAGTTGAGGCACACGTTGCTGTGAAGGACGGAGACGATCCGCCGCTCAATATCTGTCCGGAATGTGGTGTGACCGCTTATGTCACGTGGAACGAAGAGAACGGCTGCGCGTGGTGCGAAACCACACTGGAGGAATGCGGTCGGTGCGGCGTTGGATTGACGCCGGACCACGTGTCGGATGCGAATTCGACCCTCTGCTCATACTGCGATCATTTGATGTCAAAGGACGACTAATCGGTATTCTGGATGCTACCTCAGCGCCGGCATTGCGGACTACCGGTGCCGGATAGTCCGGAAACACACCGGGCATCGGCGCCAGATTGCCGACATAGCGGTTCATGTGCCTGAACAGACCGGCGATCGCCGCCTGGCTCGTTGTGATCGAATAGAGATTGCGGATTAAGGGCTCGCTCTCGATCACCAGCATGAGCTGGATAGCGATATCGGCGTCTGATCGTCTGCCATTCGGCGAAGTGGCGCCTGATAAGTTACTGACTTATTTGGTGGGACGGGCAGGACTCGAACATGCAACCAGACCGGAGCGACGGAGATACGGTCGGGTTCATTGATTTGCTCTGTTTTCCTTTGATTTCGACGCGTTCCTTGTTGCTTTGATCAGGTTGTTTCTTGCGCGAAACTGATGCGGTTGGTGACGGCGCTCACCAGCAGAGGGCCGGCTACATAGAGCAGGTACGCGGTCGAGACGAAGGTGCCCTCGGCGCTGCCGCGGAAGCGATCACTTGAGCGCGTCAATGGAGTCCTCGAGGTTGAGGCATGCCGCCCTAGGCAGCGAAGCGCGGCAAGAGGGAATGCGGCTCGGCATCTGGACAAGGCTTCCGAAAGCATTATGGAGCACTGCTTCGCGAAAGTCCTGTATCTGCGTTCGATCAGCTCCGCGCGCGGGCCATTTTGGTCTTGGGCTGCTTTGGTCTCGATCGGCCTGTCCCAACTATTCGCCCGGCGATCGCTCGTGCTAAGCCACCAGCGGTTTCGAAGCGAGCTATTCCACGGCGAATGCGGGCCCTTTCAGAAAACGTAATGGTTCGTTTTACCTTCCCGTCAGTGGGCAGCAGTACGTAATCGAGCACCGACTTGTTATGCTCAGCCATCCTGGCGGCGGCAATCCAGCCGTGAGGCAGGCGTGCCTCACGCCTTATAGACCAGTACGGCGCGCGGTCTTGCCTTCCGCACCAGAGGGCTACTCGAGTTGAGATGTTGATCGATCCGTTCACGCGCAAGTAACCAGTCCCGTCGCGAGAGGAAGTGCGGCCACCGGCCTTTCTAATAGCCATGGCGATTTGCGAGCCGAGCTTTGCCTTTTGCTCGGCCCACTGCGGACGCGAGTCAAGAAACTCATAGCTTCGCTTGGGAGTGTAGCCGATTAGTCGATACACGTTCATTATGCTGCCGAAGTGAGTTTGATAGGTGGAGGCGCAGGGAAGGCCTATCGTGCTCGCTATGATAGCAGAACTCAGGCGTCCTTCCTTGAGCAGCGTCTTGCGTAGACGGGCAAGCATCTCCTCTTCAGTGAGGTCGACACGCCGTTCCTCAATGATCTTGCTTACCTTCAGGAAGGCTTCGCGTTCGATAATTGGCTCGATACATCCTTCGCTGGTGATCCAAAGCTCGGGAGGATTGTAGGTAGAGTTCCGCCGCAGCTTGCGTGATCGGCGGTTGAAGGTCAGGTTTCCAATGTAGTTTTCGTTTCTAAGCACTGCGTTAACCGCTGCTCGCGTCCACCGAACTCCTGTGCTCGTGAATATGGCCCTCCGGTTTAGCTCCCGGGCGATAATTGCCTCAGACTTTACCTGCAGAAATCGCTCGAAGATCCACCTAACCACGGCTACTTCCTCAGGAATGCCGGGTCGCACTCGGACGTGATCAGTTGCGAGGTACTTCTGATCACCGTTCTTCAGCACGCCTCGCGACCGCTGACTCTGATCGACAAGTTCTCGCAAGAGAGCATAACCAGGGCGACCTCCGAGCTTGAAGCCAAGTCGGGCGAACCGGCACTGCGCAGCGTGAACCTTTGCCGAAAGCTCGCGACTGTACTCCGCTGCCATTACTCGCTTGATGTTCTTAATAATGCTGGAGAGCACGCTGCCATCATTGTCAAACTGCTCCGCACAATACGCGATTTTGATGCCTGCCTGTTTGCAGACGAATTCGTAATACGCGCTCTCGTCGACATCCTGAAAGCGGCCCCACCGGCTTACGTCATAGACCAGAATATGACCAAAATCAGCTTCTCCTGCTTGGACATCCTTGATGAGCTGTATAAGGCCGGTCCTGTTCTTGATCAGCAGACCGCTTTCTCCCTCGTCGCGATAGGTTCGTACAATCGTCAGGCTATGGGCGTGCGCGTATGCTGCAATCACAGCAGCCTGATTCTGAATCGAGTATTGCTGCCGTTGTGTCGACATGCGGACATACTGTGCCGCTCTCATGCCGAGCTGCGATCGTAGCGGGTGAGCCTTATAGATCTCGAGCGCGTTGGCCATCGTTCTCGCTCCCGAACGTTACACCGGAGCAAATCAAACATCTATACGACGTTACAGCAAGAATTAGTTCAATTGAAAGAATAGCCCCGCTATCGCCGCAGGTATCGATGCAGCTTGGGCGAATGACTCTCGATCGTGTCCCGTTGCGTCGTGTAGTTGGCGGCGAGGCACCGCGTTCACCGGCAGGAGCCCGGCAGATCGGCTGGCGATAGCCGGAAGGCTGACGGCTAGATCATCGCTCAATGGCGCGATGGTTTCCAGAGTCATGTAACGGGCGTTTGGACGGCCCATTCATCGTTCTGCTCAAGCAGGGTCGCGCCGATGAGTCGGACGATGGCATCTTCGTTCGGGAAGATGCCGATCACCTCGATGCGCCGCTTGATCTCGCCGTTAAGGCGCTCGATCGGTTTGGTGGAGTGTAGCTTGGTCCGGTGGTGCGGTGGGAAGGTCATATAGGCCAGCACATCAGTCTCCTCCGCATCGTCCTGGGCAAAGGCGGAGACGACACGCCGCCCCGCTCTTGCCGGCATGCCAGTGCATTGCGCATGAAGTGCACGCGGCACCGCTGCCGAGCGGCATTGAGCACCTTGCTGATAGCGGTCTTGATACCCTCGTGGGCGTTGGACACGACTAGTTTGATTCCCGTTTTCAACAGTTCGGAGGAATTACCGGGGCATGCCGGCAACGGTCATGATTCACACCGTCCAGCGCACCGCGCTCGAATACATCGCCGGCCCGCTGATCATGTCGTTCAACCATTCGTTCCGGCAGAGATAACTATTCCCAAGCACGGGATAGCCCCTGGCACGGATCGTCGCCCAAGCCATTACCGAAACCCTACGGTCATGCTTAATCGGGGAATGGTCGTGGTGCCTCCGTCAATGCGCAAGAGCATGTCAATAATGACAACACGCGAAGCCGCAGATGCAACGTTCTCAAAGGTGCACCGTCGCCGGACCTGAGCAGCACCCTGTCTAATTTGGGAAGAAGTGCCACGATGTACAGGCCAGCCAATGCCCAATCTCTTATGAGAGAGATGGCGCACCCGACACGATTCGAACGTGTGACCTTGCTTTCGGAGGGCAACGCTCCTGGACCGCTCTCGACGTCGCTTCAGCGCTTCAGCTGGCGGACTAATAAGGAATACACAAACCTTATCAGTTGGATCGGCTGCATTCGCGAAATGAACGGTTATGGAATGCCCCGCTGGCCACGCCGCGGCACGAGCCAACCGGCCGATCGGCGCTACGCTTCTCGCTCCAGAATCAATTCGCAAGCTGGCCGCTTGAGCGGGCTGCCAAAGCTATTGGGAGGACATCTATAACAGCTGCGCGGATCGTGGCGTTGGCGCCATTCCCACGACGACCAGCTCCCTTTGACTTCGAGGCATCGCGCCCCGCCCAATGGTTTCGCGCCCATCGCGACGGGCGTGGAACGCTCCGACCTTGCCGCTGACTGCCGCTCGGGCAGGGGCGGCCGCGCGGCGGGAAATGCCCACGATCAGCTCTTCGAGGCCAGTGCGTTGGCAACGGCTTCGTCCACGTTCTCCAGCCAGATGAACTCCAGCTTCTCACGAGCGCCTTGCGGAATGTCATCGAAGTCGCGCCGGTTGCGCGTAGGCAGCATGATGCGGGTGAGGCCGGCCGTGGATGCTGCGACGACTCTCTCTTTGATGCCGCCGACCGGCAGCACCAGCCCGCGAAGCGAGATCTCTCTGGTACTGGCCGGCGCCGTCACGCTGGAGATCTGCGCGCTGGCTTGAAAAGCTCCAGGTGATCAATAGAGCGCCGGCGGGCCGAAGCACATTCCAGATCCCCGCGATTAACGATTTTGCGAAAGGAACGCATCCAAACCTCGGTTCCCATTAAGGACGTCGGGCTCTTGTTCGTCACAAAGCGCAAGATTGCGGCGAGCTCTCTTGGCAGCACAATGGCCAACTTTGGCTATTAGGGGCAGAAGATGCATCTCTTAGTGCATACCACCACGCTCGTGCCGCTTCTGCTCTGCCAGTGTCTCGGCCATGGCTTCTGGTGGTGCATCGATAAACCGCTGAAAGTCCATGATGAGGGCCCGCACGAAGTCGCACGCGTCATCGTAACGTAGGCCGTCGATTGGTGATCGACGGCGCGGTTGTTAGAGCCAGTTCGGCCGTATCCTGGGGGGGGCGGGGCCTATCGCTAGCGCTTA
Organism: Bradyrhizobium sp. USDA 4503; assembly: GCF_054055815.1. NCBI lineage: Bacteria > Pseudomonadati > Pseudomonadota > Alphaproteobacteria > Hyphomicrobiales > Nitrobacteraceae > Bradyrhizobium > Bradyrhizobium sp. USDA 4503. The sequence goes on from NZ_JBSRXS010000001.1 coordinate 7,470,968, forward strand.
TCCAAAGGGGGATGTCGGTTGCGAAAAGTCCGGCCCAAGCGTAGCCAGTGCCGTCGGCAGAACCGCGATGCGTGTGAATTTCCGCTCGCTAATCTGGCAACTCGCGAGCTTCGAGAAGCGAACCTCATGCTCCTGGGCATGTACCGATTCTCCTGCAAAGAACAGATTGAGAGTCGTTTTCGCGACCGGCATGCAATTTGCTGAAAGATCCGGAAACGAGAGAGGCTTGATGACAAGCAGTGACATCGTTCGCCAATTACACCAACACGGGCGCGTCTCTTGAAGGACTGTAGGAGAGAGCACAATTGTGAGGATACTGACAAAGGCCAAACACGCCGTCGCCCGGGTCCACGACACGATTGTGCGGTTGGTCCGCCAGGTCCTACGTGTCCTTACTCGGCTATCCGAGTCGATTGCTCCATTCGGGCCAATCGACGCCGGGCTTGATGGGGCGCACCGTGAGCCGCCAATGAACCCTCCCGCAGTCCATGCGGACGAATGGCGCTTGAACGGCAAAGCGCAAATTCATCGAAGCACTACGACGAATGGAGCGCATCAGGCGAAGTAAGGCCAACGACAAACCGTTTCACTCATACCAGGAGCTTCGGATGGATTATCGAGTTTGCACTGTGCCCGAGTCTGTACAGCTGGTTTTTCAAGATGGCGGTGGGACGCCGCGCGGTTTCGTGGTGGATCTATTCCGGGAGGTGTTCGGTAGACATCAGCGCGATGCCTACGCCCTTTCCATGTTGGTCGAACGGCAGGACAAGGCCGCGTGCGGCCCCTTCCCACCGTCAGTTGCAAAGGCGCTCTTCGATGCGGCGCAGGAACGAATCAAAGCTAAAGGACATACGTTGCAAATCACCTCCGAGCCTGCTGGCGAAGCCGAGGCGCCAGATCCGTCCGAAATCCAGTTCGAATGGGCGCGTGACGCGGTTGCCTGGCATTTCGCCGATATCCCGCCGAACAGCCTCGTGACTATGGTGCGGCGATTTCCCGGCCACATGCGCGCGGACATCCAGATCGCAATCGACAAGCTGTTCGCTTCGCCGGTCCGCTTCTTTGGCCTGCAGCAGCGATGGACTTTCGGGAAGCTGTCATTCGCAGAGCTTCGGCGCGCCGGGGACGATCCCGTCGTGCTGGCGTCGCCACAATACCACGAGATCGACATCGGCGAGGCTACGCCAGTCAAATGCCTGCACAATGGGCTGTGGCTATCCGAGGCGAACGAGTTTCGTTACGCTGTCGTGCTCTCCTATTACCGCGAGCAAGCGCAACAATGCGGGACAGACCCAGAGGAGGAGATGCTCATTGAGGTCGCGGTGCCCGCCGGCGGGGCCGGCGAGTCTTTCGCGCAGCACTGCTTCGCGGAACTGGAGAGAGCGGTACAATCCGCCGGATCGTACCGTGGCAAGATCCTGTCCCTCGAGAGCGATCCGAATTACAGCGGTCGTTCGCGCGGCATTACGGTGCATCGTTGGCCCCGAGTAGACCGCGCGGACGTGATCCTGCCCGAAAAGGTGCTCAAACTGCTCGATGGAAATGTATTGAGCTTTGTCGGAATGCGCGATGCGCTGCGCCAGCTCGACCAATCGACACGCAAGGGCATCTTGCTCTATGGCCCTCCCGGTACCGGCAAGACCCACACGATCCGATACCTCGCAACTAACCTGGCTGATCAGACCACCCTAATAATGGCAGCCGACGAGGTCGGTTTGCTCGGTGTCTATATGAACCTCGCCCGGCTGTTGCAGCCGGTATTAGTGGTGATCGAGGACGTCGATCTGATCGCGCGCGACCGCAATGAGATGCGAGATACGCGCGAAGAAGTGCTGCTCAACAAGCTGCTCAATGAGATGGATGGGCTGAAGGAGGACGCCGACATCCTGTTCTTACTTACCACCAACCGACTGGAAGAGCTCGAGGGCGCGATCGCGGCGCGGCCTGGCCGGATCGACCAGGTCATCGAGGTGCCTTTACCTGATGCTCATGGCCGCGACAAGCTGGTGCGGCTCTATGGCAAACGCCTGCCACTTACTGAGGCTGTTGTCAATGAAGCCGTGCGACAGAGCGAGGGCCTCAGCGCCGCCTTCATCAAGGAGTTCATGCGGCGCATCGCGCAATCGTCCATCGCGCGCGATGGCGGCAAAACGGTCATCTGCAATGATGTCGATCAGGCGCTGGACGATATGCTGCCGATGAGGGGGCACAGATCGCGGGCCGAGCAAGCTGGACCATGAGCCGCGACAAGGGGCAGAAGCGGCCACAAGGTGTGCGCGCAGTTGTCCGAAACCGGTCTGTTGGCAGACGTTCAGATCGGCGGCGAGCTGACCGGCGAGTTGGAATCCCGCAGGCGGCTCGTGCGTCAGCGCATGCAGACGGACCATGAGCCGGCATGCTTTCCGCTGAACCCATACGGGTCTCGCTCCGCCGCGCGGAAATCAGGGTGAAAGCTGACATCGCTGCTACGTCGATCGTCGCAGTGCTCGGAACGTTTCGATGGTGCGCCTCTCTTTGTACGGAACGGGCCGGTGCATGCGCTCTGCAAGCAAACGCAAATCGGGTCATGGCGCTACGCTTCGTATGTCGTCGGCCAAGATCGTACATCTCGTACATTAAGTTGCGCGCGCTAACCATCAGATGATTTAAAACTGTCGCAGCCGCCTATTCGCTGCAGCGCACGTCCATTCTTTACACCGAATTAAGCTGAACCTCGCATTGGATGCCGCCCAAGTCAGAAAGCTTGGGTTTCGGGGTACGTGTGATGGGCGCTGCCAGGAAGCAAGCTGCGAAAGCAGATACAAAGATGTTCGAGGACGTGCCCATCCTGTGGCGCAAGTGGCAGGCTGCGCTTAGGCTCGGTGAAAACCTTCCCCGCTATGAAGACGTGATGCTCGGCAGCCTCGGACGGCTCGCCGATCACATCGTGCTGCTGAAGTGTGAGAACGATGCGTTCGCCGTCTCGCGCACCGGCCGCTATGCGCAGAAGTGGCTGGGCGATGAGCGCTGGGACATTCCGATGCGGGCGCTGCCGCCGGATTGCGCGACGGTCCTGGCCGAGGTGGCCACGAACGCGATTGCAAACAACCGTCCCTATCTCAGGACCGTCCATTGCGTGCGCGACGGCATGGTGCGGACCTATGATGTGCTGGCGCTGCCGACGTCGTCGCGCTGGGGCGGCACGTTGATCGGCGCCTACGTCAACGAGCGCGGCGCGCAATACAATCTGCTCGATGCGATCTTTTCTACGACCGAGGACGGCGTGATCTCGCTGTCGACCATTCGTGATGCGACCGGCCGTCCGTCCGATTTTCAGATCGTGCATCACAATCAAGCCGCAGCAAGACTGCTCAAAGTGGTAGGAAGCAGCCTGCAGTGGCAGCATCTGAGCAATGGGGGACATCTGCTCTGTTGCGAGACCGTGATGGCGCAGCTGCGTGAGGCGGCCGACAAGAACCTGCGTGAGCAGTTCGAGATCGACAGCGGTGATCGTAGCCTGCGGTTCGGGGTGACCGCCTTTGGTGACATCGTTTCGCTGACCATTTCCGACATCACGTCCTTGAAGCAGCGAGAGGCCTCGTTCCGGCTGCTGTTCGACGGCAATCCGATGCCGATGTGGGTGTTCGATCCAGAGACGATGGCCTTTCTGAAGGTCAACGACGCGGCGGTGCAGCACTACGGCTATGCCCGCGAGACGTTCCTGCGAATGAAAGTCTATGACATCTGGCCAAAGGACGAGTGCGGCAGCCATATTCAGGCGCTGCAGGATATCGGAAATACCTCCCAGTCTGAACGGCACTGGCGTCATGTGAGAGCCGATGGCAGCGAAATTTGCGTGCTGTCCTTCGGGCGACGCCTCATGCTCGAGGGGCGTGATGGCTATCTGGTTGCCGTGGTCGACATCACAGAGCGGCGCAAGGCCGAGGCCCGCATCGCCTATATGGCGCACCATGATGGATTGACCAATCTGGCCAACCGTGAGCTCTACCAGGAGCGACTGAAAGAGGTGCTGGACGTCGGCAACACCGCGGGCAAACGCGTCGCGGTGATGTGTATCGATCTCGACTTGTTCAAAAACGTCAACGACTCCTTCGGCCATCCGGCAGGCGACTGCGTGCTCCGGCAGGTGGCCGATCGGTTGCGGTCGCATGTGCGCGGCGACAACCTTGCTGCGCGGCTCGGCGGCGACGAATTTGCGGTGCTCCTTGGTGCCGACATCTCGCCCAACGAGGCGAGCGACTTTGCTGCCCAGCTGATCCAGACGCTGAGTGCGCCCTACGAGATCGGCGGCAACGAGGTGGTGATCGGTGCCTCAATCGGGATCGCGTTGTCGCCGGGCGACGGCACGAGCACCGAGGAGCTGATGCGCAACGCCGACATGGCGCTTTATCGCGCCAAGCAGGACGGCCGCTGCGTGCATCGCTTCTTCGAGCGCGAAATGGACCTCCAGGCCCAGAAACGCCGGGAGATGGAGTACGACCTGCGCCATGCCTTTGCCCATGGCGAGTTTGAGCTACACTACCAGCCGCTGATCGATGTTGCGACCGACCAGATCTCTGGCTTCGAGGCGCTCCTGCGCTGGCGCCATCCGGAGAAGGACATGATCTCGCCTGCGGAGTTCATTCCGGTTGCAGAAGAGATCGGACTGATCGCTCCGCTCGGCGAGTGGGTGTTGCGCGAAGCCTGCAACGAGGCGGTGAAATGGCCGAAGCAGGTGAAGGTCGCGGTCAACCTGTCGCCGATGCAATTCCGCAGCCGCAACCTGGTACAGGTGGTGATTTCAGCGCTGGCGAGTTCGGGCCTGTCGCCGAAGCGGCTCGAACTCGAAATCACCGAAACGGTGTTTCTGGCCGAGACTGAGGCTAACCTCGCGATCCTGCATCAGCTGCGTGAGCTCGGGGTTGTCATTTCCATGGACGATTTCGGGACGGGCTACTCGAGCTTGAGCTATTTGCGCAGCTTTCCGTTCGACAAGATCAAGATCGACCGCTCCTTTGTGAAGGATCTTGGCGAACGTTCCGACTGCGTCGCCATTGTGGGCGCCATCGCGGGCCTCGGCCGCAGGCTCAAGATCACGACGATTGCGGAGGGGGTGGAGACCAACGAGCAGCTCGATCGGTTGCGCGCGGAAGGCTGCAACGAGGTGCAGGGGTTCCTGTTCAGCAGTGCCAAGCCGGCCGCTGAGGTGGAGCAGCTATTGCTTCGTTTTGGGACGAGAGCGTCGAGCGCGGCGTGAATTAGACTTGTTGGGGTGCCATCCATTAATCAGCGGGTCCCAGGTTCGAGCCCGGTGTGTCCACCACTCTCAAGCGATTTGCCTTCCAGGTTTTTTTAATCCCTAAAGCACCTCTTTTGAGCAGAATAAAAGTCGCGGAGCACCGACGGGGCACCGGCAGGTCGCGTGCTGGTATGCGACGAAATGTCTAGGCAGCAGAGGCTCGACCTTCCATTCGTGAGCGACCGTTGCAGTGTCTTTGATGAACTGGACCGGCGGCATCGAATTCTCGCGAGACACCAAGCGGTTAGAACGGCTGCGTTTCGTGATGTAGCAAATTCGTAGCGAACAGATTCAAGACCAGCGCAGCGCAAGCGTAGCTTTTTCGCAACGAGCGATCGCATCTACATCGCATAATACACGGAGGCTGGAATGCCAATACAATGGTCGCGTGCGCTCTTCTGCATCACGAAATAGCAAGCAGCAATGAGATGGAATCGGACGAGAAAATGCGCTCCGCACGAGAATCTATTCTTTCTAAAAAGAATCTATGGCAATGTCGGTCCCGCCGCCCATCGCGATCCCGACATCGGCCTGCATGAGATTTGCCCGCAAGCCGACGGTAAGCATGCGCGCAAAATCTGTAACGATCCAAATCCGTGGTAGTTGTGGTTCGGTCGATATTTTGCCAATGTGGAGGGCGGGGTGTTGAGAGAGACGCCTTGGCGCGATCGACTTTAAGTAGTCGGCAGCGTCGGTATCATGGGAGCTTCCAGCGTGCAAATGCGTATAGATACCCTCCCACGATCTTCTTGGATTGCCGCGATTCTCACGACGACCAACTGACGATCCAGTCGAACTTTAATATGGTACATCATGGATGAATCCTTGGGCCTATGCGGGCCATGGCTTCCCGATTTGAAGAACGGGTCGACAGAATGAACAGATCAGCAGCAAAGAAGATAAAGCCGCGCAGTACCGGTAAACCGGACATTGAGTTGGGCAAGCGGATTCGCCTGCGGCGCGTCGAGCAGAAGATCTCCCAGTCCGACCTCGGCGACAAGCTCGGCGTCAGCTTTCAGCAGGTCCAGAAGTACGAGAAGGGCGTCAACCGCGTCGGTGCTGCCCGTCTTCAGCAGATCGCGACCGCGCTCGATGTGCCGGTCACCTTCTTCTACGACGGTGACAACAAGGCGCGCGAGGTCGATAGCCTTCTGTTCCTCGACAGCGCCTTCAGCCTGCGGCTGCTGCGGGCCTACAGCAAGATCAGGGACCAGACCGTGCAACGTCAGCTGGTGGCCTTGATGGAATCGATTGCCGCCAACGAGGATTGAACAGTGCCGGAGGTCGCGTCCCGCGAACGCGATCGCCTGCTAGCCGGTCACCGCTTGATAATTCGATCGCGGCGCCGGAATTCTTCACAATCGCGGCTCGGCGGTCAATTTCGGCCTTGATGGTGCTGGCAAAGCAGTCAGTCGTCGACGACGGTGACGGTTCGAGCGAGTGCGACCGGCCTGTCGCGGGTCTCAGGATCCGACGTCAGTTTAGCGATCCGGCCTGCGAGTTGATCGACTATGTCACGCAGTGCGCCCGCGGACGCCACCACGTTCTGCCCACGCCACCAGCTCGATGTTTCGCAGCCCATCTTCGCGGCTTCAACATCCTGATTATTGCGGCGCAGCAGAAAGACCCCCAAAGGGGGCTGTTTTGACAGAAAATTTCCTCGTATTTTGCTGCTTGTGGACGGTTTCCTGCGTTGCAGGCTATTTCGCGGGGAATTCACCTCAACGCCTTGGAGGTGATCATGCAGTACGATCGGATAGACGCCCGTATCCTCGAGCTCGTGCAAAAGAACAACCGCCTTACTTCCGAGGTACTCGGCGAACTGGCGGGGCTTTCTGCCACCGCGTGCCAACGACGGTTGAAGAGGCTCCGCGCGGAACGCATCATCGAGGCCGATGTCTCGATCGTTTCGCCCAAGGCGGTGGGAAGACCGATTCAGATGCTTGTGCTGGTGACCCTGGAGCGGGAGCGTTCGGATATCATCGACAGGTTTAAGAAGGCCATCAAATCGTCAGCTGAAGTCGTCAACGGCTTCTACGTCACCGGCGACGCTGACTTTGTGCTCTACGTTACCGCCCGCACCATGGAAGAGTATGAGCAGTTCACCAGGCAATTCTTCTATACGAATCCGGACATCAAGGGTTTCAAGACGATGGTTATACTGGACCGCGTAAAGGCGGGCTTTGCTATTCCGGTCGAAACTCCTCCCTGCGATAGACTAAGCAATCGTTGACGGGGGTCTCAATTCAGTAGGTCCACTAGCGACTGCGCGCTGCCAATCTCTTTTACTGGAGGACAGGCAGAGGCCCTATCTCACCGTGACGACGGCGCTGCGCGGGAACTTTTGTTCGAATCGCGCAAAAATGAAGCCGAGAAGACAGGCTCTGGCGAGGGCCGAGATTGTTTAGTACCTCACGTACAGTATCCAGCGTGGGAAGGTGTCGTCTGAGGCCTTGCATCCCGCCAAGGTTTTGTGATCATGCGTGGAGGCCACTTCGTTGGCGAGCGGGGAGCATTATGGCTGGCGAACTCTTGCGCTAGGTGCACAAAGCTGTGAGGAGCAATCGCCGTGCTGCTGTTCGGCGACGATGCCACAATAGAACGGGGCAAGCCGTCATGCCGCAGACTCGTGGTAAAGAGCTGACTCGTGTATCGCGGCAGAGTCGGACCGTGCGGCCCGTTCACCTACCATCTGCCAACGCATTCAAGCACCCTGCTGCCGACGTGACGACCAGAGCGCCGCCTTTCAAAGTATTGATTGCTGCCGAACTGGCGCGCATAGAGGCCCAAATCGTGGATACGCCCCACGGGCCAGAGCGTGACAAGCTTGACCGCAAGTTGCATCGGTTCAGGACTGCGTTCAACGTCGATAGCTGGGTATGTCCGATCGACTTAAAATCGTCTCAATAGCAAGTGGCAGTGAATGCCGCCTAGCGGCTGCGGGCTCTTTGTTTGCTTCAGTATTGCTGGTTTACGCGGCCGATACGGACGTTTGCGAGTGATTGCTTATTCTTTTTCTGCAGCCTTGTGCTCCCGCAGCGTCATGTTCAGCAAATGGGCGCCGATCCCGACGAGGAGTGCGAAAGCCCAGACCTCCCAAACGGCGAATCTCAAATGCATGGCCACCGGAAGGGCGGCTGCCGCCATGCACAAGCTACCCAATACACTTATACACATGATGCGAGCCTAACAAGTTCGACGCGACGTCGTGACTGAAATCTGGGAGCCGATGGTACGAGCGCACTCTTACACGAAGCTGACGAGACGGTCGCTTGGTTCGATCGTGCGCTCTTTCGGTTCGACGATGTTTAGTATTGAGTAAAGCAGCGCCGCAATATGGCTTCGAGAAAGTGAAGCATTCGCAACAAGAGGATCGGTCCGTTGCGTACAAACCCTGGGGCTCGCAACGAGCGGGATTGTAAGCTCATCTGTGAGGCGGCAGTAACTCCTGGCTGCTCCACCAAGCGTCCGCTAATCTCGTCGTCCCGGCCACTTTTCGCATCAAGGCACCCATGGCGGGATGCAAGGATCGAGAGCGAGCACCAGATACTGCAGCGCGGCTTGCGGCTCGAGTACACTCGCTTGGAACGTCGCGGGCGGGTTGGTCGTGATCGCAGGCGAGGTGCAGATATGACACGACGCGACTAGAGCACGCTTGCCGGGTACTCGGCGACAGTTGGTGTAACGTTGACACGTCGACCAGACAGCAGTTCGGCGGACGTCAGCGCCTGCATCGATGCCCTTCGGTTTCCTTTCGGTTGGTGACCGATGGCGTCGACCACAGTCCGGGCAGCTCCGCGATGGTTTGCTGATTCACAACAGTACTCTGCTGCCGATCAATCTTTCCAGCCAGGTAAATCCCCCATGTCAGGGTTTCAACTCGATGGTGGTTCCCTTCAGCGCTAACTAAAACATGCAATGCTGCCCGAAGAAGCAGATGAAATGCTTCGTACGGTTCGAACGGATGTGACGCTCGGGGTACGCGTAATGCGAGCTTGGACTAACGTGGTAGAAAGATTGCAAGAGCAAACAAAAACCCCGGCATTGCTGCCGGGGTTTTCGCGGTTCGCGTGACGCGATTGGATCAGAAGTCCATTCCACCCATGCCGCCCATGCCGCCGCCAGGAGGCATTGCGGGCCCGGCAGCCGGCTTCTTCGGCAACTCGGCGACCATGGCCTCGGTGGTGATCAGGAGAGCTGCCACGGAGGACGCGTTCTGGACTGCGGTGCGCACGACCTTGGTCGGGTCGATGATGCCCTTGGAGACCAGGTTGCTGTATTCGCCTGTCTGCGCATCGAAGCCGTAAGAGTACTGATCCTTCTCCAGGACTTTGCCGATCACGACCGATCCGTCTTCACCGGCGTTGATCGCGATCTGCCGAGCCGGCCAGGACAGCGCCTTGCGCACGATCTCGACGCCGGTCTTCTGGTCGTCGTTCTTGGTGCGCAGGCCCTTGAGCGCTTCGGTGGCACGGAGCAGCGCGACGCCGCCGCCCGGCAGGATACCTTCCTCGACCGCCGCGCGGGTTGCATGCATCGCGTCATCAACGCGATCCTTGCGCTCCTTCACCTCGACCTCGGTCGCGCCGCCGACGCGGATCACCGCGACGCCGCCTGCGAGCTTGGCGAGGCGCTCCTGCAGCTTCTCACGGTCGTAGTCCGAGGTGGTCTCCTCGATCTGCGCCTTGATCTGGGCAACGCGGGCGTCGATGTCGGCCTTCTTGCCGGCGCCGTTGACGATCGTGGTGTTTTCCTTGTCGATCATCACCTTCTTGGCGCGGCCGAGCATCTGCAGCGTGACGTTCTCGAGCTTGATGCCGAGGTCTTCCGAGATGGCCTGGCCGCCGGTCAGGATCGCGATGTCCTGCAGCATGGCCTTGCGGCGATCACCGAAGCCCGGAGCCTTGACGGCCGCGACCTTCAGGCCGCCACGCAGGCGGTTGACGACGAGGGTGGCCAAGGCCTCGCCTTCGACATCTTCAGCGACGATGACCAGCGGCTTGCCGGTCTGCACCACGGCCTCGAGCAGCGGCAGCAGCTCGTTCAGCGAGGAGAGCTTCTTCTCGTTGATGAGGATGTAGGCGTCGTCCATCTCAACGCGCATCTTGTCGGCGTTGGTGACGAAGTAGGGCGAGATGTAGCCGCGGTCGAACTGCATGCCCTCGACGACGTCGAGTTCGGTCTCGAGCGACTTGGCTTCCTCGACCGTGATCACGCCCTCGTTGCCGACCTTCTTCATGGCGTCGGCGAGGAACTTGCCGATCTCGGAATCGCCGTTGGCCGAAATGGTGCCGACTTGGGCGATCTCGTCGTTCGAGGTGACCTTCTTGGAGTTCTTCTGGAGGTCAGCGACGACGGCTTCGACCGCGAGGTCGATACCGCGCTTCAGGTCCATCGGGTTCATGCCGGCGGCAACGGCCTTGGCGCCCTCACGGACGATCGCGGCCGCCAGCACAGTTGCGGTGGTGGTGCCGTCGCCGGCTGCATCAGCGGACTTGGAGGCGACTTCGCGCACCATCTGGGCGCCCATGTTCTCGAACTTGTCGTCGAGCTCGATCTCCTTGGCGACGGTGACGCCGTCCTTGGTGATGCGGGGAGCGCCGAACGACTTGTCGAGCACCACGTTGCGGCCCTTCGGACCGAGGGTGACCTTCACGGCGTTGGCGAGGATGTCGACGCCGCGCAGCATGCGGTCGCGCGCGTCTATGCCGAATTTAACTTCTTTAGCTGACATGATGATTTTCCCTGAGTTTCATTCTTCCCACCCTTGACGGGGCGCCCGGCAGGCGCTCCTCAGGGGTGAGCGGTGCGAGCGGCGGATTAGGCTGCCTTCTTGCTGGAAGACACGTTGGTGAGAACGCCCATGATGTCGCTCTCCTTCATGATCAACAGCTCCTGGCCGTCGATCTTGACCTCGGTGCCCGACCACTTGCCGAACAGCACGCGGTCGCCGACATTGACGTCGATCGGAATCAGCTTGCTGGTCTCATCGCGGCCACCGGGGCCAACAGCGACGACTTCGCCCTGCGAGGGCTTTTCCTTGGCAGTGTCGGGAATGATGATGCCGCCGGCGGTCTTCTCTTCGGCGTCGATGCGCTTGACCACGACGCGGTCGTGAAGTGGACGGAATTTCATGCAGTCCTCCTAAGCATTTGCATAAGTTGACGATTTATGGATTGCTAGCAATCCATGCCTGCGAGTGCCAGTGCGGGCGCAGCTGAAATAGGACGGTGTTTTTCGGGAGCAAGGGTTTGTAGGGGGCCTGCTCCGACAAATACCGTACGGAGCGGACAAAGTGGGCTGCAACGAACTCATCAGGACGTAGACGCCGGAGGATGAAGACGCGTATCGAGTGCGAACGCTTCCTGAATGTGCCGCTGCTATGCGCCTTTCGCCTTGGTCGGGTCGTAGATCAGATTCAAGCTATGGTTGGAAACCGCGCTCGGAATGGCGACGAATTGGTGCTTGGCCGGGAGCGCATCACCGAACGACTGCTGTCCTGCGCCCGGAATTCAGGGCCGCAGCCAGTTGGCGTTCACGTGCCGGATTGAGGCGCCGGGCTGTCGGCCGTCGCCCCTTATTGCGAGCGCGCTCGACGTTCGTGGTTTCGCTCTCGCTACCTTTCGGGCAAATGACGCAGATGAACCGTGCGGTCTCGCTGCGGCTCGAGTTCATCAGATCGACGAAGCGATGGAGCTATCGAACGCTGGCGGCCGCATCAAGGAGGGCATGTGGAGCGGGCTCGGCGATGCGCGAGTTATTCGGGCGAATGAAGCTGGAGCAGCGGCTTTGGTCTGGACGCGTGCATCGCTTTCCATCCGACGCCCGACGTCGCTGCCTGCATTCTCCCGGGAGATTTGAAGTGCCGTCTCCGCCGTCGGTCTGGTCGGTGATCGTACACCACGCGCGTCGAAATCACTGGATAAGCCGGAGTGCAACGATCGAGACCTGAAAATGTCGGAATGCAGACAAAGCGAGCACAAAGTGGTGCTAACTGTCGAGTATTCGCTGGCACGAACAATGCACACCCTCGACGTGCCTGGGGCATCCTCCCTCCCTTAGGCACGGCTACCATCGCAAGTTGAGGCCGTGGCTGGCCGGTGAGGTTAGCGGCGCGTGACATAAGGCAGGGACGGCGCCTGCTCGGCCGATACCGACGGACCTCTTGTCACGTCGCCGCTAACTTTCAACGCTGCGAACAGCTTGTTTGTGATCCGCGTAGAATTTCCGCGTCATAGAGAGAACAGATGGATCCGGGCGGCAGGTGAAAAATGGCAAGAAAACGCGCGCGGCCTGGCCCGTGGGCGCGACCCGACTGGTATGGCTGGCCGATTGGGGGAGCATTGGCGGAGGGCGCGGCGATTGGCTTTTGTCGGAGCTGCGGCTGCGGCGACATGGGCGGGTGCGCCGCCGGCGCCGGGCATGTGCTGGTACTACACCGATCCGTCCAAGACGCAGGACTTCTGGGATTACTGTCCTCGATAAGCATATGCGGGTGGACCGCCATCTTCCAGATCGACCTCGGGTGCGCTGAATCTCCGCGGGATATTCGGACCGACGGGATGGTCTGGATTCCGGGTGGCACGTTCCGCATGGGCTCCGATCATCATTATCGGGAGGAAGCCCCGTCGCACCGGGTCAGGGTCGACGGCTTCTGGATTGACCGTACCCCGGTCACCAACGCGCTGTTTCGCTGGTTCGTGAAGGAGACCGGCCACATAACGGTGGCCGAGACAGCACCGGATCCGGCACACTATCCCGGTGCGCTGCCGCATATGCTTTACGCCGGTTCGCTGGTGTTTGAGCCGCCGCACCGGGTGCACAACCTGCGGGACTTGGGCCAATGGTGGACCTTTATGCGGGGCGCGAACTGGCGCCGTCCCTACGGTCCGCGCAGCAACATCGATGTACTCGGCGATCATCCCGTCGTCCACGTCGCTTATTCGAACGCGCTCGCCTATGCCAAATGGGGAGGCAAGGAACTCCCCACTGAAGCCGAATGGGAATTCGTTGCACGCGGTGGGCTCGAAGCCGAGGAGTACGCCTGGGGCAATGCCCAGACGCCCGGCGGCAAGCACATGGCTAACGTTTGGCAGGGCAGCTTTCCGATCCAGAATCTCTGCGAAGGCGGCTTCGATTGCACCTCGCCAGTGACCGCATTCCCAGCGAACGGATACGGCGTATGCGACATGATCGGCAATGTCTGGGAGTGGACCGCCGACTGGTGGTCGGCCCGCCATGAGGCCGACGCCGCGAAGCCCTGCTGCATCCCGCAGAACCCGCGCGGCGGCCGCGAGCTACTATCCCTGCCAGCCCGCCATCAGGATTCCGCGCAAGGTCCCGAAGGGGGCTCGCATCTCTGTGCGCCGAACTACTGCCCGCGCTATAGCCCCGCGGCTCGGCAACCTGAGCCGATCGATACGTCAACCAGTCACCTCGGCTTTCACTGCGTGGTGCGGTCGCCCGTCCCTTCTCAACCACCGCAAACGCCGTCTGAAGAGGAAGTGTTGAATGAGCAGCGACAACCACAAGACCGTCGAAACGGAGCGGGTGATCAACCGCAGGAATAGCCGTTTCCGTACGACCGTTCGTTCCTCCCTTGGTCTTGCGCTGTGCGACCTTTTCCAGGGGCCGCGTCAAGGCGCGACAGCCGCCGACATAACCGATGCCTTCTCGCCTGTTGCGATGGGCCGGCGTTCAGTAAGGAGCTGACAGGTGCCCGGCACCACTGGTGAAGCGCATCACTTGGCTCTGTTCCCGGCGACCAATGAAAGCACCCGCGCCGCTTTCGTCTACGCCATGGAGCGCGTCATCGATCACGTGATGGAAAGTTGGGACGAGCAATCTGCTCCGACCAGCGGCATCAAGTTTGACCAGCTCAAGCATCTGCTGGCGTCGCTCGACGTTTGCCCGGCCGTCGGCCGCGGTCTCGATGCCGTCATGCTGGAGGTGCGCGAGCAGATCATGCCGCACTTCGTCTCAGTCTCGCATCCTCACTATGTCGCGCATATGCATTCCGCGCCGATATTGCCGTCGTTGGTTGCGGAGTTTCTGATCAGCGCGAGCAACCAGTCGCTGGATTCGTTCGACCAAGGCCCCTCTGCAACGGCTTTGGAATGCCATGTAGTGCGCTGGCTGAGCGATCTCGTGGGGTTCGGCGCGGCCGGTGATGGCGTGTTCACGAGTGGAGGAACGCAGGCTAATCTCATGGGGCTGATGCTGGCTCGCGATCACGCCCAGGCGAGCGAACAGAATACTGTGAGGATATCCGGCTTGCCGGCCGAGGCACGGGGGTGGCGCATTCTGTGCTCGGAGCTCGCGCACTTCTCAGTCGCCAGAAGTGCCCACATCCTGGGTCTCGGCGAATCCGCAGTCGTGCCGATCGAGGCCGAGCGCGATGGCAAGTTGAGCGCGGACCGGCTCGACCGGGCGATACGGTCCGAGGCCAACGGAGGTCATCGTCCGATCGCGCTGGTGCTGACGGCCGGCACCACCGAATGCGGCTCAATCGATCGAATCGAGGAATGCACGCGTGTGGCCCACGGCGCGAACGTGTGGGTCCACCTGGATGCTGCCGCCGCCGGCGCGCTGCTGCTGAGCGATCACGCGTCGCTTTTGCGCGGTGTCGAACTCACCGATTCCGTCTCAATCGACTTCCACAAACTGCTGTTGCAGTCCATCAGCTGCGGAGTCTTCATGGTTCGCAGGCGTGCGACGCTGTCGATCCTCGACCGGTCGATTGCTTACCTCAGCCCGAGCGATAAGGCCGATAGTCTCGGACCGAATCTGGTCGGGAAGTCGTTGCAAACGACGCGCCGGTTCGATGCCTTGAAGGTGTTCATGTCGCTGCGGGCGCTCGGCAGGGAACGTGTGGGCGAACTGCTCGACCTGATGCTAGCGCAAGCGCAATTTGCCGCGGAGGAGATTGAGAAATCGACGGAGCTCGAATTGCTGGTTCGGCCCGAAACCAATATCGTATTGTTCCGATGGCGACCCACTGGGCAGAGCCTACCGGACGCACTCATCAACGAAGTCAATCGGCAGCTCCCCGGCCGCCTCTGGAATGATCGAATCGCCGTCATCGGGAAGACAGTTTACCGGGGTCTCGCAGCTCTGAAGCTGACCCTGCTGCATCCGGAATGCGCGAAAGAGCGGGTCATCCCGGTGTTGGCCGCGATCGAAGCCTGCGCGGGCAAGCTCGGCGCAGAGTTGTGGTCCGGCGCTGATCGTCCGGACGAAATGCTATTGGTCGGAGCAGGCAAGTGACGACTCATGACGGTCTTCTTGTCGAGCGGGTAAATTGGGGCGCCCCCCGATATGAGCATGCACGCCGGGCGGAGTTCGAAATTTTCGGTATCCCCAACCGGTTTTCGACCCCGGACGACATAGCTGCGGGAGAAATGCTTACCTATCGTTAGTTCGAGCGAACAAGCGAATTCTACCTGGCCCGAACGGCGGAGAACGCTGGTGGAGATATCTTCGGCGTCGCGCGCCTCATCCGCCACGATCCGGCGCTGGGAGTTCCGAGCTTCAGCACGATACGGGACGCGCGCAGCTACGCCCCACCGGGTGGAGGAGAGCCTACATGCCATTTGGCCGCTGAATGGGCGAGTTTTTTCGATCAAGTCGCCGCGCAAGATAGGCGCCACGAAGCGATATGGCGACAATGACAAACCCGCCACGTCCCCCGGTTAGACCCCTTACCGAAGGCTACGTCGTGAAGGGCGGCCACAACCCAGGCACGTCTCAAATTCAGACGCGTCCACCAGCGCCAACGCCAATCCCCGCGCCGAGAACGCCGCCAGCCCCAAATGGGCCGCCGTCGGGAGGACGCAGCAATGACCAATAAGCACGTGACAAATGACGGCTACGCGATGGACGGCAAAATCATGAGCCGTCAGGACGAAATCAAGACCTCACAGGTTAAGCAGCGGCCGCCTGCGCCTGCACCGATGGTGAAGGCTCAAGCTCCAACACCGCCACCGCCCAAGCCTACGAAGGAGTAGGGCTGTCGCCGCGAGTGACAATCCACTGGAGGACGCCAAGTAGCCAAGCAATTGCGCTAAGCTGCTTATCCCGCTCCTATTGATCCATCGACGCCTAGGGACCAAGCGGATCCGGATTCAGCTTCAGGAATCTATCGTCTACCTTGATGCCGAAGCGGCCGGGCGCCGTGCGGTCGGGAAAGTTCTCGGCCGCATGCGTCATCCAACCCAGCGAGATGTCGGAGAGCGGGCTTCATTTTCCGGATAGCTACCGCCGACATCGGAGTGGTTTCCGGCGAACCACAGCTGCTGCAGCCAATCCGGATGCTTGATATCGCGCAAGGGCCGCCCCGCACATTCAGCTCGAGAGCAGGCCTTTGTCGGGCACTTGCTGCGCCGGTTGTCGGCATTGAGACTCAATGCCAGAAACCTGACACTACGCCGCTACAAAGTGCCAGCTGAGCCTGCGAATTCACCTCGGCACGCGATTTGCTCTGTTCATGGCATCATCATCAATTGCAGTGTGATGGTCTTCGGGACGGACACGGCGCGCGTCGCTGTTCGCGTTTGGTCCGTTCCGACGTTTTGCTATGGCGACGACTTGGCGTTCGGTTGTGGACCGAGAAAATGCAGGGAAGCGTTGGATGCGGTCTAGAGTTCTTCTTTTGGGAGCCACAGTGAAACTGCCACCGGGAGTGTGCGACTGGTCCGGAGGCTATATTGGCGGACAAGTCGGTGGCGGGTACCTCGAGCCTCCTTCACCAATCCCTACGGTCAGTCGATCTATGGCGATGCCGACAGGTTCTATGTCATCCGGCGGCACAACCCGCACCTGTCCTTCGGCTAGGGGCCGCATTTCTGCCTGAGCGCTGCGCTGGCGCGCCTGGAATTGCGATGCGCCTTTCCCGCGCCGCTCGTGCGGTTGGAGGATCTGCCGCTGACAATCGCCGCGGAGGACTTCGTCTACATCCCGTCTTATGCATTCGCTGCCCGCAGCGCCTGCCTGTCACCTTCCGCCCTTCCATTAGAGAGTGAAGTGCCACCATGTCTGAACAACCCTTGCCGACGCTGCCGATGTGGCGCGTCGATCACATCGAGCCCTCGCCCGAGATGTTGGCGCTAGGCGCGAACGGTCCGATCCACCGCGTGCGCTTCCCGTCCGGACACGAAGGCTGGTGGGTGACAGGCTATGATGAGGCCAAGGCGGTGCTGTCCGACGCGGCGTTCCGGCCCGCGGGAATGCCGCCGGCGGCATTCACCCCGGATTCGGTGATTCTCGGTTCGCCGGGCTGGCTGGTCTCGCACGAGGGGGGCGAGCATGCCCGGTTACGCACGATCGTGGCGCCGGCCTTCAGCAACCGCCGGGTGAAGCTGCTCGCGCAGCAGGTCGAGGCGATCGCCGCGCAGCTGTTCGAGACGCTGGCGGCCCAGCCTCAGCCCGCCGATCTGCGGCGCCACCTCTCCTTTCCGCTTCCGGCCATGGTCATCAGCGCGCTGATGGGCGTGCTCTACGAGGATCGCGCCTTTTTCGCCCGGCTGTCCGACGAGGTGATGACGCACCAGCATGAAAGCGGTCCGCGCAGTGCGTCGCGCCGAGCCTGGGAAGAACTGTGCGCCTACATGCGCGGCAAGATCCGGGACAAGCGCCAGGATCCGGGCGACAACCTGCTGACGGATCTGCTCGCGGCGGTCGACCAGGGCAAGGCGACCGAGGAAGAGGCGATCGGCCTGGCGGCGGGCATGCTGGTGGCAGGGCACGAGAGCACCGTCGCGCAGATCGAATTCGGCCTGCTGGCTATGTTCCGCCATCCGCAACAGCGCGAACGCCTGGTCGGCGATCCATCCCTGGTGGACAAGGCGGTGGAGGAAATCCTGCGCATGTACCCGCCGGGCGCGGGCTGGGACGGCATCATGCGCTATCCGAGGACCGACGTGACCATCGCGGGCGTGGATATTCCCGCGGAAAGCAAAGTGCTGGTCGGCCTGCCGGCGACGTCGTTCGATCCGCGCCATTTCGATGACCCGGAAATTTTCGACATCGGACGCCAGGAAGAGCCGCACCTGGCGTTCTCCTACGGGCCGCACTCGTGCATCGGCGGAGCGCTGGCCAGGCTGGAACTCAAGGCGGTGTTCGGTTCGATCTTCCAGCGCTTTCCCGCGCTGCGCCTGGCCGTGGCGCCCGAAGAACTGAAGTTGCGCAAGGAGATCATCACTGGCGGGTTCGAGAAGTTTCCGGTGCTCTGGTGATGCGCGGACGCCGCCGCGGATCGCGATCTTCTTCGCAATTTGCCGGCGCGCCTGGCGCGCGCCGGTCAGATCAGCCAGCCAACAGGTAACCAAGATGGACGTGCAAGAAACCACGGCAGCATGCCGGGACGCCTTCGCCGAACTGGCGTCGCCAGCGTGCATCCACGACCCGTATCCGTTCATGCGGTGGTTGCGCCAGTGCGATCCGGTGCATCGCGCGGCGTCGGGCCTCATTCTGTTGAGCCGCCACGCTGACATCTACTGGGCGCTCAAGGCCACGGGAGATGCGTTTCGGGGACCGGCGCCGGGCGAACTGGCGCGCTATTTCCCGCGTGCGGCGACCAGCCTGTCGCTCAATCTGCTGGCGTCCACGCTAGCAATGAAGGACCCACCGACGCATACGCGTCTGCGCCGGCTGATCTCGCGCGATTTCACCATGCGCCAGATCGACGACCTGCGGCCGGGCATCGCGCGCATCGTCGCCGCGCGCCTGGACGACATGGCGCCCGCGCTGGAGCGCGGGGAGACCGTGGACCTGCATCGGGAATTCGCGCTGGCCTTGCCGATGCTGGTCTTCGCCGAACTGTTTGGCATGCCCCAGGACGACATGTTCGGGCTCGCCGCCGGCATAGGCGCCATTCTGGAAGGCCTGAGCCCGCACGCCAGCGATCCCCAGCTCGCCGCGGCGGACGCGGCCAGTGCCAGAGTGAAGGCCTACTTCGGCGGCCTCATACAGCGCAAGCGCACCGATCCCCGCCACGACATCGTGTCGATGCTGGTCGGCGCACACGACGATGATGCCGATACGCTGTCGGATGCGGAGTTGATCAGCATGTTGTGGGGCATGCTGCTGGGCGGCTTCGCCACCACTGCTGCCACCATCGACCATGCGGTCCTGGCGATGTTGGCGTATCCCCAACAGAGGCACTGGCTGCAGGGAGACGCCGTGGGGGTGAAGGCGTTCGTCGAAGAAGTCCTGCGCTGCGACGCGCCCGCGATGTTCAGCTCCATTCCGCGTATCGCCCAGCGCGACATCGAATTGGGCGGCGTGGTGATCCCGAAGAACGCGGACGTGCGCGTGCTGATCGCGTCCGGCAATCGCGACCCGGACGCCTTCGCCGATCCCGATCGCTTCGATCCGGCGCGGTTCTACGGCACCAGTCCAGGTATGTCGACCGACGGGCAGATCATGCTGAGCTTCGGCCACGGCATTCACTTCTGCCTCGGTGCGCAACTGGCCCGGGTGCAGTTGGCCGAGAGCCTGCCGCGGATCCAGGCCCGTTTCCCCACGCTGGCATTGGCCGGGCAGCCGACCCGGGAGCCCTCCGCGTTCCTTCGGACGTTCCGCGCGCTGCCGGTGCGGCTGCATGCGCAGCGGAGCTGAGATGCGCGTCGTGGTCGACCAGGATCTGTGCGGAACCAGCGGGCAGTGCGTGCTGACGCTGCCGGGCACCTTTCGCCAGCGCGAATCGGACGGCGTGGCCGAAGTGTGCGTGGCGACGGTCCCGCAGGCGCTGCACGCCGCCGTGAGGCTGGCGGCGAGCCAGTGCCCAGTCGCCGCCATTCGGGTCATCGAAAGCGACGCTGGCGATGACGAGCGCGGCAGCGCCGACCCTCCGCCTTCTCCACGGGAGGCCGAGCCGCATGCCGCAAGAGACCAACGCCATCCAGGAGGACACGATGGGACGGTTTGAAGACAAGGTGGCCGTGGTGACCGGTGCCGGCGCCGGCATCGGCAGGGCATGCGCCCTCGCTATCGCGCGCGAGGGAGGTAGGGTGGTGGTTGCCGACATTGATGGCTCGGCGGCTATCGCCTGCACCGCGCAAATTGCATCCAAAGCGGACCACGCGCTGGCCTTGGCCACAGACATCGCCGATGCGCAGGCGGTGGCTGCGCTGTTCGAAACGGCGGAGCGGCACTTCGGTGGGGTCGACCTGCTGGTGAACAACGCGAGCGCCATGCACCTGACTCCGCGCGACCGCGCGATCCTCGACCTGGACCTGGCGGTCTGGGATCAGACAATGGCGACCAATCTGCGCGGCACGTTGCTCTGCTGCCGGCAGGCCATCCCGCGGATGATCGCCCGCGGTGGTGGCGCAATCGTCAACATGTCGTCGTGCCAGGGGCTCAGTGGTGACACCGCGCAGACGTCCTACGCCGCGTCGAAGGCGGCGATGAACATGCTGTCCGCCTCGCTCGCCACCCAGTACGGTCATGCGCAGATCCGCTGCAACGCGGTTGCGCCGGGTCTCATCATGACCGATCGTCTCCTCGCCAAGCTGGACGAGTGCACGCAATGGCATCTGCGCCGGCACCAGCTCCTGCCGCGCGTCGGCCGCCCCGAAGACGTGGCCGCGCTGGTGGTGTTCCTGCTCTCCGACGATGCTGCATTCATCACCGGCCAGGTCGTGTGCATCGACGGCGGCATGCTGGCGCATGTGCCGACGTACGCCGATGGTGGCAACAGCCGCGCCGCGCGGCCTTCCGGCAAGACCGCCGAAGCGGACGCGTCGCGGCGCTGCTGATGGACATGCTGCTCAACCCGCTGAACCGTCGGCATCGGCTGCGGCACGACATCCCGGTCGTGCCGGGCGCTTTCCCCTTGGTCGGGCATCTTCCCGCCGTCGTCTGCGACCTGCCGCGCCTGCTGCGGCGCGCGGAACGGACGCTGGGTAGCCACTTCTGGCTGGATTTCGGCCCTGCCGGACACTTGATGACCAGTCTGGACCCGGATGCTCTCGCACTGCTCCGGCACAAGGACGTGTCATCGGCGCTGATCGAAGACATCGCGCCCGAATTGTTCGGCGGAACGTTGGTCGCCCAGGACGGCATCGCGCACCGGCAGGCGCGCGATGCGATCCAGGCGGCGCTCCTACCCAAGGGGCTGACCCAGGCCGGCATCGGCGAGCTGTTCGCGCCCGTCATCCGGGCGCGCGTGCAGAGGTGGCGCGACCGCGGCGACGTAACCATCCTGCGTGAAACCGGCGATCTGATGCTCAAGCTCATCTTCAGTCTCATGGGAATCCCCGCGCAGGACCTGCCGGGATGGCATCGCAAGTACCGGCAACTGCTGCAGTTGATCGTCGCGCCCCCGGTCGACCTGCCCGGGCTGCCCTTGCGGCGCGGTCGCGCCGCCCGCGACTGGATCGATGCGCGGTTGCGCGAATTCGTCCGCGCCGCGCGCGAACATGCCTCGCGCACCGGGTTGATCAACGACATGGTGAGCGACTTCGATCGCAGCGACGATGCGCTTACCGATGACGTCCTGGTCGCCAATATCCGCTTGCTGCTGCTTGGTGGGCACGACACCACCGCCTCGACAATGGCCTGGATGGTGATCGAGCTGGCGCGGCAGCCTGGGCTGTGGGACGCCCTGGTCGAGGAGGCGCAACGCGTGGGCGCGGTGCCGACCCGGCACGCGGACCTGGCGCAGTGTCCGGTCGCCGAGGCGCTGTTCCGCGAAACGCTGCGCGTGCATCCGCCGACGCCCCTCCTAGTGCGTCGCGCAGTGCGTGAATTGCGAATCGGCCAGCGGCGCATTCCCGCGGGCACCGATCTGTGCATCCCGCTGCTGCATTTCTCGACCTCGGCGCTGCTGCACGAGGCGCCTGATCAGTTTCGGTTGGCGCGGTGGCTGCAACGCACCGAGCCGATCCGTCCGGTGGACATGCTGCAGTTCGGTACCGGGCCCACACGTCTGCATGGGCTACCACCTGGCATGGCTGGAACTGGTGCAGTTCTGCATCGCCTTGGCGCTGACCATGCACGAGGCCGGGGTGCGGCCGCGGTTGTTGAGCGACGTCGAAAAAGGCCAGCGCTATTACCCGACCGCACATCCGTCCATGACTATCCGCATCGGATTCTCATGAGCTGGCACCGCATGCCCCTGTGGCGAGGCAGCGGTGCCAGCGACGCGCGGCATTGCTGCACTCGGCGCGCGCACGGTGCGATCGGACAACACCTCGGCGGCTCGCCTGTCAGGGACAAGGACATGAACAACATGCAGACCGGTTCCACGCCACAGGACGACAGAACTGGTGATTCCGCGCTCGGCGGATTGGGCGGACAGGCGCGCAGCGCATCCGGCGGGCTGCTGCCCGAGATCTGGATGCAGGACGGCGCAAAGCGGGTCGAACAGGTGCTGGCGCGCCTTCTCTGCGCCGAACGTGACGGTGAGACCGAG
Source organism: Bradyrhizobium sp. USDA 4503 (assembly GCF_054055815.1). Taxonomy (NCBI): domain Bacteria; kingdom Pseudomonadati; phylum Pseudomonadota; class Alphaproteobacteria; order Hyphomicrobiales; family Nitrobacteraceae; genus Bradyrhizobium; species Bradyrhizobium sp. USDA 4503. Next base: position 7,493,662 of record NZ_JBSRXS010000001.1, read on the forward strand.
CTGATGACGGCGATGCGCTACGCCACCTTGCATGGCGGGAAGCGCACCCGCGCCTTGCTCTGTCTGGCTGCCGGCGCACTGGCCGACAAGCCGGCGCACATGCTCGACGACGTCGGCGCCGCCATCGAGATGATGCACGCTTGTACCCTGGTCCACGACGATCTGCCCGCGATGGACGACGACGTGCTTCGTCGCGGCCTACCGACCGTGCACGTCAAATTCGGCGAAGCTACTGCGATCCTGGTCGGCGATGCGCTGCAGGCGCACGCCTTCCTGACCCTGGCGAGCCTGGATGCGCCGGGCGACTACCGTATCGCGCTCGTGCGCGAACTGGCGCAGGCGGTGTCCGCCGAGGGGGCCGCAGGCGGGCAGGCCATCGATCTGTCGCTGGTCGGAAAGCACGTGGAGCTGGACAGGATCGTGGCGATGTACCGGATGAAGAGCGGAGCGCTAGTGCGCGCGTCCGTTCGTATGGGCGCGCTATGCGCCATCGCGGAGGATGCCGCGCACGCTGCGCTGTACTGTGCGCTCGATCGCTACAGCGCCTGTTTCGGCCTGGCGTTGCAGGTGATCGACGACATTCTCGACGTGACAGCGGATACCGCGACGCTGGGCAAGACCCCCGGCAAGGACGCGGCGGTGCAGAAGCCGACCTGCGCGTCGATCATGGGACTGCAGGCAGCGCGCCAGTTCGCGCGGGATCTGTTGCGCGATGCCGGGGAGGCCATCGCGCCGCTGGGGCCGCGTGCAGAACGGTTGGCGCAAATCCTGCAGCGGGCCAACGCGTATCTGTTCAAGCACGCGCCATGCGCATGAGCGTGCCCGTCCGCTTGGAGACGCTCCTGTGCCGCTGCGATCGGCCGGCGGCAGCGGTGCATGCTGCACTATGTGCGAAGTCTCCGGCGCCGATCGCAGCGGTTGCCCAGCACGGCCGCGGCGCACGCGGGCGCGCTGCCCGCAAGCCTATGCGGCGGGCCGGCGCCAGCATCGGGGCGCATCGCCGCGCCGGAGCGGGACGGCCGTCCGGCACTGCCTATGCGACGGCCTGCGGCGACATGCGCGCGACGTTTGCCCATCCGTCTGAAGGAGCATCCCGCGTGAACGCGCTGTCCGAACAGATCCTCTCCGAATTGCGTCGCCTGCTGACCGAGATGAGCGATGGCGGCAGCGTCGGTCCGTCCGTCTACGACACGGCGCGAGCTCTGCGGTTCCATGGCAACGTCACCGGTCGGCAGGATGCATACGCGTGGCTCATGGCGCAGCAACAGGCCGATGGCGGATGGGGAAGCGCGGACTTCCCGCTGTTCCGCCATGCGCCTACGTGGGCGGCATTGCTGGCATTGCAGCGGGCCTATCCTCTTCCCGGCGCTGCCGACGCAGTCCAGGCTGCAACCCGGTTCCTCCAGCGCCAGCCCGATCCCTACGCGCATGCGGTCCCGGAAGACGCGCCGATCGGCGCGGAGCTGATCCTGCCGCAGTTTTGCGGCGAGGCCACATCCTTGCTGGACGGCGTGGCGTTTCCGCGCCACTCGGCGCTGTTGCCGTTGCGGCAAGCGTGTCTGGTCAAGCTGGCGGCGGTGGTGACGTTGCCGAGCGGCCATCCGTTGCTGCACTCCTGGGAAGCCTGGGGGACGTCGCCGACCACCGCACTCCCGGATGAGGACGGCAGCATCGGCATCAGTCCGGCGGCCACCGCCGCGTGGCGCGCGCACGCCGTGACACAGGGGAAAATGCCGCAGGTCGGGCGCGCCGACGCGTATTTGCAGACGGCATCGCGGGCGACGCGCAGCGGCATCGAAGGTGTCGTTCCCAACGTCTGGCCGATCAATGTGTTCGAACCATGCTGGTCGCTGTACACCCTGCATCTGGCCGGGCTATTCGCGCATCCCGCGCTCGCCGAGGCAGTGCGCGTGATCGTCGCGCAGCTTGACGCGCGTCTGAGCGGGCGCGGTCTGGGCCCGGCCTTGCACTTCGCGGCCGATGCGGACGACACCGCGGTTGCGTTGTGCGTCCTGCGCCTTGCTGGCCGTGACCCGGCGGTCGATGCGTTGCGCCATTTCGAAATCGGCGAGCTGTTCGCCACCTTCCCCGGCGAGCGCAATGCCTCGGTGTCGACCAACATCCATGCCCTGCATGCCTTGCGACTGTTGGGAAAGCCCGCCGCCGGCACCAGCGCCTACGTCGAGGCCAATCGCAACCCGCACGGTCTATGGGACAACGAAAAATGGCACGTTTCGTGGCTGTATCCCACCGCGCATGCGGTCGCTGCGCTGGCGCAAGGCAGGCCCCAGTGGCGCGACGAGCGCGCGCTGGCGGCGCTGCTACAGGCGCAGCGCGACGACGGCGGCTGGGGCGCCGGTCGCGCGTCCACATTTGAGGAAACTGCCTATGCCCTGTTCGCGCTGCGCGTGATGGACGGGAGCGAAGAGCCGACAGGGCGCTGGCGCATCGCGCAGGCGGTCGCGCGTGCGCTGGAGTGGATGCTCGCCCGCCATGCGGCGCATGCATTGCCGCAAACGCCGCTGTGGATCGGTAAAGAACTGTATTGCCCCACGCGGGTCGTGCGCGTGGCCGAACTCGCCGGGTTGTGGCTGGCGTTTCGTTGGGGGCGGCGCGTCCAGGCCGAGGGCGCAGGAGCGGCGCCATGATCCAGCCCGAACGCGCGCTGCAGCAGGTGCTGGAGTGGGGGCGTTCCCTGACCGGGTTCGTCGACGAGCATGCCGTGGAAGCGGTCAGGGGCGGCCAGTACATCCTGCAGCGCATCCACCCGAGCCTGCGCGACACCAGCGCCCGCACCGGCCGCGATCCGCAGGACGAAATGCTGATCGTGGCGTTCTATCGCGAATTGGCGCTGCTGTTCTGGCTCGACGATTGCAACGACCTTGGCCTGATCGCGCCGGAACAGCTCGCCGCGGTGGAGCAGGCGCTGGGGCAGGGCGAGCCGTGCGCGCTCCCCGGATTCGAGGGCTGCGCTGTGCTGCGCGCTTCGCTGGCGGCGCTTGCCTACGATCGTCGCGACTATGCTCAGCTTCTCGACGATACCCGGCGCTACTGCGCGGCGCTGCGCGCCGGACAAGCGCGGGCGGCAGAAGCGGAACGCTGGTCCTACGCCGAGTACCTGCACAACGGCATCGATTCGATCGCCTACGCGAACGTGTTCTGCTGCCTATCGTTGCTGTGGGGGCTGGACATGACGACCTTGCGCGCGCGTCCGGCGTTTCGTCAGGTCCTGCGGCTCATCTCCGCGATAGGGCGCTTGCAGAACGATCTGCATGGACGGGAGAGGGACAGGTCGGCCGGCGAGGCCGGCAACGCGGCGATCCTGCTGCTGCAGCGCTATCCGGCTATGCCTGTGGTGGAGTTCCTTAACGACGAGCTGGCCGGCCATACGCGCATGCTGCACCGGGTGATGGCGGAACAACGCTTTCCCGCGCCGTGGGGCGCGTTGATCGAGGCCATGGCGGCCATCCGCGCCCAGTACTACCAGACCTCGACCAGCCGCTACCGCAGCGACGCTGCGGGGGAAGGCGAGCGTGCGCCGGCCTGAACGCGCGGGACGCGATGGCGTGCCGCACCGCCATCGGTCCGATCCGACGCAACGCCGTCGCCCGATGCGACCGATGGAGCGAACATGAGCGACACCGCCCTGGGCCGGCGCAAGGACGACCATCTGGACTTCGTGCTTGGATAGGCAAACGGCGTCGGCCACGATCGTAAGAACTGCGAGCGATTGATCGACACGATGCGGTGATCGCGCTGTTCAACAAAGTGGTGGAGATCGCCAATGACCGGGGCTGGTTGTCGGGCGAACATTTCAGTGTGGGTGGCAAGTTGATTTAGGCCTGAGCCGGGCAGAAGAGTTCAAGAAGGACGGCGATGACAAGGGCGGCAGCGACTTCCGCGGACAACCGCGCAGCAACCACACGCACGTGTCCATCAGCGATCCGGATGCGCGGCTGTATCGCAAAGGCAGCACGGCGCTTCGCGACATCGGACACGCGCTCCGCTCACTTCTGAGCAATTCGATGGCGGCACAATGGGGCGAGCCTCAAGCGGTCTCTAGAGCCTCCGCCGCAGCTCACAACTGGGGCTGAGATTTTCTTGACAGTACGTGAGTCGCTGAAAGGGTAGGACGAGGCAGGTTGTTATGGTGGGCTACCACACCCGATCAGAATCGATCGTCAGTTCGTCGGTGTACACCTTCACGCTCCTTCATCGATCTCTCCTCGCCAAGGAAACGGCGCAGGTGATCGCCTACATGCGGGAAGGGGACACTCTACGATCCGCTTGGCCCGCAACCTTGAATATCCGCCGCTTGGTGCGGGGCCAAGCCCCCAAAGGCGTCAGGGGGCAGTTCTCAAGACAAACCACGATCTTCTTCAACAATGTACCCTCTATCGTATCAGGCTGGATACTGGCCTGCCAGTTTTTAGAAATTTGGAATCTAGGTATGTTGGGGATGGAGGAGACGCCTTACGTGCCTCTCGATGCGCCGCATTCCCTAAGCGACAACTACGTTCGGATTGACTGAGCGCAGTTGCGGAAAACGTGGCGTTCTGACGAGCTCTGACGTCGACAATCACGCAGTCTGCGTCTACCAGCGCGCAATATGAACCCGGCTGACGACACCCACTTTGGAATAGTCGGCGAGAATAACGCGCTTCCGCGCATGAGCAAACATCGCTCTTGCTATCTCTGCTTCGTCGTGATGTAGCTCATCGAACCAGCGGTCGCGTCGAGACCGAACGGAGAGACCATCGCGAAATCTTCTCGGTAGCGAGCTTTCTCATTGACGGTAATCGCCCCGAGCGTTGCGGGCGGATCGTCTGTCCCCACCCAGGATCACACCCCTGTTTCCGCGCTGCGTGCAATCACCCGCGGAAGTCAAGCACTTGGAGGCATTCAGAGAGTTGGTGACGACAATGAGTCCTTCCATCTGAGCTAAGCGTTGGGCCAGGGTGATTGTCGTGCTTCCCGCGTCGAGAAAGATCGTCTGACCGGCCTCGACCATTGCTGCCGCTGCCTTGGCAATCGCTCTTTTCTCGCGGCTACGTACGGCAGTGCGCAATTGGCAGGGAGCCTTGTCCTTGGCAACCGGAACGACTCCGCCGCGGACCCGGCGGAGTTCTCCGCTTTCTTTCATTTCCATGAGATCGCGGCGTATCGGTTCGAGCGACACTCCAAAATCTTCCGTCAGCCGATCAACGCTTAGCGTGCCGAACGTTGCCAACATCGATCGAATGTGACGCCGTCGTTCCTCTTGCCACATAGATGCTCCCCAGTATCTTAGCAGTTTCTATCGTCGGCTGGCCATAGCGCGATACGACAATAGGCTCGATGCGTCCAACCGACATGATGCTGGCGCCCATCCTTCCACGTAACTGACCGGCTCAGCCGCGCTTCTATCGTTTCTAGAGCAACGGCAGAACTTCGGCGTGAAGTTCTGCCGTGCTTGCAGCGATGACCCGCTTGCCGGAGGTGATCGTGAGCGGCTTGCCCTCCCAGTCGGTGACAATGCCGCCGGCTTCTTCGATCACCGGCACCAGCGCCATGAAATCGTAAGGCTCCATCCGCGTCTCGATGACGAGGTCGATGTGTCCCGATGCAAGCAACCCATAATTATAGCAATCGCCGCCGAAGCGACACATCCGGGCAGTTTGGCTGATGCCCAGGATTTGATCGCGTTCTGATTCTGCAAAATAGAGGGGCGACGTGGTGTAGAAGTTCGCGTCGGCGAGGCGCCTGCAGTCGCGAACTTGGCATTTTGTGCGAATGCCGCTCGAGTTGACAAACCAGCTACCCAGGCCGGTTGCGCCCGTCCAGCGTTCCCGCAATGCGGGCATCTCGACGACGCCAATCTGTGAACGTCCTTGGATAGCGAGCGCGACCAGCGTTCCCCAAAGCGGAGACCCGGAAATGAAGCTGCGCGTGCCATCTATGGGATCGACCACCCACGTAGGCGAATCGAGATCACCCTGGATCCCGTATTCTTCACCGAAAATCGAATGCTCTGGAAATCGAGCGGAAATCGCCTTTCTGATGGCTTCCTCGACACGCCGATCTGCCTCCGTAACGGGGCTCTCGTCATCCTTCGTGTTGATGTCTATCGGCCGTCGAAACCATTCGGTGGCGTGAGAACCTGCGCTTCCAGCGATCTCGAACGCGAAATCGACCAAATCAGACATCGAGTCTGCACCATCCATGCTGGCAACCTCCTGAGCATTACAGATCCAGCTTAAGGTACAAAAGCACATATTGCCATATTGCTTTTGATACCTTGGCTTCGGTTGCCACGCAGAAACCCAAAAACAAAAAAAGCTATCCCGATTATTGCTCGCATCTCTAACCGGACGGCCACTCCGGCCTACCATGCGGTAATAGATATTGGCTTCGACAGAGAAATGCTTTTGGCTTCATCGGGCAATTACCAATCGCTGGAACAATTTGCCGACACCTCCTGGAGGCGCGCAAAACCCACATTGGTCCGTGATAGTCAGCTCCTCATCTCTTCGCGCATGCATGCTCGCCTTACCGAATGGAGCAGCAAGGCTCGGGGCTAGACGCAATACCAGCGCGTTATAAGCGTCGCTTGGTGTTTGGCGGCGCGTTCAATCCGAAGAAAATCGACCGTTCAGCATCAAACGATGCATTTTGCATCAACAAAAGAATACCGCTTTCCCGGACTGGCTGAAAAAGAGATTGCCTTGGACTCGCTCGTCTCTGCTTTCTCTGAGACTATTGATCGTTCGCCGATGCTGCCTGCGAGGGAAATGCGGATGACTTGCAATGGCCCGTTTGACCGATCTCGAAGTCGCGCCGCGCCGCTGACATCGTGTCGAACGGTGTGTTGTTGACGCAGCGAGCGTGTGCCGGCGCGTATCACGGATACTGATCGGCCACCCTTCCCCTAGTTCAAATCTGCCGGCAGCTCGCATGAGCCGCGCTGTAACCCGCTGGATGGGCACCCGCGCGAACGCTTCGTGCTGCCTTCCTCACCCCTTCGCGTCCAACGTTTGAGGCAATTCAAATGACTACCAGCCATGATCAGGTCAAATTCGCTTACTGGGTTCCAAATGTTTCCGGTGGCCTTGTAATCAGCAAGATCGAACAGCGAACCGGATGGGACATCGACTATAACCGCCGCCTGGCGCAGATCGCGGAGCAGGCTGGCTTCGATTATGCGCTGAGCCAGATCCGCTTCACCGCCGGTTATGGCGCCGAGTTCCAGCATGAGCCGGTCGCCTTCAGCCACGCTTTGCTCGCCGCAACCACGAAGCTGAAGGTGATCGCGGCGTTGCTGCCCGGACCGTGGAATCCGGCGGTCGCCGCCAAGCAGATCGCCACCATCAGCCAGCTGACCGAGGGGCGCGTTGCCGTCAACATCGTCAGCGGCTGGTTCCGCGGCGAGTTCGCCGCGATCGGCGAGCCCTGGCTCGACCACGACGAGCGCTATCGGCGCTCCGAAGAATTCATCCGCGCGCTGCGCGGGATCTGGACCCAGGACAATTTTACGTTCCGCGGCGATTTCTACCGCTTCTCGGACTACACGCTGAAGCCGAAGCCGGCGCATCCCTTGCCCGAGATCTTCCAGGGCGGCAGCTCGCGTGCCGCCCGCGACATGGCCTCGCGGGTGTCGGACTGGTACTTCACCAACGGCAATTCGGTCGCGGAGATCAAGAAGCAGGTCGACGACATCAGGGCCAAGGCGCGCGCCAACAATCACTCGGTCAAGATCGGCGTCAACGCCTTTGCGATCGCGCGGGACAGCGAGGCCGAGGCGCGTGCCGTGCTCGACGAGATCGTCGTCAAGGCCGATCCGGAGGCGGTCAACGCCTTCGGTCATGAGGTGAAGAATGCCGGCAAGGCCTCGCCGGAGGGGCAGGGTAATTGGGCGCAATCCAGCTTCGAGGATCTCGTCCAGTACAATGACGGCTTCAAGACCAATCTGATCGGCACGCCGGAACAGATCGCCGAGCGTATCGTCGCGCTGAAGGAGGTCGGCGTCGATCTCGTGCTGCTCGGATTCCTGCATTTCCAGGAAGAGGTCGAGTATTTCGGCCGCCGCGTCATTCCGCTGGTCCGTGCGCTGGAGGCGAAAACCGCCGCGCACGCCCAGGCCGCCGAATGATCGGGAGCCTTTCGACGTGACGGCGATGGCGACGAATGCTGACGTCCTTGCGCTGGAGGCGGCTCCAGCGGAAGGCAAGCTGCGTGCAACGGCGATGGCCGATGCTCCCGATCGGCGGCTCGCGCCGGCCGCCGATCGCGCGGCACGGCCGGTGCTGGCGTTGAGCGACATCGCGCTGACATTCGGCGGCGTCACGGCGCTGCGCGACGTCGACCTTGCGGTCGCGCCGGGTGAGATCCGCGCCGTGATCGGGCCCAATGGCGCCGGCAAGAGCTCGTTGCTCAACGTCATCAGCGGGCTCTATCGGCCCGACCGCGGCCAGGTGTGGCTCGGCGAGCATGCGTTCGTTCAGGTGCCGACGGCGCGATTGGCTGCGCACGGCGTCGCGCGCACGTTCCAGAACCTCGCGATCTTCAAGGCGCTGTCGGTTTTCGACAATGTCCTGATGGGGCTCGCGCATCGTGTCCGCACAGGTTTCCTGCGCCAGATCATCGGCTCGCCACTGGCGCGCCGGATCGAGGCGGAGAACCGCGCCGCCGCCGACGACGTCATTCGCTTCCTGCATCTTGGCGATGTCCGCGAGCGCGCCGCCGGAACCTTGCCCTATGGCGTGCAGAAGCGGGTCGAGCTGGCGCGGGCGCTGGTCGCGCGGCCTGCGCTGCTGCTGCTCGACGAACCGTTCGCGGGCGTCACGTTGAGCGAGAAGCTCGAGCTGTCCGAGCACGTGCGCAATGCGCGCGACAGCTACGGCGCCACCATCGTGCTGATCGAGCACGACATCGCTGTGGTGATGGGATTGTCCGATCGCATCGCGGTGCTCGACAACGGCCGCAAGATCGCCGACGGCACGCCCGACGAGGTGACATCCAGCCAGGCGGTGATCGACGCCTATCTCGGCGTCGCGCATCAGGACGTCACGGAGCTCGCGATCTGATGTTCGACTATCAGTTTCTGATCGAGGTGCTGGTCGGCGGTCTGCTGTCGGGGGTGATGTACTCGCTGGTCGCGATCGGCTTCGTGCTGATCTACAAGACCTCGGGCGTGCTCAATTTCGCGCAAGGAGCGATGCTGCTGTTCGCGGCGCTGACCTTCGTCAGCCTGATCGAGCGGGGCGTCTCGTTTCCGGTTTCGTTCCTGGTCACGCTCGTGATCATGGTCGTGCTGGGCGTGAGCGTCGAGCGAACCGTGCTGCGGCCGCTCGTCAACCAGCCGCCGATTACGCTGTTCATGGCAACGCTCGGGTTGTCCTACGTGATCGAGGGCGCGGCGCAGCTGTTGTGGGGCACGCAGGTTCACGGCCTCGACATCGGGATCAGCGACGTGCCGCTCGACATCGCCGGGGTCTTCATCAGCCGGTTCGATCTGTTCGCCGCAGCAGTCGCAGGGAGTCTGGTGGCGCTGTTCGCGCTGTTCTTCCGCTACACCCGGACCGGGCTCTCGTTCCGCGCGGTTGCCGACGACCCGTTCGCGGCACTTGCCGTCGGCCTGCGGCTGCCGCGGGTCTGGGCCAGTGTGTGGACCGCCTCCGGCATCGTCGCGCTGGTCGCGGGGCTGTTGTGGGGCGCGCGTCTCGGCGTCCAGTTCTCGCTGTCGCTGGTCGTGTTGAAGGCATTGCCGGTGCTGGTGCTGGGCGGCTTCGATTCGATTGCCGGCGCGATCATCGGCGGTCTGTTGATCGGCGCCATCGAGAAGCTCGCGGAAGTCTATGTCGGGCCGCTGTTCGGCGGCGGCATCGAGGCCTGGGCCGCCTATGTGGTGGCACTGGTGCTGCTGCTGGTGCGGCCGTCCGGGCTGTTCGGGCAGAAGCTGGTGGAAAGGGTCTAGGCGATGAGCGCAGCAGCACCGGGAGCACGGCTCGCGCCTGGCGTCGGGACCATTGCGATCGCCACCGCAGCGGTCATCGCCTTTGGCGCCGTTCCACTGCTTGGTTCCGACTATCTGATGGACGCGGTGCTGACGCCATTTCTGGCGCTGGCGCTCGCCGCCGTCGGGCTCAACGTTCTCACCGGCTATGCCGGGCAGGTGTCGCTGGGCTCCGCCGCATTCCTCGCGGTCGGAGCCTATGCCACCTACAACCTTCACCTCCGGATTCCGGAGCTGCCGCTGATCGTCGATCTGGTGCTCGCCGGCCTGATCGCGGCCGCGATCGGCATCGTGTTCGGCTTGCCAAGCCTGCGCCTGCGCGGGTTCTATCTCGCGGTATCGAGCTTGGCCGCGCAGTTCTTCGTGCAATGGGCGCTCACCAAGTTCGGCTGGTTCTCCAACGACAATCCGTCCGGCGTGATCGATGCTCCGGTGCTCAGCCTGGCTGGGCTCACCTTCACAAGCCCGGCCGGGCGCTATGTGTTCTCGCTGAGTGTCGTCGTGGTGGCGACGTTCCTGACCTTGCGACTGCTCCGCGCGCAGAGCGGCCGCAACTTCATCGCGGTGCGCGATCACGAGCTCGCGGCCAAGGTGATCGGCGTGCCGCTGCTGCGCACCAAGCTCCTGGCCTTCGCCGTCTCCTCGTTCCTGATCGGCATCGCCGGGGTGTTGTGGGCCTTCGCCTATCTGCGCACGGTCGAGCCGGCCGGCTTCAATCTCGACCGCTCCTTCCAGATCCTGTTCATCATCATCATCGGCGGGCTGGCCTCGCTGCGCGGCGCGTTTCTCGGCGCCGCCTTCATCGTGGTGTTTCCGCTGATCCTGTCACGCGCCGGCGCGGCCTTGCTTGGCGGTGTGTTCGATTCGGGCGTGCTGGAGATGAGCCAGCGCATCGTCGTCGGCGCGCTCATCATCGCATTCCTGATTGCCGAACCGCGCGGCCTGGTCGCGCTGTGGGATCGGCTTTGGAGCGCCGTCACGCGGCCGGCCGCCATCAGCAACACATGACATTTCGCACCACTGGAGAGTTCAAGATGATTAAATCGAGATATCTGAAATTTGCCTTTGCCGCGGCGGTCGCCTCGGTGCTGGCCGGGCTACCTGCCGCGCGGGCCGACGAGCAGTTTTTCCCCCTGCAAAGCTACCGGGTCGGCCCCTATGCGGCCGGGGGCACCGGCTTCTTCGGCGGGTTCATCGACTATCTCAACCTGATCAACATCCGCGATGGCGGCGTCAACGGCGTCAAGCTGACCTGGGACGAGGGCGAGACCCAGTACGAAGTCGAGCGTGGCGTCGAGGTCTATGAGCGGCTGAAGGGGCGGCCCGGGGTTGCCGCGTGGAATCCGCTGTCGGTCGGCATCGCCTATGCCATGATCGATCGCATCACCAAGGACAAGGTGCCGCTCATCACCATTAATCACGGCCGCACCGATTCGACCGACGGTCGCGTATTTCCCTACGTCTTCCCATTGCTGCTCAATCCCTACAGTGAGACTTCGGGAATCGTGAACTACATCGCGAGCCGCGAGGGCGGGGTCGACAAGCTGAAGGGCAAGAAGCTCGTCGTGCTCTACCACGGCTCGCCCTACGGCAAGGAGACCATCCCGATCTACAAGCTGCTGGCCGACAAGTATCAGTTCAGCCTGGAGCAGATCGAGGTCCCGCACCCCGGCAATGAGCAGCAATCGCAATGGCTGTCGATCCGCCGGGCGAAGCCCGATTACGTGGTGCTGCGCGGCTGGGGCGTGATGAACCCGGTGGCGCTGAAGACCGCGCAGAAGGTCGGGTTCCCCGCCGACCACATCATCGGCAACGTCTGGTCCAATTCCGAGGAAGACGTGATTCCGGCCGGCGACGCCGCCAAGGGTTATATCGCGATCACGACGCAGGCATCCGGCGAGCAATATCCGGTGCTGCAGGAGGTGATCAAGACGGTCTACGGCGCCGGCAAGGGCAATCTCGACGACAAGAAGCGGATCGGCAGCGTCTACCACAATCTGGGAATCGTGAACGGCATCCTCAATGTCGAGGCGATCAGGATCGCGCAGAAGAAGTTCGGCCAGCGCACCCTGACCGGTGACGAAGTGCGCTGGGGCTTCGAGCACCTCCAGCTCGATCCGGCGCGAGTCGAAGCGCTCGGCGCCAAGGATCTGTTCCACTCGATCAACGTCACCTGGGACAATCACGAGGGCGACGGCCGGGTCACCTTCCAGCAATGGGATGGCAGCAAATGGAAGGTCATCTCGGGTTGGATCGCGCCGGACTGGGCCTTCCTTCGCCCGATCATCGAGAAGTCGGCCGGCGCCTATGCCAAGGAGCACGGCATCAAGGTGCGAGCCTCCGGCGACGACGCGGTCAGCAACTGACGCAGCCACAGGCCGCGGGAGCTATCCGGCTCCCGCGTCCTGCAACGCCATGGACCAACAGATGAGTGAAATCCTGCTTTCGGTCGAGGCACTCGCCGCCACGTACAACCACGCGATCGCGGCGGTCAGCGACGTCTCCCTCGCCGTGCGGCGCGGCGAGATCATCGCCGTGCTCGGCGCCAATGGCGCCGGCAAATCGACCACGCTGCAGGCGGTCTCGGCGCTGCTCTCCGCCCGCCGCGGCCAGATCACCGCCGGCCGTATCGTGTTCGACGGGCGCGACGTCGCGGGTCAATCGGCGGCGACCCTGGTTCGCGCCGGCCTCGTGCCGGTGCTCGAGGGGCGGCATTGCTTTGGCTCGCTGACGGTGGAGGAGAATCTCATCACCGGCGCGATGGGGCGTGATGCGCGGCGGACCGAGATCGCCGCAGACCTCGAGCGCATCTATCAGCTGTTTCCGCGCCTGAAGCAGCATCGCCGCGCGCTCGCCGGTCTGACCTCCGGCGGCGAGCAGCAGATGACGGCGATCGGCCGGGCCCTGATGTCGCGGCCCCGGCTCCTGGTGCTGGACGAACCGTCGATGGGGCTGGCGCCGCTGGTCGTCGAAGGGATCTTTCGCGCGCTCAAGCAGCTCAACAGCGAGCAGGGGCTGTCGATCCTGGTCGCCGAGCAGAATTCGACCGTGGCACTGCGCTTTGCCGACCACGCGGTGGTGCTCGAGAACGGGCGCAGCGTGCTGGCAGGGAGCGCAGCCGAGTTGCGGCAGCGTGCCGACATCAAGACCCACTATCTCGGCGGATCGTCGCAGAGCGATCTCAGCCGGAAGCAGCCGACGCAGGCTGTCGCATGATTGCAACCCGGAGGGACTGACCATGGCCAACGACAATCTCGCACGCAAGATCGACGACGACGTTTATGCCAGGCTCGATGCCGCCATCGACGCGACGGTGAAGGTGAATGCCGACCGCAACGATCGCGAGAGCCGCTTCCCACGCGAGAATCTTCGCGCGCTGGCGGAGGCCGGCTGGACCGGCGTGCTGAACGAGACCCAGTTCGGCGGGCTCGGCCTCGGCCATCTGGATTTCGCCGAGGCGGCGTACCGGATCGGGCAGGCCGACGCCTCCACCGGCCTGGTCTATGTCATGCACGTCGGCGCGGCCCAGACCATCAACCTGTTCGGAAACACCGATCAGAAGGAGCGCTGGCTGAAGGCCGCCAATGGCAGCCTGCTCGGCACCTACTCGACCAGCGAACGCGCCACCGGCGGTCACTGGTGGTACAATCTGTCCGAAGCTTCGCGCGACGGCGACGACTACCGCGTCAACGCCGAGAAGTCGTTCACAACGAGCTCGGGCCAGGCCGACTATTACGTGGTGCAGACGCGCACGCCGGGCGCCAAGGACCAGGCCGACATCATCTTCTTCATCGTCGACGGCAAGGCGGAGGGGATCGAGTCGCGGCCCTGGGATGCGCTCGGCGTGCGCGCCAACCATTCGGGCCCGATCCGCTACAACAATGTGCGGGTGCCGCAGCGCGACCGGCTCGGCGCCGAAGGGCAGGGCAAGGAAATCATCTATGACGGCGTGTCGCCGGTCTATCTGATTGGGCTCGGCGCGGTCTGGGAAGGCGTCGCGCGCGGCGCGTTGAATGCTGCGATCGCCCACACCACGAGTTTCGTGCACAAGGACAGGAACAAGAGCCTGTCCGACTATCAGGCGATCCGCCAGGAGCTCGGCGCGGCCAAGGTGCTGGTCGAGACGCTGCGGCCGTGGCGCAACGAGCTCGCGGGCAAGCTCGACGCGCTCTGGCGCGCCGGCAAGCCGCAGAGCGAAATCCTGATCCCGCTGACCGAGTTCAAGGTGCACGCCGCCGAGGTCGCCAACAAGGTCGCCGCGACGGCGCTGACGGTGACGGGCGGCTATGGCTATCATCGCGGCCCGATCGAGCGCGCCTATCGCGACGCGCGCGCGGCGATCGCGATGGGGCCGTCCAATGTCATCGCACGCGACTGGATCGGGAAGGCAGTGGTCGGTCTGCCGCTGGAGCTCTTCTACGAGGGGGGAGAGTAAGTCGAATAGGGGGACATCGCCAACCTTGGCGCACATGAGATGTCTCTCTTGAATAGCTCTCCATTGCCGGTGGCGGCGATGCTAGAGCGACCGGGACGTGTCTGTCGGGAGGTCGACGCTCTCGATCAGACCAGCGGCGTCCATGTCTACAGCAAGACTCCCGCCGTCTTCTCAGGGCGCCTTAAACGGAGCCTTATCTGTCGAATGGCAGCTAGGGCGCGTCCGAGATCAAGAGCGATCCTGTTGGCGATAATTGGATCCGCCATTTTGCTTCGATATTGAGGTCGATAATGACATTCATCATCGCCTGCCTTCCCGAACTCGCTATTGAGGGCCTCCCGAGAGAGGGGCAGATAATGTAATGGCGCCATCGGGACATCCAGGATTCGAACAAAGGACCGGCGGGCGCCGGCGCTAGCGCTCCGACTGTACGGTCCCGAGTCGGTCTGGCAGGAGGTCGGCCAGCGGCTCCTCGACGATGCCTGCGCTCGGCTGACCGGCCGTCAGGAAGATGAGGTCGATCCCGACGAGCCTGATCCGGATGATTTCCCGGCCGGTCCGAAGTGGCCGTGATCGCGCTACATTCGTGCTCAAGATTTTGATGGTTCGGCCCTGCAAGACGCGGGCGGCGCGAAAAATCAGCCGAGAGCGTGCAGTCGGGCGTGGCAGCGGCGACGCCAGAGACGTCGGCGGGTCCGCAGGATATCCGAAATGCGCCTGCTGCGGCGAGACAGGAGATCCGTCTCCAAATCCACCGCGATCGAGGCCAATCGGTACGCTCCCCCGACCATCCGCGTGACTTCCTCGTCCCCGATCGGACGATCGTCCCGATCGGCGATCCGCGCGTTACCGACGAACGTGCCGGTCTCGACGTCGATACAGGTGACGGTGCCCGGGCCCGCCGGATCTTCCGGTCCTGAGACGATTACGTGGCAGTCCCGATAAGGCAGTTTCCGCCTGCAGATGCTTGAGGGGGCCGAGGACACGTCGCACTTCCATTTTTGTCGCCGGCCAGGCACGTCGCCTGCGGCAAAGTTTCTTCGTGCGCGGGAGAAGCTCTCGCGTGTGCTTCGAGGATTGGCCGGCGGCGGTGAACGAGTGCCGCGAACGATCGCTACAATTTGAAACGTTCCGGCGAAGGGCGGGGCCGGTTCGTTTAATGGGAAAGAATCCGTTGCCTTCGAGACCTCGGCTCTGGCGATTTCCCAAGGATTCGTTGAGGAAGACTCGAACGAGCATTCCGTCAGGATCGCGGGCGGCGTTCCAGCTTAAGCTTCTGGAGGGCAGAACGAGTCACCAGCGGCATGGATAGCGTCGGCGACGACACAGTCGACGAGGATGCCCGGAATCTGCACTTCCCGCGGATTGAGCGAGTTACTGGCGGCGATCCGCTCCACCTGCACGATGACGAAGCCGCGAGAATTCTTCGCGGCCATTGCCATCGCCAAATTGTCGAGCGTAAGCGCCTCCCGCTCCATGGTGATGTTCCCCGCCGGATCGGCCGTCGTGCCCCGCAGCAACGCTACGTTGATCGGGAAGGACTTGTAGCGAAGCCACTCCTCGTCATTGATCCGCATCAGTTCGACGAGATCTTCGGTGGTCTTCTCGTTCAGTTTGCCGCCCTCGAGGCGCGGATCCACGAAAGTCTTCAGCCCGACCTTGGAGATCACGCCGGGACCGCGTGCAGCGATATTGCGATAGAGGTGGGAGATGCAACCAAGCGGGAGGTTATAGGCCTCGTGACACCAGGCCAGCACGCCCCAACTGGAGTTACTATGTCTAAGGAAAGGCGGAGCCAGCTACTCAAATGGGCCACGTATGGTGACCGCTGGATCATCGAAGATGATTATCTGAGCGAACTTCAGCTAGTGGGGCGTGCCCGGCCGGCACTCGCGTCTGAAGACGGCTACGGAAAAGGCATTCACATCGGGAGTTTCAGCAAGACGCTGAAACCGTCCCTGAACCTCGGCTTCTTGGTAGTCCCAGATGATCTAAAATCGCGGTTTGGGGAAGCTGCAGCGTGTCTGTCGCCGTCCTTCGCGACGGCAACTCATCTCGCGCTCGCACAGTTCATTGCCGAGGGGCGCGGAAAGCTCAAGCCAGGCAGTTGGGCCGAGATGTTGCACGATGCGGCGGATCGAGGAGAAATACCCAAGGAGCAAGCGAGCCTCATGGCGCTGTCTTATGTGGAGCCTTTCCTCGATACAACGATCTTTGCGACCTCCAGTGCGATTTGGCTATTCGCCAATAATCCCGATCAATGGGATCTCATCAGGGAGGATTCGACGCTGATTCCCAACGCGATCAGCGAAGTGATTCGGATGGAGTCGCCGATCCAAGGATTCTCACGGTTTGCTGTGCAAGAGCACTCGTTCGACGACATGGCGATTCCGCAAGAATCGCGTGTTATCGTGCTTTACGGCTCCGCCAATCGTGATGAGCGGAGATGGGTGGATCCGGGCCGGTTCGACGTACGTCGAGAGGGAGTGTCCGGCCAACTGGCCTTTGGCCACGGTGAACACTCATGCATCGGGATAAACCTGGCTCGCATGGAGATGGCAGCATTGCTGACTGCGCTTGCCAAGAGAGTGAAGCGTTTTGAGATCAGATCCAGCGAACGAGCCATAAACAACACACTGCGCGGGTTTAAGAAGCTGGACGTCATCGTCCATTGATCCCGTAGCGCAAGCCTATGCGGGCTGCGGCGCCGTCGGTCGCAGCCCGCCCTTGTTTCGGACCAAGGACTGCAGGCGTGTTGCGTGACGTTTGGCGCCCGGCCGGCAGTCAAAGGCCTCTACAGCGGGATGCAAGCGTCGGCTTGCTAGTTCGGCCACGCGAACGGTCGATCAAGGTGTCTGCTGATCCCAGGGATGGTACAGTAGTTTCTACGTTTGATGGGCCTATTATTCGTTGCCACCATAAGGCTGCAACAACCAATGATAGGCCGCGTACGCACCGGTGGGGACGCGGACTACAGCCGCATTACTCCCACAGCGACAAAGCTTTGCGGCATGGCGATATCTTGCGAGTGGCTAGATTCGGACGTGAACTATCATCTCGGCTGGCCGCGGAGAGCGATACCGCATAAAAGTGATCCCTCCGTCCATCAGCCGAGGAAAAGGTACGCGCTACATGGAGCAGCCGACAAGCCACGGTAGAACGAACACAATTGCGATACGGCCAATGGTCGAGAGCGACGTTCCGGAATTGCTTCGGCTAATGCATGCGA
Source organism: Bradyrhizobium sp. USDA 4503 (assembly GCF_054055815.1). Taxonomy (NCBI): domain Bacteria; kingdom Pseudomonadati; phylum Pseudomonadota; class Alphaproteobacteria; order Hyphomicrobiales; family Nitrobacteraceae; genus Bradyrhizobium; species Bradyrhizobium sp. USDA 4503. Next base: position 7,511,317 of record NZ_JBSRXS010000001.1, read on the forward strand.
TCGTCAGTTTTGAGCGTGGTCAGAACTTCGCGCTCAGCGAAGCGGAGTTGCTTCGCCGTGGCTTCGGTGAGCGGCCCGAGTTCGGCGCTTACGTTGCAGACGCAGGGGCACTCGCCGGAATGGCGGTCCACTACGAGATCCCATTCATGCATACTTTGCAGCCCCTTTTGATGATGAAGTGGCTCTATATCGATCCCGAGTATCGAGGCACGGGTATTGGCCGAAGGCTTATGCGCCAGATGGCGCTGCATGCTCGTAAAACGGGTCACGAGCGCTTCTGCTGGTTCGTGCTGACCGACAATGCGCCGGCGCAATCGTTTTACCGCGGTGTCGGTGCGACAGAGGACCCTGAGTGGAGACGATGGACCCTGCCGACTGACGCTTTAAACCGTCTCGTGGACGACGCAAGTTGACCGTCATCCACCCTTCCGATGCCTCGACGGCATCTTCGAGTGTCCACCTTGGGTGCTGTACCAAACAGATAGATTTGGTCCTTCGCCCAACGTGGCAAATGGTGAATTTCAAGAATCGCGACTTGCCGAGTAGTCACGACTCGCCGATTCTCATCGGTCCGGGGCTCCCCTGTGAGGGTAGTCTCGGTCTGCCGCCATCGGCATCTCTTCTGTGATCTAGCCGCAAGGCTGGAGGCTCAATCGGTCCGGGCTCCGCGTACAAGGAGCGAGCCTGCGGGTTGTCTTTTCCGCGCAACAGAGGAGGCAGAGCTATGCGAAGTCATAGCGCCAGTCGGAAGTCAGTTTTTGTAAACGCGTATCTCCGGTGGAGATTCGGGAAGTTGGAACAGGTTTGTTCTCACTACCGATCGGCACCCGGTCAACTGTCTTTCGACTTTTGATGAGGGGAGGCACCGGCTTCCCAGCATCGGCCGATGGCGGCAGTTGCGTCGCATGAGTTTAGCGTTCCATCGATGCCCGGAGGCGGTTGCTGGGCGTCATATGCGTGGATCGAAGAGGGCTAGTCGCAACGGTCTGAGAATGGACGCTAAGGATCTGATGAACACGACGAGGAAGCAGCACTTCATTCCCGAAATGCTTTCAAAGCGCTTCGCGCGCCCAGATGGCAAGTTCTTTTTCCATGATAAAAGGTTGGACGACAATCTGATCCGGCCTTCGACTCCGAAAAAACATCCTGCACCAACGTTATCTGTATTCGCCGGCAAATGCAGATGGCGAACGGGACTTTTCCCTTGAGGAGCGATACAGCCGCCTCGAGGAGCGGCGAATGAGCTTTTCGATCGAATTGAGCAGAAGCTCGATGAGGGAGGAAGTCCGGTACTTTCGGCCCGGAGCCGTCGGCTCCTAGATCATTTCATCTATGAGCAGTGGCGGCGCGTGCCCGATATGCACGCGCGAGTTCTGAAGCCCGAAACCTTCCGCTCCCGGGTCGAAACTGCGATAGGCGACTACGAGCGGACAAAGGGCCTTTTGCCCGAAGACGAGAAGGCCCGTCTCATTGATAGCCTCGATAACCCAGACGTCCTGAAGGAGATCCCAGGGCGTGCGCTCAGGAAGTCAAGCGGAGAAGTGCTGAGGGCCTTTCAGGAAAAGTCGCTGGTGATCGTCGAGGCTCCAAGCAATTCCGAATACATCATCGGAAGCTCGAATGTCATTAAGACGTCCAATGGTCCGAACGATCTCCACGACAGTTCGGTGGAGGGATCTGCAGAGCGGCGTCGAGACGAAAGGCATCGCGGACCAAGTGAATGCGATCGGGCGCATGGATGCGGTCATCCATAACGCGGGCGTCTACACACAGCGGAGTCGTGGTTCGACCCCGGAAGGCCATGCTGGAACGCTGGCGATCAATACTCTTGCACCCTACTTGCTGACGGCACTGATCGAGCGCCCCGCTAGACTGGTCTATCTCAGCAGCGGGCTGCATCGTGGCGGGGAAGGCTCGTTGGACGACCTCGATTGGACGAAAAGGTCTTGGGATTCGGCCAGGGCCTACGCAGAGAGCAAGCTGCACCTCGTTGCGCTGGCGTCCGCGCTGGCGCGACGCTGGCCGCGCGTCCTAAGCAACGCGGTCGATCCAGGCTGGGCGCGCACGAAGATGGGCGGCGCGGGCGCCCCGGTAGATGTCGAAACGGCTCAGAAGACGCAAGCCTGGCTGGCCGTGAGCGACGATCCGGCCGCGCTAGTTAGCGGCCGCTACTGGCATCAACTCCGGCAACAGGAGCCGGCGAATCAGGCGACTGATCCGAGCTTTCAGGACGAACTCATCGATAAGTTGGGCGAGCTGACCGGAGTTAAACTACCGGCGTAGGTAACCAGCGTGGATCTGCAAAACTACCTGTGGCGGACGCATTGCCTGCACTTGAAAAAAATATGAAAAAATTCCTTGATTTTGGCGTGTCGCCGGCGCCGTCGGAGACTTTGCTCTACAGCCGTTTTGGCGGGGCGGCGGGAGCCGTGGAAGTCCATACGGACGCCGCGGTTCGCCCCGCGCTGGTCGCAGATTGCTTTAGGGAACCGTGCTTTGGCCTAGAAGATACGTTTGAGGATCATTTCATTGTTAAATGATACGTAAACAGATCCGGTCCTTGACGAGGGTGACAAGAAATGATACCTTCTCGTATCTTATAAAAGAAAAAAGATACGTAAACAGATCATGGAACGGAACTCGGAAGCAACCCAACAACTAGGACGCCTCCTCCGGGATGCAAGAAAGCAAGCGGGCCTGACTCAAGAGCAGGTGGCCGAACGAGCGGGTATTTCCCGGCCACGTTACCGCGATATTGAGCAGGGCAACGCCGCTGCGCGGGCGACCACGCTGATCAACGTCGCGCGCGCCCTCGGCATGGAGCTAATGCTGATCCCACAGGCCATGGTGCCCGGCGTCAACGCACTCCTTCGGCCGTCCGAAGACGAGGACCGACCAGCGTTCACCACCGAAATGGATGATGATGATGAGCACCCGGGTCCGCGCCCCTAACACCATTCAGTCGCTGGACGTGTTCCTTAAAGACCTCAAGGTCGGAACGGTTGTGCGTACGCCGGGCGATTTCAACGCCTTCAGTCTCGATCCGGCCTATCGAGCTATGGCGAAGCCCCCGATACTAAGCCTCTCGCTCCGCTCCGCCGATGGTGGTCTTCGCAAGGATCCGAAGCCCGCAGCGCACATGCTGCCCGCGTTCTTCGCGAATATGTTGCCCGAGGACAAGCTTCGCGAGGCGATGGAAAAGCACCACGCGGGAGCAGTGAGGCAAGGAAACGATTTCGACCTCCTGGCGGCGCTTGGCGAAGACCTGCCAGGTGCAGTGCGCGTCGTGCCGAGCGACGGCAGCACCACGACAGCCGTACAAGACAATCCACGTGAGATCAAAGCGCGGTTTTCCTTGGCGGGAGTTCAGATGAAGCTCTCCGTGATGAAAAACACGGGCAAGGGTGGCGGATTGACTTTGCCTATCGGCGACGGGCAAGGTCAGTACATCGCAAAATTCCCCTCGACCAATCTTGTCGGATTGTCAGAAAACGAATTCGCCATTTTGGCGCTGTCCGAGGTCCTCGGAATGGATGTGCCGGAACGCGAGCTTGTCGAAAAATCCGACTTCGAGGGAATTCCCGAAGAATTCAATACGCTATCGACCGGCAAGGTCTTGCTGGTGAAGCGGTTCGACCGTGGGCCCAAAGGTACTCGAATTCACATCGAAGACTTCGCTCAGATCTTTGGCCGGCAGCCATCCCAAAAATACGATGACGCATCATACCACGACATCGCCTCCGCGCTGAATGTCGCGGTTTCGACCGACGCCGCACTCGAATTCGTTCGCCGACTGGCACTTGCCGCGCTCGTCGGCAACGGCGACATGCACTTGAAGAACTGGTCAACAATATATCCAGGTGATGGTTGCACTCCGGCCATCGGCCCCGTGTACGACGTCCTATCAACCACCGCTTATTTTCCGAAGGACGATATGGCGCTCTCTTTGGGAGGAGAGAAATCCTTCAAAGCGCTTACTCCGGACCGCTGGCGAAAGTTCGCCAATCGCGCCCGGCTACCTGAACCGGCGGTCATCTCGGCCGTCGAGGAGGTCGTATCGTTGGTGAACGACCATTGGTGGCAGCTCCCAGAACGGGAAGTCGTTCCGGCCGCTGTTCTTAGTAAGATCGATGCAAAAATCGAGGAGATGAGCCCGGTTCTAGATCCCGGCAACGTTCCGAGGCCTTCCCTGGCTAACCCCTGAGCTTGGTGCTGCCCATCTAGATCCGCGGTCGGGCTGATTGCGCTTCTGAACGCTCCACGTACTTTGCGTAGGCCCGGCGGATTCGGTTGTCGTCGTCTCCGCCGGTGTGGGTCTTTTCACTTCGTTCCCCAAAGGCGGCGACTGCGATCGCCGTATCGAAGACGCTTTCCACGGTGTCGCCATCACAAAAGGGGATCGCGACTGCCCCGAGATACTCGTCCCGCTTCCGCTTCTCGAGCCCCGACATCTCGTATTTCAGCGAAACCAGCACATGGATGACGTCGTCTTCGACTGCAGTCGGCTCGATCGCATAGAAGCGGTGGTCGCTTCCACAAACAAGATCAAACTGAATCGGCTTGGCGATCTTCTTCACAAAGTAGGCTGCGATATCGGTGGCTCTCATCGTCGGCACTCCTGCTGCCGAAGATTCTATGACCGCATCCTGCAAGACGCGAGCGAGGAAAGCACGTCGGCGATATGAAGCGTGGTCAAAACGTGCGGCCCTGAAAGGGTGGACGCGGAGACCGGTGGCGTCCCGCGCGGATCGTTAAGATTGAAGGCGTCGCGGTGAGAAATGACACCGGTACATGTCGTCGAAAATAATCCGTCGCTTTTCGAGACGATTGATGCCTGGAGCTTTCAAGGATTCGTTGACGAAGAAGCGACGGTTGCCCCGTCGGCATCGCCGTCGGCGGCCTCGACTTAATCTTCTGGAAGCCAAAGCGAGAGCAGAAACGGCACAAAGCGAGGGGGCGACGGATGCCGAGATTGGCTGATGAAAGGTTTGCGGCGCTGGTCAGGCAGGTGATGCCATCCAGGGTCGGAGGGTGGAACGTGCAGGTCGTCGACGATCACAAAGAAGCTTGTGCAATGTTCAACCGCGACGTTCTGCCCGTTCATCGGGACTGGCTAACCGCCGTCTACGACACTGGATTGCATTCTGTTCTTGAATATCATCCGTTGAGCTTGAAGAGGGTGCCGTCCCAAATTCTTCGAGGACCGGCCTCGCTTACCGTCGTAGACGTCTGGCAGGCTTGCCCGGTCAAAAAGGGCTACAAAGGCCGCCTATCCGAGAAACAAGGCTTTCTGGTGCGAACCGCGAAGGGCGGTGGGGTGGCGTTCGCCAGCAATGCCGCCGCGGCGGAGATGGACGCTCTTCGCGCAGCCAGACGCGCGGTTTACGAACGGGCCCGCCAGACGCGGGCTCGGGCTCGACGGAACGAGGACTATCAAGGTCTGCTGAGCAACCGCCTTGCTCTCAGGAAATACGACGGCGCGTTCCGCGTCCCGTTGCGGGACTACGAACGGTGGCTGCCGACGCAGACGGCCGAAGCGTTCAAGCTTTACGGTGAAGACGGTGTCCCGCTTTTGGTGATCGAGCATGAGGCCTTTGATCTGGTACCCTCATTGAACGACCGGGATCTTGCGGATCTGGTCTACCAATTGGACCGCGACGTCGCGCGCGCGCAGACCGAGGCAGACGACCGGTCAATAGACCAGGCATTGGAGCGGCTGGCCGAGTTGGATGCCGCTCGAGAGTAGGCGCCGGAAATGCCAGCGACGCGACGATGATCATCATCGTCGAAATGTACGAATGGGACCCAGAGAAACCGCCTAGCAGGCGCCGATCATCGGCGCCGCATGATCAGCATGGTGCTGCTGCTCGTCGGCATGTCGATGATGATCGCCACGGCATCGGCATCGTCACCGGCATCATCATCTCCAGCACTACCAGCAGCAGCACCACCACCACCGGCGGCAATACCATCCTCGCATCCCGATCGGCGCCGTCGGACTAGCCGACGGCCCAGGGGCCGCTGACCATAGTTGCGATCTCAGCGAAATCGCGCACCGTACTCACGGTGAAAGCAGCGCAGCGTTAATGTTTGGGTTCGAGATTTTCTTCCGATTTGAGGTGATCTGGCAATGACTTACAAAATCGAGTCGTTCTTAGAGCCCGGAATCGAGTCGCTCTTATAGCCCAAGCGAGTCGTTCTTAAAGTGGACCAACATATTATTAACGAAATTGGTGGGCCCGGCAGGACTCGAACCTGCAACCAAACCGTTATGAGCGGTTGGCTCTAACCATTGAGCTACAGGCCCCGCCACTAAAAGGCGGCGGCGCGGCATGCTGGCATCGTTACAGGTTGTCTGTCGCTCCCGCAAGGTTCAGTCACACTTCCGCGCCCGGGCTTCGGACTTCTCCGCATACGTTCCTTTCCCGTTCTGTAGCTCGAAGCGTGAATTCGGTCCGAAGGCCTGCTTTGGCGCAGTTATCATGTGTCGTTATGAAGGCGCGCGACGTGCGTAGAATTAGCAGGCCGCGCCGGAGCCGAGTCAAAAGATACGGTTTTCCAACCTAGCGAGCTCTTCACTGGTGTTGAGGCGGGCGATGAGGCTTCAGCGTTCCGTTTTGACAAAACCTTGGTATAGGTTTGACAGCCCATCCTATATTACCCACTCACCTTTGTAGAGTTGAGCATCCATCAGATCGTTTCTACTTTCGACATCGAAGCCGGATCATTCGAACGAGCGATCGAAGCGAAGCCTTGAGCTGGCTTGATTCCTTGCTGGAAGTGGTTGCGTTCCATCAAGGTCTGAGGACGAAACTACATGAAAACAGGTGAGCCCAATTCCACGTCTCGAGGCGGCTCGCAGGCTGCTTAGGCGCAAAAAAGACATGGATGTTTAACTTGGGAAGTGCTCCCGCAATTCGAGGTCGCGGTCAGTGATGAGAAGGGTAGGGCCGATGTTCATCCAAGCAACCAAGATGTAAGAAGCGCAGCACTGAGCTCCCTGCTTGGGAGCGTGTGCCTTTGGATCAGGCGTTTCCAGCTCCCAAATTTTACGCGCATTAGCCGCGGGCAGCGCGACCTGCTCGCGAATTTGCGTTACCTTGAATGCGAGTCGAGATGGCATTTACCGAACTTTTCATCAAACGCCCGGTGCTGTCCGTCGTCCTCAGTCTCCTGATCCTGCTGATCGGACTTCGCGCGGCCGCCGTTCTGCCGATCCGGCAGTATCCCAAGCTGTCCAATACGGTCGTCAATATCACGACTTCCTATCCTGGCGCCTCCGCCGACATGATCCAGGGGTTCATCACCGCTCCACTGGAGCAGGCCGTCGCTTCCGCCGAGGGCGTCGACTACATCACTTCCTCATCGGTACTCGGTACGTCGACGATCCAAGTCCACATAAAGCTGAATTTCGATCCCAACGAGGCGCTCACCGAGGTGCTTTCTAAGGTCAACTCAATCAAATATTTAATCCCGAAGGAATCAAACGATCCAGTCGTCACTAAGGCAACGGGTCAGGCCACCGCTGTCATGTATATCGCTTTCTCCAGCGAGGAACTGACGGCCAGCGCGATTTCTGACTATCTCTCGCGCGTCGTGCAACCGGTTATGTCAACCGTTGACGGCGTCGCCGCGGCAGACATCCTGGGCGGCCAAAGTTTTGCGATGCGGCTATGGCTCGATACGGCGAAAATGGCAGGGCGCGGCGTCTCGCCGGCTGATGTTTCGGCTGCAATCGCCGCCAATAACTTCCAGGCGGCGGCCGGCCAGACCAAGGGATATTTCACTATCTCCGACGTCACGGCAAATACCGACCTACGGAGTGTAGATGACTTCAAGCGCATGATCGTTAAAGCCAATGATGGTGGCTTTGTGCGCATTGAGGACATTGCGACAGTCGAGCTTGCCGCACAGACGACAGACGTCAGTGCCGTCATGAACGGCGAGCACGCGGTCGTCATCGGCGTGCAGGCGGGTCCACAAGGCAATCCGCTGAACATAGTGCGAGGTGTTCGCGCGCTGTTTCCAGAAATGGAGCGTAACCTGCCGCCATCGCTCAAGATGAAAGTGGCCTACGATTCAACGAAATTCATCCAATCGTCGATCGATGAAGTGGAGAAGACGCTCATCGAGGCCATCGTGATCGTGGTGGTGGTGATCTTCCTGTTCCTGGCCTCGCTGCGATCGGTCGTCATTCCCGTCGTCACCATTCCGCTGTCGCTCGTTGGCGTCTGCAGCTTGATGCTGGCGCTGGGGTTCTCATTCAACCTCCTGACCCTGCTTGCGATGGTGCTCGCGATAGGTCTTGTGGTCGACGACGCGATCGTCGTGGTGGAGAACATCCATCGTCATCTAGAGGAAGGGGCGCCGCCCCTGCAGGCCGCCACGAGGGGAGCGCGCGAGATCGTGGTCCCCGTTGTCTCCATGACGATTACGTTGGCGGCCGTATACGCCCCCATCGGCTTTCTCGGTGGCCTCACCGGTGCGCTGTTCCGCGAGTTCGCGTTCACGCTGGCCGGGGCGGTGATCGTGTCTGGCGTGATCGCTTTGACGCTGTCGCCGATGATGTGCTCGGTCTTTCTAAAGAGCGCCGGGGAGGGGCGGTTTGCAAGATCCGCGAACCGCGTGTTCGCTGCCATGACATGCTGGTACGGCCGCAAGCTTGATCGCTCGCTCGACTATCGCCCAATTACCTGGCTGTTTGCGCTGACCATGCTGGGCCTTGTCGGCTTTCTCTATGTGCATACCTCTAAGGAACTTGCACCCGAGGAGGATCAAGGTATCGTATTCGCACTCACGAAGGCGCCGAAATATGCCAATATCGACTATCTCGACTATTACGGTGCCAAGCTCGAAAAGGCATTCCGGAAGTTTTCCGAGACCGATTTGAGCTTCGTGCTCAACGGAAGTGGCGGCTCGCAATCAGGCATGGCCGGAATGTTGCTGAAGCCATGGGACGAGCGCAAGCGATCATCGATCGTGCTTAGGTCCCTTGTTCAAGCTGAGCTGTCGAAAATCGAAGGCATTAACGCATTTGCTTTTAGCTTACCGGCGCTTCCGGGCGGATCGGACGGCCTGCCCGTTCAGATGGTGATCAATTCGACGCTTGGCTTCCAATCCGTCTATGAGCAGATGTCGAAACTGAAGGACGCCGCGCGCAAGAGCGGTCTGTTCATCGTTAGCGACTCTGACCTCGAATTCAACCAGCCGGTGGTGCGAATCAAGGTCGATCGGTCCAAGGCCAACGATCTTGGCATCACCATGCAGAATATCGGCGACGCGCTCGCCACCCTACTTGGCGGAAACTACATCAATCGCTTCAATCTGCAGGGCCGCTCCTACCAGGTGATCCCGCAGGTGCCGCGCGAGAAACGCATGGCCCCGGAAGCGATTGGGAACTACTATGTAAAGACTGCGACGGGCTCGATGCTTCCGCTATCTACCGTCGTCTCGGTCGAGACTGCGACTGATCCGAACGCGCTCACCCACTACAACCAGCTCAACTGCGCGACCTTTCAGGCCGTGCCGATGCCTGGGGTCACGATCGGTCAAGCCGTGGACTTTTTGGAAGCAGAGGCAAAGAAGCTGCCGGCGGGTTTCAGCCACGACTTCCTTGCCGACGCGCGGCAATATGTGCACGAGGGTGACCAACTTGCCATCACCTTCGCATTTGCACTGATCGTCATATTCTTGGTGCTTGCGGCGCAGTTCGAAAGTCTGCGCGATCCCCTCATTATTATGATCAGTGTACCCATGGCAATTGTCGGCGCCTTGATACCACTATTCTTTGGCTGGGCGACGATGAACATCTACACTCAGGTCGGGTTGCTGACGCTGGTCGGTTTAATTTCCAAGCACGGGATCCTGATGGTTGAGTTCGCCAACGAGCTGCAGCTCAAGGAGAGACTTGACAGTCGCTCGGCGATAGAGATGGCGGCTCGCGTCCGACTTCGTCCAATCTTGATGACGACGGCGGCGATGGTCACAGGCGTGGTACCTTTGTTGGCGGCAACAGGAGCTGGCGCCGCGAGCCGCTTCTCGATTGGGCTGGTGCTCGTCGCGGGCATGTCTATCGGCACGCTGTTCACGCTCTTCGTCCTGCCGGCGGTCTATGTCGCGATCGCCTCCGATCACCGTGTCGATGCGAGTGCCGGTCACGCGAAGAAGGGCGCCAAGTTCGACCTCACCAGCGCTGCCGAGGCCCAGCCGGCCGAGCAATAACGCCAGGATCAGGCCGGATTGACTGATTACTGCTCTCGGTAGGGACGTTTCTTGCCAAACGTGGTAATGCTGCCCGAAATTCGGGGCGGGACCAAAGGACGGTCTCTCGTGGCGGCGCTCCTCTCGACCCGTCGTTCGCCCGCGGCAAAGGACTGCCTCATAGAGGGGAAAGAAGATCATTTCAAGGTGTCGGCGTCGTGAACGGCGGAGCCTCAGGAGGGGCGTAACGCTCCGTTGCATCGAGATCTTCGCGCCATTGCCGCCGAGGTTGCCGCGCATCGGGCTCTCGAAGAACACGTCAACAATCCGCTGTTGCTTCGCCACGATGAATTGCCGCATGTTCACCGCAGCCGAACGTTGGCCCACCGCGCCGCGCGCGGAGAGAATTAATGCGTTCTCGAGCAGAAGACAGCTTTTCTATCATCCAAATTGCTCTTGAAAGAGAATTTGCTTTCTTTCGTCTGGCCGCGTTGAATTGCTAGCTGAAAGAGATGAACTCCGGTCTGATCCGCCTTAGGGTGCTACCGCAAGTGCAATTCTGTGGGATTGGAGAACTGGTTGTCCGCACTTATACGGATGCTGACGCTGTTGCGATTTCGATACGAAGGCCATTGGTTGAGCAAACTGAGGCGCATGGCTGGGTGATTTAGTTAGGTAGCGGGGAGTACAGCGCCGCTTATTGTTGCACAACTGCAGCCCGTAACAGGGAGCGAATGTAGAAGCTCTGCACTTGACCACGGCCGTCGCCATTATCAAGGCGGCCGGAGCTCGTAAGCGAGTGGTCAGAATCTTTCGCAATCTTGAAGACCAATGTTTACGCCTGATTCCCTGGCGGGATTGGACGCGCTCTGGCGTGAGAAAGTTAAGGAAATGCCTGGGTTTGATGCTTCTATCTGGTTCCTGGCCGCAACGACGTGTTTTGCGGCTTTCGTAAACGGAGCCATTGGCTACGGTTTTTCGTCGCTCACTGTGCCGCTTGCGCTGGTTTTCTACACCAATCGCATTCTCAATCCTGCCATCGTCATCGTCGAAGTCTTCGTCAACGTCTACGTGCTCCTCATCAATTTGAAGGGCGTACCGGCGGTTTGGAGACGCGTGTTTCCCATCTTGGTTGGGCTCTTGCCGGGCATTGCGCTTGGCGGCTATGCATTGGCTTCACTGCAGCCAGGCTGGATCAAATTCGCCACCTACACGATCATTCTTCCCTTGATCCTGCTGCAAGCCGCCGGTTGGCGCCGCCCTATCGAAGCAAGCTGGCTGATCGGTCTGCCATTCGGATCGATGCTGGGCATCCTCTATTCGGTGACGACTATCTCCGGCCCGCCCTTGGCGATGCTGTTTAACAATCAGGGCCTGGTCAAAAACGAATTTCGCGCCGGCCTTGCCCTGGTGCGCGTGGCGGAATCGAGCGTGACCGCTTTCGTCTATTACAAGCTCGGTCTGTTCATTTCCGAAAGCGGCAGTCTTCTCCATGTCTTAGTACCCAGCGTTGTGCTCGGCATCCCGCTGGGATCCTACGTCATTCGCCGACTTGATCCGGAGATATTTCGACGCATCTGCATGAGCTTCGATGCTTGGATCGTGGGCTTCGGTTTGTCACGGGTTCTGATCGAGCTCAATCTAGTGCAGAGCGCATGGGCTTATAGCGTGATGGCCGCGACGATATTGATCGATCTTTGGTTGCTATACTCGTTCCTTACCACGCGCCGTTCGAGCTGGTCAGAACGGCGACCTCGGCAAGGTGCGGGTATAAGCGCTTGAACGATGCCAGCGGGCCCTTGATGTCGAAGGCACCCGTCCTGGACCTGGCCAAGCGATCGCGGAGCTAATTGAATTGATGTGCTGGCGGCGCCGCGCTGCCCCTTTCGGTGTCGACGAGAACGACATGGACATCCAGCTGATTGCTCCAAAGACAACACAGCGCACGAGCCAGATATCCAATATCAGAGGAAAGCCCAGAACATTTGGAGGCTGATGTTCTTGCCGTTCCACTCGAAATGGTGGTGATCTTCGCCAGTGCACACTAACCTTGAAAGACCGGATCACCCGAAATGCGAAGACATTTGGCACGGCGTAGGGGATCACCAGCCTGAAGCCGGGAATAAAAGGAATCTCACAAGTATTGGACCGGCATTGACGGCTTGCGCGCGACCGCCATCCTATCGGTCATCGCCTTTCACTAAGGCTCAATCGTCCCCGGCGGCTTTATCGGCGGAGAGGTCTTTTTCGTCATCAGCGGGGACTTAATTACGTCCCAGCTCGTCCCAGAGATCCCCGCGCACACGTTCAGCCTGCTCAGCTTCTACCATCGTCGCACTCGGCGCAATCTCTGCCAGATAACGAGATGGCAATTCGCTGAGATCATTGGGCTGACGGAAGCGCTTGCGCAGAAGCCAGATGCACGGCCCGAGGCGTCGCGCACGCCGCACGAATGAAGGGGGCCTTGGCCTCCGCGACAGTGCCGAATAAAGCTAGGTGTTGATCTGGAAGCCCGCTCTGGTGATGCGCGTTGTATTGATCTTGCAACCAGTGTCGTTGCTTATGATGAGAGCTTCCGGATTGGCTGAAAAGGGATGTCATAAAAACTGACGACCGTGTTCGAGGTGAATCAGCGCATGGAAGGGGGCGCTGGGCTTTGTATGTTTTCCGACAAGGATCCTTGAGCTTTGCGCTCCGTCGGGTACCAGCAAAGACGATTGTCACTCGTAGGGCTGGTTTATCCAAGAAAGATTGCGCGACACGCCGGATGGTGATCGACAATTACTCTCATTTGACGTTCGCGCGCCAGGACTTGGGCCCGTTTTGCGACGGCATAGCATTTGCAGAGATGAAGATTGTCAACTTGAGGCCGTCATCATCGAGCTTCGGGCCGCTTGCAGGCGTAGCGCACGGGATGAGGTGCGCCGCGCTCGCGAGCCGTTCTCTCAGGAGTGCCTGTGATACCATCTGCCAATTGGTCTGCGGGCCTGCTCGGGACGCGGCTCGCATTTTTTGTGGCCGGCTTCGGCCTCGCGGCCTGGGCGCCTTTGGTGCCGCTCGCGAAGGAGCGGCTTGGGGTGGATAACCGCGTGCTCGGTCTTCTGCTGCTCTGTCTCGGAGCGGGGTCCGTCATCGCTATGCTTTTGACCAGTGTGTCGAATGCGCGCTACGGCAGCAAGCCCATCATCATCGCGGGTGGGCTTGGCATCTCGCTCATCCTGCCGTGGCTTGCAGTTGCCGGCACACCTCTCAGCCTTGGTGCCATGCTGTTTGCTTTCGGTGTTTCACTTGGTTCGATCGACGTAGCCATGAATATTCATGCGATCGAATTGGAGCACGTCACAGGACGTCCATTGATGTCCGGCTTCCACGCCCAGTACAGCATTGGCGAATTCACCGGCTCTGCCGCGGTGACCTCGTTCCTTTCGCTGCAGCGTGGACCGCTTATCTCGACGTTGATCTGTTCGGCCCTAATGATGATCGCGATTATGTCAGCATGGCCGCGGCTGCTCGCCATGAGTTTGAGACCGCAGGAACCGTTGTTTGTCTTGCCCAATCGCAGTGTGTTGCTGGTAGCCGTACTCGCGGCTGTCACCTTTCTCGTCGAAGGTGCAATGCTTGATTGGAGCGCTTTGCTTCTCGTTGGGCAAGGCCTCCTCGCAGAGGCGCACGGCGGCCTTGGTTGTATGCTCTTCTCAATTGCGATGGCCGCAGGCCGTCTCAGCGGAGATACCATGGTAGCTCGGCTCGGCGAGCGTACCACATTGATGCTCGGGACCGTGCCAATTTTGACCGGCTTCTTGGCCGTGGTGGTCGCGCCGATTGCGTTGATTGCCATGGCGGGGTTCGTGCTTATTGGATTGGGTGTTTCAAATGTTGTACCCGTACTGTGTCGACGCGCCGGCAAACAGAGAGTGATGCCCGTAGGCGTTGCGATTGCAGTCATCACCACAGCCGGGTATGCGGGTATACTGGTCGGTCCCGCCAGCATCGGGCTCGTCGCACACATGGTCGGCTTGCCGTTAGCGTTCGCGATGTTAGGCGTGCTCATGTGCATCGCGACGCTGTCGGCGCGGATGGTGATGGCAGAGTCTCTCTAAGCGTCGGCTCAGAGGGAATAGCGACGCGCGTCGAGCTAATGACCGGTCGCAAGGCGGCGTTCGTGCCGACCGTCGATAGCTCGCAACTTGATGGCTGTGGAACAGCACGTCGATCATGCCTCTGTCCCTGCAAGTCGGCTGGCTGAGCCGCAGCTTTGACATACCGGATCACGCGGCGTTGGGCGTCCCACCGAGCGTTGTTGTTAACGAACTGGGTTGACCGCGCGGCGAGGTTGATTATCTGCGTGATCGGTTAGCCCGGCTATGTTGGGACATTCACCGCCGAGTATTCTGGGATCGGCCCTGCGCCCGCTTGTCGGGACACGCGGTCACTCTGGCCGTCCATCTGCTGTCGGCGAGATACGCCCGATACGCCAACTGAATGCCCTCCTGCAGTGAGGTCTGGGCGCGCCAGCCGAGCCTGCCCAGTCGGCTGACGTCGAGCAACTTGCGCGGCGTGCCGTCCGGGCGCGAGGTGTCGAAGCTGATCTCGCCGCGAAAGCCGATGGCGGCCGCGACCAACAGGGCGAACTCGGCGATGGTGATATCTTCGCCGGTGCCGATATTGACCAGTTCAGGGGAGGAATAGGTCTTCATCAGATGGATGCAGGCGTCGGCGAGATCGTCGACATAGAGGAATTCGCGGCGTGGCGTGCCGGTGCCCCACACCACGACGTTGGTAGCGCCCGAGACCTTGGCCTCGTGGAAGCGGCGGATCAGCGCGGCGACGACGTGGCTGTATTCGGGATGATAATTGTCGCCGGGACCGTAGAGGTTGGTCGGCATCACGCTGATGAAATCGGCGCCGTACTGGCTGCGATAGGCCTCGGCCATCTTGATGCCGGCGATCTTGGCGATCGCATAGGGCTCGTTGGTCGGCTCCAGCGGGCCGGTCAGCATCGAGTCCTCGTGCAGCGGCTGCGGTGCGAGGCGCGGATAGATGCAGGACGAGCCGAAGAACATCAGCTTCTCGCAGCCATTGGCGTGCGCCGCCTGGATCACATTGGTCGAGATCGCCAGATTATCGTAGAGGAATTCGGCGCGCAGCGTGTTGTTGGCGACGATGCCGCCGACCTTGGCGGCGGCGAGGAAGACGGCCTGCGGCCGCTTGGCGGCAAACCAGGCGTTGACCGCGGCCTGGTCGCGCAGATCGACCTCGCTGCGCGACACCGTCAGGAGATCAGCCTGTTCGCGCGCCAGCCGGCGCATCAGCGCCGAGCCGACCATGCCGCGATGGCCGGCGACGAAAACCGTCTTGCCCCTCAGTTCAAACGCCGTGCTTGCCATTGGCCGCATCCTGCCTGGCCTCGACGAGATCGCTTTCGACCATTTCCTTCACCAGTTGCGCAAACGGCGTCTTCGGCGTCCAGCCGAGCTTGGCGCGCGCCTTGCTGGCATCACCGATCAGGAGATCGACCTCGGTCGGACGGAAATAGGTCGGATCGATCTGAACCAGGGTGTTGCCGGACGCCTTGTCGACGCCGACCTCCTCGGCGCCCTTGCCGCGCCATTCGATGTTGCGGCCGACCTCCGCGAACGCCAGCTCGACGAACTCGCGGACCGAGCGCGTCTTGCCGGTCGCGAGCACGAAGTCGCCGGGCTCATCCACCTGCAGGATCTTGTGCATGCCCTCGACATAGTCGCGGGCGTGGCCCCAGTCGCGCTTGGCATCGAGATTGCCGAGATAGAGCTTGCTCTCCAGGCCGACCTCGATGCGGGCGATGGCGCGGGTGATCTTGCGCGTCACGAAGGTCTCGCCGCGGATCGGGCTCTCATGGTTGAACAGGATGCCGTTGCTGGCAAACATGCCGTAGGCCTCGCGGTAGTTTACCGTGATCCAGTAGCCGTAGAGCTTGGCAACGCCATAGGGCGAACGCGGATAGAACGGCGTGGTCTCCTTCTGCGGCACCTCCTGCACTAGCCCGTAGAGTTCCGAGGTCGAGGCCTGGTAGAACCGCGTCTCCTTCTCCATGCCGAGGATGCGGATCGCCTCCAAGAGGCGCAGCACGCCGATGGCGTCGGCATTGGCAGTGTATTCCGGGCTCTCGAAACTGACCTGGACGTGGCTCTGGGCCGCGAGGTTGTAGATCTCGGTCGGCCGGATCTGCTGCATCAAGCGGATCAGATTGGTCGAATCGGTCATGTCGCCGTAGTGCATCAGGAACGGCACGTTGCCGGCATGCGGGTCCTGGTAGAGATGATCGACGCGCGCCGTGTTGAACGAGGACGAGCGACGCTTGATCCCGTGCACGGTATAGCCGAGACCGAGCAGATATTCGGCGAGATACGCACCGTCCTGTCCGGTGATGCCGGTGATCAGCGCAACGCGCCGCTTCGAATCCTGAGCCGCCATGGTCTCTCTTAGCTACGCTGGAAAGAAAGCTTCCCTTCGAATCGTCCTTTGCGAAACGGGCTTCTCGAGAAATCCGCCGGCGCACTTCACCCGCAATCAGAGGAAGCCGATCGTTAGATCTAGTCATACACATCGTGCCGGAATGCACACCATATACATTGATTTATATCGTGCTGGAGGGGGAATACCATCGAGCTTCAAAATGAAAACCAACGAACCATCGCAGATGGCGAACCCCGTTATGTGCATACGTCAATGAGAGAGGCCGAAAGTCCGAAAGTCCGTGTTCTCTATCTTTCATTGGGTGCGTGCATTCGTTCGGTGTGGCGATGGCGCAAGAGGGTGACTTGCTCAAGCCGCGGTAGTCGATGCATTCGTCTGAACTCTGGCACGTAAGCCAGAGCACGGCGAAGCCCGCGCATCAACAACATTAGCTCTACAAAATGCCCCGATCCTTCTTCTGAACGGAACCCATAGTCTGGGCGGCAGGATCATCGACGATGATCATCGCTCTTCTGCTGACGGCCCGTTGTCGTAAGCGGCGGATGGTCGACGCGAGCACGAAATGTGAGAATGCAGCAAACGTTGGTATAGTTCTTCGAACAAGTTCGATATCGAAAGCTTACGTTCGTACAATGGAGCTTCGGTGGCAATCAATTAGTCTCATCCCGACCAACATAGCTGGAAACCGTCAGAGGCTGATGAGCCTATTACACCAGCGCGACAAACCCTAGAACGGTTGCGTGAATGCGAGAGCAGGACGTTGTAAGGTGACACCACACGACTTGCACGACGTATCCTTGCGGCGGCCTCGTTCGGCAATGACGCCATCGTCGCTATCCAGCGAAAGTCAGTTTTTGTCGAAAGCGAATTTCATGACCAGATTTCCTGTCGGGGACGTCGGGCTCTTTGAACTTGGGCGGCATTAATCGATATGTGTGGAATTGTCGGCATCTTGGGGCGTGGTCCGGTCGTCGGGCAGTTGGTCGCTTCGCTTAAGCGATTGGAATATCGTGGCTACGACTCCGCAGGCCTCGCGACGCTCGAAGGGCTACGTATCGAGCTCCGGCGGGCTGAAGGTAAGTTGAGAAACCTTGAGGAGCGGCTGCGCTATTGTCCGCCCGAGGGTCATGCCGGTATCGGTCATACCCGCTGGGCGACTCATGGAAAACCGACCGAGAGCAATGCTCATCCGCATGCGACGGAAAATGTCGCGGTCGTTCATAACGGGATCATTGAAAACTTCCGCGAGTTGCGAGCCGAGTTGGAGCGGGATGGGGCCAACTTCCGCTCAGAGACGGACACGGAGGTGGTGGCGCATCTCGTCGAATCTTATCTCAAGAATGGCTACTCGCCGCAGGATGCAGTACAATCATCGCTCCCGCGGCTGCGCGGAGCCTTCGCGCTTGCATTCCTCTTCAAGGCCCACGACGACCTTATGATCGGTGCGCGCAAGGGATCGCCCCTCGCGATCGGACATGGCAACGGCGAAGTGTACCTAGGATCGGACGCGATCGCGCTCGCGCCGTTGACCGACACCATTACCTATCTTGAAGACGGCGACTGGGCCGTCCTTACCCGCGCGATCTGCGTGATCTATGGCGCAGACGGCTCCGTCGTCCAGCGGGAGACATCAAAGCCTGGCGTATCGTCACTCCTTGTGGATAAAGAGAACTATCGCCATTTCATGGCCAAGGAAATCCACGAGCAGCCGAGAGTGGCCTGCAAAACACTGGCGCATTATCTTGATAGCGCAGGCGAGCGCGTAGCCCTGCCGCTCACATTGCCGTTCGATTTTAACTCCATTCAGCGCATCTCGATTACCGCATGCGGAACGGCAAACTATGCCGGTCACATCGCCAAATACTGGTTCGAGCGGTTGGCTCGCTTGCCTGTCGAGATCGATGTAGCCTCCGAGTTCCGCTACAGGGAGGCGCCTTTGCGTCAGGGCGATCTCGCGATTGTCATCTCGCAGTCCGGCGAAACCGCTGACACACTAGCTGCGTTGCGATACGCCAAGAGCCAGGACCTGCACACGATATCTGTGGTCAACGTCCCTACGTCGACGATTGCGCGCGAGAGCGAATCCGTGCTGCCGACGCTGGCGGGGCCAGAAATAGGCGTCGCTTCTACGAAGGCATTCATCTGCCAGCTGATGGTATTGGCGGTGCTTGCCGTCGCAGCAGGAAGAGAGCGCGGTAAGCTGTCAGAGATCCATGAATCGAAGCTCGTGCGCGAGCTCATCGAAGTGCCGCGGTTGATTGCTGCGGCGCTGTTGACCGAACCGCAGATCGAAAAGCTCGCGGGTGATATCGCCAACTCGAGGGACGTGCTCTATCTCGGCCGTGGCACGTCGGCCCCCCTGGCGTTGGAAGGCGCACTCAAGTTGAAGGAAATTTCCTATATCCACTCAGAAGGTTATGCCGCCGGCGAGCTCAAGCACGGACCGATCGCCTTGATCGATGAGGCCGTGCCGGTGGTGATGATTGCGCCTTACGACGAGCTCTTCGAGAAGACCGTATCGAATATGCAAGAGGTTGCGGCTCGTGGCGGCAAGATCATCCTGATCACCGATGCGAAGGGCGCTTTGGAAGCGACGCTGGACACACTCATGACCATTGTGCTGCCGGAGATGGTCGCAAACTTTACGTCGATGGTCTATGCCATTCCGCTTCAGCTCTTGGCTTACCATGCCGCCCTCGTAAGAGGCGCCGACGTAGATCAGCCGCGTAATCTCGCCAAATCGGTGACTGTCGAATGAAGCCGCAGTGTTTAATGTCGGAGCCTCTCGCCTCGGCATGGGGCTGTTGGATTTGCGTTCCGTTGCGTTGGTTGTGGATGATGGAGCGGACAAGTCCTTGATCTAGTTGCATCCGAAGTTGCTCGTAGTTTCTGCCCGGTTGCGCGCTCAGGCAATGCTGTCGCCGTCGCCCCGGGCTCCGCTGATCGGCCGGACAGGTGGGCTTCGAAGGAGAACGATCCCAGCATCAAAGGGTCAATCATAGACCGATCAGCTGGACGAGCAGCTTCAGTGTTGCTTGGATCGTAACCCTAACTAAGACGATGGAGGCGAGGCCTACCTTCCTACAGGGCGAAATCAGACCGAAGCCGATTCAGGACGGATGCTTCTCCTCCTCGCACCTTGCCGAAGCCGACGAGCAGACCAGCGTAGAGAGCTTCGGGCTGCTCCGCCGCGGCTAGCTCATTGGCAGCGCGTAGGCGCGGCAACTTACTTTTTTCCAAATGCCAGCATGCGCGCCATGTCGGCCAAGTTGAGCAAGCGCTTCGACCCGTCGGGATTGCCTAGGATTAACGGTCTAGTTTTTCCGTTGAAGCCTGCGTAGCAGCTGCCCATTCGATTCGACTTGGGTCCCACGCGCCATTGTGCGGCCCTCCCACCTGCCACGCGTCATCAATGGATTGTCCGAAACCGGACATTGCCGCGCAGCGTATTGAAGGCCTCGAATCAGGTGCGGGCGCCTGGTCGCGACGAAAGGAGCGGCGTTCCGGCTGTATCTGCGGCCGGCGAGTACCGTGGGCCATTATCTGCCCCGGGGACAGCCGATCGGTTCGTGTACCAGGATCGACCCAGCGCCGCGGCGACGCGGGATTTAGCTCGACTGGCAAATCCGGTTGGTGGACCAGCGATCGCAACGGATGCTTATCGCAGAGCCGCAGATCGGATCGACCAGAAGAACAGTCCTCATTCTCGGCATGGGAATTGCTGGCCCGCTCCTCGAACGAGCTGCTGCCAGCACATGTGTGGTCGTGCGACGCCGCAGGAGAACCCTCTCCATTTCTGTCACTGCAACGCTCGCTTCGGGAATAGGACTGTGCAGCCGCAAACCTCTGGGCCGCAACCCCAGCAACGCAATCATGGTGAGTCGGCTTGCCTTGCTAGGCGTCCTTCCGACCCACCAGGGAGGAACGAAATGAGTGCGCGGAATGTTGCCGAAATCGATCTTCACGACCTACACGTCTTGGATCCGCTGATTGGGAAATGTCAGCAGTTGGTAAGGGAAGTAGCAATTCCCTACCAATGGGAGGTGCTGAACGATCGCAATCCCGAGGCAATACCGAGCCATGCGGTGGAGAACTTCCGCATCGCCGCAGGAGATGCGAGAGGCGAGTTCCATGGAACGGTTTTTCAGGACAGTGACGTCGCAAAATGGCTAGAGGCGGTTGCTTGGACACTATGCCAGGCACCCAATCCAGAGCTGGAGAAGGCTGCCGACGAGCTGATTGAATTGATTGCAACCGCCCAATGTGGCGATGGCTATCTTAACACCTATTTCATACTGAACGCGCCTCGGGAGCGCTGGAGCAACCTAGCAGAGTGCCACGAGCTTTACTGCGCCGGCCATTTGATTGAAGCGGGTGTCGCTTTCTTTCAGGCGACTGGCAAATGGCGATTGCTCGAGGTTGGTTGCAGACTTGCTGACCACGTCGACACAGTTTTCGGCCCGGAACGCGATCAGCTACATGGCTACGATGGCCACCCGGAAATTGAACTTGCGTTGGCGCGCCTCTACGAAGTGACGCATGAGCAGCGATATCTCACGCTAGCCAATTTTTTCGTGGAGCAACGCGGCTCGGAGCCACATTTTTACGACATTGAGTACGAGAAGCGCCGGCAATCCTGCGCCACCGAATCAGGCGGCCCGCCCTGGATGTTAAAAAACAAAGCATATAGCCAAGCGCATTTGCCACTTTCCAAGCAGCGGACTGCCACCGGCCATGCGGTTCGCTTTGTATACCTCATGACCGGCGTAGCGCATCTTGCGCGTCTGCGTCAGAACGATCAGCAACGTCAGACTTGCCTACGGCTGTGGCAAAACATGGTGCGGCGCCAGATCTATATCACCGGAGCCATCGGCTCGCAAAGCGCGGGCGAAGCGTTTAGCTGCGATTACGATCTGCCGAACGATACGGCGTACGCGGAAAGTTGCGCGTCTATTGGCCTAATGATGTTCGCGCGTCGTATGCTGGAGATGGAGCTGGATGGTCAATATGCCGACGTGATGGAGCGCGCGCTCTACAATACCGTTCTCGGCAGTATCGCGTTCGACGGTCGTCATTATTTCTATGTTAACCCGCTCGAAATGCATCCCAAAACACTGAGGTCCAATGGCATTTATAATCATGTCTCGCCGGTGCGAAGGCCCTGGTTTGGCTGCGCGTGCTGTCCACCGAACATCGCACGGCTTTTCGCATCGATTGGTCATTATATCTATACGCTCCGCGCCGATGCGCTCTATGTAAATCTCTACGTCGGCAATAGGGTGGAAATATCGGTCGGCGGGGCTAAGCTGCGACTGCTCATGAGCGGCAACTATCCCTGGAAAGACGAGGTGGAGATCGCCGTCGAATCTGCACTGCCAATCTCCCACACGCCCGCTCTGCGCCTACCACAATGGTGCAGCGCGCCGGAGGCGAGCCTGAACGGGGAGCGTATCAATTGCGAGCCGCGAAATGGCTATTTGCACATTAACCGGACATGGAGGCAGGGAGATCGCGTCAAACTATTGCTGCCGATGCAAGTGCGTCGCGTCTACGGCCATCCGCAAGTTCGTAATTTGGCTGGCAAGGTGGCCATAGAGCGTGGCCCGTTAGTTTATTGCCTTGAAGAAGTCGACAACGGGACCGAGCTACACAACGTTTGGCTTCATGCAGACAGCCGGTTTTCGCTTGTCGACGGAACTGGTCTCTTCAAGGGCAAGATTTTGCTGCAGGCTGACGGAGTGCGACTGCAACACACGCAATCCGAAGAAGCGGCACTTTACTACTACGACAAGATGCCTGGACAGCTAGAACCGCAGCGGTTGACATTCATTCCGTGGTTCAGCTGGGCTAACCGCGGCGAAGGCGAAATGCGGATTTGGATAAATGAGCGCTGACGCTGACAAAGGGCGCGCTTCCACGAGCCGCAGTTAGATAGGCGATATCGCCGGCCAAAGCCTGGACATCGTCAATCTATTTAAGACGGCCCGCTTACGAGCTGCACTGAACCATCGAAACGAAGAACAGGATATGAGGCGGTGCGGTGGGAGTTTGGAAAGCCAACGATCCGCTTGGAGTCGGCAGGCCAACATCGAACGATCCAATTGTGAAGAGGCATTCTGGGACTTGCTCGCGGCCTCATCAAGCCTACTGAATGCCAATGGCTTGAGCGTGTGCCGTGCTCGTTTGGAAGCAAGCACGGTGACAAGCCAGAGTGAAGTACGATTAGCGGAATCCACGTCAGGTTTTCGTAAGCCAGGCTGCCTATCAGCTCCACACGGCCTAACAGGCCTTGACCAAGTGCAGAAATCTTGCCCGACGGGAGCACCAATCGCCATGTATAATCGCATCAACGGCTCGTACTACTACCAATCACCGCCCTCTGCCGAAGCTGACGAGCAAGCGGATGCAAACAGCTTTGCGGATGCGTTCACCAACATGCGGTTGGGCGAATCTGGCTCAAGCGGCAGCTCATCTTCGGCAACAAGGCCGTATTCGCTGGTTTCAACTCCTCCTGTGATAGAATTCAAAGATCGCGGATCATTCCGGGAAGCCGCGAAGGCCTATCATGGCGACGAGATCGAGTACATCGCCGATAACCCGCAAGAGTACTCCGACTTCGTGTCCGCTAGAGCAAGGCGAACTGCAGAAGTTGCCAAACAATATGGAACAACCCGAGATTCCGACGACGCGCGATACTTCAGCTACCAGTTGGGGAACAAGAGTGTCGGACTTCTAAGAATGGAGGGCGGCGACAGCATGACGGAGTTCGACGTCAAGAGATGGCAGCAGCTATTTCCTGGGCGAACTGGGACTACATCAACTGTGGACCTTCAAGTCGTTCATCCGCTTGTCGAGAACGCCGGCGATATCTTGCTTGAGCACCAGCTCCGAATGGACGGCGAAAGGCCATTGCTCAATTTGCGTCCGGTTAATCCAGAAGCAAGAGCCCGCGCGGCAAAGATGGGCTTCGTCGAGGTTGATGAAGACAACATGGTTCTCGACCCAGAAAAGTCGGCCAATTGGATAAGGAACAGTGATGGTGAATGGCAGCGGAAAGGCACCACTGGGCGGTACCTTTCAAAAGCTGACGACAGTGACGGTAGCGATAGCGAGAACGTAGAAAGCTCCTCAAGGTACGACTACGAGGACGATTTCATGTGACGAGAGGATCTTACATAAGGTCGGCATCTAAACTATTTAGCGCCGCTCTTCGCAAAATCTTGCGTAGCTAAGCGGTCTATTGCCGCCGCAGCCCGTAGAGAGCCTGCTGGTTTCGAGCGAGATACCGCCTGGAGTGCAGCCGCGCCACCGGGCTCAGTGCCTACTGGGCAGCCGATCCGATGCGCAATCCAATAGATGGAATAGCTCGCATCCGCTGATTCGTTGCGTCAGATCAGACCAGTTCCGCCCGGCCGCCGTTAGGCGGCCGGGCGTTTCGCATGAGTATCTGGGCGGCTTGGCTGTGGAGGTCTTGTACACCATCTAACATGCGCAGCAGTTGGGGAGGGTCGAAGAGGTCGTCACAAGGGGTGGCCTGAAGAAGGCGCGGAGCGATGCCAAGCTCCAATAGACAAGCAGGGCAAAAATGTGGTGACTGGCGTCGTGGCCGAAGGAACTCGCGCAGGGCCTTTGCGCGCCAACCCATATCACCCAAAACACGCATGACTTCTCACGATGGCCCCACAGAGAGCTTCTGGGTTGAACGAAGCTCTTTTGTTGCGCCAAGCGATATGTCGCAATCGCATTTAGCTGCTACGAATCTGGGCGAAGAAGCGCTTGAGCTTTGTCGAATAGCTTCTGCGCAAGGTCATCCGAAGTGTCAAAAAGCGGAGACGAGCGGAGCCTAGAAGTGCCAAGTACTGCGGCCGTTGGTGACAACGTCGTTCTGAGCGGCCTGATGCCTGGTGGGCAGCTCACGGGCCAAGAAGTCAATACGACATCGACTACCGCTGGTGCCGCCAGATTTCGGAGAGTCCGCTTCATATAAGATCGTACCGAGCTCGCGACCGGATCTCAACATTCAGGGCTGAAATGACTCGCCGCCGGCTGATCGTTTCAAGTGCGTCCTCCGTTGCGGCTTTCCTTCAGTGCGGCATCGAGGTGCTCGATCAGTGCATGTCCGGCGAAGGGCTTGGCCAAGAAGCCAATCGCTCCTGCGCTCAGAGCTGAGGCGCGCACGCGGTCGTTCGGGAAGGCAGTAATGAAAATGAACGGCACCCCGTAGCCGCGGGTCCGCATTTCCGCCAGCAGATCCAGGCCGCTCATAACCGGCATCTGCATGTCCGTAATTACGCAGGAGGTCTCATTCAACCGCTGGGACCTCAAAAAATCCTCGGCCGACGCAAACGTTTGAACGATGTAGCCGCGCGATTTCAATAGGTTCTCCGTCGCCGCACGAACAGATGCGTCGTCGTCAACGACAGAAATCAAAGGCGTGGACAAGACGATCCCTCCTGGCGCGGGACTAACGGCTGCCGAGGCATTAGCCACCCTGGGCGAAAAGTGGGCTCGAGTGACGAAATTGTAAAATCATACTTAGGTTTGTTCAGGACGATTGGCGCCGATCCCCAGGGTCTCAGCCATTCTGATCAGATCGGCCAGCGAGCGGGCACGCATCTTTCTCATTACGTGTCCCCGATAGATCTTGACCGTAATCTCGGCGAGCCCAAGCTCAGCGGCGACCTGCTTGTTCATCAGGCCGGCAGCGACCAGCTTCATCACCGCCTGTTCGCGCGGGCTTAGGGTCTCAAATAGGGACTGAAGCTTCGCGACGGTTTGCTGGGTCTCCCGCCTTTTGCGGTCGCGCTCGGTCGCGGCGATCACCGCGTCAAGCAATTCCTGATCGCGAAACGGTTTGGTAAGAAAATCGACCGCGCCTCCTTTCATCGCCCTGACGCTCATGGGAATGTCGCCATGGCCGGTAATGAAAATGATCGGAATATGGATGTTCGACTTCGCCAGCTCAGTTTGGAACTCCAGGCCGCTCAAGCCTGGGAGCCGGACATCAAGAACCAGACAGCTAACAACGTCCGGAAGTGCGCTCTGCAGCATTTCGCGGGCCGACCCAAATGCAACGACGTCCAAACCTACCGATTGAAAAAGGTTAGTGAGCGACCGACGCATGGAGATGTCGTCCTCGACGACGAAGACGATCGCCTTTGTCGAGGTCTCGGGATTGCTGCTTGGCGAGTCAAAGCGTCGCGTCACGAGCCGACCTCCTCATGCAACGGCAGGGCAAACTGGAATGTCACGCCCGGCTCCTGCTTGCGCACCACTGACAGCCGTCCTCCGTGAGCTTCTACGATTGACCGGCAGATCGAAAGACCCATTCCAAGTCCGCTGGACTTAGTGGTGAAGAAAGGATCTAGCACGCGGTCCGCATCATTCTCGGCGATCCCGACGCCCCAATCTGTCACGGCCACCTGCACATGCCCCATATCGTCCATAGATGACTGAATCAGCAACTCACGCTTTTGGTCCGTGACTGCGTCCATGGCTTCGATCCCGTTCATCACCAGATTGATCATCACTTGCTGCAGCTGAATCCGGTCACCGAGAATCGTAGGCAGCGCTGCCGTCAACTCGGTTCTTAACGCCACCTGGTGGCTCACCAGCTCTCGTGTCACCAGCGCAATGACGTCCCCAACGACCTCATTGATATCGAGCGGCACCATCTCGATCTCGCCCTTCTTCGCAAGAGCGCGCACGCGACGGATCACTTCGCTTGCCCGTATTGCGTCTTCGATGATCCACTCAACCGAAGAGCGCGCCGCGGAAAGATCAGGAGTTTCGCGGCCCATCCAACCGAGGCACGCGTCAGCGTTGCTGATAATAGCGGCGAGTGGTTGGTTGATTTCATGGGCAATGGAGGTTGTCAGCTCTCCTAACGTCGTCACACGTGTCACATGCGCAAGTTCCGCCTGTGCCTTCCGCAACTGTTGTTCGGCTTGATTTGCGCGAATAATAGCGGTGATGTCGGTGCTGACGCCGCGGTAGCCAAGGAACTTGCCGTTCGCATCAAAAAAGGGCTTGCCGCTCGTCCGAACGTAGATCGGAGATCCGGTCCGGTTGACGGTACGGTAGACCAGATCCCGGAACGGCAGATGCGCCTCCAGTGTGGCCCGGTGCTGCCGCCACTTCTCAGGTTCCTCTTCCACATCGCACGCAATGTCCCAGCGGAGCAGGCCCATCAATCCTGTCGCTAAGATTCCCGCAGCGCTGGTGTGCTCGGACAAGCGCGTAACCTGGTGATCCGGCCCGGTCTCCCAGAGCCAATCGGAAGCCGTCTCGGCGTAATCGCGAAAGCGCTGCTCGCTTTCGCGCAGCGCAGCCAGTGTGTTTTCCAGGCGCTCTCTAGCGGCGTATTGCTCGGTCACATCCATATGCGTTCCGATCAGTTCGCTCACGCAGCCATCGTTGCCGACCACGACATGCGCAACAGAGTGTATGCGCCTTATCCCGCCGTCTTTTAGAAGAATTCGAAAATCATACTCGAAGCGGTCTTGCTTGAGCTCGATAGCCTGGCGCTGCACCTCCTGGAGCCCGGGGAGATCGTCTGGATGGATGCGCGAGCGAATGGTCTCTATTGATACAGTCTCTTGCGGATCAAACTCAAACAGACGATCGACCTCGGCGGAGCGATACACAAAATCGAGCCCGTGAACGTCCCAGGACCAACTGCCCGTGTGACTGAGATGCTGGGCTTCGGCGAGATAGGCCTCACTGCGCCGCAGCTTCTGCTCTGCTTGCCGCTCCGCGGTAACATCCGTCGCTGCTCCGACAAACTCAATATCACCGCTGGCGGTTCTCGTGGCTCGTGCCCGCGCATGGATGTGCTTCACCGAGCCGTCCGGCAGCAGCAGCCGGTATTCATGTTCGAAATCCTTCGGATCTCGCATCGCCCGATCAATGACCTCTTGAACCGAAGCCCTATCATCTGGATGCGTGCGCTCGACGACGAGGTGCGGCGACGGAACGGTCTGCGGGTCCAACTCAAATATTCGAAACGTCTCCTTTGACCAGAAGACCTCGCCGGTGACGACATTCCAGCCGAAGCTGCCTGTATGGCTCAGCTCCTGGGCCTGGGCCAAATGTGCTTCGCTCCGCTGCAGGGCAAACTCGGTCCGCTTCCGTTCGGTGATATCTTCGCAGGATATCAGAACAATGGGCCGGTCATCAGCCCAGATCATGGCTTTGGCATTTTCACGTACCCACAGTACCGAGCCGTCGTTCCTGACTTTCCGGGCCTCCCAGGTTCGCGATTGACCGATATCTTCAAGGCAGGCGCGAATGCATTCGCGAGCTAACTCGCGATCCTCCTCCAGAAAGACTCCCAGGATGGAGTGGCCGATCAGTTCGGAACGCGCATAGCCGAGCTGTGCCGCGCCGAACGTATTGGTATTGAGGACGGTACCGGCTTCGTCGACCATGACGTACATGGCCGGATTGTGTTCAAAGATTGCTTGCCAGCGTTTCTCGCGGTCCTCCAAATCGGCTGCGCTGATCCGGAGCTTGGCTGCGGCCTCACGCGCGGCTTGGCTTTCCTGGCGGACTTTTCCGATCAAGTGCGTTCCGACGATCGAGACAATGAAAAACGCAACGACCACCGGAAGATCTTGTGGATCATCGATCCGCAGACTGAACGCCGGCGGCGCAAAGTAGTAAGCGAGAGCCGCGATGGCCACGACGCAAAGCGCGGATGACGCGATGAAGCTGCCCATCAACGAAAACAGCAATACGACTAACAAATAGGCGAACGCCGTCGCAGCGAACTGCGCGTGAAGGTACAAGCAACCCAGCGTTACCACGGCCAACGTTATGCTGCCGAAGGTAAACTGAGGCGCTGAAACTTTCAAACTGCTGATCTGGCTACGCATTTTTATACCGTCCGGCCTTTTCTCCGGCGGGAGAGCTATAACATTCTAGGCAAAAATGGGGCAATCGTTTCGCTGCCGACAGACGTTCGTGAGCGGATCCAAGATCGATTGCCTTCTGTTGAACTCAGCACGCGCCGAAGAAATACGCATTACAAACGTACGTATAGTTGTCCTAAACCTTTCAATAGCGCGCGCTAACCTGTGTACAATCGAGGCTGCGTTGTCTGGTTTCCTCCGCGGCCGGTGACCTCGGGGCAGGCATTCGAGGTTGCGGCCCTAGGATCGCCGCCGGAACCTGTTGGCACGCCACGACGAGGACAAGGGCTGCAGTTCAGCGAGGACGTCGCGGCCGAAAAGCAACCCGCTCGCCGAATCCGGAAAGGATAGATGCAAGCCGCGGGACCACGCATCTCGCGATCGATCATGCGGAAGGGAACGCAATGTAATGTGCCAAGATAGCAAGGCGAAGTTATGCAACGGCTGTCTATGCCTCGCGGCCATCTCAGCCCAGGTTTCGTGCCGATGAGCCGTTAGCCGGAATCGAGAGCGCGTATATGACGCCGAGCCGACACTAGCTTCTTCGAGCCGCCTCGTCTCAGTCAAGGTGCTAATCTAGTCCACGCAGATCACACTTATCGCGATCTGGATACGCACCGTTAGACTGAGCCGAACGCGAAAGAGGCTACCGCCTAGCCGGCCGGGCGAGGCGAGTGCGGTGACCACGGACGTGGCCATTTGTGGGCAAGCCAACGCCTTGGTCCGTCACGCTGGATACGTTCTTTCGCAGTCTTACTGTCTGGCTCGGCAATGTTGCACAGGCGCTCGGCTGGCCAGAAGCCTAACCTCGAAAGACCGCGCTTGAAAATGACTTTCCAAAATTGCAGCTCCTTCTCGCGTGCGGTAGCGCCTCACAGGCGACTGCCGGGGGCGTGACGCGGAGCAAGAGCTGCGTTCTGGAGATCCCGTGGGAGAAAAGCTCCGATTCGCAGTTCAAGCACGCTGCCGACTTGAACTACGAAGAATCGTGAATGCGGTTGCGCTTGGATTCGACGCGTCTTGTGCTGATTCCGATGATCTCGCCCGGGTGTACCGATTTGATCTCGCCCAGGATTCCGAGATGATCTCGCCCACCATTCCGATTTGATGTCGCCCGGGGCGCGAGGCGTTCTGGCTGTCTGGTTTCTGGCATCGGTGAAGCCGCGGGGTCAACCTTGAATCGCGGCTTGAAGCCTTTCTTCGTCTGCTGTTGGTCTGCTGTGGGGCATGTGGGCAACGCTCTTTGCGTTGTCCAAGCGCAGCGGCATGTCCACAGCGCCACTGGCTCAGGTCTTTCGGTCGGGTTTGCGGGTTCGCCGCAGGCTCTCGCCGTTGAGATCGATCCGGTGGGCGTTGTGGACCAGGCGGTCGAGGACGGCATCGGCGTAGGTGGGATCGCCGATCAGCGCGTGCCATTGATCGACGGGGAGCTGGCTGGTGACGATGGTGGAGCGGTGGCCGTAGCGGTCCTCGAGGATCTCCAGGAGGTCGTAGCGGGCTGCGGCGTCGAGCGGCTCGAGGCCCCAGTCGTCGAGGATGAGGAGATCGACGCGGCCGAGCGCACGCAGGATGCGGGGATGGCGGCCGTCGCCGCGCGCCAAAGCGAGATCGCTGAACAGCCGCGGGACACGCTGATAGAGCACCGAGCGATTATCGCGGCAGGCCTTGTTGCCGAGCGCCGAGGCGAGCCAGCTCTTGCCAACGCCGGAGGGCCCGCAGATCAGCAGGTTGGCGTGGTCGTCGATCCATTGGCCTTCGACCAGCATCGTCAGCAGGCTGCGGTCGAGGCCGCGCGGGGTGCGATAGTCGATGTCCTCGACGCAGGCCTGCTGGCGCAGCTTGGCGTATTGCAGCCGCTTCGAGAGCCGCTTGTCGCGTCGCAGCGAGGCTTCGCGTTCGAGCAGCAGCGCGAGCCATTCGGCATGGCCGAGGCTGGCGGCCTCGCCGCCGGCTTCGATGTCGGCAAAGGCCTTGGCCATGCCGTGAAGGCCGAGTGCGTGGAGTTGATCGAGGGTCGGATGCGTGAGCAAGGCGTGATCTCCTAGTTGTAGTAGCGCGGCCCGCGGATGTTGGGATGAAGGACCGGCGCGTCGTCCGCGGGGCGCTTGGGTGAAGGACGCCGATCGAGATTGTTGGCGAGGATCGATTTGACCGAGCCGTAGGTGCGCGCGCCGATGTCGATCGCCCGCATGGCGGCGGCATCGAGCCGCTGTTGCCCGTAGGATCGGGCGAGCCGGATGATGCCGAGGCAAGCGCGGAAGCCCTGCTCGGGGTGCGCCCGCTCATCGAGGATCAGGTCGCACAGCGCGGCGGTGGCCGGCCCGATCGTGGCGGCGTCCTTGCGGATGCGCTCGATGGTCCAGCCGGCGTAGCGCCGATGACTGGACGCCATGTGCTCCGGCACGGTGGTGTGCTTGTGGTTGCCGCTCATGCGCTGATGCGCGGCGATCCGATCACCCTTGTGGAAAATCTCGACGGTGCGGGCGGTGAAGCGCACCTCGACCTCGGCGCGGACGAAGCGATGCGGGACGCTGTAGTAATGCGCCTCGACCTCGACGTGATAGTCGATGCTGACCCGGCAGATCCGCCACTCGGCGAACACGTAAGGGCTCTCCGGCAAGGCCTTCAGCGCCGGCCGGTCGATCTCCTCCAGCAGCTTGCGGCGGGTGACGCCGAGCCGCCGGATCGGCCGCTCCTCGTTGAGCCGGGTCAGCAAATCGGCGATCGCCGCATTGACCTCGGCGAGGCTGTAGAAGATGCGGTGGCGCAGCCGCCCGAGCAGCCAGCGCTCGACCATGAGCACCGCCTGTTCGACCTTCGCCTTGTCCCGTGGCCGTCGCGGCCTCGCCGGCAGAATGGCGGTGCCGTAATGCGCCGCCATGTCGGCATAGCTGCGGTTGATCTGCGGGTCGTAGAGGCAAGCCTTGATCACCGCGACCTTGGTGTTGTCCGGCACCAGCAGCGCCGGCACGCCGCCGATCGCCTCGAAGGCGCCGACGTGGCCGTCGATCCAGTCGGCGAGCCCCTGGGTCCAGGTCGCCTGCGCGTAGGTGAAGCTCGATGCGCCGAGCACCGCGACGAAGATCTGGGCGGCGCGCCGCTCGCCGGTCAGCCGGTCGATCACCACCGGCACGCCGTCGCCCGCATAGTCGACGAACAGCTTGTCGCCGGCCGCATGCGACTGGCGCATCGTCACCGACAGGCCGCCTTCCCAGGCCCGGTAGAGTTCGCAGAACCGCGAATAGCGATACCCGCCGGGTTCGCTTGCGATGTACTCCTCCCACAGGATCGACAGCGTCACGTGCTTGCGCTTGAGCTCGCGATGCACCGCCGCCCAGTCCGGCTCCGCCTGCCGGCGATGGCCCCGCCGGGTGCCGGGACCGGCACCGGCGCTGGCGAACAGCCAGGCTTCCAGCACCGCGTCGGTGACGTCATCGGGCAACGGCCAGCTCAGCCCCGTCGCCTCGAACCGGCGGATCGTCAACCGCACCGTCGAAGCGGCTGTCCCCACCCGCCGCGCGATCTCACGGGTCGCCATCCCGGCCGATCTCAATCTGATCACATCGCGCACATGGCGCATCGCAAACCTCTCCGTCGGCATCCAGGTCCCCCTTCGCAAAGCCGAAAGGCGGGACCGTAGCGGAGCCAGAAGAGGCCTCGTCACCCCGGGCGACATCATCCCGGAATGGTGGGCGAGATCATCTCGGAATGGCGGGCGAGATCAAATCGGAATGGTGGGCGAGATCATTCCGGAATGGTGGGCGACATCGAGCGGAATCA
This sequence comes from Bradyrhizobium sp. USDA 4503, assembly GCF_054055815.1. Classification (NCBI taxonomy): domain Bacteria; kingdom Pseudomonadati; phylum Pseudomonadota; class Alphaproteobacteria; order Hyphomicrobiales; family Nitrobacteraceae; genus Bradyrhizobium; species Bradyrhizobium sp. USDA 4503. The sequence goes on from NZ_JBSRXS010000001.1 coordinate 7,543,665, forward strand.
GCACGTCTTGCAATGACGGCGACCAAGATCCGGGGCCTACCTCCTTGTGTCGACAGTGGTGGGCCGGTCGAGCCGAGCGTGCAACGTCGCGTGCTCTAGCTCGCCTTCCCACCAGGATACGAACACGGCTGCAATGCCATTGCCAGTGATGTTGGTAAGGGCGCGTACCTCGCTCATGAACTTGTCGATCGAGAACACGATTGCCATACCCGGTACCAGCGCTGGGTTGACGACCGACAATGTTGCGGCGAGCGTGATGAAGCCCGCGCCGGTGACGCCGCTTGCCCCCTTGGAGGTCAGCATTGCCACGAGCAAGATCGTGAGCTGTTGGCCAAAGGTGAGATCGACTCCGAGTGCTTGGGCAATGAACAATGTGGCAAGCGTCATATAGATGTTGGTGCCATCGAGGTTGAAGGAGTACCCAGTTGGGACCACCAGGCCGACCACGGGCTTGGAGCAGCCCAGCCGCTCAAGCTTCCCCATCAATTGCGGCAGCGCGCTTTCCGAGGACGAAGTGCCGAGCACGATCAAAAGCTCGTCCTTGATATAGGCAATGAACTTGAAAATCGAAAAGCCGACGATGCGTGCGATAATGCCGAGCACCACCACCACAAAAAGCGCAGCCGTCACGTAAAATAGCGCGATCAGACCGATCAGATTGCCGAGCGCTGCCGGCCCGAACTTGCCAATCGTGAAGGCCATGGCGCCGAAGGCTCCGATCGGGGCCGCTTTCATGATGATGGCGATTACGCCGAACACCGCGTGCGCGACGTCGTCAATCATGCCGCGCAGCCGCTCCCCGCGTTCTCCTAGCGCCATCAGAGAAAAGCCGAACAGGATCGCGAACAGGAGCACCTGCAAAACATCGCCGCGAGCAAACGCGCCAACTATTGTATCGGGAATGATGTTGAGAACGAAATCGACGCTCTTGGAGGCTTCCGCTTGCTTGACGTAATTGGCGACCGCTGCAGCGTCCGGCTTGACTGCAAGGCCATGACCGATTTGGACCAGATTACCCATAATAAGGCCCAACAGCAGCGCAAAGCTGGAGACGATCTCGAAATAGACCAATGCCTTGACGCCGACGCGCCCGACTTTCTTTGCATCCTGAATGTGTGCGATGCCGGATGCGACGGTGCAGAAGATGATCGGCGCGATCACCATCTTGATGAGCTTGATGAATCCGTCACCGAGCGCCTTGACCCAATCGTTGGTCGCGACAGATGGCCACAGCCAACCGACCAAGGCGCCAACCACGATGGCGATCAACACCTGGACGTAGAGGATCTTATACCAAGTTTGCGACGCGCGCGCGGGCGCCGCGGTTGCCATGGTGGTCATGACGCTTCCTTCCCGAATATACTCGAATGCAAGCCGCCGCGTCGTTGAGAGGCGACAGCATCATGCGAGGCTCGTCGTTTTAGCCGTGTCCGATTGAAGACGATCCGAGAGGCGGCGCGTCATCCCAAAGGCAGGCGTTCAGTTACGTTATCTTTTTTCGCTAAGCAAGATATGCACCAGATGCCCGATCTGCGGCCAATCAAGTGTCCGCGGATAAACCGTCTCTCGCCGTTGGCTCTCGGTCCAGGTGCTCGGACCGCGGTTGCAAGCTCTAACATGACGTTGCAGCATAATGCGTATCTTTGGTCGGCTGGGCGTAGCGCGGGCACGTCTCGAGCTGGAAACTTGGCGTGATCGGATGCCCCGACTGATGAGATTGATGCAACACTGCGTGAGATTGGTAAAATCGATAGTTTTGATCGTAGGCATTCACAGGATGGAAGTCTGGCACATCGAAGATCTAGAACCCGATTGCCGCAAATTCTGTGATGGAGGCGCTGCATTTTCGCTAGCGGCAAAGCATGTCCGTTCGCGGGGCATTTGTCTCCAGGTGAAGTGACCGCACAGCTCAGCAGAAGGCGGAGATCTGGCTGTGCGCACAAGAGCCCGCAGCGGTCGTCCAAGAAGAAGCAATCTTATGGCCCTTGAAGTCCTGCCGTCTGTTGCCGAGTTCAGCGGCAACGTGGCCCCTCAAGACGGGGTACCGTCGTCGCTGCTCGACCTCGCGGTTGGCCAGAATGGGAACACCGAACATGCTCGATAGCTCCCGCATGTAGGCGCACTACAGAGCCGAATCGTCGTTTGATGAGAATCTCCGAGCACGAGCGCATGCGGCGCGGCGCAAGATGAATGGGCGCGCTGATTCCGTCGTTTTTATCGGATTCTTCAAGCATTGCGCGATGCTTGAGCAACGCGCCTTCCCGCCATCCATGCGCATCGGGGGAGGGGAGCCACTATCGTAAATCGCGCAGAGGCGCGCTTCGGCAAAATTGGCGGAGGCCATTCGGATCGCACGGACCAATGGCGCCTTCTGCTTGGGTGTTGAATGTCGCCCATCGACTTTGCTATCGCTTCGGGGAGCGCGCGTATGCACGATGTTGGCATCAATAAAGTTGCTGCGATTCGCGCTGCGCATTTCACCTGGAGCTATCAAGCTCGATCCGATCTCGGGCTATCGCGCGGTTGTTGCGCACGCTGGACGGTGCTGAGAGTCCCATCAGGCTAGGGACCCAGCAGACCGCCATATGAGGACAGCGCAGATTCTGGCGCGAGATGCCGTCGGACATGCGCGCCGGCGAGGTCGAACTCAGCGGGTACTGCCGTTTTGCCGCGCGCTAACCCAAGCTGATGCTTGGCTAGCGAGATCAATTTAGGACCCTTTTCTGTATACATATTTTCCGGGCCAGCCGCGCAGTTGTGCGTTTATGGCCACACTTCAACCGAAGTTACCCGTCATTGTATACATAAAGTGTCCAGAGTTGGGGGTGATACATGAGCCGGTGCTTTCCGATGAATGTCTGGTACGCAGCCGCTTGGGATGCCGAAGTGAAGCAGGCCTTGTTGCCGCGCACGATCTGCGGCAGGCACGTGGTGATGTATCGGCGCACCAATGGCGAAGTGGTAGCGCTCGAGGACGCCTGTTGGCATCGACTAGTGCCTCTCTCAAAAGGCCGCCTTGAGGGCGACAGCGTTGTCTGCGGCTATCATGGTCTGAAATTCAACGCGCAGGGCCGCTGCACCTTCATGCCCTCGCAAGAAACGATCAACCCCTCCGCCTGTGTGCGTGCCTATCCCGTCGTCGAGCGCCATCGCTTCGTCTGGCTATGGATGGGTGATCCGGCGCTAGCCGACCCGGCCTTGGTGCCGGACATGCACTGGAACGATGATCCCGCTTGGGCCGGCGATGGTGATACCATTCATCTGAAATGCGATTATCGTCTGGTTATCGACAACCTCATGGACCTGACGCACGAAACTTTTGTGCACGGCGCCAGCATCGGCAACGACGCCATCGCGGAAGCGCCGTTTGACGTCACTCATGGGGAGAAGACCGCCACCGTGACGCGCTGGATGAAGAGGATTACCGCGCCGCCATTTTGGGCCAAGCAGTTGCAAAAACCTGGTCCGGTGGACCGCTGGCAAATCATTCGTTTCGAGGCCCCGTGCACGATCAATATCGACGTCGGCGTGGCGCCCACTGGAACCGGCGCGCCCGAAGGCAATCGCGCTGCCGGGGTCAACGGTCTTGTCCTCAACACGATCACGCCCGAAACGGAAACGAGCTGCCATTATTTCTGGGCATTTGTGCGCAACTATCGGTTAAACGAACAGCGCCTGACGACCGAGCTCCGCCAAGGTGTTTCTGGCATCTTCCGTGAGGACGAGGTCATCCTCGAGGCGCAGCAGCGCGCGATTGACGAAAATCCTGACCGCGCCTTTTACAATCTTAATATCGATGCGGGCGCGATGTGGGCCCGCCGCCTGGTAGACCGGATGATCGACGCCGAGAAATCGCACAGTCGGCAGGCCACGGAGTAGGGCATGGCCGAGCGCGAAAGCGATCGCTCCGTCTCACAAACTGTACGTGCCCAGCTCGGCTTGCGCGATCTGATCCTGTCCGGCGACTTGCGGCCGGGCGAGCGGATCTCCGAATTGCAGGCTGCTGAGACGACCGGCGCTTCGCGCACCCCTGTGCGAATGGCATTGGTCCGCCTGGAGGAGGAGGGACTTCTGGAAGCGATTCCTTCTGGCGGCTTCATGGTGAAGACGTTCTCCGAGCGAGATGTCATGGATTCGATTGAGCTGCGTGGCACGCTCGAAGGTCTCGCCGCTCGTTTTGCAGCCGAGCGCGGTGCTTCGTCGCGCGATCTCGAGCCCTTGAAACGATGCCTTGACGAGATCGACGGCGTGGTGCGGCAGGATCCAATCTCTGTGGACGCTTTCTCTTCCTACGTCGCGCTCAATGCGCGCCTTCACGCCATGTTGACTGAATTGTCGCGTAGCCCGCCCTTGATCCGGCAGGTGGATCGCGCCTCCGCGCTGCCCTTTGCCTCCCCAAGCGGCTTTGTGATGACCCAATCGACACTGCCGGATGCGCGCGACACGCTCATGATTGCGCAAGATCAACACCGCGTCGTGATCGACGCAATCGAAAACCGCGAAGGTGCGCGCGCTGAGGCGATCATGCGCGAGCATGCGCGAGTGGCGGCGCGCAATTTGCGCTTGGTGCTCCAGAACAGGACGCATTTTGACCTACTGCCGGGGCTGGCGCTTATCAGGATGGCAGGCGAGTAAAGGAATCTGCATGCGGTTCATTGAAAGCTGGATACCGGCAACCCTTGTCGCGACGCGCGATCTGACGCCTTCGATCCGCGAGTTGCTGATCAGACCGGAAAGCTTTGATGGCGCGACCTATCCGGTCGGCAGCCATATCAATGTCGCTGTCACTATCGATGGGCGCCCAGAGACGCGGTCTTACTCGCTGGTCGGCGAAGCCGACCCAGGCGGCTATCGTATCGCGGTGCGCCGCGCCGAGGACAGCCGCGGCGGCTCGCGGTACATGTGGTCCCTTGCGCCGGGTGCGCGGCTGAGCATCACATTGCCTGCCTCGTTGCTGCAGATCGACTGGGCGCGCCGGCACTACTGCCTGATTGCGGGCGGCATCGGCATTACGCCACTGGTTGGGGCAGCTCAGGCACTCGCCCGCCGCGATGCCGATTTCACGCTGCATTATGCTGTGCCCTCCCGCGAGCAAGCCGCCTATTTGGATGTCCTCGCCCCCTTGCTGAACGAGCGGCTTATTGTCCATGCAGCCAATGAGGGGCGCCGGCTCAATTTCGATAATCTGTTCGCCTCGCTGCCGCCTGACGCCTTGACCATGTTGTGCGGTCCGATGCGGATGCTCGATGCCGCGCGCCGGGCCTGGGATAGCGCAGGACGAACGGTGTCCGACCTGCGCTACGAAACCTTCGGGTCGAGCGGCTCGCTGCCGACTGAAGGATTTCGGGTTCGCTTTGTCGATCGGAACCTCGAAATCGAAATTCCGAGTGATCGCTCGCTGCTGGACGTACTCAATGAATCCGGTTGCGAGGTGATTGCGGATTGCCGGCGCGGCGAGTGTGGTGTTTGCGCCATCGACATCATCAAGATCGACGGTGCGCTTGATCACCGTGACGTCTTCTTCAGCGAGCCGCAGAAACGCGCGAACGAAAAGATCTGTGCATGTGTCTCCCGCGCCCGGGGGACTATCACGGTCGATATACGGCACCGCCCGGACGCTCTGTAGATCGCTGCAAACCGTTTTCGGTGCCTCCGGCACAACTAGCTGCATGTCGCAAGGTTGTGCGCTCGTTTATCACGGTGCGCACATGATTACCGGATGAAGGCGTCGCTGCTTGAAGGTCCTTTGCGGCAATGTCCAGCAAGGCATGAATTCCGATACCCTTGCTACCAGCCGCGTCCATTATCGTAAATGGGACTGTGGCGGTTGTGCTTGCGCTCAGCCGCGCCCGCGTTCGAGCGAACTCTAAACGATCGGGGCAATTTTCGAAACAGAATCCACTTAAGGGTCGCGTCGAGTGATCATGAAGCGCCGAAAGATCCAATAGCAACCCTGAGGGCGTCAAACTCTGCCGCATCATTGTGCCGCCGCTGTCTGCTCGGGAACAAAGATGCCGGAAACCTGACAGAGCGCAAAATCCACTCCACAGCGAACTCGTCGTCTGTGCGTATTTTCTCACGTTGAGCCTAGGGTGCACCACATTGCGCAAGCGGCACAGGGATTGCTGGATGACGAGCGAGGAGCTGCCGCCGTCAAGATCGGTCGAAGTGGCCCCGTAACAGGAGTTTCCTATGAAGCTTGCGACGCTGCTCTTGCTTGCGAGAACGACGCGCGTCAATGTGGGGGCCGCCACGAAGTTCCGCACGACTAAGAGGCGCTGCGCGCCCCATGCCTCGGCGCGCCGGACGTGCAGGCGATCACTGCCCCGAGACGGCGACCGTCTCTCGCTGGGGGGCTGACGGCGATGGATGCGTTTTCGGCAGAGATTTGGCAATCCGTTGCGCTTACGGTCGAGCTCGCCAGCGTGACGACCATGATCCTCCTGGTGATTGGTGCGCCGCTCGCGTGGTGGCTAGCGCGTTCAAAGACTGCTCTGCGCGAGGCGGTGGCAGCGATCATCACGCTGCTGCTGGTGCTACCGCCGACGGCACTCGGTTTCTGCGTCCTCGTGCTGCTCGGCCCCAGCGGCCCGGGCGGGCTTCTCGCTTCTTTCTGGGGCGAACGCTCGCTCGCCTTTACCTTCGCAGGAATCGTAGTCGGATCGGTGCTCTCGGCGTTGCCCTTGGTGGTGCAGCCAATCCGCAACGCCTTTGCTGCGATGGGCGACCCTCCGCTGGAAGCTGCGGCGCGGGTTTCTCCGTTGTATGCCTTCATTACCATCGGTTTGCCGCTGGCGCGATTGGAGTTTGTCAAAGCCGCTGTGATTGGTTTTGCTCATACGATCGGCACATTCGGCGTCGTGATGATGATCGGCGGCAATATTCCCGGGCGCACCAAGGTGTTGTCGGCCTACGTCATAGACTACGTCCAAGCATCACGCTGGCGCGAGGCGAGTGTGGTTGCGGGCGGTATGGTGATGTTCGCTTTTGCGGTCATCTTCACCTTAGCTCTCCTCGACAGACGCTGTTCCAGGAGAAGCACATGAGCGCAGGCACGCCAAGCCGGGTCGAGGGGCGTTCCGCTTGCCAGACCAGACATGCCAGAGCTGGAGCAGCGCAAGCCAGCTCCGTCTATTGGCGAGGATAGAATGAACAAGCTTGTTATGGCCGCAGTGGTTGCTGGAATCAGCTTCAACTCAGTGCATTCAGCGCCTCTGCCCGAGGCCATGGCCGATGACGTCGGAGTTTCTCAGCAACGCCTTGCCAAGCTAGACGAGTTCTTCGATCGTGAGATCGAAAGCAAGCGCGTGCCGGGCGCGGTGGTTGCAATCGCCCGAGACGGCAAGCTGATTCATTACAAGGCGTATGGCCAACTTGATCCTGCAAGAGGATCGTCGATGCGGCTCGATGCGATGTTCGCGCTTGCATCTATGACCAAGCCGATGGTGGCCGTTGCCGGGCTCACCCTCATGGAGCAAGGTCGCCTGCCTCTACAGGGCAAGCTTACGGATTATTACCCGGAATTCGCAAACATGAAGGTCGCGGTGCCACGGCCTGACGGTTCGTTAAAGTATCAAGCGCAGAGTTCTCCGATCTACATCCACGATCTTTATCGGCACACATCAGGTCTCACCTATGGCGCGCCTCCAGATAGTCCAGACCAAGTGGCGCGTCTCTACCCGGATTTTGCAGCCCCGCCGCTAAAGGGTGACAAGCAGGCATTCATCCAGGCCATTACCAAGTTGCCGCTAGCGCACCAACCGGGGACGGAATTCGAATACGGCTTCTCGACCGACGTGCTCGGAGCTGTTGTGGAACAGGTCAGCGGACAACGATTGGGCGACTATCTTGCCAGCAACCTGTGGAAGCCGATCGGGATGCAGGATGCCACTTTCCATTTGTCCACATCACAACGCGAGCGCCTCGCGCATCCGTTTCCAGACGACCCGCTGACTGGAAAGCCACAAAAGATCGAGCTCCTCGAAAGTCCGACAATGTTTGACTGCGGAGGAGCCTGCGCGTTTGCGACAGTCGGTGACTATGTGCGCTTCGGGCAAATGCTGCTAAACGGCGGGGAGCTCGATGGGCAGCGCATTCTCGGCCCGAAGACGGTGCGCCACATGATCTCCAACCACCTCGGGCCGGAGATCAAGAATAAGGTCGCCAATGTGGAGGCGCATCGTGCCGGCTTCGGCTTTGGACTCGGAGTGGCTGTGCGCATAAGCGAGGGTATCTCGGCGGTTCCGGGCAATCCAGGTGAGTTCACCTGGACCGGCGCTTACGGAACACAATTTTTCTGCGACCCGAAGGAGCGTCTGATCGTGGTGGTCGGAACGGCCGCGCCCGGAGAAATCCGCAAGTACTATCGCGAACAAGTCCAGTACATCGTCTATGCTGGAATAATTCGATAATTCGCCCGGCGTTGAAAGACCCCGACGACAGTTTTGCGTGGTTGGAAACCGGCGTTGCCGCTAGACACCGATGACTGAACTCAGCGCCGGAGCTGCTATCCTCGGCCGGATTGCGCCGGTGCTAGGAACGAACGTGACGCTTCCGGCATCGCGAAGAGACTCTCGCAGGCGAGTGCGGTGTCGTGATATGCTAAGAGAACCGCGGCTTGCCGTCGATTGACCCGCGCGATGCTCTCCTAGATGATCGCTTTAGAACATCCAGACCGTGGCGCCCGATCCCTTGGTAACGCCGTGCGGCAGCCACATTGAATGACAGACAGATCGGACCGATCCGCCTTGCAAATCAAAGCATGTGCGCTGCGCTGCGCGGCTCGGCATCGCGTTCTGTTCGGCGCTGGGCCGGCCACTTTGGCATGTTTCCGCAGTCGGACTATGACACGGATCGAACCCCATTTGGCCCGCAGAGAGCAAGTCTGATTGAGATGGGCGGTGCCCGTCAACTGCACCAACTCGTTCAACAACCGGTATGCGCGCGCGTGTTCCGATCGTGCAAAAGCGGGTATGACGTCGTCGCCCTGGATTGGCAAAATCATTGTGCTGCTCTGTTGAAGTTCTCACATCGACGTTCAAAGCCCGACATCACTGGCGTGACAGGGCTCAACGGCGCGAGCCTGGGGTTTGCTGGCCGGCTCGCCGATAGGACAAGAGTCGAAAGGCTGGCTTGGCACCAAGTCAAGCGTTGCGCTCCGATGGCCTGTTTCTTGCTGCTGCGTCAGCAGTTCGTTACTGCCGACGACGACTCACATGGAAGGGTTCATGGGTGGGGCAACGGAGACGCTTTACAGCGTGATCAGACGTCAGGGCATCACGCGTCGTAGTTTCCACAAATTCTGCAGTTTGACGGCCGCAAGCTTGGGACTTGGTCCGCTTGCCGCAAGCACTATTGCCGACGCCCTGGAGACCAAGCCGCGCGTACCCGTGATCTGGCTGCACGGGCTCGAGTGCACCTGCTGCTCGGAAAGCTTCATCCGCTCGGCCCATCCGCTGATCAAAGACACGCTGCTGTCGATGATTTCGCTCGACTATGACGATACGATCATGGCGGCGGCTGGACACCAGGCTGAAGCCATCCTGGAGGAAGTCCGCGCCAAGTATAAAGGCAAGTATGTGCTTGCGGTCGAAGGTAATCCGCCGCTGAAGCAGGGGGGCATGTTCTGCATTGACGGCGGCAAGCCGTTCGTTGAAAAGCTCAGGTCGATGGCGGAAGAGTCGATGGCGATCATCGCTTGGGGCACGTGTGCGTCCTGGGGATGCGTCCAGGCGGCCAAGCCCAATCCGACTGGCGCTGCGCCGATCGATCAGGTGATCAAGAACAAGCCGATCATCAAGGTGCCCGGCTGTCCGCCTATCGCAGAGGTCATGAGCGGCTTGGTGACTTTCATCACCACGTTCGGAAAGCTTCCGGAGCTCGATCGCCAAGGGCGCCCAAAGATGTTTTATTCCGAGCGCATTCACGACAAATGCTATCGACGTTCCCATTTCGACGCCGGCCAATTTGTCGAAGAGTGGGACGATGAGTGCGCACGCAAGGGCTATTGCCTCTACAAGATGGGCTGCAAGGGGCCAACCACCTACAATGCCTGTTCGGCCCTTCGGTGGAACGGCGGTGTTTCATTTCCGATTCAATCCGGCCACGGCTGCCTCAGTTGCTCCGAAGACGGCTTTTGGGACAAGGGTTCATTTTACGACCGACTCACGACCATCAAGCAGTTCGGCATTGAGAAGAACGCCGATCAGATTGGTATGGCTGCTGCCGGGGTGGTTGGGCTGACCGTCGCCGCCCATGCGGCGGTCACCGCCGTGAAGCGGTTGACCAACAAGCCGGATCGCACAGCTCCACCAAAGTAAACGGAATTGAGAAGAGGGCGACGGTGGCCGGACAGATACCAAATGGGTTCAATCTCGATCGCTCCGGCAAGCGAATTGTCATCGATCCGTTGACGCGCATCGAAGGCCACCTGCGTGTCGAAGCCAATGTCGATTCCGACAACGTGATCCGCAATGCGGTTTCGAGCGGGACGATGTGGCGTGGCATCGAAGTCATCCTGCGCGGGCGCGATCCACGCGACGCCTGGGCGTTTACTGAGCGGATTTGCGGTGTCTGCACCGGCACCCATGCGCTGACCTCTGTGCGCGCGGTTGAGAATGCGTTAGGGATCACGATTCCGGAGAATGCCAATTCGATCCGAAACATCATGCAGCTGTGCTTGCTCGTGCATGATCATCTCGTGCACTTCTACCATCTGCATGCACTCGATTGGGTCGACGTGGTCTCCGCGCTCCAGGCCGCCCCCAAGTCGACCTCCGCGCTGGCGCAGTCCATCTCGCCGTGGCCGTTGTCGTCTCCTGGCTATTTTAAGGATCTGCAGATCAGGCTGACTAAATTCTTCGGATCAGGGCAGTTAGGTCCCTTCAAGAACGGTTATTGGGGGCATCCGGCCTACAAGCTGCCGGCGGAGGCGAACCTGATAGCCCTGGCGCATTATCTGGAAGCGCTCGACTTCCAGAAGGAGATCGTCAAAATCCAGGCCGTCTATGGGGGCAAGAATCCGCATCCGAACTGGCTGGTCGGCGGCGTGCCCTGCGCGATCAACATCGACGGAACTGGTGCGGTGGGTGCGATCAACATGGAGCGCCTTAATCTCGTATCCTCGATCATCGACCGTTCGATCGAGTTTGTCGAGCAGGTCTATCTGCCCGACGTCGCAATGATCGGCTCGTTCTATAAGGATTGGCTCCATGGCGGCGGACTTTCAAGCAAAAGCGTAATGTCCTATGGCGACATCCTCGAAAACGCCAACGACTGTTCTTCGAACAATCTCAAGCTGCCGCGCGGCGTGATCCTTGATGGCAACCTCACGGAGATATTGCCGATCGACCATAGTGATCCGGAGCAGATCCAGGAGTTCGTCACGCATTCGTGGTATAAATACCCGCACGATTGCTGTGGACTGCATCCATGGGATGGCATCACCGAACCGAGTTTCGAGCTCGGGCCAAAAGTCAAGGGCAGTCAGACCGATATCAAGGAACTCGACGAAGGCGGCAAGTATTCGTGGATCAAAGCGCCGCGCTGGCGCGGCCACGCCGTCGAGGTCGGACCTTTGGCGCGATACATCATCGGTTATGCGCAGGGCAAAGCCGAGTTCAAGGAGCCGACCGACAGACTGCTCAAGGGACTGAATCTTCCCCTGACGGCGATGTTCTCGACGCTTGGCCGTACCGCGGCGCGGGCACTCGAATGCCAGTGGGCGGCGCATCAGCTCCGTTATTTCCAGGATAAGTTGGTCGTCCACATTAAGGCAGGCAATACGGCAACTGCCAATGTCACAAGGTGGAAGCCGGAAAGTTGGCCCAAGGAGGCGATGGGCTACGGTTTCGCTGAGGCGCCGCGCGGTGCGCTTGGACACTGGATCAAGATCAAGGACACAAAGATCGACAACTATCAATGTGTCGTGCCGACGACATGGAACGGATCTCCTCGCGATCCCAAGGGCAATATTGGCGCCTTTGAAGCCTCGCTGATCGGCACCCCGTTGGCCGATCCGCTGCGACCCCTGGAGATCTTGCGTACGATCCATTCCTTTGATCCGTGCCTGGCGTGCTCGACCCATGTGATGAGTCTTGACGGCCAAGAAATGGCTTCAGTCAATGTTCGTTAGGGACATGCTGAACAAGGCTCGGCAGCCCCCCGCTGCCGTCGATGCGGCACCGACCGAGTGCAGCATCGGCCATCGCGGCGCCTACGTTTATGACGCGCCGGTGCGACTGTGGCACTGGGTCAATGCGGCGGCCATTCTGATGCTGGCCTTAACCGGCTATCTGATTGGAACGGGCACACCGGCGATGTCGGGACAAGCAAGCGGCAATTTCCTGTTCGGCTATATCCGATTTGCGCATTTCTCTGCGGGATATGTCCTCAGCGTCGGCTTTGTTCTGCGCATTTACTCGGCCCTGATTGGAAATCGACATGCCACGCAGATCTTTTGCGTTCCGCTCTGGCGCGGGTGCTTTTGGCGCGAGGTGCACCACGAGATTCGCCGGTACGGGTTCCTTGCAGTTGAGCCCGACAGACGCGTCGGGCACAACCCCCTGGCTCAGCTCGCAATGTTCCTTATGTTTACGCAAACGATCACGTTCATGATCATCACAGGCTTTGCACTTTATGGGCAGGGCGCCGGTAGCGACAGTTGGCAGGACAGGCTGTTCGGCTGGGTGTTTTCAATCTGGCCGAATAGCCAGGACGTCCATACCTGGCATCATCTCGGCCTGTGGGTGATCTTGGTCTTTGTGCTGGTTCACATCTACGCAGTGATCCGGGAGGACATCATGTCGCGCCGGAGCATCTCCTCCATGATTTCGGGTGAGCGCGAGTTTCGCGATTGAATGGCACGCGGTTACTAGTTCCGGAGAAAAAGCAACGGATCCTTGTGCTTGGCATCGGCAATATCCTGTGGGCCGATGAGGGGTTCGGCGTGCGGGCGGTAGAGGAGTTCCATCGCCGATATGTAGTCGCTGACAACGTCACCGTCCTTGATGGCGGCACGCAGGGGCTCTACCTCGTGAGTTATCTTGAGCAGGCCGATTGCCTGATCGTGTTCGACGCCATCGACTTTGCACTCCCACCCGGAGAGTTGAAGCTCATGCGGGATGCCGAGGTGCCAAAATTTGCTGGCGCCAAGAAGATAAGCCTACATCAGACCGGCTTTCAGGAGGTCTTGAGTGCGGCCGATCTGCTTGGCCGCTGCCCGCGAGACCTCGCTCTCATCGGGTGTCAGGCGCTGGACCTGGAGCACTGGGGCGGTCCGCTGACACCTCAGGTGCGCTTCCAGATTGCGCCGGCGATCGAATTGGCTTGCAAACTCCTGGCGCAGTGGGGCTCGCCGGCCACACTGCGAACGGCGCCGCTGCCTGCATCAGAACGGCTGTTGGCGAACAATATCGACCATGCAAGTTATGAGATGGGAGCGCAGCCGATCTAGCGGCCCGCGATTGATCATGTGTCTTGGCTTACCAATGATGATTGTTGAGACGGACGACATCACGGCACTTTGTGAGTATCGCAACGAACAGCGGCGTGTCTCGGTCATGCTGCTCTACTGCGCCCCGGTCGGCGCCAGGGTGCTCGTTCATATCGACACCGCCGTGCGACTCTTGGATGAGGATGAAGCAAGACTGATCTCGGAAGCACTCGACGGGCTTGACGCTAGCCGTAACGGCCAGGACTGCGGCCCCTTCTTTGCGGACCTGGTCGGTCGTGAGCCGCAATTGCCCGAGCATCTACGTTAGCGGTTCTGCTGCGGATGTTGCGGTGACTACGCCTGCTCGCAAATCGATCAATCGCGCGCACCTTCCGCATGGAAAGGTCAATGCTTCGAGCGATGATTCCAGTCTCCCTCACAGCGCGACGATGATTGGCACGTGCCTTGCTACATCTCACCTAGCTCAAACCAAGGACTATCTGAAGGGAGTCTGATGAAGTTCCAGCCGGCGCGGCATGATCTCGCACCCTGTCCGTCCGAGGTGAAGAGCATCAGCGCGCATGCACGCCTGGCCACGCACGCTTCCGCGAGCGCGCCCGAAGTGCTGCTGGCGGTCGCTGCCGTGCATTCGCTCCGGGCCGTCCATGTCGCATTATCCCTTCCTGAATTGATCAAGGCTTTTCGGCATTGCGTGCAAAGCGCAGGTCCTACGCATGCGTTGGCTGGAAAGCTGGTCGGAAGACTCGGCCCGCGTCGTCGATCGACGCCAATTTTGTGCCATCGGCACGATACGCTCTGCCTGATCGGCAGGCGTCTGGACCGTTTGGTCAAGATCGGCCGCATCGTCGCACCGATCGTTTGGCTGTACGCGGGTAGCATTTGTGCCGGCTATGCCTCCCGATAGATCCAACGGGACATCGTATCATGAAGACAGCGGTCCGCGTCGTATCCGAGGACGCCGAGCAGGTGGTGAGCAAGTCTGCCACGGGCGCGGAAAGTCTCGATGTATTCCATAGCGGGCTGACGACTATGGAGGCGGTAGCCAAGCGCGCCCGGCGCGACGGCAACGAGCTTGCAAGGAACTATTCGAATGTCACGGTGCTGTTGTCGAATGTCGCCGCTGCCGCTCGCGGCCAGAGGCAGAGCACTCGGACGCAGCTGTACGGACTCGCCAATCTCAGCGAGCTCGAGCGCAAGCTGATTGGCGAGGTGCTCGGGGAGGGCGAGGTCGCCGGCGTGGTTGCGCTGCCAGATGGCTCTTTTGCGCAACTCCGGGAGGCGGTCCTTGCGGGAATCTGGCGCGTGCGTATCGGGGCCGAATCGGCGCACGAATATGTTGAGGTTGGGGCAATCCCGCAGATTGTGCAGCGCGCCGCAACTGAGTTGACGTCTGCCGACTTTCCGATCGGCGCGGTACCGGACGGCGCCATGAACGTGCTCGCGGTGCTTGCGGAAATACGCGAGCGGGCGCGTGTCTGGCGGTCGGGCATGCGGGCGCATGTTATCAATCTGACGTTGCTGCCGATGAGTGCTGTGGACATGGCGTTCCTGCAGCAAAGTTTGGGCAATGGTCCGGTCCAGCTCATCTTCCGCGGTTACGGCACATGCCGCGTGCAGGCGACCGGAGTGAGGAACGTCTGGTCGGTGCAGTACTTCAATTCTTTGGACGACGTCATCCTTGATACGGTGGAGGTCGGAGACGTGCCGATCGTTGCCTTGGCTGCTGACGAGGATTTCGAGGACTCTGCCGAGCGCCTGCAGGAAATTATGGAGGCGTACTTCACATGAAGAACTCAAAGAATGCTCGCAATCCGGTGGGACCTCGCAGACTGCGCGCGGACGGCTGCTGCCGACATGTTTTGCGTGGGCTAATGACGCAGCGGTGCATATGAGCTTCGCGGTCCGCAACAAAATCGATGTCTCGGTCTGGCTTGCTGCCGACGTAATTGCCGCGGTCGAGATCATGCCCCGAGGCCGGCCACCGCTGGCGCGGCTGTTCGTCGGCAAACCGGCCTCGTCGCTGCTCAAACAGATCCCGCGGCTCTTCGCATTGTGTGCCGTTGCGCAGCAAACGGCGCTGCTGTCTGCGATCGAGACGGCGCGCGACGAAGCGATCAGCCCCACGACAAGGCAGCATCGTGTTGCGCTGGTCGTTGCCGAGCGCATCGCGGAATTGCTGCGGGGTCTCTTGGTCGGACATCTTGCCCGGGACACCGCCAGTGCCGCGGCTATTCGCTCCGTGATGCAGGGAATGTCCGCACTTATCGGTAGCGGACAACCGGCCTGCGGGCCTGCTCGACGCGAAGCGACGACAAGAATTGTGGCTGGGCTGGCCGCGATCGGCATGCCGAACGGAGATGGCGTGCCCAGGCCCTGCAGCCCATTGGCAATTCGCATAGCCGCGCTGGACGAGATCGACCTGAAATCGATCCGGATCGCGCACTCGTTCCTGTCCGTTGCCGACGACCGCAACATCATTGAACGGCTGCTCGGCGATGATCCGACATTTTGTCATTGTCCCGACCTTGGGGGGCGTGCGCCCGAGACGGGTCCATGGGCACGCCAAATGACGCGTGATCGGCTCTGGCTGGGTCGGTCGGGTGCGGTCGAGCGGCTGAAGGCCAGAATTGCAGAAATCGTTCGGCTCTGCGATTGGCTCAAGTCCGGCGCTCATATCGACTCAGCGGAGCCTGGGATCATCGAAAGCTACCGGTTGGGTTCGGGACGCGCCGCGACCGCGGTCGAATGCGCCAGGGGCAGGCTCTATCACGCGGTTGAGCTTGATCCTCAGGGCCAGATATGCCGCTTCGAATTTCTTGCTCCGACGGAATGGAATTTCCATAGGAGCGGACCGCTTGTCCGGAACCTGCAGGGCGTGGTGCTGAGGGCGAGACGGCATCAGAAAGCGGTTCGTGCGGTGATTGAATCGCTTGATCCCTGTGTCGGATTCACACTCAGGTTTCGCAAAGTTGACGATGCATGAAATGGCGATTTGTCTGGGCATCATCCAAATCGTCGAGGAGGAGATGCGTCAGCGATCGTTGTCGCGGGTGCGGAGCATCTGTCTGGAAATCGGGGCGCTCAGCCATGTCGCGCCTGATGCGATCAGGTTCTGCTTTGCTGTCGTTGCGACGCGAACGATTGCCGAGGGGGTAGCTCTTGAGATCCTCGAACTTCCGGGTATCGCCTGGTGTATGAGCTGTTCTAACAGTGTCGAAATTGCTCGCCGCGGTGACCCCTGTCCTTGCTGCGGCAGCTATCAGTTGCAAGTAACGGGCGGCGAGCAGATGCGAGTGAAAGAACTGGAGATCGGTTGATGTGTACCGTTTGCGGTTGCAGCCAAGCGACGTCTTCGATCGAACTCGCCAGAGTGCGTGATCCGGAGAGCCAAGGCCGTTGCTATCCTCATAGGCAGGACGATGGCGAGCGCCATGACGCGCATTTTCACGGCGACGAGAGGGTGCAGCATTCGTCCCATGCCCGCCACAGTCATGATCACGAACATTATCAGAGTGATGGTCGGCAAGCGCCTCTGAGCTGCGGCGCCGGCCCAGCTGGATTGAAGGTCAAGGGCACGAGCCGCGAACGCGTCATTCGGGTCGAGCGTGACATCCTCGGCAAGAACAATGCGATCGCGGCCGACAACCGGACGCTCTTTGCGGCCGATGAGCTGCTGGTGTTTAATCTTATGTCGAGTCCCGGTGCGGGCAAAACCTCGCTGCTCGTCCGCGCCGTATCCGAGCTCAAGCTCAGCTATCCGACCGGAGTCATCGAGGGCGATCAGCAGACCTCAAACGATGCCGAACGCATTCGAGCGGCCGGCGTGCCAGCTATTCAAGTCAATACGGGTAAGGGGTGCCATCTCGATGCTGCAATGATTGGCGAGGCTTATCGCCGCTTGCCGCGGCTCACGCGGGGTATTCTCTTCATCGAGAACGTCGGTAACCTGGTCTGTCCGGCGGCCTTCGATCTTGGCGAGGCGTGCAAGATCGTTGTGTTGTCGATGACCGAAGGTGAAGACAAGCCGCTGAAATATCCCGATATGTTCGCGGCTTCTTCACTCATGGTGATCAACAAGATCGATCTGGCCTCACTGCTTGAGTGCGATCTGGACAAGACCGTTGGATATGCCAGACGCGCCAATCCAAAGATCGAAGTGCTTACGGTCTCGGCCCGTACCGGCGAGGGTTTTGGCGCGCTCTACGCTTGGATCGATAGACAGGTGGCCCACCAAAGGCAGGCCGTAGAGGACGCCAGGCGATGAGCGCCGCAACCATTTGCGACCGAACACGACTGCGCGTGCGCGTGAGCGGAGCGGTGCAAGGGGTCGGCTTTCGTCCTTACGTCTATGGCCTCGCTACGCGGTACGGATTGGCGGGATTTGTCGCCAACGGCCCGGAGGGCGTCACAATCGAAGTCGAAGGTGGCCGTGCGTCGGAATTTCTTGCCACATTGCCGCTCGAGGCGCCTCCGTTGGCGCGCATCGACCACATCTGCGTTCAGGAGACAGCGGCGCTCGCGACAGAAAACTTTTCGATCGGCGCGAGCGAAGGCGGCAAATTGTCAACGCACATCATTGCCGACGCTGCGATCTGCGGGCAATGCCTCAGCGAGCTGTTCGATCCACAGAATCGCCATTACCTTTATCCCTTCATTAGTTGCTCCCATTGTGGTCCACGCTACACTATTGCCGGGCGGCTCCCATACGATCGCCACAACACGGTGATGAAGGCGTTCAGGCTGTGCGCCGCCTGCACGGCCGAATATGCGGATCCGGCGAGCCGCAGGTTTCATGCGGAGGCGATCGCGTGTCCAGAATGCGGCCCTCGGCTTAGCCATGGGATCAACGCCATTGTCGCTGCAATCGCAGGCGGGCAAGTCATAGCCATAAAGGGTCTCGGCGGCTACCAGCTCCTCTGCGATGCCCGTAACCAGGACGCTGTGCAGCGCCTGCGCAGCAGAAAGCAGCGCCGTCAGAAGCCGTTTGCAGTTATGCTCGGTTCCATAGAGTGCGTCAACGAGATCGCGGAAGCGAACGCTCTCGAGCTCGCGCTACTCGAATCCGCAGCGCGGCCCATTGTGCTTTTAACTTCGCGCAAGTGTCTAGCGCCCGCCATAGCGCCCGGCTTGTCTCGCGTTGGCGTCATGTTGCCTGTAGCCCCGCTGCATCATCTGATCTTTCATGCGCTTCGCTCGACAGGAGCGTGGATTGCGGAACCAAGCCCGGTCATCGTCGTCACCAGTGCCAATCCTTGCGGCGAGCCGCTCCTGATCGACAACGCGCAGGCGCTGCGCCGACTCGAGGCGATTGCCGACCTTGTCGTGACCCATGATCGGGATATTGTGACGCGTGCTGATGACTCCGTGGTCGCAGTGGTAGCTGGCCGCTCCCAATTCATTCGTCGCGCTCGTGGCTATGCTCCCGAACCGATTCGGCTTGCGCAGTCTGTGCCGCCCGTGCTCGCCGTCGGTGGCGCGCTGAAATCGACCGTCACCATCACGCGAGACAACCAAGCGTTCGTCTCCCAACATATTGGCGACCTCAACACGCCCGAAGGCATCCGTGTGTTCGAGGAAACGATCCAGCACCTCACATCGATTCTTGACGTAGAGCCTGTCGTCATCGCTCATGATCTGCATCCCGACATGGCATCCACACGCTTTGCGCAAGCAAGCGGCCGCGGGCTGATTGCAGTCCAGCACCACCACGCGCACGCTGCCGCCGTGATCGCTGAACATGGTCATGCGGGACCGGCGCTTGCTCTGGTGCTCGACGGCCATGGCTTTGGCTCGGATAGCGGTAACTGGGGTGGCGAGCTATTGTTGTGCGATGGCGCGATGTGCCGACGCATCGGGCATCTCGCGCCGCTGCCAATGCCTGGTGGTGATCGCGCAGCCCGTGAGCCGTGGCGCATGGCGAGCGCGATACTACACTGGCTCGGACGGGGTAACGAAATCGCGCCGCGCTTTGCAGCGCAACAGCAAGCTGGACGTATGTCGGCCTTGCTCGATCAGGCGGGCGGAGCCACCACGACCAGCGCGGGCCGGTTATTCGACGCGGTGGCGGCGCTCTTGGGGATTGTGAGTTGGCAGAGCTATGAAGGGGAAGCCGCGATCAAGCTCGAGGCGCTAGTGCGGCGGACTGCGATTCTAGAGGCCGGGTGGGCGATCGATGGTGGCGTGCTGTCGCTTCGTCCGCTGTTTGCGCGGTTGATTGCAGATGACATTGACGCCGCGGGCGGAGCCGGCTTGTTTCATGGCACCTTCGCCGCTGCCTGCGTTGACTGGGTCATGCGCTCCGCGCGGACAACCGGCGTCAATACCGTCGTTCTGAGCGGCGGCTGCTTTCAGAACGCGATACTGATGGATGAAATCTGGCGCGGGTGCTGCGCTGCCGGCCTGACCCCGCTGGTGCCACAGCGGGTGCCGCCCAACGACGGTGGTTTGAGCCTTGGCCAAGCCTGGATTGCCGCTTTGCAGATTGCTGAACAGTCGTCCGCCAGCGAAGGGAGAGGCTGATATGTGTCTTTCGGTTCCGGCAAAGATCGTAAAAATTCTTCCTGACCACATGGCCGCCGTGTGCATCGATGGTGTTAGCCTGGAGATATCGATTGCTCTTATCGACGAGCTCGACGTCGGTGATCACGTCCTTGTCCATGTTGGGTATGCGCTGGCCAAGATCGATCCGATAGAAGCCAAGCGCACGCTGGAGCTCCTGCAGGAGCTAGGCAGCACAGGGCAGGAACTCCGGCCATGAGATATACCGACGAATTTCGCGACAAGACCCTTGCGCAGGGGCTCGCCGCTGCGATTAGCGCCGAAGCCGATCGGCAAAAAGCCTATCGGTTCATGGAATTCTGCGGTGGACACACTCATGCCATATCACGCTATGGCCTTGAGGATCTGCTGCCCGCGAATATTCGCATGATCCACGGGCCCGGTTGTCCGGTCTGTGTTCTACCTGCCAGCCGGATCGACATGGCGATTCGTCTCGTCGAGCGGCCGGAGGTCACCCTTTGCGTCTACGGCGATCTGATACGGGCGCCTGGCTCGCAAGGACAGTCCCTGTTGCGAGCCAAGGCGCTCGGCGCAGACATCCGGATGGTGTACTCGACGCTCGACGTTATCCGGATCGCCGAACAGGCGCCGAGCCGCGAGGTCGTGTTCTTTGCCATCGGATTTGAGACCACGACACCCCCGACGGCCGTGATGATCCGGATAGCCGAGAAGAAGCGGCTGAAGAGCCTTAGCGTGTTCTGCAACCACGTGCTTACACCCTCTGCGATGCAGAGCATTCTCGAGAACCCGAAGATCCGCAATATCGGCGGGGCTGCAATCGACGGTTTCGTCGGGCCTGCACATGTCAGCACGATCATCGGGACGCAGCCTTACGAGCTCCTGGCGGAACAATTCGGCAAGCCGATCGTGATCGCGGGATTTGAACCGCTCGACGTGATGCAGGCGATCCTGATGCTGGTGCGACAGGTGAACGAAGACCGCTACGACGTGGAGAACCAATACAGCCGTGCAGTGAGGCGTGAAGGCAATCGGCGCGCAAAAGACGAGGTCTCGCAGGCATTCGAACCGCGTGAGCAGTTCGAATGGCGCGGGCTCGGTTTCGTACCAAATAGTGGACTGAAGCTGAAGCGGGCCTACACGCGGTTCGACGCGGAGGCGCGTTTTGCGATGCACGAACTGCGGGTCGCCGACAATCCGGCGTGCGAGTGCTGCGCCATCCTGCGCGGCGCCAAGCGGCCAGTCGATTGCAAGCTGTTTGGAACCCTCTGCACGCCGGAAACTCCCATAGGATCCTGCATGGTCTCATCGGAAGGCGCCTGTGCGGCGTATTGGACATATGGCCGCGTTCGCGATGATCAGGTGAGGCGAACGTCATGAGCGTGCAGGGCTATCAACGCAAGCTCGATCTCGAGAACGGACGCGTTGATCTTTCCCATGGGGCCGGGGGACGAGCCATGGCACAGCTGATCTCCAGCCTTTTTCACCGAGCCTTCGGTAATGAATGGCTTGCCCGCTGCAATGATCAATCGGCCTTTGACGTTGCGACGGGTAAAATGGTGATGACGACCGACGGTTATGTGGTTTCGCCGCTGTTCTTCCCTGGCGGCAATATCGGCTCACTCGCTGTGCACGGGACGATCAACGACGTCGTGATGTCCGGCGCGCGCCCTCTCTATCTGTCGGCCAGCTTCATCATTGAGGAGGGGTTCCCGCTATCTGATCTGAAGGCGATTGCGGATTCGATGGGCGCGGCAGCGCGCGGCGCGGGCGTCTACATCATTGCGGGGGACACTAAGGTCGTCGAGCGCGGCAAGGCTGATGGTCTGTTTATCTCCACGACCGGAATCGGGGCTCTGGCCCATGGCTTCGATCTCTCCGCCGATAAGGCTATGGTCGGGGACCGTGTGTTGGTGTCCGGCAGCCTTGGCGACCATGGCGTGGCGATCATGTCAAAACGCCAGAACGTCGGGTTTCAAACCGAGATCGTGTCGGATTCCGCAGCGCTACATGACCTTGTCGCCGTTATGATTGCGGCTGGCGGCGCCGGCATCCGGGTGATGCGCGACCCCACGCGCGGCGGTCTTGCCGCAACCCTCAACGAAATTGCGCATCAATCGGGCCTTGGCTTCCGTCTACAGGAAGCAGCCATTCCGGTGAAGCCAGCGGTCGCGGCAACCTGCGAACTCCTTGGGCTTGATCCGATCCATGTCGCCAATGAGGGCAAGCTCGTTGCGATCGTCGCGCCCGATTTGGCCGATGCAGTGCTTGCAGCTATGAAGGCGCATCCGCTCGGACGCGATGCTGCTGATATTGGCGAGACGGTAGCTGACGATCACAAATTTGTGCAGATAGCGACCAGTTTCGGCGGCGGACGGATCGTCGATTGGTTGTCAGGCGAACAGTTGCCTCGGATTTGTTGAACAATCCACGCCCATTTGCGACGAGCATGAAGGCGTCAAGCGTGCGCATCTAGGAATCAGATTGATGATCAATGGTCATTTGGCCATCAGCGGTGGCAAACAATCCAGCCTCTGGGCAAATCCTGCCTCACTGGCAGACTACGTTGTTCGTTCTTTAACAAGGTCGGCAAGACTGGAATCGTTGTTAACTTTTCGCGAGCCGAGAATCCGATTAAGCGCGTCATCTCCATCGCGGAGTACGACGGTTAAGCTTAGCGAGCACGGTCGCTCAACCCATTCGGCATCGAAAACCTGCACGGCTGGTCAAAGATCGCTGAATTCCTGCGCAATTTGGGCTGCTGCGTCGCAATATCGCTGCGCTCTTTCAATTAGAAAGGCGCACTAGGCAGGGAGTTTGCAAATGAAGGTCGGAGTTCCCAAGGAAATCAAGGCACACGAATATCGAGTGGGCCTGACCCCTGGAGCCGTCCGCGAATACGCGGCAGCAGGACACCGCGTAATGATCGAGACCAATGCCGGCGCTGGCATTGGCGCAACCGATGATGATTATCGCAGCGCTGGCGCAGCGATTCTGGATTCTGCAGTTGAGGTATTCGCATCGAGCGAAATGATTGTGAAGGTCAAGGAGCCTCAGCCGTCCGAATGGAGCCAGCTGCGGGAGGGCCAGATCCTGTTCACATATCTGCATCTGGCGCCGGACCCGGAGCAGGCCAAGGGGCTTCTAAAATCGGGATGCACCGCAATCGCCTATGAGACCGTGACTGATGGGCATGGTGGTCTTCCGCTGCTGGCTCCGATGAGCGAGGTCGCAGGCAGGCTCGCGGTCGAAGCGGCGGGTGGCGCCCTAAAGCGCAGTGCAGGCGGACGAGGGCTGCTGATCGGTGGCGTGCCCGGTGTTCAGCCGGCCCGCATCGTGGTGATCGGTGGTGGCGTCGTTGGTACGCACGCGGCACGGATGGCGGCCGGTCTGGGTGCAGAGGTGAGCATCATCGACCGCTCGATACCTCGGTTGCGCGAGTTGGATGAGCTATTCGAAGGGCGCGTTCGAACCAGGTTTTCGACCATCGAAGCTGTGGAGGAAGAGGTATTTGCGGCCGATGTTGTGATTGTGGTGCCGTGCTCGTTCCAGGTGCGAGTGCGCCGAAGCTGATCCGCCGGAGCATGCTGAGCTCGATGCGTAAGAGGGCCGTGCTCGTGGATGTCGCTATCGATCAGGGCGGCTGTTTTGAGACTTCGCACCCAACCACCCACGCCGATCCAACCTATGAAGTGGATGGCATCATTCATTATTGCGTGGCCAATATGCCCGGCGCCGTGCCGCTGACCTCGAGCCAGGCACTAAATAACGCCACGCTGCCGTTTGGCTTGGCTCTGGCCAATAAGGGTTTTTCCGCCGTGCTGGAAAATCCGCATTTGCGTGCAGGCCTCAACGTCCATCGAGGCCGGCTGACTTACAAGGCGGTGGCCGACAGTCTCGGGCTCCCGTTCTCACCGATCGAGCAGGCTGCAGCCTGATCCCAGAGGCCCCTACGGGCGTTTCCTCCCTGACTTGGGCCACCCTCCGGGGTGGCTTTTTTTTCGGCTCTATCAATCTGCTGGGGTCCGCTGAGATTTATTTGCGACGCCGAGCGCGGCCGTAATCTGCGAGATTTGAACATTTGCGTGCGCCGGCTCGGCCAGGGGGCACTCGATCACCAGAGCGGCTCTATTTGGCGCCATCTCGCGACGATATTTCTGGTTGCGATATGGAGACGTTGCTTGAGCCGATGACGACGTCGCCCGATTGACATCGTGGTGCCTTCGCTGCCGCTGTCCGGGTGAGCAGAACCATCACCAGAGGGCGATCTGCGATCCCCCGAGACGGTGGCACGGCTACAATCGACACCACTTCAAAAGCGCTCCGCCGCCACGTCAGGTCGAGCCGAGCTGCGTCTTATTGGCGAACTCCTTCGCAAGATCGCTGGCTATCGCGAAATCTCGACAATGCGCAAGCTATGAGATCAAGTAGCTGCGATGCCGATTGTAGGGTTTACGACACCTGATCGAGACGGCGGCTTGCGCTATCGAAAGTAGCCAAGACAAATCAAGCACAAGACTCCTTGGCATGAGACTTGAAGGCAAGGCGTCGTCCCGCACCTTTGCTTATGGAATCGTAGTGATGGCCTACAAAATAATCGCGTCACAATGCACGGTCTGTGGTGCGTGTGAGTACGAATGCCCTAACGCCGCGATCAGCCTGAAGAACGACATATATGTGATCAATCCGAGCCAGTGCACTCAATGTGAAGGGCATTTTGATGCGCCGCAATGCGCCGTCGTTTGTCCGGTGCCTGATACCTGTGTGCCGGCATAGATCGAGTAGCCGACGGGTGGCACTCCGGCGCAAAACATGATCGAAACCCTATCGAGGGCGGCTCCCCTTTGGGTCGGTCTCCTGGTCCTTTCCCAACCTGGCCTCGAGTCGGCCGTGACTTGCGCGATCCGCTCGGAGGAGAGGCGACGCGATCATCGCCGCCGAGAATCGTCCATGCGTGAACGGAGTGGGCAATGGTAGCTGTACAAGAGACGGTCGAGCGCGTCCGGCGCATCGACGTCGACCAGTATCGATATGGGTTTGAGACGCTGATCGAGTCCGACAAGGCTCCTAAGGGGCTGTCGGAAGACACCGTCCGCTTCATCTCCGCAAAGAAGAACGAACCGGCCTGGATGCTGGAATGGCGCCTGGAGGCGTATCGCCGCTGGTTGACCATGACCGAGCCGACCTGGGCGCGCGTCGAGTATCCGAAGATCGACTATCAGGACATCTACTATTACGCGGCACCGAAGCCGAAGAAGACGCTGTCGTCGATCGACGAGATCGATCCCGAAATCCTCAAGACCTACGAGAAGCTCGGCATCCCCCTGCGCGAGGTCGCGATCCTGGAAGGCGTCGAGCCGCCGCCCGGCGGCGAGCAGACGCCGAACCGCAAGATCGCGGTCGACGCGGTGTTCGACTCGGTGTCGGTCGCGACCACCTTCCAGAAGGAGCTGAAGGTGGCCGGCGTGATCTTCATGCCGATCTCGGAGGCGATCCGCGAGCATCCCGAGCTGGTGCAGAAATATCTCGGCACCGTGGTGCCGACCTCGGACAACTATTTCGCGACGCTGAATTCGGCGGTGTTCTCCGACGGCTCGTTCGTCTACGTGCCGCCGGGCGTGCGCTGCCCGATGGAGCTGTCGACCTATTTCCGCATCAACGAGCGCAACACCGGCCAGTTCGAGCGCACGTTGATCATCGCCGACAAGGGCTCCTACGTCTCCTATCTCGAAGGCTGCACCGCGCCGCAGCGCGACGAGAACCAGCTGCACGCCGCCGTGGTCGAGCTGGTCGCGCTCGATGACGCCGAGATCAAATATTCGACGGTGCAGAACTGGTACCCCGGCAATTCCGAGGGCAAGGGCGGCATCTACAACTTCGTCACCAAGCGTGGCGACTGCCGCGGCAAGAACTCTAAGATCTCCTGGACCCAGGTCGAGACCGGTTCGGCGATTACCTGGAAATATCCGAGCTGCATCCTGCGCGGCGACAATTCGAGCGGCGAGTTCTACTCGATCGCGATCTCGAACGGTTTTCAGCAGGTCGATAGCGGCACCAAGATGATCCACCTCGGCAAGAACACGTCGAGCCGGATCATCTCCAAGGGCATCGCCGCCGGCAAGTCGCAGAACACCTATCGCGGCCTCATCAGCGCCCATCGCAAGGCGACCGGCGCGCGCAACTACACCGCCTGCGACTCGCTCCTGATCGGCGACAAATGCGGCGCGCACACCGTGCCCTATGTCGAGGCCAAGAACTCCTCGGCGACGTTCGAGCACGAAGCGACGACGTCGAAGATTTCCGAGGACGTGCTGTTCTACTGCTTGCAAAGAGGCTTGAGCGAGCAACAGGCCATCGGCCTTGTCGTCAACGGTTTCGCGAAAGATGTCCTGCAAAAGCTTCCGATGGAGTTCGCAGTGGAGGCGCAGAAGCTGATCTCGATCTCTCTCGAGGGATCTGTCGGATAACCAAACGTCCCGCGAGCCCCCGAACGCGGCTCGCCGTTCCGGACGACGCATTTTGAGGGATCAGATCAAAAATGACGCTGCTCGAAATCCAAAATCTGCATGTTGGTGTCGACAGTCGTGAAATAATCCGCGGCCTCGATCTTATGGTCAATGCGGGCGAAGTGCACGCGATCATGGGGCCGAACGGCTCCGGCAAGTCGACGCTCTCCCACGTCATCGCCGGCAAACCGGGCTATGAAGTCACGGGCGGCCAGATCCTGTTCAGGGGCGAGGACCTCCTGGAGATGGAGCCCAATGAGCGCGCCGCCAAGGGCGTGTTTCTGGCGTTCCAGTACCCGGTCGAGATCCCCGGCGTCACCACCATGAACTTCCTGCGCACGGCGCTGAACGCCCAGCGCAAGGCGCGCGGCCGAGGGGAATTATCCACGCCCGAATTTCTGAAAAAGGTCCGTGAGGTGGCCGAGTCACTCAACATTACCCGGGACATGCTCAAGCGCGGCGTCAATGTCGGCTTCTCGGGCGGCGAGAAGAAGCGCAACGAGATCCTGCAGATGGCGTTGTTCGAGCCGAGTCTATGCATACTGGACGAGATCGATTCCGGGCTGGATATCGACGTCCTGCGTGTTGTCGCGAGCGGCATCAACGGCCTGCGTTCGCCGGAAAGGGCGATGATCGTGATCACCCACTATCAGCGGCTCCTTCATTACATCGTGCCCGATTATGTGCACGTGATGTCGAAAGGCCGCGTCGTGAAGAGCGGCGGCAAGGAACTCGCGCTGGAACTCGAGGCCTATGGCTACGCCCAGTTCGAAACCGCGGCCTGACGGCTCTAGGGATTTCCCCATGAAGCAAGTATTGGCTAAGGCCGATGCCGGGTGCGCAACGAGCAATTTTCTCGCAGCCGCGCTCGGACGGTTGCCTGGCGCGGGCATCGTCCCCCATATCCGTGCGAGGGCATTCGAAGCCTATGAGCGCGCCGGCCTGCCGCATCGGCGCATGGAGGCCTGGAAATACACGGATCTGCGTGCCCTGATCGGCGAGGTGTTGCCACTCGCTCCGCGACCAGATGCAGCGGCGTTGGCGCGCGCAAAGGCGTCGGCCAGGCGAGTGGCTGTCGATCAGGCGGTCAAATTGGTCTTGGTGGACGGCATATTCGCGCCTGAGCTATCGGATCTCGGCGAGCTGGAAAATGGGCTCCATGTGCAGTCACTGCGAGAGGTGTTGGAGAATTCGGCCACCGGCGCAATGGCCGGTTTGGTGCTTTCGACGACGGACGATGCGGTGATCTCGCTCAATGCGGCAATGGCCTCGGATGGTCTGGTGATTTCGATTGCCGAAGGCAACACGATCAGACGCCCTATTCAAATCGTTCAGGTCGCAACGGGATCGTCGGTGTCCGCTTTTACACGCTCATATCTACAGCTCGATAGAGGGGCGCATGCGACCGTGGTGCAAAGTTTCATCTCGGCCGAAGGCGCGAGCGGCTATCAGGCCAACGATGTCTTAATCGCCCTGGCTGGGGACGAGGCGAGCCTTTCGCATATCCGCATAGCGGCTGACGCCGCTGATGCGGTGAACATCTCGTCGGGGATCATCGCGGTCGGCACCAGAGCTAAGCTCGATCTCTTCAGCATGACGTGCAGCGGCTCCATCAATCGCTATCAGGGATTCGTGACGCTGGGTGGCGAGGGATCCAAGCTCTCTGCGAACGGGGTTAATCTCATCAAAGATAAACTGCACGCCGACACAACAATCGTGGTCGACCACGCCGTGCCGCATTGCACCAGTCGGCAGAAGTTCCGCGCGGTCGTTGATGATTGCGGCCGCTCGGTGTTTCAGGGCCGAATCGTCGTTCGTCCCGTCGCCCAGAAGACCGACGCCAGCCTGTCGACGCGAGCGCTGCTCTTATCCGACCAGGCCGAGGCGAACAGTAAGCCGGAACTTGAAATCTCGGCCGACGACGTGACCTGCGGCCACGAAGCGACCTCAGGAGCGCTAGACGGCAATCTCGTATTCTATTTGCGCGCGCGGGGACTGTCCGAGAAGGATGCGCAGATGTTGCTGATTAAAGCGTTCATTGGAGAGTCGATTGAGGAGATTTTCGCCGATAACCTGCGCGATTTTGTGACCGCGCAAGCTGAACACTGGCTGCAGGAACGGCAATGAGCGAACATCCCGCGGTCAGCAATGGTCGTTACGAGGTCGACCGTCTGCGTAGTGACTTTCCGGCGCTGGCCATGACCGTGTACGGCAAGCCGCTTGTCTACCTCGATAACGCTGCGTCCGCGCAAAAGCCAAATGCGGTGCTTGACCGCATGATGCAGGTGTACTCCAGCGAATATGCCAACGTTCATCGTGGCTTGCACTATCTCGCCAATGCGGCGACCGAAGCGTATGAGGGCGCCCGTACCAAGGTAGCGCGGTTTGTGAACGCGCATTTGAACGAAGAGATTATCTTCACGCGCAGCGCCACCGAGGCGATCAATCTGGTCGCACAGACGTTTGGTCGTGAGCGCATCAGCCCGGGTGATGAGATCGTTCTGTCAATTTTGGAACACCACTCCAACATTGTGCCATGGCATTTTCTTAGGGAACGGCTCGGTGCAGTGATCAAATGGGCACCAGTGGATGATGCCGGCAACTTCTTACTCGATGAATTTGAGCGACTGCTGACCTCGCGCACCAAGATGGTCGCAATCACACAGATGTCGAACGTGCTCGGCACGGTCTTGCCGGTGAAAGACCTGGTGAGGGTCGCACATGCTCGTGGTATCCCGGTGCTCGTCGACGGCTCGCAAGCATGCGTCCATCTGAGCGTCGACGTCTGCGATATTGATTGCGATTTCTACGTTATGACCGGCCACAAACTCTATGGTCCGACCGGAATCGGCGTGCTTTACGGAAAATCCGAGCATCTGGCATCGATGACGCCCTTCAATGGCGGCGGCGAGATGATCCGCGAGGTCTCGCGTTCCGGCGTCATTTATGGGGATCCGCCGCACCGGTTCGAAGCGGGTACGCCGCCGATCGTCGAGGCGATTGGGTTGGGCGCAGCCGTGGATTACATCAATTCAATAGGCAAGGCTCAGATCCGCAAGCACGAGAGCGAGCTGCTCGCTTACGCGCATGAGAAGCTCGGGGACATCAACTCCGTGCGCATGATCGGGACGCCGGCCGAGAAGGGGCCGATCATCTCGTTTGATGTGAAAGGTGCGCATGCGCACGATATTGCCACCGTCGTCGATCGCGCCGGTGTAGCGGTGCGGGCGGGGGCTCACTGCGCGATGCCGCTGCTCAAGCGCTTCGGCGCACTGGCAACATGCCGTGTGTCCCTTGGACTTTACAATACCCCTGAAGAAATTGATGTGCTGACGCGCGCACTTATCAAGGCACGCCAGCTATTGGCGTGATCGGCGGGCGTGCTGCGTCGAGGTGAGAGGGAGGCTGCATTGAGCTGCGAAGTAGAATGACGTCTTGCCTGATCATCGTCATCGCAGAAGGTCAACACCTGAGGTCTCGGCAAGCAAAGTTCGCATTGGCAAGCCTGGTCGGCCAGGGCACCTTGCAGCCGTTTTTCCTTTGCGTCCGCCTTCGTCGAGCGCGGGGGCCGTAGGTCTAACGGCAGGTCGCGCCATGGCGCACCTGAACGCAGGACCCAAAAGTTGCCATTAAGCACGCGACGAACATTTACGCGCTGAACGCCGCGCGGCTTGTTCGGCAGCATCGGTTTGATGGCGGTCCATTCGTAATCGCTGAGTTCGTAGCGCATGATTCGAGGCTCTGGTTTCGGAGCTTGAATCATGTCTCGGGCCGCGCCATCAACCGGCAACGCCCCGCGGCCGTACCGGTAACGCTTTGCATATACTTCCGCTTTCGGCGGCATAGCGGACTTGGCCGGGCTTGCTAGTGGCTCGACCCGGTCGTCCA
The DNA here is from genome assembly GCF_054055815.1 of Bradyrhizobium sp. USDA 4503. NCBI lineage: Bacteria > Pseudomonadati > Pseudomonadota > Alphaproteobacteria > Hyphomicrobiales > Nitrobacteraceae > Bradyrhizobium > Bradyrhizobium sp. USDA 4503. The sequence continues at coordinate 7,574,028 of NZ_JBSRXS010000001.1, forward strand.
TGATCGAAGTGGACACGACGTAGGATCGGCCTTCCAGAGGCTAGTCGCGCTGTCGTGAAAGTAATCGGAGCTTCGAGCGAAGGGCGACCCGCATTCACGTCAGGTCTTTTCGAAAACTCGCATGGTGATTCGGTCGATGCGCGATCCATAGTCGCGTATGGCCCTGAACGCGGTGTGTCGCTTCGCGCCCGGATCGTTGCCTCCACGAGGGGCAAAGAACTGTGCGAACAACCTGTCTAGCTCGCCAGAAGCTCACCTTGCGGACGATCTCCGCAGCTGAGACGATTTGCGGACTTTAAAGGAAACCTATCGAAATCCACGGCACTGCAGCCACTATGACCGTGCCGAGGAGCAGAGCCAGCATGTACGCCAGGATCGGACCCATGCCTTCGTCGGGATGAATCCGGCTGATGGCGCACGCCGCATAGTAGCCGACGCCGAATGGCGGCGCGAAAAGTCCAATCCCCATCGCCAGAACGACGACCATGGCATAGTGGACCTCATGCACCCCCACCTGACGGGCAATGGGGAAAAGCAGCGGACCGAAGAGCACGATGGCAGGGATGCCTTCGAGCACGCTTCCCAGGACGACGAACGCAAGGATCGTGACGATCAGAAATATCGGCGCACCACCCGGCAAGGAGGTCATGAACTTCGCAAGTGATGCCGAGAAGCCCGATTGGGTCAAAGCCCAGGCCATCCCCGTCGCCGCACCGATGATGAAGAGGATCGCGCCGGAAAGAGCCGCAGTCTCAACCAAGATCGGATAGAGGCGACGCCAGTCGAACCGGCGATAGATAAAAAGCCCGGCCAATACGGAATAGACGATGCCTATCGTCGAGACCTCGGTGGCTGTTGCGACCCCCTCGACCACCGCAGCGCGGATCACAAATGGAAGGGCAAGGGCGGGAAGCGCGATCAGAAAGGAACGGCCGATTTCACGGCTGGTCGCCCGCTGAACGTGCGACAAATCCTCTCCACGGTACCGCCACCACACCACCGCGCACAGTCCGACCGCGAGCACGATCGCCGGCAATAACCCGCCCGTGAACAGGGCCGCGATCGACACGCCCGTCACCGATCCGATTGTGATCAACACCAATGATGGGGGGATCGTCTCGGTCTGAGCGCCGGTCGCCGCCAGGAGCGCGACGAGGTCACCACGCTTCGCGCCGCGTCTGGTCATTTCGGGGAAGAGCACAGGCGCTATTGCTGCCATATCGGCCGCCTTGGATCCCGAAATACCCGAGACCAGATACATCGCACCGACAAGCACATATTGGAGGCCGCCCCGAACGTGGCCAAGCAGGCTGGCGAGGAAACCGACCATGGCGCGGGCCATGCCGGTCATTTCGATCAACAAGCCGAGGAACACGAACATCGGTACCGCAAGCAGGATGAGATGGCTCATGCCTTCGTCCATGCGACCGATAACGACCACGTCGGGTGTGCTGGTCGTCAGCGTTATGTAGCCGATGGTCGTAAGGCCGAACGCGAAGGCGATCGGCACCGCTGCGAAAACCATGGCGCCAACGATAAACACGAAGAAGATCAGCAGGTTCAGATTGCCGAGCAGTTTAAGGATTGGTGCGAGCAGCGCGAGAACCCCGATCAGCGTTCCCACCGCAGCGATTGCAGCCGCGAGGTGCTTCACATTGGCCGTGGCTGCCAGCCTCAGAGTGGCAACGACCAGCATCAAGCCGATGCCGACCGGCAGGGCGGCGGCGCGCCAAGTGTTGACGATTCCCAGAGCCGGAGTTGTGACGAAGACTTCGTCGGCCGCAAACTCGTAGGCGGGGCGAACTACCAGAAGCAAGAACGCGAACGAGGCAGCCGTCGCAAAGACGTCAAGGAACAACCTGGCTTCCGGGCGGATCATGCCAACGATGGCCGTCATCCGCATATGCTCGGCCCGCTGGAAGGCGACGACCGATCCCAGCATCGCCAGCCACAAAAACAGGATGCCGGCGAGCTCATCCGACCAGACAATCGGGGTATGGAGCACGTAGCGAGAGACGATGCCGACGAAAAGGACTATCACCTCTGCGATGACCAGCAGTGCGGCAGGAATGGCGACGACGGGCTTCAGTGCCTTGTTCAGGTTCACAATGGCCTTGCGCCATCCGGAGGCAGGCTCAGGAAGAGCAAGTGTCGCCCCGTCCATGTGCACATGTTCCATGGCTCACCCCAACTTGCCCGCGGCTTTCTCAAGTTGAACCCAGGCCTCCGCGCCGAATTTGGATTTCCAGTCGGCATAGAAGCTCGTCTTTGCCAGCGCCTGCCGGAAGGCGGATCGATCGACGTCGAGGAATTGCATCCCCTTGGCTGTCAAGTCGGTGCGGAGGGATTCACTGAGCTTTGCGATGTCGGCTCGTTCATCGTTGGCCGAGCGATCGAGTTCGTGCGTCACGATCTCTTGCACGTCCTGCGGAAGCTTCTGGAACGCGCGCTTGTTGCCGAGAATCCAGTAATTGTCCCAGACGTGACCCGTCAGGCTGCAGGTCTTCTGCACCTCATACAGGCGCGCCGTTGCTATGATCGGAAGGGGATTTTCCTGACCGTCCACGACCTTGGTCTGGAGCGCGGAATAGACCTCGTTGAAGTTGATCGGCGCTGGTCCTGCCCCGAGCGCAAGAAACAGCGACGTCAGATTGGGTGCGGCAGGTACCCTGAGCTTGAAGCCCTTGAGGTCGTCCGGTGTCTTGATCTCACGGCCCGACGACGTGATGTGGCGGAAGCCATTGTCCCAAGGTTTGGACACCGCCATGATGGGCGTCTTGGCGATCTGCGCGCGGATGTAGGCGCCGAGTTCGCCGTCCATGGCCTTCCAGACGGCATCGTAGTTGGGGAAGAGGAAGCCGAGATTCACGACGCCCGCGGCGGGTACAAGGGTAGCGAGGATCAGAGAGGAGAGGTTGAAAAACTCGACGCTACCGTTGCGAACCTGCGTCAGCAGATCCGTATCCGAGCCAAGCTGGTTGGCGGGAAAGAGATTGATTTCCAAGCGCCCGCTAGTCGCTTCCTTGATGCGATCGGCGGCCTCCTTGGCCCGAGCATTCACCGGATGCGCGGGGTCCTGCCCGGTCGCGAGCTTGTAAGTGAACTCTGCGGCGGCGGCCGGGCGGCTGAGGACGGCGCACAACGGGACAGCCGCGCCGGCCAGGAGCAACTTGCGACGGGTGATGGCAGTCGATTTGCGTTGGGTCATTGCTTCCTCCTTGTTGAGTATCGGTATGTTGATCGGCAGCAGCACGCTTCTGCAGCCTCCGGCCGGTTCTCGGGCACCGGCCGTCAGGCAGCGGCCATCGTTCTCCGCGGCGACGCCGCGTAGGCGATGCTTCCCTCAGTCGAAGTTGACGTATCTAGGTGCGCGCTTAGCGCAGCCACCCCTTGATCTGCCTTGCAACTTCCGCAGTCGAAATGCCGTAGCGATCGTGCAGCGTGGGAAGCGCCCCAGCGGCAAGGAACTCATCGGGCAACGCGATCTGGCGGAAAGCTGGATGGACGCCGGAGCGCATCAACAGCGCTGCAATCGCCTCTCCGAGCCCGCCGATGATGGTATGGTTCTCGGCGACCACGACGAGACGGCCGGGTTTTGCTGCTTCGCGCAGTATCGCTCCGTGGTCGAGCGGCTTGATTGTCGGTACATGCAGCACGGCTACGTCCACGCTATCACCGGCGAGTTCCTTTGCGGCTTCCAGCGCTCGCATGGTCATGATTCCAGAGGAGATGATCAGGACGTCCCGACCGTCCCGAATCAAGGATGCCCTGCCGAGCCTGAATTGATAGTTGTACTCGTCCAGGACGAGGGGCACCTGACCACGCAAGAGCCGCATATATACGGGCCCGTGATGCGCCGCGATGACCGGAACGATCTGCTCGATCTCGTGAGCATCGCAGGGGTCGATCACGGTCATATTCGGCATTGCGCGGAACAGCGCGAGGTCTTCCGCCGCCTGGTGGCTTGGGCCGTAGCCGGAAGTGAGACCTGGTAAGGCGCAGACGATCTTTACGTTGCGGTCTTCCTCTGCAATCGTCTGGTGGATGAAATCGTAGGCGCGCCGCGAGGCGAACACCGCATAAGTCGTAGCGAAAGGCATGAATCCTTCAGCCGCCATGCCCGAAGCCGCACCGTAGAGGAGCTGCTCCGCCATACCCATTTGATAGTAGCGGTCTGGAAACTGCTTCGCGAAAATATGCAGGTCCGTGTACTTGCCCAGATCGGCGGTGAGGCCCACCACCTCGGGGCAGCTCCGGGCCAATTCGACAAGCGCGTGACCGAACGGCGCTGGTTTCGTCTTTTGTCCCTCGGCGGCGATCGACGCGATCATCGCGGAGGTGGTGAGCCGCGGTTTCCCGGGCGTAGCTGAGGTAACCGACTTCATGACCTGTCTCCCGCATCAAGTTCTGCCAGCGCCAATTTCCATTCGTGCGCTTCGACCCGAATGAAGTGATTCTTTTCTCGCTGTTCGAGGAACGGAACTCCCTTGCCCATGAGAGTGTCGGCGATGATGATCCTTGGTTGCGGCTCGGGGTGCGAAATCGTCGCGTCGAATGCTGCCACGACGGCGTCCAGGTCATTGCCGTCGACGCGGCGTACGAACCAGCCGAAGGCCTCGAGCTTGTCGACCAACGGCTCGAACCCCATCATCTGTTTCGAAGGGCCGTCGGCCTGCTGGTTGTTGACGTCAATGATCGCGATCAAATTGTCGAGCTTGTGGTGTGCAGCCGACATCATCGCTTCCCACTTCGAACCCTCGTCGAGCTCTCCGTCCGAGAACAGCGTGAAAACGCGGCTCTTGGAGCCCTTGCGCTTCAACCCGAGCCCCATGCCGACCGCGATGCTCAGTCCGAGCCCCAGGGACCCGCCGGACATTTCCATACCGGGCGTGTAGGACGCCATGCCTGACATCGGCAGGCGGCTTTCGTCGAAGCCATACGTCTCGAGTTCGACTTCGGGGATAATACCGGCCTCGATCAGTGCGGCATAAAGGGCGATCGCGTAGTGACCGTTGGAAAGGAGGAAACGATCGCGATCTTCCCAGGTGGGCTCCTCGGGCCGGTAGCGCATCGCGTGAAAATATGCGACCGCCAACACGTCGGAAATATCGAGCGCCTGCGCGATATAGCCTTGGCCTTGAACTTCGCCCATGCGCAGGGCGTTGCGGCGAATGTTGCGCGCACGCTGCGAAAGGCTGGGCGTGTTGACAAGTAAACTCGTGGACATCCGTCTCTCCATCGCTGCTCTTAGTGAATGAGCATCCCGCCGTTGACGTCGATCACGGAGCCGGTGACGTATGCCGAGAGGTCCGATGCAAGAAATGTGTAGATACCGGCAACGTCCTTGGCCTCCCCGAGCCGTCCGAGCGGAATGCCTTCCAGGATCTTCGCTTTCATCTCGTCGTCGAGCTTGCCAGAGGTGATGTCGGTGCCTATCAATCCCGGCGTGACGCAGTTGACGCGGATACCATCGGCGCCAAATTCCCGAGCCATCGCCTTGGCAAGCCCAAGGACCCCCGCCTTCGCCGCCGAGTAGTGCGGACCACCGAAAATGCCGCCGCCGCGCTGGGCCGATACCGACGACATGCATGCAATCGATCCCGATTTTTGCTTGCGCATATGCGGGATCACTACCTGGGACAGGAACAGAATGCCCTTCAGGTTGACGTCCTGGATGCGGTCCCAGTCGGCCGGCGTGATGTCGAGGAATTTGACCGGCTGTGTGATGCCGGCATTGTTGATCAGGATATCGATTTGGCCGAAAGCGTCAGCGACAGCTTCGACTGCCTTCTGACACGAAGCCTGGTCGGCGACGTCGCAAGCAATTCCGATATGAGCGTCGCCGAGGCCTTGAGCGGCGGCCTGTGCGGCGGTCCCATCGATGTCGAGGATGGCGACCCGCGCGCCCTCTTCGGCAAATCGCCTGGCGGTTGCGAGGCCAATCCCGCGAGGCGAGGCCGCCCCCGTGATGATCGCCGTTTTGCCGCGAAGCAGCATTCGAATCCTCCCTGTCCCTGTCGTTTTGGACGCCGCGGGTGGCAGCCGGTCCTCTTGCCCCATTGCTAGAGCCGAGGGGCCGGCCGGGACAAACGCGCAGTTGTCTTGGATGTGTGAATCTGGTTCACTTATGGGTATGCTGCTGTCGAGCATCCCGATCTCCGCTATCCGGGCCTTCGAAGCGGCTGCGCGCACTGGCTCCTTCAGCGACGCGGCCGACGAGTTGCATTTGACGCCGAGCGCCGTCAGCCACGCGATCCGCAAGCTGGAAAGCACCATGAGCACCGTTCTGTTCGAGCGGAGTGCTCGTTCCGTCCGTCTAACGCCCGCTGGCGAGAACCTGATGCGCCACGCCGGTGCGGCCTTCGACAATTTGCGGCGCGGGATCGAAGAAGTCGCAGGTCGCGGGCCGCAGCTCCTGAGGGTGCATTGTGCCCCAAGTTTCGCCGCGCAATGGCTGGCCCCGCGCCTGACCAAATTTCTAGCGGCCGAACCGAAACTGGAGGTTCGGCTCGCCGCCAATACGGAGTACGCCCGCTTCACGAACGACGATTTCGATCTGGACATCGTCTACGGTTCACCTCGCGGTGAGGGCCTCGAAGTGATCCCACTTGGTGAGGAAACCGTCACCCCTCTGTGTGCTCCTCAGATCGCGAAGAGAATCCGCCAGCCAAAGGATTTGTTGAGCCAAGTTCTTATTCGCTCCGACGTGAAGCAGGTTCAATGGTATCAATGGTTCACCGCGAACGGGCTCGAACCTCCGGCGATCCATGGAATGCGATTCGACCGCAGCTTCCTCGCGATAGCCATGGCTTGCGGCGGGGTTGGCGTGACGTTGGAATCAACTCGGTTGGCTGAAAGTGAGATAGCATCGGGGCGCCTGATAGCGCCCCTGGCTGGCCGCTCCACCGACATCCGCTACGTTGGTCATCATCTAGTGTTCCCGCGCGCTGGCCGTCAGCGCCGCGCTTTGCAGACCTTCGTGGAATGGATCAGGTCTGAGATTGCGCCAAGTTTATAGAGTAGCGTGAACTGGAGCTGACATCCGCTCCTCGCCCTTCGCGTTATTTCGTCGCGCTGCGGAATTTGGTCGCTGTCGGGCCATAGCGGATTCTGGCAAGCCGTCCGCTCGGCAGATTTATGGGTTCACGTCTAGAACGAAAACACGCGCTGATAGCTGAGCGGGGCCATTTCGCGCATAGCTCGCCCTTGTTCCATTTCGAACAGGTCAAACCAAGAAGTCTGCGAGCAAAGCGCGATGTCGCGTTCGCAACAACGGCGTTGCCCCCCGCGCGAGACGCGCTAACTGCCGTTAATCGTTATGGGTTTTGTGTTCACGAGGCGCTGGCATGCTGGTTGCAAAAGTCCTGGTCAGAAGCCGCTCTTGCAACAGCTAACCTTGAGGACATCAGATGAGTCTCGCCACGACCCAGAGTATCGCAGATATCAGGGCTCGCAACAAACAGCTGATCGAGGAGGTGCTGAAAGTCTATCCGGAGAAAACCGCGAAAAGGCGTGCCAAGCACCTCAACGTTCACCAGGCCGGCAAGTCCGACTGCGGGGTGAAGTCCAACATCAAATCCATACCCGGCGTGATGACGATCCGAGGCTGCGCCTATGCGGGATCCAAGGGCGTGGTTTGGGGACCGATCAAGGACATGGTCCATATCAGCCATGGTCCTGTTGGCTGTGGTCAGTATTCGTGGGGATCGCGCCGCAACTATTACGTTGGTACGACGGGGATCGATAGCTTCGTGACCCTGCAATTCACCTCCGACTTCCAGGAAAAGGATATCGTATTCGGTGGTGACAAGAAGCTGGTCAAAGTTCTTGACGAAATCCAGGAGCTGTTTCCTCTCAACAACGGCATCACCATCCAATCGGAATGCCCGATCGGACTGATCGGCGACGATATCGAGGCTGTCTCAAGAACTAAATCCAAGGAGTATGGAGGCAAGACCATCGTGCCGGTCCGCTGCGAGGGTTTTCGTGGCGTGTCGCAGTCACTAGGTCACCACATTGCCAACGACGCGGTACGTGACTGGATCTTCGACAAGCTCGAGCCCGACGGCGCACCAAAGTTCGAGTCGACGCCTTACGATGTTGCGATCATCGGCGACTACAATATCGGCGGCGATGCCTGGTCATCGCGAATTCTGCTGGAGGAAATGGGCCTGCGGGTGATCGCGCAATGGTCCGGGGACGGTTCACTCGCTGAACTCGAGGCAACTCCGAAAGCCAAGCTCAACCTTCTGCATTGCTACCGTTCAATGAACTACATCTCCCGTCACATGGAAGAGAAATTCGGCATCCCCTGGTGCGAATACAACTTCTTCGGACCTTCAAAGATCGCAGAATCGCTGCGGAAGATTGCGGCCTATTTCGACGACAAGATCAAGGAAGGGGCCGAGCGGGTGATTGAAAAGTACCAGCCGCTGGTGAACGCGGTGGTTGCGAAGTATCGCCCGCGCCTGGAGGGCCGAACGGTCATGCTGTATGTCGGCGGGCTTCGTCCGCGTCATGTGATTGGCGCCTACGAAGACCTCGGGATGGAAGTCGTGGGCACCGGATACGAGTTTGGCCACAACGACGATTATCAGCGCACCGCTCAGAACTACGTAAAGGACAGCACGCTGATCTATGACGACGTCAATGGCTACGAGTTCGAGCGCTTCGTCGAAAAGCTCCAGCCTGACCTCATCGGCTCGGGCATCAAGGAAAAATACGTGTTCCAGAAGATGGGTGTGCCGTTCCGGCAGATGCATTCCTGGGACTATTCGGGTCCATATCACGGCTATGACGGCTTTGCGATCTTTGCGCGCGACATGGACATGGCTGTCAACTCGCCTGTCTGGAAAAAGACGAAGGCGCCCTGGAAGGAAACGCCGAGGGCCAAGCTCTTGGCTGCAGAATAGGGCAACAAGTCTCGCTCTCAGCGGAGAGCGGGGCGGTCAATTTCGATAGTAAAAGGATCTTAATAATGGCGCAAAGTGCCGAGCACGTGCTCGATCATCTCGAACTGTTCCGCGGTCCAGAATACCAGCAGATGCTGGACAAGAAGAAGATGTTCGAGGATCCCCGCGAGCCCGCCGAAGTCGAGCGTATCAAGGAATGGACGAAAACGCCGGAGTACCGCGAGAAGAATTTTGCGCGGGAGGCGCTAACGATAAACCCGGCCAAGGCCTGCCAGCCGCTTGGCGCCGTATTCGCCTCCGTCGGCTTTGAAGGCACGCTGCCCTTCGTTCACGGCTCGCAAGGCTGCGTGGCCTATTATCGCAGCCATCTGTCGCGACACTTCAAAGAGCCGAGCTCCTGCGTCTCTTCGTCGATGACGGAGGACGCTGCTGTATTCGGTGGCCTGAACAACATGATCGACGGGCTCGCCAACAGCTACAACATGTACAAACCTAAGATGATTGCGGTCTCCACGACCTGCATGGCTGAGGTGATCGGCGATGACCTGAACGCCTTCATCAAGACGTCCAAGGAGAAGGGCTCGGTTCCGGCGGAGTTCGACGTGCCATTCGCCCACACGCCCGCCTTCGTCGGCAGCCACGTCACCGGCTACGACAACGCGCTCAAGGGCATCTTGGAGCATTTTTGGGACGGCAAGGCTGGAACGGTGCCGAAGCTGGAGCGCAGGCCGAACCAGGCCATCAACATCATCGGCGGTTTCGATGGCTATACCGTCGGAAACCTTCGCGAGATCAAGCGCATCCTGGAACTGATGGGAATCCAGCACACCATACTCGCCGACAACTCCGAAGTCTTCGACACCCCGACAGATGGCGAGTTCCGGATGTATGACGGTGGCACCACGCTGGAAGACGCGGCCAACGCCGTTCACGCCAAGGCGACAATCTCGATGCAGGAGTGGTGTACGGAGAAAACGTTGCAATTCGTGGCCGAGCATGGGCAGGATGTCGTGTCCTTCAACTACCCGATTGGCATATCCGCAACGGATGACTTGCTGGTGGCGTTATCGCGGATCGCAGGCAAAGACATTCCGGAGCAACTCGCACGAGAGCGTGGCCGCTTGGTCGATGCCATCGCCGATTCCAGTGCGCATATCCATGGCAAGAAGTTCGCGATCTACGGTGATCCGGATCTCTGCTACGGGGTAGCTGCCTTTCTGCTCGAACTGGGCGCCGAGCCAACCCATGTGCTTTCCACCAACGGCAACAAGGCATGGCAGACAAAAATGGCGGCGCTGCTTGCAAGCTCGCCGTTTGGGCAGGGCTGCCAAGTCTACCCTGGGCGGGACCTCTGGCACATGCGCTCGCTCCTATTTACCGAGCCGGTCGATTTTCTGATTGGCAACACGTACGGCAAGTACCTCGAGCGCGACACTGGAACGCCACTGATCCGAATTGGCTTTCCAGTCTTTGATCGGCATCACCATCACCGCTCGCCCGTTTGGGGTTATCAGGGTGGCCTGAATGTGCTGGTCAAGATCCTCGACAAGATCTTCGACGAAATCGACAAGAAGACCAACCTTCTTGGCAAAACCGACTACAGCTTCGACATCATTCGCTGATGACGAACGGTGCGCGTGCCATCGCCAAACCCGGCGATGGCACAAACGCACGGCGGTTAATCCTTCAATTAGTTTGCTGAGGGGAAAGCGGATGAGTTCGCTAGCGGCCACGGTCCAGAATATCTTCGACGAGCCGGGCTGCGCCAAGAATGGCAGTAAGTCGAAGGCTGATCGCAGGAAGGGCTGCACCAGGCAACTGCAGCCGGGCAGTGCTGCGGGCGGCTGCGCCTTCGACGGTGCCAAGATCGCGCTGCAGCCGTTTACCGATGTCGCTCACTTGGTGCACGGTCCGATTGCGTGCGAAGGCAACTCTTGGGACAATCGCGGCTCGGCGTCGTCTGGCTCAAATCTGTGGCGGACCGCATTCACAACCGATCTGAACGAAACCGATATCGTATTCGGAGGCGAGCAGCGGCTGTGCAAGGCAATCACAGAAATCATCAATAAGTGGGACCCTCCCGCGATCTTCGTCTATCAGACTTGCATCCCGGCGATGATCGGCGACGATATCGATGCGGTTTGCAAGGCTGCGTCTCAAAGGTTCGGAAAACCAGTTATCCCGATCAATTCCCCGGGGTTCGTTGGCTCCAAGAACCTGGGTAACAAGCTCGCCGGCGAGGCTCTGCTCGAACATGTCATCGGAACGCAGGAGCCGGACTACACAACGCCGTACGACATCAACCTGATCGGAGAATACAACCTTTCAGGAGAGCTCTGGCAAGTGAAGCCATTGCTGGACGAGCTCGGAGTCCGGATTCTCTCCTGCATCTCTGGAGACGGAAAGTATCGCGAGGTCGCTTCTTCTCATCGTGCGCGGGCGGCGATGTTGGTCTGCTCAAAATCTATGATCAACGTCGCACGCAAAATGAAGGAACGCTACGGGATCCCGTTCTTCGAGGGGTCGTTCTACGGTATCCAGGATTCGAGTGATTCGCTTCGCCAGATCGCCCGCTTATTGGTCGAGCGCGGCGCCCCCGAAGAGTTGCTCGGGCGCACTGATGCGGTGATCGCGCGCGAGGAAACGCGCGCCTGGGCTGCCATCGAACCGTACAAGCCACGATTCAAAGGCAAGAAGGTCTTGTTGATTACCGGCGGCGTCAAGTCATGGTCGGTCGTGGCGGCACTGCAGGAAGCCGGTCTCGAATTGGTCGGAACCAGCGTGAAGAAATCGACCAGGGAGGACAAGGAACGCATCAAGGAGCTGATGGGGCAGGATGCCCACATGATCGAGGAGATGACGCCGCGCGAAATGTACAGAATGTTGAAAGAAGCGGAAGCGGACATCATGCTGTCGGGCGGCAAATCGCAGTTTGTCGCACTGAAGGCGGCGATGCCCTGGATCGATATCAACCAGGAGCGGTGCCATGCCTATCTGGGCTATCTTGGAATGGTCAAATTGGTGGAGGAGATCGACAAGTCGCTCTCCAATCCGATGTGGGAGCAGCTGCGTCGACCTGCGCCATGGCAGGTCTTGGCGAAGGCGATGGTGCAGATGCGATCACCGCTGGCCGAGATCGCTTGCGATCCTGCGCTCGGCGAAACGGCGCGCCGAGCCAAGGAGATCTGCTGCTGCAACAAGGTCGATCTCGGAACAATCGAGGATGCAATCACCGCGCATGGCTTGATCAGCGTGGAAGCTGTCAGAGAGCACACCAATGCGGTCGGCGGCTGCTGCAACAGACGCATCGAGGGAATCTTGGCGGCCTCACCATCTGCCCTGCCACAGGCCGCAGAATAAGGACCTGTTATGGCCCTCGTCAAAGCGTCTACTAAATCTTGTGCGGTCAATCCGCTGAAGATGAGCCAGCCGATCGGCGGAGCCTTCGCCTTTATGGGGTTGCGTGGGGCTATGCCGCTTCTGCATGGTTCGCAAGGCTGTACATCCTTCGGGCTCACGCTCTTCGTGCGCCATTTCAAGGAAGCAGTACCGCTGCAAACCACCGCTATGAGCGAGGTCGCAACCGTGCTTGGCGGCTACGAGAATCTCGAGCAGGCGATACTCAATATCCACAGCCGAGCCAAGCCAAAGATCGTGGGGATCTGCTCGACCGGGGTTACAGAGACCAATGGCGACGATGTCGATGCCTACCTCAAGCTGATCCGGGACAAGCATCCGCAACTTGCAAAATTGCCGCTGGTCTATGTCTCGACACCAGATTTCAAGGGAGCGTTCCAGGACGGCTGGGAGAAGGCTGTGGCGCGCATTGTGGAGGCGTTGGTCGAGGGGCCGGGCGTAAGTGGACTGCGCGACCCGTCCAAGGTGAATGTTCTTCCAGGATGCCACCTCACCCCCGGTGATCTAGACGAACTCCGGGCCATCCTGGAGGATTTCGGGTTGCGGCCGTCCTTTTTGCCTGATCTGGCAGGCTCGCTTGATGGGCATATCCCCGATGAGTTTACGCCGACAACCATAGGCGGCATCGGCATCGACGAAATTGCGAGCATGGGACGCGCTCAATGGACGATCGCAATTGGCGCACAGATGCGACGCGCGGCGGAGGTCCTGCAGGCCAAGGCCGGCGTGCCATTTCGCCTGTTCGAACGGCTTTGCGGTCTCGATCCCAACGACGAATTTATCACCTTTTTGAGCGAGATCAGCGGCCGGCCCCTACCGGTGAAATATCGGCGTCAGCGTGGCCAGCTCACCGATGCAATGCTGGACGCGCACTTCCATATTGGTGGTCGCAGAGTTGCGATCGCCGCCGAGCCAGACCTCCTGTTCGACCTATCCAGTATGCTGCATGACATGGGTGCGCAGGTGACCGCAGCAGTGACAACGACGCAGTCGGTCGTTATTGAGCGAGTCAAGGCCGAGGAGGTCCTCATTGGCGACCTCGAGGACCTCGAAGAACTCGCCGGAACCAAGCAATGCGACCTACTGGTCACGCATTCGCATGGCAGGCAAGCGGCGGCTCGGCTGAAAATCCCGTTCTATCGCGCGGGTTTTCCGATGTTCGATCGGCTTGGAGCAGGACACCAGCTATCCGTCGGCTACCGTGGTACGCGTGATATGATCTTCGATATCGCCAATCTCGTGATTGCTGACCGCGAGGAGAACCATCAGCCAACGCCCGATAGCTGGCGGGCTCCGGCCGCACTACCACGACGAGCCGGCCACAGCTTGCCTGGCACAGCTGAGAGGTCGATTGCATGAAGGTCGCCTTCGCTACGCAAGATCTCAGACGGGTCGATGCACATTTTGGATGGGCAAAGAACATCGCAATCTATGATGTCACGCCGGGCGGGCACGTCTTTCTTAAAGCAATTGAGTTCGAGGGCGATCTCAAGGAAGACGGCAACGACGATAAGTTGGCGCCGAAGATCGAGGCAATCAAAGATTGCGCAATTTTGTACGTCGCCGCCATCGGTGGTGCTGCTGCCGCGCGGGTGGTGGCCAACAAGATCCATCCTATCAAGGTGAACAAGCCGGAAAGTATCCTAGTGCTGCTTGAAAAGCTTCAGGACGTACTGAAGGGAACGCCACCTCCCTGGCTGCGCAAGGCCATGGCCAAGGACCAGCGCCGCGCGTTTGAGTTCGACGAATGAGGTGAGATGACCGAAGAAATAGTGCGGCAGGGTAGCGGCATCGACGCGCCGTTCCTCATGGAGCTGATCAAGATTTGGCGCGCTCAGGATGCCAACGGCGCCTGGACGAACAAGAGCGATCTCGACCTGCTCGAACCCTATGTCTTGGACAAGGAGAAGCGGCGCGCCCTGCCGATTGTCGGCGATCCCGATCCCGACACGCTGTGGCGGCTTGAGTTGTTCTTCGACGCGGTCGCGATCTCGATCGAGAGGGTCACCGGCGTGATGATCCAGCCCATTATGAAGCTGCATCATGAAGGCTTCGGCCGCGTGGTGTTGATCGCAGGCCGTCTGATCGCCGTTAACAAGCAGCTACGCGATGTGCATCGTTTTGGCTTCGTTAATCTCGTAAAGCTTGCACAGGAAGGCGACAAATATGTCAACGACGGAATCGAGATGGTTCGCAGATTTCCGGACGTGGCGAACTATTGAGGGCGCTCATGAGTGATCGTGACGCATTGAAAGCAGAACTGAAGAAGCTGTCAGGAAAAGCGCTGCAAGCCAAAATGGATTTGCACGACCTGTCGGAGGAATTGCCTGTCAACTGGGGCTCGATCATGACGGTGGCGCAGAAGGCGTACGATGCCTATGCCGAACTCGAGCGCAAGAGCCATGATTTGAAGGCGCTGGAAAAATAACCAGAGGGACTGACTTATGTCATTTGCAGCGCGCGATGGCCGCGAGTGGATACCGCAATACTTGACATCGATCGATGACAAGAAGTGCATCGGTTGTGGCCGCTGTTTCAAGGTGTGCGGTCGAGATGTCATGACTTTGAAGGGAATCAGCGAAGAGGGCGAGCTTGTCGATCTAGACGATGACGCGGACGATGAGATCGAAAAGAAGATCATGGTTCTAAATGATCAGGGCGCCTGCATCGGCTGCGGCGCCTGCGCAAGGGTGTGCCCGGCCAATTGCCAGATCCACACCTCCGTCGGAGCTGAAGTCGCGTGAGCGAAGACCGCCCCGTCGAGCAGCAGCAGAGGATAGTGCACTCACATGCGCCGCCTGCGGATGACGCGCACGTGATTAGTGAGCTCGCCGCTTTGATCGGGCCATCGTGCTCAAACCTCCGAGACCAAGTGACTTGGAAATGATTGATTGGGTATTTTAGTTGGTTGAGAGTAACAACGTCGAGCGGCACGTCGTTGACCGCCCGTCCGCGACAAGGGACACGCAGTTCATCTATCCAGTCGAGCCTTAAGGCGGCCGAGTCGTTGTCTGTCTTCCGGCGGATGCCTTGCCGAGCCCGTGGTGGGCCGGTGGCGTGGTAAGCTTGTGGTCAGCTAGAGATTGTATCCTCGTCGGCAGAGCTTGCGCGGCACGAGCTCGATTGCGTGCAATTCGCCGATAGGAGAACGATCCGGATGTATGGCAGAATCGTTGGCTCATCCAGCCAGTCCACAAGCGCTAATCAGGCTGATGATTCGAGCGAGGCGGGAGATAGCCCCCGTTTTGCGGAAACAGTTGCGCGCATGGAGCGAGGTGGGTCGTCGTCGGGGGCCGCGGCGCCATACTCTCTGAGTTCCGATCCACCCATTATCGAAATCCACGAACAAGACGACTTCATGGATCTCGTGGAGAGATACTTGCGTCGCGATATCATGGACATCGCAGACAACCCACAAGAAGAGTACCCTGAGTTTGTCTCGAAGAAAGCTGAGTGGGCTGCAACTGTTGCTGGAGCCTATGCCAACACCTACCATGACCCGAATAGACCCGCGCGGTTCTTCAGCTATCAACTGGGTAACGAAAGTGTCGGCCTGCTAGCAGTGGGTGGCCCGGTCCGGATCAAGGGAGACCGGTTTCGAGAACAGTTCGGGCGTAACGATATCACGTCCGTCGTAGATCTACGCGTTACTCACCCGCTTGTCGAAAACGCAGGCGATATTCTGCTCGAGCATCAATTGCGATTGGACGGCGATCATCCATTGGTATTGTCACGTCCTGCCCGACCGGGGATGGAGCCCCGTCTGGCTGAAATGGGTTTTGTTCACGTGGCTCAAAATCACTGGGTGCTCGACCCTCACCAGCATCCCGAAGTGTGGACGAAGAACGAGAACGACAAGTGGCAGCGAGTAGACAAGCCTACAAAATATCTTTCCAAAGTCGAAGAGGCCCGCAGCGGTCGTCAAGAGAGCGTTGAGACGGACTCATCTGACGATGACCCTTCGTTTTACTTGGAGCGCGAACTTCGACGAATGGCTGTTGAAGACGATTCGGAATAATCGGAGTGCGGCGGAACTGATCGGTTTTTCGCCATAGCTCGCGCACGAGCAGAAGTCGTAGCCTTGAAGGGGGCGTGCGCCACGTCGCGCTCCCTTATGCTTGCCAGATACCGGTTCGCGAGTTGGTTGGTGGAGCTGAGCCGGCCTTGTGTCATACGTGCCGGAGGGCCTGCGGCGCCGAGCCAGCGGGGCTTTGGTACGGTTTGGGAGAGGACCTGCTTTAGTCCGGCTTTTTGAGCGGCAATCTGAGGCAAATGCGAGAACCGATTGCGCGCACGAAATCAGTACTTCCGTTGAATCCGGTATCACTTAGGCGGTTGCGAAGTTGGCGATCGTGAAAATCGTTTTGCGACGGCTAGCGCGAGGTGCCCGGATCGGGTGTGCGACGAAACGGACGTTCCAGCATACGATGAAGCGTCTTGTCGGGCTCGTCCAGCAAATGGACGAAATTATCGGTAAAATAGAACATCAGCTTTATAGAGACGCCCGAGAGCGCCAATGCGCGTACGCCGAGAGGCGGAATGGATCGCTGCGCCAGGAGCAGCGAGTTGCGCACGCGCTTGCGATTCTGCTAGCCGGTCAAGTCGTGCGGCAGCGCTAAGGCTGTGCGTCGGGCTAGGAGGAAGCCGAGCAGCAGTCCTATGGTTCTTGCAAGCACAAGGCACAGGAACAGTGCAGAGCCCTTGGGATAGACGAGCAATAAATGCAGGTAGATGCTATTTACGCGATTTGTGGTTTTAACGACATTCCGAGCCGCAAGGCCATGGGATTCCATTTTATGGTCCTCGATCATGACGGCAATCACCGGCCGTGGTCCATCGTTGTCGTACGCTGGGGCAAGAAGGTGCTTGGCTATGTCAATAGATGCCCGCACAACGGCATTGCTTTGGACTGGGGAACGAAACGAGTTCCTCGATCCATACGGCGTCCGGTGGATGTGCGGCAAACACGGATCCACCTTCGAGCTCGGAACCGGGCTGTGCGTCGATGGTCCGTGTAAGGGCAGAACGCTCACGCCGATCGCCTTGACAGTTCTGGATGGTGATATCTGTGTCGTCGGCGTGCGTCTTGTCGAAGACGGTGCGTCCCGGAACGAATGACGTCCGCGCTCAGACCGGCCGGTTCTCGTTGCGGTTTTTTACCGGCTCCATCCTTTTCAGCCCGTCTTCGTATGAGATTTCGTCGTAGGACAGATCGAGAGTCTTTGCCGCATCGAGGAGGTAATCAAGCTTACCGCCTGCATCAAGCTTCTTGAGGTCGTCCTTGTTGAGCCCGACCAGGTCCATCATTTCCTTCCAAACAGTGGATTCATCGCACGGCAGGACGTGGAAGGTAATGCCACCGAGCTTGATGTGGTACTTCGCCAGCAGATCGATATTGTTGCAGAACAAGAAATAACTGCCGTGGGGGCTTAACGCACCATCAAGCACCGCCGCGACATCAGCAAGATAGGCGAAGGAGTGCAGGTAGCCGGCCAGCACCGGAATAGTGCCTTCTCCGTCCTGCGCAACGGTCAGAACCTGTTCGATCGAATAGTCCGGCGGTCGCTTCTCGTCCGCGACTTGAGTCTGAAATTTTAGTGCTATGTCGCCGCGAAAGCCAAACCGGCCCGGCTTGGTCGTTCCGCCCTTGAGTACAGCATTGAGCAGGCGGCCCTCCTTTTCAAGTCGACCGAGTGCTGTGTTCTCGATTGCAGTCATTAAATTCGTCCTCGATTTGAGCTTTTCACCGGCGCGCTGGCCGATGCCAGGTGCAATGCAAATAGCTTGCCGCCGCATCCGTAGCGACCTCCAGCCTTGCCTCGAAACAAAACGTGTATACGAGAGGCGATCGTCCTAGGCAGCGTTGTCACGAACTCGACACCGGTCCTGAAGCCGACAGATGCGATCAAAAAAAGTAAGCGGGATCAACCTTGTGCACGCTGGCACATGACTTGCCATTGTCAGCCAGACCTAAGCTCATGAGAGGTAATCCATGATCAACCTGACAGATAGCGCAGTGAGTGCCATCAAAGGCGCGATGGCATCATCGACGCGCCCGATCGGCGGCTTGCGCATTATGGTCGAAGCAGGCGGCTGCAATGGGTTCAAATACAAGATGGGCTTGGCCGAGGTGCCGACGCTTGGTGACACCGTGATCGAATGCGGCGGTCTGAAGGTGTTTGTCGAGAGCAAGAGCCATGAGCATCTGGTCGGCACGACCATTGATTTCGTCATGGCGCCGGAGAGCTCCGGCTTCACCTTTCAAAACCCGAACGCCACCGCGAGCTGCTCTTGCGGCAAATCGTTTAGCTGATGAAGAAGAAACATCGCAGCATGCTGGCCGAACCGGAACAAGTATGGCAATCGTCGGCCACTCCGCGACAGCTTCGCATTCGCGGCGCAATCGGACAGATGCGATCGAATCTGCATGGCGACTGTCGGCTCATCGGGACCAATAGCCACAGGAAAATCATCGGTCTGGCCGGCGCATCCGCGTTCTGTAAGCTTCCTAGGCTGACGCTGGACCGCATTCAGACGAGGCTGGTCGACAAGCTCGGCGAATGCGTTCGTCTCGTCCCGATTGCGGCTGTCGGCGAGGCCCTGGATTGAGTGGGACCCAAGTGCCGATTTACCTCGACAATAATGCAACGACGCGGACCGATCCATCCGTGGTGCAAGCCATGTTGCCGTTCTTCACCGAGCAATTCGGCAACGCGTCATCCACGCATGTTTTTGGCGGCGAAGTCGCAGTCGCCATGAAGCAGGCCCGGGGTAGATTACGGGGGTTGCTAGGCTGCGCATACGAGCATGAGATCGTTTTCACCTCGGGAGGGACCGAGGCCAACAATGCCGCGATTCTCTCTGCGCTTGCGACCCAGGAAGGCCGCGACGAGATCGTCACCACCTCAGTCGAGCACTCTGCCGTTCTCGCCGTAGCCGAGCAATTGGCGGCAAGCGGAGTCAAGACGCATGTCGTACCGGTAGATTCCCGCGGCCGGCTCGATATCGAGGCGTTTCGCGGCGCGCTCGGACCAAGGACAGCGATTGCCTCCGTCATGTGGGCCAATAACGAGACCGGTACGATATTTCCTGTAGAGTTTCTTGCAGGGTTGACCCATGAGGCGGGCGCGCTGTTTCACACCGATGCGGTCCAGGTCGTCGGCAAGATGCGCGTAGACCTTAAGGATAGTGCGATCGACATGCTGTCGCTATCCGCGCACAAACTGCATGGTCCCAAAGGCATCGGCGCGCTATATCTGCGCAAAGGGACAAGTTTCCGGCCGCTGATCTGGGGCGGATCCCAGGAACGACGGCGCCGCGGCGGAACGGAGAATATTCCCGCAATCGTCGGCCTTGGAAAGGCTGCAGAGCTCGCGGCGGAGCGGCTTGAACCGGAGCGCGTTCGCATTGCTGCGTTGCGCGACCGCCTGGAGCAGGGGATACTGCACATTGGTCAGTGCATTGCGCTCGGCGATATCAGTAACCGGCTGGCGAACACGACCAATATTGCCTTCGACCATCTCGAAGGCGAAGCGATCGCCCATCATCTCAATCGGGCCGGCATTGCTGTGTCGCTCGGATCAGCCTGTAACGCGGGCTCAATGGAGCCATCGCATGTCTTGCGGGCCATGCAGGTGCCGGCGTGGAGCATGCGTGGCGCGGTGCGCTTCTCGCTATCGCGAGAAACCTCATTTGCAGAGGTCGACGAGGTCGTGTGCGCCGTGTCTGACATCGTGGCTCGCCTGCGCGCCGCTTCGCGGGAGTCGGCCCGCTTGGCCAGCCATGGTTCACAGTCAAGGAGTTCAATGTGAAAATCATGATCCGCCGGTCTCCAGAGGCAGGCCTGTCGATCTACGTACCAAAGAAAGATCTCGAGGAGCCGATCGTTGAGTCCGAGTATGAGACGCTCTGGGGTGGGTGGATCAAAATAGCCAACGGTTGGGTACTCGATTTGCCCAAGATGGCGAGCGATACAAAATTACCAATCACAATCGACGCCAAAAAACGAGGAGCGGACGGAGAGGGTCAGTGAAGGGGCCTCGGCGGATCGACTTGGTCGATGCAGCTGAGGCTAGGACCATTCTCGTCGACATCGCTGCCGGGCTAAGGGCTGCGCGCGTGGTGCCCTATCTCGGTCCTGGCCTCACCGAACTGTCCAGATCCGATGTGCCGACCTCGCCCGAGGCGCTGGCCGACTTCTTCGCCAGCAAGGTTGCACTGCCTCGGCGGGCCAAAGGCAATGCATGGGCATCGGCGCAGCATATCGAGGTCAGCAAACATCGCTCTACGCTGACGACATTGATGGTGCAGGCCTTCGCTCGGTCAGCGGAGCCGACGCCGTTACATCATCATTTCGCGTCCCTGTCGCTTCCCGTCATCGTCGATGCATGGTACGACGGCGCAATGCGCGCCGCGCTGGGCAAGCGCGAGGGCTGGGGTGAAGTTCAGGGCATTACCCGTGCCGGCATTGGCGAGAATCGTTGGTACCGCTTCTATGATTTCTCTGGCCAAGAGGTCGACAGTGCCGTGGCCGGTAGCTGGGCGACAGTGCTCTATAAGCCGCATGGCAGCGTGCATCCAGCCAACAACTTCCTGATCTCCGATGCTGACTATGTCGAGGCCTTGACCGAGATCGACATTCAGACGCCAATTCCGGACATCATCAAGGAAAGGCGGAGCGGACGGGCCTTTCTCTTCATCGGTTGTCGCTTTAACGACCAGCTGTTGCGCGGTTATGCGCGGCAGATTATCAAGCGCTCGGGTGGCGCCCACTATGCGATCGTCGATCCGGACACGCTGTCGCGCAACGAGCTCCGTTTTCTGCTCGAACAAGGTCTGGCGCCGATTGCGATTCGGCTCCCTTGCGCGGTTGAGATACTGCTCACCCGTTAGATGTGCGAAGCTGGATAGCCCGACTGGTATCACCAGTTGTGAGTGGGGGCGGCGCACGAAAGGCCCGCTCAGATGGAGCCGGGTGTTGCGCGCGCTTTGCGGCCATCATTGATGCGCCAGCCCCGCGAAGCTCTGAGTGAGGATGGGGACGCATCTGTCGCATTCTTAACAAGCGTATCATTGCGGCTCTTACATGTCTCAACGTCGACCGGGTCCGCTAACGCTATGACAAACCGACGAAAGTGCGTCTTCTGCGCCGTGGCATGTGAGTTGCTATGTCTCGTCTAGAGGCTCGCTCACGGATGGTCCTGGGAAGCCAATGTGCCTGCGGGGAGAAAGAGAATGAATGCGGTCGTGGGGGGCGGAGGATACGCCAAAGCTGCGCTGGATAACGGCACGATGATGCAGTCTGCCGCCGAGCAACAGGGCTGTCGCACCGCAGCCAAGACCGCCCAGGCAGGCTGCGGGTCACGGACAAGCCAAGGCGATCTGCCGAGCGAAATCTGGCAAAAGGTGAAGAATCATCCCTGCTACAGCGAAGAGGCGCATCATCATTACGCCCGCATGCATGTGGCGGTCGCGCCGGCCTGTAACATCCAGTGCAATTACTGCAACCGCAAATATGACTGCGCCAATGAATCTCGCCCGGGCGTGGTGAGCGAGAAGCTCACCCCCGAGCAGGCGGTGAGAAAAGTGCTCGTGGTCGCGACCACCATTCCGCAGATGACCGTGCTCGGAATCGCTGGTCCCGGCGATGCTCTCGCCAATCCAGAAAAGACGTTCAAGACATTCGAACTGGTCGCCAAGGCGGCGCCCGACATCAAGCTGTGTCTGTCGACCAACGGACTGGCTCTGCCGGACCATATTGACACGATCACCAGGTCCAGAATCGACCACGTCACCATCACTATCAACACGATCGATCCCGAAATCGGCGCCAAGATCTATTCCTGGATCTTCTTCAACCATAGACGCTACACCGGCATCGATGCGGCGAGGATACTCATCGACCGTCAGCTGCAAGGACTGGAGATGCTTAGCGAACGGGGGATCCTGGGCAAGGTCAACTCGGTGATGATCCCCCACATCAACGATCAGCACCTGGTCGAGGTCAACAAGGCGGTGAAGGCCCGCGGTGCCTTCCTTCACAATATCATGCCGCTGATCTCCGCGCCTGAGTACGGCACGGTGTTTGGCCTAAACGGTCAGCGGGGGCCGACGGCGCAGGAATTGAAGACGCTGCAGGATGCTTGTGAAGGGAAGATGAACATGATGCGGCATTGTCGCCAGTGCCGCGCTGATGCTGTCGGACTGATCGGAGAGGATCGCAGCGCAGAGTTCAGTACCGATCAGATCATGAAAATGGACGTCAAATATGACCTTGGGACGCGCAAGGCTTATCAAGACAGGGTGGAGGATGAGCGGGCCGCCAGCGTCGTGGCCCACCAACAAGAGCTTACACAGTTCGCCGGCGAGACGAGCGCGATCACGGTTCTGGTGGCGGTCGCAACAAAGGGCGCGGGACTCATCAACGAG
Source organism: Bradyrhizobium sp. USDA 4503 (assembly GCF_054055815.1). Classification (NCBI taxonomy): domain Bacteria; kingdom Pseudomonadati; phylum Pseudomonadota; class Alphaproteobacteria; order Hyphomicrobiales; family Nitrobacteraceae; genus Bradyrhizobium; species Bradyrhizobium sp. USDA 4503. The sequence goes on from NZ_JBSRXS010000001.1 coordinate 7,596,785, forward strand.
CACTTTGGGCATGCAAAGGAATTCCAAGTATATGAACTTTCTACATCCGGCGCCAAATTCATCGGTCACCGTCGCGTCGACGTCTACTGCCAGGACGGTTATGGCGAGGAGGACAGGCTTTCGACCATCATTCGTGGCATCCATGACTGCCATGCGGTGTTCGTGGCCAAGATCGGTGGCTGCCCAAAAAGCAACCTGATCAAGGCCGGGATCGAGCCAGTCGATCAATACGCGCATGAGTTCATCGAGAAGTCGACGATCGCCTGGTTCAGGTCCTATCTAGACAAGGTGAAGAGCGGCGATGTCCAGCACGAGAAGCGCGGCGACGCCGCGATCCGCCAGGGAGCTCTGATCTCCGCGGCGTAAGGGGGATATATGCCATTCAAGATCATCGCCTCTCAGTGTACCAGCTGCTCAGCTTGCGAACCCTTATGCCCGAACGTTGCCATCTCGGAAAAGGGAGGAAGCTTTGTCATCGAAGCGACGAAATGCACCGAATGTGTTGGCCATTTCGACGAGCCGCAATGCGCCGCGGCCTGTCCGGTCGACAATACCTGCGTAATTGACACTTCCTTGCCCCGCTATCAGGCGCCAGCCTAGGACGCGAGCTTCCATGAACGGCATACCAAGAGCTGGGGCTGAAAAAGTTGCAAACTTCGTGCGGCGCGTTGTCAACACCGCAGGTCTCGGCCTTCGCACCTCCCTTCGCGAAGACGACTGCTCCGGATGTCCCCGCGATCGTGCTGCTGCTCGCCGGCAGCGGAGCGTCGGCAGGCATTTCATTTGGCGCGGCAGGCCAAAACCGCCTCTCAGCTCCGAGCGTAGGCTTCTGGGCAGCGCCGTTATCGTTGATGTGACTGACGAGGTCACGCTGATCGGCGCATGCCCGGCGGGATCAGCCTTACCGAGCCGCAACATCGCGGAATGTGCCGGGCGAGCGAAGCCGCCGATGACCTTCGAGGCAGCAGCCAAGTCGCCATCTGCCGGTCAGGGAGCGCTGATCGCGCCCACTTTGTTCGGCGAAGTCCCGGGCCAAGACTGGTGGATGGTTAACGCGACTGATGCTGCACTTGACCACGCCGATATCATCATGCCGCGGTTGCATCCCACCGTGTTGAGGGACCTCACCGGCCTCCCGATATGGGCCGGCAATTTGGAAGCAGGGGCGAGGCCGCGACCAAGCTGCTCGAACTCGAACCGGCTGACACGATCGGTACCGAATCGTTCGCGGACGTCCTGGAGCGGAGGAGCCAATCCGAAGATCGGTCACATTGGCAACGCCGCCCCGGGGCATCACTCTAGTTACGGTGCCTGCGCTCGTCCGTCGCGCAAGAAGGGCTGCGACTGCCGGCGTTCGGCTATTTGTGCAAATGATCGTGCCGGCAACGTCTCCAGCACGTCTCCCAGCGGAATCCCGCGCTCAGCAACGGCGGCACGTGGCGCGCAGACGTCGAGGTCCAAGCGATCGTGTCTGCGCAGGCTAATGCCGTTGTCTTATCGTCGATGCTTGATGGCCATAGAAGCCTCGTCGCCCAAGCCGGAACATCGTTTCATACGGGGAAATGATGCCGATGCTGACCGACAAGGAGCTGGCGACGCCGTCGCGCGCCACTTCGCCCCGCAGCTCCGCAATCAATCGGTCTGCGCTGGGGACGTCCACATCGTGCCGCGTCGCCCTGCCGTTGCGGGGCTACTTGGTGTAGCTACGGGCCGATACGCTAGAGCGCGGCTGGATATCGCAGCACGGCTGTCACTCGGGGCACGAACTGTCCTACAGCGACATCCTGGTCAGCACGTCGACACGAAAAGGCGAACCGCATGCGGTGGGCGAATCGGCTGAGTGCGGCGAGGGATGAGCACAATCGCGGAGGATGTCTCCTGGTCGGGCCGGGCGGCACCCCTGCATGTCTGCCGGCGAGCGATGCATGAGGAGCGCTACATGAGCGGTATTGTTCGCGACAGCGACGTCGTCGAGCTCGACGAGCCGCCTGTCTTCAGTTTTAGCCAAAAGGTACGAGCCAATCGCAGCATCCGGAATGATGGCACCTTTCGCGGCAAGGAGATTGGCGACATCTTGGTCAAGAAGGGTGAGATCGGGTACGTCATCTCGATCGGCACGTTCCTGCAGCAGTTCTACATCTACGGTGTCGAGTTTCTGGAAAGCGGCTACCGCGTTGGCATGAAGCGCAAGGAACTCGAGCCGGTGGATGCCTGCGAGGGGATCGATGATCTGCCATTGCCGGAGGAGGCCGTGTCGTGAGTGAACGCGGTTTTCTGAAATATCGGCGGGGCCAGCAGGTTAAAACCGTAGTCGATATCATCAACGACGGCTCTTTTCCCAATGCGGAGCCTGACGGCGTCTTGCTCGGCGCCGGAGTGACTGGAGAGATCATCAGGGTTGCCATCCATACCGAAGCGAACGTTCCGATCTATACTGTCGATTTTGGAGAACGGCGGCTCATCGGCTGTCTTGAAGAAGAAATCACAGGTCTTTGAAGGGAGGCTTCCGCGATGAATGCCGGGCTGATGAGAAAGGTCAAGACCGGGCTGGTGGCGCACCCCAACGAGCTTGATCGCAAGCGGATCGAGCGCAGCTTGAGCTCCCGCACGCGCTATCTCTACGTCTCGCCGAAGGTGACGCCGGTGAAGGGCGGCTACCTCGTCGAGAGCCCCTGTTGCTCGCGCAATATTGACAAGGACGGCGCGCTAATCGACGTCGCGCTGATTCTTTATGATGGCGTGAGCGGAATTTGGAAGGTGTTTTGCAAGAACCACGCCCAAGGAATCTGGGAATTTTACAGCCTATATCACCGCCTGACTTCAGCGATCGACGAATTGAACGCGGATCCGGAGCGTCTGTTCTGGCAATGAGGGGCGGCTTTTGAGGGGGCAGAGGAGCCACGATGACGCTCACTGCGGAGGAATTGATTGAAATCGAGCAGCTGCTTGCGGCCGACAGGGCCGAGGAGGGGCCGTTTGTCGAGCTGCGGCGCCGCTTCCCGCAGCTTGCTTGTGTGCGCTGTGATGCGTCGGATATGCCGGATCAGCCGTTCCGGCAGTTTGTGCGTTTCGATCTCCATCTGATCGATGGATCGGATCACTGCGTGCAGATTACGGCCGATCCGGCACGGGCGACTGGCATCATATTAGCCAAAAGGAACGCTGCGCAGTGAGCGGCACTGAGCTCGCAGAGCATCCGTGCGATGGCGCGCACGATGTGGAGAATAATGCATCCTTCATCCCACTGTCGGACCCGGATATTACCGTCGCTGAGCTCTCTGCAGTGGAAACCCTGCTGTGTTCGTCGCAGATCTCCAGTGGGCGGATCACTGAGGCGTTCGAGCAGGCTTTCGCGGTCTATCTGGGCCGCAAACATGCCGTTGCGGTTTCGAGTGGTACTATTGGGCTCCTGCTTGCACTCAAGGCGCTCGGGATCGGAGCAGGACATGAGGTCATCGCCTCGCCCTACGCCTTTCGCGAAACAGCGCATGCCATCAGTCTCGCAGGCGCACGGGTGGTATTTGCCGACGTCGACTATTGGTCGGGAACATTGGTTCCAGCGAAGGTCGAAGAGAGCATTACGGCCTGCACGCGGGCGATTGTTGCCGGCAATCCCAACGGTCATCCTGCGCCATGGGCAGAACTGCGGACGGTCGCACAGCGCCACCGGCTGCTGCTCTTGGAGGATTCCACCGAGGCGATCGGGTCGAGCTACAAGGGGGAGCTCGTCGGCCGATTTGGCGACCTGGCCGTGTTCGACTTTGCCCAGCCGGTAGCCCTAAGCTGCGGTGAAGGCGCAATGGTGGTGACGGATGACATTGATATTGCGCTTGGGTTGCGCCGCCATCGCGCCCACCGCCTGGACGAGCGATTCTCAGTCGTCGTCGCGAGCACAGCACCTTACCAGGCTGGCATCAGCGACCTCACGGCTGCCTTGGGGCTGGCGCAGCTGAAGCGTCTCGATGAAATCCTGGAGCGGCGTCGGCTCATCGAGCAGCTCTATAACGCGCATATCCAGTCATTTGAAGGCATCAAGCCGCCTTATGTCGGTCCCGATGTGACGGATGTGAACTGGATGCTCTATCTCGTTCAATTGGGGACACGCTTCACGCGATCCGGTCGGGACGCCATCATCGATGATCTGCGCGCCGCCCAGATTCAGTCCGCTGCCTACAGCCAGCCGTTGCATTTGCAACGCCACTATTTTGACCTCGGCTATCGCCGTGGCGATTTCCTGGTTACCGAAAAGGTCGCTGATCGCGCTTTAGCGCTGCCGTTTCACACCCATCTCACGAACAAGCAGATCGCGTTTATCGTGGAGACCATGAAAGATGCCTCGATCAACGTGGGCGCAGGTGCGGCGATTTACTGAGATGATCGTTGTGCACCACATGAAAGGAGGATTGATTGAGCACAATCGTAGCTCTGGGCGTGCGCGAGATGAGAAATCAATCGAGCGCATGTCATGCGATGCCCCGCGGGCGGATAGATATCCGCATAAATGCGGAACATGTCGCATGCCGCCGCATCATGTACTGTTCGGGAAGCTGCGGGAGAAATGCTCCAGCCTCGCGCTCGCAGAAAGCCTGCTCGATCGTCGCAAAGTGTCGTGCCCACGCCGTGGCTTAAGGCCTACGCGCCAAGATGCTCGAATCCGAGCACGCCACCATCGGTTTCGGCTGGGGTGTCTCGAGTTAGTCAAACAGAGCTTACCATGAACGTACAGGAAGTCATCATTCACGTCCGCTTCGCTCCGAATGGAAGGGTGGTCCAGATCAGCGAACGCCCGGCAAAGCTCACGCCGAACCAATGGTTTGAAGTTCTCAACGCCCGCGCTAGCTCGGCATATCGACCGCTCGCTCGTGGTCGTGGCATCTTCCGATTGAGCCGTACTACGGTCGAAGCCTTCAAGCAGGAAACTGCGAGGCCGGGATGAGCCAAGCGATGATCCGGAACCCAATGGGCGATCAGATCGAGGTTTTTACCGTCTGTCCGGCCGATGCCATCGAGCGGAGTGGCGCCAGGGGCTTTAGCCTGTCGCGTATCGATGATAGCGGCGAGAGCCGGTTGTTTTCCATTATCGTGGTGCGCACCTTCGGCAACGACTATTTTGGCTATGTCAACCGTTGTCCGCATGACGGCGTCTGGCTGAACATCGGATCCGGCGAGTTTTTCTCGGCAGACCATTCCTTTCTCAGATGCGGCCGGCATGGTGCAAGGTTCGAGATCGAGACCGGAGTGTGCATCGATGGTCCCTGCAATGGACAAGCGCTTGAGCCAGTAGCGCTCGCCGTGATCGAAGGTGACGTTTGCCTATGTGGCGTCAAGCTGCTGGAGGAGGATCGGGCTTCCGAGCGCTTCGAGGACAGCGAAGAAACAATGGATATCACGATCCATCCGGATTAACGGCGTATCATTTGGCTGTTGTTCAAGGTGGCTGAGGGATTTTATCGGAGGACGAAATCGTCGCTCCTGAGCGTTGGTGCAGATGGGTATTATGCTCTCTTAGCTTGTCAGAGCGAACGGCAGTCCAACGCATTGCTGCCGGGCGCCAGCGAGCTCCGCCGTACCAACAAAAGGTTGCTCTTACGTCAACTCGCCAAATGGATCTCGCAGGCGGGACGTGCTTCTTGCTGCCGGCCGATAGAACATGTTCAAGAAATGTCCTCGGCGGCTGGAAGTCCGCCGAGGACACCGTCTGGGCTGCGAGAATGGGGAGACCCAGACTGACAGGATCGTTTGGGAGGAACAATGACGATCCTGTGTCAGAAGCTTTTGGCCGTCAGCGACGGCCGGCTTATTTTCTGCGCTGCAATTGCAATGCCAAACGCCTCAATGCGACCTCTCAGCGAGTGGCGCCGCGATCTTCGGGGGCCGCCGGTTTACGGACGCATGCATGAATGAACACGTGTTCGCTGTTCGGATTGAGGCGGCAAGTCCGCCTTGACCGTATCTTGCACGGTTGTGGGCGCGATCTAGGTCCGCTGTATTGCGGGTTTCGTGACGGCCGATCAAGTCCAGGCAGCTTAACCTATAGCCTTGAACGCGGGTCTGCGTTCACTCTGACTGTCGGGACGTTTGCGTCAGGCGCTATCTTGTTGAGGTAAACAATAGATCGGAAACAGCAGAGCGCACATCATGCGTGCGAACGGCTGAAGCAGAATGGGGAGCGTCAAATGCGAAGCCAACGATTGTCCTGTCCAAAACAGAAGAGAAACGACATGTTGGAATTCCAGCATCAACGATGAAGAGCGCCTTGGCAGAACAAAAGATAGTCGTAAAAACGCAAGGATTCTGCATTTGGTGTGGAACTTGCTTCGGAGCAATCGGATGGTTGAGCAATGTCGGAGCGAAGAGAGTGCGATGGTAGGAGAAGACGTTGAAACGAATCAGGAAGGTTGTGCCAGACGTGAATCATGTGTGGCTGATCTTCAGCGTTTACAATTAGTGTTGCGTTCGCTCATTTCGCCTGCGTTCGCAGGCGCGCGTCGAAATCAGTAGCATCAATCGATCGATGCGGCGTTCGACAGCAACAGACCCTGTGAGGGCGATGCGGGCCCGGGCCATGTCTCTTTCGGATCGCTCGCACTGATCACAGGATAAGCGCATGGACTCAGAAACCGAATTCGAGCTCCCCCAAATTTATAGGCATCATGTCTTTGCCTGCAACACGCAGCGTCCGCTCACTCATCCGCACGGCAGTTGCGGCGCCTCTGGCGCGCAAGCACTGTGGGATCGCATGGGCAAGGCGATCGAAGCGCAAGGCCTTAACGATATCGGTTTCACGATGGCTGGCTGCCTCGGCTATTGTAACTCCGGTCCCTTGATGGTCGTCTATCCTGACGGAATCTGGTACCGCGCGACTACGCCGGAGGACGTCGATGAAATCCTGGAATCCCATCTCAAGCAGGGTAAACGTGTCGACCGCCTGGTGATGGTGCTAAAGCGCAGCTAAACGCCTTGCTTCGCGCCGCTTGGCCGGGCAATCAAGTATGGACAGCTCCTCCGTCGATGAGCTGTCCCCTCGGCACGTCGGTCGGCTCACGATGACCGGGCGGCCCTCAGGCGTCAGGACGTGCGAACAGCGCGTCATGGAGCTTGTCGTTATGGCGCTCTTTGAGATGTTCGGTGAGACGGGCCCAGATTAGAGCGCTGCTCGTGCCCGGGCCCTGAACCTTGAGCGTCAACTCCCTCGTCAGACTATCATTGTCACGGCGCAGCGCGGCGCCTTGAATTTTCAGACCCGATCGGCAACTGGCGCGGTCGCAACGCCTGACAAAGCAAGAACGTGTTTCTTTGATGGCTGTTGGATCAATCTGTTCGCGTCACTCTATATTGTCTGGTGCGCTGCACGGGGCAAGCGCAAGGAGCGGATGGCGCTTACTTTCTTCGCGAGACGACGCGTCTTTGACACGCCATCTCGCTCGCGGATGAACTGCGGTGCGGTTGAAGGACGCGCTCGATGGCTCGCCGCGTCCGGATTGACAACCTTGTCTTCTTCTCTGGACCCTATTCTGACGTCAGAACTTGTAAGCGATGCCGCCGCTGATGAGCCATGGGTCGATATTGGCGCGCCCGGAGACGGGAATCGCATTGTTTACGGTCGCAGAATAGTCTGGCCGCAGCCACAGCTTTTTCACGTCGAAGTTGAGGCCCCAATGACGGTCAAGCATGTAATCGAAGCCAAATTGGACCGCCGCGCCGAACTTGTTGCTGATGTGCAGATCCGTCACGGTAAGGCCGGCGAGCGACGTATTGGCCGCCGACTGATTGAAGAATGCGGTGTAGTTGATGCCTGCGCCGATATAAGGCTTCAGTGGGCCGAAATCGTTGAAGTGATATTGCAGGGTCAGCGTCGGGGGCAATAGCCAAGCTTTGCCGATATCGAGTCCATTAAGCGTGCCAGTGCCGTTGATGTGATGGCGGGTCACGCCGAGAATAAGTTCAGCCGCGATGTTTTTCGTGAAGAAATAGGTGATGTCGAGCTCCGGTATGGCTTGATCGCTGATCGATAGCCCGGAGTTGGGAGAAGACAGCGAGGGCACTCCTGCGACGTGGACTGAACTGCCTGCGGTATCCGGCAAAACGCCGAGCACCCGCAGGCGGATCATCCATGGATTGAACGGTTCGATCGGGGGCGCTTTGTAATAAACCGGCGCCGGACCGAGATCTGCAGCCTGTGCCGAGATGCTGGCCAACGAGATCGCGAGCGTGAGGAGCGACGTCGTCGTCAGAATTGTTCTTGTTCTCATCGAATTCTCCATTCCAAAAGTCGCGCGATAAGGCGCGCGGGATCTCTGTCACACATGACGAGCGGCGGAGGATTTGATGCGGATCAAAAAGGTGCCTGGCTCACAGCAATTATGCGGCTGAGTTGCATAAGAAGCACGGCTATCGAAGCGTCGTTGTCTTTGCTTTATAGCTGTTCGATTCATAGCCTGTGCTGAGTCTCAATCTCTTCAGGAAATTGTTTGTTGGCTTGATGCCTTATCCAGTCTCGTTGTGCCATCGCGATTAAAGTGGCAACGCAGCAACCCCGCACATTGCAGGGCCGGTAGAGGCAGCATTCACCCGAGGGGCAATATCGGCAGATCCGTGTTACGGAGCAGCCAGGTTGGCCCTCTCAGCGAGGGTCCGAGTCGGCGGTCACGAACCAAGCCGGAAGCAGAAAAATGTGGTTCTTCGCATCAAAGCCTTCTGTCCTAGCCTCACGTTTGCGGACAGCGCGTCTCGTTTGCGTCATGCACACATCCATCGAGATCATCTGGGGTCTTGCGGCCAAGCAGCGACAGCACGAGCTCATGATCGAATCCGGCGCATCGTGATCCGTCGACGTCGATCAGAGGTCTGCGTATCAGGAGCGGATCGTCTAACATCAACGCTAGTGCGCGCTGGGCGTCAATCATGGCGGGATTGACTTCGCCTGATTTGATACGGGGGGCCGCTTGGTTGAACCAGGAGGCGACCGGGGTATTGCCGAAGAAGCGGCGCAGTTCTTCCGAAGCCCACGGCTCCATCAAAATATCTTTGGCTATGATGTCGTGACCGGCAGCGTTGAACGCTTGAATCTGACGCGCGTTGGTCGCGCAGCCGGGCTTTTGATAAAAGATGATTGTCGCCATGTCATACCTATGTTGGCAGGGCTGAGCTGAGCGATGGCCATGTCGCTGCTGCGTTCGACGCCCATTCGATGGTCTTGCCAATTATCTTCAATGTCAGTCGGCTAAGCGCCGCTGGTATCCGCTGTCCGGTCAGTCTGGATCACAACCGACATTGTCGCACCGCTCAAGTCCCAGAGAGCCGGTTCACGAGAGGAGTAGCAAGTCCCATTCCGTGGCTGAGGATATGGGACAGCCCATGCAAATGGGCTTCGCGTCAGCGGTTGCCGCTCTTGTTCGTTTTCTGACAGCCGCGCTGACCGATAGATTCCAAAACAGTCAGGCGCACTCGCGGGCAGGTGGCTTTTTAAATGTAATCAAAGACTTGGGCAGCGCTTACGAGCGTTGGCACGGCGGTTGCTAATATCGGGCAGCAACACTGAGTGAGGGCTGAGTGCACGCCGACGCGTAAGACGAGCGATGTGCTCCTTCCCTTGAACCCGTGTGCCCCGTTTCTGAGAGAGAGAAACAAGCTCGCGCGTCAGAGGCGCGCAACTTTTGGCAAATCGGTTGATGGAGAGCAACATGTCTTCACTAAGGCAAATCGCGTTCTACGGAAAAGGTGGCATCGGCAAGTCGACGACTTCCCAGAACACGTTGGCGGCGCTGGCCGAGATGGGTCAGAAAATCCTGATTGTCGGGTGCGATCCTAAAGCGGACTCGACCCGCTTGATCTTGCACGCCAAGGCGCAGGACACGATTCTGAGCTTGGCGGCGAGCGCCGGCAGCGTGGAGGATCTTGAACTCGAGGACGTGATGAAGGTCGGCTACAAGGACATCCGTTGCGTAGAGTCCGGTGGTCCTGAGCCGGGCGTCGGCTGCGCCGGTCGTGGCGTCATCACTTCGATCAACTTCCTCGAGGAGAACGGCGCCTATGAGAACATTGACTACGTATCCTATGATGTGCTCGGCGACGTCGTTTGCGGTGGCTTTGCGATGCCAATCCGTGAAAACAAGGCGCAGGAGATCTATATCGTGATGTCCGGTGAAATGATGGCCATGTATGCCGCCAACAACATTTCGAAGGGTATCCTGAAATACGCCAACTCGGGCGGTGTGCGGCTGGGCGGCCTGATCTGCAATGAACGACAGACGGACAAGGAATTGGAACTGGCGGAGGCGCTGGCCAAAAAGCTAGGCACTCAGCTGATCTACTTCGTGCCGCGCGACAACGTGGTGCAGCATGCCGAACTCCGCCGCATGACGGTGCTTGAGTATGCGCCCGATTCGAAGCAGGCCGATCACTATCGCAATCTCGCTACCAAGGTTCACAACAATGGCGGCAAGGGCATCATTCCGACTCCAATCTCCATGGACGAGCTCGAGGACATGCTGATGGAGCATGGCATTATGAAGCCGGTCGACGAATCCATCATCGGCAAAACTGCCGCCGAGCTCGCGGCCGAGTAAAGGTCGTGAGTCGCGGCCTTGCGAAGGCGCGCGACGGATGCCGGCCTCCCTCACCCCCCATCCGGGGAGGCCGGCATTCTGATCAGCGCCCCCGGCCGGGACCAGGATGCGGCGGCGCAAACCTGGCCGCTATAGAGACCCACAAAATCATGTCCGAAGTGCACTTCCTTCCGTTTATGGCTGCTTGTGAGCCTGATGCGAGCAGTTCCAACGGAATTGTAGCCTACCGCCTCCTCACCGGCGTACTTCCTGCGGATGCCGACATTGCCAGTGACGGTCATTTCGACCGCCACGCTTTGGCATCTATTCTGGCGGCTGCCACGATGGATGGTGGCGCTCTTCCGGAGAAGACTGGCCTATCGGGCGATGAACTCGCGGCTTTGCTCGCGCAGTACTTTCCCTCACTTGAGGTCGAACTCCCCGATGAGCTCCTGAGGTACAAATGCAACGAGAACGACGAAATCGCAATGGTGCGCGATCTTCTCCTGAAGCACCGCTCGACGGAAGGAGATCTCGGCCGCTGGCTGGCTGCCATGATCGCCCGACGAGCCATCGAACCAGACCATCTATGGGAAGATCTCGGATTGCGCAATCGTGGCGAGCTCTCTCGGCTGCTCAGCCGTCACTATGCGCCGCTCGCCGCGCGCAATGTCAACAATATGCGTTGGAAGCGTTTCTTCTATCGCATGCTTTGCGAGGATGAAGGCCTCGCGATGTGCACAACACCAGTGTGCACGCAATGTAACGACTTCAACCTTTGTTTCGGCGAAGAAAGCGGTGAGAGCCGGATGGCCGAGCGCCGGCGCGACCAGTTGCTGGAGGCGGCTCGCCAGCAGGTCACCGCTGATTGGCCCATCTGACTTGCCACAAACGTTCTCGTGCGTTGCAGCGCGACAACGCTTCCAGGATCTAGCGATCCCCGCGGCATGTCATCGTGCGGATAAACGCCGCTTTAATGCGAGCAAGTGACCATGGATCCAAGACATGCCGGCCAGAATTGCTCCGGGATCAATCGCCAACATCGCGTCGCGCTGCAATCGGGTTGGCTTTCGAACTCGACTTGGGAATGGCAAAAGCGCCCTTTTCATGAGCCAGTCGCGTTTGCGGCAATCCATTGGCGGGAGGAGGTTAAGGAAGGAAGCGTAGATTTTCAATCCGTTGGCAGGGATAGCGCAGTGGCATGCGGGTTGCTGAAAGGGATGTGGTCAAAGATAAGGAGCCAGCCTGCGTGATCGCCTCTAGCGACGAACCCTCATGGTTCGATCAAGAACGCGCGAAGCCGACCGTGCTTAACGATACGACGCTAAGGGACGGGGAGCAGGCGCCCGGTGTTGCGTTCACCACGAAGGAAAAGCTAGCGATCGCGCAGGCGCTTGCGCGGGCCGGGGTCACGGAGATCGAGGCGGGAACGCCCGTGATGGGCAATGAGGAAATCACAGCAATCCGCGCCATTGTCGAAGCAGATCTTCCGCTGACGACGATAGGCTGGTGCCGGATGAGGAAAGCGGACGTCGATGCGGCGATTGAAGCCCGGGTGTCCATGATCAACATGTCGATCCCGACTTCCGATGTGCAGATCGCAGCCAAGCTCGGCGGTCATCGCAGCCTGGCACTGGAACAGGTGAGACAATTGGTCGGTTATGCTCGTCAGAAGGGGCTTCAAGTTTCTGTTGGCGGCGAGGACGCTTCGCGCGCCAATGTCGAGTTTCTGATCCGGCTGGTTGCAGTCGCAAAAGCCGCGGGCGCGCGTCGCTTTCGTGTTGCAGATACGCTCAGTGTGCTCGACCCCGACGCAACCTACGCGCTGGTCAGGAAACTGCGTGTGACCACCGATTTAGAACTCGAGTTTCACGGCCACGACGATCTCGGACTCGCGACCGCCAATACACTCTCAGCCATCAAAGCTGGCGCGAGCCACGCTTCGGTGACCGTCATCGGGCTAGGCGAGCGGGCCGGAAATGCGCCGCTCGAGGAAGTCGCGGTCGCACTCAAGCAGCTCTACGGGCGCGAGACCGGCATCATACTTCCGGAGCTCGAGAACGTCGCCGCACTGGTCGCAGCCGCAGCCGCGCGTGCCATTCCTCTGAATAAGGCCATCGTTGGAGCGCACGTATTTACGCACGAATCCGGCATTCATGTCGATGGCCTTTTGAAGGATCAGCGCACCTATCAGTCGCTCGATCCGGCTTTGCTTGGCCGCCGCAACCGCTTTGTGATCGGCAAGCATTCCGGACTTGCGGCGATTACGGCGTTGCTCGATGAACTCAAGCTGGCCGCCAGCGCCGATCAAGCCAGACAGATCCTGTCGCAGGTTCGCAAGCATGCGATCGAACACAAGCTGCCGGTCGAGCGCAAAACGGTGGCGGCGATCTGGCGCGACGTGTGCGGATGCCCAGCCACCCAAAGCGGGTGAAGAGCCGTGCTTAGCATCGTTTGCGCCGACTATTCGAGAGACCAAGTGCATCGCAAGGAGGCCATCCGATGCCACTGATTGGCGCGAAAATGCCTCACTTCCGCATGCCAGCTCGCCGCTCGCAAATCTGCGCTCCAGCTATTACGGGCTATTCCGGCATTCATGCTGTGATCTGCAATCCGGCAGCGAGCCGTCCGCGGACTGCCAAGCGACGTCTTCTCTTGAGGCTGCCGTCCCGCCCGACCACCGGTCGGACGAGCATCAGCACCGATTGCGGTTTGGCCGTTCATGCCCCTTCCTCCTCCGGGCTGCCGCCCGCCGAACCTGCAGATCTGGATAGCGAAGTTGAGCGCGTCGGCGTTCCAGGGGCGGGCGTTGGCGATGCGCACCCGCTGTGCGAGGTAGAACCGCGGCAATATCATCAGGCGCTAAGAGTATCTTATTTGGCGTCCGAGAGCTGATCCAAAGGAGACCTTTCGATGATCAACTCATCCCCGGCAGCCCCTATTCTGGACCGGCTTAGCAACGCCTCGTCGGCAGAGGAGTTCTTTTCGCTGCTTGGCGTCGATTATGATCCAAAGATTGTAAATGTCGCGCGCCTTCACATCCTAAAGCGCATGGGACAATATTTCGCCAAAGAGCAATTTTCTGGCGCCACAGAGCCGGAAATCAGAGCTCGGTGCAAAGCGATGCTGGAGCAGGCTTATGCTGATTTCGTGGCATCGCGGCCGATTGATCAGCGAGTATTCAAGGTTTTGAAGGATGCGGTTGCAGGGCCAGGCAAACCGACAGCCTTTGTTCCGTTGAGCGAGCTGAAGTGACTTCGCGCTCCACCGCATTGAGGTGTTCTCTAACAATTGCCGTGCGGTCTGACAGCTCCTTCATCCAGATCATCTATCTGCCAGCCATGACCCGCGCGACGCTGTCGCATTCCCGACCCATGTCCGGACCGGTCGTGTCCAAGGCCCTGAGCGAGCATTTAAGTGTCTGTCAAATCATTGCTTCCGCCTGACTTTCGATGGTTCTTGCAAGTGGTACGACACTTGCTGTTGTCGTGCCTATCCCGTCATCGATGCTGACAGATGGCGGTCGTCCGAGATGAAAAGGAACACCTATGACACTGCTTCTACCGCCTACCGAGCGATGCGGCATGATCTCGCGGCTCACGCTCGCGCCCGGTCCGTTCGATATGGCCTTTGATGCGGACGAAGCCGACACCGACCGTGAGATGGTGGTCAGTGGCTAAGTCGTCCGTTGCGCAACATCTGGAGAGGGCATGTACATAGTCGTCAGCGTCGAGCGAGTCCGCGGATGCGCGCAAAGTGGCATTCGTCGCAACGCGGATAGCAACATGCGTCCGGCGGAGGCGCCAAGCGCGGCCGATGCAAGGTGCCGGGGCTGGAGGCTGACCACGCAGTGCATGAAAGGTGTGCAGCTCCGATCGCCTTGGTGGTCGCACCCGGTGCAGAGCGCTGGGCCGAAAGCGAGGCGCCGATACTGCAGAGCAGGCGGACGCAACAACTCTTCCGGGCACAGATGCCGTAGCGGCGTCGCCGGCACCGTGGCGCTTGTCGAACCGAGCGCGCGAGGCACTACCGTCGAGGACATCTCTGGCTCTGGCCCGCCCGGAGCGTCTACGTCGATGACGAGTTTTACTACCTGGTCGGTTTGCACTAAGCGGGCCGGGCAGCCGAGCAGCCGGCCACTTGCCGATCAGAACTGATCCTCAGTCAACTGAATCTAGATACAAACCTGTGGCGCGGGCGCGCGTATTCTTGAGGGGACTTTAAAGCATGAGCAATGTCACCAAATCGGCTGTGCCTGCGGCGGCCGGCCGGGCAGCAGCCAAGAAGGAACTGCCGGAGCACTTTAAGGCCTACAAGCATGTCTGGGTTTTCGTCGAGCTGGAGCGCGGCCAGGTGCATCCGGTTTCCTGGGAGCTCATGGGAGCGGGGCGCAGGCTTGCCGACAAGCTGAAGGTGAATCTCGCCGCGGTCGTTGTCGGCCCGGAGGGACAGTCCACCCGTAACGCCGCACTTGAATCCTTTTGCTATGGGGCCAATCTGACCTATCTCGTGAGCGACAACGTTTTGGCGGATTACCGCAATGAATCCTATACCAAGGCGCTCACCGAACTCGTCAATACCTACAAGCCCGAGATCCTGCTGTTGGGCGCGACCACGCTGGGGCGCGATCTCGCGGGTTCCGTGGCGACGACTTTGTCAACGGGACTCACTGCCGACTGCACCGCGCTCGATGTCGACGCCGATGGTTCTCTTGCGGCGACGCGTCCGACCTTTGGCGGCTCGTTGCTCTGCACGATCTATACCTTGAATTATCGTCCGCAGATGGCAACAGTGCGCCCGCGGGTCATGCCGATGCCTGAGCGCGTCGAACGTGATGCGGCCCGTATCATCGTCCATCCGCTCGGCCTTGTCGAAGACGATATTGTCACGAAAGTTCTGTCGTTCCTCCCAGATCGTGATTCCGAGACATCAAATCTGGCCTATGCCGACGTCGTGGTTGCGGGTGGCTTGGGATTGGGATCGCCTGAGAACTTCCGGCTGGTGCGCGAGCTCGCAACTCTTCTTGGCGCTGAATATGGCTGCTCGCGTCCTCTGGTGCAGAAGGGGTGGGTTACATCTGATCGGCAGATCGGTCAGACCGGCAAGACGATCCGGCCAAAGCTCTATATTGCGGCCGGTATTTCCGGCGCGATCCAGCACCGGGTGGGTGTCGAGGGGGCGGATCTGATCGTCGCCATCAATACTGACAAACGTGCTCCGATCTTCGACTTCGCCCATGTTGCGATCGTCAGTGATGCCATGCAATTGCTGCCGGCGCTGACGGCGGCATTTCGCGCTCGGCTCTTGCCGAATTCGCGCGCCCGGATCGCGGTCTAGAGGAGACGATGATGATTGAAGAGAGGTTCGATGCCATCGTGGTAGGAGCCGGTATGGCTGGTAACGCGGCGGCGTTGTCCATGGCCAGGCAAGGCATGAAGGTGCTGCAGCTCGAGCGCGGCGAATATCCTGGATCGAAAAATGTGCAGGGCGCAATCCTCTACGCGGACATGGTGGAAAAGCTAATCCCCGAGTTTCGCGAAGAGGCGCCGCTCGAACGTCATCTGGTTGAACAACGGTTCTGGATGATGGACGACCGCTCGCATGTCGGGATGCATTACCGCTCGGACGATTTCAACGAGGAGCGGCCGAACCGTTACACGATCATACGCGCGCAGTTTGACAAATGGTTCTCGTCAAAGGTGCGCGAAGCCGGCGCGACCGTGCTCTGCGAGACGACCGTGACGGAGCTCATACGGGACCAGCGTGAAAGGATTGTCGGCGTTCGTACAGATCGCCGCGACGGCGAAATACATGCCGATGTCGTCGTGCTCGCTGAAGGGGTCAATGGTCTGCTTGGGACGCGCGCGGGCCTGCGCGCGCGGCCGACACCCGATAACGTTGCGCTCGCCGTCAAGGAAATGCACTTCTTGCCTCGCGAGACTATCGAAGCGCGTTTCAATCTTAAGGGCGAAGAAGGCGTCGTGATCGAGGCGGCGGGCACCATTTCCCGCGGTATGACCGGAATGGGTTTCATCTATGCCAACAAGGAGTGTATTTCGCTGGGCATCGGTTGTCTCGTCGCCGATTTCCAGCGCACCGGACAGACGCCCTACGGCTTGCTCGATCAATTCAAAAGGCATCCCTCTGTGTTGCCTCTGCTAGCAGGTTCCGAAGTCAAGGAATATTCGGCGCATCTCATCCCTGAAGGAGGCTACAAATCGATCCCGCAGCTCTACGGGGAAGGCTGGGTAGTCGTTGGCGATGCGGCGCAACTCAACAATGCCGTTCATCGAGAGGGGTCCAATCTCGCGATGACCTCAGGTCGCATAGCGGCCGAAGCGATCGGCCTGGTGAAATCGCGCGGCGAGCCGATGACAGCGACAAATCTGTCGCTCTACAAGAAGATGTTGGATGAGTCCTTCGTCATCAAGGACCTCAAGAAGTACAAGGATTTGCCGCCCCTGATGCATACTCACTCACAAAACTTCTTTCTCACCTATCCGCAGCTCATCTCTAAGGCAATGCAAAACTTTGTGCGGGTCGATGGTACGCCCAAGGTTGAGAAGGAGAAGGCGACCTTGAAATCCTTTGTCAAGGCGCGCTCATGGATGGGGCTGTTCGGCGATGCATGTCGTTTTGCGCGAGCCTGGCGCTAATTATCAACAGTGTGAGTTCCAAGTATGGAAGGACAGAGCATGGATGCCGAACCCTCGGTGCGCGTAGAAGACAAGCTGTATTACAACCGCTACCTTGTCGACATTGGTCGTCCTCACGTAAAGGTTCGCGCACACACGTCCCCATCGCCGCAGCTAGTCGCGCTTTTGAAAGCGTGCCCCGCGCGATGCTACGAGCTGAACGATGAGGGGCGGGTCGAGGTGACTGTTGACGGCTGTATCGAGTGCGGTACCTGTCGGGTGATCGCCGAGCCCACCGGCGATGTCCAGTGGAGTTACCCGCGCGGCGGATATGGGGTGCTGTTCAAGTTTGGCTGAGGGTAAGGTGAGGATGGAACGAAGCCGTGGTACGAACCGCCCTAAGCGTCGTGATATTAGCATCTTTCGCGCGTTCCGCCTCTGGCACGGTGCGCGCAATTTGAGCTAGACACGTATTAAGGTAACAGGACCGGTGTGGCGATACGGAACGGCGCGACACCCTGTCGATCGGATGGCAGAGGAGGAGTCAGCCCGTTGCCTGGGATGGGCTCGGCCGAACGGCTTCGATAGCAATCGCCACTGACTGGACGATAGCTGCAGAGCGCACGGCAGTGAGGATCACTTCGGAGCTGACGCCCGCAGCTCGCAGTGTCTTCTCGTGGGCATCGATACAAGCACCGCATCCGTTTATGGCGGAGACAGCAAGTGACCATAGCTCGAAATCAGACTTGTCAACACCCGGACTGCCAATCACGTTCATGCGCAGCCGTGGCGGCATTGTCTTGTATTCCGGATTAGAGGCGAGGTGAACGAAGCGGTAGTAGACATTGTTCATCGCCATCACAGCGGCCGCAGATTTCGCTGCCGCGATCGCCACGGGCGTCATCACAGCGACCGCGGCGGATTCCATTGCGGCAATGACGTCTGCATTGCGGGTCGCAATCGCGCTCGCCAGCAACAGCCCGTATTGCCGCTGCGGCGAGAGTGTCTCATCGGCCATCAAGGACGTCAGATTGAGTCTGACGTCCTTGGCGAAATCTGGGATCTTTTCGTTCAACTGTTCAATCGACGACATGCTGCCTCAAGCGACCTTCAGGACTTCGCCGCCGATTTCGCGGTTGCAGGGACAGAGCTCGTCGGTTTGGAGGGCGTCCAGCACGCGCAGTGTGTCCTTGGGGCTGCGCCCGACGTTGAGATTGGTCGCATAGACGTGCTGGATCGTGTTGGCAGGGTCAACAATATAGGTGTAGCGATACGCGACCCCTTCGGGGGAACGCACACCAAGGCCATCGACCAGGGTCCCCTTTGTGTCGGCAAACTGCCAGATTGGTAAATTGTGCAAGTCGGAATGAGAGCGTCGCCACGCAAGCTTGCAGAACTCGTTGTCAGTCGAGCCGCCCAGTACCACTGCATCGCGGTCGACGAATTCCTTGGAAAGCCGGGCAAACTCGGCGATTTCGGTCGGGCAGACGAAGGTAAAGTCCTTGGGATAGAAGAAGATGATCTTCCATTTTTCTGGGAAGCTGGCTTCGGTCAACGTCTCGAATGCACTCTGCCCATCTTCCTCCTGCGCCTGAAAGCCAGGCTTCACGCCTGTGATCTCGAACGGCGGCAATTGACTTCCAATTCCAAGCATACGGTCCTCACACGTTTGTTTTCGGACATGGTGACCACGCTGGTGAAGCAAACGACATGCCATCAGTTCTCAAGAGCCGATTGTCCTGGTTGCGCCGCGCAGCGGCTTGGCTGCAGAGTGCGCCTCGCGCATTGAGGCCGCTCGAAACGGCAGGTGATCACCAAGCTGCGAGGATGTGCCGCACCTGAAACATGAATGAACCCAACCAGGCTCGCTGCGGTGGCAATGAAGGCTGGAAATCTACGTAGCGTCAGGTTGTAGAGTGTCAACGCACATGCGGCTATCACATCATGGACCGAATCGACGGCAATGCTGCGCAGAAATCGTCATTGAACGCAGATTATGCGGCGTTCAGTAGAGCCACAAAGCGGACGGCCCTACTCGATCCCTTTAGAGAATATCTAGGTCTCGAGCCCCAACAAGGATTTCGTCGTTACGACGACGACCCCAGCCTCATCGCGGGCCTTGCCAACGAAGAGCTGAGCAAGCTCGATTCGAGTTCGCAGAATAGGAAACCATTCAAAGCACTGCTTCGGCGCAACGCAAGTTCGGTGATTGGCTCCGCACAGAGGGCAAGGCGAGCATCGCGAGGCGAATCAACGGCAATAATGAGCAGCAACGCTCGCTGGATGCAGACTACCGGGCTTACGCCGAAGCCAACGGGAAATCTGGCGTGACGCTCAAGAAGCTCAGGCAGTATGCGCAAGTCGTCGAGGCAAACAGAGCGCTGGGTGTACCCTTTCCTCAGCAAAGCGCAGGCTCGGACTCAACCTCCACCTCGACCTGGATGCGAGATTTGCCGACGCCGCCGTCCGAAAGTGAGTGGCCGCCGGTGTTAGGCCCGTTTGGTCAGGCCGGCTTGCAGGAGCAGGCCGGGTCGAGCTCGACTTGGTTCCGCAACTGCCATCCTATTTCGACTTTCCAACGCCGATGGGCGAGGCGAGCCAGCTTGGTCCTCAGACATCTATCGGGGTCTCGGTTCTTTGGTTGACCTGCCGTCCACACCGCAGGACATGCGTGACGACGCCCAGTCAGGGTCGGTGCAGAGACCTCCGTTCTTCATCGGGCCATCGGGTATGCCTCAAGAGCTCGAGGACATCGGATATCTCGTCGGCGAGGATTGGCAGCATGGCTCACAGCCGGTGCCGGATTTCCTGCTCGATGTACTGGATAATAAAATGCTGTTGCCGAGTTCGCGAATGGCTCCCCAGCCGGTCTCCATCAACGGGGAGACCTACTCCATCACGTGGGTCCGCGAGGACGCCGCGACGCTCAGCTGATCCATCATGCTGGCCCATCCTCGGTTCCTAAGACCCGGGTCGCTGGTTCGGCTGCGGGTGCCTCTGCCAGCGACCGCAGCGGACGGGTTCTCGGAGCGAGGGAATGGCTGGGCGACGAGCATATCCAGCGGGACTACGAACTCCTGGCGCAGGAATTGTGGGCGAGCAATCCAAACCTCGCCGCCAGGACTCGGTTCGTCGATCCTCTCATGGCCTTTCGGGTGGGCCAGGGGACCGATGCCGACGCGCTAGCCGCATTCCATCGCATTGTCGACGATCGGGATGGCAACGATACAGCCGACCTCCTGTTCTTGCCGGTCAATGATGCCAGCGCCACGGACCTCGATCGCCGCGGCTCCCATTGGTCGTTGCTGCTGGTGGACCGCCGCGATCGCGACGGGCCGGTTGCCTACCACTACGACTCAGCTCAGGGATACGATGACAGACCTGCAGCAATGCTCGCAGCGCGGGTGGGAGCCGATCTGCAAGGCGCCTCCATACGCCAGCAGAGGAACGGCTATGACTGCGGTGTCTTTGTGGTCGACGGTACGCGGGCGCTGGTCAGGCGGCTCGCGGGAAGACGGCAGTCAGACCTCAGTCTCACCAATCTCGTCATTGATCGGCAGGCACTGCAAAACCGGCTGAGGGGCTGAAATCCGCCTCGACTGAATAGCGCCAAGTTGATTAAACTGCGACTTCTCGCCGGCTGAACGTCCATAATCGGAGCCTTCGCAAAGCATCATGGTGTCTCGTAACGAGGAGCGGAGCCCGGAGCTAAGGCTGTTTTCAGAGACGGCGAAGTGTCTGACGGGCGATTTCGGAGCGGCGTATCCGGTGGTCGTACTGTCGTCATCAAGCGCTCCGGTATCATAGTGCCCAAATAGTCGCAGGTGGGAATGAAAGCCCAGCTGCGCGCCAGGCGCGTGGAGATATCGCGCCACCATCGCTGAACGATTTGGCGATCGCAAAATAGCAACGTGCCAACATCACCCGTAAAAGTTCGCCAAGCGGCAAGACATCTAACTAGAACGGCTGTCAGAAGTGGTACGTCCCGGGCGATTGGGTCGACGAATTCGGCGCGCAGACGGCCGCCAGTTGCTTGCTGCCGGCAAAATGTGCTCATCGCGAGGAGATCGACCAGGTCGCGAGGCGCTCGGAAAGCGATAGCTGCGGCCTTCGCGAGTCCATTTGTATCGAGCTTATAGACAAAGCTGCGCTGCCGACTTGCTCGGAAGTCGAGATTTCTCGCCCTGACGCAATGTCCCTTGCGACCAGGCCGGGTACCGTGTGCGCCCGTCAAGTGTCGCCGGATGATGCCGCCGATGCGTACGACTCGCCGCGCGAGATCCTGGGCTGAATCGCCCTGTAGCATATCTACATCGTCTGGCCGGTCGAAGGCAGCCGCAACATGCTTCGGATCTATCTCATCAAGATTGTCGCTCACTGTCGTACTCCGATTGCTGTTCGTTTCTCGTATCGGCGCTTACCCGTCGAACGCCTCCTGCTGATGTGGAAGGCCCTGCGAGCAACCGCTCGGGGACTGCGACCGGCACGGCGCGCGCGACCTCGGCGAATACGTCAATACCATTGCTGAGCCGTAGCGCATCAAAGGAGCGACGCGGGATGCGGGCCAGAAGCGGTACGCCCGAACGGCCAGTTTCGAGAGCCAGGACCAAGGTGACCTCAGCATCGTCGAACGGCAGAGAGGCTTTGATGCGTGCCGGAAAGACATTGAGGATGGAGCTGGCGCGCGGCGGCTCGCACGCGATGCTGACATCGCCGGCTGCGACGCGCAGCCGAAGCTGCGCGCCCGGCCTAAGCGGCGATCCAGGAATCAACAGGCGCGCACCTTTGAGGCGGAGGATGATCAGCCCATAGCGCCCGTCATAGCCGCCGACCACGGTATCAAGGCAGACTGCCGCATCGCCGCGCGCGGCAAGAGCCGGGGCGATCTGAACGACATTGAGTGGCCCGGCTGCAGTCACAGCGCCATCTTTCATCATGACGAGATGATCGGCAAAGCGCTCTATGTCAGCCATGTCATGGCTGACATAGATCATGGGTAATGGGAGCTCTTCCCGCATCCGCTCGAGAAACGGCAAGATCTCGCACTTAGCGGAGCGGTCGAGCAAAATGAGCGGGTCGTCAAGCAAAAGTAGCCGAGGTTGTGCCAGCAGCGCGCTGCCCAGGGCAAGGCGCTGTCGCTCGGCGTCAGAAAGATGCGATGGCGAACGCTCGAGCAGCGGGGTAAGGGCGAGCAATTCGACCACGCCATCAAAATCGATCAGTGTCGGTTTCGATTTCGACGCGTTGAACAGAAGGGTGCGCTTGACGGACAAATGCGAAAAAAGAATTGGTCGTTGGAATACATAAGCGACGGGACGCAGATGAGGCGGCCGAAACGTCGTCTGATCCTGCCAAATCTCACCATCGATTGCGCAAAATCCACCCGGCAGACGCTGCACGCCGGCGATGCAGCGTGCGAGCGCGGTCTTGCCGCAGCCGGGCGGCCCGAAAATAGCCGTGATGCCTTTGGCTGGCGCGCTGAATTGGGCCACCAGCGGGATGTTTGCGAGAGAGCCGTTGAAGGCGAATTCGATATAGCCAGGTTTTGCTTCTCTCACGTGCCCGCGCCTGTGAAGTATCTTTCTACCAAGATCACGAGCAGAATCGCCGCGATCACCATGCCTCCGAGAATCCAGTCTGTTCCGCTCCAACGCCGTGTCTGCGCCCCAAAAGGCCATAACGCATGGTTGCGGCAATAGAGATCGATGGTGTTAGGACAAGCGGCTTGTTGAGCATCTCCGAGCCATCGATGATCGTGGCAATCGGAAGCTGCCCTGCGCGCTTGCCGATCACACAGGGAGAGCCCAATTCCAGCATCGTGGAATGCTCAGCCGGCTTGACCGGACCGAGGGGGTTCGTTGCAAGCTGAAATGGCGCCGCTTGTGTCGTTGGGCGGGAAGGCTGTCGGCTCGCGCCAGAGCTCAAGATTGGATCTGGGGCCGAAATCCGCTCCGATGACGTCACAGTTTTGGTAGCAGATGTGAAGGCTGCGCCGGCGGCCCTAATCGTGGCTTCTGCGTTCCCGGGTGCAAGCAGCATCAAAGTCAGATCGATCAAGATCAATCGGATAAGCCTCATTTTGGACTCCGGGTCCGCTGCGACCGCCTTCTTCGCGGCAGCTCGTTGATCCTTGCCCAGCAATCCGCGTGCCGTTCCCAGGAATATGGCGCGCGGCCGGCGTGACAAAGGGGCTTCGCATCGCTCTCCGCCCGGCGTCTTAGATGGTCGTATCTTATGGTAGGGTTTTGGACACTCGCGTCATCAACCGCACATGCAGGACGATGAGATGGAAGCTGGGCGCGGTACCATCGTCACTTGCGCTGGAGATGGTGCGTTGGCGAACGTGCGACCGTCAAACTCGCCAATAATGCACAAGGCGATGCGATCCAGTTTGTCAGACCTCACCGTTCTGCCGGAGGAGAGAAGGTGAGCTCATTGGCAACCTGAGGGACTTGACTGGCTATCTAGAAGCTTTCGTGATCGCCTGGACGGACATCTCACGGATGCGAGTTATCGCTAGGTCATGAGCATTCAGATCCAGCCCAGTTCGTAGCCGCGCGCGATCGTCCCAGCAACCGGAGGGCGAGGCATCACCCGCGAAACTCTCTCCTGGTCACATCAGCACACAGGTGGTTTCGGCCGCGAACGATCAACGATGCCACTGCGTGCAACATTCTCTCATCAGGAGCAGCACACCGCAACACCACCGCTCCATTGCGCGTCAGTCCCCGCATCAAGGTGTCGAGAGTACGACGTTGCGTTCTCGGAGCAGACGGATTCGACCGGCAGGGGCCTCTGCAACGATACCGACAGAGGCTCGATCATTGGCAGCCCATCGATTGCGCCTCACGGCAAGTCAAAGAGCTGTCGACCAAATGATGTACGTCTAACCAGCGGCACTTAGCATCCGGTTACAATTGCCGTCGAGGCCGAGGCGCGCGATCTGATGACGAAGATGATCGCATATCTGACCAGCTGCAACAACCACGGCTGCCGTGGCGAAACGAAGAGGAGATCGCTGCGTCCTTGCATGTGGTGGCGGTAGGAGCCAATCGGTTGACTTTCGATGGCATCTTCATGCTGCCTTGGCAGTTGTTGGAGCCGGAGTTCAAGTTTTTCAGCATACTGGCCTGAAATCAACCACTAGACCACGTGCGATATACGCTTTGTGTTCGACGTCCGACCAGCTGTGCGTTGAACAGTCACAGATCTTGGCGCGAAAACGACGTTGAGATCGAAAAGAGCCGGCACGCGCGCCGCATCAGCTGGCATGGCCCCTGCATATCACCGGCGGCAGAGCAGCGATCGGACATTGGTCAGGTCGCCGCGGTTGGCACGAGCTTGTCATTTTCGTGGGATGAAATGCGACCTGGAGTTCTTGTAGTGCTTGCGATGCTGGTCCAGCCGGAATCTGCTGCCGCGCACGCCCTGGCCGACGAAATCGCCCGTCCGCCGCTGGTTCAGTCCGATTATGAGCGAGCGCTGACGATCGGCGATCGCTATGGCCAACTCACCGTCAATGTACCCGAAGTGCCGTTCTGGCTGCCAGAGGGCGAGTCGTTCGTCTACCGACGTACAACCCAGGGCAAACGCCAGTTCATGCTGGTGAATGCTGCCACAGGTGTAAAGCGACCAGCTTTTGATCAGATTCGCCTCGCGGCGGCGCTAAACAAGAGGAGCCATAAGAACTACAAAGCCGACGATCTGCCCTTCGCCCGTTTCGAGCTGACCGATAGCGGCCAAACTCTCAGTTTCGAAATCGAGAATACCCGCTGGAGCTGCGAACTTGCGAGTTATGTCTGCACAAGCATGCAGGTCCATCAGGGGCTGAGTGCTGACGACACGCTACCTGCCGTCAATCATTCGTCGAAGACAAGTACATCTCCCGACGGGAGATGGGACGCCTATATTAGAAACTACAATATCTTTCTGCGCAGCAAGGACGGCCTGCAGGACATCCCATTGACCTGGGACGGATCAGAAGGAAACTACTATGCTTTGTCGACGTTAAGATGGTCTCCGGACTCAATTCGCCTGGCTGCTTATCGGATCCGTCCAGGCGACCAAAGGAAGATTCATTACGTCGAATCGTCTCCAACCGACCAGATTCAACCCAGGCCTTTGTCGATGACATACGCAAAGCCGGGTGATGCCCTGGC
The DNA here is from genome assembly GCF_054055815.1 of Bradyrhizobium sp. USDA 4503. Taxonomy (NCBI): domain Bacteria; kingdom Pseudomonadati; phylum Pseudomonadota; class Alphaproteobacteria; order Hyphomicrobiales; family Nitrobacteraceae; genus Bradyrhizobium; species Bradyrhizobium sp. USDA 4503. The sequence goes on from NZ_JBSRXS010000001.1 coordinate 7,622,126, forward strand.
GTTGTCCCAGCCGGTGCTCATTGATGTCGTCAGCCGGCGCGTGATTGCAATCGACAGCGCCGCTTTCCCAAATCCGTATAAACTCTCGCCGATCAAGTGGTGGAAGGACGGACGTGGCTTTACCTTCGAATACAATCAACGTGGGCATCAGCTCTATCGACTTGTCGAGGTGGACGCCGCCACCGGGCAGGTGCGCTCCTTGATTGACGAGGTCAGCGAGACCTTTATCGAGTACGGGCGTCTGCAGCCACGTACTGGAAAGACCTTCCGGTACGACCTTGAGGATGGGAAGGAGATCATCTGGGCGTCCGAGCGCGACGGGCATGAGCACCTGTATTTGTTCAATGGCCGGACCGGTGAGCTCAAAAATCAGATCACCAGAGGAGATTGGGTGGTCCGCGCGGTCTATTATGTCGATCCGATCAAACGCCAGATCTGGTTTGGCGCCAGCGGGATGAACCCTGGGGAGGATCCCTATTTCGTCCACGCCTATCGCATCGACTTCGATGGGAGGGGACTGACTGCGCTGACGCCTGAGCAGGCCAATCATCACATCGAGTTCTCACCGAGCGGACGCTACTATGTCGACCTGTGGTCACGCATTGACTTGCCGCCGCGCATGGTGTTGTACCGGGCCAGCGATAATTCCGAACTTACGGATGTCGAGCGCGCCGATATAAGAGACCTGATCGGCGTCGGTTGGAAGCCGCCACTGAGCTTCACTGCCAAGGGGCGGGACGGCAAGACCGATATATGGGGCGTCATTCACCTGCCGGTCAACTTCGATCCAAACAGGAGATATCCGGTCGTCGAGGACATCTATGCCGGCCCACACAGATCCTCCGTTCCGAAATCTTTCTCGACCCGGGTCGAACCGCTCACCCAGCTGGGATTTATCGTTGTTCAGATCGATGGCATGGGTACGAATAACCGCTCGCGCGCGTTTCATGACGTTGCCTGGAAGAATCTGAAGGACGGCGGCTTTCCCGACCGAATCCTGTGGCACGAGGCGGTCAGCGCAAGATATTCTTGGTATGATATCTCCAATGTCGGCATCTTTGGCACGTCCGCCGGCGGGCAGAATGCGGTGAGCGCGCTGCTGTTTTATCCTGAATTCTACAAAGTAGCCGTGGCCAACAGCGGCTGCTACGACAACCGCATAGACAAAATCTGGTGGAACGAACAGTACATGGGTTGGCCGGTCGGCGTCGAATATTCGCAGTCTTCGATGATCGACAACGCACATCGGTTGCAGGGTAAGCTGATGCTTGTCGTCGGCGAAATGGACCAAAATGTTGATCCGTCCTCCACGTTGCAGCTTGCAGATCGGCTGATCAGGGCGGGAAAATTCTTCGATATGCTTTATGTGCCCGGCGGCAATCACGGAACACCGGGCAATTATGCCGAGCTCAAGCTGCTGGACTTCTTTGTTTGCAACATACTCGGTCAGAGAACGCCGAACTGGAATGCCGCAATGAGCGAGCTGCCGAAGGGCAAATAGGGCGGTGATGGCGTAAGGACGCCTGATCATTTTGGTCGCTTCGCTGTCGCCATGACACTTCGCACGACGGCTCTCCCGAAACTCGGGCTCTGTAGCATTTCAGGCAAAAAGGCCATTCACAACTGAATGGCTTCTTAAGAAGCTCATCGCGGCTGAGGCGGCAATTTCAGCTCGCAGCCTCCGGGAGCTTGTGCGCATCTTCGAATGCGCCTGCGTCCGCCCGTCAGCGTTGCGCGTCCCGCATACGAGATCGAAGCTGCCGTGCCGTCGCAACATTGCGCAAATGGGGAAGCAAAGCTGCTCCCCGCAAATCCGACCTGTTCAACTGGAGTGAGATCGTACAGGGCGATGTTTCCCGAAAACGTGCGGCTGCCGCATCACTTTTACTCCTGTCAGAGAGAGCGGTTGCCTTTCGCATAATCGGACAGTCTTGCAAATGCTGCGACGTCGCGCTCGCTCCTCGCGCAAGGGTAGGGCGTCTTGATCGTTGAAGTCGGGGTTGGAAAAATCGCCGGCGTAAGATGATATGCGGTGCCCGCGAGCTACGGAAGGCGCGGGTCCCTTGTAGCAACGTTACTTGGCGCGTCTCAGTGCGACTTTTGTTGCAGTGCCAGCTGTTCCTTCCGGGGCTGAGCCACCTAGGATCGAGATGAAGTCGACCCGCGCCCAAAGAGTGCTTGTGTCGGCTGCGAAAGAGTAGCGGCCTAAAGGTTTGGCTGACAGCTTTAGCTCGACCACACGATCCTGACTTCGTCGCGGCCTGAGTCACTGCGCTGTATTCTCGCTAATCACATGGAGTTTCGCGATCGTGACGGCCTATTTGTCTAAAGAGGGCCTTGGGGTGACGTTGGTGCGTGTGGGTAGTATCGGATAATCGATCTTCGGCAACTGACCGGTAAGCGAATTTAGAAAGGCGACAATTTCGTCAGTTTCTTTGTCACTCAGCTTTATGCCGAGTTGAACCTCACTCATTACGCCAACCGCTTGTTTGAGGCTCCAAACCTGACCGGAATGGAAGTAGGGAGACCGCAATGCGACGTTGCGCAATGGCGCGGTGCGGAAAACATACTCATCGCTAGGATTCTTAGTGACGGCAAAACGTCCCTTATCGTCTCTCGGAAGCAAGTTTGCGTCGGGCCTTTTAATCACGCCGAACGGGAAGTAATCCTGTCCACCGACGTTGATTCCGTTGTGGCAAGAGGAGCATCCCTTTTCGATGAATAGCTTTAGCCCGGCTTTCTGCTGGTCACTGAGAGCATATGCATCGCCCTCAAGGTACTGATCGAAGGGGGCGGTGGGTGTGATCAAGGTCGCCTCGAAAGCCTCGATGGCCTTGGCAGAATTTTCAAAGGTAACGGGCGCCGCATCGTTGGGGAACGCCTTACTGAACATAACGACATATTCCGTCATGGAATTCAACGTGCTGAGCACGCGATCGGGCGTCGCATTCATTTCGACACCGGCCTGGATAGGCCCCGCGGCCTGCGCCTTGAGATCTGCCGCGCGCCCGTCCCAGAACTGCGCCACGTTGAAGACCGCGTTGTAGACAGTTGGCGCGCGACGTGAACCCTGCTGCCAGCGATGACCGATCGAAGTCGGACCGGCATCTACCCCGCCCATCCCAACGTTATGACACGTGTTGCAGCTAATGACCTCGCTCGCCGAAAGCCTCGGATCGAAGAACAGGGATTTGCCAAGGGCGACCTTTTCGTGGGTGATCGGGTTGTCCTTCACCGCTGGAACCATTGAGGGGATTGGCTTGAAAAGTCGCCTGGCGGCGCTCATTAGATCATCATTGGCACCTGCTGCCGGCGAAACCAGAATGGCAATGGCCACGACAAATAGCTTGCCTACCATGTAAAGCTGGCCTGTCGCTGGTTTCCTCATATTAAGCCTCTTTCGTCGTAGATCAGGCAATCGCGAGCATAGGGCGGTGCGGCCGCTTCAGTCCGTCCGCAGAAAGACCCGCAGCAATCAACGACGAATGATATCTTCCGCGTTGCGGCTAGGCTGCGCGCAAATCCAGCTCACGCGCTGAGTAGCAACTGCCGTGCCAGCGGAGCTCAAGATCGAAGCCGCTGAGCTGGCGTCGAGCAATTCCACACTAGTAATAGGCAGCGGCAGCTTGAGCCTGCGGAATCCGCCGTCGGTCAGAGCCGCGGCCGTCACAGTGCACAACAAGCCATTCTGACCCAGCGGTCCAAAGTCTTGTGCTTCTCGGAAAACTATCGTGCCAAACTCTTGTCTGCGGGCTCTAAGACCGTTGGCTCGGACGACGAACAAGCGAGCAGCGTCGGCGACAACTTATCGCCGATCGTCCCAGCGCGCCTTCAACCCAACACTAGGCCGAGCGATCATCGACCAACACCGGCGACGTTTCACACACGGGGGCAGCCGCTGAAGCGTGCAGCTGGCGCGAGTTCGTCCACAATGCGGATGTACCCGTCCCGGAGCGTATTCACACTTGCTGGACGCTCAAAAATGCTTGAATCGATCGTAGCGTCAGGTTGTAGTCATTGCGAAGCAGAGCTTCGCATCAGGGAACGCCACATTGGGAACTAGCATCGCGAATGTCACAGTGGAACGCATCGCGCGCGCTGCAAAGCGCAGCCGGCCTCTGTCGTGTCTCGGTCTTCGCAGTGAACGGGTTGCGCGTGGCGAGGCGATGATTCGGGAGACCGCTATGATTACGGCGGCCCCGCGACGGCCGCTGCCGAGCTGTTGCCTAGCTCCCGATAAACAGGTGACGCTCGTTGGGCAAAGAACCATAGTGAAGGATATGCGGCTTAAGAGGGATTTGGTGGATCAAGAACGACGAATGGGGTGGACTTACAATGCGCACCGCTCGGCAACCGCCCTTGTTGCGATCGCGATCGCGGCCATGTGGTGTACAGGATACGCTCGCGCGCGAGATCAGCGGGCTGAAGAAGTCCTTACGTCGTGCAGACCAGACGTAATGCGCTTCTGTGAGCGCTTCACAGGACGTAGGGATGTAGACGCAGCCATGTTTTGTCTTAGGGACAATTTCAAAAGCTTGGGCGTCGAATGTCGCCGCGCGATGCCAACCGCCGCGGATAGAAGCGGAGGACGAAAACGACGTCTCAATAGGGTTCCGATCGTCCTCGATCGAGAGTGATCCGTCCGAGCAGAAGCTACAGAAATTGACGCACGGTGACGTGTTCCAGGCTGATTAGCGCTGGACTTTGATCTGCCTGCTGTTCGAAAGTCTATCGGGCTGGAATCGTCACCCTGTTGAGCCGGACGCATCCGCCAGCGGCACTGAACGTCGTGAACCGATTGACCTCGTTCGGCGATCGACAGGGCCACCACGCGTGTTACGAGGTCATGGTTCGCTTTGAGGTTCGATGTGCTACTGCGGCGGTTGCGCGCTATCTGCGCTGCAGCCCGTTCGGCGGACGAGGCAACCGTGAAGTTGCCATCGACTGGCTGGAAATGATCCGACGGACGAATCTGCTTCAACGTCGGAGGTCGTTAGGCCGCACATCGTTCAGGAGTCCGTATTGTCCATCAATCTATGACGTTGTTGTCGGCGGCCTGGCATTTCTCGCAGGTGACTAGATCGACTATGACTGGCAAAAGATCGCCGGAATGCTCGCGTTGGGGCGGGCATTTGATCGCGGTCTTCCAGATATTCTCACATTGGGATTAGGTTGGGCTCGAGGGGGGGCGAATCGAGCCAAGGAGACCGCAGAGGTTAACCCCCAATCGAATTCGCGAAGGAACTGCATGATGCCATTGCGGCGTTTTCGATGGACGCTTCAGAGGAGCCGTTTGGCCGGGTCGTGGTGCTCGTGGTCGAATTCACATTAGGGTTTAAAACCAAAGGAAACGTCGTCGACAAGAGCCGCTCAAAGGCTGACAGCTGTTCAAGCAGGCGCTTCTCAACACCCTCGCGTTCCGCGCCAGATAGGTCCGTCTTAAGTAACCGCCGGCAGCGCCAGATTTCGTTCCGCAGCCACCTGATCTCACTTAATCTATCATCGATCGAAGTCATTGCAGATGTAGTTCACTTTGGCATTCGAGCTTGAGCACGCGGATCTTCATGAGTAGCGGTGGCTCCGCATTCATGCCGAATAATTCCGTCTGAGGACTTGTGACTGCTCACCCGTTTCTGCGCAGATGTGGCGAGCGGTTCGATTTGTGCAAGGCCCCTCTTAAGCAATATCACCGTACACAGCGCGTCTGACGAGAAATCGCGACAGATCCGCGAGTGTTCTCCGCGCCCTGATAGCGTATCTTGCATAATTCCTGCGCTCTACAGTTTCGTGCCCATCAGATACGAAAGATGGAGAGATGTTAAATCACGTCCGGCATTAGGTAGCTTGAGCACGAGCTGGCAAACTAGGGCGCATCTCGCCATGCTCTATGGCACCAAAACTTACAAGCGTCCGGCGGCTTTGTTGATTGCCCAGGGTGGGCGCGGCTAAACCGTAGGACAGTAGCGCGAGACCCGGAATGAAGCGACGTCGTTCTCTGGCCGTGCGAGCGGTATAAAGAGTGGCGCCTTCATTGCGCTCGCCTCCTCTCTAATGGTTGGGCAGTCCCGCGCCGCCACCGGGTACGGGCAATCGTTTTTCCGAATGGATAAATTTATGAGTGAGGGCGCTCTCATTAAGAAATGACATGGCGCAGATGCTTTCGCCTATGGGGCGGGCGGGTGAGCCTGACCGCGACCGCCGGCGCGAATCGATCAAACAAAGCGCATGAGCCAAGGGTGAGATCTCAGCTATCGACGGCAAATGTCAGCTGGACGCGGTGTCGAGCTAAATAAGCACTCCACCGGCAATTATTGCAATCGATATCCGCTTTATACAATCCGCCTCTGCCTCAGGAGGCCGATTTACAGCTTGAATCTCACGTTGCGGCAGGTTGTAGACTTGCCGATGCGTCAAGACAAAGCTCAGAATGGGGCAGGCGTCGACGGCTCATTGGCAAATCGAGACCGAGGGAATGGCTTGCTGATTGCCAACCTTGTTCAGGCGATGGCCAGGAAGGGGAGTTTGCACCATCGCCACGGGAACGCTGGGCGGGGCATTGTCAAGTGCTGGCAAGCGGAGTCGCCATTTGGCTGGAACGCTGGAATGGTGCGGGGAGCAAAATGTGGTTAGCCACAACTGCAATCGCGTTTTTAGTCGCGCAGCGAAAGTCGCGCAGAGTGAACAGCCCGGCGTCAGGCAGATGCTCCAAGAGCGTAGACGATTAATATCTAGCCAGAGGCGATGACCGGTCGCATATAGCCGAAGGGTGCTGCGATGAAGGCTCGGAAGGTCCTATGTCCGTTCAAACTAGTCTCACGACGGCGCTAAACGAAATCGATCGTGCTGGCGGCATTGTTGAATTCTCAACTGCAGTGGTCAGGCGCGACAAGCAACTGTGCAAGGCGGACCTGCCGGTGTTTCTGCAACAAGCAGCCGTTGAGTTTCAATCCAGATTTCTACCGAGTTTCGAGGAAAGCATCCGTGCAGAGAAATCGTGGGGCTATGCCACGACATGCAATGCGGTGAGCCGAAGGGCTGGAGGTCAGGCGGGTCGGGATACTTGCGAGAGAATAGCTTCTCGCGTGTCGCAGCTGGACCATGCTCTGATGAGAAAGATCGGTATCAGGGCGCTTTCCATATTTGCGGCATCATTCGGCAGGCACGCCAGGAGAGCGGAATGTCGCGATGGGGCGGTCCGAATAGCCAAATTTTGTCGCGAGGAAAGCAGATCGCTTCAAGAATTGAACAATCTCAGCCTGGCAGGGCTGATAAACGGCTTCAGCAAGTGGCCGGAAGGGAGTGACTTTCGACAGGCCGCGGTTGCAATCGCGGGTGAGGTCATCCGCCGAGCGGGCCGCCCCCATCAGCTCTCTGAATTTAGACAGCAAGGGTTGGTGAGCCTGGTAAACGGATTTAGCAAATGGCCAGAAGAGGCGGCCTCGCGCCAAGCCGCGGCCACGCTTGCACTAGAAATCCTGCGGCGCCCCCGCCGGCTCGCCGATTTCCCTCAGCAGGGGTTGGCCATCCTTGTAAACGGTTTTAGCAAGTGGCCTGAAGAGCTGCCCTGCGGTCAAGTCACGGTCGCGGTTGCAACCGAAGTGCTTGGACGTGCGACGCGGTTCCACGAGTTTAGCGAGCAGGATCTGGCGAATTTGGTGAATGGCTTCAGCAAATGGCCAGAGGAGAATGCATCTCGTCAGGCAACAGTCGCGATCGCAAGCGAGCTCCTGCGCCGTGCTGCCCAGCTTCCCCATTATACCCAGCAAGGATTGGCGAACCTGGTGAACGGGTTCTGCAAATGGCCCGAAGATGCGACTTGCCGTAAGGCTACGGTCGCGATCGCCGGTGAGGTATTTTGCCGTGCTGCCCCGCTCCCCGATCTGACTCAGCAGGGGCTGGCAAACCTGGTGAACGGTTTTAGTAAGTGGCCGGAAGAGGCCGCTTCTCGCCGAGCTGCGGTCGCACTCGCTCGCGAGGTCCTGCGCCGCGCTGATCAGCTCTGCGAGTTCTCACAGCAGGGACTTGCGAACCTAGTGAGCGGCTTCAGTAACTGGCCGGACGAGCTACCATGCGGTCAAGTGACCGTGGTGCTCGCAGGCGAGGTCCTTCGCCGCGCCGATCGGAGGACGGGGCTCTCGGATTTCACTACCCAGGATCTCAGGGGCCTGCTGATCGGCTTCAACAGATCGCCACCAGAAAGTGCCGGCCGCCAGGCCACGATCACGATCGTCAATGAGATCCTTGGGCGGGGTATCAGGCTCTTTAATTTTACCAGGCTGGAAGCGGAGAATTTGCTGAGTGGCTTTAGCAAGTGGCCGCAACACGCCGCCGGGCAAGGGAGGGTGACTGAGATCATCAGGGAGCTGCAACTCGCGTCTGAGACCGCGTAGGTCCGTGAGGAGGAGAAGCAATGTTACCAGATGAGGCGATCGAGGAACGAAAGCGCGGTGTTCGATACTCATGGGGGATGTCATGACACGACGACCCGGAACAATGACAGGTGTCATAACCCTATCGGCGACGCCCACATTGTACAGAATTGAGCGACTAATCAGAAGGACGTAGATTCGTGAGTCAGGCTGAAAACGACGTCGTCGAGCAGATGCTCTCATCATTGACGATCAGCTTGTTTCAGAATCGTATCGCGCCATCCGACGAACAGGTAATGTATCATTTCGGGCTGGCCTGCGAAAGAGCGGGGTTGATCGCGACGGAAGAGGTCGCAATACGGATATTGAAGCGCGTGTCGCGCGAGATCAACCAAGCGCAGTCGGTGCTTGAGTTCGTTGGTCGCGGCGAGGGTCGGCTACACTAAGCGCAACGTAAGGAAATTCGGTCCCGACAGTGATGTGCGGTGTCTGTTCGACTCGGAAGGGATCCGCGAGCGGAATACCGCCTGCATGCCGCAAGCCGCGAAATCGCCCGTCGAGCTTGAGAATCATGGCCGCGGTCATTAATAGCTGGAGGCTATTCATTCTGGTCGGCTTTGCTGATTGGGTACGCGCCTTGGCCTCGGTGAGCAGCTAGCGCGTTACGCGCAAAGATCTGTTAGCTTTCGGCTCAGCGATCAAACACGACCTTTCGCAGGAGGGGTAGCTTAGCTCGCCGGCACAGGAGCGGCAACGTCGCCGTCCTGTCAGCATCACGCTGCCGGAGTGCCGCCGCTCGGACACCAATTTTGCCGAGCAGGAAACTGTTTCGATCCCGTCGGACTTTTTGCGGAGCGCTGCGCCTAAGCGTCGAGAGACATCGAAGGAATGTTGGGCGGCGTATTGATCATCGCTTCGAGGCTGTCAGCTTGTCGACAGCTATATCTCGTAGGCTGAATGTCCCCGAATTGCTCGCAAGGCCGGCTCGATGTGCTCAGGCATGGCAGGAGAGGGGAGATGGAGTCCAGTATCAACCCGATCCGCGAGCGAGGCCCGTTGAGAATGGTCCTCGGTCGCCATCGGGCGCAGAGTAATCGCACCAAGCCCTGCGTGGCGACCGCTTCGTGATGTGCCCTCGTCAACCGATGAAGCGCATCCATAGCGGGGCTCTACCGGCTTCATGATACGCCGCCCCGGTGCATTCGCTTCCTTTAGCTACCGAAGAGACGACATCTGTGAATACAGAACAGCTTGGCACTGGGATTCCTTCCGAAGCTTCCGATTGGGAAAGCTCCGAACCAGGGTCTCCGGCCTCATCGCAATGGGACGAAGCCTTGACGGATGAGCTGGCGTCTGCCGATTTGCCGGACCAGGTCTTGACGGATTGGGCTGCCGAAGACGGGCAGGGGCAGCATGAGAATCGGCAGCTGGCGGTAAGTCGAATGAGGGCCTGGAGGGACACGGGCGATCTGAATGAACCAATAGATCTGTCATCCCTGTCCCTGACCACCTTGGCGGCCCCGATCCCGGCCGGCTTGCGCCGCCTGAATGTCGACGACAATCAGCTGAACAGCCTTCCCGAAACACTTCCGGCCAGTCTGCAGCGGCTCTATGCGAACAATAATCGCTTGACCGGGCTGCCCGAGCTTCCGCGCGGTCTGCGGCGGCTCTATGCCATTAGCAACGGGCTGTCCAGCCTGCCCGCAGAGCTGCCGCCTGGATTGCGGCGCCTGAATGTCGACAACAATCAGTTATCCAGTCTGCCCGATCGCCTTCCAGCGACGCTTCAGGAGGTGGACGTCGCGGGTAATCAGCTGACTCGTCTGCCCGAGCTTCCAGCCGGGCTCGCGCGCCTGAATGTCGACTATAACCAGCTGACCGATCTGCCCGAGCCTCTTCCGGCCGGGCTTGAATGGCTTAGTGCCAGCCATAATCGGCTGACCAGTCTGCCCGAGACGTTTCCGGCCGTGCTGCTATGGCTTGGCGCCAGCAACAATCAGCTAACCAGCCTGCCCGAGACTGTGCTGACACAGCTAAGCCGTGACGCGAGTGTTGATCTGGAGAACAATCCTCTGTCCGACGCGGTGCAGGCCGGCCTGGCGACCGCCATGCATGCCGGAGACTATGCCGGCCCGCAGGTTTTTTTCTCGAACACCGCAGGCGCTGTGCAAGTTGAGCTGCGGTCGCTGCAGGAGGTTGTCGCGCACTGGCTCGAGGGCGAGCCGGCAACAATAACCGCTTGGCAGGCCTTCGCCGAAGAGCCAGGTGCCCTAGATTATGCACGCTTTCTCGACAGGCTCCGCGGCACCGTGAACTATGGCAGCGACGCGTTCCGGCACGCGGTCGCCGAAGATCTGCGGCAGGCAGCCATCAGGTCGAATCTGCGCGAGCAGTATTTCGAACTGGCCTCCGGAGCGAGCGCGAGCTGCGAAGATCGCGTCACTTTGACCTGGAACGGCATGCAGAGCGCACGCCTGAACGCGGATGTCGAGGACGGCGCCTATGACGGACGCCTTGGCGAACTGCTCCAGCACGGCCGCGTCATGTTTCGCTTGGAGGCCCTGGACCGAATCGCGCGCGAGACCGTCAACTCGCTTCGTCGAGCCGATCCGGACACGGACGTCGATGAGATCGAAGTCTACCTTGCCTACCAGACCCAACTGCGTGATGCGCTGGAGCTGCGGCACATCGCTCCCGACATGCGCTTCATGAGCGTCTCTCACGTTACTCGGGACGATGTCGCCAGGGCCGAGACGGCAGTGCGGAACCAGGAAGCGACCGAATTTGCGCAGTTCCTGGCGACCCGATGGCAGCCATGGGAAAGTGTGCTAAGGCGCATCGCGCCCGAAGACTATGCTAAGATGCAGGAACGGCTCGTCGATGCGATGAGCGAGCCGTTTCAAGCCCGCTTGGATCGGCGGCTGGCGGAAGATGGGCTGACAGGCGACGCCGATGCCGAGCGGGTGCTCGGCGTCCAGATACGCAACGAGATCGCCCGCGAGATCAAAGGCGCGGTCATGGACCGGGTGCTCGGGAGGCTCGGCTTCGAGCTATGAGCTCCTCCGCTGGCATCATCGATGCGTCTCGCCGCCCGCAAAGCCCAAGAGGGCAGTTGCCGGTCGCGCGATTGGGTGCGGATGAGCTCAAGGAAACGTACGCTTGATTGCACCCAATCCAGGCGGGGATTCGCGCGGTGCATTTCATTATCGCCGGTCAAACGACTGCCCATAAGCTCGACAAATAGATGGCGAGTAGTCCCAGCCTCAAGTTGCCTTTGTGCAACGCAGGCTCTCGATGTTCGTCCCACGCGATCGATAGGATCTTCGCAGCATCAAACTCGATTCTAGATCGCGGAACATCGTGTAGTTCCGTCGTATCCACTGATGCAGCTCGGTGGACCAGTCCTTTTCGTCCCGCAGATATCCGGTGAAGGAAAAGCCAAGTCGGTCTATATATCTCTTGAGAAACAGCGGCAGCGCGGAAATCTGGAGCACCCGCTCGCCATCCATGACTTCAGGTAATCCGCCGCGCAGCGCAAATTCATTGTGGACGGTGACCAGCGATGCTGGCGGAATCTGCCGCCGCAGCATGTCATAACCGCGAAAGGAAATGCGGTCAGCGCCTGCGATGAAGAGAATGATAGGAGCGACATATCGGCGCGCCGTCTCCTTTATGAAGCCGATTTCCTCGCACATCTTGAAGAATTCGTCGAAGGCATGGAAGCCGAGATCGATCACCTTGGGTACCTGATCGTGGACGATAAGCGGGTCCATCAACTGCATCTTGCCGTAAGTGTCCGTCACATCCGCGGTCTCGGTGATCTTAGGCAGGTAATCGAGCAGTGATGGCTCTTTTAGATTGACATCGAACGACAGGGCGGTGCCGTCTTTGAGCAGCAAGAACTCGCTCAGAACGCGAGCGATGAGGGTTTTTCCGACCTGCGGGCTAGGAGAGCAGATGATGTAGATAGGGGTCGCTAACATAGCCAGCAGATCAATCTCGTTTCGTATATGGGCCTGCTCTTGGCCCGCAAGAATTGCGACTACTTCTCGCCACTTCGCGTCGCGGACTTGGCGCCGGCCAATTCCGTCAAGTTGATGCGATCAAATTCGCTCCAGACATTTGCCAGCCAGTGCCGGACATAACCGCGTAGCACGAAGGAGTTGTTCGCGGGCTCATCGTTGCGGCCCTTGTTTGCCACGAAATCTACGAACGGGACGGATGCGACTTCGACCTGCTCATAGGCCATCTCGTTAAGTTTCGGGATAGTCAACTCGGTCGCCTGTTTGATGCGGTGAAAATAGGAATTATAGGTCGACTGGTCCCACTGGAAGAACTGAGTGTCATTGATGAAGTTCTTGACCAGATAGTACTTTGCGCCGCTCATGAAGGTAGCGGTCTCCGCGATCTCGTCGAGCGAAGCGATAGACGATCCTAGGATGTGGAATACGGCAAAGGTAATCTGGCCGGATCGCGCCGAATCCAGAAATCCGATGTCGCGCAAGGAGGCCAGTGCTGAGGACAGCAATCCGGCGCGAGCGTCGATGACGGTGACGGATAGTCCGGAGTTCAGGGTATCGAAAATCTTCATCTGGTCGGCGGTCGTCGTCATGTCGACGATCTCGGTGATCTCGGGATAAAAGCGCTTCAACGTCCCTCGCGGAGACTCCGTATCGAAGGCGCGCGTTTGCACGTTGTTAACGCTGAAGTAGTCCAGCAGCGTTCGTGATACGGTCGTCTTGCCGACTCCTCCCTTGTCTGCGCCCACCACAATCACAACTGGCTTCACCATCAAATTCTCCTGAGACACTCGCTCTTGCCGCGCGCGAAGTGCGCAATCGGCGCGTCTCTGCTTTGGGTGAGAACATGGCAGAAAGAAGGGTAATTGAATTTTCGATGAGAGAGCGCCTCAGGTTGACCAACGTTTTCAACATCGAGCGAGTTGCGTCGTGTGATTGAGACGTCGACGCAGGCCGAGAGCAGCAAGTAATCGCTCCTGCTCGTGATCTACGTGAGGTTTGTGAGTAGCCGAAAGGTCAGCCACAAAAGGATCAACCGTGAGCCTGGTGGTCGTTGCGATAAGGATAGCGTTCTATCTACCGATCGTTGGATCTGCATGGAAAGGACGTGAATCTTACGCTGCGTCAGCTTGTAACCTCGATGTAAGCAGGATCGAGGTGGTGCTACACTGGCCTGGAGAAAAGTCGCGGATCTAGCTCGTTCGACATGAGTTGGCCCGATCTAGGTGTCTCCAGACGCGTGATGACGTTTTCGCTAGAATGCGTCAGTTCCAAAACTGGGTTGAAACGAACTCGCTCTCTCCCTCGGAGAGGTGTCGGGATGTGCGAGTGCTTGCATCCGCGACCACGCAAATCGAATTCCTGCATCTGTTCGCGTCGAAGCAAGGCTATCTTGTCGCGGACGAGGTCGGCAGGGAAGCCAGAGCGCCGGCCCGGCAGCGCGGTCCGACAATATCGCGCGCGGCCACAACCGCATCTATCGAGCTAAGGCGGACTTGCAGAAAATCGGGCGTCGAATTGCGGCTTCCCGACCCGGTCGACGAAATTCGGCGCGCTCGAACGCAAACGAAAAGCTGGAGCCAATTGGCACAATGGAAATTTACGGGGAAGGGCGGCGATGTGGCGCCGACTCAAGTTTCGACAGGTCCGCTGTCAACATTTCGCTCTACACCGTGAATGGCCTGGCGATATTTCTCATGGTCACGAGGCGAGAGTTGGCGAGCAGCTCTTTAGAGTACACTGCGCCGAAGTAGTCGAGGACGAAGGTGCCGGAATAGCGTAGACTTTCGGTCGCGCGGATCAGGTTATCGAGAATTGCCTCCACTTGGCCAATGCGGTCGCGGTAGCGCGCACGGATAACGTTTACGGCGTTCATCGAGTGAACAGCCTCGTCGGCAATCACCTCCCTCAGCCAGTGATGAAACGTGTTGTTACCAAGGGCGTCGTAGAAGGGCTTCTCTGCTGCATAGGCACGGCAAGTGCACATCTCATCAAATGCAATCATAACCATTAGGGAGAATTCGTCTTTCAGGTGTTCAGCGATTGGACCAAAGTCGTGCGACCGAGCGTCCAATCTCTCCCGAAGATCCTTTTCGGATCCATTAGCGACGAGTTCAATGATGCGGATGAAGCCATCGGTGTGCCGCTCCTCGTCGATCGCCCAGGCGCTGAAGAATGCCGCAGCTTCATCGCTAATGATGAGGTTTCGGTGCGTCAGCTCCTCTTTTAAGAACCTCGCATCGTATTCCGTATACAGGTCGGGCCACAATTTATCCCAACGTGCGCGTACAGCTGACGGCTCGGCGTTGAACATCGCTGGTGTAAGATCATTGAATAGTTCTTTTGGACTCCAGTGCCGCCGGACCGGGGTAATCATCTCAGTGCCCCTAATCGTGGTGCGAGCGCTCTGGCGCAGCATTGCGGGCCGAACGGTCTCAAGACAATCTGCCGCAGACAAGCTGTGCCGTCGCCTATCTGCTTTAAGAGGTTTATTGTTTGCTGCGGAGCGTTCCGCCTGAAATGTCGTCTTGAATGGAGCTCAGCGCGTGTTTTAGTCAAGGCTGCGTGTTCAAATCGCCCGGCAGGAGGGCTCGCCTGACGACAGGAGTGTCGCCATCGTGATCTGGCATGCTGACAGGACGTCTGGCGACAAAACATCGAGCGAGGGGCTCAGGCCCTACCCGCGATCATGCCCGTGGCCCTGCGCATATTTCGATTATAATCGGCGCCATCACGGACACCGGATTAAGGCTCAGCCGCGAGGCGGGTACCGATGGATGCTTGATCCGCGTCAGCGTAGGTCCCGAACGTGATCGGTAAATGATTCTTACGAGACACCGTCCTCCGGCTTCAGATCCATCTGGAAGGTCAAGCAAGATCATGGTCGAGGGGCTGGCCGGGAAGTGCGGCGCTCTTGCTTGCTATCAACGTCCTCCCTGCATGCGGCAGCGCCGCGCTGTAGCTTTTCCGAAGAGCCTTTAATGTGGACGTCCAGTGTGGAAAAGTTCGTCGGGCAGGTCGGCAAGCTTTTGCCAACTATTCTCGCTTTCCGTTCTGCCCGATAACGGTTCGAAAACAGTTGTGTAGCAAGTTCTAGCCCGAGATGGCAGGGGAGATGCAAACATGATCGGACTGGCCGTTATGGAAAACGTGCGGCGCTACCGCGCCATAGCTTCGCTATGTCGTCAGGCTGCTGCGTTCCGGCCAATCCAAGGGGGCTCATTGCTGGCGCAAGCTGCAGATTGGGAAGAGCGCGCAGCTGCGGAGCTTGAGAGATATTTTGACTGTTCGACTGCATGTCCTCGTTGAAGTGACCGGACGACCGAGTTCGTTACCCAAGAATGGGTAGACTCAAGATACAGAATGTTGGCCAGGTGACTTGGTTACGAAGTCGTGTAAGAGAGGGTTGACCTAATGGCGTCTAATTGAGGGTGGAGGCATGCTTCGCCCAGACGAGTGCGTGGTGGGCTCACGCCGTCTAGCCAGAAGAAGGCGCTCGGCTCTCGCGATTGTACGCGAGAAATTTGCGTTCCGCGCGACCACATCGTTCGAAAGGAAATGCGCCTTGTAATCTCCACGTGATCATTATCTGGCTGGCTGTCGGCCATCTGGCTGTCTGTCGGCCAGCCGACTGACATGGATATGCATCCGCGATTTACCTTTGTCGGCTGTGAGATCTCGATCTGGCTAAGGCGTACTGTTCGCCTTGCAGCTCCTGATTGGAGTTTCGGATGCCCGTCTTGCCTTCAATTGCGGCCGATAGTTCGAGGTTGTTGCGCAACATCGAATTTGTCGGCTCGATCGCGAGACCTTGACGGTATAGCGCTTGCGCTTCTTGGTGGCGCCCCTGTTGATCGAGTACGACGCCTTTGGCGTTCAATGCGCGCAGGTCACCGGGTGCTGCCAATAGTACCTCATCAAGCACTTGAAGTGCCTCATCTGCGGAATTGCGCGCCAACAAGACCCGGGTAAGAGAAATCGCCGCATTGACGTTGTTCGGTTGTTGGTTAAAGGCATCGCGCAGACTCTGCCCATCAGCATCAACGAGAGTGCGCGAACTCTGCTCGCGCATGGCGGGATCAACTTCTTTGGTGCCTGCCGAGGCTGACGTGGACCACTGTTGGCGTGAAAGGTCGGACGGGCTCGCGCAACCGGCGAGCATCACAGTAGTGAGTATCGCAGGCAGAGCCGACCATGGGCCTGGACTATCGAAGCACAAGCGCCGCCGACGTTTGGTTCCATTTAAATTCATAGCCTGCTCACGATGATCTGCCGCGCAGTCTCAACTCGCAGCGCTCAGGAGACCGCCCGGGGAAGGGCTCTTGTCCTTGGCAGCTGCCAGCTTCACGGATCCGATCGGTTGGACCGTGAAATCCGCGGCGAGGTCCTGATAAGAAAGGACAGGCAGGTCGATTCCGTTGCGGGTGAGAAAGCCGCGAACGAAACGCCGGATGTCCATCGAACCTAGAATAACTGGCTGGTTCTGGCTGCGCGCGATGCTCGAATGGATCTGGCGAAATTGGGAAAGCAGCATCTCGCTTTGCCGGTCCTCCAAAACGAGGTATGGGCCGACGGCGGTCTCGCGCACGGCACCCCGCACGATATCCTCAGTCTCACGCTCGACGATAAAGGCGGCCACAACGCGATGTGCGTTGGCATAGCGGTGACAGATCTGCCGCTTCAGAACAGAGCGCACATATTCGGTGAGCAGTACAGCATTTTGCTCCCGTTCGCTCCATTCCGCAAGCGCCTCCAGAACCAAGCGGGTGTTCCGGATTGGGATGCCCTCGTCCAGCAGACGACGCAGGACATCCGCGATCCGTGGGATCGGTGTCGTGCGTAGCACCTCCTTCACCAGATCGGCATATTCCTGCTCCATCCGGCCAAGCAACTGGCGCGTTTCCTGAATGCCAACCAGGCGCTGTGCATAGCGCGTCAACGTGGACCGGACGCGCAACGCGATGATTTCGCTCGGACCGTGATGCCCTATGCCGGCCGCTTTGAGAGCAGCCGCATGGTCCTGTTCGATCCAGATCCGATTCGTGTCTGGATCCTGCCAGAAGGGGATGCCGCTCAATTCGATGTTCGCTACGTCGTCGTCAAGCAAGAGCTTTGTCGGGTCAATAGCGCCCTCTTCCACAGGCACGCCCTCGACGGCTACACTGAATTGCGATCGGGCCAGATGGTTGGCGCTTTGGGCGGGAATGCGTGGAATTGTGATACCCAGATCAGCTGAGACCAGTGCTGAAACCCGTGCGACGCACTGCTCGAGTTCCCTCACGTCCATTACCTTCATCAGGTTCGGCGCCAGCAACAGGGTAATCGGAAGTGCTTCGGCCGGCACGGTTTGCTTCTGACCCTGCGTGGAAGCGGGAGCTGAACCGGTGGGATTGACGCCGGCCTTGGGAGCGGTCTTGCTCTCTGGCACGCCAACCTTGACAAAGCTGGCGGCGGAAAAGAGCGCGGCCAGTATGACAAAGGGGGCCAAAGGGAAGCCAGGAACGAGCCCCATCACAAGCAGGACGCAGGCGGCCAGCCGGAGCGCTTGTGTGCTGGCCGTAAGCTGGTTGACGATATCGGCGCCGAGATTGAGTCTGGAAGGACCGTTGACACGAGTGACAATGGTCGCGGCTGTAATTGACAGCAGCAGGGCTGGGATCTGCGAAATGAGCGCATCACCGATTGTCAGGATAGTGTATTGATGCATCGCCTCCTCAAGGGACATACCCCTGGAGAGCGAGCCGATCGTGATGCCACCTAGCATATTGATACAGATGACTATGAGTCCGGCGATGGCATCGCCCTTCACGAACTTCATGGCGCCGTCCATCGCGCCGTGAAGCTGGCTTTCCCGCTCCAGCACGCCGCGTCGGCTGCGCGCTTCGTGCTGGTCGATATGGCCGTTGCGCAGCTCCGCGTCGATCGCCATCTGCTTGCCCGGCAGCGCATCGAGCGTGAAGCGCGCCGACACCTCTGCCACTCGTTCGGCGCCCTTGGCCAGAACCATGAATTGCACCATGGTTACGATCAGAAATATGACAATGCCGACGGCGATGTTGCCGGATATGACGAAATCGCCGAACGTATGGATGATGCTGCCGGCGTCACCCTCAGACAGGATCAGCCGCGTCGTTGCAACGGTAAGAGCGAGACGAAAAACAGTGGAGATCAGGATCACGCCCGGCAGGGACGAAAAGTCGAGCGGCGTGTTGAGATACAGCGCGACCATCAGCAACAGTATGGCAAAGCCAAGATTGAAGCCGATCAGCATATCGATCACGACGATCGGGATCGGCATGATCATCATTCCGATCGCCAGAAGAAGCATCAGCGCGACCATCAAATCCGGGTGGGCGGGCGCGCGCGTGATGAGATTTCGTAGAACGTTGGCCATGAAAAGCCTTATTGTTGCCTAGCTGCAGCTGTGTTGCCCCGCAATGAAACATAGCGCTTGAAGACAGCCTGCGCTTCGGTCATGCGGCCGGCGTGGCGCAGGGCGTGGCTACGCATCAGCATCAAGGGCAGAGACGAGGACGGTTCGTCATCTAGTTTGTCAAGGCGATCCAATACCGACAGTGCTTCGTCACCGCGACGCTCCGAGATGAGAGCGTAGGCCAGGATCCGCAGCAAGCCGATGTCTCGAGACTGCTCGTGAGCAACCAGCCGCAACAGAGCCAGGCTCTTTGCGCTCTGCCCGCACGAAAGATAGATATAAGAAAGCACGCAGAGCAAATCTCGCTCCGGCCCAGAGACCAGCTCGAGAGCATCGGCTTCGGAAACGTTTGGCGGCTGTGTAGATGTGACGTGTTGCAATTTGTCTGGATCGGCCATTGCTAGCCTTTGATCAGGCCGTTGTGGCTCTGCCGGAGCAAGATTAACCGCTGCAGCTCCAGCTGCAGAAGGGCGGCTCCTTCACGTGCCACCAAGTCCTCCGGGGCGGCAGATAGCGTATTGGCTAAACGTTCCAAAAGAGGGCCGTGTTGCTCGGGACGCAGAACGTGCGAATGACGTAGGCGCGGCGTCACGAAAGAGAGCAGGCTATGCGCGAGATTAGGCCCGTTAAGCCAAGCGAGTTCCGAGCCTGGCTCAATCTGACCTGGCTGGGCGCGAGCCTCGTCGAGATTGACGCGCGAAATCGCATTGATCGAACCGAGCTCAAGCGCGCTGTCGATCGTGGCTTCAACCAAGCGATCCGGTGCGTCACTATGCCGGGAAAACGCGCTGTGGCTCTTCTCATCATTGCCACGCGTCCGGTCAATCCCGATGGACCTGGCTCGAGAATTGACCGGCGTGATGGCAGATGCATGATGATCAACGCTTGGTCCCTGAAAAGATGGGCCAGGCTCGACGGAATTGGGGGGCAGCCTAGTCATGGCACTTTGCTTCCTTACCTGCAGCCTGAAACGCTAGTAGGACAGAGCGGCAAGCCGGCCATTCCGGCTTAGCAGAACACGCCCTTCCTCAATTCCGTTGACGGTCCATCCATTGCTCAAGAGCGCACCAACAAAATACTTTTGGCCAGCGACGACGATATAAGGATCGCTGCCGCGCCACACAGCCTGGATCCCGATTGCGGAAGGTGTCTTCTCATCCTTGATGGCGACTGCATTGACGAGCGTATAAGCGCCGTTGCTAGTGCGATCAAACCGTTGCTGGATGTCTTGCCAAGTGGCGAGTGCAGCGGGCGTAACGCTGCCGTCGGCCGTGACAACGCCGGCCCCAGAACCGACTTTGATGCCGACAAGGCCCGCTCTGTCAACTTCCTCTTGCAGAAGCCCGGCAGCTGCATCGCTGGCCGGAGCATCAGGAGCGCTGAGCGCCAGCTTGGGTGCAACGTCCGCGGCAGGAGGGGAGGAACTTGGCACCGCAGCGGTGTCGGTCTGGACAAAACTGGTTGAGAATGTGCCAACCGCGGCAAAGCTGATCACGACCATGGCGAGTCTGGCGAGCGATACACGCCGGCGATCGATAGAGCCAGGTTTTTCGAGATCCTCGAAAGACCACCGGATCGACATTTCGCCGGCATGAAGGACGGCAGGAAGAGGGACAACGATGGGCGTGTTTGGCAAAACAGTCTCATGCCCCTCGACACGAACGTCGCTCGCCAGTGCCTCGATCTCGATCGAGTTGGAATGCGGGGTGACACGAAGATGGTGCGGTTCGAGGCCCTGTTCGACAAAGATTAAATCAGCATCGAGGCTGCTGCCGACCAGACACGATCCGACCCCTACTTTGCCCGTCAACCCGGAATAGCACCCCAGCAGCACTTCGAAACGCGGGCAATGTGGTTCATTCACGGTCGCTCTCCTGAACTGCGAACGGGACCGTACGGCAAAACCGTACGGCCCGTTGCGACTTCACG
The DNA here is from genome assembly GCF_054055815.1 of Bradyrhizobium sp. USDA 4503. Taxonomy (NCBI): domain Bacteria; kingdom Pseudomonadati; phylum Pseudomonadota; class Alphaproteobacteria; order Hyphomicrobiales; family Nitrobacteraceae; genus Bradyrhizobium; species Bradyrhizobium sp. USDA 4503. The sequence continues at coordinate 7,642,876 of NZ_JBSRXS010000001.1, forward strand.
GACTAAGCAGCCCGGGAAAGTGGGCGACGTACGTCGCCCCGCCTCATCTCTTACTGCACCCGCTCATCGGCTGCTTTCTTGACGGTCGATAGCTCGGTCGAGACGACGCGAAGTTCCACATCCCTCTCAGCAGCCTTGGTGCTGGTGATAGTCAGAGCGGCGATTTGCCGTTGGAATGCCGCCTCTCCAGCAACTTCAGCGGCGGTGGAAGCGGTTGCAGCAGCAGCGGTGCCAGCTGCACCAACACCCTTAGTCATACTAGTTCTCCTGTTTGCTTGAATTTCGCCGCAACGTGCGGCTCCTATTTTCCTGACGCCGCAACATGCGACGTCAGGAATCCTCTTCTGTTTCGGCCATGACGTCGTCGAAATGACTCATTGCACTATTTGCAAGCTGCAGAGCAGCGGCTCCCAGAGCGACGTTGAATGCTTGCTGCATAGCGGCTTCGCGCGAGGTTCCGCCTGGCGTGGACGCGCCGCCGTTTACGGGAATGTTCGCATCTGGCGATCGGCCATGATCATCGCGCTCGTCAGGTTTGTGAGATCCTTTTTTGCCGCTGCTTTTGCCGCCAGCCGCATGGAGGTCGGCATCAACGTGCCCAGTGGCGCTGGAGCTTGTAACGCGCATCGGGTTCTCCTATGTCAATTCAATCGTGCCAATGGAGGCAGTCTCCGCCCACCAATGTGCAAACGTTAGCTTTCGAGAAGCTGACGAGTTCTACAAAATGCAATGGGCCGATGCTGGATCTGCGAAAGCTGCAGATCAGATGGTATGTACCAGGACAAACGTTCGTTTGTGGAGCTCGATCGGGTCGGATCGCTGCTCATCAAGTCGAAAGCTTCAGCAGGCGGATGTTAACGCGACTATTAATAGATCGCGTTTGAAGTCGACGCGCTGCAATTGGGCTGACGTCACTTTCGATGCCCGCGGGGTCTTTCGACAATTTTCTTGCGGCCGGGCGCAGCGGGACGGAGCTTGACCTGGTTTGGGGCGGGGCGGAAAGCCAGATTGACGGCGATTCAGCGGTCAAGGATGATCCCTCGGTCCTGGAGGGCTCATGAAGGATCCGTCAATCGGGGCCCGCCTTCAGGAGAGCGAACAGCAGCCTCCCGCTCGAGAAGCGGTCCATCGCCCTGGCGCTCTGCGATCAGCATGCTCCTGATCCTTGCGCAAGCCGGCAGGATCCGCACCTCTGACCGGTTCTGTCGCGCGGCTTTAATGCATCGACCTTCTTGCCGGGCTGCGTATTCAGCCGATTGACCTTCGCAGCGGCAGACTGGATTTGAGGTCGGCCTCGCGCGATCGGGCGCGGCCTACATAAATTGTGCGCAGTGGAGAGCGAGCAAGTTCCTCGGATCCGGCGGACGGCATCGAGGATGGTAGAGCTTGCGCGACCGACTGCTCGGCAGGGAGACCCGACCGCGCGTAAGCCGCACAAGCTCGACTGGCGTTTTCAGCCTGATCCTGACAGGTAGTGCGATCCGGCTAGGCGTTAGCGCCTGCAGCTTGCATGCGTTCGGACTCGATGCGAGCCTTCAAGTTGTTCAGGTAGTCCTCCGCGTAGGACTGGGCTACCGAAACCGGGAGGTTGACCCCCGCCGTGGCCGCTTCTTGGATTGCCTGCTTCACCAAGCCTTCTCGCATTGCCAATTTGACCTCAGGGCCGCCGATGCAGCCTACCGCCTGTGCCGCAAGGTTCAGGCCAGCTTCTTCGAGCGCTTGTTTTATGTTGCCACCGCTGATCGCCGTGTGAAGAAGATTTGCAGCTTGCGCTTCGGCTTCGAGCACCATTGACGCCAGATCGGCCAATTCGCCCAGGCCTGGAATGAAGCTAAGTACACCGACTGCTGTCGCGGCCCAGTCGAGTACCTTCGAGCCAACCTTGAGCACGTCATTGATTGCGTGCATGAAGGCGCCACCGTTTTTTTTGGGAGACTTGATGTCGGGTTGGTCTGCCACGCCCATCGACATGTCCGCGACCGCGTCCTTCTCGGCGGCCGTTCGGGCGACATGCGTCTTCACATGCTGAACGGTGCGGTTCGCACCGGACATGTTGCTGAAGAACTGGTTGAAGTCGCTCTTGCTGATATTGCCGGAATCGACCGTATGGCCGCCGCCGAAGTCGAAGAACTTGTGGTGGGTTTTGTAGCCCGTAATCGCGTTGTTCATCAACCCGAACAGGACAGGGTCGGACAGCAGCTGGGATGCCGCCTTTCGCACCGCGGGCGCGAGGCTCTTGTCATCGGCCATGCTCGCCAGCTTTTCCCGTGTCAGGTCGCCCTTCCCGAAAAAGGCGCTTTGGTTCTTGCTGATCGTGTCGAGCGTATCGAGCTCGGCTTTCGTGAGATTCACCGATGATGAAGCAACCTGCAGGAAGTCCTCTTTGTGGACCTTGTCTATCGAGCCGCCATACAACTGCTTCCATTCATCCGGATGGTCGAGGAAGTATTGAGCGGCCGCAAGAACCTGCGGCGGGCATTTGCCCGTCTTAGCTTCGCCGTCGACGATCTGCTTGAAATCCGAAAGGCTTAGGTTCTTGGGCAGGTTGTCGGAATAGCGATAGAGCTCGCGCAATGCATCGGTCAGCATCATAACCGATGGCTCGCCATTGCCGCTGCCGTCGGAGGGGATGTAGTTTTGCGTATAGTTCTTTGCCCGCTGCTCCTGGAACTCAGCAACTTGCGGGTGGTGATCGGAGAAGCCGGAGAGATCACCCGCTTTGATTTTACCGCCGCAGCGGCCGTCGCCTTGCGAGCCTATCGCGTAGAAGAGCTCGGGGTCTCGCTGCAGTGCCTCGATCGCCGCCTTCAGATCCGGCGGTGTGGAGGGATCGTTGGCCAAATCTCCCAGAGATTTCCAATCCAGCGGGCATTTGTCCTTGTGTCGGATCAGCACCGACACAATCTGCAGCTCGGCCTCAGTCGGGGTGCCGCTGTTCCACGTAATTCTGGAGCTTTGTACGGGGGCTTCTGCAATCTTTGGGGCGTTCGCAGCGGAGGAGGCTTCCTCAGAGGACGGCTCGGGGGTCTCCTGACATGCGTCCAGTGCGGCCTTAATCTCCGGCGGGATGATGTTCCGCACCTCTTGCGTGAGTTCCTCCGTCAGTTGCTTGGCCGAGTCCTCGGTCGCCGGACCTTGCGGTGGGGAATGCTCGTCAGTCGCGCCCTTCAACGACAAACTGACCAGCACCGCCTCGAAGCTTGAAAAGTCACGCGCCGGCGAGGGCCCGGAAGCTAGCCCCGACAAAGCCAAATTCGAGCTGGTGGTTAGCGGCAGATTGTTGACTGACATCATACGTCCTCTGATTTGAGATCGCACCACAAGCTGGCTATGTGGCGCAGCCTGAGATCGCGGCGAACAACGAGCAAGAGAGGTCGATAGGCTTCAATGGCTCCTACCGCTTGCTTCCGATTGCACAGCGCTCCCAGCGCTCAGTTTGGCTACAATCTATAGGCATATCGCCGTCTAGATATTCACGCCGTATGGTAGGAGCGATTAGCTTTCGAGAAGCTGACGGCGCTCAAAGGATTTCACAATGAGTTGAGAAATGACGTCGCTCAAGGCGGCGACGGGTCCTCAATTCGGCATCGGCTTGCTTCGGTGCTCGGTCGCTCGCCTCTGCGACAGCCAGGTCAACGAGTCTGCCGCTCTTCGCAGGATTCGCGTGCGCTGATTCATGCAACACATCGCGGGTTCCGCAACATCTCTCGGCAACTCACCAGCGCTCAGCCAGCTCGCGCCTGCGTGTCAAACAAGTTGTTGGCGTCTGCCCGATCGGGGCGATGCAGCATGATCGGATCAGATTGCTGGGGTGGCCGCACGAATCAATCCATCGCCCAAAAAGTTGAGCGGTGCATGGTACTCCGGACACCTCGGATCTCAGATGCACCTCTGCATCTGTCAATGTCATTGTGCTTCGTCACCTGGCGGGTGTTCGCTCGAACCTGCGGGCCCAAGGGCGGCGTCCAGCGACGGTTCGAGACGAATGAACCCTTCTGCTCGCCATTGCGCCGTGTGAGGCACACCCAGGATGGTGAACGTTGTAGTCCGGACATTTCTGCTCGGCATGACGTCACGGCCTCTCAGCATTTCGATCTGAGCAGGCGTAGCTGTTTGGCCGATGAAGACCCAGTTGTCCCTGGCGGGATATCCGTTCGCCATGACGAAATCGCCAAGTTCCGGCGGCGCGACGCGTGCGGGCAGCGCGGGCCGCCCTTGGGACCGTCCGGCGTGAGGCGACCCCGCCTGCATGAGTCCAGGCTCAAGATCTTGCCAAACAGGGTCCTTGCCGAAATCGGAGGAGTCCGCGCGATCTTGAGCGGCCGCCTGTTGGGAATTGGACTGCTCGCCGTCGATCAATGACGGCTCGCCGCGCGATGATTGGCCTCCCAGCTCCTGCCAAATCAGGTCCTGGTTGTATTCGGGCATTTCATGCAATGCCATCAGTTCACGCTCAAACTCACTTCGATCGGCTGGCGATGAGGCCGAGCGGGGTGGTGGGCTCTTGTCTGCTCCGCCTAGCGCATTGAAGTCCATCCTGTTCCTACCTTTTGCACAACAAAGCGGCTCTCAACCGATGCGGCGAAGTTCATGACGGACTTCCTAGAGCTTTTCAAAGGCTCGCATGAAGCGCTAAGGATGCAAAGCAGGTCACGGATACTGCTTGCCCTTTCCGGCTCGAGCATCCGTGGTGCGGGCCCGGACGTTTATCGCCTGTCTTGCGGCATCGCCGCTGGACAGCCGCCCTCTAATCATGACAGCAGCAGCTTTCGAAAAGCTGACAGAGGACATAAGTAGAGTAGAAATTACATCTCTTCCAACCCATCTGCTACATCCGTTCATTTCTTGCCAGTATCAGGTGCGTGAACCATGCCGTCTTGATGTGAAAGCTCGGGCGAAGGAGCGTCATTGGGGCGTCCTCCGCGAACGACCACGCTGGAAGATCCGCGAAACAGCATCAAGACCGACTCATGCGGTGGCTTTTCGGCTCCGTTTGGGTTTCGTCGCGCCTGTGCCTCCGTCACCATTCCTTTGAGTGTTTGCTCCACAAGCGCGATAAAGCGAGGTGGACCGGACGCGAAGACGAGCCCATCTCCCGGCACGGCTCTCACGATGTAGCGCTCGTCCGAGATGTTGAGCGCATCGAGTGCCGCCTTGAGTGCGTCAAAGCTGATCGGATCCAGTATCAGAAGGCGACTTTGCGCCTCATGCGCATCAGATACGTAGAGCACCAGCCCATCGTAGTACCATTGAAGATTGTAGAGATTGATCAACCGTTCGAGAAACTCCCGCGGTGGGAGATCCGGCATTCGCCCGCGAATTCGTCCCTTCACCCCGGTGCTGATATTGACTCTGATATTGAGGTTGTTGCCGAACTCCTGCAGCGCGGCCGCGAGGTCCTGATCCAGCACTGTGTAACTATACGGCGTCGACGGCAGCGCCAGCGGGGCGCCGAGCGCCTTGATGGCGCCCAAGCACATGAAAACAGCAAGATAGAGAACTTTCTTCAAGATATGCAGCCTTGTAGACGGGATGAGCATTCCAGCGATTTTCTTCTACTTAAGACCAAGCACCGGAATTCGTCCCAAAATTTGGAGGCCGACGCTTCGCCCGAAATTGGAAGCCAACCGTGATCATTAGATGACAGATGCTCGTCAGCTTTTGGTCAGCTTGCGTCTCTAGGGTGCCAGCCCATTCATGCGAGCGAATGGCTAATCTCACCACGTGACAGAAATGATTTCTCCCATGTTGCTTGGAATTGCGTCGGTCTCCGCCAACCCCGTCGAGTGTGCATCCAGCGGCTGTTCGCTGGCAGACGCTCAGTTTCACGAGAGTCTCACGCAGGCCGCCTTGAAGCAGGGGGGCGCCTCTTCTGTGACCGAGCGCGCGCCAGTGTCATCGGTGCCGGAAGTGCAGCGCGCAGTCACGCCGGCGAGCCCGCTTGGCGATCGCGTCCTTCAGAGCATTTCTGCTATCCACCAGGGTAAACCATTTCCTGGAGGTGCAGTTTCGCCGACGCTCGTCGGCGACCTTGATCCTGCGAAGAGTTTCCAGCTTGGGCCGGCCGCGCAACCGCTCCTGCGGCCGCAGCAAGTCGAAGTGCATCCGGCGGGCAAGCCGGAAGGTGCTGATCATTTCGATTCGGCGTTGACGAATTTGCGCGATGTTTACAACGGCGTCGTCCAGGTTTCGCTCATCTCCAAGGGTACAGGTGCCGTCAGTTCATCTCTGAATAAACTTCTATCAGCAGGCTGAGCGAGCCGTTGGCTGTCTTGACGAAAGGTAAGATCGGTAACGGTCGGCCCGCGAGCAGGCGGCTTCATGCTCTTGTTCTGCTGCTGCTTTTACCGATCCTCACCGGTTGCAAAACGGATCTGTATACCAAAGTTCAGGAGCGGGACGCCAACGAGATGCTTGGGCTGCTGCTGAGCAGGGGCGTAGATGCCATCCGGGTCGTCGGCAAGGATGGGACGAGCACCATTCAGGTCGAAGAAAAGCAGCTCGCCTATTCCATCGAGTTGCTAAATGACCAGGGCTTGCCGCGCCAGCCCTTCAAGAGCCTTGGTGAGGTGTTCAAGGGGTCGGGGCTCGTTGCCTCTCCGGTCGAGGAGCGGGCTCGCTACGTCTATGCCCTAAGTGAAGAATTGTCGCGCACGATCAACGATATTGATGGGGTTCTCTCCGCCCGTGTTCATGTCGTTCTGCCGAAGAATGATCTTCTGCGGCAGGATGCAACCCCGTCCTCGGCGTCGGTTTTCATTCGACACGCCTCCAGCGCGAAGCTCTCAGCCTTGCTGCCGCAAATCAAGATGCTCGTCGCCAACAGCATCGAAGGTCTATCATACGACAAGGTGGCGGTCGTGTTTGTGCCCGTTGAGCGGACTCAGCATGAGGTCTCGGTTACACCAGCGGCAGCTTCAAACGAGCCAAGCAGGTTCGTTGCGGCTCCCATTGCGATCGGCGCAGGAGGTGCGCTCGCCGTATTGGGCGTCGTATCTTGCCTACTGCTGAGCGCACGCGGGGGGCAACTTCGCCAATCCTGGCGTAAGCTGATAAATCTCGGCAGTGGTGCCAGCAAGCCAGCGGTCCAGTCCGCTGGCAAAAAGCTCTCCGCCGATGCGAAATAGGCGGACATTCAGGTCCGTATAGATGGTATCCCTCGACAAAAATCATTCACTCAACGCGCATTCCGATCGCCTGCGCGAGCTTGCCGTCTTGATCCATCCCAGCCGTTTGGCCGGCCATCTTGATGGGCTCCTGTCGGAGGCCACAGTGCTTCAGTTGCAGAAGACTCCGAGGCTGCAGCAAAGACTGGCCGAATTGCTGCTGAAAAGTGAACTGGCATCGAATGTAACTGACTGGGGCAGGGACGTTCTGTTCGGGCATGATCCGCGTCGGGCGGCCTTGCTCGCTGGCAGTATCTGGCATGCCCGTTCGGTGCTGAAGCTTGTGTCAAAGCATGATGTGGCGATTCTGACCGAAAATATTGGTGCGGAAGCACATGCTTTCGCAATCCGACACTTATCTGGCGCAGTCGCGACCACATCGATTGTCGATCCGCATAAACTATCGAGCCAGATTGAACATGACGGACATGCCTGCCTTGGTGCCTGGCTCAAGGACGCATCAGAGCTTGACCGTGTGCGCGTCCTTTTCCGTTTACCTGTGGGGACCGCCGCCGAATCCCCAGCAGCCGAACACCACAACGCAGCGAGTCGTTTGCTGTCTTTGGTGGTAGCCCACTTGGCCAGCGAGGCGTCAGCGGCATGACGGCCGATGAAATAGCCCGGCCAGATAGCCCACGGATAAGGCCGCTTGGTCCACTCATACCAGCCGCGGAACTCGGCATCTGGTACGATGCGGTGCAGACGCGTGCGCTAGCCGACCGCTATCTGCGGCAGGTTCGCAGCTGGGCAAGCAAAGCCCATCAGCAAGAGCGGGAGCGCGGCCACAGCGAGGGTCTTAGGTCAGGATCGGATGAAATGGCACAGCTGATCGCCCGAGCTGCTTCCGATGTGGCCCGGCGAAAAGCCGTTCTGCAACAGGAGTTGCCACAGCTCGTCCTTGAGATATTGACCGACCTGCTGGGCTCCTTTGATCCCGGCGAGATGCTGGTAAGGACCGTTCGTCACGCCGTCGAGCAAACATATGGCAGCGCAGAAGTATGCCTTCACGTGTCTCCTGTGAACGCTGATGCACTAAGACATGAATTCCAGGCGTTCGACGGGACGGATGGTCGGCCGAAAGTCAGAATTGATCCGGACCCGGCTATGGGGCCTGACCAGTGCGTTCTGTGGAGCGAGTTTGGCAATGTGGATTTAGGACTTGCCGCACAGCTCCGCAAACTGCGTCTCAGCCTTGATCCATCTTCTCAGGAAGGCGAATCGTGACGATGCAACGATCAGACCCTGATCAAGCAGCCGGAGAAGGAGATTTGCATGCGGCGCTAGCATCTGTAAGGTCCGCAGCAAAGGATGTCGATACGCGCGCTGTGCGGGGACGGATCACGCGGGCGATCGGCACGTTACTTCATGCCGTATTACCAGGGGCCCGTGTCGGAGAACTTTGCCTGTTGCAGGATCACGCATCCGGATGGGCGCTTGAGGCGGAAGTCATCGGTTTGCTGCCGGATGGGGTTCTGCTGACGCCTATCGGCGATATGGTGGGCCTGTCACACCGCGCGGAAGTGGTCCCGACCGGGCGCATGCAGGAAGTGTCGGTCGGGCCCGGCCTGCTCGGTCGCGTGATCGACAGCTTCGGCCGTCCACTCGACGGCAAGGGGCCCATAAAGACGGTCCACACTTGTCCGCTCCGCGGCAGGGCACCCAACCCGATGAAACGGCGTAGCATCGAGCAGTCATTTCCTCTCGGCGTTCGCGTGTTGGATGGGCTTCTGACGTGTGGCGAAGGTCAGCGGATCGGAATCTATGGAGATGCTGGGTGCGGTAAGTCGACGCTGATGTCGCAAATTGTAAAAGGGGCGGCCGCTGATGTCACCGTAGTTGCACTCATAGGAGAGCGCGGCCGCGAGGTGCGTGAATTCATTGAACGTCATATTGGAGATGCCATTGCGCGCACGATCGTTGTCGTTGAGACATCCGATCGATCCGCAATGGAGCGGGCGCAGTGCGCTCATATGGCGACCGCACTCGCGGAGTATTTTCGGGATCAAGGACTGCAGGTCGTGCTAATGATGGATTCGCTGACGCGCTTTAGCCGCGCGATGCGCGAAATCGGCCTCGCCGCGGGAGAACCTCCCACCCGACGCGGCTTTCCTCCTTCCGTTTTTGCGCTGCTGCCCGGTCTGTTGGAACGTGCCGGTATGGGAGAGCGGGGCTCCATCACGGCATTCTATACAGTGCTTGTCGAAGGTGACGGCACGGGCGATCCGATTGCCGAAGAGTCGCGCGGCATTCTTGATGGTCATATCATTCTTTCGCGCGCGCTGGCTTCGCGCGAGCATTTTCCCGCCATCGATGTGCTGTCGAGCCGAAGTCGTGTCATGGATGCGGTCGCCTCCGCGCCACATCGCAAGGCGGCCTCCGTCTTCCGCGATCTGCTCTCGCGCTACAATGAGGCTGAGTTTCTGATCAAGGTCGGTGAATACAAGCCCGGCAGCGACCCACTGACTGATCGGGCAATCGATTCAATCGAGGAACTGCGCGCATTCTTGCGCCAGGGACAGGACGAGCCGTCCAGCTTTGAGGAGACCGTTTCATGGATGTCGCGTCTCACGGCCTGAATCCCGTGCAAGCGTCGAAATTGCGGCTGGTGAAAGACATGAGGGAGCGAAGCGCGCTTCGTGAATTGTCGAACATGGAAGCCAAGCGCCGAATTGCAGCCGACGCGCTGCAGCGGGCGTCTGAGGGTCTTGAAGCCGCGCAGAAGCATCGCGCCAAGGTCGAAGCTGAACTTTATCGGGAACTGGCGCAGCTCGAGACAACGTCCGTGACCGAGCTCGATCGACGGTGTCAACTCGTCATTGGGCGACTGGCAGCAGAGATCGAATCGGCGCGTCAGGCGCTTGAGCAGGCACGCATCGCGCATGAGGAGGCACAGCGGGCGGTGAGTGAGGCGCGGGCACTATGGGCCGGGCGTTCGGCGGCGAGCCAGAAATGGCAAGAGATTGAGGGCAATGTCCAGCGCGCGAGCGCCGTCCGTTCGGAGTCTGCGGCCGAAATCGACGCCGACGATGAGGTTTTGCTCCGATATCAGGGTGGTTCGCGCAGCCAGACGATCGGCGGGGCGTTCTAATGGCTGGTTCTGTTATGACGTCGCGAACTGCGCCTGTGCAACCTGTCGGTAAGCGCCGTGGCTGAACCCGCACTATTTCAGCCAGCGGTGAAGCTGGCGCATGAAGTGGTCTCGTGGGCCAACGAGATTGCCGTACGGCGTACCATCTTGCAGAGCCGCCTTGGCGACAAGCCACTATCCATCCGTGTGAGCCGGCTTGTCTGGCAGGCGGAGCCATATGACATGTCGATGCTCGACTGCGTATTTTGCGCCGGCGGCGAGACAGCTGTTTTGTCCTTGCCTCGTCTTCTCGTCGAGACACTGATTTCAACGGTCCAGCAGGGCCTTACGTTACCTTCCGACCCAACCCGCTCGCTCGTTCTCGAGCTCGCACTGGAACCCTGGATCGCTGGATTAGAGAACGTTCTCGCATCGAATGTGCAGCTGATCCGCATCGAAGACGCAACGGCCAAAGACCCCTATCTGGAGCTCGATGTTGCCATCGGAGCGCTGGCGGGAAAGGCTCGCCTGTTCTTGTTCGCGCCGCTTGACGGTCTGATTCCTTCTGCGTTTCGCTTGCTAGGCGAGTTGATTGGTCAATTACCGCGAGAGCAAGGCAAGATTTCGTCGGAATTTCCGGTCGTGCTTAAGACAGAGATCGGCTCGCTGCGGGCGCCTGTCAGGCTACTTCGCCAAGCACAGCCCGGCGACGCACTGCTGCCCGACCTCATTCCCTTTGCCCATAGCCAGCTGATCCTCACGGCGGACAAGTTGTGGGCGCCGGCGCAGGCCGTGGACGACAGACTTGTCCTTCGCGGACCATTCCGCCTGCAGCCCCATCCTCTAAGGTATGTAAATATGACGATACGCCCCCAAACGGAACAAGCAATCCCGCCCTCGGAAGCCGACATCGACAGTGTTGAGATCACGCTTGTGTTCGAATGCGGCCGCTGGCCTATCCCGCTGGGTACGTTGAGAAGCATCAACGAGGGACACGTGTTCGAACTTGGGCGGTCCCTGGACGGTGCGGTCGATATTGTAGCCAACGGTCAATTGATCGGCCGGGGCGACATCGTGCGCATCGGTGAGGCGCTTGGGATCCGGTTGCGTAGCAGGTTGGCGGTCAATGGTTGACATTCAACCGAGCATCCTTGCGCTTCTTGCGGCGACGGTCGGCCTTGGCCTGCTGGCGTTCGCAGTCGTCACAACGACCGCCTTCATAAAGGTTTCTGTCGTTCTGTTCCTGGTTCGCAACGCGCTCGGGACTCAGTCCATACCACCGAATATCGTTCTGTATGGCGCTGCATTGATTCTTACCGTGTTCATAGGCGCCCCAGTGTTCGAGCAGACCTACAACCGCGTGACCGATCCGCAACTTCGCTACCAAACCGCCGACGACTGGTTGATCGCCGCTAAGGAGGGCAGCGAGCCGCTGCGCGCCCACCTCAAAAAGTTCACTACTGAGGAGCAGCGCACGTTCTTCCTGTCATCGACGGAACATATCTGGTCGGACGAGATGCGCAGCAACGCAACAGCCGATGATTTGGCAATTCTCGTGCCGTCGTTTTTGATCTCGGAACTTAAGCGTGCATTTGAGATCGGCTTCCTTCTCTACCTTCCGTTCATCACGATCGACCTGATCGTGACGACAATTCTGATGGCCATGGGCATGTCAATGGTGTCACCAACAATGATATCCGTTCCTTTCAAGCTCTTTCTGTTCGTCACAATCGACGGCTGGTCGCGGCTCATGCACGGACTGGTGTTAAGCTACGCATCCCCCGGAGGTTGAGATGGACGAAGCCAGCATCCTCACCCACCTGAGCCGATCACTTGTCCTGTTCATGATCTGGGTTCTTCCGCCGCTCCTGGCAGCGCTCGTGGCCGGACTGGGTATCGGCATCGTGCAGGCAGCAACCCAGCTCCAGGATCAAACCTTGCCACTGACAGTGAAGCTCCTCGTCGTCGTCGCGGTTCTCGTTCTGTTTGCCCCGGTGCTGAGCGCGCCACTGATCGAGCAAGCACAGCACATCTTCACCGAGTTCCCGGCGCTCACAGCGAGGTATTAGTGCGGGGAACGCAAGGCGGACCAAGCCTGCAGCTATGGCGTCGCGCTTGTCTGTCCTCATTTTGAACCATGGAAGAGACGAGTTTCGTCAGCTTACCGAAAGCTCGCCTCATTATCATGGGACAGATAGATGTCCGGACTGTCCTGTTCGGCTCGATCGGCCTTCGAAGGAGGAATGACCTCATCTGAAATTGCCATCCACTCAATTCGAGTCTGGCTCCACGATGAAATGATCTGCTGTGAGGCCTGGCCCTCGATGCATAACCTGGCGAGTTGTTAACTAGGTGGATAGGCGAACCGATTTGATCTCAAGTGGGCGCAGGGTTTTGACGATCTGATGGATCAAGCCGCGATGAAGTGCCGGCCGAGACCGATCGCCGCGAACTGTTGAATTGATGCAAGCTCCGAAGCTCCAGGTCACCAGAAACCGCCCTACGGGCCGGTGACAGCCAAAGGAGCTTGGCTTGCTGGCCCGGTAACGGCGCTATTTGGGGGGCCTATCATTGAGATGGTCATACCTTATTGGTGGACAGCCGTGGCTGCGGAGAGTGGAAGCGCAAGTGACGTGGCCCTAGCGCTAGGTATGTCGATTTGCAGCCGCTCGGACACGAGGTAGATGACCAGCAGAGTTGACGACTCGCATAATGGCGAGGCGCCCGGGCGATTAGATTAGCTTGAAGCGAGCGGTGAGCTGAGCTCAAATGGATGCGTTGTCACCCACCGAGACGCAAAGTCTGGTTCAGACTGCCGTCGAATTCGTCGTTGCGGCTGGACTTAGCGCGGCCCGTGCGCTTGGCATTATGCTGGTTCATCCGGTATTCACGCGGCCGCACATTGGCGGGATGATCCGCGCAAGCGTGACGATTGTAATTGGATTGCCTTGCTTGATGCAAGTCAAGAGCGGCTTGCAGGCGCTGGATCCCGGCACCCGTATGATTGCGGTCGCGCTCCTCGGTGTGAAGGAGATATTTATCGGCCTATTGTTCGGCTTTCTGCTCAGCATACCACTTTGGAGCATCCAAGCCGTTGGTGACATCATTGATACCCAGCGCGGCATCTCCAGTCAGGTAGACGATCCCGCGACACGCAGCCAAACCTCCGCAATGGGGCTCTTTCTCGGAACTGCGGCGGTTACGATCTTCGTCGTATCGGGAGGCCTGCAGACAATGGTCAGATGCCTTTACGGGAGTTATCTGATCTGGCCCGTGTATCGGCTGCTACCGCCCCTGACCCAGCAGGGGGCAATGGAATTTATCAAGCTTCTCGACCATATCATGCATGCGACGCTCGTGGTCGCCGGGCCTGTGCTGGCTCTGCTGCTTCTGATTGACGTATCCCTCATGCTGCTTGGGCGCTTTGCGCCGCAAATCAAGCTGAACGATCTCTCTCCGACCATCAAGAATGCTGCCTTTGGCATCATCATGGTGAGCTACACCGTCTTCCTGATCGAATATATGGGCGCCGAGATCGTTCAGTTCGACGGTGTGCTGGAGCGGCTCGAGAAGTTCTTGAAATGAATGATACGAGTGAAGAGAAAAAGCTTCCACCGAGTCACAAGAAGCTGAGGGACGCGCGTAAGAAAGGGCAGAGCCCGCGCAGCGCCGACTTTGTGACCGCGGCAAGCCTCTGCGCTGGTTTCGGCTGCCTGTGCTTCAGGGCAGGCCCGATCGAAGACGGATGGCGCGAAGCGGTGCGGCTCATCGACAAGCTGCAGGGCCAGCCATTCAACAGTGCGGTCCGGCAGGCCTTGGTCGGATTGATGGACCTTTCTATGGCAGCCGTAGCCCCCATTCTGGGTGCGGCGTTGGTTGCGGCCATCTTGGCCGGCATCTTGGCCAACGGCGGGCTGACGATTTCCGTCGAGCCACTGAAACCTAGCTTTGAGAAATTGGATCCGGTCAAAGGGCTGAAGCGGATTGTCTCCCAGCGCTCGCTTGTGGAGCTTGGAAAGTCCCTCGTCAAAGTATTGGTTCTTGGCGCCACGTTCGTCTTCACTGTGCTCTCAGGTTGGAGGGCATTGGTCTATTTGCCGGTGTGCGATTTAAGCTGCCTTGGTTTTGTCTTTAACGAGCTGAAAGTACTGATAGCGATTGCTGCCGGCGCCTTTTTGATTGGTGGGCTCGCCGATCTGCTCATTCAGCGTTGGTTATTCCTGCGCGACATGCGCATGACGCAGAGCGAGGCCAAGCGCGAGTCCAAGGAACAAGATGGTAATCCGCACATCAAGGGTGAACACCGCAGGCTCCGTCGCGAGTCGGCGAACGAGTCTCCGCTCGGCATCCACCGGGCAACATTGATATTGACTGGACCGGCGACGGTGATTGGGCTGCGCTACGTGCGGGGCGAGACAGGCGTCCCGGTCCTGGTGTGCCGCGGTGAAGACGAGGCGGCGTCAGAGTTACTGGCGCAGGCGCGGGCCCAGCGTTTGAGCATTGTCGAGGATCATGTGTTGGCGCGTCAGCTGATCAGTAAAGGTGCGATGGGCAAGGCCGTTCCCATGGTTTGTTTCGAGAGGGTCGCAAAGGCGGTGTTTGCCGCCGGCCTTGTGTAGCGTCGACGCGCTCAGACCTTCGGTCAAAAGCCCTATTGTCGCAGGACTTGGTAAAAGCTCCGCGAACCAAAAACAACGGCCGAGCTCAGACCGGAGTCCAGGCGCTCGTCGGCCGATCGTAAAACTGATATGGAAACCAGAGTGCCCGGCGTCGTTGGTCCTGGCCGGATATTATTGGGTTTCGGGCGCACCCTTGCTTTGGGTTCCATCCTCCAAATTGCTGCGATTGCCGGTCGCCGCGGGCCCGCGGACTGTGATGGGAAGCACTGCCCGATCACCGCTGGTCGGCATGACGGCGCTATTGCCGAGCAGGTCGCCGGGATCGTTGACCATGACTGCAAGGTTATTACGAACTGAGCAGCCAAGCGTTGGATCGAACGAATTGTCGCCGAGAGAAGGGCCGGTGACAGCGAACGGCGGACAAGCGGCAGGATGTGCTTCGTAGGTAATTGCCTCGATCCGGACCCCGAAATGTGCGGGTAGATCGACGGGAGAGGCGGACAGGCGGATATTGTAGGGGGCAATGCCCATCGCGCGCGCCTCATGGGCAACTTGCGCTACGAGCCGCGGTGAGCCGGCGACGTCGAGTTGGAGTGCATCGCGCCGGCCGCGGCTGGCATTCGCAATGAAATCCCGCAGGCCGTACCTCTCGTTGCGACGAAGATTTTGAAGCAGCAGGACACTGGTCTTCCGCTCCACGCTGACCGCTTGTCCGACCGGTCCGGAAGAAATCGCAGTACTATTTGCACATCCGCCAAGGGCAGCCGCAACTGCGACCAAAAGACATAGGTGTCGTCGCAAGGTCATTGGCAGTCCTCATTCAATGATAAAGCCGGCACCGACGGTTGCACCCGATCTGACCGTGGCGGGCGCCGCCTCACGGCCCTTCGATGAACCAGCCAGCGTATTCGTCAGGGTGCGCCCTGCGTCCGAAGGCGGCCCGATGCGATCAGTTGGAGCGCTCATCTTGCCCGGGCCAGATCCCGGTCGGACGATGTAGGGAGTGACAATGATGACCAGTTCGGTCTCCTGCTTCTGAAATGAAGAGGAGCGAAACAGCACACCAAGGATCGGAACATCTCCTAACCAAGGAAAAGTGCCGATGTCGGTACTGAAATTGCGTCTGATAAGCCCCCCAATGGCGAAGCTTTGGCCGCTGGCAAGCTCGACGACAGTACTGGCACGACGCGTGGAGAGACCGGGCACCGATATTCCGTTGACGCTGACCTCGCCTTCTTTCGACAGTTCGCTGACTTCAGGCTTCACATGGATATTGATCTGATTATTGCTGAGGACGGTCGGGACGAACTCCAGGCTGATTCCGAATTGTCGGAATTGGACCGAGACTTGCCGGTTGTCCTGCATCACCGGAATTGGAAATTCGCCACCTGCCAGAAAACTTGCGGATTCCCCAGACATGGCGGTCAGGTTCGGTTCAGCCAGGATCGAGGCGAGGTGTTCGCTGGCGAGTGCGTCGAGAACCGCGCTCAGGTTGGTATTGCCAGCGCTGTACCCGATGCCGATCGTGCCGCCGCCACGGGCCGGCCCGGAACCGCCACCTTTTCCGGTGACAAGGAAAGCGCCGTTCGGACCGGAAGCCGTGAAGTTGATATTGAGGTCCTTGACGGCGCTGCGGGAGACTTCTGCCACCCGCACACTCAGATTCACCTGCAGCGAGCCTGCCACCTGGATCTTGTTGACGACCAGCGCACCCGGACCGAGAAACTGCTCGGTCACCTTCCTGGCCGTCTCGACGATATCGGCGTTGGGAGCCGTACCGCCAAGGATTGCGCCGCGTGGGGTATAGCTGACCTGGATCGGATAATCGCCGATCTCAGCTTTCAGCGTGGCACGCAGGTCCTCGATCGGCTGGGTGACAACGACGCGCAGCTCGGCGAGAGCCTCGCCGTTCTCGTTCAAGGCGAACAGGCTGGTTCGTCCGGATTTTTTGCCGAATACGAATATCGTGCTGCTCGATGGCGCCTGGTAATCGGCGATCGTCGGGTCGGCAACAAAAATGCTCGCTGCCGGCGCGTTCAGATGAACCGTCTTGCCCTGTGAGGAGGTGAGGTTGAGCGTGCCGGTGGTGCTGCCAGGCGCCGCACGTGGCGGCTCTCCTTTGCCGTCCCGTTTGGTCTCGGCTGCGCCAGCAAGTGGAAATAGCAGAGCAAGTCCGCACAGGGCGTAGCACAAGCGGGGCAGGGCGGCAGAGCGTTGCGCGATCATGACCATCGGCGGCAAACTGGCGCCGGCAGCATTCTTGACGACCTTCAAGGGATTGTTGCTTTCAAGTTAGATTGCTAGGCAGCCGATGCTGCGCCGACGAGTTCAAGGGTGTAGCCGACCCCGCGCGCGGTCTTGATCCTGAGCGTCGCACCGGCCTGATTCAAATGCGCGCGTAAGCGATAGATCCCGACTTCCAGCGCATTGGTCGAGACCTCGTCGTCAAACGCATACAAGCTATCTTCCAACGATGTGCGCGGTACGGTGCGGCCGGCGCGGTTGAGCAGATGTTCGAGAATGCAGACTTCGCGCCGCGCAATTCTCAGTATCCGGCCGCCAACCGAGACTTGCCTTGCGATCGGGTCGAAATGCAGATTGCCGAATGTCACCACCGGCGCCGTCATTTGCGTCGACCGCCGCAGAATAGCTCGCATGCGGGCGATGAGTTCGTCGATAGACACGGGCTTGGGCAGGAAATCATCCGCACCTGCATTGAAAGTTGCAATTCGGCGGCTGAGATCATTGAGACTACTCATCATCATCGCCGGCATTGATCGTCCCTCGCGCCGTAACTGCTTCAGCCAGTCCAGTCCGTCTCCGTCGGGCAAGACAGATTCGAGCAGGACCATGTGGTAGTTCGCGCATTCCAGCGCGGCCGACGCCTCATCCAGTGTGCGCGTCACATCAACGGCGAAGCCGCAATTCAAGAGCGCTTCCTTCACGGCGCGGCCAAAGTCCGCATGATGATCAACCAGGAGAATTCGCATTCATTGCCTCTCGTCCATCCTCGGCAGGACTTGAGCGTGTCACGGTTGACCATGAAGCTCGGTGGATCCGAGAGGCGGCCGCTTTGACGCGAATTCGAAAAGTCGGAAATGCCAGGGTGGAGCATAGTGGCAGGCGATCAATGTCTGCCGGTCTATCGTCATCGGATAGGCGGCCTGCCGCGCATCTCCGCCGGCGACACCGTTCAAAAGACCCTGTATGTCGGCAAGAGCTCTGCGATTTCCAACAAGGTTGAAAGCCTTGGCAGCGCGCTGATGCATCTGTGGGCCGAGCCCGCCGCCTGCAGGAGCGATTGCGCCAAACCGCACGAGCGAAACGAAATCGCAGGCGAGAGCGGCGGAATTGGCCGAACAGACAAGCGAAGTTGACATTTTGGAAACTCCCCCAATTCGTCTTAATCCGCGGTCGGTCCTGCTAGGCTGTTGAGCCTGTAGTGTCGTCAAGCCACGACAATGCAAGTTTTCCCGCGCTTTTAAGACGGTTCACGCGCTCTGCATCTGGCCGAGTGCTGGATAGGGCCGAGATGCATGACAAAAGATCAGTACGTCTAGCGGCCTGATAGGCATCCTCTCGCTGGATTGCCACGCGAGGTGCCAAGCGTCCCGAAGTTGGGACGCGCTGAAGTCCTCCCACGCCGCGGAGCGAATGCTGCGAACAAAGAACGAATCGAATCCGGTGTTGTCATCGCGCATCGCCTAAGGTGCTTACGCTGGCACCGTGTCATCACACGGGATGAACGGCGAATGAATGATTTGATCTCCAACTCGGTGTGTGACCGGCATGAGCAAAATTGCGACTGCCCCCGTTCTTCTCGCCGGCTGGATCCTGCCCTGGTTACGTGTGGGATGCTTCGTCCTCTGCTGTGCGCAGAGGCGACGCACGATGTCCGCTCTGAAGAGAAGCCATCGAGGAGCGTAACGAGGCGGAGCCACCGAGCATTGAGTTTTTGAGACGTTCGCATTTCTTGCTACCTGTCGGGAAGAGTTCACGCGAGCGGATTCTGTCGCGAGACTGTCGGAAATCCTACAATCTGACGCTAGGTAAGATTCAAGGGCCTTCGACTGCTTGTGGCGGTGCCATCAAAGTCGAAAGCCTTGTGAGCTAACGGTGACACAGTTTGGACCAGACCATCGACCTGCGCATGGCGGTTTGTCTCGCGCTGTCCAGGTCGTCACCATTTCGTCGTCCGATCAAGCTTGGCGCCAGAGCCATGGATGTGCACGAAGAGCCAGTCGTTCGTGCCAGGCTTTGAGCAAAGCCATGGCGTCACAATCGGACGATCGACGGATCCGCCACATGCGTGGCAATTTTGCGGGAAGACCGGGGCGGGTATGCGTTCACGTGACGGTCACGGGCTAACAGCCGAGATGCGGACGAGTGATCGCGCGAGCCAATTTGATCATCAAGAGATTGAGGAGAGAATCGATTGCCAGACGTCATTTTTGAATGCTGCCTCCATAGATCGCGGTCGACTATGAGCCGTTTAGCCGTCCCCGGCAAAATCGATTGTTTTGATGGAACACATCCAGGTGACGGATCGGCCTTGCTGCAACAGTATCGCTTGCCGCGGACGAGTGGACAGCTGATGCGATCGCGGCCAAAGCGTTGATCGCCTGTTCAATGTCAGGTCAAGCTAGCTAAAAGGGGCGATGCTTCGCGTTCAGCGGCTTATTTCATCACGTCTTCGGCCACGCGGGATGGCCATTAACAAATTGATGCCGTGCGATGTCAGAACGCAGTCAAGATACCAGGATCCCCCAAACGGCCAGCTCCTCCCGGCCGTCGTAGTGCGACTTTCCGTCTCGGAGCCCTCAACCGCCTGTTGCGCACTGCGTAGAGGGCTGCCCCGTTCGATCGACGAGTTAATCAGACATCGGTCGTGCCACGCCCTATGCTCAAATTGTAACGCGTGAGATGTGCCGTGCTCCAGGTCTACCTTGAGGCGGTCGTCTCGGCGCATGAACCCAAACGAACCTGCCAAATGGCGCGGTCGACAGATTATCTATTCATTACTCCCGCGCTTGTAGGGATTGGCTTCGCTTGCGGTTCGGTAACTCTCCAAATTGCCGCCCAGGAACAGGCGCTCAGTCTCTCGGGTTGGAGTTCTGCCGAGTGAGCACATCAAATCGACGTCCCCGTCGACGTGGTCCGGATCTTCGGCATTCATTCCAAGACCGATGCTGCTCAGCACGTCGTCAGGCGTCCAGACCGCGGACTTCGGTACCGTGTAGGTGTGCAGCGCGTCCGCATGGTTGGCGATCGCTCTTGCCCAAGGGTCGCGCGAAACGGCGAGTTTTTCCGGATCCTCGACCAACGATACGAAGGCAGATGCGGTTGTCTTGCCGCGCATATGCCAGCCAGCTTGGCGCGCCCGGTCCAGAGGATAGCGCTCTAGCGGGTATCCAACGGAAGAGTGATCCCGAGCCGTGTTACGAACATGCGATATTGCGCTTGTGTTTTCTTCCTTGCGCGGCTTGCAATCGCTGTTCTGATTCTGAAAGCGCCGCAGTGTGACATATGACGAGCCCGCCACGTCCTCGAATACGCGGTCCCGATCGACGGGAGGTGCGGTCGCCGGTGACCAACGTGCCGATTGCTGCTCGGCAAGGTTGATCTCGTTCCGGAGCGTTTCAAGAGTGGCACCTGTCAGTGTTGCGGCAAGTTGGGCGCGCGCGCTGACAAATGATGAGGCTGGATAGCAACCGGCTTCCGGGGCCGCCTGGTTCGACGCAGACGACGACGTGCCGGTTACGGAGCTTGCCACCGACGAGACTGAATCCGACCTTGGCAAAACCGAATCCTGGTCATTGAGGTCCAGGTCATACAGCTGCTGCTCAAAGCTTGCTTGATCTTCGGAACTGTGTGCGGGTGCGCTGGACTGGGCGCTAAGCTCGTCTGATTGCCTGTCGATCCGGCTCGGCTGCTGCAGCACGTTGTGAACCTCGAATGGAGTGTCGGCGGCATTCCGGGGATCAACATTCATTTCAGTCTCCGTTCGAGTGCCGGCTATTGGCGCAGACTATTGCAGGCGGAGCTTTCGAGAAGCTGACGGACCAGGAAGGAAGCCATTTGCCTTGGCCTTTGAGGGAGCCGGATGGATTTTATCAGTGAGGCGATCGTCAGCCAGAAGGAAGGCGCGAAAAGCCAGGGATCACAAGTCGGCGCTGTCTTGTGCTCTCTGTCGTTGCTGTTTCGAATGGGCCGAGATCAGGTCCCTTGACTGAACTTGTTCGGACCGCCGCGTCAGGTTCGCTCCACCACCACCTCGTTGCGGGCACGCCCTCTGGGTCAGCAGTCATTGCCCGCCTATCACATGGACAAGCTGGCGGATGCGACGGGCCGACGTGTTCTTTTCAAGTCGTTTACTTACAAAGACGCAAGAACGGCATCCTCTCGGCCGTCGAACTTGCGATGGATGAGCGCGACCGGTTACCGTTTTGTGGTTTCCAAGCGGCCGACGCTCGATCAAATCGTTCTAGTCGATTTCGCACGGGGGCGAGCCGCTTTAGCAAACCTGACCTACGAGGTTGTGACGTCGGAATAGCCGTCACAACCACTTGCGTCTATTTGCGGCAAATTGTCTTTGTCGTAGGCACTTGATGTCTTAAATCCGCCAATCGGCTTACACGACGTCTTGCAACGTGCGATCTGTGGTACTTATTGAGGGAGAAGAGCGTATGAAGTGTACTGGCAAAGGACTGGCGATCGTATTGTCCTTGCTTTCGACCGTAGGCGTGAGCACGATGGCGAGAGCCGATGAGCCCTCGCCGAAATACATCGAGGTGCTCAATGCCCTGCAGACCGGCAAGAATGTGAAGCTCGTATTGGACATGAGCCGCTGTACCGCCGCGGAGGGTGGCAAAGCTGCGTCGGCAACCCAGGCTGGTCTGGTCATCAATGCCTTCAGGGTGACCCCCCAGAACGGCATTAGCTTCGCCAATGCTCACCAAACGGTGGACAGCTCCGGACATGCCGTGACCGAGTACATCCGCCATAGCCTCAGCCGCGAAGGCAGGCTCACGGTGCGGGCTTCGAAGCTTGTTGTCGGGACCACCGAACTCGTGAACCAGGGCGAATTCATCTGCGAACTGCCGGATGGCGCTAAGTTCATCTGGTAAACGAAGAGAACAGCGCAGGGGGACGCGCTTCGAAACCTTGATCCTTTAACCGTGCAAACACCTTCGCAGGTCATGACGGATGGTTTCGATCGTGAGAGACGGCCAGATTGTTTCTGGCCGTCGTTTCCTGAGGCGCATCGAGTGCACGAACTTGCTGTCCCAAAGTACCGTATGACGGCCATCGATCCTCATTGAACCTCAGTTGTCGGAAGATCTGCGGTTCCGGCTATCCTCATTTTGTTCGGAGAAAGGGCCCGTCATTTGAACATTCCAGACGGGCTGTTCCAAAGTACGTCCGCGCCTGATCCGCGATCCGATGAGGACTATTGCTCAACCCGATCAAGCTGCTGGCCCCGCAATGATGGCGCTTACGCCTCGGCCGCCCGACAATGCGCTCGTATCATGCATCCCGCGTCTTTTTGGTCCTTTCATCTGAAGGTTCCGTGCTTCCGAATGCGGTCAAAGTGATTGAACCATCCCGCTTAAGATCGTGCCGCGACTGCCGCGGGTGGGGTTTGCAAACCCTTAAGCTGTCGTTTGGACGCAGTTCTTGATTTTTCAGTTTTCCTTTTGGGGTGAGGATTCAGCGCAGACTTCCACGCTGAATCGTCATGCCCAGCCCACTGAGACAGGGGGGCGCACGCAGGGACGATCGCTGCCGAGGGGATCACTCAGCCTGCACAAGCGCAGCGCGGAAAGCTGGGGAGATGGCCGCGGCGAGCGAACGGTCCTCGTGGGCGCCGGGGCGGAGCCCCGCGCGAGGGGCGTGATCGAAGGCCGGGATGGGAGGCTCGGCGCGTGTCGAGCCAAGTCGGCGAAGCCGACGCGCCAACTCGATAAATTGCTTGTTCGACTAAGGCAAACACAACACGGCGCCGATCGACCTCCTCAAGAGTTGAGGGCCAACCATTCCCTTTTTGGCGATGGAAGAAAGAAATGATCTTCCTCGGAAAGGAACGATCTGTTGTTAGATTCTCCGCACCCGATACGCTCATTAAGATGTCCAAAATTCGACGAGTAAACGTTGTCCTAACTGAGTATCAGTGCATCTCTCTCGTATGCACGTGCCGGCGACGTTAAACTGCCGTCGTTGTCGAAAGATTTTGAAGACGCCTGAGACAGAAAGCACAAATCACCAATGGCCAGACTGCTATTGAGATGATTCGAACGCAGGTTGTGTGTCAAAGAGTGACCGCAACCAGTTTGGAGCAGGAATTTTGTACGAACTGGACGGACTAAACTAACCATGAGGGAGCCCAGCGTTGCTGCAGGGGTGCCAATTTAAAGCGCCAATAGCGAAAACGGAATGGCTTTTTGATCCACCAGCGACGTCGCTCGCGTGGTTGCGGAGACGGCAGCATCAAGATTGAGCCCGCTGCGGACAAACTCTACTGCTAGGATCGAGACCTTAGTATGTCGGGAAGCTGACAAACCCAGCACAAACGTCATCCAAACTGTCGACTATTGCTTGGCACGAAGAATGCACACACCTAGCCGTGCCTAGGGGCTTTCCGGGCATGGCTACCATCGCAAGTTGCGGCCGTGGCTGGCCACTGAAGTTAGTGGCGCGTGACATAAGGCAGACGGCGCCTGCTCGGCCGATACCGACGGGCGTCTTGTCACGTCGCCGCTAACTTTCAACGGCGTGAATAGCGGGTTAGTGGCGCGTTTAGAGCAGAATGAACGGGACGCGCTGGAGAGGGCGCGAAAGACCTCGGAAAATGAACGCAGAGAACAACTTCGCGGCCCGGCTCCTTGACGCCGGACGCCTAGCAGCAATCGCGCGTACATGTGGCCTGAAGGCGGATGTTTCTTATTACGTCGACGAGGCGCTCAAGGAACTTTGGCGGACCAGGTCACCGGAAGAAGCAAAAGCGATCGCAGAGCGTTGGGTCTTATGGGACGCAAACGGGAAGCCTTGGCCGCGCATGCCCCCACTGGAAAACGTCGTCCCGTTCAAGCGGACCGGCGCGGCCGAGATGCCGAGGACGCCCTTGCAAGCAATCCGCGACTGGTTCGAAAAACAAGATGAAGACGTGCGATGTGAGATCGCCGGCATGGCGGCGCTTTTGATTTTCGAAGGTGGCAATCTTCTCGACTTCAGCAACAAGGAATGGTGCGACCATTTGCGCCGATGGCTCAGTGAGACGGGATTACCAAACCATAAGGTCGTCGGCCGTGCTCTGACGTTTCGCACCTGTTTCGAGTATTTCTCGGAGAGCAGGTTCACCGAAGCGGCGTGGATGCGATCCAAAGAGGCAGCCCTAAAAATCCTTGCAGATGCTGGGCTTGACCCAACCTCCGAAGCTGCGAGTCTCGCACCTATTGCCCAAAAAGTGCTGGAGACCTTGCCCGCGCGAAAATGCCGCTGGATCGAAGTAGGCAAGTCCTGGAGCAAACTCGTCGATACCAGACTGGCACCCCGGGTCCTCAGGGTCTGGAGCGCCTCGCATATGGAATAAGGTCAAAGGCAGCGCCTGAATGTGTGCCCGGCGCGGCGCCCCGATACAGTAAGCTGATGGAGTCGTCATCCGTCTCGAAAAACTGAGGCAACACCTGCGGGACAAACGACAGAATACAAACCAGACCGCCCACAGCGAAGAGGAAGCGCCGCTCAGAATGCGACGTTGTAACCCAGTGGCAAGCTGGCCTGGCTCGTTAGCAAGTTGATCGTGCCGATGATCCAAGCCGAGGAGAACGTAAGAAGGGCGGCATTCTTGATTTCGGCGAACTTGACGAAATCGATGGTTCGGACAAGTTGCGTGGAGAGAGTCTTCTCGAAGGGTTTTTCTTGATCGTCCTTCATGAGCTTTCTACCATCGGCTCGATCAAAGAATAGCTGGTACTTCTGCCGCCTGCTGCGTCTTTCTTCAGGATGCCGAGTGCAACGAGTTCATCAATATCTCTCGAAGCCGTCGCTTGGGAAATCTTTGTCAACTTCGCCCACTTGGATGAACTCATTTTTCCATGGAAGCCATCCAGAAGCCGGTTGAGAACGGCCCGCTGACGCTCATTGAGTTGCTTTCCCGCATGTTCGTCCCAGAAAGTAGCCTTCCGCAGAACGCTGGCGAGGACCACCGCGGCCCCGTCAAAGGCACGGCCCAAGCAATCTAGGAACCACTTAATCCACTCGGTGATATTCAGGTCGCCTTTTTGGGTTCTTTCGAGAACCGCATAGTAATCGTTCCTTTCGCGACCGATCTGGGCCGACATACTGTAGAAGCGGTGCGTGATGTTCTCGGAACGCGCCAGCATTAGATCGGCGATGGCTCGCGCGATGCGTCCATTTCCATCCTCGAAAGGGTGTATGGTTACAAACCATAGATGGGCAATTGCGGCTTTGAGAACGAGGTCCATGTCAGCCCGGCTGTTAAACCAGGCCAGAAAGGCGCGCATTTCATTTTCGAGCCGTGCGGCGGCGGGAGCCTCGTAATGCACGTGCTCTCGCCCTATGGGTCCAGAGATGACTTGCATGGGCTCGGACTTCTCGGTGCGCCAGGCACCGACCACGATCTTGGTCATGCCGCTTCGTCCGGTGGGGAAGAGCGCCGCATGCCAAGCGTAGAGGCGTTCGGCTGACAGCTCATCGGCATATTTTTCTGTGGCATCGAGCATCATTTCGACGACGCCTTCGACATTCCGGTCAGCCGGTGTAAGCGCACCGATGTCCACGCCCAATCGGCGAGCAATTGACGAGCGCACTTGGTTGCGGTCGAGGACTTCGCCTTCGATCTCACTGGACTTCACGACTTCTTCGGTGAGGCTTTGAAGTGTTGCTTCTGCTTTAAGTGGGAAGCCTAGGCGCTCCATGCGGCCTATGAGGCGCCCCTGCTTGTGGCGGACTGCGGCGAGCCGATCAGCAATGCTTTGAACGTTCCAGTTGAAGCTGGGCCAGCCGGGAGTGTTGTGAATATACGGCATAATCTCTGCATCCTATGAAGAGATTATGGGGATATTCTCGTCATCTGCAAGCTACTCGTCAAAAAATGATGAGAATAATCTAGTTAACGTGCGAGCCCACCCGACGACCCGGATCTTGGTAGGTATCGCTAGCCAGGGCCTCCCGTGAGTTCCTGATATGTTCTATAGAGCTGTTCCCGTTCGAGGCTGGCGGAACTTCCAGGGACACACCATTTGCGGTTGCATCTGATTTTATTACCGAAAGGGCGCTCGGCGCTGAACAGGAGCTTTAGAGGCAGGCCGCAATTGGAATAAGGATCGGGCGACAAAGCGCATTGGCGCCAAGATCGACGCGTTGCCGCTCAAGGATATCGAAATCAAGGAGTATGTCCGGGACACCAACCTTGCCAACCTGTCGACGAACATCGCCTACCGCGTGGACGGCGTCCATCTCTATGCCGACATTCTCAATATGAAGGACATGTTGGCCGTCACCGACGTTGAAGGTGAAGCTGTCCAGCGGCGTCTTTGAAGGTCTTCTCCGCGCTCGCGGAGACAAGTTTGCCGAGCTCTCCTCTGATGCGCTTGCCGTTTTAAGTTCTCTGAAAGCAAACGATTCGATGTGGTTTCGGCGGCCTGAGTAGCCGTGCAAGGTGCCAACGAGCACCTCACTCAGTCAAATTGCGGCCGATGAAACAGAAGAATGCGGCCTCCGGGCAGGCTTTCGGCCGTGTAGGGCTGACCGTGGATCAAAAAACAGGTCATGGGGACGCCCTGGCTCGGCAGAAGGCCCAGGTCTTGGAGCATGTCGATCACGAGAGGCGAAGCCTCTCGGGGGCCGTGCCTCCAGTCTTGGCCGAACAACTCTCCAAGTTCAGGCACTTGCGGGGCCGGCTGATGGCTCCATGCCGAAGCCGCAGACGGAAGTGGAAGGTTTGGCCCCGGTGCCGAAGGGGCGTCCTTTCGTAATTCGAGCGTGGCGGATGGATTAAACCCGGGTACAGGGCCGCCATAGGTATGCAGGGGCGCCGTCGGCGTCGCAAGGGCAGCTTCACCCCGCAAAGCGAACCTAGGGTGGTGGATAAGTTGAACGTCGTTGGGCCCTTTCGGTCCCAATACAGCCGTGTAGCGTTCACCGGCAATCTCATAGTTCATCACCGGATATTCCGCATTAGGCAAGAAGTCCCAATTACCCAACTTAGAAAGCATCATGTCTGGAGCTGGCTGGGTGTGATGGGAAAAGTCCTTCGGCACGGCGAATGAAACATCAAACGTGTCGCCGACGGCGAGAGAGCGCAGATGAATAAGCTGAATATCATTGTGCCCTCCGGGTCCTAACACAGCAGTATAGGGTTCACCGTGAATGTCGTAGGTCTTCACCGGCTGCGTCGCGTCAGGTAACAGACCCCAATGGCTCAGTTTGGAGCGCATCATATCCGGCGCGGGCTGGTTGCCGTGGGAGAAGTCATCTGGAACGACCAAAGAAGCATCAAAGCTTTCGCTGACTGGAAGTGGCGTTGTGGCCGGGGCGGCACCGCCTTGGTCCATCATCCGTGGGAAGTACTGTTCAGAGGCAAGGTTCTGCAATCGCGGGTTCGGCGGTGAGGTTGCAGCATCGAGAAACTCTTCTCGGCCGGCACTTTCAATGGGCAGGTTGGCAGTTGACTCCAGTTCCCGCAAAAACTCCGGCACAATAAGATCGTCCGCGACCAGGAAGCCCTCCAGATCCGCGGCTTCGAAAAGCTGTTTCTGGGCTATGCTTTGCACGGGCGAAGGGACGACCAGATTCACCCGCGACGCCGGTTCCGGTGCATCGAAGGCCATCCCCGGCAGCAAATCATCTCGATCGATGCCATGGAAAAGCGCCGCTTGGTCGGCGCTTTGCAGGTTCGAATGGGAGGCTGCGCTCATCGTTCGCCAAAGCGCCGATTGATCGTAGGGTGCGGCTGCCATCAGGCTCTCGCGATCCGTAGCATCGAAAAGCTCTTCCTGAGCAAAACTCTGTACGGACGAGAAAGCGGGGGCGCGCATTCCCTGCCAAAGTAACGGTGCATCGAAGCCGGAGACCGCAAGCTCTCCGCTCCGCGCCGCGTTGTCGAAAAGCACATCCTGCGCGACACTTTGTAGGGGAGAATGAGCGGCCAAATCCATTTCACCCCAAACCTGCGGAGCATTGAGATTGCCAGCCAGCAATACGCCCTGATCCGCAGCATTCTCCAAAAGCTGGTTCTCGACAGTCAGCATGGACGAACGCGCGGCCGGCTGAGTTGGCGGATGCGAGCCACCTCCTTGTCCTTCTAAATTGTCCTGCCTGACGCCCGCGCGATAGTCGCGGAGTCTGTTCAAAGCGTAGCGGAGTATCTTGTCTTTCGGGAACAAAGTATCGGCGTGACCGCGCAACGTGTCGGCACTGAGCCTGGCAATGGACAGGGGGCGGAGAGCTGACGCCAACTTCCGGAGGCAGCTTGCGTAATTTCCGGCCGTTTTCGCGTCGATCCCTCGACCGAAGCCTGCCTCGGCGGCCTTCCTAATGAGGCGTTCGTCTTCGTTCGATGGACGGTAATGTGTCGTGATCCGAAGGGGGGCGCCAGGCTTGCGGTAGCGGCTGACAATCAACAATGCTGGGGCGATAATCTTATCGTTTGGCAGCAGCTTCTTGGCGCAATCGAGCAGCGTATCATCATCGAGGGCCGCTATTGATTTGCCATCCTTCTTCAGCGCCTCAGCCAACTTGCGAAGGCGGCGATCGTAAATGCTGATGGTTGTCGGCCCAGGCGGTGGTCCTCGCTCGAGAGCCGCACCAGACGCTGCCTGGATCAGGCGATCGTCTTCCTGAGTGACATCGTAAAGCTGACTGTGAGCATATATAGGCCCCAGCTGTTGCACATCTGCCAGCTGCTGCTCAAAGTGGGCTTGCTGCGGTTGCCGTTGTTCCACGTTTGTCTCGGACGCAGCGGGACGATTACCGGCAGGGTTGATATTGTCAAATTGGTTCATGGTCGCGTCTCCGCTTGCATCGGTCTCGGCGCCTCGGTACTAGCGGTGGCTGTCCAAAACCTGACGTGGCCCCCAAGCAAGACAGAGAATGACAGCGAACAAGGGCGGCACCCAAGGCGATGCTGAGTGTTCGCGTCGCGAAAAGGAGAGCGCAGGATGACAAATCCTTCAACTGAGGTTCGAACTGAAATGCGATGCGAGGACCTCGATCCAACGCTCAGCTCGCGATCGCGAGGATCCCAGGCCTGTCATCGTGATGATCGGTCTGCCATTGGCCGAGTTCGCGATTGATGAGAGGAGAGCGTATCGCTCCTTCAGCCAGATAATCCCTCCCCCCATGAGAACGGTCGTCGGCCAATACTGTTTGCGCTATGAGCGTCCTATTGAGCGGAAGATCAGCGTAAATGTCGCAGTTGATTCTGCGGCAGCATCTCACGATGCGCAGGTGATGACCTTCCGGGGAACGAGTTGTCGGATGCCCACATCGCACGGTTTGTGGGAGCTGACGGCACCGGCGCCGCCGTGTGCGGGTTTTCTTGGGACGATCCGCAAGTCGATGTCGTTGTGATCGATCGTGGATGGAATATTCTGTAGCTATTCACCTTGCTGAATTGCAAGCGCAACGTTGGTCGCGTCAAGGCGGGCATGTGGGGCAGGCCCGTTACGCTCTCTTGTACTCTCGAAACTTCCATTGGAGAGCGGTGTTGAATTACTGAACACGGCAAGGGCTTTTGGATCAATCGAGAGGCACGAGATCAACCGCGAGGCCGAATCGTTCGTCATCCTGCCGGAAAAGCATCTACCACCTCCAGTCGCACCAGTTGAACATAGGCGATCCTCGGGGCTCTCTTACGGGCGGGCCCCGGCTCGTGCATTTCGCCGAAGCGCGCTCTGATCCGCCTTCTGGCACTAGTCCAGCTGGTGCGGCGAGCTTCCATTGGTATCGCCATTCCTCACAGCGCGCGGGCAGGGGCCCTACAGCATTCCGGCTCCGGTTTGGCAAATTCACACGTCCTGCAAAGTAGAAAGCCATCCGTACCGTTCATGCGGTCGGCGATTTCGCTAAAGATCCGGCCTTCGAACAGATCTTCGTACTCGTCGCGCAAAAGATTCCCAATGACATGACGCCGCTCAAAATCCATGCAGCACAAAGTAACATCGCCGTTTGGAAGAAGGACATTCCGATGTTGCTGTTTCCCATTGCATGTCAGAGTGCCGGCGATCGGCTGCCGCGGGGTGATCATTTTCGGATCTATATGTCCTCGCCTGCTACTCAGCGGCCGCAAGCGTTGCAGCTTTTTGGCGGGGATTACATCGGCTAGATCAGGATGGATTTTACCCAGGATCACAAATTGAATCGAGGGAATGTTTGCCTCAATCAGTCGGCGCATGACATTGATGTAGTTTTTTCCGACGAGGCGGCTGTTCATATAAGTGCCATCGTCGGGAACGTGCACGACGAAAGTCTTGAATCGGAGCATTTGCAGGCGTCGAACGTCAGTCCTGTTCATTCCAACAAGGGTCGTGAAGATCCGGACGTCGTGGCCGCGTGCGTGAGCATGCTCAACCATCGTGCTGCAATGCGGATGCAACCAGGGTTCCGAATATCCGGAAAAACTAATGCCAGTAGCTGTCGGTACGCGTGAGAGACATTGCTTGAAATCCTGAACACCCAGATGCTTGGCTTGGGATACGGGCCTTTGGCGATCTGCAAACTTGTCCTGGGAGCAATAAGAACATCTGACGATGCAGCCGGTGGTCGTGGTTATCTCCAATACCCGATGGCCGGGCTCAACCACACGCAACTCTTGTAAGACCCTAGGGTATGCCGTCATGTATCTGGTCCTTTCAGGTGCCGGAGCAGGCAATTGCCGCAGATCGAGCGCAGCTAACGCAGCGTCGCGCCTTGCCTGAAACGATCGCAACCGGAGTTTGGACGTTGGGCCAGATGCCTTGAATGAAGCCCGTGCCTTGCCACGCTGGTTTCGACAACAGGGTACAGGAGGACCCGTACGGCGCTCCTCTCTCTGGGTGTCGATTGCCGCCTACCACCATGTCTGCGCCTAGCATCCTCCTCTCCTCCAGAAACACGTCAGCTCGACAGCTCTTAATGTTGTCGAGGAGAGCCGCAAATCGGGCTCCGGGAGGTGCTCGATCCTGAGGACCACATCATCTCCGTGTCGCCGGACCGGGCAGTCAATCGCCGACATGGGACCGCCCAGAGGCGACATACGTTGTTCCGATCGGGTCCGAAATGCCAAGCTTGTTTGCCAAACAGTCGTGGCTTGCGCCGAATCCTGCAACATGACGTCGGGTACGATTCAAGCGCGTCGGGCGTGATCCAGCACGGCCCTGGAGGCTTTCGCGTGTTGCGAAGAGTGCTCTGGGTCGCGATGAGAGGCGCGAACGATCCGGAAATCCTGATGGACGCGGCCGAGTAGGACCAACCTGACTTCTTTGGGCACCGAACAGTAGGCGAGGCCTTTATCGGCAGATCGCGAGAATGGGCCAGACAATTGGTCCGCTACAAACATGCACCGGGCACGTGCCGAATTGATCAGAAGGGCGGCGACCTAGATGCGCCGCGACCAAATCGATCTGCTATGCGCGCCGAACAGCAGCTATACTGGCTAGAAAGATATTGACCAGGCGATCTCGGTGGGACGGACCTGCTCCTTCATTGTGAGACAAGGCTTGCGCCGACGGTAAATTCACGAAGGGAGCCGGTTTCGTCGCGCTTACAGCGGCTTAGCCGCTGCGAGCTCGATGAGCTTTCGTGTTCTTCAGGGCCCTCAGCCGTTCGAGCAGCGAGATCGCGCGGGGAGCGTCGTGCGTCGAGGAGCTGACTGCGTCGGCTACGTCCATGATAGCTTTCCAGCGCCTTAGACACGATTTCATCTGGATCGTTGACGCTGATAGCTTCGAAGATCTTGAGCTGAAGATCCGCTCATACTCATCGGAACGGAAAAAACGGTCTCAGAGCCTTTGGTAGGATCTACGTTCCAGATCAGCATAGACTGATGAATGGTCGGCCGGATTTCTGGATTGATTTGCCTGAACAGCCACAGGTGGACGTGTATGGATAGCGGAACATACCGGTGCTCGGCGCCGGCCGCTCCATTCATTGACTTCGCGGTGTCCTCTTCTGAAGCTTGATGTCCCCCAAACGAGACTTGACGAATCTCGGCATGTGACGCCTAGATGTAGATCTGTCATGGTTCTTCCATCCTTTATCTTGTAGGACAGGAAGCTAAGAGGGAACCCGGTGCGCCGAACGGCTACTCCGGGGCTGCCCCCGCAACTGCAGGCGGTGAGCGGTTGTCATCATGGGCCACTGGCGCAGAAACGCGCCGGGAAGGTCGACAGCCGCAGCGACCCGCAAGCCAGGAGACCTGCCGCGACAGAACAAACGTCCTCGGGCGGGGTGCCCCGGTGGAGCGCTTGCACTGAGGGACGTTTGTCTCCCTGCAAGTCGTCCGCGGCCCCGGCTCCAAACATCGCGGGGTTGCCGATGTCGCCGTCTTTTGATTTCGATCAACAGGGTCATCTCGTTACACCA
The DNA here is from genome assembly GCF_054055815.1 of Bradyrhizobium sp. USDA 4503. NCBI lineage: Bacteria > Pseudomonadati > Pseudomonadota > Alphaproteobacteria > Hyphomicrobiales > Nitrobacteraceae > Bradyrhizobium > Bradyrhizobium sp. USDA 4503. The sequence continues at coordinate 7,675,311 of NZ_JBSRXS010000001.1, forward strand.
TCCAGTGTGCGGGCAGCGCACGCACAGGCAGAGCTTGCCCCGCTTCAGCGGTCTGTTGCGCAGCCTCCATCGCTGGCCCCGCTGCCGCGTCCCCTCGCGCCAGCTCCAAAGCCGTCTGACCTTGCCCTTGATCGATCGCGCGACAGCCTCCTGACATCGTTCGGCAAGCTGACATTGACCGACCGTTATCTGCTCGCGGGCGAAGGCGTCCAGGACATGTTTGCGCGGGTATCGTGCGCGTTTGCGGACGATGTTGCACATGCTCAGCGTCTATATGATGCAATGTCCCGACTGTGGTTCATGCCGGCGACGCCGGTGCTCTCGAATGGCGGCAGCTTGCGTGGTCTACCCATTTCATGCTTCCTCAATTCGGTCTCGGATTCGCTCGAAGGTATTGTCGGCGTCTGGAACGAGAACGTCTGGCTTGCCTCCAACGGCGGCGGCATCGGTACCTACTGGGGGAATGTTCGCTCGATCGGCGAGAAGGTGAAGGGCGGTGTCACCTCGGGCATCATCCCGTTTATCCACGTCATGGACGGCCTGACGCTGGCGATCAGTCAAGGCTCGTTGCGGCGAGGCTCGGCGGCAGTCTATCTCGATGTCCAACATCCCGAGATAGAGGAGTTCCTTGAGATCCGGAAGGCGTCCGGCGACTTCAATCGTAAGAGCCTCAACCTGCATCACGGCATCAACGTTACTGACGAATTTATGCATGCCGTGCGAGCCGGGACAGCGTTCGCGCTTCGCAGTCCAAAGACCAGCGAAATGGTTCGCGAGATCGACGCTCGCCAGCTGTGGCAACGTATCCTTGAGAACCGGCTGCAGACCGGCGAGCCTTATCTCTTGTTCATCGACACCGTGAACCGCGCCCTTCCCAAGCACCAGCGCGACCTCGGCCTCAAGGTCTCAACCTCCAATTTGTGCAGCGAAATTACCCTGCCGACCGGCATCGATCATCGCGACGAGGAGCGCACCGCGGTGTGCTGTCTCTCATCGCTCAATCTCGAGACATGGGACCGGTGGAGCGAGGAGCCGGGCTTCATCGAAGACATCATGCGTTTCCTTGACAACGTGCTCACCCACTTCATCACGGTGGCGCCGGAGGGCATGAGGCGTGCCCGCTATGCTGCCCTACGCGAGCGCTCCGTCGGCCTAGGTGTCATGGGCTTCCACTCGTTCCTTCAGGCCAAGGGCATTCCGATGGAGAGCGTCCTGGCCAAGTCGTTCAATCTGAACATGTTCCGGAAAATCCGGCGTGATGCCGACGCGGCGTCGGTGACGCTCGCTCGCGAGCGCGGCCCTTGCCCGGATGCGCTGGAACGCGGCGTGATGGCGCGATTCAGCCATAAGATCGCAATTGCGCCGACCGCCTCGATCAGCATTATCTGCGGCGGCACGAGCGCTTGCATCGAGCCAGTCCCGGCCAACATTTACACCCATAAGACATTGTCTGGCGCCATCTCGGTGCGCAATCCGCATCTCGCCAGGGTACTCACGGCCAAGGGCGCCAACACCCCGGCGATATGGCAGTCGATCATAGCGCACGAGGGATCGGTCGCTCATCTCGACATCCTCTCGGAGCACGAGAAAGCGATCTTTCGCACCGCTTTCGAGATTGATCAGCGCTGGATCATCGAGCTCGCCGCCGACCGCGCGCCGTTCATCTGCCAGAGCCAATCGATCAACCTCTATCTGGCGGCCGACGTCGATAAGTGGGATCTCCATATGCTGCATTGGACGGCATGGGAGCGCGGATTGAAAAGCCTCTATTACTGCCGTTCGAAGTCGATCTCGCGCGCAGCGTTCGCCGGCAAAATCAGCGGCCGTGACGAGGCGGAACGACCGCAGCCGCAGCGCACCGACTATGAGGAGTGCCTTGCATGTCAGTGATTGACCTCTCGGCTGTCGATCCGCGCACGTTGATCGGCAAGGGACGGGTCGGCCTCCTGGACTCGACCGGAAGCTATGACGTTGATCGCTATGGCTGGGCTTACGAGTTCTGGAAACGTCAGCAGCAGACCCATTGGATGGGCGAGGAGGTTCCGCTCGGCTCCGACCTCAAGGATTGGGCGTCGGATCGTGTCACTGCCAACGAGCGCGCGCTGCTCACCCAGATATTCCGCTTCTTCACTCAATCGGACATCGAGGTCGGTGACAATTATCTCAAGCGCTACATCCCGATTTTCCAGCCGCTCACCGTGCAGATGATGATGGCTGCCTTCACCAATATGGAGACCGTCCATATTGACGCCTATGCGTTGTTGCTCAAGACGCTTGGCATGCCCAAGGCCGAGTTTGAGGCATTCCGCGGCTATGCGCAGATGCGCGCCAAGGCTGACTACATGCACCAATTCGGCGTCCATACTGTGGCCGACGTCGCTCGCACGCTGGCCATGTTCGGCGCCTTTACTGAAGGCATGGCTTTGTTCGCGAGCTTTGCCATGCTGCTTAACTTTCCGCGGCACAACAAGATGAACGGCATGGGACAAATCGTGAGCTGGTCAGTGCGCGACGAGAGTCTCCACTGCGAGGGCATCATCAAGCTATTTCACGAATGGCACCGCGAAACTGGCGCGGTGACGCGCTCCGTTAGCGACGACATCATCGACGTCGCCAGGACCATGGTGAAGCTGGAGGAAAACTTCGTTGATCTCGCCTTTGGTCTCGGCGAGATCGATGGCATGCGCCCTGAGCAGATCCATGCCTATGTCCGCTATGTCGCCGATTGGCGGCTGACCCAGCTCGGGATTGCCCCGGTCTTCGATTTTTTTGAGGCTGGTCAGAGCGGGTTTACCCAGCTCAAGCCGCATCCATTGCCCTGGCTGGTCGAGATCCTCAATGGGGTCGAGCACGCCAACTTCTTCGAGCAGCGCGCTACGGAGTACTCCAAGGCAGCGAGCCGCGGCAGCTGGGACGGCGAAGAGGGAGTATGGGCTACTTTCGGCCGTATCTAGCACGAACGCAACAACGCTTTTGCTCTTCGATTCTGGTGCACCTAGGACTTTTCGCGAAAGTCCGCTGGAGACCGCGCAGGAAGGCCACATCGCGTGACATCGATCTGGTCCGCTCGAAATGATTATCGCGGACCCGTGACAGCAAAGCCGCTGGATCTGGCGCCACTCACCATCAGTCGCTCAGGTCCTTATGCTTGTGGAGGATCGGCCGTTCTGGCGTCGACAGAGCAGGCAGTCGATAGTGAACCTGCGCACTCGGTCGGTGCTCAAACGCGTATGTGTTGCGAGTTTGACAAGCTTAGCCTCGCGGCATGCGGGTGGCGGAGCTGCGTTCTGAGCTTGCGCCCCTTTACAGCGCAGCCCTGGCGCCGAACCATGGGATGATGGCTCTCGGCCAGCCACAAGCAGATCGATATGGAAAGTCAATGCGGTTCTGACTGCCGGAAATGGTAGGAGGGGCCGGCTCGCGCTTTGAGATACTCTGTTGGAGCGAGGACATGCTCGCAATCAACACAAGAGGACGGTCGTGGAGAGCGACTATGCGGACCCGTATGCTCTCGAATGAACAAAATCTGCGGAGACCATCATGAAAGCGAGATCGGCACGTAGAGCCGATGAGGCGTCGAGTATCCCGCTGAGCAAGCTGGATGTTAGCGAAGCCAAGCGCTTTCAGGATGATAGCATATGGGGGTACTTCGAGCGGCTGCGAAGGGAGGATCCCGTTCACTACTGCCAAGATAGCTGCTATGGCCCCTATTGGTCCGTCACGAAGTACCGCGATATTGTCGCGGTGGATACAAACCATAAGGCATTCTCGTCAGAACACGGTGTCACGATCGTCGATGTGCCTGACGAGCATTGGACCCCGAGCTTCATTAAGATGGGTCCTCCAAAACACGCCGGGCAGCGCAATACCGTAAGTCCGATAGTTGCACCGGATAACCTGGCGAAGTTTGAAAGTCTGATCCGCTCGCGGGTCAGGGTGATTCTGGACGGGCTGCCGCGCAATGATCCGTTCAATTGGGTGAATATGGTCTCGATCGAGCTGACGACGCAGATGCTTGCCACGCTCTTCGACTTTCCCTTCGAAGACCGACGGCTCCTGACCTATTGGTCAGATGTAGCTGTCACACCTCCGAGAGCCGGCCATGCCATCGACAGCTGGGAAAAGCGAAGGACAATCCTGTCCGGATGTCTTGAGTATTTCACGCGACTTTGGAACGAGCGCATTAATGCCGAGCCGCGGCTGGACCTGATTTCTTTGATGGCACATTCGCCCGACACGCGCCATATGAAGCCGGATGAGTTTCTCGGCAATCTGATCCTGCTGATCGTCGGAGGCAATGACACCACCCGCAACTCGATGACCGGCGGCGTCTTATTCATGAATCAGTACCCCGGCGAGCTGCGAAAACTGCGCGATAACCCTGCGCTCGTGTCGAGCGCCGTGTCGGAGATTATTCGATACCAGACACCGATCGCCCATATGCGCCGCACCGCCGCGGCAGATTGCATTCTGGGTGGCAAGCAGATCAGCAAGGGCGACAAGGTCGTTATGTGGTATATCTCTGGCAACCGAGATGAAGAAGTTATCGAGAATGGCGACAGCTTTGTGATCGACCGCAAGAATGTGCGGCAGCATCTATCGTTCGGATTTGGTATCCATCGGTGCGTTGGTCGGCACCTTGCGCAATTGCAGTTGAATATCCTCTGGGACGAAATATTGCGTGCAGGGCTAGACGTAAGCGTTGTCGGCGAACCCGAGCGAATCGCATCTAATTTCGTGCGCGGCTATTCCTCACTCCCAGTGCGGATTGCAGCCTAGTCCCTGATCGCGTCGGCGGCCGGCGGCACGCGGTGCGGTTGGGCTCGTCTTGAACCGCATTCGTTGACGCCGCTAGCGAAAGCGGCTTGATCGGCGCCAAACAATCGCTGCATGTCGCGAGCCGGTCGGCAATCAGGCAGGCGTTGACGAGCCCGCGTAAGGAGCGACAGTTGAGCCGGCCCGGCGCCCTGCAGGCGCCGGATAAGCGAAAAAGGCAACGCCAACGGTGCCCCCCAAATGCCCTATCTCCGGGCCTCCTGGATAGCTGCAACGGTAAAGGCCGATGAGCTTGATATTGAAGATTGTAGCGGTGGCAGCGATTTTCGTTGGAGAAGCGATTTCGATCATCGCCGAGTTGATTGCCTCAAGGCGGTTTGGAAAAGCCGGCGGGGATGTGACAATGCTCTTGCCGATGTTTCTGCTGATATCTTTCGGTGGCATCCTTCTCGTTTTCGGATACGCGCTGGGCTACATGCATCTGAAGAATATTTGGATCATTGTCGCAATATCGGTGGGAGCTATTCTGGTGGTGGAGCCGATACTCACTCTTCTCCTCTTTAGAGACGTTCCGACAACCGGTTCGCTGATCGGGCTGATGCTCGGTGCGCTTGGTACGCTCGCTGCCATATGTCTATGAGGGTATTCTGATTGAGCCTGGATGGGTGCTGGCTTCGGCGAGATGTAGTTTGAAAGGGACCTGCGCAACGTCGGTTCTGCTCGCTTCGCACGGGGGCTAATGTTGTTGCTGATCGGCTTTCAACGTTTCATCACGGTCGGTGCGTTGCCGTTGGCTTCGTAAACTCTTCTCGAAGTCTCCTTGCCGGATAGTGAGACGCGTGCGGGGGCGTAGATCTTGATCGATCTACGCTGGCCAATTTCTGCCTGACCACAGTCGTTGCCTGGTGTTCTCCAGCATTTGGATCCAGTTCGTGTGAACTCACCACTGCTCTGGAGGCAGGATGATCACGGATCGCCTCGCGGCCTGTACTGTCGCATTCGGAAAAGCAGATCACGACCAGGACAGGTCAGTCCGCGGTCATGTGCTTCAGCTGATTATTCGGCAACCTACGCGGTCATCCCCGCACTTCAGCAACATAGGAGGTGCGACGGGAAATGAAGCCACAGGCCACATAATTTTTTGCGCATCCCTGGAGAACGCTCTTGGTCAGCTACTCGTCAGCCAAGCGGTCTATCCAGACAGGCTGCACATCGTCGACTTAATCGGAGATAAAGCATGACGGGCATTGGCCGATCCGGGAAATCGCACGTTGGGGCGGCAGCAGCCGACAGCACCGTGGAACTCGGCGTCCTCCCTGGAGAACGCAGTCGATCCTTCGACGCCGTCGTGGAGCGGATGCGCTCCGGGCCTCAGGAGCGAGCCGTGCCACTCGCGCACCAGCCACCAGATTCAGATGTGGTGGTGCCAACGCGGGACGAGATCAGAGCAGCAAGGCGAAGATTGGAGAGCCTGCTTGAGGAGCTGGAAACTTGTCGTCGAGCGGCCATGCGCGCCCGGGACTTGCCCGAGGCGCAAGAGCTGATCGACCAAGTCGTCAGGGCAGGCTCAGCGGCTCTGGACTACTACGCCGATCTGCCCCCAAATTTGGCGCGTCGCATTCTGCCCGACGATCGGGCCCGCCTTCTCCGCGATGACGTGCTTGACGCAGCCACCCAATGTAACACCGTGGCCAGGCAGATTGTTGACCAACTGGAGACGAAGAGAAAAGAAGCGTTGAGATGCCTCGAGAGGTTGAAAGGCATCGCTACGCCCCACCAGCTGAGCCGCTCGGTTGCAAGCGTGGCGGAACATTATGCGGCCCACATGGAGTGGTGGGGAAAGAAGACACTGCGCTTGGAGCGGATGCAATCCGTCTGCGCAGCTACTGCGGACTTGCCAAGCGCTACGCCCGCGATGCGCGAGGCCGAAGAGGCCGCACTAAGGCTGCATACCGGCCATGCGCTCAATACGAAGTGCATGTATCTGCAAACCCGGATAGCTCTCGCGAAGCTCTTGATTGACTCGCAAGTGAGCACGTTGGAACCAGACGCGCACCAAGCCCTCATGGGCGAGAACGGGCAGGTGCGTCTGCTCGGGACCTTCATCGAAGATGTTTTTCCAGCATTCGTCTCGACCGGCCATGCCGTTATGTACAGCAACGGGGCATCGCTCGACGCCGAACATCGCGCCGTTCTGGAAGGCGTCATGGAGCGGCTTTCGGAATTCGCTTCAGGAGTGAGTTCCATGGTTGCCACGCTGAGGGAAGCCGGATCAGGAGCTGACCTTCCGTTGCAGTTGCTGGACCAGATCGTGGAAGGTGCGTGGCTTACGGCGAACGAAGTCATGCGGTTGCTGGCACTGCAGCCAAAGTTGGCAGCCACAATTGAACCGCCGGTCCGGCCTGCGCTGCCGGAAAATGCCGCCATGGTGGGTGAAAGCAGCAGAGCGCGCAGAAAGGGCAAAGGAAGGCGCGCAGCGGCCGCAGGCGAGGGGAGTTCGACGGCCCGCCCACCCGAGCCGCAACTCGCCAGGCCCGATGCGGCCACGACCCCGACCGGCAAGGTTATCGTGCTCTCGGACCTCGGTACCAAAAAACTCGTGACCGCGGAGGAGGCACGCGCGAGCGCCTCAACCTCTGCTACCGAGCACCTCCGGATGTGGCAGGCTCCGCCCTCAAGGGAAGCGCTGGCGGGATTACTTAAGCGACTGGATGAACTGCTGCAATTCAGCGTTCCGGCTCAACAAAGTGCCGTCTCGCAAGCGCGCCAGATGAAGCCCGAGGACGCCGACCACGTCTTGGATCTCGTCAGTAAGCGCTTGCAGACGCAGGATGCCGAGACTGAGGCCTGTATAGCCGCTATAGCCGCGCTGGAGGAGCCTCGCCTGAGCCTGCTCACGCCGGCGCAAGTGCCCGAAGTGCACAAAAAAATATCTCGGCTTAAGGCGATGCAGTCCGAGGTGCAGGGGCAGGCAAAATCATTGAACGTGCGAAAGGCGGCAATCACGAGCGATTGCATGAAGACCTATGCGTTTCCGTCCCAAAGGTACCTTGAACAATTGCGGGCGGCGGGGGAATTGGCGCCAGTCGATCCACCGCGCGCCTTGCAGGGAGAGCCAGGGAAGCTGTTCGAGGTCAAGCTGCAGCCCAAGGCGCTGAGCAGTGGTGCGAGGCCAAGCCCGATGTGGGTGCACATCCATACCGAGCGGCCGGTACATGCCTGGCAATTGCCAATGCTGGGGGACCGTGACTTCGCCGCTTGCCACGTGAAGTCCGATGAACAGCGCGGCTATAATCGGCACTGGCAGAACGCTCGAGCCGCCGAGGGGCGCAACCACGTCGTGATCCACCGCGGCAAGCTCACACCTGCGTTTTGCAAGTCCTTGTTGAGCACCGCAGCCGGCGGCCAGGCGTTGTACCACCTTCCCGACGCTGGGCACGTGTCAGCGCAGATAGGGCTACTGGGAATCTAGTGAGCTTCTTGTCTTGCGGCAGCATGCCGTTCGATGGCAGCTTTCATGCCTCCAATTCGGCTCGGCGGATTACCTGAGCCGCACCGGGCCTCCTCAGGCTCCATCTCCCAAAGGATGGAGCTCGGAGGAAGAGAACACGCACCAAATCCACGAGACGCTCGTCGGCCGGAGAGCCGGATCATTTCCAATCACGGGCAAGTAAGCTCTCTATGAGGCCATTGGTGACGCCGAAGATCGGCGCGTGGGCACGAAGCCAGCCGCTGAGCGCGGCAGCCGGAGAAACATGTGCGTGATCCCGAAGACGATACGGCCGGATGTCGTCGCGCTCGCCGCGAAAGGCCTGCATGTGCGCCGCCAACTGACAAGTAAACCTCCAGAGGGATTGCTTCGGATGGTTGGCATGCCAAAAGAAAACTATGCGCTCTTGTTTGACGAATCGACTTTGCAATGCACAATGAGCCTGCCTATCCTTTTTGTTCTCTTGGATAAGGCGACGAGAGCCTCAGCATCCCGGCCTCCAGGCCTCCCAGAAGGTGCTGGGGCTTTTCGTTCTTCCGAGTGTCCCGGCCGCTGAGGGCGGAGCTGCTTCTCTGCAAACACTGATCTTGTGACGGCCACGACCCCGTCGGCGTGGCGGCAAGCTCGTTGTGCTCTGCTGGCATTGGTGTCAGACCGAGCGGGAGCTCTGGCGATTATAATGGATCATATTGGTCCGTCGGCGAGCGAAATACCTCGCTTCCCTCCGACGACATGTGCGACGAATTTGAAGATGATACAGATCTCGGCGGACACTTTGATGGTCGACGTCCGCTACCCGGCCAGCAGGCGCTGGCCACTCCGATCAGGCATTATAGATGCCGCAACGCTGCTTCCGATTTTTCCAAGCAGCGCAACAAGAGATGTCGCGCTTTCTCGCACCCTTTTAGCCTCATCCTCTCGTCTGTGACTTTCTGTATGGATTCAATTCGCTAGCGGTCCGATAGTCATCCAGATTCCCGCCCAGAAACAGTACCTCGCGCTCCTCGGTTGGGGTATCGCTCACCCATGCAAGATTGGGTTCATCATTCTCGGTCCCGTCCTCAAGGATACTGACGATCTCTTCGGCCGTCCAGGTGGTGACCCGTGGTACCGTATAGGTGTGCAACTCGTTCGCGCTTTCCGCAATTGCTTTGGCGCCATACTCGTTGTCATCGTCCGGCGACAGGAGCAGTTGTGAGGCCTCCTCGGACAGTGATACAAAAGGCGAAGAATAGGTGTCCCCTCTCATGTGCGCTGCCGCTGCGCGACCCAGATCAAGTTGTTGGCCTCCCCAAATATTCCAGGGGGCGACGTCGTAACGCAAAGCCGCCATGGAACGCAAATGGTCCATCGCGCTTTGACGGTCCAGTACGCGTGGCTTGCAATGGCTGGCGTGATTCTGAAAGCGCTGCAGCTCAGCGTACGACGATGCCACCACCTCGTCGTAAACGCGGCCACGATCGATGCCGCCGGCTGATGGCCCAGTTGCTTGCGACCATCGTGCCGATTTTTGCGCAGCGAGTTCGATTTCTCTTCTGAGTTCCGCAACGGTTGCGCAGGTGAGCGTCGCGGCAAGCTGAGCGCGCGTCCTGATAAAGGATGCAGCTGCGCACCGTTCGTCCCCCTGAATAGCCTGCGCTCTCAAATTGCCTTCCGTGTCAGTCCGGGACGATCCGGCCCCGGGCGCATCTGATGTTTGGAGGCTCGGCTGAGGCTCTCCAAGCCGCTGCTCAAAGTCTGCTTGCCCGGTTTCTTCTGGTTGCTGCTCGACGCAATTCTTAAAAGCCGCAGACGGGCCAATATTATCAAACGGGTGCATTCCATTTTCCCTTTGGTAGCCTTGTCGATATCAATCGGACAAGTTGATCCGATTTGAGCGAGCCGCGAGGGTCGGAAACCGAGACATGCACAAACGGCTATAAAATGGAGCGGATCTGGTTCTCGACGGGGCGGTATGTTGAGGGGATCCCGCTCCTTCTTCTGTTCCAGATTTTGAGCCCATCAAGCCCAGCCTTGTCCGGATATAGACGGTCTCATTGCTAGAGGGTTTAGCTGTCGATCAGCTGACGAGTTTCATCGCTTGAAGAAAGTGAAGCACTTGCGACTGTGCTGGCCGTCCATTGTTCATCGCAGAGCTGATTTTGGCGAGATGGCGCCATCGTCGCTAAATCCGGCAGTGCGAAAGTCTGGCAGACGCAGCCCGGCGGAGGCGCAACGATCCTGAGCTTGAGTTGCGTAAGGAAGGCTGCCGAGCCAGGCTTGCATCGATCGTGAATCGATGCCCGAAAGTGCCGCTCGAGACGCTGGCTCTGGTCGGAATAGCCGATCTTGTCACAGCCATCGGGCTCCTGACCGGTTGGCGTTGCGTGGAAGCGACATTGTGCTCTGCTGGGATTCCTGACGGAGCGCGAGGATTCGCGTGGGCTCGGCGACCTGGACGGCGTCGGGCAGCGCCTTTGCCGTGGCCTCAGGCCAACATCAAGGACGCCGCCAAGATGGCGTGTTGCGGTTCGATCGAGATCGTTCAGCTGTCGTCGACGGCAAGCCCAAGCGCAAATGCTTTGCTGAGGCGGTGCGCGCTATGAATCATCAGAGCGGTACCGCCTCCAAGCACCCAATCAGGAACAGGCTGTCCGTTGGATCGAAAGCGCTCTAAACCGGTAATTGCTCTATCGAGCAACAGTCGCCAGTGGGACAAGATCGCTCTCCAAATCCAGATTTTGCTCGCCCGTTTTGGTCTTCATGACCACGTACGCTTCGGCAAGCTTGGACTTGGAGATACCGTGACCGGCAGCAAAACTCAAAATCAAGTGCGGCGAAACGTCGGTGAAGAACGTCGCGACGTGGACTGGCCACTCGCCAAGCTCCGCCCGCGCAATGCAGTGCTGGAGCGTTGCCGCGCTGATATCCCGCTTGAACGGTGCGTTGACCGTGGCCCAAAACAACCTTGTCGACGGCCGAGATGCCCTCGGCTGTACTAGTTTTGTGCTCCTCGGTTGCTTCGTAAGCCATCGACAAAATATAGACTTTCCTCTCGATTAGTCGAAAATTGGAGGCCTAGTAGGTTAAAATTTCGCGGTTTTGGCCCTTTTTGGCCCTTACATGGTTGGACAGGTTCCGCAAACTCGCCGGTGCCGACGCCTTTTTTCACCGGATAGGACTGACCCGCCGGCTGTCCGGTTGGGAGGCTAATTCATTCTCCGCCGTCCGCACTGAAACAACAGCCTCGTTCAGCCGATTTGCTGCGTTGACGTGCTCCGGCTGGGCATCTGAGAAAATCTCGGAGGTTACGGACACCACGATGCCATCCCCCATGGACTCGACATTCATGCCCTCCGGAGGATCGAAATCACGTCGGCCTTTCACGTACGACATCCAGCCGCCGGCGGGCCACGTAAGGTCTAGATCCATCGGCCCCTCATGGAGCCATTTGTTGCTCATCACATCAAAGCCAAGATGGCTCCATTTCTCCATTTCTGCATTTCTGCATTTCTGCATTAATAGCGGAAGCAACACCCTGATGACCTCTGCTGAAATTAGCGAACCTTCGACTGGAGCGTTACGTCAAAACGAGTTCGAAGCGGTTGAAGGCCGCGAGCTTGCCGTCATACGCACCGATTTTGAGGCTGAAACTAGCCGACGTCTCCACGGACGCCGTTCCAGGCGCTCGCATGGAAACCGCGCTCCGGCCACGGCTCTGGCGGGACTGTGCCCCTGAACTGGGCGCCGTCTTTGAGAATGGCTTCGAGCTCGCTCGCCTCCGGCGGCATGGGGCAAAACGCTACCTGAGACGGCCGGTTTGAGGATTTCTTGAACCAGCGTTTGAGTCCTGGATGAAGGTTGGACAGAGCCAGCAGCAATCTCGCAAGATGAGTTGCAGCCTGCAGCGCGGTTTCCGGCCGCTGACGCCATTGACTTCGAATCTGGAAGGAGTGCCTGTCCATCGTCATCTTCTAAAGGGGTGGATCGTACATTGTCCTCGCATACGGGCTGGCCCGAAACTTCCGGGCATAGTATTCGCTCGCAAGCTTTTCCGCAAAATGCCACTCCAATTTGCGGGCCGCGAGGGCGGTTTCGGCCTGCCTCTCCGTCCACTCAAGGATGCTGGTCCAGCCTTGGTACCAGCTTTGAACCGCATCGGCGCTGGCAACGATGAATTGCGCGTAGCCAGGCCCTTTGGCCTCAAGCATGGTACCGTCGCTCTGCCGACATCCGTCGAACTTGACGTTGTTCAGCACCACGGCCGAACCCGGATCAAGGCCGGTAATCTGCTTCTGGTACGCAGCCGCTCGGGCCGACATCGATTCACTGACGGGCGTTGACGGAGGGCAATTGCCCTCATCTTCCCGTTCGTCGACTTCGGCTGCCACTGCTTCGCCGGCCTTGGTCGGCGCCAGACGAGTCCAACGCGATCAGCGGCAATTCCAACGCCTGCAGCACGGAAAGGGTGGGTACGCAGCGGTGGGTGCGCTTTCACGATACGCGGCCGTATCAATGGCCGCTCGGAGGGCCGACAATTCTGTGGTGGCTGAGCTTGTCTCGAGGTCCTGAATGATCGACGTGCTTTGGGCCGATCATCCACAACTCCCACCGTATCGCCCTCGAAGGCGACAGCATGCGAAGGAAAAAAGCCGCGCGCCCCTTGACCGACGTCGAAAACAGCGAAACGAATACCAACTGACTTCAACAACCAGGCAACCAAAAGCCAGCGCCGCCACGCCGTCCGCGATTTAGCGAAACTGCTGTCCGTCAGTTAGCGAAACCGCTGTCCCGTTTTTGCGAAATACGCACTCAACACCAAACGATCCATCACACCCAAGACTGCCTCCCAAAAAGACGCCTTGAATCTGATTTGCCCTCAAAAGGGAATCCTTAGAGTCCACACCACCTAGCATTACAGTTGCATCTTCCTGAAGGTTCTGAATCTATGGGCGACCATGATTCGGGATCTGATGATTGGTGGCGCGTCGGTTGAGGATACGCTGACGCTGTGGGCTTCGTCGTTGCGAGATGCCAAGCAACGCATCCGTCCGCTGTTTACGCAAGAGCGGGTCGCGGCCTCGGCGGGGCAATTTCTCGACGGACTGTTGGGCAACGAGCCGCGCAAGACGGGTTGGATGCGGGCGGAAGCGGCTGGCGATCCAGGCCCGTGGCGCCAGCAGGCGATTCTGGGTCGGGGGCAGTGGGATGCCGACGCGCTGCGCGATATTGTACGTGAGTACGCGCTGGAAACGCTGGGTGACGAGGACGCGGTTCTGGTCATCGATGAGACCGGCTTTTTGAAACAGGGCAAGGCCTCGTGTGGGGTCGCGCGCCAGTACACTGGCTCGGCGGGCAAGATCACCAATTGCCAGATCGGAGTGTTTGCCTCCTATGTGTCGCGGCATGGCCATGCCTTCATCGATCGGGCGCTCTACCTGCCAAAGGAATGGACGGACGAACCCGCTCGCCTGAAGGCCGCACATGTCCCGAGCGATGTGAGCTTTGCGACGAAGCCCCGGATCGCGCATCAAATGATCGCTCGCGCGATCGCCGCAAAGGTGCCGTTCTCGTTCGTAGCAGCGGACAGCGTGTATGGCACGGGAGCGATCGAAACCCTGCTGCGCAAGGCGGGCAAAGGCTATGTTCTGGGGGTTGCTTCCAATCACGTGTTCTATTCCTGGGGCAAGCAGCAGCCTGTCGCCGGCACTGCCTCTACGATCGCGCAGAGCCTTCCCAAGAAGGCCTGGCGCCGCCTGCCGTCCGGCGAAGGAACCAAAGGTCCGCGCTGGCACGACTGGGCCTATCTTGAGCTGGCCGATCTCGACGCCGGCGAATACAACGACGACCTTGCCGGGGAATGGACCCGAGGTCTTCTGATCCGCCGCAATATTGCCGACAACAGCTTAGCCTTCTTCTCCACATGGTGCCCCAAGGGCACGTCCATGCAGAAGCTGGTATCCGTGGAAGGCCATCGCTGGGCCATCGAAGACAGCTTCGAAACCGCCAAGAACGAGCTCGGTCTTGATCACAACGAAACCCGCTCCTGGCATGGCTGGCATCGCCATGTCTCACTGGTCATGCTTGCCTTCGCCACGATGGCCGTCATCCGTCATCGGGCCAACACCGGAGCATTGCTTAAAAAAACGCGACCGCGGCCCCGACCGAAGCATCGTTCTTGATCCGCTGGTCGATCCAGGAAATCCGCCGCATCGCCATGAAGCTCGCCCAGCGGCGCATCCCGCATGCCCACATGGTCATCCTGGCGCAGGGCTCATCAAGCCAACGCGCGCAAAGCGCATCTCAAGCAAAAATTACAACTGTAATGCTAGGGGATCTGCTTTGCCCGGATCGGTCGCTCAATCCTCGCGATCGTGAATCTTGGCCTCAACGATTTCATTCGGTTGATGAGGTCGTAGGGACTAACTTGCCCGGTGCTGCACCAGACTTGGCACCACAGCGGCGAAAGCCTTGCGGTGTGGCCTGCAGCGCAGCCATAAGAAAAAGGAACTAGTAGAGCGATCTCCGCAATTGGTCGTATCGGCGGTGAAGAAATCGCGTATACACTCATCCGGAGAGTGACGCAGGGGCCGTCGGGAAACCCCGTGCAGTCCCAACCAATGCAACGCACCGTGTGCCAGGATCAATGCTTCGATTGCTTCGACAGATGTATCGATAGCTTCGATGGCTGGGCGAGAGCTCGAGCATAAACGGCTCCGCTGACTCCGATTGACTTAAGGCGAGGCCCTGCCGAGATATCCGAACGTATCCATTCCGTAGATAGACCCAATCAAGAAAATCAATTTTACCACTTGCGGTGAGGTCATATAGACGTGGTGGACGGCTGGGGCCAACCTAGGGAAGCGACTCTAGAATGAAAAAATTCGTGATTGTGACTGCGAGCGCCCTCGCGCTTGGAACGGCGGCGGTGCCGACCTTTGTTGCTGAGGTTGCCGCCCAACCAGTCGCCACCAAGGTGCAGGTAGCCGATACGTCATATCCTCAATGCGCGGATGACCCATTGGATGGTATCTGCGACTTATTCTTCTGTTTGACCGATCCCTCGTGCGTGCAGCACTAACGACGGAAGACAACCAAGCATAGAACGAGGATAGAGGCGCCGGCCGCTAGCTGGACAGCGGTCGCGTCCTCCTCCTCCGGCTACAGCCGACTTCCTGTTCTTGCCGGTGAATCCTGTTCTTGCAGGTGAATGATGCTAGCGCTACAGACCTCAATCGCCTTGGCTCCCATTGGTCGTTCCTGCTGGTGGATCGCCGCGTTCGGCTCGTTGCCTATCACTATGACTCAGTTCTAGGACATAATGATACGCAGCAGGATCGCTGAACGAGTCGGAGCCAACCTGCAAGACGCGCCCATAAGCCAGCAGAGGAATGAGTATGACTGCGGCGTCTTCGTGGTTGGCACGCGGGCACTGGTCAGTCGATTAGCGGCAGGTCCGCAGCCAGACCTGAACCTTAGGAACCTCGTCGTCGATCGGCGGGCACTGCAAAGCCGTCTGAGAAACTGAACGCGGTCTGGGACTCGCAGGCGACTCGGCGCGTCCCATATGAGGCTTCGCCTGGTCGAGCTGGCTGAATCTGCTCTTGATGAGCGGCCAGCCGGTCTGTGAGGAGCACTGCGGACAGGAAAAGAAGTGCGCTGGGTCGCGGCGCGCGTGCGAGCATCCCGACAACTCCGAAATCGGTCCGCCAAAGGCAAAGAGGCAGGCGGACGAGGCAGGCGGGCTACTCGGTGTTCCCGATTGAGCACCCCGGATGCCATACTTTCCAATATAGCCGCGAACTTCAGAACGCCCGAATACATTTATCGCGCTGTAAGCCTCCAAGGCTCACCTGCCGGTAAAGATCAAGACTTACTGAGCACATGTGTGCGTCCGGCTATGTTCAAAGGCCAAGCCAACCGCGGTTTGATCAAAGCCGTTGCGTTCCGGTCTCTGAAGCTGTTCAAGTTTCGCCACAGGAGCTTTGGGATCGCGCGGATAGGGACAGGGTGCTTAACAACGATCAGGCAACGCGCGCTGCTGAGCTCCGCTTTGTCACCAACCCGGGACGAGATTAAAACGCGGGCAAAATCGTTGAGTTCAGACCTCCTGCCTAATGTTGCCTCGGCGCGCTTCGAGGTGAGATCCATAGCGCTCCGTCGAGTTGTCAATCGCCAAACAAGAATCGCAAAATTCGCAGCTGGCGTTCAGCCACCTCGCCACAAAAATGGTCTCTCATGTGAGAAGGCAGACGACAACCTACCAGCCTTGGTGAGTTGATGACCGTGCTGGATCAATTGATTTGAAGCCAAGCAATGGTAAACGGAAAGTCCGCCGAGTCCTCATCGAGAATCTTCACGTGCGCTTGCATGGAATCATCGTGCGAAAGGGCTATGTCGGCTCTTTCAACCTAAGCAAAGCCCATTCCTCTGTCCGCTAGATATGTCGCACGGCAGCACGTTATCACCGGTTTCCGAAATTTTGCATGCGTACTGGCGCTCCGATCGGTGGTTGCTTCTCGTCGTTGTCGCAGTGGTGCTGATCTCAAGCGCGACCAGCGTCGCAGCGCCCTATGTATTTTCTTGTCTCATTGACCGTCTCCCGCGCGAGGAAGACATGTCGGTGCTTGCGTGGGGGTTCGCAGGCTATGCGGTCCTACTTGGGGTAGCCTCCGCATTGCAGCGCATGCTGCAGTATCTGTCCTTCATGACAGCCGAGAACCTGGGCTTCATCGCTGCAACGGGCTTCTTTGATCGCATCCTGAGGAAAACCGCAGCCTTTTTTCTTGAGCACAATCCCGTAGAGATACAGAATGCGGCCGCGCGCGGGCGCAGCGCCCTGACGGCTTTGGTCCAGCTTGGGATCGTCGTCTTCATCCCTGCTGCAACACAACTTCTACTTACGTTCGTTACTCTCGGCGCGCTCCTCAATATCCAGATCGCTGCAATCGTCGTCGTCTATGGGGCAGTCCTGATTACATTGACGTGGAGCTCCACGCGTCGGGCGTACGTGTTCCTGGAACGAGCCAGAGAAGCCGGACAGGACAATGCGCGTTTCGTTGGCAACGTCATGAGCTCCATGGACACCCTGCGCTATTTCGGCAGTCATTCGTGGATGAGCCAGCGCTTTACGATGACGGCGCGGGAGGTGCGTGATAACTGGCGCGCCTATGTGTTGCAACGCGTTGCCTACATCGCCGTGCTCGGCCCAGCCGTCGCGCTACAATTTGCGGTCACGTTTCTCCTTCTCATACCTGAATACCAGGTCGGGGCGGTCACCATCGGGGATATGGTGCTATTCAACACGCTTCTACTCCAGCTCAATATGCCATTCGAGATGGTTGCGCGTGCCATCTCTGACGCGGCGCGGTCGCGAGCCGACCTCATCCCTCTGGCTAGACTATGGGCCGCACCCGAAGAGCGGAGACCATCTCACGCTCAAGATTTCACGCCCTCCGCTGGCCAGCTCTCTTTCGAGGGCATTGGTTACGCCTACGACAACGGTCGTGGCGTTACGGACGTCTCGTTTGTGGCTGGGCGGGGTGGGATCACCTTCGTTGTCGGTGAATCGGGATCGGGAAAATCGACAATCTTTAAGCTCGTCTTGAAATCGATTGAACCGGACCGCGGTCGTATTCTGGTAGATGGAACCGATATAGCGGGCATCGAACGCGCGGATTGGTATGCCGCAGTTGCTGTCGTACCGCAGGACGTGATGTTGCTCAATGAGTCCCTAGCCGACAACATCCTGCTAGGGCGGCCCCGCAACGAGGTGCGCCTTCGCGCTGCGTCGGAAAAAGCCGCTATTCTCCCCTTGATCGAGGCCTTGCCTGAAGGATTTGACACTGCAATTGGAGAACGTGGTTTGAAGCTTTCCGGCGGGGAGCGCCAGCGCATTGCTATTGCCCGCGCGCTTTATGGCGAGCCGGCGATCCTTCTTCTTGACGAGGCCAGCTCCGCGCTCGACGAAGAAACCGAGCAGGACATTATGAACCATATCCGTACGCTAGCCAAAGATGTGACCGTGCTGGCGATCACTCACCGCAAGGGCGTCGTTTCTACAAGCGACGTCGTGGTCGACCTGACCGACTGCGGCTTGTCAGTGACATAGGCGAAGTGAATGATCGGCCCGGCGCGTTGACGCCGCACAGAAGGTGCATCGCCGGACGAGATGCCTTCGCCGTTCAAGGAGCTGCCCACGTCATAGAGACCATCCTCGGTATCTATGATGGAATCGGGGCCCTGTGCTCCGGTAGACGTGAAGTATTCCAGGGTGCCGATTGCCAATCTGCGACGCCAGTCGGCAGGGGCGGGTGTAAGATTGGCGATCGGCCGGCTTGCGGTCGGAACAGGCTCCTTCGTCCTGAATTCAGGCTGCACCAGACGGAATTCTGCGCATATGTGCCGCGATTGATGAGCTCGTCGACAAGGTAGACATCGCCCCACTACCCATTACTTGCGTCCGGACGACAACATCGGCCACGATGCCTTCGCGGGCATTGGCGAGATGGAAATGGTCCTGCGCCGTCACCTGGATCGCAGGCGTCGCCCTTGCGCGCATGCGCTTGACCACGAGGGTGGGTATGCAACTCAGGAAAACGGGGGACGCGATCTTTTCTGGAGAGCAGGCGGTACTTGGGGGCGTGTCGAGCGCGTGCCGACGGCGTTTTTCGATCCCGGCAAGCAGCCGCCTTACTCATGGCGTCCGCTTCGCCGATCGCAGGTGTTGTTCAACCATCGCCGGCCGAGATCCTTGAACTGCGGACGGCGCGATGTCGGCCTCACACCGACACGGATTTTCTAACGAAGCTCTGGCAAAACGGGATCGAGTTCTTCCTGCTCAAGCGTCTTGGCTCCGTCTTCTGCCAGGTACGCTGCCAGCCGCGCGATACCGGACTCTGGTGAGCATCTGGCGGGTGCGGATTTTTTGGACGGCACTTGTCCCGAGCGCTCGGCAATTTCGGCGCTCATCAGGTGGGGGCGGATCGGTCGGCCGATGGCGCGCTCGATGGTGTGGAAGATCCAGGTCCCGTCGGGATCGATGTCCGACCAATGAAAGATTGGCGTCTGTTCGGATACCGACCCTGCGATCATCCGCAGTGCCTGCTGGGTGGCGAGCGAGGGGTAACCGCCGACGTACATCGTCGTTCCCAGTCGACCGGGGTCCGCCTCGGCAATGTGCCGGTTGAAGCTTGCGAAGTTTTCGATCGTCAGAATGTACGCCGGCGGCTCCCGAAAACGGACGCGATCTGCTTCGTTGGGAGTGATTCCGAGATAATGTGGAGAAATCCTGGAGAGGTCGGCTCCCTCGAGGTCGATTTTTCCTGCGACCAGCAGCGGTGGCGCGAAGCGTTCCAGTCCGATTGCCCGCAGTGCCTCGCGGGGCCGGGCGCCGGGCGGAAACTCCAGGATGCCGCTCAGGAGCCGCACGACCGCCCCCTCGATGCGTTCGAGCGTCTTGCTGTGACCCACCGTCCGTCGCGAGAAGGTCTTGTAGTCGACGTCCAGATGCTTGTCGTCCAGGATGGCCTGGGCGAGAACGAAGGCGTCGCGCAGCATCTCGACGTCGGACGAAGCGAATCCGTGCCACGTCTTCCCCCGTCCCCAGACCTCGGCGATTTGGGAAGCGCTGTTCTTCAGAGAGTCGCGCAGCGCCGATCCGGCGGCAAGCCTTGCCGCAGCGTCCTGCGCAATCCGTGACGCGGGGGTGCGGTCGAGATATCGGTATAGGATCTCCGCCGAGGCCAGCCGCACGTGTGCGACCTGATCCCGCTTGACGCCTCGGCCCCAGCCGACGGACACCGCGCCGGTACCTTCGGCTTCCCTGATCTGCTTGAGGAAGGCGTCCGCCGCGACGACCGAGGCGAAGGCGGCATAATCCGGGTGCGCGATCGGGCTTGCGGCACCGCCCTCGAAGCGATCGAGCAGGTCATTCAAGAGACCGTTCGCGTCCGTGAAACGCCGCGCCATGGCTATTCGGCGGCCAAACGGCTGGCGAGCTCATCTTCGGACATCAGGTCCGGATCGATGGCCATCAGCTCGCGCTTGGCCTTCTCTTTCAGTTGCACCACGGTGGCTCTGGACTGCTCGCCAATGCGGTCCACTTCCACGATCGTATCCATGTGCTCGAGCACGGCGACCCGCTTCTCGAACGGCGCCGCGATCACGAATTGGAGCCCGAGATCCTTATAGAAGCTCATCATCTGCCGCTGGTTCTTGCCGTCCATTTTCGAGAACGCCTCGTCGAACATGGCGAGAGCGAAGCCGGCGGGCTTGCCCGTACGACGCTCGGCGCTGCCGTAGACGGCGGCGAGCGAAGCGCCGATGGCGACATAGATGGGGACCTGCTGTTCGGCGCCCGATCCGGTGCCGCGCCGCTGCTCCCAGCGGGTCGAGCGGCCGGTAGCGACATCCTCCATGTGGATCTCGAAGGTGTAGAAGTTGCGGTAGTCCTCAAACTGGGTGAAGTCCTTGTCGGGATCCTCTAGCAGCGCCTCGAGTGCAAGGATCGTATCCTTGTGCGGGAAGTCATCGGGCACATCGCCCCGGAACAGCATGTCGAGCGCCTCCGGAGAGGTCTTGGCGATCTCGATGATCTTCAGGATGGGCTGGAATTCCACGACTTGGGTGCGATGGAACGAATATCTCTCGTTGTGGAAGGGATGTGCGTAGAGGCTACGGTTCAACGACTGCAGTTCCCGCTCCATCTTGCCGATCCGGGCCGTGAGCGCGTTGATGAACTCGCCGCGAAGTAGCGTCGAGGCCTTTTCTGCCGCTTCTCGGGCCTGCCGTTCGTACTGGCGCAGCTCGTTGGATTCGATATCCGAGATGAGCTGCTCCATCCAGGGCTTCACCTCGCGTAGCGGCTCGCTTTCGGCGCCAACTTGCGAGCTCATCCCGAATTGGTCGAAGTAATCGTAGAGGAACTCGCGAACCCGGCGCTCGATCCGGACGCGCTCGACGTCCGAGGCGTCGGCATCTTTAACCGCCTTGTCTGCGATGGCACGGTGTTTCTCAGCAAAACCGCCTTTTGCTGCGGCATCGAGGCGCTCGCGGTAGACGAGCCTGCCTTTCGCGGCGGAGTAGAGCGGGAAGGTCTTGCGGTAGATCGATCGGGCGACCCGCAGGTTGAGCTCGGAGCCCGGCACGTTCTCCCCATCTCCGAGCCTCCTCTCGGCCGATCTGAGTTCGCCGTCATGCTCGCCAAACGCCTTCTGCTGGGTCCTTCTCTCGTCGAGCCTCTTGTCCTTCAGCTTCTGCTGCGCTCGCTTCTTGTCGCGAAGGCCGCCGTCGCCCGCGCCATCGAGTGCATCGAGTCTGGCATGGGCTTCGCCGATCTCGATCTGCGCGGCCGCGAAGGCCGCAGCGAAAGCCTTCAGGTCGTCATGCCCCTCACAGATGTTCTTCAGAGCGGCAAAGGCCTGCTCCGCGGCTTGGGCCTCCTTGCTCTTGTCGGCCAGGAGCCGATCCAGTTCCTCGGCCTGATCTTGCAGGGAGCGCAGGGCGTTCGCCTGGGCCGCCTTTCCGATCTTGTGCTGCGAGGCTTCGATCCAGCGATGGGTCCTGACGAGTCCATCGTCGTAGAGGCCGTCCTTCATGATGGCCCGGCCGGGCCTGTTGAACTGGTCGAGCGTATCGGCGAGACGGACCGTGCCGTAGCGGCGCATGATGAACGCCATCGCGTCCGGATCCTGGCTCCGGAAGATGGAGGGGAAACTGCCGCGCTCCGGCTTGGCCCTGAACTGCTCGAGCTTGTTCAGGCTCACGAGGGATGCGTGGCGAAACTCGCGGCGGCCTTCCTTGAACATCGCCGTGGCGGCGCTGATGTCCGCTCTGTCCACGAACACCGCCTCCCGGTCGCGGCCGAGGAGCGCCTCGGCGGCCCCCACCCATTCGGGTTCGGCGACTTCGATGATGTCACAGAGCACGCGCGGGGCCATTCCCTTCTGCCGGAGCCTTCGGCAGAGGAGTTCAGTGTCGTCGCCAAGATAGGCCCGCGCCCCTCCGGAGGCGTGCTGTCGGACCCGTTCGAGCACCTCGTCGCGCCGGCCTCGCAGCCCGGAAAGCTCCGCGATGATCGCCTGACGCGCTTCGTCGATCTTCGGCAGCCATTTCGCACCGCTGGTCGCGAAGGATTTCTCGGCCGCGGAGAGCTCGTCTGAGACGCCCGCTATGTCGGCCCCGACGGCGGCGGTTAGAAGACGCTCCAGCGCAGGGACGAAGTCTTCGAAAGAGTCCGCGCACATCGCCCGGAGCGGATATAGGCTGCGGATGTTATCCAGGCGTGCCTTGAACTCGGCCGAGGCGCGGTGCGCCGCCTGCGCGGCCACATCGGCGCTCTGCTGCAGCGACTTTCTTCCGGTCTTGGCATCGTGCTCGGCGATCGCCGCCGTCAGGCGTTCGATCTCCTGATCGATGGCCTTGACGTCCTCCTCGATGAATTCGAGCTCTTTTGCTGCGGCATCTCGGCGCGCCATCTCGGTACGCCGTTTGGTCTTAAAGTCCAGGTTGATCGCCCGCGCCGCGAGCCAGGCCGCGCGTTTGGCGATCCACTCCTCCCTGAACTTGGTCTCGAGCGCCTCTTCGAGTGCGGCGAGAACCCCCCGAAGTGCCCTCAGGGCTTCGAGTCTGAGGCGCATTTTCCGGATCGTTTCGCTGATATTGCGGTAGGTCTGGATCGACTCGCGCAGCTCCTTGATCCCGATCGGACTGTCCTCGAGGATATAGTTCCGCACGAACTGCGTGGCCGTCTGGTTGTGATCGAGCGTCATCGCATTGACGATCGACTTTTGCAGGGCGCTTGCGTTCTGCTCGCCGTAGGGCGAATGCGGCAGGAGATGGCGCATGTACTCGCGGACGTAGTCGCCGGCCCGATCGCGGTGGTTGACGAAGTTGCCTTCGCCAACCGCCGCGACGATCCGGGCGCGCACGTCTTCCCACTGCGCCGGGAACTGCAACTTCCCTCGCTGTTCGATGAAGTCCTTGGAGCTTAGAACGGCGCCGACGGTGACGAACAGCGCCAGCACGGTTTCCCTGCTGTCTGATTTCCGCGCCTCGAGCGCCATGCCGATTGTGACCGGCGGCCGCGCGCTTTCCGTGTCTTCAAAACCGAGCGCGACGTAGGTGCGCGCCTCGTCGCGCCGGCGCTGGTCCTCGCCGAGCGTGCCGAGACAGTAGTCGACGACGCTGCGCTTCGAGCCACTACGCGACTTTCCGCTGTCGCCGGCGACTGCGTTCAGGCGCAGGAACCGTCGGCTGCCGCCGGTAAGCACGACTTGGGCCATGTCGAGGATCGTCGATTTGCCGGAACGGTTCTCGCCAAGGACGCCGACGTGCCCCGTCACGTCGATGTCCGCGACGTCGAACAGGTGCCAGTTCACCATCGTCAGGTGGCGTAGCTCCATCATGCCTCGTCTCCCGGGGGCTGCGGAAAGCGGGCCTCCTCGCTGCGCACGTAGCGCTCGAGCCGTTGCAGGGCGTCGCCGCCGCTGATCAGCTTGATCATCGGGCGGATCCTGACCTCGCAATCCTGCTGCTCGTCGTCGAAGTCGCCGATCTCGACAAGGCTGCGCTGGGCGGCCTCGCGCAGGATATCGCGGAAGCGGGCGGCCGAGATCGCGCCTCCGCCGCCGTGTTGCGCCATCTCGCGGTACCGGTCGAACAGGTCGTTCAAGGTGGCGACCACGACGGCCCGGTCTTCGACCGCTCCGACGTTCACCTCTTGCTGCCAGTACGCTGCCAGCACCAGAATGACGATGGTTTCGTCGAGCTTCATCCGGGGCAGCGGCACGTCCTCGTCCATGGCGACGATGCCGGCCCACTGCGCCTCCGGATCGCGATGGAGGCGGTATCCGCAACTATCGAAGAAGCCATCGACCACATTGCGGAAGCGGCCGTCCATGATCATGTTGTAGACGGTTCCGGTTCTGGGATCTCCCGCGAACACGAACTGCCGCCGCAGCAGGAAGTGCAGCGCTTTGCGGAGGTCGGCCGCCTTTTCCGCACCGAAGGAGCGCTCGACGTGTTCGAACTCACTGAGCATGGGGCGCCTCCGCTTTCCGGAGCCTGCCGGATCGCCTGACCAGGAAGTTCGCGCAACGAAGCCATTCGCTGTCGTGTGGCGGCGTGTCTGGGCGCGGCTCCAGATCGAATCCGGCCGCGACCTGCGGCGGAACCTCGCCCGTCAGCGCATAGCGGCGGGCGCAATCGAAGGCGAGGAAGTCGTCCACGGTGTCGATTTCCATGAAGCGAGCTTCCTTGGTCGCGAATGGCGGCACCTGGCCCTCAAGGAATCGTCGGACATCCTCGGGCCGGGGCGCGATGCGAGCGATGTACTCGAGACGGAGCTTCTTCCTCAGCTCGTACAACGGGTCCGAGGGCGGGCCGGCGAGCTCCCTCGCCTCGACCGGGCGGCGCGGCTGCCTGGCCGGCGCCTGATGGTGCTCCGACCAGGGCGACCGCAGCGGCTCGATGCTCCACTCGACGGTCGACTTGTCGTGCTTGCCGTCTCGCAGCAGAGCGTCCAGCCGCCGCACCAGGTCGCCGGCCCGGCCGACGAGTCCTTGCCCGCCGCGCTCGGCGTACTTGATGGTGTTGCGGACCCGGGCTTCGAGCTGCCTGCGGAAGGCCTCGATCCGTTCGAACATCTCGCCGATCTGTTCGAAGATGTTTTCGATTGCGAGCAGATCGTCGGCCGCCGCCATTCGACCGTCCTCGACGTCGGCGGCCATGCTGGAAGCGGTGTACTCCTCGGCGAGGACCTGCATGGTGTCCGGGGTGTAGGAGATCCGCCGTGCGAGATCGACGATGGCATCGCGGAAGCGATACGGATGGTTGACGGTGAGGATGGACTCGAAATCCTTCAGCAGGAGCTGGTCGACGAACTCCTCGAAGAAGGCTTCCAGCCGGGTAGCCACCGTCTTCGATTCCATGACGGTCCGTCGGATCCGCTTCAGGTCGGCCAGAATGGCCCGCAGGCTCTTGGTAAACTGGTCGGCTTGGTTGCGTGCCTCGCGGACGGCGAGCGCGGCTTCGCGCTGCTTGCGGTCGGTGATCTCGGGCTTCAGCTTTTCGACAGCCTCGAGATTGAGGCGTATCTGCACAATCAAGCCGCCGAACCGCTGCGAGAGATCCTTATTGAGGCTCGCGAGCCGCTGGATCACGAGCAGCGGTCCCATAGCCATGTCGACCGTGACACGGAGCCCGTATTCCTCCTCCTCAAGCCAACCCCAGGCGAGCAGCCGCGCGTAGAGTTGCCGCGCCAGACCGAGCGCCTTGTCGCCCTTCTCGGACGCGAGCGCGACGTCGGCCTTCCGGATACGGCGGCGACCTGCCGAGATCATTTCAGGCAGGGTGCCGAAGTCATCGCCTTCGCTCCAGAGGGTCGGGTTGGCGCGCATGACGTCGTAGATCGCGTGGACGACCTGCTGCGGAGTCGGGAACGACGGCGCGCCTGAAAAGAAGCGTTCAAGGAGGTCGAGCAGACAAGCCGCGTACAGGTGCTTGTGATCGCGCGAGAAGGCCAAAAAAGCCTCGTCATGCAAATGACGGAACAAGGACAATCGCTACCACTCCAGAGTCGGCGTCATCCAGAAAAGGGGCGAGCTGCCTGCCCCTAACTTCATGATCTACTGGGGAAATACTTCAGTCGAGATGTATCGCGAGGCACTCGCAACTAGAAGGGTTTTGTTCGCTGTATGTTCGTATATAGCTTGCCGAAGGGAAGCTGTCGAGCCTCAGGGCTCCGTGCCGGCGGTTTCAGGGAGGGATGGGTCTTCGGAGAAGGGCCGTTCTAAGAACTTCGGCAAGCTATGTTGTCCAATGAGACAAAAAAGCCCCGCTATTCGGCCGAAGCAGGCGCGGAGATCTTAGGGAAGAACTATTGAGGACGGAAGCCTCCGGACGAGCAGGGCTCCGTTGAGTATCCAAGCCGGGCGTGGTGCTAAGGTAGTCGTGATCTGTAGTTTGTGCCCTGCTAACCGCTGAAGTGTGTAACGGCCAATCTTTCAGTGTGCGTGTTCTTCGATACCCAGCACCCATAATAGAGTGTTCAAGGGAGAGCCGGAATCGCGCTCGCGATGTCCGATCCCACGTTTTTTCCTGGCCCTCCACGCCGCGCTTCTGCCGCCTCTATCTCGTTTGCCGACGGAGGGCTTGAGGATTGAGCCCACCGTTCGATGCCCCGAGCAATGAGACCCCACACGCTCATGGCCTTTCATGCCCTTGCCGTTCTGATTTTGGCCCCTGCCAAGTAATATCAAGCAGTGGATAAGCTATTGATTTTTATTGTTTATTTCGATAAACCTTGCGTTTTGTCAGAAATTGGCATATGTTTCTGACAACGGAGGGAAGCCATGCAAACCGTCGCCGAGCGTATTTTGAGTTATGCCCAAGCGCTTCCAGAAGGCACTTTGATCGGTGCTAAGGAAGTTTTGCATTTGGGAAGCCGTGCTGCGGTCGATCAAGCTTTGAAGCGTCTCGCCAAACGCAACGAGTTGATGCGTCTTGCCCATGGGCTCTACGCTCTGCCAGTGAAAACACGTTTTGGCATACGCGCGCCGGCTGCCGAAAAGGTCATCGAAGCGCTGGCTTCCACGCACGCGGAAACGATCGTTCCACACGGAGCCGCGGCCGCGAATAAACTTGGTCTCACTACGCAAGTGCCGACGAAGCTCGTCTATTTGACCTCCGGTCCTGATCGTCAGTTTCGTCTCGGAGCACAGACGGTTGAGATGCGGCATGCACCGCACTGGATGCTTCTGCCGACAGACTCGATTGCTGGACAGGCAATCCGGGCTCTTGCCTGGCTCGGCGAGCGAGAGGCGGGCGAGGCTCTTAAGGTATTGAAGCGCAAGCTGCCCGACGACACTTTGCAGGATCTCGTCGCGCTGCGTCGCGCGATGCCTCCGTGGATGTCGAAATCCGTCAGCCAATCCCTTCTAAATCATGGCTGAACTTTACCTGACGCTCTCTCGTGACGAGAGGCCTGAGGCACTTGGCGTCGCCGCCACCGCCTCAGGCCGCCCGGTCCATCTTTTGGAGAAGGACATCTGGGCCGTTTGGGCCCTGCAAGGACTCTTTGACTCTGAATTGGGTGAGCATCTTGTCTTTAAGGGAGGTACGTCCCTCTCCAAAGGTTACGACGTCATCGAACGGTTCTCGGAGGATATCGATCTCACTTACGATATCCGCCGGATCATTCCTGAGCTTGCCACGGGCGACCCACCCATACCCGCTTCGCGAAGCCAGGCCGACAAGTGGACAAAGCTTGCGCGCGAGCGGCTCACCGCCTGGGTCAAAGACAAGACCCTTCCTGTCCTACAGAAACACGCAGCAGCTACAGGAGTCGACGTCACGTTCCGTGGTGAGAACGATGTCATCTATGTCGACTATGAAAAGCTGACCCAGGGCTCGGACTATGTTCCGCCCTGGATCAAGCTTGAATTCGGTGCGCGCTCGACCGGTGAGCCGTCCGAGACGAGAGAGATCACCTGCGATGCGGCGAAATCCCTGCCCGAGCTCGAGTTTCCTGTAGCGACCCCAAAAATCATGCTTCCCAAGCGCACCGTTTGGGAGAAAGCAACGGCCGTCCACGTTCTTTGCGCTCAGGGTATCGCGGGCGATCGTGTGTCGCGCCATTGGTACGATCTCGTGAAGCTCGATGATAAGGGATTTGCGCAAGCTGCCTTCGATGACAAAGTGCTGGCGCAGGAAGTCGCCGATTGGAAGAGCAAGTTCTTCCGGGAGAAAGATCGCGACGGCAATGTCATCGACTATCACGCCGCGGTATCCGGCAAGCTTCAGTTAGTTCCTGACGAAAAGATGCGTAAGGACCTTGAGGCCGATTATCAAAAGACGATCGACGCTGGATTACTTCTCGGCGAACCTGAGCCGTTTGAGCAGCTCATGAAGCGCTGTGAAGCTCTGCAGCGGCGCGCAAATAGTAAGTAAGGCCGGTTGCTGGAACGGACGCTTCGAAAGATTTCCGACGTATAGAAGCTGTGCTGAGGATTGCCGAAGATGAGCCCCAGCACGCGCTGCTGCACGTTGGAAAAATAGCGCATTCGCCACGCTATAGCGGGCTTTGCTTGTTTACAGCGCTGTTAATTTTGAGCGGTGCCGTCTCCGGCATCATGAGCATGGCAAGGAGCCCAGCCGCGCTAGCGATAAGCATGTACCAGGCGGGCGCCAGCGCGCTCCCGGTAAGATAGATCAGCCAGGTGACGACTGGTTGAGCTGTGCCTCCGAAGATCGCTATCGCAAAAGCGTAGATGATCGCGAAGGCGCCACCACGAATGTTCTTGGGCAAACCTTCGGCCATGCTCACATAGAAGGCGCTATACGGAATCGTTCCGATAAGTGTGAGCGCGCCGAGACCCCCGAGAAGTGCGAGGGCACTGCGGCTCTCTGAGATCCAGAAGAACACCGGATAGGTCATCAACAACGCAGCGATCTGCGGCCATATCATGATGTGCCGGCGGCCCGCGCGGTCTGCGAGCCAGCCGCCCAGCAGCGCGGCAGCAATTCCTACCGTATTGCTAACGAGCGTGGTGCCAAAGGCGAGAGGCGCGGAAACTTGTAGGGTGTTCAGTGCATAGGTGGTCATATATCCCGTGACGTAGGTGATGATCGTGCAACTGGCCAGGACGACGAATCCCAAGCTCATGATACGGCGAGTGGCAGGCAATCTTCTTACAGGGTGAACGCCCGGAGTCGGCGCTTGGGGCCGGTGCAACGTTTCGGGCAAGCCGCTCCGCAGCCAAAATCCGAACGGCAGCGTAGCGGCGCCGAGCAAGAGCGCGATCCGCCATCCGTACGCGTTGAGTGCCTCGCTTGTCATGGTCAGGGAGAGTATTTCTCCAACAAGCGCCCCGGCCGTTGCAGCGATTTGTTGGCTGGCAGGCTGAAACGAGACAGCAAGACCGCGCCCCTCGGCCGGCGCCGCTTCCAGCAAATAGGCAGTTGTCGGACCAACCTCACCGCCGAGCGCGAAGCCTTGCACCAAACGCGCGACAATGACCAGGAGCGGAGCAGCAGCTCCTATTGTCCCGTATGAGGGGGTGAGCGCTAACACAAGGATCGCGGCGCTCATCAGGACAAAGCTGGCGGTCATCGCGGGCCGGCGCCCGGCCCGATCCGAATACGAGCCGAGCACGATGGCCCCGATCGGCCTGGTCACGAAACCCGCGCCGAAGGTTGCGAGCGACAGCATGAGGCTGGCGAACGGGTCGCTTGCCGGGAAAAACGCTTGTCCGATCTGGATCGCGAAAAAGCTATAGGTCCCAAAGTCGTAGAATTCGAGAATATTGCCGATCGTTGCACCTAACACGGCGCGGCCGGTCAAGCGTTCGTCTGCCGGAACGAGGACCGGCTCCGGTTTCTGCCGAGTAGATTGCTTGCCCATCCTCGATCCGTCTGAGGCACGATCGCCGGCCTGAGCATTTCGACCAGCGAGGTCGGGCGCATTGCACTTCACTTGCTCTGCACGTCATCTAGCTTGAGGTGGGCTGGGCCCGCGTCCCGGTGCCCTACATTCCTGACGCATGCCAGGACGAAGCTCACGACGATGAATGCAATAAGAATGCCTGCCTCTTGCGGCCCGTTTCAAAACTTGAACGGATCGCGGCAATCGCCGGCAAAGATGAGCAAGCGCGTTGCAATTGTCGGGCGCAGCGCTCGTTGTGCTTCTATGCATGGCGAGTTTGCGACAATATTGGTGGGCGCCGAACAGAAGCCGCCTGCTTTCACACAGATGACCGCGCATGCACGCAGGGTTCAGCCGGCTGCGCGTATGCGCAAAGCGTCAGGCAATTGGCCCGGCTTTTGCTCCCCTGCTTACCAATTGTGTGCAGCCACCTACTTTGTCGGGATGTCGCTGCAGAACCCAGGGATCTTCCTACGATCAGAGGTAGCACGAGCTCGCATTGTTGACGACACAATCTAAAGGACGGATCGCAGCCTGCGCTGCAGACGTCGAGGATATCCGCTCATGGTGGGCCGCGTTCAGCCGGACGCACATGGCGAACTTCATGCACCGGGCACTGAGCTCCAGGAAATGGAAGTAAACGTCATCAGCGAGTGCGCCTCTGTGAGTTGACCCGGATTCATCAGGTCACCTCCACGGGAGGAGCCTTCCTTTGATATTGCGGTGCGGCCGTCAGGTTGTCGCCGCGAATGCGCACAGCCAGTGTTTGATCAACGGCAGGCGCGCTTTGCTCAAGCGCATCACGCGTGCGCATGGTCGAACGTGTGATGGCAACCAGCTGCAATCAACGCCTCGAATAGAATGGGTAGTATGAATACGAAGACAATCGCGGCCGTCGTGCTTACAGTTACAGCGGTGCTGAGGTCGCCCAGTAGGGCCGTCGAAATTTACGATGTCGCTGATTCGAACGGTGTGCCGTTCATGCGGGTTCGCATACTCAGCGCCGACGAGGCCGATCCGGGATCTTCATCGCGCAATTTGTCTCGTTGGGAGATAGATCAGGTGCTTACCGGGATTCGGTATTGGGCTGAAATCATCAAGGTCATCCCTGGTCAATCGCCAGCGATTATTAGTATCAGCGCGGACTACGATAACAACGCCTGGGGCGTGTCCCCTTCTCATGGAGCCGGCACGAAGGTGCAGGCTGCGCTCACCGGTCAGGATCCGGGCGAACTTGAATCTGGTGCTCATGGCGCGATCGGCATCGGCCAGATGGGATTTTCACCGTACACCTACGTCCCGTCCCAAGTGTCTATGACACCGAGCACAAACCTTTCAGCCGTTAGCGTGCACGAGAACGCGCATCTGCTCGGTATGACTGGTGCTGCCTTCATTGGTCGTGCCGACGGGCTGTATATTTCCGAAACGATAAATCGGTGGGCGAGTCATTTGTACGATGACAATGGCAAACAGGCTCAGCCGGGGCAGGCGATTTATTGTTCCCAATGCCCGAACCAGCCAGCTGCCGACGTTTTCGATCTGCGACGTGATCAAGGCTATTTCAGAGGGGAGCATGTGAACGAAGTGCTGGCCGGTGCCATGCCAGGTATTCCGCTGCGATCGAAGGACTTTATGGCGCACAGCGAATTGAAGAATAGCCTGTTGAGCCACCAGCAATACCGGAACTACACCGCCCCGATGGAGGCGGAGATCGCCGCGTTTCAAGATATAGGTTACAGTATCGATCGGCGCAGTTTGTTCGGGTACTCCATCTACGGAAACGGCCAGAATCTGGTCAACGACAATCCCTTCTTCGCTCGCAGTGCTGAGGGTACCACCTATCTGCCAAATACATACAATACAGCTACGCTCGGACTGGGACTGCACGTCTATGGCAGCGGCAACACTGTGGTCCAGCGCGCCGACCTGCTTTCGAAAGGAGCAGGGGGCGCCGGCATCCGCGTCGACGGCGAAAACAATCACATCATGGTCCCGCCCGGGACCCGCGTGTACGCCGACGGCGCCTATGGGCGCGGTGTCATGTTCGCCTATGGTAAGGATCACACGCTGACTCAGCGTGGCGACGTGCAGGCTCTCGGCGAGCATGGCATCGCTGCTGATTCCGCTCGATGTCGCCCACCATTCCGGAATGATCTCGCCCACCATTCCGATTTGATCTCGCCCGCCATTCCGAGATGATCTCGCCCACCATTCCGGGATGATGTCGCCCGGGGTGACGAGGCCTCTTCTGGCTCCGCTACGGTCCCGCCTTTCGGCTTTGCGAAGGGGGACCTGGATGCCGACGGAGAGGTTTGCGATGCGCCATGTGCGCGATGTGATCAGATTGAGATCGGCCGGGATGGCGACCCGTGAGATCGCGCGGCGGGTGGGGACAGCCGCTTCGACGGTGCGGTTGACGATCCGCCGGTTCGAGGCGACGGGGCTGAGCTGGCCGTTGCCCGATGACGTCACCGACGCGGTGCTGGAAGCCTGGCTGTTCGCCAGCGCCGGTGCCGGTCCCGGCACCCGGCGGGGCCATCGCCGGCAGGCGGAGCCGGACTGGGCGGCGGTGCATCGCGAGCTCAAGCGCAAGCACGTGACGCTGTCGATCCTGTGGGAGGAGTACATCGCAAGCGAACCCGGCGGGTATCGCTATTCGCGGTTCTGCGAACTCTACCGGGCCTGGGAAGGCGGCCTGTCGGTGACGATGCGCCAGTCGCATGCGGCCGGCGACAAGCTGTTCGTCGACTATGCGGGCGACGGCGTGCCGGTGGTGATCGACCGGCTGACCGGCGAGCGGCGCGCCGCCCAGATCTTCGTCGCGGTGCTCGGCGCATCGAGCTTCACCTACGCGCAGGCGACCTGGACCCAGGGGCTCGCCGACTGGATCGACGGCCACGTCGGCGCCTTCGAGGCGATCGGCGGCGTGCCGGCGCTGCTGGTGCCGGACAACACCAAGGTCGCGGTGATCAAGGCTTGCCTCTACGACCCGCAGATCAACCGCAGCTATGCCGACATGGCGGCGCATTACGGCACCGCCATTCTGCCGGCGAGGCCGCGACGGCCACGGGACAAGGCGAAGGTCGAACAGGCGGTGCTCATGGTCGAGCGCTGGCTGCTCGGGCGGCTGCGCCACCGCATCTTCTACAGCCTCGCCGAGGTCAATGCGGCGATCGCCGATTTGCTGACCCGGCTCAACGAGGAGCGGCCGATCCGGCGGCTCGGCGTCACCCGCCGCAAGCTGCTGGAGGAGATCGACCGGCCGGCGCTGAAGGCCTTGCCGGAGAGCCCTTACGTGTTCGCCGAGTGGCGGATCTGCCGGGTCAGCATCGACTATCACGTCGAGGTCGAGGCGCATTACTACAGCGTCCCGCATCGCTTCGTCCGCGCCGAGGTCGAGGTGCGCTTCACCGCCCGCACCGTCGAGATTTTCCACAAGGGTGATCGGATCGCCGCGCATCAGCGCATGAGCGGCAACCACAAGCACACCACCGTGCCGGAGCACATGGCGTCCAGTCATCGGCGCTACGCCGGCTGGACCATCGAGCGCATCCGCAAGGACGCCGCCACGATCGGGCCGGCCACCGCCGCGCTGTGCGACCTGATCCTCGATGAGCGGGCGCACCCCGAGCAGGGCTTCCGCGCTTGCCTCGGCATCATCCGGCTCGCCCGATCCTACGGGCAACAGCGGCTCGATGCCGCCGCCATGCGGGCGATCGACATCGGCGCGCGCACCTACGGCTCGGTCAAATCGATCCTCGCCAACAATCTCGATCGGCGTCCTTCACCCAAGCGCCCCGCGGACGACGCGCCGGTCCTTCATCCCAACATCCGCGGGCCGCGCTACTACAACTAGGAGATCACGCCTTGCTCACGCATCCGACCCTCGATCAACTCCACGCACTCGGCCTTCACGGCATGGCCAAGGCCTTTGCCGACATCGAAGCCGGCGGCGAGGCCGCCAGCCTCGGCCATGCCGAATGGCTCGCGCTGCTGCTCGAACGCGAAGCCTCGCTGCGACGCGACAAGCGGCTCTCGAAGCGGCTGCAATACGCCAAGCTGCGCCAGCAGGCCTGCGTCGAGGACATCGACTATCGCACCCCGCGCGGCCTCGACCGCAGCCTGCTGACGATGCTGGTCGAAGGCCAATGGATCGACGACCACGCCAACCTGCTGATCTGCGGGCCCTCCGGCGTTGGCAAGAGCTGGCTCGCCTCGGCGCTCGGCAACAAGGCCTGCCGCGATAATCGCTCGGTGCTCTATCAGCGTGTCCCGCGGCTGTTCAGCGATCTCGCTTTGGCGCGCGGCGACGGCCGCCATCCCCGCATCCTGCGTGCGCTCGGCCGCGTCGATCTCCTCATCCTCGACGACTGGGGCCTCGAGCCGCTCGACGCCGCAGCCCGCTACGACCTCCTGGAGATCCTCGAGGACCGCTACGGCCACCGCTCCACCATCGTCACCAGCCAGCTCCCCGTCGATCAATGGCACGCGCTGATCGGCGATCCCACCTACGCCGATGCCGTCCTCGACCGCCTGGTCCACAACGCCCACCGGATCGATCTCAACGGCGAGAGCCTGCGGCGAACCCGCAAACCCGACCGAAAGACCTGAGCCAGTGGCGCTGTGGACATGCCGCTGCGCTTGGACAACGCAAAGAGCGTTGCCCACATGCCCCACAGCAGACCAACAGCAGACGAAGAAAGGCTTCAAGCCGCGATTCAAGGTTGACCCCGCGGCTTCACCGATGCCAGAAACCAGACAGCCAGAACGCCTCGCGCCCCGGGCGACATCAAATCGGAATGGTGGGCGAGATCATCTCGGAATCCTGGGCGAGATCAAATCGGTACACCCGGGCGAGATCATCGGAATCAGCACATCGCGGCAAGTTTCGACTTTGGCAACAATGTGGTTGGCAATGACTATGAATATCGTGGTTCGTATATTCGCACGATTGGCACCAAACCGGCCCCGATGCTGAGCGAAATCGCAGGTCCGCTCGTCAGCAAGTTCGATCTGACCGGTCGCCTGGCTGGCAATCATGCGGCGATGTACATGTCGAACAATGGTTACGTCGGCGAGATCAATGTGATGCGTGGCGCAATGCTGTCAGGGGACATCCTGTCTGACTACAACCAGGTCGACGAGAACGGTTCTCCACGTCTGACCAGATTAACGTTCGGTTTGACGCCTGACGCGAGCGGTCACTCAACGCAACAGCCTGACGCAAGCTTTGCAACCCGCTACGACGGTAATATCGTTGGACGCAACAATCTTTCGCTGCAGTTCGCCGGTGGCGCCACGACATTGACTGGCAATCACGAGGTGTACGACGCAACGGTTGCGCAAGGCGCAACGCTATCAGGTAACGGCAGTTATCTGCTCAATGAAAATGGTCGCTTCACCAACAGCGGTGCTGTCGCGCCCCTCATCGGCGGCCTTGACAACAGCATCAAGGTGAATGGCGACTATCTGCAAACCTCGACCGGTCGCTTGCAGGTCGCCGTAAACGATGCTGGCGCGTTCAGCCATCTCGTGGTCAATGGCAATGCAACGCTCGACGGTACGCTCACGATCACCCCGCAGCGCGGCTGGTATGGCAGCGGCTTTAACGTCTCCTCCGATCAGTGGCTGAATGCAACAAATCTCACAGGCTCGTTCGCGAACGTGACGACAGCCCTGCAATCGCCAACCTTGCTGGCGAGTGCCACGGCTCAAGGCGACAACACCTACGCCTTGACACTCTCCCGCCCATCCGATGCCTATTCGCGTTATGGAGCCGATGCCAGCAGCCGCCAGGTGGGCACGGCGCTCGATCGAGTAGCTGGCAACGCGGCTATAGGGCTGCACCCGCTTCTCGCGGCGCTCGACTTTTCCGCGCCGGACGGAACGGCGGTGACATCTGGGCTGCGTCAACTTTCTCCGTCCATCTATGCGTCAGAGCAGGGCAGACGTGTCAATGATAGTTTCTACGCGCGTTCGGCAGTCTACAACCGTCTCGAACAGGCGTTTGGCGGCGCGCCAACCTCAGCGATGGCGGTGATGGGTTATGGTCCTGAGCAGAAGAGGTCGCGCGGCAATTCTGCCTCTGCCACAGGCCTGGTCGGCCCGGCTTCTTCTGATCTGCAGGGGTATGCAGCGTGGGCTTCTGCTTTTGGCGGATGGACGACCCAATCGGGCGATAGCAATGGTGCGAGCACTAGATCCACCATCAGCGGCTTTATGACCGGGATAGACACGTCGGCATTTGACGACTGGCGGGTCGGTGTTGTTGCAGGCTATAGCCGTTCCATTTTCAAGGTCGGCGCGGCCTCGTCGTCAGGCCGCAGCGACAATTACACGTTCGGGACCTATGCCGGCACCGAGTGGACCGTGCCAGAAGGGGCCATCGCCTTCCGTTCAGGCCTTGCCTATACATGGCACGATCTCGAGATGAGCCGCAACGTGAAGTTCCCAGGGTTCAACGACAACTTGATCTCGGATTACGATGCAGGCACGTTCCAGATTTTTGGAGAACTCGGCTATAAAGTCCATCTCGGTGACGGGTCGGTGATCGAGCCCTATGCCAATCTCGCCCATCTTCGAGTCGCGACCGATGGGATTTTCGAAAGGGGATTGAACGGAGCGGCGCTTAATGTGCGCGCTGGCACGATGGATACGACGCTCTCCACTCTCGGCGTCTACGCGACCACCCGTCTTCAACTTGGCCAGATCGCCACGACTGCGCGAGCCGATATTGGCTGGCGTCATGCCGTAGGTGACCTCATTCCGCTGTCGACCGCCAGCTTTGCTGCTGGGTCCAGCCCTTTTGCAGCTTCAGGCCTATCCATTGGCAAGGACGTGGCACTCGTCGAATCCGGTCTGGATTTCCAGCTTTCGAGCAACAGCACCCTTGGCGTCGCCTACCAGGGTCAGTTCGGTTCAGGCATCACCCAGAACGGACTGAATGCCACCTTCAACGTGAAGTTCTGATGAATAGGGATGCGTGGCTCCGGCGCCGCTGTGCAGGGAACCATGTTGATTTCCGTCCACATCCCGTCGGCAAAAACTTGGCCGGCCATCGAGCTCACCTGAATGCCGCCGCCGGCGCCTCACAGCGGTCTTGCCGCCGCCATCAGCCGAAGACATGCCACGACGTCGCGGCGCCGCGCCCGCCTGAGGTGGCGCGAAGTAAGATCGTTTGCCGCCGAAAAGCTTAGGGGGATCGGGGGTCCAAACTAGAACTTTGCCGGCTAATGCAACGCCTGCTGTCGATGATGCCGCCGCATATGCTCGTTCAATTTGGCGTTCAAACAGTTTAGAATGTGCTCAAACTGCTCATTGACGAGCAAGAGGACCTTGAGGTGCGCAGACCGCCATACATGCGGTGACGACCTCGTCTATGCGCCAGCTCACCGAGCATGCTGTCTCGGCCTCGGGTCACGACTCTCGCGCAAGACATAAGGTTCTCCTCGCCGGGGGCACTCGCTGAAGCGGTCCGGCGGTCAGCCACCGTCGCTATCGCTGCCGCGTCAGACGGGTGCCGGTCAAAGGCCGGTGCCGCCGGAGCACCACTCTCCCCGAGGCTTTGGAAATACTTCTATTCCCAAGCCCTGCGCGCCTTTAGTTCTATAAAGCATTGTATCGCCGCTGCCGCGGCAGCAGCTTAGGGGCGTCGCCCCTCAGCGCGGCGCAAGGACAGGCCTTCGGTTTTGGCTCCCCCCACGGTCCGCGGTGCCCCAAAAAAGTTGTTCCAACTTCCTTCAGCCCTTGCGCCTTGCACACCTCGCTACGCGCTGCGAGGCAGGGGTTATGGCGGCTTTTTGCCGCGCACAACCTCAGCCTTAAGGAGCACAACAGAACCAAGACCTCCGCCGCAGCCCGTCGTGATGGTGCCGCGCGGCAAACTGAAGAAGTCGCCCAAGAATGCTCGTAAGATGCCAAATTCGAAAGGCTGAAGTCGAAGCTCTCGCCGCCAGTATCGCATCCTCGGCATGCTGCAATTTCCTGTCGTCGAACCCGAACGCGGCCCCAAGGACAAACCGACCGGCCACTTTCTGGTCAATGCGGGTGAGGGATGCTGTCTCGCTCAGTTGCTTCGGGCCAAGCGCAAGGAGATCAAGAAGGACGAGCAAGCCGCATTTTTCGATCCCAACAGCGGATGCGTCTTTGCGACCATCTGGCACGACGGATAAGCACGCCTCTCGAGTACGGCAGCATTGATGGCGGCGATCGATGACATTTTGGAATGTTGCCGAACACTGACTTGCCAAGCACCACCCGCACGGCCCGCAATCGAGAATAGCCGATACGCGATCGCGTATATCTGCTTTATATACGCATACGCGTATATTACTACAATATACGGATTTGCGTATATTGACGATCTATACGGATTCGCGTATATTGAACTCGGAGATTCACATGACGCAGCATATTGCTCGTACGGAAAAGCAACTCGGCGCCATTCTACGGCGGGTCCGCCGACAGGCCGGACTTACCCAGTCAGGCTTAGGAAAGCAGATCCATCTGCGTCAGGGCACCGTATCCCGACTGGAAGCGGGCGAGCCTGCCATTCAGCTCCACACCCTCATGGAGGCGCTGGCCGCGCTCAATCTTGAACTGGTGGTCCGTACCCGCAGCAAGGCCACCTCGACTGACATCGAGGACATTTTCTGATGGGCCGGCCTCCAGCAAACGCGCCCCTGAATGTGTTCGTCAACGCACGCCTGGCAGGCATGCTCCGGCGCGAGTCCAGCGGTGCGATCGACTTTCGTTACACTCCGCAATGGCTCTCCTGGGAATCGACCTTCCCAATCTCGCTATCGCTGCCCTTGCGCGAAGACCGCTATATCGGCGCACCTGTAATCGCCGTGTTTGACAACCTGTTGCCCGATAGCGAACAGATACGCAAACGAGTCGCGGAGCGGGTGGGGGCAAAAGGTACTGACGCCTACAGCATGCTCTCTGCACTCGGGCATGATTGCGTTGGTGCACTCCAGTTTCTTCCACAGCGTGTCGATCCTGGACCTGCCGGTACGATCGAAGGGAAGGCTGTCACCGACCGCGATGTCGCCGCCATCATCAAGAACCTTGCGAGCGCTCCACTTGGGATGGGGGAAGACGACGATTTCCGGATTTCCATCGCTGGTGCCCAGGAGAAGACCGCCCTGCTGCGGCGAGATGGCAAATGGTACAAGCCGACTGGTACCACGGCGACGACGCACATTCTCAAACCGCAAATCGGTCGTTTGCCGAACGGGATCGATCTCTCGAACAGCGTCGAGAACGAATATTTCTGCCTTAAGCTGCTGGCCGCGCTTGGCGTACCAACGGCGAACGTCGAGATCGCCGATTTTGGTGGTCGCCGCACGTTGATTGTCGAGCGCTTCGATAGGCGCTGGACCAATGATAAAAGGTTGCTGCGCCTTCCTCAAGAAGATTGCTGCCAGGCTCTATCCGTACCCACCACCCGGAAATATCAATCGGATGGCGGCCCCGGCATGAAAGACATCCTGCAACTGCTCAAGGGTAGCGATGAACCGACCGAAGACATCGCGACATTTTTGCGGGCCAGCATCGTGTTCTGGCTCATCGGCGCAACCGACGGACACGCCAAGAATTTTAGCCTATTCCTGAGCCCCGGCGGGCGCTTCCGGCTCACGCCGCTTTATGATGTCTTGAGCGCGCAACCAAGCCTCGACGCCGGACAAATTCAGCGCAAAGCTTTTAAACTTGCAATGTCGGTCGGCAAAAATCGCCACTATGGAATGACTGATATTTTGCCGCGTCATTTCCTACAGACCGCCGAAATCTCCGGCGTTGGGCCGGCCGTAGTCCACGCAATCTTTGAGGATCTCGTCGAAAACTTCGAGGCAGCCTTTGCGAAAGTGATAAAGGACCTCCCCAAGGGCTTTCCCAAAGAATTGGCAGACTCGATAAGAGTCGCCGCTATTCGCCGCATCGGTCTTATAAACGACCGTTGACACTTTCAGCCTAAGGGGCTGCGTGCGAGCGGGCCAACGCTGGCGGCACCAACACCGGCACCAGCAGGATGAGGATCGTCGGCGTCGGTATCAATGTCGACAGCGCGATCATCGCGCCATGATCGCCGTCGGCGGCGCCGGCGCCAGAATTGCCGGAACGCGATGATCGGCGCGCCGATGATGATCATGGTCACCAGCAACGCCAGCCCCGCGCCCTCCAGGGTGTTCCCGCTATGATGGCCCGATTGCTCGAGAGGAGCTCGATTCGGGCCGCACTTGAGATATTCAACGAACGGGCTGAGTCTCGCTATTACGGGCTCGGTTTCCGAACATCCAGGCCGACTTGCAAGCTGAAATCGGCGACATCTCCGATCGCATCGCAGACCAGCTTAAGGCCGCGAACCGGCTGAGAGCAAACGGCGTAAGCGTTGAATAGGTAGCTGCGATGCAGCAGGCTATACTTCCTCAATCTGTAAACATCGCCGAGCTAGCTTGAGGTGGCCGGGCTTA
Source organism: Bradyrhizobium sp. USDA 4503 (assembly GCF_054055815.1). Lineage (NCBI taxonomy): Bacteria > Pseudomonadati > Pseudomonadota > Alphaproteobacteria > Hyphomicrobiales > Nitrobacteraceae > Bradyrhizobium > Bradyrhizobium sp. USDA 4503. Next base: position 7,715,452 of record NZ_JBSRXS010000001.1, read on the forward strand.
CGTCCCGATGCTCTACATCTGCCTGACGCATGCCGGGCGAAGCTCACGACGATGAGTGCAACAAAAATGCCTGCCTCTTGCGCCCCATTCAAACCTTGAACCGATCACGGCGATCGCCAGCAAAGATGAATAGGGCGCGCTGCAATTGTCGGGCGGGGCAGTCGTTTTGCTCCTGTGCAATGGCGAGTTTGCGACAACATTGGCGGGCGACGAACAGGCATCGCCCGTTTTCACGCAGAAGGGCCGCCGCGCGGCGTTGCTGCGTTCATCTGTTTGCGCACGGCGAAGGCATCAGGCGATTTGGCCCGGCTTTTGCTCCGCTGCTTGTTAGTTGCGTGCAGTCGCCTGCTTTGTCGGGATTGGCGCCGCAGAATGCAGGATCTGTCTGCGATCAAAAGACAATAGGAGCTCGCATTGTTAACGGGGCCAATGAAAACGCTCAACATCGGCCACGGCCGCGAAGCATCGGGCGGTCATCTTCGCTCAGGGGAGCCGCGGCTCGGCGGGTCGCAAATGGCAAGCGTGAAGTGCCAGAGCTTGAGCTTGAGGAAGTTGAAATCAAGGCCACCAGCAATGAGGGACATACTTGTGAGTTGACTTGACTTCATCAAGGCCGACTTCCCTGCAGAGAACTAGCCGTCCTTTTGAATTGAAGTTCTACCGTCAGACTCGGGCTACGAAGGCGCAAGGCCGATGTCCGATCAATGACGGCTGCGCTTCGCTGGCGCATCTGCGTGCACGCGCGATCCAGTTGGACGGTGAAGCACGCCGGTAATCAAGACCTCGAACAGAATCTGTAAATGAAGACGAAGACAATTACGACCATCGTGCTTGCGGCTAGTGCCTTGCTGGATTCGCCCAGTAGAGCGGTTGAAACTTACGACGTCAGGGATCCGAATGGCCTGCCCTTCATGCGGGCGCGGATATTTGGTCCCGGCGATGGCGCTTACGGGGGAGGTGACGCGCGTTCAACGCGGAGCTTGCCACAATCAGAAATAGATCATTCACTGGCGGCGCTTCGGTATTGGGCGGAAATCATCAAGGTTGTTCCGGGGCAATTGCCGGCCATTGTCAACATCGGTGGGGATAGCGAGCGCAACGCATCTGCCTATAGTGGTACGTCCCCTGGTGGCGTCACCAAGGTGCAGGCGGCGCTCACGGGCCAGGAGCCGGGCGAGCTGCAATACGGCGCACATGGCATGGTTACAATCGGCCAGATGGGGTTTTCGTCCGAAGCATACATTCCTTCGCAATTGCCAAGGACTCCAGAGATTGGTCTTACGCCCGTCGTGATCCACGAGCTCACCCATGGGCACGGTATGCTCAGCACTATTAGCTATGAACTATCTCCCGACGGGGCGCTATCAGCGCATTTCCCTGAAAAGGTAAACGCCTGGACGGAGCATTTGCACGACGACAGTGGCAAACAAGCCAAGCCTGGACAGACGATCTATTGCTCGCTGTGCGTGAACCTGCCAGCTGAGGACGTTTTCGACCTGCGCGGCGATCGGGGCTATTTCGCCGGGAAGCATGTGAGTGAAGTGCTGGCCGGTGCCATGCCAGGTATTCCGGTGCGAGTGATGACTGAGGACGGCCGGCTGGATGCACCCTTCGCCGCGCATAGCGAGCTTAAGAACAGCTTGATGAGCCATCAGAGATACCGGAGCTACACCGCCCTGATGGAGGTTGAGATCGCCGCGTTTCAAGATATAGGTTACAGTATCGATCGGCGCAATTTGTTCGGGTACTCCATCTACGGAAACAGCCAGAATCTGGTCAACGACAATCCCTTCTTCGCTCGCAATGCTGAGGGTACCGCCTATCTGCCAAATACATACAATACAGCTACGCTCGGACTGGGACTGCACGTCTATGGCAGCGGCAACACTGTAGTCCAGCGCGCCGACCTGCTTTCGAAAGGAGCAGGGGGCGCCGGCATCCGCGTCGACGGCGAAAACAATCACATCATGGTCCCGCCCGGAACCCGCGTGTACGCCGACGGCGCCTATGGGCGCGGCGTCATGTTCGCCTATGGCAAGGATCACACACTGACTCAGCGTGGGGATGTGCAGGCTCTCGGCGAGCATGGCATCGCAGCAAGTTTCGACTTTGGCAACAATGCGATGGGCAATGACCGTGAATATCGTGGCTCGTATATTCGCACGATTGGCAATAACGCGGCCCCGATGCTGAACGAGATCGCAGGTCCGCTCGTCAGCAAGTTCGATCTGACCGGTCGCCTGGCTGGCAGTCATGCAGCGATGTTCATGTCGAACAATGGTTACGTCGGCGAGATTAATGTGATGCGTGGCTCTGCATTGTCGGGGGACATCTTGTCTGACTACAACCAGCTTGACGAGAACGGCGCTCCGCGCCTGACCAAATTAACGTTCGGGTTGAAGCCTGATGCGAACGGTCACTCAACGCAGGAGCCCGACGCAAATTTTGCAGCCCGCTACGATGGTAATATCGTTGGACGCAACAATCTTTCGCTGCAGTTCGCCGGTGGCGCCACGACATTGACTGGCAATCACGAGCTGTACGAGGCAAGTGTCGCACAAGATGCAATCTTGGCCGGTAGCGGCAGTTATCTCCTCAATGCCAACGGCCGCTTTGCCAATAGCGGTGTTGTCGCTCCCCTCATCAACGGTCTGGACAACAGCATCAAAGTGAATGGCGACTATCTGCAGACCTCGGCCGGGCGCTTGCAGGTCGCGGTAAATGATATCGGTGCGTTCAGCCGTCTCGTGGTGAACGGCAATGCGACGCTCGACGGCACGCTCACGATCACCCCGCAGCGCGGCTGGTATGGCAGCGGCTTTAGCGTCTCCTCCAATCAGTGGCTGAATGCAACAAATCTCACGGGCTCGTTCGCGAACGTGACGACATCGCTGCAATCGCCAACCTTGCTGGCGAGTGCCACGGCTCAAGGCGACAACACCTACGCCTTGACACTCTCCCGCCCATCCGATGCCTATTCGCGTTATGGGGCCGACGCCAACAGCCGCCAGGTGGGCGCGGCGCTCGATCGAGTAGCTGGCAACGCGGCTGTAGAGCTGCACCCGCTCGTCGCGGCACTCGACTTTTCCGCGCCGGACGGCACGGCGGTGACATCTGGGCTGCGTCAGCTTTCGCCGTCCATCTATGCGTCAGAGCAGGGCAGACGTGTCAATGACAGCTACTATGCGCGTTCGGCAGTCTACAACCGTCTCGAACAGGCGTTTGGCGGCGCGCCAACCTCAGCGATGGCGGTGATGGGTTATGGTCCTGAGCCGAGGCGAGACGGCAATTCTGCCTCTGCCAGAGGCCTGGTCGGCCCGGCTTCTTCTGATCTGCAGGGGTATGCAGCGTGGGCTTCTGCTTTTGGCGGATGGACGACCCAATCGGGCGATAGCAATGGTGCGAGCACCAGATCCACCATCAGCGGCTTTATGACCGGGATAGACACGTCGGCATTTGACGACTGGCGGGTCGGTGTTGTTGCAGGCTATAGCCGTTCCATTTTCAAGGTCGGCGCGGCCTCGTCGTCAGGCCGCAGCGACAATTACACGTTCGGGACCTATGCCGGCACCGAGTGGACCGTGCCAGAAGGGGCCATCGCCTTCCGTTCAGGCCTTGCCTATACATGGCACGATCTTGAGATGAACCGCAACGTTCGGTTCCCAGGGTTCAACGACAACTTGATCTCGGACTACGATGCAGGCACGTTCCAGATTTTTGGAGAACTCGGCTATAAAGTCCATCTCGGTGACGGGTCGGTGATCGAGCCCTATGCCAATCTCGCCCATGTTCGCGCGGCGACGGATAGCTTTAGCGAGAGGGGATTGAACGGAGCGGCGCTTAGTGTTCGCGCTGACGCGATGGATACGACGCTCTCCACGCTCGGCGTCTACGCGACCACGCGCTTTCGAGTTGGCGAGATAGCCACGACCGCGCGAGCCGATATTGGCTGGCGTCATGCCGTAGGTGACCTCATTCCGCTGTCGACCGCCAGCTTTGCTGCTGGATCCAGCTCTTTTGCAGCTTCAGGCCTATCCGTTGGCAAGGACGTGGCACTCGTCGAATCCGGTTTGGACTTCCAGCTTTCGAGCAACAGCACCCTTGGCGTCGCCTACCAGGGTCAGTTCGGTTCAGGCATCACCCAGAATGGACTGAATGCCACCTTCAACGTGAAGTTCTAATACGCACGCAATGCATTTTGGCTCGCGTGGTGTACAGCAATGAGATCAGGCTATTTCAATCCAGGTTTCCTCGACAAGGGGCTGGCGCTTACGATCGAGGCTAGCCTGCCTGAACGCCGGTGGCTGACGTCCGCGCGGGATGTCGGAGCGAACTCTCTTGAGGGCAAGCAGCATTTTTATCAACGCTGACGATCTTCCGACATCGTCTTGAGCGCCTCAAGCGTCGGGTGGGATCGAGCGGCCGCTCCGCCGGCACTGCGATTTTCCGTCCGACTCGGGGCAGGCGCAAACAGGCGTCGGCGGGAAAAGTCTCCCGTAAAGCCGGTGAAGTGAAGCGCTCGCATCACCGAGCGTGAGGCGGAGGTCCCAGCTGAATTCCAACGGTACATTGGGGCCGAAGGACCGAGCGCCTGCGGGAAGGAAACCTCGACGCAACGGGTCGCGACCGGCGCGACAAGTCAATGGCTTCGGGGCAGGCAGCGCTGGACAAAGCCGGGAGCGAGTACGCGCAACGGGTTCGGCCATCCTGGCCGAGGTCGAGGCTCTGGAGAAACGCTCGCGCGCTGCGGACGAGCTCTGGAAAAGCAGCGGCAGCGGCTGGAGCCCCTTTGCGGCGTGCCCCCCGGAATAGGCCGGCGGGACCATACGAACCATCGTCCAATACGGCGTTGAGATAACCTCGTCTCCAAGCGGATTAAACTTCGAAGTTAACCCTTGGGCCGTGACCTCGAAGTGGCTCTTTTCCAATTGTCCACGCGAAGTGAGGTGTCGCTCAACGCGGTCGGCCGCTTCGCTAGTCTTAGGGGGTGGCTATGCATTGCGCTTCCGAGCCGGTTTGGTCCCGCGATCCTGCACGAAAACGCTGTTGGTTCATCGAGCAGCTCGCACGTTAAATCGCTTACATTAAGTGTTGAGGCTGAGTGTAGGGAACGCAGCGCGATGTGAGCTCGTCAGACATAATTGATTGTACCGCGCATCTGCGGCGTGCCGCTTCGTCGCCTCTGCCGTAGAACGTTGGTGTGGTTCTTGCTGTGCACAAGCCGCTCAGTCGAAATGTTCGGTTATGGCGCTGACGATGCGAATTCTTAATACAAAAAAGGGCTAGCTTTGATGTCGAATGTGCAATTCAGTAGATTGCTATGGTGTTCTTTTGGAGCTGCAATCATGCTCTGTTCGCCGCGGCCCGCGCTCACTGCCGACGTACGTCGCTCGCCGGAAACAGAGATTGCAAACAAGTTCGTTATGACTTTCCCCGTGAATGATTTTCGGCTTGTTGGGTGGAACGACATTTGTGCCGACCCCGCCAAGTTCATTGGGCAGCCTATCGAGCTTCGAAAGATGAGATGCGTCTACGGCATGGACGGTTTCCGCTGCGTTGCATTTCCACGCAAGATTACAGCCTCTGCAAAAACAGTTACGATTTTTGCAAAGTCTGTCATTCCGTGGGGCGAGCGGGCGGTCTTAAAAAACAACTGCACGACGCTTCAGGCGATGCTGCAGTCGGCTGCCTGCCGAAAGAACATTCGGATCATTCCAGCTTGGTTTAGCGAATGGTTTGGCGGCGAGGTTGCAAAAAGTGTGGAGCTGAAGGCCGATAAAATACAAATACTGCCCGGGTCGCGACCGAAGCGTTATGCCGGCCGCTTCAGCGCGAGGCGCGGGTGGAAACCGAAGTCAAGGCGCTAGTCTGGCAACGGGCGCAGACACTCGCCACGTTTAGAAGGCTTCACGTTCATGGAATGGTCTCCACAGGTCTTTGGACCGGCCGCGGCCTGGGGGTAGCGGAAAAAGACGCGCGGGTGTCTGGAGGAGCCACCCGCGCCGAGTGTGCTACGCCAAGCTTGGCCTGTCTGGAGACGCGTGAAGATAAACAGCCAAGCCGTCTATGATGTGAAATGTCGGATATAAATATCCTATATCCGACAAATTAAATCGCGCCATGACCAAGCCGCTTCGCAACAAGACCGCGCTATTGAGTTCCTCAAGGAACGCGGTATCGCGCGCTGAGCTTGCCACGGCGGGCGTCACGGCGGGCGACCATCGCCCGCATGAAACAGAAGGGCCTCGTTGTCCAACTCGGACGCGGGCTCTACCAACTACCCGACGCGCCTATCGACACCCCATCACTCCCTCGCCGAGGCCGCCAAGCGCGTGCCCAAAGGGGTCGTCGCGCTGACCTCGGCACTCTCCTTCCATGACCTGACCGACACCATCCCCTCGATGGTCTGGATCGCCATCGGTCCCAAAGACCGGCAACCGCTCCCGGCAAACCCGCCTATGCAATTCGTTCGCTTCAGCCCGGAACGGCTTCTGGAGGGTGTCGAGACGCATATCATCGAAGGTTGCCCGGTGAAGATCTTCAGCCCGGCCAAGACCGTCGTCGATCTTTTCCGCTACCGGCGGAGCGCCGGGACGCGCTATCGTCACAGCACCGGCCTCAATCTCGCGCTCGAAGGACTGCGCGAGGTCCTGCGTACACGCAAGGCCAAGCCTTCCGAGATTGCGGATTTTGCGCGCAAGGCCGGGGTTTGGAAAGCAATGCAACCCTACATCGAGGCGATGACCGCCAATGGCTAACCAACCCAAAAATGTCGGCGCCTCGGTCTGTGCACGGCTGCTTGCGCTCTCCAAGGAACGCAATCAGCCCTTCGATCTTCTCCTCACCCGCTACGTGAAGCAAACATCCAAGCAGATGCGCTGCATGAGTTGCGGCGACCCGCAAGCCTCTCGTGCGAGGTCCATCATCTTGGATACAGGCAGATTGACTTGCAGCCTCGCAAAACCGGACTTCGCAATCTCGACCAGATCAGGTGCGGCCCAAAAGGTTGTGTCAACTTGCGCGAGCCTCGCCCCAGCTCTGGATTGTTCCTCACAACGTTGTCGGCGCGGTGCGGCACCGTAGCGGTGCAAATCTTGATGCTGCGCTCGCTCGCCGCTTTGATCTGGCGAGCAACGTCCTCCTGCGCCTCAGCGGTCGGAATGTAGTGAAAATCGTCCAAGGATACGACGTACTCGCTGTTTCCGATATCCCGCACGATGCGAGAGAGCGAGGCGTCGGCTCTCGTCGTCGTGACGCTGCTGGATTTGGTGCCTGTGGTGTCAAACGAACCTTTACCACTAGCCTCAGCGACGAATAACGAGCCTTTGCCGCCAGCCTCTATCCCTAACTTGTTGGCGCGGCTCTCACTAGATTGTTCAGCGACAGTGCTCGGTGCATCCATCCACGAAAGAACACGCTCCCAAAGCTCCGATCCACTTCTGACCTCGGCCCTAAAAACGTGGATCAGATTGTCCTCTCCGACCAGCCTTTTCGCCAAAACGGTCTTTTGCCGATTTCGAGGGGCTGGATAGTGACGTCACTACATTGGGCGTCGCGAGAGCCTCTTCAATTTACCTTCGAGGTCCTCCTTCGGACGTTCGATATACGTGTACTCAGGGAATTGGTTCGGTGTGAAAACATCGGTTGCGAACAATTTCATGGAGAGATTAACCTCGCCCGTTCAAAGTAGGCCCTGACTGAACCGGAAGTAACAGACCCGTGCAAGCTGTGCGAAGGTCTACCCACTACCAAACGCACTGTCGGGGGCAGCGCAGATGGCTCGTCGCTAGCGGTCGATCAGACCCCGCAGGATGGCTTCCGCGCGCGCAGAGACGGCCATGTAGTGCTTGGCGGCCTTGATGGACTTCAACCGCCTCGGGTCGTTCTTGGCAATATCAGGATCAGCTAAAAGGCGTTGCAGCCGCGCCCTGCGCCATGCCTGCACGCGACGGAGGCGCGGCAGGATCGGTGGACGCTCCTTAAAAACACCGGCCCGTTTCTCGCTCGTCACCCCGGATGCTCCTCTTGAAGTTGTGAGCCTAGCGCAACACGCGACGCGCGTGGAAGAGGTTTCCGGTATCCTACGGACAGCTCTGGTTCATGACTTTAGACACTTCTGCGACTGCCAGGGCCACGAGAGATTAAACGCGCGCCAGCGGCGGTTCTGCGGTGCTGGGGCGGGCGGTCCCGGCCATCCCATTCTAGCTACCCCACGGCGGGGACCGTCTCGCCTGCACAAGGTAACCGCCCGATGCCGTATGACGATCGCCTGTCACGCCGCCTCGTTGAAGCTGGCGTGCTGATCGTCATATTTTGGGCGATCGGATATCTCACCTATTGGTGGTTCTTTGGATGACAAACGAGGGTGTCGCCGCGGCGGGATGGGTGATCATGGTCGCCGTCTTCGATGAGGGCGGCAATTTCGGGCACATCACATACGCGGTGGCGATCCCTAATGCAGCCGACGCCATCACGGCTGCTATGAACGACTGCTCCGGCGAAGCGGCGACGGCGGCTTCGCAACTCAGCGAAGAAGAGTTGCGGGACCTTGGCCTTGATACAGGTGAGGTCCTAGTCCTGTTCGACAACAAGACGGACCCAATCACCTCAGGTGCTCGGTTGAACTAGAAATCGATGACTTTTTCTCGTCCGGCGTATCGTGCCGATCCGCAATCGCCTCGACCGCTCACCGATCGCCCAACATTCGCACCGCCCTGATGCTGCCCGAATTGGAATTACTCAATCAGGCACGGCTGAAGCTGCGCCGTCAGGCGGTCCTGCCACCCAATGGACTACCCCACGGTCAGGACCGCCTGTTTCTTTCCTCTGGGGACGAACCGGACGGGGGTGAAAGGTTTCGCCCCCATTTTTCCCGTTCAGGCTATCAAGGTATCGAAATGCGGAAGGAGACCGCGCCATGCGCATATTGTTTCTTGGAGTGACGCTCGCACTGCCGATCGCCTTCATGACTTCGCCGGTGACGGCGTTGCCCCGATCGCCTGCTTACCCCCTCGCGGCGGGTACCACGAACAGCACTGAGCTAATTCAAGTAAGAGGCGGTGGCGGCTGGGGTCACGGTCACGGCTGGGGTCGTGGCTACGGTTATCGACCATTTGGCTGGAGTCGCGGTCGCAAGGTCGGCTGGCGCGGACACGGGTGCCCGCCCGGTCTCTGGAAGCAGGGGCGGTGCTGAGCGGCCCGGCGATCGTCCAAGCTATCGAGATCGTGTAGAGCCTCGCCGTCGTAGCTGGCTTCGTCGCCATGCCGCATTGATTTCAAACACCGCGACGATAGCGGACCACACAGCCAAACCTGCCACGCCCAACATGAACAATGTCGCTTCGGTCATTGGACAAACCAGTCATGGCCCTCGCCGCAGTGCAGTAAGGCGGTCCCTGATATCCGGGGCTGGCGGATGAACCATCAGGGACCGCGCACCGCGCTGGCGGACTCACTAAGTCGTGAAAAGCGGAAATGGTTCCGGCCCAGTACGCCGCACAAACCTCCGGAGCGCAGCTACGGCGAATAGCAGGTGCGAGAAAGCGGAACGAACAGCCAGAAACGGTGTTGCTGTGTCCAAGCGCGGCGGGTTCTAAATTCATGGCGCCCAGACTTGCCAACGCGCTTGGACCGCGCTGTCCCCGTTGCTCGATCCGGTCGTCGGGCGACGGGGCCTTCGTCATCAGGTGTACTTCACATGCATCCGCGCCGAGACTTTCACCAGATCAACATAGCTATTCCGATAACGACCAGAGGGGTCAGTCCGATCAACACAATGCAAATGCTAGAAAGCACGCTACTTCGCATGGCAAAATCATCCCTAAAAGTCAGGGAGAATACGCTAGGTGCGCTAGATAGCCGGTGCAACCTCTAAGATATTTTTGGCAAGATCATTCAACTTTTAACGAGCCGGTTCCGTGCGCTACAATGGGATTGGTGGCGAGAAACGTGTTTGAGCCGCTGCCGAAGCGGTTCATCGTTTGCTCGACGGCATCTGCGAGCGCTCCGTATTGCTCCGCCAGTTGCTTGAACAGTTCGCGCTTTGCTGGATCGGTTGCTAAGTCTCGGATGAGTGCGCATTCCGCAGCGTCCTTGCGGAGTTTTTCCAGTCTGGCCGCCATGTCCTGCATGTTGCCCTCCTTCGCACGGTGCTCGGATTAACGATCTTGACGAGGCATGGTTCAGAGAAGTTCCGACGCTTCACAGTCGACGGAAGCGAGTCGCCCATGCGTTATTTTCGGACGGGCAGGGCAAGAACACCGGCCATCCGGGGAGGCCGCTCAGCGACTCTCCAAATGGCTTCTAAGGGTTTCTATTTACACCGCAAATCGTGGTCTCAGGGGGCTGTTGCGTATCGGCGCAACCAGCCCGCCAACGTGACCAAGGCGCAAAACTCTAGTTCTGGGTGGTCCAAACTTCGGTCTCGCTGCAAGTCACTTGGCGTACCTAACCGCTGCTGGATGAAACTTCAGTGGCAGGTCACTTGGTGAAGCAAGCATTTGCTCCTCGCATAAAGCAAGCATGTCCATTTCCTTCCTTCGGCTTTGTCAGCTTGTGGATAAGCCTCGTCACCTTCGTGGTCGGAGGCTCGTCGGCTCTTGGCTTCGGCCATGTCAATTTGGCTCAGATAGTGTGCCGCTCTCCTCCAACAGAGCACGCCGTCGCTCCATCTTCGCGCGCGTGAAGTTCCTGTCCGGGTTGTTCGCGGCCTTGAACTTGCTACCGTCGATGGCGACGGCTGGCCGCCGCCAGAAGGCCCGTTTCTTGGCAGAGTTCGACGAAGCTCGCACACACCTTGCGCAGCGCCAGGCCGTCGTCCTTGCGGAAGTCCGCAATCGTCTGTGATCGGGAGCGAGCCGAACCAGCAGCCACATCACGTCGACATTGCGCCCGGCCTCTCGTTCCAGCCGCCAGCCCCCCGACTGCACCCGGGTTTAGATAGCCTAAATGTAAAGCCTGAGGAGCGCCGAGGGATGGTACGATGGCCAACCGCCGCCGGCTCTGCAACCTCAAAGCCTATCTCAGCCGAGCGCATCGACAAATACGTCGTCACGCGAACCGGGCTGCTCTCGTCAATCAAGTCGTCGAGGCATTCGGGGCAGCAGCGTCCGCTCCCACGGTCTGCTTCTGCATGAACGCCGCTCCAATTCCCTTAAAGACTCACGGGGGACGCAGCAGCCCAGTGTTTTCGCTGCCAGGACGCGTTGCGGACATTAGCGAGCAAAAAAGCGAGTCAGTAACGAAGCCTTAGGTTGGCACAACAGGCGTAGTGAACTCCCGCGTTCGTGCGCGGCCGCGGCACGTCGAACAAGACCGCGCTCACGATGATCTTCAACTCGCGTCGTCTCGATGGGGGACAGCCGCTGCCGAAACTCTTCCCGGTGTAAATTCGCCGACGGAATCAACGTCGCCAGACCGCAAACTCAATCCAACGCCGCTTGGCGCCTTCGGGCTCCAGGATTCGGCGCCAGCTCTTTAACCCACGATAAATCGCACCGTGGATCGAAAGACAAGTAATCGCAAGTCAGTTCTTCACCGGGTTGTACGTCACGGGCTGTGAAAATTCGGCGATGATCCTCTTGATATGTGTTTGGCTGACTGCTGTGATTCATGAAACGGGCATTGTCAGCATTGTACTCTAAAACACCATCATCAACATCGCGGTCTCTTGGATAGGCATGCTTGTCAAGTAAAGCTTGAAATGTTGGAGGAAGGGCTTCGTACTGTTCAGGCGTCACGGCAATGTCAACGATTGGATTATGAATCCAAACCAACGTGCCTTTAGGTAAAAGAGTGGCAGAGAAAAGTCCGATGCCGCCAAAGCGGTCTGGCTTCAAAATGGTTTCAACAATCAACACTGAAATATCCCCAGAAGTGACTAACACCCAGCAAGCTAACTGACCTAAGTCCCGCAAATCTCCTGCAAGAATCGGTAGGGTCATCTAATCGCGCATCCACCACGATTTCGAGTTTTCTTCGATCTCTGCATTGTTTTCGGTGCTGCTGCTGTCGGATCAGGATTCTCAGTGAACTCGGCGAGCGTCGGTGGCGTAGTTGGGAGGATCTATGCACTGCTCTCAGAGGTTTCAGCGACTATCTGCCTCAAAAAATAGGAAGGGCATTGCTGGCCGGCTTTCCGCGGAGGCGCTGGATGCTGATGTCAAGAGCTATAACCAGGACACTGGCGTTGGCGGCAACGTCGGCGCAGCACTGGCTCAGCTGCGGAAGTCATCGGTGGGCGCTAGAGCGATGGCGATCGCGCCCGGTATCCCGACCATTGCTGATCCCGAAGATACGGCACTGATAGGCTCGAGGCGGATGGACGACGCCGCAGACGCCGTTGGCCAGAGGAGCTTTTGCGGAAGGCCACGACCAGGATATGCATCTGGGGCTGATGGACCACCAGATCCGTCGTCGTCGGGTGCCGCCAGCTCAGTCGACCGGGGTTTCAATGGGAGGCAGGAAGCAGCCTCTTTACTCCGAGGATGCTTCCTTTATTTCGGGGCTTGAGCAGGGCCTTACGAAGGGCAATGCCGCCAAACGTGCCGTCAAGAACACCGTAGGTGTTTCTTCGCAGCTTTGGCGGCCTGCTAACAAGAGGCGGTGGCCGTTCGGTTGAACGAGGAGTCGCTGAGCGATGATGCGCGCAAGTTCATCGGGGAGCGCTCATCTGCACCGCCCATAAGGTCGCCAAGCTCGCAAGAGTCGCTGGAGCAAGCTATCGTCCATTAACAAGCCCGATACCAGAGCTATCTGGACGGGCTCCTAGCGTCGGGAGTGTCAGTCGGCCTCCATTCGTGGGTGATGGATGAGCCGAACGTCATTGGGCCCTCCCGGGCCCAAGAGGGCGGTGTAGCGCTCGCCACGAATGTCGTACTGTTTTGCCGGCTGCGCCGCGTCCGGCAAGAGGCCCCAGCGGCCGAGCTTCGAGAGCATCGTGTCCGGGGCGGGTTGGGTGCCGTGCGAAAAGCCCTCGGGAACGGCCCATGATGCAGCATAAATCTCGCGGGCCGCGGGGGACGGCGTCTCAGCCCTGGCGGACGCCGGAGCGGCTTTTTCCGTCGACCGTCCAAGCTGCGCTTGCGAGGCCCGATTCGCCGGCTGCGCACTGGGGTTCGGAACGCCTTCCAGTCGAAAGCCGGGACGCATGGCAGCGCCTGGCGGATTGAGTGGGCTGCTTCGCCTCATCGTCGCCGCGGGCACGAACAGCGCGGTGTAGCGGTCAGTGTGAACCACGAAACTGTTGGGTCGGCTGTCCTGGATCGGCGGGGTGCTGCTACCGTCAAGCGCAGCCGACGCGTGCTGGTCGCCCTGCCGGAAGTTGAGAGGACGAACGACCGCTCCTAAATCCAGGGTCTGCTGATGGCGCGCGGTTGGCTCGAGAGACGATGATGGGCCGGCGTCTTCCGCCATCGCCCACAGCTGATCCTGATCGTAACCTTCCTCAGGAAGGACCAATGGCGAAGCGACCGCTGGCCCGAAAGGCGACGGTGCGCCGGTGCTTTCCATCAGCACACGAGCCATTGAATTGCCCGGCTCGCTCAGCTGGCGCTCAATAGCATCCAGTTCCGCATGGCTTAGCGTCCTCTGCCTCTTCGCAGGACTCAACTGCCCGCTGAAATCCTCACCCATGAGGGCCGCGTGACTTGAAAGGGAGGCGCTCCCCGTCCGTTCATTCGCAGCCGGCTGGTAACCGTCGCTCCAGTTGAAGTGACGAACGGCTTCGCCGGGATCCGATGCCTGGTGATCGCGCGCGGTTGGGTTGAGAGACGGTGCTGGGATGGCTTCGTCCATCATCCCCCGCAGCGGATCCTGATCGTGATGTTCCGCAGTCAGCTGCCTCGGCCAACTCAAAGCTTCTCGCGGCGCGCTGTGCTGCGCGGCGGCGCCCCCGAGGCGTCTGGCAACTACATCTTCGGGATGAGGATCTTGGGCCCTATGGTGCACAAGTTCCAACGCCTCGGTGAGTCTACGGTCTTCGTCGAACAAACGAGGATAGTAGTGATCTGGAGAAACAGGAACCCCTGCGACGGCACGGGTATCAAGCTGCGACACTTCATCCAAATACGGCTCAAACTCCGCTTGCTGCTGTTGCGGTTGTGGCTCCGCGGCGTTGTGAGCAGCGCGATCTTGGTTGAATGGGTTGATGCTGTTAAATGGGTCCATGTCACCTCCCGTTTGAGTCGGTCGCAATCCCGAGCAGATAGTGTCGCTCTCTGTTCTCGCTCTATTAGGTTCAGCTGTCGACAAGCTGACGCACTTAGAGACTTAAGAGAGCCAAATTGGCTAGCCCGGCTGCCACACTCACGCGAGGGACGCGCCAGGGATGCCGGAATGCATTTTTCGGAAACACTGGCTGGGCTGAGTCGGAGCCGGCACCGTAGCGTCGGTAGCCGAGCGGGAAGCCCCCGAAAAGTTGGCGGTCGGTCCCATTCCTTTCCTCACTTGTCAGCTTCTCGAAAGACGCACCTGCCAAGATCAAACTGAACGTCACGTGCGCGAGGGGAACAGATGAACATCGATCCACCAAACACATTAGAACCCTTGACCCAGCAGCAGCGGACGCAGCAACAGCCGGGCGGCCTAAGCGCACAAACCAGCTCACCAGCACATCCGTCGCCGGATCAAGCGGACTTTGAGCAGCAGCTGAGCGAACTGCGGTCACACCGAACATCATATTCAACTGCCGCTTCGACGGATTCCCGGATTGGATCACCCTCGACCATGACGAGGGGCAATCGGAGAGCGGCCGCCATCCAGGAAAGCGAGCGGTGCCCGGCCGCATCCTTCGTCAGGGGGCGCGCCGAACTTGCCGCATCGCTAGCCGGAGCGAGCGTTAAGGCGCTGAAGAACGAGATCAAACTCGCTGCACAGCGAGCCGCTCAGTGGCAACGAACTGCCGGATCTTCTGCCGGCAGTATCGACGGCGACCGCATTTTCGACGATGTGCTGGCATCATCGTATCTGTCGCTGCACCGCTTTCAGAACGAGGACATCGATTGTGAGCCCATTCTAGACAAGGAGGTGAGTGCCATCGCGCATGTGCGTTCCCTAGCCGGTTTGCGTGCTCAGGCTAGCCCGCATGTTTATAAGGCTGCTATCTGCTCGGACGACGAAAGGGAGGACGAAATTGATATGGCGCGTCTCGCGGCATGGCACACGAAAGGCGTTACAGAGAGTGCTTTTGTGTCATTGTGCCAGACCCCCTCGCGACTGCTCCTTTCAAAGGACCACAGCGAGAATGGCGCGAACGCGATTGCAAGGAACGCTAAGAAGCTGCACACTTATACGGTACCAAGCGTCACCGCCTGGCCGATCAAAAAGATCAACGATATTCTAGAGCGTGGGCATGCTCGCGGAGATGAGGAGCTGCGAGATTGGTTAGGGGGAATACCGCGCGAGGAGACCGAGGTCTTGTTTCTGGGCGGCAATCTAGCTGATTATCGGACAGCCAGCGTGGATAATTCGAACATTACTAGCACACCGCAAGATCGTGCACCGATCAAGAAAGCGAGGATCACCTTCGATGCGCCCGAGATGATGACGGACTCTCGAGCTCATTGCCCCTCGGATTCCGGCAACTGACCCTCTCAGTCCTGACGAGCTATCGACTGCGGTCGAATCGGGCGGGACTGGCGCCCCTGCTTTCAGCTGTTTGGAAGTCAAGCGTGCCGAGCGCATGCGCGTCCGGTCCGAAGGCCGGGCCCCTCGTCAGGTCGATAGCCAAGTCAGCGAAAGCGATCATGCTTCGCCGAGAAGGACCTGTTTTACGGAACCCGACCGTGATGCTGTCTTACCCACCAGGTGCGCCGTCGGCACCAAGCGTGAATTTGGATCTTACCCAATGTTACCCAACGTTGGTTTGAAAGCCGCCTCAAGGCGAAAAAATGACGGATTAGCATCCCTGCCCCGCGGCCCCGGAAGAGGAGGGCGCGTGGGTTCACGGGCCAAAGAGCCTAGAAGGGAATGATGACAAGAAAGCTCGCCGCTTCTCGCGGTTATTGGTTGCCCGAAACGTTCTGTTCCACGCTTTTTGCCGGAACGGCCGTGGTCTTCACCCAAGCCAAGGCGGACGACATCAATTGGCGCCAGTTTGAAGGCGCATCGATCGTTTGGGCCTACGACATTCATCCGTATGCCGACGCGGTCGCGGCCCAATCGCCGGAGTTCGGCCAATGAGCAGTTGGCGTCCTCAGAGAGTGTCGGGGGTGCGTAGAGGCGAGCTCTTATCCTCGTTGAGCAACTGTTGTTCGGTGAGACGCCAGAATTCCTCGTCGCGTCCTTCCGGCTTGCCGGCCTTTTCCCAGAGCTGATAGGCGCGCACTGCGACTGTTTCGTCAATCCGTCTGTTCATAGGATTTCTCCGGAGCTTCAACGGACGGAAGCTTCATGCGTTCCAACGTCCTGGGCAGGCCCTTGAACGAACTGGCGCGTCGCAACCTTTCGGTTGTGACGTCGCGGTATTCGAGTCGGCAACAATCGACGCCTACAGCGCGACAATCAGGATGAGAGCGGCGCCTCAACCCATCGAGCCTTCGCCTTTTCTGACTGGCTCGGTGAGCGTTGACTTCGGGCTCACGACTAGAGTCGAACGGCTTCGCCGATTGGCAGGACACTGTCTGCGATCAACTAATCCCGACCTTGCTCATCTAGCCCAGCTACCGGGCCTTCCGGCTTGCGCAGGCAGAGGCGCCGTATAGGCCTGATGAAGCCGAACCGGAAGCTCCTCGCGTTGGACCCTTCACGTCCAGTAAGCTTCGGTTCTCTCCAGCGATAGGGTTCATCCGCCTTTCGAGATTAGGCCACCTCGTATTTGAGCTGCCAGTATCCTGAAACGGGTTGCTGGCCATCGCCAACCAAGTACTGGCCAAACAGCGCGAATGGGCTCAGCAGCCAATTGTAGAACAAACAAGTCTTGCAATATCACCTTGCGCTTGATCGGTGGCGCTCGCGCAAATTCGCAAGCTGACCGTATTAGGCAGCAATGTGCCATCTCAGTTATCGGCAAGGCCCTAATAGAGGCGAAGCGATACTTATCTCACGGTGAGTTCCTTCGTTGGGTCGAAAGTGAGGTGTGCATCGCGTTCTGCTCAAGCCTACACGCGGGCTGCCAAGTGGGTCGCAGACGAACACGCAACCGTCGCGCGTTTGTCGCCGTCAGCCCTCTACTTGCTCTGTGCATCCGGCAGCCAGAAGAATTCGCAGCTAACATCCTAAAGCCTATAGAAGCTGTGGAATATATTCCTCTCTCGCCATGCGCGCCGAGCTAAAAATGTTTCGTTCCACCGAACCTCAACCGCGGCCGAAGATCGGCTAGATCGGTCCAATTTGGATGCGACGAGAGCAGGGTGGGGCACGACCGGGGTCGTGAGCGAACTTGTCGCTATCCTGATACGGAATCTGCCAGCTCACGATCTCGCGCGGGTGCGAGAGATAATGACCAGCGACGTGGTGCTTTCAGATCCCCTGTTGGTCCAGAATTTGGAGCGCGCTTTTCAACGGATAGCAGAGGATTGCGGTACTCCGCAAACGAACGTCGGCCTGCAGACGCAATGCTCGAGCCCTCGCTCAGAGCCAGATGTGCCAGTCGCGACCAATTAGAATCAGCGTTTCCGGAATTGCCCCAATGGGCGGTAGAATCGATATCGAAGTCTTCCGACATATTGGGATGATGCTGCAAATGCGATGCGCGCGCACCCATGTTCTCGGCATATCCAAGCTCCTTTGTAGGGCTGTGAGCGCGTTTTGAGGGCGCAACTTGCCAAGCAAACCGCCAAATGCCAAACAGGAAAAGCCGCGCAAACTTGTGAGAAGCGAACGATACAAGGTCCCATCAATCAATTCCGCACTCGCCGTCAGTTTGCTATTGACTCGAAAACAGTCGTGATGGCGCACTGAATTCCGAGCACGTGAAACGCAGGCCTCGATGATAAATTCCCGAAGTATGGGAAATTGGAGGCCTGGCGAGCCTTGGTTGCGCAAAAAATGGTCTATGTCGAGCGTTGACTGCTCGTGTAGCGACAACGTCTTAACGCTCAGCTTCGGGATAGAACGCCATCTCGCGGAGGCTGAGGCCGATGTTCGCGTGCGCGATTTAGTTTCTCGCGAAACGGGTGCTGCCATGCGATCGCCTCGTTGGCTGCGAGCACCGCGAACAGCGTGTTCACGTTGATAGCCACCGGACATTCAACACCCTTGATGTTCCGACTTTCGCCGCTCGATCGGCAAGTCAGCCTCTCGCACTAAAAGTCCTTCCAATCGGAGGCGCGGTCTGGATCACATTGACTGACTGCCGACTTCTTGCACACCTTCAATGATGTGATCGGATGAATTTCCCAGAGCGAGAAACGCTTCGGTTGTCCATTGAGCGGATTGTTCTCATCACCGTTCGTTACGTGCATGTTGTCATACAGCAGGGCTCCTTCTATGAGGAGCACCTTTCCGCGCAATGTGGCTATGTCTGCCGAAGTCCAGTTATCTGGCCGATCCTGCGGGATCATCTCAACAACGATCCCATCGAATTCACTGCCGTTTCGTTTTTCCGTGACCGAGATGTGAAGATCGTTTTTGGCTTCGCCCTTCAAATTGCAGTTCACGGACTCGCCCGTATTTGCGTGTGGCTTTCCTTTCGACAAGAACGCAACCAAGCGCACCAGGGAGCCTTCGCCCACCGTTCCCTCGGCTGTATCAATGTTCTTGATTTTGTCTCGATCGGACGGTGCTATGTCCACGCCCTGGTCCACGAGCTCCTCCGCCCTGCTTTGCAGCTGGGAGAAGGTGTCGAAAGTTACTGTGATCGGCGCGCCGACTGGCGGCGTTGTCCGTTTTAATTGATTGAGCAGGCCATGGGCACTGTCGGCCGCCGCGCAGCCCGTAGGCTTTCTTGTGGTGCAGGCGTTCAACGTCTCCGGGGATACGCATGGCTGCGCTGATCCTTCAAGTGCGATGCTGGATAGATCCGGTTGGGCATTGGTCTTGACGTCTGCCGCCAGAACCCACCCGATCGGCCCCTTTGGGAGCATGACACGCAGATACTTTCCCTTGCGATCGCCCCTCACCCAGCGCAGGTCCGTGTTGGGGTCGATCGTCTTTGACGCGGCCGCTTGGGCGTTCGGTGCGATCTTGAAGGCCGTTTTCTTGTTGGTTGTCACCTGTCCAAAAACTGGAGTGTCTTCCTCGGCGGTAGCGCTCGCCGAGTTGAAAGACGCCAAGACAATTGAAAATCCGATCAAAAGATAAAGGTTCATTTCACTTCCCTCTAGGATCGGGCGTTAGCGTGCCGAAGTGATTTGTTCGAGCTGCGCTCGCAGATTGCGAGCGTGAGCAGCTTGTGCGTCGTCCGCGACTGTCGGCTTTGGCTTCACGATACGAGCTGTCGTTCGGTAGTCGGTTGCAGCGTTCAAGAGAAGCCCAGTGCGCGAGCCACCCTCGATCACCGCTTCGCGCCGGTCCACCGAAACGCGATCCGAAAATGCTCGCAGACTTTCGGCTTTGAACGGAATATCGCCCTTGTCTGCGATCGTGGCTTTGGTTCCGTCAACCTGGAACTGGAACAAATGGCGGGTCTGTGGGTCGAACCACGAAAGATAGCCACCATCCAGCACTTCGCGCGGACCACGCACTTGCCCCGAATAGCTGTAGCGCACGCTACTGGTCTTCACAGGGTCGAAATAGTGAGGGGTGTAGAAATCAGATACCAGGACAGAGTTGACTGAATAGGCGAATTTCGAAGACTGGCAAGGATCGCATACTTCGATCAGATATTCGACGCGGCCTTGGCCAGACTTCAGAGAATTGCCCGTGCGGGTCAGCGTACCCTGAGGATCCACCAGCATTTCGAGCACTTCGTGGCTCATGAATACTGTCCAGTTGTTGGTCAAGCCAACGAGAGCGAACGGTTGTTTGTCGTCGTCGCGCTGGTGCAGGCCGGCGGCGCCGTTTCGCAATTCGTCCTGGAGCAGCACGTGCCAATAGCCAACAGGGACGTCCTCCAATTTGCCGAAGGCATCGACCGTGGCGTCCACGTTCCACAGTGGGCCGAAATCGCGCGAGACCTGTTTCTGGATGGCGGCAGATACCGGTGCGAGCTGCGCCAGGGAGACTTCCTTGGTGAGGGAGACCAAAGCAATGTGGAGTAACATGCAATAACCAGCCCCGAAATGACCAGTAAGCTAAGCCTGTTCTGTGCAGAAATCCATAGTTGTAATGAGTTTTGCATCTCAGCCGGTAGTAGAATTTACGCCTCAGACAGCTTGCCCCTTCTAAGTTACCTAGACCTTCTACATAACCCACTATGCGTCGATCGAGTTGTAGACTGACCACTTCGCCAGCGGCCTAACTGCCATCGCTCGCAATGATGCCTGTGAAAGTTACTATATGCTCGCGACCACCGTCGGCTTGGAACCCGCAATCTTGTGCATCTTGCACTATAGTTCGGCTGCGCGGGGTGCGTTGTTGTGGTTCTGGCGCATTCTTTCATCGTCTTCTTTGAAAATGTGCATCTTTGTTGTCTGTGCAGAATTGCGATCAGCTTTACCGCCATCTATGCCGTTTCCGGAGGGCAAAGATTTGCATCGATACGCCCAGCGCGTTTCATGATGTCGCCGGCGAGCGATCACTCCGAATCTTCCGACGCATAGGCATTCATAGGTGGCTGTAGTGCTCCGAGGAAATCTCCGCAGGTGTCTGACGTGCGTCCGCCAGCGGCGGACTATCCGACTCACGCAAAGAGGAATCAGGTGCGAGAGCGCAATGCCGCCGGGGTGCGGCATAGCCAGGCATAAAGGCCGTAGTAGCGCATGCGTAGGGTCACGTTGCCGACGCCGGGCAGCAAGGTCTGATAGAGAGCGAGGCTGCTGTTCTGCATGCCTAGCGGGTCGAGCCCGTTTTTCCTGCGGTGGTCGGTCCATGCGGGGTAACGGATTTCTATCGCTGTCATTGCCGCGCAATCCTACCCAGGAAACAGTCCCGGCATCCAACGGGACGCGAGCCTTGCCGGGAAGGCGAGGTGTAGCGGCGCTCGCGGACTTTCGGAGGTTAGAATTTCCGCTTCAAGCAAGGCCGATGTAACCCTGCGGGCGCTGCGCTCGCTTGTTTGCAGTAAAGCAGTGACATCGCCGCGCGGAAGTTCACCACGGAAGAGGATCGCCTCTAGAACGGCTCCTGATTTTTGGGGCAGGCGGTCGGCCCGCGCTTCCTCTTCGGCCCAGATCAGGATGCGGTTACGGAGCTGATCGGGTTGCACGAGAGCTTGCATGAAGGTGACCTGATCGATGCAGGTCTGCAGAAAGAAGATTGAGAATTCCGCCAATGCTTCTTCACTCAGTGTGCCGCGCCCGTCGAGATCGTTGCGGCGCTGCATGTCGCAGGCGGTAAGATATTGCTTGTAGGCCGCCTCGTTGCGGGCAAGGCCGCGCGCGATCGACCATATGCCGCCGGTGTCGAGCGTTTCCCGCTGCATGGCATAGGACATGAGCCGCGCAACGCGGCCATTCCCATCCAGAAACGGGTGAATCCAGAGCAGGCGGTGGTGGGCGCAGGCCGAGGCGATGATTGCGTCGGTCTTGCCGAGCTTTGCATAGGCTTCCTCGAAGCGGGTGAGGAAGCGCGGCAGGGCGCCTGGGCTGACCGGCACATGGCGGCCTACCGCAACGTCGCGGTCGCGCAGCTTGCCGGGGACGACCTCGATCCGTTCCTTGGTGTCCGGATTCTTGACCCAAAGCAGTTCTGCCGGGAGCAGTTCGCAGAAGCGGCGATGGACTTCGATGATGCCGTCTTGCGTCGTCGCGCGACCGTTGAGGCCTCCCTCATCGATCCACTTCTGTACGGCGATATGGGCGATGGCTTCCTGTTGCAGGTCGCGTTTCTCGGGGTCGGCGCTGTAGTCGTGCTTGAGCGCGCGTTCTATATCGACCGGGTGAGTGTCGTGCCCCTCGATCAGGTTGCTGTAGTAGCAATTCATCGAGCGTACGAGCCTGGCCAGGGAGATCAGAACTCCCCCGGGCAGGCTGTGCCTGAAAGCGGCCGACTTTGCCGCCAGTTCTACCGTCAGGTCGGCGAGCTGGGTCCGGCGTCCCGAGCTTTCCGAGACGAGCATCGGTTCCATCAGGCCGGTGCTTTCGTCTCGGTCTGGGTCCGCTGACTTGGCCGGTTTCTTGTCCTGTTTGCCGTCGCTCATTTTTATAGCGATAGCAATAATTTAGAGTGGATACCAGCCCTCATTTGCCCCTGATTCTGGCCGGATAAATGGCCGCTAGGAGCACCGGAGGGCCCATATTCTCCGCAAAAGATACGGCGGAACGGCGCTAGCGCCTGGCTCTGTCATCCGATTCTCTGAACAGAACCCTCTGGGTTCGTCCCGCGTCAGTGGGCCGGCGGAGCGGCCTTATGGCTTCCTGGCGCGGACTCGGACTCGCTGCAGATAACTCCCCATCGCCAGTGCCCGATGAATCGCGGCCGCGCGCTGCGGCATGGAAATGTTTCAGAGCCGGGCTTCGATCACGGCGCACATGTCAAGAGAGGTTTCGGCTTGACGCAGGAGTAAGATTATCAACCACTGTGGGCCTTCTTGCGTCTTGCTCGACCAAAGTTCGCTAGAGCGTTCTTGTCGACAGCCCATTCGCGGCGGCAGGTTGGGTTACGGAGTTCGCAGCAGCGAGAGCCGTAGGGAATTGTTTCTAGCCGGGTCTAAAGGCAGATCACATTGCTGATCACCACCGGCCTATGCAGCTTTTGTCCACAGCAGGCCATCGCACCATACATGGTCAACGCCTCCCCATTCACAAGCCCCTGCGGCATCCGGGAAGAACCCGCGTCCGTTGAGATTAGCACTCGTATTGCAAAGCAGTGGAATGCCGGTAAGCTCTTCGTAGGCCACGAGAAGCTCGGCGATCTTGTGTTCAGAGGTTCTGGAGACAGTCTGCAATCGTGCAGATCCATCAAGATGTACAACAGCTGGTACTCTATCGAGCCATTCCGCCCGGGTCTGATGATCGAACAGCATGTAAGGATCCGGGGTTCCGGGGCAGAAGATATCCGGCGCACGATCCTCAATGCATATCGGTGCCACCGGCCGAAAGCATTCACGACGTTTGATCTGATTGAGATGATCTTTCATCCTCGCTGATGTCGCAGCCGACAGGATGCTTCGTCCGCCTAACGCCCGCGGTCCAAGCTCAGCGCTGCCGGCCAGAAAGACGATCGGCGTGTTACTCGCAAGAATCTTAGCAAGCTCGCGCATATTGCATGGTACGGCTTTCCATCCTGACGGCACCTCGTTCTGCAGCAATCGCGGACCACTGTAGACCGACCATTCGATCGGCACGAAGCCGTTCCGCTCTGCTAATGCGGCACAAGCTGCACCTATAGCCGCGCCGCTATCGTTCGGAAATGGGGGCACCCAAACAGCATCGAACAGTCCGGCGGATCGTATTGCGCTGTTCCACTTTATGTTAAGACCACAGCCACCTGCTATGCATAGATTGTGTCGCCCTGGGAGGCGTGAATGACGCTGTACAGCAGTAGCCAATTGCTCGACGAGGAGATGCTCGAGAAACGAGTGAAATGATGCAAGTATATCTTCATCTCGCTTGCGATCCAATCGCGAGGCGCTGGCTTCAAAGAAGGCATGCATAGCCGGAAACCAATCCCCGCTCTCGATCTGCGTCCGGTAGCTGCGGGCACGCTGCGTGTCGCCGGCAAAGCATTCCTCGTAGAGCTCCCGAAACACACTCACGATCGTATCATCGACACAACCCAGTGCGATGTAGGCCATCAGCTTGCCGGCGACACCTAAATCCCAGGGTTTACGATCCAGGTCTTTATAAGGTCCAAAGTGATCGCCGGCCACAGCATAGGCGTGGCCTACAATTGGAAACAGACATTCAAGGAACCGAGCGCCCCGACGTTCAACGTGATAGAGACGCGGAAGGACGGAGCCGTCCCACACAAGGCACAAAGCGGACTGTCCGGATTGCGCAAATGGACTTGTGCAGTACGCGGAAGCCACATGGCCCGAGACGTGTGAGTAACTTCTATAGGGAAATGCTTTGCCCTCGAGAATCAAGCCGGAGCCTTCGTACGGCGTGAGAAGCCCTTCCGCATGGGATTCCACGTACGGTCCCCATTTGAGAATGATAGATCTAGCACCAGCGAGCACTTCGGACTGACCGTCTCCTCCGCCGTCGATCACAAACTGATCAACGTCACGCGAATCCAGTCCGTACTCGGCCAAGACGGTAACGACGTCGTCAAGAGTTTCGATGGCCTGATACCGCAGATTGTTGTGCCGCTTCTCCTGCTCGACGCAAAAAACCAACCTTCCATCCTCGATGAGAGCAATCGCTCCGTCATGCCTCAATTTGATGCCGCAGATCCGCATTGCGTCTCCATGTCTAACGTCGAACATCTAGTTCCACCGCGTCACGATGATGCAGAAAGCGGGCCAACTAGCGGAATCGCCTGACGTTTTAGATCCGGAATGTCATTCCACCAGCAGTTTGTCCGTTAGCGTACAGGGGTGCGTGTTCGGTCTGGCGCAACTGCATGCGCGACATACGCGAACCAGATCATTGCTAACTGACGGTCAGCGTATTCCCGTGTCACTTTGAATGGCTTCAACTGGAACGGAAGGAGCCTCCAGAAGGTGGCGTCGAAGCGTCAGCGGGTCATTGCAGGCCGGCTTCATCGATCATTCGCATTTCGTCCGCCTAACGCGTCCGGCTTGGGATTCGATCCGATCGCTTGTGTATCTTGAAAGCTCCGCAAGAATGCGAATCCACGAACGAATTCCCTTTCGAAACGTAGAGAGGTCGTACTTTTCGTTTGGACTATGATGGTGATTATCAGCTCGCGCGAAGCCGATGGGCAGAGACTCCAGCCCTAGCCGATTCCTGACAATGCTTACGATGGGGATCGACCCGCCACTTCCTATCAGAACCGGCTCGCAACCCCACTCCTGTTTCAGCGCGGCGCGCGCGCAGTCCAGATACGAGCTACTTGGCCTGATAACAGATGCGGGGCTGCCTGGATGCCCGGTAAACTGCACTTTGCAGTCGCGCGGTGTTCGAGCGCAAATATGGTTGCGAAACTTCGATCGTATGCTTTCCGGATCTTGACCTTCTACCAACCTGAAAGAGACCTTGGCCACGGCACTGCGCGGAATGATCGTCTTCAGGCCTACTCCGCAATACCCGCCTGCTATTCCATTGATCTCGCAAGAAGGGCGGGTCCAGATCTGCTCCATTACCGAGTAAGAAACCTCTCCAGCCGATTGGGAGAGGCCAGCAGCTGCCAGGAATTGCTCGGCGTCGAAATTCAGCTTCAGCAGTTCGTCTCTGATAGTACTGTCCAACTCCACCACGTTGTCGTAGAAGCCTTCAATCGCCACTTCCCCGTCCTGACCTCTCAGGCTGGCGATGAGTTCAGCGAGCACCTGGATCGGATTGCGTGCAGCATTCCCATAAGCACCCGAATGCAAGTCCTGGTCTGCGCACGTTACGCGAATCTCTTCTTCCAATAGGCCGCGAAACATAACGGTGATCGCGGGTACCGAGTCGTTCCACAAGGCGGTGTCGCAAAGTAGCATGACATCGGCAAGCAATTCATGTTCGAATTCGTCCAAGAATGCCGGCATGCTTGGACTGCCACTTTCTTCCTCTCCCTCGAACAACATAGATACGCCGACGGGCAGACTTCCTGTCGTCGCCTTCCAGGCACGGCACGCCTCAATGAAGGTCAGGAGCTGGCCTTTATCGTCAGATGCGCCTCGGGCAACAATGTGGGTTTCTCCGTTGGGCTGCACCCTAAGCGTCGGTTCGAACGGCTGAGACTCCCATTCATCCAGAGGCTCTGCAGGTTGAACATCGTAGTGACCATAGAACAGGATGTGTGGACCGGCGACCTGCTTGCTGTGTCCGACTACGACGGGGTTTCCAGTTGTAGCTCTGATGGATGCATCAAAGCCAATGCCAGATAGCTCGTTAGCTAACCAGGAAGCTGCCTCATGGCATTGCCGTGCATAATGCGCGTCGCACGAGATGGACGGGATTCGCAGCAATTGGAAGAGCCGATTGAGGCTGGCATCCAGGTTGATGTCCGCATGCCGCAGGACCTCTTCAACTGTCTGCTTGGGCATGTGATGGCGATCCTCCCCGGATACTTTCGAAGACATGCCTCTTTGTCCTTTCCTCTACGGAAGCCGTTGCTCGGATGCTCTGCCTGCCTCCGAGAGCAGTTTGTCCAGCAAAGAATAAATTGCGCTCGCACGTCGATGGCGATCTCTACATTTTCGGTGGCCGTTAGAGCAACCTGTCCGACATGGACTCGATGTCGCTGGTCGTGTTTGTAGGTCTGCGCACATAACGTCGGCCAGCGTGTCTGTTTCGTGACGCAGGCAATGCGTCGAGAGATATCGATATCGCAATCTCGATTGAGCCCCGGAAGACGTTTTCGTTGAGTTGGCATGCGCTTTGCTGTTCGCACGGCTCATCACCTACCGTTGCAACCGGCGTCGAAGGTTGTCGCAACTCGAGGGAGCGAACTTTTCGGCTACTACGCGAGCATCGTCTCTCGAAATAGCGGTCGCGGAGCGGAAAGTTCTGTTGCGGTCAAAGTGGCGTGAAAGGCAGGTCATCACATTATGAACTTCGTCTCGAGGCTCGATATGCCGTTTGCTGGACCGTTCGGGCAACAAAGACCGCTTGGAGTAGTGGGCGGAATGGGAAGCTTCGCAACTGCCAAATTTTTGGAATCGCTCGCTCAAAGACGCCGAGCGGAGAAAGATCAGGATCACATCCCGTATGTCGCCCTATCGCTTCCCGATATCTCCGATCGATCGCAAGCTCTCTCAGAGGGGAGCGACGCGCCGCTGCAGCAAATATTGCAGCGGGCTCGCTGGTTAGAGCAAGCGGGATGTGGAGCGATAGCCATCCCCTGCAATACCGCGCACTTCTGGGTTGGCGAGATCAAGCAGGGGCTGTCGACCGTTTTGATTGATGTAACCGAAATCACAGCCAAGGTGATCTGTGGCATGAGGGATGCTGCAGCTCGCGATCTTCGGTTGATCCTGCTGGGGACGAACGCAACTATGCAGCGCTCTCTATATCCGCAAACGGATGAGAAATGTTTCGGCGAACAATTCGCACGCTGCCGTGCAGATATTCAACGGGAAGCAATAGAGATCATCGCGGATGTCAAGTCTGGAAATACCGTAGAAAACACGACCAAAGCTGAAGCAGCTTGTTCACCAGATCAGATCCTTCGCGCCTGACGCAATTATTCTTGGTTGCAGTGAATTGTCCGCCATTTCTGGCGGTCTGGTAGACGACGATGACATCGTTGATCCAATCAGCATTCTTGCCGACGCTTGCATTGCCTGGTGGGAGAACGAAAGCGAGCTCGTAACCCCGGCGCGTAACGGAGGAGAATGATGAGCCGGGTAATACTTGCGAACACCGGCTCCGCCGCAATGGCGCCCTCGGCTCACACGCTCTCGGATGAACTCCTGCGAACAAATGCAGCCGCCGCCAAGAGGCTACTCTGGCTTGCCAACGGCAACGATATACTTATTACCCCAACTCCGGTCACGAAGGAGTTCTTGAACTACGTCAATTCCCTAACAGGTGGAAGTAACATCACGTTACTGTCGACCTCATCGACGCCAACGAAGCGTCCTTTGCCAATCTCGGAAAAGGACATCGCGCCCGGCAGCGCCTTTTCTAGCACGCTACGTCTGATGGCTTCAGGTGCTCAATTGTCATGTCTGGAGCCGTATATCGCCGACGAGGTATCAATTTCCATCGCGAGGGTCTTGGGGGATCTTCCTGTAAGGTTTTCAGACGAGGACGTCAGAGTAAGCCCTGTCGCAACTCGACTTCTTAATGATAAGGAAAAGTTCCGCCAGTTCGCCCCCGATCTTGGCGTGCCTATCGCTAATGGCCGCAATTGTGCGAGCACACAACAATTAGTCGACGCCGTATGTAAAGTCCTGTCGGATTGCGAGAGTGCCATACTGAAGATGGCGCGTCATGCAGGTGGGGACGGTAATATCGTCGTTTCGAAAAGCGCGGCACGCTCGTCCCAAGGCGCGACGCGGTCGGTGGCAGCAGCAAAAATTGACGCCGCTTCTTTGCGCGAGACCGTTCATGAACTTAGGCTGTCTCCGACGGTCGAAGAGCCCGTGATTGTTGAGGTGTATAGCGAAAATGAGTCGTCGATGGGCGTCCATTTTGACGTCAGAAGAGATAGTGTTGACCTTGTGGGCGTAGCGTCGATCCTCTTCAATCCGGGATACGGCGGGGCATACTGGAGTAGCGCTCTGCTCGATCAATTGCCGGGCGATGTTCTGTCCTGGTGCAAAAGTCTTGGCAACTATGCTCAAGAGATCGGGTATTTCGGGCCGCTTAGTGTCGACATCGTTAGAGCCAAGGAGATTGGGTTCTTTGCATGTGAAGTGAATGGACGCCACGGCGGATTCTCTTCCATCAGGGCCGTATCAAAAGCGCTTGGACTGGAGTTCGATATCAAAAGTGGATCACGTGTTGCTCTCTCCCGAAACTGCATCTCGATCGCACGTCGATTTTCCGATCTCATCGATCTGCTGCAGCGAAAGCAACTTCACTATAGGCCTGTTGATAGACGGGGCGTCGTTGTGATGGTGGAGGGCCATCAAGATGCAGGCCCCTATGACTTTGTCATTTTCGGAAAAGATCTCGA
Source organism: Bradyrhizobium sp. USDA 4503 (assembly GCF_054055815.1). Classification (NCBI taxonomy): domain Bacteria; kingdom Pseudomonadati; phylum Pseudomonadota; class Alphaproteobacteria; order Hyphomicrobiales; family Nitrobacteraceae; genus Bradyrhizobium; species Bradyrhizobium sp. USDA 4503. The sequence goes on from NZ_JBSRXS010000001.1 coordinate 7,744,165, forward strand.
AGAGCTTCAGGCTATTGAGCGTGAGTTGGCTCAACTGTCGCATACGAGAAACTGACCACGATGGCGGCATCACTGAGAATAGGGCGGTTATGGGTAATCGATGCGAAACGTTCGACAAAGAAATAGGGGATTTACTGGACTTGGAGGAGCGACGCCAATTAAGCCAGCTGAGCTTAGTGGCTTCTGAAAACTATTCCTCTCCCAGAGTCAGGGAGTTCGAAGGCAGCATATTTGCCGACAAGAATGCGGAGGGTTACCCGGGAAGCCGTTGTGTATCAGGCTGCGAGTATGCCGACAAATTGGAACGTTTGGCAATAGAGAGAGCAAAATCCGTATTCGGATGCGAACATGCGAATGTGCAAGCGATGAGTGCCACCATCGCAAATTTCGCAGTAATGAACGGGCTTTTTCAGCCTCAAGACAGGCTGATGGCAATGCGTCTTCAAGATGGTGGTCATCTGAGCCACGGTGCCACATTTCATGCGAGCGGCCAAAACTTTCGGTGGTGCTTCTACGGAGTGTCAAAGAGCGACGAGCAGCTGAATTATGATGAGGTGTGTTCGATAGCACTCGAGAACCGACCCGTAGCAATCATGTGTGGCGGTTCGTCATATCCACGCTTGATTGAGTATGAGAAGATGCATGAGATCGCACGTGAGATTGACGCGCTTCTCTGGGTGGATCTGGCGCATACCGCAGGCCTCGTTGCTGGCCGTGCCGTTCCGTCTCCTTTCCCTCACGCCGACATTGTAACAACTTCCACACACAAGACACTCCGAGGTCCCAGGGGCGGCGGGCTTATCTTATGCAAAAGCAGTTTGGGGAAGGCGATTGATCGGGCCATATTTCCCGGATTGCAAGGGGCGCCGAAAATGGACTTGATTGCAGCAAGAGCAGCATTGTTTGCTGAAGTGCAAACGCCTTGTTTTCAGAGATATGCCAGGGAGGTACTGAAAAACGCGAAGGCGCTGGAGAATGGCTTGCTCGAGGCGGGCGCTACGCTCGTTTCCGGAGGCACTTCGTCGCACTTGCTGCTTCTTAGTTTGATGAGCTCGGATATGAGCGGTCGTCAACTTGAAGTCGCCTTGTCAGGGGCGCAGGTCATCGCCAACAGGAATCCGATTCCGTTCGACAGGCGTCCGCCATCAGAAGCCGGTGGACTGAGAATCGGTAGTGCCGCTCTCACGACGAGAGGGTTTGACGAAGCGCAATTCGTTCAGCTTGGAAAGTTGATCGGAGATGTGGTCACATCGACCGACAAGCATCGCGGCATTGCAAGCTTGAGCGCGTTTGTCAGGGACAACACAGAGGGGCTGCCGTTATTCAATGAGAAATGGCTGACGTAGGAGGATTCAGTTCAGGTCGATCTTTCGTAAGAGTCGATGCTTACGAGTTTTCTATCCTGTCCGCGCGATCCGCGGGAATGAAGTTGAACGTGAACACGCTCATAATCACTCGCGCATCACTCGCCCTGCCAGACAGGCCGAAGATCCGACGAGGATAAGTCCGGTGCCAAGCCACATCATGGGTGTGGGAGTGGTACCAAAGCACACCAGATCAACCAGTAAACTTGCTGGCAGACGGACAAAGTCGAGAGGAGCGGCGCGTGCGAGGCGGACGAGAGCATAGCCTCGTCCCAGCGCGATCTGTGACAGCGCGGCCAGCACCGCAATAAGCAACAACAACGGCCAATCAGCGGGTGCCGGCCAAACCCACACAGGGATTGCAAAAGGCAGGCCGATCGCAGAGCTCCAAAGCATAAAGCATAGCGCCGTCCGTTCCGGAGCATCGATGCTTGCTATGCGCCGTATCATCATAACAGCGAGACTGTCGAGCGCTGCGCCAATCAAGCCAATGACAATCCAGCCGTCTGCGCTGCTGAGGGTGGGTTGAACTACGACAAGCATGCCGAAGAACCCGATAATCAGTCCGAAGGCCGGCGCAATGTTCTGTCGTTCCTTCAGTACTAGCGCCGACAATAGTAAGGACCAGATGGGGGAGGTGTACAATATTGACGCAGCTACCGTTAAGGGGAGCTTCGACGCACAGGCGACGAATGCCAGAAATCCCGTATAACCGAAGACGGATCTGAAGAACTGCTCCTTCGAGAACAGGAGGCGAAAGTCGCAGCGGTCATGTTTAGGAATAATAAAGAAGAGTATTGGGATCGCCAGCATGCTGCGCAGAACAGTCACCTGCAAGGGAGAAACTGTCTGCGTTACAACCTTGATAGCCGATGACATAGTAACGAAGATCAGGCCAGCGAAAACAATATGAGCCATACCGCCTAGTTCGGCATCGCGCTTTATCCACAACCTCCTTAGGAATCTGGAAGATGAAGGCATGATGGTCTTACGCCTCAAATCGTAGGCATAGACAGCAATGCATCGGCCGCGATTGCTCATAGAGATGGTGGTCATAGGGTGAGATTGTCTGAAGACATGTCATGCGGTCACCGGCGGTCAATTTATATACGTCAAACGGCGAGACTCGCGCTTTGAGCCGGTCACGCAAAAAGCGGATGCGGGACGATATCGGTATGCCGTCCGGCATCGAGGCGCGAGCCGTGCATGGCAGCAAGCAGCAACATGCGGGCGGTACATGCCAAGGATTGGGCGTGAGCCGGATCGGCAAAGGTACGCCTGCCGTTTTCAGGGATAGCGGAGCCGAAACGATCATGCGTGAAAGGTGGGTGTACTGGAACTATCAGCCCCATTCGAACTCTGCTCTGGCTTCTACCTTGCCAGGTGCCCTCCATCTCAATCAACCACTAGACATGCTAGTTGACGATGGCGCTGCGGCGCAGTTCGAGCTCTGATGGCTCGGATCTTGTGGAGACTAGAAGTGCTTGCCGCAATGACTTATACCGAAGCACACGGTGATCGTTTCCCAAGATATCCGTGCTTTCTCCCGACCAGAAGGGGCGAAGTCGAGGGATCCTTTTCCTCAACTATCCTCGAGCGTTTCATCCTCGCTGTCGGTTTGAAGAATGGTTTGCGATAGGAGCACGGCGGCTCTTTGGAGTGGAGGAATGAACCGGTCAAGCTCTGCGAAGCTCACTCGCGCCGCGGGTACCGAGACGCCGAGACAGGCTATCAGCTCCCGGTCCGGAGAAACGATAGGGACCGCGCAGCCGACCACGCCTTTCACGTATTCCTCATTGGTCTTGGCCCACCCATGATGGCGCGTCTCCTCGAGAACCTTCAGAAGCGTCTCGCAATCGACGATGGTATTGTCAGTGTACTGGGTCAGAGCGAGTGAGCGGCATAACTTTTCACGCGGCCTCTTGGGCAGTCGGCTCATGTAGATCTTTCCCGTCGAGGTGCAGTGAAGGGGAGCCGCCTCGCCGGGATTGAATTGAAGCCCCTGTGGCTGGGACACGCGTACGCTGTCAACGTAAGTGACGAGATTGTCGCGCACGACGCCGATCTCGCACTGTTCGCCGATCTCGCCAGCAACCGCGCGCAGCACCGCATGGCGCCGAGCCGTGCGAAAAGCCGCGCCGATGACTCTGGCGGACAGCATCACCAACTGATTGCCTACCACGTAGCGCTTCGATCCAAGCGCTTTCTGAAGAAGGCCGCGTTCTTCCAGATTTCCGACAAGTCGATGCGCCGTCGGGACGGGTAACGAAAGGGCGTTCGCGATCTCAACGACCGAGACGGCCTTTGTCTGATGAGCGACGTGGCCAACTATGGCGAACGCTCGGTCGAGGGGGCCGGCAGTCTTTTTTTGGTCAGCCATCGCAATCTCCCTAGTCGAAGTAAATTATCATTTTTCGGAACTATTGCTACTGAAATATGAAAATCTACCTGGATCAAGCTCCGGTTTGCTCATATCGTTGGCGTCGTCGATCGTTGATTGGTTTTTGTGCACTGCACAGGCTTGGTTGGCGATCAAGCAAGCCCAGGAAATTTGGCAATACGGGCGACGCGTTTTGAAAGGGGATTGGGAATGTCTCGTCATTACGACGTGGAAGCTGTGCGCAAGGAGTTCCCTGCAGCCGAAAGGATGGTCTACCTCGACTCCGGTTTTCAGGCGCCGCTCGCCCGTCCCGTAATGGCCGCCATCGAAACCTTTCTTCGTGAAGGCTTGGAGAGCGCCGGGCCGAAAAGCGTGTGGCTTGATCGGGTTGAGCAAACGCGCGCCAAAGTAGCCCGTTTCCTTGGGGTGTCGGCCGACGAAATTGCCTTCACCAAGAACACATCGGAAAGCATGAACATCGCGGCAAACGCGTTGCCTCTGCGAGCCGGCGATAGCGTTTTGATGATCCATGGCGATCATCCAAACAACACCTATGCTTTCCTCAATTTGAAGAAGAAGGGGATCCGGATTGACTTCCTTCCCATGACGGATGTCGTAAACGCCGAGGCTTTTCTTCCCTACATCGACGATACGACTCGCGCGATTTCGCTGTCGCACGTGACCTTCCACGCAGGCCATCGTTTTGATATCGAGAGTATCGGCGCTCTTTGCGCGGATAAGAAGCTCTACTTCGTCGTCGACGTCATGCAGGCAATCGGGGTCGTTCCGATCGATGTGAGTGCCATCCAGGCAACCTTCGTGGGCTGCGGAAGTCACAAGGGATTGCTCGTCCCTCAAGGTCTCGGATTGCTCTATTGGGACCAGACTCTGAAGGAGCTGGAGCCCGCCTATCTTGCCGCTGCCAGTTTGGCAGAAATTCCTGACGATCTTATCGCTCGTCCCGATCGCTTGGCGTCGTCTCCTACCGCGCGACGCTTCGAGTTAGGCAACTTCAACCTTCCTGCAATTCATGCGCTCGGGGCCTCGCTCGACATGATCGAGCAGATCGGCGTGAAGAACATTCAGAACCATTGCTTCGATTTAGGTGATCATCTGCTTGCCCAGCTGGACGATCTCGGCGTCAGTCTCATCGGTCCGCGTCAGCGGCAACATCGATCGCCTCACATCTACGTCGTCGGTCTTCCTGCGACAGAATGGCTCAGCTACTTCGAAGAGAATGGCGTGCGTGTTTCCCCAGAGCGTGACGGCATCCGTATATCGTTCGGCATGTTCAACACGATCGCCGATGTGGATCGCTTAGTGCATCTCATCCGCGGACGGCTGTCAAAAAAGTCATTCAAAGCTGCGTAGGACTAGGCATGGGAGCAGTTCGAGAAAAAGCGCTCGAAGCGGACGGCCTGATCGAGCCAAAGCACGAAGATCATGGCCTTCCGCTTGCCGATACGCTGAAGTAGAGGATCGTGCATTCAGCTGACGCGGTCGACTAGTACAGGCACAACGCGTACGATGAGCGACCATGCCGAGCGTGGTCGTCGTGCACACCCGCAATCGTGAGGTTCGCGATGTTCACAGTTCTTCTTGAAAAGACCGTGGATGGCCAGCGTTACATCGACTGGCTTGTTTCGGGTCTCGGTTGGACGTTGGCGCTTGCCTTCTTCGGCTGGTCGATTGCATTCGCAATCGGAGTCGTTGTCGGCATAGGTCGAACTGTGCAGAATCCCTTCTTCCGGGCCCTAGCTCGATTGTACGTTGAGATCTTCCGAAACATCCCCGTTCTCGTGCAGATGTTTCTCTGGTACTTCGTCCTGCCCGAGCTTCTTCCAACGACCATAGGCGACTGGATAAAGCAGATACCTCCGCCTTGGGGAACTTTCTTTCCGGCGCTGTGGTGCCTGGGCCTCTACACCGCCGCGCGCATCGCAGAACAGGTTCGCGCAGGCATCGAAGCCTTGCCCAGGGGGCAGGACGAAGCCGCTGCCGCACTCGGCCTGAGCGGTTATCTAACGTATCGCCATATCATCTTGCCGCAGGCACTTCGCCTGATCGTGCCGAGCCTGACAAGCGAGGTGATGGGCATCTACAAGAACACATCCGTCGCTCTAACCATCGGTTTGATGGAGCTGACCGCCCAGGCGCGCCAAATCAGCGATGCGACGTTCCAAACCTTCGCGGCATTCGGTGCCGCCACACTCATCTATCTCGCTTTGGCCTTGATCGCCTACCAGACGATGATGCTTATCGACAAAGCCGTGCGCATACCCGGTACCGCTCCGGGTAGGGAGGCTGGTGGGTCAGATTTCGACGCTTTGAAGCTGGAAAGCCCCGTCCCTAACGGTATGGAGGTCGTGAAATGACCGGTCTCGATTTCTCGATTGTCGTACAGGCATGGCCCTATCTGTGGTCAGGATTGCTGTTCTCGCTTTCCTTGACGGCAGCCGCCTTCTTGGCTGGGATGTTTCTTGGAACGCTCTTCGCCCTCGTGCAGCACTTTGAGCTCCGCATTCTGAGCCAGCTCGTCCGTAGCTATGTCGCGCTGATGCGATCGATTCCGCTCATTCTGGTCCTGTTTTGGTTCTTCTTCTTGGTGCCCCTCGTTCTGGGGCACCTGTCAGGCAACGGTCGCCCGGTTCCAGTCGGTGCCACCTATACAGCGTTCATCACCTTCGGCCTGTTTGAAGCCGCCTACTATTCGGAAATCATCCGTGTCGGATTGCGCGCCGTGAACAAAGGACAATTCGAGGCGTGCCAGGCTCTCGCCCTGTCGACGTTCGATACGTATCGTCATGTCGTCCTTCCACAGGTGTTTCGGGTCGCAAGCCCCATCATATTGAGCCAGACCATTATCCTGTTTCAGGATACGTCCCTTGTTTACGTTCTATCGCTCACTGATCTCCTTGGTGCGGCTTCCAAGCTTGCACAGCTCAATGGTCGTCTCGTCGAGATGTACCTCGCAGTGGCCGTTGTTTATCTCATCATAGGCTGCGCCGCGTCCCAATTCGTCGCCTCGCTCCGCAGGAAGTACGCGTTCGCGGGCGCCCGCCGATAGTCAATCACAATCTGATGGCCCGTCATTCCCTGGGGCTACAACCTGGAGATCAGCATGCAGCAAGAGCGCACAGTTAGCCCAGCTGACCCGTTCCCGATGGTTGTCGTCGAGCACCTCGTCAAGCGGTTCGGTAGCTTCAACGCCCTGAGCGACGTCAACCTCAGAGTCGCAAAAGGAGAAAAGATCGTACTCTGCGGACCATCGGGTTCCGGGAAGTCGACTCTCATTCGCTGCATCAATCATATCGAAAAGCACGATTCCGGACGTATAGTTGTCGATGGGATCGAACTGACAGACCGGATTTGCGACATCAACAACGTTCGCTCTGAAGTCGGAATGGTCTTTCAGAGCTTCAACCTGTTTCCGCATCTGTCGGTGCTCGAAAACTGCATGCTAGCTCCGATGAAGGTCAGGGGCCTTGCTGACTCCGAGGCGCATCAGCGCTCGATGGCGCTGTTGAGGAAAGTCCGGATCCATGACCAGGCTAACAAATATCCCGCGCAATTGTCGGGCGGCCAGCAGCAACGTGTCGCGATAGCCCGTGCCCTGTGCATGCAGCCCAAGATCATGCTCTTCGACGAGCCGACCTCTGCCCTCGATCCGGAAATGGTCAAGGAGGTGCTCGAAACCATAGTTGAGCTCGCGCAGGATGGGATGACGATGGTCTGCGTCACGCACGAAATGGGTTTTGCGCGCGAAGTTGCGGATCGAGTGGTCTTCATGGATCGCGGCTCAATCGTGGAAGAGGGCGATCCGAGCACCTTCTTTCGCGCGCCCAAGACGGAGCGCGCGAAGGCGTTCCTCAATCAGATCATTCACTGAGATCGCAGCCCGCGCGGTTTTCCCTGAGAAGCCACCACAGAAAACGAGAGCTTGATATGACCAGCGCATCGCCAACAGAGCGTATCGAAAGCGATTCCCTTGGCCCGGTGACGATCCCGCTCAAAGCCTACTATGGTCCGCAGACCGCGCGCGGGATCGCAAATTTTCCGATCTCAGGTATTCCGATTAATCACTTTCCCATCTTCATAAAGGCGCTGGCATTCGTGAAGATGGCCGCAGCCAGGGCAAATGCGCGCCTCGGGGATCTTGAGAAAGATAAGGCTGATGTAATCTGCGCGGTTTGCGGCGAAATAGCGCGGGGAGCGTTGTGGAGAGAATTTCCGCTGGACGTCTTCCAGGGAGGGGCGGGAACATCGACCAACATGAACATAAACGAGGTGATTGCAAATCGCGCTCTCGAAATCATGGGACTGCCGCGGGGGCGATACGACGTCGTCCACCCCAACAACGACGTCAACCTGTCGCAATCCACGAATGACGTCTATCCGACAGCAATCCGGCTTGCGATATTGCTGTCCCATGGGCAACTCCAGGCTGCCCTTGAGCGTCTGGCGACTGCCTTTGAGGAGAAGGCAACTAGCTTCAGCGAGGTGATAAAGCTCGGCCGAACGCAATTGCAGGATGCCGTCCCCATGACTTTGGGGCAGGAATTCCAAGCCTTTGCGACGACCCTTCGCGAGGACGTCGCTCGACTTGGAGAGATCGCCTCATTCTTCCAGGAGATCAATCTTGGAGGCACGGCGATCGGTACCGGCATCAACACCAACCCTGACTATCAGGCACTTGCCATTTCGGAGCTTTGCGAGATATCGGGTCTCCCGCTCGTTGCCGCCGGCAATCTGATAGAAGCATGTTGGGATACCGGAGCCTTCGTTTTGTTCTCCGGGATGCTCAAGCGCACCGCGACTAAGCTGTCGAAGATCTGCAACGACCTGAGGCTCCTTTCTAGTGGCCCACGCGGAGGACTGAACGAAATCAATCTGCCGCCGCTTCAGCCCGGCTCGTCCATCATGCCTGGGAAGGTCAATCCGGTGGTTCCGGAAGTTGTCAATCAGGTCGCATTCCAAATCATCGGCTACGATCTAACGATCACGCTTGCTGCGGAAGCCGGACAGCTCCAATTGAACGCCATGGAGCCGGTGATAGCGTACAATATTCTCCACTCTCTCGAACTGCTGATGAATGCGATCGAGGTACTACGCACGAAGTGCGTCGCCGGGATCACGCCAAACGTGCAAGTATGCCTTGGACACCTCGAGGCCAGCGCTGCGGTTGCGACAGCGCTCGCGCCGGCGATTGGTTATGAGCGTGCGGCGGAGCTGGCGAAAAAGGTGCTCATCTCGGGCAAGACAATCCGCGAAGTATTTGACGAGGAGCCGGGTCTTTCCCCGGATTTGATTGCCCAGACGGCCGATCCGCATCGACTTACCAGGCCAACGCGGACGCGATTGGCATCATAGGTCCCGATCAAGGCTCAAAGGCAAGTACGAGACGACGATATATAGATCGTCGCTTTTCAGAAATCTTTCAAAAGAGCAGAGCAGCAAGCCGGCTCGATCGATAGAATTGATCGACCTCGGCTGCCCTCGACGACGCGCTCGTCAGATCATTCTGCTCGGAAGTCGGAGGAAACGCTTAAGCGACACGCCGACCGGCGGCATGTTCCGCCAAGACATAGCCAAAATGAAAATTGGTGCCGGGCAATGCAAGGACCTCGAAGCATGCAAGCGGGGCTGTTCAGTACGAGCCGGCCGCGTGACACGCTCGTCGTCTGACCATCAAGCTCGGCGATCAGCATGTCTGCGTCCTGACTTGGCCACCGCGTAGGCTGTGGCCGCTCTTTCTCTCGAGCCGTTCGACTTGGCCTTTCTGTGGAGACTGAGTTGCAAAACTCGACCGGTTGTCTCGCCAGCACACGACGAGGCGAGATGCCGTGCGATCGGGGGAGCGCCGACAACATCAATAAAAGCATCGCCAGTTCTGCTCGCGGTTCGACCCGGTCCGGTATCCCTTCGGCTCGGCCTCGACCATCCCGTAGCCTTAGTCGGCGCCGCCTTGCTCTAAAACCACAAGCTTTGTGCTGCGGAAAGACGCTCTGATGCCCGGCGATGGAGCAAATTGCGAACCATGAAAAACTTCGGGCAACCAAAACTAGAAAATGCGTATCGCCCGGATTTCGTGTTTTCCGATTGAGCATGATCGCCGATGGGCGGGAGCGCCTCACACAAGCGGGGACGACGGCCCGTCGGGTTCATGACATTCATCCAACAAATTCTCATATTTCGAAATCTAAATGTTCGCAAACTGACATTTTGTAGTGCCAAAAGGCTCGAGAGGCCTATCATTTAGCCATGGCTGAACGCTGCCCGGTTAATGTGCGGTGCGGAATGCGCGGATCGTACGCTGCCCAGCTTCGGGAACTAGGCGTCTGCCGGCGGTTGGAAGCGGTCATCTTAGCGACGCCGGATCGCGCACGGATCGCCTGGGAGCGCACGCGCTGCCCAAGATCAAAAGCGCAAAAAACGCGTTTCATATGAATCAGAGGAATTCCCATGGCTAAAATATTTGCACTGCTTTCAGCGATCGCGATCACCGCAACCGCGATTTCCACTGCGGACGCGGGTCCAACGCTTGACAACATCAGATCGAAAAAGGTGATCACCATTGGTTATCGCGAGGCTTCGATTCCCTTTTCCTATCTCGGCGCTGACCAGAAGCCTGTTGGTTTTTCGCTCGACCTGTGCGCGCACGTCGTCGATCGTCTGAAAGTTGATCTTGGTACTCCGGACATTCAGACAAAGCTGACGCCGGTCAACTCGTCCAATCGGATTCCACTTATCCAGAATGGCACGATCGACATCGAGTGCGGCGGCACTGCCAGCAGTAAGCAGCGTCTAGAACAGGTCTCATTCAGTGTTGCCACCTTCGCCAGTCAAACGGCCTGGCTCGCAAAGGCGTCGAGCGGGCTCAAGACGCCGAAAGATCTGAAAGGGAAGACCGTTGTCGTAACTCAGGGTTCCGATGCTCTCGGCATTGCCAAAGGCATTTCGCAGCAGGACGATCTCAACCTGACCATCGCGCAAGCCAAAGACCATGCGGAATCATTGCTGCTACTCACGACCGGGCGTGTGGCGGCTTGGGTGGAAGCTGACATTCTCTTGGCCGGCATGAAGGCGGATTATGCGAAACCGGCCGACCTCATCTTTCTGAATGCTAACTATGGTACCATTTATTATTATGGCCTGATGTTCTCGAAGGATGATCCCGACTTCAAAAAGTTAGTCGACGACGTTCTCTCCAAACTCATGGCTTCCGGCGAGTTCACCAAAATCTACGACAAATGGTTCGTGGCTGCGATTCCGCCGAAAAACATCAATCTGAACTTTCCAATGACCGATGCGCTCAAGGAGCGCGTCGCTCACCCCAGTGATGTGGTCAATTACTGAGCTTGACCGCGGCGAGCCGAAGCCGCCGCGGCGATAGGACGTCAACGCCAGACCTATCAGCATGGTCCAATGCTGGTTCTGATTGCGAATGCTAATGCGGACGCAAGCAACTGTCGTCACCTCAAGGGAGCGCGAAATGACAAGCGGAGCAGTTGACTGGAAGTCGATGACAGACGTGGATCGACAAATCGCGCAATGGGTCGAGCAGACGCCATTTGTCGACACCCATGAACACCTGATCGAGGAAAGTCAGCGCCTTTCCGGAGCGATCCATCCACGAACATTGCCATGCAACGACTGGGCCTATCTGTTCAGATCCTATGCTGCCGAGGATCTGGTCGTTGCAGGCCTGCCAGCGAGCGACCTTCGAGGATTTCTCGGGCCGGACCTTACGAGCGAAGAAAAATATCGGTTGATCGCGCCCTATTGGGAAAGAATCCGCCACACCGGCTACGCCCAGGCGCTGCGCCATACGTTTCGTGGCGTTTACGGTGAAGAGGAGCTGACGGATGAAAGCCTGCCCCGCATCGCCGAGAAATACCATCAAACCGTACAGCCGGGTTTTTACGCACAGATTCTGGAGCTGGCAAACATCAAAGGCTGTCACGTCAATTCGCTGCAGCGCATCTTTATGGAGACCGAGCAGCCAGGGCTGCTCGCCCACGACATAAGCATTCTTCAATTGTGCCGGTGTAGTGCTGCTGATTTTGCGTGGGTGGAAGCCGAAACGGGCAGGCGCCCGACCACGCTCGATGAATGGCTCGATGTTATTGACTTTTATTTTGCAACATACGGCGCCAAAGCCGTGGCCGTAAAATCGCAAATCGCCTATTCGCGCGCCCTCGATTTCGAGCCGGTCACGAAGGCGCATGCCGCAAGACTATTCCCCCACCATGCCGACAGGGTAGGCGCTTTGCACGCTCTGGGTCCTGAGGACCTCAAGGCGCTGCAAGACTATCTATTCCGCTATTGCGTCGGCAAGGCTGGCGAGTACGGCTTGCCTGTCAAACTCCACACCGGCGTTTTGGCTGGCTACGGCGTGATGCAACTCGCCCGTACTCGCAGCAATGCCGCAGACGTCTGTCGTCTGCTGCAGGATTTTCCTGAAACCCGATTCGTGCTCATGCATATTGGCTACCCATACGAGCACGAGTTTATCGCACTGGCCAAACATTATCCTAATGCGGCGATCGACATGTGCTGGGCATGGATCATCAATCCGGTGGCGGGCGTTCGCTTCTTGAAGGAGTTTTTGATGGCGGTTCCGTCCAACAAGATCTTCACCTTCGGCGGCGACTATGTCGCTGTCGAGCCAATTTATGGCCATGCGTGCGTTGCGCGCCGTGGAATCGCACAAGCCATCTCGCAATTGGTCGCCGAAGGCTGGATCGCGCTCGAGGACACCCGTGGCCTCATTGACCGGATCATGCGCGGCAATGCGCTTCAGTTCTTTCAGAATGCGCATCGGGAGGATACGACCCAACGGTGAGCGGCGGCCAGCCGCTTGAAAAAGCTTGTCGACGTGCATGAACGTCAATGATCGAAGGTGATTGGTGCACCCGAGATATCGAGCATGATCAACTGGCCAGTGCCGCTCTCTCGTGATCGGCGTGTCAATGCGCGGCCAATTGGGCGAGAAAAGAGGGCGGAGCCGACAGCCATCGATCATGCGCGGCGACCAATTGAAGCGCTGCCGCTCGACTTCAAAGTGCCACGACCCGGCAGATCGTTAATCGATGGCGAATCCGTCAACCGCCGAACTTGGCCTGGTTCACTTCATTTCTGGCGAGGTGGGTGCAGCAGTGCCCGAAAGGATTCGCAGTGCACCGCGCGAACGGCATCGGGGAAGTCCTGCATGTGCATAGGAATCAGTTCGAGCTCGAGCGGAAATGGGGCTCGAATAGCCGAGACGATCGAAACGCGGGCGTGTTTTGACGAGTGCCCGCCGAAAGCCGGTAGTTTCCCGAGCTTGATCGATCAAGGGAGCGCTGAACATCTTCTATATCTTCATGCCCTTGGGCGCTTCTCGTCGCCAGCGCGTGGGTCTGCCGGAGAGTTTCATCTTAGGCTTGGAGCTGGTATGCAATGCGATATGATCGGATAGACGCTCGCATCCTCGAACTCGTGCAGAAGAACAATCGCCTGACTTCCGAGGTGATCGGCGAAATAGCGGGGCTTTCTGCAACAGCGTGCCAACGCCGCTTGAAGAGGCTGCGCTCGGAAGGCATCATTGAGGCGGATATCTCGATCGTTTCGCCGAAGGCCATTGGTAGACCCATCCAAATGCTTGTACTGGTGACTATGGAGCGGGAGCGTTCTGATATCATTGACAGGTTCAAGAAGGCCATCAAGTCTTCAGTCGAAGTCGTCAATGGCTTCTACGTCACCGGTGATGCTGACTTTATCCTATACGTTACCGCGCGTACCATGGAGGACTACGAGCAATTCACCAGACGGTTCTTTTACGAGATGCCGGACATCAAATGCTTCAAGACGCTGGTCGTCTTGGATCGGGTAAAGGCTGGCTTCGCTGTTCCCGTTGAGGTGCCTCCCTGTGACACACTAACCAATCGTTGATCTGGTATCTCGACCAGCAGATCCACTAAGTGCTGCGCACTGAAGTGCGCCGACCATTCTCTAGTCAACTGACTTATACTTGAGTGAAGCCGGAGCCTGACGCAGACGCATCTGTTGTTCCAGCTGGTCAGCCGGCGTCATGAAACCGGCGCAACGCTGATCGCGTGAACCGCAGCGTTGACGAATCCGGCACCATGTCCACTGATCTGAGGTTGTCATTTGCATTCGGGTGATCCTGAAGCAGCTGTTGCACCACGGCTACGCGCTGATTGTCCGCGGCGACAGCGACCGGCTCTGCGCCAAACCAAAGAACAGCCTCATCGGGAGCCCGCCGCTGATGATCATCCGGTCGGCTCCGCCTCCTCCGTCACCTCGCCGGCGGTTCGGCTACCGTCGGCTGTTCATTCTGCTGCGACGAGAGGGCGAGCCATCAGGGCTCAACCGCATTCACCGGATCTATCGGGAAGAAGGACTGACAGTCCGCAAGCGGCGGGCTCGCCGCAAGGCCTTGGGGTGCCGGGCGCCGATCCTGGTGGAGGCGAAGCCGAATGCGCGCTGGTCGCTGGACTTCGTCCACGACCAGTTCGCCAACGGGCTTGCTTCCGCATCCTCAACATCGTCGACGATGTCACCAAGGAATGTCTGGGCGCCATTCCTGACACATCGATCTCGGGCCGGCGTGTGGCGCGGGAACTGACGACGGTTGTCGCGCGGCGCGGCAAACCCGGCCAGATCGTCTCCGACAACGGCGCCGAACTCATCTGTAACGCCATGCTGGCCTGGTGCAAGGAAACCGGCATCGACTGGCACTTCATCGCACCGGGCAAACCAATGCAGAACGGCTTCGCCGAGAGCTTTAACGGCCGGATGCGCGACGAGCTCCTGAATGAGACGCTGTTCTTCGGTCTCGACGATGCCCGGGCCAAACTCGCGGCATGGGTCGCCGACCACAACGGCGAACGCCCCCATTCCTCGCTGCAATACCTCACGCCCGCGGCCTACGCCGCCTCTCTCACCGCAACGGGCGCTCGGCTGCGCAACCCCGACCAGCTCCGTCGATCGCCCGTTGCTTCAACCGCGCCGCAAGGCGTACAACCCCCCGAGACTCTAACTGCCGCTGGATGAAAATTCAGGGGCAGGTCAATCATAGCGCGGCGCCAAGGTCTGCGTTCGGGTTGCGTGGGGCTTTCCTCATTTTGGAGGAGGGCGAACACCATGATGCTTTGCAATGTTCCTGGTCTTTTTGGTGGTCTTCTTTATTGCCGACTTTTTGGCCTTCTTTGCTTTCTTGGCTTTCTTCGCCAATGCCAACTCCTGATTAAGATTTGAAGCAGCTCAAAAACCTTTGGCACCAACTACGTGGCTCACTTTCGAGTCGATATTCATAGCCCTCGCGCGCGATCAGGTGTCTGAGCAAGCGGTGGCAGAACGGCACGTAAAGTCTGTTTCCATTGCGAATTTCAGGATCGCTATAAGTGGCATCCAGCGCAGCATTATAGGCGAGAGCGTCTAACGCTCGCATAGGCATAGGCTCTTCGCCAGCGATCGTCTGAAGCTTAGACCTCCATCTCGCCGCCTCTGGCGTAGGTTCAAGCTCAATTTCTGCAAGCATCTCTTGATACTTGCGCCGCAGAAACTCGTGGGTTCGTGCTTTCGAGCCGAAATCGAACGTAAGCTGCGAGGTGGCGAAAATCAAAACACCGAATTCAAGCCAAAGCTCCCTGAAATGAAAGAGCTCCGAGACCTTTCCTGCGACGCCGGCTCCGAAGACGATGACTAGAAAGTTCAGTATGCGATTGAGAGTGTCATAATATTCGCGACGCGAAGCGTGGTAGATCGAGTTCCGTAGCGCATCAAATTTCGGGGCACTGATTTCCTCGACCATGCTCGCGGCTCAATCCCGCTTTGGCGGCGGGCTTGGCGAAGGCACGGACGGAGCAGGGCGAACCGGAGCATGAACGTCAGGACTTGGCCGCGATGGGGAAGGAGATGGCCTGCTTGGAGCTGGCGCAACTCCCTGGTGCCTTCGTTTTCTTTGTTCATTCCACTAGCCCTTTCTTTATCCCGAACGCTCAGCTGGTGAGACAAAAATGATCATCGCAAATCGCAAGTAGACTTCTGCTTACTGAATCTCGTGGGATGCAGATGTGCCCGCGCCCATTGCCTAAGCAGGAGGTTACACGGGCTCAATAGCGCGGCGTGCGATGGCCAGTGGCGCCGGTGTAGGGGTTGACGTTGCCGCTGGTGCCGTAGTTGTCGCGCTGGGTGCCGTTGGGGTTCGTCGCTTGGTAGGGCTGCACGTACGTGCCATTGCTGCGCGTATAGCCCGACACACCATGGCTGTTTGGATTTGAACCGGTGCCGCCGAGGTACTGCGCTTGGGCGGCTGTGGTTGCCAGCAGCAAGGCCGTGGCAAGTACGATCTGCTTCATTTTGTGTCCCTTGATTTTATTGACGCCGCCATAGAGCATGACAGGGTCCTGTGATGCAACTGGGGGTTATTACGGGGGCGCCGCGCCACTACTAAGGTAAGGGGTACTGGAAAGCGGTATTCAGAGCTTGGCCTTCGATCCGGCCGCCCTGCCAAGGCCTGCGGGTCATGTACAAGCAAGGAAAAGGCTACGGACGCTAAAAATCTGGGCTGATCTCCTCCTCCAAATTATCGTCTGCAGCAATTTGGCAAAAAATCTACTTGAGCGCCGTTTCGATCAGGTTGGCTAGTCGCGCCGCGGCAAGTGCAGCCCTCGCGCGGGCCAGGTTTTTGGCGCTCGTCTCATAGTCGCGCGTCAGAAGGACAGGATTCTTTCCAGTGCTGATCGGCGGAGCGTAGGCATATTGCTTGGCGAGGTCCGCGCTTTCCTGAGCCCAGACGGCGGGATCGTCAATCTGCGCCTCAACCTGGTTGACACCGACGCTCGATAGCCCGTCCTTATCGTCGGCGTCGAAAATGGCGCCATGGGGCGAGGAATAACCGCCGAAGATCGCGTCCCAGTAGGCGTGCAGCGCCATGCTGGATCCACTCGCCGGTATCACAGATTCCGCATTGCCGCCGGAATCTCCGTCGGGGATCTCATGCGTGTAGCGGGCGCTCGCGTGCAACGGCTGATGGGCATCGCCGACGAGATGAAGGATCCAGACAAGGTCATATGAGCGCACATCGTCGGGTGCGCCCGAGGACGCCGGCAGCGCGGCGATCATCAGCTTGAGCTGGGTGACGAAATCGACTGGGGCCGCGGCGGCCAATGGCGTGCCGTCGGGTGTGAAGTCGATGTCCTTGAAATGCCAATAGGCATGTTGGTTGTGATCCGAGTAGCCGATGTTCTGGCCGGCCGTCGGGCTGGTGACCGCATCGCGCGTATAGCCGTACTCCTTGGTCTTGATGTCGTCAGCCCAAGTCGCGGCATGGATGAAAGCGTACATCTTCGCCGTTTTGTCGTCGGCGGTGCCGGAGGTCCACTTCGCATAATCCTTGTTGAACTTCAGCAAGGCGTCGGCCTTGTCGCGGACAGGATCGGAGAGGCGCTTATACGCCAAATAAGCGATCTGCATGTGCCCTTCGTCCCACCACGCGCGGGCCGGGGATGAAGCGACGCCGAGAGCCAAGGCCAGAACGCTGATCAAAACCATGCGGCGCATATGTGGGTCTCCAGCTCGTTTGTTACCTGAGGTTGCACCAACTCGGGTAAGTTTACCAGTGCTCTGTGACGTGCCGATGGATGCGGACCTATGGATGGGGACCTGGTAAAGAAGGCTCCGTAATGTCGACGCCGGGCGGGACGCAGAGGTACCGCTCGTTGTCAGGTGAGCGATGTCCAATGGCGAATCGCGCCCAGTGTGGAGCGTGCACAGGAAGTGCGATATGCGAGCCAACTCCGCCGCGTTCCAAGGCGGCAAAGATTGAGCTAGCACAGCCGGCAGAAGCATTCATGCCGATATCAACTCTGACTTTCCGCACTGCGATTCAGTTCACGATTAATGCGATCCTTGACCCGACGGATTGCAAGAAGCTGCAATCTTGTTCGGGTCTTGCCGCTGATCGTCTTGCCGCCCATCTCGAAACTGTAGCGCCATTCGCCTGCCGACGCTTCTCGAATGCTGAACTGCACGCCTCTGTGTTGCATAGTTCTTTCAGCCTCATCACCGCCGTTTGCGCCAGTTCGTTACCGCGTCGGCCGAGTGCAGATTGATCTTGATTCCTCAAGCATAGTGACGCTGCCCCATCTGTAAGAGAGCCGCCGATCCTGATGGGACCGGCGGCCAAGTCAAGGGAGGAAACGCCCGTGAGGGCAGCGGTAGCGAGACTACCGCAAGGCACCGCCAAGCTATTGGCGGATCTCAAGAAAACATCTTTGCGTTTTTAGGCCAGAGGGTGTTTTGCGCCTATTGACCCAATGCAGCTGATGCGAAGAGAACTACGCGTTGCGGGCTTGAAGTAATTCAATCGAGGCGGCACTAAAAGAAAAAATTGAGTACGCAGCGTACAAAGCGAGCTGTTTCGTGCTGCCTGTTACAATCTTGATCAGGCCGGAGCTCTCTCGCACCACGTTGCGCTGAGCTGGAGTCACGCCGCAGCTTGTCATTCCCGTCCGCGGACAAGATTGCCGAGAGCGCGGGGACGTATCGGCTTCACGATCGGAAACTCTCCGCCAATCGCAAGAAGTTCATAAGGAGCGAGTGACCTTGCTCAGTAAGGACCGACTCCGGGTGAAATTGTACGCCGTAGGTAGGTTGATGCCGATGTGTCAAGGCCATGATCTCGCCTTCATCTGAATGGGCCGTCGCCATGAGATCGGGTGCATCTGATAGATCGAGTTCGACCGCAAGAGAATGGTAGCGCCCGACCCAAAGTGGTGACGGAAGTGCCAAAAACAACCCACGACCGTCATGCGTTATGCGCGATGCGCGGCCGTGCATGGGGCGACGTGCACGCACCACGCGTCCGCCGAAAACGCTTCCGATACACTGGTGCCCAAGACAGATGCCAAGAATCGGGATGCGCCCCGAAAGCTCGCGGACAACAGCAGTGGATATACCAGCCTCCATCGGCGTGCAGGGGCCGGGAGATATGACGATTGCACGCGGCTGCAACCCAACGAGATCGGTCACGCCGATCGCGTCATTGCGAACGACTTTCGTCTCTGCACCAATCTTGCGGAAATAGCGCGCAACATTGAACACGAAGGAATCGTAATTATCAATGATGACAATCAAGATGCACCAGATGGATCGGATGCAAAGGCCTCGAACAGCCGTTTTGCCTTGGTAAGTGTCTCCTCATACTCGGCTTCAGGATTCGACATCGCGGTTATTCCGCCGCCTGCGTGAAATACAGCCAGATCACCCGCGATCACGACGGTGCGGATCGCAATATTCGTGTCCATGTGTCCATTGAATCCGATGAAGCCGATGGCCCCGCAATAGATCTCTCGCGTTACTTTTTCGATGTCCGCAATGATCTGCATTGCTCGCACCTTTGGAACGCCAGTGACGGAACCGCCGGGAAAACAGGCGCGAAGTAGACTGACGGCATCTTGATCTGCGGCAAGTGCGCCGCTGACTGCCGACACGAGATGGTGCACTGAGGCGTAGGTCTCGAGATTGCATAGGGCTGAAACGTCGACCGAATTGTCTGTACAAACGCGTGACAGATCGTTGCGCAGCAGGTCGACGACCATAATGTTCTCGGCGCGATCCTTTTCGGAGGCAAGGAGGAGTTCAGCGCGGCGCACATCTTCCGAACAATCAGCTGAGCGCGCGATTGTGCCCTTGATCGGGCGTGTTTCGACCTGGCGTCCGTCAAGTCTCAGAAATCGCTCAGGAGAGCTCGAGGCGATCGTCAGCCTGTCATAACGCAGGAGGGCTGCAAACGGGGCTGGGTTTAATGAACGGAGCTGGCAATAAAAGGTGAGCGGATCGAACAGGGGCGACAATTTGGTACCGAACCGTTGCGCGATGTTCGCCTGGAATATATCTCCAGCCAGGATTAAATCGATGACCCGCTGGACCGCCGCCATGAAGCCTTCACGGCTAAAGTTCGAATGCCATCGCCCCGCGGTGCCAGGGATTATGATCCGCGCTGGCTTTGGCCTGGCAAGCAGTGCTGCAAACTCGTCGGCGCGACGACGCGCGTGTTCGGCTCGTCGCGTGGAGTCCTGCTCCGGCCATCCGGTCGAGACAATCCAGCACCTATGGTTTCGATGATCGAAGCTGACCACCACATCGTAAAAATGCAGTATTGATTGGGGCAATCGCAGACCAAGATTCGACGGCGACGGCAACCGCTCCAGTGTGCGGTTGAGATCGTAAGCAAGGAAGCCGGCTGCGCCGCCCTGGAATGGGGGGAGATCGGAACAATGGTCTTGTTTGTATCTGGCAAGGAGGTCGCGGAGGGCTTGCCATGGGTCGCCTATGAGAGCCTTTCCATTCCAACTTGCCTGTCCGTCGGCGACCAAATAGGTGCCGAACGGCTCGCAGGTCAAATACGAGTAACGCCCAAGCAACTCATGCCCTGCTGCGCTATCGAGAAAGGTAAGCTGCGGCCGCTGCGCAACGCATCGCAAGGCCGTGACAGGCTCAATCCACGGCAACTCGCGGACGTGCATAGGCTCTCCGCTACTGGCGACCGGCAGTTGCCCGTGCCTCGTGAGGCTCTTCCCAATAAGGGTTCTCGCTGCCGGACACGTAGCAGAGCTTGCAGCTGATCATTGAGCTACTCGCGGCCAACTGGTCCATGGCTCCGAGCGACTTGCCTTAGCCCCCTTGTTCCAGCGAAATGCACATCTGTTGACAGCTCGTAGTCAGCTGCAAACCTTAGCTCCCGGAGTGGCCTGACGCGCTGGATCGCTTCTCGATAAAGACCGTGCGTTTTGTACGCAGCGAGGTCCGCCTCACTGTCGAATTCACCATACACCACGACATCGATGTCGTTGCCCAGTTGATCGCTCTTGCGGTTGCGGGCAATCTCGAACCGGCGTGCACATGGGATTAGGGTGAGAACCGAGAGACCTTCGATGATTTGGTCCATATCGGCTCTATCCTTCGCTGTGAAGAAGACGATGTGACGGATCATGGTGACCGTAAACGTGACGCCGCAACTTGGCCGCGTTCTTATATCGGGATGTAGCTCGACGCAATGCTGGACAGTCCCGACATCCGAGCGGCCCCGAAATTGCACGATGCCGCGACTTTTGCAGTACGAGTTCGTACAATTTGCCTGAGCGGATGTGAGAGTTGTCCGTTTCCCGATGGTCCGAATGTGGCGCACAAAAGGTTAAGGCGTGATCGACGTGGCGTGCTCTGATCGCTTTTAAAAGCCCTGCCTACGACAAAAAATTCGGGATCTTACCGGGCTTGTCTTCTTCGATTGGGGGCAATGCTTGCCAGACGACTGAAGTCGGCGTGTTATTTGGCGATCACAGTGATCGATGAAGCGAAATCGGCCCACCGGTTCGTACCTCGGTAGACACTCCCCGCGCGCAAGTCCAAACGCGAAGATTGCCCTGATCGCAGCTGATAAGCGTCGAGGCTACTTTCCGGCAAGACGATTTATCGCGCTATTTCAATGCGAAGAATCAAGCGAAGTCAGTCCAATCGTACAGCTTCCGTTCGAAGCGTACCGTTCTGTATCGATTAGGATACATCCTGCCGCAGCTGAACGCGGCCGTCCGATCCGGACCGTATTTGTGCGCCGATAGCAATCTTAACCTGTCACAAGGCGCAAAGCGCAACTCTGGGAAGCGGCAGTCATCCGCGGCGACCTTCTAGCATTCAACACAACATTGGCATCCCGTAGCCGTTTTAAGTTTGGAGCGATGAGCCGTGATCGCGACGGGTATCTTGCATGAATTGTGCAGCTATCTGGCATGAATTGTGGATACACGGCCCGTTTGAATTGCTGAGCAGCGTTTGCTTCGAACCGGGAGGCGAGGGCACTGAGCGTCAATCATTCTCGCAAGAGCAAGGCGGTTCCGTCGGCTGGAGCCGGTTTTGCGCCGTTACTGCATATAATGGAGGTTGGTGCGTACAATGCTGGGCAAGAGGACAAGCTTGATGAGCCAGCAGCAGGTAGTGGTGACAGGTACAGGCGCCGGCGTCGGAAAAACGGTGTTCTGCGCAGGACTCGTCGGTCTCCTCGGGGCGAAATACTGGAAACCAATTCAAGCTGGCCTTGAAGGAGAAACGGACACCGAGCGCGTCGCTCGGCTTGCCAATCTTGCGTCGGATCGCATCGTGCCTGAGCGTTACCGACTGCAGACGGCCGCTTGGCCCCACTGTTCCGTGGAGACTGACGAGGTTCACATCAGCGCGGACTCGCTTGATGTGCCCAACACTGGAGGACAGCCGCTCGTGATCGAGGGGACCGGCGGGCTCATGGAGCCGCTCAATTGCGGCTCGCTCTATATTGATGTCTTGGAGAAATGGCGACTTCCTGTCGTGCTCTGCGCGAGCACAACTTTGGGCGCGATCAATTGTTCACTGCTGTCCATAGACGCGCTCCGGCGACGCCAGATCGACATTCTTGGAATCGCTTTCGTTGGCGAAAAGAATTCGGATGCTGTGAGAGCAATTTGCGAAATCGGCCGGGTGCGGTGGTTAGGACGATTGCCCTGGATTGCGTCTCTGTCGGCAGACACGCTGCAAGCCGCGTTCAAAGCATCCTTTTGGCCAGATGATTTCAAGCCATGACGCTAAAGAAGAAGCCGTAGGAGTGGTCAGGCAAGGGTCGAAATCGAGACACATTTTGCTAGGGCGCGTGACTTGATGCATCAGGTATAGGTCTCGAGCCGAATGTCTGATGTCACGCTGACGGCTAGCGTCAGGTCGGCTTCGGTTGAGACCGTGAAGAGTTCGATGATCTCCCAGGCTTTATCCGTAAGCGCTGTTTTCAGGCCACGGCTTTGAGTTCGTGACGGCAATAGGCCCACGGAAGCAACTGATCGATGTCGCTATTCGGATGACCATTGACGATTCTGGTGAGTGCGTCGGTCACGTAAGCAAGCGGATCGACGTCGTTCAACTTACAGGTTTCGACCAGAGAGGCGATGATGGCCCAGTGCTCGGCGCCGCCGTCGGAGCCTGCGAACAGCGCATTCTTCCGGTTGGGCGTAATCGGGCGGATTGATCGCTCGACCGCGTTGTTGTCGAGCTCGATGCGGCCATCATCGATGAAGCGCGTCAGCCCCTCCCAGCGTGAGAGCGCATAACGGATGGCATCGGCCAGCTTGCCCTTTTGGCTGATCAACGCGAGCTTTGCGCGGAGCCACCGTTCGAAGGCTTCCGCCAGCGGCCGGCTCTTCTGCTGCCGGACGAGGCAGCGCTCCTGGGCGCTGCGGCCACGGATGTCCTTCTCGATCGCGTAGAACTCGGCGATGTGCTGAAGCGCCTCGCTTGCGATGGGCGCGGGACCGGGTGTGGCAAGTTCGTAGAAGTTACGCCGCATATGCGACCAGCAGAATGCAAGCTGAACGTCGCCACGCTCGGCCAGCTTGCCATAGCCAGCATAGCCGTCGACCTGCAGGATCCCCTTGAAGCCTGCCAGATGGGCGATTGGTCGGTCGGCTTTGCGATCGGGAGCATAGACATAGGCGCCGCCCCATGGCCGGTCGTCTGCCGCATAGGCCCAGAGCTGACCGGTCTTGGTACGCCCTCGGCCGGGATCGAGCACCGGCATCGTCGTCTCGTCGGCGAACAGCTTTGGCCGTTGCCTGAGCTTGCCGAGGAGACGGTCATGCAGCGGACGCAGGTGGAAGGCGGCTTGTCCTACCCAGTCCGCCAGCGTCGAACGATCGAGCTCAATGCCCTGGCGGGCGTAAATCTGCGCCTGCCGGTAGAGCGGCAGGTGATCGGCATATTTGGACACCAGCACCTGGGCGACGGTGGCATCGGTTGGCAATCCGCCCTCGATCAGCCGGGCCGGGGCCGGCGCCTGCATGACGCCGTCCTCGCAAGCCCGGCAGGCGTATTTGGGACGCCGGGTCACGAGGATCCGGAACTGCGCCGGGACCAGGTCCAGCCGCTCGCTTCGATCCTCGCCGATCCGGTGTAACTCGCCCTGGCAACAGGGACAGGTCTTGCCCTCGATGTCGACGACGACCTCGATCCGCGGCAGGTGCGTCGGCAACGCACCACGGTTGCCGCGGCGTGTGCGAGCCCGTGCCTCACGGCCTTCAGGTGCGCTGATGTCCTGCGCTGTCTCGCTGTAGGCTGCGACCTGCTCGACGTCTTCCAGGCCCAGCAGCATCTGATCTTCAGGCAGCGTCTCTGCCCGCCGGCCAAACCGATGCCGCTGCAATTCCTTGATGATCTGACGCAGTCGTTCGCTCTCGCACCGCTCGGCAAGCAGCATCGCTTTCAGCGTCTCAGGATCGTCAGGCAGGGCGTCACTCACACCCAATTCAGAGCATATTCGCCGCCATCTGGCGACACGTCCCACGCTCTTGATTCACTTCGCCGCAGTGCCGCTAACAACTATCCCGCTTGCGTTGGCGCCGGCGTCTCCCGCGCCTCATGCACAAGCCGCCAGTCGAGTCCTTCCAGCAGCGCAGACAATTGCGCCGCCGACAGACGCATCACGCCGTCCTCGACCTTCGGCCAGCGGAAGACCCCATCCTCGAGCCTTTTGGTGAACAGACACAGACCCGTTCCGTCCCAGAACACCAGCTTGATCCGATCCGCCCGCTTGGCCCGGAACACATAGACAGCTCCCGAGAATGGGTCTGCCCGCATGCTCTCGCGCACCAGGGTCGCAAGCCCTTCCATCCCCTTGCGGAAGTCTACCGGTTTGGTCGCCACCATCACCCGGACCGCACCCGACGGACCAATCACCGGTTCGCCTTCAGTGCCTGAACGATCGACGCAATCATCGTCGGGTCCGCACCACGACCGGCCCGGATCGTGATTCCGTCGACTTCGATCTCGATGATCCCGGCATCGCAACGGCGAGCCCGGGTATCCGCCTTGGCCTTGCAGCGCACCGCTTTGCGCTCCCGGCCAACAGCGGTCGCCGGCATCGCAGCATCTACCACCGCCGGCACAAACTCTACTTCTTGCTCTTCGGAACAATCGACCGCAGCTTCTCGCAACTGACGGCGCCAGCCAAACAACTGCTGCGGCGACAAACCATGCCGTCGAGCCACGGAACACACCGAGTCGCCGCTCGCCACGATCTCCGCAACGATCCGCGCCTTGTCCTCGTCGCTCCACTTCCGCCGACGGCCAGCTCCGGTGAAGACCTCAAGACGTCGCACCGGCTCCGTGATAGCACTATGCACTGTGTCCATTCTAAGCCTAACGGTCCAAACCGATCCGCAGACTCGCAGATCACCCCGTCATCCGGTAGGTGGCCGCGGAACAGCGCTTACCTTTATCCCATCGTTCCTTTGCGACTTCCATCGCTCCGAGCACTCCGCCCAAGGAGAGACGGTTAAGGGCTCTCGAGGCTCTATTGAACGGATGCGAAGGTCCCGGCGGTCTCGCCGCGTTTGACGCGCTCGCTTCCCAGAGGTCGTCCTCCCCGTGGGAGGCGGTACGCTCGCAGGCGGCTTCGCAAAAGGCAGCTTGACCCTGATCGGCATCCACTCACGTGGTGGCGGATTGTTGCGCTTGTGCTACCGCTTCGACCCCGAGCAGGTTGCTTCGTGATTGGCATCGAGACAACCGGCAACTGGTCGAACGGCGACCGCATCAGCGAGATCGGTGCCGTGACATGAGGCCGTCGGCCGCTGGGGGCGACGTCACTCGGTCCCGTGCGTGCGGCGCGATTTGCACCGGCAATGCTCAGCGCATTTATAGGTTCCCGATCGGGAAAATAAGCCCCGGGACCAGTCCTGATGGTGGATGATTTACTGCTCAGTAAAATTTTGGCCCTGGCCAACTGGTTCCCACTTAGATTTCCCGCTCGGGAATACGCCTTGAAAGGCTTGGCTTACTTGCGAAATATTCCGCTTGGAAATTGATATGGCTATCACAACAGCATCGGAACTGGGCGAAGCCATTCGGAACCTACGGCAACAGGACCTAGCGCTCGCGGCGAACGTCGGCGTGCGGTTTGGTTTATCGTCGACATCGAGAACGGCAAGGAAACCAGTCAAATGGGGGCTCGTCCTTCGGCTGCTCAGCTGAAGAACATTGCACGGCTGGTGCGCGGGACTATCGCGTCGTTCATTCCCCTCAATCGAACGCTCAACCCCAAGGGCTCAGAGTCGACACTTGATCGAACCATCGATCAATGCCTGCCTTATTTGTTCGGCCCGTTCCTTGGACAGCTTCTCGGCCAAGCTATGATCCTTTAAAAGAGCCGGCCCCTTGCGTTCCCGATCGTAAACCATCCAGCCAGTGGTCCCCATTCGAACGAGGAACCTGGGCTGTTGCGGTGGTAATTCCTGGTTCAATACTTCCTCCTTTATTGGCCTGCCACCTGCAAATCGCTGTTCCAGGGAAAAACGATACTCGTGTCAAGAAAACACGATCCGCGCTTTATTCCTGAACCGGGACACTGAAATTCCCCGCAACGAACGTACTGCACGGCCCGTGCCAGTGGCCGAGTCATCTTTCGAAAGCGCGTCCGTGGCATCCGAATCGATGCGGTGGGCATGCAAACACTCGCAAAATTGATCACCTCGTCCGATTCCAGCCAGCCCAACTCCGGTCGCCGTCGCTATGCTAGGTCGACAGAGGCGGCCCGGTGTTGACCGGGTCGGCACGGAAGGTTTGCACGATCAGCTAGGCGAGGATTATCGCTCCGATCCTCAACTTAGATCGGCAGGAGGTCCGAAACGCCTTGCCCGTTGGCGTCAGCGAGCCTTGGTATGACTTGTATCGACATCAAGTGCGCGTGAGATGTGAGGCCGTTCACACGTGATGATCGAGAGATGACCTAGATGGACCTAGCAGCTCCGGTCTCGGACACCATGATGTCATTATTCAGTAGCGAAAGCTGGTCGGGAACAGCCATAGCGTCGGGGCTCGGCGTTCTCATTGTCGTAGCGCTTGTCTTTGCGCTCGTTCGTTATTTGGAGTGGTCCTCGAACACTAATCTGACGGAATTCATCAACCGGACCGAGGTCGCGGCGGCTACCTCAACTCCGATCCTACCGCTCAACCGACAAACAGCTTGCAAGCACGGCAAGAAGTCGCCCTGGGTACTTTCCGTACCTCTCGAATGAAGCCGTCGAAGCGACCTGCGCCAATCAACCGTCAAGAAGGCACGTCTTCGGGCTCAAATACAGCGTGCCGGCGGCACGATTGCCTATCCGCGGACGACTAAAGGCCGCAGGATACTATGGAAAGGGAGCCGCGGAACCGGGCTTATCGTCGTGCTGCGTGCGCGGCTCTGATGCTGACGGACGTCGGCGAACTCGGTCGACCGCCCGAGCTGCCAACGAGAAAGTAAGCGGGCTAGCTCGGGACCGCGATTTGCGAAAAGCGCCGCTCGTCCTGAACCGAGCTCCGGGCGATGAGGAGGAGCTCACTCAGCCATATGGGACCAGGCTGCGGATCCGCAATCGAGCGCGCGGCCGGCGCATGCTCCTGCGCTCCGACGAGCGCTGTTGAGTTACAAAGTGGTAGGACGAAGTCCTCGCATGGGTGAGGCTCCGATTGCCCTTGCCATGTTGTGGGGCGGGTGGGCAAATTAATGGCTACTGAATTTTAATCGCGCGGCTTGAATTCCATGAACAGGCTCTACCCGCTAGTTCTGGAGCACCGGCTTCCGAGCCTGGTTCGGTACTGTATCTCGGCGTGCATTATGGTGGTGTGCGCGGTCCTGCAGATCGCGCTTCAGATGGAGACCGGGGCGCCGGGATACTTCCTTCTACTCCCCGGCGTGTTTCTGTCGGGCCTAATTTTTGATCGCGGGTCCGGAATATTCGCGGCGATCATCGCGATCGCCGTGGGCGCCTACGTCACCTACGCGGGCCACTTCGCCATTGATTTCCTTGCACCGAATGCGCTCTTTGTTATCACGGCCGCCGGGACAGCCACCATAGCCGAATTCCAGCGAGCCGAACTCCGGCGGGTCATGCTGGCGGACAAGACGAAGACTGTGCTGCTGCAGGAGATGGCGCACCGGACGAAAAACAATCTTGCTATTCTCGGCGGCATGATCCGGCTTGAGGCAAGGCACGGCGGGCCGGAGGTCGCAGCTGCGCTAGAGGCCACAGCGCGCAGAGTGCAAGTGATGGCCGAGGTCTACGATCATCTCTTGCTGAAGGAGGACTCGCGCTCGGTGAACATGCGCGACTTCCTGAATGACGTTGTCGAAAAGGTCTTCCATTCCTTGGCTCCGTCCGGGCCGGTCGCCTTCCAGGTGGTTTGCGACGATATCGACCTGCCGAACAATCACGCGCTCGCGATAGGCATGATTACGAACGAGCTCGTCACGAACTCACTGAAATACGCCTTTCCCGCCGACAGTCCGGGCCATATCGTGGTCTCGTTATCTAAAGGGGACGGCATCGAGTTGTCGACCTCAGACAATGGCGTCGGCCTCCGAGAGGGAGCGCAGTCGGGCGGGCTGGGCTCCCGAATCGTGCTTCTGCTCACCGAGCAGCTCGAAGGCGAAATCACATACGAACAGCTGAATCCGGGTTTGCTCGTTCGGGTGCGAGCCCATCCTCGGTAGCCTTTGTTGTTGGTTGTTGGCAAATGGTCACCTGAAGCAATCCACCATTGCTGCCAAGGTCGTCGGCGTACTCGGATGCATAGCGAAACTGTTTGCCGTGCATAGCGGAAACCCAGATGTCGACAGTCGCAAAGCTCGTTGCGCGAAATCAGGCGCTCAGACAGCGCTGACGCTTTTGGATGCCGACGACTTCCCGGAGGACGAGTAGTTCGACCAGAGTCATAGAGTCGTCAATCATCCGCCAACGAAAGGCGCGCGGCTGCGACGACCTCGTTACGCGCATCGGCTTCTCCCTACACGAAGCGGCCACTCTGTGAGTTCGAGCGCCGCGAACGTCCTGCGTGGAGAGGACGATTGACCTCCGGATGCGCTGAAATCGTCCGGCAGCTCCGCGAGCTTCCGGATCAGCTTGGTGTGCACCGAATCTGCCTTTGGGCGGAGTCTCCGGTCCGCGGAAAGGCCACGGCGCCAGAGCCAGAACGGTTCCGCGCGCCTGGGCAGCTTAGGAGCAGCTACCGCCTCGAACACGCCAAATCCTCATCGTAATAGCGCTCGCCTTTGTGGTCTTCCGCTATTTGGTGGTCCGCGGTCGCGAATTTGGCCGAATTCATGAGCGGACTGATGTGGTCGCGGTTGGCCCTGCTCCGAGCCTGCCGCTCAAGGGCCGGACGGTCTGTGAGCACGGCAGGAGGTCGTCTCCGGCGCTTTATCGGTACCGCTCGAATGACGCCGATCGAAATGACCCCGACTGATCCATCGCCGGAGAAGTACGAATCAGGATTGGTTACAATACGCCGGCAGCGCCGCGAGAAAATGGCTGCAGCAGCATCTATGATGCGGCTTCTGGCGTCAGGGCGCGTCGCGCCCGTCACTGGATCCGCGAGCGATGCGAACCGCGCCGATTATTTCAACGGGCCGCTTTGTCCGAAACGAGCGATCCTGTGCCGGAAGCGCAGCAGTCGGTTCATAAAATCCGACGACTCAACTGTTGCTAGGGGCAGTTCTTCACGGCGGGGGCAGTTCCAGATAGCGATTGGACGAGGCGCAAGCGCGCCCATCCAGGCCGTGCGAGCGCGTCGTCGCTCAGGCGGCGGCCGGCTGCAATGAGTACGGCTTGATCAGAAGCTCAAGAGGAAGCTTCCAAGCTTCGTTGATCCTCCGGATC
The DNA here is from genome assembly GCF_054055815.1 of Bradyrhizobium sp. USDA 4503. NCBI lineage: Bacteria > Pseudomonadati > Pseudomonadota > Alphaproteobacteria > Hyphomicrobiales > Nitrobacteraceae > Bradyrhizobium > Bradyrhizobium sp. USDA 4503. The sequence continues at coordinate 7,773,627 of NZ_JBSRXS010000001.1, forward strand.
ATATCGATCGAGAGAGCGCGCTTCCGATTCAAAACCTCTGATGCACGCGATCGCGGTCCGAGCAGCTCCGCGAGTTCGGCTTGGGTGTGTCCGAGTTCATCGATGGCAAATTGGATAAGCTCGATGGGATCCATGTTACTATCGATCGGCCAGCGGGTCGCCTCGTAGCGGCTGACCAGTGTCGCGAGAAGATCGAGCTTGTCGTCATCCTCCGAACCTTCGACAGCATTCCAAAGCTTCGCGATCTCCGCGAGCGCTGCGGCATGGTCCCCATCGTTCTTGATCAGGCGAATTTCCATGTTGCGTCCTCTGAAACATCGAAACCGTCAAAGCGTCGATTTTGTCGCATTCGGCATGGGTCCCGATGAAATTCACGTAGGCGATTTGTCTCCGGAAATGGATCATTACGATCAGCCGATAGTTACCGCCCGCGACCTCAAACCTTGCACGCTGAGCATTCAAGATCACCGCATGGGGCGCAGCCTGCCGGACCTCATCCATCGCGGGAATTATATACTTGACAGCATTTGAAGCGCTATCTGGCTGAGTTCGATTTTAGGTATAAAAGGATGGCTCTGGGCGTGTCCGACGAGGCTCGCACAACCAAGGTGCTTTGTGGTATTGTTGGAAAGAGGTTGACCTACCGGGACTCGTCTTCGGTCGTGGAAGGCGAATAAAGATGCCCCACAAAGACCTAACGCTACACATAGAGGGCCATCCTGGTCAAAGGGGGAACGTGCTCGCACATGCCCTCGTGGATAAGCTCCGCAAGCTTCTCTCTGCCTTGGCGCAAGCTGAGCGCAAATATCTAGACGTGTCTCAACGGCAGACAGAGTACGAGATGCTGACCTTGCCGCCACGCTCGACCAGAGAGAACACGGCTTCCTTGCCCGCGCCACCCGTTCGCAGATGCTTGCGCTTGCTGCGGTGCTTGACCGGCACGCCTTTCTTGTCGCCGCGCAATTCTACTCCGATCTTACCCGCCTGGATCAGATCGATTGGGACATGCTGCAACGACGAGATTTCCGCAATGATCCGGACGATCCGTCGAAAAAAGAACGCTACCAGGCCGAAGCTCTTGTCCACAAGCATCTCCTAGTCGACGCCCTGTCGGGGCTCGTCTGCTACAACGACGATGTGCTCAAGTCACTGAATGCGGCATTGGCGCAGCGCAACCGCACCATGACCGTGGTCAAGAAGCCCGATTGGTACTTCTGATGATCAAATTTACGCGTGGCAATCTGCTCGACTCCAAGGCCGAAGCATTGGTCAACACCGTGAACACGGTCGGTGTGATGGGGAAGGGCGTCGCCTTGATGTTTAAGGAAGCTTATCCTGAGAACTTCAAAGCGTACGAGGCGGCCTGCAAGAAGAAGGTAGTCAGGGTCGGCCACATGTTCGTTACCGAACGCCAAGCATTGATCGGTCCGAAATGGATCATCAATTTCCCTACCAAGCAGCATTGGCGCGGCGCCTCCAAGATGGAGTGGATTGAGAGTGGTCTGAGGGATCTAAAGGGCGTCATCACTGAGAAGAAGGTTCGCTCGATTGCTATTCCGCCGCTCGGGAGCGGGAACGGAGGTCTCAATTGGCCGGACGTGCGTCCCAAGATTGAAGCCGCGCTCGGAACACTGAACGACGTCAGCGTGATCGTCTATGAGCCTACGGACCAATACCAGAATGTGTCAAAGCGCGCCGGCGTCGAGAAGCTGACGCCGGCGCGTGCGCTCGTCGCTGAGCTGGTTCGCAGGTATTGGATACTCGGAATCGAATGCTCCTTGCTCGAAATCCAAAAGCTGGCGTACTTCCTGGAGCGCAGCATCGAGAAGCTGGAATTAGAGAACCCGCTCGATCTGCGTTTTCAGGCCGATAAATATGGTCCGTACGCTCCTCGATTGACCCATCTGCTCAACGGTCTCGACGGCAGCTATTTACATTGTGGCAAGCGCATCGGCGATGCCAGTCCATTCGATGTAATCTGGTTCGAGGACGCCAAACGAGACAAAATAGCAGCCTATCTGAGGTCGGGTGATGCAAAGGCGTTCCTGCCCGCACTCGAAGCGACTGCGACGCTGATCGACGGCTTCGAGTCTCCATTGGGTATGGAGCTTCTGGCAACTATCTGCTGGCTCATCCAAAATGACGGCGTTGCCGCGGATCGGGAATCGATCAAGACAGCGCTCAAGAGATGGACAGGCGGCGAGGCTTCAGCAGCGCGAAAGCTGAAGCTGTTCGAGGATCGCCTTGTCGACCTTGCCGTTGAACGGCTCGCGACCTTCAACTGATTCGAGCACGCCACCTCAAGTTTCTTACGCTGTTTCCGGATGAGATTGAGGATGGTCTTGGCGCTCGCGCCATCGTTCTTGCGGGCCATCTGCTCAATTCCCTCGTTCGGGAATCGCGAAATTCGCTGTGAACGTTTGCCCCTTGATACCAACAAAACTACCAACAACACGGTCGTCTGCAGCGGGCGCTTCCGCGAACTTTTACCAATGTTTTCAAATGCGCCGGCCAAATTCTCCTGAAAATCAGGATTCGAATTGGGACATCAAGCTATTGTTATTACTCATGTTTTTTTACTTGGTGCCCCTGGCCGGCGTCCGCTCACGTGGTGGCGGATTGTTGCGTTTGTGCTACCGCTTCACCGCTTCGACCCCGAGCACGGTTGCTTCGGTGGTTGGCATCGAGACAACCGGCACGAATGGCGACCGCATCAGCGAGATCGGTGCCGTGAAGGTCCGCAATCATGAGGTTGTCGCGCTGCGGGAGACGTCACTCGGTCTCGAGAGTACGCCGCGATTTGTCCGGCAATGCTCTGCGCATTTGCGCGGTAGCGGCTCGTGGCGCGACCAGGAACGTTTGAGAATTGGCCTCCGTTGGCGCGCAGGTTCCCGATTGGGAAAAAAACCGGTGGCCAGCCAGGATGGTGGAATGAATTTACCGCTCAGTAAATTTCGGCTTGGCCAACTGGTTCCCAACCTAGATATTCCCGCTCGGGAAATGGACTATCACAACAACGTCGGAACTGGGCGAAGCCATTCGGAACCGACGCGACGCCGATCGCTTGGGTTACGGCAGCAGGACCTAGCGCTCGCGGCGAACGTCGGCGTGCGGTTCATCGTCGACATCGAGAATGGCAAGCGAACCAGTCAAGTGGGGCTCGTCCTTCGGCTGCTCAGCGCGCTCGGCATAACGCTGATTGCCGAGATGAACCCGGCGCCGCCGGCACGGCCGACGGCCGACGATACCGAACCCTTCGACCCAGAACAATTTCACCCATGAAGGACACGCAGAAATTCGGTGGTGCCGGTGAAACTCTCGAAGTGATCTTCGGAGACAAGCTCGTCGGACTGCTGCGCCGTCGCTCAGAAGGGATCCAAGACATCGAGTTCGTGTACGACGACGCATGGACGGCGGATCCGCAGGCGTTTGCGGTTTCTACCCGCATGCCGTTGGCGCAACGGGTCCATGAACCGGGCGTCGTGTACCGGTGGTTTCTGAACCTGCTGCCCGAAGGACGAACCCTCGCCACGGTAGGCACGATCCCCAAGATTCCGGAGGCCGATGTTTTCGCGCTTCTGGGAGAACTGGGGAGAGGGTCTTCCCGGCGCGCTCGAGGTGTATCGTCCCGCCGACCGGCGCCCGGCGCAGACCACGTTATCTCGTCTGACGGAAGCCGAGTTCGCGGAGCGATCCGCCGACTTCCGGAGAAACCGCTTCTCGTCGGCGAAAAGGGCATCCACATGTCCTTGGCCGGCGCGCAGGACAAACTTCCAATCGTCAGATACCCAGACGGTGGCATCGGCCTCGCGCTCGACGGGAGCGCCTATGACGCACATCCTCAAGCCGACCAACAAGTATCTCGACAACGCGGTCGAGAATGAAACCTTCTGCCTTCCGTCTAGCAGCCAACTTCCCGTAGGCGCTGCGCCGAACACTTCTCTCTCGTTTGCCTGCCCTTACCTTTGAACAGGCCCCCTTGAACGAGCGGGGGATCAATGGCGGGCAAAGTTCAAGCTTGATAGAAACGAAGTTCGCCAGTTTTGATTCTGATCCGGCGCGTCGTCAGAGACGCGCGCGTCGTCGGCGCATAAAGTCTGTACAAAATGGACCAAAACGTTAATGCCGACGGACTGCGATTGAGCATTGCTCGCGGTACCTGACTATCGTAAAGGTTGTGCAATGCCCACGGCTATAGATTTGGGCAGTACCTTCCTCTTGTAATGATTGGGGCGCTTCTGGTGAGCTTATTTTATCGCTGGGCATTCGGCCTAGGGTCGCGGCATGCCATGAGCTTCTGTGCCGCAGTAGTTTTGGCCGTCAATGCCATGATACTCGCGGCATCCGGCACGGTCAGCCTTGCCGAGCAAGCCCGCAAAGGCGGCTATGCTGTTGGCTCCGATCGCTGCGGGGCTTTCCCCCGGATTCAGATCGACATGAAGACGAACTTTTGTGCCGGTCTTGTCGTGAGTGAAGAGGACGGCCTCGAGTTTCCCCGTTCAATCGTGCAGATCCCTGGTCGCGACCTGTTCGTAGTCGCTGATATGGGAGGGTGGAATCGTACCAATGGTCGGCTCCTGGTGCTCGATCCGCGAGCGGCCGAGGGCAAGCGCCTCAAGGAGGCGATAACCAACCTTGAATATCCGTTCGGACTGGCGATCGGGCCTGACAGGAAGGTCTATGCGTCGACTGCAGAGATGATCTTCCGCTTCGATCCGCTCGCGGCTGATCCCCGTAGCACGATGGAGGTGGTTGTACAGGGGCTGCCGGGCCGCAAAATCACGTTGCCGGATGGCACAAGGATCGCCGAGAGCAGCCATTCGCTGAAGCATTTCATCTTCGACCGGCTGGGGCGTATCTTCGTCAACATCGGCTCGCACAGCGACGACTGCATTGCAAGGGCGCCGATCACCAAGCCATGTTCGGCGGGCGAGGGGCCGTCGCCGCTTGCATCGATCTGGATGTTTACGCCGCCGGCAGGCGGCATATTCCCGGCGCTCAAGCCCGGCGATGCCAATCCGCCGCGCGAGATCTATGCGCGCGGCCTGCGCAATTCGATGGCGCTCGCCGTCCATCCGCGTTTTCCAGATCCGGGTTATGCCTTCCTCCAGGGCGAAAACGGCCGCGATCTGCAGGACGTCTTCAAGCCGAACGAGGAGATCAACGCGCTTGAGAAGGGCAAGCACTACGGCTGGCCCTATTGCTATGACCTTTCGACCGCAAGCCCGGAATTCAAGGCTGTGCTGCAGTCCGGTCCCTATAAGAACCTCTGCAACAATGCTGCGCTCTACAGGCAACCTTATTCGCTGTTGCCGCCTCATGCTGCGCCGCTCGGCATGCTGTACTATCACGGCAGCAAATTCCCCGAGCTCGAGGGCAAGTTGCTCATCAGCCTTCACGGCTATCGGCCGACCGGCAACCGCCTCCTGATCTACAATGTCGACGACCACGGCTTCCCCAAACTCAGCCCACAGCTGGTTCGCTACCAAGTCAGCTGCGCCTCGGAGCCCACACGCGCGTTTCAGACCGACGACGGTCCGGTCAGGGCGGCGCCCTATGAGGAGTTGATCTCGGGCTGGCACCGCGTTAACGGCACGCGACCCCGCGGCGCTCCGGTCGGCCTGACGGTTGCCAGCGATGGCGCGATCTGGCTGGTTGAGGACAAGAACCAGACGATCATCCGGATTGATCGCGCCAGCGGCGAGCTTCCGGCGCCGCTGCCGTGCGACATGCGCTCCCAGGCCCAGATCGACGAGTTGGTTTCCTTCGTCAAGCAGGACGCGCAGAAGTCCGGCTATCTCACTTCGGTCCGCGTCAACCTCGTCGAAAAGCACTGCGTCGGCTGTCATACCGATTTCGGCCTCAAAGCCGGCCAGAGCGACGCCGAGAAGGATGAGGCCGTACTGCGCTTCATGTTGGGGCAGGACGGCTGGATGTATCCAGGTGACCCAGATTCCGGGAAGTTGCGGATCCGGCTCCGCGGCATCGGGGCCGAGAAGCAGATGCCGCCGGGGGGCAAGGATCTGCCCAAGACCGAGCCCGGCTATTCGCGGGTTCTCAATTTTGCCGATTATCTGATCGGCAAGATGGTTCCCGGGACCCGCATGCGCATTAAGCAAGGCCGGCCCGAACGCGCCTTTTTCAGCAAGGACGGCAAGGTCTGCGGCGAAATCCCGACCACTAAGGTCGTCGTGGTGACACAAAAGGACGCCACCGGTAAGCCCGGCTACAGCCGCTTCTATCGGCCAGCCGACCCCTTCCTCAATGGCGAATGCAGCGACGGCGATGGCTATTACATCCAGAGCAATTTCCTGGTGCCTCTGTTGTGAAATCCTGCTGACGAGCGGCGCTGCCGCGGCTAGAGAGCCACGGCTTTTTCAGAGCCGCCAGGCAACGCCGGCCGGTGAATATACGTTTGGCATTGAGGGGCCGGCGGCCGACCGCGAAGGCAATCTCTTCGTGGTCAATATCGGCAAGCCGGGCACCATCGGAAAGCTCGCCGACGGCGCTACGCGATCGGAGAAGTTCATCGATTTACCGGAAGGAAGCGTCGGCAATGCGATCCGCATCAATCGTGACGGCAGCATGTTCATTGCCGACTACAAGAAGCACAACATCTTCATGCTCAGGACAGGGAGCCGTGAGCCAGAGGTCTGGTTTCACTCCGATCAGATGCACCAGCCCAACGACATCACGCTTGCAAGCGATGGCACGATCTATGCCAGCGATCCGAACTGGAAGGGACGCAGTGGCCGGATATGGCGCGTTGCGCGCGCCGCCGATGGATCGGTCGGCGGCGAGGTGATGGCCGCGCCCCGCACTATGGGCACCACCAACGGCATTGATCTCAGTCCCGATGGCAAGCGGCTCTATGTGAGCGAGTCCAATTCCGGCCAGATCTGGTCTTATGCGGTCGGCGAAGCCGGCCTTACCGATGCGAAGCTGATCAGGACATTTGAGCCCGATACAGTTGATGGCCTGCGCACCGATGTCGCCGGTAGGCTCTTCGTTGCCCGCATTCTGCGCGGCGCGATCGCCATCCTGCGGCCAGACGGCGCCGTCGAGCGAGAAGTGACGCTCGGAGCCAAGGAGCCGACGAATCTGGCGTTCGGCGGCAGTGACGGCAAGACCGTCTTCGTCAGCCAGCGGCAGGGCGGCTTCGTCGAGACGTTCCGCACCGATCAGGAAGGCCGCGAGCACTGCCTGCAGCGCGGCCATTGCTAGCCTGAAGAGTTTGGGGGCTATTCGAACGAATATCGTCATCTTCTCGGACGGCGCCGATTAAGCCGGCGGCATCAATTTCGATGAGGTGCGTACCAGCGTCTGCAAACTGTACCGCGTCTGCCGGGTCGGACTGACACAAGGATCGATCCCACCGAGCAAGTCGCCTTCTACGATCCGCTGCTCGGATCCGCGGCCGCCGACCGCCATCTCGACTTCGGCGGACACGCAAGATCTACAACTTGCTCAGCATGGGGACCGGCCTTAGCAATCACTGCCAACGACTGCCATGCCGCGATCATCCGCCACCTACGAAAATTGCGACCGCATCTTCCTGATCGGCTTCGGCCGTGACGCCTATACGGTGCATACTCTCGCCGACGTCATCTCCTATTGCGGCGTTCCACGCCAGCTGCCAGCGAGGTTAAGCCGCGCTCGATGTTGCAGGCTCCCGCAAGCTCCCAGAGCATGCCGTGAAGGACGTCTATCAGTTCTGCTCGTCCTATGAGCGCATGTCGGTGCATGTCGAGTTCGCGCAGCATTTGGGTATTTCGGGGTAGGGGCGACCAATCAGTCTGCACCGAATCCGCAGTGTGCGGCCGACGACATCGAAGCCAAATGGCAGCTCGTGGGATTCCGGGGCGGCTGTTCGGGGCGCGCGCCATGCGCGTTGCGAGGACGTGGGTCCGGTGTGAGCTGCGGCTAGAGCTTCTCCATGAGATTGGGCCAGATGATCCACGCTTCTGCAAGCCGCGTCAGCATGTCCTCATGCTGAAACGATATCTCATACTCAATAGTGAGGACCGCCGTGAAATCGCACTGGCCAAGAACCAACGTGCCCATCTTTCTGCCGTCATAGGCGGTGTCGCGGTTCGGATGAATATGCGCAATCAATCCGTCAAGATAGATCCGAAAGATCGGAATGGAGTGTGCTTTGACGTCGCCAAGCTCGGGAATTCGCATGAACTTCCCGAATGGCGACAGGTTCTGCACCGCGCCCAGCGTCGACAGCTGAATCAAATGAACGGCGAAATAGGTGGGGGATCCAGGATCGCGCGCAACCAGTCTCGAACCGAGATCGGCGAGCTCGTCCGCAGCAAGGGCAACCCCGCCAAACGCCTCGTGCCTGGAGGCCGCGGCCCGCCATAGCAGGCTCAGGAAGAACAGTCGCAAGGCACGGAAGTCGGTTCCGCGCAACTTGCGCAAGCCCAGACCCGTCTCACCGATCGCGTCATGGTCCGGCCCATGCGGTAACTTTTGCAGAGGTCCAAAGCCGCTCCACACCAGCTTCTGCTTGCGCAGCTCGCTGATCGCCTCGTTGTCGAAATCGGCCAGTATTGCCTCGCCGTCGGCGGTGACGAGCTCAGTGTCGTACCAACTGCTCCACGACCGCTTTGGCCGGTCCCCATGTGAGGACGTCTCCACAAACGGCGTTCCGGCTACGCCCGGCCGGGTTAGCGCCTTGGGCAAGAGATGGGCCTTTACAAACTTGCCCTGTAGGCCCGTCAGGCGGCAGATGCCGTATTCGCGCTTTCTCGGCAAAGTCCTAAACTCCGCTTGCAGAGCGCTTGCCCCGATCTTCCTTCACGCCGGCGACGTGTGCTTTGGCCGAAACCGGCTTCGCAGATCATGCCCCATGCGCTCGCGCTTACCTAGCCCTCAAGATCGGTCTCGGCCCTCTGGGTAAACAATTCCTCGCGCAAAGCCCTCATGAACGTCTCGCCGGGCTCTCGGCCTCGGGCGAGTCGTCAACTGCGATGTCCTCGTCGTTATCACTTCCCTCTTCCCGGTTCCAAGCAAGGATCGTCTCGATGCTCGCGGGTTCACTACGCTGCGCTGCGTCTGACCGCTATGTCGTTGCGGCGATGCGCCGGTGGCACGCACCGCTTTGGTCTGTCTTGCGGTGGCACCGTTGCCTGGAGGAATCCGCTCAGGCTCGATGTCGCCAACAGCAATACAGCGCTGGATCCTCATCGGTCACGAACTAGCAGCGACCTTCCTGGTCGCATGGATCGCGAGCACGTTGGTCACAAGGCGAATGCCGCTGTGTCGTGCTGCGATCGCACAGAGCAGATACTGCACGGCGAATAGTGCGCCGCCTGCCGCGCACGCGATGCCGGGCGAACCGGTATAGAGGAGTGCGGCCGGCACGAGAGCGACGAGCATGATCGAGATGGCCGCCATGTCACGGTACACAAGGTACAGTCTGTGTGCTTCCACGACGGCGGGATCACGGCTCACCCTCCTATAGAGCTTGTACCATTTCGCATTCTGCTCCGCCGGATCGGTCGGCAGCACGCCGACGTTGCGCTTGAGCGCGGCCATGTCGATGCGCGCATCGGCAGGCGCATGCTTGCTAAAAACTTCGCTGCCTGGCAGCGGGTCGGCGAGCTTCCAGTAGACCAAACGAGCCTTGGCCTCGTGGGAGAGCAGCCCATTCAGGATCAGCACCGCGACAGGCAGCACCGGCGCTAGGCTCGCGCGCACAGCCGTGAACGTATCGGCTTGCACCAGGCCCGGCGCGATGAACAGAAAGAGCGCGCCGGCGTCGAGCATGGCCAGCATGACGAGCCACTTAATGTTCCCGGCCTTGAGGACCTTAGATCGGCTTGCGGCAGTCATTTCGCGGGCTGTAGCGTATACTCGGTTTCGACCGTGATGCTGCCGATGTAGCCAGAGAAGGTCTTCTGGTTCTCGTTATCGAGATCGTCCAGCGAGTATGTCGGGTTCGAGGCATAGATGTGAACCTTATTGCCGTCGAGTTCGAACGTGATGTCGCCGGCACTGTTCTGAGTAATGATCTGATATCCGGTGTAGTAATGCAGATGGCGGGAGGGCGCCTCGCCAATAACGATGATCTGCGGATCGAGCTTTTCTAGCCAGCTGTCGGGGATCTTGCCCGACTTCCGGCCATGATGCGCCGCGAACACCACGGTGGTCTTCTCCAGCTTGATGCTGTCAGTGATGCTTTCCATAAACTCGGTCTCGAGGTCGCCGAGCCACAGAAAGCTGGCGCCGCCGTTCATGGCGTAGCGGATCACCGCAGACATGTTGTTGTAGCTGATCCCATTCTCGCCATCGGCAAGCGCTTGCTTGAAGTGCGCGTTCGTCGTGTCCGGCCACAGGATATTGATGCCGGCGGAACCTCGCTCATCGTTGCCCTGGTTCATCCAGCGACGCGTACATCCCTTGTAGACGTAGAACGCTTTGCCGTTGTCATCGCGGAGTTTGCAGTAGTGCTTGAAGGACTGCGTCTCGTCGTCCTTGATGACCTTGTTCTTGACCACGTAAAAGTTCAGGATCGGCATCTCGGCGTCGAGCAGCTCGATGCCGCCGAAGTGGTCGTCGTCGGGATGCGTGGAGATAAATCTCGTGATCCCCTTGTCGGCCGATTGCTCCTTCAGTTCCTTGATGATCGTGTCGGCGTTGTCGTCGTTCAGGTCGCAGTCGATGAGCGTGAAGTTGTCGCTCGCGTGCCGGATATAGAACGTGTCGCCGTTTCCGACAGCGAAGCTCTTGATGATGGTCATCGCAGCACCGCCTTCCGGCGGCAATCGGTCCGTGTCGGCTGCGTGTCGCGGCGGCCGTGGCCTGGATGGTCAGATACGTATCGCAAAGCCATGCTCCTGCGTTCGTCCGCCCTTACGGAGCGGCGGTTTTCAACTCTGGAGAAGTCGGAAAAACTCGTGCGAGTGGTCCCGCCTGCTGGTCGGCGATATGGGGTTGCCTAGGAATCGCGCAAGGCCGAAATGTAAAAATGCTCAGCGGCGCCACTGCTCGGGCAACGCCAGCCACCACCACCGACCGCGTACACGAGCCGAGATTGCTATCCTAATGGTGGATAAGCCGGTTGCGGATCGGCGAGTGCGAGCGGGCGTGAGGTCACGAGGCTTCAACAAAGTAGCCAATTGCCTCATGCGGTCCACGTGTCCGTAAGCCACATCCGGCGAGATGAGCTGCGGTCGATGAGGACCGATCACGAGATCGAGGGTGCGGGCATGCAGCTTTATTGCGCTCAAGGCAAATGAGCGAAGAAAAAGTGCGCAAGCTGCCGGATCGAAAGTGCAAAACACCGGCGTTACGGTTTTGACTCTCGGCAATCGAAAATCTCTTGACCGTTCAACAGAATATTCGATAAATCGCGCTACTACTGTAGGTTAAGTCCTAAATTTTAGCGCGGTACTCGATAGGTGTTGCTCGTCCATTTGATGGCAAGCCGCTGCGAACTGCGGTGCAATGCTTCGAAGGGGCTAGTTACGAGTTCCTAAAATCTAAGGCTATTTCATTCGCTGCGGCTAAGTCCGGTTGACGGTAGGAAATTGACGCGATGACTGTGCGCGAGCAGCTGTTTACATTGTTGCGCAACCTCCGGTGGATTGTTGTTCTCTCGGTGGTGATTTCAATTTTGCTGTACCTGCCAGATCAGATTCAGGAGCTCTACCGGATAGCCGCTGACGACATCGGGTGGATTACGCTCAAGGAATTCGTCGCCCTTGGAGTGATTGCGCTAACGATTTGGGCGGCGGCTTTTCAGCTTACCGCCGCAACCCTGCCTCACATCCCCACGGCTACAGGCCGCTTGGCCTTCTATATAAAATTGGCCTTCTATATAAAAGCTGCTCCCGTTGTGCTCGGAGCGCTGCCGATCATCGCCGCGATGGCAGGTCAGCTCGCCTCACGGCCGGCTGAAAAGATCGGCGAGGTCGAGGAAGTCGGAAGTATCTTCCGCATTCAGGACCAGGCGCTCGCCTTCGAGCGGCACATGCTCATTATTCTCGCGTTCGCTATGTTAATCTTGCTCGCCTCGTTTGTCGTCTTCGCTTGGCGGATGGGATCGAAAGGTCGTTCGACTGCGCTCGCGAGCCGGGCGAACATTGCCTATTTCACCCGCTACAGATTCCTCGCGCTCACGATCGGCGTCATCGTCCTGTTGACGACAGGGTTCGTTGTACTTCCGGATCGGCTTGCGCAATTCGTCGGATCGTTCGGCGTGATCGCGCTGTTTACGATGTGCGTGGTTGCTCTCACCACTCACTTTGCGCTACTGACCATCAGGTTCAGTTTCCCATATATACCGGTTGTCTTTGGGGGCTTATTCCTGGTTGCCTCCTTGCTTGGAAGCGATGGCCACGGCCTGCGCAGTTCGCCGGAAGCAACCGGCCAAGTGCAAGAAAAGCGCATTGCTGCAGTTGAAGCGTTTCGTGAGTGGCTTCTGCAAAAGCCGCGGGTGGCGGAGGCCAAGAGGCTCGGAGAATATCCCGTATTCATTGTGGCTGCCCAAGGCGGCGGCATCTACGCAGCCCACAATGCGGCGCGCTTTCTTGCCAGAATGCAGGATCTCTGTCCGGCATTTCGGCAACATCTGTTTGCGATAAGTGGCGTTTCCGGGGGAAGCGTCGGTTCAGCAGTTTTCGCGGCTGCGCTTCATGCCGACAATGCGCCACTTGATGCGATCGCTCCCGACGCAAAGACGTGCCCGAAGATCGCAGACTTTCTGGCCGGCGTCGGCCGGGCCGAGGATATTGATGCTTCTGGACCGGTAGAACAGCGAGTTGCAAGCATCTTGGAGACCGATTTCCTCTCGCCGTTGGTTGCCGGGTTTCTATTTACAGATTTCACCCAGTTGTTTTCTCCGGTCGCTATTCCGAGCTTTGACCGCGCGCGTTTTCTGGAATACACGCTGGAGAATGCTGCAGACAGAATGCTCAAGGCCCAAAAGGGCGCCGGCGATCAGTCCAACCTGCTAAAGGCCGACTTTCAGTCACATTGGACACCATCCAACAATATGCCGGCGTTGCTGTTGAATACGACAGATGCCGGCAGCGGCAAGCGCGTTGTTATCTCTCCCTTCGATATCGACCCGCTCCACGCGAAAGACAAAGACCTCTGTATTCTCTCCAGTCTTGATCGCGCGGGCACCGGGGTCGATCAGGCCGTCAAGAGCCACTCGCTGCGGATCCCGCTGAGCGCTGCGGCGTTTACGAGCGCTCGGTTTCCATGGGTGACGCCGGCCGCGACAGTGCCCTTGAAGAATGATTGCGTGACCGCCAACTCGCAGGCGCGTCTGGTCGACGGCGGATATGTCGAGAATTCGGGAATAGAGACCGCGCTCGATTTGATCGAGCGACTCAACAGCATCAGGGGCACCTCTGACGCGCCCAAATTCCGGATCTATTTGTTGTCGCTGGTGAGCGGTCAGTTCGGAGATCACGGTTCCTTCATGTTCGGTGAGCTCATGGAGCCGGTGCGCGCGCTCTTGAGCACACGTATCTCTCGAACCTATGTTGCGCTCAATCACGCCAACAATATCGATCGTGGGCGAACGAGCGATGTAACTTCCAGCGTGCAGCGCTTTCCAACGTTCGGCCGCATCGACATAACAGGCTCGTTTTACAACCTTCCGCTTGGTTGGACGTTATCTCAGAAGACCGAGGATATCATCTCGCTAAGCAGCGGTCGTTTTTGGGATTGTGTGCCGAAGGACGACTTCGATCAATCCCGCAAAAAGCAAAGCAACGCGGACTGCTTGCAGGTAAAGGTGTTTCATCTCTTGAATGGATCCGTCGCGTCCGCCTTTGAAACGCTCAAGGACGCCAAGCTTGCCCAGGCTGCTTACGCTGACGAGTTGGACAAAGAGTACCAGCCCGCTCAAAAGATCAAACCGCAGCCGCTACTTGCCTGTTATGAGAGCAAGTGGCTGCAGGAGCGCGGCTATCAAAAATACCAGGATAGAATTGCTGCCTACGAGCATCGGCTGGCGCAATCGATCAAGGACCATTCGCCGGCTCCTGCACCCGTGCCGCCATATCGAAACAGCTATATGGCCTATTTCCAGGCCGAGCAGGTCAAAGCCTTGCTGCAGGAATGGGACCGTATCGAGGAGACCGATCCACGGATCTTGGCCTATATTTTGGGCGCAATTTCCTACGACAGCGCCGATTTTACACGCAGCAGTGAAGACTTCTCTTACAGCGCGATCTCGCAAATGCCACGCAAGTGGCGCGATCGAATAGAAAAGAACAACGCTGACCTGACGGCCGCGAACAAACCGCCCCTCGGTATGGACGCATTGCTCAACCATCCCAAGGAATTGGCGAACTTTGTGCTTGGTTACGCGGCCAACCCGTTCGGAAACTTGCCTGATACGGATGACGGTTGGCTGTATCGTCCACGAGGCATGTATCAATTAGTGGGACGCGAGCAATATCAGGAAGCGCAGAATCAAATGCAGCAAGTCGGAGATCTGGCTGGGCTTGATCTGCTTGCGCTTCCCGACGCACTGCGTGATGCGAAGATCTCAGCCAAGGTGGCTTTCGCTCACTTTCGATTCCATTCCTATCAAAACCGTACGCTGTTCGAGCTGCTTAAGGATCGCTCGAAAGATTGGATCGCTGTGCGCTCGTTGCAAACCGACATGGAGCATGGTCCGGCTGATACGGAGCGTGTCAATGCAAGAAGCCAGATGTTTCTCGGCTGCATAGATGAGGCGTTGCATCCTACTCAATTCAAGACATTGCAAAGCAAATTCTACGGCAGCGAGTGAACATCCTGATCTGAGGGGTGCATGCTGCGACTATGAGTGGCCGGAAGCGGTCATGTCTACATAGGACTTTCGATTCTTCAATCTGACATGGGAATTGCCGAAATGGCAAAAATTGAAATCCGCCGGTCAAAGTTTGGTTGGCTGTTTACAAGTCTGTTTGCGGCGGGGCTGATATTTGCCATTGGTTTGGGAGCAGGAACAGCCCTGGCCCAGACGCTATCAAAGCCGCTTTCGGCCAACGACGTGTCCATTCTGTTTCCGCCACCCAAGACGCCAGCAGACCTCGCTGGTTTGATCGCGGTATCCGATCTCGCGGGTCCCACTGGAGCTCCGCAGCGGCTTTTGTCCGACGAGGATTTCGCGCGCTTTATCGGCAACGCTGAACATCCAGAACGCGACGGCGTGCCGGACTCGGGCGCGCGTCGCATTCAGCTGCCCGACAGCGTGAAGAGGATCGATGCCTGGTTCGTTGCGGGCATCCGGATCGACCCGGGAGCCCCAGGATTATCTGCTGATGTCATCGCCCAGTTTGGCCGGCAGCCGCAAATCCGCCTGATCATTCAGCCGGTGACCAATGGGCCCCAAGGGTTCAAGGTCCATGACACTGCCGGTCACCTTATCTTCAGTTTTAACCTGGAACCCGATGCACCTCTTGATGGTTGTGCGCCATTCCCGCGTTTCAAACCTGATGACGAAGCCTTCAAGGCGATCGTGCGGGACGTTGCGTCTTTGCGTGATCAACTCGCGGTGGGAAAGTTCGGCAATGTCAAAATCTCGACCGCCGGTGACATGAACGTGCACCCGGGGCTGGTCGGCACCTCGGCAAAGCCGTTTCGTGATGCGGTTAAAGCATTGCTGGAAAAGCATCTCTCGCCACAGCGCCTCAACACCATGGCTGTCATGGGCATCTCACCGCCCGAACCCTGGATTTTCGTCTCGATGTTAAGGGTGCCAAAGGCGGGGTTGATACCAGTGCCCGGCCCCACTCTCGATGGTCTTCATGCCGCGCAGATGTTCAGCATCGTCGGCGAAACGCACGTCGTCCCGCGGCCGGTCACGAACAACGAGAATCCAGTTACTTGTCGGCACGCGGCGCTGCAGAATCCTCCCTTGCTGCCGGCCGATCGCAAGGGTGTCTCGACGGCCGATTTTATCGATGCCAACGTCCCCAATAGCCGCGTACTCGAAATCGTCAATGTCATCGCGGATACGAAGAAGAGCCATTTCTTCAATACGGACTGCGTGAGCTGTCATACAGAAACAGCGCAGCCACTCAAAAGGCAAGTGCAAGGCTTCACAGTGCCCGGCGTGAACCGAGCTGTTCTACCGAAAGAAGACTGGAATGTTCGCAATTTTGGTTGGTTTCCATCGTTCTTGCATGGTGGCCCGACGGCCGCGACCATAACACGGCGCGCGGCAGCCGAGACCGCTGACGTCGTCTCCTTCATCAATAGCCAATTGCTGAACAAGTAAGGACCGTCATCGTCCGGCGCGCTCGCACGGCGACGCGCACTATTTGAAACTAGGAGGATTGCCATGGGGGCACGTTCGTTCAGTTCTTGGGTCGGTGGCCGGCTGAGGCGGTTGCCTCACATCATCGGTCTCTTGGTCGCGATCGTATTCGTGGTGGCGGCACTGGTAGCGGGCATGGCGTACTTTGCACCGGAGAAGCTTCACGATACGGCGCTCAAGATCAAGAATGGCGCAAATATGGTTGCCCAGCTGCTGCCGGCGACGCTGCCGGCGCCGTCGAAGATCGATAGCGCGTACTGGCTGCCCCAGAACTGGAGTTCGCGGCAGCGTTACTGGTTCCACCATACCTCCCAGGGCACGGCGACCATTCCCGTACCCTATCGATGGTTCTTGGCCCTCGAACGTCCTGAGCTATCAGTCCGTTACACGAGCTTGACTGACAATGAGTATCTGCGACGCCTTGGTTTTATCCCCAGTCCGAGCTCAAAGGACTTTGACGCGAGCTCACCTGCATACGGCTACCACGAGGACGCGAAGGGGAAAGACAACATTTGGACACCGAGCACGCCTGATAATCCGGCCGGTTTGCCGGTTGGCTTCGCAATTCTGAAAGGGGGCATCGATCCGGCAACGGGGGCTTTCTACGAAGATCAGATCGGACTAACCTGCGCTGCCTGTCATACCGGTCATCTCGAGTACAAGAACGTCAGCATTCGCTTCGATGGTGGACCAGCGATGGTCAACCTCGGTGAGGTGGAACGGGTCATTGGACTATCGATCGGCTACACGCTGATCCTGCCGTGGCGGTTCGAACGCTTCGCCAACAGGCTGGAAAGCATTGAAGGTAGAAGCATTGACCGCAAGAAACTTCGAACTGATCTGGAGCGCGCACTTCAAAAAATCAAGGAGCAAAAAGCCGCGAGCGATAGACTTTTGGAAGGACAGGGTGTGGCGAATCTCGATGAGGGTTTCGGTCGACTTGATGCCTTGAACCGGATCGGCAACCAGGTCTTCTACACCAATTTTCTGGATCCTGTGACCGGAAAACTCCCAGATCCGCTGCTCAAGAGCAACTTCGTGCGCAACGACGCGCCTGTGAGTTTTCCTCCAATCTGGGACACGCCGTACTTCCTTTGGGCGCAGTACGACGCTTCTGTGCTCAACGAGCTTGTTCGTAATTCCGGCGAGGCGCTCGGCGTCAGCGCGAAAGTTAATATGCGGGCACCCGCGCCGGGACGGCCGCTTTTTGAATCATCCATCCATCTGTCGGAGATCGCGCGTTTCGAGGAGCTTTTGCGCGGTACCGATCCCTTTTCGTCTTCGGACGCGAGCGCCAGGAAATTCAACGGGCTTGTCGCGCCGCGATGGAAGGACGCGCAGGACAGGTTCCCGGGCGACCCGGCTTGGACCATTGACGAAAAACTCGTTGAGAAAGGTCGGGATCTTTATCGCTCGCATTGCTTTGAATGTCACCGAGGACCGGTCAATGATCCCGCATTCGACGCAAAGTGGCCGGAAGATTCCTTCTGGAAGACCGAGAACCCGGATCGCTCTGCGAAAAACGAGAAGAATTGGCTGGAGATCGGGGGACGCCACTATTTCAACGTCGTTCAGCTCCCGGTGAACGTGATCGGCACTGACCATCAACAATCCAACGTCCTGACGACGCGGCGCGTTCACTTACCCGAGTCGCTCGCTCTCAATCCAGTCGATGATCTCAACAAAGCTTGGGGCTGCGGCCTTCCGACCGATCGGGCGGCCGACCCGCTATTTGTGCTAGCCCTGATGGACGTGGTGGGCAAGACGATCGATCAATGGAACCTGGCGAACAACTCTTCCGAAACGGTCAAGCAGCAGATGTGGGGACCGAGGAAAAACTGCCAAAACCCACGAACATATGTTGGAGCCCGGGTGAGCCGTAACAGCAAGGACAACGAAGTCCTTGCTCTTGAACCTCAATACCGAGCGCGCCCGCTCGATGGTGTTTGGGCAACAGCTCCGTATCTGCACAATGGATCGGTGCCGACGCTGAAGGACATGTTGTTGCCGCAGGGCCGGCGCCCGAGCTCATTTTGCGTCGGTAGCCGCAAGTTCGATCCTGTCAATGTTGGGCTTGTTTCGAGAGCGCGAGCGAGCGAGGCCTGCGCAGCCGGATTGACAGACTTCAACGTATCGCTGCTCGGGAACAGTAATCGCGGGCATTCGTTCGAGGGCAAGGAAACCGATATTACGAGGCTGCCGCCTGGGGTCATCGGTCCGGAACTGAGCGATAAGGACCGCCGCGCGCTTCTCGAGTATTTGAAGACATTGTAGGGGAGCGCTTATCCTGGGAGGCAACCCTGTCGCGGGTGGCAGAGCAAGCCGATGATTGGAAAGACCACTATCGACGTAGAATCATGGACGAATTGAGGAGGTGTCGCTCAGTGACCCATGAAGTGAGCTGTCGCACTCGTTCCCGTGGGAGGAGGCGCCCTTGATTTGACTGCCGCTCGTTCCGGGCGGCTCCGGATCTGGCTGATCAAATGTAAGAAGGTCAGGGCTGCGGCTCTGGTCGCCCGGGTGAGGCCTCCGTTGTCGGTCCTGCCGACCTTGCGACGTGCTCTCGCGCTGAGCCAGGCATACCGATGACGCAGCATTTACGCGGCCGTGAACTGGATCGTGCATGCCGGCCTTTCCGCGCCGACCGAGTTTCTGTTCAGGCCCCTTGATACCGGAATAGCTCGATGATGATTGATCACTGCCGCAAGCTAATACTCTCAGGCTTGAGGCCTTGTTAGGCAGCAGGAAGACAAATCATCCTCTCGAACGACCTATCGGCACCCCGCTAAAGACGGCAGCGATGATGACTGGCGGAGGCGTCGCGAGTGAGATCGCGACCTGCAGCAAGACGGTGCAAAGCAATTTCTTCGCGGTTCGACATAAGGAATCGGTGATCTTTATCTCGCGAAGCTCGCATTGCGGATTCCGATGATCGCGCGCAGGTATTCCAATCTGATGCCGCGCAGCGTTCCGATCTGATCGCGCGCAGGTGAAGTACCCGATCGTTAAAGGCAATTGGCACTATCGTTAGTCCGTGGTCAAGCGGCTGCCGAAGAGATCGCGTCGCATGTTTGATGGTGTCGCTCGATGGGAGCGAAGCTGACCGGACGCGCGCCCCCAACAGTGCCGTAGCGGCCGGTCAGCTTCGCGGGCTGCAGTCTCGGTCTTCATTGGCAGACCGCGTAATCAAGGCCGAGGAAGAACGGGCGGACGACGCATGGAGTCACCGTTCAGTTCGAGCCTGTGAGCGTTGTGAAGCAGGCGATCGAGTATGGCATCAGCATAAGTTGGGTCGTTTATGAGCTCATGCCATTTGGCAATTGGAAGCTGGCTGGTGACGAGCGTCGACCGACGGCCGTAGCGATCTTCGAGGATTTCGAGCAGATGATGCCGCGCGTTGGCGTCGATGGCCTGGAGGCCCCAATCGTCCAAAATCAGGAGCTCGACGGCGGCGATGCTCTTCATCCGCGAGCTGAGTCGGCCGTCGCCCCGGGCAAGGTCCAGTTCTTCGAACAACCGCGGCAGCCGGGTGTAAAGTACCGAGTGGTTGTCCCGGCAGGCCTTGTGACCAAGTGCACAGCCAAGCCAACTTTTCCCGATGCCTGTCGGCCCGACAATGGCGCAATTTTCGTGGTTCTTGATCCAGTCTCCCTTGAGCAGCATGTCGAACAAGCGGCGGTCGAGCCTACGGGGGGCGCGGTAGTCGATATCCTCGGGCACGGCATGATGACGCAGCTTTGCCTTACGAAGGCGAAGCGCCAGGCGCCGGTTGTTACGCCAGGTCGCTTCATGGTCCAGCAGCAGCGCCAACCATTCGGCGTGAGCGAGGCCATGGACCTCCTCGTTGTCGGCAAGGCTCTTAAAGGCTTCGGCCATGCCGGTAAGGCCGAGCTGGGTAAGCAAGTGGAGCGTGGGGTGTGTCAGCATTTTCTTCCCTATTAGTGGTAATAGTCCGAGCCTCTGATGTTGGTGTGTAGGATCGGCTCGCGCTCGGGGGACGTGGGCGTTGCAACGCGATCGAGCCCCTTCTCGAGGATCGATTTGACGCTCGGGTAGTTGCGAGCCTGGATCTCAATTGCGCGCAGCGCGGCCGCCTCGAGGCGCTCGGCGCCAAAGCGCTTCTCAAGCCGGATGATCCCCAGGCACGAACGATAGCCCTGTTCGGGATGCGGCCGATCCTCGATGATCCGGTCGATCAGCAGGCGCAGCATCGGGCCGATCCGGCTTGCCTCGCTGCGGATCTTTGCCGGCGTCCACTCGCCATAGCGCCGGTGGCTTGAGGGCATGTGGGCGCTGATCGTCGTGTGCCGCCCGTTGCCGCTGCCGCGCATATGCGCGGCAATACGCTCGCCCCCCAGGAAGATTTCAATCGTTTGCGCACAGATCCGCGCTTCTACCTCGCGACGGGCGAAGCGATAGGGCACCGAGTAGTAGTGTCGTTCGACCTCGACGTGATAGTCGAGCCCGACCCGGCATCGGCGCCATTCGGCATGGACCCACGGCTTGCCGGGAAGCGGTTTAAGATTCGGCGCGTCAATTTCCTCGAACAGCTGGCGCCGTGTGCGGCCATACTGGCGCAGCACCCGTCCGTCATTGAGCTTGGCCAGCCACTCGGCGATCGCACCGTTGAGTTCGGCCAGGCTGTAAAAAGTTCGGTTGCGCAGCCGCCCCAGCAGCCAGCGCTCGATGATTCCGACGCAGGCCTCAACCTTCGCCTTATCTCTCGGGCGACGCGGCCGTGCCGGCAAAATCGCCGTGCCGTAATGCTGCGCCATATCGCTGTAGCTGCGGTTGACCATAGGGTCATAGAGGCAGGCCTTGATCACCGCGACCTTGGCGTTGTCGGGCACCAGCAGTTGCGTCGCGCCTCCAAAAAAGCTGTAGGCCGCGTTATGTCCCGCGATCCAGTCGCCGAGCTGCTCGGTCCACGTCGCCAGCGCGAACGACAAGCTGGATGCGCCCATGACCGCGACGAAGATGTGCGCGTCACGCACCTCGCCAGTCTTACGGTCAACCACCGGCACCGTGTCGCCGGCATAGTCGACAAACAATTTCTCGCCGCCGCCGTGGTGCTGGCGCATCACCAGCGGCAGCCGGCCTTCCCAATTGCGGAACAAGTCACAGAAGCGGCTGTACCGGTACCCGTCCGGATGCTCTGCAATGTACTCGTCCCACAGCACCTGCAGAGTCACATGCTTGCGCTTGAGCTCGCGGGCAACAACGGACCAGTCAGGCTCGGCCACCTTGCGACGACCGGGCTTCACGCCAGGCACCCCGTACAGCAGTTGCTCCAGCTCGGCGTCGCTTGTCGCTTCCGGGACCGGCCATGCCAGACCCGCGCGCGCAAACCGCTTCAGCGTGTCACGTACCGTCGTCGGTCCGATGCCGACGCGCTCGCCAACCACGCGCGTCGAGAGCCCAGCCTCAAGGCTCAACCTCACAATCTCGCGCATCTGGCGCATGATAACCCTCCTCGTTGGCATCCAATCCTCCCAGCTGCTTCCAGCCGGAGAATTGGCCCAACGATCGGGCCTCACACCATCCGAAACTGCGCGCGATCAAATCGGAATGCTGCGCGGAGAATGCTCGGAATGCTGCGCGCGATCATCTCGGAACCCTGCGCGCCATCAAGTCGGTACGGTGCGCACCATCATCTCGGAATCCGCATCGCATGCGGTGAAATCATTCGCCGCTCTATTGGAGGAGACATTCTATGCTCGGCTCCGAAATGACTGCTTGCCTTCGTCGCGTTCTGGATGAGGTTTGTAAGGGATTGCCCCCTCACGAGACCGGCACCAGAGCGCACGTCGCTTCCAAGATTTTAGAGGCCGCCTCTCGAGGTGAGACGTCTGTCGAAGTTCTCCGGCAAGTTGGCCAGAACGCCTTGACCAGCGCTCCTTCAATGTGGCCCCCAGCAAGGTTCTCGTCGGCATTCACCGGAAGGTAGCGGTGCCCGCGAACCTACCGGTTCAACCAGGATTAAGCACGCCGATCCGGATCCGTCGGCAGGATGCTCGCGGAACTGGAAGCATTCACGGAACGCGCCATCTGGGAACGGATCAGCGACTTGCGTCGGCGTCACATAAGGAAGTCGTGTTTAACGCGACAAGGTGCAGGCTTCCGGAGGGGGGACCGCGTGCATCCGCTATTGATCAGGCTACTCCGGGAATAGCATGGACAGCTTCCGGGCAGACAGGACGACCAGCTCGAGTGCAGCATGGCTATTGTGGCCGGAATAATATAGCGAATACTGGCAAGGGGCTCAAAAGCAAGAAGATCGATCCTGACCATATGCCCTCAAAGATCAGGTCCATCGATCAACTCTGTCGACCTGTCACACCGAGTAGAACCGCAATTGTGAGATCAGCTGGGCCTGTGCTGTGTTGGGTCCAACCAAATCAAGCAGAATTATGGATGTCGGACAAGAAATTCTCCGGGACGCGTTGAGAGGAAGCGTAGCGGTCGAGGGCGAGCGAGATGAGTCATTTAACGTGTTGCGGGTAAACCTGATTGGCAAGGCAGCCCGAGCGGTGCTAATTGGCAACAAGAAAAGGTCGCCAAGGCCACTTGCATCTCGCGGCCTGCGCGATCCTGCAGCTTTGGCAAACAAGCGTACAAGCGCGGCGGCACGCTGCGCATGAAGTCGGTGAGCCTCGGTGAAGGCGCGTAAATGACAAGCGATCAGCAGTTCACGCATATGAACCGGACGGATCGTTCCCGCCGGTCGCATGTTCGCTTGCGAACCATTACATGGCTGTCTGCTTCAGTATTTGGGATCGAGCTCGCCAAGTGGAGTTTGATGTCACTTCGAGCCTTTTTTCGTGTTCGAGAGTTTCTCGCCTGCGCTGCTCTCAGCCGCCGCGCCGCCACTGGATAGCAATTTCGCCTTGTCGCCCGTCTTGAATGCGAAGGTGTCGGCGCCGGCGCTGATGCCATTCCATACAACCGGCTCTGCAAGTGAGAGCAGCCAAAGCCCCTGAAAGCCAGAGGCGCTATTGAGCTGCCCCGTCCAAACGGTGGTCGAGCCGCATCCAGCGAAGTTCACGGTGAAACTGATCGCTGTGCCTTGATTGGTCTGAGCAAGCCAGCCGCTTACTGCTTGAGGCACACCTTCGTCGCAGCTGTTGCTTGCATTATTCGTGTAAGTGCCGGAGATTGCGCCTGTGTTCTGGTTGAAGCTGTCGACGCTCAGCGTTGAGCCATATTGGTTGGTCCAGGTCCAGATCGGTTGCGCCTTGGCCGGAGACAGCTGTAACGCTCCAAAGCACAGGCATACCAAAGCCATCCATCGCGACATTCTAAAAATCTCCTGTGACATCGTCCACTTCGCGGAGCTCCGTAAGGAGCCAATTATCCATGAAGGCACCACTCAATTTTGTAAGAACCTCCATAAACGTCGTTCCACAAATTGTGCTTCGCTTCCTGCTGTTCTGCTTCGCGAAGTGCTTCCCCGAGAAAAAGACGTCATTGCGTGTAGCGGTTACCAGCTCAGTGTCGGCGCGATGAAGAGACGCGGGACAGGCACTGCGCGGTGCTCGCGCATCTACCCATGGAAGCAATGCTTGAGTCATTTCCCTTTGTGACGGACCTTCGGCTACTAGATCGGCTCAGTTGCGCGTATTTTGCTCCATGGCTCGGCCGTGTGGCGGCTTTGTTTTGCTGCTGGCGCATTCTTTCATCGCTTTGTCCGGAGAACGTGCATTTTTGTTGCGTGTGGCCTTGCAGTTGTCGCTCGGGAAGGGGCGGACAGGCCGATCATTAAGAATTATCTTCGCTTACGACCTTAACTGAGGTTGCTTGAGCGTCGACCTGCCAATAGGGGTGGGGTGGCTAATAGAGCGCAGTGAATTTGAGGCAGCTCTCTAGATCCTGACCTAGCGCTGCATAGTTGCGGCCCCACTCGAATACGGTCGGAGGGCCGGGCAGACATTCGCTCCACATGGCGCACCCGACGACGTCTAGCGGGGGTGTATCTGCGCAGCACATGGATATTCACGCTCGAAATCAAAATGGCTATGTCTCGGGGGCTCGAACTGAACGACGCTAACGTCAGGTTGACGGGTGCCATTTCTATTCGGCCAGGCAAGAGCCGAAGAAAAATACCGCCGCGGGTCCGGTTTGGCGCGCTGTGGCGCACGGTATTCCTGCTTGGTCGGCACACTATTTCTATTCTAAGTGGTAATCCGCGACCGAGCCCTACGGTAGCAAAGACGCAAGTCACGGCCGAACGACTCAATCACGGTCAGGTACGCAGATTCCGCAAATGGTGGGATTGAGTCAGTTGTTAAACTGCAATTGCGGTTGCAAAGCTCATGCTTTGCGCGTCGCTCATAATTCAGAGTCGACATGACAAGTTGATGAAAGGTGCGCGCATTTAAACAACTCAAAGCCGCAAACTAAAGATTGTAGACACGCAAAAGTGGCGTTATATGTATAAACAATAACAGATTGTGATAGCTCACTGTTCAATGAGTGCAGATCGCCGAATAATGCATTCGTTTATTTGTCGTGCGGATGAGGCCATGTGGATCGCTTCAGTGGCGTATCGACCGTCGTGTCAAATATCTTTCAAGGCCTCGTTCGGCGACGAGCGAACCTTGCTGAGGATCGGGGAAAGAAAGCTGGTTTCGTTTCATGGACTGGACATGGATTGCCTCTATGATTTCTGGCGTCCAAGCGAGGCTGTTGATCGACCTGCAAATCGATCCGACGGCGTTATACGCGAGTGTCCGTCAGTCGAAGCCGGACAGACGCGTGTGACATAGACCGCGGGGTTTTCGGTCCAACTGGTGTACGCCCGCAGAGGGAATCAGAGCGTAAAATGACGGTGATCCATATCGCAAATCCTGTTTGGCTCGTTGCGCGGCGTGGATCAGGCAATTCGGATGCGCGTCATCAAGATCGCTCGTCGACTCGCCAAGCATCATCACCAATCTCGGGGGCTTTGTTTAGACATCCACAGAGAGAGGCGCCGTCGTGAGTAGCAATGTGATCGCTGATAACGTCATTCCCCGAGCAGACATCGTCAGGCATGCGGAGCGTCTCGGCGCCGAAATCAAAAACGTTGCGCTATCGGACCGCTTGCCAGACGAGGTCATCAGAGCCATTAAGCGGCTGCTGCTTGAGCATAAAGTCATCTTCTTCCGTGATCAGGGGCATCTCGATGATGCCCAGCAACAGCGTTTCGCCGTTCGCCTCGGCTCGCTGATACCGCATCCCATAATGCTGGACACTAACGAAGGGATGACAATCCCGGAAACGCTCCCTGATCGCTGGTATCGTTATGTCCAGCAGATGAACGATGACGACGCCTTCAGTGCCGGCCGTCCTAAGATCTCAGTGCTGCGAGGTGCCGCGATTCCGCCTTTTGACGGTGACATCGCCTGGTCGAGCACTGCGGCTGCTTACCTTGATCTTCCCGATCCCCTGCGGATGCTTGCCGATAACCTCTGGGCTGTGCGTTGCGCCGCATTCGATTACGCTGCGGCGGAAGGCGTCACGGAAACTGACAAGAGGCGGTTGGACGACGTATCCACCGGAACGATCTACGAAACGACAAATCCGATCGTTCGCGTTCATCCGGAGACCGGCGAGCGCATGCTCTCGCTAGGCGGTTCCGTGCAGAATTTTGTCGGCTTGCAGCGTTATCCCAGCCAAAGACTGTTTGAACTGCTTCAATCCTATCTTACTGCGCCGCAGAACACCCTGCGCTGGAACTGGAAATCAGGCGACGTTGCAATCTGGGATAATCGCGCGACTGAGCGGTACCGCATCAATGAAATCGGCAGTCCTCATCTGGCCATGGGCCGGCTTGCGATTGATGTCGGTTTGCCCCACATAGGCAGGCTGAAATCACGGGCCGCTGAGGCTGCTAGCAGGGGCCGCACGTCCGGTCCTAAGACGCTGACGGTTCAATGGAACCCATCGAGTGTCGTGAGGAGCCGAACCTTTTAGGGTTTGTTGTAATCCCGCCAGAGCGGCCTGGCCGGCGCGAGCGATCTGCTTATTCAAATTTCTGAGAAGGCGTGAGCAGCCTGCGTGTGAGAACGCCAGCGTGCCACAATACGGGCCGACTGTTGCGACGCTCACTGTGTAGGTAACGAAAGGATGGAGCGGTCGTGGCCTGGTCGAGAGGCGCTACTCGGTAAAATTGCGACGTCTCACTACTGAAGGACCTCCGAATTGGGGGCCTCGGCAGTTCAGCGCCCTGATCATCGATGAGGGCTCAAACGTATCCTTCGCAATCAAGGATAACGTCCACCCCGCTTATGAAGGGCGGCGATCGTGTTGTACGCGCAGTAACGGCGTAGGCGCGCCTGTCGCATATTTTCGGGCCCGCTGCTGAGTGCCATTCTCGGCGTGCCGATATCTGGCGAGTACGACGGTGCCTCTCTCAACTGCCGAGTCTGATAGTCCTTACCACACCAGGTAGGTATCGACCCACTATTGATGCTGTAGTGTAGATAAACAGATCGTAGTGGATCAAATGCGCTGATCAGGACAGACGAGGTGTCGCAATGAAAACCATACCTGATGCGCTGGATTGCAGAGCACACGTACTGAAATTCATCGAAGAAACGCGCGTCGTTAGCGAGAGCGAACTGCAAATCAACAACATCACGCCTTATCATGTCACAAAGTTCTATCGCGAGCAGATCGCCAAGAACGGGTACTACGATCAGTTGAAGCGTATTGTGGAGCCCTCGGTCGAGGAGTTCGAGAGCCCAGGCACGTTGGATACGAGCGGCGAGCACGACAACACGGTCGTTCCAGGATTGCAGCACAAGTACCCGCAGACCGGCCTGTTGCTGGTGACCGAACGCTGCGGTTCATATTGTCGCTATTGTTTTCGCAAGCGGATCGTAGGCAAGGCGTCCGACGAAGTCGCGCCTGACTTCGCTCGGATCGCGCAATATATTGCGCGTCATCCTGAGATGACGAACGTGCTACTATCGGGAGGTGACCCGTTCGTGCTTAGTACGGCCAAACTCGACAGGATCCTTGATCACCTGCTGCCTATCAAACATTTGAGGTCGATCAGATTTGGCACGAAAATGCTGGCTTATGAACCAAGGCGGTTTGAAGATTTCGCTCTGGCGGCGCTATTCGAGCGGATTCACAAGTCAGGTAAAACTCCAATAATCGTCACGCATTTCGATCACGTAGGTGAGATCTCGTCCGATGCTGAGCAGAACGTTCGTACTTTGCGAGCGCAAGGCGTGCAGTTCCTCAATCAGGCCGTGCTCCTCGCCAAAGTCAACGATGATCCCGAAATCTTGGCCGAAACGTTCGGCAAATGCCACGAAATCGGAGTGCGCCCTTACTACCTCTTCCAAGCCAGGCCAGTGAAGGGCGCATCCCACTTTCAAGTTGCACTCCGACGGGGAATAGAGATTGCGCGCGGCGTCAACCAGCGTCTCAGTGGCATCGAGAAGACATTCAAATACATTATGTCTCATTACACAGGAAAGATCGAAATATTGGATTTGGGAGGCGAGGGGCGCGTGTACATGCGATACCACCAGAACAAAATGTCCGAGAAGATCGGACGGATCTTTTCCCGGCCTCATGTCGAGGGGGCCTGCTGGCTGGACGATCTGTCAGGACGATGAGATCCTACCGCGCGCAAGGTTGATTACGAACTCGGAACGAGTACGGCGCGCCGGCTACGGAAATAGCGAGGTCGGGGAGTGCCCTCAGAAACAAACGTCAAGTAGAGCTAAGCGGATGTCCGCCACGAGCCTTGAGCATAGGGTGGGCCCCTACATATGCTTGTACGTGATCCCGCCGATCTTGAAGTGCGCGCCGCAAGCAATCAATAGCGACCGCCGTCGCGCTTTTGCTGGTTGATCCATTCCGACAACGTCTTTGGCGACGATCCTTTGCTCCGGCGTGGTGATGTCTTGGATTGTCACGCACAGCTTCCGCCGGACGGGTTCGCAGTATTTCCGTTTTGCAACACCCCTCAAGTCGATAGCGCGGCTGTGAGCAGAGCCAACTATGACCTTCCCGAATTTGCGATGCAGGCATTCTTTCGCCTCCTCTCGCGCTCAAAGGTTCACAAGAAACGGCATGCCCATGAGGATATTGGGAACAGATGAACTTGCGGCCACACGGTTTGCAACTGAGAATGATCGCCCCGGCACCAACTTTCGGACATACGGCTAACCAGCCCAGGATCATGTTGCGAAGGACTGGATACATAGCCCAAGAAGAGGATTGTGAAGCACGCTATGAGTGCGCTTCCAGGTTCTTGGTCATAAAAACGCGGAACGCTCCGGGGCGGTCGCAAGGCGTTCGGCCGAAGGCCTTCCAACCGTTCCGAGCGTAGAAATCAGGAAAATTGACAGTGTAAAGGAAGGCCGATCGGCAGCCGCGCTGTCGGCCCTCCTCTTCAAATGTCCTCAAGATCGCGTTTCCCAAGCCCTTTCCGCGTAATTGCCTTGGCAGAAAGAACGAGTCCAGGAACAGCAGTCCTACCGATGAAAGTCCTATCACACCGCCGAGAGCACGCTTAGTGTGAGTGTCCTGTAATACCACAGCAATGGGTCGGCTGTTGCCGTCGCCTGTGATGAGATCTGCGTAATCCTCATTGCCTCGCTCGATCGCCTGTACGATGGAAGAAGAGATTACGTCGGTTACGACGATGTCGGGCATTTTGGTTCCTTATGTAACTGACTGTTGCAAGAGCGTCGCAGCAACCTCGACCTCTGATGAGGTCGCGATCCCAGAAAAGCGCGAGCCGATCAAACTGGCTGGCGACGCGGCGAACCGATACATAGGTCTGTTGGTGGTACTCTCGCTATACACTCCTTTGTTGGTCCTCGGCCGGTCCCTTGCGCGCTGGTCACCGCGACAGCATCTCTTAAGGTAGCGAAGCGGATATGCGCGCCGGGGCATTGCGTTACCGCGTCTTAAGAGCCAGACGCGGGCATCAAAACCTCGGCGAAGTAAAATATGGGTCCATATTTCAGGCTTGCTCAACAGCGCTGGCCAGCCCAGTAGCTATTGGGGCGGCTTCCTCATCTGCGAGCGCCTTCCCGCGGGGCCGAATAAATGGCCGGTGACTGGAAGACTATATGGCGGGTTGCGGCTCGAAACTATCAGGGTCGATAGTGGACGTTTAGTTATTTGAGGAAAGCACGGCCGGGCGCCGGCGAGCCGCGGTTGGCTTACACATGAGCATTGCCCGTACTGTTGGTTCGCGGCTCTTTGCCGACGAAACCACTTTGCCGACGCTCGCTCCGGGCTCCGGATCGACAAAGACGGCCTACTTATGGGCCTATGCCAGGGATGACCGAACGTTTGGCCGCAGCAGTCCCCCGATGGTGGCTTATCGCTTCGAAGACAGCCGCTCCGGCGAATGCGCGGTCCGTGTGTGGACGCCCCAGTAAATGCAAGCAAAATATAACTTCGGAACAGGCATGTGGTCGGGTGCTGACGTGTGTCCGGCCTCGTGATGCGACCTCGACACGTCGCGGGCCCTTATGGAATGCGTGGATTGGATCCAATTCGGCTACGCGTGCTCGCTGGCATTCATCCACCTGTTGATTCTTCCAATCCCAGTCCCTGACCGATTGCCCATAACCCTCCGTTAGACCTCACCACATTTCCGACGTCTCTCGGCTTCTGGCCTTGCGTTTAAGCAGCGCCAGACGCTGGAGCTTGGTAAGCGCCACCGCGGACCATCAAGGCCCAGGCGATACGCGCCATTTTGTTCGCTAGAGCGACCGCGATCAGCTTTGGTGGCTTCTTCGAGAGCATTCTCGCCAGCCATGATCCTGCTGGTGATCCATAGCATCTTGCCCATCGCACGACGGCGGTCGCGCCAAGCACAAGGAGGCGTCGGAGATCTCGCCGGCCCATCCTGGAGATTTTGCCGAGCCTATCCTTGCCCCCAGAGGAAGTCTGTTTGGGCGTGAGACCAACCCAAGCCGCAAAATCGCGCCCCTTGGAAAAGGTCTCCGCCGACGGCGCCAAGGCCTCTATCGCTGTAGCGCAGATCGCGCCGATTCCCGGAATGGTCATTAAACGAGAGGCGACTTCGTCCTGTCTCGCGCGCACCCGCAGTCCCTTCTCCAGCTCTGCAACCTGCTCCGACAGAGATTCCACATGCTTCAACAGATTCTGGCAAACGCTGCGAGCCAGATCAGGCAGGTCCGGATATGTTGCCAGGAGCTCAGCCAGGCGGGGGATATGTCTCACGCCCTGAGCCACGATCAAGCCGTATTCCGCAAGATGCCCGCGCAAGGCATTAATCGCCTGTGTACGCTGTCGAACCAAGAGATCACGAACCTTGAACGCCATGGAAGAAGCTTGCTTCTCGGCGCTCTTGACGCCGACAAAGCGCATCGTTGGTCGAGACGCGGCTTCGGCGATCGCTTCGGCATCCGCTGCATCGTTCTTCTGACGCTTAACGAAGGGCTTCACGTAGGAGGGATGAATCAGCCGGATATCGTGGCCGAACTTACCGATCTCCCGTCCCCAATAATGGGCGCTGGCGCTGGCCTCCATCGCGACCATACACCTTGGCAACTTGGCGAAAAACTCAAGCAATCTGCCACGGTTGAGCTTCTTACGCAGAACGGTCCTGCCATCCTGTCCAGCGCCATGGACCTGGAACACGTTCTTGGCCAAGTCCAAACCAATGATGCTAACCTCGTCCACGGACGTCCTCCTTACCGGGTTTAAACACCCACATCTTGGCACAATCGATGCCGTCGGGGGGCGTCCACTCCATCAGCTATGCCGCCTATAACAAGCTCGCGCGATCCGATCGCGGCAATGATGGCGTCACATTGGCTGGCTGCTGGTCACACTGCCGGCGCAAGTTCTACGAGTTACATGTTGCAGGGAGCTCAGAAGTGGCAACGGCGACGGTCGAGCGGATGGCGAAGCTTTGGCAGGTCGAGAAGACCGTGCGCAGTCAAAGTCCCGACGCACGCGTCGCCGCGATCGTCGCAGATCTCTTCGACCTCTGGCAGCAGACCTTGCGGCGGATCTCCGGCAAATCAAAACTGGCTGAGGCGATCCGCTATGCCGTCTCGCGCCGCGCCATCTTCGAGCGCTTCCTGGCCGATGGCCGCATCGAGCTCGACTCCAACATCGTCGAACGCGCCATCAGGCCACAAACAATTACGAGAAAGAATAGTCTCTTCGCTGGCAGCGACGGCGGCGGACGAACCTGGGCGACCATCGCAACACTGCTGCAGACGGCGAAGATGAACAACGTCGACCCGTTCGCTTGGCTAGCCCTAACACTTCAGCGTGTCGCCAACGGATGGCCGAGCAGCGAACTCGACGCGCTTATGCCATGGAACCACGCCGCCTGACGGCCTTAGCTTGCCGCTTACGCTGCATTTCGTGTCCGATCTGTGACAGCGGCACAAATCCGGTCAGGTTCAGGACCCGACCACCTTGCGGCGTAAAGGCTTTCAACGCGCTACTCAGGCACTCAATGCGTGCCGATGATCCTGGCACGGCCATTGCTTTGAGACGCTGCGACCCCGATTGCGGCTTGAGTGCACGCAAACGGGCTGGAAGAGTGCTCTCATTCACTTAAACCGGTGTACCGCGTTTTAATAGAGACTGGCTTTGGCATCAGGTTGCGCAACGTTTGGCGTCAGCTGGAGAGCACATAGTTCTGTCATCTCCATACAGCTGCAAGAGAAACATGAAGGCAGCGGATGAGGGTTCAGCTCACGAAAGCAGCAAACAGGGGAAGGATCCGATGCCAATCGACTATCCAGCGGTACTCAAACTGAAAACCGAAGCGACTCCCTATTCGTGGAGCGATCGCGAGGTGATGCTCTATGCGCTCGGCATCGGCATGGGATCGGATCCTTTGAACGAAAAAGAGTTGCAATTTGTCAACGAGGCATTTGCATCAAGGCCGCTGAAGGTGGTTCCGACCTTTGGTTCGGTCTGCGTCTGGGGGGCCCGACCCGGATTCATTGACCTCAACCGCGTCATGATCGTTGATGGCGAACGCGACGTCACCTTTCACAAGCCGATCCCTGTCGTTGCCAACGTTACTGCGGATGCTCGCGTGCGCGCTGTGTACGATAAGGGCAAGGAGAAAGGCGCTATCATTCAGAGCGAAATCGTGGTCAGGGATCGTGATGATGACAAGATCGTCACGATCCTTTCTTCGACCTTCGCGAGGGGCGACGGTGGTTTTGGTGGGCCATCGGAAGGAATGCCCGAGCCGCACCAGGTACCTCGCCGAGCGCCCGACAAGTCGGTCGATATCCCAACCCGGCCGGACCAAGCGCTGATCTACCGTCTGTCGGGTGATCGAAACCCATTGCATAGCGATCCGGAATTCGCGCGTCGAGCCGGTTTTCCCAGGCCCATTCTCCATGGCATGTGCACCTATGGACTGACCTGCAGGGCCGTGTTGCAAACGTATGCCGACTATGATCCCTCTGCCTTCCGTCGTCATCGTGTTCGCTTTTCGGCTCCGGTGTTCCCGGGTGAGGTCATCACGATCAATCTCTGGAAGGACGGAAATTCGATTTCTTTCGAGGCTCATGTTCGATCGCGCCAAGTCACCGTCGCCAAGAATGGGCAGACAGTGCTAGGCTGAACTTTCCGGAGCTGCTGCCCCAACGGAAACTCGCGGCAAATTCTATTTCTGACTAGCCCCCGCCCTCGTCACCGCTCACCCTGTCAGTCATTCGGTCGCGCCTCACATCACAGCAAATCGCTTGCGGCATCGCACTCTCGGCCCAAGCAATGGCGCCACTCACGTCCGATCAATATCGCGCCTACGCGCGGCGACCACAGGCGCGCCTTCTCCGCAGTTGGATTAGCTGCACTATCGCCATAGCGCCCACAACTCCGCTTCGTTCAATCCGGCTTCTATGAGGTCGCACGCGCCACCGCGCGCGCGGCTGGCCTTTGCCCCGCGACCTCCCAAAACCCTCAAGATTGAACCCTCAAGATTCCCTCAGAGGCCGAAGCGTGATTCCCTGCTCACCGATGCGACCGAAGAAGCCCAAGACGACGGGACCGTACGATCTGTTCCGTGCAAGGGGGGACCAGACCACCAATGTGAAGCACGAACTGGGTCAGCTGGTTGGCAAGAACGATTGGGAATGGATCGATTGGGAGAATCGCGCCACACTGCAGCGAATGGCCGGCCTGGTATCGGAACCCTCTTCTTGATCGGCCTGTTGCTGCTCAAGCACATCTGCGGGCTGTCCGATGAGGGGGTCTGTGAACGCTGGGTCCACGACCCGTATTTCCCGTACTTCACCTGCGAAGATTTCAGCATGCGTGCCTACACGAGCGCTCGGACCTAGAGCCACTGGCGCAAGCGGCTCGCTGGCAAGCTGGATTGGCTATTAAAGTGGGTAGTATCCCGATCTCCGTTCACGAGGTACCAACGACGCCACACGGGCCTGAATGAGTCACAAGATACGCACCGCACAGTTCTGCGCGTGCTCTTACCGCTCGATATTGATGCGAGTGAGAAGCCGTGCGTTCCGGCGGTTGGAGCCTCGCGGTGGCGAGGCCCTGATCAACGTCGTCTCCATCACGCGCATACTGGACGAGCGGGCTGAGTTCTGGGAAATCGCCGGCAGGTGCCGATCTTGCTGAGCGGCAGCCCAGGGCAAGCTGTCAAATGGAAGCGTTGCGCTCCGACTAGACCTTTCTTTGTTTCCCCAAACAAGGTTTCCGATGATGCCACCTCCAAGAGTGACGCAAACCCCGCTGCAAGAGCGCATCGCAGATGTGTTGCGCAAGATCGAGATGCTGGAATCTGCATACGAGACCATCACGGTCGGACAGCTGGTTTCAAGGCGGGCGATAACGCACGGCTCCGCGGTCGCGGTCGACGTTTTCGATCGCGGTGAGCGTGCTACTTACTCCGAGATGGACCAATGGTCCAACAAATATGCCCATGCGCTGCGTGCATTTGGTGTCCGCAAGGGAGATCGCATTGTGGTGATGCTGCCAAATCGCATCGAATTCCCGATCCTTTGGTTCGCGATTGCCAAGCTCGGGGCGGTGATCGTTCCGATCAACATGCGCTACACGGCGAGAGAGATCGAATACGTTCTCAGCGATACACAAGCCAAGTTCGCCGTCGTCGACGAGTCTGCATGGTCAGTATTC
The DNA here is from genome assembly GCF_054055815.1 of Bradyrhizobium sp. USDA 4503. NCBI lineage: Bacteria > Pseudomonadati > Pseudomonadota > Alphaproteobacteria > Hyphomicrobiales > Nitrobacteraceae > Bradyrhizobium > Bradyrhizobium sp. USDA 4503. Next base: position 7,808,026 of record NZ_JBSRXS010000001.1, read on the forward strand.
TCGGCGATGGAGCCTTGGCCGGAAGACCTCTCCAAAGAGCGAGTAATTTTCGTTGAACAGCCTTCCGATGGGGCTGCCACTACCCTCCATGAATTGCTCAAGGGCCTGGACGACTCGTGGGTGCAGGAGGATATCCGCCCCGATGACCTGTTGAACATTCAATTTACGTCGGGGACAACAGGCTTTCCGAAGGGATGTATGTTGACGCATGACTACTGGGGCGTAAGCTCGTACCAGTGGGCGTGTTGGGACGGGCAGCCGTACCACAGGTTTCTGTCGGCGCAACCCTTCTTCTATATCGATCCGCAATGGCATCTTCTGAATTCGTATCGACAGGGAGGCACGCTCTATTTGGCTCCGCAAGTCAGCTCGACCCGTTTCATCGGTTGGGTCAGGCAGCACCGCATCGAGTGGTGCCAGTTTCCCGCGCTCGTCGCCCGGCAGGCGGAGACTGCCGGTGAGGACGGGACGACAAGCCTGAAGCAAACCATGAATTGGGGCTGGAGCCCTAATTTAGTGCGCCAGTTTCGCAAGCGGTTTCGAGTGTCCACCCAGGACGCTTACGGGATGACGGAAATCGGCTTCGGCACACGAATGACAAACGAGCTCGACGAAATGGCCGATTCCGGTTCGGTCGGGATCCGCGCACCTTTTCGGGCGTTACAATTGATGAACGAGGATGGCAGCCCCACGCCGGTCGGCGACGTCGGGGAACTGTGGGTGAGCGGGCGCGGGATGTTCAAGGGCTATTGGAATAAGCCGGAAGCAAATGACGCCTTGTTTGAAGGTGAATGGTTCAAGACTGGCGATCTGATGCGGCGCGATGAACTCGGCTTTTATTGGCTGGTAGGACGCACGAAGGAAATGATCCGACGCTCGAGCGAGAACATTGCCGCCCGCGAGGTCGAGGCCGTCATCCGCGAAATTCCCGAGATTGCCGATGTGGCTGCTGTACCTGTTCGCGATTCCAAGCGCGGCGAGGAGGTCAAGGTCTACGTGGAGCTGAAAGAAGGTCTCACACCTCGCGACCTTCCCGTGGAACGCATTCTCGAACATGCCCGTGCCGGTCTTGCTGTGTTCAAGGTCCCGCGGTATATCACCTTTATCCCGGTGCTTCCTAGAACAACGTCCAGTAATAAAGTGCTCAAACGTGAGCTGATGGCCCTGAGCGATCCGCTTTCCGGCGCTTACGACACTGAAGAGATGCGCTGGCGCTGAAAGCCTAAGGTTCTCACTCCAGCTCATACGGGGGCGGTTGCCAATACAAGTGACCCAAGGCGCGACCATGACCACTAGCGCCTTGGCTGTCGACTGGACATAAGTGGTGAGGAGGTTTGCCGAGATCACTGCATCCGAGATTTTCTCCTGGTCGACGGGGGGCGGGCCGGAGTGGTCATGCTCGGCACCTATGTTCGGGACTCCGTCGTTGAGACCGGTCTTCAGATCGGTCGTTCAGTCGATGTCAGCTCGGATCGCGCAGCTAGCCGATGTGACACGGACCTCGTTGCTGGGGCTCGATCGGATCATCATCGTGCGACCTCGTCCTGTTGTTCTAGAGCGGCGAATAGCCTGCGGTGCGGAAGCGAACGTGCTTCCTTTAGACTTAGACTAGCATCGAAATCCGCTTCCAGAGCTGGTAGAAGGAAAAGTGGGCGCTTGACGCTGAGTCGCCGCGCAAGCACGGCTTTTAGGTTAACTATGACCACGACGTCGATTGCATTGCATTTGAATTGAAGTCGCCCAAATCACAAACGCCCAGCGCGCAAAGGGCGGCGACCGTTGGCGCGGCTCGTGCTGTTGCACGGCACGCGGTTCAGTCTGACCGGCGCCGAGTCGCCGTTATCCCGGTGTCGCTGCGCGCTTTGGCATCGATTCGATCGTAGTCATTACATTAGCGCGGTTCCTACCGCCACGCGGTTCGATGCGCTGCCGCTTGTTGTTCGAAAAGGCATCAATCGACGCTGGTGACGATCGGCACGCTGCTGGTCGGTCGCGGTTCGGAGCCGCCGCTCGTATGCTTGCCTTTTTCAACTCACACGTGGCTTGACCCAGATGCGCGCAGTGGGGCTGTTGGTGCGCCATGTGCCCGAACAGCAGACAACCCAGTAGCCGACACCTGCTATTGCCTGGGGCTTGCTCTGCTTGCAATCGCCGCCAGTGACGCTCCGCGTATCATTATGTTGCCGTAGGCGGCGCAGTGCAGTCGGTTACCGATCAGGCGCGATGAAGCTACGTAGAACACCTGGATCAATTGATCATTGTCATACGCATAAATTTGAATAGCTCATCAATGATATTAACTATCAGATTTGATAGTTGAAGGGTGTGACAGCCGTTTTAGAGTGTTCAATTGCTGCTAGATGATGATGCAAACACCGGCGGCATGATGCCGACGGCTGGTTGGGCGGCGGTCACTATCGCAGCGTCAGTCGGGGATGGCGGGAGACCCTACAGCATGAAGCAATATGACAAGGAAAGTCGGACCGTTCGTGGACCACCTAGGATCAATGGATTGGTCGATTTTGGAGCGGCTCATGCCGTGGGACAACTCGGCTCATCGCCGACGTCGTTTCCAACGAGTGCGTCCCAGAAAGTGGTATCATCCTCATGAAGGCCATTGATTGGGTTGACGGGGGAGCGACGAAGCGGCGATTCAGCGGCCCGTGTTTGTCTTACCGAGAGTTTCACGTGTTGATGCTGCCAGAATTTGAACTGTCTTTGTGCGGAGAGACATGATCCCATGCCATTAGCTACGCACAGAGCAGTATTTATTGCGCGCGCTGTTACTGGATCCAGCCAAACCTCGGACAATTCTCTTCATGTTGCCCGCTCGAAGGAAATCGTCGAATCCGCGATTAACGCCACCACGGCCGCTGCAAATGTCGTTGCCTGCCGTTTACGCGATCCAGAGGCGGGCAAGCTGAGCCGCCGCAATGATCTGTATGGTGAAGTCACTGACCGCAGAGTGAGATCGTATTCGGCGGCTCGGAAAGCCCACTTCTTCCAATCCGATAAAGCCGTCATGGGCAGGTGTCAGCAACGCGTCAGACGTGGCCCATTGCCTGTCGGAAGTCTGTACGCGCGACTGAGCACGATGAACCTCAATCCGCGCTTGCGTCATGATCAAAGCGCCGAAGGTGCTCTGGGCCGTGGCGGCCCGGCTTTTGGAGGTGCCAGGCTTTTAGCGACGGGAGAGGGTGAGGATGATCTCCCAAACGGTCATCGCCCATCTGATCACAGAGGGTGGGAGTTCGCTCGAGCGGAGCTCGCGTGTTCCGGTGAATCCGGAGATCGCAGGATCGCTGAGGACAGCGTACGCGAGATCCGAAGGATCGTATCGCAGTCGGCGCTTGCCGGATGCAAACCCGATGAACCGAGGCAGATCGTTCCGTGCCGGAGCGATCCGGCGAAGGTCGCGGGCGATATCGGTACCACGATCTTACGGCCGGTCGGCACAAGGAATTGGCGGTGACGACAACCCAAGCCGGGCGGTCGTAAGGCATTTGCGTGTCAGGGGCATATACAGATTGTGCGTTGTGGATGCCGGCATCTTGCCGAGCGTCAATACCAATGTTGCCGAGAAGGCTCGTGGTTTCACCCCAATCCCATCGGCATGCGTGAATCCCGCAACTCCACGCCCGGACAACAGACGGAGTGATGACGATGCGACGTTCAACCCTTCCTCTCTTCGGCGTCAAGGTCGTCGATTTCGGCCAGTACATTGCCGGCCCGGCGGTGGCGATGATCCTCGCAGATCTTGGCGCCACCGTCGTGCATATCGATCCGCCATCCGGTCCCCTCTGGGACAGCCCAGCCAATGCGACCCTCAATCGAAACAAGCTGATCGTCCCGATCGACTTGAAGACCGAGGGGGGCGTGTCGCAAGCGCAGGCCCTTATCAGGGAAGCGGACATCGTGGTCGAGAATTTCCGCCCAGGGATCCTGAGCCGCCTCGGGATCGACTTTAAGGCGCTGCGGCGGACACGACCGGATTTGATCACCGTGTCCATTCCGGGCTTTGCTTCTAACGATCAGCTCCGTCGCGAGTGGCGCGCCTTCGAATCCGTGATCGCGGCATCCTCAGGCGTGTTCACCGATATGGGGATGAGCCGCGTGCTGATGGGTGTCAATCCTTCCTTCTCGCCGCTGCCTCTAGCATCGGCCTACGGCACAACGCTCGCGGTATCGGCCGCCGTGCTGGCGCTTCAGGCGCGAGAGCGCAACACGATTGGCGACCAGATCGAGGTGCCTCTTGCATGCGCGGTCATGGAAGGACTCGCGTACAATTCGATCAGTATTGATGATCTTCCGGTCCGTTACAAGTCACGACGTGAGCGCGAGATCGCCCAGCGGCGCGAAGCGGGCTTGCCGATGGATCTTTCCTACGAAGCCTCACAGGAGCTGCTCGATCCATTTAGCCGCAATTACAAATGTAAGGACGGACGCATGTTCTATGTCGTCTGCTCGGGCCACAAGCATCATACCAAGCGCTGCTTGCAGCTTCTCGGACTATACGACGAACTCGTGGCCGAGGGACTGGCACAGGAGGGGGATACCTATTTTCCTATTCGCGAATGGCGATCTGGACACTCTCTCGACGCCTCTCCCTTGCCGAAGTACTGGGCTGACAAGATCGCCGGACGGATGAAGGCCATCTTCCTGACCCGAACTGCAAAGGAGTGGGAGCGAGTCTTCGGAGAGCGCCAGATTCCCGCCGCGCCGCAACGTTGGTTGCAGGAATGGATCGACGACGACCACGCACGATGCGCGGGCCTAATGATCGAGGTCGACGATCCCGTGTATTCGCGAATGATCCAGCCGGGACCTGTGGTTTGGCTGGAGGAAAGCGGCGAAACGATGCTGCGCCCTGCGCCCCGCAAATGGGTCTCCTTCGACCAAGCAGTCGCTGCGCTTTCGGCGATCCCAGCCAGACGGCCCGCGGCCCGGACGGCGGAGTCCTCGACAGGATGGCTTGACGGAGTACGGGTTCTCGACCTGTGCAATGTCATCGCTGGCCCGCACGCAGCGTGCTATCTTGCCCGGTTCGGGGCGGAGGTGATCAAGCTCGACCCGGCGAGGCCACTTTACGACAGCTCAATCACAGTAATATACGGCATGACCCATATGCGCGGCAAGCGCTCGGTTCTGGTGGATATCGGCTCATCCGGTGGCCGGGAGATTTTCGAGAGGCTGGTCAAGTCGGTTGATGTTGTGATTTGGAATGCGACTGACCGGCAAGTCAACCGCATGGGGCTCGATCTGAAGGGCCTGAAAGCGCTCAATCAGGACGCGATCTTCTGCCAGCTCGATTGCTTCGGCGGCGTCCGGCGCGGGCCACGCAGTGATTATCTCGGCTACGAAAACCACGTCCAGGCGGCGACAGGCATCATGCTGAGGTCCGGTGGTTCCGTTGAGACGCCCGAGGAATACGCCCACGTCGGCACGATCGACGTGATGGGGGGGCTAGGCGCGGCTCTCGGCGTCGCACTCGCGTTGTACCAGAAGGCCAGGACTGGCCATGCAGGACGGGCCAGGACATCGCTGTCGGCAATCTCCAGCCTCCTGCAGATGCCGTTCTGCTACGATTATCGAGGGCGTGGACAGTTTGATGAGCCCGCCGGTATCGATGCCAAGGGCTATGATACACTGACTCGTCTTTACGAGACGGCCTCGGGGGCCAGCCTCTTGCTTAACGCATTCGAGGGCGATCTGCCTCGCCTTGCGCGGGTCAAGGGACTTGAAGGACTTGCCGGTGTACCGGAGGAGGATCGGGTATCCTTTCTCACTAAGGCTATCGTAAAGGTTACCGCTGAGGAGTGGGTGTCGAGACTTATTGCAGTCGATATCGGCGCTGCAACTTGCGAGAATCTTGCGACCATAAGGTCGGCCAATTCGATGCTCGCGGATGGCACTTGTGGAAGCGCACAGGGCAGCTATTCCTTCTCAACGTTCTACGATCATCCCAGTGGGCATGCCGTAACGCAAGTCAATCCTTCCGCGATCCGCCCGGCGGTCGGAAAGGTCCATACACTCCCTCCCGCGGAAAAATACGGTGGCTCGACACGGCAAGTCCTACGATTGTTGGAATACACCGAGGCCGACATAGACGCGTTTCTCGCCGAGGGCGCTATAAGCGAAAGCTGGAGTCGCGAATACTTGCCCAGTTGAGGAGGCAGTGAAAACGAGCTCTGGCGGATCATTTCCCTTAGAGCAGGTGCCTCTGTCGTTTACGGGGAAGCCTCATGAGGCGATTGCAGTCCTACGCCGACGTTCCACAGCGGCCAGCGTGACCTGTGCTCTTGCCTTCCCGACGGATTGGCATACGGCGCTTGAAAGTGGCGAAAAAAGGGTTTCCACCCTAGCGAGCACTGTTCATCAGAATTCGTTTCGGTAATATTCAGCTTAGTTGCATCAGTGCGCTTTGCATGGCTCGCCGATTCTCGACGGCATTGGAAGCAATCGCCAATCCAGTTGAATTCTTCAGGCAGAATTTTCCCGACCGGACCAACTAACCGCCGAGCTGCGGGATAGCTCAAAAACGCTCGATGTTCGAATTCACGAAGCTTAATCTTGAGGGGCGGGGAAGGAAGGCGACCGCCTCACATGAGGATCCATCTTGTGCCAGCCGTGTCCATTTGGGTACGGCGATGTCAGAGCTCCGACAACCCGTAAGGTCATTCCAAGAGCAAGCTAGTAGCCACGCGCGTTCTGTTAGCTGCGAACGCAATTCTATGAATGGCACGCCGATTGCTGGAATGAGGACCGCCGCACCCGAAGACGTTCGCGGCGGCCCTACTGCAAAGGACCCGGTGATCCCAGTCAATGCCCTGACGCTGTTTATGCTCTGAACTCCAAATGCAATGAATATCACGACATGAACCTTTTTGCCGGTCTGACCCGATTTGCTGCGGTCAAGCTTTCAGTGGGAGGAGAAGGTCAGCATGATCTCCGAGGTGTTCATCACCTGTGCGGTCACAGGAAGTGGGGCGAATGTGGAGCGTAGTCCGCATGTGCCGGTGACCCCAGAGCAGATCGCGAACTCGGCGATTGAGGCAGCGCGGGCGGGGGCGGCGGTGGTCCACATCCACGTACGTGATCCCAAGACCAAGAAGGGCTCGCGGGATCCGGCGCTGTACCGGGACGTGGTGCAGCGCATCCGGAAGTCGGATGTGAATCCAGTGATCAACCTGACGACAGGGATGGGCGGCGACCTCGTGCTGGGTGGCCCTAACTCTCCGCTGCCGCCGGACCCCGCGCGGACGGACATGATAGGTGCGCTTGAGCGGCTGGTGCATGTCGAAGAGTTGCGCCCGGAGATCTGCACGCTGGATTGCGGGTCGATGAACTTCGGCGCCGGTGAGTACGTCATGGTCAACACCTATCCGACGCTGCGCAAGATGGCCGCACGCTTGCAGGAGCTCGAGGTGCGTCCTGAGCTCGAAGTGTTCGATACCGGTCATCTGTGGAGCGTGTGCGACTTGGTCGAGGAGGGGCTGATCAAACAGCCGCTGATCCAGCTGTGCATGGGGATCCCATACGGCGCGCCAGACGACCCGACTACGTTGATGGCGATGGTGAGCAGGCTCCCGCCGGGTGCCGTCTGCTCTGCCTTCTCGATCGGACGGATGCAGCTTCCCTATGTCGCAATGGCGGCGTTGGCAGGCGCGAACGTGCGAGTGGGATTGGAGGACAACCTCTACCTGTCGCGGGGGCGGCTGGCGACCAATGCCGAGCTCGTGCAGCGGGCGGTACAGATCCTTGAGTATATGGGGGTTCGGGTGATGAGCCCGGATGAGGTGCGCGAGAAGCTCGCGCTTAAAGTTCATCGCTAATAGGTGAAGGGCATGTCTGAGAGGCGGGTGCGAACGGTCGGGCTGCTGGGGGGCGGGGTGATCGGCTGCGAGTGGGCCGCACGGTTTCTTCTCAACGGGGTAGACGTGCGACTATATGGTCCGTCGCCGGGTGCGGTTGAACGCGTGCAGAAGAAGCTGGCCAACGCGCGGCGGGCATACCAGCGGCTCACGCTGGTCCCGCTGCCGCCCGAGGGGACTCTGACGGTGGTCGACTCGGTTGCGAACGCAGTGCGCGGCGTGGAGCTCGTGCAGGAGTCGGCGCCGGAGCGCCTGGAGCTCAAGCAGCAGCTGCTCGCTGCCGCCAGCCAAGCCGCGGCGCCAGAAACCCTGATCTGCTCCTCGACCTCAGGCCTGCGCCCGTCGTTACTACAGGCGGTGATGGACCATCCCGAGCGCCTGCTCGTCGCGCACCCATTCACTCCAGTGTATCTGCTGCCGCTGATTGAGCTGTGCGGCGGCCAGCGAACGGCGCCCGAGGCGCTGGCCTGGGCGGCGGAGATCTACAGGGGGGTAGGGATGCAGCCGCTGGTGGTGCGCAAGGAGGTGGACGGGTTCATCGCGAACCGGCTGCAGGAAGCGATGTGGCGCGAGGCGCTCTGGCTGGTGCACGACGATCTAGCCACCGTGCAGGAGGTCGATGACGCGATCCGCTACTCCTTTGGGCTGCGCCGGGCGATCGTCGGGCCCTTCTGCATCGCGGGCGGTGGGACCGGTATGCACCAGTTCATGGAGCAATGGGGTCCCATGCTGAAGCGGCCGTGGACGAAGCTCACCGACGTGCCCGAGCTCACCGATGCCTTCCTAAACAAGCTTGCCGAGCAGTCAGCCTCGCGAGGCGAGAACCTTACCAGTCTCGAGATCGAACAGAAACGCGACGACTGCTATGTGGCCATCTTGCAAGGGTTGCGCGCGCAGGGCTACGGCGCAGGCGAGACGCTTGCGCGCTGGGAACAGGGGCTGCGCGACCAGGCCCCCCGAATTGAGAACGGTTCGGGCCCACTACGGATGCCAACGCTGCAGATGCCGTCTGATTGGGTCGACTATAACAGCCAAGTCAGTGAGAGCCGCTACGTCGAGTTGTGCGGCATTGCCACGGATAACCTGCTCCGCTACGTCGGTGTCGTCGGCGAGTATCTCTCAAACAGCGGCAGTTATCACACTGTCGAGACGCATTTGTCGCATATCCGGGAACTGTACGCTGGCGACCGCGTCCAGGTGCTCACGCAGGTCCTGACGGCGGACGACAAGCACCTTCGTCTTTTCCATGTGTTGACGCGCGAGGGTGATGAGGCGCCGGCCGCGACGGGCGAACAGATGCTGGTTCACGTGAGCGCCGGCAGCGGACGTAACGGACCTGTGCAAGGGATCGTGCGCGCACGCGTGTTGGAGCTGGCGCGACTGCACTCGGAGCTGCCCCGGCCGGAACGCGTCAGCGCAAACATCCAGCTCGACTGAGCCGCGAACTCACCGGTCAAGCCCGCCCAGGTAATCAGGCGCTTACCAGACCTCCGGACCCTACAGGAGCAGCCCAATGACACGCAAGCAGTTGCGCAGCAAGTGGACGTTCTTCGCAGCGCCCGCCCAAGACGTCGAGGATGTGGTGGGCTCCGGCCTGTGCACGGGCTGTGGCCTGTGCGCAAGCATCGCCGGCCCTCCGATATCGATGGGCATCAATATCGAAGGCAACATGCGGCCTCTCGTCCGAGATGAAGTTGCAGCCGGAAAGAACGAGCTGATCATGGCGGTCTGCCCGGGCGTGTCGGTCCAAGGGCCCGGCAGGCTTCAAGGTGTCACCGTTCATCCAGTGTGGGGACCCATGCGTGAGATACATAGGTCCTGGTCGAGCGATCCCGTCGTCCGGCACAAGGGTGCCGCAGGCGGCACATTGACGGCCCTAGGTCGATATCTCCTTGCCAGTGACCGCGTTCACGCCGTGCTGCATGTCCGCGCCGACGATCAAAAGCCGTGGCTCACAACATCCACGATCTCGAGAACGCCGGAAGAAGTTCTGCGCGGTGCCCAGTCTCGCTATGGCCCATCGTCGCCTCTTGTCAATCTGCATCGGCTGCTCGACGAAGGCAAGCGCTTTGCCGTGATCGCCAAACCTTGCGACATATCGGCCGTTCGTGCCCTCGGACGTATCGATTCGCGGGTCGAGCAGTTGATCCCTTATATGTTGACCAACTTCTGTGGCGGGGTCCACTCCGTCCACATCGCGAAGGCTGTAATGCGCCACCACGGCGTCGACGAGCTGGACGTCGCGTTGTACCGATACCGTGGGGAAGGATGGCCCGGCCCGCTGCGTGTGCAGACCCGCAACGGAGCCGTTTACGACCTCCCTTATCCAGAGGCCTGGCTCATGGGTAAATTCGGCTACGAACTCACGTTTCGCTGCAAGATCTGTCCGGATGGAGTGGGAGAAGTCGCCGACATCTCCGCGCCCGATGGCTGGATCCTCCAGAACGGAAAACGCTCATACGCTGAAGCGCCGGGAACCAACCTGGCCGTCGTTCGCACGCCAGTCGGCGAAGAGTTGCTCCATGCGTCCATCGACGCGGGATATCTCGAGGTTGCATCAGTTTCGATCGAGGAGATCGAACAGATGCATACCAACCATCACAGGAAGGCGGCCGCTTCTGCCGCTTTGCTCGCCCTGCGGCTCATGGGCCAAAGGACGATCAAGGCTTCCGGCTACCGCACGAAGGACGGCCTGAAACGTGCCGGATTGCGAGGCACCTTCCAGCAATTCGCAGGAACTATTAGACGCGTGCTCACCGGGGAAAATCGGGAGCACCTGATCTAATGTCAGCCTTCGAAAGTCATTCCTGCGCCGGCGCGAGAACTCACGCCAGCGCGAACTTGCGATCGTCGTTTCCTGGACGCCCATTCCCGTGAGAACGAAACCGTGCGTCCACATCGCTCGTGCGGCTGGCCGCCCGTCCAGCAATGACTTTGCTCAGTTCCGCGAACTTGGCATCGCGCAAACGGCGCCCGTCGAGATCGCGTGATGCAGCTCGCCGAGCACGCGCGTCCACGCAAGCCGGTCGCAAATGTAGGGGAGTCTTATCGCTGCGGGTACGATTTAATTCTTGTGTTCGGCCTCCGACCTCCATCGCAGTGAGTTGAATGTTGATGCCACCAACTTGTAGGTGGTTGTCGAGCAAACCCTGAACGTGGACCGAGGAGGGACGCAAGACTGATACGTTGGCTGGACCTTTAACGAGGAGAGATGGTCTCGTGAAGATCACATCCAAAACGAGTTGCCGAGTACGATTACGGCCGCATGACGCTTGAACTGCGGCAGCGAGGAAACCTCGTTAATCATGAGAGGTGGCGCAAGTGATAAAGATCACCGGCCAGGGCATGAAGCGGCGTCGGCGTGGCAACATCACGTTTATTCCGTTGCAGGTCTGATTGCAGAGAGACTCCGCATTTCTCGATTTGGGGGCAATTCGTAGAAACGTTCGAACTGTGCTGAATTGTCTTGTGCTGCAGCTCACAATTTGAGAAAGCATTAGTTTGCACGTCTAGCCACGCCGGTGCAAGAGACCGGCCCATTCCTCATGTGTGCGGCGTGTTGCCGCAAGAATCGCGCAAACGCGCGGCATGTGCTTCTGTCTGAAAGTGAACGTGCGGTTTGTTTCAGATCGGCCAACCCGTTGTGAGCGCGATGTTGCGCAGGACCGAGCCGATTTCAATCAGCATCACCGGCGCTGGCCCAAATCCTGCAGCGCGACAGCTGCGTGGAATTGCGCGGCACAAGGCCCAACGGGCCGATACCGGCGTTCTTCGGACGCTGTAAAGAGTCGACCTAGGCACTTTGAGATTTTGGATTCATGGCATGTGCCATGCTCCGGAATGACGCAGAACGAAAGAACATCAATGTCCAAAAGCTTGATCAACTTGCTCGCTATCCTCGACCTCGAACCGATCGAGGTGAACCTCTTTCGCGGCAACAACCCGAACTCCAGCTTGAAACGGGTGTTCGGCGGCCAGGTGATCGGGCAGGCGATGGTAGCGGCGTCACGCACGGTAGAAGGTCGGCTGCCGCATTCACTGCATGCCTATTTCATCCAAACCGGCGACCCGCAGGTGCCGATCATTTACCAAGTCGAACGGCTGCGCGACGGCAAGAGCTATTCGACACGGAGTGTCACCGCGATTCAGCATGGCAACACGATCTTCTCGATGATGGTTTCGTTTCATGCCGGGGAGCACGGCTCCTTTGACCATCAGGACAAGATGCCCAATGTGCCGCCGCCGGAAAGGCTCTCCGCCCAGGAATTATCTAAGCAGCCAATGTTTCGCGAGCTACCGGAAGGCATCCGTCGCTATTATGAACCCGATCGCCCGATTGAATTGCGCCCGGTCGAGATCGGCCGTTACGTCGGTCACAAGATCGACGACGGTCGCGTCCATATCTGGATCAAAACCGCCGCGAAGCTGCCAAATGATCCAGCGCTGCATATGTGTGCGCTGGCCTATGCCTCGGATTTGCCGCTGCTCGATGCAGTGATGGCGCGCTATGGCCGCACCGTGTTCGACGAGCGCATGATATCGGCGAGCCTCGACCACGCAATGTGGTTCCACCGCCCGTTCCGAGTCGACGACTGGCTGCTCTACACGGAGGATTCCCCGAGCGCGCACGGCGGGCGTGGCCTTACGCGCGGCCAGATCTTCAAACCCGACGGCACGCTGGTGGCGTCTGTCGGCCAGGAAGGCTCGGTGCGTGAGCCACGTTGAGGTCTCACCTCACACAAGCGCCTCTCGCGACATTCGGCCGCGCACGGATTGCACGATCGTCGTCCACAATCGATCTCGTAAAAATAATGCAAGAAGTTGAGATATCGAGGAACTGTGTCTCGAGTGCCAACTCGCCGGGAAGTTCTGGACCGCATCTATGGGTGACCAGCACGTTGGGAGGGTGATACGTAAATAGGGGGAAATCTGTTTGGTCGAAGGGGCGGCTCCAACCCTGCATCTGGCACGACCGTGCGGAATCGGACATGGCGCATGACCGTTGAGGCTGGGTAACGCTGGCGGACGTAAGGACCCTGACTTCTGGAAGAGCTTCGATGCTGATGATGCGGTGATTGGTGATGATCGTCGAAACGACTTATATAAGAGATGAGGAACAGACCACTACATTCTTGTCATCGTGCAATGCCAACGTGGTTCACAGATCGGTGTCAACGTTTTGGTCGCCACTACACTGGCGCACGCGAGCCGGCGGCTGTCCGTCGCCATTCCAGACGCTGCCCAGCAGCTCCTACGAGGAGCATACGTTTGCAACCATTTTCCGGGAATAAAGCATCATTTCCGCGACGCGTTTGAGCGCATTCTCCTCGACAAAGGCTGACGTTGGCTACAACGCCACGCGAGATTCCAAGGTCAATCACGGGCTCAGGCCCACCTTCTCCACGGGCGGCCACAAGTAGATCGGTCGCGACCGCCGTCCACCACTCAATGCCGCTGAAGCCCCCGTCTAGCGCTTCCCGATAAAGGCTTTCGCCGCCTCCGTGTGATCGGCGGTTCATACGCACGTATGGTGATCGCGTCGTCCTCAAAGCAGTCCTCGAGCGACCGATGCCTCTGGCATTGTTGATGTTGCATCTGATACAGCAGAGCGCGACCGAAGCCTATTGTACTCGCGACATGGCTAGCTCGCGATGCGACAGCATCGACCGCGGCATCCGTCGCGGCTCTGTTCACAACGCCGAGCGCAAGCGCTTCGCCTGCGGTGAGCATCGGCCATAGCAGGTAAGCTCGCGCCTTGGCGCTTTCCATGAATTGAGTGAGAAGATAGCCCCCGACTGTAGTCTTTGGAGAAGCCGGCCTCGGAAAAAGCCATCGTGATCTTGCAGGACTCGCTTGCGAGGCGAAGATCGCAGGTGCTCCGGGGCACCTAAGAACAGCACGGCGCGCGTCTCTTGATCCTCCACCTGGCGACCGCAACCAGTCCTGCCACCTGTCCCCGGTGCAGCGCATTGCGCCAGTCCGGCGTCCATAAGCGTCGGCTGCACATTCCGCATGAAGTTACACGACTGGCGCTGTCGCGTGGGATGCTCGTAGGCACCGACTATGCAGGCCTGTTGGCCTCGGCCATCCCTTGCCGTACTCTGTTTCCAATGGCCATTTACTAGTCATATTGTCGATATGACGTGTCGTGTGTCTTGGCCCTCACGCTACTCTCGCGGCCAACGCGAGCGAGGCAAAGCCGTTGCCTTGGGCTATCAACCGCTTGAGCAGTGGGGCTGGCTCGAGCGACGGATCTTCAGTTTCCTTGGCGTAGAACGCGAGGCGGTCGGCGATATGCTTCGGCCCGACCTGGTCGGCCCAATACATCGGGCCGCCACGATAGATCGGCCAACCATAGCCATAAAGCCAGACCACGTCGATATCGCCCGGTCGGTCCACGATACCTTCCTCCAAGATCCGCGCGCCCTCGTTTATCATCGGATACATCATCCGCTCGAGGATCTCCTCGTCGCTCACGGCGCGGCGCCTGTGGCCGAGTCGCGTCAAGATCTCGTCTATCAGCCTTTCTACCTCCGGGTCGGGTATCGGCATTCGCGAACCGGCTTCATATTTGTACCAGCCCTTGCCGGTCTTCTGGCCAAAGCGGCCTGCTTCGCACAGCGCATCCGCAATCTCCAACCTGATGCCTTGATCCTTGCGTGAACTCCAGCCGACATCCATGCCGGCCATATCGCTCATCACGAAAGGTCCCATTGGCATGCCAAATTTCGTTGCGACCTTATCGATCTGCCGCGGCAGCGCTCCCTCGAGCAGCAACTTTTGCCTCTGCTTGTCGCTCTGGTCCCACATGCGGTTGCTGACGAATCCATGGCAGAGGCCGACGACCACCGGCACTTTGGCGATCCTGCGCGAGATCGATACCGCGGTCACCAGCGCGTCCGGTGCGGTTCGCGGGCCGCGCACAATCTCGCACAACTTCATCACATTAGCCGGTGAGAAAAAGTGCATCCCCAAGACGTCCTGCGGACGCCTTGTCTCTTTGGCGATCTCGTCGATGTTCAAATATGAAGTGTTGGAGGCGAGCACCGCGCCGGGTTTTGCGAATCCATCGAGCTGTCGAAACACTTCCTTCTTCACCGTCATGGTCTCGAACACCGCTTCGATGACCAGGTCGGCGTCCTTAGCGTTCTGGATGCCTACCATGCCGTTGATCAGTTTCATGCACTTGGCGGGCGCATTCGCTGGCATACCGCCGCGAGCAGCGGTCGCTTCCCAGTTCTTCTGCATCACGCCCATGCTGCGCTTGAGCTGCTCCTCGGTGGTATCGATCAGAGTCACAGGAATGCCGGCATTGGCGAAGGACATCGCGATGCCGCCTCCCATAGTGCCGGCCCCAATCATGGCCACACGCTCGACGTTGCGCGGGCGTGCTCCCTTGGGGACGTCTGCGATTTTGTTTGCTGCGCGCTCGGCAAAGAATGCATAGCGCTGCGCCTTGGACTGGTCGCTCTGGACTAGGTTCCGAAATAACTCGCGTTCCTTCTTCAATCCTTCCTCGAACGGCAAGTCAATGGCGAACCCGACCGCGTCAGCTGCAACGAACGGCGCTTCCAAACCGCGCGCCCGCCTTGTCATGGAAGCAACCGCATTAGTAATAATCGAGCGATCCGCCTTCGCCGCAGCGAGCTTTGAATCGTCGTCGCGGAGCTTTCGCAACGGCCGTTTCTCGGCCAGCACTTTTCGTATGAAGGCTTCACCGCCAGCCCTCGTGGCTTCAACGATCTCGTCAATCAGGCCAAGTTTCAAGGCTTCGGTCGCTGAAATCGGATCACCGCCGACGATCATCCTCACTGCAAGCTCAGGCCCAACCGCGCGTGGCAGGCGCTGCGTGCCACCGCCGCCAGGCAAGAGGCCCAACTTCACCTCCGGGAGGCCGAGCTTGGCGTCCTTGATCGCGACTCGGAAATGACAGGCCAGCGCCAGTTCGAGGCCGCCGCCAAGAGCGGTTCCGTGGATCGCGGCGACGATAGGCTTCGGCGAGTTCTCCATCGTTGCCAGAAGGTCGTCCCACGCCGACGGCTTCGACCGCTTGCCAAATTCACTAATGTCTGCGCCGGCAATGAAGGTGCGGCCCGCGCAGGTCAGGATGACACCATTTACCTTGGAGTCGGCGATTGCGGCGTTGATGCACTCAAGAATACAGTCTTCAACCGCCGCGCTCAGCGCGTTCACAGGTGGATTGTTGACCGTCACGACGGCGATCACTTCATGACGGTCGAACTTGACCACTTTCCTCATGTTGCGCTCCTTGGCTTTGTTATTTTAATGGCTTCTTGTCTGATGAGGCTAACCGCCGGAGATGATGACGAGCATGCCCCAAGAAGAGCGTCGATCATGGTCACGCGTTTGAAATATTGGTCGATGTGGTATTCTATCGTCATGCCGATGCCACCATGGCGGCGGATCGACTGCTGGTCGATCGCCTCTCGCCGAGCGGCCGATCTGGGCTTTCGCCACCGAGATCGCCGGCTCGCGCTCGGTCATCGCTTTCGCCTGGCATCGTCGTGGCGTACATTCCCATGGCGACTACTCCAGTTCGCCGAATATGTCGACCGCCCGATGCTGGTCGCTGGAACTGGGCATCTAGTTGGAAGAAAACGACCCAGGCGTCAACTACGAGCCTTTGTAGGCCAGCCAATCAGCGATGAGCCGATAACCGAGCCGAACTGCATGCGCATCTACAGAAGATCCAGTGTGATGGCTTGCATCTCAGCGAAGCAGCCGACGGGTTTAAGGCACAGTCCTGCGAACGCCTGCTCGCACATTTTCGAGTGTGCCCTCGACCGCGCAGACCGTCCCGTGTCGGATAGCCGCGCAGCATGAGGTCTGGCGCATTGGTCCGAACAATGGCGTTCTCCTCCACAGCGAGGTGGCCGAAACGATCGATGCTTTGTCGGAATCGCGACATCGGCTTCATCAGCCCGACGTGGATGGTAGGACAAAGGTGGAGGCTTAAAATGATGCCGGTAAGCTCTCGTGCTGACCTCGAACGTCTGCTTGAGGATGATGTGCCCTATGGCGATCTCACCACCTCGGGCGGCTTATTGGCGTTCCGAGCGGCTTGGTTACCGGTATTGTCTATCGAGATCTCGTCGCATCGAGCCGACAAGTGTTGTCAATGAGGCTGGCAAAATTCCGCTCCGCCGGCTGCCGCAACAATCGATGCAAACTACGGCCTTGGGCGCAAGCGGCGTCTAATCTTTGGCCGGTTTTGACATCACTACAGCGGCTGTCAGCTTCTAAACACTGCGGTGTGACAACTCTTTTCAAGCGAATCAGAAGCTTAGTGTGCTTAGTGCCGGTGGCACGGCCGTTGCTAGTGAGACGCGGCACGCTAAGTGAGGAGACGACTGAATGCATCTAGCAGACGCGCAAGACGAGGGACGCTATCGCTCGGCTAAGCCGGGGGCCGTTTCGAGGAGGAAACGAGAGTACAGGACCCGCGATGCAATTTTTGAAAATCGGTTGACGGAGGGCAACATGCCTTCAGTGAGACAAATCACGTTTTACGGCAAGGATGGCATCGAGAAGTCGATCTTCCCAGAAGACGTTAGCGGCCCTGGTCGATCGGTCGTGACATCCTACTGGTTCGCAGGCCAAGGCGGCTTGATGCTTCGCATCACCACGGAAAGGACGCTGGAGAGTTTGACCCATCCTTTGCCTCTCTCTCTCTCTCTCTCTAGCTCCTGCCGATACGCGTCTCAGGTGGCCCAAGGTTGTCGCCACTCGGATTGACGGCCATTGAGAGTGAGGCTCGGCTGTTCGAGTCACGGATTTCTCGCGTCTTCCGGGCTGACAATCTCGATTCGCTAGTGAAATTCGTTAGGAAAATTCGATGGATCTTGTATTCACAAAAGAAGAACAAGCGTTCCGAGAAGAAGTGCGACAGTTCCTGCGCGACGAAGTGCCGCCAGAGATGCGGCGCAAGCTGGTCGAAGGCCGCCATGTCTCGAAGATGGAAATGATCACTTGGTGGCGTATCCTCGACGTGAAGGGTTGGGGCGTCAGCCACTGGCCGAAGGAATACGGCGGCACAGACTGGAGCGCGGTGCAGCACTACATTTTCAAGGAGGAGCTGCAGATGTATCCCGCGCCGACGCCACTCGCCTTCGGCGTGAGCATGGTCGGCCCGGTCATCTACACCTTCGGCAATGAGGCGCAAAAGAAGTACTACCTGCCGCGTATCGCCAATGTCGATGACTGGTGGTGCCAGGGTTTCTCCGAGCCGGGCTCTGGTTCGGACCTGGCGTCGTTGAAGACAAAAGCCGAGCGCAAGGGCGACAAGTGGATCATCAATGGCCAGAAGACCTGGACCACGTTGGCCCAATATGCCGACATGATCTTCTGCCTCTGCCGCACCGATCCGGCCGCCAAAAAGCAGACCGGCATCTCCTTCATCCTGATCGACTTGAGGAGCAAGGGCATTACGGTGCGCCCGATCCAGACAATCGATGGCGGCCATGAGATCAATGAGGTGTTCTTCGACGACGTCGAGGTGCCCGTGGAAAATCTCGTCGGCGAGGAGAACAAGGGCTGGGACTACGCAAAGTTCCTGCTCGGCAATGAGCGCACCGGCATTGCGCGCGTTGGTGTTTCCAAGGAGCGCATCCGCCGTATCAAGGAGCTGGCCTCGAGAGTCGAGTGTTGCGGCCGACCGGTGACCGAGGACCTCGCGTTCCGGGAGAAGCTTGCCGCCTGCGAGATCGAGCTGAAGGCGCTCGAGCTTACGCAGCTTCGCGTCGTCGCCGATGAAGGCAAGCACGGCAAGGGAAAGCCCAATCCGGCTTCCTCCATGCTCAAGATCAAGGGCTCGCAGATCCAGCAAACCACGACTGAACTCTTGATGGAAGTGATCGGGCCGTTCGCCCTGCCCTATGACGAGCATCCCGAGTCGTCGCACCAAACGATGGACTGGACCGCGCAGATCGCGCCGAGCTACTTCAACAACCGTAAGGTTTCGATCTACGGCGGCTCCGATGAAATCCAGCGCAACATCATTGCAAAGACTGTGCTGGGACTCTAACTCCTCTGCCTCTCCTGTAAGTGGACGCGGTCAAGGGGGCAAACCAGATTTGTGTCAGGGAAGCTGTAGAAAATGGAGTTCGATTTATCCGAGGAGCAGCGGCTGCTGAAGGAAAGCGTCGACGGACTGTTGACCGAGGCCTACGATTTCGAGCAGCGCAAGAAATACATGAAGCAGAAGGGCGGTTGGAGCACGGCAATCTGGAGTCGCCTCGCCGAGCAAGGCCTGCTCGGTCTACCGTTTGCAGAAATCGACGGCGGCTTTGGTGGCGGAGCTGTCGAGACCTTGATCGTGATGGAGCTCTTGGGACGCGCGTTGGTGCTGGAACCTTATTTGCCGACCGTCGTGATCGGCGGCGGCTTCCTGCGCCATGGCGGCTCAGTGGCGCAGAAGGTCGCGCATATTCCGTCGATCATCGACGGCAGCAACACCTTTGCGTTCGCCCAGATTGAGAAAAACTCGCGTTATGATCTGAACGACGTCACTACCTCAGCGAAGAAGAACAGCAACGGATGGATCATCGATGGCGAAAAGTTCGTCGTCATCAACGGCGAGAGCGCGGACGCGCTGATTGTCACCGCGCGGACGAAAGGCACCCAGCGCGACACAAGCGGGATTGGCGTATTCCTGGTGCCCGCCGAGGCGCAAGGTATCTCAAAAAGGGGCTATCCGACCCAAGATGGCCTGCATGCGGCCGACATCCAGTTCACCGGCGTCGAGGTAGGCGGCGATTCTCCAATAGGTGATCCCGGGAACGCGTTGCCATTGATCGAGCGCGTGGTCGACGACGCCCGCACCGCACTCTGCGCGGAAGCCGTTGGTCTGATGGACGAATCGCTAAAGATGTCGGTCGAGTACATGAAGACGCGAAAACAGTTCGGTGTGCCGATCGGCTCCTTTCAGAGCCTGCAGCACCGCGCCGCCGACATGTTTGTGGCGCTTGAGCAGGCGCGCTCGATGTCGATGTTCGCCACCATGGCCGCTGATTTTGATAATGCCGCGGAGCGAGCGAAAGCGGTCGCTGCGGCAAAAGTGCAGATCGGGAGGAGCGGAAAATTCATCGGCCAGCAGTCGATCCAACTCCATGGCGGCATTGGCATGACTATGGAGGCCAAAATCGGTCACTATTTCAAGCGGTTGACCATGATCGAGAACACGTTTGGCGATGGCGACTATCACCTCCGTCGGGTCAGTGAGAGCGGCGCTCTGGTGTGATCTGGTGTTCGTGACGAAGGAATAGCCACCCAACGATCGTCTAGGCCTTCAGCGGGAGCGCCCTTAGAACCCCTGGCGAAACCTTGGAAAGCGGGTGCCGGGCATCCGCGTCTGGCCGAAAAGGAACGCGAATGGCCGGGACAAGCGCTGTCATGACAGTAGCGAGAAGCGACGGATAACTGAAGGGAGTGCGTGCCGTGACAGAGTTGGCATCGTCCAGAACACACCGAATGGACGATCGGCTTTCGATCGGCCAAAGGGTCTCGAAATGTCGCTGTAGTCACCGCGTCGAGCGGCGCTCTGACCCTCAGCGAACCAGGGCGATGAACCGCGAAGCGCGCGTCGGCCAGCTGATTGAATACACGCTGCAGAGCTGCCCAAGCTCGGTACCCTCGATGGCGAGCACGTGGAGCAACAAGCATGTCCGAGCGACTAGAAATTGATTCAGGAACAGGTCAGTTGTTGGCGGAAATCCGCGACCGCGTTGCCATTGTCACGCTCAATCGACCGGAGGCGCGGAACGCATTTTCCAACCGCCTGACCCAGGCATTGCACAAGTTGATCAAACGCTTTGGTGACGATCCGCAAGTTGGTTCGATCCTTATCACCGGCGCGGGAACCGCCTTCTGCGCGGGCGGCGATACAAAAAGCATGGGCCAGAGTTTGGCGAAGACCGAGGTGACTTTCGAAGAGCGGGTCGCCAACTTGCGCGTCAAACAGCGAACGCTGACCGGTGCACTGGTCGCGGTGAGAAAGCCGACCGTTGCTGCTATCCCGGGTCCGGCAGCGGGCGCAGGCCTTGCGCTCGCGCTTGCCTGCGACATCCGCATTGCAGCACGATCAGCCATTCTGACCACTGCATATGCGCGCATCGGATTGTCCGGCGATTACGGAATCGCATGGCTTCTGACGCGACTGGCAGGATTCTCCCGCGCGCGCGAACTGATGTTCCTGTCCGAACGCATTGAGGCGCAGCGCGCAGAAGCGATCGGCCTCGTCAACCGCGTCGTGCCTGATGCGGATTTGCGCGAAACCGCCTGCGCGCTCGCGGCCTCGCTCGCAGGGGGGCCCTCTATCGCGTTCGCCCTCATGAAGGACAATTTGGACCACGCGGCGATCTCCACATTCTTGGAGTCGTTGGACTATGAGGCCGAGAACGTTATCAGGACCGAACAGACTCTCGACCATAGAGAGGGCGTGCGCGCGTTCGTGGAGAAGCGAACGCCCGCTTTCGAGGGACATTGAAGCGTTGATCTCGCCGCCCGGACTTCCTGAACCAATACCGTCCGGATAACGAATGATCGAAGCCCGACTTGTGCAGAATTGACAGCCCACATAACCGAATCAATAGCTTAGTAGCCTGCTCGCGTTTGAGAGCATGCGCTTGGGTAGGATGATTCTGAGACGGTCGAGAAGGGTGGTCTGAGCGGGGCGGTCGCTTGACCTATGCGCAGCGCAGACGAATCTGACCTACACGCCTGATGCGCTTCGTTGCCTTCGTATTGTGGAAGAACCCGCAGCGCGGGCGTAGAGGCATGCCTGCTGAACTGAGGTGTACTGTCTGAGAGAATGTAGATCTTCGCACCACCCCCTCTCAAACAGAAGACCCAGATGGCTACGATGGGCCCTCTTCGGTAGCACATCACCGGATATGACCGTAGGCAATCTGCCGCCGTCCCGTATCCATGCAATCGCAAAGTTTAGCCGACATTTGGCCTGCGTCCCAGATACCGGCTGAGTTTCGAACAGGTCCGCGCCTACCAGCCGCATCTCACCTATCAGCCGCATCTCATCAGCCAAAAGCATTCGTGGTCGCACATCAATCAGGTGGCAAGTGACCGCCTCGGTGGCGCAATGTGGTGTTTCCTCTGCGACAGCGTGCATGAGCGAGTTACGCTTCAACCGGAAACATCAGATCTCTTGCCCGTTAGTCGACCACTATTAAGGCCTGTTTACAGTCGGGGGATTCCCAGATCGGTCGAAGATTGATTCAAGGCTGAAAATGAAGATCAGCCTTGATTCGATTGATGTTAAGCGACAGCCAGTGGAAGCGGATCGCGCCGGAGCTGTCGGGCAAAGCCGGTGATCCTGGCGGCACAGGGCGCAACAACCGGCTCTTTATCGAAGCGGTTCTTTGGATTGCGCGCACCGGCTCGCCGTGGCGCGATTTGCCGGAAGCGTTCGGCAAGTGGTTCACCGTCTACACGCGCTTCTGGCGCTGGGCGCAGAAGGGAGTCTGGGAGCGGGTCTTCAAGGCGCTCTGCGAGGATCCAGATTTCGAATATGTCCTCATCGATGGCACGCTGGTCCGGGTCCACCAACATGGCACCGGCGCAAAAGGGGGACTCAAAATCAGGCCATAGGTCGCTCGCGTGGCGGCTTGACCACCAAAATCATGGCCTTGGTCGACGCCCTTGGCAATCTCATTCGCTTCGTGCTGTTACCCGGCCAGCGTCACGACAGCATCGGCATCGAACCTTTGATCACCGGCCTCGATTTTGCGGCGCTGATCGGCGACAAGGCTTTCGACAACAACTGGCTGCGCGCCAACCTCGATGAACGCGGTGCTGCTGCGGTCATTCCGTCCAAAGCCGATCGCGCCGGCCGTATCCCGCATGACGCCGAAATGTACAAATGGCGCCATCTGGTCGAGAACTTCTTCTGTTCCCTCAAGGCATTCCGGCGCATCGCAACTCGCTACGAAAAGACCGATACCAGCTTTGCCGGCCTTCTCAATCTCATCGCGAGCTGCCTCGCAAGCCGCTGACTGTAAACAGGCCTTAGTGCAACTCGCCGCGCTCGGAATCAAAAGGCAGGATGTCTGTTGCGCCTCGATCGGGCACGTCTTCCCTCCAGCGCACAGATCCGAACGGGCGCTCCAGCATGCGGCGGATACGCACGGGCTCTGGGCCGATGTGAAAACCCGCCGCTTGACGATCCAGCGCGCGCTCCAACTGTGTCCAGCGGTTGCGCTGGCGCAAATAATCGAGCCATGTTGGACAGTGATAGCGTTCCATCCACAGCTCAGGATGGGAGATATCGCGGGCAATCGACCAACCATAGGCCCCGTTTCGCTGCCGGTACAGCTGCACATTCTGCATCACGCTGTGGAAGGCGCGCGCATTCTCCGGCGCGACGCGATATTCGATCTCGACCATCAGGGGCCCGCTACGATCGGTAAGCGGAAGTTGCACCTCAGGATCGGCCGGCGGCTCGGCATCCTCGCCGTGCGCGCCGATGGACGGCATGCACAGCCAGAGCCCAAGCAGCGGCGATATCATCATCAGCGCTGCGGAGATCAGCAGTGCGTTTTCCACGCCGGCGGCATCGGTGAGGCGGCCCCAGACCCAGCTACCGATCGCAACACCGCCGGAGAACGCAGTTTGCCAGGCCGCAAGCGATCGGCCCGCGATCCAGCGCGGTGCGGAGAGCTGCACGCCAATATTGAACAACGTCCACGTTATCGTCCACACGGCGCCCGCCAAGACCAGTGCTGCGGCAGTCAGAATCGGCTCGCGGCTGAACGCGACCGCGGCGATCGCGCCGCCCATCGACAGAGTGCAAGCGCGTACCGCGGCCTCGCCGCTCATGCGCTTACGCACCTCTCCGATGTTGAGCGCTCCGATTACTGAGCCAAGTCCGAGGGCGCCGAGCATGAGGCCGTAAGTTTGCGCCCCGCCATGAAGTAGGTCACGGGCGACCAGCGGCATTAGCGCCGGGATCGCACCGCCGATCACGGCGGTTGCCAGGGTGCGGGTTAGCACGATTTTGATGGATGGCGAATTGGTGATGTAGCGCACGCCGGAGATGATGGCGCGGTTCAGTTGTTCGCGCGGCAGCCGTGACGGCTCGGCCACACGCTTCCACAAGAACAGCGCCACCATCAGCGGCAGATAAAGAATCGCGTTGAGCGCAAAGGCTGCGGCTGCGCCTGCGCTCGCAACCACAATGCCGCCGATCGCGGGACCGAAGCTGCGGGCGATATTGTAGCTGATGCCGTTGAGCGCCACCGCTGCCGCCAACGATTCGGCCTGCACCTGCTCGCTGACAGAGGATTGCCAGGCCGGCCCCATCAATGCCATGCCGCTGCCGACCACAAAGCAAAGCACTAGCAACAGATTCGGCGTGGCAAGACCCGACCAATCGAGCGCAGTGAGCGCGGTGGCGCCGCAAAGCGCAATCGAGAGCGCGACCAGCGATATGATACGACGGTCATACATGTCGGCAATGGCCCCGGCCGGCATGGCGATCAGCATCACGGGCAGCGACAAGGCGGTCTGTACCAGCGCGACCATATCAGCCGACGACGTCATCTCCGTCATAGCCCAGGCCGCACTGACGCCCTGGATCAGGATACCGAGATTGGATAGAATACTTGCCAGCCAAATGCGCCGGAAGGTGGCGGAGCGCAGCGGCGCGGTGATGCCGTCGACACTGAACGTCTGGAGCTTGGGCGTCTCAGTCATAGCAGTTCCTGCCTAGCCTGCGATGGTTTCATTTTCGACCAGATCAGTGATGGTCGCGCAGACTTGGCCGTTAGCAACTGGGCAAGTGCCTTTGCAACCCTATCTGATTTGGGCGGTTCCAGCGCGAAAGCATTATGGGGGCGCCTGACGCCCTGAGGTATCCATGGCAAGCGGTGCTTGTAACCTCGCGTGCGAGAGTCCGCCTCTCGTCCTCTGAGGGTGGGCGCCAAGCCACCCCGTGGGCTTATCGACTTCGTCGACAAAGCAGTGCCCATGTTCGGATCGGACGCGATGATGTCCCGCGTCCGGGACGAGCTCGCCGCGGTAGGATGGAGATGTCCTGCTCGGTCACCGTCTGGACTGCAAACTTGCTGGCCCTGACCGGCGAACACTGTACGAAGGCCATGGTCGCCTGTTCCCAGATTCTATTTCGTCACTTGAACCTCAGATGAACCTCCTGAAATGTCGAGTTCCGGCGCTTTCCATGGTTTCGTCAGAATGGTTGGATCACGCAACCTTTTGAGCAACTCGGGTGCAAGGTGCAGCTCTGGAATGGAGAATTTCCCAAATCATCTGACCGCTCTTTAGCGTTGCCTTCGCAACATCGGACGCACGCTCGTATCCGATCAGCGGGGTTAGAGCCGTTACGATAGCCGTGCTTGCCTCCAGATGCTCGCGGCATCGCTCCACATTGGCTGTTATCCCGACAATACAATTTTCGCGAAGCGCTCGGGCGGCGTTAGTGAGAAGAGCAATAGATTGCAGTATACTGTAAGCAATCACCGGCTCCATGACGTTAAGTTGGAGCTGACCCGCTTCGGCGGCCAACGATATGGTCAAGTCCGCACCCATTACTTGGAAGGCGACTTGATTTACCACTTCGGGGATCACCGGATTAACTTTGCCCGGCATTATAGAAGAGCCCGGCTGAACGGCCGGTAGATTGATTTCGGCAAGGCCCCCCCCCCCGCGGTCCGCTTGAGAGCAGCCTCAGATCATTCGAGATCTTGGAGAGCTTTATCGCGGTGCGCTTTAACATGCCGGAGAACAAAACGAATGATCCCGTGTCCCAGCATGCCTCGATCAGATTGTTAGCTGCGAGGAAGGGGAGCTGAGTAAGTGTGGAGAGTTCCTCAACAACGATCCCAGCGTAATCCGGCTTTGTGTTGATTCCGGTACCAATAGCTGTGCCGCCGAGATTCATTTCCCTGAAGAGGGAGACGAGCTCTTCCAGCCGGACCACGTCCTCCCGCACTGTCGTCGCGAAGGCGCCAAATTCTTGGCCGAGAGTCATTGGAACCGCGTCCTGCAACTGTGTGCGGCCTAATTTTGGGACGTTGGCGAACTCCGCCTCCTTTGCTCCAGCTCATCAGCAAGCTGACGGAGCTCCCGGTCTAACGAGCGGTGTGCCAACAGAATGGCAAGTCGGATGGCAGTTGAATAGACGTCGTTCGTCGACTGGGAAAGGTTGACATCGGGTGAACAACGTCGTAGCGCTCCACGAGAAAATCCCAGGTGCTCGAGCGCCCTGTTTGCAATCACTTCATTAATGTTCATGTTCGTGGACGTTCGAGCACCACCTTGAAAAACATCGATGGGAAATTCACCGGTCAGGTCGCCAGCAGCTATGTCATCGCAAGCGGCGGCAATCGCGCTAGCTTTGCTGGCTGAAATATCGCCAAGCTTGGCGTTTGCCAGTACGGCTGCCTTTTTTACCACAGCAAGTGCGTGGACAAGCTGCGAAAGATGACTGACTGGAATCCCCGAGATCGCAAAATTTCTGATCGCTCGCACAGTCTGAGAGCCGTAGTAGGCCTCACTCGGGACCTCTACTTCTCCCAAACGATCGACCTCGCGGCGGGTTTTGCCCATTCTTGATCTCTATCTCTGCTTGCGGAGTTACGACACGCTATGCGTGGAACTGAAAGCCTCTGTGACCTGTGCGCGCTGCCGCGCCAGGCTCAGTACGCGAGCGCGACAAAGAGCTCGGAGTGAGCCCAACGCGATATTCACGGGGCGTAGTCGTTTTGGAATACCCATCTGAAAGGAAATCTCCTCAGCCGAAGTGGTGACAAAGTAAGGGATCCGTTGCGCGGATTTTTTGCGTTCTGTGCAGGCCACCGAAGAAAAGACGCGCGAACACACCGATCCGCGGGGTGCCCCCCGCGTCAAGCTTCGGAAGGAGCATCAATTGGAATGGCAAAGCCCGCTTTGACTCGGTCCATTATGACCATCGTCTTGAAGCCCTTGATATCCGAGTTCTCATAAAAGAATCGCCTAGTGAACCGCTCATAATCTTCCATGGTGCGTGCCGTGACATACAGGACAAAGTCAGCGTCGCCGGTAACGTAGAATCCATTCACCACGTCATCTGACGATCTGATGGCCTTCTTGAACTTGTCGATTATGTCTGAGCGCTCGCGTTCCAAAGTCACTAGCACAAGCATCTGAATTGGCCTTCCTACCGCCCTCGGCGAGACGATCGAGACATCAGCCTCGATAATGCCTTCCGAGCGGAGTCTTTTCAGGCGTCGTTGACACGCGGTAGCAGAAAGGCCGGCCATTTCGCCGATTGTCTCGGACGTCAGGCGGTTATTCTTTTGTACGATCTCGAGGATGCGGGCATCTATTCGGTCGTATTGCATAGGTTGGCTCCAGCCCCTCAGGTGAATTTCGCCCTCAAACGCTCGCGCAATGCAGGAAATCGTCAGAGCGATGCGAAAACGGGACGTAAATGCGTTTACAATAGCAGTATTCTGAACGCATGGGCAATTTTCAACGGGAGCGGCCTGAGATTGGCAATGGTCTTTCAAGACCTTCGGCGCAAAAGCCCATCTGATCACTCTTGCCAGGGCGCACCTGCAAACTTTGCGTTCTCGCGAGCCTCACACTGGTGCCGTGCTCATCGAAGAATAGCCGCGAACAAAGAGACATTGTGGTTGATTCGTCTATAGAAGACACCACGAAGGTCCCCCGTTGCGATACCCCGGATATGAATCTAGCGGTCGCGGCGGTGGAGCCATTTGTCTACGCTGGCGCAAATTAATGCGGTGTGACCGGGGCATTCCGTGCGAAGCCGATCGTGGCTTCCGGCCCCGCTCAGCGGCTTGGCTCATTTAACTCGCGTCTGCACGTTGTGGCGCGCCTCCGTTGGCCGGAAGCCTAGCCGGGGCTGTCGTTTCACGCGTGTTTCGATCATCCTGCCGACATGGTGCGGCATGCGACGAGACCGCGGTACCGAGGTCACGCAGAGCCCGCCGAAAACGATACGGCGAGTGCAGCGCAGTTTTGAGCCGGTAGTTCTGAGGGCACCGCTTAGATAGCTGGTGCAAAGCCGGTCTCGGCAGTGCCGAAGCCAAGATTGCGGACGCTGGTGGCTGTAGCCGGGCCATCGTCACCACGCCAGCCGGATAGCGTCGAGATTAAATCTGCGATGCGGTCAGCGCGTGCATGGACCGGCGCCGGCCCATCGAGCCATATCGCCACACTTATGTGGATATGGAGAGGTGAGTCGCTGCGCTTGCAGTAAGGGCTTCTCCGAGATGGGACCGTGTCGGATTGCGCAACGGCCTCCGGGCCAAGGTGAATTTCGCTGCGAAACGTCGCGCAATGCAGGAAATCGGCCGAGCGGCGGGGAAATGCGACGCAAAGATGTTCGCGACGGCACTATGCTGAATGCATAGGCAACTCAAATACCGCGTGACACCTTGAAATGGCCTTTGAAACTGTTCGGCACAAAAGTCCGCATTTGATCGCGCTTGCTGCGAGGCACCTGCAAAGTCTGCGGCGTTCCGACTTTGTTGCGGGAGCCGCGCTTATCGACGGTCACTGGATTGCGGGCGATCAACGAGACGCTGTGGTCGACCCGGCTACTGGGGAAGAGATCGCGGACGTTGCTCGTTGCAGTGCGCCGGACATGAATCTGGCGATCGCGGCGGCACAGCGGTCTTTCGTCGCCTGGCGCGAACTATTGCCGGCAAAGCGAGGGGAGATCCTACGGTCCTGGGCGTCAATGATGCTCGACCATTCGGAGGAGCTCGCCATCCTGGTGACGAGCGAGCAGGGAAAGCCACTCGCTGAGGCACGGCACGAAATTGCTTACGGTGCTGGATTTCTCGAGTGGTTCGCCGCCGAGGGCGAACGTGCGTACGGAGAGACGATCCCCAGTCACAAGCTTGGAAGTCTGCTTCAGGTGCGAATGCAGCCGATCGGCTTGGCGGCGGCGATCACTCCGTGGAATTTTCCTGTCGCCATGATTACGCGAAAGGCTGGCGCCGCTCTTGCTGCCGGTTGTCCGATCATTGTGAAACCAGCTCGGGAGACCCCGCTTTCTGCTCTAGCGGTGGCCAGGTTGGCTGAAGAGGCCGGGATTCCGCGCGGTGTATTTCAAGTGCTCGTCGGCGATCCGATCGAGCTTTCGGCGCCTCTGTTGTGCGACCCAAGAATACGCGCTCTATCATTCACGGGTTCTACCCAAGTTGGCCGTCTTCTTCTGGAAGGGGCGGCTCAGACCGTAAAGAAGGTGTCGCTCGAGCTGGGCGGGCATGCCCCCTTTCTCGTCTTCGATGACGTCGATCTCGACAAGGCTGTCAAAGGGGCAATGGCCGCAAAGTTCGCTACATCGGGTCAAGATTGCCTGGCGGCGAACCGCATCTATGTGCAAAGGAGCATCTATGGTGTCTTCGTTGAGGCCTTTGCTGCGGCAGTAGCCCAACTGAAGGTTGGCCATGGCCTGGAGCCTGCGACAGATATCGGGCCAATGACGAAGCTGTCGGTGGCCAACAAGTGCAGAACGCAAATTGAGGATGCTGCGGCAAAGGGGGCGCGGGTCATTTCCGCGAAGCGAGACGAAAGCCTGGGTCCTAACTTCGTTCTTCCGACGTTGCTCAGCGATGTCACTGAAGAGATGCTTATCGCGCGTGACGAAACATTTGGGCCCGTAGCTGCAGTCTTGCCGTTCGATTCCGAAGAAGAGGTCATCGCCCGAGCTAATGCTAACGAAATGGGGCTTGCCGGATACGTCTACACGGACAGTCTACGTCGAGCGCTCCGACTTTCCGAGCAGATCGAGTGTGGCATGCTTGGTATCAATACGGCTTCACTCACAGGCCCTCCTATTCCGTTCGGCGGATGGAAGCAGTCCGGGCTCGGTCGCGAAGGCTCACGACACGGCTTGGCTGAATACATGGAACTGAAATACGTCTGCTTCGGCGATCTGGCGGCTTAGGAGAAACGTTATGAATGACATCAAAACCATCGCTGAACGAGATCGCTCGAGCGTTCTGCACCCATTCACTCAGCTCAAGGAATTCGCCACTGGTAAGACTGGTGATCCGACGATTGTTGTCGGCGGAAAGGGCATTCGCATCGAAGATGCGCAGGGGCATAGCTACATTGATGGGTTTGCTGGCCTCTATTGCGTAAATATTGGATATGGCCGCACCGAAGTCGCTGAGGCCATCGCGCGGCAGGCCTACAAGCTTGCATACTACCACACATATGCGGCTCATACGACCGAAGAGCTGGCCACCTTGTCTGACCGTCTCGTGCGAATGGCGCCGGGCAAGGCAAGCAAAGTCTTTTACGGCTTGTCCGGATCAGATGCCAACGAAACTCAAGCCAAGCTCGTTTGGTATTACAACAATCTCCGTGGTCAGCCCAAGAAGAAAAAGATCATCTCGCGGGAGCGCGGCTATCACGGTTGCTCGGTAATTTCCGGTTCGATGACTGGTATGTCGTTCTACCATGATCACATGGATCTTCCCTTTCCGGGCATTTTGCATACGGGCGCGCCACACCACTATTGGGGTGCAGAGTCGGGTGAGACGGAAGAATCCTTTTCTCGTCGGCGTGCAGTCGAACTTGAAGAGCTGATCGTGCGAGAGGGGCCGGAAACGGTTGGTGCCTTTATTGCTGAGCCGGTGCTGGGTACGGGCGGTATCACACCGCCTCCTGCCGGCTACTGGCCTGAAATTCAGGCTGTGCTTAGTCGCTACGACATTCTTTTGATCGTCGACGAAGTGATTTGTGGATTCGGTCGAACCGGTGCTGACTTTGGTAGCAGTCTATACGGGATCGAGCCCGACCTGGTGACAGTCGCCAAGGGTCTGACATCCGGTTATGTGCCGCTCTCCGGAGCCATCGTTAGCGAGAAGGTCTACTCGGTAATGGAGGATGCGGCGGATCGAGTCGGAGCATTTTCGCATGGATATACCTATTCCGGGCATCCGATTGCCGCCGCTGCTGCCAACGCAGTTCTCGATATCGTTGAGAAGGAGCGACTAAGCGACCGTGCCAGGATCGTCGGTTCGCACTTTCAAAAGCGACTGAAGGATCAGTTTTCGCAGCTAGAAATCGTTGGAGAAGTGCGAGGAGTGGGCTTACTTGGCGCGATTGAGTTCGTTGCGGATCGTCAAACAAAGCGACGATTTGATCCGCAGCTCAAGGTAGGTGCCCGCATCTCGAAGGCTGCCCGTGATCGGGGACTTATTGCACGAGCAATGCCGCACGGAGACATTCTTGGCTTTGCTCCGCCTCTCGTAGTATGCGAATCTGAGATCGATGAGATTGTTGAGCTGGCGTACAAAGCGACAAAGCAGGTAATGGACGAGCTGGCGAAGGAATCTCCAACCGCTTGGGATGCGGGTTAGCATGGCGCTTTGCGCACCTTTGTCCGGCTGTCGCGCGAGCATTAGCTGTGACGGGTCGGACTCGAACAGAGAAAGACTGCGTGACAGACCTCCAGTGGGCTGGTGGTCCAAAGCCATTGCAAATCGAACTGCCGCACGAGGAAAATCGCAACGCCGGGGATGCGATGCATCGTTTCCGGCCCTCACTCGGAGTTTAAGCCGTTCCGATCGAATGGCGGTCCGATGGTGAGCATCGATTGTCATGCTGTCGTCTATGCTGATCTCTCTATTGAAACGCTGTGATGCACAATCACTCAAGCGTTGGAGGCCGACTGCGAGGCTAGTCGTGTGATAGACGCCGGCCGATTTGCAAAAGAGCGCTGATGCCCGCGCCGATCTTTGTCGCCGGGCATGCTTGGTGGGGTCGGAAAAGCATCTCGTGCCTGTGGCATTGAGGCCGACTGGGCTCCGGGAGCGATGAAGGAGTCGCTCTCAAAACGGTAGTCGCTCTGACAAACGGCTCCCGCACCGAGGCGTTTTTAAAGAGATTCGGTGCGGCACATTCAGGATATTGTCTGCACTGGGTCACCTGAACTTCGAGCCTCTCGAGACATCAACGGCGAGACTCGGGAACTCAAGGAGAGGCACTCGCTGCGGACCAACGGCAAATTCTCTGATCGGAGCATGCGAATGAAACGAAGATCATCGCGCCGAAAGGATAAGGATGCATTAAAAGTTGCTCAAAGAAGGGCAGACGCCGAAATTCCGTGGTCGCTGGGGCAAAGTCGGTGAAATGCTGCGCGAATTGTCGACAGCGTTTGTTGGAGAGTGATGCTTGCTTTGAAGGACAATCCGCCGCCCTTCTTCACGGACGCGGAGATTGCATGTGAATCGCTCTCCGCCTCATTAAGAAGGGTACGACCCTGCTCGGAATTGAAGCAAGCTGCCATCGTGGTCGACGGCCTCGGCGTGCGCTCGCCCGACGGCGTCGCCTATCGCTACACCTTCATCGTCGATCCCGACAACACGATCCAGCACGTCTATGCGACCAACCTCAATGTCGGCCGCGTGCCGAAGGATACGCTGCGTGTGCTCGATGCACTGCAGACCGACGAACTGTGCCCATGCAACCGCGAGGTCGGCGGCGAAACGCTAAAAGTAGCGTGAAGCACCGATGTCGATCGACGAGCTCAAGGATCTGATTCCGGACTTCGCCAGGGACGTGAGGTTCAATTTCTCGTCCATGGTGGTGGTTTCCGACGAGACGCTTGCTGAGCAGACCCGATACGGTCTGTTCCTCGCCTGCGCGATCGCGACACGAAAACCGCATGTGATGGCAGCGTTCGAAGCGCTTGCGGTTGAAAAACTGACTTCGACAGCAGTAGCCGCAGCAAAGGCAGCAGCTGCCGTAACAGCTATGAACAACGTCTACTATCGGTTCGTGCACCTTGTCTCGAATAACGAATACCCACGATGCCGACGCGGCTACGCATGAAGGTCATCGGGAATCCCGGAGTTGAAAAGACCGATTTTGAATTGTGAAAGCTGGCAGTGTCCGCCATCAACGGTTGCTGCGCTTGCCTCGATGCACACGAGAGGCATTGCAGGAGGCGGGCGTCGCGGCAAGCGCCATCCAGACCGCCGTGCGTTTTGCCGCGATTATTCCAGTCCGTGGCAGTAGCAATCGAAGGCGGCTGCGCGGCAATCTCGGTCGCGGCGACGTAGCGCGTGTCGTCTCCGACGCGACGGTGGTGAAAAGAGGGTGGATCGGAAAGACAGCAAAATGACGGATGGGCGCATACCGTGGGTACCGCGAAGGAGGTGTGTCAATAGCAAAGGAAGATACGTCAATATCGTCCCAGCAGCGTAATGGGATCATTGGTCGGCGGTTGATCCGGCAAAGGCGAAGGCCGATTTCGCACATGATGGCTGCGGTCTCATTCCCGCTTGTTGTCGCCAACCGACGTCGCCGCAGTTTGGTAACGCGTCGTCGAACAGGTTGTGGCCGAGAATGCGGTCGGCTGGATGCGCGAGGATGGCCGCTCGGCGCCAAAGCCCGATGGGGCCGCCGCAATGATGCTCCGTTGTCTCCCGCGGAGAGTGCTGCATGGCTCAAACCCATCTCATCAAGGGTTTCGAGCCGCGTTGGCGATCACGAGATATGTTCGCGCGCCAAACTGAGACCGCTCGGAATCGCTGCGCTGGAGGATAAGATCGTCCAGCATGCGGTTACGACGGTCCTGAATGCCATCTACGAGGCGGACTTCCTCGGCTTTTCCTACGGATTCCGGGAGGGGTGAAGTCAGCATAAAGCGCTGGACGCACTCTGGATCGGCATCCATCAGAAAAGAGTGAACTGGGTGCTCGACGCCGACATGCGGTTCCTCGAGCACAGGATCGCAGACCGCCGGCTCTTGCGATTGATACGCAAGTGGCTGACCGCTGGCGTTGTCGAAAGTGGATCGAAGTCTTTAGCACGGATAGGTACGCCGCAGGGCGCGGTGATCTCGCCGCTCCTCGCCAATATTTATCTGCACTGTGTGCCGCAGTCGTAAGAGAGGAGGTTCAGGATGAACTAATCCAATCAAACAAGAAGCTGTACGGAAGATGGAGGCGGGCCCTCCGAAGTCGGTTTTCAGGCGCAGGCTTCAAACCACTCCAGGCGGCCTAGGTAAAGAGCCATGGTCGTGAGCGCTGGAGTAAAGCGTGGGGAAGAACCCCAGCAGGTGCGAGTCAGAGAGACGAATGCAAATAAACCCTCGAAGACGCGTCGTTAAAATCAAATGTCGTCAAAACCGGGTGCGGGTGCAGAGCCCGGGACAAATCTGTCGGAAACCTGATTACTGGACAGATGGCGGCCGGTGTATAGGGGGCGTGACTCTGACTCAGGCTTCAGTACGGCACTGCGGGAACCAGTCGTTCCGATGGCAAGGGAAAAGCACAAGTGGCCAAAACCACAAGGCGAAACACCCGATGCGGAGCACTGGGACGGACCGACTCGTACGAACGATGAAGGCTGGTAATGCGGCTGGAGCAAAGGGGTCGGGTCAGACAGCTGTATTTGGCGTTCAACTCGCAAGAGGAGGAGGCGCGTGAGTGCAGCGAAAACCGTTTGATATCTCGAAGCAGCAAGTGTGGAAAGCCTACAAGGCCGTCCGAGCCAATGCGGGTGCTGCTGGCGTGGATGAGGAGACGATCACTGACTTCGAAAGGGACTTGAAGGGCAATCTGTATAAAATCTGGAACAGGCTGACGTCGGGAAGCTATTTTCCGCCGCCGGTCAAAGCGGTCGCCATTCCGAAGAAGAATGGCGGGGAAAGAATTCTCGGTGTGCCTACAGTGGCCGACCGCGTGGCACAGACGGTTGTCAAGCAATACCTTGAACCGATTCTAGAATCTATCTTCCTGCCCGATTCTTTCGGCTATCGTCCGAAGAAATCGGCGCTGGATGCAATCGCTGTCACCCGCGATCGTTGCTGGCGATACGATTGGGTTTTGGAATTTGATATTAAAGGTCTGTTCGACAACATCGACCACGCGCTTCTACTGAAAGCGATCGAGAAACACACGACGTGCAAGTGGGTAACGCTTACGTCAAACGTTGGCATACCGCGCCGCTACAACAAGAGGACGGAACTCTGGTTGAACGAACCCGAGGAACTCCTCAAGGCGGTGTGGTTAGTCCCGTCTTGAGTAATTTGTTTATGCACTATGCGTTCGATGTCTGGATGACGAGGATGTTTCCGGACCTTCCTTGGTGCCGCTATGCTGATGACGGGCTCGTGCATTGCAGGACTGAAGTCGAAGCAGACGCCATTAAGACGGCGCTGCAAGCTCGACTTGCAGCATGTGGCCTGGAGATGCATCCAGATAAAACGCAGATTGTTTACTGCAAGGACTCAAATCGAAAGGATTCGTACCCTAACACGAAGTTTGACTTCTTGGGTTACGAGTTCCGAGCGCGGGGTGCCAGAGTGCGTGCAAGGGGCATACTCTTCACGAGCTTCTCACCCGCAGTCAGTGCAAAATCTCTTAAGGCCATGCGGGCACACACGCGGCGGCTCAATCTTCGCAATCAGTCCCATCTCAGCCTGGAGGAGTTCGCTCGTATTTTCAATCCAATCCTCCGGGGGTGGATCGCTTACTACGGGCAATTCTATCCGTCTGCGATGTGGCCGATATACAGGCATGCAGACTACACGATACGTGCCTGGATCATGCGGAAATACAGCCGGCTACGTGGACACAAAGTGCGGGCCAGCATGCTCATGCAGAGAATTGCAGAGCAGAACCCGTCTTTGTTCGCCCATTGGCGCTTTGGAGGGATCGGCGCGTTTGTCTGATGGGAGCGGTGTGAGTCGAGAGGCTCATGCACCGTTCTGCGAGAGGCCGAAGGTGCAATTCCTTCGGCCTACTCTCCACGTCTTCGACCTCTGGACCCGCCAGTGGCGAAGCAAAACGGCGAAAGGGGATCTCATCGTCGTCCGCTATGCGGACGACAGCGTCGTGGGCTTCGAAACAAAGTCCGAGGCCTTACGCTTTCTCGACTCACTGCGTGAGCGGATGGCGAAGTTCGGTCTCTCGCTGAATGAGGAGAAGACACGGATTCTGGAATTTGGACGGTACGCGGCCGAGCGCCGCGCACACCGGGGGCAACGCCGCCCGGAAACGTTCGACTTCCTCGGGTTCACGCACATCTGCGCTGTGACCCGAATGAATCCGCACTTCACAATCCGGCGCGTGACCATCGCCTGCCGCATGCGGGCGACGCTGAGGGCGATACGACATGACCTGATGAAACGCCGCCATGCGCCCATCGCTGAGATCGGCGCCTGGCTCCGTCGCGTGGTGCAGGGTACCTGAGCTACCACGTTCCGCGCCGAGGTCTGCCGGGCATGGCTGCGCTCGCTTCGCCGACGCAGCCAGCGCTCCCGCATGGCCTGGGATCGATTCCAGCGTCACGTTAGGTGATACATCCCGAAAGTCCGCGCCTATCATCCGCATCCCAATCCGCGGTACACGTCATGACCCAAGGCAGTAGCCGTATGCGGTAGCTCCGCACGTACGGATCTGAGCGGGGGGGCTGGGAAACCAGCGCCCTACCGCGACCGACCCGTCGGCTGCTCAGGCGTGAGCATCGATCTCAGGTTTAGACAGGAACACTCTCGAGCGATCGTTGTATGTCGAGTGCAAAGCTCTGAGCTTCATCGAACCGCGCTGACTCGCCAGCGATCCGTCCACGACGAGGAGGTAAGCACGCCAAGCAGCTGACGCCCTCAGGTCGGTATGCCATCGGGGCGGGTGCGACGCGGTGCTCTTCTCATAGGCCCAGGACGTAGGATCGGGGGACTTGGAGAACCTGCTCAGAATCGGACCTTTGCGCATAAATGCTGCGCCAACTGCCTCATTTTGCGGACATCGAGCGTCGGCTTTTCGTATCCTTGAGAAGTTGTGGGGGCAACGAGCGAGGGAGGATAAGAACTATGACAAGTATGGCACACGAGGCGCGAGTGGACCGTAATCGCCTTGACCTTGTGAAGGGTGAAATCGCCTTTGCTCGGCGCTCGCCAGGGGAGCGGGCTCCTGAAGTGGCCGCGCCGCTATATGACGCTGGTGCGCCCCAGGTTCTCTATGACGTTGATATCCGAGATGCTCGGCCCATCGTTGACGAGCTTTCTCTAGATCGCGAAGGCTTTATCCTCGTTCCGCACAAGACGTCTTGCGCGGACGTGCGCGATCCCGAGGTCATGCGTCAGAAGTACATTGATGAAATGGTCCCGTTCATCAAAGACTTCTTCAATGCATCCTGGGTCGTGCCAAGACGCGATGGCGTCGTCATGCGCTTGGCGTCGGCCAGCCCCGCGGCCGGAGTTCGTCCCGTTTCCTACAATGCGCATATCGACTTTGCTCCCGTTTCCGCCCCTCTGCTCGCGGCGCAGGAGAATCAGGCGCAAGGCATTCCGAGTCCCCTCTACTCGCGGATGATGATCGTTCAGGCGTGGCGCGCGTTGTCGCCGCCTCCGCAGGACTTTCCGTTGGCATTCGCGGACGCCAGCACGATTTACGACACCAACCTTTTCGAGCACACCTTCAGAAGTCATCTCGGTAAGGACCACAAGAGCATATGCCTTCACTACGGCGCCGCTATCCGCTGGTACTACTTCTCCGGCATGCATCCGGACGAAGTCGTTCTGTTTACGGGATATGATTCGGACCGGCACTACGACCCTCGCTCGGCTCACTCGGCCTTTGACAACCGTCGGGCGTTCCCGAACGCGAGGCCGCGCGAGAGTGTCGAGGCGCGCTTCTATGTCTATTTCGATTGAGCGCTCTGGAAAGTATTCCTGAGTAACGAGCCGGACCGGGTGGTGAACGTCGCAAGTCAAGATGTACG
The DNA here is from genome assembly GCF_054055815.1 of Bradyrhizobium sp. USDA 4503. Taxonomy (NCBI): domain Bacteria; kingdom Pseudomonadati; phylum Pseudomonadota; class Alphaproteobacteria; order Hyphomicrobiales; family Nitrobacteraceae; genus Bradyrhizobium; species Bradyrhizobium sp. USDA 4503. The sequence continues at coordinate 7,845,645 of NZ_JBSRXS010000001.1, forward strand.
GCGCTGCGATTGGCGGCGCACGCAAGCGGGAGCATTTTCTGGATGACGACAGTTCTCATTACAGGCGCCAACCGCGGCATCGGTCTCGCCCTTGCGTGGCAATACGCCTCCCAAGGCGCCGAGGTTATCGCGTGCTGCCGTGAACCGGCGAAGGCCGATGCGCTTGGGGAACTCGCGCGCTCATCGGGCGGACGCGTAAAGGTCGTTCAGCTTGATGTTGCCGACGAGGGGGCCGCGTTGTCCTTAAAGCGTGAAATCGGCGATCGGCCGATCGACATCCTGATCAACAATGCGGGTGTCACCGGCCTTTCGAACGAGCGTGTAGAGGCCGCGGGCTGGATTACGACGATGCGCGTCAACGCTCTCGCTCCGATGCTCATCGCCCAGGCGCTGCGCGAGAACCTTGCGCGCAGTTCCGAGAAGAAGTTGGTGGCGATCAGCAGCATCATGGGTTCCATCAGCGCCGCTCAGCCGGGCAGGTACGCCTACGGACCGTCGAAGGCCGCACTCAACCATGGAATGCGCACACTGTCTCGCAGCTGGGCGGGCGACGGCATTCTCGTGGCAATCCTGGACCCCGGGTGGGTTCAGACCGACATGGGCGGCCAGGACGCCTACATCTCTGCTGAAGAGAGCGCTCGCGGGCTCATAGCGCGGATCGCGCAGCTGACAGCTGCAACGAGTGGCAGGTTTCAGGACTATCAAGGCCTTCCCATTCGCTGGTGAGCGTTCCCTTTGCAGGTTATGAGCTTGCGCCAAATAGTCTGTGCCGGCTCCCAGGTGATGACTAGGCCGTCCTCCAACAAAGCGCACCTTCCATATGATCGTTGGCAATTGGGGGTGGGAGGAGGTTACATCTTCAGTGAAACCGTGCCTGTGACCGAAATCGGCGCAAAATCGCTGAACAGCGTGTCGCGCGATTCTGGTGAACCGCTGACGCTCGGAATCGCGCAACGACCCTTGCGCGCTGCTCGGCTGCAGACGTTTTCGTGGGCGCGGTGTCGGCACTTCAGCTTTGGTGACCAGGACAATTTTTGTCTAGAAATTGTTTCCGATGCTTTCGGCCAAGCTCGATGATTTCGGCCAAGCTCAATGCTGATATAAAAGAAACACGACATCCCATGAGCTCAATTGAAATGGTGCTGCAGCACCTCGAGTCCGGACTTCTCACCATCACCTTGAACCGCCCCGAGCGGCGCAATGCGCTGCACCCGGATATGCTCGTGGAGCTGGTTGCGGTCGCGCGGCGCGCGAGCGAAGATCATAAGGTGCGCGCCGTGCTGATCAAAGGCGCCGGCGGGACCTTCTGTGTCGGCGGTGACGTCAAGGGGATGGCCGAGGGAAGAGCACCGCTTCCATTCGAAGCCAAGGTCGCAAACCTGCGCCGCGGCATGGAAGTCTCGCGCATCCTGCATCAGACGTCAAAGCCGGTAGTAGCGCAGCTTGACGGCGCAGGGGCCGGCGCAGGGCTGTCCATGGCGCTCGCTTGCGATCTTCGCATCGCAAGCGAGTCCTGCAAGATCACTACTGCTTTTGCCAAAGTCGGGCTCTCCGGCGAGCGACTATGGCGGCACATATTTCCTCACCCAACTCATAGGCAGCGCGAAGGCACGCGAGCTTTACCTGATGTCGCCAGTGCTCAGCGCGAATGAAGCGCTCATGCTCGGTGTCGTGAACAAAGTGACGCCGGATACCGCCATCGATGCAGCCGCACGCGAGCTTGCGATGTCGCTGGCGCAAGGGCCATCGGTGGCGCTCGGCTATATCAAGTGCAAACATCAACAACGCCGAGCATCTCCCGCTTGAGAGGACTGCTTTGACGGCGAGGCGATCCATCACACCCGCTCAAGCGAAACCGCCGATCACAAGGAGGCAGCGAAAGCCTTTGTTGAGAAGCGCAAGGCGGTGTTCCATGGGCATTGAGCGATGGATGGCTAGGCGTGCCTGTCGGGATCGCAATCACCCAAAGTTCGTTCGCCGCTGAGAAAGTCCTGTGCGCCGCGGGCGTCATCAGGTCGATTGCACAAGGGGCAAGGGGCACTAATCAACAGAGCTCTGGGGCCTGGCAGGAGGAGAAGACCGCATATGCCAATCAATTATGAGCAGCTGATCGCCTTGAAACATCTTGGCCAGCAATACCGCTACACCGATCGCGAAGTAATGCTCTACACCTATGGCATCGGCATGGGCACCGATCCCATGGAGGAGAAGGAGCTTGCCTTTATCAACGAGGCCTCCGTGGTGCCGCGGCCTCTAAAAGTGGTTCCGACCTTTGCCGCGGTCGCTGCCTGTGGGGCTGAGCCGGGCGATATGAATATCGACCGCGTCATGTCCATGGACGGCGAGCGCGACATCAGTTTTCACAAGCCGCTCCCAACCGCTGCGCACATCACCGCCGATTCCTCCGTGCTTGCCGTCTTTGATAAGGGCAAGGATAAGGGCGCGGTGATTCGACACCAGACGGTGCTGAGGAACAGCGATGGCGAACGGCTGGCAACGCTCGTAGGCTCGCGCTTTGCACGTGCTGATGGCGGCTTTGGCGGGCCCTCGGAGGGCTAGCCCGAGCCGCACCAAGTGCCGGCCCGCGCGCCGGACAAGACCATTGATATCTCCACGCACCCCGACCAGGCGCTCATCTATCGGCTCTGCGGCGACCGCAACCCGCTGCACTCCGATCCGGCATACGCCAAGCGGGCCGGATTTTACAGACCGATTCTGCATGGCATGTGCACTTACGGAATCACTTGCCGCGGCGCGCTCATGACGCGAGGGACGCCTAGATATAGCGCAGTAATCTGGGTGCGAAGAGCGCGACAATCAGGATGGCGAGTCAGTGTCGCAGCGTGATGACGATCACCGTGATGATTGTCGCGTGCAAGAGTTTTGTTGGCTCTGATTGTCGCGGAGCGTCAATCAAGCGAGTGTTTTTGTGTCGCGTGCTCCGGCGGCCGTCCAGGACAGCGCTTTCGCTCGATCAGAGTGCGCGGCGATATCTCTCAACGTTTATCTCGATCATGGTGGCGTGGTGGACGGGGCGATCGATGGCGGCGAGCGTCATGGCGGGGGCCGGGAAGACCCTGTTCCATTCGCCGAATGGCTGATTGGCGGTGATCGGCATCGAGCGCCGTTCGTAGCATGCGTTGATGAGTTCGAACAGCACGCTGGTCTCGGCCTGGTCCTTGGTGACATGGGCAAGATCATCAAGGACCGGGAGATCGACGCGATCGAGACGATTGATGGCGGCGAGTTCGCGACGAGCCACCGGAGCTTCTGCACGAGGTAGGTGGTTCGGGTGAAGAAGATGCGCCATCCGTTTTCGATCGCTCGCCAGATGCGGATCCGGCGCTCCAGTGTGTGACGGACGCCAGCGCCGAGTTCGGGATGGCGCCGTAACATCTCCTCGAAGATCGCGACGAGCCGCACGCCGGAGCGGCCTTCAGCATCGGCATGATCTTGGTCTCAAACGCGCTGGCCAACGGGTCCGGCCGTCGGCCGCGGGGAGCCTTCTTCTGCGATGGGAGCCGGGGATCCTTCTCGATCCGATAAGCGGTCGAGGTGCTGAACGACGCACTGGCAGCAGCCACTGGCGGGTTATCGGTCTGACGGTACTTCAAGAACTGCTGGACGTCCTAGTAGCTCGTCACAGTCATTTTGACTCTTTGGGTATGCCTGGATAGGCGCGCCCCAGTTTGGTGCGAGCTTTGTCCTTTGTGAACATCCAGTTGATACGGGCGCGAGTTTTGTTTCGCTGCCGCTCCCATGCTGCGATCTCGTTTCTAAGGCGTTTTGGATCGTCGATCCGGCGGCCGAGACACTGCCCTTGGAGCACGCCGATCTCGATCTCGACCATATTGAGCCAACTGGCGTGTTTCGGGGTGTAGTGGAACTCGAGGCGACGCAAGATGCGGCGGGCCTCAGCGGGCGCAAAGGCCTGGTAGAGGGCGCCCGGGGCATGGATCGACAGGTTGTCTTGCATGACACGGATGCAGGCGGCCTTGGGGTAATGGACGTCGACGAGTTCGCGCATGCAGTGAGCATAGTCGACGACGGTGCGCCGTTCAGTGACCTTGACCTTGCGCCAGGCCCGATGCGGGTCGAAGGTGACGAAGAGATTGACAGTGCCGTTGCGACGGTACTCGTAATCGTAACGCTCGCGCTTTCCCGGCGCGGGTGGGATCGGCTGGCGCACCTCGCCGATGAGTTGGACGGGGTCTGCGGATTCCGATGATCGCGCGCAGGTATTCCAATCTGATGCCGCGCAGCGTTCCGATCTGATCGCGCGCAGGTGAAGTACCCGATCGTTAAAGGCAATTGGCACTATCGTTAGTCCGTGGTCAAGCGGCTGCCGAAGAGATCGCGTCGCATGTTTGATGGTGTCGCTCGATGGGAGCGAAGCTGACCGGACGCGCGCCCCCAACAGTGCCGTAGCGGCCGGTCAGCTTCGCGGGCTGCAGTCTCGGTCTTCATTGGCAGACCGCGTAATCAAGGCCGAGGAAGAACGGGCGGACGACGCATGGAGTCACCGTTCAGTTCGAGCCTGTGAGCGTTGTGAAGCAGGCGATCGAGTATGGCATCAGCATAAGTTGGGTCGTTTATGAGCTCATGCCATTTGGCAATTGGAAGCTGGCTGGTGACGAGCGTCGACCGACGGCCGTAGCGATCTTCGAGGATTTCGAGCAGATGATGCCGCGCGTTGGCGTCGATGGCCTGGAGGCCCCAATCGTCCAAAATCAGGAGCTCGACGGCGGCGATGCTCTTCATCCGCGAGCTGAGTCGGCCGTCGCCCCGGGCAAGGTCCAGTTCTTCGAACAACCGCGGCAGCCGGGTGTAAAGTACCGAGTGGTTGTCCCGGCAGGCCTTGTGACCAAGTGCACAGCCAAGCCAACTTTTCCCGATGCCTGTCGGCCCGACAATGGCGCAATTTTCGTGGTTCTTGATCCAGTCTCCCTTGAGCAGCATGTCGAACAAGCGGCGGTCGAGCCTACGGGGGGCGCGGTAGTCGATATCCTCGGGCACGGCATGATGACGCAGCTTTGCCTTACGAAGGCGAAGCGCCAGGCGCCGGTTGTTACGCCAGGTCGCTTCATGGTCCAGCAGCAGCGCCAACCATTCGGCGTGAGCGAGGCCATGGACCTCCTCGTTGTCGGCAAGGCTCTTAAAGGCTTCGGCCATGCCGGTAAGGCCGAGCTGGGTAAGCAAGTGGAGCGTGGGGTGTGTCAGCATTTTCTTCCCTATTAGTGGTAATAGTCCGAGCCTCTGATGTTGGTGTGTAGGATCGGCTCGCGCTCGGGGGACGTGGGCGTTGCAACGCGATCGAGCCCCTTCTCGAGGATCGATTTGACGCTCGGGTAGTTGCGAGCCTGGATCTCAATTGCGCGCAGCGCGGCCGCCTCGAGGCGCTCGGCGCCAAAGCGCTTCTCAAGCCGGATGATCCCCAGGCACGAACGATAGCCCTGTTCGGGATGCGGCCGATCCTCGATGATCCGGTCGATCAGCAGGCGCAGCATCGGGCCGATCCGGCTTGCCTCGCTGCGGATCTTTGCCGGCGTCCACTCGCCATAGCGCCGGTGGCTTGAGGGCATGTGGGCGCTGATCGTCGTGTGCCGCCCGTTGCCGCTGCCGCGCATATGCGCGGCAATACGCTCGCCCCCCAGGAAGATTTCAATCGTTTGCGCACAGATCCGCGCTTCTACCTCGCGACGGGCGAAGCGATAGGGCACCGAGTAGTAGTGTCGTTCGACCTCGACGTGATAGTCGAGCCCGACCCGGCATCGGCGCCATTCGGCATGGACCCACGGCTTGCCGGGAAGCGGTTTAAGATTCGGCGCGTCAATTTCCTCGAACAGCTGGCGCCGTGTGCGGCCATACTGGCGCAGCACCCGTCCGTCATTGAGCTTGGCCAGCCACTCGGCGATCGCACCGTTGAGTTCGGCCAGGCTGTAAAAAGTTCGGTTGCGCAGCCGCCCCAGCAGCCAGCGCTCGATGATTCCGACGCAGGCCTCAACCTTCGCCTTATCTCTCGGGCGACGCGGCCGTGCCGGCAAAATCGCCGTGCCGTAATGCTGCGCCATATCGCTGTAGCTGCGGTTGACCATAGGGTCATAGAGGCAGGCCTTGATCACCGCGACCTTGGCGTTGTCGGGCACCAGCAGTTGCGTCGCGCCTCCAAAAAAGCTGTAGGCCGCGTTATGTCCCGCGATCCAGTCGCCGAGCTGCTCGGTCCACGTCGCCAGCGCGAACGACAAGCTGGATGCGCCCATGACCGCGACGAAGATGTGCGCGTCACGCACCTCGCCAGTCTTACGGTCAACCACCGGCACCGTGTCGCCGGCATAGTCGACAAACAATTTCTCGCCGCCGCCGTGGTGCTGGCGCATCACCAGCGGCAGCCGGCCTTCCCAATTGCGGAACAAGTCACAGAAGCGGCTGTACCGGTACCCGTCCGGATGCTCTGCAATGTACTCGTCCCACAGCACCTGCAGAGTCACATGCTTGCGCTTGAGCTCGCGGGCAACAACGGACCAGTCAGGCTCGGCCACCTTGCGACGACCGGGCTTCACGCCAGGCACCCCGTACAGCAGTTGCTCCAGCTCGGCGTCGCTTGTCGCTTCCGGGACCGGCCATGCCAGACCCGCGCGCGCAAACCGCTTCAGCGTGTCACGTACCGTCGTCGGTCCGATGCCGACGCGCTCGCCAACCACGCGCGTCGAGAGCCCAGCCTCAAGGCTCAACCTCACAATCTCGCGCATCTGGCGCATGATAACCCTCCTCGTTGGCATCCAATCCTCCCAGCTGCTTCCAGCCGGAGAATTGGCCCAACGATCGGGCCTCACACCATCCGAAACTGCGCGCGATCAAATCGGAATGCTGCGCGGAGAATGCTCGGAATGCTGCGCGCGATCATCTCGGAACCCTGCGCGCCATCAAGTCGGTACGGTGCGCACCATCATCTCGGAATCCGCAGCGGCCGTAGCTCTGCGATCGACGGGCGTACGACCCGGCACGGCGGTTATGCTGTCAGCCAGCGCATCCGCAAGCGGATTGAGGAGGCATTCGGCTGGATCAAGACGGTCGCCGGGCAAGAGAAGACCAGATTCCGTGGCCGTGATCGGGTCGGATGGGCCTTTACCTTCGCTGCGGCCGCTTACAATCTGGTGCGGCTGCCCAAGCTGATCGCGGAGACCGGTTGATGGCCAAGGTGCCCGGCTTTGCCAAGGCCTTTGCCGGCCGCTGGCGCAGCGTCGAAATGGACAACTGGGACAGCGACTTCCTCGATCTTGTCGGAGAGGCGCATCTCACCTTCCGTGGCAAGTCCGATGGCGAAATAGCGTTTGGGGCTCTCAAGGGCTTCCTGGATGTTCGCTACGGCACCCGCGACGGATCGGCCTGCGCCGAGTTCTCATGGGAGGGGCACGACGAGAATGATCCGTCCTGTGGTCGCGGATGGGCCATGATCGGCACTGCGGGCAGGCTCGTTGGCCACTTCTACATCCACAATGGCGACGATCAGCCTTCGTTTGCGAACGCGGCTGAGTTCTTCAACGGCCTGCTAGAGCTCGAAAGCGCGGAGAGGTCGACGCTCTTCGGCGCCCTCTCGATCGAGGCGAAGCGGCAGTAGAGCTCGCCGACGCGTATTGCGGACCTACAGCCGCCCGTGATTGCCACTGCTCCTCGGTGATACAAGCGCACACTCTGTGTGAAGCGGCGGCGAGTTTCTATAGCCGCAGGCCTTCGACCATTTGCCGGTGAACCTGGCGGCTGCGGTATAGTACCATCTCCTTCCAATCGCCTAGCTCTGGATAGTAAATCTGCCTTACGCGCCTTCGAATTTCATGACCAGTTTCTGTTTCAAGTTCGGCTTGACCATAGGCGTAAAGCCAATGGTCAGCGCGCAATGCTGATCTGACTTCCTGCGCGGGATAGGTTCCGAACTCCAAACAAACGTAGACGTGCCGATCGCCGAGGAGCCTCTGCCAATAGTCATCCTGCGTGCCATTGAGCACAACAGCCGATGAGGTGCCAAGTTCTGGCGACGTAACTGAAGGGCCAAAAATGTCACGTGCACGTTGATACCCTGACATTCCTGATGCCTGCTCGCATTGCAGCTCACCATAACCATAAGGTCCAAGGCCCGTGTGGTAGTCGACGACCAAACCAAACCGGCGAGAGTCGATGCCGTGGTCCAATACGATCCGTTCGAGTGTTTGGCGTGCAACAGTGGGGCCGAAACCCCCAAAGAACATCCCAGTCGGATGCCGGTATTGCCCGCTAGTGCGAGCCTTTCGTAAAGCGGTGTCGCCGTGTGCCGTGCGGAACTCCTCCAATTTTGCCTCGGCAGCAGCGAAAAGTGGTCCGTCCAGCTCACGTGGCACAATACAATCAACAAGCAGATCGTACGCTTCGTTATCAGGTAAGGGGGCGGTGAAATCGACAAAGTTTCGATTGAGGTCGCATCCTTCTTGCGTGATGCGCCGATCCCATGCGAACCCATGAGGATTGATAGCATGGATCAGCAACATCGCTTCATCAGATCTGAGCTTCTCGTATTCACGCTCAGCCAGCCAATCGAGCTGTGCCGCGGATCCACAATATCCTTCGACGCCATGCGTGGCCGACACCATGATCCCCACTTTTGGTGCGCGCCGGTCACCAAACCAGGCAACATCCGTCGAGAGTTCTTCTCCACGAGGTCCACGAGCCGGCGATGGATAAACTGCAAGCTCGCCAACATCGGCCTTTCCAACGTAATCACGAAACTTTTGACGAGCTTCGAAATAATTCGATGAGAAATGCTTATTCGCTGCGTCGACAATGGCGTCGTTCATCGGCTTTCCAATCAAGGTGCGAGGTAGAGTAATCAGTGGTGCATGTCCCTTGGACGTCACTACGATCATCAAGTCACAGTGACTTCCCACTCACTCGAGCATAATGTGCCTTTGAATCCTTGAGCTGCCGGCGACGCTGCACCCCACGCTGGGCACTGCGCCGCCGTCCATCCGGATTTGGAATCTCAGCGATTCACCAGCATGTCGTGCGACATACTGCTCAGCGACTTTGCGCCGTTTTCAGTTACTCGCACGGTCTCGCTGAACACATAACCGTCGTCCCTCTCCCAGATGCCGATGATCAAGTGGAAGGTCATGTTGGGTTGGAGTACGGTCTCGTCGTCTTCTTGCAGGCTCGCGCCGCCATCGGGCCAATCGATTCCGAGGGAGTAGCCGATTCGGGATTCTTTGCGCACGCCGCGAGGATCGAAGGTGCGCCGGAACGTTCGATCGACGTCACCGCACGTCGCTCCGGCCCGCATTGCTTCAAACGCCGCCAGGAAGCCGTCAACAACCGCCTGGTGCACGTACCGTGACCGGGCGGACGGTTCACCCAAGAACACTGTCCGGGACAACGCGCAGCAATAGCGGTATCGGAACGCGCCGATCTCGAAGTTGGTCTGGCAATCCATCTCATAGCGCGCGTCCGTCCACTTGGTATGCGGGGCAGTCGCGGGGCGACCAGTCGGCATCGTCGGGAAAATGCGGGAGCCATGACCCGGGAAATCCGGTGTGCCGGCGCATAAGGCGTGCAATACGGCCGCGGCTACGTCACCTTCTCGCGCCCCGGGAACGACACCGAGTTGCGCGACCCGCATCGCTCGATCGACGATCTTTCCGGCCTGCTCCATGTAGGCGATCTCAGCCGGGGACTTCAGCAGCTTCAGCTTGGAGATGATGCCATCGGCGTCGACGCTCTTCGAAAGGTCAAGGCATTTGGAAAGGGCGGCTTGGGCCTTGATCCCATAATTCTTGGCCGTCAGTTCGACCCCGATGCGGCTTGACTTGGTGCGCTCGCGGATCAGATCTCCAATCGGCTGCCATGGCGTCCGCTCGCTCGAACCGATGAATTTCTCGGGATAGCCGAGAAGGCGCGAGTGCGGCAGGTAGGAGGTTGGCGTTGCACATGCGACATCCATCTCGCGCAGGATCAGCCACGGATCTTCCTCGTCTTGACACACGAGCGCAAGCTGCGGAACGTAATCCGAGTATCCGTCATAGCCCGTGAGGTAGTTCATGTTCGACTCGTTAAAGACAAGCAGGGCGTCCATACCCCTCTCCGCCATTTGCTGGCGCAGCCGAGCCATACGCGCGCGGTATTCTTGTTGACCAAATGCGGGCATGAGCGTTTCTCCTGATGCTGGTTAGATGATTTCCCTACACGGCACGATGCGTGACATTGTAGCTGGGCGGCCGCAAAGGTTTCATTGGCGAACTGCGCTGTTGCAGAATATCTGTCTCAGCCTCTGGCCGCGTCCGCGTTTAGTCTACATCTAACAATGACCTGCGATGGACGCGAGCACCAGCCGGCAGAGGTCCGTGATGTCGTAGACAGGTAACTTCGCAATACGGCGGACCACCTGCGCAACCAACGGGAAGGCCGCGCACTCAAACAGCACAGCCACGATCTCTGGATCCGCGGCCCGCAGTCGCGTGACACAGGCAGCGACATCGGTCTCGATCGCGGCGACGTCGACCGGCGGCGGTGGGCGCTTCAACTCGTCGTGCCAGAACTTTCCGCCCTCGATGCCACCGATCACGATCCTTGCCCGATCGGCCGGATCATCCACCCCGAGCAGATCTTCGCTCAGGTACGTCGAGTCGTAGGTCAGGACGGCAATCTTGGCGGAGGAGGGCACCTGGCGGAGCAGCGCTGGCAACAGGAGCAGACTCGACATCACTACCGGTACAGTCACCGAAGCGGCCACGGCTGGCTGATGTCGGACAGAAAAGCCGCAGGTCGAGCTTATCGCGACGGCGCCTCGTTCAACCAGCCGCCGAGCGGCAGCGATGTAGGCCGGCTCGAGCGATGGATCCCCGCGGACAACGTTCTCCACCCAAGCTCCCGCGACGGTTTCCGAGATGACCGGGAAGTTGAAGGTCGCCGGATTGAGCAACGCGCCGGGCAGCGGCGCCGGGCGCGGGGCGTCGGGCGGCAGCCCGCGTTCGAGGTGCAGGACTCCAAGAGAGCGTGTGGGCTGCAGTGTCATGTGCGAAGCATAGCTTTCCTTCGGGACGAATTCAGCCAAGATTGACGCCGATATGGCCGAAATTCTGCGTCAACTCGGGTGAAAGCGAAGTTCCCTGTGTCCATTTTCGCAATGGCCGATGCAAGCGCTTTCGCCGGTGCCCGGGAAATGCAGAGCGTCGGAAGCCATATCACTGGCAGCCGCTGTGCACCGTATGCGGTTCTCCATGCAAAGTGATCATCGGGAATCCGCGCCACATCGCTGGACATTTGCCCGAGGTGACGGTTGCCGCGCAGAGAAGCGGCAAGTCGAGCTTATTGCGGCAATGCCTCGCCTTGCCAAAGGGGCGCCGACTGTGATGCGGGGGGCGGCGACGACGCCTATTTCGAGAATGTCGATGGTAAGGTGTTCGAGGCATTGCTGCCGCGTTCAACCAGGCGGCGCGGATGACCATCTGCGGCTTTATCGCTCACTGTGGTGATATGGACGGCGGCGTCAACAGGCGCGTAGCGCTGATGAAATGGGTGAGTCGATCTTCAAAGCGCGGAGCGTGGCGGTGAAGAACCTCTTGGTGAGCGATTTCGTCGTGGACTACCATAACGAGATGCTGGCCCACGTCGCGCCTCTGCTGGCCGCGGGGAAGATCAAGTACCGCGGGGATATTCGCCGCGGCTTTGAGACCATCCCAACCGCTTTCGTCGAAATGTTGCGCGGGAGCCAATCTCGGCAAGATGCGGTGCTCTCGGCCCGATAGATCGCCTTGATTGAGGGCAGTATCGCCTTGCGGTCCTTCCAGGAGACGAAGGCAAGTCTGTTGCGGATCAGGTGCACGATGCAGGTCTGCACCAGCGTCTGCGGGTAGACCGGTATGATCGCGTCGGGGAAGCCCTTCAGTCCGTCGACGACGGCAATCAGGATGGCATTGACGCCGCGCGCCTTCAGCTCATTGACAACCCGCAGCCAAAACTTGGCGCCCTCCGGTCTGCTCGATCCAGAGCCCGAGCACATCTTTCTCGCCGTCGCCGTTGTAGGCGAGCGCAACGTAGACTGCCTTCTTCTTGACCAGCCCTTCGTCGCGCATCTTGACCCGCAGCGCGTCGAAAAAAACGATCGGGTACACGGCGTCGAGCGGCTGGCTCTGCCATTTTCGGACCTCTTCGAGGACGGCGTCGGTCACCCGGCTGATGAGATCGGGCGAGACCTCGGCGCCGTAGAGCTTGGCCAGGTGGCCCTGGATCTCCAGCACCGTCATGCCGCGGGCATAGAGGCTCAGGACCTTGTCGTCGAAGCCATCGAACCGGATCTGCCCTTGGCGATCAACTGCGGCTCGAAGCTGCCGGCCCGATCGCGAGGCAGGGTAATCTCGATCTCGCATCCTTCGTCAGGATCGTCTTCGAGCTCGTCCCGTTGCGGCTTTGCCCGAGCCCCGGCCGGCGGGATCGTCCTTCTCGTAGCCTAAATGCTCGGTCAGCTCGGCCCCAAGCGCGCGCTCGATCAAGGCCTTCTTTGAGCTGCTTGAACAGCCCGTTCTCGCCGGTCAGGTCTTCTGGCTTGCTGTAGTTTGCAAGAAGCCGGTCCAGCAGTTCAGGAGTGATCGTCGAATCGGTCGTCATTGAGTCTCCTCTTAGAGGTAAGCTCACAGAAACCTCCTTACACATCGTTCCGAACACCCTCCAAGATGCTGGTACTGGTGAGTCACGATTCGACGCTCGGGCCGGATGGAAAAAATACTGCCTCCGCGCCCAGGCGCTTATGCAGATCGCCGCGCGACAAGGCCTCCACCTAAACTCGGCGCAGCTGCGGGCAACCGGGTTACCGTGACACTCATCCTTCGACTATCGGCGGCCGTCGCTCGTGCCAGCGAAGTTGCTGCTCCAAAGCGGTCGCAACCTGAAGCAGCGTAACCTTATCCCGATACAGCCTCACCAGTTGCATGCCCAACGGCAGCCCGTCATGGAATACTCCCCACTGGAAGTGAAATCGCGGGCACTCCGCACTCGTTGATCGTTGAGAGATATTCACTGAATGCAACCTTTTGCTCGTCGGAGAAGGGGTCGTAGGCACCTTCGCCTCGTCGGAAGATGTGGGCGATGTAGACCGGGCACAGCAATAACGTCATAGCGCGCGCGTCGTCTGGCTAGGTCGCGTGTACTGTTACGAACCGTCTCGACGTCGCTAGCGAGCGTGATCGCGTTGACTGATTTGCCTTCTTCGAGGAGCGACCTCGTATTGCTCAATGTCATCATCGAGCATCGGCGCACCCCGTGCCATTCCCGACGCAATGAGCCGCTGCCGCAGCTTGACCGCGAAGAGCCGCATTTGCGTTGCGATTCCCCGGTCAGGTATTTCGGATGCCGCGCAGCCGCACCGAGCGGCGCCGCAGGAGCTCGACTGTGGTCAGCATGATGATAGAGAACAGGATCAGCACGGTGGCAGCCGCGGTAATGGTCGGATTGACGTCCTCGCGGATGCCGGAAAACATGGCCCGGGGCAGGGTGCGCTGCTCCGCGCTGGCGACGAAAAGGGCGACCACCACCTCGTCGAAGGAGGTGACGAAGGCGAAGAGCGCACCGGAGGTCATGCCGGGCAGAATGAGCGGCAAGATGACCTTGAAGAACACGGTGATTGGCGGCGCGCCGAGTCCGGCGGCTGCGCGGGTGAGCGAGTGGTCGAAACCTGTCAGGGTCGCGGTCACGGTGATGACGACAAAGGGCGTGGCCAGCGTGGTGTGCGCCAGGATCAGCCCGGTATAGCTGTTGAGCAGCCCGATATCGGCATAGAAGAAATATACGGCTACTGCGGTTATGACGACCGGGACGATCATGGGCGTGACCAACAGGCTCATGATCGCCGTACGCCACGGGAAGTTCGGGCGACTGAGCCCGAGCGCGGCTAGCGTGCCTAGTGTGGTCGACAGTAGCGTGACCGACATCGCCACGAAGATAGAGTTGTCCAGCGCGCCCTGCCAACGCTCTGTCAGGAAGAATTCCTCATACCAGCGCAGCGACAGCCCTGGCATTGGATAGGAGAAAAAGGGCACAGAATTGAAGGACAGCGGGATGATGGCAAGGATCGGTGCAATCAGAAACAGCAGCACCGCCCCGCAGATCAGCCGGTGCAGATAGTGCCAGCCCTTCTCCAGCGGTGAAGCATAAGCGGAAGCGGCCATCGTTCTCACCCCATCTTGATGCGGTCGACGCCGACCAGCTTGTTGAAGACATAGTAGAGCAGCAGGGTCGCGGTGAGCAGGATGGCGCCAAGGGCCGAGGCCATGCCCCAGTTGAGCTCCTCGTTTGTGTAGTGAGCGACGAAGTAGCCGACCATCTGGTCGTTCGCCCCTCCGACGAGCGCGGGGGTGATGTAGTAGCCCAGGCACAGGATGAAGGTCAGCAGGCACCCGGCGGCGATCCCCGGAAGGGTCTGGGGAAAGTAGACTGTCCAGAAGGCGTAGAATGGGCCAGCTCCGAGCGAACGGGCCGCGCGGACATGGCTGGGCGAGATCGTCTTCATCACGCTGTAGATTGGCAGCAGCGTAAAGGGCAGCTGGATATGGGTCATCGCCACCACCGCGCCGACCCGATTGAAGATGAGCTGGACCGGCTGCGATATGATATGCAGCCCCATCAGTATCTCGTTGACAACGCCGTGCTGCTGCAGGAGCACGACCCAGGCCGTGGTGCGCACCAGCACCGAGGTCCAGAACGGCAGCACCACCATGATCATCAGCAGATTGCTGGATCTCGGCGGCAATGTCGCCAGGAGATAAGCCGTCGGGAAGCTTAGCAGCAGGGTCGCGGCGGTCACGGCGATGCTGATGCCAAGCGTCCGCAGGAACATGTCACGGAAGATGGCGTTCTCCGGCGGCGAGGCGACGATCTGGCTATCGGGGCCATATTGGTAATCGACCGAACGCAGCAGGTAATGGGCCGTATAGGCCGACCGTCCGCGCTTGAGTAGGCTCCAGACGTCGTGCTGCCCCCAGAACGGGTTGATCTCGATCACCGCCGCCTTGTAGGGGCCAGCGGAAAGCGTGTTCGCCTTGCGCGCGCTCGACATCACCGCGCTGAGGGCACCGGGCAACTCATAGTTCATCCGCTTGCCGATCACCCCCGTGGTCTTCTGCACCCAGGCCTGCTTGAGGTCTGATACGAGAGCGGCATAGACGCTCTCATCGGGCAGGTCCTTGCCGTCCCAGGCGCTTAGCGCTGTCGTGGTTCGCGGCATCAGCGCCGGCAGTGTATTGTCATGGATCGCCTTGAATAGCATCTGGCCGATCGGCAGGACAAAGGCGATGAGGATGAACAGCAGCAGCGGCAGGACGAGCGAGAAGGCCTTCAGTTTGCGCCGTCGCTCGACCTGCTGCAGCTTGATCCGCAGCGGCACTCCGTCGGAGCCGCCGGCGGCATGGGCGGTCATCGCTGCCATCGATTCATCCCTCGCACTTCATCCGTTCGTGGCGACGAGGAGAACCGAAGTTCTCCCCGCCTCTCTCCTTCCTGATCTTACTTCGCGAGCCAGGCAGTGAAGCGCTGGCGTAGCTCGTCGCCCTTTTCAGCCCAGAAGGTATTGTCGATAAGAAGGGCATTCCGCATGTGGTCGGGCGCAGTGGGCAGATATGGTAGGGCGGTCGTATCGACAAGCGAGATACCATCGTTGTTGGTGGGCCCGTAGGGAATGTAGCGTGTCAGGTCGGCCTGCGCCTGAGGCGAACCGGCGAAGGCGAGGAACTTGTAAGCATCGGCCCGCCGCGGGGTGCCTTTCGGAATTACCCAGACTGCCGAGCCCAGGCCCTGGCCATCCCACACGATCTCGAAATGCTTGCCGGCGTTTTTGTTCGCATCATAGATCCGGCCGGTCGGGGCTTTGCTTATGACGACTTGGCCGTCGGCAAGGAACTGAGGCGCCTGGGCACCGGCCTGCCACCAGACGACGTCCTTCTTGATCGTGTCCAGCTTCTTGAAGGCGCGGTCGACGCCCTCGGGTGTGCTGAGGACCTTGTAGACGTCCTTGACGGGCACGCCGTCGGCGATCAGGGCCCATTCGACATTGCCGAAGGCGCTCTTATTCAGTCCGCGCTTGCCCGGGAATCTGTTCAAGTCAAAGAAGTCAGCCATAGTCTTCGGACCGCTCGGCAGCTTGTCTTTGTCATAGGCGATAGCGTAGGTATAAAAGTACTCCGGCACGCCGCACTCATGCTCGTCCGCGCCCATGAACTTGGAGCGGTCGAAGCCCAGCAGCTTCCAATCGATCGTCTCAAGGGTACCTTCAACGCACATTTGCAGGGCTGTCGTCGCATCTGTAGAAACCACGTCCCAGGTCACGCTCTTTGAATCGACCATGGCTCGAACCTTCGCGGCCTCGCCGTTGTATTCTTCTTCAATGATCTTGATGCCAGTCTGCTTGGCGAAAGGCTTGAAATAGGCCTTGCGTTCGGCCGCTTGGATGACACCGCCAAAGGCGGTGATCGTCAGTTGATCGCCCGCAAAGGCGGGCTTCGCCGGCGCGAGCACCCCGGCTGTCAGGCCGGTCACGGTCAGGACGGCAGCGAACCTCAATGACTTCCGCATCGTCTACTTTCTCCTATTACGCCGTCCGGATTAGGAGCAGCATTGATCAAAGCCGGCGCGCAAATTTAGAACGCTCGCGCGCCGCCCGGCTTGCATCCGTTCGTGGCGGCGAGAAGGACCGAAGTCCTCCCCGCCTGTCCTTCCGTGGTCTTACTTCGCGAGCCAGGCAGTGAAGCGCTGGCGCAAGTCATCGCCCTTCTCAGCCCAGAAGGCGGAGTCTCTCAGCAGAGGATTGCCCATATTGTCGGGCGCAGTCGGAAGGTCCGGCAGGATCGCCGGATCAACAAGCGCCATCGCGTCCTTGTTGGTGGCTCCGTAAGGCAGATATTGCGTCAGGTTAGCCTGCGGCTGAGGCGAAGCGGCGAAGGCGAGGAACTTGTAGGCGGCATCCACATGAGCACTGCCCTTGGGAATAACCCAGATACCCAAGTCCTGCTGCTGGGCATCCCACATGATCTCGAAATGCTTGCCGGCCTTCTTGTTCGCATCATAGATCCGGCCGTTGAAGGTAGAGGTCATAACGACCTGGCCATCGGCGAGAATCGGCACCGACTGGCTGATAGCTGCCCACCAGACAACGTCCTTCTTGATCGTGTCGAGCTTCTTGAAGGCGCGGTCGACGCCCTCGGGCGTACCAAGGACTTTGTAGACGTCCTTGACGGGCACGCCGTCTGCGATCAGCGCCCATTCGAGGTTGCCCAAGGGATCTTTTCTCAGTCCACGCTTGCCCGGAAATTTGTTCAAGTCAAAGAAGTCAGCCATGGTCTTCGGGCCGTTCGGCAGCTTGTCCTTGTCATACGCGATGACCCCGCTATAGAGGACGTACGGCACGCCACAGTCATAGTTGTCGCCGCCCAGCAACTTGGCCCGGTCCAGACTCAGCTTCTTCCAGTCGATCGTCTCAACGATGCCCTCGGCGCACATTTGCGTGGCGTTGCCCCCGGCGGTGTCCACCAAGTCCCAGCTCACGCTCTTGGACTCGACCATGGCGCGGATTTTGGCAATGTCATCACTGAACTCGTCTTCGGTGATCTTGATCCCGGTTGTCTTTGTGAAAGGCTCGAGAATGGCCTTGCGCAGGGCCGTCTGGTAGGCCCCGCCAGCGGAGACGACCGTCACCTGATCGGCCGCGAAGGCGAGTTTCGCCGGCGCCAGCGCCCCCAGCGACAGGCCGATTACGGCCGTGCATAATGTCCTCCTCATCGTCTGCTCCTCCTCTGTTAACCCCAGGATGAAAACGGCATTGCCGAAAACGCGACGACTCCTTTGTGGAGCCTCGGGCTATCCGTCATCACGCGTCGAGCGCGCGACAATCCTCTGCTTTCCAGCCGATGGTGATGGCTGTGCCCGGCTCGAGCTGCACCGCGCCTTCCGAATTCGGCAGCTTGATCACAAAATCATCGTAGCCGAAGACCGAGACCCGGGTACGTACGTGGTCACCCAGATAGATCACCTCCGCGACTTGCGCGCTGAAGACATTGGGCAGCGAGCCGGGCGTCGGGTTCAGCTTTACCCGCTCCGGCCGCAATGACAGCACGGTCGGCCGGCCGACCGCCTCGATACTGACCGCCAGCGCCTGCACGTTGCCGGCATCCGCAATCTCGACCGTGCACGTCCTTCCGTTCATCTCGACGACCCTGCCGTGCAGCCGGTTGTTCTCGCCGATGAACTGCGCGACGAACGCGTTCTGCGGCTGTTCGTACAACTCGGCGGGCGCGGCGAGCTGCTGGATGACGCCGTCGTTGAACACCGCTATGCGGTCCGACATGGTCAGCGCCTCGCCCTGGTCATGCGTCACATAGACGACGGTGACGCCGAGATCATCGTGGATATGCTTGATCTCAAGCTGCATGTGCTCGCGCAGCTGCTTGTCTAGCGCGCCGAGCGGCTCGTCCATCAGCACGAGCTTGGGATCAAAGACGAGGGCCCGGGCAAGTGCGACGCGTTGCTGCTGACCACCGGAAAGCTGACCGGGCCGGCGCTTGCCATAGGCGCCGAGCCGGACCATGTCGAGCGCCCGCCTAATCTTGGCTTCGATCTCAGCCTTGCTGAGCTTGCGAACCTTGAGTGGGAAGGCGAGGTTCTCCTCCACGGTCATGTGCGGAAAAAGCGCGTAGTTCTGAAACACCATGCCGATGTCGCGCTTATGCGGGGGCATGTTGTCGATGGAGCGCCCCTCCAGAAGAATCCGACCCCGGGTGGGCGCCTCGAAGCCGGCGAGCATCATGAGGGTCGTCGTCTTGCCGGAGCCGGAAGGTCCCAACATCGTCAGGAACTCACCCCGGGCGATGTCCAGGTTGAGATTCTTAACGACCAACGTTTCGCCGTCATAGGTCTTCTGAACGTCGGAAAACTTCACAAAGGCATTGTTCATGCCAGGCATCGACCCTCTTCCCTCCACCGTGTCCCCTCGCGCTCCCGCCATTGCGACGAAGTTGCGCGCGCGGTCGAGATCGCAGGGATACGCGTGTACACGTCTACGGTTGACCAAATGGCTCATGCTTCCTGCCCTGTATTTTGACTCGGCGACCTTGCGGTCGACGAAAATTTTTATCTTTCACGGAAATATTATCGAGCCATCAGAGCTGAATTTCATCAATTTGGTTGGGTCACGTCGCTGAAATTCTGCGCCGATTTGGGCAACTTCGAAGGTTTTGGTCCGTACGGTTTAAGCCCGGGGGAACGTCATCTGAATGATAGCTAGTCTCAGGCGGGACGAAGTAGCGAGCACCGAGATTGACGATATTCTAGCTATACTGGACATATTGCGCTCGAAGCTGCACAGCGAAAACTAGGTACATCTTGCTCGCTGATTGGAGAGCGCAGGGCAAGTGGAACTGACCTTGTTGCGGCTCGTGTAGAAGTGCCAATGTAAATCGAAACCGGAGTTCACGCACTGAACTGGTAGAGCCAGCGTTCCAACCTCGGAATCAAAGATGAGAATTGGATGTCCCTGCGAGGCCTGGCACTTTCGTGACGACCGGCTCAACGAAAGGTGGCGCTCGACTTTAATCTGAAGGAACGTCTCCGGCTCTCTTCTATCATCGTACTCCAATTGGACCGCGCTCCCTCAAGGGTATCGGAGAAATCGGTGACCTGCGAGCGCGTGAAATCTTTGTTGACAGCTCGGACGCTTCGCCTGCCAGCGCACCGGAGCGATAGCCGAAGATATCTACCTGCCGGGCTTAGACCGAGGGAGGTTACTCGGCCGCACCCGCGGCTCGGTTGATTTATGACGTTAGAGGCCGCAAGGACCAAGCATGGCGATATGGTCGGCGATCGCCTTGCCCACCTTACACCACTTGCCGATTCTAAGTACGACGCGCGGACCTACTCGATTGTGGGCGCGGATCGCAAGATGATCATCGTTCTGTATCGCTCCGCCAAAGCCCGCCTTGCTAGACGAACGCAATCGCAAAGGTCCGTAAGCGGCAAGCTGAGGCCGTCAAGCTGCGCGGTTCCATGGCATAAGCGCGTCGATTTCGCTGCTCGACCAGCCGTTGGCGATACGCTGAAGTGTTAAGGCGAGCCAGGCGAACGGATCATCCCGCACATAAGTCCAGATCCGCCCGGTCCTGCACTTGCCCTTCGCCAGAATACGGATGGTGGTGTCATCGCCATGAAGGCGCTCGGCCGCGAGCACATGGCGTTCGATCAAGTGGAAGAGCGGCATGACGGCGAAGGTCCCGTGGCCGACTTGGTCGGCCAGCGTCGACAACGGCAGGTCGATCCCTCGGCCTTGAAGCGCGCACTCTGGCGGTTGAGCGGTAAGCGGCAAGCTAAGGCCGTCAAGCGCCGTGGTTCCATGGCATAAGCGCGTCGATTTCGCTGCTCGGCCATGGCAAGCACCATGGCCTTCAGCGTCTCTACGTCATTCGGGAGGCTGAGATCGGGCGGCGTCATTGACCCGACCAGAGCACATTTTGCCCCGGTTCTCTTGCCCTTTCAGGCCGCGGATTCACTTCGCCGCAGTGCTTTTACCCAACAATCTCCGGCGGCTTGACCGCCACGGTCCGGACCCGCTTCCAGTCCATCCCATCGACCAGGGCCATCAACTGCGCAGCATTCAGCTGCACCCGATGATGCCCGATCCGCGGCCAGCAGAACCTCGTCTTCTCAAGCCGTTTGTACCTCAACTGAGAATGCAGACTCTTCGGATGCAGCGCGGCAGTTTGTGCGGGTGACCAAGCAGCGCAACGCGACCTCCACGACCTTAGCCAGCTATCGCGATGCCTTGCGCATGCTGATCCTCTTTGCCGCCGCCCATTTGGGGAAGACGCCGGCGGCGCTGGCCCTTGAGGATCTCGATCGGGACCTTGTTCTCGCCTTTCTTGACGAGCTTGAGGAGAAGCGGAACAACTCCGTCGCAACGCGCAACGCCCGACTAGCCGCGATCCGATCCTTCTTCCATCACGTCGCTGCCGCCGATCCCGCCTCGTTCGGCGTCGCCCAACGGGTTCTGACGATCCCCACCAAACGGGCCCACATCGAGGTGACGCATCATCTCACCAACGCCGAGGTGGAGGCCATCATCGCAGCCCCTGAACAGACGACGCCCCGCGGCCGGCGCGACCGGGCCTTTCTGCTCTTCTTGGCGAGAATCGGCGCTCGCGTGTCCGAAGCGACCGGCGTCAACGCGAACGACCTCCAGTTGGAGCGAGGACGCCCGCAGGTGCTGCTTCACGGCAAGGGACGCCGAGATCGCGTCGTTCCCATTCCTAAGGATCTGGTGCGATCGCTGACGGACCTATTGAGCGAACGCGGCCTCGCCAATCATGAACCGCGGCCGATCTTCGTCGGGGTCCACAACGAGCGCCTGACGCGCTTCGGCGCGACACACATCGTGCGGCGTGCCGCCTCCCAGGCCGGGTCCACGAGGCCAAGCTTGGAGGGCAAGCCGATATCGCCGCACATCTTCCGGCATTCCCTCGCCATGAAGCTTCTCCGGTCAGGCGTGGACCTCCTGACGATCCAGGCTTGGCTTGGCCATGCTCAGGTCGCCACAACCCACCGATACGCCGCTGCGGATGTCGAGATGATGCGCCGGGGACTCGAGAAGGCGGGCGTCTCAGGCGACCGCAGCGCGCGCTTCCGGCCGAACGACACCATCCTGCAGCTGCTGGCCAACATCTGATTATTATGTGGCGGAGAAACCCTGGGTCGCCGGCCCTGGCTGGCGTTAGGGCGCCTCCGCTTATGTTGCACGCAACATAACCGTTCGACGGTGCGCTTTATGTGTTCCGGGCCAAAAAGGGCCGACAGAATTAAGATCGTATGGTGGGATGGCCGACTACATCTTTAGCGAGGTCAAGAAGGCCGAACGGGTCTTTGCCGACGAAACCATTTTGCCGACGCTCGCTCCGGGCTCCGGAACATTCTGCATGGGCACAAATGGGCGCAAGGCCGAGGCGGGCGCGATCTACGCGCTCTATCGCGGCGAACTCTCACGATTGTACTCCGGCGTGACGATTCCGAACGCGATCTGCTTCTCGCCCGACGGCGCGCTCGGTTATTTTGCCGACACCGCGAAGAACGCGCTGTATCGCGTCATGCTTGATCCCGCGACCGGACTGCCGTGCGGTGCGCCAGAGGTGCTGCTGCGCCACCGTGGCACCGGCAGACTCGATGGTGCCGTGGTCGACGCCGATGGCCTGATCTGGAATGCGTGCTGGGTGGCGGCTGCATCGACATCTATAGTCCGCAAGGCAAGCATCTGCGCGTTCCGGCGCGGCAGGCGAGTTGTCCGGCTTTCGTCGGGCAGGATCTGTCACGCCTCCTGGTTACTTCGGCCTGGCAGCACATGGACGAGGTGGCGCGTGCCGCCGATCCGGAGCACGGGCGCGCCTTTCTGATGGAGGTGGCTGCGCGCGGTCGCCCGGAGCCCGATGTCAGGCTTGCAAGCTCGTAGGAGGTGACCGGCTATACGAATATTCCGCCGCAACGAGCCTACACCTGTCTTGGCCATGGTGTTGGATGGTCGACGAGTATCCACGAATCAATCCCGTGTTCGAAGGCGTCACCCTATGGCGGACACGGAAGGCGGGATGGTGATTTTTGTCGAAAGCTATGCTGGTCGGCGAGCGCGATATTAAGCTCGAGCAGCGTGTTCTCGTGGTCGAGAATGGCTATGGGATACTGTCGACCTATCCGTTAGAGGAATGTTGCTCGATTGAGGTGGGTGTCGGCTTGGGATGCAGAAGGCACAAGGGCCCGCGCGACGCTCGTAGTCCACCAGAATCGCGTGCAGTGACCGAGGCCAAATCCAAGTTCGTGTGACCTCAACAGGCTTTGAGACTTGCTGGGGACCTCGAGCCTGATGGATACGCCAAATTGCGCGATGCAGATCCGCACGCGCGCCAGCATTAGCTTTTGTGTCTAGGCTTTGCCCGCGCACATCCTGAGGTTGGCGATCGGTTGCGTCAAAGCTGCGCATTCTCCCCGTGAGGCGCACAATTTCAGAAATGCTAGGGCTTGAATCAGAGAAATTCGCCTTCGGACATCGCTAATATCTGTGAGAAAAGCGAGATATCACCTAAGGAGTTAAGGGGGGAGATTTGCGAAAGATACTAGTCGCCGACGCCACTTTCCAGGCGTTTGACCACGAAAAGGCCGTCGCGGCGCGCCACGGGGCCTCCTTTCATTTCGCTCAGCTGAAATCCGACGAACAGGTCGCCACAGGGCTCCCCGATGGCGCCGGGATCGTGCGGTATAGCATCGGCCTCGACAATGCCGACTCCAACGGGGCGAAGAAGCGGGGCATCCCGGTTGCTTATCTGCGGGACAACGCCACTGGCGAGGTCGCCGATCATACGGTCGGAGGTCTGTGGTGAAGCGATTGACGAACAAGACGGCGATAGTAACCGGTGCCGCCCAGGGGATCGGCTTCGCCATTGCGCGAAGCTTCGCGGCCGAAGGCGCCTGTGTCGCCTTGGTTGACATCAATCCTCGCTGCGGCCGCGAAGCAACCGAGGAGCTCGCTAGACAAGGCGCGGAAGTTTGCTTCATCGAAGTCGACGTCGCCGACTCCAAGGCAGTAGACGCGATGATGGCGGAAGCGACTGACCGTTTGGGGCCGCCAAACGTGCTCGTCAACAATGCCGGGGTCGCCGTCTTCAGAGATCCGCTGGCGATGGCAGTAGAAGATTGGCGGCATTGCTTTGCGGTTGACTTGGATGGTGTCTGGCACTGCAGCCGTGCCGTGTTGCCTCATCTCCTGCGACATGGGCAGGGCGATATCATCAATATCGCTTCGGTGCATGCTGCTCAAATCATCCCGAAGTGCTTTCCCTATCCCGTCGCCAAACACGCTGTGGTTGGTCTCACCCGTGCACTCGCTATTGAATATGCCGATCGCGGCATTCGCGTGAATGCAATTTCGCCGGGCTATATCGGCACCGAGATTGTCGAGAATATTTTTGCAAGGGCGCCCGATCCGGCGAGGCTCCGCGCAGAAACGAATGCGCTCCACCCGGTCAAACGCATCGGACGGCCAGAAGAGGTCGCTTGGACGGCGGTTTTTCTCGCGTCGGATGAGGCGCGCTTTTTGACCGCACAGAACATCGTCATCGATGGCGGACGTTCGATCGTCTTCCATCAATGAGGGGTTTCGCCGCCACCGTCATAAGTCAAAAGTCAGTGGGTCCCGGCCTCACCCGATCATCTCCATCTCGCCACACGCCCCCGGAGGCTTCCATGACATTCGCCCATCGCCTCGTTGACCACCTTGGCCTGGCCGCTATCACCGACAACTCCACCGGCCGCGCACCCTTCGCGCTGCTGCTGTCCGACAATAGCGACCTCGAGTGGACCGAGACCGGCCTGACCGAGCAAAGCGGCGGATTCTCCGCCGAGTTCGCGCACGCAAGCGGGGTGCGGGCCGAGCTGCGCGCTCGCACCTTCGGCGACTCACGAGCGATCGAGGTCTCCGGCTCGATCCGCAACACCGGCTCGCACACCGTCGCCGGCGTCACCGGCTGCGCGACGCTGCAGCTGTTCCTGCGCACCGACCCCGGCTGGGGCGCGCCGAAGCTGCGGACCTGGCGCGGCGGCATGACGGCCAGCGCCTTCCCGCCAGTCGACTTCGAACCCGTCAGCCGGCAGTTGCTCAACCCGGTAGGCCACCCGGGAAATTCGGCGGTCTCCGTGCGCTGCGGCATCGACGGCCGCAGTTCGTCCGAGGACCTCCCATTTGCGCTGCTGGCTGGGGCCGGCGGTGGTATTGCGATCGGCGTCGAGTGGTCCGGGACCTGGTACGTCGACGTGCGCAACGACCCGCAGACGGATGTCGGCCGCGGGTACCCGGTGCGGCTGGAGGCGGGCCTGTGGGGCATCGGGCTGGACCTGCGCCCCGGCCAGACACTTCCGCTGCCGACTGTCCTGCTCGCCCCGTACACCGGCGATGCGGCCGACGGCGGCAACGCGCTCCGGCGGCACATCCGCCCGGCACGCGATGCCGCGGCTCGATGGCGAGGAGGTGGTCCCGATGACCTCGTTCAACCACTATTTCGCGTTCAGGAACGACTTCAGCGACGCGCTGCTGCGGCCCGCAGTCAAAGCGGCCGGCGCTGCTGGGCTGGAGTACTTCGTGATCGACGCCGGCTGGTTCTCCGGCGGGTTTCCGAAGGGCATCGGCAACTGGGACGAGCCCGACCCGGATCGCTTCCCCGACGGCGTCGCCCCGTTCGCGGGGTACGTGCGCGAACAGGGCATGCAGTACGGCACATGGTTCGAGCCCGAATACGTACACGTCGACAGCTCGCTGTACCGCAGGCACCCGGACTGGTTCGTGCCCGTGGAAGCGCTCAAGCGGCCGTCGACATACGAGAACTGGATGGGCAACCGGACGTGGCCGGGTTGGCAGGCCAACGACTACCGGATGCTCGACTTCGGCCTCCCGGAGGTGCAGCAGTACTGGGTTGACCGGATCAGCGCTGCGTACGCCGACTGGGGAGTGCGCTGGATCCGCTGGGACTTCAACCACAAACCAATGCTCTACTGGACCGCGACTCCGGAACCGGGCTGGGCCCAGATCAACCACATCCAGGGCCTGTACACCGTCTGGGACCACCTGATCGAGACACTGCCCGACCTGGTGATCGAGCAGTGCGCCAGCGGCGGCAACCGGATCGATCTGGGCACCGTCCGTCGCGGACACACCTTCTGGATGAACGACTACACCACCGACACCGACATCGTTCGCCGGCTGCAGACCCGGCTCAATCAGGTCCTGCCGGGCAACTACGCGAACACCAACCTGTGCCAGCTGCGGCACGACTTCACCGACTACGACTACCTCTCGCACAGCTGCGGCCCATTCGGGTACAGCGGCCGCCTCTGGGAGGCGACCGACGCGCAGCGGCGCGGCTACGCCGACGCGCTCAAGACCTACAAAGGCTTCCGGCGCCTGCTGCTGGGCGACTACCGGTTCGAGCTCGCCGATCCCGAGAACCCGACCGCCCACGAGGTGCACACGTGGAGCGATGGCGGCCAGCAGCTGGTCATCGAGCTGAACGGCGCCAATGGCCCCCACACCGCAAGCGCGACCATCGACGACTGATGCTGTTGACGGTTTGACGCAACTCGGGGAAATGGCTCTCGCAGCAAACCGCCGGAAATTCGACCAAGACATCGTTGCCTCTTCTTGCCTGGCTGGGTCGACAAACATCCTGGGCGCATCAAGTTCGACCTGCCTCCATGAGGGCGCTGCCCAGGTGCTCGCATTTCACCTGGACGCACCCTAGTGTCCTGTCCCGGTAATTCGTGAGCACAGTCGATGCAGCTTTTCGAGGATTGCATCCGCTGTAGCGGTCCACCGGAAGGGCTGGCAGGTGGCGTTGTATGCCGTGACGAAGTGATCGATTTTCCGGACGGGTTGCCTAACATTGGAGAAAGGGCCGCGGTGGATCGCGTCGACAGCGACGATCGCGGCGATCAAAGCGGAAAGCGCCGGCAGGGCGATGCGCGCAGCGGGAGTGAACAAGTCAAGGTCGTCCGTCATGCCGTGTCGCAGCGGGGTGTTGCGTGTCGCAGCGTGTCCGAGTGCGGCACAAGGCCAATCTCGACCATGCGGCCTCCGCAGACGGGCACAGATCGAGGCGGCGAGTAGTGAGGATGGCGTATCGCTCGCGATAATCGACAGGTTTGGCAGGTGGAGGCGGCTCTGGCGCCTCCAGCGCCGCTCGGATCGCTCGAGTTTGGTGATGCGCCGGGCGTTCGCCAGGAAGCCGAAATGACGGATGCGGCGGAACGAACTGGAGCTTGGCGTCATCGAACGCCGCCTGGAGATGCTCCAGGAATAGCCGACGATACAACCGTGACAGGACGCGAACGGGAAGAAGCCAGGGCGACAATGAACCCAGCTTCCATCAGGGGCGAAACCGCCGCCCGGCACGAGGCAATGGGCATGCGGATGACGCGTCAGGGTCTGGCCCCAGGTATGGAGAATGGCGATCATCCCGGTCTCGGCATCGAGATGCTTCGGGTCGGCGCTGATGAGACGGAGCGTCTCGGCTGCCGCCTTGAGCAGGATTTCGTACACCGCCGCCTTATTCTGCAACGCGATGGCGGCCACGGGCGGCCGGGGTAAGCGAGCCCGAGTATCGCCATTGGTTTGCGCCGCAAGGAATGGATGACGTGCCGATAGTCGACGACCTGGTTGTGCTTGCCGTCGGGCTGCGCCCCCCCCCCCCCGCGCGGCAGGGTAACAAGATATCTGCACGATCTCCGTTTCAAACACGCTGGCCAACGGGTCCGGCCGGTGCCGGCCGCGGGGAGCCTTCTTCTGCGATGGGGGCCGGGGATCCTTCTCGAGCCGATAAGCGGTCGAGGTGCTGAACGACGCCTTGGCAGCAGCCACTGGCGGGCTATCGGTCTGACGGCACTTCATGTAGAGCCTCAGTTAGTGATCAGTAATGTGTTGGCCGGGCACGCGAGTGATTCCTCTTGGCGGAAGAACCACTTGCATAGCCAGCCGGCCGCGATCACGAGTCGGCGACCGCTGTGGATCGCGCCGACGCCGGAACAGCTTTATCCTTGCCGCGCTTGCCGAGGATCTGTGCGACGGCTTTGAGGCCAGGGAAGTTGTCCGTCTTCTCCATGTCCTTGACCGGCACGACAAGCGCACTGCGCTTTTCCTTGCGCCCATGGTCTGCATCGGCGGTAGTAACCGGTTTCTTTGCCTTGCGCGCCGCCGCGGCAATCGCCGCCTGGCGTCGGCCAGCAGAGCGGGTTGGTTCTCCTTCACCGCCAGCACGTAATCGTCGCCCCGCGCCACGATCTCCTCCAGCGTCGAGGTCACGCTTTCGCCGAGCTTCGACAGCCGGGCCGATCCGCAGCAGGGACACTGCGTCCGGGTTGGCAGAACCACGCGCTCCCGCTCGATGTCATCGGGAAAGGGCTGGCGCACCGGCCGCTTGCGCTCAAACGAACGCACCGTCTGCGTCTTTCCGGTTGCCTTCTCGGCAGCGAGCTCATCCTCGGTCGCGTCCGCCTCGAGTTCCTCAAGCTCAAGTTCCAGTTGATCGAACAGCCGCGCCGACCGCTCGGAGCGCGCGCCATATATCGTGCGTCGTAGCTTCAGGTCGCCTATGAGGTCAGCGAGCGGCCGGCGTGTACGGCGCTTGGATCCAATCGCACCTCGGTGCGCTATCAGAGCTATCGACCGGACTATACGATGGCGCCAAGGTGTATCGCCGCTCTATGCGAGTTCTCGATCAACTGGTGAACCGGCATTCGATCGATAAGCTGTTACTCCGTGGGTGCCTCCATTCAGCAACGGTTCCGCTTGTCGGTCCGACGATGATGCGCGTTGCGCGATTACAAGCTACTGCGCCCGTAATGGGCCTCCATGACCTGCTTGCGGTGCGAGGAGTATCAGACGATTGATCTCAAGAAGCTGATCCGGGACGAGCTCGATGTTCGTACTTGCGCGTTGCGCGGACGGCAAGATCGTCGTCTCGTAGTGCTCTGCCATGGCGGGCGGCCAACCAGATATTCGCTTTGAAGTCGCCGACGATGGCTAGGATGCGGAAGCGGCGGCGATCCGGTCATCCCATCACATCTGATAGGAAGTGCAGGCGCGAGTGTTGATTAGACTTTGCGACAGCCCGCGGCGCCATTTCTGTCAGGAAATTATTCCTGTCAAGCGTCCACCGCGGCGTCCGCGGCCTTGCGCAGAGCCTCCTCATGGAAGTTCAGATTGAGGCCAGGCGTCATATGTCGCCACGGGATGCACTTTTTCCCGGATAGCCGTGGTCTATAGTGGTCTTTAATCTGCGACGAAGCTTATTTGATCCGTCAAGGGAGTCGTCGCCCGACAAGGT
Organism: Bradyrhizobium sp. USDA 4503; assembly: GCF_054055815.1. Lineage (NCBI taxonomy): Bacteria > Pseudomonadati > Pseudomonadota > Alphaproteobacteria > Hyphomicrobiales > Nitrobacteraceae > Bradyrhizobium > Bradyrhizobium sp. USDA 4503. Next base: position 7,874,546 of record NZ_JBSRXS010000001.1, read on the forward strand.
ATCGACGTAATTGCATTGCCCAGCGCCGAACACTGTTTGCGCCGAATGGCGAAATTTCGCGGTGGCAGCATCGCATCTTGGGCGAACGTGATATTGAGAGGGCAGAGTGCTGAGACCGGCACCAGAGTCTTGCTTGCGCTGTTTCGGAAAGTGATTTTGTATTCTAGATCGTCTTGGGTGTCGAAAATGCGCACTTGTCGCGAGTTACCAGCAAACCGCTGCTGTGAGAGTACGTAACGTGACTTACGCCGTTTCCAATGCTTTCCGCGCCCCGTATGATTTCTGGTCAAACTGAGGTCCGCAGACTTTTCCATATATACGAACGAGAAGCCTGCCCCAGGCGGGGCTACGAAGGTCCCCCCTCTTTTAAGAACTCCTTGAGAGCACCTTCCATGAACATTTCTCCTGCAACCCGTCAACTTAGTAGGTCCCCCGCCCCGGAAGCGCCAAATACTGCGCCGGTGCAGAAGGAACATTCCTGTGAAGACATCCATGTCATGAGGGCGACCACTTCATCCGCCTCGCCCAAACGGCCCATCGGTATATTTGCCTTGAGCTCACGCACAAACCTTTCGTTCATTTGCTCCAGCAACTCGGCCGCGATGGCTGCCGGACAAATGCAGTTGACCCTGATGTTTTGGTGAACGAGCTCCTTACCGAGCGCTTTGGTGAAGGCAATGACAGCACCCTTCGCCGCCGCGTAAGCCGACGCTTTCGCATTGCCCTCTTTGCCGGCGATGCACATTGACAAATCGGCCATAGCCGTTGCGGATCATGTGCGGCACGACGGCTCGGCAGCAATAAAAGAGCCGCCGAGATTAACGTCCATCATCTCGCCAGGCACGTAGCGGACATTCCCAAGCCGTTTCATTGGGCCCAGTGATGCCGGTGCTCGCGAGCAGGACATCGATCTTGCCGAGCTTCGCAACCGCTTCGTTCGCGGCGGCCTCGACATCATCAGCACTGGTCACGTCGAGCTTGCGGACGTCACAATAACCCCTTCAACTTGAAGTCCACTGCGGCCGCCGCCAGCGCCGCTTCATCGAGGTCCCAGAGTATGAGCCGCCCCGCCAGCTGCGAGACCACCGCCCGCGACGAGCCGCAGTCCTCTCGCCCCGCCCGGAATCACGGCGACCTAGTCGCAAAAGTGCTGGCTCTCAGCAGGCGGCCCGCTCATGCCCCTATCTCCTTCGTCAAGTAGGAATAAAGATCGACATTCAATATCTCGCCGCCGAGCGCTGCGATTGCGCTGCTTTCGCCAACGAACGCCCAAATCGTGTCGCTTTCGGCGAGCATTCGCGGCCCGCGCAATGCGTCCAATACGCGGCTGTGATACTCGAGCTCACCGAAACCAAAGCCGTCCCATAATTGCAAGACTTGATCGTCTCGCTCGACGCCATATGGATGGTCGCCGTACGCAGCTTCGCGCCCGAATGGAAATTCGCGTACAATCAGACACGCGCGGCCATCGCTTAGTCTCCGGATAACCCCAGCCCGCCCTGTCACGTTGCGCACGCTCAGGCCGAACTTCGCATTCGCCGCTCCATCGAATCGCCAGGCCACGTGATCCCAATGAATGGACCAACCGCTGGATTTCGGGCTGTAGAGGGTGAGCGTGCATTCACCGCCTTTCGTGACTGGAGCGATAGCACGCGCTCCGATTTGCGCTTGCAGGATATGCCACAGCGCAACGCGTCCCGCCCTGGCGGTCTTATCGAGCTCCAAACGCCAATCTGAGCGAACGCCGACGCAATCGACGCCACGCATGAGCGCATGATCCCGCGACAGCGGCGGATCAGCGAAGCTCACAAATCTGCTGACCTCAATAGGCAGAGGCGGCGAATCGTCTGTCGTCGGCAGGGCGACTTTGGCCGCGACCCCGAGCGCGCTAGAGCCGGCGTCAATAAATGCATAGGTCCCCGGATCAGATTCCGCCGGTACGCAATTGTTGGAGAAGTTCACCCAATCCGGTGCACCGCGCCAATGATACCGAACCTCGGGCGAGAACCACAGCCGATCGCCGCCAATGCCTGCGGGCAGCTCTTCTGGATGCTCGCAGACAAGATCACTCTCCTCCAACCGTGGATGCGTGTAGAGGAGGTTTTCGCTCGCCTCGTCAAGGCTCAACGCGATCAACCGCGCGCCGTTCGTGGTGAGCGCGAGAGCGCCAACGTCAGCCGCTGTCTTCACCGGGATGTGTGCCGCCTCAAGAGCTGACACGGTGGCGGCAAAGCTCCTCATTGAGGGAACACCACTGAGCGTCCGCCATCAATGACAATGTTCTGCGCAGTCAGAAAACGCGCCTCGTCGGACGCCAGAAAGACGGCGGCGGCAATCTCTTCAGGCCGGCCGATACGCTTGACCGGGTGGAGCGCGCTCGTCTCCGCGCGCGGCTTCTCGGGATATAGGGCGCTCGCGAAAATGGGTAAGGAAAATATTTCCGGATGATCTGAGAGGCATGCACCGAGGCGATGTTGATGATGTCGCCCCTGCAATGGTGAAGCAGAAGAGGCAGCACCGCGTAGCTGCAATTCCAGACCCCGTCCAAGTCCACCGCGCCAGTCCTCCGCCGCCGTCTCGAGGGACTCGCGAAAAACCGCGACGCCGGCATTGTTTATGAGCACGTTGGGCCCGCCGAGGCATTCCGTCGCCCGCGCAACCATGGCGTTGACGGCTCTGAAGTCTGCGACGTCGAGCTCGATGAAGCATACTTCAGCACCCTTCGATGTCAGGGCTCCCCCCGCCTCCCTGCCGCGCCGCTCATGGATATCCACGAGCGCGACGCGCGCCCCCTCCTCAACGAATGCTGTCGCGATCGCCAAGCCCGCGCCTTGCGCGGTGCCGCACACGATCGCGGTCTTATTCTTCAGTCGGTTCACCAGGGGCCTTCCTATTCGTCCGTCTTGGTGAGCTTGCGTCCTTCTTCGGGACGTGTCTCTATGGCTCGCCTTAGGCTCAAACAACCCGATCTCCGCAGCGCTTCGATCTTGGAGCGGATGAGGTCGTGACGAGCTGCCCACTGCTCATACGGCTGCGGTTGATCAAATGGCACACTGTTTCTCCCCACATGCGCTCTCACTCCACGACGTCGGAAGCGAGAGGTCACTTGTGCTTGACGAAAGTTTAACGGGCTCATAGAGCTGATTTTCATTGATGTCGCCCTTCGGATAGCCGAAATTCTGCGTCGATTGGGCAAACCAGAAAGATTGTTAGCAACCGCGTTTTCGGCCGGAGTGACGTTAGTCTCCTGGGTCACAAGTTCTGCTAGCCAACAAGACTCTGAGACCGGCCGCAGGTTATGCCTTTGGCATGATAACTTGTCACGCTCGCGGACATCATCTCGATCGCGTCGACCAGTCCAAGAACAATGTCCGCCGCGTGCTCCGCCTGCGGGTTCGGTGCGTGCGGCATCACGATGAGCCCCCCCTTGCTGACGGCAACGTTCTGCCCGGCCAGCCATTGTGCCCTCCAATGGACCACCGATCGCCGCCTCGTTTGGGCCTCCACTGCACAGCGGGTCTATGATCTCGCCCGCATAGCCGAGCAGAGAGATGTGCCCTACACCTGCATACGATTCTCGGTGCCCATGCGGACCAAGAACTCGCCATCGCCACCGAAGTCTTTCGCTCCTAAAGTCGTTCGGCAATCGAAGTCGCCAACATTACTGAACATTCGCCCCACTGGGACGCGAGCAAGTTGACAACATTCACCCCTTCCGCCTGCCCCTCCAGAAGAGCTGTCTGCGCGCTCAAAAAATGGACGTGCGTATCCAATCCTGCCTGCGCCAACGAAGCAGTTTTTCTAGTTCGAACGTGAGAGTCTCCGTGTTCTCATCAATGTCGACAACGCGTCGCCGTGGAGCGCACCTCGAAGCCCCTTATTATCTCAACGAACACGGGGGCCTAGGTGTTTAGTCCCAGATTTTGATGGTGCATCCTTATCGCACGATTCGAAGGAAGCGCTATGGGGAGGTTCTACACGGCTGCGCCACCACGACGGAGGCAGTCCGTCGAGCAATACAAAATAGTCAAGACTGTCGCGAAGTGGAAGCAGCGCGAGACCGTCGCCGATCGTTCGACTGGCCCCAAGGAAGCCAAGTCGGTCCTTTCCCTCGAGGAGGAGGCGATCATCGTCGCTTTCCGGCGGCACACACTGCTGCCGCTCGACGATTGCCTCTATGCCTGCAGCCGACCATCCCGCATCTGACGAGGTCATCCCTGCATCGGTGCCTCCAGCGCCACGGCATCAGCCGATTGCCAGAGGTTGAAGGCGGCAAGCCCTCGAGGAAGAAGTTCAAGGCTTATCCGATCGGTTATTTCCACATCGACATCGCCGAGCTCCAGACCGCCGAAGGCAAGCTCTACCTCTACGTCGCAATCGATCGGACCAGCAAGTTCGCCTTCGTGCAACTGACCAGGAAGGCGGGAAGGACCTCGGCCTCGGCCTTCCTCGAAGCTCTGATCGCGGCTGTCCCCTACAAGATCCACACGGTGCTCACCGACAACGGGATCCAGTTCACCTTCCCGCCGCGCTATGCGGACGGGCCGACGGCAAGATACGTGACGCATATGTTCGATATGCGATGTCAAGAAAATGGGATCGAGCATCGGCTGACCAAGATCAAGCATCACTGGACCAATGGCCAGGTCGAGCGCATGAACCGCACGATCAAGGAAGCGACTGCCCAACGCTACCATTACGATCGACACGATCAGCTCGAAGCTCACCTTGACGACTTCATCACCGCCTACAATTACGCCCGGCGGCTGAAGACTGCGTATTCCGATGATCGCGACCACCCGTTACGACGGATTGTGACCACTCATTGAACGAACCCGCTCCGCGGGAGGGCGAGGCCATTTATCTGAGAGGCATCTGTTTGAGAGGATTGGGCCGCAAGTCCGTTCCTCTTAATCCAGGAGTGCCTCATGGCCACGATGAGTTCGAGCCCGCTGCGCCGCCGCATGATCGAGGATATGACGCTGCGCAACTTATCACCGTCGACGCAGCAATCCTATGTGTACGCGGTTGCGAACTTTAGCCGACACTTCGGCCGATCACCTGACAAGCTCGGCCTTGAGCAGGTGCGCGCGTACCAACTGCACCTGATCGGGTTGAAGCGGTCGTGGACTCACATCAACCAAGTGACGTGTGCGTTGCGCTTTTTCTATGCGGTGACGCTCGGGCGCAAGGAGGCGATTGAGAACATTATTTCGGCCCGCGAGCCGATCAAGCAACCGCTGGTGCTGAGTGCGGAGGAAGTCGCCCGTTTCCTGGAGGCTGTACCGGCCCTGCGCGACCGCGTTGCGCTGGTGACGGCCTACGCTGCCGGGCTACGGGTCGGCGAGGTCAGCCGCCTGAAGCCCAGCACGATCGACAGCAAGCGCATGCTGATCCTGATCACCGCCGGCAAGGGCGGCAAGGATCGTTACGTGATGCTGTCGCCGCGGCTGCTCAGCATCCTGCGATCCTACTGGTGTCTGGCCAAACCGCGCCATTGGCTGTTTCCGGGGCGCAATCCGGACGATCCGGTGAGCGTCGCCACGCTGCAAGAGGCTTGCCGCAAAGCTCGGCAACATGCCGGCCTCGATACGCGGGTGACGGCACATGTTCTGCGGCACAGCTTTGCTACTCACCTTTACGAGCGCGGGACTGATATCCGGCTCATCCAAGTCCTTCTTGGCCATGCGCGACTGTCATCGACGGAGCGCTACACGCAAGTCGCAACCAATCTGATCGCACGGGCCAGAAGTCCGCTCGACGATCTCGACGCACGATTGAGATCTCGGCCCGAGTAGGTGCCCGGCGCACGTCCGGCGTTCGAGGTGGCGGACATCTTCCGCCAGCACGGCGACGCATTCCGCGTCGCCCACGCCGGGCACCTCAGCCGATCCCAGCTGCGCGTGATGGGCGCCATCGAAGCGTGCCGGACTGCCGCGCTCGGTGGTCACGTCGAGTGCTGTGTCGACTGCCGGCACCAGCGGATCTCCTACAATAGCTGCCGCGACCGTCATTGCCCGAAGTGCCAGAGTACGGCAGCCCGCGAGTGGCTCAGCGCCCGCGCTGCCGACCTGTTGCCGGTCGAGTACTTCCATGTGGTGTTCACGCTGCCGGCGCCGGTGGCGGCGATCGCCTATCACAACAAGGCGGCCGTCTACGCGATGCTGTTCGAGGCATCGGCTGAGACTTTGAAGACGATTGCGGCCGACAAGCGGTACCTCGGCGCTGAGATCGGTGCGATCATGGTGCTGCACACCTGGGGCCAGACGCTGACCCATCACCCGCACGTCCACTGCATCGTGCCGGGCGGCGGGCTGTCGGCGCCTGCCGACCGGGCTTCTTTCTGCCGGTGCGCGTGCTGTCGCGTCTCTACCGCCGGCTGTTCCTGGAGAAGCTGAGGGCTGCTTATCGTGCCGACAAGCTGCGTTTCTTCGGCAATCTGAAGCACCTCAGCGATCATTCAGCGTTCGATGCAGTCCTTACGTCGCTGCGCCGCATCGAATGGCTGGTCTACGCCAAGCGACCTTTCGCCGGCCCCAAGCAGGTTCTCGCCTATTTGGCTCGCTACACGCACCGCGTTGCCATCTCCAATCACCGGCTTCTCGCAGTTGATAATGACGGCGTCACCTTCTCTTGGCGCGACTATCGCGACGGAGCACGGATGAAGTCGATGACGCTCGCGGCCGACGAGTTCATACGCCGGTTCTTGTTGCACGTCCTGCCCGATGGTTTCCAGCGCATCCGCCACTATGGATTTCTCGCTAACGGGCATCGCCGTGCCAAGCTCATGCTGATCCGTCGCTTGCTTGCGGCAACGCCGCCTTCGATTGCTGATCAGGCGCCCGAGCAGCAGCCTGCGTGCGCAGTCGCAGACACATCCGAACGACCGCCATGCCCCTGTTGCGGAAGCCGCATGGTCGTGATCGAGATCCTTCCCGGACCTCGTCGGGGTAATCTGACGCCGGACACCTCATGAACCCAATCGCGCGCGATAGTTTTCGCCGATATCACTGCTACCACCGCTCTGACCGACAGCGGGTCGGTGCTCGCCCAGCCATGCTGCAATTGCCGTTGCAAGCACGATTCCGCTCTTATTGCACACCGAGCCGGCCGAGCCGACTCGGCTGCGCACCAATCTGTCCATTTACCCATCCCAACTGATCGCGGATCGCGCACGTCTGCGGCGCCCTCAATCCCCATAACCGCTTGAGCTCCCGGCCCGCGGCTTCGTTCAACCCGGCTTGAGCTGCGTCGCGCTCGTGCCTGTGTCGCGCATCCTCAAGCGCGACCCAGCTCAACCCTAAAGATTCCGATTTGATCTCGCCCACCATTCCGAGATGATCTCGCCCACCATTCCGATTTGATGTCGCCCGGGCGGGAGGCGTTCTGGCAGTCTGGTTTCTGGCATCGGCGGAGCCGCGTGGTCAATCTTGAATCGCGGCTCGAAGGGGTTGTTTTCTGCTGCTCCTGCTGTGGGCATGTGGGCAACGCCCTTCGCGTTGTCCAAGTGCAGCGGCATGTCCACAGCGCCACGGGTTCAGGCCTTCCGGCCGGGTTTGCGGGTTCGCCGCATGCTCTCGCCGTTGAGGTCGATCCGGTGGGCGTTATGGACCAGGCGATCGAGAACGGCGTCGGCGTAGGTTGGGTCGCCGATCAGCGCGTGCCATTGATCGACGGGGATCTGGCTGGTGACGATGGTGGAGCGGTGACCATAGCGGTCCTCGAGGATCTCCAGGAGGTCGTGACGGGCCGTGGCATCGAGCGGCTCGAGGCCCCAATCGTCGAGTCACGTTGAGCTCAACGTGACTCGACTTATGTGGAGCGCACAGTGATGTGGAGTCGTATCAATCTCCCCGCTATTAACAGCCGCCTCGACCGTTCCTACTCAACATAACTGACAGCGGTAGCGTGGTTCTCCCAACATCCAAAAGGGGGCAACCATGCTCGAACACTTATTCCGGAAGGTTCACGCGTGTTACTCGGGATCGCCCAATGGTGCTTTGTTGGAAGATTTCGCCACTTGGCTCATCTCGGCTGGGTACGCCCGACCCACAGCCTGTCGTCACGTACGAGGGCTAAAGGAAGCCCTCGAGCGGATGGGTTCAGCCCCGCTTGATTGGGAGGCTGGCGTTTCACGAAGGTTCTTGTCGCAAGCATTTGCCTCCGCGTCATTGCAAGGCACCCGATGCGCCGTTGAACGGTTTCTCACCGCGAGAAGGCTGCTCGTCAGAGAACCAGCACCAGATCCGGTCTCACTGCTTCTTGAGCGCTACAGACGACATCTATCGGAAGTGCGTGGCCTTACCAACGCGACGCTAGAACAGCACATCGCAACGGTGAAGAGCATGCTGGCGCACGTTTTGCCGGCTGACGCCCCGCTGCACGCGTTATCCGCCGCCACAGTCGAGCGGTTCGTAACGACCGAAGCACGGCGGATTAAACGACAGACCCTCCAGCACGTTGTTGCCCGCCTTCGTGCTTTTCTTCGGTTTTGCTTCGACCAGGGCGAGATCCAGCAGCGGCTCGACGCAATTGACGCGCCGCGGGCTTACCGAGGTGAACTGCCGCCTCGAGCCCTGGCATGGCCGCTTGTCCAGCGGCTGCTGCGCTCCATCGGCCGATCGAGCCGGCTTGGTTGGCGCGACTATGCGATCCTCCATTTGATGGCAAACTACGGCCTGCGGCCCTCGGAGATCGTCGCACTGACGCTTGCCTCCATCGATTGGGAGAGCAGGACGCTCCGCGTCAACCAGCGCAAGACCAGATCAGATCTGATCCTTCCTCTGGCCGGACAAACCATACGTATTCTCAGACACTATCTGCGCCGCGGCCGGTCCGGCGGGACGCGCCCTGAACTGTTCCTCCGCGCAAGCACCCCGGTAGGTCCTCTCACGCACTACACCATAGCCGATCTCTACCAAAAGCACGCGCGTCAGAGCGGCCTGCCACTGCAGGGCACATCCTCCTACTGCCTGCGCCATTCATTTGCGATGCGTCTGCTCGATCGCGGCGTCGGCGTGAAGGTAATCGGTGATCTGATGGGTCATCGTACTTTGGAGAGCACCTGTGTCTATCTCCGACTGCAGACCGGAGCCCTCAGAGAGGTCGCGCTTCCTCTGCCGACGGCGACCATCGGCATTGAGGAGGACGCCGCATGAGTACGACATTACCGGGCAGCGTGTTCAACCAAGTGGTCGACCGTTATTTGCGGAGGCAACGTTCACTCGGGCGCGCCTATGTTCATGAGGAGCGCGTATTCGACGCTCTGCGTCTATTTCTTGAGAAGACCAGCTCTACCGACCTCGATCAAGCGCTCTTCGAGGCATGGTGCGCGTCACAATCTCATCTCTCTGTAAACACGCGGCGCAACCGCTAGCGTATCGTGCGCAACTTCTGCCTCTATCGTCGGCGGACCGAGCCAACTTGCTTCGTTCCAGATATCAACCGCCTCCCACGTCGGTGTCCGCATGCACCGCCGGTCATCTTTGGAGCGGCCGACGTTGCCAGGATGTTGGCTGCCGCCGATCGTTTGGCGCCGACCTCAACGTCACCGCTCAGGCCAGCCGTGATGCGGCTTGCCGTGGTGTTGCTCTACACGGCAGGGCTCCGTCGGGGCGAACTGCTGCGCCTTACGCTGGCCGATGTCGATCCGCGCCACGGCATTTTGCACATTCGAGTGTCGAAGTTCCACAAGTCGCGGATCGTCCCGCTGTCGCCGGACGCAGCTCGGGAGCTGAGGTCGTACCTCCGGAAGCGGCTTCGGCCACCCCTGAGCTGCTCATCGGATTCCCCCTTGCTTTGCAACAGCAAGGGGCGGGTGCGCGGCTACACGGGTACTGGCATCCGGCAAGGAGTCCAAGCGCTGTTCCGAGCAGCCAACGTTTGCGGCACCGATGGACGAACCCCGCGGGTTCATGATTTTCGTCACAGCTTCGCGGTTGGGTCGCTGTTGCGATGGTACCAGCAAGGTGCGGATGTCCAATCCAATCTGCCGAAGCTTGCGATGTATATGGGGCATGTCTCGATTGTTTCGACTGCCTATTACCTGCGCTGGATTCCGCAACTCGCTGCTGCAGCCAGCCATCGGCTCGAGACGCACTTCGGTCACCTCATCACCGGAGGTGCCGCATGAGATCCCAAAGACCTAACGAACTCGGCAAGGGCATCGAGCGGTTCTTCCGTGAGTATCTACCGACGCTCCGGGGCATCAGCCGACACACCATACGCAACTACCGGGATGCCATCGTGCTGTTCCTGCGTTTTACTTCGTCGCAAACAGCCAAGGCTATCGAGGATCTCGATCTCGTCGATTTCACAGCGAAGCAGGTCCAGGACTTCCTGGCTTTTCTGGAGGCCGAGCGTCACAATGGCGTCGCCACGCGCAATGCGCGGCTGGCAGCGCTGCATACGTTTGCTCGCTTTCTCGCAACCGAACAGCCCGCCTATCTAGCCGAGCTGCAGCGCGTGCTAGGTGTACCGTTCAAACGCGGCGCGCGTAACAAGCCAATCGAATACCTTGAGCCGCAGGAAGTCGAAGCGCTACTCAATTCGATCGATCGCTCCACACCGCGGGGCAAGCGCGACTATGCGTTATTCGCACGGATGCTCAACACGGGTGCCCGCGCTCAGGAGATACTCGATCTGCGGCTGTGCGACATCCGCACTGATCCTCCTCATCAAGTCCGGCTGCATGGCAAGGGCGGCAAAACTCGATTATGTCCAATTTGGCCGCAAACCGCACAGCTTCTCCGAGAGCTCTCGAACAACGTCGCTCATTCAGGGGGCAGCGAATCTCCGCTGTTCGTGAACCGCCAGGGCAACAAGTTGACCCGCTTTGGCGTTCGGTACCTGCTCAAGAAGCACATCGGAGTCGGAGCCAGGGCAGCCCGCACGCTGCAGGAGAAGCGGATCCATCCCCATTCCTTGCGGCATACGACCGCCATCTTTCTCCTGAAGGCGGGCGTCGACTTCGCGACCATCAGTCAATGGCTTGGACATTCGTCGCTGAACACAACCATGACCTATGCAAGGGCGGACATCGATCTCAAACGCCAGGCGCTTATGCAGGTGTTCCCTGAGATCCTCGCACCGCCTCGTGCCGGGCACGTCTCTTCTGCGGCGATCAACATCGTTGATTGGCTGAAGAGGCTATGACCTACAGGTAAATTATGTGGAGTTGGCGGCTGTCAAAAGCCGGACCGGCGCCGACTTTCGGCCCTCAACTCCACATCACTGTGCGCTCCACATAAGTCGAGGATGAGAAGATCGACGCGGCCGAGGGCACGCAGCAGACGGGGGTGGCGGCCGTCTCCGCGCGCCAGAGCGAGATCGGTGAACAGCCGCGGGAGCGCTGATAGAGCACGGAACGATTGTCGCGGCAGGCCTTGTTGCCGAGTGCCGAGGCGAGCCAGCTCTTGCCGACGCCGGGCGAGCACGCGACATAGTACCCAAGAACATCCGTTCGAAGTTGTCATTCAATATCGACATCATCCACGCGCTGGTGAGCGCGTCATTGCTTTGAGGCGCGTCATTCACGGGGCTCGCCATCACTTCGTGATCGAACAGCCCGACGGCTCTCGCGCCTTGCTGCCGGCATGGATGACAGAGAATTCCGCCGCGGCACTGCCGACGGTTGAAGTCCCTCGGCTTCCCCTGGATTCGTTGCGCGCACTTCGCGGCCTCGTTGATGCACAGCGCGTATCGTCGTCACCATCATCTGGAACGAGTCGGACGGTTGGAGGTGATGATGGAACAGCAATGGCGACAGCTCGATCTGGCGGCGGTCACGGCAGGCACAGTCCAGCACCAGCGGCTCGATCCGCTGATTCGTTTGGAAGTTACAAGTCTGCTCAAACTTCTTCTCGACGAATGCAGCACCGCCCGCGCAAAGGTGACGGAGGCGGACAATGAATAAGATAACGTCTGATCATTTATCACGCAGCGCCTATGTCTATGTGCGGCAATCGACCCCGGACCAACTCGTCAATAATCCTGAGAGCCGTCGGCGTCAGTACGCGCTCGCAACTCGCGCACAGCTGCTTGGCTGGGAAAACGTCATCGTCATCGATGATGACCTTGGTCGCTCGGGGGGCGGCACAGCGCGTCCCGGCTTTGAGCGCTTGCTGACCGCGATCTGCACCGGAAGCGCCGGCGCTGTGCTGGCCGTCGAGGCTTCCCGCCTGGCCCGTAATGGCCGCGACTGGCACACACTTCTGGAGTTCTGCACGCTGGTGAACAGCCTGATCATTGATGAGGAAGGCGTTTACGATCCAAAGCTCACCAATGACCGACTGCTGCTAGGTATGAAGGGGACGTTCAGCGAACTGGAACTAACGATCTTGCGCCAGCGCTCACAAGAAGCACTGCGCCTCAAGGCAGTACATGGCGATCTTCACACGAGTGTGGCCGTCGGCTACGTGCGCAGCAGCGACGACAAGCTTGAGCTGGATCCGGACAGGCGGGTGCGCGAGGCGCTCCATCTGGCGTTCCGTAAGTTTGCCGAGTTTGGCAGCGTGCGCCAGGTCGCGATTTGGTTATGCGATAACGGCATCAAGATGCCGATTGTCGTGTATGGTCCACGCGGCCGAATGGTAGAGTGGCGGCTGCCACGCTACAATACGATTCACCGGCTGCTGACCAATCCGATCTATGCTGGCGCCTACGTATTTGGTCGGACCGGCTCGCAGGTTCGAATCGAAGCCGGCCGCAAGCTGGTCACCCGTAATGTACGGCGAACGCAGAAAGACTGGGAAGTTCTGATTCGTGATCATCACGACGGCTACATCTCCTGGCAGGATTACGAGAACAATCAACGGACCATCAACGGGAACGCTAACATGAAGGGCGCGATGGTGCCGGGATCGGTGCGCAATGGCGGTGGATTGCTGGTCGGCCTGTTGCGTTGTGGACGTTGCGGTCGCAAGCTCAAAGTGCAGCATAATGGGCTGCGAGGTGTTGCGCGCTACCTTTGCAACGATGCCAGCGTTAATCACGGAAGACGAACGAAGTGCATTGCGTTTGGCAATGTGCGAATCGATGCAGCTGTGTCGGCCGAGGTATTATCGGTGATTGCGCCTCTCGGCCCAGACGCTGCTCTGCAAGCAATCGCGGACCGCGAGCGCGCCGGCCGAGAGCGGCTGCAGCACATAGAGCTTGCGCTCGAGCAGGCACGCTATGAAGCGGCTCGCGCACACCGACAATATGATGCGGTTGATCCAGAAAACCGCCTGGTCGCTGGAGATCTCGAGCGGCGGTGGAATGAACCGCTTGCGGAAGTGGCGCGCCTCGAAGATGATCTTCGCATTGCCCGCGACAAACAGCCGCCCACTCTAACCGACGCAGAACGCGCAGAGATTCTTGGACTAGGGACAGACGTGGAGCGCCTGTGTCGGCCGCGACACGAAAGCGGATATTGAGAGCGGTTCTCGAAGAGATCATCGTCACCGTCGAGCCACGAATATTGCACCTAAAATTGCACTGGAAGGGGGGCGACCACACCGCGCTCGAAGTTGTGAAGAACCGGGCCGGACAGCATCGGTGGAAGACCGATGCTTCAACTGAACAGCTGATCTGTGATCTGGCTCGTTTGCTGCGGGACGGGAGCATTGCGTCCGTTCTTAATCGGCTTGGCACACGCACGGCCAAAGGCAACACGTGGACCCAGCAACGCGTTTGCGTCTTCCGCAACGACCACAACATCCCTGTCTACCGAGATGGCGAACGCGTCGAGCGTGGAGAGCTGATCCTGCACGAGGCTGCAAGCCGTTTGGGTCTCAGCAAGATGACGGTGGTACGACTAATCAAGGATGGTATCCTGCCGGCCAAACAGAGTTGCGTAGGCGCACCGTATGTGATCCGGGAGATTGACCTGAATCGGCAGGAAGTCCGTCATGCGGTGACCAATGGTCGCGCAGTATCACAAGATCCGCGGCAACGAAGCTTCGATTATCAATGACATAGCGAGATGTGCATCATGCCACCAGCCCGGAGGGACCGCAGATCAAAAGGTTGGCATGGTCGTCGATCCATTGGCCTTCGACCAGCATCGTCAGCAGGCTGCGGTCGAGGCCACGCGGGGTGCGATAGTCGATGTCCTCGACGCAGGCCTGCTGACGCAGCTTGGCGTATTGCAGCCGCTTGGAGAGCCGCTTGTCGCGTCGCAGCGACGCTTCGCGTTCGAGCAGGAGCGCAAGCCATTCGGCATGGCCGAGGCTGGCAGCCTCGCCGCCGGCTTCGATGTCGGCGAAGGCCTTGGCCATGCCGTGAAGGCCGAGTTGATGGAGTTGATCGAGGGTCGGATGCGTGAGCAAAGTATGATCTCCTAGTTGTAGTAGCGCGGCCCGCGGATGTTGGGATGGAGGACCGGCGCGTTGTCGGCGGGGCGCTTGGGTGAAGGCCGCCGATCGAGATTGTTGGCGAGGATCGATTTGACCGAGCCGTAGGTGCGCGCGCCGATATCGATCGCTCGCATGGCGGCTGCATCGAGCCGCTCGTGCCCGTAGGATCGGGCGAGCCGGATGATGCCGAGACAGGCGCGAAAGCCCTGCTCGGGGTGCGCCCGCTCATCGAGGATCAGGTCGCACAGCGCCGCGGTGGCCGGCCCGATCGTGGCGGCCTCCTTGCGGATGCGCTCGATGGTCCAGCCGGCGTAGCGCCGATGACTGGACGCCATGTGTTCCGGCACGGTGGTGTGCTTGTGGTTGTCGCTCATGCGCTGATGCGCGGCGATCCGCTCGCCCTTGTGGAAAATCTCAACGGTGCGGGCGGTGAAGCGCACCTCGACCTCGGCGCGCACGAAGCGGTGCGGAACACTGTAGTAATGCGCCTCGACCTCGACGTGATAGTCGATGCTGACCCGGCAGATCCGCCACTCGGCGAACACGTAGGGGCTCTCCGGCAAGTCCTTGAGCGCCGGCCGGTCGATCTCCTCCAATAGCTTGCGGCGGGTCACGCCGAGCCGCCGGATCGGCCGCTCCTCGTTGAGCCGGGTCATTAGCTCGGTGATCGCTGCGTTGACCTCGGCGAGGCTGTGGAAGGTGCGGTGGCGCAGCCGCCCGAGCAGCCAGCGCTCGACCATGAGGACCGCCTGTTCGACCTTCGCCTTGTCCCGTGGCCGTCGCGGCCTGGCCGGCAGAATGGCGGTGCCGTAATGCGCCGCCATGTCGGCGTAGCTGCGGTTGATCTGCGGGTCGTAGAGGCAGGCCTTGATCACTGCGACCTTGGTATTGTCCGGCACCAGCAGCGCCGGCACGCCGCCGATCGCCTCGAAGGCGCCGACGTGGCCACTGATCCAGTCGGCGAGCCCCTGCGTCCAGGTCGCCTGCACGTAGGTGAAGCTCGATGCGCCGAGCACCGCGACGAAGATCTGCGCGGCGCGTCGCTCGCCGGTGAACCGGTCGATTACCACCGGCACGCCGTCGCCGGCATAGTCGACGAACAGCTTGTCGCCGGACGTATGCGACTGGCGCATCGTCACCGACAGGCGGCCTTCCCAGGCGCGGTAGAGCTCGCAGAACCGCGAAATATGTGATTGTGAACATATTTCGCGATTTTGCGATCTCTTTCGCGAGTTCGAGCACCGGCTCTCGCCGGTCATGCGGCAGCATCATACGGCCGGCGACAAGGTGTTCGTCGACTACGCCGGTAAGAAGATCGGGATTGCCAATCCGGCGACCGGCGAGGGTGCGCTATGCCGAGATATTCGTCGCCGTCCTGGGCGCATCCAACTACACCTACGCGGAAGGGACCTGGACGCAGATGCTTGCGGCGTGGATCGAGGCGCACGTGCGCATGGTCCGTTTCTTCGGCGGCGTACCGCGCCAGGTGGTCCTCGATTTTGTTACTGGTAACAAAATCGAGGTTATGTGCCGGACATCGTTATGTGGCCGGTGTCGGCGTGGGCGAGGCTTTCGAGGGCGGATCATGGGCGCGTGGGCACATAATGAGCTACAGCGAGTTGAGCCAGGCGAGCAGGGTTTTATCGTCCTTCCAGGCGGCGCGAGTCCGGGACACCGTTGAAATATCGGAACCCACTTCGCAGGCGCGCAGCGCCTCGGCTTTAGCGCGCAGCGTCAGCTCGGCATAACGGTTTGTCGTGTCGAGACTCACGTGCCCGAGCCAACTCCGTATGACATTAACTTCGACACCGGATTCCAGGAGGTGGCAGGCAGCGGTGTGCCGGAATAGATGCGGACTGACCCGCCTGGATTTCGGCCCGTGTGTATCGAAGGATGCGCCGTGTCGTCGGACAATCTTATAGATTCCGAACCGCGTTAGAGGACGGGCCTTCGGAGCGCAGAAGACTGGCTCGCCTGGCGATGCGCTATGCTGGGCCAGGAGTGCCTGGAGATACTTCACTGTCTCATCCCAAAGCGGGCACGTGCGCCACTTGTCACCCTTACCGTGCAAGTGGACTTTGGCCGACGGCTTGAGTTCGAGGTGCTCGATACGAAGATCGGCAACTTCCTGCACCCGAGCGCCCGTATTGTACAGGAAGAGCAACAGTGTATGGTCGCGCAGCGCGAGATGACCTTGTCGAGGCAGCGAACGAAACAAGGCCGTTACCTCTTCTCGCTCGAGGAAATGTGTATCGGGCAGTGATGTACGCTTGACGGGGATCGCCGCGTCCTGCTGACAAACCGCCAGCATCTCGGGTGCACGCACAGCGAGGTAGGCAAAGAAGGTGTTCAGTGCTGCCCGCCGTTGATTGCGAGTACGCACCGAGTTACCGCGCTCTTGCTCCAGGTGCCTCAGGAACGCCAGACTTCGTTCGAACGTCAGGTCATCAAGGGCCAGTGTAGCAATCCGGCGACCACGCTGCTCGGACACGAAGCACAGGAACAGGCGGATCGTGTCACGATAACTGCGGATCGAACCGAGCCGCAGGCCCTTCTGTACCGGGAGATGATCGGTGAAAAATGACTGAACCAGTGTACCGAGGGAGGGGGTCATGACTGATCCTCCCCAAGCGTTGTCGCAGCGAAGGCACGGAAGCGGCGGTTGGCGTGTTCGAGAAGCTCCGGGGTCGGCGTCAGATACACCGCAGTGGAATTGATGTCGCCGTGCCCCATGAAAGTCGAGAGTGTAAGAAGCTTCGTCTGAGGATCGAGGCCGAGCCTGTACCAGCGCGTGAGTGTACCAACGGCAAACGAGTGTCGCAGATCGTGCAGACGCGGCGGCGAAATGCCTGGCGGGATCTGCAGATTTAAGCTCGGGACCATAGCGTGAAAGGTCTGGCTGATCGTGCCAGGGTTGATTGGCCGCCCCCCCCGCGCAAGCAGAACAGCGGCGCGTCGTCTGCAGCAATGGCTGCGTGCGCCGTATTCTGGCGTTGACGTAGATGCTGCGCCAGGAGCGTTCCGAGCTTTGGTCCAAATGGGACGAGGCGGCTCTTGTAGAATTTCGTCTCCCGGATAATGAGCAACCGCCGCTCCAGATCGACGTCTTTGAGGCGCAGCCGGCAGGCCTCCCCGACGCGCAGTCCCAGCCCATACAGCACGGCGAACAATACGAAATACGTGTTGCCACGCTCGATCGTACCACCATGGCTCGGCAGCGCCTTGGCAAGGGCGAGCAACCGATTGGCTGTGTCTGTGTCGAAGATAAATGGTGTGCGCTGATATCTTCCGCGACGCGGCGGTGATCTCAGCGGTGTCTGGGCGAGCTTCCCGTGATCGACGAGATACGAGAGCAGTCGTCCCACCGTAGAGCGTAGGTGATTATAGCTTCTTGGCCGCGATCGCGGACGCGAGAGAAGAAACTCATCCACCAGTCCCGGGGTTACCTCACTAAGGCTACCAATTTTGTTCTTCGACAAGTAGGCATCGAACAGCGCGAGCGTCTTCTCTTCGACAACATAGCGCCGTCGCAAAGAGCGCTTGTGGGCGAGGAATTGCTCGATCTCGCGGCCGAGAAAACTCTGGAAACGTGCATCGGAGCTCACAGCACGTCCTCCCCATTGCCGAATGCAACCTCACGCAGCTGTTCGACGGCGATCTTCCGTAGATCTGGGTGGAGGAGGCGCTGCGGTGGCCGACGTAGTCGCCGATATGCTTCAGGGAGAAATTGGCGTTTAGCAGGCGCTGCACACAACTGTGCCGTAGGACATGCGAACCGGCTCGTGGCACGCTAATGCCGGCTTTGCGGATGAAATGGGCGGCGCGACAGACAACCGCGGCGGAGCCAATCGGGGCGTGCGGGGCACAGCAGCGCATAAACACCTCGCGGCATGTCGTGGCTGGTCGCCCGTTTTTGAGGTAATCGACGATCGCTGCTCCCACCCCGCCGAGAGCGGATAAGTGGTGGTATTGCCTGCTTTGCATTCCCGGATCTTAAGCCGTTCGTTGCGCCAGTCGATGTCATCAAGCGTGAGCGAGGCGACCTCCGCTGCCCGCAGCCCATAGGTCGCAAGCAACAGCATCATCGCATAATCGCGCTTGCCAGAGGCGGACCGTCTGTCGATACCCGCCAGCACTTGCTCGACCTGCTCCCAACTGATTGATCGTGGCACGCCAGCGTGCCGGTACGACTGCGGAAACTCGACAAGCGAACTGAGATCCTTGGCCATAACCCCTTCACGATTGAGATAACGCAAAAAGACCCGCAGAACTCCGCATGCATTGCGCACCGTTGACCAGGAAACTCGTGGTGGAGCGTACTCGGCAATGAACCCGCTGAGCACGGTTGGCGATAGTTTTGCGAGGTCGTGGACGCCGATGCGCTCAAGGTAGGCCGCGAACTGACGCAAATTAAATTGGTACTGGTGTATCGAACGCTGGCGAAGTCCCCTCTCTTCGGTCAGGTACCTCAAAAACGCCGGAGCTTGGCGCTCGAACGGGTTGTCTGGCTTATGAGGACGACCCCGGCCAATGTAGCCGGGGATCGTCAGCCTTAGCATCTGGCGGATAGGATTGCGGACTTCATTGCCAACCTGCTTACGTCGCCGGGCTGAGCGTCGTCCTCCGGCACGTTCACCAACCCACGCTTGCACGAATGGCTCGACGTAATCGGGCAGGTTTTTGACATCGCTGGCGCCGTGAGCTTTTGCGAACTCGCCGAAGCTCACCACGATGGGAATCCGGCGAGACACGCTGCTATCCGTATAGCGACGCTCTGCCATCCAGCTGACGTATTGCTCGACTGCGGAAGCGATCCAGGACTTGTGAATGCGATCGATGGTGGTGGGGCGGATGTAGTACTTCTCCAGCATGACAATCTCCTAAGGAAAGAAGAAGATCACCATGCCACGAGCGCTCCGTTATGTTGCCGCTGGCGCGGAGATAATGCTTAGAAATGCAGGTTGTGACGGCATTCGGCACATAACGATGTCCGGCACAGAACCCGGACAATCTCAAGAGCGCGGTGCATAAGTCGTCGTTCTACGATCCCGAAATCACTCGCAGCTACGGGATGATGACGGCGCATTATGGTGTCGCCGTCCTCCCAGCGCGACCGCGGCGCCAAGGACAAGCCCAAGGTCGAAGGTGGGGTGCGCTTCGCCCAGACCTATCTGCTCGGGCGGCTGCGCCATCAGACGTTCTTGCTGACGCAGGCCAACGAGGCGATCGGGTGGAAGGTCGGCTTCGAAGATCGGTTCGAGCACCAGCATCGCTGCCGGGAATGTCCGAAATTCTGTGTAGGGGATTTCTGTGAAGGTGGATTTTGGTGTTTTAGACATTGAGGGGTGGTATCGACGGCATGGCCGACAACTCTGCTTGGCCGGACCGAGTGGTCAAGCTCGGAAAGCGCGGAGCGGCGCGCTGCGGGCGAGGGGCTTAACGGCGAAGGCTCGGACCAAGCGACCATCGTCGGCGCCGTGAGGTCGGTTCGATCATCAGCGCGCTGCCCCCGGAAAGTGCGCGCCGAACTGGATGGCAAACTGTCCCAGTGCGGCGGTCCATTCAACTGGCCGGCACCAATGGACGCCGGCTGCCGCGGGTCTTGATGATCTTGCGCAGCGACCGGTGCAGCGCCTCGACTGCATTGGTCGTGTAGATCATCTTGCGGATGCCTGGCGCGAAAGCGAAGAACGGCACCACGTCCTCCCACGCATTGCGCCAGATCCCGATGGCGCAATAGCGCTGGCCCCATTCGGCCTCGAACTCCGCAAGCCGCACCAGAGCTGTGTCGGCGTTCTCGGCCCGATAGTCTTGATCGAGGGCAGGATCGCCTTGCGGTCCTTCCAGGAGACGAAGGCAAAGCTGTTCCTGATCAGGTGCACGATGCAAGGCCTGCACCAACGTTTGCGGGTAGACCGACGTGATCGCCTCGGGAAGCCCTTCAGTCCGTCGACGACGGCAATCAGAATGTCGTTGACGCCGCGCGCCTTGAGCTCGTTTACGACCCGCAGCCAGAATTTAGCACCCTCGGTCTGCTCGATCCACATCCCCCGGACGTCCTTCTCGCCATCGGCATTGTATGCCAGCGCGACGTAGACGGGCCTTGTTCTTGACCAGGCCCGTCGTCGCGTATCTGACCCGCAGCGCGTCGAAAAAGACGATCGGGTACACGGCGTCGCGAGGCCGGCTCTGCCATTCCCGGGCCTCCTCGACGACGGCGTCGGTGACCCGGCTGATGAGGTCCGGCGATATCGTCGTTATGGACATGTGTGGACGCCCCCGTTGGTGCAAGAAGAATCTTCCGAAGAGCACGGAGCGTGGTCGGGTGCTGACATGTGTCCGGCCATTTGCTGCGGCTGTCACATGCCGCCGGCCCGTATGGGAGTTCGCGCATCGGGTCCAATTCAACCTCGCGTGCTCGAGGCGCGTATCCATGCCCAGACGATACGTGCCATCTTGTTGGCGAGGGCGACGATCACCAGCATGGGCGGCTTGCGGGCAAGCATGCGCGCAAGCCAAGGATCTGCGATCGAGCCTTTGCGCATTGCCCAGCGCATCCGCAGTCGACGTAGGGTTCGTTCGCCCATGCGAGATGTCTCGCCGAGCTTCTGCTTTCCGCCCGTGGAGCGCTGCAGCGGGGTGAGCCCCAGCCGCGCCGCAAAGTCGCGTCCTCTCTTGAAGGCCTGCGCTGTCGGCGTCAGGGCGACGGGCGCCGTCGCCATGATCGGCCCGATTCCCGGGATCGTCATCAGCCGCCTCGCTTCGGCATCCTCCTTCGCGCGCCGGGCGAGCTCTCTGTCGAGCGGCGCCACCCTCTCGTCCAGTGATCGCAACTGCTCCACGAGAAGGTGTAGGGTCGGTTGGGCCAGCTCAGGAATGTCGGTGTCACGGTCCTCGATCGCCGACACGAGTTTGGCAACATGGGAGGGGTCTTGCGCCGCTACCATCCGAATTCGGCCAGATGGCCGCGGATCGCATTGATGGTCTGGGTGCGCTGACGCACCAGGAGGTCGCGAGCGCGAAACACAACGGCCGCCGCCTGCTGCTCCGCGCTCTTCACCGCCACGAAACGCATGGTCGGCCGCGGGACGGCTTCGCAGATCGCTTTCGCATTGGCGGCATCATTCTTCTGCCGCTTCACGAAAGGCTTTACATAGTCTGGCGCAATGAGTCGCGCCTCATGCCCCAGCCTCGCGATCTCGCGCGCCCAGTAATGGCTGCTGGCGCAGGCCTCCATGGCGACCGTGCAAGCCGGCTGCGTGGCAAGAAATTTGCGCACCTGGTCGCGGCGCAGCTTCTTGCGGAAAAGCACGGCCCCAGATGCATCCGCGCCGTGCATCTGGAGCACATTCTTCGCCAGATCCAACCCGATTATGCTAACTTCCGACATGGACACCTCCGTTCAAGTGATGGTCAACGACGCCGCTTTGGCACAGCGATGCCGTGAGGGGCGTCCATCCCATCAACCTCCTGAAAGCTCACATCTAGAGTGCGATCCCCGCGCAGAGTAGCGATGAGCGCCTTGGCAGCGCTCGTGGTCGCCGTGATCGTGCTGCGGCCTCGGCGCGGCTCCCGGCTCGCCGGGCCGGCGTTGCGCGGTCGGGGGGCGAATTCTCGCCGCGGGTCGAACGGCTACCGGGGTGGCCGCGGCCGTGCTGCTGACCGCACGTGGTCGGCATCGGCGCCGTCCGATTCTGACGTCCTACGGCCGGCGGTACTTCCAGCCCTGGAGGTGCAGCTCGGCGATCCTAACGGTGGTTCCGGCCGCGAGCATCGCCGCGACGATCGTGCCGGCGAGTTCGTCGGGATCCATACGGCCCGGCCGGATTGGTGGAAGGGGTTCCTTCATGAGAAGCGACGTGTGGACACCGCTCGGGTAAACCGTGGTCACCTGGACGCCGCTGGATGCGAGCTCGTCAGCCACCGTCTTGGACAATCCGGAAATGGCGTGCTTACTGGCGACGTACGGACCCATCTCTGGGATTGACTTGGTCGCCGCGTCGGACGCGATGGTGACGATCCGGCCACCGCCCTCGCGCGCCATGCGAGCCGCGGCCGCCTTCATCACCAGGAACGCGCCGAGTACGTTGACCGCGACTATCTCCTCGATCTCGGTCAGCGGTGTCTCCAGGAACGGCCGCCATCGGGCGATGCCAGCATTGTTGAAGCAGAAGTCGAGCCGGGGCGGCTCGGCGACCACCCGCTCGACGTCTGCCTCGGACCGCACCTCGGCGACCTGCGGGTGGAAGGTACCGTACGGCTTGCACAGTTGCAGGGTCTGCTCCAGCCCCTCGGTGTCCCGGCCGCTGCCATAGACCTCGACGCCGACCCGGACCAGCGCGAGGCTGAGCGCCTGGCCGATGCCTTTGCTAGCGCCGGTGACCAGCGCGATCCGTGGCGCGCCCGTGGCAGTCATACCGACGGCCAGGTGTGCTCGGGAACATAGCCGAGCTGTTCGGCACCGCTGCGCCAATCGTACAGTGCGTCGTCGCGGGCGGCGACCACCGCGTACGAGCCGCGCGGTGCCGGGTCCTTCGCGAGGCTACCGCGCACCGCCGCCGCGACATCGCGTACGTCGACATAGCGGAACCAGTAGCGCCTGGCGTCCGGGCTGCGGACCGGGCCCGAATTCGCGCCGTCGCCGGCGATCACGCCTGGCCGGATGTTGACCGTGGCCAACTCCGGATACACGACGCCGTAGGCGTTCACGATCTCCTCGCCGAGCCGCTTGGACAGCCCGTAGAACAGGTCCTCCTTCGAGTACGCGTCCGTGGCGGTGATGACCTGGTCGTGCGATCGCGCGCCGCCGTAGACCGCGATGCTGGAGATGTTGACCAGGCGGGCGACGCCTTCGGTCGCGCAGGCCTGCGCGATGTTCCAGGTGCCTTTCACCATCACGTCGACGTACCGTTGTAATGGCGCCGAAAAACGGTCGCGGACCAGCGCGACGGTGTGCACGACAGCGTCGTGGCCGGCGACGATCGGCCGCAACCGCTCTAGGTCAGTGACGTCACCGACGACCCAGCGCTCGTCGCCCCCGTCGTCGGCTCCGTCCGGACGGCAGATGTCGAGCAGAGTCAGGGCGTGCTCGTCGCGGAATGCTCGCGCCAGCTCCGCGCCGAGATAGCCCGCCGCGCCGGTGATTAGGACTTTCATTCGTGTCTTTCCTCCCGCGAGCTACCTAGCGATCTGCTCCGACATGCGGGCTACGCTCCACCGAATTCCCAGCCCCTGTGACTACACAGGTAATGAACCCCTCAGAGATCATCCTCTACTTCTCCTTTACTGAAAGCTTGACCTGCACCAAGCCGGGCCGGCGATACAGCTCGATAATTAGTACCGGGCTTCGGAATCTGAATTTAAGCAATATCGCCCGTCGCGGAGCAGTAATTCTGCGCCTGATCCTCGAAACATGACGCTTTTGTCTCGTCAACTTTGACGCTGATCTGAGCGAGCCACCAGAGGTCATCTCTCACCTCTAAGAAGGATCGGGCCGGGACGATGCTTGATGCCCAGGCGCTGGAACAAATGGAGGCAGCGGACGCAAGAAGAAAAATGGCGCTTGTATGCTGCAAGGAATGCGGATGGATGCGCTTCTCCTAACAGTGTGCGGGTTGCTCTGGCTCCGGCTGTGATGTGCTTGAGCAGGTAACGAACGCCAAAGCGGGTCAACTTGTTGCCCTGGCGGTTCACGAATAGCGGAGCGTCCCTGACTTCTGAGTGAGCAGCACTGTTCGAGAGTTCTTGCAGAAGCCGTGCAGTTTGCGGCCAAATTGGACACAGTCGTGTTTTGCCGCCCTTGCCGTGCAGCCGGACTTGACGAGGAGGATCAGTGCGGATGTCGGATAGCCGCAGATCGAGTATCTCCTGAACGCGGGCACCCGTGTTGAGCATCAGTGCGAAACAAGGCGTAGTCGCGCTTACCTGTTTGTGGAGCGATCGATCGATTTGAGCAGCGCTTCGACTTTATTCGATCGGCTTGCTGCGTGCGCTGCGTTTGAACGGTATGCCTAGCACGCGCTGCAGCTTGGCTAGATAGGCAGGCTGTTCGGTTGCAAGAAAGCGAGCAAATGTGAGCAGCGCCGCCAGCCCTGCATTGGGGGGCGACGCCATTGTGACGCTCGGCCTCCAAAGGCCAGGAAGTCTTGGACTCGACGAGGTCGAGATCCTCGGTGGCCTTCGCTGTTTGCGACGGTGATTTCACCGCTCCTCGGCAACATCTACCTGCACTGTGTGCCGCAGTCGTAAGAGAGGAGGTTCAGGATGAACTAATCCAATCAAACAAGAAGCTGTACGGAAGATGGAGGCGGGCCCTCCGAAGTCGGTTTTCAGGAGCAGGCTTCAAACCACTCCAGGCGGCCTAGGTAAAGAGCCATGGTCGTGAGCGCTGGAGTAAAGCGTGGGGAAGAACCCCAGCAGGTGCGAGTCAGAGAGACGAATGCAAATAAACCCTCGAAGACGCGTCGTTAAAATCAAATGTCGTCAAAACCGGGTGCGGGTGCAGAGCCCGGGACAAATCTGTCGGAAACCTGATTACTGGACAGATGGCGGCCGGTGTATAGGGGGCGTGACTCTGACTCAGGCTTCAGTACGGCACTGCGGGAACCAGTCGTTCCGATGGCAAGGGAAAAGCACAAGTGGCCAAAACCACAAGGCGAAACACCCGATGCGGAGCACTGGGACGGACCGACTCGTACGAGCGATGAAGGCTGGTAATGCGGCTGGAGCAAAAGGGGTCGGGTCAGACAGCTGTATTTGGCGTTCAACTCGCAAGAGGAGGAGGCGCGTGAGTGCAGCGAAAACCGTTTGATATCTCGAAGCAGCAAGTGTGGAAAAGCGCGACCGCAACTCGTCATTGATACGGATGCGCCACGGCGCGCCAGGTGTGATCTGCTCTCCGGCAATGAAGCCATCGTTGAGGCAGCGATGCAAAGTAGAGGGTGCGATCCCGAGAGCGCGTGCTGCTTTCTCGATCGTCATGCACTCGCCGTCCTGCACTTGCTGTTTCGGCTGGAAGCACGGGATCTCCCAGTGCGTCCGCAGGCTCGACACACGATTTGCCGTAAACGACAGTCCTGTGGCCGTTGTACGGCCTTGGCGATTGAGGATGCCGGCGATCTTGGTGTCGGGATAATGTGCAGCCAGTCGCCGCAGCAGATCGATCGTATCGTCGGCGGTGCGGATCGGCGATGGATACGAGTGCGGCAATGGGACATTAACTTCACTGAAGAGACCGCCGCGCCAACGCAGCGTCAGGTGAGCGTTGTATTTATCGCGCTCGACTCTCAAGGTGACATCGTCGAGCAGCGTGCGGAGCAACTCCTTGCGATCGCGATCGCTCGTCGTGGGAGCGAACCAGATACGCTTGAGGTCTTTACCGAGTGCAAGGATCGCGTCGCGTTCTTCGTGCGTAAGCGAGCGCGGTCGGGCATGTTCGCGGTCCGAGAGTTCGGATTCGGCAGTCTTCAGTTCCAGCAGAGCGCTTTCCCATTCTGCTTCGAGTCCACGCGCGACGAGTCTATTCTCCGGGTCCACGGCGCGATAGCGTCGCTCGGCGCGCTGCGCGTTGTAGCGCGCACGCTCGACGTCGCGACGGAACTGCGCGAGGGTCGTCTCGTGATCGGCGTCGAATTGCTCGATCGCCTGGAGCGAGGCTTCTAGGCCTGCGGGCGCGAGAGCCGCAAGGAACGCTTCGGCGACAGCCGCATCGATCTGCACACCGCCGATGTTGAGGCAGTACTCGCCCCGGCCGTTGACGATGTTCTTGCCGGCGCAGTGATATCCGGGCGCCGAGAGCCGGCCGCTGTAGTGTACGGCCAGGCGCCGACCGCAGTGTCCGCATACGGCGAGGCCTTGCAGGAGTGCTGCGCCTTCTCTCACGGCACCCCCGCTCTGGTGCGGTCGAGATGGATGTTCCGCGCCAGTCGCTTCTGGTTCGCCTCGAAGGTATTCCAATCGATGTATCCGGCATGATGGTCACGAATGAACACCGGCCACTGCTCGCGGTCGCGTTGTCGGATGCGCTTTCGGATCCGACCGCCCGCATCGAGATAGCATGTCTGCTGGGTGCGGCCATACACATAAACGCCGGCATAGAACGGGTTGGTGAGGACCTGGTGGATCTTTGTGTAAGTGGGGGCGACCCAGCGGAGATCGACAAGGCTGTTGGAGTGCAGCGGAAAGCGCAGGCCTTGCGAGCGGAACCACAGCCACACGCGTCGTGCCGAGCCGAATTCGGCAAAGCGGTCGAAGACAGCATGGATCGCGGCTTGCACCGACTCGTCAGGATGCAACAGCACCTCCCCGTCGGCGTCGCCCCGTACCAGACCCACCGGCAGCCCGCGGTGCAGTTCTCCGCGTGCGGCCTTGTTGCGGATGCCACCGAGCAGCCGCGCACGCAGCACATGCAGCTCGGCCTCTGACATCGTACCTTTGAGCCCGAGCACCAGGCGGTCATTGAACAAGCCCGGATGATAAATCCCATCTCCATCACCGATGAGCGTGTGGGTCAGGCCACATAGATCGAGCAGACGGTACCAATCAGCACTATTGCGCGCTAGTCGCGAGACTTCCAAGCCGAGCACAATGCCCACCTGGCCGAGGCCGACCTCCGCGGTCATACGCGCGAAGCCGGTGCGCTCGGAAAGGCCGGAACCGGAAACACCGAGGTCCTCATCGATGACCTTCACCTAATCGCGTCGCCAACCAAGCCGCGCGGCGCGTTCGGTTAACTCGTACTGACGGGCAGTGGACTCGCGATTATGCTCGACCTGCGTCGTACTGGACTGACGCACGTAGACGATTGCGCATCGGCAGAGGTGCTCAGCGGTGATCTTGCTCAGTTCGTTCATCGTTGTGATCTCCGGCAGTGGCGATTGCTCGGGCGATTAGTCGGGCGAGTCGCAGCACGAGATGTGCGCGCTGCTCTTTATCGAGGGCCCCCATACGGGTACGGCCCCGCGCTGAGGTGGTGGGTCGAGAAAGCTTAGCTGCTGCATGCATGGCTGTCCTCCGATTCCGGTGGCAGGACAGTATGCGCGGCATCCAATTGCCGCAGCAAAGCGTCGACGATCGTCCGGGCGTGCAGCAGCTCGGCGTGGGAAGCCAGGAATGCCGCTCGAGCGCATTGCGGGCTTGCACGCGGTAAATGTTGTGCGATAGGCAGATCTGTCCACGCGGCCGGTACAAGGGCACGGGTACCATCGGGCAGTACAAGCGTCAGATGAAGTTCGCCGCGTCGATGACACCAGCCAAGCACGTTAAGCGCAGATCCCTCAAAGGGATTGGCGCGACCGAACGATGGTTACCTGATCGGGATAGTCGTCGAGATGATGAGCGCGGTGGTGGGTAGTCTGTCGAGTAGTCTTTCGACAACGTCCGGCATGACCGGCTGTTGGAGAAGGTGGCGCGGCGGGTTGATGACGCGGACATCATGCATCTCCTGAAGATCATGCTGAAAGCCTCCGGCAGGAAGGGCGTTCCTCAGGGCGGTGTGATATCGCCCTTGCTCAGTAATCTCTACCTCAATGAGGTGGACAAGATGCTGGAGCGAGCGCGGAAGTCACCCGCAATGGCAAGTACACCTACGTCGAATACGCGCGTTTCGCGGACGATCGTGCGCCACGACGGCGCGGAGGAGGTGTGATGTAGAGCACCTTTGAGCAGCCTTGCTGCACAGAAGATGGGGGTCGGCCCCTCGAACTCGGGTTGCAGGATCAGGGTTCAAACCACCGGCTGCTGCTTCGGCCCAATGGTCGAGGTGGTGAGCGAGACCGGAAAAGGCAGAGCAAGACTCTGTCAGGTAAGGATCGAGGAGACGAGCGCAAGCGAACCACCGATGAACTGTCGAAAGCGTAGGGAAGACGTCAAAACCAAGGGGTAGTCGTTATCTTGGGATCAGTCTGAGCGATACCTGTTTACGGCTCAGGCGGCGTCCGGCAGGCGAGGTGGCGTGACCTCGGTTCAGGCTTCTGTGCGGAACGTGGGAACCTGTATCGCGGTGCCAAGGGAATGGTTCAAGTGGAAGCCCCACAAGAGTCTGAGTACCAATGCGCGATGCAGGGACGGAGCCGTGTGTAGTAGTGACGAAGGCACTGTAATGGTGGCGGAGCGAAGGCACGGCACTGTCCCGCTTGATTGGAAGAACAACCGGAAACGGGAGGACTCTTTTGCGTCAAGCAAAGCCGTATGACATCCCCAAGCGCTGGGTTTGGGAGGCGTACAAACGGGTTAAAGCAAATCGGGGCGCAGCCGGTGTGGACGAGCAGTCGATCGAGGTGTTCGAGGCAGACTTGCAGAGCAATCTGTACAAGCTCTGGAATCGAATGTCTTCGGGCAGCTACTTTCCACCGCCGGTCAAGCGTGTGCAGATCGACAAGCGCGACGGCGGGAAGAGGCCGCTAGGAATTCCTACGGTGTCGGATCGCGTTGCTCAGGCGGTCGTCAAAGGATATCTGGAGCCGGATTTGGAGAAACACTTTCATCCAGACTCGTTCGGATATCGACCCGGAAAGTCGGCGCTCGATGCCGTTGGGGTTGCTCGCCAGCGATGCTGGCGGCATCCCTTCGTGCTCGATCTCGACATTCGGGCCTATTTTGACTCGATATCGCATGAACTTTTGCTCAAGGCGATTCGGAAGCATACGGACTGCGCCTGGGTGTTGTTGTACATTGAACGGTGGCTTAAAGCTCCCGTTCAACTGGAAGACGGCACCCTTGAACCCCGAGAGAAGGGCACGCCGCAGGGCTCGGTGGTATCACCGCTGATGGCGAATCTCTTTCTCCACTATACGTTCGACATGTGGATGCGAAGAAATCATCCGAGCATCCCGTTCGAGCGTTATGCCGATGATATTCTCTGCCATTGCGACAGTGAGCGGCAGGCACAAGAACTGAAGGAGGCGCTTGCGAAGCGCTTTGCCGAATGCGGACTGGAGCTTCATCCGAACAAGACGAAGATAGTCTATTGTAAGGATGACGACCGGCGAGGTGATTATCCTGAACAGAAATTCGACTTTTTGGGCTACACGTTCCGTGCCCGTCGGTCGAAGAATCGTTGGGGAAAGCACTTCGTCAACTTCAGCCCCGGTGTCAGCAATGCCGCGACGAAGGCAATCCGACAGGAAATCCGTGCCTGGCAACTACGCTGCCGGGTCGATAAGAGGATCGACGACCTGGCGAGGATGTTCAACCCGATCATTCGAGGCTGGATGAACTACTATGGTCGGTACTACAAGTCGGCGCTTTATCCGACACTACGCCATCTCGACCGATGTCTCGCGCGATGGGCGATGTCGAAATACAAACGTCTGCGGCGACATCGAAGACGGGCAGAGCACTGGGTACGGGACATTGCGTGCCGCACCCCCACGCTGTTGGCCCATTGGCCGATGCTGCACAAGACGGCGGCTGGACGGTAAGAGCCGGATGAGCGGAGACGTTCACGTCCGGATCTGTGAGCGCCTGGGGGTGAAACTCCCCCGGGCGACTCGACTGGTGGTCTTGATCGACGCCTATAAACGTCATGACTGGCTGATTGGAGCCGTGACCAAACGACTCCGGGAGGAGTTCGCCAAGCTGCAGGTGGAAATCAATGATGAAAAGAGCCGAACCGTGGACCTGGAACGAGGTGAAAGCTTCAGCTTCCTGGGGTTCGACTTCCGCTACCTCCGCAGTCTACGCGGAGCGATGCGGCCGCATTACACGCCCAAGCTCAAAAAGCGGACGGCGCTTCTGCGCGAGCTCAAAGAGGTGTTTCGCCGCTACCGGTCGCAGCCGATTGACAGGGTGATAAGCCTGATCAATCCGATGCTCCGGGGGTGGGTGAACTACTTCGCGGTTGGACACTCCAACGAGTGCTTCAGCCTCATCAAAGATTGGGTGGAGAAGAAGGTCAGGCGCCATCTGGCTCAGGCTCGGAAACGAAAGGGCTTCTGCTGGAAGCGGTGGAATAGGTCGTGGTTGTACGACACTCTTAGGCTGTTCAACGGCTATCGAGTGCGACGCGATGGACCGAAAGCTGCTCTAGCCGGATAGGTCCCATAAGCCTTGGTGTGAAGCAAATGGGAGCGCGCAGTGCGGGAAATCCGCATGCTGCGTGCGACGTGGAGGGGACTGGAAACGTGGCACGGTCGAAAGGCCTGCTGGCGCGCCAGTCCTCGACCCTACCTGTGAGCGCCTGGGGGTGAAACTCCCCCGGGCGACTCGACTCGTCATGGGCTTCGAGAGCAAGGCAGATGCGCAGGAAATGCTCTTGGCCCTCAAGGCGCGGCTGGCCAGCTTCGGCCTGACGCCTCATGAGGACAAGACGCGGCTGATCGAGTTTGGCCGGTTCGCGGCCCTCTCACGTCAGCGGCGCGGCGAGCGGCGGCCAGAGACCTTCGCTTTCCTCGGCTTCACTCACTACTGTGCGCGGACCCGAGATGGCTGGTTCATCGTGAAGCACAAGACGGAAGGGAAACGCCTGACGCGCAAGCTGACGGCGTTGCGCCAGGAAGCCTGGCGGCTCATGCACGCGGCACTCGCCACGCAGCACGAGTGCCTCGCCGCCGTGCTGCGCGGGCACTATGGCTATTATGGCAGGCCGCACAATTACCCAGCGCTCAACGGCTTCTACCGCGAAGTGCGTCGGACCTGGCTGCGTTGTCTGAGACGGCGTAGCCAGAAAAGTCGGCGCATGGGCTGGCCGGAGTTCGAGGCCCTGACGGCACGCTTCCGCCTGCCAACTCCACGCATCACTCGCACATGGGCGCAGGCGCGGATATGACGCGGGTTACTCTCGGGGAGAGCCGGGTACGGGAAAGCCGCCCGCCCGGATCTGTGAGAATGGCCAAGCTACTCGACCACGACCCATAAGTCGAGTCACGTTGAGCTCAGCGTGACTAGATGATCTTGCTTACGTCACCAAGGACCAGACCGAGAGCAGTGTGCTGTTCGAGCTTATCAGCGCACGCTACGAGCGGCTCTCGATGCTGATCACCGCCAATCAGCCCTTCGGAGAATGGAACAAGGTCTTCCCCGACCCGTCATGACGCTCGCCGCCATCGATCGTCTTATTCACCACGCCACCATCATCGAGATGAACGTTGAGAGCTATCGCCGCCGCACTGCGATCGAGCGAAAGCGCGGTCCAGGACGGTCGCCGGAGCACGCGACGCCGAAAACACTCGCTTGATTGTCGCTCCGCGACAATCAGAACCAACAAAACTCTTCGTATTGCCTCACATATCGATGCTCCCGAGTGCGATGGGTTGCCTCATTTATTTTGCTCCCGGCTTGGGTTGAGGAGGAGGCCGGGTGCGGAGATGGCCGGGGTTTCGGAGCGCCCGGCCTCCTCCGCTGGCACCTGGCACATCATTGGGGTGTTGTGACCTCATACTCCGGAAGCGTTTCCTCCGTAGGAACGAACAGTAACGCGTTCGCTTGCTCGCTGCGCCAGGATTTAAGTCGACGTTGAAGCGTTCGAAGAAGCTTGTTCGGATAGGCTCCAGGATATTCCACCTGCAACCGGGAGAGCAGTTCGCTGCCAGTCCGCCAAGGTTCGACTTCAAACCATTTTCGCAAATCTGGCGTTGCCCTGATGAGCGGGTCGGGACGGCGCCGACCTCTCTTCGCTTTCGCGATTGGCCGATCCGTCGGTCGCATAGCTCCGTCCTTCCAGGCGGTTCGTAGACTTGCCAGAAAGAGATCAATCGATTGCGATGCCCCAGCAGGATTGACGATAGGCTGGGTATCCGCAAGCGCCGCGAGGCCTTCCTGCGCGCCGCGGAAATCGCGCAACAACGCGACCGGGTCGAGAGCGGCATAAATTTCTTGGAGTTGGGCACGAACCGCGTCGGGCGTGCGGGCGTCGGCGGCCAAGCGCTGGTGTGGTGTTGTCGGCGCGCTGTATGTCTTGCGCACACGCGCACCGTCGCGCTGCTTGGCTATCAATTTGAACGAGGGTTGGAAGAAGTTCACGAACAACCGCGCCGATCGATAGAGTTCAGCCAGCAGCTTGGCCGCTTCCAGGCCCTCGAACCGACGATAGCCGACCATCCTGCGCACGACGGCGCCGTTCTTCTGCTCGACGAACGCCTGGTCATTCTTTCGGTAGGGCCGGCAACGCGTGAAGACGATGTTGGCCGCCTCGCAGTAGGCTTTGAGCGTCTCGTTCATGAACACGGTATCATTGTCAGTATCGAGGCCGAGCAGCGCAAAAGGCAATTGTTTGCGCAATTCCGTCAGCACCGTGCTCAACAGCGTCTGTTCGCGCACGATCAGAGGAGCGCACTCCGTCCAGCCAGTAGCAATGTCGGTGAGCCCGAGGGTCTGGATGAAGCTGCCACGCGCAGATGGACCGCTATGCGCGACAAGGTCGGCCTCGACGAATCCCGGCGCCGGATCATTCCAATCTGCCGACGTCCTTATTGGAACACTGCGACGCAATGAGTGCGCCGCGTGCCGCCGGCGCTTGCGACCTAATTCTTCTCGGACCCGCACCAATGCGCGGTCGATCGTCGCAGCGCTCATCGCCAAAAGTTTGTCGCGGATCTCGGGGGCAAGGTCGAGGTGGCCGTGCCGTTCCATCGCCTCAATCAGCGCAGGCATTAACGCCTTCAGCCGCTTCCCGCAGATCCGGTCTGACGCCTCCCAAAGGAGCACGAGCGCGTTGTGTTCTGCCTCATTATAGACTCGACGTCGCGCCCGTCGGCCCTGGCGTGCGTCTTCCTGACCTCGAAGTAGGCGCATCGCATGCTTGCGATGGAATCCGGTGATGTCGACGAACTCGTCCAATATCCGCGCCTTCTTCGCGCGATCCGAACGCCGATAGCGCGCGCCTGCTGCCGCCGTCAGTTCCTTCCGCGTTGCCATCCTTAGCCACCCCGTCTTCGCCCCCGCTCGTTCCCGATCCAAGGGAGCAATTTACGTGAGGCAACGGCTCAGCATCCGGTAACAATTTAGGGCGAGGCAATGCGCTCTTGCGCGCGACAATCATCGCGGTGATCATCATCACGCCGCGACACTGACTCGCGATCCTGACCGTCACGCTCTTCGCACCCAGATTGCCGCGCTATATTGGGACGTCAAACCGAGATAGGCGCCTTGCGATCGGTCTTCAGCAGCATAGCCGACAATGCTGCCTTGACCTGTCCACTCCGCATATCCCAACGGAGTTCAGCGAAACATCGAGGCCGACGTAGATCATGACTTTCCTCCTTCGGATAAAATCGGTCCATGATCGTCAGTCAAAAGGGGCTACTGGGCAAATAGGTCGGCGATCGGGACCGAATACCCCATCTCTACCGTGAGTCGGTTTGTTTCATGTCCATCCCGCCCCCAGGTGACAGACTCTACCAGTTCTTGGAGGAGATTGCGGGGCTCAGGTCAGTTAGAAGCTCCTCGAGGCTGATATCCATTGGAATGAGATTCGTCTACGAGGCTCGCAGGAAGGGGCCTATGCCAAAAGATGATCATTGTGCCAGCGGAAGGAGGTTGTCAGCCTTGCTGGATCGAACTTTGCTCGCTCTATCCGCTGTAACCGCAGCAATCCTTTTCACTTGGCTGCTACACTATAGCAGTTACGGGCTCTTGCTCAGCGACGAAGGTTTCTTCCTTCACTCCATCGCCAACCGATTCGCTACGCAAATCAGTATTCCGCCGACCCTTTTCGGCTTCGTCTATCACTGGACATATCGATGGGCAGAGGACGACATCGCAGTGCTTCGCATGACGAACGTCACGCTCACCACGGCGTTGGGATGGAGTCTCAGCTTCCTTGTGATCCCGCGCCGACAACGGCCGGTCAGCCAGAAATGGAGCCAGTCGTGAAAGCTGTGATCCTCGCGGGTGGACTTGGAACCCGAATCTCCGAGGAAACCCACCTTCGGCCCAAGCCCATGATCGAGATCGGCGGCAAGCCGATTCTGTGGCACATCCTCAAAATCTACTCGCACCATGGCATCAACGATTTCATCATCTGCTGCGGCTATAAGGGCTATCTGATCAAGGAATACATCGCCAACTACTTCCTGCACATGTCGGATGTCACCTTTGACATGACGAAAAACGGCATGGAGGTTCACCAGCACCATTCCGAACCTTGGAAGGTGACGCTGGTCGATACCGGCGAGAGGACCATGACTGGTGGTCGGCTCAAGCGAGTTGCTAATTATCTGACCGCTGACGACGCCTTTTGTTTGACATATGGCGATGGTGTGGGAGACATCGACATAACCGCATTGATCGCCTTCCACCGTCGCCAGGGTACGCTCGCCACTCTAACTGCTACCTATCCGCCTGGCCGTTTCGGCGCCCTCGAAATTCGCGCTGATCACCGCGTCGCCGCTTTCAAGGAAAAACCCCGGGGTGATGGGGGGATGATCAATGGTGGCTTCTTCGTGCTCTCGCCGAAAGTAATTGACCTGCTGGTGGATGACTCCACTGTTTGGGAGCGCGAGCCGCTCGCAGCCTTGGCTGAGCAGCAACAGCTTTCGGCCTACCAGCACCACAGCTTCTGGCAGCCCATGGACACTCTGCGCGACAAGACATTCCTCGAAGCGCTCTGGGTTGAGGGCAGGGCCCCATGGAAGGTGTGGGAAAAATGAGCCACTTCTGGACAGGCAAGCGCGTCTTTCTCACCGGGCACACAGGCTTCAACGGCTCGTGGCTCGCGCTTTGGCTGCAACATTTCGGCGCGCGGGTGACTGGCTACGCGCTGCCCGCAATGGCCAGCCTCTTTAAAATCCGCGTCGGGGCTGGCATGGAGTCGATTCTGGGGAACGTGACCAACTACAATCGTTTGGTCAGCACGTTTGTAGCGCTGCGCCCGATGTCATTATCCATACGGCTGCACAACCATCAGTGCGCTATTCCTATGCCAATCCAAATGAGACCTATCGCACCAATGTCATGGGAACGGTGCACTTATTGCAGGCCTTCGGCAGGTGAACTCGGTCCGCGCCGTGCTCAACATCATCTCCGACAAGTGCTGCGAGAACCGTGAATGGATCTGGGGCTATCGTGACAACGACCGGCTCGGCGGACGTGATCCCTATAGCAACAGCAAAGTCTGTGCCGAACTTGTATTCTCGGCTTTTTCGTGACTCTTTTTTTCCGCCCGGCAGCCACGTGGGCCACGCCGTGACGTTGGCCACGGCTCGTGTCGGCAATGTGATCGGCGGTGGCGACTGGGCCCAGAATCGCTTGATCCCCGGTATCCTGCGCGCCATCGCTGCGGGGGTGGAGGTGGAAATCCGCTCGCCGATAGCTATTCGTCCGTGGCAACACGTGCTCACCACCCTTTGGGGATATCTTGCGTTAGCTGAGCGCCTGTTCACCGATGGTTTGGCCTTTGCTGATGCATGGAATTTCCGCCCAGCCAAAGCCCACTCGGTGGCTTGGATTGCCGATCGCTTGACCGGCCTGTGGTCGCCGGAAGCCCGCTGGACCGTCACCAATGCACCACAACTGCATGAGGACCACCATCTGCGGCTCGATTGCGCAAAGACAGGCCAGAAGCTGGGTTGGCATGCGCGTTGGGACTTGTCCACCGCCCTGACCCGGATCGTATCCTGGCACAAGGCTTGGCTGGCTGGCGACGACATGGCAGCGCGCATGCTCGCCGACATTATCGATTTCAATGGTGCCCGACGAGATCCCGGAGACAGCGTGTGATGGGCCTTGTAAGATTTACTTTGGCGCCTGTGGCGCTATTGGTCCATTCCAGTTATGGCGCTAGGAGCATGGGCGCACTGGCCAGCGTGGAAGCATTCTGCGTGTTGTCCGGGATTTACATGGTCGCAGTCTATTATACCAAGTACCTAACCGCGTTGCGGCCTCTGGCCGACGTATCCTGTGTTGCTGGCGCGACCGTCAGCACCTACCTCGCTCAAGGCCGCCCGAGGGGGAATGACCTTGGATTGTTCAACCTGTTCTAGATAGAAAGGTACTCCTGATGCTTACCCAGGAAGCTCCATCCAAGACTCGCGGTGATCGACAATCGTCACTTCCGTTGATCACGATTGCCATCCCTGTCCTCAATGAGGCTGACAATCTTGATGCGTTGTACGAGCGACTTTGCCGTCTGGGCGAAACGATGGCGGGGCGCTGCACACTCGAATTCGTGTTCAGCGATAACCATTCAAGTGATCTGACTTGGACGAAGCTCTCGCAGCTGGCGAGCAAGGATTCCCGGGTACGGGCCATTCGCTTCAGCAAGAACGCCGGGTATCAGCGATCGGTTCTCGCCAACTATATGCATGCGCACGGCGACGCCGTGATGCACATCGATGCCGACCTCCAGGATCCGCCCGAGCTTCTTGCCGAGTTCTTTGACTTGTGGCGATCGGGCTACCGGGTTGTATACGGCATTCGGAGGGTGCGATCAGAAGGCGCCGCGATAAACTTGTTTCGGCGGGTTGGCTACTGGACGATCGACAAATTGAGCGAGCACCCCATTCCCAGGGACGTCGGCGATTTCCGATTGATCGATCGCACGGTCCTCGACGCACTGAGAAGAATGAACGTGCCCAGTCCTTACCTTCGCGGTATGATCGCCGGACTCGGGTTCGAGCAGATTGGCGTTCCCTACAAGCGGGATCCTCGTACGCTCGGACAAAGCAAATTCAACCTCGTGCGACTTATCCAGTTAGGGCTTGACGGGATTATCAATCACTCGGTCGTTCCGTTGCGCCTTGCTTCCTTTGTGGGAGCCGCTGCGCTCGTGATCAGTATCGTCGGCGGGCTGTATTTCGTCATCGGAAAGATCGTTCAGCCGGACTATCCGCGCGGGTTCGCCAGCGTTTACGTGCTGCTCTTGTTCGGAATAGGCCTGCACGCGTTTCTGCTCGGTATTGTTGGGGAGTACCTGCTTCGAATCTATCGAATCTTGCGTGGCGAACCTCTCGCCATTGTCGAGGACGCCCTTAACTTCCGTAAGGACGAAATCAGGCTTTAGCTTCCACGCATACCCTGCTTCTTTGCCCGGCTGAGCGAGTTTCCTGTAAGGCCGTATGTCCGCCTCTTCCGGTGAGGTGGCTCGCCCTACACTGCGCGTCCGAGGGTTGCTCGGGCGTACCGAGCCGATCCTCATCACAGGAGGACGAGCCGTGATAGATTATAGGGAAGCATTTGTCGGAATCGACGTCGCGAAGCTGAAAAACGCCATCGCGATCGCGGAAACGGGCCGGGAAGGAGAGGTTCGTTTCTTCGGTGAGGTCGACGCGTCGGCGACCGGCATGCGCCGGGTCGTTGAACGGATCGCCAGCCGGTTTGGGGGGCTGCATTTCTGTTATGAGGCCGGTCCGACGGGCTATGGCCTTTATTGCTGATTCCGCTCGATGTCGCCCACCATTCCGGAATGATCTCGCCCACCATTCCGATTTGATCTCGCCCGCCATTCCGAGATGATCTCGCCCACCATTCCGGGATGATGTCGCCCGGGGTGACGAGGCCTCTTCTGGCTCCGCTACGGTCCCGCCTTTCGGCTTTGCGAAGGGGGACCTGGATGCCGACGGAGAGGTTTGCGATGCGCCATGTGCGCGATGTGATCAGATTGAGATCGGCCGGGATGGCGACCCGTGAGATCGCGCGGCGGGTGGGGACAGCCGCTTCGACGGTGCGGTTGACGATCCGCCGGTTCGAGGCGACGGGGCTGAGCTGGCCGTTGCCCGATGACGTCACCGACGCGGTGCTGGAAGCCTGGCTGTTCGCCAGCGCCGGTGCCGGTCCCGGCACCCGGCGGGGCCATCGCCGGCAGGCGGAGCCGGACTGGGCGGCGGTGCATCGCGAGCTCAAGCGCAAGCACGTGACGCTGTCGATCCTGTGGGAGGAGTACATCGCAAGCGAACCCGGCGGGTATCGCTATTCGCGGTTCTGCGAACTCTACCGGGCCTGGGAAGGCGGCCTGTCGGTGACGATGCGCCAGTCGCATGCGGCCGGCGACAAGCTGTTCGTCGACTATGCGGGCGACGGCGTGCCGGTGGTGATCGACCGGCTGACCGGCGAGCGGCGCGCCGCCCAGATCTTCGTCGCGGTGCTCGGCGCATCGAGCTTCACCTACGCGCAGGCGACCTGGACCCAGGGGCTCGCCGACTGGATCGACGGCCACGTCGGCGCCTTCGAGGCGATCGGCGGCGTGCCGGCGCTGCTGGTGCCGGACAACACCAAGGTCGCGGTGATCAAGGCTTGCCTCTACGACCCGCAGATCAACCGCAGCTATGCCGACATGGCGGCGCATTACGGCACCGCCATTCTGCCGGCGAG
The DNA here is from genome assembly GCF_054055815.1 of Bradyrhizobium sp. USDA 4503. NCBI lineage: Bacteria > Pseudomonadati > Pseudomonadota > Alphaproteobacteria > Hyphomicrobiales > Nitrobacteraceae > Bradyrhizobium > Bradyrhizobium sp. USDA 4503. Next base: position 7,913,125 of record NZ_JBSRXS010000001.1, read on the forward strand.
GCCGCGACGGCCACGGGACAAGGCGAAGGTCGAACAGGCGGTGCTCATGGTCGAGCGCTGGCTGCTCGGGCGGCTGCGCCACCGCATCTTCTACAGCCTCGCCGAGGTCAATGCGGCGATCGCCGATTTGCTGACCCGGCTCAACGAGGAGCGGCCGATCCGGCGGCTCGGCGTCACCCGCCGCAAGCTGCTGGAGGAGATCGACCGGCCGGCGCTGAAGGCCTTGCCGGAGAGCCCTTACGTGTTCGCCGAGTGGCGGATCTGCCGGGTCAGCATCGACTATCACGTCGAGGTCGAGGCGCATTACTACAGCGTCCCGCATCGCTTCGTCCGCGCCGAGGTCGAGGTGCGCTTCACCGCCCGCACCGTCGAGATTTTCCACAAGGGTGATCGGATCGCCGCGCATCAGCGCATGAGCGGCAACCACAAGCACACCACCGTGCCGGAGCACATGGCGTCCAGTCATCGGCGCTACGCCGGCTGGACCATCGAGCGCATCCGCAAGGACGCCGCCACGATCGGGCCGGCCACCGCCGCGCTGTGCGACCTGATCCTCGATGAGCGGGCGCACCCCGAGCAGGGCTTCCGCGCTTGCCTCGGCATCATCCGGCTCGCCCGATCCTACGGGCAACAGCGGCTCGATGCCGCCGCCATGCGGGCGATCGACATCGGCGCGCGCACCTACGGCTCGGTCAAATCGATCCTCGCCAACAATCTCGATCGGCGTCCTTCACCCAAGCGCCCCGCGGACGACGCGCCGGTCCTTCATCCCAACATCCGCGGGCCGCGCTACTACAACTAGGAGATCACGCCTTGCTCACGCATCCGACCCTCGATCAACTCCACGCACTCGGCCTTCACGGCATGGCCAAGGCCTTTGCCGACATCGAAGCCGGCGGCGAGGCCGCCAGCCTCGGCCATGCCGAATGGCTCGCGCTGCTGCTCGAACGCGAAGCCTCGCTGCGACGCGACAAGCGGCTCTCGAAGCGGCTGCAATACGCCAAGCTGCGCCAGCAGGCCTGCGTCGAGGACATCGACTATCGCACCCCGCGCGGCCTCGACCGCAGCCTGCTGACGATGCTGGTCGAAGGCCAATGGATCGACGACCACGCCAACCTGCTGATCTGCGGGCCCTCCGGCGTTGGCAAGAGCTGGCTCGCCTCGGCGCTCGGCAACAAGGCCTGCCGCGATAATCGCTCGGTGCTCTATCAGCGTGTCCCGCGGCTGTTCAGCGATCTCGCTTTGGCGCGCGGCGACGGCCGCCATCCCCGCATCCTGCGTGCGCTCGGCCGCGTCGATCTCCTCATCCTCGACGACTGGGGCCTCGAGCCGCTCGACGCCGCAGCCCGCTACGACCTCCTGGAGATCCTCGAGGACCGCTACGGCCACCGCTCCACCATCGTCACCAGCCAGCTCCCCGTCGATCAATGGCACGCGCTGATCGGCGATCCCACCTACGCCGATGCCGTCCTCGACCGCCTGGTCCACAACGCCCACCGGATCGATCTCAACGGCGAGAGCCTGCGGCGAACCCGCAAACCCGACCGAAAGACCTGAGCCAGTGGCGCTGTGGACATGCCGCTGCGCTTGGACAACGCAAAGAGCGTTGCCCACATGCCCCACAGCAGACCAACAGCAGACGAAGAAAGGCTTCAAGCCGCGATTCAAGGTTGACCCCGCGGCTTCACCGATGCCAGAAACCAGACAGCCAGAACGCCTCGCGCCCCGGGCGACATCAAATCGGAATGGTGGGCGAGATCATCTCGGAATCCTGGGCGAGATCAAATCGGTACACCCGGGCGAGATCATCGGAATCAGCACTTTATCGCCTGATCCGGTCGCTCGGCCATGTATGCACCGTGTTGCGCCGTCGCTGATCCCGAGGAAGCCGGGCGATCGCGTGAAGACGAACCGCCAGGACGCTGTTTCTCTTGCCCGGCTGCTGCGGGCCGGCGAGCTGACGGCGGTGTGGGTTCCCGATGAAAGCCACGAAGCGATGCGCGATCTCGTCCGCGCCCGAGCGGCGGCGGTTGAGGCGCTGCGGGTCCACCGCCAACAGGAGTTCGATCATCCCGCGCATCAGATCGCGCTCCAAGAAATGGTCGAAGCAGTTCGCATCGCCAAGGAGCGGTCGAACGTCTGGAGCGCACGATCGAAGAGTTCGTCTCGGCCTGGTCCTTGGAGGCGCTCGTGCGGGCGCTTCAAACACTGCGAGACGTCGATCTAATCGTCGCGGTGACATTTGCCACCGAGGTTGGTGACGTGGGCCGTTTTGAGCCTCACGTCCGCTCATGGGCTATCTTGGCCTAGAGCATGTTGTTTTTTTGCAGAATCGGGATTGAACGAAGCCGCTGTCGCGGCATGTAGGGAGCCATAGCAAGGATTGCCTCCTGTCTGAGAGGATTGCGGGTTTTCGAAGCCCAACCCTTCAGACAGGAGGTTTTCCGATGGCTGATATCAGCCCACTTCGCCGCCGCATGATCGAGGATATGACGGTCCGCAATCTGTCACCGGCGACGCAGCAATCCTACCTCAACGCCGTAGCGAAGTTGAGCCGGTATTTCGGTCGCTCTCCCGACCGCCTTGATCTGGAGGATATCCGTGCCTTCCAGGTTCATCTGGTGGCGACGGGGATGTCCTGGCCGGCGCTGAACCAAATCGTCTGCGCGCTGCGGTTCTTCTACGGTGTGACGCTTGGTCACGACACCATTCCGGAACGCATCGCCTATGCGCGCCAACCGCGCAAGTTGCCGGTCGTGCTGAGCGCCGACGAGGTGGTGAGCTTTCTGGAGGCGATCCCGAGCCTGAAGAGCCGTACCGCGCTGACCACGGTCTATGCTGCCGGACTGCGCGTATCGGAAGTGGTCCTCTTGAAGGTTGTCGACATTGACAGCCAACGGATGTTGATCCGGGTCGAGCACGGCAAGGGCGGCAAGGACCGTTACGTTATGCTCTCGCCGCAGCTTTTGAGGATTCTGCGGACGTATTGGCGGCTCACTCGGCCAAAGCGATGGTTGTTTCCCGGCCGCGACGACGAACGCCCGCTCGTCCCGAACGTGCTACACGCCGCCTGCCGTTCAGCCTGTGCGGCAGCCGGCTTGAGCAAATCGGTGACAGTGCACACGTTGCGGCACACATTCGCGACCCGTCTCCTGGAGAACGGGGCCGACGTGCGCATCATCCAGGTGTTGCTCGGCCATGCCAGTCTGGCCAGCACGGCGCGCTATACTCAGGTCGCCACAAAGACCATCAGCAACACGCCAAGTCCGCTTGACCGGCTCCGCCTGGAGGTCGTGCCGCCCGGCTGAGCGGACCTGATGGCTCCGGTTCTGGAAGTGGCGGATATCTTCCGCCGCTACGGCGAAGCGTTTCGGCAAGCCCGTGCCGAGCATCTGGGCCGCGTCGAGCGGCGCGTCATGGGCGCGATCACGGCATGCCGGACGGCTGTGCTCGGCGGCCACGTCGAGCAGTGCGATGACTGCGGCGCCACACGCATCGCCTACAACTCCTGCCGCAACCGGCATTGCCCGAAGTGCCAGGGCGCGGCGCGCGCGCAATGGCTCGCCGAACGGCAAGCTGAACTCCTTCCCGTACCGTATTTCCACGTCGTCTTCACCATGCCGGCCCCCGCCGGAGAGATCGCCTTCCAGAACAAGGCCGTCGTCTATGCCATCCTGTTCCGCTGCGCGGCCGAGACGCTCGCCACCATCGCAGCCGACCCCAAGCATCTCGGCGCTCAGCTCGGCGTGACTGCCGTCCTCCATACCTGGGGCCAGACCCTGCAACACCATCCGCATATCCACTGCGTCGTGCCGGGCGGTGGACCCTCGCTCGACGGCACACGCTGGGTCGCTTGCCGGCCCGGCTTCTTCCTTCCAGTGCGCGTCCTCTCCCGGCTGTTCCGCCGCCTGTTTCTGCAAGAGCTGCAAGCGGCCTTCGCGGCTGGCGAGCTGGGCTTCTTTGGCGCTCTCGCCCATCTCGCCGATCCCGCTGCATTCGCCGCGCGCCTTAATCAACTTCGACGGACCGACTGGGTCGTCTATGCCAAGCCGCCATTTGGCGGTCCGGAACAGGTGCTGACTTATCTCGGCCGCTATACGCATCGCGTCGCCATCGCCAACAGTAGGCTGCTCTCGCTTGCCGACGGCAAGGTGAGCTTTTCCTGGAAGGACTATCGGCAAAATCGCAAAGCCAAGGTAATGACGCTTGATGCCGACGAGTTCATTCGCCGCTTTCTCCTGCACACTCTGCCGGATGGCTTCCACCGCATCCGGCACTACGGCTTCCTCGCCAACGGCGGGCGCAACGATAAGATCGCCCTCTGTCGTCAACTCCTGGCTGTCTGCAACGCGCCAACTGATCAAGAAGCCGCCCCCGATCCCCTCGCCACATGCGAGATTCCCGTCTGCCCACATTGCGGCGGCACCATGCGGCGCGTCGATGTCGTCCCGCGAGCGAGCGCGCCCGACCAACCGTTTCGTTGTGATACGTCATGACCAACACCTGCACCATCCACCCCTTCCGTGGTCCGCTTCTCAGCGGTGACGTTCGATGTCGCCGTGGCCGCGTTCGTCACCAAACGCCCCGCCAATCGTTCGGCCACGCGTTCCAGCGTAGCAAACCGCTCGCTGGATCGCGCCCTTGGCCCGATCAATTGGGCCCTTCACATCCGATGAATGTGTCGCCGACGCGCGGCGACCACAGGCGCGCCTTCCCAGCAGCCGCATCCGCGGCACTACTCCCATAGCGCCCACAACTCCGCAGCTTCGTTCAATCCGGCTTCTGTGAGGTCGCACGCACGACCGAGCGCGCGGCTCGAGCCTGCCACGCGACCTCACTGAATCCTCAAGATTCCCCTTCACTGTGAACCGTGATTCTGTGGTGCGTCGGAGGGGACGACGATGCGGCCGAAGAAGCACAAGGCGACGGGATCGAACGATTTGTTCCGGGCGCGACTGGACCAGATCATCAACATGAAGCACGAGCTGGTTCTGCTTGCCGGCAGGATCGATTGGGATTGGATCGACGGCGAGATCGCGCCGCTCTACAGTGAGAACGGCCGGCCTGGGATCGAGACCCGCTTCATGATCGGGCTGTTGTTGCTCAAGCATATTTACGGGCTGTCCGATGAGGGGGTGTGCCAGCGCTGGGTCCATGACCCGTATTTCCAGTTCTTCACCGGCGAAGAGTTCTTCCAGCACGCCTTCCCGCACGAGCGTTCGGACCTGAGCCATTGGCGCAAGCGGCTCGGCGACATGCTGGAACTGCTGCTGGCCGAGAGCCTGCGGGTGGCGCACGAGGCCGGCGCGTTACGCAGCCAAGACCTCAAGCGGATCACGGTCGACACCACGGTGCAGCCAAAGGCCATCACCTTTCCGACCGATGCCAAGCTGCTGCATGCGGCCATCAAGGGGCTCAACCGCCTGGCGAGAAGGTGCGGCGTCAGGCTGCGGCAATCCTATTCTCGCGTGGCCAAGGCCGCCGCGATGATGGCGGGCCGCTACGCCCATGCCAAACAGTTCAGGCGCCATCAGCGGCAGTTGCGCATCCTGCGCATCCGGCTGGGCCGGATCATCCGCGACATCCGCCGCAAGATCAAGGGCCAGCCAGCGCTGGAGGAGGCGTTCGCCCTCCCGCTTGGCCGAGCCACACAGATCCGTTCGCAACAGCAGCGCCAGCGCGGCTGGAAGCTGTATTCGTTCCATGCCCCAGAGGTGGAATGCATCGGCAAGGGCAAGGCCGCCGCGCCTTACGAGTTCGGTGTGAAGGCCGCCATCGTCACCAACAACCGCAGGGCTCCCGGTGGCCTGTTCGTGCTGCACGCCAGGGCGATCCCCGACAACCCCTACGACGGTCACACCTTGCGGAATGTCATCGACCGCACCGAGACACTCACCGGCTGTGCGATCGAGCGGGCCTATGTCGACAAGGGATACCGCGGACACGACGCGCAAAATCCCCGTCGCGTCTTCATCTCCGGCCAGAAGCGCGGCGTCTTCGGTGTCATCAAGCGCGAACTGCGCCGCCGCTCCGCCATCGAGCCCATCATCGGACATCTAAAGGCCGAAGGTCACCTCGGCCGCTGCTACCTCAAAGGCCGCGCAGGAGACGCCGCCAACGTCGTCCTCTCAGCCGTGGGCCACAACTTCCGCCGCATCCTCGCCTGGCTGAGATTAGTCGTGGCCCTCATCTTGGGCCTTCTATCGTCGCTCCTGCCCACCCGATCAGGTCTGAATCCGGCTTCTTAACGGGCGACTAGTAGCTCGTCACAGTGATTTTGACTCTTTGGGTATGCCTGGATAGGCGCGCCCCAGTTTGGTGCGAGCTTTGTCCGTTGTGAACATCCAGTTGATACGGGCGCGAGTTTTGTTTCGCTGCCGCTCCCATGCTGCGATCTCGTTTCTAAGGCGTTTTGGATCGTCGATCCGGCGACCGAGACACTGCCCTTGGAGCACGCCGATCTCGATCTCGACCATATTGAGCCAACTGGCGTGTTTCGAGGTGTAGTGGAACTCGAGGCGACGCAAGATGCGGCGGGCCTCAGCGGGCGCAAAGGCCTGGTAGAGGGCGCCCGGGGCATGGATCGACAGGTTGTCTTGCATGACACGGATGCAGGCGGCCTTGGGGTAATGGACGTCGACGAGTTCGCGCATGCAGTGAGCATAGTCGACGACGGTGCGCCGTTCAGTGACCTTGACCTTGCGCCAGGCCCGATGCGGGTCGAAGGTGACGAACGCTCGCGCTTTCCCGGCGCGGGTGGGATCGGCTGGCGCACCTCGCCGATGAGTTGGACGGGGGTCTCATCGAAGCAGACCAGCGGTCGCTCGGGATCAGGCGCTTCAGCGTAGAGATCGAGCACATCTTCCATGCGGGCGACGTATTCGCCATCGACATGGGGAATGCACCACATGTCCCTGCGCCACGGCTTGAGGTCATTCTCGGCCAGCCGGCGGCGCACGGTCTCGCCTGACAGGCTGTCATGATCGGTGAGCTTGACCATCGCGTCGGCCAGCAGCGCCAGCGTCCAGCGCCTCCGGCCGGCGGGCGGCTTGGCGCATGCGGTCGCCACCAGCAGTCCTTGCCGGTCAGCTTGCGCTCCGCACCGGGACGCGGCTCCTCACTCAAGGCCCGATCGAGATTGCCTTCCACGAAGCGGCGTTTGGTTCGATAGACGGTGGAGGCGCTTACTCTGACGGTCCGGGCAATCTCTTCGTCGCGGCTGCCGATGTCGGCCGCCAGCAAAATCTGGGCCCGCTTGAGTTTGCGAGCGGCATGCTTGCCGCCGCTCAGCATCGCCGTCAGCTCCTCTCGCTCGGCTTGGCTCAATTCGACCCGGTACCGTACATTCATCATTCGCCTCCCTGTCGGAGGCTCCGGACGAATCGATCCATGAGTCAAAAATCAGGCGCACGCTTTACCGAGAAGCAGGGCCATTATCTGGCTTTTATCTATACCTACTCGCACATGTTCGGACGGCCACCCGCCGAAGCCGACATGCAGCGTCACTTCGGTGTGAGCCCGCCCTCAGTCCATCAGATGATCGTCACGCTCGAACGTAACGGCCTCATTCGCCGTCAAGCCGACACACCCAGAAGCATCGAAATCCTCGTGCCGCCAGAAAACTTGCCGATCCTAAGCTGGCTCGGTATCAAACCGTCAAAATCACTGTGACGAGCCACTAGTTGGTATCTGGCCGGCGCTTCGTGTCGATTTCGACTCTGAGCCATTGCTGCACGGCCGCGAGAGATCGGCAATCAATGGTTTAGGATACGAGGCCGCTGCCCTGCTCAAATGTCACCAGCACAGCGGCAGCGCGCGCAAGTGCTTCAAGGTAGCTCTGGAAGACTAGCTGCTTCCCCGCAACATTCATGGGTGCGACGCCAAATCGAAATTGCGTATGTCGCCCGCGACCGATCCTGCTTCAAGAGGCAACGCAACGTGAGGTTCTTGGATCTCAATCCGAAGAGTTGCGGCTTCCCATCTTAGCTTGCATGTCGCTGGAAGTTTAACTGCGTGCCAGCTTATTCTCTAGCCATTCGAAGATACAATCATCGATAGTCACGAAGTTTTCGATCTCTCCGAGGGAGGGCCGGCCCATCCGTGGCGTAGCCAATTCCAAATCAATATGCGCCGCCGTGCAGTCAACTTGTAGTTTGGCCGCCTCCGACAGGCTGACCGTGCCCCGCCCCCCGGCGAGCACGAGAATCGGGCATCTCAATTGCCGTACCAATCGCGAGCGATACGCCGGCATCACTTCGTCGTCCAGTGCCTTTGCAGGCTTCGTCATCCAGCCGATAGATGCCAGGGTCCGCACCCAATTCCAAAGGCCCCCATCGCAAACTGCCGCAGCAACGCGGCGATCAGATGCAGCGAAATCAGTGGCTAGAACAGCTGACAGCCCTTCCCCATAAACACCAATCCGAGTGGTATCAACGTCGGGCCGAGCTGACAAATAGTCCAAACAGCAAGACAACAAGATTTCCGATTGACCGCGCCACCGGTTCTTTACGTCATCGTGAGACACAATGAGAATCGAGATGCTGCGACCAATCGCGACAGGCAAGAGCCTTCCGAGCAGCGCAGCTCCTGTCTCATCTTCCCTGCTGATGCAAATGACCGCCGGTGCGCACAAGTCGCGACCGCCAGCAGGCAAGTAATAGGCCAGCAATTCAGACTGATCGGAGCACGCAATTTGTACTCGGTTTACCTTCTGCGCCAGAGATTCGATTCTCTGAATCGCGGCCTCTACTTTAACCGACACGTCTCCACGCTGTGGATCGTCTTCGTCCATTAGCCGCTTGGCAACTTCAAAGACGGTCAATGCGCAAAGCCAAGCATCGGTCGCGTCATCAAAGTTTCCGCTTGCGAAATTCAGATCACCAACACGGCAGTGGGCATCTCCGATGTTAGTCCATCTTGCGACCCAGTTCCTCCGACTTGCGGACCCGTCATTCTCCTCGAGATTGTCAAGAAACGCCGCGGCGGCTCGCCGGGTGGATGCAAGGTCGCTCCTTACGTAAGGCCAAGCAGCGCACAACATGCGATTCGCTCCTTGGTGCGGTTCCCCGCTATCCACTCAGCATCGCCGAGATAACGTGATCGTCCGTACGAAGATTAAGCAGCGACCACGACTTCACTGGTAACACAGTCAGCCCCAAGTTCAGCTTATCTCCAAATCGCGCGCAAATATTACTCGGCTCCTAAGTCGATGTTTCCTAATGTAGGGGCCTGTATCGCCGAAACTCTGCTTCTTATGGCGACAATGCGCAGTTTTTCATGCGTTGAGATCATCCCTGGGGTCTCGAGCTGGGCACGAGAAATCTGAGCTCGTAATGAGACACATAGATGCCAATGCAGACGCCGGCCGACGTTCCGAATCGCCCAAAATGCGAAAGCACTACTAATTGCACAACCGATTAGGCGCGCCGCAAACATTCGCGGAGGCAAGAGCTGTCGATTGGGTAATATCCCGCAACTCGCGAATAACGAACTCAGGTGATTGAAGCCATCGTCATCCGGCAGAGGTCGGTGATGTCGTAGACGGGCAGCTTCGCGATGCGACGGATGGCCGGCGATAGTCACGCTTGAAGGTCTTCACGACGCCTCGGCCATGCCGTTGCTCTGGGGGCTTTTGACCGGCGTGAAGCAGGGCTCGAGGTTCAGGGCGGCGGCAATCTCAAGGGTGCGATACGCGGCGAAGATGGATCCATTGTCGGTCAGCCATTGCACCTTGCGCGGAGCCCAGATGTCGGCGAACCGCTGCTCGACACAGTGGACCATCATGTCCCGGATCATCTCGCCGGAGATCCCAGCCGTTGTGGCCACCCAGCTGATGACCTCGCGGTCATGGCTGTCGAGGGCAAAGGCAACCCGCACGATCTCGCCATTCCAGCAGGTGAACTCCAGCGCGTCCGAACAACAGCGCTCGTTGGAGCGGCTTGTCATGATCGTTCCGACATGGGCCTGCGGGATGCGGCGCCCTGTATGCCGGGCCAGCAACAAGCCGCTCTTCTTCATCAGCCAGTAGACGCGCTTGGCGTTGACAGGGGCGTGGCCGGCGGATCGCCGCTCGCGCTTGAGGAGCGCGGCGATCCGCCGGTATCCATGGCTCGGGCGGCTATCCACCAGGCGACGGATATCAGACGTGAGCTCTGCATCCCCGGCGTGGGTCTGGGGACCGCGTGCTTCGGACGGTTGCCACCCGCTCGCTCAACCAGGTTGGAACGGGCCACCCCGAGGGTCTCTGCGATCCGTTTCACGGGGTATCCTCCGGTGCCTGCGATCGCGACAGCAAGGTCGGTTTTTTTATCCGTGCAAGGTCAAGAGCCTCCTTGAGGATCTCGACCTCCATGGTTTTGCGGCCCAGCAGGCGTTCGAGGTCTCGAACCCGTTCCTCCAGCCGCCGGACTTCGGACGCGGCGACCACATCCTCGTCGGCCCGCACCGCTTCCTTGCCCCCTTCACTCATCAACCGTCTCCATCGGAAGACCAGGCTCGGGGAGAGCCCATGGCGACGAGCAACATGGCTGATCGACATGCCCGGTTGCACGTCTCGTTGACGACCAAGAGCTTCTGCTCCGTCGTAAACCGCCGCCGCCGGGCAACGCCGGTGATGACTTCCACCTTCGAAAACGTATCGGACATAGGCGTATGCCTAGGACTAGGCCTAGCTCCTCCGGCTAACGCCGGTGTCCGGTCAAAACGGGGGCAGTTCACCGTGCGAGTCTTCATCGGTAGCCATTCCTTGCACCTCGCCGATGGGGTAGTTCCCGAAGTGTGGGGCATCGTCGAGCGCGAGTCAGGAACCACGGATGTCCATAGAGTCAAATTCTTCGACCATTTTCTCACAGGGCTCGCATCCGTCCAATCGCCGGCGAGCCCTTGAGCGTCAGCGCTCTAGTCGAAAATCAGGCCGGAAACGGGTTTCTGCGAACCACGCCTTGGCGTCGCAGTTGTTGACGATGTCCGACCTTTGTTGGCATTGGGATACCAAGTTCACCCGCGTGAGGGGATACCCCTTGTGGAGGCAAGCTGAAGGGTCCTCCACAAAGTCATCGCGGTTACCGGACGGAAGCGCGAATGTGTTACCGGCTACAGTCCCCCGTTCGCGCAGCAGGTGAACGATTCGGCTAACGGCTTCATTGACTGCTCGGACGTCGGCGCGCTGTGGGAACGTTGATTGCGATTTTGTCCCCCTCATATCCGCCCAGAGGTGGCTCGTCCCGTGGCGGCCGACGCGGTCTGACGCTGCAACACATCTGGTTTGAAATTCATTGCTGAATTTCAGCTTTAGCGGGACAAATGTCGCTAACGAGAGCCGGAACAGTAGGGCTGGTTTCGATCCGCATCCTGCAATCAAAATCGAGGCCGTGCAGGACTGCGCCCACCGCGACCGACGATCGGCCATGCGAGCATTTTTCTTGTCGCTATCGAGAGCAACGTTGGGTCAAGGATTGACAAGCAGCAGAGCGGCGTACGCACCGCCTTGCGGATGCAAGATCACCTTGCCCATGGCCTGGCGGCCGGCGAGCACCTTCAGTGCGTTTGCCGCTCGCGCGAGCGGGAAGGTGCGGTCGATATGGGAGAAGATCTTGCGTTCCGCGGTCCACCTGACGAGCTTCTCGAGATTGGCTCGATCCTTCGCCGGGTTGAGCCGCGTCCAGGCGCCCCAGAACACGTCGCGGATATCGCAGCCCTTCAAGAGTGCGAGGTTGAGCGGCATCTTTGGAATGTCGCCGGCGACAAAGCCGATTACAAGGAAGCGGCCTTCGCAGGCGATCGAGCGCAAGGCCCGCTCGGCATAGGCAGCGCCCACGGGATCGAAGATGATGTCGACGCCCTTGCCGTCGGTCAGCTTGCGCAGGCCTTCCTTGAGATCTTCCTTGGCGTAGTTGAGCATCAGCTCGGCGCCACGCGCTTTGGCAAAGGCAAGCTTCTCTTCCGATGAGGCGCAGGCGATTACCTTCAACCCCATCAGCTTGCGGAGCTCGCAGGCGGCAAGGCTGGTGCCGCCTGCTGAATCCAGCACCGCGAGCGTCTCGCCGGGCTTCGGGCTTGCGCTATCCCTCAGCGCATGCAGCGCGGTGCCGTAGATGATGATGGCGCCGGCGGCACGATCGAAGTCGAGATTGTCGGGGATCTTCACGATCGATGCGGCAGTCCGCGCGATCTTTTTCGCACGCCCCGTTGTGGCCGCAGTGGGCGACCACGCGATCGCCGACCTTGAGATCTGTTACGCCGGGGCCGGTGCTCTCGATCACACCCGCGACTTCCGCCACCGACGAGAGCGGGAAGGGCGGCTTCACTTGGTAATTGCCCTGGATCATCAGGACGTCGAAAAAGTTCAGCGCTGCCGCCTTGATCGCAATCACGGCCTCGCCCGGTCCGGCAACGGGATCAGGCACGTCGGCCAGAACCAGTTCGTCAGGTTGGCAATATTGCGAGCAGAGGATGGCTTTCATGGACACACCTGGTTGATTGACGGCTGGTGTTTCGAACCCGACATTATGGTTTCCTGGTTCATGCCGCACAAACCACGCGCCTTCGACGGAGATCAGGGACAGACCCTCATCCGCGTCGCTACTGGCTGACTTCACACCCTGACACGCATGGAACACGCCGGGTTCAGGTGGTGCAGCGCTTCATCACGTCATCGGTGAAGGCAGCCAGATTCTTGTTTGAGTTTGACTAGCTAGGATGCACGGGGCACGCCGTTGCTTAACGGCTACGCCGCCAGAAAGCCGTTTGCGGCTCGCGCCGGTTTCTGCGCTCTGGGTTTTGAGGGGCAGTGCAGCCTGAACAAAGACGGAGCAGCTCTTTTCAGGTGTCAAGGGAGAACGCGGGCCGAACGGCTCCGATCCTTGGTCAGTCTGCAGCTTGTAAAAGATAATCTCGCTCGAAATTCCGATCAGTCACGCGCGCGGTCCCGGCCATTAAACCGTTATTGCGGGAACGTCATCCACCCGGAGGGCGGCGAGCCGGAAGACAGCGGCTATGACCTATATTACCGGCTAGCCTTCTCCGCTCCAAGCCAGCGGAGCCAAAGCCGACGGATCGGTGGGAACATCGATTACTGCAGGTAGGCCTGACGCGCGCGCCTCATCGAATGCTTTAGAAAGATCCGCCGGATTGTCGACTCGCACACCGAAGCAATCCATGTCAAGCGCGAGCTTAGCGAAGTCGATTTCGCGATAGACATAGATCTCCTCTTTATTACCGGTCCGGCCCTTATAGGCGGCCTCGATGTTGCGCCGTCCCTGCGCGAGTCTGTGATTGTTGTTGACGATGGTAATCGTGTTGAGGTGGTGGCGCCGCGCCGTCTCAAGTTCAGGCAAATGATACATGAACCCACCGTCGCCGGTCAGGCAGATCACCGGCCTGTCCGGATGAGCACACTGCGCGCCCAGCGCGGCCGGAAACGCCCAGCCGAGCGATCCCGCGGCGCGCAGGTACTGCTGCCCTCGATGTGTCAGCGGGACCAGCGTGCCACTCCAATGCGAGGCAAAGCCCGTATCAGCAACCAGAATGGCGTCCTTCGGCAACCACCTACCTAACTCGCGACATAGCCGCTCAGGGCGCATCGGCACGGCATCCGAAGCACATTCCGCCTCGACATCGGCTCGCCACTTAGCGACGTAAGACGAGACCACAACCATTCGGAACGTTCGGTAGGCGCCATGACGGGATCGAGCACGCGCAGTGAGGCGAGCGGATCGCCATGCATGCCGATTGTGCCAGGGAAATTGCGCCCTAGTACCCGGAATCAGAGCTGAGTGATACGGCGGCCTTTGAATCGGCGCTGACGGACCTTTTTCTTGGTCCAGACGAAGGGCTGGGCTTGGTCGTTGTACGCGTTGACGTAGGCATCGATGTGGTCCTGAAGCTGCTTGAGGCTTGTGAAGGAGGTGCCGCTAAGCGACTGCCCCTGCAAGATCGAAAACCATACCTCGACCTGATTGAGCCAGGACGCACTTGTCGGCGTGAAATGAAATTGCACGTTGGGGTGGGCCTTGAGCCAATGTTCGTTTTTCTTGTGGGTGTTGAGATTGTCGAGGATGACGTGAAGCTTTCGGCCCGGAAAAGGCCGCGGTGAGGCTGTTCATGAAGTCGAGAAACTCGACGCGGCGACGCCGTTTTGAATGGGCTGCGATGATCTTCCCGGTGGCGACTTCGAGTGCCGCAAACAGTGTTGTGGTGCCATGCCGCTTGTAGTCGTGGCTCTGGCCGGTCAAGGCGCGGCCATTGGGCAGTTTCAGATAGCCCTGCACTCGCTCCAAAGCCTGGATCGAGGGCTTCTCGTCCACGCATAGCACAATGGCCTTCGCGGGCGGGGCGACGTAGAGGCCGACAACATCGGCGGCTTTGGCCGTAAAGTTCGGGTCGTTGCTCTCGCACCAGGACTTGCGAGCCGCCAGGTCAATCTTGTGGCTGCGCAGGAACCGCCAGACATACTGGACGTCAACATCGCCCAGCGCCTCGGCCAGCAGAGGGCCGGTCCAGCGTGCAAACCCTTGCGGGGGCGGCTGGTCCAGCAGCTTCAGAATCCGCTTGTCGGTCGTCTTCGTATAAATCGGCTGCTTGCCAGGCCGCGGCTTGTCCTTCAGCCCCTCAAGGCCATGGTCGGCATAGCGATGCCGCCAAAGGCTGACAATCCGCGGCTGGACCCCAACTTCCTTGGCGATCGACCGGGTGCTGCGACCGGCCGCCGCCAACAGAACTATCTGCGCCCGCTTCAAATCGCGCTGCAACGTCACCGGCGAGCGACAATACGCCTCAAGCACCTTGCGATCTTTCCACGAAAGGTGGACTTCTCTTGCTTCGGGTATCATCCATATCTTGAATCACGACTCACGATCCAAGAAAAGTGGGTACTAGTTCGGCGGGACAATCTGTCCGGCGTGGCCGGCGAGATCGACGTGTACCGGCCGGCTGACACCCGTTATCGCCTCGCGGAACGCCTGTCTCAGGACATGCGGCAATTGATCAGGAACATCGATCCTTCCGCGAAATTTGGTAACCGGCGCGTAGAGCGGCTCGTGCGGAAGCTCTTGATAGGCATTGCGGTATTGGTTCTGCGCCGGCTGCCGGCCTGTGAGCGCGATCACCGGAGCAAAAGCAAACCAGGATTCCTGCAGGCCCGCTGCGAGATTGGCCGCGCCAACCGATTGCGCCATGCAAACGCCCGGGCGTCGCGAGGCGCGCGCATATCCATCGGCCGTATAGACCACCGCCTTATCGGAGTGACCAAGCACACGCTTGATTCCGAGATCCTCCATCTCAGTCAGGCCTTGGCGCAGAATCGCATCCATGAAGAAGACGTGGGATACGCCCTGCCGCCTTGAGCGTCTCTGCGATAAAGCGGCCCCCGGCCCGGTCATTTTCCTCGGCTGCGTAGAAGCGACAGGTTGCTTAGCCGGTGCGTTCATATTGAAACCTCTACATCGTATGGATTTGTAACCAGCGGCTCTACATCGAGCCGCCATCTAGCACGATCGTCTGTCCGTTGAGGCAGCACCCGCCGCCAGGAAAACGATCACCTCCGCGATGTCGTCAGGCGTCGCCATCCAGTTCAGAAAGGAGCGCTGCATCGCATCGTTCTTGCGCGCGGCTGGCCACGCCTTCGTCCATGGCGTATGAACGGCGCCTGGCGCAACAGCGTTGACCCGAACGGACGGCGCAAGGGCGCGCGCCAGCGAGCGCGTCATGTTGATCAGACCTGCCTTGCTTGCCGCATATGCAAGGCTGCTCCCTCGTGTGGTAAGCCCGGCATTCGACGCCGTATTCACGATCGCCCCTCGGAACTCTTAAGTGCGGCAGCCGCGGCGCGAGCGCAAACGAAATGGGCCGAGAAGATTTGTCGAAAGAATCAACTGCCAGAACTCTTCGGTCATAGCATCGAGATCGGCAAAGTCGATCGGCACGGTCGTGCCTGACGCTCCCGCGTTGTTGACGAGATAATCGAGCCGGCCTTCATGCTGCAAGACAGTGTCAACCATCGCGGCACATTCCGCGGCATCGGCCACATTGCCAGGCGCACTGACAACATCCAGCCCTTCGCTGACTAGCGCGCCAATCGTCCACACCGCCTCTCCGTCGCCTGCAAAATGATTGATCGCTACTTTGGTACCACACGAGGCCAACATGCGAACGGTCGCGAGGCCGATTCCTGACGCCCGCCGGTCACGAGCGCAAGCTTGCCTCCGAGATCAAATCGAAATTTCGTGGCACCCTCTCTTACGTTCTCACATTATAAAAATTTGGATACGCGCTCTGCGATCTCATGTGAGGCGCTGGCCGCGTGACAGCGCCAAATCGCGCGGGATCTGTTTTGAGCAAGATCGTCGGAGATCCCATAGAAATTTAACCGCGTCAAGCACTCCACCCGCTGGAGGAGGCCTTCGCCCTCCCGCTTGGCCGGGCCACGCAGATCCCCTCGCAGCAGCAGCGCCAGCGCGGCTTCAGTGGCGCACGAGACCGGTGCGTTACGCAGCCAGGACCTCAAGCCGGTCACGGTCGACACCACAGTGCAACCGAAGGCCGTCAGCTTCCCGACCGACGTCAAACTGCTGCATGCAGCGATCCGGGGGCCGAACCGCCTGTCGTAGGTGCGACCTCATATAAGCCGGATTGACCATGTTCCGCATCCGGGCGCGAGTTCGCGGCTTGGCTGGGCCTGACGCCTAAGCAGAATTCCACCGGCGGGAAGGACCGACTCGGCCGCATAACGAAACAGGGCGATTCCTATCTCAGGCACTTGCTTGTCATCGGGCATTCAACGTCATTCGGTACCCAAAGGTCCGCTCACGGGTGGAGGTGGCTGGATCGAAGCTCTGCTTGAACGACGTCGGCCCATGGTTTCGCTATCGCCGTTGCCAACAAGTTGGCTCGGATTATCTGGGCGATAATGACGACCGGGGAATTCTATCGGCCTAAGCCCGCGGCTTGAGCTGCCGCGTATCCTGGCCACCTCAAGGAGTGAGGGCAAAAATGACAGCATGATGGAAACCGGCGGAGCTGGCGATCTGAGAAAGCCCGAAGAGCTTTGAGCGCGACAAGCGCGACCCGTTGATGAGGCCACGATCCGCGATCTCCATCAGGGCCAGCGGCTATGGGTTCGGTCGCACTCACAGGCCGTATACATGAACGCACCCGACCGTCATCATTTTGATGCGAAGTCCGTTAGCATGGCGTTGTCGAACATCGCCTCCGCCAGCAACTTCTTCAGCTTCGTGTTCTGGTCCTCCAGCGCCTTCGGTCGCTTGGCATCGGACGCGTCCAGCCCGCCGTATTTGGCCCTCCATTTGTCGAAGGTTGCGATGCTGATCCAGTGTTTGCGGCACACCTCGGACGGCCGTTTTTGTCCCGGCTTCCTGCTCTCGCCAGATCCCGATGATCTGTTCTTCCGTGAGCGGCTCGGCTGCATGTCCATCCCGCTTCACGTGATAGGCTCTACCAATTCTTGGAGGAGATTGCAGGGCTCAGGTCAGCTAGAAGCCTCTCGAGGCGGATATCCATTGGAATGGGTCTCGTCTACGAGGCAAGCAGGAAGGCTCTATGCCAAGAGATAGCTACTTTGCCAACGAAAGGACATTGTTAGTCTTGCTGGACCGGACTTTGCTGGCTCTGTCCGGCGTAACCACAGCAATCCTTTTCGCTTGGCTGCTACACTACAGCAGTTACGGTCTCGATCTCAGCGATGAAAGTCTTTACCTCAACTCCATCGCGAGGCCATTCGCCTACGCAATCAATATTCCGGCGTCCCTTTTCGGCTTCGTCTATCACTGGCCATATCAGTGGGCGGGCGGCGACATCGCAGTGCTTCGCATGGCGAACGTCACGGTTAACGTGGGGCTGGGCTGGAGTCTCAGCTTCCTAGTGATCCGGCGCCTCTGGACAGCTGGCTGGCCGCATGCTGCGGTGCTATCGGCAGGGTTCGCCAGCATGGCATTACTCGAATTTCGCTATTGGGTGCTCACCCCCAGCTACTACTCGCTGACCTTTCAATCGCTCTTGATGGTGATGATCGGCTTGCTCCTAGCCGATCGGCCAGGCCACATCCGCCAGATCTCGGGGTGGATCCTGGTCGGCGTTGGCGGCTGGTGCTGCTTCATGGCCAAGCCGACCACGGCTGCGGCGATTGCCATCGTCGTTACGCTCTATGTCGTCGTTTTGCGCCGAAAGTCCCTGCTGCCTATGCTTGGCGCGGCGCTGGTCGCTCTCGCTCTACTGATCGTGACCGCCTACTTGATTGACGGTGGCATCACCGGGCTGGTGACCCGTTTGGTCAACAGCGCTGAGTTTGAAATCCTGCTAGGTGCCGGGCACGAGGTGTCTCTCATGTTTCGGATCAACTGGCTCGTCACCAGTCGCTCGCAAGTCGCTATCGCTATGTTAGTGGCGATAGTCTTTCTGCTCAGCATCCTCATGGGGCCTACGCACAAGTTGCTCCGATCACTGGCTCTCGCTGCGGTGTTGATCTTAGCAATAGCGATTGCGCTGCTGGGGACCGATCCAATGAGCATCGAGCCATCGACCCTGTTCCTGGTGTCGGCCTTCACATGCCTTGGCGCGATGTTCTATCGCGAGGGATTGGTTCTGCGCACCCAGACTCCCACCAGCATAGGTTTAGCGCTAACCTTCTTGGTCCTGCCGCACCTGTTCGCACTGGGCTCCACTATCAATTACTGGCTTATTGGTTCGAGAGAAGCCTTGTTCTGGATGCTCGCGGTCGTTGCCTTCCTAAGCCCTCTTGCGCACCAAGGACGCAGCGTCGCCACCCTATTGCCCCTTGCGGTGTTGGCACAATTGCTCACTGCATCAGTCGTCAATGGTGGCATCCTCAAGCCGTACCGTCAGGTGAAAGATCTGCGCGCTTATACCGCTGTCATGCCGATGCCGCGTGGTGGAAAATTGGTGCTCTCGCAATCCTTCCACGACTATCTGGCCACGGCCAGAGCCCAGGCTCGTGCGGCCGGCCTTGAAGTCGGTACCCCGGTGGTCGATCTCACTGGCCGCTCGCCGGGTCTGCTGTATGTGCTCGAGACGCGAGCGCTCGGTCTACCATGGCTGATCGGGACATATTCCGGCGCTAGTGCAACCGCGGAGGATTGGGTCGGTCTACCGCGGCTAATCGGGGGGTTTCCCGGCACAAACGCAGTCGCGGTGGAAGCGCTTGGACTTGAGAGCTGCGCCGATCTGGCCAAAGCGTGGGTACTGATCGAGCCGGAGGGCCCGCGTCATCTTGACCAGGCCAGCGTCATGGCCTCCTTTGGAGCCGGGCAGGCGGACTACATTGTCGCCGCTAGATTCGAAACCCCCGTCAATGACGGGGATTTTCCAAATGCTTACAGGCAGTTATTGTTCAAGCCCGTACGCTCCGCCGCGCTGGCGGAGCAATCCTGCCGTGATGCCAGGCGACAACGGCCGCATACCCAGAAAGGGAACCAGCCGTGAAAGCGGTGATCCTCGCGGGGCCTTGAACCCGTATCTCCGAGGAAACGAACCTTCGGCCCAAGCCCATCGTGAGCGTCATGCAGAGACCACACGCTGAGGGTTGATCTGGTCGGCTAGGAAGATCTCGCGGAATGGTTTGTCGCGAGGTCACAATGTCCAAGGATAGTCGTAAGGATAGCGATAAGGATAGGCATATGCCTATCCTCGAATACGGCGCCGACACGCTGCAGCGTGTCGAGATCATCACCGGGGTATCCCTCCGTTGAGGGCCGCCTTGTTTGACGGACGCGAGCGCTGCAGGTCCTAGGGGTAATCCTAGGAGAAGCGCTATGACGATTTCGCGGGCAGAGGTGATCACATCGATCGAGCGGCGGCGTCGGTGGTCGCAGGATGAGAAGGAACGGCTAGTTGCAGCATCGCTCGAGCCCGGAGCCACCGTTTCCGAGGTGGCTCGCATGGCCGGCCTTCATGTGAGCCAGCTGTTCAGGTGGCGCAAAGAGCTTTGCAAGCACGGTGAAACGAGTGTAGCGCCGTTAGTGCCGGTCGAGATTGGGCCGTCTGTGCCGCCGCGGGATGTGGCCGAAGCGCCATTGACGACGGCGCCGGCGCGTCGACGGAGGAGCCAGGGCATCATCGAGATTGATCTCGGTAGCGGACACCGAATCCGGGTCGATGGTGACGTTGATGGAGACGCGCTGCGACGAGTTCTCGATGCCCTGGTGCGCCGATGATCCCGGTTCCGAGCGGCGTGCGAGTGTGGCTCGCGACAGGCTACACGGATATGCGCAGAGGTTTTCCGTCGTTGGCACTTCAAGTGCAGGAGGTGCTGCGCAAAGACCCGCTCAGCGGTCATCTGTTCGTCTTCCGCGGTCGGCGCAGTGATCTTGTGAAAGTGATCTGGCACGGTGTGCTGCAGAGCATGAAGGAGGTGAATAACCGAATTTAATGCGTACAGCTTTATGAGAGATGGAGGACGGCCCTCCTGCATCGGCGTTCCAGGCGCAGGTGCAAAACCACGACACTGTGGCTTTGCTTAAAAGGCGCGGTCATCAGCAAGTGTTGCAAAAGTCCCGGGTTTACGGGGCAGCTGAGTATCCAGAAGGCGAGCGAAAGCGAATCTTCCGATGACGCGTCGAAAATTACTAAGGCGTCGCCAAAATCAGGGGCGCGTGCCATCCCTGAGATCAATCCGTGAGACGCCTGGATTACTGCGCGGATGGCGACCGGCGTTTAGGGGACGCGATCTGGATACAGGCTCTTGTAGAGAACTGCAGGAACCAGTCGTTGTGATGCCAAGGGAGAAGTTCAAGCGGCGCACACCGCGAGACGAGAGTACCGAAGCACAACACTGGGGCGGATCGGCTCGTAGTGTGCGCTGGGCAGCGCGTGAATCAGGAGGGTTGAAGTCCCTTCGGTGCTCGAATGAGGAGCACCGTATCCGAAGACGGGGGTAATGCCTCGTTGGCCAGACGCGAGAGTGTTTGGAGGACAGGGTGTCCGGAGCGATCCGGAATCCGAAGGGTTTGAGGGGAAGTATCGGGCTGTAATCGAGGGGCAACCCACAGATGAACAGGTCGGCCAAAGATGGGGCAAGGTCGAGCCCGCACTATGGGGGCGAAGGCGTTACTCATTCACCCATCGTACCAAGGTGTTTGCTGACGGCACGATACGGAAGATTCATGCGTGACCCCAGGAGACCTGCCTGTGTCCCGGCAGTAACCGGGAAAGTGACCCTATAAGCGCAAGCGAAGTGGGAAGCGATGCACAGGCAGGGGTCAGAGAACGGAGTAGTACCTGAAGCGCGAGACGAATAACTCGCGTGACCAGCAATGGCGGATCGAGAGTGATCCGGGGAAGGACGTTCGTGAACGGGTCGAGAGAAGATGCGTCGAGATAGATGAGAAAGAAGCGTGGAGATGGACAGTTCCTTTTGTGAAAAACCCGAACGTCACGCTTCGAGGAGACTATCGGATCATCTTGTTCTCGAAGATCAGAAGCAGAAGGTCCACTCTCTGGTGGACAAGGTGTATTCACGCAAGAACTTGAAGCTTGCGTGGGAGCGCGTTCGCGCCAATCATGGGGCAAGCGGCGCAGACAGGGTGACCATTGAGGAGTTCGAGGCCGGTCTGGATGAAAATCTGGAACGGCTTCATCAAGAGCTTCGCGAGGGCACCTATCGGCCGCGAGCAGTGCGACGATTAGAGATTCCGAAAAGAGGAGCTCCGGGCAAGACAAGGCCACTCGGCATACCTTCGGTCTACGACAGGGTATGTCAGCAGGCTCTGGTCAACCGTCTGGTGCCCATATTTGAGCGCGTCTTTGATCCGAGCAGTTTTGGATATCGCAAAGGTCGCAAGACCGCGGATGCCCTGACCAAGATTTGGCGTGAAGTGGAGAGCGGAAACGAGTGGATCGTGGACGCGGATCTGAAAGACTTTTTCGGGTCTGTGGATCACGAAAAGCTCCTGACCCTTATCGGAAAGCAGATCGCTGATAGCAGAGTGCTGAAGTTGATTCAGCAGATGCTGAAAGCAGGCTATGAAGAGCGGGGACAGAAATACGCGACTCCAACGGGAACCCCGCAAGGGGAGTCGTCTCGCCGTTGATGAGTAACATCTTGCTGACTCCCTTCGACAAGGAGATGAGGCGGCAAGGGTACCAACTCACGCGGTGGGCGGATGACTGGGTGGTGACCTGCCGGACACGAGCTGAGGCGAAATACGCCTTGGCGCGAGCAGCGAAGATTCTCAAACAGCTTGGCGTTGAGCTCAATCAGGCGAAAACCCGGATTGTGCATGTGGCGCACGGCTTTGAGTTTCTGGGATTCAAAATCCAACGAGGGAAAGGCAACTTCCGCCTGAATCGTGATCGGATTAAGTCCAAGCTGAACCGTCATGGTCTCTATGCCATTCCCGCACAGAAGTCAGTTGACCGACTCAAGGATCAGATCAGGGCCTTGACGCAAAGGAAAATACCTCTGCGTATGAGAGAAATGATCGAAACGATCAACCCGATCGTCCGTGGATGGCGCTGCTGCTGGACCATGAAGCGACCTGGCGTAACAACCGGCGCCTGGCGCTTCGCCTTCGTAAGGCAAAGCTGCGTCATCATGCCGTGCCCGAGGATATCGACTACCGCGCCCCCCGTAGGCTCGACCGCCGCTTGTTCGACATGCTGCTCAAGGGAGACTGGATCAAGAACCACGAAAATTGCGCCATTGTCGGGCCGACAGGCATCGGGAAAAGTTGGCTTGGCTGTGCACTTGGTCACAAGGCCTGCCGGGACAACCACTCGGTACTTTACACCCGGCTGCCGCGGTTGTTCGAAGAACTGGACCTTGCCCGGGGCGACGGCCGACTCAGCTCGCGGATGAAGAGCATCGCCGCCGTCGAGCTCCTGATTTTGGACGATTGGGGCCTCCAGGCCATCGACGCCAACGCGCGGCATCATCTGCTCGAAATCCTCGAAGATCGCTACGGCCGTCGGTCGACGCTCGTCACCAGCCAGCTTCCAATTGCCAAATGGCATGAGCTCATAAACGACCCAACTTATGCTGATGCCATACTCGATCGCCTGCTTCACAACGCTCACAGGCTCGAACTGAACGGTGACTCCATGCGTCGTCCGCCCGTTCTTCCTCGGCCTTGATTACGCGGTCTGCCAATGAAGACCGAGACTGCAGCCCGCGAAGCTGACCGGCCGCTACGGCACTGTTGGGGGCGCGCGTCCGGTCAGCTTCGCTCCCATCGAGCGACACCATCAAACATGCGACGCGATCTCTTCGGCAGCCGCTTGACCACGGACTAACGATAGTGCCAATTGCCTTTAACGATCGGGTACTTCACCTGCGCGCGATCAGATCGGAACGCTGCGCGGCATCAGATTGGAATACCTGCGCGCGATCATCGGAATCCGCAGCGCGACACACATCGTGCGGCGTGCCGCCTCCCAGGCCGGGTCCACGAGGCCAAGCTTGGAGGGCAAGCCGATATCGCCGCACATCTTCCGGCATTCCCTCGCCATGAAGCTTCTCCGGTCAGGCGTGGACCTCCTGACGATCCAGGCTTGGCTTGGCCATGCTCAGGTCGCCACAACCCACCGATACGCCGCTGCGGATGTCGAGATGATGCGCCGGGGACTCGAGAAGGCGGGCGTCTCAGGCGACCGCAGCGCGCGCTTCCGGCCGAACGACACCATCCTGCAGCTGCTGGCCAACATCTGATTATTATGTGGCGGAGAAACCCTGGGTCGCCGGCCCTGGCTGGCGTTAGGGCGCCTCCGCCACATAATCTCGTCCAACACATAAGAACGGATCTGAGCCCGCATCGCGCACCAGCGCAACAAGCCCATCGATACCCTTGCGGAAGTCGACTGGATGGCTGGCCAGGAACACCTTCACGCCGGAGGGGATCATGCCGAACGGACCGCCCGGATCACCCGCTGCAGCTGCGCCTCGTCGACGTCCACGCCGGCGCGCACGATCACCTCGCCAATGGCAATTTCGATCACAGCGCCTGACACAGACGCCACCTCACCTCCGCAACTCGAGTGCCGCTCGCGATAATGTCGTTCCGCCCGAGCATCACGGCGCCAGGCAAACAGCTGCGATGGGTGAATGCCAATCCGGCGAGCGATCGCCGAGACGCTCGCGCCAGGCTCCAGCGCCTCTGTCACGACTTGGGCCCTGAACTCGTCCGACCAGCGTCGGCGAAGCTGCCGCGGCGCTCCCTCAAGACGGTCAGCGACCGCTTCGATCATATGAAAGGTTCTAGTTCCAGAACTAGGCGCAGACATAGAAGCTCACATCGGCTCACAAACTCAGCAGCCGATAGCCGATTGCTCATCCCCTGCGCCAGACGGGGTCTCTTTGCCGCTTACGAGCAATACAAAATAGTCAAGAGAGCCTGAGAGGCTTCGCCAAGTGCTACGGGATCAACCAGAAGACTGTCGCGAAGTGGAAGCAGCGCGAGACCGTCGCCGATCGTTCGACAGGCCCCAAGGAAGCCAAGTCGACAGTCCTTTCCCTCGGGGAGGAGGCGATCATCGTCGCTTTCCGGCGGCACACGCTGCTGCCGCTCGACGATTACCTCTATGCCCTGCAGCCGACCATCCCGCATCTGACGAGGTCATCCCTGCATCGCTGCCTCCAGCGCCACGGCATCAGCCGATTGCCGGAGGTTGAAGGCGGCAAGCCCTCGAGGAAGAAGTTCAAGGCTTATCCGATCGGTTATTTCCACATCGACATCGCCGAGCTCCAGACCGCCGAAGGCAAGCTCTACCTCTACGTCGCAATCGATCGGACCAGCAAGTTCGCCTTCGTGCAACTGACCAGGAAGGCGGGAAGGACCTCAGCCTCGGCCTTCCTCGAAGCTCTGATCGCGGCTGTCCCCTACAAGATCCACACGGTGCTCACTGACAACGGGATCCAGTTCACCTTCCCGCCGCGCTATGCGGACGGGCCGACGGCAAGATACGTGACGCATATGTTCGATATGCGATGCCAAGAAAATGGGATCGAGCATCGGCTGACCAAGATCAAGCATCCCTGGACCAATGGCCAGGTCGAGCGCATGAACCGCATGATCAAGGAAGCGACTGTCCAACGCTACCATTACGATCAACACGATCAGCTCGAAGCTCACCTTGACGACTTCATCACCGCCTACAATTACGCCTGGCGGCTGAAGACCCTGAAGGGTCTCACGCCCTACGAATACATCTGCAAATGCTGGACGTCCCAGCCAGAACGATTCAAACTCAATCCGCTCCAGCAAATGCCGGGACTAAACACTTAGTGCTACCGAGCGATCGCCGCTGGCCGTGGAGACCGCTGATCGATGCGTCAACATATCTTATGTTCACATCCTCACTCGCGCCGACTAAGAAAGTTTAAGCTTAATGGCCGAGGGCGGCCCACGAACTTGCCAGATATTGTCGCAACGCCACTCTCAGTTCGCCCGAATATGGGATCGAAAAAAAGAACCTCCGGCGGGCATGCCGAAGGCCTTTTGGAAGTTAAACGCAGATCTAGAGATCTCACTTCTTATCGCCTCTACTGGTTGCCCGGAACGTCACCAATTGCGCTGAGCGGTGAATACCATCGACAGGGTGCTTTGGTTCTTCAGCTCATACGCAGCAGCCGGCTTTGCAATACTCGATTGCAGCGGCAGCGTCACAGTGCTTCCGCTCGCGTACTTTTGGTCTAGCATTGTGTAATTGAGATCGGCCGAGAAGGTCAATTTTTTGACGGGAGTCCAGTTGAGAACCGTACCGACACTCGCATAGTTGAAGTTGGGGTTACAGCCCGCGAGGCCGGTCGACAACGCGAGTCCCGTGACCGCCGCACCGCAGATGTAGCCCTTGGCAGTATTGTTATAGCGCACAGCGCCCAATCCACCGTAGATGGAGCTACTCCAGTGCGGATCCCAGTTGTGGGTGTAGGCGCCGTTTAAGCCGAACGTCGTTGTCAACTCCAGGCCGGAGCCAGTTACGAACACCGCGTCAGAAACACCAGCAAGTCCGACGCTCTGATATGCACCTGCGACATTCGTACCGTTGTACATCGCAATAGTGCTCGACATATAGCTATGGAAGTTATAACGGCTTGCCCCCTTCGTATACACGCCCGCCATATTGATGGTGTCACCCGCGCCAGTCGGGATATTCTTAATCGACAATGCCAACTGACCAGCCCAGCCCCACTTGTCGTCTGGATGGCCGGTGAGCTCAGTTGCGCCATAGTAGGCCGCATGGTTGTCGTGGGCCGCAAAGGACGCCTGGAAGAGGCCCCAAGCCTGATCAACACGAAGGCTAGCAACAAAGTCTGGAGCGCGCGTTCCGCCGATGTCATTGCCACCGTACGCGCCAGCAGCGAGACCAGCGGCCGACGCGACGCTCACGTTCCAGATGTTGCTTGTGTAGTTGACGACTTGATCCTGGGCCGAGAAGGAGGCCGTGATGCCTTGGCCGAAATCGGCCGTATAGGTGACCTGGTTCACACGCTCCCAGCCGCCGCTGCCCGCCAAATCGTACCAGTTCCCCGGATAATCGGACCAGGGGGCGTTGAATGCCGATATAGCGTGCCCAAATGTGAAACCAGCGAATTGGATGAAGGCGTCGTAGGTGCCGAGTACACCGCCAGCGACGGCGCCCGGATTGGCGTTGTTCGGCGCCTGAACACCGCCTAGCGACGAGTAAACGGTCGATCCGTTTCCTGCCCCGCTGTAGCCCGCATCAGTCCACTTGAAGACGCTCTGGAAATAGGTGCGCACGAGGCCATATTCGGTCGCAGTGCGCGTATCGATGTTTAGAGCTCCACGGGAATGGGCCGTATAGTAATTGCTGAGTCGATTTTTTGCGCCACCCAAACCGCTGTCGGCGGTGTAGGCCACAGCATTCGAGGCCAAGCCGGTCTGAATACGAATATAACCACTAAGCTTGACGCAAGTGTCAGTGCCCGGGATGTAGTAGAAACCGGCGCCATAGAGCGAGCAGACCTTTACGTACTCGACAGGCTTTGCCTTCACTGGAACATCGGCAGCCTGCGCCCCGGCTCCCGTAAGCATTGCTGCAGAGCAGAGGATAACACTCTTTGTCAGCTTCATTGATGAACCTCCAAGTTGGAAATGTCGTTTTCCGTCCAAGATCCGCCCCGACTAAGCCTCGCCTATGGGCGGGTGCTTGACGGACCAACTTCGAGGCGTCCCCCTCGTTGTTGACGAAGGTCTACTTACGATGATCAATTGCTTCAATTAATTAATTTGGGCGCTCACTTTTTATCGCTGATGTGTCACAATTCAGCAACATCCGGGCCTGGAGCAACGGAAAATGGCCCCGCCGCGACGATTTGCGCGAGAGTCACCTCAGAGGTACCACTTGCAGTTTAGGCGGAATACGTTAGCTCAAAAGAGCTATAAGGCCGACACGTAGAATGCTAGCTACGTTAATTGCATAGCTCAATTTTTTTGTTACATGGCGTTGGTGTCGCGCAAGGCGTCCAAGACGGATATGTGCGAACTAGCTAAGAGAAAGCATCCGTGCGTGGATTACACCTGAGACGGAAAGACCGACATGGCAGAAAAAGAACAAGCCAATAGAGCCGTTACGGACTTCATCTGGAACATCGTCGAGATCCACTCCCAACTCGAGGCAATACACAAGAGCTGGGCCGAGATGCTAGGAATGACTGAGCCACAGTGGTTGATCCTAATGGCAATTGACGAGCTCGATCAAGGTCGCGGTGTTTCGGGAATTGCAGTTGCGAATAAGCTGCGAATTCACCCCGCCTTCGTTACCAACCAAACAAAAAAACTCGAGAATATGGAGTTCCTGACCCGCGTAACGTCGCCTGATGACGCAAGATTCCTGCAGATCTCGCTGACCCAAAAGGCGCGAGCGGAAATAACGAAGCTGTCAGATACAAGGCAAGCGCTATACTCGACCATGTTTGGCGGGCTCGATGAGGAGTCGCTTCAGTATCTCAACAGACGGCTAACCTCGATTGCCAAGAATAGCCGATTGGCATCTCAAAAACTAAGTATCGGCATGTTGTAGGCGCGAGTCGCCCCGATCGAATTCGGCAGTCGTCTTTGCGCTAGCTAGTTAGTCGTCCGTGAACAAGGCTCTAAGCGATTGAGCGGGAGTCTGTTTTAGGATTCGGGGGCGTTTTGAGATTGCAGGGATTTGGCGCTTGAGCGCCCCGAACCCTGCAAATTCGTTTGTGGATTGAACGAAGCCGCTGTCGCGGCATGTAGGGAGCCATAGCAAGGATTGCCTCCTGTCTGAGAGGATTGCGGGTTTTCGAAGCCCAACCCTTCAGACAGGAGGTTTTCCGATGGCTGATATCAGCCCACTTCGCCGCCGCATGATCGAGGATATGACGGTCCGCAATCTGTCACCGGCGACGCAGCAATCCTACCTCAACGCCGTAGCGAAGTTGAGCCGGTATTTCGGTCGCTCTCCCGACCGCCTTGATCTGGAGGATATCCGTGCCTTCCAGGTTCATCTGGTGGCGACGGGGATGTCCTGGCCGGCGCTGAACCAAATCGTCTGCGCGCTGCGGTTCTTCTACGGTGTGACGCTTGGTCACGACACCATTCCGGAACGCATCGCCTATGCGCGCCAACCGCGCAAGTTGCCGGTCGTGCTGAGCGCCGACGAGGTGGTGAGCTTTCTGGAGGCGATCCCGAGCCTGAAGAGCCGTACCGCGCTGACCACGGTCTATGCTGCCGGACTGCGCGTATCGGAAGTGGTCCTCTTGAAGGTTGTCGACATTGACAGCCAACGGATGTTGATCCGGGTCGAGCACGGCAAGGGCGGCAAGGACCGTTACGTTATGCTCTCGCCGCAGCTTTTGAGGATTCTGCGGACGTATTGGCGGCTCACTCGGCCAAAGCGATGGTTGTTTCCCGGCCGCGACGACGAACGCCCGCTCGTCCCGAACGTGCTACACGCCGCCTGCCGTTCAGCCTGTGCGGCAGCCGGCTTGAGCAAATCGGTGACAGTGCACACGTTGCGGCACACATTCGCGACCCGTCTCCTGGAGAACGGGGCCGACGTGCGCATCATCCAGGTGTTGCTCGGCCATGCCAGTCTGGCCAGCACGGCGCGCTATACTCAGGTCGCCACAAAGACCATCAGCAACACGCCAAGTCCGCTTGACCGGCTCCGCCTGGAGGTCGTGCCGCCCGGCTGAGCGGACCTGATGGCTCCGGTTCTGGAAGTGGCGGATATCTTCCGCCGCTACGGCGAAGCGTTTCGGCAAGCCCGTGCCGAGCATCTGGGCCGCGTCGAGCGGCGCGTCATGGGCGCGATCACGGCATGCCGGACGGCTGTGCTCGGCGGCCACGTCGAGCAGTGCGATGACTGCGGCGCCACACGCATCGCCTACAACTCCTGCCGCAACCGGCATTGCCCGAAGTGCCAGGGCGCGGCGCGCGCGCAATGGCTCGCCGAACGGCAAGCTGAACTCCTTCCCGTACCGTATTTCCACGTCGTCTTCACCATGCCGGCCCCCGCCGGAGAGATCGCCTTCCAGAACAAGGCCGTCGTCTATGCCATCCTGTTCCGCTGCGCGGCCGAGACGCTCGCCACCATCGCAGCCGACCCCAAGCATCTCGGCGCTCAGCTCGGCGTGACTGCCGTCCTCCATACCTGGGGCCAGACCCTGCAACACCATCCGCATAACGTCGCTCGTGAAGCGTAGACAGCGGGTACTAAGCCCTGTGGCAGCCTCGAAATCATGTGATTGCCGAAGCCTTCGCCGTGTTGGGTCCGGGGGCAGCATCGGGAAAGGCGCTATGGTCAGGTTCACCGGTTCGGCCGGGGTCTCAGAGCAGGGCAAAGGTACGGGTCGATGCTGTCGAAAAAAGGGCTTGAGGAGCCGAGCGAACAATGATTCCTGCTGAGAAGGCGGCAGGAGAGTCGGCGATGATGGGCGGCAGGACCGAGATCAGGGGCAGCTGTTTTATGAGTTTAGCCTCGACGACATGATTCCGACTGATCACCTGTTGCGACGGATCAATGTGTTTGCGATGGCGGTTCTGGCCGATTTGCACCACCAGCTAAAAGAGTTTTACAGCGAGATCGGCCGGCCCTCGATCGATCCCGAGCTGATGATCCCGATGCTGTTGGTCGGTTACTGCTATGGCATTCGTCATGAGCGCCGGCTGTGCCAGGCGCTGCACCTTGCTTACCGCTGGTTCTGCAAGCTCGATCTCGACGACAAGGTTCCGCACCATTCGACGTTCTCGGTGAACCGGCTCGGCCGCTTCCGCGAGAGCGAGATTCTTCGCCATATTTTCGAACGCGTGGTTGCAGCCTGCATGGCCGCGGGCCTTGTCAAGGGCGAGGGGTTCGCGATGGATGCGAGCGTGATGGAGGCCAATGCCAGCTGCTATCACGACAAAGCACCGGACGAGCTGGAACTGGACCGATGTGCAGCTTCAGAAGCGTGCTGTAGCCGAGTAATCTTGTAGGACTTGAGGCCGAGGCGCAGGTCCAGCAAGACGGGGATAGCCGCGGTGGCGGTTCTGATCGGACCCCGACCCCAGCGCCCGATCGCAAGCCGCCGAAGGTGATCTCGCCTTCCGATCCGTCCTCGGCGTGGACGGCGAAAGCCAACAAGCGCGTGCAGTTCGCGTATGGGGTTCAACTATCTCATTGACGTCGAGCACGCAGTCATTGTCGACGTTGAGCCGACGCCCGCGCGCACCTACGACGAGGTCGAGTCCACAAAGGCAATGTTCGATCGAACCGAACGCCGCTTTAGTTTGAAGCCGAAGCGGCTTGCTGCTGACACCGCTCATGGAATGGGCCGCTTTCTCGGCTGGCTGGGTTGGCCGCGGGATTGCTCCACATATTCCGGTTCGCGACGCAAGCGAACGCGATGACAGCGCCTTTTCGCGCGGTGACTTTCGCTGGGACGGAGGGCGTGGCGTCTACATTTGTCCAAACAACAAAGTGCTACACACCACCGGAACCGTGCACGACGGCAACATGCTTCGCTACTGCGCTTCCAAATTCGACTGCGATGCCTGTGCACTGAAAGCGCGATGCTGTCCGAACATGGTTGCCCGACAGGTACCCCGTGACGTTCACGAGGATGCCCGCGATATGGCGCGACGGCTCATGAGGACAAAGCGCTTCCTCAAATCGAGGGATGAACGCAAGCCCGTCGAGATGCGCTTTGCTCATCTCAAGATCCACCACGGGTTCGAGCGCATGCGGCTCAGAGGTCTCTCCGGCGCCCGCGACGAGTTTCACCTCGCCGCCATCGTGCAGAACCTCAAGACGATGGCGCTCCGTCTACTCGGCCGCGTCGATTGCGTAGGTGGCATGGCAACCCGGGCGAGCCGTTCGCCGACCAGGCCGTGACGCCAGCCAGAAAGCCGCCGAAATCGCTTTCGCAATAGCAAGCCAATCGCCCCAGGGCCTTTTTCGACAGCATCGGTCACCAGGAAACCTGAGAGGTCCCGTTTGTGCCCACATGGAAAGCCGGCACGGGGCGCCGGCCACAACAAAGCTCCTGGCCCGACCCACGGCGCAGATCTTCGTCCCCGTGCTCGGCACCTCGAGCTTCACCTACGCGCAGGCGACGTGGACCCAAGGGCTCGCCGAGGGCCTGCGGCGCGTCACGCCGAGCCGCCGGATCGATCACGCGCGACCGGGTGCTGGAGAATCTATCAAAGATTCCGAAGCGATCCGCCGCCGGGGTGGATAATCAGACGGTGGAGGCGGCGAAGAACAGCTTCGAGGGCTGGATAGAGCCGGTGCTCCAATCCATCCACCGCCAGGGATATTGCGCGCCCAACATTCGGCGGTCCCGAAGCCTGGTAAGACGGAGCAGCGCCCCCTCGGGGTGCCAACTGTCGCCGACCGCGCTCGAACGCACCACGGATGAGGTGATGTGATGGGCCAGTGAGGTGAAGCGGAGATCTGGCTCCCTCCGAGCTTTCACTGCTGTCTGTTCAAGCTTCGTTTCCATGGTCAGCTGATCTTCTCTTTGCGTAGAAGGCCGTAACTCCCATTGAATGGAGCCCATGTCGCCCAAGAACAAGTGCTGTCCGCTATTTGCGAGCAGGACTTCTTGCCCTGCTCGTTCGGCGGCAGGCCGGAGCTCAGCGCCCATCGCGCCTTGGCGACCCTCAATGAGGTCATCAGCGGCGGCATGACTGGCTGGGTGCTGGAGGCGGACTTGAAGAACTTCTTGGATGTTGCGTCATACTACACCTTCAGTTTTTTTGAGAGGGTCGAAGAGGTCCGGAGCAACTGCAGGTACTTGAATTCGTATACCTTTTGCCCGTCCGCGATAGACGTGAACGGCCTTAAGCTCGCCGCGCTTTACACGTTGCAAGATGGTTTGCCGCGAGACGCCGAGTAGATTCATGGCCTTGAACATCTTCACGTAACCTTCGGGCGCGCTCTCCACAAAGCGCGACCGCAACTCGTCATTGATACGGATGCGCCACGGCGCGCCAGGTGTGATCTGCTCTCCGGCAATGAAGCCATCGTTGAGGCAGCGATGCAAAGTAGAGGGTGCGATCCCGAGAGCGCGTGCTGCTTTCTCGATCGTCATGCACTCGCCGTCCTGCACTTGCTGTTTCGGCTGGAAGCACGGGATCTCCCAGTGCGTCCGCAGGCTCGACACACGATTTGCCGTAAACGACAGTCCTGTGGCCGTTGTACGGCCTTGGCGATTGAGGATGCCGGCGATCTTGGTGTCGGGATAATGTGCAGCCAGTCGCCGCAGCAGATCGATCGTATCGTCGGCGGTGCGGATCGGCGATGGATACGAGTGCGGCAATGGGACATTAACTTCACTGAAGAGACCGCCGCGCCAACGCAGCGTCAGGTGAGCGTTGTATTTATCGCGCTCGACTCTCAAGGTGACATCGTCGAGCAGCGTGCGGAGCAACTCCTTGCGATCGCGATCGCTCGTCGTGGGAGCGAACCAGATACGCTTGAGGTCTTTACCGAGTGCAAGGATCGCGTCGCGTTCTTCGTGCGTAAGCGAGCGCGGTCGGGCATGTTCGCGGTCCGAGAGTTCGGATTCGGCAGTCTTCAGTTCCAGCAGAGCGCTTTCCCATTCTGCTTCGAGTCCACGCGCGACGAGTCTATTCTCCGGGTCCACGGCGCGATAGCGTCGCTCGGCGCGCTGCGCGTTGTAGCGCGCACGCTCGACGTCGCGACGGAACTGCGCGAGGGTCGTCTCGTGATCGGCGTCGAATTGCTCGATCGCCTGGAGCGAGGCTTCTAGGCCTGCGGGCGCGAGAGCCGCAAGGAACGCTTCGGCGACAGCCGCATCGATCTGCACACCGCCGATGTTGAGGCAGTACTCGCCCCGGCCGTTGACGATGTTCTTGCCGGCGCAGTGATATCCGGGCGCCGAGAGCCGGCCGCTGTAGTGTACGGCCAGGCGCCGACCGCAGTGTCCGCATACGGCGAGGCCTTGCAGGAGTGCTGCGCCTTCTCTCACGGCACCCCCGCTCTGGTGCGGTCGAGATGGATGTTCCGCGCCAGTCGCTTCTGGTTCGCCTCGAAGGTATTCCAATCGATGTATCCGGCATGATGGTCACGAATGAACACCGGCCACTGCTCGCGGTCGCGTTGTCGGATGCGCTTTCGGATCCGACCGCCCGCATCGAGATAGCATGTCTGCTGGGTGCGGCCATACACATAAACGCCGGCATAGAACGGGTTGGTGAGGACCTGGTGGATCTTTGTGTAAGTGGGGGCGACCCAGCGGAGATCGACAAGGCTGTTGGAGTGCAGCGGAAAGCGCAGGCCTTGCGAGCGGAACCACAGCCACACGCGTCGTGCCGAGCCGAATTCGGCAAAGCGGTCGAAGACAGCATGGATCGCGGCTTGCACCGACTCGTCAGGATGCAACAGCACCTCCCCGTCGGCGTCGCCCCGTACCAGACCCACCGGCAGCCCGCGGTGCAGTTCTCCGCGTGCGGCCTTGTTGCGGATGCCACCGAGCAGCCGCGCACGCAGCACATGCAGCTCGGCCTCTGACATCGTACCTTTGAGCCCGAGCACCAGGCGGTCATTGAACAAGCCCGGATGATAAATCCCATCTCCATCACCGATGAGCGTGTGGGTCAGGCCACATAGATCGAGCAGACGGTACCAATCAGCACTATTGCGCGCTAGTCGCGAGACTTCCAAGCCGAGCACAATGCCCACCTGGCCGAGGCCGACCTCCGCGGTCATACGCGCGAAGCCGGTGCGCTCGGAAAGGCCGGAACCGGAAACACCGAGGTCCTCATCGATGACCTTCACCTAATCGCGTCGCCAACCAAGCCGCGCGGCGCGTTCGGTTAACTCGTACTGACGGGCAGTGGACTCGCGATTATGCTCGACCTGCGTCGTACTGGACTGACGCACGTAGACGATTGCGCATCGGCAGAGGTGCTCAGCGGTGATCTTGCTCAGTTCGTTCATCGTTGTGATCTCCGGCAGTGGCGATTGCTCGGGCGATTAGTCGGGCGAGTCGCAGCACGAGATGTGCGCGCTGCTCTTTATCGAGGGCCCCCATACGGGTACGGCCCCGCGCTGAGGTGGTGGGTCGAGAAAGCTTAGCTGCTGCATGCATGGCTGTCCTCCGATTCCGGTGGCAGGACAGTATGCGCGGCATCCAATTGCCGCAGCAAAGCGTCGACGATCGTCCGGGCGTGCAGCAGCTCGGCGTGGGAAGCCAGGAATGCCGCTCGAGCGCATTGCGGGCTTGCACGCGGTAAATGTTGTGCGATAGGCAGATCTGTCCACGCGGCCGGTACAAGGGCACGGGTACCATCGGGCAGTACAAGCGTCAGATGAAGTTCGCCGCGTCGATGACA
Source organism: Bradyrhizobium sp. USDA 4503 (assembly GCF_054055815.1). Lineage (NCBI taxonomy): Bacteria > Pseudomonadati > Pseudomonadota > Alphaproteobacteria > Hyphomicrobiales > Nitrobacteraceae > Bradyrhizobium > Bradyrhizobium sp. USDA 4503. The sequence continues at coordinate 7,947,918 of NZ_JBSRXS010000001.1, forward strand.
CCAGCCAAGCACGTTAAGCGCAGATCCCTCAAAGGGATGGCGCGACCGAACGATGGTTACCTGATCGGGATAGTCGTCGAGATGATGAGCGCGGTGGTGGGTAGTCTGTCGAGTAGTCTTTCGACAACATCGACCACGCGCTTCTACTGAAAGCGATCGAGAAACACACGACGTGCAAGTGGGTAACGCTTTACGTCAAACGTTGGCATACCGCGCCGCTACAACAAGAGGACGGAACTCTGGTTGAACGAACCCGAGGAACTCCTCAAGGCGGTGTGGTTAGTCCCGTCTTGAGTAATTTGTTTATGCACTATGCGTTCGATGTCTGGATGACGAGGATGTTTCCGGACCTTCCTTGGTGCCGCTATGCTGATGACGGGCTCGTGCATTGCAGGACTGAAGTCGAAGCAGACGCCATTAAGACGGCGCTGCAAGCTCGACTTGCAGCATGTGGCCTGGAGATGCATCCAGATAAAACGCAGATTGTTTACTGCAAGGACTCAAATCGAAAGGATTCGTACCCTAACACGAAGTTTGACTTCTTAGGTTACGAGTTCCGAGCGCGGGGTGCCAGAGTGCGTGCAAGGGGCATACTCTTCACGAGCTTCTCACCCGCAGTCAGTGCAAAATCTCTTAAGGCCATGCGGGCACACACGCGGCGGCTCAATCTTCGCAATCAGTCCCATCTCAGCCTGGAGGAGTTCGCTCGTATTTTCAATCCAATCCTCCGGGGGTGGATCGCTTACTACGGGCAATTCTATCCGTCTGCGATCTGGCCGATATACAGGCATGCAGACTACACGATACGTGCCTGGATCATGCGGAAATACAGCCGGCTACGTGGACACAAAGTGCGGGCCAGCATGCTCATGCAGAGAATTGCAGAGCAGAACCCGTCTTTGTTCGCCCATTGGCGCTTTGGAGGGATCGGCGCGTTTGTCTGATGGGAGCGGTGTGAGTCGAGAGGCTCATGCACCGTTCTGCGAGAGGCCGAAGGTGCAATTCCTTCGACCTACTCTCCACGTTCTCGACCTCTGGTTCGAACGCGTGGTGAAGGGACGGTTGCGTGGCGAAGCCCCGACTGGTGCGCTACTCGGATGCCATCCGCGTACGGTTGGGAAAGTTCGGCCTCACTCTGGAGCCGACCAAGACCAAGTGGTCGAGTTTGGTCGGTTCGCGCAAAGACACGCTGGCAAACGGGGCAGGAACCGCCCGGAAACTATCTACTTCCTGGGTCTGACGCTGTATTGCACGCGAAACCGAAAAGGTAACTTCAAGGTTGGGATGCGCACCGAGAAATCTCGGCTACGGCGCAGCCTTATGTCTCTGCAAGAACTGATGCAGCAAATACGACATCAAACGATCAGTGAACAGGTTGGCGAAATCAACGCCGTCCTTCGCGGCCACTATGCTTACTATGGTGTTGCCGGAAATCACCGGAGCCTCGTAAAAGTCTATCAGGTCGTCTAGCGTTACTGGCGCAAGATTGTGTAGCCGCAGCTGGGCAGGTCGCCGCCTCACTTGGGACGCCTTCCACCAAATCAGACACCGTTGCTGAAGGGCTGTGAACCAATTGCCGAAGAGCGTAGTGCGGTAAATCCGCACGCTACGTTCTGTGGGAGCGCGAGGCGGGCGACCGCCTCGCGCGACCCGGTGGGCGGCTGGCAACGGCCGTCCCTACCGTGACCCGGCGCTGCGCGGCTGGTTCGCAGCCTCCTTACCGCCATTAGCGGTTCATGTTTGCTGTGGTGGCAGCGCAATATTAGCAGGGGACAGAATGACAGTCGTGATTGGCCGCCGGGATGGGGCGCATCTGGGCGAGAACCGGGTCGACTTCCACGGAAACCCCGACCGAGCATTGGACTGTCAGGCTGGTCGATACCGGTCTCGACACAATGATCGGCGGCCGGATCAGGCGCATCGCTCCGTACATTGGCAATCAGACCGTCTGTATGACCTACGGAGATGGCGTCGCCGACGTCGATAAGGCCTTGGTCGGCTTTCACCGTGTGTATGGGCTCCTTGCCACCGTGACGGCGATCCCGTCGCCCGGTCGGTTCGGCATACTCGACATCAATGAATCTGAACAAGTAACTGCGTTCCGCGAAAGTACATCTCAGCGCTACAAAGAAAGCGCTCCGGCAGATTTGCCAGCAGCTGTGTTGCGATACCGACCAGCACAAACTTGGCGAAATTGACCAGATCAATGTGCGCTCGCCTTCGTAGCCAGGGACGCCACCTGCCCGATTGTCACTTGCCACGGCCGGCTCTCGCGCGGCCCGGCAATACGATTTCAAGAGAGCGGCGCCATCGGCGATAAATTCGAAGCAAACACCGATTTGGATCCCGTAGGGCTATCGGCGGTCCGTGCAAACTGGATCTGAACGCCGAAGCGCACGGCAAACAAGCTCGAGGGGTTCATCATGCTGATCAGACTCTGGGCGTAGAGATCGACCGCAACAATGGACGCGCTCGGCCGACGGGCGTACCAGAATCCCGTGAAAGAGCTACCGCCGGTAAGAAGGATCCCACTTTAGACCTCGCAGGAACTCGGTCCCATGAAAAGCAGCATCGAAATCGTGCTAGTTGCGATCTCTTTGAGAAATTTCCAGAGGTGTCGTCCGTGGCCAGCTCACGTTGAAGCGCAGGTCATTAAAACGAATTCCGCGCTCCGCTTCCGGCGTGTAGAAGACGCTAATCCTACTGCGTCATGAGCGTCGCCGTCCATTTGATGCTGCGCTGCCGCCGCAACAAGGACATCGCGGCACGGTTTTGATGAGCGCGCGGATTAGGCGTGCGCGCATGGTTGTAATCGAGTTCGGGATGTGGCGCTCAGGCCGCACGGGCGGATCCTCTGGGTCGATAATCGTCGGGTAAGCGAGGCGCCTGGAACGGAGCGGTGCAACGAGGTCCTGAGGGGGGAATCGTTGCCCGTTCGGCGACCAGGAAGCCGTAAGCTGCGATGCACAGCGTGGCGTGATGGTGGAAGCCGCGCCACCCGCGCCACCCGCGCCCCTCATAGTGCCCAAGCCCGACCTCTTGCTTCAGATCCTGATAGTCCCGCTCAATGCGCCAGCGCAGCTTGGCAAAGTCGACGAGTTGCTGGAAGCTCACGTTCTCGGGCAATGTCGAGAGCCAATACTTGGTCGGCTCGGCTTCCCCCTCGGGCCACTCGATCAGCAGCCACTCCGTCGACAGCTTCTCGGGGATCCGTTTATTGTGCCCGATGCGGACGCGCACCCGCGCGAAGCGCGACGACAGCCACTCGGCCGAGCCCTCCCGCCACTTCACCATGCGCCAGGCCTCCTTCGGCAGGCCAAGCGCCACTTCCTTGGCCGAGATCAGCTCGGGCTCGTCGCGACGGCCGGTATTGTTCAGCGGTTTGCCTCTGCGACGCGGGCCGGCTCCAGGTCCCCACATCAAGGTATTCGGCAAAATGCTGGCCACGTAAAGCACTCCCAACGCCGTCATGCCTGCACGCAGCCGCGAGTCATTGCCATAGGCCGCGTCCATCAATCCAACGCCCCGCGGCAGACCGGCTTCGCATGCCCAGCGTATCTGCTCCAGCGCGATCTCTGGCTTGGTCTTGAACTTGAGGCGTGGATCATCGATGACACTTCATTCCCGAAGCAAGGCAAGCATTCGGTCGGCGTGCACCACCAGTATTGCGGACAACTGGGCAAGCAAGCCAATTGCCAGGTGTCCTTCTCGATCGCCGGCAACACCATCTCGCGTACCTTGGCCAGCACTTCCTCGTCCGACCAGCGTGCGTTGCCGACAAAATGCAGCAGCGACTGGTGTTGTGCCGCCGTTCGCGCCGGTGCGGTTCTCGCCGCCATCGGCTCAACGCTCTTACGCTCACCAGGCAGTATCAAGCCGGTGCAGTAATCGCGCAGCGGCCTCGCCCTGTTCGCGTGACCGATGACGTCCGCAAGCCCAGCCACATACCTTGCAAACCGCGCTTCGCTATCCTCGCTCCGATCGAGATCCATCTGGCCCTCCACGTGCCAAATACTGAATCTCATCAATTACTTGATTCTCAGCCCCAGTCCGCTGCGACCCTCTGACTCAGTAGGACTAACCAGATAGAGGGCTTCGGTGTCATCGGTCAGCGTGATGAAGCCATGCGCAAACCCTTGCGGGACATACATCATCAAGCGGTTCGCAGCCGATAGTTCCGCACCAAACCACTTACCGTAGGAAGTGAATCCGGGAGCAGGTCGATGATTGCGTCGCCCTGCGCTCCGCGAATAAATCGCACGATTTTGACCTCGGCGGCTGGCGGCAATTGATAGTGCATACCGCGTAGGGTGTCTGCTTTGGCGCTTAGCGAGTCGTTGATCTTGACGACGGGAGTGGAAAGATCCCGCCGCATTGAATTCCCTTTGGCAATAGCATCGTGCGAAAAGCCGCGATGGTCTCCACGCTTTTCCAGCACAATGGTGTAAGCGCCGGTCAGCGGGGGCGGGTGAAACTTCATTGGCCAGTCCTGGAGCCTTATTGTCACGCAAATCGTTTGAGCGGCGCCCTTCCGGAATATGTTGGTTCAGCGTTTTGAGCGTATAAGAGACGAGTTCCGAAACTCGCTATCGCTGAAACGGTCGATGGCTTGATAATCTCCAAGTTGGGCAGGGTCTCGCCGGTGATCTTGAATGCGGTGGAACGCAGTTTCAACTCTTGCATCTTCCTCTCTTCCTTCGAGTTGGGATACTCCGACAGGGCCGGGTTGTAGCCCCCGCCGGTATAAGGGTCATAGTTGTCCTGTTGGCCGTTGGAAGGCGGAGGCACCACCCGCAAGCGTGAGGATGGGCGTGCTGCCGACCGGACCAGGAACTCGCAATGTATTCGGATCCATTCATGGTTTATACGCGCAATCGGTGGCGAGCCGGGCACGGCAGAAATCACCAATTGTGCCTGTCACATAATCGAGTTCCGCGGCTCCAAGCCCGGGGTAGACACCGATCCAGAACGTCTGGTTCATCACGCGGTCGCTGTTGGTCAATTTACCATGCACTCGGTAATGCCGATTTTGCATGTAGGGCTGCCGGGTGAGATTGCCACCAAAAAGCAAGCGTGTGCCGATTTTCCGATCGTTGAGATGTCGTACGATTTCGTCCCGACTGAACGGCGCTGATTCACGTACCATGAGCAGGAAACCGAACCACGACGGCTGACTGTTCGCCGTGGCCTCAGGCAGGATGAAAAAGTCCTCCAGCCCGCGTAGACTCTGGCTCAACGAGTCGAAATTGCGCCGCCGCGCGGCAATGAAATCTTCAAGATGACCGAGCTGGGCAAGGCCGACGGCGGCCTGCATATCGGTGATTTTCAGATTGAAGCCGAGGTGACCATAGGTGTATTTGTGGTCATAGCCATGGGGAAGATCCCCGATCTGCCAGCCGAAGCGGTTGTTGCAGGTGTTGTCCTTGCCGGGACCGCAATAACAGTCGCGGCCCCAGTCGCGAAAAGTCTCCATCGCCCGCCGCAATCCAGGATGGCTGGTAAAAGTCGCTCCGCCTTCGCCCATCGTGATGTGGTGCGCGGGATAGAAGCTCAGGGTGCCGATGTCGCCGAACGTCCCCACGTGCCGCCCGTTGAGCGTTGCACCAAGCGCGTCGCAGCAGTCTTCGATGAGAAAGAGGTTATGCTGCCTGGCAATCTCGGCGATCCGCACGGCATCGAATGGATTCCCAAGTGTATGGGCCACCATGATAGCGCGCGTTTTCGGAGTGATCGCCGCCTCGACGAGCTCGGGCGTAACGTTGTAAGTGGGAATGTCGATATCGATAAAGACCGGCATCATCCCCCACAGCATGGAGGGATTGACGGTCGTCGGAAATCCGGTTGCTGCTGTGATGACCTCGCTGCCGGGCTGCAATATGCGCTCCCGGAGCAGGGGCGAGGTAAGAGCTGAAAAGGCAACCAGATTTGCCGACGAACCTGAGTTGACCGTGAGTGCATAGCGTGCCCCGATTCGCTGTGCGAGCTTGGCCTGAAACTCATCGTTGAAGTGACCCGCAGTGAGCCAGAATTCGAGCGAAGCATCCACTGCATGCTTGACATCAGTGGCGTCGAAGACGCGACCGGAGACAGGCACCGACGAATGGCCCGCGGAAAAGAGTTGCCGGGCGTGAGTCAGCGCGCAGTGGCGTTCGACCAGCTGATGGATTTGGCGCCGGATGTCCTCTGCCTGCAGGGCCGAATCGACGGGCTCGGATGCAGGTGTGTGTTGGATCGTCATGATAATCCCCTGGATTGAAAATGCCGGGTCGATGCACTAAAGTCAGCGTATCGATTAGGGCCGTTGGCGAACGGATTTTGATTGATCTTGCATGCCGACTCTTTATTAAGTGCGCTTGATCGGCCCAACGGTCATCAACCGACACATGGCATGTTTCTGTCATCTGGATCAATTACTAGCGTTGATAGTTGACTGCGGCGCAAATTGTTACATTTCACTATAGATGCGCAGGAGTCGCGGCGGAGCCCTACAATCGTGAGATGTTCGATCGTTCGTGGCGCAAATAAACAACGCACGCGCGACGGCCGGCAAGGCGTCATCAACTCCTCCTCACCCTGCTCGACGTCCAATGGGATCTCCGACACCTTGACTTGCTGATGCGAAGCATCGTCCGGTGCAAATCGGGTGAGAGGCCTCAACTGGCTTGGGACTTTTACACCGCTTTTGCGGAGGGTGCGCAGTCCTCGGATAGTAACTGCAATCGCAAGTTACTCTGTCCTATCGCGAGAAGATTGCCTGCGAATGATGGCGGTGGAAAAATCGTCCTTGGAAATCAGGTGTACAGTCAATTTTCATATTAAGAACGCCCTGACATTCTTTCTCGCTCGAGCGAAGAGGGAATGCTAGTGGCTCGTCACAGTGATTTTGACGGTTTGATACCGAGCCAGCTTAGGATCGGCAAGTTTTCTGGCGGCACGAGGATTTCGATGCTTCTGGGTGTGTCGGCTTGACGGCGAATGAGGCCGTTACGTTCGAGCGTGACGATCATCTGATGGACTGAGGGCGGGCTCACACCGAAGTGACGCTGCATGTCGGCTTCGGCGGGTGGCCGTCCGAACATGTGCGAGTAGGTATAGATAAAAGCCAGATAATGGCCCTGCTTCTCGGTAAAGCGTGCGCCTGATTTTTGACTCATGGATCGATTCGTCCGGAGCCTCCGACAGGGAGGCGAATGATGAATGTACGGTACCGGGTCGAATTGAGCCAAGCCGAGCGAGAGGAGCTGACGGCGATGCTGAGCGGCGGCAAGCATGCCGCTCGCAAACTCAAGCGGGCCCAGATTTTGCTGGCGGCCGACATCGGCAGCCGCGACGAAGAGATTGCCCGGACCGTCAGAGTAAGCGCCTCCACCGTCTATCGAACCAAACGCCGCTTCGTGGAAGGCAATCTCGATCGGGCCTTGAGTGAGGAGCCGCGTCCCGGTGCGGAGCGCAAGCTGACCGGCAAGGACTGCTGGTGGCGACCGCATGCGCCAAGCCGCCCGCCGGCCGGAGGCGCTGGACGCTGGCGCTGCTGGCCGACGCGATGGTCAAGCTCACCGATCATGACAGCCTGTCAGGCAATCGTCGAGCGACAGCAGCGTATGTTGTCGGAAAGCGACAATGATCGCCTCCTCCTCGATGGAAAGGACGGTCGACTTGGCTTCCTTGGGACCGGTCGAACGATCGGCGACGGTCTCGCGCTGCTTCCACTTCGCGACAGTCTTCTGGTTGATCCCGTAGCGCTTGGCGAGTGCTCTCAGGCTCTCTTGACTATTTTGTATTGCTCGACGGACTGCCTCCGTCGTGGTGGCGCAGCCATGTAAAACCTGTCCCATAGCGCTTCCTTCGAATCGTGCGATAAGGATGCACCATCAAAGTCTGGGACTAAACACCTAGAGCATGACGGCCGCGCAGAGATCGTCATTCATGTGAACACGCTCAAAGAAGGCTGGGACGTGACCAATCTCTATACCGTAGTTCCGTTTGCGTGTGTCGGCCTCCGAAATCCTGACTGAACAGACGTTGGAGTGCGGCCTTTGCCTTGTGGGGTGCGCCTGTCGCACGGTGACGACGAGGACTTTGGCTGATATTGTGGGGTAGGTTCGTAGATCATGGCGTGATCTCAGCTCAGGCGGCGCCCAATGGAGAGATAGTCCGCCGAGGGTATAGCGGCTGGGTTGATCAGTCGACACGCGTCGAACACCGTCTTGCCGGCGACTCGCAACGAGGTGAGTTCGCCGTATTCCTCCGTCCGAGTCGCGATGATGACGATCTCGGCCCACCCAACCTCGCGCCGCCAGTCAGACGAAAACTGAATGCGGTCCGCGGCGATTCCGATGGCGAGCTTGAAGTTCTCCGTCGCGAGCGGGTCGTAACACCTGACATCCGCTTCGGCCCTCAGAAGATCGCGAACGATCTTGATCGAGGCGGATTCGCGGATGTCGTCGGTTTTCGGTTTGAAGGAGAGGCCGAGAACGAGGATTCGTCGGCCGGACAAAGCTCCGAGCTTCCGCTCGAGGGTAGAGACGATCTGGCCCGGCTGCGCGGCGTTCACGTCGAGAACGGCATTCAGCAAGTTCATCTGGAGGCCCAGGCTCTCGCCCTGAGTGCGCAGCGCCTGTACGTCCTTTGGAAAGCACGACCCGCCGAACCCGCAGCCCGGAATGAGATAGGTCAGGATCTGTGGGGCGAGGCGGCCCGAGGGGGTGATCGGCGACCAGCGTTTGTCGAGATGGACGCCGCGCATGACGTCGAGGGCGTCGATGCCTCCCACCGCAGCGCAGAGATTTGCTACCTCGTTCGCCACGGAGATCTGGGTGGCCAGAATTGCGTTGTTGGCGTATTTGATCATTTCGGCCGTGCGGGTGTTCACCCGCACTTTATCGCAATTCCACGGAGCATAGAGTTCCTCGAGCCGCACCAGCGTCCTCTCGTCCTCGTGACCGAGCACGATGCGATCGGGCTCCATGAAATCCTCGATCGCCTCTCCTTCGCGAAGAAACTCGGGGTTCATGCCCAAGCCGAATGCCCCGAGTTCCTTGCCGGACGAGTGCTCGAGCTCTTCCCGCACTAGCGTGTCCGTTGTCCCTGGAATAACGGTGCTCTTGACGACGACTGACAGGTGATGAGGGGAAGTCGCGAGATAAGTGCCAATCTGGCGAACGCACCGCCGGACGGCGCGGAGGTCGATCGCGCCGTTCTCGGACGGCGTGCCGACCGCGATCAAGGCGATTTCCGCTGTCTCAATCGAGGCGTGAAGGTCGGTGGTGGCCCTAAAGCGGTCCGATGCAAGGCCTGACTTGAGCAGTTTAGGGAGGCCACGCTCATAGATATGCGGCACGCCAACGTTGAGCTGCGCGACGACGTCGTTCCGCAGATCGACGCACGTCACGTCGTGTCCCTTCGCCGCGAGGCACACGCCCGAGACGAGGCCCACATAACCGGAGCCAACTACTGTGATGCGCATCACGCCCCCAACTCGTCGCGTAGAAAGGACAGGTAGCGGCACACGCCCTCATTTACGAGGATCTTGGGAGCGTACCCGAGAATGTTCCGCGCCTTCTCGATCTCGGGGCGACGCCGGTTTGGATTGTCGACAAGATACTCTGCGTCGGAACTCCTCTCGAAGACGACCGCGCCGCGGCCTCCGAAAAGCTCCAGCGAAGCCTGCTGATAGATCTCGGCAAGGTTGTGGACGGAGATCTCCGGCCTGTCGATCCCGATGTTGAAGTAATCGTACTTCCCATGCAGGAGGCAGAGGAGATAGCCCGTGATCGCGTCGGAGATGTAGCAAAAAGTGCGGGTCGGGCTGCCGTCGGAAAGAATGACAATGTCGCGTCGATTGATCACGCATCGCGCGAAATCGGCCGGCAGCCGACGATCGTCGATGCGCATGCCGGGCCCATAATTATTGAAGGGGCGGGCCACAGTGATGGGCACGCCATACGTCTTGGAGAAGACGTAGCACATCGTCTCGCCGAAACGCTTCGATTCGTCGTAGCAGGCCCGCGGGCCCAGGCACGCGACATTGCCCCGGTATTCCTCGTCAGTCGGGATCGCCGTCTCCGCTGGATCGCCATAGATTTCGCTGCTCGAAAAAAACAACAAACCCTTGAGCCGATCCGAACCTCGATAGGATTCGAGTAGCCGCCGTAGTCCCCAGATGTTAGCGTCGATGGTCTCAACCGGATACTGCCGATAGAACGTCGGCGAAGCGATCGAAGCCATATGGATTACGTAGTCCGCTGCGTCAGCACCGTCAACCGTTCGAAGGTCATCCGTGGCGATGTTGAACGTACGCGTCTCGAGCACGTCCGGAAACTCCGCACTCAGATCGGTCAGCCAGCGGGGCCGATGCAGCAGGAAGGTGTCGAACGCGATGAGCCGCTTCAGTTCGAGTTCGGACGCTTTTCGCGTGAAGTACTGGAGGAAGTAATATCCAAGGAAGCCTGCGCAGCCTGTTACCAGGACGGTTGCCCCTGCGAAGCGTCCTCGCGGCAAGGCCGCATGGATATACTCGATATCTTCTTTGACGATGAGGCTGATTGTCACGAAGCGCTCCGAACGAAAGGTTGGGCGTTGTTGGCGTGAACCGACCCGCTGCGTATCCATGCGAGCCCAGAAGCCGGTGTAACGCCATACGCGCACGCCGCCGGCCCGGGCAAAGTCGGTGACGGAGTCTTTCTCCAGCACGAGGCGACCATCCTCGACCGGTTTCACTCAGGGAGTCTTCGGTCGGGAGAAGCACCTGGAGCGGCACATCTGGCGTGATCCGGTTGTAGAACCATCTGCCGCCGCGCCGAAGCTCATCACGGGCTCGTGGCCGTGTTTCTGTTTGAAAGCTGCAGCAATCTCCTTGTCCGGCTCGATGAAGTTCGCGGCAACCGCGACATTGATGTTCGCCGCTTGGGTGGCAAGCACAAGCCTCGTCAGCGAATTGATGAGAATCAGTCGGGCAAGCTTCATCGCAAACTCCTGGCACGAACCCCATCGCCTTGCGCGGGCTCTTTGTTCATCCCAACAATCAGCGTACCACTCGCGGGATTTGTGAACCCTTCTGGGAGGCGTGTATTGTTTATCGGACGCGCCATGTAGGGTTCCGATCTCGCGATGAGATCCTTGAATTAGCGGCTCCCTGTTACGTACAAGCTTCTGGAGAGCTCTCACGATCTCTAGTTGTCTCGAACCATCAGTTTTCGGTTCGCCGCTACTTATAAATTGCGGCGATTTAGTCTCGAAGCGGCAATCGATCTCGACGGTGGTGAAGAATACAGCAAAAGGGACAGAAGTCCCCTACCAATTCTGGAGGGAATGACCTGCCACCGAGTTTTCATCCAACGGCGGTTAGAGTCTCGGCGCTTTGTACCCAAGTGGCGTGGGTGGAACAACGGACGATCGGCGGAGCTGGACGTAGCCGATCGTCCGTTGCGGTGAGGTGGGCGGCATAGGCCGCGGGGTCAGGTATTTCAGTGACGAGTGGGATCGCGGGAGATTGTCCAACAATGTCTGAGAACGCCCATAGGACCGTTCTTCGTGAGGTTCTTTATCGGCATCACCCTTGGTTTGGTCGCCGAGTTTGCGTTCATGGGACTGTCGGCAAGGCTGATGATGTCGTTTTTCGCCGCACCCTGGATGGCTCGCAAGCAGATCGTTGGCTGGAAGGTTCCAGCATGGATGTTCGACCGGACGGTATGCCCTGGCGCCGAGCTTTGACAGCTCAAGCGTAATTCCAGCATCGATGCACATGCGGCGCTTGCTGGGCTTCTCGATCTGGCGTTGAAGGATCGAACGCCATCAGCTGCTCTGTTTTCTGGCGCGTTTAGAGGGCTCTCACAAACAGAATCGGCGAGAGACTCATGTCGCGCGAGACGGCAACGCCAGGGAGCGGATACCGATACAATCGACAACCGCGGCGGCAGCAGATGGACCTGTTCGGGAGCGGCCTTGCGCACGGCGCTATCGGCGCGCCCGCGTGGCCGGAGCTGCGGGTGGGCGGCCCTCACGAGCCTGATGACGCAGTTGATCCTCGACCATGCTGCGACGGCAGCGATGCCGCCCGCGAAGGAGGCCGATCATGATCTCTGACAAGGTCAGACCTCATCATCTTGAGCGCAAGGCACTTCTTTACGTGCGTCAATCCTCACATCAGGTGTTGCACAATCGCGAGAGCAGGCGTTGCAATACGCCATGCGGAACCGGCTGACGGCGCTCGGATGGTCCGAGATCGAAGTGATCGATGATGATCTCGGTCGTTCAGCCGCCGACGCGGTTCAATGCGCCGGCTTCGAGCGAATGGTAGCGGAGGTCTGTCTGTCTCGGTAAGGTTGGCGCGGTTTGCGCCCGCGAGGTCTCGCGCTTCGCTCGCAACAGCCGACAGTTGGTCGATCAGAAAACCATTTGTGCGCCGCGGCAGGGCAACGACCGTCTACTGCTCGGGCTCAAGGGCAGCCTCAACGAGTATGAGTTGGATCTGTGCGCCAGCGCCAGCGCTCGCTCTCGGCCCGCTACGAGAAGGCGCGCCGGGGCGATTTGGTTGTGACAGCACCCGTCGGCTTCGTGAAGGCTGGCGACCGTTATGAGAAGGATCCGGATCGGCGTGTCCAGGAAGCGATCAAGCTGGTGTTCGACAAGGTCGAGGAAGTGGGCAGCGCGCGAGCCAACCAAGATGGGCATCGGCCCGGTGGTCGCCGTGCCGCAGCTGCCTAGGTCTCGACGGGCATGGCCCCCAGCTTCACGATGCAATCGTGACGCGACAGCCGGCAGCGAGCGTGACCGCACCGAGCAAGCTTCAGGCAGGCTCGACACAATAAGGAGCAGAGCAGGAAAGGAGCCAAATGTCGCGGGCACAGGACAATACCACCCGGCGCTGTGCTAGGCGCTGCGGTCATTCCCCCAAGCAGAACGTGGGCTTTCATTTTGTTGTGTAGGGGTCTTGCGCGATATGCCGAGATACCGCGCAGTTTCCCCGCGAAGGAAACGATGTTGCTGCCAGGCGTCGAGAATCCATTGGCGTTCGTCTTCCGGGTGCGGCGGTGGTGCGATCGAGCCATCCAAGGGAGGCAGACGCTCGCCCCGGATTCAGTCGCCTTCGCAATTCATGACACCAGTCTCCAGCACGGACCGCAACTCACGGATGTTTCCGGGCCAATCATATGTCATATGACTGCGGTAAGCTGAGTGGTCAACTGATAGCTTGCGAATGCGACGATCCTTTCGGAGCCCTTGGAGGATGTGTTCTGCGAGAAGTGGCAGGTCTTCAAGGTGGTCGCGCAGATTCGGAAGGAAGACGTGTGCAGGGACCAAAAGCGACGCTAGCGAAAGCATCAATAGCCCGGTAGCGGTCAATTGGGAAAGCGGCCGCGTCGCAGTCAGGATCAGGCGGCCCCTCGCCCGCCCCTTCTCATTATCGCCGAAACGCCGATAGACGCCTGAGTTCTACCAATCATTCTTGCGCGTCGATGGCGCAGGCGTTCGACATTCTCAATCAGCAGGGTCGCTTTGGGGTATACTGTAGCAGCCCAACTACTTTCTTGCCGCCGCAGGGGGGGCAGCCGAAGAGAGGCACTTTTCATTTGGATCTGGCAGAGCTCTCACTAATTAGGTTGCTCTTAGAACGTCTAGCGGGCTGTTGAAGAAGTCGGTAGCGAAGCGTTCCGCATCGTGATTCTCTAGGACCAGGATTAACTGGGGGAACGCGATGCGGGGGAGCGACGAACGGTCCGGCTCGCTTTTCAGTTATGTTGACCTTGAGGCTCGGGCTCGCGTCGACCATCCGCTAGGGGTGATCCGAGACTTGGCGAATGCAGCGCTGGGCGAACCTTTCTGGGGAGTTCGACAAGCTCTTTAGTCGCCCCTCGATCGCACCGGAGAAGTTACTTCGGGCGATGCTTCTCCATGCGTTTTATGGGGTTCGCTCGGAACGGCAGTTGATGGAAGGATAGAGTTCGATCTCCTGTTCCGCTGGTTCGTTGGGCTTGGAGTGGACGATACGGTTTGGGACCATTCGACTTCTCGAAGAACCGCGACCGGCTGCTTGACGGCGAGATTGCGGCCAAGTTCCTGAACGCGCCTTTGGCGCAGCCGAAGGTCAAGCGTCTGCTATCGAGCGATCACTTCTCGGTGGATGGTACCCTGATTGAAGCCTGGGCTTCGATCAAGAGCTTCCGGAAGAAGGGCGGCAGCGACAAAGATGAGGATGGTCCGGGACGCAACGCCGAGCGCAACTTCCACAAGGAGAAGCGATCCAACGAGACCCATGCGAGCGCGACCGATCCCGACGCGCGGCTCTACAAGAAGGGTGACGGCCAGCCGGCCAAGCTGAGCTATATGGGCCATGCTCTGATGGAGAACCGCAATGGTTTGGCGGTTCTGGGGGGGTGAGCCAGCGACGGGCACCACCGAACAGGAGATTGCGCTTGCCATGATCGACAGGCGCGGGCGCAAAGCGGATCACTCTGGGGGCAGATAAGGCCTATGACGTCACGCAGTTCGTTCGCGACCTGAGAGATAGATCGGTTACCCCGCATATCGCGATTGACGGACACCTGAGTAAGAACGGCAAGCGGCGCAAGACAGCGATCGATGCGCGTACCACACGTCACAGCGGCTACAACGTCAGCCAACGCTGCCGCAAACGTATCGAAGAAGTCTTCGGCTGGATCAAGAGTTCCGCTGGCTTGGCCAAGGTCAAGCCGCGAGACCGCGACCGCATGGATACCGTCTTCGTCCTGGCGCTTGCAGCCTACATTCTGATCCGGCTTCCCAAGCTTCTGGCGGCACCGGCATGAGCATTCGGGGCAGATGGCAGGTCGTCGAGGCGCCGGGCTACGACATGGCCTTGGCAGGCGCCTACATCCTGTTCGAGGAGGCCGGCGGCGAATTCGCCTTCGACTGCCTCACTGGCTCCATTCATGGAGCCAGCCATGGCGATACCGTCGAGTTCGGCTGGCATGGAAACGACGAAATGGAGCCAGCCGAGGGTGATGGTTGGGCCGAACTGCAAGATGACGGCTCACTCGAAGGGGAGATCTCAAAGACTTCTTCAACAGCCTGCCGCCTCATGAATCCCTTGCGCCAGAAGCTTCTTGCCGGTTGCTGTTCCCCCCGGATTAATACTGGTAGAGCAGAGGCCGCAAGCTTGTCGATCCGTTGCTTGATCTGCTGAACCGATGGTGATCGGCCGACTATGCAGTATTCGCGCTGCACAGACTAAAGCTGCCGTTCCAGTTCATCGATCCGCCTTTGCAATGTGCCTACGGACTTGAAGGCCGATGTCACCTGCTCCATCGACCCCTCGAGAGGTGCCCGGTCGATTGTGGAACCGCCTAGTAACCGTCCGCCTTGGAGATTGCCGAAACCTCGTCGGGGCTGACGATGGGACCGCTCTCCAGAACGCAGAGCACATTGGCCGAAATGGCCGGTATCTGACGGAAGACGATCTTCGCATATTCAGCTGCCTGGGTCAGGCCAAGCCCGCCGGCTCCATCCGTACCTCCGACGTTCCAACCAAGATTGAGATTGATGATATCAACATCAGCTTGTGCAGCCTGTTGAGCTTCTGCCACAGGTTCGAACGTAGGAGAGAGTAACATGTCTCTCCGTTTTCGTTGCCTCTCTCCCAACCACTGCCTCTCAGCAGTCTGTCCAATTCGGCCAGCTCACTGGCCGTCGTGTTCTTGATCAACGGCCGCTTCGAGGATTGAAGTGTGGGTCCGCATCCAACGTGCGCTCCTTGGTCGTGTGCTCTCAGGGTGACACTAACTCATGCTACGTCGTTGCGGCCGCGGAAGTGTCGTTAGGCATGCGGAAGCCGTCCGATCTGTCCACGGCATTGGCGTTTTCACGATTTCGTCCGCCCCGCGTTGTCCCGAGTTCAAACGTTTGCTGGTCGTTACCATAGCGAACTCTACCCGGAGCACTGACGTTTCGGGCGTGGGTTATAAGCCCCATTGGGCCCAGCCAGTGAAATACATCAAAAAATGGAGGCGAAACGCTGGATTAAAGCGTCAAGCGCAGATCATTGCAATAAACCGGGTTGAAATGTCGCTACAGTGAATCGCTATGTCAGCGGATTGACCCAGCACAAATCCGCGTCTTAGGAGGCGGATCGCGCTACGGCTACAGCGTGTTTCGAAGCTGGTATGGTGTTGCCAAGACGTTCACGCGTAATGCAACAATCGGTCAACCGTTTGTGGCGGAGCCCAGCACGCGTATTCGTACTGCCGCAACACGATGGAGGGAGATGTGGACGACACCCTATATGGCACGCGTGATAAACGGGGGTACTGGACGCCCAACACACGGCCGACGCGCGCTCCGATCTTCGTCTGGCCGGTGCAGCCGAAGGCATTCCTGCGCTGGCTGTTCGGCTATCTGTGGCCTTGGAACGCGATCTACTTTGCGACCGCGCTCGTCTCTTGGTGCCTGACACCTTCGCTGGAAACGATGCGGGAGTTTAGTCTCGGCTGGATTTCGCTCATCCTTTTGCGGAATGCTGCGCTTACGCTGCTGTTCTATGGCAGCTTCCACACCGTGCTCTACATCCAGCGGCGCCAGCAGACAGATTTTAAATACAATGCTAAGTGGCCCGATGCGAACAATTCAACGTTCCTGTTTGGAAGCCAGAACGCCGAGAATGTGTTCTGGACAATGTGCAGCGGCATGCCTGTTTGGACGGCGTACGAAGTGCTCACGTGGTGGATGTTTGCCAATGGGTACATTCCCTACGTCGATTTCCGACAACAGCCGGTCTACTTCATCGCACTGACGTTGCTTGTGCCAATGTGGTATTCACTGCATTTCTATGTGATTCACCGCCTGATCCATATGGGCCCGCTATACCGAATCATTCACGAGGTTCACCACCGCAGCGTCAATCCGGGTCCCTGGTCCGGCCTGTCGATGCACCCGTTTGAGCACATCGTCTACTTCTCCGGCGTTCTGATCTTTTTCCTTGTGCCCTCGAACCCGCTGCACGCGGTATTTTACCTTGCGCGTTCGGCGCTGGCGCCGGCGGCCGGTCACTCCGGCTTCGATCGGATCGTGACGGGCGATGAAAAATGCATCAACAACGACCACTACTATCATTACCTGCACCACAAGTACTTTGAGGTGAACTACGGCACGGATATGAAAATCCCGCTGGACGAGTGGTTCGGCACCTCGCATGACGGTTCTCCGGAAGCCGACGAGGCCATGTACAAGCGGATTAAGGCTAAGAAGTACTCGCGCGGGTAGTGCAGGGTCGAGCGGTGTATGGGACTGCCCATTCCGCACGACTGCCTTACCCGCAACGGCAGCCGCATTCTGCCCGGGCGGACTCAGGACCGGCCGTGGACTGCGGCCTCGCCGCCAATGCGGGCCGCTATCGACAATCTAAATCAGAGGAAAGCCAAATTGACTGCCGAAGGAGAGTGGGTGGTGGCCTGCGCCGCTGATGCATTGGAGCCGGAAACGGCGCTCCGGTTCGACCGCGGAGGGCGCACGTTTGTGATTGCTCGGTCTCCGGAAGGCGGCTATTTCGCGATCGACGGCCACTGCTCGCACGAGAAGGTCCATCTCGCGGACGGAATTGTCGACGGCTATATCATCGAATGCCCTAAGCATTTCGGAGCCTTCGATTACCGGACCGGCGAGGCACGCGCGCTGCCCGCATGCATCGACCTGCGCGCCTACGAGGTCAAGGTCGAGGGCGACACCGTCTTCGTCAAGATCTGAGCGGGATCAACGCGGGAGATACTGGAGATACTATAGTGTCGACGCAGAGGCTAATCGTACTGCAGTCACTCTGGGCGATGGAACGGCGCCATCCCGATGGGATTGAGCGCTCTATCGAATATAACCTGACGATGATCAAGAAAGCGGGATTCGACGGCATCAGTACATCCTGTACCGATCCCGCGCGCGTCGCCCTAATCGTACGTGCCCTAGCCGGCACGGGGCTCGCGGTAGAGGGCATGTGCTTCCCACGGACGATCGATGACCTGAAAGCGGCGATCGATCTCGGCCGGCAACTCGGCGCTCTACATCTAAACGTCCAGCCCGACGTCCGCCCACGCCGCATCACAGACTGCATTCCATTATTGAAGGGTTGGATCGAGGTGGCCGGCGAGGCCGGCATGCCTATCTATTTCGAGACGCACCGCAACAGGATGACGACAGACCTTCTATTCACACTCGATCTCATGGATGAGGTCCCTGAGATGCGCATGCTGGCGGACCTCTCACACGTTCTGGTGGGCCGCGAATTCTGGTGTCCGCTCGCTGATGAAGACGAAGCTCTGGTACGGCAGCTGCTCGACCGGACATGGGCATTTCACGGCCGCATCGCGTCGCGCGAGCAGATACAGGTTGAGATTACGTTCCGGCAGCACAAGATCTGGCTCGACCTGTTCCTACGCTGGTGGGAGTACGGTTTCAGGAGCTGGCGAGAGCGCGCAGGTGCGGATGCGCTTCTCTCTTTCGCATGTGAACTTGGCCCGCGGCCCTATGCTATTACCGACCGTGAGGGCAACGATACCACCGACCGCTGGGAGGAAGCTCTGTTGATCAAGTCCTTAGTACGTGACCTGTTTGCGCGTACGGCGGCCGACGGGCAAGCTTCTCTCGAACATGGTTCAGTCGCTTGAGCAACGAACGGGCAATGGTGATCGTCGGGGCTGGCCAGGCCGGCGCCTCCGCCGCAATCGCTCTGCGCGAGGGGGGCTGGCGAGGCCCGATTGTCCTGATCGGCAACGAAAATATGCTACCATATGAGCGCCCGCCGCTGTCAAAGGCGATCCTGATCGAGGAGACGAATCCTGGACCCAAGCTGCTCGTCACGCCCGAGCGCCTGACGGAGTTGGGAATTGACTATCTCCAAGGGCGGAACGTCCAGTCGATAGATCGCGCAGCACATACGGTCACGCTCTCGGACGGAGCGCAACTGGCCTACGAACGACTGCTGCTGACCACCGGCGTTCGCCCCCGAAAACTGAGTATTCCGGCCGCTGCAGCAAGCAGAATGGTGACGCTGCGCACGTATGCGGACGCGCTGGCTATCCGCCGGATCATTGGCGGACGGTGCGAGGTGGTCATTATCGGCGGCGGCTTCATCGGGCTTGAGGTTGCCGCAAGTGCGGTGTCGAGAGGTGCCTCGGTGACCGTGCTGGAGGCCGGTCCGCGGCTGCTGACGCGGGCAGTCCCAGCGCCCATGGCCGAACTTATCAAGGCCAAGCACGAGCGTTCGGGCGTGCGCATCGAGACCGGCGCCATGGTCGAGCGTATCGACGCTACCGAAGGACGCTCAAAGGTCATGCTCGCGGGAGGCCGCACGTGCCTCGCCGATCTCGTGGTCGTTGGGGTGGGCGCCGTGCCGAACGTCGAACTCGCGCAGGCGGCGGGGCTCGCCGTCGATAACGGGATCGTGCTGGACAAGACGCTCGCTACCTCGGATCCAGATATCTTCGCAGCGGGCGACTGCTGTTCGTTCCCGCATCGCCTCTATGGCGAGCGAATCAGGCTGGAAGCATGGCGCAATGCACAGCGACAGGGTGCTGCTGCTGCTGCCAACATATTGGGCGCGAACCGTCCCTACGATGATGTGCCATGGTTTTGGTCGGATCAATACGATCAGACACTCCAAATCGCCGGGCTCTGTCGTGAAGAAGACGTCCGGGTAAGCAGGGACCTCGGCGCGAAGGGCCAGCTCTTCTTCTACCTTGCCGGGGACGGACGCCTGGTCGCCGCATGCGGCTTCGGCAGCCTGAGCGCGATCGCGAAGGAAATACGCATGGCCGAGATGATAATGTGCAGGCGGCTTGCTCCCAAGTCTGAGGCGCTCAAAGACCCGGCAATCAATATCAAATCTCTACTAGTTTAGCATTGCTCGCGGGGAAGCTCTACGGTCGACTCTTCAACTTGGCTCAACGCTGTCTAAATTTCTTGGAATGCTAATATCGAACCGGGCAGCCATCCATGGCTGCACTGGGCGTTTGAAACCGCCCGTGTCGAAAGAAACGTGTGCGGCTTGCCTTGGGCCAGCGGAAGATGGCGCGGCGGCGTGCCGGCCACACTCACCTTGGCGAGTTCGCGGCCTATAATAATGACTCTTTGCTGCTGCCCACTTCTGTGTAGAGCGCTCCTGACGCGATGGTCCCGGTGAACGGCTATGAGGTCATGGAGCATAAAGCGGCGGGGGCGGCAAGTTTGCATGCGTGACGAGTTCTGCTTCAATGTAAGCGCTACGCCGATACCCTGGCTTCAGGGTTAGATTAAATGTGCGAAGAAGCCTCCGGCTTGAACGGAGGTTTGGGATGGGATTGGACGGCAAAAGGACGTCCATTTGGACAACTCGTCGGTTGGGGCAGTCAGCCGGCTTGAAGTGCTTGAAGGGCCGTCCGGGCGTCGTGTGCGTTCGGAGGCTGAGCGGGCTCGGATCGTCGCCGAAAGTCCGCTGTCCGACGCTCAGGTGTCGGAGGTAGCGCGCAAGCCCGGGGCGACGCGCTGGCAGATTTACGATTGGCGACGACGCTTTCGCCAGCGAGGCGACTTGCCGTCGTTGGAGGCTTCGCAGCCACCGTTCGCGCCGCTGGTTGTGGAATGGCCGTTAGAGGAGCGTCACGTTCCGGCGGTCAAGCTCGAGATTGCGATTGGCGACGTCGTCGTGCGGATGGACGCGGCGATAGATGGGGAGCAGCTGTCTCGGGTGATCCGCGCGGTGCGGGCGTCACGATGATTGTACCCGGCGCAGAGCTGAAGATTTATATCGCGACGCGGCCTGTCGACTTCCGCTGTGGCCACGATGCGGATTCCGAGATGATGGTGCGCACCGTACCGACTTGATCTCGCCCAGGATTCCGAGATGATCTCGCCCACCATTCCGATTTGATGTCGCCCGGGGCGCGAGGCGTTCTGGCTGTTTGGTTTCTGGCATCGGTGAAGCCGCGGGGTCAACTTGAATCGCGGCTTGAGGCCCTTCTTCGTCTGCTGTTGGTCTGCTGTGGGCATGTGGGCAACGCTCTTTGCGTTGTCCAAGCGCAGCGGCATGTCCACAGCGCCACTGGCTCAGGCCTTTCGATCGGGTTTGCGGGTTCGCCGCAGGCTCTCGCCGTTGAGATCGATCCGGTGGGCGTTGTGGACCAGGCGGTCGAGGACGGCATCGGCGTAGGTGGGATCGCCGATCAGCGCGTGCCATTGATCGACGGGGAGCTGGCTGGTGACGGTGGTGGAGCGGCGGCCGTAGCGGTCCTCGAGGATCTCGAGGAGGTCGTGGCGGGCTGCGGCGTCGAGCGGCTCGAGGCCCCAGTCGTCGAGGATGAGCAGATCGATGCGGCCGAGCGCCCGCAGGAGCCGCGGGTGGCGGCCGTCGCCGCGCGCCAAAGCGAGATCGGTGAACAGCCGCGGGACACGCTGGTAGAGCACGGAGCGATTGTCGCGGCAGGCCTTGTTGCCGAGCGCCGAGGCGAGCCAGCTCTTGCCGACGCCGGAGGGCCCGCAGATCAGCAGGTTGGCGTGGTCGTCGATCCATTGGCCTTCGACCAGCATCGTCAGGAGGCTGCGGTCGAGGCCGCGCGGGGTGCGATAGTCGATGTCCTCGACGCAAGCCTGCTGGCGCAGCTTGGCGTATTGCAGCCGCTTCGATAGCCGCTTGTCGCGTCGCAGCGAGGCTTCGCGTTCGAGCAGCAGCGCGAGCCATTCGGCATGGCCGAGGCTTGCGGCATCGCCGCCGGCTTCGATGTCGGCAAAGGCCTTGGCCATGCCATGAAGGCCGAGCGCGTGGAGTTGATCGAGGGTCGGATGCGTGAGCAAGGCGTGATCTCCTAGTTGTAGTAGCGTGGCCCGCGGATGTTGGGATGAAGGACCGGCGCGTTGTCCGCGGGGCGCTTGGGTGAAGGACGCCGATCGAGATTGTTGGCAAGGATCGATTTGACCGAGCCGTAGGTGCGCGCGCCGATGTCGATCGCCCGCATGGCGGCAGCATCGAGCCGCTCTTGCCCGTAGGATTGGCCGAGCCGGATGATGCCGAGGCAAGCGCGGAAGCCCTGCTCCGGGTGCGCCCGCTCATCGAGGATCAGGTCGCACAGCGCCGCGGTGGCCGGCCCGATCGTGGCGGCCTCCTTGCGAATGCGCTCGATGGTCCAGCCGGCGTAGCGCCGATGACTGGACGCCATGTGTTCCGGCACGGTGGTGTGCTTGTGGTTGCCGCTCATGCGCTGATGCGCGGCGATCCGCTCGCCCTTGTGGAAAATCTCGACGGTGCGGGCGGTGAAGCGCACCTCGACCTCGGCGCGGACGAAGCGATGCGGGACGCTGTAGTAATGCGCCTCGACCTCGACGTGATAGTCGATGCTGACCCGGCAGATCCGCCACTCGGCGAACACGTAGGGGCTCTCCGGCAAGTCCTTGAGCGCCGGCCGGTCGATCTCCTCCAATAGCTTGCGGCGGGTCACGCCGAGCCGCCGGATCGGCCGCTCCTCGTTGAGCCGGGTCATTAGCTCGGTGATCGCTGCGTTGACCTCGGCGAGGCTGTGGAAGGTGCGGTGGCGCAGCCGCCCGAGCAGCCAGCGCTCGACCATGAGGACCGCCTGTTCGACCTTCGCCTTGTCCCGTGGCCGTCGCGGCCTGGCCGGCAGAATGGCGGTGCCGTAATGCGCCGCCATGTCGGCGTAGCTGCGGTTGATCTGCGGGTCGTAGAGGCAGGCCTTGATCATGCGACCTTGGTATTGTCCGGCACCAGCAGCGCCGGCACGCCGCCGATCGCCTCGAAGGCGCCGACGTGGCCGCTGATCCAGTCGGCGAGCCCCTGCGTCCAAGTCGCCTGCGCGTAGGTGAAGCTCGATGCGCCGAGCACCGCGACGAAGATCTGCGCGGCGCGTCGCTCGCCGGTGAACCGGTCGATTACCACCGGCACGCCGTCGCCGGCATAGTCGACGAACAGCTTGTCGCCGGCCGTATGCGACTGGCGCATCGTCACCGACAGGCGGCCTTCCCAGGCGCGGTAGAGCTCGCAGAACCGCGAATAACGATACCCGTCGGGTTCGCCCGCGATGTACTCGTCCCACAGGATCGACAGCGTCACATGCTTGCGCCGGAGTTCGCGGTGTACCGCCGCCCAGTCCGGCTCGGCCTGCCGGCGATGGCCCCGCCGGGTGCCGGGACCGGCTCCCGCGCTGGCGAACAGCCGGGCTTCCAGCGCAGCGTCGGTGATGTCGTCGGGCAATGGCCAGGTCAGCCCCGCCGCCTCGAACCGGTGGATCGTCAACCGCACCGTCGAAGGGGCTGTCCCCACCCGCCGCGCAATCTCGCGGGTCGGCATCCCGGCCGACTTCAATCTGATCACATCGCGCACATGGCGCATCGCAAACCTCTCCGTCGGCATCCAGGTCCCCCTTCGCAAAGCCGAAAGGCGGGACCGTATCGGAGCCAGAAGAGGCCTCGTCACCCCGGGCGACATCATCCCGGAATGGTGGGCGAGATCATTCCGGAATGGTGGGCGACATCGAGCGGAATCAGCATTGTAACCATACACCCTTTCGAGGATGGAAATGGACGCATCGCGCGAGCCATCGCCGATCTAATGCTGGCGCGCTCCGAGAACAGCACGCACCGCTTCTACAGTATGTCGGCCCAGATCCGTCGCGAAAGGAACGACTCCTATGCGGTTCTTGAAAGAACCCAAAAAGGCGACCTGAATATCACCGAGTGGATTATGTGGTTCCTAGATTGCTTGGACCGTGCCTTTGACGGGGCTGCGGTGGTCCTCGCCAGCGTTCTGCGGAAGGCTACTTTCTGGGACGAACATGCGGGAAAGCAACTCAATGAGCGTCAGCGGGCCGTTCTCAACCGGCTTCTGGATGGCTTCCATGGAAAAATGAGCTCATCCAAGTGGGCGAAGTTGACAAAGATTTCCCAAGCGACGGCTTCGAGAGATATTGATGAACTCGTTGCACTCGGCATCCTGAAGAAAGACGCAGCAGGCGGCAGAAGTACCAGCTATTCTTTGATCGAGCCGATGGTAGAAAGCTCATGAAGGACAATCAAGAAAAAGCCTTCGAGAAGACTCTCTCCACGCAACTTGTCCGAACCATCGATTTCGTCAAGTTCGCCGAAATCAAGAATGCCGCCCTTCTTACGTTCTCCTCGGCTTGGATCATCGGCACGATCAACCTGCTAACGAGCCAGGCCAGCTTGCCACTGGGTTACAACGTCGCATTCTGAGCGGCGCTTCCTCTTCGCTGTGGGCGGTCTGGTTTGTATTCTGTCGTTTGTCCCGCAGGTGTTGCCTCAGTTTTTCGAGACGGATGACGACTCCATCAGCTTACTGTATTGGGGCGCCGCGCCGGGCACACATTCAGGCGCTGCCTTTGACCTTATTCCATATGCGAGGCGCTCCAGACCCTGAGGACCCGGGGTGCCAGTCTGGTATCGACGAGTTTGCTCCAGGACTTGCCTACTTCGATCCAGCGGCATTTTCGCGCGGGCAAGGTCTCCAGCACTTTTTGGGCAATAGGTGCGAGACTCGCAGCTTCGGAGGTTGGGTCAAGCCCAGCATCTGCAAGGATTTTTAGGGCTGCCTCTTTGGATCGCATCCACGCCGCTTCGGTGAACCTGCTCTCCGAGAAATACTCGAAACAGGTGCGAAACGTCAGAGCACGGCCGACGACCTTATGGTTTGGTAATCCCGTCTCACTGAGCCATCGGCGCAAATGGTCGCACCATTCCTTGTTGCTGAAGTCGAGAAGATTGCCACCTTCGAAAATCAAAAGCGCCGCCATGCCGGCGATCTCACATCGCACGTCTTCATCTTGTTTTTCGAACCAGTCGCGGATTGCTTGCAAGGGCGTCCTCGGCATCTCGGCCGCGCCGGTCCGCTTGAACGGGACGACGTTTTCCAGTGGGGGCATGCGCGGCCAAGGCTTCCCCTTTGCGTCTTGCCTTTAACGATCGGGTACTTCACCTGCGCGCGATCAGATCGGAACGCTGCGCGGCATCAGATTGGAATACCTGCGCGCGATCATCGGAATCCGCAGCCACGATAGGCTTGCTGCGAAGGTGCAGGAGATGCTTGGTCTCGACCCGTTCTTATGTGTCGGACGAGATTATGTGGCGGAGGCGCCCTAACGCCAGCCAGGGCCGGCCACCCAGGGTTTCTCCGTCACATAATAATTAGATGTTGGCCAGCAGCTGCAGGATGGTGTCGTTCGGCCGGAAGCGCGTGCTGCGGTCCGCTTCTCCTCAAGCTCGTCAAGAAAGGCGAGAACAAGGTCCCGATCGAGATCCTCAAGGGCCAGCGCCGCCGGCTTCTTCCCCAAATGGGCGGCGGCAAAGAGGATCAGCATGCGCAAGGCATCGCGATAGCCGGCTAAGGTC
This sequence comes from Bradyrhizobium sp. USDA 4503, assembly GCF_054055815.1. NCBI lineage: Bacteria > Pseudomonadati > Pseudomonadota > Alphaproteobacteria > Hyphomicrobiales > Nitrobacteraceae > Bradyrhizobium > Bradyrhizobium sp. USDA 4503. The sequence continues at coordinate 7,973,265 of NZ_JBSRXS010000001.1, forward strand.
GCGGAGGTCGCGTTGCGCTGCTTGGTCAACCGGCGACGAAAGTACGACTCCAGGAGCGGCGCCAACAGGAGGTGTTCGTTCATGCCACGCCTCCGTCGAGGAAGGCGCGCTCAGCCGCGATGGCGAGGAGATCCGACGAACCGGTCAGGTAGTAGGCTGTGTCGCTATAGTTGGCGTGGCCGAGGTAGGTGGTGAGTAAGGGCAGCAGCGCTTGGACGTCTGCGCGCTGTTGGTGCCACAGCCTGAGCCTGGTCACCGTGAACCGGTACCGGAGATCGTGCGGTCGCAGAGCCTTGCCATTGTCAAGACCCGCGAGCTTGCGGGCCTTAGCGAAGTTGCTTTGCAGGCCGGTCGCCAACAGACGGCAGCCTCGCGAGCTGAGGAAGAAGGCCTCGCCTTTGGGCCTGGGAAACACGGTGTCGGGCTCACGGACGTATCGACGAAGGGCTGCCTGGGTCGTTGGGTGAACAGGAATCAGGCGGTCTTTACGGAACTTGGTTTTACGGACGAGGACGACCCCGTTGGCCAGATCGACGTCGCCGCGATCAAGGCTGACCACTTCGCCCGATCGTAATCCCGTGCTGGCCAACAATCCGATTAGCGTCGCCATCGTGCGGCCCCTGAGAGGGTTCCCTGGCGAAATGAAGCTGCATGCGTCGATAAGCGACGTCAGCTCAGCCTCACTTAGGATGCGCGGCGGCGGAATCGCCCTGGACCGCGGGAAAGCTTTTGCGCTCCAAGACCTCGGTCTGGGGGGCGTAGATACCAGGTACTCGTAGAATCGGCGGAGCACGCCGTGACGGACCGCACGGCTGTCGGCGGCGCCACCGACCGACAGGACGAAGTCCAGCATTTGCAGATGTATTCGTAGGGCGTGAGACCTTTCAGGGTCTTCAGTCGCCGCGCGTAGTTGTGGGCGGTGATGAAGTCGGCAAGGTGAGCTTCGAGCTGATCGTGTTGATCGTAATGGTAGCGTTGGACGGTCGCTTCCTTGATCGTGCGGTTCATGCGCTCGACCTGGCCGTTGGTCCAGGGATGCTTGACCTTCGTCAGCCGATGTTCGATCCCGTTCTCTTGGCATCGCATATCGAACATATGCGTCACGTACCTTGCCGTCGGGCCGTCCGCATCGCGCGGCGGGAAGGTGAACTGGATCCCATTGTCGGTGAGCACCGTGTGGATCTTGTAGGGGACAGCCGCGATCAGAGCTTCGAGGAAGGCCGAGGCTGAGGTCCTTCCGGTCTTCCTGGTCAGTTGCACGAAGGCAAACTTGCTGGTGCGTTCGATTGCGACGTAGAGGTAGAGCTTGCCTTCAGCGGTCTGGAGCTCAGCGATGTCGATGTGGAAATAGCCGATCGGATAGACTTTGAACTTTTTCTTCGAGGGTTTGTCGCCTTCGACCTCCGGCAATCGGCTGATGCCGTGGCGCTGAAGGCAGCGATGCAGGAATGACCGCGTCAGATGCGGGATGGTCGGTTGCAGTGCATAGAGGCAATCGTCGAGCGACAGCAGCGTATGTTGTCGGAAAGCGACAATGATCGCCTCCTCCTCGATGGAAAGGACGGTCGACTTGGCTTCCTTGGGACCGGTCGAACGATCGGCGACGGTCTCGCGTTGCTTCCACTTTGCGACAGTCTTCTGGTTGATCCCGTAGCGCTTGGCGAGTGCTCTCAGGCTCTCTTGACTATTTTGTATTGCTCGACGGACTGCCTCCGTCGTGGTGGCGCAGCCATGTAAAACCTGTCCCATAGCGCTTCCTTCGAATCGTGCGATAAGGATGCACCATCAAAGTCTGGGACTAAACACCTAGTGGATCTCGATCTGAAAAGATTTTTCGACCGAGTCAACCACGATATATCTTGATGTCGCGCGTCGCCGCACGGGTGACCGACAAGCGCGTGCTCAAACTCATCCGGGCGTTCCTGAACGCCGGGGTGCTGCAGGACGGTCTGATCAGACCGGTGGATGAGGGGACCCCTCAGGGTGGGCCGTTCTCGCCCTTCCTCAGTATCGTGCTCGACGATCTCGACAAGGAGCTGGCTCGACGTGGCCATCGGTTCTGTCGCTACGCGGATGATTTGCAACATCTATATTCGCAGTCATCGCGCCGACGAGCGGGTCATGGCCTCGATCACCCGGTTCCTGACCGACAAGCTCCGGCTAAAGGTCAACGAGGCCAAGAGCGCGGTGGCACGACCGGACGAGCGCAAGTTCCTAGGATTCAGCAGTGCGAGCGATGCGGGCGAACGACGCATTGGGCAGAACGCGCTCGCTAAGTTCAAAGACCGAGTTCGAGACATCATATGCCGGACACGAGACGTCAATCCGGATAGGATCATCAAAGACCTTTCGGCATACCTTATCGGATGGCACGGGTACTTTGCGTTCTGCCAGACCCCTCGCGTGCCCACAAACCTGGAAGCCTGGATTCGTCGGAGACTGCGAATGTACCTCTGGTGACAATGGCAGAACGGGCACAAGCGATTTACGGAGCTTCGCCGTCGGCATCGCCAAGTTCGCCGCATTGCCGCCGGGGCTCTGGCGAATGTCCGGGCACCCGGCGGTCCAGCACGCCCTGCGCAACCACTTCTTTGAGGCTCTCGGTCTGCCCCGAATACTGATTCCTGGGCCAGCTTAACTCAGTCGAACCGCCCTGGTACGGACCCGTATGCGCGGTGCAGTGGGAGGGGTGGCGTCGTGAGACGTCCCCCTATCCCGATCAATAGCGGGAGACATCGAGCGGTATCCGCATGAGGTGATGGACTCTACCAATTCTTGGAGGAGATTGCGAGGCTCAGGTCAGCTAGAAGCTCCTCGAGGCTGATATCCATTGAAATGCGCCTCCTCTACGAGGCTGGAGGCCATGCCAAAAGATAACCACCTTGCCAACGGAAGGACGTTGTCAGTCTTGCTGGATTGGACTTTGCTGACTCTGTCCGCCGGAACCACAGCAATTCCTTTGCGTGGCTGCTATACTACAGAAGTTGGGGTCTTAATCTCAGCGACGAAGGTCTCCACCTCAACTCCATCGCGAACCCATTGGCCTATCGGGATCGGGGCTTCTGGAAGCCGATGAACACTCTGCGCGATCAGCGGGAGCTCGAAACGATGTGGAACTCGGGCCAAGCCCCCTGGAAGACTTGGTAGACCATGGACAGACAGATTACGAAGCCCGGCCATGTAACGCAGAGCCAAGTTGCGGAAGATTTCGATGGCTGGGCCGACTCGTACGAGGAAATGCTCAATCAAGCCGTCGCGTTCGCAGGGCGAGGGCACGCGTTCTATATTGACGCGAAGCGCGAACATATCCTGCGTCTGGCTCAGCGACATTTCGCCGATCTCGAAAGCCTGAATGTGCTGGATCTGGGCTGCGGAGTTGGTGCGTATCATCCCGGACTTAAGGGCAAGTTTCGTGAGCTCCACGGCGTGGAGGTGTCTGCCCGAAGCGTCGAATTGGCGGCGACGCGGCACCCTTTTGTGCGCTATTCGACGTACGAGGGCAGCCGACTGCCCTACTGCGATGGGCAGTTTTCGATGGTTTTCACGATCAGCGTGATGCACCATGTCCCTCCGCTCCAATGGGAGAGCTTCGTTGCCGAGGCGTATCGCGTTACTGCGCCCGGTGGGCTAATGCTCGTCTTTGAGAACAATCCCTACAATCCGCTGATGCAGTACTTCGTCAAAACATGCGACATTGATAAGGATGCCGTCCTGTTGCGGCCTGCGAAGTTGCGTCGCATGTTCACTGCGGCCGGCTTCACTGATGTCTTCACGAGGACCATCATTTCAGTCCCGCCCGCTGGCAAATTCCTGACCAGAATGGATTCGGTATTGGGGTATCTACCTTTCGGGGCCGAGTACTATCTCAGCGCTACAAAGCGCTCTGACAGTTTTCCTGGCAATGACTAGCGTCACCCTGCTCAAAACCAGCAGCCCTATTGGCGGCTTGATGTTGTTACGATCGCTTGCTTACGGCCTGGCACTTCTGCGGGGACGCCTGACCTGCCACTGCGTATTTCCTACAGATGGAGTTAAAGTCCGGCCCGAAGAAGGACGGACAGAATGAAGCGAGCAAGGTTCATGGAAGAGCAGATTATCGCGGTGTTGAAGGAGCATGAGGCTGGGGCGAAGACGACTGACCTGGCTCGCAAGCATGGGATCTCCGAAGCGACGATCTACAATTGGAAGGCCAAATTCGGCGGCATGGACGTCTCTGAGGCCAAGGGGCCGAGGGCCTTGGAAGAGGAGAACGCGAAGCTGAAGAGGCTTCTGGCGCAGTATAATGCTCGATGCGGCCGCGCTTCGCGAGTTGCTTTCAAAAAAATGGTAGGGCCCGCCGCCAAGCGCGATGCGGTCGCGCAGCTGCAGGCCGTCATGAGCCTGTCGGAACGGCGGGCCTGCTCGATCGTGGGCGCGAACCGGAAGATGATCCGCTATCGCTCCAGCCGCCCTCCGGACGCGGCTCTGCGCGGCCGGTTGCGCGATCTCGCCAACGAGCGGCGGCGTTTTGGCTACCGACGGCTGTTCGTCCTGCTGAGGCGGGATGGAGAGCCATCTGGGATCAACCGGATCTATGGGCTTTATCGAGAGGAAGGGCTCACAGTCCACAAGCGGCGGGCCCGCCGCAAGGCTGTAGGGACCCGTGCCTCAATCCTGGTCGAGGCGAGGCCCAACGCGCGCTGGTCGCTGGACTTCGTCCACGACCAGTTCGCCAACGGCCGGTGCCTCCGCATCCTCAACATCGTCGACGGCGCGTGGCCCGCGAACTGACGGCAATCGTCGAGCGACGCGGCAAGCCAGGAATGATCGTGTCCGACCCACGGCACCGAGTTCACCTGCAATGCCATGCTCGCCTGGAGCAAGGACACCGTCATTCGATTGGCACTTCATCGCACCGGGAAAGCCGATGCAGAACGGTTCATCGAGAGTTTCAACGGCCGGATGCGCGATGAGCTGCTCAATGAGACCCTGTTCTTCGATCTCGACGACGCCCGCGCCAAGATCGCTGCCTGGGTCGCCGACTATAATCTTCGGCGGCCTCACTAGTCGCTGAAATACCTAACCCCGCGGCCTATGCCGCCCACCTCACCGGAACGGACGATCGGCTACGCAACCCCGACCAACTCCGCCGATCGTCCGTTGCTCCACCCGCGCCACTTGGCGTACAACTCCGAGACTCTAACCGCCGCTGGATGAACATTCAGTGGCAGGTAACGCCTTCGCCCAACCAGCTCACGAGCGCAACAGCCGGCCTATTCAGCCAATCTTCAGATTCTGTATCAGTAAGTAGTAACAGCACCGAGGTTTATACATTGGCTTTGCTGCGTCTTAGACATCATCTGCGCTTTCGTTCCTTCGTTGCTGTGATGCTTCCAATTGACCTTAAGAGAGCAGTCCATCGTGACTGAGTTCGTGACGCTGATTACCGGCGCATCAGCGGGTATAGGCTCTGAGTTGGCGCGCGTGTTCGCCGCGAATGGTCACCGCGTCGCGCTGTCGTCACGGCGGGGTGATCGCTTGGATGCGCTGGCCCGAGAGATTTCGGCCAAGGGCGGCGCCAAGCCGATCGTCATTACCTGCGATTTGGAAGAGCCGGATGCCGGCGATCGGATCTCTGCGGCGCTCGCCACAGAAGGGGTGGAACTGGAGTATCTAGTGAACAATGCCGGCTTCGGCGTGTTCGGGGAAGCGATCAAGCTCGATCGCGCGGAGCAACTCGGCATCATCGCGGTCAATATCCGCGCGCTCACCGATTTGTCGCTGCGATTTGCCGAAACCTTGATAAAGAACCGCGGCGGGATTCTTAATGTTGGCTCGGTAGCGGGCTTCCTGCCCGGTCCGGGCATGGCTGTGTATTACGCGTCCAAGGCTTATGTGCTCTCCTTCACCGAAGCTTTGCGCGCGGAGCTTGGGCACCGTGGCGTCCGCGTGACGGTACTTTGCCCCGGTCCTGTGCCGACGGAATTTAAGGCCCGCGTAGATTTTGCGCGCGGATATGAGCCAACGATCCTGAACGTTCCAACCGCGGATGTGGCGCAGGCTGGCTATCGCGGCCTGATGGCTAACAAGCGCGCCGTGCTACCCGGTCTCGGCGCCCGGCTGATCCCGTTTCTACTCCGGCTATTTCCACGCTCTTTCGTTTTAGCGACTATGGCGCGCTTTCAGGTCCGCAAGCGCTGAAAAGAGGCTAAGCTGAGAGCTCCCGAGAACAACTCGCGATGCAAAGATCACCTATCGTCCACGTATATACGTTACCTGCCACTGAATGTTCATCCAGCGGCGGTTAGAGTCTCGGAGTTTTGTACGCCAAGTGGCGCGGGTGGAGCAACGGACGATCGGCGGAGTTGGTCGGGGTTGCGTAGCCGATCGTCCGTTCCGGTGAGGTGGGCGGCATAGGCCGCGGGGTTAGGTATTTCAGCGACTAGTGAGGCCGCCGAAGATTATAGTCGGCGACCCAGGCAGCGATCTTGGCGCGGGTGAGGTCCAGGAAGACGAGCGAAAGCGAACCGTCGATGACCCGTCGAAATCGTATCGTCGATGTCAGAACCGGGGTGGTGTTGACTCCGGGATAAGCGTGGGCGGAGACCTGAAGCCCGGCCCGCGTGGCATCCGGCCTTTAGGCGGCGTGATCCTGGATCAGGCTCTTGCATGGAACGCGAGAACTTGTCGTCCCGATGAGAAGGGAGACGGCCGAGCGGGGAAACACCGCAAGGTCCTGAGTACCGAGGCGGGGCGCAGGGACAGAGCAGCTCGCAGTGTGTGCTGGGTAGCGCGTAAGTCAGGAGGGTTAAAGTCCCTTCAGCGCTCGGATGAGCGAGGGGCGCTGTATCCAAAGGCAGGGGTAATGCCCTGTCGGCCAGCGGCGCAAGCCGGTGGAGGACAGGGTGTCCGGAACGGCTCAATCAAGAGCTCCGCGAGAACACCTATCAGCCGCGAGCCGTGCGACGATTGGAGATTCCGAAAAGGGAAGCCCCCGGCAAGACAAGGCCACCAGGCATATCCCACCAAACGGTTGCGCACGGAGTTCAAGCTGGTCAGCCTCGTCTCGCTCATACCTTCGCTGCGGATCGCGAAAGCTCTTTCATGAAAGCCGGATACGGGAAAACTGTACGTCCGGTTTGTGCGGCGGACGGAGGCAAGCTCTTCAGTGGCCGCCTCCTCCGCCCCGATCCGATCCTTCTTCCATCACGTCGCTGCCGCCGATCCCGCCTCGTTCGGCGTCGCCCAACGGGTTCTGACGATCCCCACCAAACGGGCCCACATCGAGGTGACGCATCATCTCACCAACGCCGAGGTGGAGGCCATCATCGCAGCCCCTGAACAGACGACGCCCCGCGGCCGGCGCGACCGGGCCTTTCTGCTCTTCTTGGCGAGAATCGGCGCTCGCGTGTCCGAAGCGACCGGCGTCAACGCGAACGACCTCCAGTTGGAGCGAGGACGCCCGCAGGTGCTGCTTCACGGCAAGGGACGCCGAGATCGCGTCGTTCCCATTCCTAAGGATCTGGTGCGATCGCTGACGGACCTATTGAGCGAACGCGGCCTCGCCAATCATGAACCGCGGCCGATCTTCGTCGGGGTCCACAACGAGCGCCTGACGCGCTTCGGCGCGACACACATCGTGCGGCGTGCCGCCTCCCAGGCCGGGTCCACGAGGCCAAGCTTGGAGGGCAAGCCGATATCGCCGCACATCTTCCGGCATTCCCTCGCCATGAAGCTTCTCCGGTCAGGCGTGGACCTCCTGACGATCCAGGCTTGGCTTGGCCATGCTCAGGTCGCCACAACCCACCGATACGCCGCTGCGGATGTCGAGATGATGCGCCGGGGACTCGAGAAGGCGGGCGTCTCAGGCGACCGCAGCGCGCGCTTCCGGCCGAACGACACCATCCTGCAGCTGCTGGCCAACATCTGATTATTATGTGGCGGAGAAACCCTGGGTCGCCGGCCCTGGCTGGCGTTAGGGCGCCTCCGCCACATAATCTCGTCCGACACATAAGAACGGATCGGCCTTCATGTGCTCGCGCACCAACATAGCAAGCCCCTCCATTCCTTTGCGGAAGTCGACCGGCTTGGTTGCCACCATTACCCGGACAGTTCCGGACGGGCCGATCACCGGGGTGCCTTCAGCGCATGGACGATGGCCGCAATCATCGCCACGTCCGCGCCTCGGCCGACCCGGATAGTGACGCCTTCGGCTTCGATCTCGATGCCCCCGGCATCGCAACGGCGAGCCCCGACATCCGGCTTGGCCTTGCGTCGCGCTATCTTGCGCTCATGGCCAACAGTCACGGCCGGTACCATGGCGTCTACCACTGCCGGTACAAACGGAGGATCGTCAGCCATCGGCGTCGGCAACCGGCGTGCTTGCCGGCGCCAGGTGAACACTTGTTGTGGGGTCAGCCCGTGTCGCCGGGCAATCTCGGAAACGACCGCACCCGGTACCAGCGTCTCCTCGACAATCCGGGCCTTGTCGTCCTTGGAGAACCAACGACGGCATCCCGTCTCCGTGATCACTTCCAGCCGGCGCGCCGTCACGTCCGACTTAAGCGTATGGTCAAGCATAGACACAAGCCGATCCCTTCAAAGAGATCGTGAAACTCGCCTATCCCGTGTGCCGCGAGAAGGTGGGAGCAGAACGACGCTTACGTTCTTCCGTAAAGCGGCTGCGCTTCATCTTCTGGTCCTCATATGGGCCAGAGCGAGTTTCAAACTGGATTAAGTCCAGGGGGCAAGGTCACGGGCAGACCAATCCATCTTGGAAACACAGCGCCTTTTGGACGCGCTTCGATTGGAAATATGCTTTGGCTCATCCGGACAGGAAACATGCACGCCAGTAACGATACAGGGCAAGTTAGTTCATTCAGGCCGGTGACGAAGGCGGAATTTCTATTAGTGGACGCCTGAAGGTCACTGCGTAGGTTAGAAACCATGCGAAGTAGTGATCGCATATCACGCCGTCGTTGTTGTAATGCATAGAAGACTACGGCTTGCTGCCCGAAATCAAAAATGTTTAGCTACCTGTTTTTCGAGGGGGCATCCGAGTCACCTTCTGAGAAAAGCTTTCCGGGGCCCAGCGGCGAATGCAACACCGCAAAAATCGCCCGCTAGCGTGAACCGTGCTTCGTTTACAATTCGCAAGCATTGCGCGGAGCAGATGTCCTTGCGAACCCGGACCGAGCTGAAAGACCCGCCGGCTCCTTTGTAGTAGCTCCGCGCCCGTCGTTGCCGAATCTCGCCCGACCAATGAATCTCGACCGCCGGAGGACCACGCCTTTTAGCAGCCTGTAGTATCCTACTTTCATGCAATCGAGAACGTGCTCAAGAAACATGAGATCACAACGCTGCCGACGAAGTCATCGCCGGCTTGCGGCTGGTGCCCATTGAACCAGACCAGGCATTAATGCGTCGTACCGGCCAGATCATGTAAATTCAGATCACCTCTCGTGGCTTTCTGACATGAAAGCTTCGCGTTTTCACAAATGAGCGCAGAATTTCTACTCCGCGGCGGACTATATTAGTGAAATCCAGATGCAGCCAGATGCTATCCTTTGAATGAAACTTTTTGCCGGTCGGCCAAGCTTTCGGTGGGAGGAGAACGTCAGCATGATCTCCGAGGTGTTCATCACCTGTGCGGTCACAGGAAGTGGGTCGAATGTGGAGCGTAGTCCGCATGTGCCGGTGACCCCAGAGCAGATCGCGAACTCGGCGATTGAGGCAGCGCGGGCGGGGGCGGCGGTGGTCCACATCCACGTACGTGATCCCAAGACCAAGAAGGGCTCGCGGGATCCGGCGCTGTACCGGGACGTGGTGCAGCGCATCCGGAAGTCGGATGTGAATCCAGTGATCAACCTGACGACAGGGATGGGCGGCGACCTCGTGCTGGGTGGCCCTAACTCTCCGCTGCCGCCGGACCCCGCGCGGACGGACATGATAGGTGCGCTTGAGCGGCTGGTGCATGTCGAAGAGTTGCGCCCGGAGATCTGCACGCTGGATTGCGGGTCGATGAACTTCGGCGCCGGTGAGTACGTCATGGTCAACACCTATCCGACGCTGCGCAAGATGGCCGCACGCTTGCAGGAGCTCGAGGTGCGTCCTGAGCTCGAAGTGTTCGATACCGGTCATCTGTGGAGCGTGCGCGACTTGGTCGAGGAGGGGCTGATCAAACAGCCGCTGATCCAGCTGTGCATGGGGATCCCATACGGCGCGCCAGACGACCCGACTACGTTGATGGCGATGGTGAGCAGGCTCCCGCCGGGTGCCGTCTGCTCTGCCTTCTCGATCGGACGGATGCAGCTTCCCTATGTCGCAATGGCGGCGTTGGCAGGCGCGAACGTGCGAGTGGGATTGGAGGACAACCTCTACCTGTCGCGGGGGCGGCTGGCGACCAATGCCGAGCTCGTGCAGCGGGGCGGTACAGATCCTTGAGTATATGGGGGGTCGGGTGATGAGCCCGGATGAGGTGCGCGAGAAGCTCGCGCTTAAAGTTCATCGCTAATAGGTGAAGGGCATGTCTGAGAGGCGGGTGCGAACGGTCGGGCTGCTGGGGGGCGGGGCGATCGGCGGCGGCTGGGCCGCACGGTTTCTTCTGAACGGAGTGGACGTGCGGCTGCATGACCCCGCCCCAGGTGCGGTCGAGCGTGTGCAGCAGCAGCTAGACCACGCGCGGCGTGCATATCGGCGACTGACGCAGGTTCCGCTGCCGGCAGAGGGGGCGCTGACGGTGGTGGACTCGGTCGCGGACGCCGTGCACGGCGTGGAGCTTGTGCAGGAGTCAGCGCCAGAGCGCCTGGAGTTAAAGCAGCAGCTGCTCGCGGCCGCCAGCCGGGCGGCCGCGCCTGAGATCCTGATCTGCTCCTCAACCTCAAACCTGCGCCCGTCGTTGCTGCAGGCCGAGATGGACCATCCTGAGCGCCTTCTCGTCGCGCACCCCTTCTACCCAGTGTACATGCTGCCGCTGGTTGAACTGTGCGGCGGGCAGCGCACGGCCCCAGAGGCGCTGGCTCGGGCGGCAGAGATCTACCGTGGGGTGGGGATGCACCCGCTCGTGGTGCGCAAGGAGGTGGACGGGTTCATCGCGAACCGGCTGCAGGAGGCGATGTGGCGCGAGGCGCTCTGGCTGGTGCACGACGATCTGGCCACCGTGCAGGACGTCGATGACGCAATCCGCTACTCCTTCGGTCTGCGCCGAGCAATCTCGGGCCCCTTCCGCATGGCCGGCGGGGGCGCGGGCATGCGCCGCTTCATGCAGCAATGGGGTCCCATGCTGAAGTGGCCTTTGACGAAGCTCACGGATGCGCCAGAGCTCACAGACGCCTTCTTGGACAAACTTGCCGAGCAGTCAGACGCGCGAGGCGAAAACCTTACCAGTCTCGAGATCGAACAGAAACGCGACGACTGCTATGTGGCCATCTTGCAAGGGTTGCGCGCGCAGGGCTACGGCGCAGGCGAGACGCTTGCGCGCTGGGAACAGGGGCTGCGCGATCAGGCCCCCCGAATTGAGAACGGTTCGGGCCCACTACGGATGCCAACGCTGCAGATGCCTTCTGATTGGGTCGACTACAATGGCCACATCACTGAGAGCCGGTATCTCTATATCCTCGGCCTCGCTAGCGATAACGTACTCGCCTACATCGGGATTGACGGCGAGTACCGTTCAAAGCACGGTAGTTACTACACGGTCGAGACGCATTTGTCGCATCTTCGGGAACTGTACTCTGGCGACCGCGTCCAGGTGCGCACTCAGGTGTTGGGCGCCGACGACAAGCGCCTTCATCTTTTCCACACGTTGACGCGCGAGGGTGATGAGGCGCCGGCCGCCACCGGCGAGCAGATGCTGCTTCACGTGAAGGCCGGCAGCGGACGCAGCGGACCCGCGCAGGGTAAGGTGCGCGAGCGCGCCCTAGAGCTGTCGCGGCTGCACTCTGAGCTGGCCCGGCCAGAACGTGCCAGCGCAAGCATCCGGCTGCGCTGAGCTGCGAGATCACCAGAGGCACGTGACGGTCTGCTAGCGCCGTTTGAGGAAACAGGGTGCTCACCAAGTTTCGGCCGCATTAGGGGGAACAGGTGCGCGCCGTCGTCGCCGCGGCAGTGCTTGCTACAGCACTGCCACCGGCAAACACGGTCAGCTTCAGCAAGATGCTTAGGCCGCAACCCAGAACCCAGCGGGCAGGAACGAGCCTGCTGGATCACAAAGCTCGGGCGGAGGGCCCTCGTCTGCCCAGACCCCTGAGATCTCCGAAGATCGGGCAGCCCGGACGCGACGAGCCGCACTGTCTGCGACCAGTCAGCATTAGTTCGAGCAACGGAGGCTATTACTCCTACATCCAGATCGGGACCGACGCAACGCTCGGCGACGTGACGATGGCTGCGGCCGCGCCGGAACAGCATCCCTCACCTAGTCCAATCTGATGCCGCGCGGCATTCCAATCTGATCGCGCGCATGTGAAGCCCCGATCGTTAAAGGCAATTGGCACTATCGATAGCCCGTGGTCAAGCGGTCGCCGAAGAGATCACGTCTGGTGTCGCTCGATGGAGCGAAGCTGACTGGACGTGCACCCCCAACAGTGCCGTCAGCTTCGCGGGCTGCAGTCCAGGTCTTCATCGGGCTGACGATGTAATCAAGGCCGAGGAAGAACCGGCGGGCGACGCATGGAGTCACCGTTCAGTTCGAACCTGTGAGCATTGTGAAGCAACCGATCGAGTATGGCATCAGCGTAAGTTGGGTCATCTATGAGCTCATGCCATTTGGCAATTGGAAGCTGGCTGGTGATGAGAGTTGATCGACGGCCGTAGCGGTCTTCAAGGATTTCGAGCAGATGATGCCGGGCATCGAGCGGCTCGAGGCCCCAATCGTCGAGTCACGTTGAGCTCAACGTGACTCGACTTATGTGGAGCGCACAGTGATGTGGAGTCGTATCAATCTCCCCGCTATTAACAGCCGCCTTGACCGTTCCTACTCAACATAACTGACAGCGGTAGCGTGGTTCTCCCAACATCCAAAAGGGGGCAACCATGCTCGAACACTTATTCCGGAAGGTTCACGCGTGTTACTCGGGATCGCCCAATGGTGCTTTGTTGGAAGATTTCGCCACTTGGCTCATCTCGGCTGGGTACGCCCGACCCACAGCCTGTCGTCACGTACGAGGGCTAAAGGAAGCCCTCGAGCGGATGGGTTCAGCCCCGCTTGATTGGGAGGCTGGCGTTTCACGAAGGTTCTTGTCGCAAGCATTTGCCTCCGCGTCATTGCAAGGCACCCGATGCGCCGTTGAACGGTTTCTCACCGCGAGAAGGCTGCTCGTCAGAGAACCAGCACCAGATCCGGTCTCACTGCTTCTTGAGCGCTACAGACGACATCTATCGGAAGTGCGTGGCCTTACCAACGCGACGCTAGAACAGCACATCGCAACGGTGAAGAGCATGCTGGCGCACGTTTTGCCGGCTGACGCCCCGCTGCACGCGTTATCCGCCGCCACAGTCGAGCGGTTCGTAACGACCGAAGCACGGCGGATTAAACGACAGACCCTCCAGCACGTTGTTGCCCGCCTTCGTGCTTTTCTTCGGTTTTGCTTCGACCAGGGCGAGATCCAGCAGCGGCTCGACGCAATTGACGCGCCGCGGGCTTACCGAGGTGAACTGCCGCCTCGAGCCCTGGCATGGCCGCTTGTCCAGCGGCTGCTGCGCTCCATCGGCCGATCGAGCCGGCTTGGTTGGCGCGACTATGCGATCCTCCATTTGATGGCAAACTACGGCCTGCGGCCCTCGGAGATCGTCGCACTGACGCTTGCCTCCATCGATTGGGAGAGCAGGACGCTCCGCGTCAACCAGCGCAAGACCAGATCAGATCTGATCCTTCCTCTGGCCGGACAAACCATACGTATTCTCAGACACTATCTGCGCCGCGGCCGGTCCGGCGGGACGCGCCCTGAACTGTTCCTCCGCGCAAGCACCCCGGTAGGTCCTCTCACGCACTACACCATAGCCGATCTCTACCAAAAGCACGCGCGTCAGAGCGGCCTGCCACTGCAGGGCACATCCTCCTACTGCCTGCGCCATTCATTTGCGATGCGTCTGCTCGATCGCGGCGTCGGCGTGAAGGTAATCGGTGATCTGATGGGTCATCGTACTTTGGAGAGCACCTGTGTCTATCTCCGACTGCAGACCGGAGCCCTCAGAGAGGTCGCGCTTCCTCTGCCGACGGCGACCATCGGCATTGAGGAGGACGCCGCATGAGTACGACATTACCGGGCAGCGTGTTCAACCAAGTGGTCGACCGTTATTTGCGGAGGCAACGTTCACTCGGGCGCGCCTATGTTCATGAGGAGCGCGTATTCGACGCTCTGCGTCTATTTCTTGAGAAGACCAGCTCTACCGACCTCGATCAAGCGCTCTTCGAGGCATGGTGCGCGTCACAATCTCATCTCTCTGTAAACACGCGGCGCAACCGCTAGCGTATCGTGCGCAACTTCTGCCTCTATCGTCGGCGGACCGAGCCAACTTGCTTCGTTCCAGATATCAACCGCCTCCCACGTCGGTGTCCGCATGCACCGCCGGTCATCTTTGGAGCGGCCGACGTTGCCAGGATGTTGGCTGCCGCCGATCGTTTGGCGCCGACCTCAACGTCACCGCTCAGGCCAGCCGTGATGCGGCTTGCCGTGGTGTTGCTCTACACGGCAGGGCTCCGTCGGGGCGAACTGCTGCGCCTTACGCTGGCCGATGTCGATCCGCGCCACGGCATTTTGCACATTCGAGTGTCGAAGTTCCACAAGTCGCGGATCGTCCCGCTGTCGCCGGACGCAGCTCGGGAGCTGAGGTCGTACCTCCGGAAGCGGCTTCGGCCACCCCTGAGCTGCTCATCGGATTCCCCCTTGCTTTGCAACAGCAAGGGGCGGGTGCGCGGCTACACGGGTACTGGCATCCGGCAAGGAGTCCAAGCGCTGTTCCGAGCAGCCAACGTTTGCGGCACCGATGGACGAACCCCGCGGGTTCATGATTTTCGTCACAGCTTCGCGGTTGGGTCGCTGTTGCGATGGTACCAGCAAGGTGCGGATGTCCAATCCAATCTGCCGAAGCTTGCGATGTATATGGGGCATGTCTCGATTGTTTCGACTGAGCCAGCTTTTGCCGATGCCGGTCGGGCCGACAATGGCGCAATTCTCGTGGTTTTTGATCCAGTCTCCCTTGAGCAGCATGTCGAACAAGCGGCGGTCGAGCCCACGGGGTGCACAGTAGTCGATATCCTCGGGCACGGCATGATGACGCAGCTTTGCCTTGCGAAGACGCAGCGCCAGGCGCCGGTTGTTACGCCTTATTAGGGTTGCTTCTGTAATGCGCTAGTCGGCGCGGGACGTTGGTGAACTTCGACGGCCGAGGCCGCAAGATAGAGCGCCATGACACCGCATAGAATAATTCCGATCAACAACATTGTCATCTTGTTGCCGATTTTAGCCAACGTTTCTTTCGTCCATATCACATCAGCATCGTTGATTGCGTTCTGACCATAGCCGCTGAGAAACTTGCAAATCGAACCGGAGCCGAACTTCCGATACTTCGCCGCGGCCTGGGGCTTCATATCACTCACTTTGCCAATCACAACCGTGTCGAACTTGGGCGATCCAAGCCACCCCTTTTTTTGGCTACCGTCTTCATTGAGTAAGGGCACCCTGCACACATGAACTTTTCGGACGTAATCGAACCACCCAATGAATAGGATCATGAGGATGGCGCAGATTGCGGCCGCTGCCCCAAACTGCTGATTCCGCTCGATGTCGCCTAGCATTCCGGAATGATCTCGCCCACCGTTGAACGAACCCGCTCCGCGGGAGGGCGAGGCCATTTATCTGAGAGGCATCTGTTTGAGAGGATTGGGCCGCAAGTCCGTTCCTCTTAATCCAGGAGTGCCTCATGGCCACGATGAGTTCGAGCCCGCTGCGCCGCCGCATGATCGAGGATATGACGCTGCGCAACTTATCACCGTCGACGCAGCAATCCTATGTGTACGCGGTTGCGAACTTTAGCCGACACTTCGGCCGATCACCTGACAAGCTCGGCCTTGAGCAGGTGCGCGCGTACCAACTGCACCTGATCGGGTTGAAGCGGTCGTGGACTCACATCAACCAAGTGACGTGTGCGTTGCGCTTTTTCTATGCGGTGACGCTCGGGCGCAAGGAGGCGATTGAGAACATTATTTCGGCCCGCGAGCCGATCAAGCAACCGCTGGTGCTGAGTGCGGAGGAAGTCGCCCGTTTCCTGGAGGCTGTACCGGCCCTGCGCGACCGCGTTGCGCTGGTGACGGCCTACGCTGCCGGGCTACGGGTCGGCGAGGTCAGCCGCCTGAAGCCCAGCACGATCGACAGCAAGCGCATGCTGATCCTGATCACCGCCGGCAAGGGCGGCAAGGATCGTTACGTGATGCTGTCGCCGCGGCTGCTCAGCATCCTGCGATCCTACTGGTGTCTGGCCAAACCGCGCCATTGGCTGTTTCCGGGGCGCAATCCGGACGATCCGGTGAGCGTCGCCACGCTGCAAGAGGCTTGCCGCAAAGCTCGGCAACATGCCGGCCTCGATACGCGGGTGACGGCACATGTTCTGCGGCACAGCTTTGCTACTCACCTTTACGAGCGCGGGACTGATATCCGGCTCATCCAAGTCCTTCTTGGCCATGCGCGACTGTCATCGACGGAGCGCTACACGCAAGTCGCAACCAATCTGATCGCACGGGCCAGAAGTCCGCTCGACGATCTCGACGCACGATTGAGATCTCGGCCCGAGTAGGTGCCCGGCGCACCACGCACATCTATGCTGAAGTCGACCTGGAGATGAAAGCAGAGGCTTTAGCCAGGGTCGATATCAGCAGCCTGAGGCCGCCGCCTCGGCAACCCTCTCTCCCGTCGTTGATGGCATTCCTGAAGGCCCTGTAGGCCGAAAGGTCACACTCTTACGTTGCGGAGCGAGCCGTTGGCAAAATCCTTGGCTCACTCCAGCAGCGACAACATAAACCTGGCGGCAACATAATGGCTGTACCGGTACCCGTCCGGATGCTCTGCAATGTACTCGTCCCACAGCACCTGCAAGGTCACATGCTTGCGCTTGAGCTCGCGGGCAATAACGGACCAGTCCGGCTCGACCACCTTGCGGCGACCCGGCTTCACGCCAGGCACCCCGTACAGCCGTTGCTCCAGCTCGGCGTCGCTTATCGCTTCCGGGACCGGCCATGCCAGGCCCGCGCGCGCAAACCGCTTCAGCGTGTCACGTACCGTCGTCGGGCCGATGCCGACGCGCTCGCCAACCACGCGCGTCGAGAGCCCAGCCTCAAGGCTCAGCCTCACAATCTCGCGCACCTGGCGCATGATAACCCTCCTCGTCGGCATCCAATGCCCCAGCTGCTTCCAGCCGGAGAAATGGCCCAACGATCAGGCCTCACACCATCTGAAACTGCGCGCGATCAAATCGGAATGCTGCGCGGACAATGCTCGGATGCGCGCGATCATTTCGGAACCCTGCGCGCCATCAAGTCGGTACGGTGCGCACCATCACCTCGGAATCGGCAAAGTTGACTACGGCATCAGGAAAAAACGGGCGGCAAGCATGTCATCGCCATGAATCAGCGCACGACCACCGCGATCGCCCTTGACACTACAATAATCCCAGACCTCCGACCAGAAATCGCAGCGCTCAGCGATCGACCAGGCATACAGGGCCTCATAGTCTTTTTCAGTTTGGTATAAAATCGAGTTCATTCGAGGCCGTGCATGTGATGACCGCCGAACAGGGATGCCTTCCAGCCGCCGAGTGAATGAAAGGCAATCGGGGCCGGGATATGGACGTCAATGCCCAAAATGCCGACTTGAATTTGATGGGTTCCCGGGCCGCTTCGCCCTCTCTGGCGATGCCGTGGCCGATCTCGCGAGATCGGCAAGTGTTAGTGCCAGCCGCGAAGCGTGGCCTGCGAACAGCCCGTGCCCGTACCGAATCCTTGAAGCGGGTCCCGGCACGGCGCGACCGTGTGCGCCGTATTAATTCAAAAAACTGCACCAAGGGGCTGGATTTCGGCGTGAACTGACGTTTGATTGCACAAAAGGATGATTGAAGCGGCTTATGCTTGAGCGAGTAAACCTCATATAGAAGGAATTCTGATCGTGATCGCTGAGCAGGCTGCCGACAGCCCCGCTGATCGAGCGCGTAAATTGTGCACGGGCGAAGCAATAGCTCGCATCTCCGCGGCAGCGGCACGATCTCTGCCAGGTGTTAACTGCGGCTCCGTCCCTCACGACTGGTTCATCGCGTGCTCCGCAATGACAATCGCGATAGTTCGAAGCTGAATTTGCCTACGGGAAAATCCAATGTATCTCGCGCTCACAGAAGACGAGCGGGCGTTCCGCGAACAAATCCGTCAGTTCCTGCGTGACAACGTGCAGCCGGAGACGCGCCTCAAACTGAGCGAGGGTCGGCAGCTGTCGAAAGGCGAGAGGGCTGCAGGAATGCGTGTCCTCCATAAGATGGGAGTTCCGACCTGGCCTAAGGAATACGGAGGGGCGGGATGGACCCCCGTGCAACATTACATTTTCGAAGAAGAGGCGCGCGCGTTTCACGCGCGGACTTCGTACGGCATGGGCGTGGCTCTGGTCGGGCCCGTAATCTACACCTTCGGCAATAAAGCGCAGAAGGAATACTATCTGCCACGCATCATCAATGCTGAGGACTGGTGGTGCCAGGGCTTCTCAGAGCCGGGCGCAGGCTCCGACCTCGCCTCACTCAAGACACGCGCCGTTCGGGACGGTGACCACTATATCGTTAACGGTCAGAAGACGTGGACGACATTGGCGCAGTACGCCGACTGGATCTTCTGCCTAGTCAGGACCAACCCGGATGTGAAGAAACAGGCGGGTATCTCCTTCCTCCTCATCGACATGAAAACGCCCGGCGTCACGGTGCGTCCGATCCAGTTGATCGACGGCACTTATGAGGTCAACGAGGTCTTTTTTGACAACGTCCGCGTTCCGATCGAGAATCTCGTCGGCGAGGAGAACCAAGGGTGGGGCTACGCTAAGTTTCTTCTCGGCAATGAGCGCTTCTCCGACTCCTCCGTAAGCCTTTCCACGGAGCGCATCAGGCGCATCAAGGACCTTGCCGGGCGGTCCTACGCCAGCGGTGAGCGGCTTATCGACCAATCCGCCTTCCGCGCGAAGGTCGCCGCAGTCGAAGTCCAGCTGAAGGCGCTCGAAATCACGCAGCTTCGCGTGCTCGCTAACGCATCAAAGGAGCAGAAGAGTACGCAGGACCCTGCAAGCTCCATCCTCAAGCTTAAGGGGTCGGAAATCGAGCAGGCGACGGCGGAGCTGCTGATGGATGTGATCGGACCTTACGCGCTTCCTTTTCTCTCGGAGCTTCCTTTTCTCCCGGAAGAGGCTCTTGAGAGCGGAAACGAGCCCTCGATCGCCCCTGACTGGGCCGCAACGATCGCCTCAACGTATTACGGCAGCCGCGCGGTGTCGATTTATTCGGGCTCCAGCGAGATACAGAAAAACATTATCGCCAAGGCGATCCTTGGCCTCTGATGCTTCAAGGGGCGCTAGCACCAGGCTCTGATTCAGGAAAAGTTCTGCAGTGAACTTTGATCTATCGGAAGAGCGGAGACTCCTAAAGGACAGCGTCGAGCGGCTGCTGCTCGACAGCTACGGCTTAGATGAGCGCCGCAAGTACCAGCGCGAGAAGCCGGGCTTCAGCGAAGCAATGTGGGCGCGCTATGCAGAGCTCGGGCTCCTGGCGTTGCCTTTTGGCGAAGCGCACGGCGGCTTCGGCGGAGACGCGGTCGACACCATGATCATTATGGAAGCCTTCGGCAAGGCGCTGATCCTCGAACCCTACTTCGCGACTGTGGTGCTCGCTGGCGGCATCCTGCGCCACGGAGCGAGCGAAGCGCAGAGGGCCGAGCTGATTCCGGCCATCGCGGAAGGCCGGATCAAGCTCGCTTTCGCCTATGCCGAACCACAGGCGCGCTACGATCTCTTCGACGTTCAGACGCAGGCGAAGAAGGACGGCGGCGGATGGGCGCTCAACGGCGCCAAGGGCCTCGTCCTTCACGGTGATGCAGCCGACAGGATCATCGTATCGGCGCGAACGGCCGGAGACTCGCGCGCGAAGGACGGAATCGGCCTCTTTCTCGTCGATGGGAATGCGCCGGGCCTCACGCGCCGCGGCTACATGACGCAGGACGGGCTGCGTGCGGCCGAGATCACGCTCGAGAATGTGCGAGCTACGGCGGCCGACGTCATTGGCGATCCGGCAGGCGCGTTCCCGGTCATCTCGCGGGTGGCGGACGAGGCGGTCGCAGCGCTCTGCGCGGAGGCGGTCGGCTGCTTTGCCGAAATGCAAGCTATCACTGTCGACTATCTCAAGACGCGCGAGCAGTTCGGTAAGAAGATTGGAACCTTTCAGGTGCTGCAGCACCGGGCGGTCGACATGTTTGTCGAGTTGGAGCAGTCGCGCTCCATGGCAATGTACGCCGCGATGATGGCGGGCGAAAGCGATGTGACCGAACGCGAGCGCGCGATTTCGGCCGCAAAGGTCCAGATCGGCCGATCGGCGAAGGCGATCGGTCATCAATCGATTCAGCTGCATGGTGGCATTGGAATGACCATGGAGTACAGCATCGGTCACTATTTCAAGCATGTGACCATGATCGACACCCTGTTCGGGGACGCCGATCATCACCTCGGGCGGCTTGCTGAGCTCGGAGGGCTCAGTAGGGAGCAAACGACTTGAAGAAGAAACTCAAATCGATCGACCACGAGCTGGGTAGGGCTGACACTTCTCTGGATGCAGATCCGCGGCATGGGACTGATGGAGGCGCTGCCGCTGGAGCGCATTTGTTGCGACGCCCGCGTCGTGCGCATCCGCGCGTCGGCAAATCCTACGCTACTTCACTTCTTGGGCGCTCTGCGTCCGCTTGGGGCCTGATCAATGCATAGACTCGAGCGTCTTCTGCGTCCGAAATCGATCGCTGTGTTTGGCGGCAACGCTGCGGCCAGCGTCGTCGCGCACTCGATCAAGATGGGCTTTGCCGGCGAGATCTGGCCGGTGCACCCCACCAAGGATGAGGTTGCGGGCCTCAAGGCCTACCATTCGGTGGCAGACCTTCCAGGTGCGCCTGACGGTGCCTGGATCGGCGTCAACCGACACCTCGTCATAGAAGTGATCAAGGCGCTGGCCGAGCGCGGTGCTGGCGGCGCCGTCTGCTACGCTGCTGGTTTCCTCGAAACCGAAGCCTACGAGCAAGATGGCAAGCGGCTACAGGCCGAGCTCGTCGCCGCGGCCGGCGAGATGCCGATCATCGGCCCGAATTGCTACGGCCTGATCAACTATGTCGAAGGATCGGCTTTGTGGCCGGACCAGCATGGCGGCACAAGGTTGGCCGAGGGGGGGCGTGGCGTCGCCATCCTCACGCAGTCGTCCAGCATCGCCATCAACATGACAATGCAGAAGCGTGGCCTGCCGATCGCTTTTGTGATGACTGCCGGCAACCAAGCGCAAACCGGTCTTTCCGAAATGGCGCTCGCCCTGATCGAGGACGAGCGCGTCACCGCTCTCGGCCTGCACATCGAGGGCTTCGATTCCGTGGCCGGCTTCGAGAGACTGGCGGCGCGGGCGCGGGAGCTGCAGAAGCCGATCATCGTGATGAAAGTTGGACGTTCCGAGCAGGCCCGGCAGGCGACCGTGTCGCATACCGCTTCGCTTGCCGGCTCGGACACCGCGTCCAGCGCCTTCCTGAAGCGGCTCGGCATCGCCCGCGTCAGCTCCATTCCCGCCTTCATCGAGGCGTTGAAGCTCTTGCACGTGACCGGACCACTGCCCGGTTACCGGCTGTCGTCGATGAGCTACTCGGGCGGCGAAGCTTCGTTGATGGCTGACAGCGCGGAAGGGCGCTTGGTGCATTTCCCCCGCCTCACCGACCAGCACCGCGCCCAGGTCAAATCGACGCTCGGGCCAATGGTCGCGGTGGCCAACCCCCTCGACTACAACACCTACATATTTAGCAACGAGCCCGCGTTGACTGAGGCCTTCACCGCTATGGTGTCGGGTGGCTTCGACCTCAACATGCTGGTGATCGACTTCCCGCGTGCGGACCGCTGCTCGAACGCTGACAGGTGGGTGATCATACGTGCCTTCGAAGCGGCGCTGAAGACTAACAGGGCGCACGGCGCGATCGTTTGCTCTTTGCCCGAGAACATCCCTGAAGACTACGCTGCCGAGCTGATGGCGCGGCGGATGGTGCCATTGTTCGGTATTTCGGAAGCCGTGGATGCCGCCGAGGCCGCCGCGTTCATCGGTAGGGTTTGGCGCCAGCCAGAGGCGCAGGCGGTCGATAACTCGGCCTCCGGCGCGCCTGCAGGCAACCATATCACGCTTGATGAGGCGGCGGCGAAGGCGCGACTAATCAAGTCCGGGTTGCCCGTCCCTAAAGGTGAGCGCGCCGGCAATGCGGTCGAGGCGGTGACCTCCTCCAAGGCGCTTGGCTTTCCGGTGGCACTGAAAGCGCTGGGTGTCAGACACAAATCGGAAGTTGGCGCGGTGCGCCTCAACCTCAGGGATACCGAGTCTGTAAGCACCGCCGCCGGCGATCTGTTGCCTCTTGGCAGCGGACTCTATGTCGAGCAGATGGTGCAGGACGGCGTCGCCGAACTGATCGTCGGCTTCACCCGCGACCCGATGTTCGGCGCGATGATGACGCTGGGCACCGGCGGCGTATTGGTCGAGCTTTTCCGCGATAGCGTCACTCTGATGCTGCCGGCAACGCGCAAGGACATTGAGGCAGCGTTGCGAGACCTGAAGCTTTACCCACTGCTGGACGGCTACCGCGGCCGGCCCAACGCCGATATCCCAGCGGCAATCGATGCCATATCGGGTATCGCTGCCTTCGTGCAACAGAACGCCGAGATCGAGGAACTCGATATCAATCCCCTGATCGTCTGCGCCGAGGGTAAGGGGGCCTGGATCGCCGATGCGTTGCTCATGACTGGAGAGAAGAAGAATGGCTGATGTCACAACTCGCCGCGAAGGCGCCATCCTCGAAGTTACGCTGGACCGGCCGAAAGCCAACGCTATCGACGTTAAGACGTCGCGCCTGATGGGGGAAACGTTCAAGGCGTTCCGCGACGATCCGGACCTGCGCGTTGCGATCCTCAAGACCGCCGGCGACAAGTTCTTCTGTGCCGGCATGGACCTCAAGTGGGCGGCCAGCGGCGAAACGTCCAATGGCAACTGGGGGGTCGGCGGATTTGGCGGGTTGCAGGAATTGCGCGACTTCAACAAGCCCGTGATTGCCTGCGTCAACGGTATGGCGGTCGGCGGCGGATTCGAGCTGGCCCTTTCCTGCGACCTGATCTACGCCTCCGATCATTCATCCTTCGCGCTGCCGGAAATTCGGGCCGGACAACTGGCCGACGCGGGAACGATCAAGCTGCCGAGACGCATCCCCTATCACGTTGCGATGGAGCTTCTGCTGACAGGGCGCTGGATGGATGTCGCCGAAGCGCGTCACTGGGGTCTCATCAACGAGGTGCTTCTCAAGGAAAAGCTCGAGGCGCGCGTCTGGGAGGTCGCGCGGCTGCTCGCGAACGGGCCGCCTTTGGTCATTGCCGCCATCAAGGAGACCGCGCGCGTCACCGAGGCGCTCGACTTCCAGGACGCCCTAAACCGCTTGAACCGCCGCCAGCTCGCGACGATTGACAAGCTCTACGGCTCAGAGGACAGCCTCGAGGGCGCCCGGGCATTCGCCGAGAAGCGGGATCCAGTTTGGAAGGGGAGATAGCGGTCTTGTGGGAATGAGGCGCTCCGTCTCCCCTTGTGTCCTGGGATTCCCTCCCGCGGTAGGTCTGGGAGCGTTGCCACGCGGCTTGCGATCCGGTGTGCTGCCGTGAGGGCGGTTGGCATTTGATGCTTTGCGATGTCGAATGCCTTTTCTCCTACTTAATGATCTGCACATAACCTAGCCAGAAGTTACCCGAAGGAGCCAAGCCAGTGACAGTAACCCGCGGTCCTCAAGTATTCCCGCGAACCGAATATCTGCGCCGTCTTCAGGCGGTGAAGGCTCAAATGGTGCAGCGGGATATCGAAACGCTCGTAGTAACATTCGAGCGCAACATTAATTATCTCACGGGCTACAGGGCCCGGTCGGCCTACGTCCCCCAGGCACTATTGGTTTCCGTTCACCAAGAGGAGCCTGCGTTCATTGTGCGTCAGATGGATTTGCCGGCAGCCATCCATATGACCTTCCTGGAGCGGAACAAGATGATCGGTTATCCGGAAGCGCTCGTTGGCAACCCAGAGAAAGATGGTTACGACGCTATCATTGATTTCCTCCGGGATGCCGGTTGGGTGAAGCGCGCCGTGGGGCTCGAATTGGGCCAGCTGCCAGCGCGCTCGGCCGAGAAGTTCAAGGCCCGACTGCCGGAAGCGAAGATGGTGGATTGCACCAACGTTGTAACGTGGATTCGTATTATTAAATCCGATCTTGAGGTGGCCCTGATGAGGGAGGCGGCCGCCATCGCGGATGCTGGCATAATGCGTGCGGCAGAAGTAATGCGTCCAGGTGTGCATGAAGCCGAAGTGGTCGCTGAGGTTCTGGCGACGCTCGCGCGCGGCGCAAATGGCAAGTCCGGAACGGGCATCGCCAACATCTATATGTGCTCCTCACCGCGCACCGGAACGAGCCACATTACGTGGAGCGATGACGTCCTGCGGCAGGGTTCGCAAATCAATCTGGAACTCGGCGGCGTGCGTCATGCATACACAGCCGCAATCATGCGCACTTTCTCTATTGGTAAGCCCTCTGACCGTTTGCGTCGACTGCATGAGGCTGAACTCGCTGGCCTCGAGGCCGCGTTGGACAAGGTCCGACCCGGCGCAATCTGTAGCGACGTCGCCGAAGCATTTAATCGTACGCTTGAGAAGCAGGGTTTCAAGAAAGAGTCGCGGTGCGGCTACGGCATAGGCATCGATTGGAACGAGGCGGTCACTAGCCTCAAGGAAGGGGACACGACTGTTCTCAAACCGAACATGACCTTCCATCTGATGCTGGGCAACTGGATCGACGAGGATTTCGGGTACGTAATCAGCGAGACGTTTCGCGTGACCGACTCTGACGTGGAAGTCTTAACTCAAGCGCCCCGGAAGCTCTTCGAGCTTTAGCATCGGTTCTTAAGGACTCTTCTGGCGAGGAAGGTCGACAGCCTCTTGGCGCTCCGCACCTGGAAGGCCCGCCCTGATGAATATCTGCGTGCTCGCCTGCTGAGCTGGCGCAACTCTTGGCCACTGAACCTCCTCCGAATGAGTGGACACCTGTAGTAGGCTCAGAGAGCCCGGAGGTGTCGAATGGAAGTACGTCAACGTCGGCCGTTCACGGACGACTACAAGCGCTAGGCCGTTGAGCTAGTGGTGTCGAGCCGTCGCTCGGTCACGTCGGTGGCCAAAGAGCTCGGTCTTCGCGACTCGGTGCTCCGACGCTGGGTGGACAAGTTCCGGCAGGAGCCGACAGCGGCGGCGTGGCGCCCCACCACGCAGGCGGCGCCGATGTCGGCGGACCAGGCTTCCGAGATCGCCCGGCTGCGCCAGGAGAACGAACGGCTGCGCATGGAGCGCGACATTTTAAAAAACTGTCCAGCACGGTGGCGCGCCTGTGCGGCGTAGAAACAGCCTTGTGC
Source organism: Bradyrhizobium sp. USDA 4503 (assembly GCF_054055815.1). Lineage (NCBI taxonomy): Bacteria > Pseudomonadati > Pseudomonadota > Alphaproteobacteria > Hyphomicrobiales > Nitrobacteraceae > Bradyrhizobium > Bradyrhizobium sp. USDA 4503. The sequence continues at coordinate 7,998,959 of NZ_JBSRXS010000001.1, forward strand.
TATCCTCGGCGGCTGGGAGGGTAGCGGCCGTTCGATTATTGGAGGCACAATCCCCGTTAAAAAACATGGTCCATGGGTGCATGCGAACTTGAGAGTGGTGACGTCGCCCTGGCGACGATCCCGATTAGGAAGATGGCGATTGGCATAGCCCAGACCCTCCTGCTCATCATTGAATGGAGGATTGCCATGCAGAAGAAGAGGACGGCCGGCGACCGTCCGGAACTGAAGCCGGCCAACGTCGGGGCCGCCGCCATCGACATCGGATCAACGATGCACATGGCTGCGGTGAACCCCGCTTGCACCGACGTGCCTGTGCGCTCTTTTGGCACATTCACGCAAGACCTGCATGAGCTGGCGGACTGGTTCAAAACGTGCGGCGTGACGAGTGTCGCGATGGAATCCACCGGGGTCTATTGGATCCCGGTCTACGAGATCCTGGAGCAGCGCGGGTTTGAGGTGATTCTGGTCAATGCGCGGTACGCCAAGAACGTGCCCGGGCGCAAGACCGATGTCAGCGATGCCGCATGGTTGCGCCAGCTTCACTCCTATGGCCTGTTACGCGGCAGCTTTCGGCCTGATGCCGAGATCGCAACCCTGCGCGCGTATCTGCGCCAACGGGAGCGGCTGGTGGAATATGCCGCCGCCCATATCCAGCATGATGCAGAAGGCCCTGATGGAGATGAATCTGCAACTCCATCATGTGGTCACGGATATAACGGGCGCAACCGGCATGCGGATTATCAGAGCGATTGTTGCAGGCGAGCGGAATCCTGACGTCTTGGCAACCTATCGGGACGCGATGCCATTCATCCATCGCGACGATCCGTGCGGCCCTGGTGGGCAACGACCGGCACGAACATGTCTTCGCGCTGACCCAGTCGCTGGAACTCTACGACGTCTACCAGGCGAAAATGCTGGACTGCGACCGCAAGCTCGAGGTCCTGATCGCGGCACGGAACAACAAAGGCGCGAAGCCGACCGGAAAGCTATCCAAGCCACGCATCAAGACCAAACAGGTCAACGCGCCTACCTTCGATGTCAGGACCGCGCTGTACGGCGTGCTCGGCGTCGATCTGACTGAGATCCATGGGTTCGGTCCATCACTGGCATTGAAGCTCGTCGGTGAGTGTGGCACCGATCTGCGGGCATGGCAGAGCGCCAAGCACTTCACCTCCTGGCTGTGTCTTGCACCAGGCAACAAAATCTCTGGCGGCAAGGTGTTGTCCTCGCGCACACGGAGATCGTCTAGTCGGGCAGCCGCACTGTTGCGGTTGGCAGCAACAACCGTCGGGCGGAGCGATACGGCGCTCGGTGCATTCTATCGCCGACTATCATCACGTGCTGGTAAGTCAAAGGCGGTGACAGCGACCGCCCGCAAGATCGCAGTTTTATTCTACAACACCCTCCGGCACGGCATGCACTACAGAGACCCCGGCGCGGATCACTATGAGCAGCAATATCGCGACCGTGTCCTCGCTAACCTTCAGCGCCGAGCCAAATCTCTGGGTTCGTGTTACAGGCAATTCCAGGCGAACCCGATCCGGCTGATTCTTAGGAAGTCGATCGCGATCTTTGCCGGAACCCGGACATGAGCTTTCGCTTTATCGAGGACCACCGCGACACCTATCCGGTGCGGCTGATGTGTGCCGTGCACGAGGTCTCGCCGGCCGGCTACTACGCGTGGCACGAGCGCCCGGTGAGCGCCAGCGTAACTTCCAATGCTGCACTGGTACTACGAAGTTTGGCAGATTTCGCTCTTCATGGGCTCCCTGAGCCTAAGCCTGGAGCTTGCCGCCTTAACGACCGTGCTCTCCTTGATCATCGGATTTGCAGCGGCTTTTGCTCTTGATCGCTATTCCTTTCACGGGCGGGAATTTGTTCGAGGATTTCTTCTCTCGCCTCTCTTGATACCGACAGTCGTCCTGGGCTAGGGGCCTATGTAGTTTCTTGTCTGGATCAAGCTGAACCAGACCTTTGTCGGTCTGCTTGTTGGCCATCTTGTTATCACGCTTCCCTATGTCGTGCGCACGCTCTCAGCCAGTACGATGCTTTTCGACCGCAACCTTGAGCAGGCAGCGATGAGCTTGCGGGCCAGCCGGTGACCGTTCTGAGCACGATTACCATCCCGCTTCTCATTCCCGGATCATATCGGCGATGGTATTCGCCTTTGTCACGTCGTTTGAGAACGTAACGCTATCTGTATTCCTGAGCTACGATGGGCGTGTCACCTTGCCGGTCCAAGTCCTAAGCTACGTCGAGCAAAATTATGATCCGCTCGTCGGTGCAGTATCATCGGTTGTTGTATTCGTCACAGCCACAGCCGTCTTCTTGGCGGATCGCCTCTCCGGTTCAAAATCGGTGAGTTAGCAATGCGCACGCAATCTGCTCTTCAAGGCGTGGCTGCACCCGAATCGGATCGGCGATATGTGGTCTCGTTTAGAAACATAGAGAAAGACTACGGCGCGTTCAAAGCCGTTTCGACCATGTCGCGCGACATACGTCGCGGGGAACTAGTCTACCTCTTTGGCCCCTCAGGATGCGGAAAGACGACGACGCTTCGTATGTTGGCGGGTATCGATCCGACCCGTGGTCAAATCATGATCGACAGCGCAGATATAACAAAGGTGCCAGCCTATAAGCGCGATGTTGGTATCGTTTTTCAAAATTACGCGCTTTTCCCCACATGACGGTGGCCAAAAATGAACAATATCGGCATGAACAAGAAAGACCGGCGGAATCGAGTCCGGGAAATTCTCAGTCGCGTCGAGTTGCAGCATGGGAGATCGCTATCCGCGTGCGCTTTCCGGCGGCCAACAGCAACTTGTGGCCCTTGCCCGTGCGCTCGCCCTCCAACCGAAGGTACTTCTACTCGACGAACCATTCTCAAATCTGGATGCTCAGCTCCGTGTTCGGCTTCGAGAAGATCTGCATGGTCTGATCCGAAGTCTCGACATGACGACCGTTTTTGGAACGCGTGATCAGGAGGAGGCACTTACGCTTGCCGATCGCGTCGTCGTCATGAACCAAGGTACAGTAGAGCAAATTGGCACACCGAGGAGATCTATGATGCCCCTGCGACGCGCTTTGTCGCCGAATTCATTGGCTCGAGTTCCTTACTACAAGGTCAGTTCAACGATCAATGTGGGTTCGTTTCAGATGCGGGCCTTAAGCTGCCCGTGACCGGCCCCTCGGGCAAAGCCATTGCCGTTATTCGACCTGAGTATGTTCGCAAAGCGGACGAAATGTCTGGGATCGTCAGCCACTCTGCGATCGTGGAGGCACGCGAGTATCTTGGCGCAATAACACGCCTGCAGATCCGCCTCGGCGGCGAAAAACTTCTCATGGATGCCCGCTTTCCCGTCGGCCAGAAACCTAATCCTGGTGACGAACTAAGCGTCGCGATCGATCCTGCCCGGATTCGATTCGTTCCGACCAAGACATAAACGAGATGATCCAACAATGAACCACGGAGGGTGGTAATGAATAGACGTAAGTTCTTGAAGCTCAGTTCCATTTCGGCAGCGTCGCTTGTCGCGGTACCGCCGTCCACGCTCAACAAAAAGAAGTTCGGTGGCGTTACGCTCCGGATAAATGGATATGGCGGCCTCTATGACAAGGCATTGATCGATTCGGTGGCCAAGCCGCTCGAAGAGAAGACCGGTCTCAAGATCGAGTATATGGCATCAACCACGAGCGCCGACGTCGTCAAATTGATCTCAAACAAGGGCAACCCGCATATCGATCTGTTTATGGGGGATAGTCCCCTCATGCCACAGATCATGACCGCCGATGTCATTGACCCGTTCACTGCGGCGGAGGTCCCCAACATTAGCCGTGTTCTTCCGAATTTTCGCGAGTTCGGCGACTACGGCGCTCCGTTTAGCGTCGCCACGATCGTACCTGTCTACAACTCCGACACGATCGAAACGCCGCTTACCTCCTATTCCGACATTGCTCGAAGAGATCTCAAAGGCAAGGTCGCGATATTTGCATCCAACCAGTTCCCGGCTTTTCTGGCCTTGCTGGCCCTCGCGGAGGAGAATGGCGGCTCACTGACGAACCTCGAGCCCGGCTATAAAGTCCTGCGCGCCGCAAAGGAAAACATTGTCGCGCTGGTAACAAGCTCCGTTGCTCATGTTCAGCTCTTCAGACAAGGTGAAGCCCAAGCGGGATTGCTCTGGGATGGGCGGGCGTATGAGCTGCGTAAAACCGGAACGTCAATGCAGACGGTCGTGCCGGGAAAGGGGCTGTACGCAATCACCACTTACGTTAGCGTCGTGAAGGGCGGGCGCAATAAGGAGGCTGCGCTGGCCTACATCAATCAAATGCTATCGGATGACGGCATGATGGGACTGCCCCGGACACTACGCTATGGGCCCACAACTGACGTAAAGCTGGATGAAATTGCATCTGAGATTCTGATCAATTCGCCCGAACGTGCAGCACTGAAGAAATCCATAAATTGGGCCTCCCTCATGCAGCGGCGCAGCGAGATAACAGAGCGAATCAACAAGGAACGTCAGGGTTAGGCAGGGACTCGCGCTTGTTACCATCAAGCAATAGTTTGCGAACAATGCCCAATCTGAGTGTCGCATTGCGCTCGATGGTCTAAAGGCAAAAACTGGAATGCTCGCTGTGTCAAAACGGGCTGTTTGATGAGCTCTTGACGCTAGGCCCTTGCGGGCGCCGACGCTCCGATAGTCCGGGCCTCTTCGCGCAAATCCTGCGATGAATTTTGGTTATTTGCAGTTCGGCCGCGCCCGACGAAGGAAACTCGATAGCCTTCTCCGATTGGCCGCTGATAGCTGTAGGTCCAGAAGTTGATTGCCCGCGGCACAATTGGGATCGTCATGGGATCGACTACGAATAATTTGCTCTCCGACGAAGAGCGGAATACAGTGCTTCAAATGCGCCACGCGATGCATCGCGGGCCAGAGCTTTCCAACAACAAGTGGTAAACTCAGCAGAGAGTTCGCGAATCGTTACAGGTGGCCGGCTTGACAGGCGCCCGAACCCTTCACAAGATCGGTCTCTACGTCGATAGAGGAGGCCTGGCCGCTGGAGCCAAGCGCAGCATTGCCATTCGCGGCGACACCGGTGGCCTGCCGATCCAGGAGACCGGGAAGACCTGTCGTACCGTTGGCAAGAGTTCCCGGACTCATGCATGCTTGTAGTCACGATATGCACACTTCGATCGCGCTCGGGACAGCGATTGCTCTACACCGCCGGCGCGATACGTTCTCCGGTAGAGTCCGCGTTACTTTTCAGCCAGCGGAAGAGGCCGAGCCGCTCGGCGGTCGTACCGTTGCCGAGGAAAATCTGCTCGATGGTTTCTTCGCGGCGGTTGGTTTCCATGTCAAGACAGATCTTCCTGCGGGCACATATGGCGCATGCGGGCCCTGTGACGAAGTCGGCTGACCAATTTGAACCGAAAATAAGGGGATGGCGCAGCGCGCGCAACATCCCAGCGCGCGCGAAACCACACTTGTTGCGGCCAAATCCGGATTAACGAAATCGAGGAGCGCGCGTCACCACCGTTGAGGGGAGTTATAATGCCTCGCCGCCATCGTGGTGCACGACCTTCGGATTTAACTACATCTGACGGAATGATAGTGACTTCCCGCTCCTCAATTACAACGTAAGCTTCGGATGATCGAGCAGCCGAGCCGACGCATTCCACTGGGCACAGCGCCAACCGGTGAGAGGTAGGAAATCTCAGCAGTTGATCAGCAAGTCGCGCGACATGCTGCTCAGCGATCTTGCGCCGTTTTCGGTCACACACACGGTCTCGCTAAAGACATAACCCTCGTCCTTCTCCCAAATGCCAACGATTATATGGAAGGTCATGTTTGGTTGAAGGACGGTCTCGTCGTCGTCCTGCAGACTGGCGCCGCCATCGGGCCAATCGTTTCCGATGGAGTAGCCAATTCGGGAATCCTTGCGCACGCCTCGAGGAGTGAAAGTACGTCGGAATGCTCGCTCCACGTCGCCACACGTAACGCCGGGCCGCATAGCATCGAACGCAGCGAGGAAGCCGTCGACTGCCGCTTGGTGCACATGCCGGGGCCGAGCGGATGGCTCACCCAAGAACACAGTGCGGGACAACGCGCAGACATAGCGGTGGCGGGCCGCACCGAGCTCAAAATTGGTCTGGCAACCCATTGGATAGCACGCATCCGACCACTTGAGATGCGGCGCCGTGGCGGGACTACCGGTCGGCATGGTCGGAAAGCGAGGAACTCCCCCCGGGATCTCCGGCACGCCGGTGCAGAGCGCATGGGTTATGGCCGCGGCGACATCGCATTCCCTCGCGCCGACCGCGACCGCGAGCCGGCCCACCTGCATAGCCCGATCGACGATCTTTCCGGCCTGTTCCATATAGACGAGCTCAGCAGGCGACTTCAGCAGTTTCAGCTTGGAAATCATGCCGTCGGCGTCGATGCTGTTCGACAGGTCCAGATTTTTGCCCAGGGCGGCTTGGGCCTTCACCCCACAATTCTTGGCCGTTAGTTCGACCCCTATGCGGATCGATCGGGTGCGCTCGCGGATCAGATCGCCAATCGGCTCCCAAGGCGTCCGTTGGCTGGAACCGATATATTTTTCGGGATAGCTGAGGATGCGCGCGTGCGGCAGGTAGCACGTGGCCGTCGCGCAGGCGACATCCATCTCCCGCAGGATCAGCCAAGGATCTTCCTCATCCTGCTGCACAAGCGCGAGCTGCGGAACGTACTCCGAGTACCCATCATAGCCGGTCAGGTAGTGCATGTTTGCCTCGTTCAAGACGAGGAGCTCGTCAATGCCCCGCTCCGCCATTCGCTGCCGTAGCCTAGCTGTACGCTCACGATATTCCTGTTGACCAAATGCGGGCATGAGCTATTTCTCCTGATGTTAGTTGGATGAGGTTTTTTGCATAGCGGCGATGCGCAGCATGGTCCTGGCGCGGTCGCAAAGTCTATTTGGCGAAATGACGGCGTTGTGGAATATCTTTCTCACTCGGTGGTGCAGCCCGCGTTGTCCCATTGTATGTAACTACGAGCTCAGGTGACCGAAGCCATAGTCATCCGGCAGAGGTCCGTGATGTCGTAGACGGGTAGCTTCGCGATGCGACGGATGGCCGGCGCAACCATTGGAAACGCGGCACATTCGAACAGAATGCTCGCGATCTCAGGATACGCGGCGCGAAGACGCGCGATGCAGGCGGCGACATCCGTCTCGATCGCGGCAACGTCGATCGGGGGCGCCGGACGCTTCAACTCGTCATGCCAGAACTTGCCGCCTTCGATGCCGCCGACCACGATCCGCGCCCGTTCGGCCGGATCATCGAGCCCGAGCAGATCTTCGCCGCAATGCGTCGAGTCGTAGGTCAGGACGGTGAACTTGGCGAGCGGCGGCAGCTGTCGGAGCAGCGCCGGCAACAGGAGCAGGCTCGACATCACCACAGGCACATTCACGGAGGCAGCCACCGCGGGCTGATGTCGAATAGAGAAGCCGCAGGTCGAGCTTATCGCGACGGCCCCTCGCTCGACCAGACGCCGGGCGGCTGCGATATAGGCCGGCTCAAGCTCTGGATCGCCGCGAACCACGTTCTCAACCCATGCGCCCGCGACGGTTTCCGCGATGACAGGGAAATTGAAAGTAGTAGAATTTAGCATTGAGCCGGCAGGCGAGGTCGGCGGCTTGGTGCCGGGCGGCACTCCGCGTTCGAGGGCCAGGATTCCGAGAGGGCGTGGGCGTTGCGATGCCATAAACCGAACGTAGCGAGCCTTAGAGTCGAATTTCCTAATGTGAGCCAGGATATGGCCGAAACTCTGCCTGCTTCGGGAGAACGGGATGTGTCGTGCGATCAAGCCCGGTACCTTAGAGAACCCGTCCGCGACAACTGTAGCTGGACGAACAGCCGCCGGATGAGAGGCGATCTGAGCTTTGGGGCCGTGTCGAACCAGTCTCGCGATAGAAGCTGACGTGGAGCCGGTCCATCATGAGAATACGCACGAGTGCGTCCGCATCGACGTGGTAGCGATGCTGGCGCAACGATCGGCACCACGAGGTCGAGACGGATTCTTATGCTGCTGCTCGCTCATATCCTGCTGTGCGCCCCCACCTCAACGTTTCCGCAGTTGCACGACGCAGTTTGCCTCCGGCCACATGTGGCGTGATCTCACATGAGGCGGACTCTTACCTCCTAACAGAACGACTTCGCATACGCACGGTTCACGCTCCACTTTGATGGTTTCGTAGGCCATGGTGTTTCCCTGTTGCTTGGATGAACATGGGGCGTTTATGTTACTTGACAAAGAGAAGAGCGAACCTACTAAGCTTGGTGGGCGGATGTTGTGGCGCCTCGCGGACATTTCCGTGTTTCAGAGTTGCGCAGCGTTTCCGATCTGGGAAAATCCCAGCGGTTTGCGGCGATTGCCGGGTGACCTAAGCTGCTGCCAGTTTTTGGGGCCGTGGATAGGAGTCGCCCGAGGGTCGAAATAGCGACCGGATCGGGAAGTGGTGACGACGATGAATCGAAGGCGCACCAGAGGGAAGCGAATCGCGCCCTTCAACCCCGCGCCCCGCCACGTGAGGCAATCAGTGCCGAACAGCCCGCGGCCAGGCTATGGCACTGCGTCGGCTCGATACGCGTAATTCGTGGACAACTCGTTTGTCCGCCTCCCGAGCAAGTAACTGCTGCCTTCCACAATCGATGATCGGCCGCGGCGGCGAGCAGTGCGAGCAGCGGAACTTGGGGCGATGGGTGGAGCTGACGCTGTTAGCACGAACGTCAGCTATCTGAGTTGGTAGCTGCCCAAGCGAAGTAGCCCGTGGTTAGTTCATTGGGAGTGCGGCGGTCGCCCGCAAGCTTTGAACGTCCAATTCGGCCCGATGTCGCCAAGCCGCGCTGTCGTACCGAGCCGCCTGAGCGTCGGGTGCGTATTCTTGACAGATCGGAATGGAGAACAAAATGCAACGGCGGACAGCTTCGCGTGATCCTCGATGGGCTGTCTTTGAGACAGTGTGCCAAGCTTGCTGGCCTCCTACCTTTGCTGGCCGTCGTTTCCGGCTACTGCTTCGGTGGCAATGTGACGATGATGGGTTTCGATTTGTTTCCAGTCCCCGAAGGACGTCGTCGACGTTCCCGTTGAAGATGAGGAGGAAGCGACGCGCACCTGCACAGAAACACCTGTCTTAATTTCGAGGGGCCGACGCAGAGTGGAAGAATGACAGACCAGCGGCTGCTGCGGCCTGCAATTCCGGAGAACCGTCTGAGTGTCTACGACATCCCGGCGGTGATCGATGTTATCGCCGACAGGGATTCACAGGGATTCGATGCTCGAATTGTGCTGCGACGCAGGCCTCGGCATGAGCTCAGCGTCGATCCGCATCGAGTGCAAGCCATCCGGTTTGATCGCCACCAAATCCAAGCATCCCGGCGCCACTTTCTGCACTTTAGGACGCATTCAACCTGCTAATCGCATCGTTGTGCGGTACGTCCGGTTTCATGGTCGAGGTCGAAAAGACTGGCATCGTGCGTCACGTCTCCTGGATGTTGGCTAGTGGGTCGAGTCTGATCGTCCGGCTGTTCGGTATTGTGCTGCGCAAGAGCCGTGTCCAAGGTGCACGTCAATGATCCGGGGCGGGCGGGCTTGCATGCCTCCTTCTTTATCGCCGCGTGGCGGACCGGCGAATTCGGCGGCATGCCTACATGCTGCAGGGTGTCCTCAGATAGATGTGGGCGCCGTCGCCGACTTGGCCGAGCGAAGAACGTTAATGGAGAAAGGTGCGGAGCTGTACGTGAACGGCGGATCAAATATTAATTGAATCGGTGTTCAAAATTGAAAAGTTCATTGATCCCGCGAAGGCGAGGCTTCGGATCGAGGCGGCTTGCGATCTGTCCGGGTGCCCCCACCTCGCACCAATCGCAAACGCCCATGTATCTGTGCATGGTAAGCAGCGTGGCTTTCGCTGTGTCGACGGGCAGGCATCGCGTGGCAGAAGAAGTCCCGAAGCATCAGCATGGCCCGGAAAATGGAGCCCTTCGATGGGAGTGTTATCGCATTTGAGGGTGGTCGAAATCGGTAGCTCGGCCGCGACCAGCTATTGCGCGCGCCTGTTTTCCGATTTCGGCGCCGATGTTCAAAAAGTCGAGCCGCCGGCCGGCGATCCACTTCGCCGCAGCGCCCCACTTACGCCCGGAGGCCAAAGCGCGTGGTTTGCATTGCTGAACTTCAACAAGTCAAGCATCATCATGAATGCCAAGGACCCGGACGCGAGCACGCGGTTGACGGCGCTGATCGAGGATTGCGACATTCTGGTCGATGGCCGTGATGTTGATCCCGCCGATTGCCCGCCCACTGATATCGCTGCGATCCGACAGCGACGTCCTGGATTGATCTACCTCGAAGCGAGCTGGTTTAGCCGCGAGGGACCCTATGCAGGATTCGCTGCAACGGATTCGACCGTCCGCGCGCTCGCCGGCCTCGTCAAGCTGGTTGGGCCGCTCGAGGGCCCGCCGTCGCACGCGCCGGATTTCCAGACGGGTATCTTGGCTGGCCTGTGGGGTTTCATCGCGACGGCTTCTTCGGCAGTTGCGCGAATGCATGGCGGGACAGGGAGGTCGTGGTCGCTCAGTATTTTCGAGTCGAGCCTCGTTCTCAGCGAGGATTTCATGTTAGAGGCTTCTATGCGCGGCGATTTGATGCGTAGGATCGGCATTAATCGCTTCTGGCCGAACTTTCCGGTCGGTATCTACGAAACCAAAAAGGGTTGGCTTGGCATCACGGCGCTGACGCCCGCACAATGGCGCGCGTTCTGTGACAGGCTTGGCTTGTCCGAATTGCGTGACGACCCGAATCTGCTGCTCGGCGAAGATCGGCTGTGTCATGCGGAGCAGATCGAGCGACAGTTCATGCCGAGGCTGAAAACACGGACAGCGCAGGAGTGGTTTGTGGAGGGGTTGAAATGCAAGATCCCGATCGTACCAGTACCCGAAATATCCGATCTGCTTCAAGACGTGGAGAAGAAAGAACGCGGCGCAATTGTGCCCGTTCTGCTTGGCGAAGAAGAGGGTCTGACGGCTGGCTCGATGCAGCGGTTAACTTTGACGCCGCCGCGTCGGGGTGGAAGGGTTCCGGCTCCCGGCGAGCGGCAGGCTTTCGTGAATTCCCGACGAAAGAGTACCGCGTCGGCGCCATCCGGCCGCACCGATGCCGGCGAGCTACCACTGCAGGGAATTCGCGTCATCGACTTCTCGATGGGCTGGGCGGGTCCGTTGTGTACGCGCACACTGGCTGACCTTGGTGCGGACGTCATCAAGATCGAGGCCATGCAGTATCCGGATTGGTGGCGCGGCGTCGACCGTAGGCCCGCTTACGTCGATGGTCAGATGTATGAGAAGACGGTACGCTTTTGCATGATAAACCGCAACAAGCGCGGCATCACACTCGACTTGACGCGACGGCCAGGCCGCGCTCTCGCCAAGCGGCTTGTAGCGGGAGCAGATATTGTCGTCGACAACTATTCGGTCGATGTGCTGCCAAAGCTCGGGCTTGGCTACGACGTGCTCAGAACACTCAATCCTCGGCTCGTCATGATGTCAATGTCAGCCTTTGGCACGAACAGCGTCCATCGCAATTGCCGGGCCTACGGCTCGACCCTCGAGCAGGGTTCGGGATTGCCGAGCGTGATCGGAAACGCCGGCGATCCACCTGTTATGAGCCACGTCGCGTTCGGGGATGCTGTCGGCGGGTTGAACGGCTGCGCTGCGGTTCTGGTTGCGCTGATTCACGCCCGCAATACCGGGCAGGGACAGTTCATTGATCTTTCGCAGATCGAATGCATGATGCCGTTCGTGGCGCCATGGATCACGGTCCATTCGATCGACGACATGCCGCCGACAAGATACGGCAATCGACATCCGCAGTTCGTGCCGCATGGCTGCTTCCGGTGTGCGGGGGAGGACAACTGGATCATGGTAGCGGCGACTGATGGGGACATGTGGCAGAGACTGGCCATCCTCATTGGCCGGCCAGACTGGGCCACCGACGCATCGCTGAAATCTGCGGAAGCTCGCCGCGGCATCCAAGCTGTGATCGAGAAAGCCATCGAAGCCTGGACGCTCATCCGCGATGCGGATCAGGCGATGTCCGAGCTCCAGGGCGCAAGGGTTGCGGCCGGAGTGGCCCGCCTGCCGATCGACCTGCTTAAGGATAGGCATCTCAAGTCGCGCGCGTATCTGCAGGAGGTCGAGCGCGCTTTCATCGGCCTGCATCCGCAGCCCTCGATGCCAATCCGTGAAAGCGCTCGGCCCTATGCGATCCGCACGGCTGCGCCGACGCTGGGACAACATAACACGGAGATCCTGTCAGCGCTTCTCGGACTGTCCGACGCCGAGATTGCCGAATTGAGCAGGGATGGGATCATCGGTACAGCGATGCTCTCCGAAGGGGAGCCCGCAAGAGCAAGCAAGGTGTCGTAATCTCACAAATCGACCTGTGGCCCAGATTGACGAACCAATCAGGCCTATTAGATTGCCGGCCTCTGATAGAGCAGCGTCAACTAGGCGGATGGAAACAGTCTGCGCTGTCGTCAGGACATGAAAAGCGGGGCCTTTGTGCAAGCTCAATTTGATGTTGGGAAGATCTACCGACCTGAGTGCAACGGGACTGACATGAAGGAGACTTTGCCATGGACAATGCGTCCGAAAACCTCGGCGTGCACCTCGATGGATCCGTCATCGACGGAAGTGGCACCCCCGGCTGGCCACCTGTCCGGGAGCTGAGGCTGAGTGCGGCTGTGGCGGCTCTACTTCCGCAACGAGGCAGACGGTCGAATCCTATGCGCATTCAGAGTGAGAAAGGACACCTGAACGGCAAGTGCAGAGCGTACGGCGGTCATCGTATCGTTCAATGACTCGAATTCGTCGAGACTGCCAGGAGATGATAGATCGAAGCAGAGGGCGATGTCGTTCGGGCCAGAAGCGCGTTCACTAGAAGTGCGTCCTGCGCTGTGCTATTTGGGACTGGCAAGACCGGGATGAGAGCTCACTAAATACTACGTTTGAGCGGACGCTGGCAGATAGCTCAAATCAGCGGCACATCTCAGCGCTGACCGCTCCGCTTTGCCTGGTTCGGAAGCCGTCCATCGAAACACTGAAAGGAGCGTGCCGGTTTTCCGAAGTCGACAACGCGCATCTACGTCGTGCATGTTGCTCTGCTACTACAAGTCTTAGTAGGTTCGGCATTCCCGGTTCTAAGGTAAATGACTGCGGCCGATCTGAGAGATGCGCGGCGCAACATAACGCCCTGGCGGCAAGCATGCGTTCGGTCGATAGGTCAACAGCTCGCGCAATCGGAGAGAGGCGTGCTTGTTCATTGATCCTACCTATGAAGGAGACGACATGAGGGGGAGGATTAGCGAGCCACGAAATATGCAGGCTTTCGAAGCCTTGGAATCAAACGTCCGCTCGTACTCACGTTCGCTCCCCGCTATTTTCAGTCGAGCGCGCGGCTCAATTATGCTAACAGAGGATGGTCGAAAGCTCATTGACTTCTTCTCCGGTGCTGGAGCGTTGAACTACGGCCACAACAATCATCAGATCAAAGCTGCTATTACCGAGTATCTAGCATCGGATTCCGTAGTGCACGGGCTGGACATGGCCACGCCTGCAAAGCTCGAATTTATAGAGACGTTCAGCTCTGTCATACTTCAGGAACGGAATCTGCAATACCGGTTCCAATTCACGGGGCCAACAGGTGCCAATGCTATTGAGGCAGCGTTAAAGCTTTCACGCAAAATCACAGGGCGTCAAATATCATTTCATTCACTCATGGATATCATGGCATGAGCTTAGGGGCGATTGCCACGAGCGGAAATCGCTTTTATCGCGCTGCCAGCGGCGTTCCTTTGTCGGGCGCAACTTTCATGCCCTATGATGGCTATCTCGGGTCCGCTGTTGATACGGCGGATTACCTTCAAAAGACATTGATAGACGAGAGCAGTGGCATTGATCGTCCAGCTGCCGTTCTCGTCGAAACTGTGCAGGGAGAAGGTGGCATAAATGTCGCTAGCAGGAAATGGCTGCAATCGATTCAGGCTACAGCAAGAAATGTTGGCGCCTTTTTTTGTCGTTGACGACATTCAGATGGGCTGTGGTCGCACGGGCGATTTCTTTAGCTTCGAGTTCGCGACATTGTCGCCAGACTTCGTCGTATTGTCGAAATCGCTAAACGGGTACGGTCTGCCATTGTCCATGCTGTTGATCAAAGAGGAACTCGACGCATGGCGGCCAGGAGAACACACAGGCACGTTCCGAGGAAACAACCTTGCGCTTATATCTGCAACCGCAGCTCTAAATCGTTATTGGCGTAGCCAGACGTTCTCGCAAGGAGTTCAGCACATGGGAGAACTTATGCGGCGTCGACTTGAGGCCATTGCATCCCGGCAGGGCAACAGATTTGCTGTTCGAGGACGAGGCATGGTGTTGGGGTTTGATTGCCAAATGGCCGAAATCGCAGAGGCGACGACACGCAAGGCATTTGAGAAGGGATTGATTATCGAGCGATGCGGCCCCATTGATCAGGTCATAAAATTGTTGCCTGCACTTACGATCGACTCTGAGACACTAGATCAAGGTTTTGAGATATTCGATGAATCTTTGGCCGAAACACTGAAGGAGGCTAGGTCGTAGTGACCGCACCCCTGCTGTTTATCAAGGCTGGAGAGGAGTAAACACCATGGACTACGATACCATCAAATATGAAGTCGCCGAGCAGATCCTCACCATCACATTGAGCCGGCCGGAGAAGCTCAACGCTTTCGGTCTCAGCATGAAGCGCGAATTAATTGACGCCCTCGATCGCGCCGATGAAAACGACGACGTCCGCGCCATCATCGTGACTGGCGAAGGCCGCGCCTTTTGCGCGGGGGCCGATCTTTCGCATGGCGCCAACTCATTTGACACGGACGCGCTGTTCGGGGTGGTAAAACGGATGCCCGATGGATCGGTGGATTACAGCGATCCGAAGGTCAGCGACATCGGTGGCCAGCTCACGTTGCGGATCTTCAAGTGCCTCAAACCCGTGATCGCTGCGGTAAACGGGCCGGCTGTCGGTGTAGGTCTAACCATGCAGCTCGCGATGGATATCCGAATTGCGAGCGAGGTCGCGCGCTTCGGCTTTGTGTTCTCCCAGCGTGGCATCGTACCGGAGGCCGCCTCGAGTTGGTTCCTGCCGCGCATCGTCGGAATCGCTCAGGCGTTGGAGTGGTGCTATAGCGGACGGGTGTTTTCGGCTCAGGAAGCGCTCACCGGCCGGTTGGTCAGCAAAGTGGTACCGCCCGATCAGCTGCTGCCAACGGCGCATGCGCTCGCCCGCGAGATCGCCGAGAAAACCGCACCCGTATCGATCGCGCTGACCCGGCAGATGATGTGGCGGATGCTGTGCGCCGAGGACCCCATGGAGGCCCATAAAATCGATAGCCGCGCCGGCTATACGCTTGGCCGTTCCGCCGACGGCAGGGAAGGCGTGATGGCATTCCTGGAGAAGCGGCCCGCGGTATTCATGAACAAGGTGTCCGCCCACATGCCAGAGTTTTTTCCATGGTGGACGGAGCCGGAATACAAATAATCATCGATCGATCCGGCCGTGCCTCGAGTTTGTCGGTCAGCCGAATGCGCTACGAACACCGGGCGTGAGCTAGCCGCGGAGCGATCATGCCGTCGTTGAGCAAGCGATCGATAGTCGAGGGAGTGACATCTAGCGCGACGGCGTCTTGCGCGACCTCAGAAGATCGACGGCGGCTTGTGGTTCTTCTTGGAATCTTGGGATTGTCGGCGTAAATTACAGACCCAATCGCGATCAAGCGATGGAAATAGGGCGTCGTTCGCCCTGCAAGTTGAGAGGCCTGGCATCTGAATAATCACGCCCAACTCCATGAGCGCAACCGTGTCCTTGTCAGCGCGGATCATCGCTGAGCGTGATCGAGGTCAGGGCGAGTCGATCCCGGTCAGCGCGCGGCCTTTCCATGGCAGCGCCAAATGCGCATCGCGCTCGACTCTGACGGTGTTCGTGGCACGAACATTCAAAGGGTTACCAGCCCATCGGGCTGACCGTCGACATCATTTGCCGCAAGTCCCCGCTTCCCATCAAAGAGCGCTCTGCCGCCTGAAAACGCGGATAACTGCCAATATAGCGCCTTCACAAAATCGGTCCAACATTCGTTACCAGAGTAGGTAGTGCCTCAATTCATTGTTGATGCAGTATCATCAGTTTTGTACCTCGCCGCATAGGCTAGGACGCGACTTATCACGATAGGGCCAAAGGTGCAGCAATGGTAAGCGTAGTTAATCCGTTGCAAGTCTCACGCTTCCTTCAAGCATATGACGCCGCCGCCGCCCAAAAAGGCATCAAGCTTTCGATAGGGTTCGATTTTCATGAATATGTCTCGATCACGCGGACCCTTCCAACAAAGAAGCCGACATATCCGAATTTCCGACCAGATCGCTCGCCAATTAAACAAGGCGAGGGATATTGGATGATAGGCATCGATAAGAATAACGAGGTCGCACTTGTAGAGGCCGCTCGACTGTATGACCTATCGCATAGCAATCTTGCAGATCACTTAGAATCCTTGAAAGCGTTCTACGCTGATCCAACTATACATGCACATCCTCAGGACCGTTGTACTTGCACGGCACCTAGCGCAAAGAAGATTATCGGCAAAGTAGCCTATCACGGGGATTTTTGGCTGCGCAAAGACTTTAGAGGGCAGGGTATGCCAGAGATCATGGCTGCTGTACTGCGTGGCGTGTCGTTTGCGATGTGGACTCCGGACTTTGTGATTGGACTCGCAGAACGTTGGCTGTTGGCTAAGGGCGTTCTTGCACAATATGGACATACGCATCATGAACCGGGCGGCTCGATATTACACTTGGTAGAAGAGGATATTGTAGACGATGATCTTCTTGTCTGGCTTACAGGCGAGGAATTGAGAAACCTTGTAAATCGCACGACAGAAGCGAATTGAACTGGCGTTAGTTGCGTATGTCAGCATGAGACAACCGGTAGTTAACCGTGCCGTTCGCTTCAAATCCCCAGCGTGGTATCGCTCAGACTCGTAGCCACGGCATGATCGTAACAGCAATGTGAAAATTGCGGACGGCTATTCCGGCCCACGCGAGCGAGATGCTTCTGTCAGCGCCGGCTCTACGTCCGTGTTTGAGATAAATGGACCTGAACGACTGGCGGGAGCTCACTACGCGAGACGAACGTCAGCGTTTCGTTAAGAGATGCAGCCAATTCTGTTCGCCGCGTATCTTCACGTCTCAGGTAAGCGTTGCGATGCTCAGGTCGGCTCCATCGCACCCCGGAGAAACATCGGCAATTCGTCCGCCAAATGGAAGGGTTCCAAAAGAGGTGAGCGGGCGAGAAGTCGCATTCGAAAAATAGGGCAGTAAACAATTCGATGAGGGTGCCGTGAAGCGCGGCTCGGCAGGATCTAATGTGACGGCAATCGCAGGTGTTGGCCGGAAATCTAAGCAAAGCTTTGCCCGTGCGCGCCTGGTTTTTCCTGATGGTACGTCCCGAGTAACTATTGAACGGGATCCGGAGCCGCTCTATATCGACCGCGGAGAGGGCAGCTATCTGTTCGACGTCGATGGTCGCCGGTTTCTCGACCTCAATTGCAACTTCACGGCGTTGATCCACGGTCATGCCTTCGCGCCCGTCGTGGAAGCGCTAACGCGTCAGCTCCGGTGCGGCAGTTGCTTCGCAAATCCGACGGAGAGTGAGATCGAACTCGCTGAGCTACTTTGCGGCCGGATTCCGCAGGCTAATCGCGTTCGCTTCGTCAATACGGGAACTGAGGCCGTGCTGTTTGCGATCAAGGCTGCGCGGGCTTTTACCGGACGTTCGAAGATCGCCAAGATCGAGGGGGCCTATCATGGCGCCTACGACTGGGCCGAGGTGAGTCTGGCGGCAACGCCGGATAACTGGGGTGATCCAATCGCACCTAAGTCGACGGCCGTTTATCGCGGGATGCCTGCGAGCGTGCTCGATGACGTGGTTGTTCTCCGCTTCAATGAAGCTGAAGTCGCCCGCCAGTCATTGTCAATGCAAGGACGCGACCTTGCGGCCGTCATTGTGGATCCTATGCCAAGCCGTGGAGGTCTAGTTCCGCCGAAGCCTGAATTCATTGCTGCGGTTCAGGAAACAGCCCGTAACCACGGCATTCTGGTGATTGCTGATGAAGTTCTGAATCTCAGGCAGAGTTTCCAAGGGGCATCCGCGCGCTATGGCCTTGTTCCGGACCTCGTCACAATGGGCAGAATCATCGGCGGCGGTTTGCCGATTGGAGCAATCGGCGGCCGCGAAGACGTGATGAAAGTATTCGATGCCTCAGCGGGCCGGCCACTGCTTCCGCAAGGGGGCACATTTTCCGCCAATCCTCTATCCATGACGGCGGGCCTTGCCGCAATGCGGCATCTCGATCATGCGACTTTTTCCCATCTTGAAACCCTTGGAAAAATTGTTCGAGGCGGGATCCGTCGGGCCATCTCGAACCGGGGCGCGCCTCTCTGCGTAACCGGAGCCGCCTCACTCTTTCGTATCCATCCTATGGCACTAGCACCGAACGACTATCGTGAGGCGCATCCCACCCCGAACGCAGCAACTCTAATGAAGCAGCTCACCCGCTTCTTTGCGGACAACGGGATCATCCTGCCGCATGGCGCTTCCGCTTCGATCTCGATACCGATGACTCGCGCCGACGCTGAGTTCATCGTCGATGCGTTCGCAGGCTTTATCGATAGCCATCAGGACATGCTGGACGCCATTGAGGTGCGCGAATGATCCCTGATTTTAGTACACGACTGAAAGTTTGGGAGCGACAACGTCCAACTCCATCATACAGCGTCCAACGCCGCCATGATGGATCATCAGCCCCTATGATCTGTTGGCACTCGAAGCGGCGCTGAAGTTGCGCGACTGCAGGAGGCAGAGAGGCGCCATCCTGCCACTCCGATCATCAGCGCCCTTATCGGGATGCTCAGTGACGTGGACCGCTCCGGCCGGCCCTACGCGCAGCAATTCGTAGACGGCTATCGTCACTTTCGCCCGAGCTGGAGGAGTTGTCATGGCCCCGGGGAAAGCCGCAACGGCTAGAATACGCTTTCCGATCATCCACAAGAGCTTCTGGGATGACTAGCCCACGGCAAATCGTCCGCGATCGGTGAGAACGCAGTCAAATTGTCATCGAGGGAACTCGATCCGAAAGCTTGATTCGACGAACCGAGCCCGAGGGATCGCCGATTCTGTTCGTGAGGAGGCTATTGCATACGACCCCCGCAGCTATCTCCGTGACAACGGTGATCTAATCTCCCGAGGTTAGTCATGAAGTTGGCCGCCATCTACTTCTAGTAACCACGATCCGGTGGCGCTATTGCCGCGATGTTTCCAAGCAAGGCTATCCTATTCAATCTGGTAGCGGCCCAAGCAAAGTACTCAGTGGTTTATTCGTGTGCGCCAAGGAGGCGGATCGAGCTGCCCTTAAGATTTGTGAGTTTCCAGTGCGGCTCAAAATCGTTGAGCCGCCTGTCGTGCCACTCATCAGGGTTGGCTATGCATTTGCGGTAGATGGAACGGAGAATGAAATGCAACAGCGGAGCGCGCTCTCCAACACGGGTCAGCCGGCCGGTCATTTTCGGAACACCGCCTACATGATTAACGAAAGCAGGACGCACTTCGACGCGGCCACGCGGCTGGTCTCATGGCCGTCCCCGGACGTTCATGGCCGGACGCGCTTTCGCTTTGGGCACCGGCCCGCTTGACGGTCGACCTCAGGTAACTGATTTCGCGCGATGCTCTTACCTGGGCCTGGACAATCATCCCATGATCGTCGCTGGAGCAATCGAAGCAATTGAGACGCATCGATCATTGCACTGGTCATGCGCACGAACTCGACTCAATTTCGATCTTCTGGTAGATCTTGAGGCAACCCTGTCGGAGATGTTTTGTGCACGTGTCCTCGCCTTTTCCACCGTCATGCTCGCCAATCTAGGCGCAATGCCGCTGCTTGCTTCGGGCCAATTGACAGGCGGAAGGAAGCCGCTCGTCGTGTTCGATCGCATTGCGCACATCTCGCTCGCTTATCACAAGCCAGTGGTTGCTGATGAGGCGAGAGTAGAAACGATTGCACACAACGACCTCGATGGTCTTGAACGCTTATGCCGCGAACATCCCGTGGTCGCTTATGTATGCGATGGTGTTTACTCCATCGGAGGGAATTCGCCAGTAAAGGAACTGCGTGATCTCCAGGAGCGTTATGGTCTTTTTCTGTATATCGACGATGCTCACGGCATATCGCTGTTCGGACGTCAAGGCGAAGGATTTGCTCGGTCTCAGTTTCCGGAAGGGCTTGGTGACCGTACGATCATAGCAGCCTCGCTGGCCAAGGGATTTGGTGCATCCGGCGGCCTGTTGATGTTCGGAACGGCCGACCACGAGGACCTATTTAGACGCTATTCTATTCCCTATGCGTTTTCGGTGGCCCCCAATCTAGCGGCGGTCGGGGCGGCGCTTGGTTCCTGCAAGATCCACCGCTCGGCAGAACTCGGCGAACGACAGAACCGGTTGGCCCATCGGATTGAAGTCTTTGACCGTCGCGTCACAACAGCCGAGAAAGGTAATTCATTTCCGATCAGAATGATCGGCATCGGATCCGAAACCAGGGCGATAGCAATCGCAAGGGAGCTCCTTGATGCCGGCTTCTACACTTTGGTGACGTTCTTTCCGACGGTCGGCCAAGGAAAGGCAGGAATTCGGGTGTGCATTACCGCCGATCATGAAGTCCGCGATATAGAGCGGCTATGCGACAGCATCCTGGAAAGGATACCCGGCACAACGGCTGTCGCATCGGCGCTGCCTGAGTGATGTCTGCGATGCAGTGGAAGGAATCCATGGAGCTGACCTGTACGGCGAAGTTGCTATTACCTTACGTGGAGGAGGACGAAAGCTCTTCAACCATCGCGCCATCGTTCGCGCTCAAGGGCGACTTCGAATCTTTAGGGTCAACGTCCTCGGAGCGTTCGCTTTGTACGATGAATACTCCCGGAGAGCGCACTGGTGCCCGACTGCGATATGCGTTCCGCATCGGTGCTCCAGGCGCACGCTTCATCTTGGCGCGACGCCGTAGTTTGCCATTCTCGATCCCGACATCATCCTGTCGCATGTCGTATTGCCCGAGGTTCAAAGTGCTGCACAAGGCGGGGGCTTTGCCAGTCGCTAAGCTTACTCGGGTGACTTTCCCGGCCGCGCATCTTGGTCGTATCTGGTGCCGCGTCGGACCGACCCCTTCTATGGCAGCTGGTATGGACAGCTGGCTCTGCATCTCCAGCCATCTACAAAGAATGATCGCGGCGATGGCTTGAGCAAGTGGGCAACCGCGTGCTCGGTGAGATATCTGCGGGGATGGGGGGCGTCTCCAGCACTGGCCGGAGGCAGCGCCCGATTGCGCGCCACCGGCCGTCGACTGTGCGCGCGGCGGCAGTCAATCTGTCGACACCTTGCTTGCTGGACTTCCAGAGATAATAGCCATTTCTCGAATCAGGTGTACTTGAGCGCTCCCGAGAACTACAAGATCAACGTTGATCAGCGCGATGAACTCGATGGGCGCATTGACTGGTCGAACGGACGCGTTTGTTGAAATCTGCCATCAACAATCGAACGTCTTGTGATTATCATGGCTTAGCCGCCAGTCCTTCGTCACACTAAGCGCAATGTAGCAATTTGTGCCCGGTCAACTACCAACACTAGTATTTGATTTATACGGCGGACGCGTGTCACATGTCGTCCGATCAAAGTAGGACTAGTCAAATGCGCCTCCGAGACTCGGCATGCATCATCAACCAAGATATGTCCTCGCTAACGGACTTGATCGACGCGTTGAGTCGTCGCTCGCAGAAAAGCTGCGCGGTCAGATTTGCTCCGATCACGACGGCAGAAGGTGAGATTTGACCATGCTTGGAATGCTTTGGCTGGAGCACCTCCTCAACATTGGCTTCAGAAGACGTGTATCGGAGCGGCTGCTTCGGAAAGCGCACTCGTTGAGATCTCTGGCAGCTGCGAAACGTCGATTGTTGAGGCGCGCTGTTGTATGAGGTCAATGAGCGCGACCAAGCGTCTGAACGCGATGCGCGAGGATAATCCAATTCAAACGGAGGTGCGGCATGCGGCGCAACGATGAAATGAAGCTCGGACTGTTTCTCCTTCAGGCGGGATATCACGAAGGTGCATGGCGCGATCCGAGCGTTCCGGCGAATGGCGGAGTTGATATCGACCATTATGCTCATCTGGCGGCACTTGCCGAAGGTGCGGCGTTTCACTTCATATTTCTTGCCGATAGTCCAAGCGTACTAGAACGAGATCAGGCCGCTATGGCTCGTGTAAGCCGAAACGATGGGTTCGAGCCAATCACGCTGTTGTCGGCGCTTTCATCGAGAATACAAGACATCGGACTTGTCGCGACAGCGACGACGACGTACTGCCAGCCCTATCATCTTGCACGCATGTTCGCTTCACTTGACTACCTATCGCGCGGACGCGCGGGTTGGAACATTGTAACCTCGGGATTCAAGTTCGAAGCTGCAAATTTCGGCGAAGAGGAGCTTCCAGATCATGACGAGCGCTATGCTCGAGCGAGGGAATTCGTGGAAGTTGTCAAAGGTCTTTGGGACACGTGGGAAGACGACGCTTTCATTCGCGACAAGCAAAGCGGCATTTTCGCTGACACCACGAAGCTGCATTTGCTTAACCACCGAGGGAACTATTTATCAGTCCGGGGCCCACTGAACATTGCAAGACCACCGCAAGGGTATCCCGTGTTGGTTCAAGCCGGCGCATCCGATGCTGGAATAGCGTTCGGTGCCGAAGTCGGCGAGGTCGTTTTCACTGCCGAACCTTCCTTAGAAAACGGTAAGCTATATTATGCAACTCTCAAGGAGAAAGCGCGTGCACTTGGGCGAGCGGACAATCAGGTGCTTGTCATGCCAGGCATCGTCCCGATCGTCGGGAGGACCAAGCAAGAGGCGTCTGAGAAGCTTGAAAGACTACATTCGTATACACACATCGACGTTCTAACTGGATTGGCCGATCGTTTGCTAGGGTTTGTCACCGATCTGCGTTCAATGGATCTCGACTCATTGGTCCCCGAGTCTTTACCGCAGACGAATTACTTCCAGAGTCGTCAGAAATTGCATCTCGACCTGGCTGTACGCCAGAAATTCACCTGGAGACAACTGATCCGGTTCATGTCGGACAGCAAGGGCCATCTAATGGTTGTCGGAACGCCGGATGAGATCGCCAGCGTTATGGTGGATACATTTGACCAACATGCGGCCGACGGATTCAACGTAATACCGGCGATCTTTCCCGACGGGCTCAGAGATTTTGTTGAGCTCGTTGTTCCCGAATTGCGCCGACGAGGTAAATTCAGATCCGGATACTCGGGAGAAACATTACGAGAGAACCTCGGTCTCAAGCGGCCGCTCAACCGATTCGCGCACGCAGATGTAAGCAGTCATTCGTGAAGGTGCGTAAGCCGTTGGGCGAGATTCGGATTCTGGAACGGCGGCCGGGTTTGAGGTTGTTAAGCTTTCAGCGGCTGGAGGCTCGAACGCTGGAAATTTTCATTTTCGAGGTTGAACGAAGCCGGTGGTGTGGGATTGAGGACGTGGTAACGGCGGCCTCCTGTCTGAGAGGATCGGGGGTTCTCCAGCGAAATCCCTATAGGAGCGATCAAGGCTGCGCACAGCCGCCGCCCGCACCATCGAGGCATCGAGGGCGATCGCCGACGCACCACTCGCGCAAACGAACGCGCCAACTAATGTTTTGCCGCGGGATATCGATCAACTTGATCGGAGTTTAGCCGATTGGAGCCGAGGGTGCCGCTTGTAAGGCTTCAATTTGGAGGTGCGGCCCATACGTCAGCTCCGAAATCGTTCGGGAAACAAGCCGGGCGACAGGTGTGCGCCGTCGCCCTTGCGCCCAACAGCGATCGCAATCTCGACCGCAAAACCATCAGGCACCCTGAGCATGGTACGCGCTTTCTCCACGTCAAATCCGCTCGTGCCGTGGGCGGCCCAACCAGCGGCCGTTGCCCGGTTGGCAAAGTTGGCTCAGGCAGCGCCGCTGTCGTATGTGAGAAGTGCTATTTCTTCTTTCGAAGCGGGACGACGGTTCGCTGCTCGGAGCACTCCGCGCCGTTCCTGCGCGAAGGTCCTAATAGGAGCGATGGTCCATCGCACCGCGTTGAAGTACGTCACCCGCCTGCCTCGAACGACATCAACCAGTGTCGCCGCCGGCGTGCCTGGCGTGCAGAGCGACTGTCGTGTCGGTCCTAAGAATGCCGTGATGGACTTGGCCCGATCCTACCACTCCTATCAAGGGAAGCCCTGTTCGCGTTTTGCTAGCCCGAAAGATAGCCTTGCCGTGCAGATACGTATTTCGTTTTTCCTCAGGCAAACAGGTCTTGGATGCGGATGCCGTATAAGGCAGCCGGAGTCTCGCTAAGGATCCGTCCTCTCGCATCCGCGTCTGGGATGAGCTCCTCAAGCCAAGCCAACGTCTCCGCATAGGATGGCGCATAGGCCTGGGCGGCCGTCACGTGTGGCCACTCCGACCCCCAGAGCAGCTGCGACCCGCCGCTGCCCTGGCAACCATCCATGACGCGTCCGATCCCCGACAGCTTCACCCATACCTCGGTGCCTTCGAGTGCCAGGAGCCGCTCCAAGCGGGGATCTAAGGTGGGATCGTGGGCGCTGTCCGCGAGCCCGAAGTCTTCGAACACCAAGCGATGACCGTAAGCGGCAAAGAGACCCCGTCTGGCGCAGGGGATGAGCAATCGGCTATCGGCTGCTGAGTTTGTGAGCCGATGTGAGCTTCTATGTCTGCGCCTAGTTCTGGAACTAGAACCTTTCATATGATCGAAGCGGTCGCTGACCGTCTTGAGGGAGCGCCGCGGCAGCTTCGCCGACGCTGGTCGGACGAGTTTAAGGCCCAAGTCGTGACAGAGGCGCTGGAGCCTGGCGCGAGCGTCTCGGCGATCGCTCGCCGGATTGGCATTCACCCATCGCAGCTGTTTGCCTGGCGCCGTGATGCTCGGGCGGAACGACATTATCGCGAGCGGCACTCGAGTTGCGGAGGTGAGGTGGCGTCTGTGTCAGGCGCTGTGATCGAAATTGCCATTGGCGAGGTGATCGTGCGCGCCGGCGTGGACGTCGACGAGGCGCAGCTGCAGCGGGTGATCCGGGCGGTCCGTTCGGCATGATCCCCTCCGGCGTGAAGGTGTTCCTGGCCAGCCATCCAGTCGACTTCCGCAAGGGTATCGATGGGCTTGTTGCGCTGGTGCGCGATGCGGGCTCAGATCCGTTCTTATGTGTTGGACGAGATTATGTGGCGGAGGCGCCCTAACGCCAGCCAGGGCCGGCCACGGCTGGATTCCTCCGCCACATAATATTTTGTGCCCCTCGTGCGGACGCGGGATCCCCCTGCGCCGTAACGCCGGAGGGGCACAATGCTCGAGTTCTATTTTTCGTACCGTGGGGTGCTTAAACGCCTTCGTGACGGGGCGCTCGGCGCCGAGATGGATCGCATCGCGGGGCACTTTTTCTCGCTCGGTTACAAGCAAGCATCCGGATCGCGCGGTTCGGCCGTTTTGCTGCAGCGCATTGCGGTTCACGGCCGATCGGCGAAGCTATCGTCGATAGCTATCTATGCACATTCACCACGGACTCACCGCGGATTGCGGCAGTGTCTGCGCTTCAACACGCGCGACGGGTGGCGCCCGAACGATTCATTGCCTCGACGCCCATTGTAGTCGATGATCCGGACGCTCCGCTTTTGCGCTCCTTTTCTGACTATCTGAGCAGGGTACGAGGCCTTGAGCCAAGGTCCCGCGATGGCGTTCTCTTGGGCGCACGGCGCTTTCTGGATTGGCTCCGCCATCGCCATCCTGGCCAAGGCCTCGAGGCGTTGACGGCAGAGCATGTCCTTGCCGCTGTCGAGTATCGGCTGTCGCTCTCGGCGACCTCCGGCACTCGCACGGCGGCGATCTCTCACATCCGAACGTTTCTCCGCTTTCTGCATTGGGGTGCCACCACGAGCAGGATCTGGCTCCCGTCGTTCCAAGAACGCCATATTGGCGACTGGCCCATTTACCGCCCCGGCTTTCGTGGGATGATGTTCGCCGCGCCATCGATGCGATCGGCAAGGCGACGCCGATCGACCTTCGCGATCGAGCTGTCCTGTTGTTGCTCGCCACCACAGGCATTCGCAACGGCGAGCTACGCGCTCTTCAGCTCCGGGATATCGACTGGCGAGCTGGCGAGGTTTTTGTCCGGCGCACCAAAGGCAAGCGTGACCGAGTGGCCCCGCTCATCGAGGAGACCGGCGCCGCGCTCGCCGACTACATCCTGCGGGCTCGACCGAAGGTCGATAGTCAGCATCTGTTCCTGTCCTTCACGCCGCCCGTGGGACCATTCAAGTACGCGTCGTCTGTTTCGAGGATCGTGCGGAAGCGATTGCAGCATGGTGGGATCGAGCTCGGTCGCGCCGGAGGCGCACATCTCCTGCGCCACAGTCTAGCCACCCAGCTCGTGGGGCGACAAAGGCCGATCAACGAGGTCGCCGATCTTCTAGGGCACCGGAGCATCAACACAACGGCGCTGTACGTGAAGGTCGCGGCCTCGCAGCTCGCTGAGGTCGCGCTCCCCTTTCCGGGAGGCGCCGCATGACCGCCTTCGCCGCATTCCTCGACGACAAGGTCGAGCGCTACATCGAGCTGCGCCGCTCCCTCGGCTATCGGCCTAAGCGGACAGCGCATGATGCGATCAAGCGAGTGACAAATGCAATAGCTCAAAGGAAGACGCGCGTTCTCGATTTTGATTTGCGAGCCTATTTCGACAACGTCCGGCATGACCGGCTATTGGCGAAGGTGGCGCAGCGGATCAACGACGCGGACGTCATGCATCTCCCTAAAAGTTATGCTGAAAGCCGCTGGCAAGAAGGGGGTTCCGCAAGGCGGTGTGCTTTCGCCCTTGCTCAGTAATCTTTACCTCAACGAGGTTGACAAGATGCTGGAGCGAGCGCGAGAAGTCACACGGAGCGGCAAGTACATCAATGTCGAATACGCGCGTTTCGCGGACGATCGTGCGCCACGACGGCGCGGAGGAGGTGTGATGTAGAGCACCTTTGAGCAGCCTTGCTGCACAGAAGATGGGGGTCGGCCCCTCGAACTCGGGTTGCAGGATCAGGGTTCAAACCACCGGCTGCTGCTTCGGCCCAATGGTCGAGGTGGTGAGCGAGACCGGAAAAGGCAGAGCAAGACTCTGTCAGGTAAGGATCGAGGAGACGAGCGCAAGCGAACCACCGATGAACTGTCGAAAGCGTAGGGAAGACGTCAAAACCAAGGGGTAGTCGTTATCTTGGGATCAGTCTGAGCGATACCTGTTTACGGCTCAGGCGGCGTCCGGCAGGCGAGGTGGCGTGACCTCGGTTCAGGCTTCTGTGCGGAACGTGGGAACCTGTATCGCGGTGCCAAGGGAATGGTTCAAGTGGAAGCCCCACAAGAGTCTGAGTACCAATGCGCGATGCAGGGACGGAGCCGTGTGTAGTAGTGACGAAGGCACTGTAATGGTGGCGGAGCGAAGGCACGGCACTGTCCCGCTTGATTGGAAGAACAACCGGAAACGGGAGGACTCTTTTGCGTCAAGCAAAGCCGTATGACATCCCCAAGCGCTGGGTTTGGGAGGCGTACAAACGGGTTAAAGCAAATCGGGGCGCAGCCGGTGTGGACGAGCAGTCGATCGAGGTGTTCGAGGCAGACTTGCAGAGCAATCTGTACAAGCTCTGGAATCGAATGTCTTCGGGCAGCTACTTTCCACCGCCGGTCAAGCGTGTGCAGATCGACAAGCGCGACGGCGGGAAGAGGCCGCTAGGAATTCCTACGGTGTCGGATCGCGTTGCTCAGGCGGTCGTCAAAGGATATCTGGAGCCGGATTTGGAGAAACACTTTCATCCAGACTCGTTCGGATATCGACCCGGAAAGTCGGCGCTCGATGCCGTTGGGGTTGCTCGCCAGCGATGCTGGCGGCATCCCTTCGTGCTCGATCTCGACATTCGGGCCTATTTTGACTCGATATCGCATGAACTTTTGCTCAAGGCGCTTCGGAAGCATACGGACTGCGCCTGGGTGTTGTTGTACATTGAACGGTGGCTTAAAGCTCCCGTTCAACTGGAAGACGGCACCCTTGAACCCCGAGAGAAGGGCACGCCGCAGGGCTCGGTGGTATCACCGCTGATGGCGAATCTCTTTCTCCACTATACGTTCGACATGTGGATGCGAAGAAATCATCCGAGCATCCCGTTCGAGCGTTATGCCGATGATATTCTCTGCCATTGCGACAGTGAGCGGCAGGCACAAGAACTGAAGGAGGCGCTTGCGAAGCGCTTTGCCGAATGCGGACTGGAGCTTCATCCGAACAAGACGAAGATAGTCTATTGTAAGGATGACGACCGGCGAGGTGATTATCCTGAACAGAAATTCGACTTTTTGGGCTACACGTTCCGTGCCCGTCGGTCGAAGAATCGTTGGGGAAAGCACTTCGTCAACTTCAGCCCCGGTGTCAGCAATGCCGCGACGAAGGCAATCCGATAGGAAATCCGTGCCTGGCAACTACGCTGCCGGGTCGATAAGAGGATCGACGACCTGGCCAGGATGTTCAACCCGATCATTCGAGGCTGGATGAACTACTATGGTCGGTACTACAAGTCGGCGCTTTATCCGACACTACGCCATCTCGACCGATGTCTCGCGCGATGGGCGATGTCGAAATACAAACGTCTGCGGCGACATCGAAGACGGGCAGAGCACTGGGTACGGGACATTGCGTGCCGCACCCCCACGCTGTTGGCCCATTGGCCGATGCTGCACAAGACGGCGGCTGGACGGTAAGAGCCGGATGAGCGGAGACGTCCGGATCTGTGAGCGCCTGGGGGTGAAACTCCCCCGGGCGACTCGACTGGTGGTCTTGATCGACGCCCACAAACGTCATGACTGGTTGATTGGTGCTGTGACCAAGCGACTCCGGGAGGAGTTCGACAAGCTGCAGGTTGAAATCAATGATGAGAAGAGCCGCATAGTCGATCTAGCAGGCTGTTGAAAAGAGGCAGTCGCCGTCGACCGAGGATCATGATTCATTGGCTCCGACGAGATTCGGGGATGGTGCGTGCGCGGCGGCGACAATCGAACGGGCGAGCTGTTCAGCTACGTCGACCTGGAAGCAAGGGTGCGGCGTGATCATCCGCTGCGAGGGATCCGGACGATCGTGAACGAGGCGCTGGCGGCGCTGGAGCACGAGTTCGCCGCCCTTTATTCGCCGATTGGACGGCCGTCTATCCCGCCGGAGAAGCTGCTGCGGGCGATGCTGTTGCAGGCGTTTTATTCGATCCGCTCGGAGCGACTTCTGATGGAGCGGTTGGAATATGATTTGCTGTTCCGCTGGTTCGTCGGAATCGGAGTCGACGATACAGCCTGGGACCATTCGGTATTCTCGAAGAACCGCGACCGGCTGCTGGAAGGCGACATCGCGGCGAAGTTCCTGGCGGCGGTGCTGGCGCAGCCCAGGGTGAAGAAGCTTCTGTCGAGCGATCACTTCTCGGTCGACGGCACGCTGATCGAGGCCTGGGCCTCGATGAAGAGCGTCAAACCGAAGGATAGCTCCGGCGAGCCGCCGGCCCAAGGCGGCGGGCGCAATGCTGAAGCGAACTTCCATGGCCAGAAGCGCTCCAACGACACCCATGCTTCGACCACCGATCCGGAGGCCAGGCTCTACCGCAAGGGGAAAGGCAAGGAGACGAAGCTGTGCTTCATCGGGCACGGGCTGATGGAGAACCGCCACGGCTTGCTGGTCGACGCCTGCCTGACGCAGGCCGGTGGGCATGCCGAACGGGTGGCCGCGCTGCACATGATCGAGCCTCGTGCCGATCGACCGACAGCGATCACGCTTGGTGCCGACAAAGCCTACGATGCAGAAGACTTCGTCAACGAGCTGCGCTCGATGAACGTGACGCCGCATGTTGCGCAGAACACCGGCGGCCGTAGCTCTGCGATCGACGGGCGTACGACCCGGCACGGCGGTTATGCTGTCAGCCAGCGCATCCGCAAGCGGATTGAGGAGGCATTCGGCTGGATCAAGACGGTCGCCGGGCAAGAGAAGACCAGATTCCGTGGCCGTGATCGGGTCGGATGGGCCTTTACCTTCGCTGCGGCCGCTTACAATCTGGTGCGGCTGCCCAAGCTGATCGCGGAGACCGGTTGATGGCCAAGGTGCCCGGCTTTGCCAAGGCCTTTGCCGGCCGCTGGCGCAGCGTCGAAATGGACAACTGGGACAGCGACTTCCTCGATCTTGTCGGAGAGGCGCATCTCACCTTCCGTGGCAAGTCCGATGGCGAAATAGCGTTTGGGGCTCTCAAGGGCTTCCTGGATGTTCGCTACGGCACCCGCGACGGATCGGCCTGCGCCGAGTTCTCATGGGAGGGGCACGACGAGAATGATCCGTCCTGTGGTCGCGGATGGGCCATGATCGGCACTGCGGGCAGGCTCGTTGGCCACTTCTACATCCACAATGGCGACGATTCAGCCTTCGTTTGCGAACGCGGCTGAGTTCTTCAACGGCCTGCTAGGGCGAGGCAAGAGCTTCGGCTTTCTGGGTTTTGACTTTCGCTACATCCGCAGCTTGCGGGGAGCGATGCGGCCGCACTACACGCCCAAGCTGAAGAAGCGAACGGCGTTACTGCGGGATCTAAAGGAAGTATTTCGTCGGCACCGATCGCAACCGATTGGCAGGGTCATCAACCTGATCAATCCGAAGCTCCGGGGCTGGGTGAACTACTTTTCGGCTGGACACTCTGGCAGGTGTTTCAGCTACATCAGAGATTGGGTGGAGAAGAAGGTCAGGCGCCATCTGGCGCGGGCACGGCAACGAAAGGGCTTCGGCTGGGAGCAGTGAAGTAAATCATGGCTGTACGATACCCTGAAGCTGTTCAACGACTACCGGGTAAAACACAGCTGACGAAAGCTGCCCAGCGTGATAGGTCCCATAAACCTTGATGCGAAGCGAATGGGGGCGCGTAGTGCGGGAAATCCGCATGCTGCGTGCGATGAGGCGGGGGCTGGAAACGTACACATCCAAGGCTCTTGGATGTGCGGCGCGCCAGTCCTCGACCCTACCGCAAGAAGCCCAGCGTCCGACGCGGGTCGGATAGCCTTTTTGGGTTTGAGTTTGCGGCTTGATCTGATTCAATGGCTTCATGATATCGAAGCCGGACGATCTTCCTTCTGACCTCGCGAGCGCCTACCTTGCGCTGCTGGCCGAACGAGAGGCGTTGCAGGCTGAGCGCGATGTCGCTGTCGCGGATGCCGCTAGTGCGCGGGCGGAGCCATCGGACAACGAAGCGCTGATCGCACATCTTGAGCTGCGGATCGAGAAGCTCAAACGCGAACTGCACGGGCAGCGATCCGAGCGCTCGGCCTGCAGCGCCGCCAGGGCACTCGCAAGGTCCGATGGAAGATCGTCCGATCTCAATGACGTGGAGACGCTGAAGGCCATGGTGCTTGCCACGGCCGAGAAAGCGGCGCGCGCCGATCCTCTGGAAAGCGAGGTCGCCGATCTCCCTGCAACGCCGATGCCGATGCGCGCATCGAGCGGCTGACGCAGATCTTGAAGGCCTCGACCGAGCCCGGTTCGGTCGATGATCAGAAAAGCTCGGCTCGGCGGACGGCCAGGATGAACAGCATGCCTTGTCTTCGAGGAGATCGAGACCGGCAGCGCTGCGATCAAGGCCCAGGTCAGCAAGGACCGTCAGCAGTCGGATAGCAAGCGTGCACCGCGTCGGCGCAAGAGCTTTGCGCCGCATCTGGAACGGATCGAAACCTTCATTAAGCCGGAAGAGCTGGCGGGTATGCCGGCAAGCAGAAGGTGCTGATCGAGTGCTGATCGTCGAGGACGTGTCGGAGCGTCTGGATTTGGTGCCGGCGAAGTTCCGGGGTGATCGTCACGCGCCGTCCCAAGTATGCCTCCGCGAGCGCGGACGGCATAATCCAGGCACTAGCCTCCGCCCATATCATTGAAGGAGGCATTCCGGTGGAAGCGCTTCTGGCCCAGATCGCGGTCGCCAAATATGCTGATGACCAGCTGTTAGGCTATCTACGGCCGCGATAACGTCGAGCTCGTCCCCCAGCTTATGGCGCAATGGGCAAGCTCGGCGTCGAGCCCGAGATCGTGGTCGATTACATCTTCAGCGAGGTCAAGCAGGCTGAACGGGTCTTTGCCGACGAAACCTCTTTGCCGACGCTCACTCTGGATCGACAAAGATGGCCTATATGATGGGGTGGACGCCCCGCCCGACGGCCTCTCTGAGGTGGCTCCGAGTGGAGGGCGCAGCTTGCGCTTGATTCTGGTGCGCAGACCACTACTCGTCTTGGTAGCTTCGTTACCCCGGGGTATCGGGTAGTTGGTTGTCAGCGAGACCGCGAGCCAGGCGCGTCTAGCGTCCAAGCGATTTCCTTTTCCTCTAATCACTTGCCTTGGCAGAGGTGATAAATGGCTAGAGCGATTAGCGGATCGCGCAAGATGCAAGCGTTAGATGCGCTGGAATCGAACGTACGCACATATTCTCGTTCATTCCCAGCCATGTTCAGCCGAGCGCGCGGCTCGATTATGTTAACGGAGGATGGTCGAAACGTCGTGGACTTTCTCTCCGGAGCTGGAGCGCTGAACTACGGCCATAACAATAATCGACTCAAAGCCGCCATTGCCGACTATCTGGCCTCTGACGCGGTCGTCCATGGGCTTGACATGGCAACCCCCGCGAAGCTCCAGTTTATGGAGACCTTCAAGACTGTCATACTTGAGAAGCGAAACTTGGAGTATCGCTTCCAGTTCACAGGACCAACTGGCGCAAATGCTATTGAGGCTGCAATAAAGCTTGCACGCAAGGTCACCGGACGGCAAAACATTATCTCATTCACGAACGGTTATCATGGCATGAGCTTGGGGGCCTTGGCCGCCAGTGCTAATCGCGCCTACCGGACGGCCAGCGGCGTTGCACTATCAAGCGCAACGTTCATGCCTTATGATGGCTACCTTGGTCCTGGTATCGATACAGCGGAATACCTGAATAAAGTGCTGACGGACGTGAGCAGCGGCATCGATTCCCCGGCTGCCATCCTTGTCGAAACCGTCCAGGGAGAAGGCGGCGTAAACGTCGCTGGCAAGGAATGGCTACAGTCTATTCAAGCCGCAGCGAAGAGCGCTGGCGCTCTCTTCATAGTCGACGATGTCCAAATGGGTTGTGGCCGGACGGGCCAGTTCTTCAGCTTCGAGTTCGCAGATCTGTCACCAGACCTCGTTGTATTGTCGAAATCGCTAAGCGGGTACGGTCTGCCACTATCAATTGTGTTGATCAAAAAGGAATTTGACGCGTGGCGACCGGGAGAACACACAGGCACTTTTCGAGGAAATAACCTTGCGCTGGTATCAGCAACGGCAGCTCTAGATCTTTACTGGCGGGACGAGATCTTCGCGCAAGAGGTGTCGCGGTTGGGAAAAGTGTTGCGACGCCGGCTCGACGCCATCGCAGTAAAGTACGGAAACAGCTTTGCGGTTCGGGGGAGGGGCATGGCCTTCGGATTTGATTGTCAGATGCCCGAAATTGCAGCGGCTACGAGCAGGAGCGCCTTCGAGAAAGGACTGATTGTCGAGAGATGTGGACCCCTGGATCAGGTCGTAAAATTCCTGCCTGCACTCACGATCGATTGCGAGACGCTCGATCGAGGTATTGAAATATTTGAGCAAGCGTTGAACGAGGCGCTGAAGCAGATCAGGTCGTCCTGACCGAACATGAAGCTAGGCTGGTGACGGAATGCCATGGCTTACGTGACAGTCAAGTGTGATATTGCGGAGAAATCCTCACGATTACGCTGAATCGACCGGAAAAGCTAAACGCATGTACCGCTCTCACGGAGCGAGAAGTCTTCGATGCGTTCGATTGTGCCGACAGGGATGATGACGTCCTGGCGATCATTGTCACCGGCGCGGGTCGTGCCTTCCGCGTTGGCGCCCGACCTGGCTTTTGGCGCCGATACAGTTGATCGGGACGTGCGGCGCGGACCAGTGAAGCGGCTGCCCGATGGCAAGGTGAACTACAGCGATTCCGTCGTCAGCGGGTGGCGGCAAGATTGCCATGGATATTAGAGCATGAATAGCAATACCGGCGAGGAAAGCTGGCGAACTAGACGGCGGCGGGCCAGGATCAATCGAAGCATAGCATGACTGCGCTCGGATTCTAGCATGGTAGAAGCGTTCCAAGTTGGGCAAAAATCTAAAGATGGCTTCGCTCGGGCGCGGCTGGTGTTTCCGGACGGAACGTCGCGAGTAAGCATCGAGCGGAATCCAGTTCCTCTCTATATTGAGCGCGGAGTGGGCAGCCACCTTATCGATATAGACGGCAACCGGTTTCTCGATCTCAACGCGAACTTTACAACGCTCATTCACGGCCACGCTTTCGGACCCGTGGTGGAGGTCTTGACCCGGCAACTGCAGTTGGGTAGCTGTTTCGCAAATCCGACAGAGAGCGAGATCGCACTCGCAGAATTGCTATGCGAGCGCATTCCGCGGGTCGAGCGTGTTCGTTTCGTCAATACCGGAACTGAAGCCGTGCTGTTTGCGATCAAGGCTGCACGGGCTTTTACAGCTCGTTCGAAGATCGCAAAACTCGAGGGTGCATATCATGGCGCCTACGATTGGGCCGAGGTAAGCTTTGCAGCGACACCGGACAATTGGGGGGATCCGAGCGGCCCAAGGTCGACCCCATTTTACCGCGGGATGCCTGCAAGCGTGCTAGATGAAGTCGTCGTCATGCGGTTTAATGATGCTGAGGGCGCGCGCCAGTTGCTATCCTCGCACGGGCGTCATCTTGCTGCTGTCATCATAGATCCGATGCCAAGCCGAGCGGGGCTGATTCCACCAACGCCGGAATTTATTGCCGCGGTTCAGGAAACCGCTCGTACGCATGGCGTCCTTGTGATTGCCGATGAGGTTCTGAATCTCAGGCAAAGTTTCGAGGGAGCTTCAGCCCTTTATGGTCTCGCTCCGGACCTTATCACGATGGGGAAGATCATCGGCGGCGGCCTGCCAATTGGAGCAATCGGTGGTCGGAAGGAGGTGATGGGAGTATTTGATGCCTCTTCCGGCCGACCACTGCTCCCGCAAGGCGGCACGTTTTCGGCCAATCCTCTATCCATAACCGCCGGGCTTGCCGCCATGCGGCATCTGGACCATGTGGCCCTCGCACACCTTGATGACCTTGGGACCATTGTTCGCGGTGGGATTGCGCGAGCTATCTCACAAAGGGGAGCGCCGTTCTGTGTCACGGGGGCCGCTTCGCTTTTTCGCATTCATCCGAAGACTCAAGCACCCAACGATAATCGTGAAGCCTATCCCTCACTAGAAGAGTCAAAACTGATGAAGCAGCTTGTGGACTTCTTTGCACAGAACGGCGTGATTCTGCCTGGAGCTACCGCTTCAATGTCAACGTCGATGAACCGCGGCGACGCTGAGTTCGTCGTTGATGTGTTCGTACGCTTTCTCGACAGCAACCGAACATCCTGGACATGATAGCGCTCTACACATCAGACCCTCGGCAGGCCGCAAAATGCAAGGTGTGTTGCCGTCGATCGGTAAATGCTTCTGGGCTCTCCGATCGGTGTAGCAGTCGAAGCAATCACAAGCTTTGCTGTGGCCAGACCATGGGGCATATGTAAGTCCATTGCGGCGACCTCCGCTTCGGCCCCGTCGACCGCGCCGCCTAAAGGGGCGGCGCTCCTGCGCGGCCCCAACGTGGCGTAATGCCCCGTTTGATCTAGTAGCTGTCACAGCGAACGGCCGGATGTTAGTTCGCTAGAGACATAATATGAGCCGACTAGGCTGTTCTTCAAAATATGTAAAGAATCTTCGACTCGGGCTGACTTCGTCACATTGCGTGTGGTGCTCGACTAGCATCTGGTACCCACGCTTGACAGATGGAATGGAGAACGGAATGGGACAGCAGAGCGCCGCCTCGGATCATGGGCGCCCGAGCGAACACTTTCGGAACACCGCGTACGTCATCAAAAAGAGCAGGTCATATTTCGACGCGGCCCACAATGCTGGTCTCATGGCCGTTCAGGGACGTTCGACGATTGGGCGAGGCTTTGCGCTGGGGGGCGGTCCGCTTAAGGACCGACCCCAGGTCATTGATTTCGTGCGGTGTTCATATCTGGGACTGGATAATCACCCTGCAATCGTGGCTGCCGCGATCGAGGCAATCGAGGCGCATGGGTCGCTGCACTGGTCATGCGCGCGAACACGGCTTAATTTCGATTTTTTGGCGGAGCTCGAAGCAGCCCTGTCCGAGATGTTTAGTGCACGGGTTCTCGCCTTTTCAACCGTCATGCTCGCCAATCTTGGAGCGATGCCGCTTCTAGCGTCTGGCCTTCTGACGGGGGGCACGAAGCCGGTAGTCGTGTTCGATCGCATCGCGCATCTGTCGCTCGCATATCACAAACCGGTGGTCGCTGATGAAGCGCGAGTAGAAACGATTGAGCACAATGATATTTGCGCTCTGGAACGCTTGTGCCGTGAACAGAGAATAGTTGCCTACGTTTGCGATGGTGTTTATTCGATGGGAGGAAACGCTCCGATCAAGGAGCTCCGTGAACTCCAGGAGCGTTATGGGCTGTTCCTTTACATTGACGATGCTCACGGCATTTCGCTGTTTGGTCGTCGAGGCGAAGGGTTCGCGCGCACTCAATTCCCCGAAGTCTTAGGTGACCGTACGATCATAGCA
Organism: Bradyrhizobium sp. USDA 4503; assembly: GCF_054055815.1. Taxonomy (NCBI): domain Bacteria; kingdom Pseudomonadati; phylum Pseudomonadota; class Alphaproteobacteria; order Hyphomicrobiales; family Nitrobacteraceae; genus Bradyrhizobium; species Bradyrhizobium sp. USDA 4503. The sequence continues at coordinate 8,035,882 of NZ_JBSRXS010000001.1, forward strand.
GCCTCTCTGGCCAAGGGCTTCGGCGCATCGGGCGGCATGTTAATGTTAGGGACGGCCGAGCAGGAAGATCTATTTCGGCGATACGCGATTCCTTACGCATTTTCGGTCGCCCCTAATTTAGCTGCAGTTGGTGCAGCGCTTGGCTCTTGCAAAATTCATCGCTCGGCAGAACTTGCCGAACGGCAGAAGCGGCTGGCCCAACGGATCAAGGTCTTTGACGGTCGGGTAGAGACTCCTGAGCACGGCACTTCGCTTCCCATCAGAATGGTTGCTGTTGGATCGGAAACGAAGGCGATTGCACTCGCCCGAGAGCTCCTCGACACAGGCTTTTATACCTCGGTGATCTTCTTTCCCACCGTTGCGCAAGGAAAGGCCGGCGTTCGGGTGTGTATTACGGCCGATCACGAGGTCGTTGACATAGAGCGCCTGTGTGAGTGCATCTTGGAGAGAGTGCCTGGGACGATCATCGGCTCCGATAGAGCACCAGCGCCCATGGCGCAGTGAGGGATCCGTTTTCTGCGACCAACAAGCAGGCAGTCGCGAGCCAGGTCCGTGGCTAGGCAACGGAGATAGCATTGGAGAGCATATCTCTAGTCCGAGAATGCCGCCAGCTCGCTGGGCGGATCGGAGAACACATATGATTTCTGAAACGACAGTAACGGGGAGGGGAAGGACCGAAGGGGATCCGTCCGTTGTACTCGTCACCGGAGGAGCACGGGGAATCGGGCTTGAGATCGTACGCCGGTTCTTGGCAGATGATTATCGAGTAGCTTTCGTGGCGACACAGCCTAACCACGTGCAGCGTGCACTCGAGAGCCTTAGCGGTCCAGAAGATCGGCTTTGTGCGGGGGTGGCCGACGTCACACAGCAAAATGAGGTGAACCGATTTGTTGATCAGATCCGCAACCGTTGGGGTGAAATTACGGCTTTGGTAAATAATGCGGGCGTCTCACCAAAGCGTGCGGATCAGAAGATACCCTGGCTTTCGCAGATGTCGCCCCAGGAATGGGCACGCGTCATCGACGTCAATCTCAGCGGGCCGTTCACCCTCATACGTCTCATAGCGCCGTCGATGATTGCAAAGGGCTATGGACGCATCATCAACATCGGGTCTCTTGCGGGCCGCGCCGTGCCGTTGATCGCCGGTCCGCATTATGCTGCATCGAAAGCGGGGCTGATCGGGTTAACCCGCGCTGCTGCACGGGATCTTGCTCCATACGGTGTTACGGTCAATTGCATCGCCCCGGGTCGAATTCTCAGTGACCTTACTGGACCAGCGGAGGCCGCGGTCAACCGTTCCGCCCTCAGCCGTATTCCACTCGGTCGGTTTGGAAAGGCTGAGGAAGTAGCGGATCTCGCTGCCTTTTTGGCCTCGCCCATGGCAGGCTTTATTACTGGAGCGACGATCGATATTACGGGCGGCGAGTTCGGCGCCTAGCAGAGGAGCTTCGGGTTTGATGCAATAGTCGCTTTTTGAACCAGCTTCGCTTGAGTCGAATCAGCCGAGTAAGGCGTCCCCGAGGGGCATGCATGGACCCGGTGGCAGTAGCTTCGAGCGCTCAAGTCGTCGGATCTGCCTTGCTAATGGCAGCTTTTCTACAATGGCTGAATAGGATCGGCAGCGCCACAGTCGAGCCTACTGGAAGTTGCCCGCTTGTTGAGGCCGAAGGAATAGGGCCGAAAGTCGACCGTTGTGCGTTGCGAAGATGTGTCGACCGAGATCGCGCTGTGTCGTGAGTATAGCGCTCTCCCGATTATAAGAAGACCTGACACGGAGCGCTCTGGTCGAGGGACGCATGTCAGCTGTTGGACCTATGGCATTTGCGGTTTACCAGACAAGAATGTCGGCGATGAAATGTAGGAACTGAGCAGTGGGCCTCAGACTCTGAACTCCGATAATCGATATCTGGCCGTGCGACACACGTGTGCCGGCATGCACAACACGCACGAAGTGGGTGTCGGTTCGCGAGGGACACGAAGCGTAATGTTCCGCCCATCGAGGTGTGGGGAAGGCCATAAATCTACGGTTTGCGCAACGAGTTGGGCAGCAAGCGGGCGGAGGCGGTGAGCGTTCTTCTCTCGGCGCCGTGTTCGTCTACGTGTGGCCCCGCCGTCGCAACCCCGTCTACGTCATGGATGGATCTGAGTGGACTGCTTCGTACGGCAGATCGGCCGCGTACCCCAGTAGCAGCGCTTTCGCGAGCACCTGGAGCTTTCCGATGAAGGAAAGGAAGATTGTTCCTGTCCGTACGCAGCGATTTTGTTGGAGCCCAGTCCACACCGGCATAGTCCTTGCTGGATCTTCGAGAGCTTCCGATAGCAGCAGTTGGGGCTCACCGTAAGGCAAGCAGGTGAGATCGGAGAGCACGAGTGCGGAGTTCGTGTCTACTCTCAAATGGCAATCGCCAGTGTTTCGGCTGCTCTTGAGTGGTGTAGCGGGTGCGAGTTTTCGTTTGCAGGCGAAGAAGTTACGGAGCATCGGTATGGCAGAAGAAGCGCAAACTTCTAGCGAGGCATTGTCGCAGCTGCGGGTCGTTGAGATTGGTAGCTCAGCTGCAACGAGCTACTGCGCGCGGCTGTTTGCCGATTTTGGCGCCGACGTTTCGAAAGTCGAGCCGCCGGCCGGCGATCCGCTTCGCTCCCAGGCTCCCTTGACCCCAGGTGGCCAGAGCGCGTGGTTCGCGTTCTTGAATTTCAACAAGTCAAGCATTATCATCGATCCCGTTGATCATGACGCGATCAAGCGACTGACGCTGTTGGTTGAAGATTGCGATATTTTGGTCGATGGGCGCGATATTGATTGCGCGGAGTGCCCGCCCATTGATCTCGCCGTAATCCGGCAACGGCGCCCAGGCTTGATCTACCTCGAAGCGAGCTGGTTCAGCCGAGAGGGACCCTATCATGAATTCGCCGCGAGCGATTCGACCCTGCGGGCCCTTGCCGGGCTGATCAAGCTGGTTGGACCGATGGAAGGCCCACCTCTACACGCGCCGGATTTCCAGGCCGGCATCCTCGCCGGCCTCTGGGGCTTTATCGCCGTAGCCTCCTCACTCATTGCGCGAATGGGGAGCGGGGCCGGCCGGTCACACTCGCTCAGTATATTCGAAGCATGTATCTCGCTCAGCGAGTATCAGCTGTTCGAGGCATTTGACCGCGGCGAGGCGATGCGCCGGATCGGCATAAATCGATTCTGGCCGAACTTTCCGTCCGGAATCTACGAAACAAAAAAGGGCTGGCTCGGCGTGACGACAATTACCCCGGCCCAATGGCGTGCATTCTGCGACATGCTCGACCTTCCCCAATTGCGTGATGATCCAACTCTGGTGCTTGGCGTCGATCGTCTGAAGCATAAGGAGCGGATCGAACGATTGTTCATCCCGAGGTTTAGGACGCGGACGGCCCAGCAGTGGTTTGCCGAGGGACTACAACGCAAGATCCCGATCGTACCGGTACCGGAGATATCCGACCTTCTGGACGACCAAGAGAAGATTGAGCGTGGCGCAATCGTCCCCATTCTGGTGGGTGAAGAACAAGGGCTGACGGCTGGCTCGATGCAGCGGCTGACATTGACACCGCCGCGCCGGGGCGGGAAGGTTCCATCTGCTGGTGAGCGATCGACTTTCGCTAGAAGCCGAACAAGCTCCACAACCGGAGCGACGGCGTCGCGCGGCTGCAGCGCTCCTGCCGAACGGCCTTTGCTAGGAATTCGCGTCATCGACTTTTCGATGGGCTGGGCGGGCCCATTCTGTACGCGAACTCTTGCAGACCTCGGTGCGGATGTCATCAAGGTCGAGGCTATTCAGTACCCGGACTGGTGGCGCGGCGTCGATCGACGGCCGGACTACGTAACCGGCCAGACGTACGAAAAAACGCTTCGCTTCTGCATGATGAATCGCAATAAGCGCGGCATCACGCTTGATCTGACCAGACCCCAGGGCCTCTCGCTTGCAAAGCGCCTGGCATCTAGCGCCGACATCGTCGTTGACAATTATTCCGTCGACGTCCTGCCAAAGCTCGGGCTTGGCTACGAAGTCCTCAGAACACTCAATCCGCGCCTTGTGGTAATGTCGATGTCAGCCTTCGGCACGAACAGCGCTCATCGCGACTGCCGAGCCTACGGCTCGACGCTGGAGCAAGGGTCAGGCCTACCGAGCGTGATAGGAACCGCTAATGGGCCGCCAGTGATGAGCCACGTCGCGTTCGGGGATGCCACAGGCGGTTTGAATGGCTGTGCCGCAGTTCTTGTCGCGCTGATCCACGCTCGAGAGACTGGCCGGGGGCAATTCATTGATCTCGCGCAGATCGAATGCATGATGCCATTTGCAGCCCCATGGATTATCGTCCACTCCCTTTGTGGTACGTCGACGAGGTATGGTAATCGGCATCCGCGATTCGTCCCGCACGGCTGTTTCCGGTCTGCAGGCGAGGACAACTGGATCATGCTAGCGGTCACCGACACTAACATGTGGCAGAGACTTGCGACACTCATCGGCCGAGTGGAATGGGCCGCTGACCCATCGCTCAAGGCCGCGGAACGCCGCCGCATGATTGAGGACACGATCGAGAGCGAAATCGAAGGCTGGACCCGCACGCGTGATGCAGATCAGGCAATGGCCGAGCTGCAGTGCGCAAGGATCGCGGCCGGAGTGGTCCGCCTGCCGATCGACCTGCTGCAAGATCGGCACCTAATGTCACGTGCATTTTTCCAAGAGGTCGAACGTGCGTTCATTGGGCGGCACCCGCAGCCGTCAATTCCAATTCGCGAAGGCGCACGGCCGCATTCAATCCGCCGAGCGGCGCCCACCCTGGGACAACATAACAGCGAGATTCTGGCAGACCTGCTCGGGCTCAGCAAGGGCGAGATCGCAGACCTCGCGAGCGAGGGCATCATCGGCACAAGAATGCTCTCTGACGTGGAACTGAGACGACGATGGAGTCCTCAAGAGACTTCGACGTCATAGCCCACGTTTAGGCGGAACGCTCGCAACGAGCGTCAGAGTATTCCCATAATTGCCGTTGATTGCGCAGGCGTAGCGATACACGTCGGCCCGTCGCGCTAGGTGACCTTCAATCCTACGTCAAATGTTGGCGTTTCCTTCCGGCATCGAAATGAAGAAGCCTGGAATGTGTGATGGCGGCGCAGGTTGCACTCCCGTTTAGAACCATGACCCATCAGTATACCGCGCGCGGTAATGCATTTGTGCGAAATTCGTGAACCCGCTGATGACACGAGTGTCACCTGGAAAACGGCCCGTCAAAGAAGTGAACCCCTGTCTTGGCCGGCGGTCCATCCGGCCCGCTTATACCGGGCAGTTTGATGTAGCGCGTGTGCTCGAAGCTGCGTTGATCACGCGTCTTTTGCACGTCGCTCGGGACTTTATCAGGTCGCCGACCCTAAATCGGGACTGCGAATCGAGGCCAGCGCTCGTCATTGATCCTGTAGCTGAGCATGTCGCCCATCGGTTCGAACTTTGCTGGAGAATCCAGTCCGCTATGTAACATCAAACGTGCTGTTCCCAGCGCCGACCTTGATGGAAGGGACGGCACGACAACTCGCAGCCCTTTTCCTAAGCGAGTCGATATCGATCACTATGCAAATCTTACGCGACTTGCAGAACGCGCGGCATTTAACTTCATCTTTCTTGCGGACAGCCAAGGTGTCGTCGAACGTGATCAAGCAAACATCGCGCGCGGGCCGAAACGATACAGTTGAGCCAATCATGCTGCTGTTGGCTCTCTCAGGGAAAACACAAAGTATCGGCTTCGTTGAGATAGCGACAACGTCGTACCATCAGCCTGATCATCCCGCACGTATGATCGCGTCACTTGATCACCTATCGCACGGACGTGCGGCTTGAAACATCGTGACCGCGGAAATAAGTTCGAGAGGGCAAATTGTGGCGATCGGGAAATTCCAGATCATGACGTGCGATATGAGCGAGCGAGAGAGTTTGTTCCGGAGATGCTTAACCAGGCTGCAAAATACGCCACTGCGGCGCTTTAGCAGCGGAAGCCTAGGCCACGGTCGGTCTGCCAGCGCGGCATCTGCTCGAGCAGCAGCTCATCACAGCGCTCGGAGCATTTGGAGGCGGCACATGAGGCCCAGCTGATCAGCCGCTTCGCTACAGAAAGCTGGTGCACACCGCCGGAATGTGACAACGAGTGCGCTTGACCTCGCAGGAAGAAGCCTCGAGGTGTAATTACCTCCGTACGAAGCGTTCAAAGAGTGGTATTCAAGATGGGTATTGATGAGGGTGTAATGACTCCGGTCTGGGCGATCTAGTGGAGTGCAGCCGCTGGGCACCGGACGAGGCATCCAATCGCGGGCATCCTGATGCCGTGCCGTCTACGTGAAGGGAGAATCTCAATTGCAAGCCGTTGCTCTTGCTACGGAGTTTTCAAGTTGAGTGCACGGCTGCACTATTGCGGAAGCCGAGACTGACTGAGCCATTTTGCTTCAGATTATGCCCTTGTCACCGAACTTCCATTGTCGAGCGTGCAGCTGGCGGACCATCGACTGCTCGCCCTTTCAGTGGCGAACATGGCTCCACGTCGTATAGTTACGCCTTGTTCCGATGAGGCCATGCCGGCTTGCGTCCTTTGGATAGAGGCTTGGGCGGCATCGCACCCTGGGCGGGCTGCGCGAACAATTCGGACAAATGCACACACAGAGTTCCAGCGATCCGATCGAGAAGATCAATGGTCGGGTTCTCTTTCTGCTGCTCAATGCGGCCCATATAGGAGCGATCAATCCCGGCATCATAAGCCAACCGCTCTTGCGGAATGCCGCGTTCTACACGGATCCGGCGCACATTCCAGGCCACCAGCGCACGAGCGTTCATGCGTGAAGGCAGCCATTTTGAAGGATATTAAACCACTGGTTATAGCCAGAGTATTGCGATAGGCTTAGCCAGTTGATGCGGATGCGTGTGCTTCACGCGATAGCTTCCATGACAGCACACGTTAGAGGCAAGCTCTACGCGGGCCTTCGAAACTATCACGGCCGTGCACGGCGTCATCGTCAGCCAGGCTGGTGCCGGAGCAGGAATGATAAGCCAGAGGTTTAGCCCCGGCGCAGGGATTAAATAGGAAAGCCTCTCAGTTGGAACTCGAAAGTGAGAACGAATTTTCGCTACTTCGCTTCGTCCGGCCTTTCACCAACGCGCCTGGAGCGCCAAACCCTCATCTCTGTCGGCTCGCGTGAAAAGCAACTGCTAGCTGGAGGCAAATCTGCCGATCGGACCCGACGTGGAAATTGGCAACAACGAGATGGCAAGTGGGCACGATGGGCAGCAAGATCATTGTGAGCCGATCGCACTCTTGGAGCTGGCCAAAAGAGTTGGTCGCGACGATTCGAGCGGTACCAAAATGCTCCCGGATTGGTTATCATTGTTCGGATTTAGTAGATTTTTCAGTTTGGTAGGAGTTTCAGGCAGTGCCGGCCGATCCGAAGATCGCAGATTTGGCGCCCAGCGCGCACGAGCTCACGTCATATGACAAGGATCACGCGATTACCTACATGCGCCTTCTCGATGCCAATGCTGACAATGCAGATTGGCGCGAAGTCGCGCGTATTGTCCTTGGGCTCGACCCGACCCTTGAACCGGATCGTGCGCGACGCACGCTCGAAAGTCACTTGGCTCGGGCCAAGTGGCTAGCGGCCCACGGCTATCGTGATCTGCTGCGGGGCGGTTGGCCGAAGGACTGAGCGCGGCGGATGTCAGGATCGGAATTCGTTGCAATCGCAAAAGGTGATCGTTTCATCGAGTAAGTGTATCCGAGGCGGACTCGCGGCAGGAACGCAACCGGAAACGGCCACAATCATCGGCTGCACTTCGCCGCGGTGAAGATCATGCGGGAAAATGGTGCGATGCCGGGTACTGACTGGAGATCGGAGGAAGCATACCGCAGCCTCAAGAAGGCGGAAGCTGCCGACCTTGCCTGGGAGTGGCTGCGCCGAGACCACGACTACCAAAAGGACTATGGGCGTTTATCTCGTCGCGAACGATCCAGTGCAACAACGGACCAGTTCCGACGGAAGTGGGGGCTTTCGTTTTCCAGCTGATCCGCAAAAGACATTCGACAAGCAAGCAGTCTTCTGGGCACCAGAGGTGCTGTCGACGGTGTTGCCTGTGCGGGCCGCCAAATCCGGGGCTCAGCAAAGCTATCAGCTTGATTTCGCACGCATGCCGGACAGCGAGCTTCGTCGCGCGCCGGACGGATGGCACGTCATCGTGCCGCTCGGAGGTGCAAGGCATCGCCTCTGGCTCAGCAAGCTGCCCGCGAGCGGATCTGCTGTCGTTCTCGATCTGCCGCTCGACAGGACTTTCCAGCTTCGTTTGCAGGCCGCACGTCGATTTTGGCTTGCCCTTGAGCATCGGTCGCTCGGAACGCCTCCTCTTGCTTTACCGGCTTTGAGGCGGCATCGACTGATCCTCGCGCTGCGCGCACTCGATGGATGGCAGCAGGGAAATAGCTATCGAGAAATCGCGCAAGGTCTGTTCGGCAGTCATCGTATTGCCGCGCGGGGCTGGAAAACAGACGATCTGCGCAGCCGAACCATTCGACTTGTAAAGACCGGGCGGCGCCTTATGCGCCTTCGCTGCCGCACTTTGCTGTGTAAGGGCAGATGGACTGATGACACATCCTGAGTTCTCGGACCGATCAATAGCATGTGCTTCTGCTCCGTTCGACGGAGCTAATTCGTCGTCCGTTAAGAGCGACCAAGTGACTGATGTGGAATCGTAATCTGGCAGACCGGCTTTTTTGCGATTGCAGGGTTTTGATGCTTCGGGGATCGGAACCTTGCATTTTCATTTTCAGGATTCCGTCGAATCGCCAGTCATGATTCCGTGGTCGCATCGGAGGGGGCGATGCGGCCGAAGAAGCAGAAGGCGACGGGATCGGGCGATCTGTTCCGGGCCAGGCTGGACCAGATCATCAATATGAAGCACGAGCTGGTTCAGCTCGCCGGCAGGGTCGACTGGGACTGGATCGATGGGGAGATCGCGCCGCTCTACAGCGAGAACGGCCGGCCAGGCATCGCGACCCGCTTCGTGGTTGGGCTGCTGCTGCTCAAGCAGATTTACGGCCTGTCCGACGAGGGGGTGTGCGAGCGCTGGGTCCACGACCCGTATTTCCAGTACTTCACCGGCGAAGAGTTCTTCCAGCATTCATTTCCGCACGAGCGCTCGGATTTGAGCCACTGGCGCAAGCGGCTCGGCGACAAGCCGGAGCTGCTGCTGGCCGAGAGCTTGCGGGTGGCGCACGAAGCCGGCGCGTTACGCAGCCAGGACCTCAAGCGTGTCACGGTCGATACCACCGTGCAGCCGAAGGCGATCACCTTCCCGACCGATGCCAAGCTGCTGCACGCAGCGATCAAGGGGCTCAACCGCCTGGCGAGGAAGCACGGGGTCAAGCTGCGGCAGTCCTATCTGCGCGTCGCCAAGACCGCGGCAATGATGGCGGGACGCTACGCCCATGCCAAGCAATTCAGGCGGCATCAGCGGCAGTTGCGCATCCTGCGCAGCCGGCTGGGCCGGATCATCCGCGATATCGGCCGCAAGATCGAAGGTCGAGCTGTGCTCGAGAACGCCTTCGTCCTCCCGCTCAGCCGGGCTTCGCAGATCCGCTCGCAACAGCAGCGCCGGCGCGGCTGGAAGCTGTATTCCTTCCATGCTGCGGAGGTCGAGTGCATCGGCAAGGGCAAAGCAGCCGCGCCTTACGAGTTCGGTGTCAAAGCCTCCATCGTCACCATCAACCGCCGGACTCCCGGCGGCCTGTTCGTGCTGCATGCCAGTGCGTTACCCGATAACCCGTACGACGGTCACACCTTGCGCGACGTCATCGACCGCACCGAGACACTCACCGGCTGCGCGATCGAGTGGGCCTATGTCGACAAGGGATACCGCGGCCACGACGCACAAAATCCCCGCCGGATCTTCATCTCCGGCCAGAAGCGCGGCGTCTTCGGGGTCATCAAGCGCGAGCTGCGCCGCCGCTCCGCCATCGAACCCATCATCGGACATCTGAAGACCGATGGTTACCTCGGCCGCTGCTACCTCAAAGGCCGCGCCGGCGATGCCGCCAACGTCATCCTCTCGGCCGTCGGCCACAACCTCCGCCGCATCCTCGCCTGGCTGAGGGCTCTTTGGTGCCTGATCCTGACCACCCTCATCGCAGCCACGAGCAACCCCTCACCGCTGAAATCGCGTTCTTAACGGACGACTAATTCTGTCGCCGGAAGGGCACGATCGGCGATCGCATGAGGTCTTTGTGTCGATTACTTATGTCGACCCCATGACTCCGGCATCGATGCAACAAAGAGGCATCATCTTTATCGGAACGGGCCTGCTGCTATTTTGTTCGGATGCTTTTTTCGAGCCTTGAGCGCTCTCGGCGTGAATGCCGGGCGGTACTGACCGCTGCAGGCTGGTTGAGCGCCTAGCAGGCGTCAGGCAGCCTGCGCAAGCGCCGCCTTCTTGCATAGACGAGCGACCCAACGGCAGAAAGAACGAGCGATTTCAGGATTTTCGCTCCGATCCACTGCATAGGCGCGATACTGCATGCCGCTTGGAGCGCGCGAGCCGGGTATGATTTGCAAAGCGCCCCTGCGCACCAGATCACTCACGATGATTTCCGGTGCGACAAGAAGGCATTTCCCTGTCATGACCGCTGGCAGAGCAAGATAATTGTGATCGTATCGTGCGCCCGCTCGTATGTCGTTTGACGACAGGTTCATGGCCCTCAGCCAGGTCGGCAGGATGTCGGGCCTAGATGTGATGTTGAGTATCGGAGTTGAGCGAACGATTGACAGCTCTCTGCCCGCAACCAGGCTTGGCGGGCCTACGCATACCAGTTCCTCATTGTAGATCTCCCAGCTGTCGGCGGGTTCAATCACGGAAAGGTCGCGTGTAATCAGGATATCGAAATCGTCTGAGGATGTCGGCAGCGAGAACGAGCTGACGACGTCCACGATGACCCCGCCTGCTTCAGCAGAGAACGCCTGCAGATTTGGAATCAGAAGAGAAAAAGCAAAGGTCGATAGTGACGTGCGGACGACAATTCGATTGGTCCCTACGCCCGCACGCCGGCGCATTCTCTTCGCAGTGAAACCGACCGTCTCGAGCGGTTCTGACACTGCGTTTGCAAATAACCTTCCGAATTCAGTCAAATCGCTGCGCCGGCCCCGCCGCTCGATGAGATCCGCACCCAGATACTCCCGCAGTACCGACAAGTAGCGGCTGACCGAGCTCTGCGTCGTGCCCAAAGTGGTGGCGGCGCGCGTGACGCTGCCTTCGCGTGCGACGGTCACAAAAGCGCGTATCGCGTTTAAAGGAACGTCATCGTCTTGAACCGCCATCCTCCGCTCCGGCCTCAGTATGAACATCCATCACATTATTCGATGTTCATAGCCGGATTGCCGCGTATCAATAGTCCATTTTGCACAAAATCCCCATCCGGTCGCATGATGCTTGATCTACCATCCCAGCAGAGCGTCCTGGCTGTAAGAAAGTGCTAAGTCCGCTTGCGACGTTGGCGTTCGGGCTTGCGACCTTTCGGCAAGGTGGGCGGTGTTGGCGCCCCTTTGGAGGGCCGAACAAACAGCTCCGACACAGCAACACCCAGCGTCCCGGCAAGGCGGTCGAGAAGATCGATGGTCGGGTTAGCCTGTTGGCGCTCAAGGCCGCTCATATAGGAGCGATCGATCCCAGCATCGTAGGCGAGTTGCTCCTGCGGAATACCGCGCTCAACGCGGATCCGGCGCACATTGTAGGCCACAAGCGCACGAGCTCTCATGCGCCAAGGCAGCCATTTAGATGGCCATCAAACCACTGGCTATAACCGACCTAAAAGCATCATCAAACTGGAGGTTTCGATCGCATTATCAGATGCGTGTCACCGAACGGTTGTTCCCCGACGCTACTGGGGCGGGCCGCACGAGCGCTGGCATGGAGAGGGCAATGACATTCGGTAAGCATTTCGACGTCAAGAGCAGGACAGGGTGGAGCGTCTTAAGTTTCGCGGCGGGCTTAGTGGTGTGCAGCGCCGCCCAAGCGGCGGACCTGCCAGTCAAGGCCAAGGCGGTCGAGTACGTGAAGGCGTGTTCGCTCTATGGCGCCGGCTTCTACTACGTCCCGGGCACGGACACATGCGTCAAACTCGGCGGTTACCTGCGCACTGACTTGGTCGTTAACAGCAACAGTGATTTCGACCCGGCCATCAATGGGGTGGCGGGCGCCCGGACTCGGCTCGGCAATGCGTATACGTCGCGCTCTCGCGGTGATCTGAACATCGATACACGCACCGCGACCGAATACGGCACGCTCCGTACTTTCTTCGAGACCGGCCTCACCTGGACGGATGCGACCTACAGCGGCGCCGGAACAGGTGCGACCGTTTACGCCTCGATCGGCGGCGTTCAGGCGCCGAACAACGCCAACGCCGGCGCGATCGCCGGCGGTACGGTGGGTGTCTACTCCGCATTCATCCAGTTTGCAGGCTTCACCATCGGAAAAGCGATCTCGCAGTTCTCGGTGCCCTGCACCAACTATCCCGCCAACAACTTCGATGATTTGCCTGGCGGCACGGGCTGGGTCACCGGCGTGAACCAATTCACTTACACAGCCGACTTCGGCCAAGGCATCACGGCATCCTTCTCGGCCCAGGATCAAGTGGCCCATGCAACCACCAACGTCTGGAACGTAAGCGCCGCGACAGCCGCCGGCCTTGCGACAGGCGCATACGGCGGCAATGACCTCGGCGGAACGGTCACTCCGGACTTTATCGCGATGCTGCGCGTTGATCAGGCCTGGGGTTTGTTTCAGGCGTCTGTTGCCGCGCATGACAACCATGCTGCCTACCATGGCGGTGATGAAACAACCTTTCATCCGCGCGACAGATGGGGTTGGGCCGCTCAGCTCGCTTTGTCGATCAAGAACATTCCGACAGGACCGGGTGACACAATCAACATGTCTGGCGCCTACACCAAGGGCGCGAGCCGCTACGACTTCAATGAGAACATGTCGACCAGCTATGCCATGTACGGCGGAACGGGTCTACCGGGCGTCTATCAGAGCCTCGGCCTTGCCGGTCTATCCGACTCCGTGTTCATCAATGGCAGCGCACAGGAGTTGACAACGACCTACGGCTTCCGCGCCGGTTATACCCATAATTGGAATCAATACTGGAATACGGGCATCTATGGTGGATGGGCAGCCGTTCGCTATAGCAGCGTGGCAAAAGGCTACATCTGCGGCGCCTTCATCGCCGATCTCGCCCTTTCGAGTGGCCTTGCCGGCTGCAACCCAGACTTCAATTTTGGTGCCGTCGGCCTCATTACGCGTTGGACCCCAGTCAAGAATCTGACCTTCTCGGCCGACTTGGCCTACACGATGCTCGATCAGAAGTATAACAGCGGAAGTACTGTGACACTGCCGGCGCAGGCGAGCACCGCCAAGCCGACGGCCATTTATGAGCTGAAGGATCAGAGTACCGTGACCCTGCTGCTGCGGGCTCAGCGCAACTGGTAGGTGAGGTCAACAAGGGGAGGGAAGGCATGTCTGGAGAAGCTCGTCAACTCCCGACGCGTCTGTCTCAGAGGCGGCTGGCCTCGGCTCAAAATCTTCAAGAAAGGAACTCCGGTATTGCCCATCGGAGTTCTTTTTCGTGAGTTGCCAATTTTTGCGTGCGTTAAGCAAATCCGATCAAAGGTCACGCTTCGACGTTGCAGATCATCGAGCGCGCCGGCGCGGTTGATTCAAATCCGGACTGGCTCAGGCTTAAAATCTCAGCTGTTGCTGCGCTCACGTGTAGCTCAGGCAAGCTACGCCACGATCAGCGGCGCATCTGCGCTTAGTCGGCTCGCCCATTTGCTCGAACGGCTTCCAGCCATAACCAAAGATCGTCGATGAGACCGAGCCTGTTGCATTCCGCTTCAACGTGACGAGATGCAATTTCGGTGAAGGTGCCGGCTCCGTAGGCTCGCTTGAACGCCTCGATTTTTTCCAGATTGAACGTGATTGACCATCGGCCCGATTCGTTGCCGATATGGACGCCTAAATCACTCTCTGACGCTGCAAGAGGGCGGCCCGATCCCATTTGCTGTTTTCCATTGTCACTTTAGGAAGCGTTTTTCGGCATCCTTGACCTGATCCATACCCTGAAGGCGGAAGATCTCTTCAACATTGACGATGTCTTTGTGTACGTTCTGCACGCCGCCATCGGCAATGATACGTCGGAAAATGTTCTGCATGGCGGTCGTCGCAGCCCTTATGCCATAGTTGCCATAGATCGTCATTTTGATATTGCCGAGTGCCTTGATGCGTGACGCATCAAGCTCCGGATAGGCGTTTGGCACGATCGCAAGCGGTGCGGACCCGCTCCACGCATGAGAGAAGCTTTCGATTTCGTAAGGGCTCGTTTTCTTCGAGTGGATAAGGATCATGTCAGCGCCGGCTTCCGCATAGGCCATGGCGCGCTTTAAGGCCTCTTCCTGGCCCAATCCCGCGATCAGCGCCTCGGTGCGAGCGATCACGAGAAAATCAGGGTCTTGCCTGGTCGCGACCGCGGCGCTGATCTTGCCTTGGAACTCGGCAATGCGCACAAGCTCCTGCCGGCCATCAGCAGCAAGGCTCGTCATTTTGGGAAACGTCTTGTCTTCGATCACGACAGCGCTGGCGCCGGCACGCTCATATTCGCTGACGGCATGGATGACGTTGATGGCGTTGCCAAACCCCGTGTCGATGTCGGCGACGATTGGGAGCGTCGTGCGCGCGCCGATCGACCTTAGCATGTCGAGGTGCTGCGTCATCGAGATCAGGCTCATGTCCGGCAGGCCGTAGAGCGCTGATAGCTCAAAGCCCGACGCCCAAAGGCCGTCAAATCCAGCTTCCTGCGCCAAGATTGCCGATAAGGGGCTGTGCGTGGCCATGACGTGGGCAAGGCCAGTCTCGGCCATACAAGCTGCGCAGACGTGTGGCTCTGGACATCAGTGGATCACCAGGAGAGAGCCGTATAAAGGCGAGAATCCGACAAGGCGTCGGCCTTCGAAAGGCGAGGTCGGGACGTCGGCCGACTTCATCATCTCGATCGGTGAGCACGGCGAGCGGCTGCAATAGACAGTGGCGAGCGGAGAGATGATGAAAAATCCCTATGCGTTGGATCAGCCTTCAGCTCGTTGTGCGGCTTGCATCACTTCATCCAAGCAAAGCAAGGGCTGGAAGCGACCACCCTCAGGACAAGAAATTCAGCCGGAGCATAAGCTTGATCAGTCTAGTTGCCATCAAGCGGACCTACCAATCGGCTCATCGCGCTTTTAGATGGTAACATCGAATTGGTCGATATATTGAAGGGATAGGC
This sequence comes from Bradyrhizobium sp. USDA 4503, assembly GCF_054055815.1. Classification (NCBI taxonomy): domain Bacteria; kingdom Pseudomonadati; phylum Pseudomonadota; class Alphaproteobacteria; order Hyphomicrobiales; family Nitrobacteraceae; genus Bradyrhizobium; species Bradyrhizobium sp. USDA 4503. The sequence continues at coordinate 8,051,242 of NZ_JBSRXS010000001.1, forward strand.
TATTGGATAGCGACACAGCCTGCGGCGCAATTATTGCGCGGCCGACTGAGGAGCTGAGCCACGAGACTGGCGCTTGCGGCCACACTGATTGCGGGCACCTTCCCCTCGGTCTCGCTGCCTCGATGCTCCCATCGGGCTCGAAGAGGATCTCTGCACCGACTTGGCAGGAATAGATGGTGACAGCTGCCCATTGGGTCGCTGCGGCTCCCGCCGATAGCTCTGCCCGTCCCGGCTAGTCCCGTTGCTTCGTCGCGGCGATGTGAGACCTGGTCCTATGTTCCCCGGTGACGAATTATCCGGAAAGCAGGTTACGGCATCGGATCTTTGCATTCTTGCATCTCATTATTCGATGAATGTCATGCCTGCGTAGCAGTTCGGGCCTTGGAGTGCTCTCACGTCGACTGCGCTGGTCAGGCCACTGGCGCCTGTGGACGCGTTGCGCGAGACATCTCCTGGTCGTGAGGAGCGGCAGTGACATTCGGTTTGATCGGCACAAAGGGTAGGGACGGGGCGTGAGCGAACTGGTGATGATCGAGCAGCTCTCGGTCAGCTTTGGAAAGGCAAAGGCCGTACGGACCATCGATCTTCAGATCGGCAGGGGCGAAACGGTCGGGGTCATCGGAGAAAGTGGATCGGGAAAATCCGTGACCTGGCTCGGTGCGCTTGGACTGTTGCCGTCAAGTGCAGCGATCATCGGCCGCGTCCTGTTCGATGGTGAGGACCTCCTTAAGGCATCGGCGAACAGGCTTTCGAAGATCCGCGGCAAGCGGATTGCGATGATCGTCCAGGATGCGCAAAGCGCGCTCAATCCGGTTCTGACCGTTGGCCGCCAGGTCATTGAGGTATTGCAGCTGCATCGGGGCATGTCAGACGGTGCCGCGCGGGCCGAAGCCAGGCGGCTGTTCGACCTCGTACGCATTCCCGACGCCGAGCGACGGCTCAAATCCTATCCCCACGAACTGTCAGGCGGGCAGAACCAGCGTGTCATGATCGCGATAGCTCTGGCCGGCGGGCCTGATCTCTTGATCGCTGACGAGCCGACCACTGCGCTCGATGTGACCGTCCAGGCGCAGATTTTGGATCTATTGCGGGATGTCCAGCGTGAAACCGACATGGCTCTCGTCTTGATTTCGCACGATCTGGGCGTGATCGCCGAGATCTGTCACCGCGCCTATGTGATGTATGCCGGCCGGATCGTCGAGGCCGGGCCCATTGATCATTTATTTGCTGCGCCACGCCACCCCTACACGCGCAGCCTGCTCGAGGCACTTGCGAGCCTTGACGGTCCCTTGCAGCGAATGAACCTGATTTCGGAAAGCGCGGCCGATGCAGGCTTGCGTCAAGGGGGATGCGCCTTCGCCCCGCGATGCGCAGATCGCGCCGCTGCCTGCGACCGCGTGGAACCTGAGCTGAGAGCGGACCGCGATGGCAGGCACGTCGCTTGCGTGCGGGCAGAGAACGCCTGGCCCTTGGAGGGCGTTGCGTGAAGGGTCCACTTCTGCTGGCCGAGGGCCTTGCAAAGGCCTACCCCTCGCGAGGAAGTCTGTTCGGCCCGCGTTCGCAGGTCCTTGCCGTCAATGGGGTGTCGATTTCGCTTCACAAGGGCGAAACGCTCGGTCTTGTCGGCGAATCCGGCTGCGGGAAGTCGACCTTCGGACGCCTATTGCTTGGGCTCGAACAGCCAGATGCCGGCTTGGTCACATTCGAAGATGAGATCATGCCGCCCAGCAGAGCTGCGGCTTGGCGACGGCTGCGGGCAAGGATGCAGCTCGTCTACCAGGATCCTCTAGCTGCGCTCGATGCGCGGTTGAGCGTTGCCGAACAGATTGCCGAGCCGCTGGCTATTCATGGGATCGGCGGTCCTGCCGATCGGAAGGGACGGGCCGCAACTCTCCTGAGGCTTGTCGGGCTATCGGCGGAACATGGCGCCCGCCTGCCGCATGAACTTTCGGGCGGCCAAAGGCAGCGTGTTGTCCTGGCACGTGCTCTTGCGACGTCGCCGGATCTTTTGGTGTGCGACGAGCCGATTTCGGCGCTCGACGTGTCGATCCAGGCCCAGATCATCAACCTGTTTATCGATATCCAGCAACAGTCTGGCGTTGCGATGGTCTTCATCAGCCATGACCTGCGCGCCGTCCGGCAGATCAGCAAGCGCATCGCGGTGATGTATCTCGGCCGCATCGTCGAGGAGGGAATAACAGAGGACGTCCTACGCGCGCCGCTTCATCCCTATACCCGCGCCTTGGTCTCGGCCGTGCCGGACGTGCGCAAGCCAAGGACACGGCGGAGCATTGTGGCCGGTGATCCGCCGAACCCCACTGACCGTCCAGGGGGATGCGATTTTCACCCGCGCTGCCCTATTGCCGTATCCGCCTGCAGCAATTCGCGCCCCTTGCTCGTTGCAAGCGAACCTTACGCCCGCAAGGTCGCCTGCCACGTGGTTGCAGCAGCAAACGCCGGCCAGCCCGTGAGGGCGCACTGATGGCTTGGTTCGCTCTGACGCGGTTCGCGCGCGCGATGATCACGATATTCTTTGTGGTCGGTTTTGCGTTCATTGTGCTGCGCCTGTCGGGTGATCCCGCGCTTGAGATTCTCTCCAATGATGCCTCGCCGCTTGCCCGCGAAGCGTTTCGCAAGGCGTGGGGACTTGATCAGCCAATCTGGATGCAATTTCTCGCCTATCTGACACAGCTCGCGACCGGCAATCTGGGCAATTCGATGCGTGAGGGCCGGGACGCGCTCACAGTCGTAGCCGGGCGCATCCCCATGACGCTTGTGCTCTCGGTCCCAGCGCTCCTGATCAATGTGCTGATCGGTATCCCCGCGGGGGTCTCAGCTGCGCTCCACCGCAACAGCCTTCTCGATCGGACCGTGATGCTTGCAACGGTAGCTGGCTTCACCATTCCCTCCTTCGTCCTTGGTTTGTTGCTCGTGCTGGTGTTCTCCGTAGAGCTTGGCTGGTTGCCATCCGGCGGTGCAGCCAGCTGGCCGTGCGCCATCCTTCCAGTGATTACCTTGGGGGCTGGTGGTGCTGCCGTTCTGGCGCGGTACACCCGTAGCGCCATGCTGGACGTGCTGGGGCAGCCCTATATCCGAACCGCAACTGCCAAAGGCATGCCCTGGCGCTTGGTCGTCTACCGCCACGCCTTACCCAATGCCGCGATCCCAACCGTTACGATCATCGGTTTCATGATGGGCCAGCTGATCGCCGGCGCGGTGTTAGTGGAGAGTGTTTTTTCGTGGCCGGGTGTCGGCAGACTGCTGGTGTCCTCTGTTGTGAGCCGGGATCTGCCGGTCGTGCAATGCGTGCTGTTCCTGATCGCGCTGACCATGGTCATGTCCAATCTTGTCGTTGACCTTCTCTATGGCCTGCTCGACCCACGGATCCGACGGGGAGGGCACGCATGATGCTGCAGCGGGCCAGGTCCGAACCGCTATCCTTCAAGCTGAGCTTTGCGCCATCACGAACGCCCCTGCTTGTCCAACTCGCGCTCGCCTATCTTGCGGCTCTTGTGGTTGCGGCCGCTCTCGCGCAGTTCATCATCCCCTATGACGCGGCGGCGATCGATCTGAAAGCCCGGTTGTCGCCACCGATCGGATGGGGCGGCTCGCTCGCGCATCCGCTCGGCACCGACGAGCTTGGCCGGGACATGTTGTCGCGCTTGCTTTTGTCCATCCAGATGAGCGTTGTCATCGGCCTTGGTGCGACGGGCCTTGGAGCGGTGCTTGGAACGGCGCTCGGCTTTGTTGCCGCGCACTTTCGTGGTTGGGTCGAGCAAGCCATTCTGGCCTTGGTCGATTTCCAGGCCTCCATGCCATTTCTGATCCTGGCACTTGCGGTGCTTGCCTTCGTCGGAAACTCGCTTTTCGTCTTTGTCGGCCTGCTCGCGCTGCATGGTTGGGAGCGCTATGCGCGGATCGCCAGAGGTCTTGCGATCCGCGCCAACGCTCAAGGATATGCTAGCGCCGTCCGCCAGCTCGGCGCCCATCCTCTTCGCGTCTATCTGCGCCATATTCTTCCAAACGTAGCCGCGACACTGATCGTGTCGATGACCATCTCGTTTCCAGAAATCATCCTCCTTGAAAGCGGCTTGAGCTTTCTTGGCCTCGGGGTGCAGCCACCGTCGACATCGCTCGGTGCCATGGTGGGCTATGGCCGCGACTATCTCGCCCGCGCGCCCTGGATTTTGATGCTGCCATCACTCGTCATTTCGCTGGTGGCACTGTCCGTGTCGTTGCTCGGCGACTGGCTGCGCGATCGCCTCGATCGGACGCTGCGGTGAACTTTGCTTCGTTCCATGATCAAAAAAGGACCGGCCGATGCCCAGCCTGAGTAGAAGATCATTGCTGAAAGCTGCAGCAATTGGCGCGGTAATGCCTCCGCCGGCTTTCGGACAATCAGAGCGGCCCAGCATTGTCGTCGCTGTGCCGACGCAACCGGACTATGCGGACCCCGTGATGCTCAATAACACGCCCGCATTGCGGATGCTTTCTAATGCTTTCGACGGTCTATTACGCATCGACTTCAGCGACAACATGGCTATCAAGCCAGCCCTTGCCGAGACCTGGCGGCGGATTGATGCGACAAGTATCGAGTTCACGCTCCGCCCGGGCGTCAAGTTTCACGATGGCTCGACCGTAACTGCCGATGACGTGGTGTTTTCGCTCGGCAAAGAGCGAAAGCTCGGTCCGACCGGGACCGGCAATACGGTTGCCGCCCAATACCAGCAGACCATTGCTGCGGTTGAGGCCAGGGGGCCAAGCACGGTCCTCGTCACGACAAAGAGCCCCGATCCCGTGATCGAAAAGAAGCTCGCGGCCTGGAGTGCGCAAATCGTCAGCGAAGCCGCCTTTCGCAGAGCCGGAAGTTGGGAAAAGTGGTTCAACGCGCCGATTGGGGCGGGCGCATATCGTGTGATCTCCAACCAGAAGGACGTTAGTCTGGTCCTCAAGTCGCACGATGACTATTGGGGCGGCCTGCCGCCATTTGCGAAGATCGAGTTTCGCATCGTTCCCGAGGTTGCCTCGCGCGTCAATGGGCTTTTGGCAGGCGACTATGATCTGATATCGGACCTGCTCCCGGATCAGTTCGAGTCGATCGATGCCTCCCGCTTCGATATTCTCGGCGGCGCGATCGCCAATCTGCGGGTGCTGGCGATCGACACAACCGCTCCGTGGTTATCGGACCGGCGTATTCGTCAGGCGGCGAGCCTTGCGATCGACCGCGATCTCATCATCGCCCAGCTCTGGCGGGGACGCATCGATGTCCCCAATGGGGCACAATACCCAATGTTCGGGGACGTCTACGATCCCTCGTTCCCAACGCCCGCCTATGATCCCAACAAGGCGCGCGCACTAGTGCGGCAGGCCGGCTACAATGGCGATCCGATCGTCCATCGTCTGCTCAAAAACTGGTATCCAAACCAGGTGCTGACGGCCCAGATTTTGGTGCAGATGTGGAAGGCGGTCGGCCTCAACGTCCTGCTCCACCCGATGGAGAACTTCAGCCAGGTCTACGCGAAGCCATTGAACGCGATCTGGGATGAATCGTTCTTGCCATCCTGGCCCGATCCGACATCCATGGTCTGGCGTCAGCACGCTCCTGGCGGCAGCCAGCACGCCCTCAAGATATGGGATTCGCCGCAATACCAGACGCTGGGTGCCGCATTCGCGCAGTCGAGCGACCGCGAACAACGTAAGGAGCTCGCTCGACATGCCCTGGAGATCTTTGCCGAGGAGGTCCCCTTCATCATCCTACACAACAATGGCGCCTTTTACGCCAAGCGTCGCAGGCTTGCCTGGGCGCCTTATTCGGCCCTGGTGATGGACTTCGGGCCGTTCAACCCAGCAAGCAGGGCGACCCAATGAAGATCATCCAGCTGACCGATCCTCATCTGGTCCCAAAGGGAACGCTGCTGCGTGGGATTGATCCGCAGGCACGCCTGCGTGCCTGTCTTGCCGAGATCGAAGCCGACCATTCTGATGCCGCGGCGCTGGTCATCAGCGGCGACGTCACCGATCTGGCGGATCAAGCCTCCTACGAACTGTTTCGCGATGTCGTGGCTGAGTTTTCCTTGCCGCCGCTGCATATCACCGTCGGCAACCATGACCGTCGCAGTGTTTTCGGAGCAGTCTTTCCGGAGCATGTGGCGTCTGACGGTTACGCCCATAGCCGATTCGATCTGGGAGATCACGTCGGGCTGCTGCTTGATACCAGGACCATCGGAACGCATGGCGGTGCCTTTGATCGTGTGCGCCTTGAATGGCTGAGGGAACAGCTCTCGAGCGGCAATCGTCCTGTCTTGATGTTCATGCACCACGCACCAGTCAAAGTGGGGCTGAAGCGGCTGGATCAGATCGCGCTACGGGGCGAAGAGGAGTTTTGGGACGTCATCGCCCCGTTCAGGTCGCGGATCCGTCACCTGTTCTTCGGCCATATGCACCGAAATGTTGCCGGCTCCTGGCGAGGCATTCCATTTACCGTCGCGGCCGGTCTGACCCATCAAGTGATGCTGGATTTTCAGACCGAGATCGTCCGGCATATCGAAGTTGAGCCATACTTCAGCATCATCCTCGTCAATGATCGCGACATTGTAGTGCACCCCCATGCGATCCGCGATGCCAGAATCATCGATATCATTCCCGACACGACCGCTCCGGCATATACACCGTGATCATCGCGCTTCAAGGCGGACGTTGCAGCGGATTGTCGCTCATTTGCGACAACAGGACCAACGCTGGGGCAGGGCCGTGTCGTGGCGACTGCAACTACGCAAATTGGCTGCGCTCGCTATTTATTGTAAGCGCCAAAGTCGGCGCTGATACGCTGGGGTCAGGAGTCCGGCCGCTGGCCCGGTCGGCAGCCATATCGAAGCGTCCATACTGGGCACGCTGAAGCGAGCTCGTGCTGACACCGAATCTGAACGGATCGTTATGCCTCTCATGGGCCAAGGCATGAACCAGGACCGATGACGACAACCAAGCACGTCGATGGCTCACGTTGGGCTCCGTTGACTGACGACAGCTCGCGATCAACCAAAGCATGGCTCTGCTGTTGGGATCAACCACCAGCATTGGCAGTTGGCTTGCCGCAGACAGGCGCGGATGATCTTTGCGGAATGCAGCTGCCATCGGCTCATCATGCTGCAACACGCTTTGCTCCGTTACCCAGCTCCCGAAGCTCACGATTAATGCCGAGAACATCGCCTCTCCTCGCACCCGGCAAGGCTCCGTCGACTGGGCGAGATCCTGTATGAGCAGTATGTGCGGATTTATCGGATGCCTGGACGGGGTCCTGATCGAGCGAATGGGCCGGCTGCTCCCGCAAGGCGGACCAGAAGTTCACATTTTCCAGCATGGTTCGGCGCATTTCGCGATGCGCGCGGGCTCTGATGGTGGCATTGCGCATGCGGGCAATGCGCTGATTGCCTCTACCGGCCACCTGCTGAATGCCGAAGGTGTGCCCATATCCGTGCATGACGTCGCGGAGGGTTATCGAAGGCTGGGCATCCGTTTCTTTGACGGTTTGGAAGGTCATTATGCGATCGCGCTCTGGGATGCTTCGCTTCACAGTTTAGTGCTGGCCCGCGACCCTTTTGGGGTGATGCCGCTGGTCCTTGCCCAGGGCGAGGGGTGGACGGCCTTTGCCACGCATTACAAGACGCTTCTTGCATTATCGCAGATCAGCTCCGAGCCAGATCTCTTGGCGATCAATACGTTTCTTTACAACGGTTGGGCCCCCGCTGGTCGCACCTTCTTCAAGGAGATCCGGCCCATCTTGCCCGGCAGTGCTGTCATCGTCGGCACGAACGCGCCGAAAGTTGTCCGCACAAAGCCGCGGCCTTGTGACTACGAGGCGCCGAGCGAGCCTGTCACGGCCAAAGCCGTCCTCGAAGCGGTGGAAAGATCTGTTAACTCCTACGCCCATGAGATGACTGCCAGAATTGGCGTGTCGCTGAGTGGCGGCGTCGATTCGGCGCTGATTGCGGCTCTGCTGCGCAAGCGCTTTCCTCAAGCGCAGTTGTGCAGCTTCACCGTCGGACACGGCGAATCTGATCCGGACATCATTGGTGCGCGACAGACATCGTCGGTTCTCCAAACTTGTCACCATGAGATCATCGTGAGGCCCAAGGATCTAATCGAGCTGCTTCCAACGACCGTCTGGTGCCTGGAAGATCCGGGCGGTTATGACGAGTTCCCGCAGCTCTACGCGTTGGCGCGTAAGGCGGCCGGGAAGGTCGACACGCTGTTCTCTGGAAATATGTGCGACACGCTGTTCGCAGGAATGCCCGCGCATCGCCGCCTATGGCTTGGACGCCATGTGCCGGGCGCCAAGAAGGTTTTGCGCGAGCTGCGCGCTGCCGAGCTTTCAGGTACCCTTCCGCCTTCTTGGTTCGCCCGTGCAGTCTTCCATGCCACGAACGGCAGACACGCTTTGCCAGCTCCGTGCTCCGCAGGTCCCGATCAAAGTCGTCTGGCGGCGGAGGAAATGGCATTCGTTGATGACGACGCGCCGCTTTTTCGGATGTTATGCTCGGCATTGACGTCATGGGACAATAGGATGGGTGGGCAGGAGATGCTCGCGGCCGAATTTGGCTTGAAATCTTGCATGCCATACGCCAGCAAACACCTTATCGATCTCGCCCTTCGCATCCCGGACGGTCAGAAGGTCGGCCCACGTCAGGTGAAGGCGATCTTGCGTAAGGCGGCAGAAGCGGTTCTTCCACATTCTGTCACCCACAGGAAGAAATACATTCAACAGTTTCCGTATGATAGGGAAATGGCCGACGTGATCGACGATCTGTACGCGCGGTTATTTGCTCCGGGCAAGCAGGCCAAGATTAGAGTGATCAACATTGCGGACGTGCAACGGTTGCTGAGACGGGGGAAGAGGCCCTACAAGTCCGTCGAGGTCCGTTGGCTCTGGAATGCGATCACCGCGGAGATCTGGGTCCACCAATTTATCGACCACCGTGAAACCTTTCTAAGTGATGCAAGCGGCGGTATCGGACCAATCTCGATTTAACGCCGGGGGAAACGCTCTGAAGTGGACGCACGCGGAATCTAAGTGAGCCTGCTTGCGACCGTGCGCAAGCCCAATCGGGATTGCCTCAAGGCCACCAGCCTGCCTTCAGCAAGGCGAGCTCTCCGTCACGCCCGGCCAATTGGAGCAGTTTGCGCTTGTCTGCTTTGCCGGCGGTACGTCGCTCCCTCCTCGCAAAGCATGGGACCAGGAGCACATCGCCTCCCGAGAACGGCGCTGCGTGATTATCATTGCTCCCTGCGGTGATTTGGAATGTCGCCACTGCCGGCACCGGGCAGGCTTTATGTGGTGCCCCGCGACAAACTGATCGCGATCAGGGCGAGCGACAGCGCGATGGCCGCCATCGTTGCAATTGGAATTGCCCGGCCCTGGATCGCTGGAACCTGCACAAAGGTCGAAACGTAGAGAGCCGCAAGCGCCGAGAAAGCAAGAGCCAGCATCGTCGGGAATATCTCGGCCCAGATGAGTGGCCGCAGCAGAAATATCACCGCGAGCAACGGCGTAGCATATGAAACCGGAATTCCGATGAATTTCGCCTCGGCAGTCAGCCCGACATTCTCGAAATAGCTTAACCTGATCGCGCCCGCTATGACGAGCGCGAGGCTGGCCACAAACGAAATCACCGAACCGTCCCCCACAAGGATGATAGCCACGGCTGGGAACCAGACGCCGTGAACAAAATCGCCAAAGCCATCGAAAGTTTTTCCGAACGCTGCCGTTCCGGGTAGACGCTTATGACGGGTCGTCCGAGCGATGTGCCCGTCCCAATGATCCAAAAACCAGGTCCAAAGCATCGCCGCAGCGCCGAGTTCCGGTTGACCGTTAAGGGCCAGGAAGACGCCGATGACAGCGAAGAAAAAAGAGCAGGCGGTAACGGCGTTTGCACGATCAGCCAGATGTTCAATCATCTCTTCACTCTTCCGGTCATCTAATCCTTGGCGAGGTGCGTTGCTGCGCCAACCCATACGCCAAAGCCGCGGGCCGCTGCTTTTGACAGGTCAAGGTCTTCACCAATCGCGTTCTGAAAAATTCTGCTTTGGACACCCAAGCTGATCCGTTCCTTCACCCTATTTAGCCGCGCTTGGGCCGAAGGAGAGGCAGACCGTAGGACTAGGAAGGAGCACCCAGGCGGCGGAGATGTGGTCGCGTAGGACGCGCCTTGTTGGCTCTGACTGCGGTTCGCTCGGGATCTCGAACCCGGCAATCTCTCAGTCATTTTGTGAGCTCGGCCGCGGCTGCGATACTGCCCGAGTCGCGAAGATGGCCTCGGCGATCTCTAGATCGGCAGGTGTGTCGACCTCGTACCACTTAAGACCATCACATCGCACCGCCGCGAGCTGCAGTCCGCGCCGTTCAATCAGAAAAGCGAGCAATTCCTCAGTGTAGGACCGCGTTGCGCCGGAGCCGATGATCTCGTTGAGCGCTGGAACGATCGTGCTCCGGAGGGTCGAAGCCGCGAATCGCAGCACATTGAGTGTCTTGAAGAGGGGGGGACCGTCGGCAGGGCGGCTTGCCGAGGTTTGCTTCATCAGAAACGCGGAAATCAGTCCACTATCCGATAGCATAACTGCCGATCCTTCCATCAGGTCAGTGAAGGGAGCGACAGCGGCGGCATCGGGAGCCTCGTCCATCGTCAAGCAGCGCAGAACGTCCTCCTCGAAAAAGACGTCTCCTTCGAGAAGATAACAGTCGCCCGCAAGCAGTGCGTCGCGTGCGAGCCACAGCGAATAGGCGCTTCCGGTACGCTCGAACGCCGGCGTCTCGACATAGTGAACCTTGAGCGTGCCGAACCGCCGACCGCACGCATATTGAATGGCGTCCTTTCGGTAGCCGACGACGATTGTCACCTCTTCGACGCCGGCCGTGTCAAGGTTACGCAGGGCATTATAGAGAATAGGCGTACCGTTGACCTCGACCAAAGGCTTTGGGCGCAGCTCTGTCAGCGGTTTTAGCCGAGAGCCGACGCCAGCGGCAAGAATGACGGCCTTCTTAGGGACATTGCTCATCATCCGATTGCCCCCACCGCGAACGGATATCCGTTTCGCTCTCGGGCGTCAGGCAATTTGCGTATCATCTCCGTGAGTGTTGCGCGGAACATGGAGCCGGCATCGATCAAGCCAACCACTATTTGGCCGAACGGCCTCATTGGCGCAGCTTGTCAGGATGAAGGTACCGCGCTTCAGCCTTGGCAAGTTCATCGTAGTTGAATATGTCAAAGACTTCGTCGAGCGGCGCAATCTCCGGCTCGACCGTTGCCGCGTTCTCTTCGGCGACGAGGCGGCCGCACACCTGACGCATCGCGGCGACGGCCGCCCGCATGGCGTGGTTGGCCCAGATGAGGGTCGAGATGCGGGCGCGGCGATACTCGCAAGTGGGTGTCCGATAGTATTTCGTTGGAACGATCACGATAGGCAATCTGTTTTGCCAGGCGCGTGCGAACGAAAGGACTTCGTCCGCGGAACTGCTTCGCGAATGAATAAGTATCGCGTCCGCCCCCGCTTCCCTATAGGCGTGAGCACGCGAGATGGCCTCGTGCATTCCGTGGCCGGCGATCAACGCCTCAATCCGGGCTACGAGAACGAGGTCTTTTGCAATGGTATCCTTCACCGCCCGCAAGCGGCCACAGAACTCGTCGACATCGGCGAGTGGATGACGGTCGCCAACAAAAGAGTTCATTTTTGGAAAACAACTGTCTTCCAGTGCAATACCCGCCGCGCCGCGCTGGCAAAGTTTGCGAGCCAGCAGGCGCGCATTGTTGAAATTGCCGAAGCCGCCGTCGCCATCGACCAGCACGGGAAGTTGGCTCGAATCGACGATGCGTTCAACTGCATCAACAAGCTGGCTCCACGATGCTTCGTTAGCGTCGCGATAGCCCAGAGAGCAGGCGATCGATAGGCCGGATGCCCACAGGCCCTTGAAGCCCCCACGCTCTGCGATCGCGGCCGAGAGACCATCATGTGCCTCCATAAGGAAGGAGAGCTTGTTGTTGCAGCAGACTTCTGCGCGCAGAGTATCAACTCGAGAGCGATGCACAGGTTGATGAATGCTATCGGCAACGGGAAATGGTGAATGGTCTTGCATGGAGATTGCCTATGGCTCGACCGCCCGACTGTCATCACGAAAGAGGTGACACGTGTCTGTCATCTCGTTCAATTGCTAGAACTGGTAGCTGACACAGCCACGAAGGACCCTGCATCCCGCTCTGGACGTTCGAGTTCTTCAAATCCGGACACTTATCAGATCGTGGCAAAGCTCCTGGCAAAGTTTGGAAATGGACGATTTCCTTGGCGTGCTTGTTCCACTTCATCGTCTCTAAAGCAGACGATTAATCGCAGTGTTCATCGTGAGCTTTCGTAATGCGTAAGGGCTGACGGGAGGAGCCGCATGGCGATGCTATGGCCCCTCGACGCAAGTCTTTGGGCTGCTGTGAAATCCTCTTGAGGCGATGCTGTCGGATCTATGACCGTCTGTCCTGATGTGAGGTCACATGATCATTGGCAGACGCTGATATCGCGCCGCACCGTGACCGCCTCACGGGACGCTTGTTCGACAACCGGTCAATGGCGAAAGCTTCCGAGCCCGCGCTCAGCAGGCTCGCTTCCCAACAAGTTCAGTCGGGCGATATCGCCGCCTGGGACAATGGAAGCAAGCCATGATCAGCTGCGCTGCGCAGCTTAACAAAGCTGCCGGCGCCAGGCTCAGGCGCCTGCAGCCGTACGCCTCCAGGACCTCAATCGTCGAAGATCTTCCAAAATCAAGCACTGGATGCTCCTGCCCACAAGCGCGTTTCGATGAGAGTTGCCGCCATCTCGATGGCGCATCGTCAGCCTGCGTAAGGAATGCAGCAACGGCGTCAAAAACGCAGAATACCGCCTCTATCAAGCGTGAAACGCGGTGGAAGACGTCGGCGATGACTGGCAAGACATGCAAGCAGCAGAGATAAAGGGGCTATCTTTGATCGCGCACTCAACGGAGCTTTCCGAAGGAAATAGATATCGCCTCGGCGAACTGATTCTCGAGGGCGACACCATGCAATTTGAAGATGGTGCTAGCGCGCGAGAACTGGGAAGAGCGCTCAATTGTCCAGACCGTATTTATACGGGTATTGGCCTCAAGCCATAACTTAAGATTGCAAGTACCATGTTTAGTTGTTATCCCCGTGAACCAACGGGGAAGGGGGCAATATGAGAAAATGGGCGATACTTTCGCTGTCGACCGTATTGACGGGCTGTGGGACATATCTGCCGGAGCTTACAAGCAGGCAAGCTCTGCCGCTGGAAGTCTTGATAGCGAACATCGACTGCGAGTTTCAGCAGGCCGTCTGGGCGCAGAAATACGTCAAGGGTCGAACGTTCCTTGCGGGGTGGCAGGGTCAGTACGGCGTCACATTGAAAAGCAACGAGACCGGGAGCGCCAAGGCTCTATCGAATACGTTCCCATTCCTTCCCGCGAAGAATTTGGCGATAAACGCAAGCCTGGGAGCGGCAGCAACGGCAACTGCCAACAGAACGGCCGTCATGAAATTCAGCCTGGCGTTTGACAGCGTCAAGCGAGAGCCGGTTTGCGCAGACGTTCCACATGGTTCGCATCATCCGTTCCTTACCGGAAAAATCGGCTTTGCTGAATGGATGGACAGAGCATTCGATGCCGCGCAGTACGGCGGGGAAATTCAGAATCATGAATCGCAGCGGATTTCCAGTTTGGGCCACACCTTTGAGTTCATCGTCGATCTAAACGCGAGTGCCGGGGCCGGCTTCGTCATTGGTCCAGCCCCGACCATCGGTATCAATCCATCCATATCAGGCGAGCGAGTAGATGACGGCGTGGTGGACGTTGTCATCGCCAAGCCTGCCGTTGATCCATTGCCCGATCTGATCGTCGGATTGACCAAGGCGGAGCGCGAGCTGATCGCTGAACTGAAGAAGCTGATTGCAAAGAAAGAGCAAGACATCGCCAAGCGCACAGCAAAGCTGAATGCTCCCGATAACAAAGAGCTGATTGAGAAGGTGCCCAACTTCGACAGAATGAGCATACAAGGCATTTTGCCGACAGACCCGGGGCAGCAAAGGGAGTTCAGCTTAAACTCAGAACAGCTCGAGCAGCTGCGCACGCTAAAAACCCTACAAGAAGAAAATCAGTCTGACGAGAAGGCGATCAAGGACGCTCAAAAGAAAATCGACGAGACAAAGCCCCAACCGACATTGGTTGTGAGACCTAGAGTTCTGCCGCCGGACCGCAACCCGGAAATAATCGCGACGTCCCAGCAGCTGACACTCGAGAGGCTCAATAACGTATTGCGGGTTAGTCCGTAGGCTGGCCGATCCTCGTTCGATTCGCTGCGGGCCGGAAAATGGTAGCCGGCTCGCGGAACGCGTATGGGTTCAAAAGCGACTCAGCGTCGCTCGAAATGTCGATCGTCGATTGCGGTCGGCAGGATCGTGCATCGATCGGCAGCTTGCTCGCGTTTCTAGAATATCTCGATATCACGTCAGAAGGTTGGCTACACATCGAAAAGTCCGAGATGTGCAGAAAACGAGTGCGCAAATTGGTCGTGCTAGGATTGAAGAGCGCGCTGCGTCGATGATGCCGCCGTCTCGCATGGTCTTGATGCGGCGTGCAGCGCGCGGACATTGGTGAACCAGGCTAGCAAAGTTCGATTTCTCGTGTCACTTCGATGATATTCTCTGGGCGATGGCCGTTCTCGAACAAGGCGAATTTTACGGCTTCGGCGCGGTTGATAAAGATGCCGCCAAACGCGCCCCTTTGTTCACGTGCAATCCAGTTACCGTGCCGGTTCCTCCCCACGAACACGACGCGCGGGGCGGAGCCATGGGAAGGAGGATCTAAAAGCTGTATCATCACCATGTATCCTCCCGAGATGTGAAAATGCGGGCTCACCTTGAGTGATCGACACCTGATTCTTGAATTGGGGGGTATGTTGCACGATGGCTGGCGAGAGCCCGCCATGCAGTAGCCTCAAATATCTGTTCCTCGGCCAACGCCCATAACTTGTCGCTCTAGCGCCGGGCAGAGGACGGGTGTGCAGGGTGAAAGATACGTCAACCCCAAACCGAGTTCTCCTACCAGATCTGACGAAGCAAGGATCCTTCAGGTTGCTCGATCCGAGCGCGCTGGACGCCCATCATGAATGCCAAGCATAGTGACGATGCCATCTCGCCGACGGTTCTTGACCTAGCCGGCCCGTCGCAAGCCGTTACACTCGGCAAGCGTCACAATCCCCACAGACCATTCGTGGCCCTTCGGCCTCGCCGGCGCCAGCTTGGACGCCGCCTCGACGATCTTATATTCTGCTTTGCGAAAGGAGAGAGAGCAGCATCTGGTGTCACTCTGCCCCTAAGGCAAGAATGCCATTCGAAATGACATTTCGGGTACGAGGTGGACTGTCTTGCACAGTCGAGATGGCAGGCGCCGTCTACGTAGGTCCTCAACAACTTATCCACTGCGGCGCTGACCGTCGGCTGTGACCAGATGAGCGGCTCGTCGGTGCAGCACCTTGCTCCAATCACATTTGCGCCTAGGAAATTCTCATTGTCTTGAATTGATTTCGGATGCGCCGGTCAAAATAACTTCCCTTCGACGAGGCGGCCATCAGCTCTTTGTAGATCGGCATCGGCACCCCTGAATATTGATAGACGGAACTCCTTCGAAATTCGATTTCCAGCACTTGCTTGGCTTCATCGTAGCCGACGGAAACCAAGGTCGACGATCGGACTGGTGTTCTCATCATGCTGCGGCTGCCTGCTGCTGGCCAAATGCCTTGAGCCGCTTCATGAGCTCGATCAGAACGGTGGGCTTGTTACCCTCAGCCCACGCCAGAGCAAGCAGCTCTCCAATCAATGCCGGATTTTTGCCAAGACCTCCAGCAGAGGGGTCAATGGCGCGCCGAGCCTCATTGTTGATCCGTAGCCAATCCGCAGAGTCAAAACACAGCCGAACCGAATCTTCAATGTTGTTGGGCCAAATCGCACAGCAGTCATCCCAAACGATCTCCGGCGGGAAAGCACCACATTTTAGCTGGAGAGCTGTAACCAAAGCCGTATTGTCGATCTCATGGCGGCGCCGACGATCGGAATGCGTTTCATCACCATCGGCATCGAATATGACAAAGGAGGGAATCTCCAGCTCTTGAGCGATCGTCAGCAGCTGAAGAATGTTCGACTTTCCTTCGGTCGGTAGAATATGTAGCCCCGCCCTTCGCATCGTGTTCCACTGACCATCGAGATGCAGGGCCGCTGAGAGATAAGCGCGGTCGGCAATACCTTCGACCAGCACCAGGCGTTGACTGAAATACAACTCAGAAGGCTCGGGCCTTAGCGCGGCAAGCAGCTTGGCCCTTGCAACCGGGTGCTTATCCGGCTTCCTACCGGTGGCTTTGGCGATCCGCAGGGCAAACCTGTCGAAGTCAGTCGATTTTACGTTCGACTTGCCCGTGTTCGCCTCCCGACGAACAAGCCGAATCTCCTCGAACTCCTCGCCGGATACAAAATAGGGGCTGTGAGTCGTAAGCATGACCTGATTGCCAAGAGAGGCAAGCTCTCTCAGCACGGTCGATAGATGTTTCGCTTGCGGTGGATGCTGGTAAAGCTCGGGTTCCTCGCACCCCAGAATAAGCGTTGGCTTTTCGTTACCGTCTTCTACTGTTGACGCGCTTTCGACGGAGGCCAGCTCTTGCAGAATTGCGAGTAGGAACGACCGCTGCAAGCCGTGACCAAATCGTAAGATACTACCTTTGAACAGGCCTTCCCTTGCTTTGATGGTTGCCCTGGGCTCTCCGATGGAAACAGACTTCTCACTGCCCTGCAGCCATTCGACCATAAGGCTCGCATCTGGATGCGCGAAGACGGCAAGCCGGTTTGCCAAACTGTCCGAGATTTCATGAAGTGTGCCCTGCTGCGCTTCGAGCAGGGCGTCGTACTCCGCCCGGACGCGCGTGCGCAGCGCCTCCAATGCATCGTCAAAATTGACTTTCTGACGTACCGTCCGTTGAAGCAGCTTGCCCAACGCGGTGTTTCCAGCTTCTTCCGCTTCCGCGGAGGCATCCTTCACGGCCGGCAGATAGATCCACTGCACGAAGGGCTCGAGCTTTCCCTTGATTCGACCGACGCCGTAGAAATGGTCACTACTGCGCTGGGTTTCGCAAATTTCTGGCCGGGCCTCCTCGTAAGATCGCAGAGCATCGATCATGGCGGCTTTGCTCGGCTTTTTTCCAACATCGGGAAAATCAGCTAATCCCTTA
The DNA here is from genome assembly GCF_054055815.1 of Bradyrhizobium sp. USDA 4503. Classification (NCBI taxonomy): domain Bacteria; kingdom Pseudomonadati; phylum Pseudomonadota; class Alphaproteobacteria; order Hyphomicrobiales; family Nitrobacteraceae; genus Bradyrhizobium; species Bradyrhizobium sp. USDA 4503. The sequence continues at coordinate 8,068,542 of NZ_JBSRXS010000001.1, forward strand.
GTTACTTCCAGGAAGCGAGCGCGAAGAGGCTCGATGGTCGTTTTGTTCTTCTCGTCTTCAAAAAACGGAGCGAACTGCTTGAACACGAGCCGTTCTCCCCACTGCTCGACCGGAGCCTTGGCGGTTTGAGGGTCGAAAACCGCAACTGAGGTGACCACCAGCTCCCCATGGCGCACGTAGTGGGACAGCGCCTCCTTAGCTCCCTCGCTCAGCTGATCGAAGGTGACGGTGATCTGAACGGGAATGTCCGTCTTCCCACCATGAAAATCTTCTGCCGTGAGCGTTGCGACATCCGTTGCACTGCTCGCCTCTTGAAAGAACACGTTCAGCGCAGACAGAATCGTCGATTTTCCCGCGCCGTTAGGACCAACCAAGCAGGTGCATGGGCTGAATGAGACCGTTTCGTCTTCAAAGCCTCTAAAGTTTTGTACCCGAACAGCTCGAATCCTCACACCGCGCTCCACAGTAGCAAATTAGATCGTACTGAACTGTCCAAATCGGGCAGACTCGCCAAGGCCACTTCCATAAGCGATGTACAAAGCTGGAATGCTGCTCATGAGGTCGATACTCGCAGGGAATCTGCGGCTGTGGGGCGACTTGGGCAGTTTGGCTTCTTGACTATGGGGCAAACTGGTCGAGGGGGGTAAACTTCGATGGCGAGGCGGGCATTTGGCGCGGCCGAACGATACGCTCGCCGGCTCGTCAGCTTCGATCGTGCGAGTGGTTGACCGGCGGCGCCGCTCATGGAGCCGTCGTCTCAAGCGACATGGCGCTCATGCGGCTAAGCTCAGGGCTGCAAGACTCCGGGTTAGATTACAGTCCGCCGTTCGATTTGGAGACCGTACCGTGGCGATGGATTGTGAAGGGGTTTAGGGGATCGCGTCATCAGACCAAAGGACGGAGGACGTGGTATCTTTGCACATCGGTGCAGTTGAAAAAGCGCGCTACAGCGGACTACGAGAAGGACTCGGGTCAGTTGCGAGCTGATGGCGGATCGCTCGGGCAGAATGCCTGCCGAAAATATTCAGATCGGCCAGTTTGATCAATGGCAAGAGATTAGCAAACGGGAGCTCTCAAGTTGCCAAGCTCGCATCATCCGGGGTGCGCAGGACGATTTAGGCGGGTCTTGTGTCGGAACTGCATGCTGCTTCGCTGACGCGTTTCTATCTCGTATGCACTGAGTTGAACCGTTGAAGCCGTTCCGGAGTGAGAGATTGCAGGCACAGTCCTTTCGGACGATGTGGGCTTGGAATTAAGCGAGAAGCTGAATCGTTGGTGTTCGCGACTAGCTCTGGAACTGGCAAAGCCTTGCATGATCGAATGCGGAGGTCCTCATGTACGCTGCCCTTGTCCTGCTCGCGATCTGGCTGCTGATTAACGTGCTGCTCTTTGTCGCGATGACACCGGCGTCGAAGGCGGCCTGTAGTAACGGCCAGTGGAAACGAGAGCGTAGGTGGCATTCCTTTCGAAAGTAGAGATTGAGCCGCCCAGCGGCCTGCGTCGCTATATCCCCGCCATGCCGCTTTGACGATCGAGGCCGCTGGCGCTCTACGAGAATGCGGAACAATCCGGCCCGACACACTGTTGGTCGGTTTTGGATCCCATCTCGGCAAGCCGGCATCGACATGCAGCCATGGTGTTCGGGCTGTCAGGCTTAGACCGGCTGTGCAGGCTGGCGAGAGTGGATGTGCTCATTTCGGCTGCTCGGTTTGGCGCGCTAGACCTACGATCCTCATGGCCCGATCTGATCCAGGACGAAGCCTATGAATGCATCACCGATGTGCGCCTCGCTGCTCTCGCAAGCCTGCTGCGCTGCCATGGCCTGTCGCAGGAGCGGCGGCCATGGCATCGGCTGCTGATTCCATTCAACGACTGAGCGCTTCAATGCGGGGTTCATCCAGATACCACCACCGAACTGCGCAAGGTGGCCTCATAGACAGCCGAGTGCGAGAACTGGCCATCGCCGATCAGCGCGCGTGGATCGAAGCTGCCCGTCCTACCAAAAAGCGAGCCCCGGCCAAGACCTACCCGCGCCTTTGCCTCTCACCAAGGGCGATCGCGCGCATCGAGCGTTCTGTCGCCAAACCCACTGCGCCGGCGCAGCTCCTACTTCTACTAACCAGCTGAGCTACATCGAGCCGCCGCACGCGGGCCGTTGGCGAACGATCCGATCGGGTGCAGAACGTCAGCCTGTCGTTAGAAGCTCTCGCTTGGCCGTTGCGTCATCGAAGCGGCACGTCTTCGTTTAGCATGGTGCCGCCGAGAAGATCGGGCCTGTCATGTCGAAAATGGATGCGCCGACCCGGTAGATGAACTGTCCAGCGAGGCCTCCAATCTGCTTCATCTGCGCGCCGGATAAGTCTACTTGCCAGAGCAGTTGGCACAGAAAGCTGCTTATGAGTTGCTAGCTCGCGTGTCCTTCGCCGAGGGGGCGCACTAACGACATGGCATAAGCACCTGACACGAGCTTGTGGCAACAGCACGCCCTGTCTTCGAGTGATTTGAGATCATCGATCTGTAGGACACCGCGCATCTTACGAATCAATCCTTGCTCTTCAAACCGGAGCAACGTTTCCGTGACCCCAGCGCGACGCAGCCCTAGCACTGAGGAAAGATAATCATGGGTAACCGGCAGCACGCGGGCGTCCACTGCTTCACTCGCAAGGCACAGCCAGCTCGCAAGCCGTTGTTCACGATGGTGCCGAACGCCACATAATCCGGTCTGGACACACTGGAATGTCAGCGCTTGGACGTACTCAAACAGGTGATCTCTGACCTCGGGATGTGCCTTCATCACGCGGCGCAAATCTTCAACCCGAATTCGGTGCGCGCTTCCCGGAAAGACGACGACGGACTGATGGGTTGAAAGATGTCCTCCCCACAAAAACGAAGTACCGACAGCGCCTCGATAGCCTATAACGGCCGTTTCAAGCATGCTGCCCGCGGCAACAATTCTCAGTGAGACGAGGCCGCGTTCTACAAAGTAGACGTGTTCGACCGGCCGTTTTGGCTCTTGCAGAACCATGCGCTCTTTCAGGACGACCGGCTCGAGGCACTCCCCCACTGCCGAAAGCTGTTGGATCGAAAGACGCGCCAAGATGACATTTTTCACAAAGGGCCGCTTCGCAGGATGCACCGGAACAGCGCGCTGAAGCGCCGCTCGTGTGCCGGGCAGTTGTTTGAGAAGTCCATCTTGGGAGCAGTCACGCACTTCGATGACGGCGGGCACGCGATCGGTCATGGTCCCTCTCCTGGCAGGAAGCGTTGACTAGCCTGCGCGCTGACCGTAACGAGAACGTGATTACGACTGTAGCAACATCTTCATCTTGATTGATGCAACCAGTAACGCATTAACGCTCAAATCCCGCGTTGAGAGGCCGGTATTCGAGGAATTTAAGCTGGGTGCGAGCGCCGGCTCGGACGAGGTGCCGCATTCTTGCTTTTGCACCTTCTCGGGAGCGCGACGATCGCCGCGTTCACGACATTGCCCTTGGCTGCTGTGGGTAGCGGCAATTCGGAACAGCCGAGTAGAGCGGCGTCCGCCGAACCGAGGCCTCGTCCTTCTATCGCAGCTTTGCAACCGACTGACGGGATGGCGGGAGCAGGTGCCCGGACAAGGGCGCCTTGGCTTATGCATGTGCGTAGGGCGACATGGCTCGCGCGAAGGAGCCCACAAAGGGCTCTTTGCTGTCCGACGACAAAGACGCTCTGTGGCTCTGCGGGCGACTGAGATCGTTCAAAAGGCCATGGGGATCGATCAGGTCAATACCTCGGTGCCCCGGGCGAGACGCTCGCCCGCAATGCAATCAATCATCTGAGGGAAGCTCAACCGGAACGGCAAATCCGACCTTTACGCGATCCAAGATCACCATCGTCTTGAAACCCTTGATGTCGCGATTCTCATAAAAGAAGCGCCGCGTGAACTCCTCGTACTCCTCCATGGTCCGCGCGGTAATGTATAGGACGAAGTCGGCATCACCTGTGACGTAAAAGCCATTGACGACGTCGACCGACGATTTGATGGCCTTCTTGAACCTGTCGATAATATCGGCGCTTTCCCGCTCCAACGTCACCAATGCGAGCACTTGAATAGCTCGTCCGACCGCCTTCGGCGAAACAACCGATACATCCGCCTGGATGATGCCTTCCGACCGGAGCCTCTTCAGCCGTCGTTGGCATGCCGTAGGAGAAAGTCCGGCCATCTCACCGATCACATCTGAGGTCAGGCGGTTATTCTTTTGCACGATCTCGAGGATGCGGGCGTCTATCCGATCGTATTGCATGATCAGCTCCAGCTTGAAACGAATTTCGCCGCGAGATGACCGCTCAGCGCAGGAAATCCTCCTATGTCAAAAATACGAGGAAATCTTCCGTGATAAAGCCCGAACTTGAATGGGTGTTGTCGCATAGCACGATCCGAGCAGGGACGAGGGGCGTCGGCATTGACACTCTGCGGTGCGGTAGCAAGTGGAGCCGCAGAGCCGGCCTTTCGGATGCGATCCGGGCCGTCGTTCTCGGCAAACATGTGAAGGAAAACGAAACTGAAGCGCAACCGAGTGCGACGCGTGACGAATACGTACGGAGAGGGCATCTTGATCGGGCACTCAGTTAGCTGTTCGTCCGCTGGGAAGCGCGCGCAAGCGCCCGTCTTGCCCCTGAGAGGCAAACCATCGGTCGATTCCGGCCAGCAGTGCGGTTGCAGCCACAAGAGCGTCCCTAGCGGCGTTCCTGCTAGCCATGAGGCAAGCTCGCTAGCTCGAGATTGCGGATGGTCAGTTTTTTGCTCCTTTGGTGTCCCCATTGCGGGAAGCTCAAGACGATGCTCGCAGTGCATTCGTTCTCTGCCGGCAACAACGCGCAGCTCATTTCTCCTTGGTCGCCAGTCGGAACGGCCCGTGCCCTGCCGTCCCCGGAGCTGGGCTCAACTCTAAAACGTAGCATGCGTTCCCCGTGCGCGTTGCCCAAACCTGGATTTGGCCTGCAGGATGACGCGCATTTTGCACGTCGAGTTTTGTTCTTTAGCGACTTTGCCTTGCATGCGCTCAATCGCAGGAGGTAACGTGCTTCGGCCGATGGCGTTCGCCAGCTTCGCCAATGTCACTTGCGCGGCTGAATTACCCTGACGAGAGTCAACTCGTCCATGTTGCTCAGACCGTCTGGACTGCTCGATTGCCCGTGCCGCTTAACGTCCCCTGAATGATCCGTATTTGCTGCGTCTCCGCCCATCGCGGGGCGAAACAGGGGCCGTCGTCGAGGCGAAGCACGCAAAATGAACCATCGCTGCGACGGCATATTGCAGAGACAACCACGGGCGACGAAAGGCTGTAGTCTGCTCGTAGCCTATTTTTTGCTGAAGACGCAAAGCGATGTAGCGGACCGCTCGGATTTCAATCAGTTATGTTGCCAACGACCCACAAAACGGTACGTAATGCACGCGCTCACGGTATTATCGGCCGTATGGCTACGCTATCGCGGACTCAGGTCGTACCTGTCCTACGCTCCGACCTACACTCCATCCGTGCAGAGCACCAGGAGAAGGCCATCGCTCCGCGAAGGCTGCAGCGGCCTGCCGCCGAAGCAGCAGCAGGTCCGACAGCAGCGTAGGGGCGAGATGGTCGCGAGCCGGCTTGTCCGTATCGTACACGCCAGCCGGGTTGCGGGCACTCGCGCTGATCCAAGAAAGCGTCGAAGAGCGAGGGTCCCTGCCTGAGCTTCGGTACGCCTTTCTCCGCCATCCAAGGGATGATCGGCCGGGTGCCGCCAACGAGCTGCACGATCCGCTCGAGTCATGCGGTGTCAAGGATTGGTTCTGCGAGAAGGACGTCGCCCTCGGCACGCCATCGTTCCACGAAATCGACAGGGAGACTAGCGAATTCGCGAATTGGGATCGTGCTGGTGACCTCGGCGTTGCTGCGCCGCCTCAAAAGGAGGGCATCGCCGACAAAGAGCTATTCGTGCTTCTAGCGCGCGACCAACTCGTCCCGATCGTGCATGGCACGACTTATGGCGACGCGAACCGGCCTGAGTACTGCAGAAAATCCGATGACAGACGTCGCGGCCAAGCTCGCCGAGCTGGTTGCCCTCCAGCTCTCATGCCGGGATGGCGTGCGCCACGTCGCGCAGCGGGTCGGGCGCCGGACCTGACGGGGGCCTCTGGGCCGGAGTGCTTCCACACAACCTTCGCTTTTTTGACACTCGGGCGAGCACGGTCGGCGGCTTTCAGGGGCAAGCTTTCGGTCCGACGACAGGCGTTGTGGCCCTCGCGTCACCTGTTACGACCACTTTGTGCGACGCCGGACAGCGGGTGTGTGGGATAATGGATGCCGTGACCGCCGCCAATGATGGTGACATACAGATGATCGACCGCACCTCGTGCGCAACAACGGGCTGCGAGGGCAAAAGAGGACAACGATCATTGTCTCGGTCGATGACGCGGCACCACGTGGGCCAAGGGCCCTGCCATGGCCGGCGATCACGCACCGTCGCAGGCGGTGGGCGGTCCGATGCCGGCGCCCAAGAGCTGCGCCATTCGAAGTGACACTCCGTAGATGCGTCGATGCCGTTCAACTGATGATGCCTCCGATCAGGAGGGTGAACTCACGATAGCGCGCAGAGCTTCAAATTGGGCCGAGCTCCGTTGTGTCTCGACCCTATCACAGCGGCATCCTGCGTTCACTCATCGAGCCGTTGAATCTAAACATTGTTTTGCTTTCATTCGACACGTCGGGGCCTTCCCGCACGATCGCGTCGAAGTCATCGGGATATGTCCGGTCAGCTTCCCGAAAGCTAGCTCTGCCATCCTGGCGTCGTGGGGATATCGTTCGGGGCTGATCTGCGACTGAATCAAACGCAAACATCGTCAAACGGAGTTTTGAGATGGTTCGAATTCATGATGCGCTCGACACGGCAACGTTGACTCACGGCAGTACATCAGGCGCTGCCCAGCAAGATGAAACCATAAACCAGCACGCTTTTGACCATCAGCTGGACGAGATAGCGCCGGAGCCGGATGAGCCAGCCGGCGCAGGTCCCGCCCATTCTATTGCCTCGGACGAGGTGACGAATGTGGTCAACCAGCAACCTGATTTGAAGCTGGTCGTCATTTCGAACCGCGTTGCACCCTTCGACCCCAGTAAACCCCAGACCGGCGGCCTCGCCGCGGCCCTCGAGCCGGTCGTGCAACGGTCCGGCGCGGTCTGGGTCGGCTCCTCGGAGAACCGGGGCGACGGGACCCAGGTGCCCCTGCCACTGGCCGCGACTGGTGCGGGATTTGTCGCCAGGCTCGATCTACCGGCCGCTGACTATCGCGGCTACTATCGAGGTTTTTCGAATTCGACGCTATGGCCGGCATTGCACTCCCTTCCGGAGCAGATGTCGGTCTCGGAAGACGATTATGACAGCTATCAGAGGACCAACGAGTTTATTGCGGGTGCCGTCTTCGACGTACGGGACCGGGACGCATTCTGGGTGCATGATTATCATTTGTTCCCGCTCGGAGCCCGACTGCGTGAACTCGGCATCGACCGGCCGACCGGCTTCTTCCTTCACACGCCGTGGTCCGAGCCCGACATGGTCGAGTACGTACCCAATCATCGCGAACTGATGAAGGAGACCCTGAAGTATGATCTGCTCGGTTTCCAGACGAACCAAGATCTGAATAACTACTCGGCGTACCTCCGAACCCATTTCGGACTGGAAACCAAGGATGGCGTTGTCACCACGGAGCACGGTCAGACGCGGCTGAAAAAGTTCCCAATCGGGATCGATCCCAAGCAGTTCGCAGACTATCTCGCTGCAGATCTCTCTCCTGCAGAGCAAGAAAAAGTCTCGTCACTGTTGCAAAACTTCGAGGGATCCAAGTTTGCGATCGGCGTGGACCGGCTCGATTACACCAAGGGTATCGACAAGCGGGTCGAAGGGTTAAATCAGCTTCTAAGGACGGAGCCCCAGAGCATCTCGCTGTTGCAGATCGCGCCGTCCTCACGCGCCGATGTCGAGCAGTATCAGAAATATAAAGAAGACGTGGAGCGCGCGATCAACCGCGTCAATGCCGAGCATGGCACAGACAGGTGGAGCCCGATCCACTACGAGAACGATTCGTTCAGCCAAGCGGCACTCGCGCGTCTTTACCGCGCCGCCCATGTCGGCGTCGTGACCCCGTTGCGCGACGGCATGAATCTTGTGGCGAAAGAATATGTTGCGGCACAAGACCCGAAGGATCCCGGCGTGCTGGTCCTGTCCAAGTTTGCGGGCGCAGCTGAAGACTTCAACGAGAACGAAGCACTTCTGGTGGATCCGAACCACCCTGAAGAGATCGCAGCTGCTATTTCGAGGGCGATTCACATGCCGCTTGAGGAGCGTGTCACCCGCTGGCGCTCCATGATAGACAAGATTGAATCCTACACCATCCACGACTGGGCGGCGGACTACGTTAGCGAACTGGACAAAAGCCGCGTCACCGTTCCGGCTGATCAGTTCCACCATCTCGGTCTTGGCTGGACCAACGAAGCTCAAATGCCGCTGTACCAGAATTATGCCACGGCTTTGACTGCTTTCAACGAGGTCGACCCCGCGGATGCCGCCTTGAAGGAGGCTGCCTACGCAGATGTTAAGTCAAGCTTTGAGGCGCTGGCGGGTCCGCTGATGCATACGCAGGACAGACTCTGGGTCCCGCCAGCACCGGACGGCTTCGCCTAGGTCCGGGCGCCTGACAGTCCGGCGCCGGGGAGGACTGACGCGGCGAACAGCACGGCGGATTGCGCTTTTGTAGCAGGCGAGAGGCACAATACAGGTCTGGCGGCTGGCGCGGTTCTTTCGGCCCGCGCTGGCCCGCATGGTGAACGGAACGTCGCAGCGAATCCTTACAGTCACGAATCGGAAATCGCCATGCACACTGCCATCAGCCTGATCGCGATCTGGCTGATGATCAACGTGCTGTTCTATGCCATGCTGACGCGCGTCGACAAGTCTGCCCGATGACCCAACTCGAAAGATTATAGCTTCTATTTGGAGGTAAGCGTTCCGATGGCGGGCGAGGAGCGTCCTCTATTCCGGTACTTGGCCGCAAAAGAGCCGACGGTGCTGTCTGACACTCGATCTTGCCGACATCGCCCTGTCTGTTTGGCGACCAATGTCGGCAAGCGGACATCCTCGTGCAGCCGTGAGCGGCCGAAACTTGCGGCGCTGTGGTCGGCATGCAGCTTGCAGTGACCGGTTCGCGAGGGAGCGCGAGCCGAGCCATGTCATGCGTTGCGTACTTTCTGCGGCTTCGGCTTGACGCGCAGGCCCGCGTGGCCGCTCGATCTCAGCCGGAGCAAGTCCATGAACACGTCAGTCCTCTCCGCAGCGTTGCTTTCGATTGCCTGCTTCACCGCCATTGCGCTTTCACAGGAGCGTTCGCTTTCACAGGAGCGAAAGGCTGCGACGATCACTGACGATCCATTCCTCTGGCTCGAGGAGATCGAAGGACAAGGCGCATTGGCTTGGGCCCGCGCCGAGAACGAGAAGACACTCGGCGTGCTCCAGGCAGATCCCCGCTATCAGCGTTTCTACGAACAGGCGCTCTCTATCCTGCAGGCCAAGGATCGAATTCCATACGTTTCCCTGGGACGTCGCGGGTTGCAGAACTTTTGGAAAGACGAGGACCATGTGCGCGGCATCTGGCGGCGCACCACGCTTGAAAGCTACCGTCGCCAGGACCCACAGTGGGAAACCATCCTTGACGTGGACGCTTTGGCTGTTGCCGAGAACAAGAACTGGATCTTTCAAGGCGCGAGCTGCCTTCAGCCTGAAGAGCGCCTTTGCCTGATCAGCCTGTCCGACGGCGGCAAGGATGCCGCGTCCATACGTGAGTTCGACTGCAAGGCCAAGACGTTCGTTGCGAACGGCTTTTATCTTCCAGAGGGCAAGCAGAGCGTCAGCTGGGTCGATCGTGACACGCTCCTTGTTGCACGGGACTGGGGCGAGAGCTCTTTGACGCAGGCCGGCTACCCCTTTGTGGTCAAGGAGCTCAAACGCGGTCAACCGCTCAGCGAGGCGCGCGAGGTCTTTCGCGGCGAACCCAGCGATGTTCGGGCGGTGCCTTTGGTGCTTCGAGACAGTGAAGGTCATGTTCATGCGACGGGGGCCATTCATGCGATCGGATTTTTCGAGCATGAGTACGTGCTCTTCCGCCCCGACGGACCCGTCAAACTCAATCTGCCGAAGAAAGCGGAGCTCGTAGGCCTCGTGAGGGGCCGCCTGCTTGTGAAACTTGACGAGGAGTGGACGCCGTCGCGTGATCTCAACTTTATTGCTGGCTCGCTGATTTCGTATGACCTGACCGAATGGAAAGCAGATCCGCTGCGCGCCAAAGCCTCGCTTGTCTTCAAGCCTGGGCCTCGTCAGGCGCTGAGCGGGCTTAGCTTCACGAAGAACCTGTTGATCCTGACGATCCTGGACAACGTTCAAAGCAAAGCGTTCGTTTACAAGTACGATCAGGGAGCGTGGTCGGCGACGCCGATCCCGCTGCCGGAACATACCAATGTAGGTGTGACAGCCGCCTCCGACGAAGCGGACCGGGCCATGTTCGCCGTCTCAAGCTATCTCAGGCCGACGTCGGTCTGGTATTTTGATGCCAAAACTCAAAAACTCGAGGAATTGAAGACGACACCTACTGCGTTTGATGCCTCCAAGCATGTCGTAGAGCAGTTCGAAGCGATTTCGCGTGATGGCACGTCAATACCGTATTCTCTGGTGCGACCGAAAAACGCAAGATTTGACGGCGCCATTCCGACACTTCTTTATGGCTATGGCGGGTTCCAGGCTTCGCTTCTGCCCTCTTATCTAGCCCCTGTGGGGCGGCTCTGGCTCGAACAGGGCAATGCCTATGTCGTTGCAAATCTGCGCGGGGGCGGCGAGTTTGGCCCGCAATGGCATCAAGCAGCCCAGCGGGCGGCGAAGCAGACGACGTGGGATGATTTCATCGCCGTTGCCGAGGACCTGATCCGCCGCAAGATCACAAGCCCGCGCCGGCTCGGCGTCATTGGCGGCAGCCAGGGCGGGCTACTCGTTGGTACCGCAATCACCCAACGTCCCGAGCTTTTCAACGCGGCGATCATTCAGGTGCCGCTGTTTGACATGCTTCGATACACCAAACTGGGCGCCGGCGCCTCCTGGATTGGCGAATACGGCGATCCCGATTTTCCCGAGCAGCGCGCGTGGATCGAAGGCTACTCGCCCTATCAGAAACTGGTGCCGGGCAAGCCATACCCCGCGCCATTAATTCTGACCTCCACCAAGGACGATCGCGTGCATCCCGCGCACGGCCGCAAGGCTGCAGCAAAGCTCGCCGCCCTGGGCCAACCTTACTTCTATTACGAGAACATCGATGGGGGGCACAGCGCGGCGGCCAACCTCATCGAAACGGCGCGTCGACTAGCCCTTGAATACACCTACGCATCGAGGCGGCTTTTGTTCTGAATGAGCCGGCGGGTCAATCGAACCAGGCTCCAGACCATTCATGATCCCTGGTCACCACGTCCGCCAGCTGAATCATTGAGGCGAGATGCGAGGCGATACACAGAACCAGCCAATCGACAGGCAAGATGCCGCAGATCTCAAGGGGAACTGGACGAATCCCGACAGCGCTAGAGGTGTTCGAACACAAGCCCGCAATGTCCAGTTCGTCATGCAATATGGCTGGCCAGGCAGCACATCCCCATGAAGGACCGTAGTTTTGCTGATCCGGATTGGCCCATGAGTAGGGATTCCAAACCTAAAGCTCCGTCCTGGCTTTTCTGGAGAATCGCGTAGCGATGAACCCTGCACCGAATGGTCTCAAATCCAACTGTGCCTTAGGGAACCCAAGATTCGAAGATTTGTGTACCTGGATCGATATCTGGTCCTGTGGGTGGGGTAAGGAGCCAGGTCGTTGAGTTCGCCGTGACAGGCCGACCCGAAAGAAGTCTCAGTCGTGCGCGGTCCCGGCAGTCAGCGATAGCGGTTGTTGGCGCTGGAGAAGATCGGTGCACACTGCACGGCTCCACAATAGCTATCCCAGTGAGAGGCAGGAAAGAAGATGCGCAAGCTACCGATCCTGAAAAGCCTCCATCTGTTTGAGGCAGTCAGCGAGTTTCCAAGTTTCTCAAGGGCGGCCGAGCGGCTAAACATGACGACCGGCGCAGTAAGCTACCAGATGCGCCTGCTTGAGGATTGGTTCGGCAGGAGACTATTCGTGCGGCACAGTTCGGGCGTGCGGCTGACATCCGATGGCGAACAGCTCAAGCGCAACTGTGCAAGCGCATTCACTATGCTCGAGAAGGGATGCTACGAGCTGCGAAGGCGCCATGCAGGACGTTCTGTGGTGGTCGGGTGCTCAACCACGTTTTTGTCGCACGGCCTGTTGCCCCGTATCGGTCGGTTCCGCAAACTCTATCCGGACATTGACCTTGTCTTTGAAACCGAAGCCGATCTTGACGCGCTGGCTGTTGGTGCGTTGGACGTATTGTTTGTCGCCGGCCCGCTGAAGCGGCCGCTTCCCGTCCGCGGGGTGCACGCATCAAATGAGATGATTGGCCCAGTCTGTGCGCCAGCTACGCTCGAGGCGATCAAAAGCCCGGAAGATATTCTGTCTATCTCTCTGTTGCACGAGGCTGACAGGCTGGACGCCTGGAGCGAATGGGCCAGCGCAGCTGCAATATGTTTGCAAGCATCGCGCAAGGTCGTGTTCGATACATTTTCCTTGACTATGGAGGCGGCCAAAAGTGGGCTGGGAGCCGCAATATCCTCGCAAATTATGGTCAGAAGCAACCTTGAGAAAGGAGAGCTCGTAGCTCCATTCGGCTTCGTGCCGGTTAATCGCTCAATCTATATGTTCGTCAATGGGCACGCGCGCAATAGCGCGTCCGTCAAACAGTTTGAGCGCTGGGCGCTGTCAGAAATACTGATGCCGAATCATCAGCCATCGCCTTTCGAGGCACCGACTCGGCAGATCAAGCAAGCCGCTCAATCGAAGGGTCTGCCGGATGGGTCCCTGCTGGCATCAAGTCGTTGACGGCCATCATGGACCTACCAGCTGCGGACTGTTCGACGGTAAGACGCAGGAAATCCGTGGCGCGCAGCCAGAAGATCAAGGATTGCAAACACATCGTCGACATAGGTGAGCCCGTTCGCGTACTTCGCATTCACTGGTAAAGAGCTTTCCTTCTCCAAAATCAGAACGGGCGCGGACTGATGATCCTGCCCAAGCCTCTCGATAAGCGCGGCCCGTGGTCTCGCCCAGGAAATCCGGCGAACGTCGAGCCTCGCAGCGCGGCTTGGAAACGCGGATAGCAACCCGTCCAATAGCAAACATTGCCAGCAGTAGAATTGTCGTCCCGGCAAGGCCGGATCCGAAAAAGGGCGTTCTAAAAGGAACAGCTGATCCCATGGCATGGTGTGGATCCCTGATCTAGCGATCGGCAGGACATGAAGCTTGAGAATCCATTGATCTGACCACCGCGAAGGTCGCAACGGCGAAGGCAACAAATACGCTCGCCGCGCATAGGAGAACGATCGTGCCGAGAGCAAGCCAATCACCTAGAAGCGACAAAGCAATGCCATTTCCCGCAACGCCGCTATAGGTGCAGCATTGAAATATCCCAGAGAGGCGACCGGCGCGGTCAGGAGCCACTGAAGACACCATGTGCGCGTGAGCGGCAGCCGCAAAGATCTGGCCAAAACCAAGCATCGCGCTGCTGGACGCGATGACCACGGAAAGGCCGGCATCGAGTGACATCAGCGCAAGGCATGCCGCAAGCAGCATCGCGGCCCCGGCAATGGTCGGCAAAGCGCCTAGCAGGTCGTAAATCGGCTTGACGGCTAGCGCGCCCAGCAAGGCAAAAACGCCGTTCGTCATGACAATCGTCAATAGAACGCTTTTGTCGAGAACCCCGTCAGCTGTGGCATGTATCGCAGGATAGACATTGATGATGCCGGCGCCGAGGTTGAGCAGAAAAACAGCCAAGAATGCGGGATAGAGCGGTGCCAAGTCCTGGACGGTTCCCGAAGGCCGCGCCTCAAGCACTGCTGGCGTTCTTCTGAACTGCTGCTTGATGCCAAGGAGCACAATCAAGGACAGCATGATCGCCGATATGTTGAAGGCCAAAACGCCGGGCAAGTGCAATTGATCGGACAGCATGGCACCTGCAAACATTCCCAAAAGATAGGTGAGCCAGTCGATATTGGCGATGTTGCGTAGCACCGAGATCATGCCGTCTTCCGATGTAATACGACGGAAGAAAGCAACCTCTGCAGACAAATAGACCGGCTGGACCAGGCTCAGGACGGCCATTGCGGTATAGCTCTGAAAGGAATCGGCTCCGTCGCTGCCGAAGATGGCGAGCAGCGCGCATATGCGAACAGCATTGACGATCATCATGGCCGAGATCGGATCGCCTCGGTCGACCAACGGCGACAGGAAGAGGCTCCCGAGCATGATAGGCGCAAAAGTAATCGCAACGCCGAGACCCGCGGCGCTCATGCCGGATTGCAGAAGGCCGATCAGGATGCCGATACGGAACGCCCAACCGCCGATCTGAATGATCAAATGCGAGAGATAGATGAACTGCCGTGTGCTCGCCCCACTCATTGTTGGCTTAACTCATCGAGGATCATTGGATATCGCTTGACGCGGAAGGGAAGCTGGATGGCACTGGCTTTTTGACGCGACATCGGTGCGATGAGCCCGCAAGCCAACGATCAACGCTCTCGCAACAGGACGGTTTGGCAAAAGGCACCGCATTTACCTATCTACCTCCCTGTCGGCGTTCGGTCATTCCCGGATATGCCGGCCCAGGCGCTTGCTTTGCCGGTCAGTTTGAGTTGCAGCGCTTGCCGCAACAGCGTCCGGTAGACCCCGCCGGAGCTGTGAGGTGCAGCACCCATGTCCTTAGCGATCCTGTCTCACGTCGCTCGAGCTCGATGGCAAGAGTGCTATGAGCCGCAAGCTCACCGCGGCTTCGCGGAAGATGCAGAAACTCGCTCCCGCCGCGAAGCCAGGTCAGCTTGCAGGCTCTTTTCAATGTGCTCACGGGTGAGGACGTAGTCTGGATCTCCTCCTATCTCGACAGCGACTGTCGCGTGGTTCAGTGACATATCTGGCCGGCCTTCGTTGAAGTACTCGATGGCGAGATTGTTGTGGGTGAGCGCATGTCGAGGGTTAAGGTCAAGAGCTCGAACATAGTGTGCGATGCTCTCGTGCGCCTTGCCAAGCTCGGAATAGGCTAGGCCGATATTGCTCTGCAGGTCGGGGTTTTTGGAATTGATCTCGGCTGCCACGAGATAGGACTCCAGGGCAGCCTTCGGCCTGTCCTGCCGCATCAAGATGTTGCCCCTCTCGAAGTGAGCCCGCCATTCGTTTGGCTTGATGACAAGTGTCCTGTCGAGATCGGCGAGGGCGCCTGCGGCATCTCCCATTCTGCTGCGAAGTGCGGCCCTGTTCAGGTGAGCCTCATAATAGGGTGGGCAAAGTTCAATGGCGCGCGCATAGGCCTCCAAAGCCTCAGCTTCCCTCCCAGCCACTTTCGAAAGCAGGTTCCCCAGGTCGTTGTGATACTCTCCATAGTAGGGATCGTACGCAATGGCCTCACGCAACTGCGTCTCAGCCCGAGAAAGTTCGTCGATGAGCTCATAGACCTGACTGGTGTTGTAGACCAGAATCGATTGGTGAAGCTTGAAGCGCTCGTCGCCATACGCCTTGAGCATCTTGCCAAGGCCTTCGGCGCAAAGAGCGAGGGCTTCGTCGTACTTCTGCTGTTTGGCCTTGATGTAAGCATAGGCGTTCTCTGCAAACACCCTGATGTAGTCGTACTTGTCGTGCTCCCTGAAATCCCGCTCGATGGTCTCCAGGTTCCGTAACGCGCACTCTTCGGCCAGCGTGAGGTTGACCGGCTGCTGATAGCGTCCATACGTCATTGATTGGGCATAGAGAACCGTTGGCGTGTACCGGCTCTTTGGGAAGGTTTTGTCAAATTCATCCAGATAGGGAACCGACACCCGCCCGCAGCCGAGTGAGTACAGCACAAAAGCCGCGTTGATGAAGGCGGCGTTCACGGGAGCATCCCCCGAACCGTAGGTGCGAAGCGCAGGGTCGGCGAAAATTTCCCCGAAATAGCCAAACCAGACATCATACAGGCCAATGCTCTGGAGGATCTGACTCGGCTCTGCAAGCAGCTCCAGACGCTTGTACTTGTCCCGTACCGATAGCGCATGAAGCAGGACGAGAGGCGCTTTGCCCGCCAGATAACGCTCCAGGCACGCGTGGTGCAACTGCTCGTGCAGATGATCTGCGGTCGCCGGCTCGAAGATCGCATAGTTTCGCTGCGCGATCAGATCGGGCGCGGCGCAATCGGATTCAATGTAAGATTTGAGAAGGCTATGCCGTTCCCCCGTGTTAAGGCTGGCCAGATAGAGATCCACGGTCGCGGTCGGGTCGAGATAGCCGACGACTGGTAATCCTGCCGCAGCGCATTTGCTCAAAGCCTCCGCAATCAACGGATTGCCGCCGCTTGCCTCGTAGATCTGCCGTCGTTTCTCGGCGGGTAGGTCTCGATCAAGGATCGAGCCTAGCTCTTGCGAGCTATATCTGCCGAAATGAACCTCGCTGGCGTCCGGGAAATAGAGACGTTGTTCATAGTCAATCAGAACGAAGCGAAATAGCCGCGCATCGTCGTCCAGCCTGACGAGCAGCTTGATCAGGTTCCTGGCCGAGCCGGACAGGGCCGCCGCCCGATCGATGACGATAATGTGACGCTCGTTGAGCTGTTGGGCGCAGTTGATCAGGAATTCGGCTAGTCCGACCAGGAGCTTGTTTTGATATTCATGATGATAGAACCGGGTACGCTCCTCCTTGCTCGAGGTATTGGTGAGATCCTTCGGCACGGTAAAGGCGTCGCTGTTTAGGAGGGGGAATAGCCGCTTCAAGGATTGTTGTGCCGCCTCAACCAGTTTGAGCCTAGCTTCATTGGCCCACCTTAGTTCGGCGTCAACGAGCGCTTGCAGCCCGGCAAGATAGCCGCCGGTCCGCCAGTCGCCGTCAGTGATAGAGAAGTTGGAATTGGAGCTCGCGAGTGCCGATTTGATCGTTGGCACCGGTGCCATGCCCGCTTCCGTCTTCAAAATCGTAATCGGACTGAGCTCGACGGATGCTGATATGGCTGAAAGCACGCGCTGCTGGATCAGATCAACCATTTTACTCTCCCCAACTGTCACAAAAGAGGGTGGTCGAAACGACCACCCTCCGATGCCGCCATGCTCTCATCAGGTAGATGCATCCAAGGCATCCGTCACACCAACCTAGAGCGTACCCGTGTACGGAGTGGTGGTGCGGATCGTGGTCTTGATCTCAGCGATCTTCTTTTTCATCATATGCTCCTTTCCTTCTCTGGCACGCCAGGCCCAAGCGAAGGCGCGGCCAGTCGTGCAGGACAAGAATAGTAAATTGCTGCACCAATCCGCAGCGAGATTCCTTGACAGTCGTTGTCAAAAAGATTGAACGCGCGATTCGGATCGGCTGCCCGAGCCGGCAGCAATAGCTGCGCCCTTCCTTTTGCGATGCGTTCAGGTATCGCGATCTCAGGCTCAGCAGCCTTGGGCCGGCTGGCGGCGGGGGCGTAAGAATGAACCTCGTCGCAAGGAGTGTCACGAGGATAGGCGCCTTGTGCGCTCTGCTTCTGCACATGAACCTCCTGGTGGCTGGCTGATGATCGCCTTCGCGTTTTTCTGCGTAGGACGTGAACTGGTGTATGTATCCGTTGTGAGACTGCCAGAGACGACAGCGTGTTGCTCTGACCTGGGCTCTCATCGGGTACCTTGCGCCGCAAGCTCCCTTCGCAGAGGAGCAAATTGGCTGGCGCAAACCCATTTAGGGAGGCCTCCGGTGAGACAATGGCGCGGTTCAAGTATGACAGGTCAGCGGACGTAGCGTGGGCCAGCACCGACCGAATATGGACCTCGATCCGAGCAGCCCCTACCAGAAGTCAGAGTTTCAGCGCTAGCCGACTTCCCAATAAGGTGCGAGGGCGCTCTGATTACGGATTTGAGCAACCGCTGGAGTTTGGCTGATCGCATGGCACGCTCGCTCGATGCGATCAGCCTTCCTGCCTTTAGCGGTCAGTCCAACCGCCGGCCTTTGGTGCCATCGATCGCCAGGATTTGTACCCACCTCGCAAATGACGAGCGACATCGATGGTTAAGCAGATACCCGCGCTGACCGGTATCCGGTTTGTCGCGGCGGCAGCGGTCGCATTGTCTCACGGCGGCAGCGTGTTCTTGCAGGGACCGAGCCTCGGACTCGATATCAGCGTCGGGACACTCGGCCTGCTCGGAATGTCGGTCTTCTTCACGCTGAGTGGCTTTGTCATTCAATATAACTATGGCAGCTCGATTGTGAGCAGCCCGCGGAAAGCGATCCCGGACTTTCTCGTGGCGCGCATAGCGCGAATCTATCCTCTGTTCGTTGTTCTGTTTCTCGTCGAATTGCTGACCGGACCGTTTGTCTGGCCGTGGCTCCTCGGAACCGAGGCGCCGGCCGAAGGATTCTCAACGCACCTCATCCCGTTTCAACTCGGGATGGTGCAAACCTGGTTTTTTGCAAATATCGCCGGTGTGGCTCCCGTCTGGCAGTACGAGGAGGTCGGCATCGTCTCCTGGTCGGTGAGCACCGAATGGTTCTTCTATCTCGTTTTTCCCCTCGTTTGCCCTCTCCTTGCGCGGGTCAGAACTGTGCCCGCCGCGGTTTTGTGCGCCATTGGAGCCGTCGCAGTCGAGCTTGGCATCGACCTTGTCGTGCTCATGCTGCAGGGCCGCATCAACCTGTTTGCGCTTCATGCCTATGGAACCGAGGCGGCTCTGCCGAACTGGAAGAACACGCTCATCCTCTGGATCGTCTACTTTTCGCCGTTTTGCAGGGTGTGGGAGTTCGTTCTCGGCTGTTGCTTGGCAAGGCTCCATGAAGTGTGGTCGGCGCAGGATTTTAGACCGTCTCGCGCTCTGCTCGACATCGCAACAATTGTTGGCGTCGGAGCGATTAGCTGGGTGTTCTGGTTTACCGCCCACAAGCCGCCATTTGGGGCTTCCATGAGCCTGTTCGATATTGCGCGCAACAATATCGCCCTGGCGGCGCCGGTTGCGCTCATCCTTGTCGCGGCGACTCAGCCCAACAGCACTGCAGGACGGCTGTTGTCAGCAAGGTGGCTTGTCTTTCTGGGCGAGGCCAGCTTTGCCCTCTATCTGATACACATCATCATCTTCCGGCGTTTTCCGGTGGTGCGTTGGGAAACGGCGAGTCAACTGGTTGGCCATCTCGGTGCACTCGCTCTTGCTTTCGCCCTGGCGACGTGCGCCGCGATCCTGTTGCATTTCGGCTTCGAAGTGCCGGCCCGACGGCGAATTCGCGGCGCCTATCAGTCGGCCTCGGCGGAACAGCGCAGGCTCGTAGTGCGATTGGGAACTGTCGGCTTTGCCGCTCTTGTTGGTGCGGCGGCCGCGTATGCACTGCGGGATGCGACCGGAGATGCCATCACGCAATCGGGTATTTCGGTCGTTTCCGGTACGTATGGCGGCAATTGCCGCTGGATGTCAGCGCGCGGCAACACCACGGATGCGCTTGCAGAAGCGTGTAATGGTAAGAGTGAGTGTACGTTTCGTACAGAGATGATACGGATTGCTGATCCTGCTCCGAGTTGCGCAAAGGAGTTTGCCGTCGCCTGGTTCTGCAAGGGAGACCGCAGCATTCGCGCAAGCTCGGCTCCGGATGCGCATGCGACGTCGTCGGCTCTGCAACTATCCTGTAACAAGGTGGCGCGCGATGATTGAGCCGCGGGCCGAACGCCCATCCGGAACTCGCCCCTGAAACGAAGATTTGCGACGTCAGGGTCTTGCTGCCGGCCGTCGCACAAAACAGTCAGCACTTTGGTCATCGGGCAAAAAGTTGAGGGCGTGATTGCCGCGGCGGACGAGCGTCGTTTTGCCGCCCACCTTGATGGCTGCGAGAGTCTTCGCTAGATCACGAAGGTTCACTGATGGAGATGCCGCCGTGGCAATGGGTATTGTGAAGTGGTTCAATTCCAGCAAAGGTTATGGCTTCATTCGGCCGGAGGATGGAAGCGCCGATGTGTTCGTACACATCAGTGCCGTGGAAAAGGCCGGTTACACCACTCTCGAAGAGGGGGAGCGCGTCAGTTACGAGCTCAAGGCCGGGCGCTCGGGCAAGACGTCAGCTGAGAATCTTCGGGTTGGTTGATTGAAGTGCACCTGCGGGCTGCCCTCTGCAACTTGTGATCTCGCGCCTGTCCGGCGATGCCTTGATCTGGTGCGCCGGGCGGTTCTTTACGACCGTCGCTTCCAACTGAGGCTTTGCCGCAAGCCCCGTGGCGGCTTTAATCAAGGCATTGCGCGCCGGTGCCACAGCAGTTCCGGATTCTGCCCGCCCTGGAGCAGTGTGGACCTGACACAATATCCTCGGTGCCATGAATGGTCCGAACCGTACACTCCTGCCCAGCGGGCCAGGAGGTGTACGCCGCGCATGTCCTTGTAGCAACTTGCTGCAACGGCCGACGCAAAGCTTGTGCTGTCGATTCTAAAACGAGCTCACCGAGGCGAGTTCGTCCGTTATGGACGATACGAGCCTGCGGCGTGCTGATAGCGTGCCCGCTCGAGGACCGCTCGCGCATGAGCAGGCG
The DNA here is from genome assembly GCF_054055815.1 of Bradyrhizobium sp. USDA 4503. Classification (NCBI taxonomy): domain Bacteria; kingdom Pseudomonadati; phylum Pseudomonadota; class Alphaproteobacteria; order Hyphomicrobiales; family Nitrobacteraceae; genus Bradyrhizobium; species Bradyrhizobium sp. USDA 4503. The sequence continues at coordinate 8,089,241 of NZ_JBSRXS010000001.1, forward strand.
AGCAATCTTAAGGACGCCGGCGCTCGTAGTTAGCCAATATAGTTGAGGTTAACGGCGGCACGTTGTTGACGACGTTTCCCTGATCTTGAACCATTGGACGGGAACTGCACACACAGCCCATCGGAGACACGGCAAGTGTCCTTCCAGCTGACCGTCCTGAAAGTGCTGGCCGGTCAGCCCACCGGGCGGGCCTCTGTTGCCGAAGTCCGACGCGCCGTGGAGATCCTGATGAACAGCGGCCGCGACTGGACCGATCGCATGAAGCGGTTGGCCGAACATGCCCCGGATCTGAATATCTTTTCGGCGAAGTTTGTCATTCGTGACGCTCTCGGCTGGGAAATCACGCAAGAGGGGCGGCAATTCCTCTCTGCGCTCGAAAAAGCGGTCGCCGATCAAAGAGAGCGGCCCCAATCAACCATCGATCCCTCGTCCAACGAACTCCATGCGCATGCGTTGGATGCCGCTAAGCCACATACTGCTCCCTGCGATCGCCGTCGCAGGTCGCGGCGGCGCCGCAGGAAGGCCCGGTCTGATCGGCGTTCAGCATGAAGTGGCTTGACGCCAACGATCACCCATCCCCTACCCAAGATGGGCGCGGTATTTGACCCGTAGCGCTGAGGAGATGCGACAAACAAGTTTGAAGCGGCGTAACATGCGGGTACGTGATGGGCGAGCGGAAGCGAAGGCGAGAAGCGGTTTTAAACGGCCCCTGTCCGTGCGGTTCGCAGAAGACCGCCCGCCATTGCTGCTTTAACGGCAAAGACTGGCACAAGCCTGCCGCCTCTCTCGGGCTAAGGTCGCTTCCGCCGTCATCGAGTGTCGCCAAGTGTTACATGAAGGAATTAGGGTCTTGTGTTGCCCCAATATCCGGCGAACACATCATCTCAGAGTCGGTCATCCGGGTGTTAAAAGGGGACGGTGAATTCTCGGTTGCCGGCCTGCCATGGCTTGCGCCGGACGAGACCAAGATACTGGCGCCCCAAAGCCTGCGGACCAACTGCCTTTGCACCAAGCACAACAGCGCGCTGCATCCGCTCGACGATGCGGCACAGTATCTCTTTGCGTCGCTGAAATCGTATCTTGAGCACGACGCGGGAATGAGGCATGCCCTGGTGTCGGGGCACGACATTGAGCGCTGGCTGTTGAAAACGGCCAAAGCGGCTGCCGTCTCGAAGAATCTTGCAAGGGGGCGGGAGCGGCTTTCCGGCACGTTCTCGCGGGACGCGGCGATACTGGACATGCTCGACGATCCGCGTCACTGGCCCGACGGGGCCGGGCTCTATTGTGTAATGAACACGGGCGATACGCTGCTGAACCAGTCGCGCTTTCAGTTGCAGCCACTCACCAATGCGCAAGACGATATCGAAGCTCTGGCGCTCAGCATCATGGGCTTGGTTTTTGTGTTGCTGCTCGAACCGCTCGATGTCAGCAAGCATCCCTTCTTACAGGGGGCAAAGTACCGACCAGCCAGAATTGTCATATCGTACCCGACCTCCACCAACTGGCTTACGATGAGCTGGGAAGACGGGAAAGCCCACGAGGTGCTGACGATGCAGCACGTGCGCAATGTGCCAGCCGGTGCTCGCTGACGGGTTCAGCGGCGGGTGTTGGAAAATCTTGTATATAGCGGGGATAAAGTTTCATAACCAACTGGAAGAACTGACGAAAACCGGGATTCGCACAGCTGCCTGTGGGAAACGTGCATAACCGATTATGTGCGTTGCGGATCAGCTCCGAAACCCCGACATAGGAATCCCCACCGGCTCTCAAGGTTTTCAATGGAGAGCTGTATGTCCGACCATCAACTGAAATTCAAAGATCCCGGCTTCGACTTCGATGCCAAGGGATGGCAGGCGATCGTCGCGGCCATCCTCATCGTCGGTATCGTGGCGTGGCTATGGCACTAGCGTATCCAGCCGACGCTGGTTGGCAAGTGTCCCCTGGTCAGGGAATTGGGACGTATTGGCCGCACTGGCACGGTTCGCATTGAAGCGTATCAGAGCCGGGGCACGACGGACATCGCCATGGCATTGACCCTTAAGCGCGGCTATCGCCAGAATGTTCTTGCGAGTAATAGTAGGGCGGACATACTCGTTATAGTTGATACATCGAAGTTACAGCTTTGCCTATTGCGAAGGCTCGCGGGGGCTGCAATCTATGAGTCCTTTTGCCAATAACCTCTTATTCCTGGGCATACTTACCGCATTCCTCATCCCTGCCAAGAAGTGGACCGAGATGAACCCACACAGGATCGAAGACGGTCCATCTTGGGGCATGGCGACGGTCAGCGCATTTTACACGATGGTCCTATTTGCGATCGCACTTATTTCTGAAGCACGAGAATACTCTATAGCAGCCGCGTTCTTCGGCTCTTTCGCATTTGGCTCCGCAATAGGTGGCTGCTTTCTGACCCAATTTAAGCGAAGCCCCGAAGAGGTTCCCAATGCGCTACTTCGATGGTGGACCAGTAAGTTCGACGGAGCAGCGGACGGCCTGTTTAAGTCAGTCTTCGTTTTACCGGCGGGGTGGCTGATCTCGCACCTCACTCCACTAAACGGCCGGTTCTGGTCAGCAGTCATCCTGGCGATAGTACTGGTTTCTGCCAAAACCGGGGTCGCCATGTTGGTCCTTCATGACGATGCGGCAGCTTTGCTGCGAACGACGCGGGAGCGGATGCTCATCGGTGGCAGCATCCTGCTCACCATGATCGTGGGCATCGCCAGCCTCTTGTTTTGGCTCGGTCTCGCACGACCGTTTGTCGAGAGTTGGTCGCATGAATGGACGGGCATTATGGGCTTCCTAGTGGGAATCATCTTTCACTCCCTATAGGCAGCTTGGATTAGTGAAGTCGTGGCCAGCCAGATCATTGAACCATATTACGAGCGAATCGGCCAAGCTTGTCGTCTGTTCGACCTCCCCGCCTGAGCACCCGCCAATGACCTTTAAGGGCCATAACGTCACCATCGAACCGCGCGCTTTCGCGGCGCCAGTGAATGACCCGGAGATCGCAGAGGTTATCGACCTCAATTCAGGTGAGGTACAGCGCGCAACAACGTTCATAGCGTCGCACCGCTACAGCGAATTGGTGGAAGCGCGTGTCGCCATGCGCGAGCGGATGAAGAAGGGACAGCCACGGCATATTTGCGCGATTTGCGGTACGCCAGTGCACCTAGTCGCCAACATGCGCAAGCGCTTCTTCTTTCGCCATAAGACAGAAGATGGCTCATGCCCCGCGATAACGCGGGGTGCGTTAAGCGAAGAAGAAATCCGCGCGCGAAAGTATCATGGTCTGCGCGAAAGCGAAGCACACAAGCGCATCAAGCAGCTTATTGAACGCAGTTTGCGGGCCGACCCGGCATTCGACACAGAGACAATCGTTCAAGAGAAACGTTGGAGTGCGGCGGACGATCCCCGGACTTGGCGCAAGCCCGATCTGCAGGCGACCTCGACTGAAGGACAGTTTGCCTTTGAGGCCCAGCTATCGACGACCTTTCTGGATGTCGTGGTCAGTCGTCGGATGTTCTATCGCGAGGTTGGAGCGCACCTGATCTGGGTTTTGGCGAGTTTCTCCGAAGGCTACAGGCGCATGACCACTGACGACCTGTTGTTCTCCAATAACTCAAACGTCTTTGTCGTCGACGAGGAAACGGTTCGCTTGTCGGAAGAAACCAAACAGTTTCACCTGCGATGCCACTACCGCGTTCCGTTCTGCAATGCCGGCTCCGTCGGCGACAAGTGGCAGGAAGCTGTGGTTCCTTTTAGCGCGGTCAAGAAGGAGATCGAGCAGCAACGCGCCTACTATTTCGATTATGAGGCGGAAGAAGCGAAGGCTTTGGACCGGCAGTTGCGTGACGAAGTCATTGCCTATTGGACGGAGAATATGACCCGGCAGATGGAGGGAAGGCCGGGACATCAGGATCGCTGGCTCGCTATCAAAGGGAAACTTGCCGAGCGCCACGTCGCCGTGCCAGACCGCCCGGCATGGGATAGTTGCTTTAGGGGTATGATGCATGCCGTGTTGAGTGGCCTGAAGGGCCACGGCGTAGGATGGCAGTTTGATACGTTGATACAGTGCGCGCACCAGGCTGCCGAAAAGCACCCGGAAAGCCTGCTTGCGTTTGCTTTTGCTGTCGAGGTGGCGGGCCACAAGGAGTTGCTGAAAAGCCAAGATTCGACCGGGAAGTGGGCTTCACGGTGTAAGGTAATGCGTACCCAATTGCGCAAGGGAGATCCAAAGTACGCGCCGCCTCAAGAATGGATGCCTGCGCTATCGTTTTTGTTTCCTGAAGTCGGTGCACGCTTGGCCGATTTCGTGCGGCGCAGCGGCTTATCAACGAGTTAGCTCACCATCATCGTGAAATCGCATTTACGATTATACGATTTGATCTGGCGTACCTTATTATCGTGCCGATTAGAGGGGCTCCCACTATGTCTGAAACCAAGGTGAGTGAAGCGGACTATGATGCACTGCGCGTACTCATCGACTGTATGGAGAAGACGCCACCGCTATCTCACGAAGAGATCGTTGTTTTGTCCGCCAACCAGGATACCGTCATTGAGCGAATGCTCGCGAGCGGCGAAAGCTGGAATCAAGCCTCGTCCGAGCCCGCTTTTCTTTCCCTAAGCGAAAGCGAATTCCGACACCACCTGAAGGCAATCGATAACAATCTCTGAGAGCAGACGGCCATCGTTGCCGACGCATTTTCCAAGTACCTGAAGATGGGCGAAGTCCCGGCCCCGCACTATCCCTGGCGCATTGCCATCATTCTACGGCGCGAAAAGAGATTGGATTTAGAGAAACAGTTCCTTGCCGCGTGGTGCGGGCACTTCTCCGGCGGAAGCGGCGTCCGGTACGCTCAACTGGTCGATCGACTCCGAAAACTGACATAAGCATCTGCGATTAGCCCTGTGGCCCCGGAGCACCAGCTGCTGCAGTGCTATCCTAGCTTTCTCTCCAGTTCGCTGTCGCTTTCCAGCAAGCGCACCTCCAAACTTGGAATCTCTGGCATGGCTTTCCCAGCTATGGCCTGAAGGTCGCCGACCATTCCCACCGTGGATTCGATGACGGCCAGTATCTGGGTCTCCCTTTGTTGCCTTGTGGATGGCCTCGGCGTCGCGCAGGCGCTGCCGGATGGCCGATCACGATTGGATTCTTTTCGAACTGGCTTCGGGCGGCTATGGCGCTTTGCAGTCCAAAGCACTCGAAGCCGCCAAGTCCGTAACGGCCGTGAAGTTTATAGATGCCAACGAGCGTTCAACGCTTCGCGAGAACGATGAGCTCATCCCAACACTCGAGGAGGAGTTGGAATCGGATCAGGATGACTCGCACGACGATGAATGATGTGTGAGTCACTGGCGAGCTTGTTGCACAAGTCAAAAACTTGCAACACTGGTAGTCATCGGTCTTCGTAGCCGCTTTGACTGTTGCACCAGTCCGTTGCAAATTACAGACAGTGAAACACGGCTACGCCCGCGTGTCGACCTCCGAGCAGGATCATGCTGGGCAAGTCGACGCTCTAAAGGCTGCCGGCGCCGTCAAGGTCTTCAGTGAAAAGACGAGCGGTATGAGGGCCGATCGGCCACAGCTCGCCCGTGCCATCGCCGCGCTGGACCAAGGTGACGTGCTGGTGGTTATGGTCTCATGCTGGCGCTTCGGTGCCTTGATTGAGAATGTCGAGGTAGCGGACGTAGGCGTATATCCGCCGCCTCTGCTTGGCGGTGATTTCGCGGACGATGCCGAGTTTTTCCAGATGCTCCATCGCCTTGGCGACAGTAGGCTTCGAAAGACCAAGTTCTTTTGTCGTCGCCGGCACCGATAGAAGTGGGCGCTTCTGCAGAAGCTGATGCACACGCAGCGTCGATGCCGCAGGCCGGCCAAGCGCGGATATGGCGCGCCGGTCCTTTTCAAACAGCTCCAATAGCTGGCGCGCGGTTTCGGTTGCCTGGGTCGCGGTTTCAATCACGCCTTCAAGGAAGAAGGATATCCAGCTTTCCCAATCGCCGGTCTCGCGGACTCGTTGAAGCAGCTCGTAATAGCGTTTTCGATGAGTTTTGAAATAGAGGCTGAGATAGAGCACAGGCTCTTTGAGGGCACCCGCTTCACAAAGAAGGAATGTGATGAGCAGGCGGCCGAGACGGCCGTTGCCGTCTAGGAATGGGTGAATGGTTTCAAATTGAACGTGCGCCAAAGCGGCTTTAATGAGGAGAGGAATGCCCTGATGCTCCGCATGAAGGAAGCGCTCCAGCTCATCAAGGCATTGCATGACGAGATGTGGGGGAGGGGGCACAAACGTTGCGTTCCCGGGTCGCGTTCCACCGATCCAGTTCTGGGATTGCCGAAACTCGCCTGGCTGTTTGGTGCTTCCGCGTCCGTTGCGGAGCAGTACGCCGTGAATCTCTCTGATCAGCCGCAGCGACAGAGGAAAATTATCTGTGCGCAGGCGGCGCAGGCCGTGGTTGAGGGCGGCCACGTAGCTCGACACTTCCTCGACATCGTCGATCGGAGCGTGGGGAAGTTCATCGGCTTCGAAGAGCAGGAGGTCGGAGAGCGAGGACTGCGTGCCTTCGATCTGGGACGACAGGACCGCTTCCTTCTGAACGTACATGTAGATGAAAAGTGGCGGGGCTGGTAGAACGGTGGTCACGCCGTCCAGACGGCCTAAGGCGGCCGTCGCCCGATCCAGCAGCTCGACGATCTTGACCAGGTCAATGGGCGGAACCGGCGGGAGAGGGGGCGGCATGAAGGCGCGCACGACCTCGCCCCCCACGGCGCTTTCGATGAAAGTACCCAGCCGGGTTCCGGTCGCATTAGCCAAGAAAGCTATCCTTTCCTTACGATTCGTGTAAGTAAAGGATAATTGGTTTTCCTTTCCTTAGGTAGGACGGAGCCCTCCGTTTGGGCAGCTTTTCTCCCCCTACGCCCGCCAAACCAACTCGCCCGATCGGAAAACCGGGGAAAATGCCCGGAAACGTTGCGCATTGCTTGACCGTCCAAAGCGGCAAGTTCTAATTTTGTTCTCATGCGCAAGGGAGCCTATCAGAAAGCCGATCAGCCAGGTTGGGTCGGGTTCCCCCCAAGCTTTCTAGACAACAGCAGCCGCCCCAACCCTTCGGACAGGAAAAATGCACGAGATCATCTGTCCCCACTGTGAAAAGGCCTTCAAAGTCGACGAATCCGGCTATGCCGAGATTCTGAAGCAGGTCCGTGACGGCGATTTTGAGAAACAACTGCACGAACGGCTGGAGTTGGCCGAGCGGGAAAAGCAGAACGCTGTGGAATTGGCCAAGGCCAAGGTCAGCAGCGATTTGCAGAAGACCGCGGCCGCCAAGGATGCCGAAATCCAGGAGCTGAAGTCCAAGCTTGAGGCGAGTGAGGTTACTCAGAAGCTCGCCGTCACCGAAGCCCTTAGTGCAGTGGAAAAAGAGCGTGACACGCTAGCGAACGCGCTCGCGCAAGCTGAACGCGAGAAGAAAGCTTCCTCAGAGCTTGCTGAGGCCCTTTTGGCCAGCGAGCTGCACAAAGTCTCCGCCGCCAAGGAAGAGGAAATCCGAGAGCTGAAGGCCAAGCTCCAAGGCGTCGAGCTTGAGAAAAAGCTCGCCGTGACCGAGGCCGTCGGCACGATCGAAAAGGAGCGCGATGAGCTGAAAAACGGCATCAAGCAGGTACAGCTTGAAAAGCAGCTCTCTGAACAGTCGCTCAAGGACAAGTACGAAACGCAGCTCAAGGATCGCGATGACGCGATCGAACGGCTAAAGGATATGAAGGCCCGCCTGTCGACCAAGATGGTTGGCGAGACCCTCGAACAGCACTGCGAGACCGAGTTCAACCGGGTGCGATCGATGGCCTTTCCACGAGCGTATTTCGAGAAAGACAACGACGCGCGGACCGGCAGCAAGGGTGATTACATCTTTCGGGACTCGGACGAGACCGGCAGCGAAATCATCTCGATCATGTTCGAGATGAAGAACGAGAGCGATAGAACCGCGACGAAGAGCAAGAATGAAGATTTTCTGAAGGAGCTCGACCGGGATCGCAATGAGAAGGGCTGCGAATATGCTATCCTGGTCTCACTGCTCGAACCTGACAGCGAACTCTACAACGCGGGCATCGTCGACGTCTTCCATCGCTATCCGAAGATGTATGTCATCCGGCCGCAGTTCTTTCTACCCATGATCACGCTTCTGCGGAATGCTTCTCTCAACTCACTGAAGTACAGGACGGAGCTGGCGCTCGTTAAGGCGCAGAACATCGACATCACACAGTTTGAAAACCAGCTTGAGACGTTCAAGAACGGGTTCGCCAAGAACTACGATCTTGCCTCCAGGCACTTCCAGACGGCGATCACTGAGATCGATAAGTCCATCGATCATCTCCAGAAAACAAAGGATGCGCTGATCGGCGCGGACCGCAACTTGCGCCTTGCGAACGACAAGGCGCAAGACGTGACGATTAAGAAGCTGACCCGGTCTAACCCGACGATGGCCGCGAAGTTCGCGGAGCTTAAAAACCAGGCCGCTGAAGCCGCCGAGTGAGGCGCGCCATCTGACGCAGACGTCACGGTTCGGCGCGTACGATTTTATCTCGTCCAACGCCGCTTCTCTAGCGCGAGGATAATACAAGGAGTTTGTTGGAAGCCCTTGTCAGGGCAACATAGAGATGGCGTGTAGGCAAGGCTCCGTGATCGAGTACGATCGCTGAGTGTGACTGCAAGCCCTTTAGCAGCAAGGTGCTTCCGATAGATTTTTGGTAAAGAGCCCGGGGCACAAAGCGACGTCTGTTTCTGATGATATCGGCGCTAGCTTGAATTTCGCTGAATGCTTGACAGCGAGACAGCGTTTGAGTGGTAGCCTCGAAAAGCTCCGGCCGAAACAGCCGTGTACCTCTTCTTGCTCGGAGGGACATTAGGACTTGTATTAGGCCATTCGGCGAGGGGTCTGATAAGAAAGAAAGGGCAGCTTGCTCTGCCTGGTCAGGAGCGTTCCTAGCACGGCCACTCAGCAGGCTTTCCACTCGTTGTGACAGAACGGTCCCACGAACCGACGTCATGACCGCTTCCGCATGCCGGATGGCTAAATTCACGATCTTTTTGGGATCATCAGACGCGTCCACCACCTCGTTGCAGAACTGTTGAAGGTCCGGCAGATCAGATCTTTCCACCATCGTGACTCCCGGATGCCGCCGAGCGAAATCGCGTCGCACGGCCATCGCAGGCGAATTCTCAATGATGAATAACTTTTCGCCTCTTGCTAATCTCATGTGGGACAAAGCGTCTTGTTCCCCCTCGATTTGATCGTCTGTGTGCGTTTTCAGCGTAACATGCGCTCTTGGGCATCCATCAAAATTGACCGACTGACCATTTTCGATGGCTTGCCTGATTTCATGCAGCCATTCTCCGAGTTTCGGGCAGCCAGCTCTCTCCCACCTCTCCGGTTTGGTTAGTCGGTCTAAGGGTGAAAATGCCTTTTCGACAAGAGACCAGTCGACCAGCTCCTCCCCAAACTCAAAGATGGCCTGCAGATGATCGCCATAAACCCGAACGGGCAGCCGCAGGTCGATCGCCGTGACAAGCTGGTGCTGGAGGAGGTCGCAGTCTTGGTATTCATCAACGAGTACACCACAAAATGAAGCAGGCAGTATCTGATCTAGCGCCCCAGCGGCCAGCGCTCGAAGAACAGCCTGACGAATCTCTACGTACGACAGAGCAGTCGTGGGATTGATCTGGTATTCGGACCGTGCCGGGAAGGCGCGCACAATCCGTTGAGAAAACGCGTCAAGCGTGGTCAACGCGAAGGCGGATTGTCGAACGCCTTCCTTTTGTAATCGTTCCCGGAGAGCATGCACTCCCGCATTCGTATGTGTCAGAATAAGCGCGGGCTTATCCTGAGTTGATTTTACGACTTCGACAATTGCATGGGTTTTGCCATACCCTGCTGGCGCGGAAACGCTTCCGCGCCAATTATTTGGCTGCAGCAGCTTCATCGGGTGCAGACGTATCAACCCAGGCCTTCAGGTCGTTCACCACCTTACGAAAGGCAGCCCCGAACTGGCCGGCGTGTTTCGCGTACACTTCATGAGCAACGCGCTCGGCGGGCTCTATGAGTTTGAACCAGTTCTTCGTGATGGTGCCATCGTCACTCTTCCTGGTAGATGCAGCAATGAGATTTTTTCTCAAAACCTCCTCGGCCAGGTTATCTCGGCACATCGCCAAATTGATCGCCCCATCCGAAACGGCCCGGATATCCGCGTCCACTGTATCCTGGCCGCGGGCCTCTATTGCGATATCTAACAATTCAAGCAGCGCGACGGCGGGGCAGCATTCGAGGAGCGCTGCTTCGAACGGCTTGTTGCCATCCCATTGGAAAATCGGGATGTTAGCCTTGGTAAGGTTAGCCAGCTGCTTTTTCGACAGCTCCACATCATTGTCTCGTAGTAGGGCCACGTCATAGCCAAGCTGCCGAAAGGCAAGCGCTCGGCTAGAAGCCTCAGAGCCTCCGCCATCGGCCGCGTAGACGCCGCAATGAGCGAGTGTCGGTCGTTGGCCTTCATGTCGAATCAAGTCTAGCCCACGAACAAATCCAACCTCTGTCTTGCCCTCGCAGACGAGAATTCGCGGTGTCAAAAGGGCTTCCGCGCAGGCTCGGATGACTTTTTGGTTCCTGACGTGGCCACCAGCATCGATCGCTCGATGAGGCTTATAGGAACCATCAGGACGTCGAATAACGACAATCTGCTCTGCTGATAGCTCGCGAACGACAACGGGAGAGTGTGTTGTAATAAACGTCTGGTTCTTTTGGCCGGACTTTGAACCAAGCACATGCAGCAGTTGAACGATGCGGTATGGCTCGAGCCCATGCTCCAATTCATCGATGATGGCTATCTGAGACTGGCTGGCTCGCCGCTGCAAACCCGCAACGAGAAGCCTTGAGGACCCTAATCCTAAAGCGTGGAGAGGGATCTCATCTGCATCGTGCAAGGCCACAGAACCGGTCGCGATAGCGACCTCACCTGTGTCAAGAATCGCCTTTGGCCGGATTCCCACATCCACAGCCAGTTCTTTTGCAACCTCGGAAACCACCTCGAGCACATCGTCGAACGTACCTTTCGTGCTGTCGATAAAGGCTATGCGAGCCTGCTTCCGAGCAGCAGCAAGAGCTTTACCAGCATCGGGGCGTTGACTGCCTAATTTGTTTAGAATCGACCGCTGGCCCCATGCCAGTTGTGAATCCGCGTAAGAACCAAGCCGACTGGGCGAGATGCGAATTCGGTCGCCGTAGGCCAGGTCGCGCGCTTCAGCTTGAGCTTCGGTCCTTTCAGAAAACAATCTCCACCGGGGAACAAGGTCGTCCAGGACTTCCATCCGAACCGTTAAAACTGGTTCGAGGTTCAGTCCGGGTTCGTCCTCAATACGTTTCGCTGCGGCATTAAAACCCCGCATGAAATTCAGATAGGACTCAAGTTTCAACAGCTCTTGTTCCAGGTCTCCGATGGTTATGTCGATGACGATCGAATCAGCGCTGTTGAGCTGGTGGAAGTCACTCTCGAAGAATTGCAGATACCTACGGGGATTTAGGCAGTAGTCGATAGCGTCAAGTATTGTGGATTTCCCGCTATCGCCGGGCCCGACCAGGCAGTTGATTCCCGGGGCAGGATACCAATCCAGTTCAAAAATACTCCGGAATCGGCCAATCTTTATGTGGCGAATTACAGCCATTCAGCGGTTCAATCATAAATTGTCTCAAATACTTGCGGTACACTATGCTTGTCTTTGGATTTTGACTAGTGATGAGCAGCGCAGATACCCAAGAAAAACGGCCGCCGCTTGCTCACGCAGGCAAACTGGCCCTCCTTCAATATCAGCTTAACGCGTTGCGGCTTGTGCTACAGTCAAAGCAGGAATTGGGGATGTCAGTGGAGGCGTGGTTTCCCGTCGTTAGGGACGTAGTGCTGTTCGTGATCGCCATCTATGGCGCGGCGCTTTCGACGTTCAACTGGCGGCAGGCCCTGAAAAAAGATCGGCGCGAGATTACCGTTACCGCATCATCGGCAATGCCTACCTACGGCGATCAACTTGGACCGCCGTATGCCAAACTGGAGGCGGTCAATACCGGCCATCGGGTCGTAACCGTCAAGACCCTAACATTCGAGACACCGAGCGGCGCCCGCCTGGCGCCCATGCTCGCCGATCGCTTTCCCGGAATGCCCGATACCCGTTTGCCAGTGTCGTTGTCGGACGGCCAAAGTGCCCACCTGCTACTGCCGTATTCGGATATCGCGGAGGCTTTGATGGCCAACGGCCAGACCGGAAAAGTCAAGCTCACGCCCGTTTGCGTGGACTCTGCCGAGAATGTTTATCGCGGCGAAGCGTGGGACGTCGATCCTCACGAGTTCTTGGGGATGGGCCGAGTCTAACCTCATTGCTTCCCACCTGGATCGCGGTCGGTTTCCATGGCTGGGTCTCTCTAATCGAGGCAATCATAGCCTCAATGCGTCGGCGATGAGTGGGGACAACTCATCCCTCGCGGCCTCGCTGGTGGCCGCCTCGTTTTCGAGAAATTCGATGATGAGGTCTTGGCTGAGTATTCCCTTCTGATCGAGAAATTTGATCAGTCCCACCAGGGTGACTTTCTCCACGAGAAGCGCGCAAACGTTTCGCTGTCCATATTCCACTCCGATCTTGCCTCCGGCCGGATAGTACCAGGAAGCATGACGGATTTATCGTCGATGAGGCTTGAGCGAATTAGCAAAAACGCCCTGGTTGAAACCGGGGCCTTCGTCGTTCTGCCAAGCGACACTCGGAACGGCCGCTATCAGCTACTCCCTGCATTTGGCAAAGCATGATAGAGGCACGAAAATCGGTAGCTTACGTGTCCGAGAAACTCCTTCCTGCTCGCGCTCCGGCTTTCCACGGCAATCGAGTAAGCCGGATATTGCTTAGCGTACATCTGGCGTCGCGAAGCGCAGGCGGCTTCGGCAGTATCGCCGCCGCTTACCCAGGAAGATTCGTAGGTGGCCAGAACAGGCGGGGACGCCGCACGCGAGGCAAACGGCCAAATCGCGATGGCGCGACTGGTTTTGGATGGGCACACATTCAACGTGTCGCATAACACGTTTTTTCCGCGTTCGATGACCAGGCCCGCCGCGGCGAGCAGCATAGCAACGGCCATCAATATTTTGGCGATGCTCTTGATCTGCGATCGGAGGCGGCTTTGCCAGTCGTCGTGCTGGACGAAGCTCGGTTCCAGACAGGCAATCTGGCCCTGTTCTTCGCCTCAATTACCGCAAGCGGGCGCATCGGGGCGAGATGGGGCAGGGACTTTCTCACTCTCTTGATGCATCGCCGCCGCGCCGAAATTGCGTCGATGCTCGTTTCACAAATCCGCTTATCGATTGTTCCCACACTGGCACCCTCAACGCTCACTGGACCTTCAGCGTGGATCTGCTGGCTTCTGCTGTCCCCGTTTTGCGCACGACAGTGTCGCCGGCCGATTGAAGCCGACGCTGTCCCTACCGCGCGCGCTGTACAGTGAAGTCAGTAAGTGACGCGGCTCGGCACTCGCGTATCGGACAGAGCAGCAAACCCTTTCAAAACGTAAACGCATTGCGTCGCCAGAAAGGTCTTGAATGCTGAGTTGTTGCCTCACATAGATTGCTTCCCAACAGCAATGAAGCGCAGGGGAACGATGAGGCAATTTGGCAATGCGCTCCTTACCAGCGATTTCGATGAACTGCTGGACGGTCGGGCCTGTCTTTCACTTCGTCGATCCACGACATGTCAAAAACCTCAGGGTCCGCGAGGCGCGGGATGCGGTTCTGGTGTTTGCACCAACTCCTCCAGGTCGATCAACTGAACGCTACTGTCAATCTCGGACGCTTTCCGCAAGGCGTCAGAAAAGCCCTTGCGAGCGAAGAAAACAAGGTGTCTCGCTTGAGACTCTTCCGCATATCGGGTCTTTGCAATGCACTCCTCGAGGTGCTTCCGGATGGATTCGCCGATCATCGCGTTTTCCCACTTGCACTCGCCGAAGACCGCGGATCCGTCGAGGAGTCGGCCGGCGATGTCGATCTCGAAATCATTCCCCCAGACTCGGCCGATTTCGGAGGCCGGGACGCCGAAGCGCTCTTGGGCATGATCACGCAGGTGATCGCGCGCGACGGTTTCGAACGCCGGTCCCATGTAATTGTTCATTTGAGGGTGGATGTTCCGCTTCCAAACTTCGGCTCCGAATCCACGGCCAAGAGCTCCGAGATTGGGGCGCACGAACCGATACCAGAACCTGAAGAGCGGATCCTGCAGCGAATATTTGTGATTGCGCGCATGCTCATCGGCGTCCAGAGACCGCTCACGCGCGATCACGCGCATCTGCTGCAGGCGGACGAGATAAGGCGAAAGCTGAGCTACCTCTTTCAGCCCCGGGACACGGGCGACGATTTCAGAGGCTTTGGTCGCGCCATCTGCGATAGCGGCCGCGACGCTCGCATAGCGACGCGGTTCATTGACTTCGGCTCGAAGTAAGAATTCCGGCTCCTCTTGAAGGGGCGCCGAGGGGACGAGGAACAAGTTTTGGACGTTGTGGGCAAGCGACTGCGATGCGTCGCACATGCTCAAATAGTACGGAACGCCGCCGAGGATAGAAAAGAGAGATATCTGGTCGACCGGATCCCATTGCGGCGCGAATTCGGCGGCCTCTCTGAGCGACATGGGAAGGATTTCGCGGGCCAGCGTCTTGCGGCCATATAAGGGATTGCGCTCAGCGAGGAGTTCTTCCATCTGCGCGATCAACGATCCGCAGAGAACGATTTTCAAGGCGCCGGGCTCGGCGACTTTCGAATCCCAGAACTTTTGCATGATGGACGGAAGCGCCGAGTTGCCGCCGACGAGGTAAGGAAATTCGTCAAGAGCAAGGATGAGCCCTTTGGTTTTTTCGGCTTTTTTGGCGACGTAGTGCAGGACGCCGAGCCAATCGGAGATTCCATCGATTATCGGATCGCTCCCGAGAACGCGGGATATCTCCCCTTTGAAGGCAGCGAGGTTGAGGGAATCGTCGACAAGGGTCGCTTGAAAATAGATGGCCGCCCGATCCAGGGATGCCTTTTGGATAAGCGTTGATTTGCCGACGCGGCGTCGCCCGTACAGAATAACTAATGATGCACGGCGGGCTTCGAATTCACGTTCAAGAACAGCAAGGTCCTGGTGGCGTCCGATGAAAGCGGTCATTTTGCCTAATCCATGATAATCTGAATTATTATAATTGAGATTATGTTATTTGCAAGAGGCTGTCCCGCTCCGCGGCAATTGGCGTCCCAGTACCCGGGCTGCAGCAAATTAACGCCCTCCGATAGAACGCCGCCCCGATCTTTTTCGGATTGAACACGGGCTCGACGCCGGCGTCCTGGAGCTCTTTCTTGACCGCCATGAAATGCCACCCTCGCTGCCTGGCGATCGCGAACAGGAGACACGAATTCGCGGTCAAACCGCTCGACCTCGTGCACTGGCACGACCACGTTCGGACATCGGTTGATCGGGTTATGAACCGTTCTGCGCCTCTCAAAGGAGTTAATCATGGCCAAGATGACCAAGAACCAGGTGATTGACGCGATTGCTGAAGGAACGCAGCTATCGAAGACTGACGTAAAGGCCGTCATCGAGGAGCTGGCGACTATCGGTTACAAGGAATTGAATCAGTCCGGTGAGTTCGTCGTTCCCGGCTTCGTCAAAATGTCGGTCGTGAACAAGCCTGCTACCGAGGCCCGCATGGGGGTTAATCCCTTCACGAAGGAGCCGATGAAATTCGCTGCCAAGCCTGCCAGCAAATCGGTTAAAGCGTCACCGCTCAAGGTTGCCAAAGACGCAGTCGCGGTATAGCTGGTCCTTACAGCGGCGTTGCGGGCATCGACGCTGTCGGCGACGACGCTTCTCCATTCAACGTCGCTAAGTCCGGCGGAACGACGATCGGATCGCTGACGGCCGTGACGCGCGCCGCCAGCTCGGCACACTGGTTGCGGATGTCGGGAATCGCGACGATCTCCCAGACGCGGCGCGGGTCAGGGGCCCACCGCGAACAGACGCCGCGAAGCAGTCCCGTTCCGGTTGATTACGGCGCAATCATCCGCGATGTCGATGCCGATCTGTAGGGCGTCTGCTCGTGCCAGGCCCTGCTCAAACAGGCGACGGATCACTGGATTGTTGGTCGCCCGCGGATCCTTAACGATGCCCGTGCAATCGACGATCAAGCCGACCTGGAGGCTGGCGGTATCTTGTTGACCCCCGCCGGCGATAGCGAACCAGAGCGCCGGCCGCATCGGCTCGATGCCGGCGACTTTCGCAGCCACCAGAGCGAGACGCTCCGATGATAACGCGTGGGCGAGGCGCATCTCCACCTCAGACGCCGTGCGATGGCGGTGGATGTCGCACCAGGCCCGTGCGCGCTCGAGGAAACGGCGCCCGGAAGCGAGCGGCAGGCCAGAGCCGCTGCGTATGGGGCCTGATGGCATCGATCACGCTGCGCCAGTCGTCCCCTGCGGCCATCTGCGCATCGATGCGCTCGCGCAGCCATTGCAGCAGCAGCCGGCTAGGGGCTCAGCTGCCCCTCCGCTGTTTTGCCCGTGTAGGTCAATGTCTGGAATGCTTAACATCTTCGTGACCATGGGCCGCACATCACGCCCTCGCTCGCCGCCGCTCGGCCAGCGCGAAGGGCAACCGCTTTCTGTCCACCGCCTTTGACACTCTGAGCTTGCGTCTACGGCCCACCGATCCCCTGCCACAGCCAACGCGCCACCGCGGCGGGCGAGGAGTTCGCATCGCGGCCACTGGCACGCAAATTAGCTTCGCGCATCGCCGTGATGTCGATCCGGCCAAGCAGCGGCTTCAGCGCCGCCTGCAACGCCGCATCATGCGCCCGCCGCGGTGCCAGCAGCAGGACCGCATCATAGGGCGGGATCGCGTGCTTGGGATCGGCCAGCGTCACCAGGTCGTATTCCTTGATCCGCCCCTCGCTGGTATAACCCGCAATGACGTCGACGTTGCCGCTCGCCACGGCCGCATACATGAAATCCGGCTGCATCTGTCGTTGCGTGCGAAATGCGAGGCCGTAAGCCTTGTGCAGGGCGGTCCATTCGGGGCGCGAGAAGAACTCGTAGTCGCCCGCAATCGACAGCGTCGGCGCGTGCGCGGCCAGGTCGGCGATCGAGTGAATACCGAGTGCATCGGCGCGCTGCCGCGGCATCACCAGCGCATAGGCGTTCTCGAAACCGAGCGCGCCGAGCAGGGTGATGTCCTGTTTTGCCAGGATCTCCTTCAACTCGGCGAGCAAGGCTTCGCGCGGCGGCATATCGGTGCGGTGAAACTGGTTGAGCCACAGCGTGCCGGAATAATCCACATAGACGTCGATGTTGTTGGCCGCGAGCGCCTGGAAAATCACGCTGGAGCCGAGCCCCTCGCGCGTCGAGGCCTGCAATCCCGCCGCCTGGAGCCGCTGCTCAATCAGCGCGGAGAGCACATATTGCTCGGCAAACGTCTTGGCGCCGATGACGTAGGCCGATGGGGTCCGTGCCATCGAAGGGATCAGCGTCGCCGCGACCAGTGCGGCGATCCCGACGCTGCCGAGCATGGTGCGGAGGCGTTTGCGCTCGCGCAATCCGCGCTCGATGAGCGTTAATAGTTGATCGACCGCGAGCGCCAGCAGCGCCGAGGCGACGCAGCCGAACAGCACGAGCACCCAATTTTGGGTCTGCAAGCCGGCGAAGATGTAATTGCCGAGGCTGGTCTGCCCGATCGGCGTCGATAATGTCGCGGTCCCGATCACCCACACCGCCGAGGTGCGAATGCCGGCCATGATCACCGGCAGCGCCAACGGCAATTCCACCGTGAACAGCGATTGCCGCGGCGTCATACCGACCCCTTGCGCCGCCTCAAGCAACGCGGGATCGACGCCGTTCAGCCCGGTGATGGTGTTGCGCAGCACCGGCAGCATGGAGTAAAGCGCCAGCGCCAGCATGGCGGGCAAAAATCCGAACGCGGAGAAATCGAAGCCGAACCAGTGAAGTGTCAACGACGCAATGGCGAGCAGCAGCGGGTAGAACAGCGCGAGCAGCGCCAGTCCTGGCACGGTCTGGACGACGCTGGCGAGGCCCAGCAGGATGCTGCGGATCACGGCATCGTTGCGTGCGAGGATCGCGAGCGGCAGGCTGATCACAAGCCCGAGCGCGAGCGCTGCCAGGCTGACCTGAACATGGCTGCCAAGGTAATCCGGCAGGTGCGCCGCAGCGTCGCGCCAACGAGGGTCGGTCAGGAAACTCATCCCGCGCTTGCTCCCGGGAGCAGGGCGTTTAGCCGCTCAGCCTGGCGCCTGGGCGTACGCAATAGCTCCGCCACATAGGGGTCGTTATTGTTTGACAGCTCAGCCGGCTGGCCTTGCGCCATAACCCGTCCGGCCCGCATCACCGCGATGCGATCGGCAAGCAGCAACGCCTCTGTCATGTCATGGGTTACCATGACCGTGGTCAAGGCGAGACTGCGATGCAGCGCGCGGTACTCCTCGCCGAGGGTATCGCGGGTCAGCGGATCGAGGGCGCCGAAGGGTTCATCCATCAGCATGATGCGGGGGCGGGCGGCGAGCGCCCGCGCCACGCCTACACGCTGCTGCTGCCCGCCCGACAGTTCATGCGGAAGGCGATCGCGATGGAGGAAGCGATCGAGCCGCACCAGGTCGAGGAGCTCGTCGACCCGCGCGGCGATCTCGGCGGTGGGCCAGCCGAGCAGTCTCGGCGTGACGGCGATGTTGTCGAAAACGCGCATGTGTGGAAACAGCCCGCCGCTCTGGAAGACGTAGCCTATGCGCCGGCGCAAGCGCACCGGATCGATGTCGCGCACGTCCTGGCCCTCCACCATGATGCAGCCGCTGTCGGGATCGAGCAGGCGGTTGGCGAGCCGCAACAAGGTGGATTTGCCGGAGCCGGATGCGCCGACGATCGCCAGGAATTCGCCCGCGGCAATATCGAGCGAGACATCGTCAACGGCTGTGATGCGTTCGCCGTCGTGACCGTCGGCAAAGCGCTTCCCGACATGGGCGTAGACGATCAGCGGTGCGAGTGCCATGGTTGGACTGGACCTGTGCGCGAGTGTCCCGAATCCGAACTTCGCTTCATTCTGCGGGAAGGACGCTCGCAAGTCTATGCGGGACTGCCGCGACAGGAGGCAAGACGGTTGGTGGTTTGAGACTCGGAATTGGCAATGGCGTCGCCGCATTCCGGTACGAAACGTACCGTTGTGCTTCTCACACGCTTTGCAGAGGGGGACCTTCGTGGTGGCCGCGCTCTTCGCGCCAAGCTAGGTAGAGCGCAGTGGTGAGCACAGCTTCCATCCGGTCCAATGACCTCCATAACGTTGAACGCTCCTCTGGCCACGGTTGCTTTCGTCGCATGTAGAGCGCCTCCTAAACGAGGAATACGGGAATTGGCCGGAATCTTGGACCTGTCGAGCTCCCTATCAGCTAGGCTTTCGCTGCCGATGAATGTCGCACAGCAGTTAAGTGGACGGTGAATCTCGGCTTGGAGCAGGCAGGAACGCGTCTACCGTGTATGTTCCCGCCGCCATTGCGGGCGGCAACTTGGGGTTAGTGCTGTGCCAGGTCGGCGGCCATTTGTTTGGCAGGTGTCCCCACATATTGAGCTGTCCCAGGGCGTCGAACAGCCCAAGGTATTGATAGTAGCGCACGCCTTCGACATCACTCGAGATCGGGCAGCCAAGCGTCACGACGTGGAGGTCTCGCGTTCGCTCCGGCGGAAGGGAACGGATCGCATTTCCAATCTGCAGGGCGCCCTTGCTGTGTCCAACCAGCAGCCTGAACGGAGTCTCGCGATGAAGGAGGAGCGCGTGCAGTACGTCCGAGGAGCCAGACCCGTGGCGAAAAACGGGTGCGCCATGAAGCGTCTTCGCGTCCGGTGTGGACGCCGACAGTTGACGGCCGATGCTCGCGGTCCGGGGCGTGGCATTGGCGAGAGTGTCAGGCTCTTTGCATGCACATAGTCGTAGAGGCCGAAGCCGAACCACCCTCCAAGTGCCTGTAGCATGACGTCCGCCATGCCGTATCCGGGAACAATCGCAAGCACGGGCTTTCCGAGCGCGCGAGAGATGTCCCATGCCATCGCGGCGCTGCCGAGCGCCGAGCTCCCAACTCCCGTAATCGTGGCGATCTCGACAGCGCGCGTCTCCGCGTGAGGTGAAGCCAGGAACAGCTCCACATCTGTATATCTGTGGACGTAGGGCGCGGTATTGGCGTCGATCAGGAGAAGTGAGCCTTCCGGATCACTGAGCGCATCGAACTGGACGATGCGGGAAGGAGGTTTCTCCTCACGGGCTCGCATCGGCGCGTCTCTTTCGGCGAGCTGAATAGCTAACGCCGGCACATTGTAGAAGATGAGGTCCAGCGTCGTGTTGAATAACCGGCAGGCCCGGACGGCGGGCTCAACCAACTGTGGCGGGGGCTCAAAAAGATTGAGATAGGATCGTTCAGGTCGAGGCGCTTGGTTGTCTCCGAACGGCATCGTAAAATCCTCCTTGCAAGTTGCGTTTGCCATACCACCCGTTTGCATGAAGCGCTTGGCGCAAGACGTCGATCGTGCGATTTGAGACGCTCTGAATTGCCGGCCCGGCCAAGCAGAATCGCGACGTCCACATGGTCGAGTAGAGGCGGCTTACGGGGTTTCGAGTACCTTGAGGGCGGCCGTGGCCGCCTTTTGCACCGCCTCTGGGGCAGGCGCCGCGGCGCCGCCGCCGCTGAGGGTTGCGGCGAGTTGCTCGGGCGGAGCTGCCGGTGCAGCGGCGCTCAGTGCAGCCTTTGCATCGGCAATCTTCGTCGCCAACCTCTCACGCTGCTGGACGGCATCGTTTCGCTCGATCTGCGCCCGGTCTCTCTGGTCTACCGCCTGCTGCCGCTCGTCCCGGGTGTCATTAATCTGTTGGCGAGCGCAAACACATACAGGGCTACGAACACCGCCGTCAGCACGACGATTACCCAGTCCTTCATATTCATCTGACCCTCCCAGTCTTCATGACGCAGACACGCCGGCGACGCCGAGGTCGCCGTAGACCGCATAGAGACGCCACGTCGGATCGGGGTCGCCAGCCATAACCTCGTGCGCTGCGTTCATCGCTCCGGCAATGCTGAGGCCCTTGCCCAGCAGGCCATCGAAGAACGCGGTCGCGAAGCGCAGTGCCGTCGCGGTGACGACCGGGGCCAACGTTCCGATGTAGGCCGACGCACCAGCGGCCAAAAAACTGCGAGCGAAACTGGTGAACCCGGCCGCGCCAAATGTCGCTGCCGCCGACGAGCAGGCATTGACGAACACCAATGGCTGTTTCGGAAGCGCGAAAGTACGGATGTGGTGCGGCAGCAATTGGCCGCCGAGGTTGTTCTCGATCTTGAGGTACAGATTGCCCGAGGACTCGACGATGCCGTGACAGAGAAAATGAATGATGTCGGCCTGGGGGACGCTGTTCTTGAGCTTCAGCAGGTTCATTGGCTCGCGGGCGCCGCCGGTCACGTTGGGGACAACGTCAAGGTCCTTATTCCTGGCGACGTTGACGACCTCGAGCACCCCATTCAGCGTGGTTGCGTCGGAGGCCACGCCATCGCCGACCACATACACAAGCCTCCGTTTGGTCTGCGGTGATGCGGCCACGTTGGCGGCCGTCCTCGGAGAGCCGGCTGCGCCGGTGTCGTCACGCACCGGAACCCGGACCAGCAATATCGGCTCCTTGAGAGTGGACTGGGCGGCGGTCTGAAACCCAAGCTCCCAAGGAACGGCGTCAAGCTTCGGGTTCTTGAGCACCCATTGTACCACCGCATTCGTGTCGAGGCGGGCCAGCACGGTCCGCGTCTGCAGCGAGATCAGATTGTCTACGATCTCGCGCGCAATGCCATGGAAATCCATGGCCAGTAGTTCCAGCACCTGGTCGACGCTCTCGACCCCGACCTTACGCGGGTTGCCGAGATTCTTCTCGATGCCTTCGATCCGCGTGCTCGCCGCGGCGAGGGCATTGAGCACCGCGAAAGCGTCGTAGTCGTCGCGAGAGCTGCCGAGCGGCACCAGCTCTAATTGGCCCGACTCGTTCAGCGCCGGCATGTGAAATTGGATGCGCGCAGGAGCTTCATTGGTAAGCGACAGCTGGATCGTTGGACCGATATACGGCGCGGCTCCGCTGTCGCCAGCTTCGCGGAACAACATATCGCGGCTCTTCAAGAGAATGAGTGTGCTATCACGGACCTCCGCTCGGAACATGACGGCGATGCTGCCGACAAGGCGAAACTCGTCGAAAACCGTGATGGCCACCTCGCCTTCGCCGTTGATCGCGTGCAGCGCCGTGACCCGCAGGCGGGCTTCGTCGCTGTCGCCATTGCGGGGAACGCGGATCGTCTGGACCTCGGGCTCAACCTTCAGGGAAGCGGACTGTGAGCTCACGTGCAAAAGCAGCGTTGCGTGATCCCTTCCAGCGGGCACGCGGATGTCCAGACTGCGTGCGGCGTCCTCGGACCCCTCCACCCGAAGCAGCAAGGTGATCTCCCCTTGGCCGGGAGCCTTGGGGTCGGGGGCATAGCCGAGACAGGTACGCCGTTTGATGGCGGTGAACGGCCGCGTCGCCTCCGGCGGGTCCTTCTGGCTAGTCGGTGAGTCCTCCGGCAGCGTATCCAATTTGATGTCAGGTGACAGAGACAGCACATCGAAAGAAGTCGGCGATGGCGCAAATCGCCTGGCGGCGGTGGGTAACTCCTCGATCGTCTTTAGCGCCTGGAAGAGCGGCGGATCGTGTCGTTTGACGCCGGCATAGGCGCTCCGGCGAACCCCCGTGTCGGTGTCGCTAGATACCCTAGAAACGGCATAGCCTCGACCCAGTCGGCACGGGCGAGACGATTGGCAAAGGTTCGACGCACCGTCGCATCAGCGTGATCGACAATGCCCCGGCACACCGAAATGACTTGTTCGGCGTCGAGCGTCAGCTGGTGTCGGTTACTAGGCTGGCCGTACTCTAAGTCGAATGGCCCGTGTTCGGCGGCCGCAGCGATGATGCCATCAAGCAGCTTTTGCCGACTGCCGGTCGAAATTTCCGGCAAGCACGTCATCAGGGTTTCGACCGCGCCTAGCTTGACCGTCGCATCGCCCAGGATGCCAACACCAAAGCGGCCAAACACACTCTTAGCCACGGCCGTCTCCCGGTCGCGTCAGCGACCCGCGTCGCTTCGATTGCCATGGCCATGATGCGACGCCGGATTCGCGCCCGTCCTGCATCACGAGCACAACAGCATGGATGTCGCGTTGGGTCATGGCATTTCTCTCCTCGACCGCCTGCGCCTCCAGGCAGCCTATAGCGTCCTGACAAGCGAGCTTACATCCTTGGTCTGAAACGATGCGTCTGAGCGGAGGCCTCATTGTCTCTTCGGCCGGCTGCGAATTTCGCAGGCCGCACCGTCGCCAAAAACCTATGGTTTGTGCAGTGCCTGGTTCAGGATCATTGCCAGCCGCACGCCCGCCTTGCTCAGCTGGAGTCCGACGTCATTTGTTGCGGTCGTGACGTAGTCGTCCGTCAACCGAAAGCTTCCACGCGCGTTGGGAGCTGGAAGCTGCCCATATGCATCGTCCTTCGACAGCGCGAACGTCTCCTTGGCCCAGTCGGCGGGGCTTCCCGATTGCCACTGCGTCTGCTGATCCTTCGTGATGTGCCCGATGAGATCGGAGGCAATCGTTTGCGGATCGGGCCCCAACTGGTCTACGAATTCGGTGTCCCAAAAATGATGAAGATTGCCTGCGCTTAGCCCTGCCGCCGAGACCCTCTTGGCATTGCCGCCACGATCGTGATCGTCCGAGCTGTGCAATGGCTGGTGCACGTCGCCAACGAAGTGAAGCAAGAATTTGAGCGCGGCGACTTGTTCCTCGATATCGGTGGCGGGGTTGGCGAGTTCGCTCGCGAATTGATCGATCTTGTCGACCACACAATCGGATGCAGGCCCATCGGAGGCGGGCGTTCCCTTGGGCACAGGGGGATGATTGAAGCAGGCATCGTCAAGGTTCGGAGCCGTGATCTCGATGTCAACGAAATGCCACTGCCGCGTGCGCTCGCGAGCATTGTTCGCGTTCGTGTCCCGGAACTTGTCGGCCCAAGTGGCCGCCGACGCAATGTCGTGCGCCGTAAGCGAGTCGTTATCGGCAGCAAGCAGTGCATTGACGCGCTTGCGTACATCTCCATCAAGGAATGACTGCGCTACGAGCGCCACCACTTCGTGACCTTCGTCGCCCCAGGCAAGCGCACCACTTATGTGAAAACAGCTGAGAGCCGCGCCGCAGGCAAGGATGGCCAAGTTCGTCGCAAGCCGGATCATAATCCACTCCCTCAAAATCATTGGCGGAACAACGAAGGTCAAAATGCTCAGTTAGGAGCTGCTAATGCCGTCAAGCTCTGCATAGGTTCGAAGTGGTCAGAAGGGCCTCTTTGCGAAAACGCAACTACTCTCGCACAGAGTGAGTGAATGTCAATGAACAACCAGAAGAGAATCGCCGGTTTACATCCCACGTTCGAGTGACGGCGGCCCCCTTATTCACTCGTTGCCAATCCGCAATCGTTCTGTCGGCCGTCGGAGGTAAGGAGAGGATCAGGTTCGAAATCGGTTCAGTCGCTAGATAGCCGATGCCGCTGCAATACCGCAGCGAAAGAGCTGTGCACGGTTCTTGGTCGAAGATAGCTCCAGATTGCATTGGTCGAAATTGTGGAACGAGGTCTTCCCAGATCACATAGATGAACGTTGAGAGGTGTCGCCGGCGCAAATCAGATCAAGTTTCGGCTCCTACGGGCGAGAGAGTGCAGTTTCACAGCGAACATCACGGTGCGGACCATGCCCGCTGCATGGTTATGTTGACAGATGGTGTCGTTGTCGGCGTTCAAATCTTTGTACAGAACGGACGCTCAATGGAAGTCGGGTGTATGGCTACGCCTATCCATAGATAAGTCGTTCGCACTGTCACACAGTCGACGTCGGGAGGATATTCAATCACGCGAACCAGTCTCACCGAAGCATGGAGCTGTTTTGCAATGACAAACGATCCAAGGATAATTTGCTATGGCCGCTACGATGATAGTAAGGGACCACAACTTGGCTTAGACGTAGTTCCGGCCAAAACGGTTCCTGTCTCGCGTGAGGCAGCGGGGACATTCACGTTTGAATTCGCTAACGAGCTACAGCACCCCACCGGTGGTGATACTGACCAGCACCGGTTTGGCGGGTGACGGTTATACCCAATGGACCAACGTTTTTGCCAGATCCACCTATACAAAGGGATTTACGGTGCTCGGGTATTTGAATGGTCACCTGTCTAATACGAATTTTTCGTTCCTGGTACTCGCCGGGCAATGAAGAGAGTGCGAAGGTCGTCTCAATTGCGGTCTCTGGCAGGTGCTCGTCCACACCTGCGGTCCACGGTGGCGGGCCGCCATTCTGGATCTCGAAGAATCGATGCGATAGTTGCGTGTCTCCGGACGGAGCTCGCGCCACGCAATTGTCATTAAAGCGGGTGAATCGAGGTACCGTTGGAGGCGTTCGTGCCGGCACGGCGACCTTGGATCCAACTCGCTCGCGCGGCGGACGCAAACAGATAACGCGCGTCAGTATTGAGTTCATGCATCGTTTCCGCGTCCGGCATATTGTTCAATATGAGTATCTGCTGGCAATTCGCTCAGAACAGTTTCGATGAACTGATTTCCGGTAAAGATGAGGTTGCCCGAGTTGTCAATCGTCAGCGCGTCGTTGAGGTCAATGTTGATTGTGCCGCTTCTCGCTATGCGCTCCTTTTGAGCTTTATTTCCCTCACGTCCGCGCATCGCCAGCCGTTCCGCGAGCACGGCTGGCGATGCCGTAATCCGGATGACCGGTAGATTGGCATAGCGGCGACGTGCTTCGGGCACTACGGAGCGCGAGCCATTGGCGACGACGACATGACTCTGGTCGAGCCAATTGTCGATGAGCTTGAGGAGACCGTAATGGAGCCCATGTGCTTCCCAATGCAGAGCAAACGCGTCGCACTCGATCCGTCGCCAAAATTCAGCGATCTCAATGGGCTCGTGGTCCTCCCCAACTGATGCCGGGCGGGTGATGAAGCGCCGAGCGAACACCTCGTCGCGCGTTGCGATGTCGGGCTCTATGCCGGTCGTACTCTCCTCGGTTAGGATACGACGGCAGACCCGCCGCATCGCCGCCACTTGCATGATTGGTCCAGATGACCGTGGAGATGCGTGCTTTCCGATATTCAGAGGCCGGTGTTCGATAGTACTTCGTTGGAACGAGCAGGCAGCTGGTTCCGCCACGCGTGCGCGCACGAAAGGATCTCATCCGCGCTGCTCTTCCGGGAGTGAATAAGCATAGCATCAGCACCCGCATCCGCGTAAGCATGAGCACGCGAAATTGCGTCGTCTATTCCGCGGCCGGCGATCAACGCCTCGATCCTGGCCAACAGGACCAAGTCTTCTGCAACTGTGTCTTTCACTGCCCCCATAGACGGCCTACGAACTCGGCGGTATCCGCAAGGGGATGCCGCTCGCCGATAAGCGAGTTTGTCTTCGGAAAGCAGCTATCCTCCAGCGCAATCCCGCCAGCACCGCGCTGATGGAGTTTGCGCGCCAGCAGGCGGGCGTTGTCGAAATTGCCGAATCCGCTATCGCCGTCGACCAGGACGGGCAGTTCGGTCGAGTCAACGATCCGTTCGACTGCGTCGGCGAGTTGACTCCACGATACTTCATTGGCATCGCAGCAGCCCAGCGAGCAAGAGATCGATAGACCCGCCGCCCAGAGGCCCTTGAATCCCGCGCGCCCGGCTACTGCGGCTGAGAGGCCGTCATGCGTCTCCGTGAGGAGGGAAAGTGCGCTGCTGGAGCAGACCAGAGTGCGCAGCCTTTGCGAAGGTGATGAGTCGGCGGCTCGATTAGACGCTTCGGCGGAGCGAGAAGCGTTCATCAGTCGAAGGTGAAAGATCAATCGCTGGGATTGGTAGTTGACCGGCCGCGGGATGGCTGCATGTCGCTGTAGTGCGAAGCAATGCTAGCTAAGCTTTTTGCAATGATCGACCGAGAATCCAGCTGCCATCGACGCCGAGGCTCGTTCCGTGTCGCCTCGGACACCTGACCGGTCGGTGCTCGCATTCCATTCGACCAACACAAAGACAGACAGTGTTTTTGGCAAATGGCTTGAGCTTGAGCAGCCGATGGTGGGGTCGTTGCAACAGGCGTGCCGCCGTGCAACGTTATGGATCTCTTGGCGGCGGCATTGAAGGTCCGTGTGCCGATCAGGCGTAAGTCGAGGACATGTCGCGCTCACCTGCGAGGCAGCTAGCAAAACGCTGGTTCTTCGTCGCACGATGACATGCCTTGCTCAGTGCCGGCATAGGGGTATCTTGACAGTCGCCAACGCTTTCGAGCAAATGGCCGCTCCCCAAATGGCAATAGCGGTGTCAATGATCAAGTCCGCACTCGTTCAACGTATCGCCGACAGCTACCCGCATCTCTATCAGAGCGTCGTCAACAATATTGTGAACGCAATCATCGATCAGATCGTCGAGGGGCTCGCGCGCGGTGACCGGGTCGAGTTGAGGGGATTCGGAGTATTTTCGGTCAGCCATCGGCGGGCTCGCCTAGGCCGTAATCCACAAACGGGCGAGTACGTGCAAATCGAGCAAAAGCGCTTTCCGGTCTTCAAGGCCAGCAGGGCAATGCATGAGCGCCTTAACCGTGACGAGACTCCAAATTGATCAACTCGCCGTCTGAGGTTGTCTAAGAGAGGACAGTCAAGATCGGTTCCGGAGCGATGCTGAAACTGTAAGCGGTCATGCAGACGGCATCACCAAACTGTCCGCCGGGTGCTGTCGAGCGCTCGCGTGCCCGAGATCTGCCGCTGGTCAGCTCTGTTCCACGGCACCCAGCAGCGACGACTAGGCGACCCGCTTCAATTGGTTTCCCGACAGCTCGAGGTGGGCGGGCTTTGGCTGTTCTGCTTCTGTGTCAGCCCACTTCAGTAGCGTCAGTTCGGCTGAGAAGCCTGGCCCGAAGGCGCCTAAGATACCGAATGATCCAGGCGCTTGCTTCTCATGCGCCAGCACGTGTTCCAGCACGAATAGCACAGTTGCGCTGGACATATTTCCATGAAGTCGAAGTGTCTCATAGCTGGAAAAGAAGCTCTCAGAGGACCTGCCGAGGCCCCGCTCACAAACTTCCAATACTTTTCTCCCGCCGGGATGAAAGATAAAGCTCTTCACTTGGCTGGGAAGGATGCCATCCTCCGCGAGCAACGATCGCATTGCGCTTGGCATCAATTCGCTAATCATTGATGGAATGCGCTCGGAGACCACGACCTCAAATCCGGAGTCGCCAAAATGCCAACCCATTAGAGAAGTCGAGTCCGGGTGAAGCAAACTCGTACTTCTCACGATATCCAGCTTGCCAGAGCCGCTTTCAGCTGGCCCGATTAATAACGCGGCAGCGCCATCTCCAAAGAGGCTTGAGGCGACAACGTTCTTTGGGGTGAGATCATTCGGTTGGAATGTAAGGGAAGTCAGCTCCACAGCAACGATGAGAATGCGTTCGTTGGTTGCCCGGCAAAGGGCTCCTGCTAAACTAACTCCTGATGCTCCCCCAGCGCATCCGAGGCCAAAAATCGGCGTCCGTCCTACATCTGGTCGCAACCCGACCTTGAAGATTAGGTCCACGTCGAGACTAGGGGTCGCTATCCCTGTCGTGGAGACGAACAAAACCCGATCGACTTGCTCGGGCTTAACCCCAGCCCGGTCGAGACAGAGCACCGTCGCTTTGCACGCGAGCTCCTTCGCCCAATCCAAGTAGATCTGGTTGGTCTCACTTATGCGATGCTCGCTGAGAAGCCATTCGGGCTCAACACAAAAGAAGCGCTGATCGACTAACGCATGATCGAATACTGTAAGATATCTCTTCAGCTTCTCCATTCTGGATACGAAGTGGTGACCCGCCAATGCCTTGACGTCGGTCTGAGAGAAACGAAACGGTGGCAAAGCCGTCCCAACAGCCAAAATTCTGGACATCAGTTACTCTCGTCGCTCGACAGAGATTCACACCAAAGCGAAGATCAAGGACGTCCGCGACATCCATGCGTTAGTTCACGTGGACCAATCCGATGTTGATGTCCTGCCCAATGCGGGCAGTTCCTGCGGCGCCCGTTTGAAAAGCCTGCGATTCCGGTTGGGCAAAAGCCAATGATCGGAGGGCCCATGAACACGCAATCGTACTCAGCGCTGACGGCCTAGTGGGCAGAAAAAGAAGCTTTACGTTCACCCCTGCTGCACCGCCCCGTTGGCCCTCGCTGCCGTTGACGAGGAGCAGCGGAGTCGCAAGCTCGCGCAGCCGATATTTGTTGCGGGCGACTGTAGTAGCGCCTGTTACGTACACAAGCACCTCATTCCAGGTGTAACCGAACGGGTCCTTAACCGGGCCGCCTGTAACAATCTGGCTTTCATCCTGAAGGCCCGGCAGAACGAGTTTAGCGTTACAGTCTTCGGGATTGGCGCAGTTGCCTTTCACCGCGATGCCGAACACCGAGTTCGCGATCTGCCAGCGGAAGCCGATTTCACCGCCGAGCGGGCCTCCTGTCGCACCAGGATACGTCAGGGCAGGAGGCTGCGCACGGACCACATCTCCGGCGTTGACGTACTCCCAGCATCGACGGCCACCGCCGCGATTGATACCGATGTCTGAACCGCTTCGCTGGCAGAGCCGCGCGGCCAGATCGGCGACAGCTGCGACCAGCAAGATGATGACTATCGTGCCCAGGAGCAGCCGTTTCATTCTTCTCGACCCAAATCGAGGTCAATGTTCTTGAGGGGTTCACGGACGCGGATGCATGCCATGTGTCTGTCTTGTTGATCAATTGATAGGCTTGGTAGGTGACTGGAAAGATTGTGTCCGCCTCTGGGAATGGATGGCTCGTCTGCCGAGCAAGCAGGCGCACCAGATTGACCAGGCGCGGATCGGATTTCGATGTGGCCACGGTTGCAGCCGGGGCTCCGGGCGCCGTATCCGGTTGGGTTCATGCGTCACTACTACGATAGAGGCGAATGCTGATCACCGATGCCGACGGCTTGGCCTCAATTCGAACGATGTTCGACGAACGGTTTCGCGTGCGACCAATCACAGAAAACGATTTGCTGAACGCGGAAAAGACCCGCGAACGCCTCCCTTGGAGAGGACCGCCGAATTCTCGCATTCTGGACGTTTTGATATCCGAGCCAGAATTGGTGCGGCGACTAGAACTATATTTTGCCGCCTATGACGAGCCTCTCAGCACGAATGTCGACAGAGAAGAGAAGAAGGTGATGCGCGAGTACGGGCTCAGCTTCTGGGTCTTTGAAAGCTGGCCGACCAATCCGATCGAGGGAAGCGCCGATTGTTTGCTTCTGGATTGGACCACGTGGTGGTGTGACGGAAGATGGGACGTGAATTGTTGCTTCCGCGCAAAACGATCGAGAAGGTGGGAGATACTGCTGCCCTTTCAGCTGCCGATGGCTCGTCGTTTGCTGAAGCTACCGCAAAGTTTGCTACTCGCCAAGGAAGTCAACGCCGTTAGCCTGACCTACGAGAATGGCAATGCTCCCAGCTACATCGAGATGGTCGAACACAATATCAGAACAATCGCAAGCGCCTTGCGGACTAACGCGCTTGCCCCGCCGCGCGATCCAGCGCTAAGGGCCCCGGCCGGACTCGATCAGCACGGACCTTTGGCGGTGATGCTTGTGATCTGCCAAGCGTCGGCCGTGCTGCGCGTGGTAGTCGCCACCGTCTCGATCAGCATTCGACACCCAAGCGACCCACGACACCAGGCAAGACCGCAACCTAGGCACATGTTCCGACGGCGTTGCCGATGACTGGTTCCTGACAGGCTCACATCTCGTTGCGGGCATCGCCAAAATACTTGGCGACGACCGATTCGATTTCGTTCGACATGTCAACCTGCCGCGAAATCCCGTCAGTGTATCCGACGGCTGCCAGGCCTATCGACGATGGCAACACGGCTTGCCGCGACAAACTCATATGATTCCGCACAGAAGGCCGCGCGGGACTTTGTCCAAGCGGAAACAGACAGACGGAAGCCGGGCATCTCCGACGCGCGGCGCAACAGGCCGTTTCCGGCGAGCCACCGAAGCCCGGTGGCATCTTGAGTGCGTTGCGTCGCTCGCCGCTCGTTGGTGCCGATCTCGACCTGACGCGCCCCCGTGAAGAAGGGCGTAAGGCCGATCTGTGACGCGTTATCTTCTCGACACCAACATCATCAGCGACATCGTCAATCCTGTCGCGCCACCCCCTTGAAACGCGATCAGGATCGCTCTGAGCGATGGGCAAGGCATCATGCCCCGCCGCCCGGTCATCCGCTCCTGACCGCCAGTCGGCTCATCGCAACGGTAGCAAACCCAAATAGATGGAAACCGTTGCTATGAACACCACCACCACCAAGATCCGTGAAGATCGCCTCCGCCGGCGGCTGACCAAGGGCGGCTATACTCTGGCCAAGACGCCAGCCCGCTCCTGGCTGCGCAAGCATTACGGTGTCGGCTACATGGTACTTCAATCCGGCCACATTCTGCTCGGCTGGGCCGGCCGCCAGTACACCGCCACGCTCGAGGAGGTCGAGGCGTTCGCCATGAGGCGGTGAAGCGCGCCGCCGGAGCGAGCGCGCTGGCTTCCAAGCATGCCGAGAATCAGGGTATTCAGTTTCCTGACCTGCACTTTCGGGCGCAGGAGTTCGATGCTTTAGAGCAACCAGCAGGTCAACGCTCTTGATGCCCGCGCCGGGCTATTCCAAGAGACGCTTCCGGGTCCAAGACGCACTTGGTGACGGGAATCATCCCAACCGCGATATTCCGCGCGGTGGAGGTTGGTTCCGTTACCGCAATGGCCGGAAACATCCCCACAGCTCGGATCGCATAACTGAAAGCGATCCTGACCAATGTCGATCTACGTCTACCTCTCTGATCCGACGACCAAGACCCCCCCTTGAAATAACTACGGGTTTCCCGTACATTGTGCGCATGCAGAGCGTGATCCGAACCCGACATTCCTTGCCGACGCAGCATCGGCTGGCCTCTCGGAAGAGGAGCAGATGGCCATCGTTACCGCGATCGCCGAAGATCCGACGCAGGGCGATATGATGAAGGGGACCGGCGGAGCTCGCAAAGTGCGTTTCCCTGGTCGCGGTAAAGGCAAGAGTGGCGGATATCGGACCGTCCACTATTTCGCGGGCAACGACGTGCCGGTCCTGCTGCTGGCCTTAATCAACAAGGGAGAGGCGGCAAATTTGAGCAAGGCGGAGCGGAACGCCCTCAAGAAAGAACTTGAGGGATATGCGGATGACTATCGAAAAGGAGTAGCGATCAAGGTTGCTTCAATCTCAGGTCATTGAGTGTGTAGTTGGGTTTTGAGTGTTCGGTGTGATGAAGTGTGAGTGTGTCTGGAGGGATAACGATGACCACCCTTGGTAAGCGGCTGATCCAGTCGGCGAAGGAGGGCCGCGCGATCGCGCGCGGCGAGGCCGATCCGGCGACTTACAAGACGTTCGTGCCGGCAACGATCGATGTGAAGGCAATTCGAAAGAAGGTCGGACTGACGCAGGAGGAGTTTGCCCTGCGCTTCTCTGTCAAGCTCGCCAGCCTGCGAGATTGGGAGCAAGGGCGATATGCTCCCGATCAGACCGCGCGCGCCTATCTGACGATTATCGATCGTGATCCGGACGCCGTGGAGCGCGCGCTCGCGCAAGAGTCTGAAGCCGCCTGAGTGGTGGGCGCAGCCACCCACACACGCGCACACCCGCGTTATTTTTCGATGGTCGTCGAAGTATGGCCGTCGACCGTGTCGGCGCCCAGGATCGAAGCCGAGGCTCAAGGCCGATCCATCACATGCGGCGGCTCACACCCCAAACCCCAATAATTTTTTGCGCCTCGCCGAGGCCCTTCGCTGGGCTCGAGGAGACGATCCGCAAGGTCCGAACCAAGCTTGGTCTGTCGCAACGCAGGGCCGGCGCCGTTTTCCGGGGCGGGCCGAGTGCATTCGACAAATATGAACGAGGTCTGGTCGAACCGAGCGGTCCGACGGTCTAGCTCATTACCGTCCTCAATCGCCATCCCGAGCTTGTCAAAGAGCTTGAGCCGCCGACCGCCGTGCTTGTCCGGCAGATCCTCGGCGCCGTGGCTCAATTCGACAAGGCGATGACGGTAGCAAAGCTACGTGGTGCCCGCGAGCGTAAGCGCCGCACCGGCGTCCGCGTAGAAGGGCGGAAGCCCATCGCCGAGAGCCATCCCGAGGCCGTTGCGATGGCCCGACAGCTGCGCGCGCAGCAGCCTCGCACGTCACTGCGCGACATCAGCGCCGCGCTGGCTGAGGCTGGCATCGTCACCAAGCCCGGCAAGGGCAAGAAGCGGCCCGGCGGCCAACCTGAACACGAACTCGTGGTGCTGCCCCTGCAGCGGGGTACGCATCCGACGGGCGCCGTCTTGCGTGACGCGAGGTAATTCGCGAAGCGTGTAGCCTTAAGTCTAGCTTTAAGGTCATCAGGCGATGCGGGTCGAGGTTTTGGGCGGGCTGGAGCGGCGGCGGCGCTGGTCGCAGGACGACAAGGCACGGATTGTCGAGGAGACGTTGGTGCCGGGCGCGAAGGTGACTGAGGTTGCGCGCCGCAACGGAGTCGCGGCCAGCCTGGTGTTTACCTGGCGTCGACAAGCACGGACATCAGAGCAGGTTGTACCATCTTTTGCGCCGGTGCAGGTCGTCGCTACGGAGGTGGAGGAAACTGCGAAGCTTTTGCCTGCGGGTGACGGTCGGGTGCGCTCCGTAGCGTCCGCGCGTACTGGATTGATCGAGATTGATCTTGGCAACCGGCGACGCATCCGGGTGGATGCGCACGTCGACCCGGAGGCACTGGCGCGGGTCCTCGAGGTGCTTGAGCGCCGATGATCGCCATACCGGGTAATGTACGGGTGTGGCTTGCGACCGGCCATACCGATATGCGCCGAGGCTTCCCGAGCCTTGCGCGTCTGGTTCAGGAGAGCTTGAAGCGGGATCCACACGCTGGCGATCTTTACGTTTTTAGGGGCCGCCGCGGCGACCTGATCAAGATCATTTGGCATGATGGCCAGGGCGCATGTCTGTTCACGAAGCGGCTGGAGCGCGGCCGCTTTTTGTGGCCGTCAATGGCGGACGGCGTTGTGACGATCAGCGTTGCGCAGCTCTCTTATCTCCTGTCCGGCATCGACTGGCGAATGCCGCAGGCAACTTGGCGTCCGCAGGCTTCCGGTTAAGCTGTGGCTCTTTGACTCACGGCAGGAATCCAGCGGGATTTTTTGCGGCGAATATGGTTGGTTGGTCATCGTGACGATGCCCTCCGATCCGCTTCCCGCCGATCTTGCCGCTGCGCACGCGATGATCCTTGCGCAACGCGAGCAGCTGACGCTGGCGAAGAGCGAGGTGACGGTCGGCCGGCTGGAAATCGAGCGGCTGAAGCTGATGCTGGCCAAGGCACGGCGCGAACAGTACGGGCAATCTTCTGAGCGCGGCAAGCTGCTGGTCGAGCAGCTCGAACTCGCCATCGAGGATCTTGAAGAGACCCAGGCCGAGCAGGAAACCAAGGCGGAGATCGCCGCGCCAGGGGCCGCTAAGGAGAAGCGCGCGCAAGATCCGCGGCCGCCGCGACATCCGCTGCCGGACAATCTGCCCATCGAACGTGTCGTCGAACCCGCGCCTTGCGTATGCGGCAAGTGCGGCAGCGAGCGACTGCACAAGCTCGGCGAGGTGGTATCGAAGACCCTGGAATGCGAGCCGCGGCGCTGGAAGATTATCGAGCATGTCCGCGAAAAGTTCTCCTGCCGAGATTGCGAAGCGATCACAGAGGCTCCGGCGCCCTCCCATCCGATCCCGCGAGGCTTTGCCGGGCCGAGCCTGCTGGCGATGGTTCTGGTCAACAAGTTCCTGCTGCATCAGCCGTTGAACCGACAGAGCAAGACCTATGCTCGCGAAGGGATCGAGATCGACGTCTCGACCCTGGCGGATCGGGTCGGCGCCTGCGTGGTAGCACTCGATCCCATTATTGAGGCCATCCGGATCCACGTCATGAGCGCGGAACGCATCCACGCCGACGATACGACGGTGCCGGTACTGGCCAAGCTTAAGACGGTGACCGGTCGGATCTGGACCTATGTTCGCGATGACCGGCCGTTTGGCGGCTCGGATCCGCCTGCGGCCCTGTTCTACTACTCACGCAACCGGGCTGGAGAGCATCCGCAAAACCATCTTGCCGGCTATGTGGGCCTGATGCAGGCCGATGCCTTTGATGGATATAACCAGCTCTACAAGGCCCAAAGGAAGCCGGCTCCGATCCTTGAAGCGGCCTGTTGGAGCCACGGCCGCAGAAAGTTCTTCGAGCTGGCGAAATCTGGAGAGGCGCCGATTGCCAGCGAGGCCGTGCGACGCATCGATATCCTGTTCGAGATCGAGCGGACCATCAACGGCAAAACGCCGGAACAGCGACTTGCGGTACGTTGTGATAAGTCGAGGTCGATCGTCGCCGATCTCGAAATCTGGATGCGCCAGCAGAGAACGTTGCTCTCATCAGGCAACGATACTGCAAAGGCGATCAACTACCTGCTCAACCGCTGGGCCGCGTTCACCCGCTTCCTGGACGACGGCCGCATCTGCCTCTCGAACAACGCTGCCGAACGAGCGTTACGCGGTGTGGCTGTCGGAAGACGAAATTGGACCTTCGCCGGTTCAGATGCTGGCGGCAATCGTGCCGCCGCTGTCTATACCCTGATCGAAACCTGCAAGATGAACGACGTTGATCCGCAAGCCTGGCTCGCTGACGTGTTGGCCAGGCTTCCAGATCACCCCGTCAACAGAGTCGCCGACCTGCTCCCGTGGAATTGGAAGGCGACCCAACAGTCCAAAGCGGCTGCTGCCTGAGGCGCCGCGGCAGACCGGCGCGACTGCCCGGGGTGCTGGCCGGATGCGTACGCAGCGGGAACAGGATCTCACGGATGGTCGGAGTGATCGATACGACCACCCGCTTGTCGCCCTTGCCGAGGCGCACGATCTGCTTGGATCTCCGACAATTCGAAGCGCGTCGGCCGCGTTGCCGGCCAGCGCTACCGCTTGACCTACAACGGGGTTAAGAGCGCCTGGCAGCGGCTGCGCGCCAGCGCGGGCCTCGTGGATTTCCGCTTCCATGACTTCCGCCACGACCACGGGACGAAGCTTCTGCGCCTCACCGGCAACTTGGAGCTGGTTAAGAAGGCTCTAAATCACACCGACATCAAATCGACGCTGCGCTATGCGCACGTCCTGGACGAAGACGTCGCCGACGCCGTCAAGCGGCTCGCACAGTCCCGGAAAAAGTCCCGAACCAAGCTCCGGGAGGTCAGCTAAGTCTCCTTGATAGAGCAGTCGATATCTGAACAAGCATCGAAGCTTCCAGATGTCGTTTGCGTCTTGCTCGGTGGGCACCCACACACGAACTTCCTGCCAGCCTTCAGCCAGGCGAACGTCGCGCTGGCGTTTTACTCGCCTGACTACCGTAGGATCGGCGATGAAACGTCCCCGTACTGTCGTTACGGTACATGAGTCATAACGACAGCACGTGCAAGCGGTTCCTTAGAAAAGGAACTCAGCAAGCCTTACGTAGGATCCTGCGTCGGCCATTTTATTGAAGTATATATAAATAACCTTTATTATGGATCTTGACTTAGCTCCTCTGCGAAAGGTTTCCGTTGAACCGCGATCATCTCACTCACGCCGTGCGGGAACGATTGAAGCGGCTACCGGCGCCCTATGCGGCACATTATGGCGTGGTTCCGCTGCCCCCGCCTGAGGACGGCGTTGCCGTGGGGTCGATCCTTGCCCGGCTCAGGGCGGCGGATACAGCCTTGGTGCGCATCGAGACGCTCGCGGCCGAACTAAAGGACCCGTATCTGATCAGCCGCATCTTGCCACGGCGGGAAGCTGTCAGCAGCTCGGCGATCGAAGGCACCAACAGCACGCTTGACGAATTGCTGTCCGGTGAAGAAAGCGAAGATTCCCAGCTGAGCGAGGCGCTAGTTCAGGTGCGTGACTACGCGCTCGCGCTCGATGACTTCCTGCCGCGGGCCAGACAAGAGAAACTGGAAATCTTTACAAGCGGTTTGGTGCAGGATCTGCATCGCGCCGTCATGCGCGGCGACGCCGAATACAAAGACAAGCTCGGCGATCTTCGCCAGGTTGTGGTCTGGATCGGCGGCAGAGGAGATATTGCTTACTCGACCTACAATCCGACGCCGCCGTCGGACATTGCCGCGTGTCTTGAGGACACGATAAAGTATATGCGCTGCGAGGGCATGCAGGCGATGTACCAGAGCTTCATTGTGCGAATGGCGGTTGCGCATGCACATTTCGAGGCAGTCCACCCGTTTCGTGATGGCAATGGTCGCGTTGGCCGTCTGCTGTTGCCATTGATGATGGCCGCTGAAGGCATGATGCCGATTTACCTGTCACCGTATATTGAAGCCCACAAGACAGCTTACTACGAATCGCTCAAGGCGGTTCAGCAGCGCCTCGAATGGCACGAAGCGGCCGGCTTCATGGCGGACGCGATTGTCGGCACCACAGATGAACTCCTGAAGACCCGCGACGCCTTGTCTGCTCTTGGCGATCTATGGCGGAAGCGGCGGAAGTTTCGCCAGGGCTCAGCCAGCCTGCGCGCACTCGATGTTCTGCCGCACTATCCGGTGCTGACCGTCAAGCGTCTGGCCTCGCTTCTCAGCATTACGGTGCCTGCAGCCTCGCAAGCGGTAGAACAACTGGTCGAGCATAAAATCTTGAACGAGCGTACCGGCTATGCGCGCAACCGCGTCTTCACCGCGCCCGACGCGCTATCGATCATTAACCGCCCCTTCGGCGAAGAACCCATTCTTTCCGGTGCGGACACCTGACGGCCGCCATCCCCAGGCTGACAATCGGTCGCGCCGCGAGTTGCGGCTTTACCCCGCCGTCGGTCATGCCGTCGGCTCGGACTTCCGTGAGGCGCCAAGCGATTTTCCAAAGCACGCGATCCCGCAAATGCTCAATGATCACGCCGGAGAAAGGGAGATTCGGTAGATGGTCGAGGTGCTTCTCCGAAGGACTCTCAAGAGAGTGGTTGACCTTGCATCGATGCACAGCATCACGAGTGATGCGCTCATGGCGATGAGCAAGGACGATTATCAGGTTCTCTTGACTATTTTGTATTGCTCGACGGACCGCCTCCGTCGTGGTGGCGCAGCCGTGTAAAACCTGTCCCGTAGCGCATCCTTCGAATCGTGCGACAAGAATGCACCATCAAAGCTTGGGACTAAACACGAACGCCAACACGGTGACGCTGGTGATCAACGATATGCTCGGCACGTGACCCTTAGCCACGAGGGATGCGATCCATGCCAAGACAGTCATGACCATGAATGGGGCGGTCGCTGCAAAAGTCTGGAACTCGAGGTTCACAACATGGAGACCCGGTGATATAAGGGTCTATCTTGTCGCGATCGCCGCCATTGTGCTCGATCGCCAGAACACGACATACGGGCGATCACCCGCTAAGCCGCCGCGTATTCGACGGCTTACGGATGACCATGCCGATGGAAATATTGGCACCAGTGCAAGCTTGATCATGGGTGCCTCGCTCCGAGAAGCGCGAACTTGACGACTTACCGCCGGCTCGAAGCTTTTCTCACGTTCTCATGACCGACCCGTCCATTCACTGACGAAGCTTAACAGGCGCCTTATCGAAGGTGTGCAAGTAGTCGATGATGTCTGAGATCGTCTGATCGTCCTTCATTCCACCAAAAGCCATCTTATTGCCGGGAACCGTCGCCTTTGGATCGTGGATGTAGTCGGAGAGGTTGCGGTCGGTCCAGGTGATCCCAGAGTTCTTCATGGCCTCTGAATAGGAATAGCCCTCAACCGATCCCGCCTTACGTCCAATCAGCCCGTTGAGGGTTGGGCCGACGGCGTTCCTGGCGTTGTCACCCACCTGGTGGCAAGGCTTGCAGGTATTGAACTGCGATTGTCCGCGCGTCGCTGTCTGAGCATTCGCCTGTCCAATTCCGGCGGAAACGAGCAGAGCAGCGAGAATCGTCACCTTCATCAACTTATCCTTTCTTCACCTGCCTGACATGAAGAAGGCTGGTGTCGCGCCCAAGCCTACAACCTGACGTGGCGTTCGATTCAAGGCTATTTCAACGATATCAGTGGCCGTCTTCCAGTTTGCCCGAGCGAACGACATCTCTGCAGCCCGAACACGGAGAAGCAAAGTCGCAGAGCCACTATTTGCGATGGGCGCGGCGAACGACTTCTGTCGCAATCGCGACTGTAGCTTGGCGACATGCCGGCTCTCTCGACCACTTGCAGAAGCCGGTTATCAAATTCTCCAATCCCTGCTCAGTAAAACCTGAGAGACGAGCGGCACGATGATAGACCTCGCCGGCAAGTGCGAGCGCGGCTTGGCCAATGGTCGCCTCCTCAGGCCATTTGCTGAAACCGTTCACCAGATTGGCAATATCCTGCGGGGTGAAATCAGAGAGACGATCAGCGCGACGAAGGACCTCGCGAGCGAGTTCGACTGCCACTTGGCATAAGGTGGCTACTTCAGGCCACTTGCTGAACCCGTTTACCAGATTAGCCAGCGCCTGCTGAGTGTAGTCGGAGAACTGAGCGACATCAGAGCGAAGGACGACGTGCGCCAGTTCGACCGTCGCTTTGCGACAGGCTTGATCTTCCGGCCACTTGCTGAAGCCGTTTACCAGATTTACCAATCCTTGCTGAGTACAATCGGATAATTTGGCGGAGCGGCGAAGGACCTCCTCAGCGATCGCAATCGTCCCTCGGCGAGAAGCCACCTCGTTGGGCCATTTGCTCAAACCGTTGACCAGGTTCGACAGGTCCTGCGTCCCTAAATTGGACAGCCAGCCGATGCGGCAGACCACCTTGCTCGCAATTGCAACTACCGCTTCACGAAAGACTGCCTCTTCCGGCCACTTGCTGAAGCCGTTGACCAACTTGGCGAGCTCCTTCTGATTAAAATTGGAAGGCCATGCGTCGTGGTGAACGAGATCGCTCGCGATTGCGACCGTAGCTTTCCGCAGCTCGACCTCCTCGGGCCACTTGCTGAAGCCGTTCACTAGGTCTGTCAGTCCCTGTTGAGTAAATTGAGAGAGTCGGGGACGGCGAATGATTTCGCTCGCGATCGCAATTGTGGCATCGCGAACGGCCACTTCTTGCGGCCACTTGCTAAAACCATTCACCAGGTTCGCCAATGCCTGCTCAGTATAATGGGATAGCCGAGCCGCCATGATTTCATGGGCAAGTGCGACTGCGGCTTGGCGACAAGCTGCCTCGTTCCACCACTTGCTGAAACCGTTCACCAGATTGGTCAGTCCCTGCGGAGTATATTGAGAGCGTCTGGCGGCCCCAGCGTGAAGGACTTGACAGGCGAGTGCGACCCCGGCTTTCCGACAGGCCGCCTCTTCTGGCCGCTTGCTAAAACTGTTCACCAAGCTCGCGAGGTCCTGCTGATTGAAATCGCCTTGCCCGGCGGCTCTACGATGGATCTCGTCCGCGATTACGATTGTGGCTTGCCGAGAGCCTTTGTCTTCCGACCACTTGCTGAAACCATTCACCAGGTTCGCCAAATGCTGCTGGGTGAATTCGGATATCTCGATGGAACCGTCGACAATCTCAGCTGCGATCACCCCTGCGGCTTCGCGCACGACCGCATCCTCCTCCCACTTGCTGAAACCGTTCACCAAGTTCGCGAGTCCCTGCGGAGCAAAATCCGAGAGCCGGCCAGGACGACCCGCTCGGCGAATGACTTCCTTCGCGATTACGACCGTAGCTCGCTGGCAGGCTGCTTGTTTCGGCCACTTGCTGAAGCCATTCACCAACGACGCCAGACTTTGACTGTTCAATTCCTGGAATCCGCTCTCGTGATCGCCACAAAATTCGGCCAATCGGATCGCTCCATTACAGCATTCGGTCACTCTGAAGTGCCGACTGAAGGACGATGCGAGAAGTGAAATGGCTCTGAATCCGATCTTCTTTATCAACGCATTATCAAACCGTGACACGCGAGCAGCAATACGCGCGCAGGCCGTTACCCCAGCCTCACCCCCACCCACCCGGCTTATCGCATTGCAGGTGGTCGCATAGTCCCAGGATTTCCCAGCGAGGATGTTTTCCTCGAAGCATTCGACAAATCTAAGCTGGAACTGCGAAGCTGCCTTTTGCAGGAACGCTGTTTGATCCGCCGGCCGAAGCTGCTTTGCGTGCTTGAGCACGGTGATTGAGAATTCACGTATTTGATGAGAACGGTCAATCTCAGTTATTGCCGCGTCAAGTGCCAACATCTGTCATTCCTGGGTTCCGCCGGAGGCGCCTAGCGTCTATAAGAGGGAATTCCGGTTTTCACGTTCAGCAACAGTGCATGTACAATCCTATTCGGGACGAGCTGCTTCTATTTACGGCTCGAGCTGTTTGCGATTGCGAGGCCAATAAGACGATTGAGTCGCGGGTGCGGCCTCACGCATTCTCACGTTTACATCGTCCACAGATCTCTTGGCACGCGCACCTTAATCATTACTCATCACAGTTTACGCCATTCACATTCTGCCTTGCCGATGTCATGACCCGCTGCGGCGAGCATGGCGCGTGCTCTTCGGAGCTTACGATCTGACGCTACGTGAGGTTCAAGCCATATGTTGGTTTACTGTTTTAGACCCGGTCCGGCATCTAACTGACATCCTCTCAGGAGCGGCCTTCTTCGACCTGCTCGTTTGCGCGGTCGAAAACCGTAACGCTGCAGAATGAATGCTCGCTAAGGGATCTCGTCGATGAGATTTGACTCCACGACCCACTTTACCGGCCAAGACGGGGCGGCCTTGTCCTGCAGCTCGGCGCTCCACGATGTTGGAGACTAGGCAGCTTGGCAGAGCCAGTGTCTAGCTCGACGCAAAACGTCCAGCCGTTCTTCTGCCGATTGTAACTGGTTTGGCCGCTGTCAAGCATGCGGGGCCAGGACGATGTCGCCGAGATATTGAGGGGACCTTCGGGTTGCTGAAGCACGTGCGGTCGGCCAGGTGCGCGCGAAACCCATCATTCGTCCACAGCGGTCCTAGCGCGGTGTCACCCTGGACTTCTCGCGGCCCGCTAAGCCAACCGACACGGATGTTGTAGACAAGCCCTATGTCGCAGAAGCCTTGCTTTGTCGGGATCGCGGCTTTGCCCGCCACCGGGACGTGAGCCTGGTATACTCCTTCTCGGCGGATTCCACGCGTGCTCGTTTCTCAGCCCTCTTCGCGGGGATATTGTAGTCATAGGCCGATCCACGCTTGGCATGGCTGGTAGGTAGTCCAGCGCGCAGTTCGATGCTCCGGAACTTGCGCGCCAGCATAGCCGGCCTGGTCCAGATCTAGTCGGTGCTCTTGGTCAGCATATGCCATATGATCATCGCCAGCTTCCGCGCCGTCGCGACTGCCGCGATGTGCTTGCCGCGTCGTGAAGCCACACGCTGGAGAATGCACGCAGCGGTCCCGGCGAACGGGCTGCAGCCCATGCTGCTTCGACAAGCATTCCGCGAGCTTGGCCGCGGCCCTGCTTGGTGATCCTGCCAAGGTAGGCGGAGCCCTCGCCAGACTGCCGTACGCTCGGGTTTAGCCCAGGCCTGGTCGGGTCGGCAAAGCGCCGAATGTCGCCGACGGCCGCGGCCACGCCCAAGCCACCGTCATATTCACACCCGAAAGCGTCATCAGCCGCCGAATGACCGGATCGGACATCGCTTCACGCGCGATATCCGCCTCGATCTCCTTCAACGAACCCTGGATCAGGTCGATCTGCGCCAAGTGCCGCTCCATTGCGGCACGCTCGTCGGCAGGTACCTTCTGGGCGGCGATCCACCTGCGACCGCTGATCCCTACAAGGTTGAGGTGTGGACAGGGCGGAATGAAGTGGGCGTGAAGGATCGACTGAATGAGGTTTTTCAAGCGTACCCGCTGCCGCACGAGCTGCGTGCGGCGCGCAACTTGCCGTCGCAGGGCCATAGTGCGCTCATCGGGTACCCAGACCTCCGGAAGAAATCCTGTGGCGTATAACTTCGCGAGCACGGCGGCATCGATCGCATCCGTCTTGATCTTTGCGTGCGCGATCAACCGCACCTGCTTCGGGTTGGCGATGACAACACGGTCGACGTACGGAGCCAGAACTTCGACAACGGCCGCGGCATTGCCAGTCGCCTCGACGACCACGTGATCGTCATGGGTAAAGTTCCTTCCTGGCGAAAGCCTCTAAGCTGTCACGGGTCATCTGAATGCGGCCGAGCTTCGTTAGATGTCGCTCGAGCAGAGCCACGGCCCCGGCCGCCACGCGATGGATGTCCATGCCAATGATGCCCCTCTCTCCCTCCATGGTCAGTGCGAAAGGGAGCTGCGGGCAACACGACAATTACGGATCGCGCTCGCAGCGCATCCGGGCTAGTCGTAGGGGCGGCCAGATAACGACCTCGAACTCGCAGTTCATGTCGGTGCGACGGCCTGCCCGCACTTGCGTGCTCCCGGTGCCCCGAGGCCCGGATCGGTCTACGCTAATGGGCTAGATCGAGTCTGGAAACCGGGACACCGGCTACATCATGCCGGACAACGCGTTCATCGAAGCCTTCAACGCTCGCTTCCGGGCCGAATGCCTCAACACGCACTGGTTCCTGTCCCTTGCGGACGCCCAGGAAAAAGTGGAGACTTGGTGCAGATACTATAACGAAGAACGGCCCCACGGGGCGATCGGCAACAGACCACCGATTTTGCTGCAGAACCATGTCGGCGCCACCAGCCCGCCAACGTGATCAAGGGCGAAAACTCTAGTTCTGACTGGTCCAAAGTTCGGTCTCGCTACACCTCCATCGGAGTGCGCTTCAGACGGCGTCGACAGCCTTCCGGAGCCCTGCCGATCCGAGCGCGTTCAAGATATCTCGCTGGCTACTGTCCAGCGGGGGCCTTGGTGCCTGCCCGTGAAGCCACGCGCAGCGCCAAAATCTATTGGAACGGCGGTAGCTGCCTCCTCATGGAAAATCGTCTCCGACGATACCGCCCTTGCGACTTGAAGGCGAGGAGGGAAGGCGCTATGTTAAACAAAATCGAGCTTTGTTATACAAGGTCGACCAATGCCGAAAATCAGCACAAGGAAGCCCGCATCCCGCGGCAAGCGTTCCACACTCGGCCACAAGACCAAGATCGGTAAGCTCGGGGTTGGTGCGGCCTCGCGCGTTACCGCCGTCATGAGCGCAGCAGAGCATTCGGGGCTGCTCGGAGAGAAGAGGGCGCGGATCGCTGGGCGGACCAGCCGGGAGCTGATCCAGCGAGCGAAACAGCAGACCGGTATCGCCGCGGACACGGATCTCATCGAATTTGCGCTCGCGAGCCTCGCGCTCGACGACAATTTCAGCGAGACGTTCCGGAAGACGATGGGTTCGGTCGACCCCAACCTCAAGCTCGGCTTCTGAGGTGGCGGAATTCGATTTCGCAGCGGCGCTTCGTTGGGCGCGGTTTGATCCTGGCGCGACACTGGCGAGGCAGGCCGATCACGAACTTCCGTTCCTTGGTGATAGGCCCGAGGCGGGTCAGGAGCTTCTGCTCGACACCTGCGTCTACATCGATGGACTTCAGGGGCGCGCACCAAGCATCGTCGCGGACCTATTGGACCTTCGGCACGCCAACCACTCGACTGTGGCCATCCAGGAGCTGATGCACACAGTCGGGGTGCTAGATCCCAAACATCCTGGGACGCGCGCGGCTATCGAGCAGATCGGCGCCTCAATCTCGAGCATGCCGTCTCACCGAATCTTTGCTCCGGATGTGGAGATTGTTGGCCGCGCCGCG
This sequence comes from Bradyrhizobium sp. USDA 4503, assembly GCF_054055815.1. Taxonomy (NCBI): domain Bacteria; kingdom Pseudomonadati; phylum Pseudomonadota; class Alphaproteobacteria; order Hyphomicrobiales; family Nitrobacteraceae; genus Bradyrhizobium; species Bradyrhizobium sp. USDA 4503. The sequence continues at coordinate 8,134,203 of NZ_JBSRXS010000001.1, forward strand.
CTCCTCTCGGGCATGCTTTGCCGGCTGCAGGGCTATCAGAAGGACGACAAGTTGCGTGCGCTTCAGGACAGCGTTCTATTCCTGCAAGCCCAAAAAGCCGGATTCACTGTTCTCACCGCCAATGTCGCGGATTTCGATTACCTGCTGCAACTGATACCCCTAGGTCGCGTGTTGTTCTATCGGAGGTGAGTTCGCGACTTTGCCGACCAGAAAGGCACACGTAACCTTTCAGTTCTTGTGCAACTAGCAGCCAATAAGAGTACATCAATCAATGTCGGCATTAGTTCTTGGCAGCAAGTGGACCCCCATATGCAGATCCATACTGTAGTCGGCGATGCGGGCTTGATTAATCGCGGCGAAGGGACCGCTGCATCGGCAAACGACCTCGACGCATCGAACCTGACGGCTGTTTCCTCAATACGAGAGAGGGCCCGCCCGAGTTTACCAGCACGGGCGCCGGACGGACGCGCACACGGGCAAAACGCGAAGACAGCTGTTCTGCCGTGCCCTCACGGCACGTGATCTTGTGCCAAGCATGCGCTGGCGGACCGATCGCAAGCTTCGTGACCGAAATCGGTCGGTGTTTGCTATCACGCCGTAGCAGTTTTGGAGATCGTCCGTTCCCCGACCACTTCTTCGGCGGCCGCGGTCCGGTTCTGAGCGCCCATACCGAGGTTTCTGGCAAGATGCTGGCCACAAGCTCAGGTCCAGTTCGGTATACTCCCACGCAGAGCGGTATCGGGCCGTAGCCGGCGTCCATCAGGACCACGCCGCGCGGCAAGCCCACGCACAGGCCCAGCGCACATGATCGAGTGCAATTGCCGGCTTCGTCTTGAAGGTGATGTCCTTGGGAACTCCGGTTTTGCGCCGACGTACACGGTCCGTCGCCCATTCCCTTGGTAGATAGAGTCGATAGGCAACCGGCAAGCCGCATGATGGTTCGTGAGCGAAGGCGTCACGGCAACCTGACAATTGTCTTGCTCGCCCAACTGACCGCAATTGCCGTGCAACGCCGACCGAATGCCGCCCCTTCTTAGGAAAGCCCGTATCATCGATGATCCAAGCTTCGATCTCTCCGTGACATTCGATGCCCGGTAGCGCTAACTCACGGATCTTGCCCAACGCTTGCTGATCCGACCAGTCGCCTTGACCGACAAGATGTAACAAGGCCTGATGTTGTGCCGCTGTCCGCTCAGGAGTAAGCGCTAAGCCAGAACCCTTGCTTCGGGATCTGGATAGCCGTGCGAAGAAGCCTCCGGGTTGGACGGAGGTTTGGGATGGGATTGGACAGCAAAAAGGACGTCCATTTAGACGGCTCATCGGCGGGGTCGCTGAGCCGGCTGGAGATCCTTGAAGGGCCGTCAGGACGTCGTGTGCGTTCGGAAGCTGAGAGAGCTCGGATCGCTGCCGAGAGTCTGTTACCCGGTGCTCAGGTGTTCGAGGTGGCGCGCAAGCACGGAGCGACGCGCCGGCAGATCTACGATTGGCGACGGCGGTTTCGACAGCGAGGTATGTTGCCGTCGTGCGAGGCGTCCCCGCCGACATTTGCGCCGCTGGTCGTAGACCATGCGTTGGAGGAGCGTCAGGCTCCGGCGATCAAGCTTGAGATCGCGATCGGTGATGTCGTGCTGCGGACGGATACGGCCATAGATGCTGACCAGCTATCCCGGGTGATCCGTGCGGTGCGAGCGTCACGATGATCGCGGCCGGTTCTGATCTGAAGATTTACGTTGCCACGCGGCCGATTGACTTCCGCTGTGGACACGATGGGCTTGCGACGAAGGTGCAGGAGATGCTTGATCTCGACCCGTTCAGCGGCGCAGCCTTCGTGTTCCGCTCGAAGCGAGCGGACCGGATCAAGATTTTGGTCTGAGATCGAACGGGCCTGGTGTTGGTGCACAAGCGCCTCGAAGGTTGCAAGTTTGTTTGGCCAACGATCGCGGACGGTGTGATGCGCATGTCGCCGGCGATGTTTGCGGCCGAGTGGCGGGTCCGTCCGCGTCAGCATCGATTACCACGTCGACGTGGAGAAGCATTACTACAGCGTTCCGCATCGCTTCGCGCGCGCCGAGGTCGAGGTGCGGCTCACCGCCCGCACCGTCGAGATCTTCCACAAGGGCGAGCGGATCGCCGCGCATCAGCGCATGAGCGGCAATCACAAGCATACCACCGTGCCCGAGCACACGGCCTCGAGCCATCGCCGCTACGCCGGCTGGACCATCGCGCGCATCCGGCAGGACGCCGCCGCGATCGGCCCGGCGACCAGCGCGTTGTGCGACCTCATCCTTGACGAGCGCTCGCAACCCGAACAGGGGTTCCGCGCCTGCCTCGGCATTCTGCGGCTCGCCGCGTCCTACGGGCGCGAGCGCCTCGACGCTGCGGCCGCCCGGGCAATCGACATCGGCGCGCGCACCTACGGCTCGGTCAAGTCGATCCTTGCCAACAATCTCGATCGGCGTCCTTCACCCAAGCGCTCCGCGGACGACGCGCCGATCCTGCATGCCAACATCCGCGGACCGCGCTACTACAATTAGGAGATGATCCCTTGCTCACTCATCCGACCTTCGACCGGCTCAATGCGCTCGGCCTGCATGGCATGGCCAAGGCCTTCGTCGACATCGAAGCCACGGGCGAGGCCGATAGCCTCGGTCACGCCGAATGGCTCGCGCTACTGCTCGAACGCGAAGCCTCGCTGCGCCACGACAAGCGGCTCGCCACCCGCCTGCGCCACGCCAAGCTGCGCCAGCAGGCGTGCGTCGAGGACGTCGCCTACCGCCCCCCGCGCGGTCTCGACCGCGCGCTGTTCGCCAGCCTCGTCGAGGGCCGCTGGATCGACGACCACGTCAACCTGCTGATCTGCGGCCCCGCCGGCGTCGGCAAGAGCTGGCTCGCCTCGGCGCTCGGGTTTATCGATTTCTTTCCCACCAACCTTGCTTCAATCGCTTCCCAGATCCGGCGGGCACTTTGCACCATGCACCGAGCGGAAGAGGTGTTGGCAAGGCATCGCAAGGAGACTTTCCATAGCGCAGGGCATGAACCGAATCCGTCATTTCGGCACTGCGCAGCTCCGTGCGGGCGAGTGAATAAGTTTTACCCTGCAGATACCTGATCTAGTGATTGCTTCCGTGGATGCTCGCTGTCGAGCTCGCTTGGCTGGGGATACCGTGGTGAATGATGGGCGAGCGTTGACCGGGCGTTTCTGATTCGCGCCTGCCGGCGGAACCTCCAAATTATTGCGATCCAACGGGCAAAAACTCAGCCGTGTTGGCCGGGTTTGCGGCGATGGCGAGGGTACCCACCGAATCCGTTATTGGCCTTCGCCACAATGCGCGTTGCTGGGCACGGAAGTTCCCGGGCGAAGAAAGTGCGGCATGCGATTGCTGATCACATTTGACCATGCAAACCAGCCAGTGGCCTGCCGCAAACTAATTGTCGGGCGCAGCTAAAACCATCCACCATGCCTCAATCTCATCTCGTCAGCTCGATCCATCGCCAATTGTCCAACGTGTTCGGTTAAGCCGATATCGTTTCTCAACCAGGACCGTGAGGGAAATCGCTCGAATCTGCGACGCCCGGGCAAGGTCGAGCGGCGCAGCCAGATGGCGATCATCCCGCCGAGCCTGCTGCCGTTTCGTGTGCGCCTATCCACGCAAATGCCGATCCTCGCGGCTGACAAACCGTCCCGGGATGCTTTATCGTCTCCGGGGAGAATACCTTCTCGTTGCCCAAAACCCCCTTCAGTCATCAATGAGCCTTATGCGTTGATCTCGCTATGCTGAGCGAGCTGGATCGGAAACAATCAACCTAACGAATGTTCTGGTGCCCATTCATGCAATGAGCGGCCTAGCGTGTGTTGAATCCTGCATCGAGGTGCGGTTCTTCGGCGGATTTCATGAAGGCCCGACTCAGTATCAATTCTCGTCGAATGGCGACGGGCGCCCTGAAGAGAGGTTCCATTGCTGCCGTTGAGCGCCACGTCCAGCTTGCCGACGTTGCAGCAAGGTGATGCCCACCCTTGGCACAGCCGTTGGGCGCACGCGAGCATGGCGTCCAACATGGCGGCCTGACGCTCCAGCGCGACACGCTCCTGGGGCTTGAGGGGCGGCGTCGGACGCCTCGCTGGAGCGGTACTACGGATCCCAAACGGCTGATCACTGACAAAGTTTCAGGCGGACAGCGACCCAAACAGCGCCGACGATGGCAGCCCACCTTCATCCATGTCGGAGGCGTAAGCGATAGGTCCGCTTGCACCTGTCGACAACGACGAAGGACAACGTCAACCTGAAGCCGCTATGGATTGGGCTGACTGCGTGCGCCGAAACCTAAGTAAGTCTGGAAGCCGACAAAGCCAACAAGAACATGTTGCGAATTGTTGACCATTGGCTGGCGCGAAGAATGCAGACCCCCGCCTGCCTTGAGGGCTTGGCTACCGTCGCAAGTTGAAGCCGGCTTGGCCGCGCAGCTAAATCCTTTGCGCTCGCTAGCCGGCCGAAACAGCCACACATTTGTCTCTTATCTGGGGCGGCCGTGGCATGGGGTTTGCTCAGTTAGCTGAGAGGCTGCGGTGCTGTATTCGCGCCGCGAGACACAGCGAAAGGAAGGAAACAACTTGCCAAATCTGCGACCGGAGCCGCTTTGTCTGGCCGGCAACATCACCAGCGGCGTTCTCGACCATACCAACGCAGGCGGCAGAACCGCGAAGAAGGATGAAAATCAAGGTGGTACGTGCACGCCTTCGGCTCGGCTGCGGAATACCCTCACGCCGATATTTTTGTCTAGACGCCGGGAGGGCTCGGTAGGCCTTTTGGGTGTAGCCGATGCTTCGGCAGTGCGCGGAAGCCGCGCTTGCAGATCAAAAACAACGACCTCCAGCCGCCGCAACAATGAATTCAACGAGAATCCGGCAATCGAACGCTATGATTGTGCGTAGCCTGCACGACGTTGAAGCGACCGATCACTTCGTCGATTGGGGCAATGGCACGAGCCACCGCCTTCTGACGGATAAGGACGGCATGGGTTTTAGCGTCTGCCACACTGTGGTCCGCGCTAACACCGTTTCGCTTCTGCAATACCGCAATCACCTCGAAGCCTGCTACTGCATCGCCGGAGAGGGCGAGGTCGAGGACATGGACGGCAATGTCTTCTCCATTCGTAAGGGCGACATGTATGTGCTTGACAAGCATGACAAGCATCTTCTGCGCGGGGGACGGGACAAGGACCTGATCCTCGTCAGCATCTTCAACCCGCCCCTTAACGGAACCGAGCGCCACAAGCTCAACGACCCGGCAGGCTCGACATATTGAGCAAGGCGAAGATCGACTGCATGACGCAGCATTTGCAAACTTATGACGTGAGGGCCAATGCGGGGCAGCCGTTCGGCTGCATCGATATCCTGTCGACCGACGAGCGCTCCTATCTACTGGAGGAGTTGAATCGGACGGCGGCGCCTTATCCGTCGGAGCTGTGCATCCATGAGCTGTTCGAGGCGCAGGTGCAGAAGGCGCCGAAGGCGGTGGCGGTGGTCCATGAGAAGGAGAGATTGAGCTATCGCGAACTCAATGCGCAGGCCAACCGGCTGGCGCATCATCTGATCGAGCTCGGGGTCAAGCCGGACCAGCCGGTGGCGATCTGCCTTAAACGCAGCCTGGCGATGGTGGTTGGTGTCTTGGCGATCCTGAAGGCGGGCGGCGCCTATCTGCCGCTGGATCCAACCTATCCACCGGCGCGGCTGCGGCAGATTGTCGGCGATGCAGAACCGCAGCTGCTGCTTTGCGATACCGCCGGTCGAACCGCATTGGGCGGCGAGGCGCTCGCGAATGTGAGCGTGGTCGATCTGGATACTGGCAGCTGGGCCTGGTGCGAGCGGCCGCCTTCGGATCCCGACCCGCGCACGCTTGGTCTCACATCGCGCCATCTCGCCTATGTGATCTACACCTCAGGCTCAACCGGAACGCCCAAAGGCGTTGAAATGTCCCACGGCTCGCTTGTAAATTCGCTGGCGGGGATTGGCACCTCAAAACTGCGTACACTTCAGTTCGCGACCCTGAACTTCGATGTGTCCTGCCAGGAATTGTTCATTTGTTGGAAGGGCGGCGGAGTACTCGTGCTCCTGGGAGAAGAGACCCGGAGGCGTTTCTCCGACCTATTGGAGTTTATCGAGCGGGAGGCGATCGAGCGGCTTTTCCTCCCATTCGTGGCATTGAATCATCTTGCAGAAGTCTGGAACACGCGGCGCGTGCAGCTGCCCTCTTTAAGAGAGCTTTATACAGCCGGCGAACGATTGCAGGCCACTCCACTGCTTAGGGCTTTTTTCGAAGCACACCCGAACGCGAGATTGATCAATCAATATGGGTCCACAGAAATCAGCGTCATTTCCGAGCACCACCTTGCAGCTGATCCGTCATGTTGGCCCGAGATGCCTCACATCGGGCGTCCAATCGCCAACACGCGGGTCTACCTGCTGGATGGCCATGGCGCGCCCGTGCCGTTCGGCGCAGTGGGCGAGCTTTACATCGGCGGGGCAGGGGTTGCGCGCGGGTATTTGAACCGTCCTGAACTGACAGCCGAGCGGTTCATCGCCAGTCCCTTTGTCGAGGGCGACCGGCTGTACCGGACCGGTGACCTCGGGCGTTATCTGCCGGACGGCAATCTGGAGTTCCTGGGCCGCAACGACGACCAGGTGAAGATCCGCGGCTACCGCATCGAACCGGGCGAGATCGTAGCAAAGCTGTGCGAGCACGCCCTTGTGCGCGAGGCGGTGGTGGTGGCGCGCCAGAGCCGCGCCGGCGACAAGCATCTGATCGCCTATGTGGTCTGCGCGCCCGAGACCGGCGCCCCCGAGACCGGCTCGGACGGGGGCAATGGAGGCGGGCTTGCCGGCGCCTTGCGCGCGCATTTGAGTAGCCGGCTGCCGGACTACATGGTGCCGGCGGCGTTCGTGCCGATCGCGGCGCTGCCGCTGACGGTAAATGGCAAGCTCGATCGCAACGCGCTGCCGGCGCCGGCGGATGAAGCCTATGCGCTGGCGGCCTATGAGGCGCCGCAAGGCGCGGTCGAGATCGCGCTGGCGCGGATCTGGGCCGAGCTCCTCGGTGTCGAGCGCATCAGCCGCCACGACCACTTCTTCGAACTCGGCGGCCACTCGCTCTTGGCCGTGCAGGTGTCGAGCCGGCTGTCACGGGCTGTTGGGGTCGAACTGCCGCTGTCGACGCTGTTCGCAAGGCCGGTGCTGGCTGACCTGGCGGCAAGCATCGTCGAGCTGTTGAGCCGCTCCGGTCCGCAACAGCTGCCGTCGATTGCGGTCGTGTCGCGGCATGAGCCGCTGGTGCTGTCGTTTGCGCAGCAGCGGCTATGGTTTTTGGCGCAGCTGAACGTAGGCAGCACGAACTATCACATTCCGCTGGCCCTGCGACTGCGCGGAGTGCTTGACGGCCGCGCCTGGCAGCGCAGCCTTGACCGTCTGTTTGCGCGTCATGAGGCGCTGCGCAGCGTCTTTGTCGCGACGCAAGGCAAGCCCCGCGTTGAGATCCTGCCGCCGGATGCGGGATTGCCGGTACTTGAGCACGATCTTCGGCACAGAGCTGATGCGGAAGCGGCACTTTTGGATCTGTGCCAAGAAGAGGCGCGTACGCCATTCGATCTTGCGCGCGGTCCGCTGATCCGCGGGCATCTGGTGCGGATGTCGGATGATGAGCACGTCTTCCTGCTGACCCAGCATCACATCGTCTCGGACGGCTGGTCGATGGGCGTGCTGCTGCGTGAACTCAGCCAGCTTTACCGGGCATTCGGGGCTGGTCAGGACGATCCTTTGCCGGCGCTGGCGATCCAGTATCCGGATTACGCCGCCTGGCAACGCCAATGGCTGTCGGGGGAACGGCTGCAGAAGCAGGCGCAGTATTGGCGCAGCGCCCTGGCGGGCACGACCCGTCTTGTCTTGCCGACCGACCGTGTGCGGCCGGCCCAGCAGTCGTTTGCCGCGGCCACGGTCCCGATCGTCATCGATGCGGATCTGACGCGGGAGCTGAAGCGGCTGTGCCTGCAGCATGGCACGACCTTGTTCATGACGGTGCTGGCGGCCTGGGCGGCGGTGCTGTCGCGTCTGTCGGGACAGGACGATCTTGTGATCGGCGTGCCGAGCGCCAATCGGGGGCATCGGGAGATCGAAGAGCTGATCGGGTTCTTCGTCAACACCCTGGCGATTCGGTTGGACCTGTCAGGCGAGCCAAGCGTGTCGGAGCTTCTGGAGCGGACGCGGCGCACGGTGCTGGCTGCGCAGGAGCATCAGGACCTGCCGTTCGAGCAGGTGGTGGAGATCGTGCAGCCGCCCCGGGCTCTTGATCACACGCCGTTGTTGCAGGTGATGCTGGCTTGGGAGAACAATGCGGTTGGGTCACTGGACCTGCCGGGACTGAGTATCGAAGTTGCCGGGGAGGAGATTGACCAGGTCGAGTTTGACCTGGAGCTGAGCCTTGGCGAGCATGGCGAGGAGATCGCCGGAACCCTTGGTTATGTCACGGCGCTGTTTGATCAGTCGACGATCGAGCGGCAGATTGGTTATTTGCTGGCGCTGCTGCGGGCGATGGCTGCCGATGCGGGCCAGGTGGTCGGCCGCATCGACATCCTGCCGGCCGAGGAGCGCAGCTATCTCTTGGAGGAGTTGAACCGGACCGCGGCGCCTTATCCGTCGGAACGATGCATCCATGAGCTGTTCGAGGCGCAGGTGCAAAGGGCGCCGGATGCAATGGCGCTGGTCTGCGAAGATGAGCGGCTGAGCTATGGCGAACTCAACGCGAGGGCCAACCGGCTGGCGCATCATCTGATCGCCCTCGGGGTCAAGCCTGGGGATCGCATTGCCTCCGTGCTGGACCGCTCCGCCGCTCTTGTGGTGGCGCAGTTGGCGATTCTGAAGGCGGGCGGAGTGTATGTACCGATCGATCGCGCCCTTCCATCTGCGCGACAAGAATTGTTGATGGCCGATTGTGCTGCACGCCTGGTGCTTTGCGGGGATGACCTGGTTGAGGCGACGATACCTGTTCTCGCTATTGAGCCGCTCATAGTTGGAACGGGATGTAGTAGCGATCCTGGTCTGGTGTTGAGCGCTGAGACTGCCGCATACGTCATGTACACCTCCGGCTCAACTGGCCTTCCGAAAGGCGTTGTTGTTCCTCATCGTGCCGTCAACCGGCTCGTGATCAACAGTGGCTATGCGAAGGTCGATGCAGGAGATCGGGTGGCATGGGCTGGCAATCCCGCCTTCGACGCAAGCACATTCGAAGTATGGGCACCGCTGCTTAACGGTGGTTGCATTGTTGCAATGGATGCCGCCACCGTCAGGGATACTTCCAGTTTTGCCCGGGTGCTAGAACAGTACCGCGTGACATCACTGTTTCTGACAACAGCATTGTTCAACCAATATACGTCATCGATTGCTCCGACGTTGGCGCAGCTGAAGTACCTCCTCTGCGGAGGTGAGCGCGGCGATCTCGCCTCATTTTTGAGATTGCTGAAAGAAAAAGGCCCCGTACGTCTCATTCACTGCTACGGGCCCACTGAGACGACGACGTTTGCGACGGCCTGGACTTGTCCGGCTGATTTTGATGGGTCGGTGGTCCCGATCGGGCGTCCAATCGCCAACACGCGGGTGTACCTGCTGGACGGTCATCGCGCGCCCGTGCCGTTCGGCGCAGTGGGCGAGCTTTACATTGGCGGGGCGGGGGTGGCGCGCGGGTATTTGAACCGCCCTGAACTGACGGCCGAGCGGTTCATCGCCAGTCCCTTTGTCGAGGGCGATCGGCTGTACCGGACCGGCGACCTCGGGCGTTATCTGCCGGACGGCAATCTGGAGTTCCTGGGCCGCAACGACGACCAGGTGAAGATCCGCGGCTACCGCATCGAACCGGGCGAGATCGTAGCAAAGCTGTGCGAGCACGCCCTTGTGCGCGAGGCGGTGGTGGTGGCGCGCGAGAGCCGCGCCGGCGACAAGCATCTGATCGCCTATGTGGTCTGCGCGCCCGAGACCGGGGCGCAAGAGACCGGCTCGGACGAGGGCAATGGAGGCGGGCTTGCCGGCGCCTTGCGCGCGCATTTGAGTAGCCGGCTGCCGGACTACATGGTGCCGGCGGCGTTCGTGCCGATCGCGGCGCTGCCGCTGACGGTGAACGGCAAGCTCGATCGCAACGCGCTGCCGGCGCCGGCGGATGAAGCCTATGCGCTGGCGGCCTATGAGGCGCCGCAAGGCGCGGTCGAGATCGCGCTGGCGCGGATCTGGGCCGAGCTCCTCGGTGTCGAGCGCATCAGCCGCCACGACCACTTCTTCGAACTCGGCGGCCACTCGCTCTTGGCCGTGCAGGTGTCGAGCCGGCTGTCACGGGCTGTTGGGGTCGAACTGCCGCTGTCGACGCTGTTCGCAAGGCCGGTGCTGGCTGACCTGGCGGCAAGCATCGTCGAGCTGTTGAGCCGCTCCGGTCCGCAACAGCTGCCGTCGATTGCGGTCGTGTCGCGGCATGAGCCGCTGGTGCTGTCGTTTGCGCAGCAGCGGCTATGGTTTTTGGCGCAGCTGAACGTAGGCAGCACGAACTATCACATTCCGCTGGCCCTGCGACTGCGCGGAGTGCTTGACGGCCGCGCCTGGCAGCGCAGCCTTGACCGTCTGTTTGCGCGTCATGAGGCGCTGCGCAGCGTCTTTGTCGCGACGCAAGGCAAGCCCCGCGTTGAGATCCTGCCGCCGGATGCGGGATTGCCGGTACTTGAGCACGATCTTCGGCACAGAGCTGATGCGGAAGCGGCACTTTTGGATCTGTGCCAAGAAGAGGCGCGTACGCCATTCGATCTTGCGCGCGGTCCGCTGATCCGCGGGCATCTGGTGCGGATGTCGGATGATGAGCACGTCTTCCTGCTGACCCAGCATCACATCGTCTCGGACGGCTGGTCGATGGGCGTGCTGCTGCGTGAACTCAGCCAGCTTTACCGGGCATTCGGGGCTGGTCAGGACGATCCTTTGCCGGCGCTGGCGATCCAGTATCCGGATTACGCCGCCTGGCAACGCCAATGGCTGTCGGGGGAACGGCTGCAGAAGCAGGCGCAGTATTGGCGCGATGCCCTGGCAGGCACGACCCGTCTTGTCTTGCCGACTGACCGTGTGCGGCCGGCCCAGCAGTCGTTTGCCGCGGCCACGGTCCCGATCGTCATCGATGCGGATCTGACGCGGGAGCTGAAGCGGCTGTGCCTGCAGCATGGCACGACCTTGTTCATGACGGTGCTGGCGGCCTGGGCGGCGGTGCTGTCGCGTCTGTCGGGACAGGACGATCTTGTGATCGGCGTGCCGAGCGCCAATCGGGGGCACCGCGAGATCGAAGAGCTGATCGGGTTCTTCGTTAACACCCTGGCGCTTCGGTTGGACCTGTCAGGCGAGCCAAGCGTGTCGGAGCTTCTGGAGCGGACGCGGCGCACGGTGCTGGCTGCGCAGGAGCATCAGGACCTGCCGTTCGAGCAGGTGGTGGAGATCGTGCAGCCGCCCCGGGCTCTTGATCACACGCCGTTGTTGCAGGTGATGCTGGCTTGGGAGAACAATGCGGTTGGGTCATTGGAGCTGCCGGGGCTGAGTGTAGAGGCTGTCTCCGAGATCGATCAGATCAAGTTCGACCTGGAGCTGAGCCTTGGCGAGCATGGCGGGGAGATCGCCGGAACACTGGGTTATGTTACGGCGCTGTTCGATCGCGCGACCATCGAGCGGCAGCGTGGTTATCTGCTGGCGCTGCTGCAAGCGATGGCTGCCGATGCGCAGCAAGAGGTCGGCCGCATCGACATCCTGCCGGCCGAGGAGCGCAGCTATCTCTTGGAGGAGTTGAACCGGACGGCGGCGCCTTATCCGTCGGAGCGGTGCATCCATGAGCTGTTCGAGGCGCAGGTGCAAAAGGCGCCGGAGGCGGTGGCGCTGGTCTGCGAACATGAGAGGCTGAGCTATGGTGAGCTCAACGCACGGGCCAACCGGCTGGCGCATCATCTGATCGCCCTCGGGGTCAAGCCGGACCAGCCGGTGGCGATCTGCCTGGAACGCAGCCTGGCGATGGTGATCGGGCTCTTGGCAATCCTCAAGGCGAGCGGTGCCTATCTGCCGCTGGACCCGGCCTATCCCGGCGAGCGGCTGCGGCAGGTTGTCGACGATGCAGCGCCGCGGCTGCTGCTTTGCGATGCCGCCGGACGCGCAGCACTCGGCCCCGACGTGCTGAATGCCGTGACGGTGGTCGATCTGGCAACGGCCACGCCGGCCTGGGCCGAACGGCCGGATTCGGACCCTGACCCACGCGCGCTTGGTCTCACGTCCAGCCATCTCGCCTATGTGATCTACACCTCAGGCTCAACCGGAACGCCCAAAGGAGCGCAGAATGAGCATCGGGCTATTATCAATCGCCTGATCTGGATGCAAAAAGCCTACGCACTCAATGCGACTGACGTTGTCTTGCAGAAGACCTCATTTGGCTTCGATGTCTCGGCCTGGGAATTCTTCTGGACGTTGCTTGAAGGGGCGAGCCTGGTGCTGGCGCTTCCTGGTGCGCACAGAGACCCTGATGCGCTTGTCAACTTGATAGTCAGCCAACGCATCACCACAGCACACTTTGTACCATCGATGCTGATCAGCTTCATGGACGCGAAGGGGGTTGATCGCTGCACATCGCTGAAGCGTCTCATCTGTAGTGGTGAGGCGCTTTCTGCCTGCCTTGCGCAGAAGGTTCGTCGCGTATTGCCCTGGACTGGTCTGCACAATCTGTACGGTCCCACGGAAGCTGCTATCGACGTGACCGCCTGGACTTGTCCGACTGATTTTGATGGATCGGTGATCCCGATCGGCCGCCCGATCGCCAACACGCGGGTGTACCTGCTGGACGGTCATGGCGCGCCCGTGCCGTTCGGCGCGGTGGGCGAGCTTTACATCGGCGGGGCGGGGATGGCGCGCGGGTATTTGAACCGCCCTGAACTGACGGCCGAGCGGTTCATCGCCAGTCCCTTTGGCGAGGGCGATCGGCTGTACCGGACCGGTGACCTCGGGCGTTATCTGCCGGACGGCAATATTGAGTTTTTGGGCCGCAACGACGACCAGGTGAAGATCCGCGGCTACCGCATCGAGCCGGGCGAGATCGTAGCAAAGCTGTGCGAGCACGCCCTTGTGCGCGAGGCGGTGGTGGTGGCGCGCCAGAGCCGCGCCGGCGACAAGCATCTGATCGCCTATGTGGTCTGCGCGCCCGAGACCGGCACCCCCGAGGCCGGCTCGGACGGGGGCGATGGAGGCGGGCTTGCGGGCGCCTTGCGCGCGCACTTGAGTAGCCGGCTGCCAGACTACATGGTGCCGGTTGCGTTCGTGCCGATCGCAGCGCTGCCGCTGACGCCGAACGGCAAGCTCGATCGCAACGCGCTGCCGGCGCCGGCCGATGAAGCCTATGCGCTGGCGGCCTATGAGGCGCCGCAGGGCGCGGTCGAGACCGCGCTGGCGCGGATCTGGGCCGAGCTGCTCGGTGTCGAGCGCATCAGCCGCCACGACCACTTCTTCGAACTGGGCGGCCACTCGCTCTTGGCTGTGCAGGTCTTGGAGCGGCTGCGGCGGCTGTCGCTCGGGGTCGAGGTACGCACCTTGTTCGCCAGGCCGGTGCTGGCCGATCTTGCCGCCAGCCTTGGCAGCCATCACGAGGTGGCAGCCCCCGTCAACCTGATCACCGAGCAAAACACCGCCATTACGCCGCCGATGCTGCCGCTGATTGAGCTGACACAGGGCGAGATCGATCGGATCATCGCCACAGTGCCCGGCGGCGTCAGCAACATCCAGGACATCTATGGCCTGTCGCCGCTGCAAGACGGCATCCTGTTCCATCATCTGCTAGCCAGTCGGGGCGATCCCTACCTGATGGTGTCGCAGGTGGCGTTTGCCGAGCGTGCCCTGTTGGAGCGTTATCTTGGTGCGGTTCAGCAGGTGGTGGATCGGCACGATATCCTGCGTACGGCGTTTGTTTGGGAGGGGCTGTCGAGCCCGGTCCAGGTCGTCTGGCGGCGCGCGCCGCTACACGTGAGCGAGGTCGAGCTGGACGGCTGCGAAAGCTCCGGTGCCGATGAGCTCCGGCGCCGGTTTGATCCGCGCCGGCAGCGCATCGAAATTGGCCAGGCGCCCTTGTTGCGGTTTGTGATCGCGCGCGAGCCCGCCAGCAGGCGCTGGCTGCTGCTGCAGTTGCAGCACCATTTGATCGGCGATCACACGACGCTGGAGGTGATGCATACCGAGGTGCGCGCCGTGCTCGAGGGGCGTGCGCATGAGTTGTCAGAGCCGCAGCCGTTCCGCAATCTGGTCATGCAAACGCGGCTGGGCGTGAGTGCGGAAGCGCACGAAGAATTCTTCCGAAAGATGCTGGCCGACATCGACGAGCCGACCATGCCGTTTGGGCTAAGCGAGGTCTACGGCGACGGCAGCGGGCTCAGTGAGGCGCATCGGATGCTGCCGCCGGCGCTCAACGAGCGGCTGCGCGAACAGGCGCAACGGCTCGGGGTGAGCTTGGCCAGCCTGTGCCATCTGGCCTGGGGGCAGGTGGTGGCGCGCAGCAGCGGCCGAGAGCAGGTGGTGTTCGGCACGGTGCTGTTCGGCCGAATGCATGCGGGCGCGGGCGCCGACCGTACAATGGGCCTGTTCATCAACACGCTGCCTGTGCGGCTTGCCCTGGACGAGACCGGGGTTGCGGCGAGCGTGCGCAGTACCCACGCGCAGCTTTCCGAGCTGCTTGCGCATGAGCATGCTTCGCTGGCGCTGGCGCAACGCTGCAGCGGCGTTGCGGCGCCGGCGCCGCTGTTCAGCGCGCTGTTGAACTACCGTCACAACAGGCCGGCGGCCACGCCCGGCCTCGGAACGGATGATGTCCTGTCGGGCGTGGAATGGCTCGGCGGCGAGGAGCGCACCAACTATCCCGTAAACTTGTCGGTCGAGGATTATGGCGAAGCGCTCGGCCTGACGGCGCAGGTGGCGGAGCCTGTTTCTGCTGATCGGGTCTGCGGCCACATGCAGCGGGCGCTCGAGCAACTGGCCGAGGCGCTGGAGCATGCCCCCAACATGCCGGTGCGCGAGCTCGACATCCTGCCGGCCGAGGAGCGCAGCTATCTGCTGGAGGAATTGAACCGAACCGCGGCGCCTTATCCGTCGGAACGGTGCATCCATGAGCTGTTCGAGGCGCAGGTGCAAAAGGCACCGGAGGCGGTGGCGCTGGTCTGCGAAGATGAGCGGCTGAGCTATGGTGAGCTCAACGCGAGGGCCAACCGGCTGGCGCATCATCTGATCGCCCTCGGGGTCAAGCCGGACCAGCCAGTGGCGATCTGCCTGGAACGTAGTCTGGCGATGGTGGTCGGGCTTTTGGCGATCCTCAAGGCGGGCGGTGCCTATCTGCCGCTGGACCCGGCCTATCCCGGCGAGCGGCTGCGGCAGGTTGTCGACGATGCCGCGCCGCGGCTGCTGCTTTGCGATGCCGCCGGACGCGCAGCACTCGGCCCCGACGTGCTGAATGCCGTGACGGTGGTCGATCTGGCAACGGCCACGCCGGCCTGGGCCGAACGGCCGGATTCGGACCCTGACCCACGCGCGCTTGGTCTCACGTCCAGCCATCTCGCCTATGTGATCTACACCTCAGGATCCACGGGAACCCCAAAGGGCGTCATGGTCCAGCATCGGGAGCTGGTCAATCTGCTGTCGGCTCAGGTCGGCCTTTTTCGCGCTTCTTCCAAGAGCCGAGTCGTGCAGTTCGCCTCCATTGGTTTTGATGCAAGCGCTTGGGAGCTTGTTATGGCGTTTGGCTCTGGAGCCGCGTTGCACTTGCCAGCGGACGAGATGCGTCAAGCGAGTAACAAGCTATCGGATTATCTCCGAAGCGAAGCTATCACCCATGCGACGTTACCCCCCGCGTTGCTACCGGCAAGTAAGAATCTGGGATGTTTGGCTTCGCAAGTTCTCATTCTTGCTGGCGAGCTGCCGAAGGCTGAACTCATCCGAAGTCTTGCCCCGGCATCAATTGTCAACGCGTATGGCCCGACCGAGACAACAGTTTGCGCGACGGTCTGGAATTGCCCGGCTGATTTTGATGGGACAGTGGTTCCGATCGGGCGTCCAATCGCCAACACGCGGGTGTACCTGCTGGACGGTCATGGCGCGCCCGTGCCGTTTGGTGCGGTCGGCGAGCTTTACATTGGCGGGGCGGGAGTGGCGCGCGGGTATTTGAACCGCCCTGAACTGACGGCCGAGCGGTTCATCGCCAGTCCCTTTGTCGAGGGCGATCGGCTGTACCGGACCGGAGACCTCGGGCGTTACCTGCCGGACGGCAATATTGAGTTTTTGGGCCGCAACGACGACCAGGTGAAGATCCGCGGCTACCGCATCGAGCCGGGCGAGATCGTCGCAAAGCTTTGCGAGCACGCCCTTGTGCGCGAGGCGGTGGTGGTGGCACGCCAGAGCCGCGCCGGCGACAAGCATCTGATCGCCTATGTGGTCTGCGCGCCGCGGGCTGCGGACGAGGGTGATGCAGGCGGGCTTGCGGACGCCTTGCGCGCGCACTTAAGTAGCCGGCTGCCGGACTACATGGTGCCGGCTGCGTTCGTGCCGATCGCGGCGCTGCCGCTGACGCCGAACGGCAAGCTCGATCGGAACGCGCTGCCGGCGCCGGCCGATGCAGCCTATGCGCTGGCGGCCTATGAGGCGCCGCAGGGTGCGGTCGAGACGGCGCTGGCGCAGATCTGGGCCGAGCTTCTCGGTCTCGAGCGCATCGGGCGCAACGACCACTTCTTCGAACTGGGCGGCCACTCGCTCTTGGCCGTGCAGATGCTCGGTCGAGCATTAGAACTTGGGCTGAGCTTTAGCGCTGCCGATCTCTTCCAAACCCCTGTTCTGAAGGAATTTGCATCAAAGGTTCATGTGGAGCCACAGCCCAGTAGCCGAGGGGTAGTTTCCGTTCGATCAACCGGATCGCAGCCACCGCTCTTCTTTGTCCCCTCAGGTTTTGGGGATTATTCCTATGTCTTCGGTTTGGTGGCGGAAATGGATGTAGATTGCCCCGTCTACGCCCTGCCATGGCCGCCCTTCAATGACGTTTGCTCACCCACTCTTGAGGCGATGGCCGCAGAGGTGATCCGTGCGATTAAAGAGATCCAGCCACGAGGCCCATACCGTTTTGCTGGATACTCATCAGGTGCAATCCTGGCCTATGCAATTGCCGAGCAATTGCTGAGCATCGACGAAGTTGTATCATTCATGGCGTTCATCGATGTTGGTTCACCTGCAGATTATTCAAACGCATCACACATCAATTTGGCTCGAGAATTTGTTTTGGAGCGTTGTAGAATCTCGCAGGATGAATACGGCGAGGCTTTCGAAGGATGCACGGAGCAATGTTCCATTTCTGAGTTGCTCGAAAAGGCGCAGCAAATAGGAGCGTTACCTCCAGATCACGATCTCCACAGCGATGTTTCGATGTATCAAAGGGCCGTGGCATTTCAGCGGGCGCTACAATCGTACCGAGTTCCGCCGCTCCCGATCGAGATACATCAGTTTTATGCCAGCGAGCCTCTCATCAGCTCTGGGGTACCACTCGACGAACAACCGCATCACAAGGCAAACTCGCCAAAGAAGGGTTGGGACTTGGTTTTGGATGCCGCGGCCATTCATGCGGTGCCGATGCCAGGCAATCACACGACAATGGTGAGCAATCCAGAAAACCGGCAAGTTCTGGCTCGGGCCATTTCAAGGGCGCTAAGCGGGACTGTTAAATAGACAAGGACTTTCTCTCGAAAAGCTTGGGTTCGAAGGGTCAGTCTCAAGCCCCAAAATACCCCACAGGTCGGCAAGCGGCTCGGTGGTCCAGACTTCGATCTCGCTGCAAAACCACCGAGACTCTAACTGCCCCCCGATCAAATTCAGGCGCAGATCAGAAGCAGTCCGTATGTGGGCGACCGTCGCCGCTCTGGTCGACCCTCAAATGTTCGAAAAGCTAGCCGGACCAAGTAATGGAGATTGTCACAATTGATCAACGGAACATCATGGTCGGTATCCGTCCGATAGAACGCTGCGACGGATCCACTCTGTACGCTTCCGAAGTTATGTCCATGGGACGCGCCGTTGCCAAAGTCCGTCGCGAAAGCGGTGCCGCAAGAGTAGCTGCCCGAACACTTCTTGGGCAATTGGGATTCCCACCAATGGCGATTCCCAAGACGCGCTCTGGTGTTCCGGTCTGGCCAGCCGGCGTGGTCGGATCTTTGGCCCACCACGATACAGTCGCAGCCGCCGCTATTGCAGGAACGAAAAGGATTGCAGCTCTCGGCGTCGACATTGAGCCTAATGAACCTCTGCCGGAAAATCTGATCGAATTGATTGCCACTCCTAATGAACGGCGAATGTACGATCTACACACGCTCGAGCGGCGCGATCTCTTTGTTTTGAAAGAGGCGGTGTATAAGGCGTGCTTTCCAATGGATCGCCAGTTTCTGGAGTTCCAGGACGTGGAAATTGATATCTTTGCGCGATCAGGACACGTGTCCAAGGCAAATCGCACGTTTTCGCTCGAGTTACTTATTTCTAAAAATGTAATCGGGGTGGCTTATTCGCGGACGTATGAGGTCGAAGAGCCTCTCCAAGATCAGCAGTCACCCCACTAAAGCAATCGATACCCCAGCTAGTCACGTGAATCTAAAGTTCGCCACATAAAGTCTGTTGGGCTTTGTGACAGAAGCGTTTGACGGATGCCAAAATCTGGTCGGCGGACTTGGTCCATTTGAAATGGCTTCGGGTTTTTGTTGTGGAGTTCGATGAAGATGCGGATGCCGGCCTCGAGCTGCCTGACGGAGGTATGAACGCCTCGCTGGATCTACTTTCTGGTAAGTTCGGCAAACTCAACCTGGTTGATCCAGGACGCAGAAGTCGGCGTGAAGTGGACATGATAGTGCGGCCGGCGAGCGAGCCACGCTTTAATCTTAGGTGTCTTGTGGGTGGCGTAGTTGTCCATGACGATATGGACATCGAGCCCTTCAGGGATTTGAACACCGATCTCTTTGAGAAACTTCAAGAACTCGTCCGCTCGGTGGAGCTTGTAGCATTTGCCAATTATGAACCCCAAGGAGACATCGCGTGCAGCAAACAACGTGGTCGTACCATGCCGCACGTAGCTGTGCGTACGACGTTCGGCGTCGCTGCACGCGCTCGATTCCGGCCAACCACTCAGAGACAAGTCCTCCGCATCAAGGGCGTGATGGCCCTACGGCAAACAAAGCAGTCGCGTAACTTCGCTTTCGTATCTGGGCACAGTACCATTGCGCTTTCTTCCGCTGACCGATCCGGCGGCAGCTTGTCTTTGTTCTTTCTGGTTCGGCGAGGCGCGCCTGATTGTTCCGGCTCAACGTCATGACAGCACTGCAGCCGCTGTCCTCGTGCATGTCAGGCCGACTTGTCCTCACGGCTGCCCTCAAGTTTATCCCGCAAGGCCGTGATCACGCGATGGACAATCCGTATATCCTTGACCGACAGCCCTTCTGAAAGATCGTTGATCCAGGGAGCCTGCAATTCCATTGCGGCTTCGAAGGCGCGCTGTCCATTCTCAGTGAGTACGACGAGCTGCGCCCGTCGGTGATGCGGGTTGACCTCAAAAGATACGAGGCCCTCCCTGTGCAGATCATTGATAATCCGCTGCACGTTTTGACGATTGCCACCGAGGTCGCGAGCGAGCCAAGCGACCGGTTGGGGACGTTCGGCGGACACAATGGCGCCAAGCACCTGCCAGCGTGCGCTTGTTAGGCCAAGCGGGGCGACCAGACGGTCGCCGGCCGTCAGAAGTAGGCTGTCGAGCCTAAACAGATCGAGAACAAGGTCGGTCAGGGCGTCACCCTCGGGGGTTCGCTTGGCTCTTTTCATTTGTCACCATCGTTTTATATTGACATCATGACGTCAATTTGTTATGTAGTCATAATACCAATTAGGCATCATAGATTAAATAGCCATGGAGGCACTCATGTCGCTGCTACGCCCACTCGACCCTTCCTTTCCGATCGACCGCCAGATCGCTATTGATGCAAATTCTGTCGTCCTGGTGAACCCATTCACTCTCGACAAAGCCGATGAGGCGGCTTTTCTCAAGTCCTGGCAGGACGACGCAGCGTTCATGAAGCGACAGCCGGGCTTCATTTCCACTCAGCTGCACAGAGCTCTCGGAGACAGCTCGACCTATCTGAACTACGCGGTCTGGGAATCCACCGCACACTTCCGCGCGGCCTTTACCCATCCTGACTTTCTAGCAAAAATCGCAAGCTATCCGGCCTCGGCGATAGCCTCCCCTCATCTGTTCCAGAAAGTTGCCGTGCCCGGCATCTGCGTTGCCTAGCCCTGCTGCTTTTAGGAAGGGAAGATACGCATGATCAAGTTGATCCATCCTGTCGCTGGCGCCTTGGCTATCGCAACGATCGGCACATTTTGGCTATCGACGGTACTCAGCGAGCTGTTCGCGTCCCATGCCACAGTTGCAGCGGTTAAGAGCACCATACCGTGGGGCTTCTTGTTGCTGATTCCGGCGCTCGCTGCGACCGGTGGTACGGGTGTCATCTTGGCAAAGGCGCGCCGGGCCGGACTGATCGGAGCCAAATTCAAGCGCATGCCATTCATTGCTGGAAACGGCATCCTGATTCTTATTCCGTCTGCGCTCTTCCTTGCGTCCAAGGCTCAGGGGGCAGAATTCGATGCCACGTTCTATGCTGTGCAGGCGATCGAGCTCGTCGCCGGCGCAACAAACATTACACTTCTTGCTCTCAACATGCGGGACGGTCTCAAAATGAAGGGATGGTTGCGCCGCAAACCCGCTTGAACCGGAACTGCGCGGACAACTGACGTGGCGCCCGGTATTGTCGTGGCTTTATGAGTACGCGCCCTATCTCCCGCCGGAGAACAGGCCGGATGGCATCAGAATGCGCAGCCAAATCAGCAGCAGAACGTTCGGGCCTTCAGTTTATCTTCGGCAGCATACGCTGACCGTGGTAACACTGGCCTGCTTGTACCTTCACGCGCATTTCGCCACGACGGCGTTCGCGTATTTGTTGGTGATCTTGCTGTTTTTGCTGATGGGCAGCTTCATCGCGTCGTCTGCGCTTTGCATCGTAACCATCGCCGCTCTCGCTTACTACTTTGCGCCGCCGGCATTCAGCCTACGAATCGATGACCCCCAAGATCTGCCGGTGATTGTTGCATTCTTTATTGCCTCGATTGTGGGAGCGCACCTGATCGGTAAGCTCCGCCAGGAAAGAGAGGCTGCGCGTGTGATTGCGGCCAAGCTTCAGCGGAGTGCGGCCGATTTGCAGGATCGCGAAAAGCAGTGGCGCGCCATTTTCGAGCACAATCCGGCCATGTACTTCATGGTCGATGAAGCCGGCACTGTTCTCAACGTCAATACATTCGGCGCGACACAACTCGGCTATGCTCGTGCTGAACTGATCGGTCAATCCGTGCTGGAGGTATTTCTCGAGGAGGATCGCGCGTTCGTTCGGGAATGCGTTCGGACGTGCCTGGAGGATCTCGGACAAACGCGCACTTGGAACGTCCAGAAGGTCAGGAAGGACGGCTCGGTCTTGTGGGTACGTGAAAGCGCCAAAGCCATGCTCTGGGCGGATGAGCAGCCCATTGTCCTTATCGCCTGCGAAGATATCACGGAGCGAAGGCGGACCGAACTTGCCCTGCAGCGGAGCGAAGCACATTTGGCCCAGGCGCAGGAGTTGAGTCACACAGGCAGCTTCAGCTGGAACCCCACCACGGGCGAGGCCTTCTGGTCAGAGGAGACATTTCGGATTTTCCAATTAGATCCCCAGACGCCGCCGGGGCCGCAGCTCGTCGTTGAGCGCACTCATCCAGATGATAGGGCTTCGGTTCAAGAAATTATCGAGCGCGCGATGCGAGACCCGAGCGATTTCGAGCACGAATACCGGCTTCTGCTACCAGACGGCTCGGTAAAGCACATCCATGCGCAGGCACGAGCGACGAGAACGGCCTCTGGTGAGATCGAGTTTGTTGGGGCAGCTACGGATATTACGGCGGTCAGGCGAGCAGAACGACAGCTGCGCCGCAGCGAGGCCTATCTGGCCGAAGCCCAGCATCTCAGTCACACGGGCAGCTGGTCCTGGGACGTCTACGGTCTAGATTTCGTGTATCGCTCCGCCGAGATCGATCGTCTGTTCGGCTTTCGCCCACAAGAGCCGGTATCAATCGAGGCCATTCGATCGCGCATCCATCCGGACGACTTGCCGCGGCTGGAGGAGGTGCAGCGCCAGGCGATTGAACACAAGGAGGGGCGGTTCGAATATGATTTTCGTATCCTTCTACCAGATGGCGGGATACGACGCATACACTCCGTTGCGCAGGTGGTGGTCGGCAGCGATGGTAACGTCAGCGAGCTGATCGGAACACATATGGATGTCACCGAGCAACACGCAGCTAGGGAGCGCCTGGAAAACACACTTGCCGCGCTGCGCGAAAGCGAACAGCGCTTTCGCGACTACACCGAAACAGCTTCCGACTGGCTCTGGGAGACTGGGCCGGATCATCAGGTCACTCGCTTATCCGAGCACACCAACGCTGCGGGAATTTTGGCGACAGGATTGATCGGCCTGCTTCGCTGGGACATTGCGTGCGACCTCGAGGAGGAGCCCGAGAAGTGGCGGCAGCATCGGGCGACGTTGGAGGCCCATCTTCCGTTTCGGGATCTCGTCTACCGCACCGTGAATCGGACAGGTTCTCCGATCTACGTCCGCACGAGTGGCAAGCCCTTTTTCGATGGAAAGGGGAACTTTCTCGGCTACCGTGGCGTCAGCACTGACATCACCGCGACCATTCGCGCCGATCAAGCCGAACAAGAACTACGAAAGGCACAAGCGGAGCTTGCGCATGTAACGCGTATAACGACCTTAGGAGAGCTGACAACTTCCATCGCCCATGAAATAAGCCAGCCACTCGCCGCTATTATCAGCAACGCCGATGCGTGCCTCGGTTGGATGGGGCGGGAAGCTCCTAATCTTGCCGCTGCGCGCTCTTCGGTGGAGTGGATCATCGAAGACGCAACCCGGGCAAGCGAGGTGATCCGTCGTATTCGCGCGCTCGCGAAGAAAGGCAATATTGAGATGGTGCGGCTCGACATCAATGAGGTCGTTAAGGAGGTCATTGCGCTGGTAACACGAGAGCTGGTGAGCCACCGAGTGACGTTAAGAACCGAGTTGACGGCAGGGCTGCCTCCGATCCTTGGCGATCGGATTCAGCTACAACAGGTGATCATCAATCTGGTGATGAACGGAATCGAAGCCATGGAGGCAGTTACCGACCGGACGTGCGAACTGCTGATTCAATCATCAAAGGACGATGTCGGGCACATCCAACTTGCCGTGACCGATTGCGGCGTCGGCATCGCCGAGAACGACGCGGACCGCGTCTTGGATCCTTTCTTCACCACCAAGTCGAGTGGCCTTGGAATGGGTCTTTCGATCTGCCGGTCGATTGTGGAAGCTCACGGAGGACGGCTGTCAATGGTTCACAAAAGTGGACCGGGCGCGACCTTCCAGGTTGCCCTACCGCTGCATAAGGAGGCCGTCTCGTGACAGGACGATTTGACTCGCCAAGTGAAGTCAGCAACGCCGAGTCCTCGACAAGGGCGGTTGTCTTCGTCGTCGAGGATGACATCTCCATGCGTCGCTCGCTTACGAATCTTTTTCAATCGGTAGGGTTAGGCGTCATTGCATTCGGATCGGCGCACGAAATGCTGCAGAGCACAATCCCGGACGTTATTAGCTGTCTAGTTCTTGATGTCCGGCTGCCAGGCTTGAGCGGCCTTGACTACCAGACCGAGCTAGCGAGGTTGAACATACGTATTCCGATCATTTTCATTACCGGCCATGGCGACATCCCCATGACCGTCAGGGCCATGAAGGAAGGAGCGGTCGATTTTCTCAGCAAACCGTTTCGCGATCAGGAACTGCTTGATGCCGTGGTTGCGGCGACCGAACGCGATCGCAAAAGACGGGAGGCTCAGCACATCGTCGCGAACCTGCAGTGTCGATTCGAGAGCTTAAGCCTGCGCGAGCAGGCGGTGATGAAACTGGTCGCTGCCGGCCTGATGAACAAGCAGGTAGCCGCCGAGCTTGGGCTCGCCGAGATCACGGTCAAGATCTACCGGGGACACGTAATGAAGAAGATGCGTGCACGGTCGCTGGCCGACTTGATCAGAATGACTGAGACGTTGGGAATTCGCGCCAATCGTCCTGAATAAACACAAGTATGATTTTACAATTTCATCAGTCCAGCCCATCTTTCGCCGAA
This sequence comes from Bradyrhizobium sp. USDA 4503, assembly GCF_054055815.1. NCBI lineage: Bacteria > Pseudomonadati > Pseudomonadota > Alphaproteobacteria > Hyphomicrobiales > Nitrobacteraceae > Bradyrhizobium > Bradyrhizobium sp. USDA 4503. The sequence goes on from NZ_JBSRXS010000001.1 coordinate 8,158,546, forward strand.
GGCGGCTAATGCTTGCAGCCCCTATTCCCCCTTCAGGACGGCTCGTCTTGTCCGCGCCTGTGATGTCCGTTGTTGACAACGACGCCTCGGTCCGTGCGGCGACAGAGAATTTTTTGAAATCGCGTGGCTACGGCGCACAGGCGACAATGCAGCAATTGTATGGGGCGCCCGACGAAATCATTCAGTGCGCTTGAAGAAATCAAAAGCTGTTCGTGAAGGCGGATTTCCAAGACGCCGTGCGATCTCGGGCTGAAACGCTGGTGAGCAGCGACCGTGTCGAGATGCGGTTTTAGCTGACGCTTGAAGGTACGGACTGAGCACCGAGGCGAATATGATTGTAGAGGATTTGCTCCCGCTCGTCTTTTGACAGCTGCTCCACGCGAATGACGACCTGTGAATCCTGGATTACCGGTAGAGCGGATTCCTTCAGAAAAGTTCTGGCGTTTTTGTAAATGTAATCCCGGGATGTGAAGACAAATTTGGCCCCGCGTCGAATTGCTGCCCGAATATGGGGAAAAGTTGGCATTCCATTCTGACGTCATTTGCCAATCGAGCTGGGTGGCTCCAAAGGCGTCATCCACCCAGAAAAACTGCCTTTCATGTGGGTTCGACGCAGCCAAAAATTCGGACGGGTCGCGTAACTTCACTGTAAAGCAGTTCCATTCGTCCAGAGCGCGAGAGCGAGCGCCGCTGCGATCGCAGATTTTCCACATGCCGGTTCGCCGAGAAAAAGAACGAAGCTACGTTCGACAATGGCACGAGCTGCGGCACGGAATGCATCGGTCATGACAAACTTGTTCATGTCGTCATCACCGGGCGCGCTGAGAATTTCCTGCGCCTGGTCATAGGCGCGGTGGCCGAGGATTTGACTGAGATCTCCAAGACCATAAATATGAGGGATCAGCATCCGGAGGCGTGCAGACTCCCGGATGAATTGGGAAATTTGGTCTGCGCCGTAGATGCGGCAGTGTTCAGCCCTGGAATGGCCTCAAACGCGGCACGAACGGTTTCATCGGTCGTGGCAGTGAGTCGCATATTCGTGAAGAGAAAGTAGTTGTCCGCAAGCCCCCGTGACGCGAGACGAGCAGCTTTGGCGAGTTCATCCTTCAGGAAAGTCAGTCTCAGGTGCCGGTGCGGCTTCTGCGAAAACTTGCGTTGAACCGTGAAGTTGCCTGTGAACGTCTCCCCCTTGTTCGAAGTCCAGGTGCCGTAGAACGTGCCGTCGCGGCCTCCGTCATGCGAGTCGAAAAAGCCCTGAACGGTCTGCCCCCAGATCTCTGAGGCTACAGACACGCGTAATTGCTGAAATGCCTTCCAACCCAACGAATGCAGTTCGTAGGTGGTTGGCGTCGCAATGCGATCGGAGCGTTCGGGCGAGTCATGGCGCTAGGCTTTAGCCAATTCAGGCATTTCGTTCTTTTTCGCCATGGCAGGCGTATCCAACCAAGCTTGGCTCGGTAGGCGCTTTACGAATTCAGTGAAGACGGTCACGAACGCGGTCCGCTCCGCGTCGGAGTCAAATTCTTCCGCGTCATCGGGAGCCATCAGCGGGCGCACGTCGGCCAAGAACGAGGGATCTTCCAGCTTAGCCCACATGCGCTCCTCGGCCTCGGCTCGATAAATGGTTTGGCCGGACGCACTCAGATGTTTGCCAAACAGCTCGACGACACGTGCAGCGTCGAGCCCGTCAAACAGCGCAACGGCCTTCGCAAGATCAACGAGATCTCGGCCTTTATCGCGTTGGAGAAGTGCACGGAGTTTCGTCGCTAGGATTTCTTCTCGGCTGAACGACGTAATATCCGCTTTCCCGTTGAACCAGGGGTTCTTAACTTCGAATGGGAAGGTCTTCTCTCCGTCGTAGGCGGTTCGTTCGCGTGTGGCGATTTCAACTTTGACTCGAATGGGCTGCGAGGCATTTTCATCATATGGCGGTCTTTTGGAAAGTAAGTACGTACGTAATCGAGCAGGGACTGGTGGTCCGTTAGAGGGCTGGTTTGGCCGCGAGCGCGGATTTCACCCACCAGTCGACGAAGTGTCTGAGTATTCTTACTAAGCGTTGTAGGCTGTGGCCTTTTTTGAGCCGCATATTGAGCAATTGCATGATCGATAACGTTCTGGTCTTCTCTAGACAGATGGGGATAGTAATCCCCCGTGCTGGCAGCAGCCTGGCTTGCCTGGGGCAAGTGCTGCTCAAAGACCTCTTGTCCGGCTTGGCCCGTCTGCGACCCTTCCGAAACGGCGTGCTGCGTTAGCGGTCCAGCTGGTACATTAGATGGATCAAAGTCCTGCCGGTCCATGTTAGCCTCACGTCCAAGATCACCTGACCAAGTTTGCTACTCGGGCAACCTTTCGAGAAACTGACGTGGTCATGTGTCCTAGCGGTCGCACCGGCCAACCTCGGACCGACGTCGCCCGAGATCAGCCTCGCCTCCATGATCTAGCCCTTCGCACCTGTCGCCAGCGTCGAACATTTCGCACAGTTGCAACACTTGGGTCCTGCCAGGGCCCTTCCCCATGCGGGTGACGCGCGACCGACCGATCTGGCTAGATGCAAAATTTCGAAAGGCACTTTCTGTTCTCGGAGTGGCTGCGGAGTCAAGGCACCCGGGCGGTCCGCAAAAACATCAGATTGGCGATTCTTGTCGGGTGAAATTGATGTTTTGATCCGGGAGTCGTCCGGCGGCGCGAAGGGATCCCGAAACGCGCTCGAAGGAAACAATACCGATTGAGACCGTATGGTTCCAATCGGGAGCTTCCTTTCATGATCATCATCGGCCTCAAGGGCTTTATTGGGTCCGGCAAGACTACCGTTGCCCGCCATCTCATCGAGCGGCACGGGTTCGTGCGTGGCCGGTTCGCTGGCGCGCTGAAGGACATTGCTGGCGTGCGTGGCCGTGCGCTGTCATAGAGTGTTTGGCCCACAGGCCCTTCCGCATGACGAATCAGAACGGCTGAATCTCCGCGCTCTGGGACTAGACGTCGTCCGCCCTGTTCTCCATCTTTTCAAGGAATCTGAGAGCCTGTTGGTATTCGAACTCGCACCACGCAAGCTCGAATGGTTCCATCAGTATCTCTATCCACATTTCGGCAAAGGCTGCCACTCCGACGAAAAATAGAATTCGCGACCTCCTGATCAGCTATCAGTTGACGAAGCCGGCGAAGACGAATGAGTTGTCGCTGTAGCCAGCCGCACATGCAGCTAAGAGGATCGTGATCAGCGGCTCAATCGAACCTTGGTAAAGATTGGGCACCTCAAGGGGAGCACCTGACGATACGAAAGTTTATGGCGGACGTTCGCCTGGCTCGCACATTTGGTCCAACGGCTGCCCGAGCAGCAAAATAATCCGACGGCTTCGTAGAGGGCGTTCGCGTAGTGAGATTGCGGCGACATGCCCGCTATCTTGGCCTCAAGACGAGGTCGTTAGGAGCGGGGTCAGTATGTCAAGCGCAATGATAGGGATTGCTTCAGGCTCCGCGGCCCCTGCGCTATGCACGTAGAATGAGATCGAGAGCGGAAAATCGACGTCACTTTCCCGATCGTCGGCTCGGCATTGTGATGACAGGCCGTGCGGCAGTTGAATGATCCACCGTGATTCGCTTGGTTTCTTATCTCGAGAGCCAAAGTCGTCGTTGTTCACAAAACCATACAATACAGCGGTAATGTCAGTGATGTTCCCCGACGATGATAATTTATCAGGACGGGACCGGACAGATCTTGTCGGTGAATAGCAGGCGCCAATTCTGCTACGCAGGACTACTCCGCCAAGCTGCAACGCTCAGCTGCCCGCTCGAGGCGCCTGGACCGGAGGCGGGCTCCGCATCACGACCCAAATTTATCGCGGAGCTCCGCAGCACGAAACAAATTCAGCGCGGAGATGAGAGTCTTGTCGTATGGGAACAGCCTCCGAGCGGACTTAACCCGCGCGTCATGGTCCAGTCCAGATATCGTCTGGCCCTCTAAAAGAAGCGCCTCGGAGAATCTACGAAGAGCAGGGCGATACGGGTCAAGGGCGGCCTCGCTGCGCCGATTGGCACGCGTCATCATTTCAATGAAACTCTCGTCGTTTTCTGAGGGGCCTGGGTGGAATCGCACGGCGAGCGTCGGGCTCGCAGCAGTCGCGAAGATTGCTCAGCGGCGCCTTCATCCTTCGGCTATTAGAATTCGTTGACGTGAGCGATAGGATTGCTGATTGCGCAGATCAAACGCTCGACGTCGAAAGCGGAGAACAATGCCCGCAATCGGCCAAGTTCGGTAGTATGCAGGCTTAATGTGCGCCCTTTAACGAGTCCGAGCCGCCGCATTATTCGTCGCGTCATCAATTCGGCGCCGGTCTTCTTCAGACTGATGAGGGCATGTACCAGCTGCTGGCTGGGAGCGCCGTCGCCAAGGACGGCTCAAACGCCTGGTGCCTCGCCGACCCTCTTGCTGTTCTTCCGAGGTGGCATGCTGCACCTGCGACCAAACTGTTACGTTGGATGGGTCACAATTGTGCGGGTCCACGTAGCCTCACGTCCAAGATCACCTGAACAGACATCCTACCAGAGCAAGCTTTCGAAAAGCTGACGAAGCCGCAGCGTAGCTGCTCGCGATCGGGCGGCTCGAAATTAGCACCGATCTATTCCGTCACGCTTACGTCATCGGCCTCCCTCTCGGCATGACGTCGAGCCGAGCGCGCCGAAGTGACTTTGGATCATCGACATTCTGAAGGTGAGCCGCGTGACGCCCTCAGATGGTCAGCAGGGGCTGCCTTCCGGCCCGGTAGCTTGTGGGGCGGGCACCCTAGCTATCCTGCTCGCAGACCTACGGCGAGGCGCTCTGTGCCGCGAAGCCGATGCCAGACGATCGCCCTAGCTGTTGAGCTATGAAACCTTGCGCCGATGGGAACGGAGGTTCATTGGCTCGCGCTGCCGAAGTATCCTGCGCGTGATCAAGTTCGACCCAGGCAATGCCAGTCGTGTCCTGGCACAGCCTTGTATTCGGACCCGTCGAACATGGTCTGTTCGTCGAAATCCAGGCGAGCAATCTTCTGGCGGCGCTTACAAGTTGAGAATTGCGGGTTTCTGGGCACGGCGCGGCGCGCGAACAACACGCCGGACTGGTCGGATGTAGTCAGCAGACGGCAACTGCGCGTATCCATTCAATCTGAACAATCGCTCGTCCCGTAACGACCAAACGAGACTGCAGGGCAGCTATCGCATCGATCAGGGCTCCAGGCCGTGCTCCCGGAGAACCTTATGCATCAGCTCGCCTTTGATCTCGTGAGCGATTTCGCTGAGGATCTGGGCTCCGACCACCCGCTGGGCATCGACATCATCCGTCAGGCCATGCTCCGCAAGTCGCTCGTTCAAGCGCGCCGGAAACTCATCTTCGAGCGCATCGGCAATCCGGTCCCGCGCCGCGGCATGATCATCGGGGGCGATCCGCCTCACTGCCGCATCCCAGGGCTCCCAGCGCGTTGCCAGAAAATCCGCAAAACCCGTCGCTTCCTGTTGCCGCACCGACGTCTCAGCCCTGGCAACGTCGTCCGCCGTGACCTCAGCGAGATTCAAGAAGCGCATATCGGGGGCGATGTGGCGCAGTTCAAGCCGATCCCGTAGCTGGGTCTGATAGGCAAGATAGACCTCGATCTCGTCGATATCGGCCTCCGGGTCGGCGCGACGCAGCGAGCTGACCGTCTCGCGTGCGATGTCGTCAAGCGCCCCCAAACGAAACATGACACGGCCGTGTTGGAGCAATTGGTCGAGCCGATTGTCATAGAGCCCATCCTTGACATCAGCGTTTACGCGTGCGGTCTGCATGCCGTTCCAGGTCAAAGTGATGCGGTCCTCGCAGGATGCAGTCGCTCCATTGGCCAGCTCGAAATACTGCTTGCGCAGCTGCGGCCTCATCGCGGCTTGTAGCAGACTCTCGGCCACCTGGTCGCGGAACGCCTGATGACCATAGTTCACGGTGCCCGCGAGCCTTTCGAGAAACAGTGCGAAGTCCTGCGCACCCGGCTCTTCGGCGAAGCCCTGCCATGTGTCCACTGCGCCGGGCTCGTCCGCGAGCCAATCCGCGACAACCGCGTGCAGGAGAGGCGGCTGATGTTCCACCGGTTGTAGCGGCATCGACAGCAAGACCTGCGGACCGGCATAATCCGCGCCACGCGTGACTGACGCCAAATCGGCCAGCACCGGGGGCGGTATCGGATTAGACCGCAGGTCGATGCTGGACGCGCTGCCGAGCTGCGTCAGCGCGGTCGCGGGCAGGCCGGTCAGCTGATTATTGCTGGCGCCGAGCATTTCAAGGCTGACCGGGAGCGTCTCGGGCAGATTGGTCAGCTGATTTTCGCTGACGTCCAGGTATCCAACTCTAGCCGGAATCTCGGGCAGGCTTGTCAGCTGGTTGTCGCTTGCGTCCAGGTAGCGCAGTCTGGCTGGAAGATTGGGCAGGCTCGTCAGCTGATTTTCGCTTACGTCCAAGCGGCGGAGCCTGGCTGGAAGGTCGGGCAGACTGGTCAGCTGGTTATTGCTGGCGGAGAACTCCTCGATCGTGGCGGGAAGGGCGGGCAGATCGGTCAGCTGGTTGCCATCGACCATCAAGCTGCGGAGCCTGGATGGCAGCTCTGCCGGCAGGCTGGTCAGCTCGTTGGCCATGAGGTGGAGGTTCCGCAGCCTGCTCGGAAGGGCGGGCAGGCTAGTCAGCCGGTTGTCAGAGGCGTAGAGGTCCCGGAGTCCGCCCGGAAGCTGGGCCGGCAGGCTGCTCAACTGGTTACCGATGACGATGACGGTCCGGAGCCTGGGCGGGAGTGAGGCTGGCAAGCTGGTCAGGGACAATGACGACAAATTCAGCTCGTCTCTGACATTACCCTCGTCCCGCCATGCCCTCGTCCGGTTGACCCCCTCTTGCCGATTCTCGTTTTGGCCCTGCCCCTCTTCTGCTGCCCAGCTCGCCAGGGCGCTGTCCTGCGACGAGACGAGGTCGGCGCCGGCCGCTCCCGTGACCCACCGCGTTAGGGCTGACGCCCACTGGGGAAGGCATGAGGGGGACTGCCCAGCGGCCGCAGACGCTGGTGCGGTGCTTTCGGATTCGGAAGGTACGCCAGCGCCAGGCTGAGCTCGTTCGGTATTCATTAAACTCCATGACATGTTTGGACTCAGCCGATTAGGCGGTTCTATCGGCTAGATCGAGACGTTCGCATGGTAGGAAGCTCAGCTGTCGATAAGCTGACGAGCGTCAGGTCATCCGCCATGAAGCGGTTGCAAAGCTACTCTATGTTCGCTTGGTGAGGATCCTGTGCTGTCGCGCAGCTGCTCAAATATTTCAATTCCACATTCGCAGCGTCGGACTCCAGACTGCTGCTCAGGCCGGACCATAACTCCATCCGGACGAAATACTCAGAGGCAGGTCACCTTGAACCGCTTTGCTGGTTGGAAACTGACTGGTCCGGCGTACAGCCCGGTCTCCTCGTGAGGCTCGCTGGCGCTTGCCAACTGCTGCTCGAACGCCTCGCCTGCCTGACGATCTTCCGCGGCGGCCCGTTGCACTTGTATCAAAGCTGCCGGACTGGATGGGAAAGGATTGTCCACGCTCTTCTCACTCCGCGGACGGTGGCAGCACAGCTACGCCGGCAAGCTTGCGAGAAGCTGGCGGGCCTTCCGCCCGGCTACAAAAAGTGGCTCACCGATCCTTGCATTTGGTTTCCGTGGGCGCGCTACTGTGATCGCCCGCTCCAGCACAGTAGATCGTGCGATGTGCGGCCCGGGTGTCCTGAATGCCGCGGGGGCCAGCGGCGCATCGCATTCGCCGTGGATGGATTTTCGTCGACCGCGACCGCCTGCTGAGAAACACACCATAGCTGCTTCATCCCGTCCAAAGGGAATGACCGTCAAGCAAAGGATTCAGCTCGCAGGCGCAATATCGTCAATCAAGGCGCTTTCATCCCTGAGCCGACGCCTTTGCTCCGGCTGCTATTGGCAAGCAGGAAGGCAAAGATCTTGTCTATATGGGCGATGTCCGGCATCGGCTTCAATCGATCACCTCAAGCCAAAGCCCCGGCCGCATGTTAGTCCAAGAAGCAAATGGAGTAAGCCACTTAGAAAGCCCTAGCCAATATGGAGTGGCCTGTTTTTTTTGCCACAGAAACGGTAGCGACATCGCGTCCGATGGCTTGCTGCACGCGAACCGTCGAGAGTTATCTCGCAACTAAACCTAGGTTGGCGTGGTAAAACTCTTGTCGGAAGTTATGCTGCTCGAAGATCCGCAGAGCGACGACGCTTGAAACGAGGAACGCCTCAGTGAAGAAAAAGCGAAATCATGCGAGGCAAACAACATCACTGCAGGACCGCCTGGCCGTATTTGCAAGAGGTCTTGCTGAAATGGCGGCGACCACGCCTGCGGGCGCGGAGCGAGATAATCTGCTGAAGCGAGCCCGCACCGCGGAAATTGCAGCAGATATTGACGATTGGGTCTCCTCGGCTGGGCTTCAGCCGCCGACGCCATAGGGCTGGAGCTCCAGGGCCCGCGTATCCCGCCGGGGTTCTTCTACGTTCAGGAACAAGGGTGCCGAAGATTCGGATCCCGAAGACTGGCCATTGTAATAGGCTAGGAGCCGGCCGCCTGTGTGGTCCGAAGAGAATGAGGAACCGCGCTCCACAGACTGGGGAGCCTGTCATTCACGCGCATCTTCTGCTTGCGCGATAGCGTCGGCTCATGGCGGGCCCACCACCGCTCGAGCTGAAGCCTGGCTCATGGCTGCTACGGGAGTTCTGTTCGCCAAAACGCGCAAACGTATCACAAGCATGGCTGCGTAAACGGCCTTGCCGATGGACAAGCCGATCCAGATACCGATGGCACCGAGGCCAGTTTTCAAGCCGAGCACGTAGCTGACCGAAAGGCCGATCAGCCAGTAAGCAATGCCTGCGAAGAGCAGCGGCACACGCGTGTCCCTTAAGCCGCGCAGGCCGCCAGCGGCAATGCTCTGAAGTGCATCAGTAATGAGGAAGCTCGCTCCGACAAGGATGAGAGCTGCAGTCAGCTTGATCGTGGCGTCCGCATTGCTGGCCGATTGGTCGACGAACAGCTCGGCGATTTCAAAGCGCGTGCCGACCACCGCAATCGTAGCGATCGCCGCGATCAGGACTCCAAGCAGCATGGCGGCAAAACCAGCTTGTCTGATACCTGGTAGATCGTTGCGGCCGAGTGCGTGTCCAATTCGCACGCTCACCGCCATTCCGATGCAAAACGGGATCATGAACAGGGCGGCTGCAACCTGGAATGCGATCTGATGGGCGGCAACCGCGGTGGTGCTGATCACACCCATCAGGAGGGCCGTCGCAGAGAAAAGACCCGATTCCATGAAAATAGCGACCGAAATCGGGGTGCCGACCACGAGGAGCTCCCGCATCAATGGCCAATCGAACCGCCAAAGATATCGGAGCACCTGGTAGTCGCGAAAAGGACGGCAGTATGTAACGAACCAAATACCAGCCAGAAAGGTCCCACTGTTCACCAGACTGGTCGCAAGGCCGGCCCCGAACAAGTCAAGTTGCGGCAAGCCGAATTTGCCGGTGATCAACAGATAGGCCAGCAGTGCGTTGGTCGGAATGGCGGCGAGCGTGATCCACAAGGCCGGCGCCGGTCGATCGACCGCTGCCATGAAACTGCGGATCGCCAAAAACCACAGCGCCGGCAAGATGCCCCAGGCGAGCCCGAGCAGATATTGCTGAGCTAAGCGCGCGATAGCTGGCTCCTGGCCAAGCGCAAGCACGATTTGCTCGCCTTGCACTGGCAAAACCATGATCGGTGCCCATAGAACGAGTGCAATCCATAGCCCCATGCGCAGCGAGCTCCGTACCAGAGCTGTGTTTGCCGCGCCACGTGCTTGCGCCGCGAGTGGTCCCACTGCCGAGATCACGCCAGCTGCGATGGTCAGGCCAACCGATAAGATCATGCCGGCAAGCGCGGCTGCCGCGAGGGCCTCGGTGCCGATGTGGCCGATCCAGGCCAGATCCGTCGCCATCATCGCGATCTGCGCAAGTTGCGTGAGTGCGATCGGGGTCGCGAGTGTCGCGGTTGCGGCGAGTTCGCCACTGAGACGATGGCGCGTTACCCATTTGACCAACTGGCAACGGCAGGATGATCGGTGCGTGTCGTCCCCAGTCTTTCTCATTGAATGACACCGCTCTGGATTCCGCGCTTCAGCTGATTGCCCTGCTGACACGGCATTTGCGCTGCAATGACGATCGGGTCATCGGCATTGTCATTGCTGATAGCATGTTCTCAATTGATGACGCTCCGCTCAAAAATGGTGAGAGCGTTTGGCCTCCAAGGAAAGCAGTCGTTGTTATGAGCGTTGTGCTCGCGACTTCGGCTGTTGCGTTTCAGACGCTGACTGGCTCAAGCGCGACAACAGGACGTTTGCAGCGACTTAATGCTGCGAGAGGCGCATCATTCTTCAATGAAAAACTCTCAAGCGCCATTGGCATGTCGATTGCTTGAAAGATGTGAGAAGATTTATGCGGCCATGATGTTTCTCCAGTAACCCATACGGGTTTTCAAATGAGGATTGCCGGATCCGTTCGACTTCAGGGGTGTCACCAGGCGCGCTCCACGACATCGCAGGCGTGAGCGTCGATCACCGGCAAGATGCCGAGCTGTTTCCTTTGAAGCTGAACAAGCGAGGCATCGGAGCTTGCGCCGTCAGATGATTGATGAGCTGATGCAGGACGATTGGGATCCTGAGCAACTATTCAGGCAACGGGACGAGCTCAAGGTCAAGATACTTTGTGCCCAATCGGTTATAGCCGAATGTAAGGCAGAATTGGCGGAGCTCGAGCGGAGACGTGAGGCTCGAGCGGTCTCGCCGCCGATCGATGCACGACAGCGCAACTCTGCAGTCAATAGTTCAATACGCAACACGCCACCGCGCGAATCCCGAAGCGTCAATGATCCTGTTGATCAGAATGCTACTGTGGCGTTTTCGAGCCGATCATGGGACCGTTGAAAGCTGACGCCGCGGACGTTAACACAGAGAGGTATTGTCATGGAGCTGGTAAAGATATCGAGACGCATCGTGTTGCAAACCGGAGGGTGAACTGGATAACGGGCGCGGCTCTGCCGCTAAGCTCGGGCGTTTTGGACGCGTTGCGCTTTCGGAATTGCAGAACGGTATCGTAGCATTTTGACGAGTCAAAAGCTCTCCACCCGGACCCACGCCGAGTGATCGTCTTGTTCGTCTTCAGGTCGTTGAGATTGCTGATAGACGTATCTGGAGCGGGCGTTCAATGATCAAGGTGGTGCGCGGCCGTGGGGCAGGGCTTGCGATGTTCCGGGCGGTGCTGACCGGGAACGCCGACCATGCCTCGTCCGGCATCGCATGAATCATGAATGATGACGAGAACTGACTGATCATGGGGCCGCAAGCGATTACAATTCGATCCGGAAGAGAGCGGTTAGCGGCAGTCACCTAAATTCGTAGACGCCAGGAAGAGGGGCCCGCGACGAATGCGATCCGGTGCCGGCCGTAGCCTCGTCAGCTTTTCGACAGCTTGCCCGATTAGGGTAGGTATAGCTTTGCGGGCGCTTCAAGAAACAGCGCGGTGGTTCACCGGCAGTCAGGACCAGGGGCGTCGGGCAGGGCCAGCGGGATCAGCCACGCATGCCGCCAGGAGAGCTTCGGCGATTGCTTGACGATGAGCTGGCATCTCGAGCCGCGGATCAACCGCCTCGCCACTTGCCGAGCGGCTATTAGGCCACACACGAGGCATCGCCGCAGATGCTCTGGCGCCTGTTAAACTGCGGCGCGGCACGACACGTCTAGCCGGTATCGAGCGTGCGACTTGGCTTCAGTCGGCTTTGCTTCGATAACCCTGGCTCAACTGGATTGCTTTCGCGCACAGTGCTCTTGGAGCGAGCGATGAAGATGCGTTTGTGGCCCAGAGTGTTCCTGTCGGGCTCTCATCGGTGAAATAAAGACATCGACAGCGGATTACTGGCTGACCTGTAAGCCTTGCTGTGTGCGCCCTTGCAGGGCCGTTCATCGCCCCTTGCAGCAATGCTGCTGCGAGCTCGTAAAAGTCTATGCGTGCTCTGCGTCTTATAAATGTCATCATGCGCGGCGAGTGAGGCGAGCCGCGACGGATCAGTTCCGTGTACGTGAGACAATTACGCCGCATCGATCAACGCGGCGGAGAGACGAGGTCGATGAAACAGCCTTTTCGAGCATGCAGTCCGTTATCCATCATTGCCTGCATCATTCTCAGTCCGGCCGCCAATGCACAAGATCGTCGCATCGTTACCGAACCCATTGCACCTCAGACGATCTGCGACCGGCCTGTGCCGTCCGGCAAGCAAGATACGGTCACCTTGCAAGATGCCATCAACCAATGCCCGTCGGGGGCCGCCGTTTATTTAGGACGAGGCGAGTTCCGGTCGGGGCCTCTCGAGATGAAATCGGGGGTGACGTTATGGATCGGGCGAGGCGCCAAGCTCATCGCCATCCCCGAACCGGCTGCTTACGACAAGGGCCGTGGACAGTGTGGTCGCATCTCGGGCAAGGGCGATGGTTGCCGGCCGTTCATCAGCTTTTCCAAAACCCGTGGCGGCGGTATCTACGGAGACGGCATCATCGATGGTCAGGGCGGTGCAACCATGGTCGGCGGCGCCGAAAGCTGGTGGCAGCTGGCCCGCCGCGCCCAAGCCGAGCGCGGCAACCAAAACGCCCCGCGTTTGATCCAGATCGATCATGCGCAAGACATCACGTTCGCGGGTGTCACCTTGCGCAATGCGCCCAATTTTCACATCGCGATGAACCGGGTCGAGGGGGCCACGTTTTGGGGCCTCACGATCGATGCACCGGCGGACGCCCGCAATACCGACGGCATCGACCCTGGCGCGAGCCAGGATGTGACCATTACCCGCAGCTTCATCCGAACGGGAGACGACAACGTCGCAATCAAAGCCGGCGATAATGGCCCGAGCAGCCATATCTCCATCACCGACAATTATTTCGGCTGGGGGCACGGCATGTCGATCGGTAGCGAGGTGAATTCCGGGGCCAGCGACATAGTGGTGCGTAATCTGACGCTGGATGGAACGACGTCTGGTCTGCGCATCAAGAGCGATGTCAGTCGAGGCGGTCTGGTCGAGCGCGTGACTTATGAAAACATCTGCCTGAGGGGCAACCGGTGGCCGCTGGCGTTCGATACGAAATACGATCCACGTGCACAGGGCTCGAGGATTCCGATCTATCGGCAGATTGTTCTGCGCCATGTGCGTGGCGACAATGGCGTGCTGATGATGCGTGGCGCAGACGAGCGGCATGCCCTTGACGTAACACTCGAGGATGTCCGATTTGCCAGTTCCGCGAGTTGGCAGCTCGAACATGCAAAGGTGACAGCCGATCATTCTGACGTATCGCCGCCGCTGCCGGGACAAACGACAGAACCGCCGTCGCGCGGATCGGACGCTTGTTCCAGCGCATTCCGAGACACCGACCGGTAAACACTACGACGCCGGCGCGGAACGTCGGAACGGAGAGGCCGCATCGATGGGCTTGGATTGCCGATATTGGCGGAATAAAGCCTCATGGCTCGCGCCCCGCTGCGACTGATTAGCAAGGGCGGACATTGCGAAAGTTGCGCTCAGGATCCTCGGGGTTATCTCGCGGCCGCCCGTTACATCGACTGCACAGAACGCGCCGCAAACGCGACCAAGGGGAGGTCAAATGAGAATGATTTTGATGTCCGCCGCGCTTCTGGCTGGATGTTTCTGTCTCCCGGCAGTATACGCCGAGGCATTATTGGTGTCGCATGCCGCAAATGCAGACTATCACTCCCTGCAGGAAGCCATCGACGCGTTGCCGGCGCAAGGCGGGGATGTTCGGATTGCGCCGGGGACCTATCGCGAGAAGGTCAACACCTCAAAATCCGGTATTCATATCGTGGGGACTGGCGGCAAACCGGAGGATACGGTCATTGTGTATGGCGACGGCGCGATCAATGCGGGAGGAACCGCGCGTTCGGCAACACTGAATGCCACTGGCGATGACTTCCGGCTCGAAAATCTGACGATCCAGAACGACTACGCCCTCAATCCAGCCAATCCCCCCTCGCAAGCAGTAGCGCTGTCAGTTACCGGAGACCGGGACGTCATTACGCGCGTGCGCCTGCTAGGCGCCCAGGACACGCTGTTTGCTGGCAAGGGACCGAACGGCCGAATGTCACGACAATACTTCTCGAAGTGCTACATCGAGGGGCATGTCGATTTTATATTTGGCAACGCCAAGGCCTGGTTTCGGCAATGTGAGTTGCACGGCATCGCCAATCAAACGGTCATCTATACCGCTCAGAGCAAGGCAGCGCGGGATGAGGACAGTGGCTATGTTTTTGATCATTGCAGGCTAACTGCCGACCCTGTTGCGGGCTATATCGCACTTGGCCGCCCTTGGCGCCCCTACGCCACAGTGGTCTTCCTGTCAGCGAAGATAGATGCCCCCGTGATCGCGGAAGGGTGGCGCGAATGGACGCCCGGTAAGACCTTCACGTTGAAGACAAGCTATTATGCTGAATACAGATCATTCGGCGGCGGGGCCAACCCCTCAGGCCGCGAGCCTCACTCCCATCAATTGACAGATGGCGAAGCTGCGAGATGGTCGCTGAGCGTGTTCTTCGGAGGCGCCACAGATTGGTTGCCAACCAGCCATCACGATGGAACACAGAGCAGCGGTCAGGGCGAAGGGCTTCGACGGCGATTCTCGGATGAATGACGGGAGGAGAGCCCAGTTGTCATGGAGAGTCTTGTATAGAAACCCAACTGGCGCCCGAGTCAAAGCGATAGAAGGGGCCAACCCGACGATCTCATCGGTTCGCGGTGCGCCCACATGCGTCCGCGCCAGCTCGCAGATCATCTTTTCCTTTTGGCGGCTCAGTGTCGGCGAGGGCTGCGGACCGTCACGTCAGCGCCGTCGTCATAGCTCGGCACTGGCTGATTTGCTTGTTCAGCTCCTTGCGCAGATCTGCGGACAACGAAGTGAGATGATACTTCGCGGCTATCTTCGCTCGGCCGGTGATGTTCGGGACCCGCGTAGCTCAGCCAGTAGCGGTCGGCTCGATCAGCCGATACTGCGGGGCAACTACGGTGGAGTCCGACGTTCATCCATCCTGGATCGGGAGCCTACAAACAGCGCCTATCTTGATTTCGGCAATTCGCTCTATCCATTGCCGCCCTCGCCGCCGAGGACATCCGCATCATCGCGAGATCGGCCCTCGTCGCTTAAGTGAAACACCGATGGATGAGTCGAGCAACGCCGGTGCCTTAGATCGGCGTTCCGCAGCACTCGCTGCGCATCACGCAAATTCTCTCGGCGACCCACTCGCCCCACCGGAAGAAAACTGCAACAGGAGACTTAGCAGCTTTCTGCAGCAAAAGTCGATTTACAGTTTGAGGCCGTGATCATTGAGCACCTTGTCTCTGAGAGCGCCCTTGATCTCACGGGCGATTTCCCTACGAACTGCGGCACCCAACTCTAGCTTGGCATCCTCGACAAGGTCAGCTTCGACCCCGATCAAACCTCTGTCGGTGAGCTGTTGCTGCAGCCGCCTGGCGAACTCCGGCCCCATTGCAGCTATGAGCTCGTCGTGCGCCATGGCATGGTCTTTGGGCGCGATATGACTCACAACGTCGTCCCAAGGTTGCCAGTCCACCGCCAAATAGTCGGCGAATTCCGTCGCCTCCCTCTCCCGCACGGATGCCTCTGCGCTATCAACGTCAGCGTCGGTGACGCCGGAGACTTCAAAGAAGCGCATGTTCGGCGCGACGTGTTGCAATCCCAGTCGCTCGCGGAGCTTATTTTGATAAGCAAGAGAGACCTCAATCGCGTCGATGTCTTCGACGTTGTTGCCCGAGCCTAGTCATCTGGAACGCAAGTTCGTCACATTAGTTGATGGCTCGAATCTTTTAGAGGAGAGCGCTTGTGGGGAACGTAGGTGTAAGAGGCCGGCCGATCGCGCCGTTAGTGCTCAGTCCGCAGGAGCGCACGTACCTAGAGAGGCAAGTTCGTCGTCATCGCATTGCGCGATCGCTATCTGAGAGGTGCCGCGCGATCCTGCGCTGTGCGGATGGCTTGCCGAGCAAGTCTGTGGCTGCCGAACTCGGGATCCATGAACACACCGTTGGCAAGTGGCGCCGTCGATTTTTGAAGGATCGCTGCGATGGCCTGGTTGATGAAGCCCGCCCTGGCCGCCCTCGCACCATCGACGACGATCAGGTTGCTGAGGTAATCGAGCGGACATTGCGTACGACGCCGGCCGACGCGACGCACTGGTCGATCCGCTCAATGGCTGCGGAAACTAGCTTTTCCCACACCACCATCCGCCGAATGTGGTCGGCGTTCGGCCTGCAGCCGCACCGTAGCCAGACATTCAAGTTGTCGAGCGATCCGCTGTTCGTCGACAAGGTACGCGATATCGTCGGCCTTTATCTATCCCCACCGAACCGAGCCCTCGTCCTCAGCATCGATGAGAAAAGCCAGATTCAGGCTCTCGATCGCGAGCAGCCGGTCTTACCGATGATGCCTGGCGTGCCGGAGCGTCGCACGCACAGCTACGTGCGGCATGGCACGACCACGCTTTTTGCAGCGCTCGATGTCGCCTCGGGGTTCGTCATCGGCAAATGCTACACGCGCCATCGGGCAGTCGAGTTTTTGAAGTTCCTCAAAGAGATCGACGCTCAAATCCCTGAGGGGCTCGCTGTCCATATCGTCATGGACAACTACGCCACTCACAAGACGCCCAGGATCAAAGCGTGGCTTGCTCGTCGGCCGCACTATCATGTCCACTTCACGCCGACCTCTGCGTCCTGGATCAATCAGGTCGAGCGCTGGTTCGCTGAACTCACCAGAAAGCAAATCCAGCGAAGCGTGCACACCTCAGTCAGACAACTCGAGGCCGACATCCGTACCTTTATCGACCTGCACAACAAAAATCCGAAGCCCTTCAAATGGACCAAGTCTGCTGACCAGATTTTGGCTTCCGTCAAACGCTTCTGCCACAAAGCCCACCAGACTTTATGTGGTGAACTTTAGATTCACGTGACTAGCGAGTGAACCTTCTCGCGCGCAATTCTCTCCAGCGCGTCCAGGCGAAACATGACCCGCCCCAGATCGATGAGATCGGGAAGCCGGGCCTTGTTGTTATAGGCGCCGTTTTCGACGTCCGCGATGAGCCGTGCGGTCTGCATGCCGTTCCAAGTCAAAGTTCGGCGATCCTCGCAGCTCTGGTTGGCGTCCAGGGCCAGTTGGAAGTAGCGCTTGCATAATTGCGGGTCGTTCGCCGCCTGCCGCAGATCATCGGCGACCGACTGGCGGAATTCTTCATTACCTGAGTTCACGGAGTCGAACAGTTTGCCAAGGAAGAGCGTGTATTCCCGGGCGCCGGGCTCTTCAACAAGGCTCTGCCAAGCTGCCAGCACCTCTCGATCAGCCTCCTGTGGATTGGCGCGGAGCCAGTCTGCGACCTTCTCGATGAGAGCATCGGCCGCCTCATCGTCCGTCCCGGACGATTCACTCTCGTCATCGCGCCAAAGGTGGACGGTCGGACCGACATAGTCACCGGCGCTAAGTATCGTACCCAGATTCGCTAACACCTGCTCGGGCAACGGATTTTCAGTCAGACCTATCCTGCCATCAGCGCGAAACTGCGTCAGCAGGTCCTCGGGCAAACTCGTCAACTGGTTTTGGCTGGCATCGAGCAACTCAATTGAAGCAGGAAGGGCCTCCGGCAAACGCGTGAGTTGGTTTTCGCTGACGTCGAGAAACTGGAGCGTGGCAGGAAGGACCGCCGGCAGATTCGTCAACTGATTGTGGTTGGCGTAGAGAAACCGGAGCGAAGCAGGTAGGACCGCGGGCAGATCCTGCAACTGATTGTGGCTGAGGTCGAGAAACTCCAGCGCAGCGGGTAGGACCTCAGGCAAGCTCCTCAGCCGGTTGGAGCTCGCGTCGAGGCCTCTGAGTTCGGTTGGAAGCGAAGGCAAACTGGCCAGTTGATTGGCACTGACGTTTAGACATCGGAGCGAAGCAGGCAGGTTATCGGGCAGAGTGGTCAGCCGGTTGAAGGGCAGATCAAGCATAACGATGGCGCTCGGAAGTCTAGGCAGGCTTGTAAGCGACAGCGATGCGAGATTCAGTGTAATGGCCTCACCGAGAGCATTCACTCGGCGCACCGCTTCTTCCCGATCCTCGAGCGGGCCTACCTCCGGTTCGGCAGCCCAACTCTCGAGCACCTCGTCTTCGTCGTTCTCTGCATGGACTGAGTGCCCGGAGTTTGCGGCGTAGCCGGTCACGACTGCGTTCCACTGCGCCGCCGCCCCGTTTTGCCCGCCCTCTTGTCCGGAAGATGCAGAAGGGACGCCTCCGCCGCGCTGAATCTGTCCTGCCTCAAAAGGATCCAACTCACCCTCCTTATGAAACTGAGTAGCCTCAGCCCATGGTGACCTGCTCTTGTACCTAAGACACTTAGCTTTCGATAAGCTGACAGACTATCACCGTAGGGTGGCAACGATGGTATCCAAGCCGAATGACTGTCGGTGCGACGACGCTGGAGTGACTCGATCTCCGCCGAGGGCAGTTATCTCCAACCTGCACGTGCTTCGGTCATCCCCGTGGCAAACGAGCGATCCGAGGTTCTGCAGCGACACTCGTCAGCTGCTCGACAGGTAAGGCTGTTAACGGCGGAACGCTGCCCTGGGAGCGGGTGCTACCGGACTTATCTGGTCAAAGAAGTGGTGGCAAAGCTCGCAGCAGTGTCGATCCATTTGCCGCGCTTGGACTCGTGTGAACCCGTACCCACTCGGACCCGGGACCGTAGAGCACTTGTAGCGGTTATCGAGGGACATTCGCGCTGTGCAACCGCCTGCTTCGCGGGGGGCATTCTTGTTTCTGATGATGGAGAAATTGATGGACGCGGGACGGGCACAGTGGAACGCAGGTTCTTCTTCCTCAGCGCCTTCCGAAGAGGCGGACCAGGAAAGCTACCTCGGCGGTTTCAACCGCGCCGTGGCGAATTTGGTCGAAAGCTTGACGGGCTATCGGACCCCGGCTTCCGCGCGCGCGCAGGTCATCGACAACTGGGTTGCCGAAGTGGGGCAGGGGCCAGGCCGAGAATCGGCGGCAGGGGCGCACACGAATCAGGAATACGGAGAACACAGGCTCGCACTCGCTGGATTTGTCCTCGCTTTCGCTGACCGTTTTGCCCGCCGCCCTGTCGCCAAGATTGCTGGAACTGCGCGCCAGGCACAACGAGCTAAGCAGCCTGCCCGCCATGCTCCCACCCGGTCTCCGGCGTCTTTTCATCAGCCATAACCGCTTGACCAGTTTGCCGGACGATCTTCCGGCGACCCTCTCTGAGCTGGAGGTCGCCGACAATAGATTGACCAGTCTGCCGGCCAACCTTCCGGCCACCCTCGAGATCCTGAACGCGAACGACAACCGGCTAGCCAGCCTGCCGGACGCTCTCCCGAGCGGGCTTACCTCGCTTGCGGTTGGCGGCAATCAGTTGACCGATCTGCCCGAGTCGCTCCCGTCGCGGCTCGTTGAACTCAATGTCAGCAGCAATCTATTGGCCAGCCTTCCCGACCTACTTCCGAGCACGCTCCAATCGCTCAACGCCAGTGGTAACCGGCTGACCAGCCTGCCTGAAGGTCTGCTAGATGCTCTCGTGCCGATGAATAGCCTCAACTACCCGCATCTGCAGAGCCCCGAGTTCGGGGATAAC
The DNA here is from genome assembly GCF_054055815.1 of Bradyrhizobium sp. USDA 4503. Taxonomy (NCBI): domain Bacteria; kingdom Pseudomonadati; phylum Pseudomonadota; class Alphaproteobacteria; order Hyphomicrobiales; family Nitrobacteraceae; genus Bradyrhizobium; species Bradyrhizobium sp. USDA 4503. The sequence continues at coordinate 8,178,295 of NZ_JBSRXS010000001.1, forward strand.
CCGCTGCCGGACGACATTCTCGCTCATCTGGCGGCGGCCGAAGCGCCACCACCGCAGCTTGCGCAGCAATCCCTGCATGAGGCTGCGGCACACTGGCTCGCAGACGACCCGGCCACGCTGGCCGAATGGCAGAACTTTGCCGATGAGCCTGGCGCCCAGGACTACGCACAGTTCCTGGAAAGGCTACGTGGCACTGTGAACTACGGCAATGACGCGTTTCGGCAGGCCGTGGCCAATGATCTGCGGCAGGCGGCTGCCAATGCGGATTTGCGCGAGCAGTTCTTTGCACAGGCTTCCGAGGCTAACACCAGCTGCGAGGATCGTGTTACGTTGCACTGGAACGGTATGCAGACGGCGCGCATCAACGCTGAGGTCAAGGATGGGCTATATGACAACCGGCTTGGCGAACTGATCCAGTGCGGTCGTCTCGCGTTTCGCCTGGAGGCGCTGGACGAGATCGCGCGCGACAGGGTCAACTTGCTCGCTAGCGTCAACCCGAACGTAGACGACGTCGAGGTCTACTTGGCCTATCAACATCGGCTGCGCGAGCCGCTCGAGCTCAGTCACATCGCTCCTGACATGCGCTTCTTGGCGGTCGCTGACGTAAGCGAGGATGATGCGACGGACGCGCTGGATCTGGTCCGGAGGCGCGAAGCAAGCGAGTTCATCGACTATATGGCAAGCCGCTGGCAGCCCTGGGACACGGTGCTGGAGCGCATCGCTTCGGACGAACATGCCGCGATGCAAGACCGGGTGCTCGAAGCCATGGGCGAGGAGTTTCAAAGCCGCCTCGGCCAGCGACTGGCCGAGCATGGTCTGCTGGGCGACGCGGATGCCGAGCGGGTGCTCGGAGCGCAAGTCCGAAACGAGATCGCTGGCGAGATCAAACGCGAGGTCATGGACCGTGTGCTGGCAGAGCATGGCCTCGAACTATGACGCTCCCGAACCGCTGCAGAGATGTTTATCATTGCTCTGCGGCGGCACGTAAAGATCGATCGTGAAGCCTCGTCCATCGCTGCCAACGTGCTTTTGCACCTTGGAAAGTGCGCTGCCGTCGGTCTGAGCTTTTCGTTTTTGCCGAGCGACGAAATCCCGCGCGCGAGGCGAGGGAGGGCGTAGGGCCGAAAGCCGCTATGGGACGAGAGCTCCATCGGTCGAAAAGTTGTTGAGAGACCAAGTCGCACAGCGGTGAAATCATCAGTTCCGGAGGCGCTGCCCAGCCAACGGGCTCAGGTTGACGAGGCAGCTAACCGTTCGGCAGGTCTATTTGACTTCGGGCGCCTCCCGCCTGCTCCATCTTGGCAAGCAAGTTGTGCAGTTCAAGCATGCACCGCGTCGGCAGCTTACGATGGACAAGCCGTCCTGCAGGTGAGGTCGTGCGCGCGCTCCAGTGGGGCAGTCTCGAGATTGCACGGGAAGCCTTGCGGTTCTCAGTCAAAACAGCGTCAAGGAAAAGACATTGTCCGTCATCAATGAGCGCCTGCAATAGGACAAGCTCAGCGCCAAAGTTGATGACACGGACGACAAGATACTCGTCACGTATTATCTGTCGGAGACGGGTAGAGGCTATGTGAATCCCGCCGTGATGTTTGAATTCGGCGCACGATCGACAGGCGATCCATTGTTATATCCGTCGACCAACTCGCTGCCGGCGAAGAGGTTCGGCAAAACCGGAGCGACCCCGTCCTGTCGTCAGGCGGGTGATGCGAAGGCGCTGTTGCGTGCAGCAATATCCTGATCTCGTCAGCTTTTGGAAAGCTTGCAGCTACAACAATCAGAGAATCTGACCCTTGCTGAACGAACTGCTGCCTGGCCGTAATCCAGGAAGTGCGGATTGCTGCAGGGCCTATGCAAACATGAGGAGAGCAGGATGGATCGGGTTGACCCATTCTTCGATTCAGGAGCCTGGATGCGCGAATACGCCGCCCTTCAGGGGCGGACTGGGCAGCGAGCGGGTAGCCCAAGCGAGCAGGCTGACTTTGAAGGGCGGCTGCAGGACTTGAACCTCGATCCGATTGATCATAGGAATTCAACTTCGCCTGATCGGTCTCCCGCAGCAGGTGGTCGAGCAGTGCGGAGGGACGATTTTGGCGGTTCGATGCGGACGCCGCCGCGTTCCAGTTCTAGGGAGAGCGCGCTAGGCGGCACGCGCAGGAGCGTAGACATTCCGAGCTTTCAGCTTCCCGCTTCGGCGCAACCGCAGTCTAGTTTGCGAGATGATCTGTTCAGCAGCGCACGCTACAGCTTTCCGGAGGCTGAGTCTGCCGCGTCGGCCAAGAGTGGAAAAAGCCGCGGAATATGGTCACGCTTCAAGTCGGGACTTGGCAAGGCCCTTGGCGGGAGCAGCGCAAAGTCGTCGCGCGACGCGGGGCAATCTAACGTTATTTCGACGAACCTACGAATTGATCACGCCAGGCAGCCAGGCCGGACGCGTGGGGTCTCCCGGGCCGATGAGGAGCTCATCGAGGATTTCCGAAACAAGGCGGCGGGTAATCTCAGCGACGGTACGATCAAGAACGCGGCAGCCGATTTACGCCATTTGAGCGCGCGCCTAAGCGACGCCGGCAGGCCCTCGATTGCCGATCGAATTCGCCGCGAACTGGAGAATGCGCAGCTGGAAAATCCCGATGTGGAAAACCACCAGCTGGAAGCTGAGCTCGATGAGGACGTAGACACTTACGCAAAGGACCGCGGCAGGCGCATCAAGGCGGCCCTAAAGAAGCTTCGTGAAGTCGGTGCCGGAAACGCATTGGCAGCCGATGTCCGCCGGCTGGCCCCTCGTGCTGAGGACGCAAGCTTCATCCGCATGTGGGCGGCGGCGGAAAAGGCAACCGGCAGGATCGATCCCAAGACGATCGATAGGCAAACTCGCCGCATGTTCAGACTAAGTGAGTGGCTGCAGACGCACGACAGACCGCCGATCGCCGGCCGACTTTCTACCCCTGGACTCGTCCAAGACGTCGAGGAATACAAGCAAGAAACCAAAGACGGCAAGATCAACGCTGATCTGGTCAGGCTTGGGCTCTACCAGCAAATCCTCGAGGCGAACAGGGCATTGGGATTGCCGCCTCCTGAGTACGCAGGTCAGCCTTCTGAGGTGGCTGCTCCACAGGCCCACTCGCCACAGGAATTTCCTGCAACGCCTGCCACGCCGAGCGCGGGGGCTTGGCAGTGGCTTGGAGAGCAAATGCACGGGCCCGGTTCATCGATGCCGGTGCCGCACAGCGGTTGGCAGACCAGCTCATCTCAACCGCTTCCCGCAACGCCTGCGACGCCGAGTGCTGGAGCCTGGGATTGGCTTGGTGAGCAGATCCATGGGCCCGCCTCACCAATGCCTGCGCCGCACTGGGCCGCGCAGGCTCATCCGCCATTCGAGCTTCCTGCCACTCCGGCCACCCCAAGCCAGGGAGCTTGGGCCTGGCTTGGGCAGCAGGTGCAAGAACCTGCATCGCCGTCGTCCGTGAGGCCTCGATCGTCCAACATCTACGGCGGTCTCGAATCCTTCGTTGATCTGGATCCACCCACACCGCATGATTTGCGCGACGATGCGCGCTCTGCGCCACCTGAATTTGCAGCAGCTTCGTCGTTCGCGGGCCCACCGGGGGCGACTCCGGAGCTGCGGGACATCGGAGCGATCGTTGGGGTGAATTGGCGCCACGGCTCCCAGGCTGCCTCAGAGGTGTTGATCGATGCGTTGGGCAACATCAATCTGCTGCCAAACCAGTTCGTGCCAAGTCAATTTGCGATTAATGGGGAGCGCTATTCGGCGACATTTGGACCGGGCGGTCGCAGGGATATTCACCTGATCCATCACCCGCGCATTGGCGGGATGAACGAAGCCGGGCCATCCCGGTCGCTACACCACCCAGCGCCAATCGTAAGCGCAAGACGACCCGGGGAAGGTGTGGTTGATCTTGGCCATCTGATCCGGGGCGGCTGGGAGCACAGAGAGCGGTTCCTGCCGCCTTACCTCGTCCGCGTTCTGGAAGGCGAGCGTATCATGCCCGCGCCGGGGCGGCCGAGCTATTTCGAGATCCGAGGAATGCCTTATAGGGGCGAGTTGGTGGAAAACGAAGGACGCCAGCGCGTTCGCATCTATCCCGAACCTCGGTGAAGAAACGGTTGGCTGCAATTCCAAATGCTGTCAGGCAGCGCGCGCGAGGCATTCCATCACGCGGACGCTTCATCGATGCAGATTGCAGAGGTGGCGTGCGTACACGCCTGATTTCAACGGCGATGTTGGCTCTGTTAGCTTCCCAAGCGGCCACCTCGCAGCTCGTCGGTACATCGTCCTCTCCGACGTCAGAGCGCCGGATCGGTCCATCTACTTTTGCGGAGCTCTGATTAGAGGAGTTGATTTTGCGGCTCGTTTTAACTGCTGCTCAAACCCTATTGACCCGCAGGCATGTTGCCGCATTGTTGTGTCTCCGGCTTTCCGGGAGTCAGGCCACCCGGTCGAGCCGCTTCTTCGCGCGCCTCAAGGTCGAGCCGGGCGTCCTGGTGAATCTTGTCGCAAGGCGGTGATGTGCCTTGCACGAAAGCGACGTCCCACCCTTCCTAATTCTCCTCTGGTTATTCATCATCAAGCAGTCGCCGAATCTCCTCTGGAGAAAACTGCTCGAGCTCGAAGGTAAATTCGTCGGGATCAATGGAGACAGGAGGAGCGAGGTGATCATCCCGTAGTCCGTGAAGCGCGTCGTGCAGGTCCTTTTCCAGTTGCCGCAGCTCCCCTGGAGAAACGGAAACTGGCGAGCCGCTGGGTTGATCATCGAGATGATCCAGTACTCGCCGAAGATCTGCCTGAGGGAGCTGCTCTAAATCGGATGCGACTTGCTCCTGGACGAAAGCCGAGGTGGCGGGTTGATCATCTCGTCCCTCGGTAAGCTCCTCCTGCGCATCTTCATCCTCGAGCAGTCGCCGAAACTCCGCTGGTGAGAACTGCTCTGGATCAATGATAAACTCTACTGGGTCAAAGGAAAACGAGGGAGCAGGGGGATTCTCCGATTGCCGCTGGAGCTCGTTGGCCAATTCCGTTTCCAGTTGCTGAAGCTCCTCTGAAGGCAGGGAAGCTAGCAAGGGGATAGCTTGGTCATCGAGATGGTCCTGCAGGCGCCGAAGCTGCTCCTGAGGAAGCTGCTCTGGCTCGACCGCGACCGCCCCTTCGAGGAGAGCCGACGGGACAGCTTGATTGTCGTGTCCCTCCTGATGCTCCACTTGCCGATTAGCTTCGTACGACGTGCGGTGCTGCGCAGCGGCGATGTCGATGCGTGTCGGTTCTGTCAGTAAGGCGCCTTCGGGATTGATGAGCGCCGGGTTCTGAACGGAAGGATTGAGCTTAGCGCGCGTACGCCCTGGACGCACGATGGGCGCGACGGTTCCCGTCGACCGAAAGGTCCGCAGATGCTCTAATGCTCTAGCGAGTCTATCGCTATTAGAGGCACCGCTGAACTCGCGCATGTCACTGCCATCGTTCAGCGATTTGCCGTCTAACCGAGCAACAATGCTTGGTTTGTTATTTGCGAAGAGCCAACGACTATAGCCAATAAGAAAACCTGCATGCTGCTTCGCCGTAACGGCAGCCGTCCCGCCCTCAAAAAGCGCCTCCTCAAGCCTGAAGATATCGGCAGCATCCTCGGGATAAAGAGGCCGTCTGTCCCACTGTCCCCGGATTATGACGCCCGTTGAAGCGACCGGCATTGCTCCGCCACTTCCTGTCGAAGCGGCGCTTGCGTTCGGTTTCCTATATACCTGAACTTCTTCCAGATCGTTCAGCGTCCTCTTTCTTTTCGATGCTCTCGATTGAACTGTGTCAGGTTCATGATTGATGGGGACATCCTCGCTTGCCAGGAGATTGCTTCTGGCACGTGGATCCATCGCTTCGTCCGGGGATTGCTGGCCATCGCTAGATGTGTCTTTCGCCGAGGGGAGCGCGCGCGGTCGCCCGCGAGAAACCGAATGACCGGAATCATGAGACGCACGAAGCACGCTTACGCCTGTCTTCATGAGGGCGTCTTTCGGAAAGTAAGTATCTAGGTGAATAACCAGGGACTGGTGGTCCCTTAGGTCAGTCGTTTGGCCACGGCGGCGGAGATCATTCGCCAGTCGAAAAAGTGCGTGAGTATAAAGCTTGACCGTGTTCGGTTGTAGACCCTTCTGAGCCCTATATTGAGCAATCGCCCTGTCGATAAGGTCGCGGTCTTCGGCAGCTAGATGGGGATAGGAGCCACCAGCGCCGACGGACGCAGGTTCGGACTGCCTTGTCTCAGCCAAGTGCTGCTCAAAGCCTTCTTGTCCGGCTTGGCTCGCTTGCAGCTCTTGCGAGACGTCGTGCTGCACCTGCGGCCAAGCTGGCACGTTAGACGGGTCAAAATCTTGCGGGTCCACGCTAACCTCTCGTCCAGGATCACCTGAACAGGTCTGCCTAGTCGGTCAAGCTTTCGAGAACCTGACGTGGTTAAGGTTCCGTACTTGAGGTTATTGGTGTTGGCCAATCCCGCAAATGACGGCGTTCGGTATCTGCCTCTTCTCGACGATCCGTCGACCGTCCCTACAGACCTAACGTCCTCCATTTTGCGCAATCACTTACAGGTGGCGTCCCTTTACATCGGATGTCACCGGCTCATCAAACTCAGATGCAGGACCGATCCTGCAAGCAGATCGCAGAGTTCCGGTTCCCGGGGGCACGCGAAGGTGGCAGCAGAACGGCGCTTGCCATAATCAGAAGAAAACCAGCGTAGACACCAGCAGATTGAGGGCGTGCTCGGTGTGAAGCGTATGTGTGACGCTTGTCGGGTTGTGGATGTATGACAGTCCGGCGCTTGCATAGATGCCCGGGGCAAGATGGGCAGTATATGTGCCCGTGATCGCCAGGGTATCGCGATGCGCAAGTTGGCCCTTAGCCAGGGCAGCATCCACGGCGAATTTGCTCCAGGTCGTGTTGCTGGCGACAAGAGCAACCAGATCCTTGGGGCGACTATCAAACGGCCCTTTCGTATAAAGACGAAGCTCGTAATACTGGCTGATCCTGTTGAGGTCAGGCGGAGCTGCCATGAAGGAGAATCCGCCATAGAGTCCGCGAGACGGCGACCCAGTGGCATCAGTTTGCCAAAATTGCCGGTCCGCAGCGATGTACTGGAAATTGTTGCCGCTTACTCGCTGTTGATCCGGGTCCGCCAAATTCTTGTAGCGGCTGGTGTTGAAACCAGCGCCGGCCCGCAGCCATGTGTCGGGCGATCCAGGAGCGGCCTTGCTCCTGTAGCCGATTTCATCGATGAGAAGCGTGCCCGCATTGGCCGTGCTCCAGTTCAAGCCGGCGGGATTCTCCCTTATCTCGGCATAGGGACCATCCGGACTGATTGAGCGCTGAAGTGAGAACTTGTTGTAGAAGCGATCATCAAAATTGTACTTCAGGTTGACCGCCGGCGTGGGCGCAGCATTGGTGCTCACCCCTGCCTGGATTAAGGCGAACATGTTCGATCCGGTCATCCCTCCGAACAATGTGCCGGCAAACTCATTTTGGTTTCTCAGGTAACCAAGTTTGAGTTCGAGTTTCCTGTCGAGCAAAGTCTGGTAGTAGGCGAGCGTGTTGAACCCCACTCTGTCAGGCCCCGGGCGGTCCCACGTCCAGTATTGCTGCTCGGCTCCGACGACAATCTGGCCATCGGGAATGCCAAATCGGCTGAGATCGTAAGTGACAATCAAGAAGTTCGCCGAAGCGAAGGTCGGGTTCTGGCCCATGTAAAGCTGGTTTGCGATTGGGCTTCTCGCTGCATTCGGCAGCTGATTATCTACAAACATGTTGTGTGTCCAGCCGATATAGCCAATGCCGACATCTGCCAGCGCGGACCGAACGCCGCCGTCCTCCTGATCAATCGTATCTGCAGGACCAGGAATGGCGAGCCACAACCCTTTTTCACGCAGATTGTCGTACCTGGCGAAGGGATCGATGGGCTTTTGCGTTCGCGTCTGAGCAAATCTATCAACACTGCTGCGCTTTTCGCCAGACGTATCGGCACGTGCCGCAGACCACGGGCGCCGAGGCCGGATTGCACGCATCATCCCGGTCCGCAACTTTATCGCCGGACCGGAAGCTTGTCTGCCTTCGCCGGCTTGACCTACAGTGTCGTTTCCGGGATCGAACTCGTCACCGGTTTGTGCCCGCGCGGCGTTGCCGAACAGGCAAGCCGCGAGCGAAACTGCGATAGCCCGTCTCCATCGTTTGCCGATTGGCCGAAACGTGAAAACAGATGCCAAGGCGGCCGAAGATGCTCGAAGCGACGTCGCCGCAAGAAACCAATCACGCATAGCGTACTTCAGGTCCGTGTCAGCCAGTCATGATCGGAAAGAACTGTCGCCTGATTGGCCGAGAGTGGCATCCCAACATTTTCGTTCCCGAGGAGGCAGCAGATGATCCGCTCTACAAATAACTTGCGCATCAGGCCGGAGCGCCGAAAGAGAGCGGTGCGCGCTGGCGCGGCAAGAGGTTGAGGACGCGTGCCTTTACCCTCGCCCTCACTCTATGAACACAGCCAGGCTGCTCGCCCTGGGACAGAGCAGGCTGGTGTTGGCGGGTACCTTGCGGGAAGATCCCTTTACTGACGAAGTGGCAAGCACCAGGAAGCAAATCTCGTGGTGCACGAGGCACGGGTTCACGGAGTTTGGTGATGCGCCAGACAATCGACTGGATCCGCGACCAGCCGCCTCTGGAATGTCTGCGCTCGCAGATCGCACGACGATGCCCATCATGGTCGTCATAGGTGAACGGACGAGACAGCCTTCGAGCCGCTTTGGTTGAGGCGGGCGAGCAGCTGGCGCCGTAAGAGCCGTTGGGACGGCCGAATCTGTCTTGCATAGCGGGTCCTTCCCGTGTGCGGCTTTCGTTGGTCCCGCTTGGCATGCGCCCGTGATCTCAATCAACCTGCTGAGATTGGTAGTTGATCGTGCGCAATGGTTGCCCTTCGTATGAGGAATTGAGGTTCAGCCGACGCGCTTAAACGGCGCGTCTTGAGTGAAGCGGCAGGTCCTTCAAGGCGCGCAGGAAGCAAATGGGCAAGCGGTCGAGGAGGACCGCGAACATGACATTATCGGCAGTCGGGACCTCTGGAGCGCGCGAACACCGCAAGCCCTCGGATCGGCGAAGCAAACCGGTCGAAAGAGGAATGCTGGACGAGGCGCGATGGTGATGATTGACGATGCGGTTGCTTCGGATTTGCGACCGCTCTTGCGAGGGCCGTCGCGGGGCATTTTCTGTGCCTTGGTGGTTCTCCTGTCCTCGTGGGCTCCAGTGCTGCTGGCGCCTGGCTTTGGGCTGACCTCTGGGAATTTGTCGGGACGCCGGAAACTCACCAAGTCGCTTCAATCATGAGGTCGTCACTGGATGCCAGAGCTTCCCTATCCGTCGCCTGCTAATAGGGGGCGCGGTCGAGGTAAGCGTCGAACGCGGCAGCAACAGCGCGAATGACAAAACGGTGCTCTGGTTTGACTCGGACGAAACCCTCTTCGATGTCCAGTATCCCGTCTTCGGCAAGCATTCCCAGACGGTCAGCTGAATCGACAAAGGGCATCGGAGCAAATCCGTGGGCGGCGCAGATTGCCGGCACGTCGGCCTGCAAGTCGCACATCAGCCGCTCGATGATTGCAGCCCGAACGCGATCTTCGGCGGTGAGGCAGTGGCCCTTTGAGGTTGCCAGATGGCCAGCACTAATCTGTCGGCTATAGGAACTGGTTGCCGTCTCGTTCTGCACGTAACCATCGCGCAGACGGCCGATGGCTGACGGACCAAAGCCGATCACTGTGTTACACGTATCGGCCGAATAGCCCAGCGAGTTGCGGCGCAGCCGGCCGGTTTTCTGCGAGTGCGCGAGCTCGTCGTCCGGGAGGGCAAAATGGTCGAGCCCGATTTGGCGATATCCGGCGGACACCAGCGTATCTGCCATGGCCGCAGCTTGCTCGGCGCGTGCAACATTGTCGGGCAGCGCCGTCTCGTCGATCTGGCGCTGACGTTTCATGTAGGAGGGAACATGGGCATAGCCGAACACCGCAAGGCGGTCGGGCCGCATGGTCAAAGCCGTCTGCGCTGAGTTCACGCAGGATTGCACGGTCTGATGCGGCAATCCGAAGAGCAGGTCGAAATTGATACGGCTTATTCCATGTTGGCGAAGGCGTTCGACCGCAAAAGCGACCTGCGCTTCGCTTTGGAGACGGTTGACCGCCCTTTGAACTACGGGATCGAAGCTTTGCACGCCGATGCTCGCGCGGCTGACGCCCGCTAATCCCAAGGTTTCCGCCATCTCGGCCGTGAACGCGCGGGGATCGATCTCGACGGCGAGCGCGGTCGATTTGCTGAACGCGAAGCAGCGGCGCAAAAGCTCCATCAGAGCCAAGAAATCGGCCGGTGGGATAGTAGTCGGCGTGCCGCCGCCGAAATGCAGGTCGCTCACCGGAAGACCGTGAGGCGTTTGCTCTGTGACCAGACGAATTTCCTCACGTACCGTCAGCAGGTAATTGCGAATCGGCCGCTCGCTGTGAGTGAGGCTTGTTGGGAAGCCGCAATACCAGCAGATCGACCGGCAGAACGGAACGTGAAGGTAGAGCGATACGGATTCGTCAGGCGGCAGCCGCCGCAACCACGCCTCATAGGTCGTGGCGCCGACCGCAGCAGAGAAATCCGGTACCGTTGGGTAGATGGTGTACCAGGGCAGGCGAGCATCACAATACTTGTTCAGGAGTGAGGTCTGCAACGCTTACCTTTCCGCGCTGATACGCTATGAGGCTGACGGATATCCTCTGCTCTGTCTTTGCGTTAAGTCAAAAGGCACTGCCTTGATCCTGAAGCTCGAGACCCTTCTTCGATGTAGCTGCCAGGACAGCCTGCGAACTGGGAGCGGAGAGAAAGTCAGGCGCTAGCCATCATTTGCACCCGGTAAGAGAACAAATGTCTCACATGAGCTCGGCCGCCCGGGCTCGATCCGCCCAATCATTGTGCGCAGGAACAATGATTCATCGGAGCGCACATTGCGTCTGCATTCTCCAACGCGGGGGCTTTTGCGACAAAGACAGGATCCAAGGCATTGCCGGCGGCGAACCAGTCGGCCTCAGCGTTTCAAGGTGTTTTCGGTGGAAAAGCTGATGTGGATGCCCCAGGCGTTCGATCGAGTCAGGAAATCACGCTAAATCCGATTGGTAGTCCGCGCCACGCTGGGCCGGCAGCACAGGGCCAATCGGCCAGGAGGGCTCATGAACCTGAAAGCACCCGCGGCGGGCGCCGCGCATCAGCCTATTCTCCATTGCCCGAACTGCAATCATGAGATTCACCTCACCGAATCTCTTGCTGCTCCCCTGATCGAGGAAACTCGCCGACGTTTTCAGCGACAGTTGGCGGACAAGGATGCCGAGGTTGCCCGCAAGGCCGAGGCCTTGCGCCATGAGCAGGAGCAACTGGCGAGGCAACGCGAACAGATCGAGGATCAAGTGACCGCGCGCCTGGCGGCCGAGCGCACCGAACTCGTCGCCATGGAAGCGAAGAAGGCTCGGCAGGCCGCGGCGGCCGAGCTGCTGGCAAAAGCTGCCGAAGCAGCCGAGCTTCGTCAAAGCCTGGAGGCCAACAATGCCAAACTTGCTGAGGCGCAGCAGGCTCAGGCCGAACTGATCCGCAGGCAACGTGCCCTTGACGAAGAGAAACGTGAACTCGATCTGACCATCGAAAAACGCGTGCAGGCCTCAATCGCAGATATCCGGGCCAAAGCCAGGCAGGAAGCCGACGAAGCCGCCCGCTTTCGGGTGCTCGAGAAGGATCAAACGATCGAATCCATGGCGCGGACGATCGAAGAGTTGAAGCGCAAGGCTGAGCAGGGCTCGCAGCAATCCCAGGGCGAAGTGCTTGAGCTCGAGCTCGAAGAGCTGCTTCGCAGCCGTTTTCCCACTGATACAATCGAGCCGATCGGCAAGGGAGAGCTGGGTGCGGACGTCGTCCAGCAGGTCAACGGTTCAATCGGTCATCCTGCGGGCCTCATCCTTTGGGAATCCAAGCGTACGAAGGCATGGAGCGACGGCTGGCTCGGGAAACTGCGCGACGACCAAAGGCGGTGTGGCGCAGATGTGGCCCTCATCATTTCACAGGCGCTGCCGAAGCACGTCGAATTTTTCGATCTGATCGACGGAATATGGGTTGCTCATCCCCGCTGTGCTGTTGCGGTCGCGATCGCGCTCCGTCAGGGGCTGATTGATTTGAGCAGCTCGCGCCTGGTGCAGCAAGGCCAGCAAACCAAAATGGAGCAGGTGTACCGGTATCTGACCGGCACCAGGTTCCGCCAGCGGGTAGAAGCTGTCGTTGAAAAATTCAACGACATGCGAGAAGATCTCGACAAGGAGCGCAAGTTCATGGGCCGACAATGGGCCAAGCGCGAGACGCAGATCCTCTCTGTCATCGAATCTACCGTTGGCATGGTCGGTGACCTTCAGGCGATCGCCGGCAAGGCGATGCCGGAAATCCCGAGCCTCGATGCACCGCTGCTGGAATGCTTGGCCCAATCGGAGCGCAAAGCGTCATAATCAAATGCGACGCACAGTTGAGCTTCTTTCGGCTTCGATTTCATACACCCTGTGCGAACTGACAGGTTGGCATGCTACCGTTCGGCTCGCGCCTGGCACTTCCCCCTCGCGCAATAGCACCTTTGCCACACGCTTGCACGTAATGGTGAGAAAGCGCCGGCGGGTCTCGGCGTCGATGTTGTTTTTCTTACGGTAGAAGGGCTCGTCGAGGAGCGCTAGTCGGCGCTTCTATTGAAGCTGCACAATCTGCCGCATCGTTGTCAGTCGCGCCTTTTCAAACCTGCGCAGACGGGATTTGAGCCCATTTGCATTCAGCGACTTGGCGGGAAATGCTTCGGGGCGCGATGTCGTGTTCCGATTTGCGTTCCGGGCTGCCTAGGTTGTGCAGGATAAAATGGTATAGGCGAACGAGGGTAGGGATAGTATTTAGCGCGACGCCTCCGGATGCAACGGTCAGAATGCTCTTCAAGCCGGGATTGTCAGACAAGGAGTCTCGGTCGATGAAACGCAGGGTGTGAGATCGTACAACGTGACGCAACGTGAGTTTCAATAGCCATCGAACCGGCGTGAAAAACATTTTGCATTCCACGTCATAAGGATGGATCAGCCTCAATTCCGCCACGCCGCTTGTCTCATTGCGCCAAGCATCGTCACGGATGTACTGATGATGCTGGGGCTGCCCCGGCGCACTTCAACCCCCGGCAGGTGCGTCGGGGCGCTTTAATTCGGCCGAGCCATTGTGAGCGCTGCGAGTTCACCAATTCCAAACAGGCCGCAGGCTGTGCCGGAATCGCAACGCGCGGGCATTGTCAGCTTCTGCACTCCCTGGCACGTCCAAGTCAGACGATACGCGTCTGTTCTGCTTCAGGGGCTCGGATCGTTCGTTTTGGAATCTTTGCGACTGTTGTCATGAGCCTCGGTGTGCTCGATGACCGCAACGACAGCTGCAGCAAAAGCAGATCCGACGGCATTTAGGTGCGCACCAACTGCACGCCGGCAATGAGCAGAACCGCCACGAGGATGAACCTAATAGCTGCCTGGCTCAGCCATTTCAGGCCGATAACCGTCCCTGCGACGGCTCCTCCCAGTGCGGCGATTGCGTAAACGGCCGAATCCGAACACGGAAACTGGCCGGTGAAAAGAACTCCGACGAAGCCCACTGTGGAATTCGCTAGGATGAACGGAGGAGACAGCAGGGTGACTTGCCTGGCTGACGCCCAGTTCAGTGTCATGAGCGCGGGCGCCAGGAAAACTCCACCGCCCACGCCGGTCAGACCCGAAACAAACCCGACGACCGCTCCAATGCCTACGCTTCCCCAGAGCGGAGTTTCGAAAATACGATGGGCAACGCGGCCGCGCCGAACGATCATCACAGCGCTCGCCAAAAGGAGGACAAGACCAGTCAACGTCCTGTAAACGTGCTCCCCGAGCACCAGCAAGCTGCCGGCAAGTGCCGCCGGCATCGATGACAATAGAAGTGGCCGGAGCGCTGTCCAGTCGATGACTCTGTTGCGGTTTAAGAACCACGTGGAATAACTCGCGACAACTATGTTGAGGCCAAGCGCCGTCGGGCGCATCTCTGTGGAGGGCAAGCTAGAAAACGCCATAAGCGCTAGGAACGCGGTTCCACCGGCTTGGCCAACCATTGCATAGAGCAGTGAGATAATCGCGAAGAACAGAGAAAGCATACGTCACCAGCCCTGCGAAAAGCTCTTCGCTTGCCTTGCACTAACTGCACGCAGTCCCAACTGCCTTTCCGCGAGGGAAGAAGTCCAAGCGAGCGCTTAATCGGATGCCGCGCGGCCGCGCGCCGCAGTTGGCACCGGCTAAGGTTCCCACACGATTGCCATTGTGGATCGGCTTCTTCAATTGTCAGCATTGGTACTTGACCAAGATGTGAAAGTGGTACGCCAGCGCCCGGCTGTTTGAAAGGCGCTTGGGAGCCGCCGCGCCGAGCAGCACTCTTTCCAGGCCGTGGGAGCCTAGCGCAAGTGGCGCTGTCGCGTTTCCTCCAGTTGTCGCCATTGCTTCAAGCCCTCGTGCGCCGAAACCGGGCTCTTGCCTTGAATCCCTGGTATCGAGGATTGAATCTTGCGAGGCCGCCAGTTGGTACGACACTTGCTGATCCGCGCCCAGGTCCTCTCCCTTATGGAGATGCGCATGCAAGGTGTCCTCTGCGGCCGGCAGGTGTCGTTTCTGCGCGCATCTCCCATTGCGCACCTGGCGCGCGGATCATCTGTGCCTTCAATTCAGGTGCGCTGGACCTCTTCAACGCGCCTGATCAGGCGCCGGGCCGTTATATCACGCGGTCACCTGCTGGTGCGGCTCTTCCGCGTTGCTCGCAGGCCGCATTCCCGACGCCGTCGAAGGACGGAGGATGAGCGAAGAATCCGCGACAGCAATTCGCAGGATGGGGAAGAAAAAATGACCTTCCTGTCGGCAGGAAGCAGAAGGCTGATGTCAGAACTGCGAAGATCGAGTCCGGCACCGCCAAGTTGGCCAACGTGCTCCATCCCGCTTGAATCGCGAAGGTCAACGTTCAGGGTATCATCGCGCTCAACCTTGAGGCGAAGCCAGGCGTCCTTCGGGCAGGACAGTCGCTCCTTACCATTTAATCTGAGTAGAGCCGATCTTGTCATTCAGGGCTGCTTTGGCCGCACTATTAAGACAGCATCGAGGGCACAGACCATCAGACGAACGACAATGCGGTGACCGCCTGCTTGGCCAGCGCGTCATCGGCGAGCAGGACCGATCGGACGGAATTTGACGGCGCTTCGGTTGTGGCGTGCCGTCGGGTGTCCGACGAGGATAGCAGCTGGATCCCGGCGTTTGACGGAACAATTGTCGCGCCGCAGCTGGCGGAAGGCGAGGAATTCGGGAATGGCGTCTGACGCAGCGCGCGCTCCAGACTTCACGAAGAGCAAACCTGAGAGTTCAGCTCATGGAATGGAATGTGGCTCGGCCTGAAACAAATGCAATCGAACGCAGCGATGGCGAGCCGGATCGGCGTGCCGAAGCGCCCATTGTGGATCTCTTTAGCTTCACCGAATGCGCAAACCAGACGCATTCGCTGAGAGCGTTGTTCGATCTTCTTGTAAACCGTGCCACCGAGGAAGGATTCAGTGAAGTCGCTTACGGAGCCCTCAACTTCGTCGAGCCGCTTCGGTTGGCTGAGTATCCACCGCCCACTGTCGCTGTGAATTGGCCGCCGGCCTGGTGCGATCGATACTTCAAACGCAAGTACCACACCATCGATCCGGTGGTCCGGCGGACGCCGATGCATTCGCGTCCGTTTCTGTGGGACCAACTCGCTGATCATTGTCAGCTTCAACCGGACGAGAGACGCGTATTGGATGAGGCCAGGGAGGCCGGGCTGAAACATGGCATGAGCGTGCCTCTATTTGGTCCGTTGGGCCAAGTATCTGTGGTGTCCTTTGCATCTCCGTCCGACGATGCTGATCCTCAGAATCGCATCGGTCATCTCAATGCCCTGGCTTCGCTCTTTCACAGCGCCTATGGCGAGATTGCTCGACCCTCTAATGGCGGCTGCGGGAAACAAATTGCGTTGTCGCAACGGGAGATCAGTTGCATGCGGTGGGTGGCAGAGGGGAAATCGTCCTGGGAAATTGGGAAGATCCTAAAAATTAGCGAAAATACGGTCAATTTTCATATCAAGAATGCAATGCGAAAGCTGGGTGCGACCAGCCGGATCCAGGCGACCGCTATAGCTATTCGCCTCAATATTCTTTGAGATCCCATCCTCACTGCCAGGAAGTGCCATTGACGCCAAGCCCTGGCAAGGCTCATGTCATTCGAACAGTGCTTCGTTGAGACAGGCGACGGGAAACTCACGTTGCGTGAGGTTCTGGAGTGTAACGACGCATGTCAAGCCGACTGGCTTGGTGCCCTCGGGTGTGCCTGCGGTCTGCTCTGCCAGCCAGTGATCTGAGCCTAGACGAGTTCGAGCCGGTTCCGCTGGCTGGTTGCGAGGCGGTAGGGCAGCATTTCGAGAAAGAACCCCGACCGTTAGTCGGGGCTCTCGATTTAACGCTTGCGCGCGTGGTGTTCGCTATTTCGCAAACGCTGGGCCGAACTTGTAGTTGAGCCGTGCCGTGACAAGATCGATGTCCTGGTGAACGCGATCGAAGCCAACGGCCGTGGGGAAGCTTACGTTGCTGCCCTGCATGAACAAGTGATTATACTCGAGGCCAGCCGACCAGTTCGGGGTCAGGCCGACTTCGGCGCCAGCGCCGAGCGCGCCACCCCAGCGAACATCGTTATTCCTGCCAAGCTCGGTGCCAGCAGCCACTGAGTTGACGTGATAGGTGTTGCTGGTCACCGCCGCACCGCCCTTGGCGTAAAGCAGCACGGCATTGAATGCGTAGCCGATGTGGCCGGTGAGCAATCCAAATGCATCTGTCTTGGTGCCAACGGTGTCCGCTGGGAAAGCGGTGCTGACATTGGAGCCGCTGAAGTCGGCCCAGTTGCCCTGACCTTCGATGCCGTACACCGTTCTGAAGATCTGCCAGCGATAGCCGATCTGGCCGCCGACGGTGCCGCCGGTCGAATTATGGCAGCCCTCGGAAGTGGCGCCGTTGAAATTCCAGCAATTGTGACTCGATCCCCAGCCGCCATTGAGACCGATATAGTAGCCGCTCCAGTCGTTGATCGGGGCTACCACCGGCAATGTGGGCGCCTTGATGTTGACAGGCTGCCCGGCGAGGTCAGCGCCGAATGTGGGAGTTGCAGCGCTGAGTGCGATGCTTGCGGTCAGAATCAGCAAATTCTTCATTCCAGTGTCATTCCTTTTGATGCCCCCGGCGCCGTGCGTCTTAACAACATGCTTGCGAATTGCTGTAACTGAGGCACAACATTCCTCCGCAAGAAATGGGTCGAAACGCACGGTGCGTCAGGTTGTGAGGCGCCTAACTTGCGACGCCTGGACGAAGATGCAGCGACATTGATAGGGCGCCTCGTGGCGCCTTTACCTGAAGGCGATGCGATCGTGATGGCACTGTGCGACGCAATGCTGCGAGCGCATTTGCTGAAGCACCGCCACAATCAGGTTCCTGGCGATATGTCCGGCTGCGCGTCGTTCAGCGGGTTTCGTCATGAGCCGCACAGATGAAGGCGTCCTTATCGGGATGGGATTTGAATTTATCTTGGGTCAGGAGTCGTGTGGCGACTTAAGATTGTGGTAACGTCGGAAATGACCCATCAGAGGCATTGATCGATCTAAATTCGGACATCCTGAAGATCCGGAGCGGTATCTGGCGAGCTGTGACTGCTCTTGCCGCGACAGGAAAGCCAATCGAGCCGGTGCGCCGCCAAGATCGTCTGCCGCAGAATGTTGGTCACCGCGCCGGATGAAGCCCGCATCGAGATTGCTGAGACGCATGCCAGGCCGCCAGATACGGTGCGCATTGTGTCACGTCGGGGCAACGCGTGCTTGTCCCGCCTTTCGTTGCCGGTGTGCTCCCGTTTCTATCCTACTGGTGTAGGGACCACGAGAGCTGCGCGAGCAGCGCTCTCTGACGCAGTCGTCGGTGTAGAAGATGAGCAGTGAAAACTCAGCTCGACCACGACCTGACCCTTCGGAGTTGACGACACCGTCCCGTTCCTGCCGATAACAAGGGGGGGGCGGCCAGCTAGAGGAACGAACCACCTACTGTTTGCTCGGCGACGCCAGTTCCGCTCGTAAATTGCGTATCGCTTCGTTTGCCAGATGCAGGGTATTCCGTTCGCCGGTCCTGATCGAACACTCCAGTAATGCTCGCAAGCGGCGGTGAAGGAACGTCTTGAGATGATGCGCCAGAACTGGGTCCTTCTCGACAAAGCGCCACGCTTTTTCAAATGCGATACTTACGATAGCCTCTGGCGCTTGCACCTGGTCGGATATGACCTGATCCATCTCGAAACTCCTCGACTCCTAGCACAAGGTGAAAGATTCGTCCGAAGCGTACCGACGAGCTGCGGCCTGTCCTGACCGGCAAGAAGTCGGAGCCACAGCCAAAATGTGTGTCGAGCTGCCCGCGGCGCTACAGCGAACTTTATAATGCCGCTTGTTGAAGTCCGGATGACCGAGTGTTGAAGTGCCAGCGCGAGTCGAACGATTCTGAATTGTCTGAAGAGACCCTGCGTTGACATTTGCCTCTTTGCGCCCCGCATCTTGTTGCCCGGCGTTTGCCCTTCGCCGTTCGCCGGGCTCACGCTCCCAAGGGGCAGTCGAACTACAGCCGTCTTACGGAGCAGGCCGTTCGCTACCTTCCACTTTCAAGGCTAAGAAGTGTTCTGGGAGATGTCGTATGCGCTCTTTATGTCGCGTCCAGCTGTGTGGCTCATTCTCGACAATCCGTTCGTGTGCTTCCCGACATGCGTCAACAGCCTGGCCACATCCGCCGGTTCCTGCGCGCGGCACCACGTTTGCGATACGATTCTGCTCCGGATGGGTCGTACCAAAGAAACGGGACAAGCTATCGCGACAATTGCGTTGATCTGCCAGGAGCTCGTTCTGGCAACGAAATATCAGGTGGCCCGCAACTTTAGAACAATGCGGCCGCGATCAGGGAGCTAGCTTATGCTGCCAAGATCCGAATATCGCAAGGCGCGGTCAACCGTGCGGTGTCTCGCACGAATATCTCGGATCGTGCGCCCCCTATCTGCCTTGGAGTAAACTGCGACCGTGTAAGATGCCATGATCAAGCGTTTGAGGTGTAGTCCAGCGGAAATCGGATGGATGTCTCGCTCCTCGAAGCGAAATGATCAGCACGTGGAAGCGGCTCACTCACGTAGCGGTGAGCCGCGGTCTTGAACCGGCCTTATCCGTGGGTAGGAGAGCACAGCCACGGTCAGCCCAGCGATGAAGCTCACGCTGAGCGGCCGTCAATCGCGGAAGAGCAAAACGGCTCTCAGCCCCCCGCACGTGCCAGAATCAATCTGGCAATCCGCATCTGGTTGGCCGGAGTGCGAAGTGCAGGCGGTAAGGCGGCCACTGCCTGATCGAGAAGGCGCCCCAAGATTTGAAGCTCTTCTGGATTGTAGACGCCATGGTCCCGTCTCATTCGCGCTGCTCGCCCGCCGCCAGGATGGCCACCGGTGCTCGTATCGCCGAGCTGGCCGAGCTCCAGTTCCGCTGATATCATTTCGTTCGTGAGTGCGTTGAGCAGCTGGATTGCCTCGAGCTCGTTGCTTCCTTCGCGTACGAGAGTTGCCACGATATCGAGTTGTAGGTCGATGCGATCCTCAAGGTCTTGCATGCGTGAATTCGAAGGGTCAAGTTCCACAGTGTTGCTCCAGACTAATTAAACGAGATTGACGTGTAGTTTTTGTGTGCGTTCCGGTTTGCGAGGCCGCCGATGCGGTGCGTGACCGAATTGCCGCTGGACAAGACACCTCGCGCATGTGCAACCGAAGAAAGGGACAGGCTGGTTTCGCAGAAAAACCCGAAGGAGGTCTGGTCGCTATAGAGCGCTGTGCGCTGCGTGGTAGAACGCTCGTCCTTGATTGAGCTATCGAGCCGGCGCACTCCAAGCTAGCGGACCTCGCAGGAACGCCGTTGGCATAGGTCGAGCCCATCAAACAGCGCGGAGCGGATGGGCGGCATGAGAACCCCGCGATCACAGCGCGTAAGTGGGCGGCTAGTGTTGTCGCATAGCCTTTCGCGTCGCCGAAATCGACGTCGATAGGCGCCACTGATACCAGCACGTCCCTTTTGTGTTTAAGGAGGTCAGATAGCTGAGGTCGCATAGCATGGGAATCGCGACATCGCGGAAGTAACGGGGCTGTCCACCTGGTCAGGCCGACAAGCCTTGCCGAGGCTGGCGCAAGAGGCAGTGCGCCTGCCTGGCTTCTATGCGACGCACGCATGCAACCCGGCCAATGCGCGTGCGAAGCGCCTAATCATCGGGAACGCCTTTAGGATGACGAAATTGCTGTCGGCGACTTCGAATGAAGGCCATACTTTTCGGCGAGCCAGCCGGCTGAAGCTAGGCCGCTGGTGGCGCGGTTTCAAAGGTCGAGGGATATCGTTGGTGATGTTGGCGCGAAAGGCTTGAGCCGGCCTGCGACTTGGCAGAAAGCAAAGGGGGTCCATGGTCACACGAGCTTCGTCAAAGGTGCTTTCCGGAAACCGGTGAGCGACTATGGTGCATTTGGCTGAAATCCGTAAAATCGAAAGTTTTGATGGGATGCATCCAGTCCGCGGATAGCGCGCGACTATCCTTGACCTGCTCTGGACGACGCATAAGACAAGCCCGCATACGGGTTGAGCCGGTTTGTCATGCCAACGCTATTCAACCTGTCATGTCGCTGCCGACGACATCGGCTGCGCGGCCGGCAAAGTGATGCTTGAGGTCGCGCCTATATCCTTATCGGTTTGGGATCTCCCGTCGAGCAAGAAAGAACGCCTTGATCGTACGCCAATGGGCACGTACCGCATGCCAAGAAGGGGCCGGGCATCCCGAAGTAGCGAAGTTGAATAGACATTGTCAGCCAAAGCTATCGATGATTTCGGCTCTGATCGCGCTCGCGGTGTATAGTGAATTGTCGAGCGGAAGGTTCCCGAATGCAAGCTGGCAGAGTAGGTAGTTGGTACCTGCCTCTTCCATCTGGTTAAGAAGCTGCTGTCGGACGGAAGCTGGCGTTCCGACGACGCACAATTGGCTCTCCAGCGCTGCATCGAACGACAGCGGCAGGGTCGGCGGTGTCGGATTGGCGTTCAACTCGTAAAGGAACTTAAAGCTATCCAGCCATTGTCCATAAGCGGTTTCGGCAGCCGCATGAGCGTCTCCGTCAGATCTCGCAATCACGATCATACGAGCCAACCCTAGGAATGGCTCTCGATCGTCCGCGGCTGTGCAGCGCGCTCGACGGCAACGAAAAGCATCCGTAATGCTTCGGACAGCAGAGGCGGGGCCGACACACGCCAGATTTGCACCATTTGCCGCGGCCCATTCCGCCGATTCGGTCCGATTGCTGGCGATCCAGGTCGGTGGATAAGGGCGCTGATGAGGCCTCAAGGTTAAGGGTACACTGTTCAGCTCAAAATGGCTTCCTTGGTAGGATAACGTATCGCTCTTCAGCGCAACATTTAAGATTTCGCTGGCTTCCACATAGCGGCTTGGCGCCGCGCCTGCGCTGATGCCGAAATAGCCCCATTCGATCGGCTGGGAGCCGCGCCCGATACCGAGTTCGAGCCTGCCGCCGCTCAATTGATCAAGCATGCAGATCTCTTCGAACGCGCGCAATGGATGATAGAGATTGAGCAACAGAACGAGCGGACCAAAGCGAAGCCTCCGGGTGCGCTGCGCAAGACTTGCTAGAAACAGGTTCGGCGAGGGCCCTCTGCCATGAGGGGTGCAGTGGTGCTCCGCCAGGTGATAAGCATAAAAGCCCAGAGAATCACACGCCTCCGCCAGCTTGAGACGATCTTCATACTGTCGCGCAATGTCGCGGCCGTCGTCGTCCAAGTGGTCAAAGATTGCGCATGTCAGTCTTGAAGGAAGGCCGCTTTTCACTCGATCATCTCCGATTTCGGAATGGGAGTCCTGGTTGCTTTGTGCCTTCGGCGTCAAAGACGTGGTGTGCATCACTTGGCCGATCTGGCTATTCTGCGGGAGCTAACGCTCTGGGCTTGCGCCATGCAGCGTGGGCGTGAGAACCTGCATATTGGTTGCGACTACTTTGATAGGAGTTCGCGAAGTGCATCCACGCCAAGCATGTGCTCGACCAGAAGCTTCTTTAGCTTCGCGTTCTCCTCTTCCAGGGCGCTCAACCGCTTGGCGGCCGAAACGTCCATGCCGCCGAACTTGGCCTTCCAGTCGTAGATCGCCGCTTCAGAGATCTTGTGTCTGTGAGCTAGATCAGCCGGTTTCGCACCAGCCCCATGCTCGTTCAGTATCGCGATAATTTGCTCTTCTGTGAATCTCGGTCGTTTCATCTGTCCGTTCCGTTTTGCACAGCACTTGCACTCGAAGTGCAGGCAATATGCAATGCGACATCAGCTGTCGTCGGCGCCCTTACGAAGGTTGGCTCAAGACACGCAGTAGATATTCCAAGTTTCCGCGATGTCAGATGGAGCGTTCCATCCTTCTTGCCAAACGGATCGGCGGCTATGCCCGAAAGTAGAACAACGTCCAAGAACGCGCAGGCGATAGGAGAGCTGATCGAAGTCATGTCGATAATATTCTCAATGTTGTAACTCTGCCCGATTGTTGAGGCGCCATGCCCGAATTACCGACTGCCGGAATCAATGTGAGGTTGTTATCGGCAATTCGCTTCGCAACAAGCTGCGTCGCATCAAACTGGCCGGCGGTGGGATCGCGTTCGCACAGACCTTAAGTTTGACGTAAGTCGCTTGGGGATCGGTCGAGGCGCTGGCAGAATCGACAAGGGACGCGCTGGCGAAACAGCGATTGGATCGCAATCGCGTTTCGCGCAATGTGAGGTCGCTGGAGGTTGGGAAGTACAGTTGCATTTGTCAGCATGCGCGGCCGACAGAGAGATTGCCGCGGCGGTTTGGTTGTCATGGCTGCTGTCGCATGAGCGGCAACGGCCGGAACTCGCAGCATTGCCAATCAGACTGTTGCGGATGTTTGGCAGTGAAGCGTCGCAAGAACGGGCCCTTATCGGGATGCTATTTGTCTAACATCGGACGTAACTCCTCCTCTACGTCGACGTCTGGCAATTCTGCGAGCGCTGCAGCGAGGGCGACAAGCGCTCCGAAAGCCGCGAGCACAAGAGAGCTCGCGAGTATAACGGCAGCAAGGTCCCGATGTCGTTTCATCATCTGTGTCGGTAGCTGGGTTGAGGGAGAAGGGCTGTGGTCGCGTCGATCAATTCTGATCCAGCGCTTCAACATGCCCGTCGAGCCAGCGGTAAACCACAAAGCCTGGGCCTGCATTGTCTCCCTTGGTATCGAACCTGACCGGACCAACGGCTGTTTCGATCGGTCGTGAACGGAGTTCGGTTGCGACCCGCGCAGCATTGAGGGAACCGGCCCGCTTCACCGCCTCTGCCCACGCCTGCACTGCGGCATAGGCGTAAAGTGTGTAGCCTTCGGACGACAGCTCGGAAGCCTTGAGTTTGGCCACCGCGTCGGCCGCATTGGCATTCGTTGCCACGTCGGGCATAAAGGTAAATAGCGTACCGTTTCCCGCGCTGCTGGTGATGCCCCAGAATTCGGAGGTCATCAACGGGTCGTTGGCCATGACGGTAAGGCCGGCCTCTGCTTCTGATGCCTGACGGATGATCAGCCCAATCTCGGTGTGATAACCGCCGATATAGGCGAGGCGTACCCCGTCCTTCTTCAATCTAGAAATCAGCGCCGTATAATCCTTTTCACCGGCTATATAGCTCTGCCGAATGACGTGTTCGCCGAATCCCTGAAGCTGTGCCTCAACCGCATCGGCGATACCTTTGCCGGCGGTGCTCTTGTCGTCGAGCACTGCGATCTTGTCGCTATGGTAATGTCGGTGAATGTATTCAGCCGCAACGGTGCCCTGCTGGTCGTCGCGGCCGCAGATCCGAAACACGGTCTGGATGCCGCGTTCCGTTAGCTGAGGATTTGTCGAACCAGGTGACAATTGGATGATACCTGCTTCGGCATAGACGTCGGAGGCTGGGATGGACGAAGACGAGCAAAAATGGCCGACGACCAGACGCACCTGAGCCATTGCGAGCTTATTTGCAACAGCGACCGCTTGCTTCGGGTCGCAGGCGTCATCAACGACACTCAGTATCACCTTGGTGTCGGGAAGCAGGCCCGAAGCGTTCAATGCCTCGACAGCCGCGGCGGCGCCGTTGCGCATCTGCGTGCCGAACGCCGCGCTGCTTCCGCTCATTGGGCCGGCCACGGCAATATGAACGTCCGAAGCCCACGCAGTCGAGGCGAGGGCACAGAGAAGGAAGGCTGCAGCTGCAGCTGGAGTGTAACGCCTATTCAACACTGCAGAACTCCTAGTGCTCACCTCGATCTAACCCCAACTGTCTGCGGCCAGCACGGGCCCGCAGGTCGAAGGATCGCCAAGCGAAGCATGCGTCAGCTCGGGGCAACGACCATGGCGGAGCCTACAATTTGACGTTACGTGCGATTCAAGCCTTCCTTGAACGGGAGCTTCGCTCAATGCATCAGAGAAAGCGGCGGATCGTTGAGACCTCGCAGAAAATCTGACCGGTGATTGGTAAAGCTGCCGCCGGGCATCAAAGCCGTCGGATCACGCCGAACCGCCATGACGATCGAGCCGGCCAAGCGGACTGGTCAAGCCGTCCGAAGCCGCCTTGTGATCTCAGTATGGCTGATCCTCCAGGCCGGTGAGGGCAAGATCGAGATATTGCATGAGGCAGGGATCCCAACCAGCCAAACTGCGTGGGGCGCTTAGGCGTGCAAGGACCTTCAGGATCGTCGAAACCCGAGAATCCGCTCCAGCGATTTCGCCGATCAGCAGGCGCGCGGCAATCGCGACAGCTTTCGCGCGCTCGCCGCAAGGGTGTTCGCCTCTATCCATACAATCGCGGAGGTCGTCCCGAATGCGTCGCCATCGCTCTTCGCGTTCTGCAGCCAACTTGCATGTGCATCGGGATGTTTGACTACGTGTCTCAACCCGCGACATGGCGTCCAAGGTGGCAGGTAGCTCATCCACGCTGACCTGAACGTCACTGTCGGTCGTCATGTTGCGCAATCGATCTCGCAACAGCGTTGCTCGAGCAACTTGAAGCTCTATACGCTCCAAATGCTTGCGCAATAGGTCGGTCAGTGAAGTCGTTCCCTCCATAGCTTTACGGATCTCGTAAAGGGAGAAGCCGAGCTCGCGTAGCGCCCGGATCTGATGAACCCGCTGGACGCTTTCGCGGTCGTACATCCGATGGCCGCCGTCCGTGCGCTCTGAAGCGGCTAACAGGCCGGTGTGTTCATAATGATGCAGCGTGCGTACCGTCACTCCGGTCGCTTCCGCAAGTTCGCCAATGCGCCATCGACGCCGTCTTGGTGTAGCTTTGCTCATGTTGTTCAATTTCAAAGCCTACAACCTGACGTCACGTTGGATTCAAGCTATTTCAAAGCTCTAGCTGGATCGTCTTCCATTCCAGCGCAGGTGTGGTGACTATCCTTAGAACGGCGCGCGATCAACCCTGAGGGGAAATGGTGATCAACAGGTTCGTTAAGCATGTCAGCTGGGTATTGCCGGCCGCTGTACGCTCCAGGATGAGTTTGGCGATCGCCGTTCGATTTTCCGGAGTTCGCATTGATGGCGGCAGCGCGGAGACTGCCCTGTCAAAAAGACTTCCCAAGACAGAAAGCTCTTCGGGATCGAATACTCCACTGTATTGCTCCAACGTACGGCTCCTTGTTCGTCATTGCGTCGGCATAGCGCACCTCGTCAAGACGTTTGGCCGAGGTGCGGCCAAAAGAAGTCAGACCGGCGGCGTAGAGAGACGAAGATGCGATGCGCTCCAGAGTGATGCGACAGAGCAACACGCACGTGCGATGCCTTGCTTGGACGGAGCGAGTCCAACATTCATATGCACAATCAATCGGCACTGCGTTCGCTGTCGTGGTGCTGGGTCTCCGACGAGTCCGAACCGTCGGCTCATTGCGAGCGCCGCGACCGATTCGCCGTGTTGATGCGATTAGCCGCCGAGCCGATCCTGCCGTCACAAGAGCGGCGCGGCCGCAAGCCGGGCTTGCAATGCGCCAGCGTAGCTTTGGCGCGGGCACGTAGCGGCCTCTCTGTCTCTCAAAGCCGGGCTAATGCTCGAGCGACCGCTTTACGTCGAGCCCGTCGCCGGTGCGAGAAGGACGGCCTCGGGCTTGTGACGGTCGCCAACTATGAGGAGCTTTGACGAGAGACAACGAGTTCGAGCGAGACGATCCGAAATTGCACGCGTTGCGATACGGTCCGGGTGCCGGGTTCACTCACCTTTGCCAACGTCCTTACGCTCACGGCGAGACCGATCCTGCGAAGCTGCCGGCATCATCTGCTTGCTCCGAACGGCTAATGCTGAATACCTCTTCACGCGCAGTTGCCATACGAGCTGCCTCCTGCAGCAATATCTCCCGCAGCCAGATGCTTTCTGGGTCGCTGTTATTCAGGACTGGCCATTGGACTGCCTCGGTGAAGGTGGGGAATGGCTGGGGAAGCGTGGCAATCCGGAGCGGCGCGGTTCTTTGAAAATGCTTTGCGAGCCTTAAGGGTATGGTCCCTATGCGGCCTGTGCCCACTAGCAGGGGCGGGATCATGCTGAAGCTCTGCACAAGAATATCGATGCGCCGATTGAGGCCGAGATCGAGCAACAAGGAATCCTCGACGAAGGTCTTGCGTGTGCCGCCGAGCTTGACCGCAACGTGGCCCATCGACATATACCGATCAAATGTCAACCGCCTCAGTAGGTGACTGTTCGTGTGGCAGCCCACGCAAACGAGGCTCTCCTCGAACAAGGCCGCTCTGGGGTGCGTACCGGACATGAATAGTTCCGGCAGGATGACAAAATCGACCTCGCCGCGCCGAAGCAGTTCATCGTGCTCATCAGTGAGCGTCACCAGCTCGAATCTGACATTGGGTGCTTCTCGCGCGACGCGCTCCACGACGTGGCGGAAGAATACGACGGTTATGAAATCTGACAGGCAGATCCTGAACCGCCGGTTCGATCGGGCAGGGTCGAAGGCCTCCCGCGCGATAATCGAGTGCTGAATGTGCATCAGCGCCTCACGAACCGGAGCGGCGAGTCCCTCCGCGCGTGGGGTCAGGACAAGTGTCCGTCCTCTCATTGCAAACAACTCGTCACCAAAATAGGAGCGCAGTCGGGCGACGGCTGCACTCATGGCCGGCTGGCTAAGGCTGATCTTACCTGCCGCTGCAGTCAGGCTGCGCTCGGTCATTAGAGCATCGAGCGCCACGAGAAGATTTAGATCCAGTCCTTTGAAACGCATATCTTCTTGTCCGGCGCAAACGGGCTTGCGATGTATAAACGGCCGGCCGCGGCCACGTCTGGGACGGTCTCACCAGCTCGTCCGAATCGGTTTCGTCCCACCTTGCGATCGCGAGAGGAAGGTCGCGGAATCATCGCAACAATGGACAGTTCGGCCGTTGGCGGACATCAGGAGCCGGAGGCCGTTACAAGCCCTAAGCTAATAGGCTCGCCGCTCCGGCGAACCTCGTAACAAGACCCGGTCGTTAACTATTGGCACCAGTCCAAGTGTTCCGCCAAAGCCGTGCGTTCGGCTGTGCGCCCGGTCGACCGCCGCTTAACGCAGCGCGAGCCAAGGCGCGCAGCCTACAACCTCACGCAGCGTGGGATTCAAGCGAATAATTGGACGTGCGGGACATTTGCGCACCAATAAGGATTATGTACCAGCAGCAACGCTGGACGTCCGTTGACCTGTACCGCAGGTATCCCAACCTCAGCCGGAACATTACGCGCTCAACCTGCCAAGCCCTCGGAGCGCTTCGTCATCTAACGTCAGGCGTCTGCAACATCGCGCGTCGAAAAATGGAAAGCGTCGGCGGAGAATTAATGGCGTGCCGCCATACTCGAGACACGGCCGGAATCGCCTTATGCTGAACTTAACATCGCCTGCGAGTAGATGTCTCGAGATGCCCCGATGCGATGTTGGACGCCTCTTCCAACAATATTCGCCTCATCCAAACACTCGCTGGGTCGGTGTTGTGGAACGCAGGCCATTGCAATGCTTCGGTGAATGTGGGCAGAGGCAAGGGTGGTGCGACGATCCGCACGGGCATCCGCTTTTCGAAGTGCCTAGCGAGTCGCAAAGGCATCGTGCCGATACGGCGGGTGTCCAATATTATGGGTGGGATAAGGCTAAAGCCTTGCACTACCACCTCGATTCGTCTCTTTAGGCCGTGTTCAAGCAAAAACCATTCTTCCAGGTTGGGCCTCAGCGCCCGTCCGAATTTGGCCGTAACGTGACCCATCGAAAGGTATTTTTCGAATGTCAGTTGGCGTGACAGCTGCTTGTTCGTGCGGCATCCCACGCATACGAGAGTCTCGTCGAACAGCGTCGCCTTGGGATGAGCGCTCGACATAAACAACTCCGGCAGAATGAGAAAGTCGACCTCGCCCCGGCGGAGCAACTCGTCGGGCTCATCCGAAAAGGGCAGCAATTCAAAGCGCACAGCCGGGGCTTCCTGTGCGATACGGTCCATAATTCGTCGAAAAAAGACGATTGTCATGAAATCGGAGAGAATGACCCTGAAGCGACGGCTGGACTGAGCAGGGTCGAACGAATCTCGCGAAATAATCGAAATTTGAATGTGCAACAGGGCCTCGCTAACGGGACCCGCGAGCGCTTCCGCGCCCGGTGTCGGGACGAGCTCTCGACCGCGCATCGTGAAAAGTTCATCGCCGAAGTAGGTGCGCAGCCGCGCGATTGCCGCGCTCATAGCGGGCTGGCTCAGGTTTATCTTGCGCGCCGCTGCTGTGAGGTTGCGCTCGGTCATCAGAGCATCGAGCGCAACAAGCAGGTTTAGATCGAGTCCCTTGAATCGCATCTTTTGAGTCTATCCATCGTGTGGATGCATTCTATCGAAACAATCGATTTTACCAAACTGCGGGTTGTTGGATAGCAAACATCAGTTTGGAAAATAATCGGAACACCACAATGGCTGTTGGTCGCTGCGCGGGCTCTCGGAAAGTCCTTGAACGCGAGCGGCTGCTGTCGACGCCTTGGGCTGCAATTCAAAGTGAATGCGTACGTGTTGCGTCGGTCTTGACCGGCGCGACCCGCGCATTCGACGTAACGCGATGCGCTCGGTAAACCTTCGTATGTGCATTCCAACCCTTTCCATATCGGCGGTTTACCCGCGTACACTTGAGGGCCGGATCAGCATCGACCTAGTGTCGCAACACAGAGGCAAGCGCAGATTGCGAATGCCAAATAGATCTGACGACAGTCCATTGGCTTGACTGTCAATCGCATTCGGGGCGTGTCGAAGATGCATGAGAACCAAGGTGATCTGGTGTCATTGGGACGCTCCCTCAACGAGGTGGTCCGCATCGATGGTCCGGTCACTAGCGGCAAAGCGCCGACGGCCGCCGTAGACGAGGCGAAAGGGCTCCATGGTGCAGATAACATCTGCACGATCAAATCGCCCCGTCCGTACACCTTCGGCACAGCATTCGGTCGGGATGACAAACCTCAACGGCGCGATCAGCTGATCGCACACAAAGGTGCCACCCCCAGGCGATCTGCCCCGGCGCCGGGCGCAAAGGAGAACCGGCATCCAACAAAACGCGACGGCGCATTTCTCGATCGATCTGCGTCCGGTGAGTGAGTTTGCGTGACTGAGCCCGCTCTTGAAATGACTCGCGTAGGAAAGCCTGCCATGAACATTGTCGCATCTCGGACCGCGGAAGCGCCTTCTGCGCGCACTCAAGTTCATTGGAGCGTTCGCTGGGAAAACGAGCTGCGGCTTACCGAGCATGCCGAGCTCGCCGAATTTTTTCGCAAGAGTTACGGGCCGACCGGTGCTTTCAATGCGCAGCCATTTGAAGGCAACAGAAGTTGGGCGGGCGCCAGGCCTGAGGTCCGCGTGATTGGTCGCGACGCCCATGGTGTAGCTGCTCACGTCGGACTACTGCGCCGCTTCATCAAGATCGGTGCAGTCGATCTACTCGTGGCTGAACTTGGGCTGTATGCCGTGCGGCCGGATCTCGAGGGACTGGGAATCAGCCACGCGCTGCGGGTGATGTATCCTATCCTGCACGAACTTGGAGTCCCGTTCGGCTTCGGGACGGTCCGGCCCGCGCTTGAGAAGCATCTTACCCGACTGGTGCAAAGACAGGGCCTCGCGACCCTCATGTCGGGCCTTCGCGTCCGCTCCACGCATCCGGATGTCTATCCCAATTTGTCGCCGATCCGCATCGAAGAGGTGATCGTGGTGGTGTTCCCGGTTCAAAGCGCGATCGGCGAGTGGCCCGCCGGCACGATGATCGATCGGAACGGGCCCGAGCTGTGAAAGAGCTTGTCCCCGTGTCTGCCGTTCCTTGCGACTACGCCGATGTGAGCGGAAGCTTTCCTGTCTACTTGACCTTTGACGATGGGCCAAATCCATTCTGCACGCCAGAGGTTCTCGATGTGTTGACGCAACATCGGGTGCCAGCGACGTTCTTTGTGATCGGTACCTACGCGGCCGAGCAGCCCGAGCTCATTCGGCGGATGATCGCGCAAGGCCACGAGGTGGCGAACCACACGATGACGCATCCGGATCTGTCCAGATGCGAGCCGGCTCAGGTGCGCGGTGAGGTGCTAATGGCCAGCGAGGCGATTCGTTCGGCATGTCGGCAGGCCGCGCCCAGGCACATGCGGGCCCCATACGGTAAATGGACCGAAGAGGTGCTCGCCACGTCGGCGCAGGCTGGCCTTACGGCTGTGCACTGGTCGGTCGATCCGAGAGATTGGTCCCAGCCCGGGGTGGACAGAATTGTAACTTCGGTACTCGGAGCCGTTCGACCGGGTTCAATTGTTCTCCTGCACGACGGATATCCTCCTGATGAGGACGGGCCGTGCGCTGATGCAACTCGGCGAGATCAGACGGTTAGAGCGCTCGCTTACCTGGTTCCAGCACTACAACGTCGCGGCTTCGTGATCCGCCCGCTCCCTCAGCTTCACTGAACAACAACTGGCACCCTATGGACCTGCTCGCTACAACCAGCGCCGTCGCGGTTTCGTCTTACGCGCTGCTCTCGACCATCTACAAAAGCACGCAAGCGCTGTATGCGCGGCGGGGGAATGCCCCATCGTTGCGAAACGATCTGGGACAATCCGCGCAGGCTCTGCCAAGTGTGGATATTATCGTGCCTTGCTTCAACGAGAAGCCGGACACGCTCGCCCAGTGTTTGGAGTCGCTCGCCAGGCAAGACTACGAAGGAGAGCTGCGGGTCTATGTGGTCGACGACGGCTCGGCAAATCGCGATGTTGTGGGGCCTGTACACAAGATCTATGCCAACGATGCGCGCTTCCGCATCATCTTGCTTGCCAGGAATGTTGGCAAGCGCAAAGCGCAGATCGCCGCAATACGCGGCTCGTCCGGTGACTTGGTGCTTAACGTCGATTCGGATACGATACTGGCCGCCGACGTAGTCACCAAGCTTGCGGCGAAGATGCGGGACCCCGACATTGGTGCCGCGATGGGCCAGTTGGTAGCGAGCAATCGCAACGATACATGGCTGACCAGCCTGATCGACATGGAATACTGGTTGGCGTGCAACGAAGAGCGCGCGGCGCAAGCTCGGTTCGGTGCGGTCATGTGCTGCTGCGGTCCATGTGCGATGTATCGTCGCTCTGCTCTTGCCCTGCTGCTTGATCAATACGAAACGCAATTCTTTCGCGGCAAGCCGAGTGATTTCGGCGAAGATCGCCATCTGACGATTCTCATGCTCAAGGCGGGATTTCGAACCGAGTATGTTCCGGACGCGGTTGCGGCAACGGTTGTCCCTGACACTCTCGGGCCATACCTGCGTCAGCAGCTGCGCTGGGCGCGCAGCACCTTTCGCGATACGTTTCTCGCATTGCGTCTGCTGCCGGAACTCGATGGCTACCTCACACTGGACGTTGTCGGGCAGAATCTTGGCCCACTGCTACTCGCCCTTTCAGCACTGGCGGCGCTTGCCGAGCTTGCAGTCGGCGGATCTGTACCCTGGTGGACAGGCTTGACAATTGCGGCGATGACGATGGTTCGGTGCAGTGTAGCTGCACTTCGGGCGAGAGAATTGCGATTTCTCGGCTTCTCGCTCCACACACCGATAAACATCTTTCTTTTACTGCCACTCAAAGCGTATGCCCTTTGTACATTGAGCAACAGCGATTGGCTGTCGCGCACGATCGTCAACGAGCCAACTGAAGGAGATGAGCAGGCGGTCATGCCGGTGCCGAACAGTGCAGCAGGTCCTGTGGCTACAGGGGCGGCTTCTGGCACAATTCCGAAGCCGGCGGTTTCTCACCGTCCATCGCGCTTGGCGGCGCCGGAGGGCATTTGCGGTCGGAAACGATCGAGCGCGTATAAGTAGGTCGATCGGCGCATGACTGTGTACAAGAACCATCAATTACTGGAACGCGAGCTCGCTGTGGATGACCCATGGCATCTCGACAGCAGTGCGTTCGAGCAGGAACGGTACGCGCAAATGCTCCGGATGTCGTTTTGCAATGGGGGTGTCGAGCATGCCCTCGAAGTCGGATGCGCAGCCGGGGCATTCACGGAAATGCTTGCACCGCGTTGCCATCGCCTAACGGTGGTCGACGTCATGCCGCAGGCGATCGAACGAGCGCGCCTGCGGACCGGGCATCGGTCACATATAAATTGGATAACCCGCAATATTCAGCAGTTTTCGACTACAGAGAAGTTCGATCTGATCGTCGTCGCCGAGGTTCTCTACTATCTCAATGACGTTTCGGAGATGCACGCGGCGGTCCGCAACCTGGTGAGCATGCTTGCCCCAGACGGCGCTCTGGTGTTCGGGTCCGCGCGTGATGCCACCTGTCGACACTGGGGTCATGCCGCTGGTGCCGAGACGGTGATCTCTCTCTTCAAGGAGAGCCTGTTGGAGGTGGAGCGTCTGCACTGCCAAACCACGTCGGTCAACGAAGACTGCTTACTCGTTCTGTTCCGGAAGTCCGGGCAGTCGTTAAAACACTCAATTGCCGGTCATTAGATCAGGGGATCGTATGCGCATCTGCGGCATCAAATTAACACATGACGGCGCAATTGCTCTCGTCGAGGACGGGCGGCTCGTCTTCTGCACCGAGCAGGAAAAGCGCGGCAACAACCCACGCTATCAATCCATCGACAACCTCGATGAGGTCGTGCGTGCATTGGCGGAGCATGGTCTTGATCCGCGAGACATTGATCAGTTCGTCATCGATGGCTGGGATGGAGAGATCGAGTCGCGGTTCCAGGTCCTTAGTGGGGCGGTGCCGATCACGCTGAAAGGCGGGCCATATGTCGAGCGTCATGCTGAGGGCCTTCTTGATTCCGTCGAAGGCTTTGGCCTGATCCTCGGCGACAAGGTCTTTCCCTATAAAAGTTACCCGCACGTCACGGGCCACGTTGCGTCAGCCTATAGCACCAGCCCCTTTGCCAGTACCGGAAAACCCGCGTTCTGTCTGGTATGGGACGGCTCCATCTTTCCCCGCCTTTACTATGTCGAACCTCGCGGCGCGCGGCTCGTGGGATCCCTGTTTCCCATGATTGGTCAGGTCTATGCTGCCGCCGGCCTTCACTTCGGGCCTTACAGGCAGCCGAGCCGCACCAGTTGGGATTTGGGTATCGCCGGCAAGCTGATGGCGTACATCGCGCTTGGCTCTGTCGACGAAGGCGTTGTCGCAGTTTTTCAAGAACTCTACGAAAAGCGCTTCGCCGCGGACACGGAGCAGGCTCGTCGCTACCGCGCGGACATCCACAATCCGGAAGCATTACTTGCAGCCACGCACGAGTTTTTCGAGGCAAGCGCATTGCGCCTTACGGGCAAACGAGCGGAGGACATCCTTGCCTCGTTCCATATGTTCCTGGAACGTCTTCTGGTTCGGGAAATCGCGATGGTTCTGTTGCAGCACTCCTCTCTTCCGGGCGCGCGAAATCTATGTGTGGCAGGTGGGTGCGGTCTCAACATCAAGTGGAATAGTGCGCTTCGCGCGACGGGCCTGTTCGATGAGGTGTGGGTACCGCCTTTCCCGAATGACAGTGGCTCGGCAATAGGTGCTGCTTGCGCGGCGATGGCGGCACGAAATGGGTTTGGACCGTTGGAATGGTCTGTTTACAGCGGTCCGGCTCTGCAGGCCACCGAGGGGGTGTCGGAATGGGAGGCCGATCCGTGCAGTCTGCGTGAGCTTGCCGCCATTCTCGCCGACAACAAGCCGGTAGTGTTCATGTCCGGGCGTGCCGAGCTGGGTCCGCGAGCGTTGGGCGGCAGAAGTATTCTGGCGGCTCCGACGTCACCGGCGATGAAGGATCATCTCAACGACATTAAGTGTCGTGAACACTTCCGACCGGTGGCGCCGATCTGCTTGGAGGATCGCGCGCCAGAGATATTCAACCCAGGTACGCCGGACCCCTACATGCTGTTCGATCATCAGACCAGGGCGGAATGGTGCGACAAGATCCCCGCTGTCATCCATCTGGACGGTTCGGCGCGGCTGCAGACAATCTCCCGCAGCTCTCCACACAAAGTCGCTGAGCTTCTCGTCGAATTCGAGCGCCTTACGGGGCTTCCGCTGCTCTGCAACACGAGCGCGAACCTGAACGGGCGTGGATTCTTTCCGGACGCCGCCGCGGCCTGTCAATGGGGGCGCGTTGAGCATGTGTGGTGCGACGGCCAGCTCTGGACCAAGCCCGTCGTAAGGAAGCAACCGCCGGCTAAACGGCTCCAGTCGGCCTAAAATGAGCATGTCCACGGTAGCAATCGAACTTGCCGGCGTCGGAAAGTCTTTTGGCGGCAGAATTATCGTCGATGAACTGTCGTTCTCGGTTGCCCGCGGAGAGTGCTTTGGTCTGCTCGGGCCAAATGGAGCCGGCAAGAGCACGATCGCCCGTATGCTCCTCGGCATGATCTCGCCGGACGCAGGCAAGATCATGGTACTCAATGAACCTGTACCGGCGCGCGCTCGTGTCGCACGCATGCGGATCGGTGTCGTACCGCAGTTCGACAACCTTGAGCTTGAGTTTACCGTACGCGAGAATCTGCTGGTGTTTGGTCGCTATTTCGGCATGAGCGCCCGCAAGATCGAGGCCGCCATACCATCACTGCTCGAGTTCGCGCGGCTCGAAACCAAGGCGGACGCACGGGTCTCAGAACTGTCAGGTGGCATGAAGCGGCGATTGACCTTGGCACGTGCGCTAATAAATGACCCGCATCTGCTCGTAATGGACGAGCCGACGACTGGTCTGGATCCGCACGCACGTCATCTGATCTGGGAGCGTCTGCGAGTTCTGCTGGCGCGTGGCAAGACGATCCTGGTGACCACCCACTTCATGGAAGAAGCCGAACGCCTATGCGACCGCTTGTGTGTGCTTGAGAGTGGACGCAAGATCGCTGAAGGCAAACCGGACGCACTGATCGATGAGCATATTGGTTGCAACGTAATTGAAGTCTATGGCGGCGATCCACACGAGCTATGCAACCTGGTCAGACCCTATGCACGGCACGTCGAGGTCAGTGGAGAGACACTCTTTTGCTATGCGCCGTATCCGGAGCAGGTTCGTGTCCAACTGCGGGGGCGAGTGGGTCTGCGCATTCTGCAGCGGCCGCCGAATCTCGAGGACGTATTTTTGCGCCTGACCGGACGCGAGATGGAGAAGTGAGCGATGGCCGAAAGTTATGCGACGATGATGCCAGCCAACGCTTACAACTGGCTCGCGGTGTGGCGGCGAAACTTCCTAGCGTGGAGGAAAGTCGCACTTGCCGCTATTCTCGGCAATCTCGCAGATCCCATGACCAATCTGTTCGGTCTTGGCTTTGGCCTTGGACTGATTGTCGGGCCGGTTGATGGGACTTCGTACATCGCATTTTTAGCGGCGGGCATGGTCGCGACCAGCGCCATGACTTCCGCTACCTTTGAAACAATGTACGCGGCTTTCGCGCGCATGGATGCAAAGCGTACTTGGGAGGCCATTCTATCCACACAGCTTACGCTTGGCGATATCGTTCTCGGTGAGTTGGTGTGGGCGGCCAGCAAGTCCGTTCTGGCCGGAACAACAATCGGGATCGTCGCCGCCACGCTTGGTTATGCATCCTGGCTTTCGATTTTTTGCGCTATTCCAACCGTCGCTCTTACCGGTGTTGTCTTCGCGAGCCTGGCCATGGTCGTCATATCTCTTGCTCCGACCTACGACTATTTCGTCTTTTACCAGACACTCTTCCTCACACCGATGGTGTTTTTATGTGGCGTCGTCTTCCCGACCAGCCAACTGCCCGGCTCAGTACAGAGTCTGGCTGGCTTGTTGCCGCTCGCGCATTCGATCGACCTTATTCGCCCAGTGATGCTTGAGCACGACGCCGGCGGCATTGCACTGCACATCGGGGCGCTTTGTCTGTACGCCGTCTTGCCCTTCTTCGTGTCGACAGCGCTGTTTCGGCGCCGCTTGCTGCGTTGAGAAGTGCAGCGTCGGGAAAAAATCGATTGAAGCAGTGTCACGTGACCACCTCAGACGCGCTATGGCGCGCCCTACATCCGTTTACGGTCCTGTCACCAGAGCGGGTGCGAATGAGTGCTGGCGACACCAGGGATAATCGCTGCTATGAAATTCTACCGAAGGACATCGCCAGCGCTTCGATCGCCGAGCATGGCCTCGGACAGGACAAAACGTTTAGCGTCCCTTAGGACGTCTCTGGCCCAACCCGAAGCCCGGAATGAGGTAGTGCAGATGCTTGGCAGCTCGAGGAGCGATCGGTTCATTGTCTCGCGACGACGTACCGGATTCGGCGACTGCCTGTGGTCGCTGGCGGCAGCTTGGCGTTTTGCACAGCGGACCGAGCGGACCCTGGTGATCGATTGGCGTGGATCCTGTTATCTCCACCAACCGTTCATCAATGCCTTCCCCGTGTTCTTCGAACCAATTCAAGACATTGCGGGTGTGCGGGTGATTTGCGACGACCAGATCAATCAGTGCTCGTTTCCGGGACCATTTTTCCCGGCTTGGTGGAACAAGCCATCGATCGACTGCGTCTATCGGCCGGACGAGCAGATTTTCCGGGAACGTGACGAGCTCGATCAATTGTTTCAAAGTCAGCAGGATAGTGAAGCCAATACAGTTGTATGTGACGCTTGCCTGATGTGGCGCTGCGATCAAGGAGCAGAACGAGAAATTTTTCGGACCATCAAACCACGATCTGAGATTCAGGCCAGGATTGATGCGATCTACCGCGAGCAGTTTGAGCCATACAGCATGATCGGCGTGCATGTTCGACATGGCAACGGCGAGGACATTATGGGGCATACCCCTTATTGGACCGATCCGGAGCGGGCCCTGCGACAGGTCTGCAATGCCGTCGAAATGGCCAAAGCGTTGCCGCACGCAAAACCTGCGAGAGTGTTCCTTTGCACGGACAGTGCGGTCGTCCTCGAAGAGATCTCGGCGATATTTCCTGATGTCTTCACGGTTCCCAAGAGTTTCCAGGCGCCTCAAGCCGGACCATTGCACAGTGGCGCGCTCGGAGCCGCGGGCGGCTTTTCCGCTCTTATCGAAATGTATCTTCTTGCGAGGTGCGACACTGCAATTCGTTTTCCCCCGACGAGCGCATTCACGCGCTATGCCCGCCTGTTTGCGCCACGCGTGGTAGAATTCGACCTGAACGATCCGGGCCGGCTAATCTTGATTGAAGAAGCGTCCCAAGAGCTTGTGACGCTATGAAAGTCGTGGCTCGCCTGATTGATCTACTGGTCGCTCTTTGTATCGAGAAGTACTATCACTTTTTCTCCGCGCGCAGAATTGTTGCCAAAGTAGCTCCTGGCGGCGAGGTTCCATTAAAGGACACCAGCCGCGAACAGCCAAATAGGGACCGCGGCACTCGAACACGGTGAAGAGCGGCTCCGTCGCGCTCAAGAAAGTGCAACCGTTCTTCGTCATCGCTTCGCGCGAGCCTCGTCAATCTCATTGATCCTGACGTCGGACAATGGCCACCCCATATTCCCGCCGCCATCGCTACTCGGGACAGTCGACGCAGTCGGCGCTAGCCTACCAAGGGAGGCCCCCGGCTCTGCCGGGGAGGGAGCAGAAGTGTGACATTTCAGGCAGTCGTCCATCGACGAAGCTCGCGCCTCGTGAGCCACCACGCGCACGAGAAGGAGTTTCGCGATGGATGATTACGAGAGTCTAAGCCACAGCAAATGGGAGTGCAAATATCACGTGGTCTTCATTCCCAAGTGTCGCAGGAAGACGCTGTACGGCGAGTTGAGGCTGCATCTCGGGGAGGTGTTCCGCAGATTGGCCATGCAGAAAGAGTGCAAGGTCGAAGAGGGGCATTTGATGCCCGATCATGTTCACATGATGATTTCGATCCCACCCAAATATGCGGTGTCGCAAGTGATCGGGTACATCAAGGGCAAGAGCGCTATCCACCTGGCGCGGGTCAATGGAGAGAGGAAGCGCAATCTCGTAGGGCAGCACTTGGATACCTCGTCTCGACCGTCGGTCGAAACGAAGTGGTGATCAGGGAATACATCCGCAAGCAGGAGGCCGAGGATGTGGCTTCCGGCAAAAGCATGTTCAAATTCGCCTGCGGCACGTTGGAGGCTCTCTCAGGAAGGATCGTCAAAGCGTACCCGCGGGGTGAGGCGATCAGTGTACGTTCGGTCCGGCCGCTGCGATCAAAGGCTGGTAATCCAATGCAACTACTCCGTTGAATCCCGCGCTAGTCAGATTTACGTCAGGTGCAGGGCATATCTTCGGCACCCCTAGAAATATCGTACAAAGCTGACTCGCGCGTCAGTTTTGTGGCGAGTGACGTCCTGTCGACGCGGCCAAGGAGCTCCGCGCTGAAACAAAAGTCGTTGAGGCCGGCACTGAGGGCCTCTATGCCACCGCCGCAATCGCGCATTCTAGCTCGCATGGGAGATTGATTTTGACGAGAGCCGACTGGAGAGCGAACGAAGCCCGCGGATCAGACATGGACTGGTCCGGTCCTGAAGCAGATCTTGGCGGCGGAAACGATCGCTCGAAGTTCAGTTCTATCTTGCAGGGTTTGAGCTCTGAAAATCAGGACCTGGCTGCGGGCTCGGCTGGAAGGCCGACTTCGGCCAGCGATGCCCAACGCCGTACGTCAACCGAACCTTCCGTGAATACGCATGTCGACGAGCCAGCTTTGCGGTATTTGGCGCATCGCGGCGCGCCAAATTGGGAAGAAAGTTCGTCGCGTTCCGGTGCCGAGAGCCGCTGTGCCGATCAGTCCAGGAGTTCACGAGGTGCCTCTTCCTCGTACAGGCAATCTGTATCGGACCTCGAGGCAGGGCCAAAACGGCGGCGCCTGGATTTTGTCGCCCCGCAGGGCGCGCAAGCTGCGATTTCACAACAGCAATGTAACGCCGCTCTGGACGCCATTTATTTCGCTCGCGACATTGTCGAATTTTCACGTGCAGTGGTGGAAAATGACAAGCGGCTGCAGCGGGAGGACGAGAAGATCCGTGCGGTCTTTGTGCAAAAGGCTGCCGCCCAGTTCAGGAGCCAATTTGTCACCCACTTCGAGGATGATATCCGCCGCGGGGAATCCTGGGGCTACGCCACGGCATGCAACGTTGTGAGCCGCGAGGCCGGCGGTCAGGAAGGCCTCGAAGCTTGCAAAGCGGTGGCATCTCGGGTGTCGCAGCTTTCCAATTCGTTACTGCGCGAACTTAAGCCCGCTGCTCTTTCGCTGTTCGCGGCAGCATTCGGTCGGCATCAGCAGTCGAAGACATGCCGCAATGGAGTCATCAGAATTGCCGAGTTTTGTCGTGATGAACCCAAGGTACTTGGCGCGACGAATAGCCAAAATATCTCGCTGCTGGTGAACGGTTTCAGCAAGTGGACGCGCGAGGCGGAAACTCGTGAAGGCACGGAAGCTATTGCCCGCGTGGTCCGTCGTGCCGGCCACAGCTGCGAGCTCTCTGATTTTGATCAGAAACATTTGGGGATGCTTGTGAACGGGTTCAGCAAATGGCCGGACGCGCGCCTCTGTCGCGAGGGCAGTTTTGCGATCGCGTCTGAGGTCGTTCACCGCGCCGTCCGCGGTGAGTTCGGACTATCCGATTTTGCCACGGAGATACTGGCGAATCTTGTGAACGGCTTGAGCAAGTGGCCGGACGGGACGGAGTCGGGCGAGGCGACTTTGGCGATCGCGAGTGAGGTCCTTCGCCGGGACCGCCATGCCCGGCTCTCTAAATTCACTCACCAGAATCTGGCTAACCTGGTGAACGGCTTCTGCAAGTGGCGGGACGAGCCGAAGTGTCGCGATGCCACGTTTGCGATCGCACGTGAGGTCATTCGCCGCGCCGAGCTCTTCCATTTCAACTCGCAGGAACTGGCGAATCTGGTCAACGGGTTCGCCAAATGGCCGGACGGGCAGGACTCGCGCGGCGCCACGCTTGCGATCGGGGGTGAGGTCCTTCGCCGCGGCGCCCGGCATTCTGACAACCAGCACCTGGCGATGCTTGTGAACGGCTTCAGTAAATGGCCGGACGCGCGGGATTGTCGTGACGCTACGCTTGCGATCGTGCGCGAGGTCGTTAGCCGGGCTACCCAGTTCTCTGATTTTACTCCGCAGGAGCTGGCGAACCTGGTGAACGGTTTCAGCAAGTGGCCTGACGCGCCGGACTGTGACGACGCCACGCTTGCGATCGCGGGTGAGGTCGTTCGCCGCGACGCGCGCAGTGAGTTCGGACTCTCTGATTTCGACCGTCAGGACCTTGCGATGCTGGTGAACGGCTTCAGCAAATTGCCGGACGCGCAGGACTCCCGCGACGCGACGCTTGCGATCGCGCGTAAGGTCCTTCGTCACGCCAGACTCTCAGAGTTTACGCACCAAAGCCTGTCGAACCTGGTGAACGGCTTCAGCAAATGGCCCGACGCGCGGGACTGTCGCGAGGTCACGTTTGCGATCGCGCGTGAGGTCCTTCGCGCCGAACTCTCTGATTTGGCCCCCCAGGGATTGGCAAACCTGTTGAACGGCTTCAGCAAATGGCCAGAGAGTGAGGATTGTCGCAAAGCCACGATAGTAATCGCCGGGGAAACCCGTCAGCGTCAGCGCTCTAAGTTCTCTCCGCAGGACGTGGTGCACCTTCTGAACGGCTTCAGCAAGTGGCCTGACGCGATGTGCTGTCAGTCCATCATGGACATCGCGCGCGAATTGGGGGCTGGAGCACAGCGATTTGGTGTGTTCACCACGCCTGAGCTGGCTATGCTCGCCAACGCTCTGTCCCGAACGATCAGGAGGGCGGAGGAGAGTGGGGAGATTACGGATGCCGCTCTGCCGAAGGATCGGTTGCACAAGCTCGCCCACTACCTGCAGTATGATGATCGCCTCTTGAAGGCTGAGGTTCTGAACATCACGAACATTTTCAAGGCTCTGGGTAAGGCTGGCCTATTCGATGATCTCGGTTTGCTCGCGCCGACAGGCTTGAGTCGGCTCTCTGAATTGCGTTCAGCTCCTGGTTTTGCCGCCGAGAACAACCTCGAAACCATGGGTAATCTGAGTGCTGCTCTGCTGCCGCTCGCGCGCAGCCCAGAGAAGCCACTGCGCTGGCACCGCAGGCAGGCCCTCAACGTGCTTAACGATCTTCAGCCCTTGCTCGAGCAAAAGATCAAGGCGCATCTGAACGCGGGCGGTGCGGAGCGGAGCCGTGGGCCCATTGCGAGCCGCCGCCCCGCTTTATCGATCTATCAGACGCTCAAGGCTCGTGCGGTGCTGGAGAGATTGTTCAGGTCACCCTATGTCGAGGGCGACAGGTCCGATTTACGGATCAGGCAGAAAGAGCTGCAGTGCGGCACGAGAGAGATCCTGGCTGGCGCTCGCGACCTGATTCAAGACGATCTGTCCAGCATGAGCTGGAATCTGATTGCGCAGATCGAGGCGGACAGTCCAGTGGATGCGCTGGACTTATTCATGGAGCAGGATGCGGCGGCGATCCAGGCGCAACGTCCTCCGTCGGTGTTCGACGTGCACCAGGTATTGCGAGCCATGGACCACGCCCCGAGGTCTCCGCAAGGTGAGGCGGGACTGATGCAGTTGCCGGTCGTGGACATGCATGGGCGGCCGTTGGCCACGGAGCCGGAGACGCGGTACTCGATTTTCCATCGCCTGACTTCGGGGGCCCTGCCCGTCGTCGCGGTACAATTGCCGGCACCCCCGAGCGCCTTCATGCTGGCGCGTACGGTAAATGTAAACGGTATTCCATACCGGATGGACCTGTTCGGCGGCAGCAAGTTAAAGCCGCCACGATTAACTGTGTCTCAAATTGCGACCCGCGCCCCAGACGAGCAAGCAAAGCTTTCGGGGGGAAAGCTGCTGGCGATTCCCTATGCCGAAACCGCGCCGGGTACAGCATTCGAGCAGCTGTCGCGCGCGTGGGCCCCTTTCAAAGAGGCCTATTATTATACTCAGCGCAGAGGCTTTGCGGCGCCGCCGGCGATCAAAGGTCTATCACCCCACGACTCCGCGCTGGAAGGCGCCTTCAAACTGGTGTTGCTGCCGGACCGCCCTGCCAACGAGGAGCATCCCTTCCAGCTGAGGGGGGCGGCCGGACCCATTGCATTGCGACCGCACGACGGCTGCGGCTTCATCCGGGCCTCGCTGGCCAAGCTTATGCCAGCTGTTTGCCGCGCCGGCGAGCAGGAAGGTCCTGACCGCGTGCAGGCCTTTGCCGAGGGAAGGAGAGCATCCTTGCCAGCGTCGGCCTTGCAACATTATCCGCGCAGCGAGCAAGTAGCGGATGAGGCCCGGCGGAAGGCGATGAGCTGGCTTGAGAGTCGGGTAAAGCAAGAGATGACGTCGGAGGAGCTGTTTCGCGTCGTAACAGCCGCGAATATCAATGGTCCGGGCGCCGTCGCCGTCCCATCCGCTGATGGCTGTCTGCATGTGCCGAGGCTCAAGAGCGAAACATTGACCGGTGGTGGCGTGCTGATCGGGCGATCGCCCTACGACAAGCCCAACCTCCGCCCGTTCGCCCCCGATCGCGTCAGGTCAGCTGCGGACGGGGACCCGACTGCGGCGTTTCTCGATCAGTGCGTGACCATACAATACAGCTTCAACGTCGCCCAGAAGTCGGGGGAGGAGCTGGCAGTCGATGATCCGACTTTCTTTGCCAAGGGGCTTCTGATCGTGGTGCCGGATGAAATGTGGCCAGCCGACTTCGCCGACCGTGGCTTGGTGATGTCCGCCGAGGACGTCAAGTGCCATTCGAGCTGGATCAAGGGCAAGGACCGCGTAACGGCGGACAGCTCGCTCGATTGTATCGGAATCCTGCAGGCCACTGAGATCTTCGCTCCGGGGTCCCTGGTTGCCATCCCGCCTGATGAACAGAAGAAACTCGACGGCGACTTCGATGGCGATACGGCCATTATCATTGGCGACCGGCCGCAGCTTTACGAGCATGTCAGTCAATTCGACCAAGAGGAGCAAGCTCGCGGCCTGCGCTCGCTCAAGCCGCCAAAATCCCATACCCCGGCGATTGAGGACGGTTGCTATAACTTCGGTCGCGCCAGCCAGATTCTCGCCGCCACGCGGAACGTTCTGGAAACCTATACCGGCCTGCAGCGAGGCTTTCTGGCTCAATCAGATGAAGCCCGGCAGTGGTTTGCCGAACGTGCCATATTCGGCACGTACGAAGGCATTGACCGAGAGCTCAAGCGAGACATTCGCGGCCTGCTGGAGCAGGAACAGGTTAGTGCTCACGACGTCCGGGACAAGCTCGAGAAGGCGCGGCACGACATTGAGCTGGCACACCATCCCGTCGCGCTCGAGGCGGCCGAGTTGCTTCTCACCGAACTCGAGGCGTGGGCGGCTGGTCTCGACGAGCAAGTTCCGCCTCAACTCCTGCCCGAAACAGCCGCCACTGCGAGTGAGAGACAGCTCGCAATGAGCCAAGAGCTTTGCGAGCTGTTTCCGCCGCTAGCCGAGACCTATCCGGCAACGACTCACCCACGGGACCGCGTCCAGCTTCTGGTCGATCGTTACCCTGCGCGCATCGAGCCCCGACCGGATGGTTACATGCCGGACGACCTCGTGCAAAGTGCAAAAAATCTGCTGAGCATCGGCACCAAGGTCGGAACTGACGCCTACAAATCCGACACTGGCGTTTACACCTTTATGATCAAGAGCAGGCACCTTCAGCGCCTGCTTCAACAGACACCCGGTGTTAAAATCGGCTCCATACACCAAGAGCTTGGCGGCTACCCTCAACCACGGTCGTTTCGATGTCGATGCGGCCTTGGAGGATCTTAATGACAATCCGACGCTCGCGGCGTCGGTCATGCAAGCCTCGATCAAGCTTGC
This sequence comes from Bradyrhizobium sp. USDA 4503, assembly GCF_054055815.1. NCBI lineage: Bacteria > Pseudomonadati > Pseudomonadota > Alphaproteobacteria > Hyphomicrobiales > Nitrobacteraceae > Bradyrhizobium > Bradyrhizobium sp. USDA 4503. Next base: position 8,222,809 of record NZ_JBSRXS010000001.1, read on the forward strand.
TGCCGAGCGGGGGATTCTGCGCGAACCCTCGGCTCCAACGCTTGCTGCCGAAGATGTCGCCACCACAATCACGTTGACTCGCGAGGCGGCGGCACAGCGCGCCCAAATGGAGGCGTCCCGCGCTCAAGCCGAAGAGAAGGACATCACGCGGACGGCAATGTCGGTTGCCGAAGCCCTTAAGGGGGCCGGCATCGAGGTGAAGATGCCCCATTTGGCTAAGCGTCTTAGATCGCCAAGCTCAATGACAGACGAGCTCACCGGAATCCAGGCCAGCTCTGAGGCCGGCGTCCAGCTTTTCAACAACGCTGTACGGCACGTCTTCGAATTCTCTGACAGGGATTTTACACCTGCCTTCAAGAAAGCCATTCTAGCGTTCGAGGAGAGCGGGTATAGCGAGGTCAGCACGACTAACTGGTTCAGGACGCGATCGCGGACCTTCGCTGGCATCAAGACAGTGCTCGCCACGCTTGGCGGTTACCGTTTTGAGCTCGAGTTTCACACGGCAGACAGCTACAAGGCCAAGCTCGACAATCATGACACGTACAAGGAGCTGCAGAAGCTCAGACGGCTGCAGCGAGGGAGCGAGGAGCCCCCGGATGAGTCTATAGCCGAGCAACTCCTGGAGCGCGTGCGACGGGCGTGCAACAAGGTTGTCATCCCCGAGGGGGCCACAGAGATCCCCCATTGGGAAGCCGAAGCCGGCAACAGCGTTGGCGCTAGCCATGCTCGTGTGTCGAACGTGGCCCGGCCGACACGCGCAGCGCGGTCGCCTCGCGCAACAGAGATTGTTGGCGCCCTCGACAACCGCCCGATCGTGCTCGTTGGTATGATGGGGGCCGGGAAATCCGGTGTGGGACGTGCACTCGCAAAGCAGCTGGGGCTGACGTTCGTCGACTCCGATAAAGAGATCGAGGCGAAGGCTGGCAAGTCCATAACCAAGATTTTCGCGGAGGACGGCGAGGCGCATTTCAGGGATCTCGAGGCGAATGAGATCAGCCGGCTGCTCGATCGGGGGCCGCTGGTGCTCGCAACCGGTGGTGGAGCCTTCATGACCGAAGAAGTCCGGCGTCGTGTCGGCGAGAAAGCGGTCTCGATCTGGCTTAATACCAACGAGGACGTGATCAGGCGCAACCTGCGACACGACACCAACCGTCCGAAAATACAAACCGCAGACCGGGACGAGATGATCACAGACCTGATGGAGCAGCGCAATCCTGTGTATAAGCTCGCCAATCTCACGATTGCCCCACAGGCCCGGCGGGAACTCAAGAGCGCCGATGCTTGTCTTAGCGAACTGCACGGCTATCTCTGCGCCGGTGGCGGGCTAGACGCTGGGCAATCTGGCTCGGTTAAGGAGGAGTCCGCTGCCTCAAGCGCCCCGAGGGCGCGAGCTTCGATTGCGCAGGAGCAGATGCCATGACCCACGTCACTATCGACTGCTACGGCTCCCTGGCCAGACATCCATCGCAGTGCTGGATCTGTGCTCGATTTTCCGTCCACACCGCACGATTTGTGGTGTCAAACATTTCAAATCGGGGCTTTGTACCGGAAGCCCTGGCCGATGCCGGCTTCGTGGACGGCGCCGCGGATTTGCCAGGTGACGATATCGCGGCCGATTACGCTCTGCTGCACGAGCAGTTGCGGAGGCATGATCAGTATCTTGCGGCGCAGACGCGGCTCGTCGGGCCCACGCAAAGTCATCTGCTCGCAGCGCGAATGAGCTTCAGGAAACCTCAACGGGGATTGTCCACGACCAGAATGGCAACGACGCAGCAAGCGTTTGTTTCTGTCATTGAACGACAACGGTCTAGTGTGTTTAGTCCCGGCATTTGCTGGAGCGGATTGAATTTGAATCGTTCTGGCTGGGAAGTCCAGCATTTGCAGATGTATTCATAGGGTTTGAGGCCCTTCAGGGTCTTCAGCCGCCGCGCGTAGTTGTAGGCTGTGATGAAGTCGGCAAGGTGAGCTCCCAGTTGATCGTGTCGATCGCAATGGTAGCGTTGGACGGTCGCGCTTCCTTGATGGTGCGGTTCATGCGCTCGACCTGGCCATTGGCCCAGGGATGCTTGATCTTGGTCTGCCGATGTTCGATCCCGTTCTCTTCGCATGCATATCGAACATATGCGTCACGTACCTTGCCGTTGGGCCGTCCGCATAGCGCGGGGGGAAGATGAACTAAATCCCATTGGCGGTGAGCACCGTGTGGATCCTGTGGGGGAAAGCCACGATCAGAGCTTCGAGGAAGGCCGAGGGCTGAGGTCATTCCGGTCTTCTTAACCAGTTGCACGAAGGCGAACTTACTGGTGCGATCGATTGCGACGTAGAGGTAGAGCTTGCCTTCGGCGGTCTGGAGCCAGTGATTCGATGTGGAAATAGCCGATCGGATAAGTCTTGACCTTTTTCTTCGAAGGCTTGCCACCTTCAACCTCCGGCAATCGGCTGACGCCGTGGCGCTGGAGACAGCGATGCAGGGATGACTGCGTCAGATGCCGGGATGGTCGGCTGCAGGGCATAGAGGCAATCGTCGAGGGGCAGCGGCGTATGCCGCCGGAAAGCGATGATGATCGCCTCCTCCTCGATGCAAAGGACTGTCGACTTGGCTTCCTTCGGGCCCTGTCGAACGATCGGCGACGGTCTCGCGCTGCTTCCACTTCGCGGCAGTCTTGTTGATCCCGTAGCGCCTGGCGAGTGCTCTCAGGCTCCCTTGACTATTTTGTATTGCTCGACGGACAGCCTCCGCCGTGGTGACGCAGCCGTATAAAACCCGTCCCATAGCGCATCCTTCGAATCGTGCGACAAGAATGCACCATCAAAGCCTGGGACTAAACACCCCTAGTACGCCGCGGAAGCGGGGGAAAAGTGCTGACCTGCGCTAACCAAAGCGGACGCCGTACAGTTCGAGATTCAAGGCCTTCAGACCGACCACGACCTCGTCACAGCGCTTGCGCGTAAGTGGAACGATTGGAAGCTTGGCATCGGCGACACCACTGTGACCGGCGTTTCCGGCGAGCCCGAAGTCCGTTGGCATCCCGATCGCGTTCCGTCGCTCGCCGGCCGTCGCCGCTGATCTGGACGTGACGGCGTCGCGAAGGAGGGCACAATGGCGACCCGATGAGCGTTGCTCTCGCCAATAACATCATCAGCAATGTTCTCAAGCGGCACCTGTCGGAACCGCTCCCGGCTTGGATGGGGGCGCAGCTTGAAAACCATTTGTTCATCACCTCGCTCACATTTACCGAAATTCGTCGCGCCTTGCTGGGGCCGACCATCGTTTAGACCCTGAGGCCCCAAATTTAATTCGCGGGCCGCATTGTACCGTTCGGCTAAAAAAATGGGCTTCATCCGGGCGAGACCGTCGACGGAACGCAGACGCTGCAAGCGAAGGAGGTCTCGGGCCAAGACCCACTCAGTCGGTTCGTCTTTGGTGGTTCGCTGCAGGGATCTTCTGGAGGTGTTCTAAAGTAGCCAGGATGCGTGCTTGTTCACAGACAGCCCAAAGGAGGGGCATTGGCGGTGAGCGACAGGTCAGAGTCACGCTCAGGAAAATCGGACGTGCGATGATGATTGCGTCAGCTTTGGATCGCTCGAGGTACGGCGACGGACCTGGCTCCGTGGACCGATCGTTGCGCTGCGCAAAACTCCGCCCGCGGTGGGCGCCTTCGATTGTGCGTTCAGGATTCTGCGTACGCCTCGGGACCTGTCTTGCTCGCGACACAGATGAGGGCGGACTCCTGACATTTCGTCGGTGACGCGCCACTATTGTCGCAAAGACAACCCGACGTCTCGCGAGCCCAGACTGTTCCAGGTGCGCGACACCAGGCCGCAAAGCCGGAGCCGCGTTGCCTCGGTCATGGTGGCCCAATTCCTGCTTGGAGTGCGCGAGCACGCAACAGGAGAGGAGGTGGGCGTGGGTCTCGATCTGCCAAATGACGATCTGATCCCAGCCGCACCATCGGCGATGCACTCGACTTGTCCTTTTCATGTCGATAAAGCTGGCGTGCATCGAGGAGAACGGAAGGCGATGCTGCTAACCGGAGCGTCGCGCGGAATTGGTCACGCTACCGCCAAGCTGTTTTCAGAAGCTGGCTGGCGTATCATTTCTTGTGCGCGCCGGCCGTTTGACGGCGAGCGCTGCCCGTGGGAATCAGGGAATGAGGATCATGTCCAGATCGACCTAAGCGACCATCGAATGCTGCCGCGCGCGGTGAGCGAAGTGAAGAAACGCCTAAGCGGCGGAGTTTTGCATGCGCTGGTGAATAATGCCGGGATTTCGCCCAAAACACCTAATGGGGACCGGCTAACGTCCTTGACGACATCCACCGAGACATGGATGAGGGTCTTCCACCTCAATCTCGTGGCTCCGATCCTGCTGGCGCAGGGCTTATTTGACGAGCTGAGAGCTGGGTCAGGATCGATCGTCAATGTGACTTCGATAGCCGGATCGAAGGTGCATCCGTTTGCTGGAAGTGCCTATGCGACATCGAAGGCGGCGCTTGCAAGTCTCACACGCGAAATGGCGCATGATTATGCGCCGCACGGCATTCGTGTAAATGCGATCGCTCCCGGCGAAATCGGGACAGACATGTTGTCGCCCGACACCGAAGCGCGTCTTGTGCCAACCATCCCGCTGCGCAGAGTGGGAACGCCCGACGAGGTGGCCAAGGTCATCTTCTTCCTGTGCTCAGATGCTGCGAGCTACGTCACGGGAGCCGAGCTGCCGATCAACGGTGGGCAACATCTGTGATCGGCCTCGCCTGACAACGCAGCTGACGTGAGCTGCAGCAGTGGAACGTGCGTTCTACGCTGGCGTCGGTCACCCATTCCGCAAAACAAAACGCACTGAAAGTTTATCGTCGTGCCACGAAAAGCTGTTACGCTTCTATGTCATCTCGTCACCGCTTGGCGCTAAATCGAGAATGACATGCAGAACGAAGCTCGCAAACCAGAAGAAAACGCCAGGGAGGATGATCAAAACATCGGAGACCGTCCCATGCTGCATATCGCTTCCGCACGCGAAAGACCTGCCTCACAAGTGGAGCCGGAACGTGAGCTCTCCGTCGAGCCGCTGCGCGAGAGCGCACTGACCGGCATTTTCGAAATATCGAAGATACTGAACGCTCCTTGCCGCCTTGAAGTCACATTGGCCAACGTCCTCGATCTTCTGCAGTCATTTGTGCAGATGCGACACGGCATCGTCTCACTGTTCGACGATGACGGGACGCCAGACATCACCGTGGGCGCCGGTTGGAGCGAAGGCAGCGACGAACGCTACCGGATGCGCTTGCCCCGGATGGCGATCGACCAAATCGTCGCGGCGGACCGGCCTCTCGTCGCCGAAAATGTGGCAGCCGAGCCGGCATTCAGCGCTGCCGATCTCGAAGTGCTGGGCGCCTCGGATAGTACGCCCGTGTCGTTCATCGGAGTTCCAATTCGCATCGACCCCAAGGTCGTGGGTACGCTGACAATTGACCGTATCCGGGACGACAGGTCGAGCCTGCGGCTCGATCACGATACACGGCTGCTCGCCATGATCGCTAACCTGGTGGGACAGACAGTGAAGCTGCATCGCTTGTTCGCTTGCGATCGCGAACGGCTGATGGTGGAGAAGGACCGGCTACAAAAGCAATTGTTTGAGCTGAGGCAACCTGCACGGGATCGTAAGAAGGTCCACGTCCATGGCATCATTGGCGACAGCCCGGCGCTCCGTGGGCTTCTCGAGAAGATCGCGATCGTAGCCAAATCGAACAGCACGGTTCTACTGCGCGGTGAATCCGGGACCGGAAAGGAGCTGGTAGCCAAAGCTATTCACGAGTCGTCATCTCGCGCCAAGCGGCCCTTCGTCAAACTGAATTGCGCGGCGCTGCCCGAGACGGTGCTGGAGTCCGAATTGTTTGGCCATGAAAAAGGTGCCTTCACCGGCGCGTTCAGCTCGCGCAAGGGGCGCTTCGAGCTTGCTGACAAAGGGACACTATTTCTTGACGAGATCGGCGAGATTTCGGCGCCGTTCCAGGCGAAGTTGCTGCGAGTTCTGCAGGAGCAAGAGTTCGAGCGCGTCGGCAGCAACCAGACGATCAAGGTCGATGTTCGTGTCATAGCAGCGACCAACAGGAATTTGGAAGAGGCCGTGGCAAAGAGCGAGTTTCGTGCTGACCTTTACTATCGGATCAGCGTCGTTCCCTTGCTCCTGCCACCGCTGCGCGAGCGGCGCAGTGATATTCCGCTGCTGGCCAGCGAGTTTCTCAGGAACTTCAACAACGAGAACGGGCGTACGCTGACCTTGGAGGCGAGCGCGATTGATGTGCTCATGAACTGCGGATTTCCCGGAAATGTCCGAGAGCTCGAAAACTGCATTCAGCGCACGGCGACACTGTCCGCTGGGCCAGCGATCGTGAGAAATGATTTCGCTTGTTGCCACGGCCAATGTCTTTCCGCGATGCTGTGGAAAAGTACATCGGAGCAGATGATCATGCCACCGGTGCCGAGCACGCCGGTGCTGGCTAAGTCGATCGTTCCGCTATCGGAAGCGACCGCGCCGGCTCCGCCAGGCGGCAGCGAGTTGGCTTCGCTGGCTGCCCCTCCCGGCACTGTCCTCGTAAGCGGCGCGAAGATCGCCGATCGCGAGCGAGTCATTGCGGCGATGGAGAAATCTGGATGGGTGCAGGCAAAAGCAGCGCGCTTGCTGGGGCTAACGCCGCGTCAGATTGGTTACGCGTTGAGGAAATACGGAATCGAGATCAAGCGGTTTTGAACGCAAGGATCTTGGCGTCATTTACCTAACGTGCCCGGCGGCGGCACGGGGATGTCGCGGCCTGGACGCATGTCGGTATTCGTCCCTCGAAAACCGGGCCAGGTCGCCCGATCGGTTTGGTCCAGGCCTTTGAAATAGCGAGCAAAGTCCAAGGAGAGTCGTGATGGTACGAGACTTGCTGTCCTCTTCGCAGCTGTCGCAACTTTTGGAGCAACTCCGTGCACAATGTCGTCTGCATCAAACAGGTTCCTGACTCTGCGCAGATCCGCGTGCACCCCGTTACCAATACAATCATGCGTCAGGGCGTGCCGACAATCATCAACCCATACGACCTCTTTGCGCTTGAGGCCGCGCTGGAACTGCGCGATCGGTTCGGCGGCGAAATAACCGTGCTTACAATGGGCCCGCCGTCGGCGGAAGACTCTTTGAGGAAGGCGCTGACCTATGGCGCCGATCGCGCCGTACTGCTCACCGATCGATGCTTTGCGGGCTCCGACACCCTTGCCACGACGTATGCACTGGCAACAGCCATCCGGAAGATTGGTAAGGAATATGGCCCGGTAAACCTCATCTTCACGGGCAAGCAGACCATCGACGGCGATACCGCCCAGGTTGGGCCCGGCATCGCAAAACGGCTGGGCGTGCTGCAGCTTACCTACGTCGCCAAGGTCAGATCCCTGGATCTCGCCGCACACACAATCGAAGCGGAACGACGTTCCGAAGGTGGTGTCCAGGTGCTGCACACTCGGCTTCCCTGTCTCGTCACCATGCTGGAGGCGACAAACCAGATTCGGCGCGGCGCGATGGCAGATGCTTTACGTGCCGCACGGGCGCCGATCGTGAGATGGAGCGCGCACGACGCCGGCGTCGAGGACATCTCCAAATGCGGTCTCAAGGGCTCGCCGACCGTCGTCAAGCGAGTGTTCGCGCCATCTGCACGCGCTGAGAAGGCGGCCTTGGTTGAGGCCACAGAGCAACCGGCGCAGGCGCTGATAGACGCCATTTTCAAGCATCAACCGAAACTCGAAGTCGATCTTGCGGCATCAGCCCGTGATGCTTGATCTGGTAAGAAGGCCAGCCAGACCATAACCAAGGGGAGCCTCGACGTGGCGAGGACGACGAGGCGAAACTCGTCTGCATCCAAAAGCATCATGCTAGGGCGATGCCGTCTGCACGCTCAAAGTGCTGTCATTTGGTTCAGGGTGTGAACGGTCGGCGATACTCGACGGTTTGGCGGTACCCCGATAGATCGTCAGTGCGGCGATGATGCCGAGCGCGGCTGAAAACATCAGCCAATACCCCGGTGAAGCCTTGTCGTTGGTTTGCTCAATGAGCCAGGTCGAGGCCAATGGTGTAAAGGTGCCAAACAAGGCGGCCGCGAGTGCGAAGGCCAGAGAAAAGCAAGTTGTGCGCACATGCGCGGGCACGATCTCAACGAGCGCGCCTAACATAGTTCCGCTGTAGGTGCCAAAATAGAACGAGAACATCATCGCGACCGCCAACATCTTGCCGAAGGTGGGAGCGCTTACCAGCCAGTGCAAAGCTGGATACGCTGTCATCAATGCAAGGCCGGCAATGGCGAGCAGAACTGGCTTTCGGCCGATACGGTCGGAGACGGCGCCGCCAATTGGATTCCAGATGAAATTGGTCATGGCGACCAGGAGCGTCACCAGGAGAGCGTCCTGAGCGGACAGCTTCAAGACTGTCTTGCCGAAAGTGGGCGTGTAAACGGTGACGAAATAGAAGGTGGTTGTGCTCAGGATCGCCATCATCATTCCGAGAACGACTATGCGCCAGCCGACCAGCGCCGAGGCAAAGATCTCGCGGGCTTTCGGATGCTTCTTCATCGCCAGAAATTCCGGCGTTTCCTCCAGTGTTCGACGAAGAAGGAAGATAAGCGGGATGATAAGGCAGCCGAGAAAAAACGGAATGCGCCACCCCCAGGAGGCGACGGTTTCGGCCGGTATCGCATCGTTCAGCAGGTAGCCCACGCTCGCCGCGACAAAGATTGCGACCTGCTGGCTGGACGATTGAAAGGATGTATAGAAGCCGCGATTGCCTGCGGTTGCGATCTCCGCCAGGTAGACTGAAACGCCGCCGACCTCGACGCCGGCGGGAAAAACCCTGGAGCAGCCGTCCGGCCAAAACGATAATCGGGGCAGCAATGCCAATGGTCGCGTAACTAGGACAGAAGGCGATGATGACAGTGCCGATCGCCATGATCGATAGCGTGATGATCAGGCCTTTTCGACGGCCGATCTGGTCGATATAGGCGCCGAGGACGATTGCGCCTACTGGACGCATTAAGGCGCCCAGCCAGAACACGCCGAAGGTGTTGAGCAGCGAGGCTGTTTCACTTTCGGATGGGAAGAAGGCTCGTCCGATAGCGCTGGCGTAAAAGCCAAATAGGAAAAAGTCGAATTGCTCGAGGAAATTGCCGCTCGTTGCACGCAGGATCGCATTGACGCGCGATTTAACCGTCCCGTGCTGAATAAGCGTTTGTGACACGCGAGTTTCCTTCCCGTCAAAAATGGCCGGTTCGGAAAACCTCACGCCAGCCCAAATTGCATCAGGCCGTGACTTTGTCATCGGTGACATTACCGGCCGCGCGGAAAGCGCCTGATCTTTTCGGCGTATTTTCGGCGATAATTAGATTGGTGCACATATTTCGCCGCCGGTTCGCGGAGCACCAGCAGATCTCAACGTCAATTGCCGCAAGCTAACTTCATTTCAGACCAAAATTGACAAGTACATGAGGTATTTCGTTTGCCGGCTCACGGCAGCTATGAGGCTTGTTGGGGCGATCTCGGCGGTCAAGGACACATGTCCCTCGCGGGAAAGAGGCTGGCACTTATTCGCTGCTCGATTCCCGACAGCCATGCAAACCGTGTCAGACTCAAGACACCTGCCCTGACGAGCCGGTATGAACGTTTTCCCAAACTATTCCGAAACTTATGGCGTGAGACCAGGTTTGGCACGGCGATTGCTGAAAACGTGCAAGACAACGGGAGCGGACGAGTGCAGGCGGAACGGATAAGAACCAGCGGCGGTGTTTTCTCAGATGCTCGTGGCGGCCGAACCGCCGACATCTCGTGCAGATCGCGGCCGAAGCTCTCAAGAGCGCGGTAGGTGCGCCTCCTTCCGGCAGCGCTGTCCCGAGCGCGTAGCCAGCCAGAAATAGCAATGTGCAGAAACCGCGAGGATTCGATGCATCTTACGACCGACGTCAAGCGAGGCACGAACGTGCAAACAGACGCCCCTTCCTGTCACGCAAAATCCCGATGCGTTTGCGCGGGCCAATAACTCACCATGATTCTGCGCGTGATGCCTGGAGGCGCCAACCATGCGTGGAATTGGACTGATCTGGATCGTAATCCGACAGGTTATCGCCGCTTCAATCAGTGGGCGTGCTCCATGTGTGCACAGGATTGGGCTCAAGACGTCCGGCTAAAGGTGGCCGCGATGACACAAAGAGTAGAGTTCGCCTGGAGGGCGACTGCGATCATAAGCGCCATCCCGCCAACGAGCTCTTCTGTCTCGACTGGCCAATAGTTGGTCACGACGAGAATTCGTCTCTTCAAGGCTTGTTCCTCCCTCATGGCTATCGTCCAAATGACGTCTTCTCAAGCTTCTCGATTTTCGCCGGATCAGCCTGCGCAGATATTCTGCGCGCATTTGACCGAGCGCGCGCGAGCTTTGTTTGGCGCACATCCCTTTGCTGAGGAGCTGTCCGAAGAGCAGTTTGCTAGCCTGCTGCCTGAATACCTGGCGATGTCGCAGGCGTTTCCATACCTGCAGGCAGGATCGCAAAAGGATCTCATATTCGATGCAATGCATCATAATCGGGATCTTTCCAGGGATATTGAGCTGACCAGCGTCGTCGCAAACTTCATTTGCTGGGATGAGACCGGCGGCTATGGCCGAATTCTCCAGGGTGGCAAGGCGGCGCTACCCGACATTCTGCTGACCGAAAAGTTTCACTCAAACCTGTTTAGAAGGGATGCATCGCGACTGCTCGGCAGAGCAATACGTCCCAACTATAGCACGACGACGAACCGGTACCTGCATTCTCTCTATGACGGATTATCAGCAAAAGACCCCGTGGTGCGTTGTGCCTACATGGTCGCCTTTGAGCTGCACGCCGCCGAGATGATCCAGGCGCTGTGGACCACCACGGTCAAAACCTTTGATGCGAGGCCCGACGATCTTGAGTACTTCCGCAGCCACGTCGGTGGAAACGATCCAGCCGAGCAGTATCATGGAGAAATGACAGGCCGCCTCATTGGCGAACTTGTCCCGGCTGATCGCAATGGTGTCTTTCTGGACGAGTTCGATCGTGCCTATCGACTGAACTTGCAGTGGTGCCACGATCTGCTCCGAATTGTCTCACTTGAGCAAAATGACCGAGCTGAAATCGAACACCGTGGCCATTGTCACTGTGGTTCTGTCAAATTCCGCGTCCGGGCGCCGCGGCAGCTCTCGGCAGTTCGATGCAATTGCTCGATCTGTCAGATGTCTGGATTTATGCACTTGCTGGTACCTGGCGATAGGCTCACGGTTGAATGTGGCGAAGAGTTCCTCACCACTTACAAGTTCAACAAGAACATCGCCCGGCATACGTTTTGTCGGGTTTGCGGCGTCAAGCCATTCTATCGGCCGCGGTCGAACCCCTCCGGATTCAGCATCAATGTTCGATGCCTGGATAAAAGAACGATCGAAGGCATCAGAATAGACGAGTTCGATGGCGAGCATTGGGAACAAGCATTCCGCTCGATGCAAACAGGACCGAGGCTCTGCATTGAAGAACAAACCCCGGAGTGAACCCAATGGCGCGTTCTGCAAATGACAAAAAGGGCCTACTTTCAGAAGAGGCTCTGACGAAATTCCGCGTAGAGCTGCTGGTGAAGGGTACGATCATAATCGGCCCCCAGACGTTATTCACACAAGATGAACTGGTGAGGATCAATCAGCTGCAGGCTGATATTCCCGAAGAAGAGGTGCGGTTGGGAGATGCTGGCGACTCGCACAACGTCTTTGTCAAACGCGTGAGGGTGGACCCGCCCGGCCGCAATCCCAGCAATGTGGATGGCGCGGCGGCGGGGCAAATCATCGATCTGCTTGAAAGGAAGGACCGCGGCTTCGCATTAAAAACGATCTTGGGAGCATCGTCGGAATATGTGATTCGTAGATGTCAGTTGCATCGTATGCCTCCTGGTTCGTTTGTTGGTATCCATCTGGATGCCGAGAGCGATCCAGACTTTGAGTACTCCGTAATTGTGCAGCTCGCGCAAGATTTTGAGGGTGGCGAATTCGTCGTATATCCGAGCGCGTACGAACAGCAGGTGTTTCGACCACCGTTTGGTGCGGTGCTTGTCACAACATGTAGGCTGCGCCATGAGGTGAAGCCTGTATCCGCCGGGGAGCGCCGGTCGCTGGTCTACTTCTGTTCGAAGCGCAGCGGCACAAACCGGCGCGTCATCGAAAGCTCTACCAGCGGCCATGAAGCAAGTTAGCTCGAATACTTGTGAATAAGTTTAGTAGCAAAAGAGCTTTCAGGCAGTGAGATCATCAGATCACACTCATCTTGCAGAAAATCTGTCCTGCGAGGTGGTCCATCGCTACGACACGCGCTGTCAGCTCGGATCCGTTGAGGGTCATCGAGAGCCATTCGGCAGGGAATGACGTAGTCACCGGTCAGGATCCGTGCAGCGAGTTCGTGCGCACAAAGGGGGCGTCGGCGGTTCCAGATTCCACCGGAGCGAGGTGCGCCAAGACGTTGGTCAAAGCGGAAATCAGGTGCTTCGCGCAGTAAACACGTTTTTGCTGGGTCCATTTGTTTGGAGGGCCAGCGCGGAGATGCGTTCGCTGGCGCCCATCGTCACCTGATCCGCTTGCTGGAATGAGCGTGGCGGCGGATGGTGGAATTCGGCGACCGAAATTGTGCTGGCTTAAGGGAGTCGGCGCAAACACCCGCGCGACAGGCTGCCTTTCGCCCAGGCTGCCAAAATGCTGATCGGAGCCATGGAAGCCACGATCGATAGAGTCGCGCAACCTGCCTCATAAGAATACTGGGGACAACATCGCGGCAGGACCTCGTCACTGTTTTCGAACGGGGGGCCGGCGCGTGCGCGATGGTGTTGTCGCGCCGCTCGTAGAAAGTTACGGGTCGTCAGGTTCTCGACAGCTATCCGACCTAGCAAAACAGCTGGATGCTGGGACCCCTTGGGACGGTGCATGCGAAACCAGAGTTTATTGCAAAGGGCAGACGAATAAAAGCGTTTAGCTGATGCTCTAATCGCACTCGCTCGATTGCGCGATTGTCGCATGCTGTAGCCGAGGCTCGATATTTCACCGTTGAAAGTGACAGCGTATGAACTTTCCTTCTCCTGGTCGCGCGCTTCAGCAGTCGGGTAGCGCGGGCGCGCAAGACAGCTCCTCGATCTCCCCCTCGGCGAATGCGGCGGCGTTCGAACAACAGCTGAGAGAGATCACCAATGCGGGTAGTGGCGTGCCGGAGCAGACCGCCGCCCAGCGGGTCGGCGCATCGCGACACGAGGGGCTGCCCCTCACGGAGACCGATGAGCATGAATATTCGACGCCATCGCATGGCGGAAGCTCCCGGGCGATGCTGGTGCCCTCCGTGCAGCAGCCGAGCCAGGCAGTGTGGGCTTTCGCAGGCCGTAGCAGTGAGCCCCTCTATTCTGAAGATGTGCATCTCGTAGAGGGCCTGAGAGAGGCACTCATCAAGCGCAGATTCAAGGTGCGTACGGCAAGGGGGCACGTCGATTCGCTTCTCAGATTTGGACGCTGGCTCGTCAAACACAGCAAGCAGGGAATTGCCGGGCGTCTTCACGACAATACGCTGAACAGCGATGCAGTGGCTTTCAAAGAGAGTGGCGAGCGGGGCATCCTTACTGCGCTCGGCCATCTGCGGACCTCTCAGGCGGCGGGCGGAGTTGCGCCGGTCGCAGGCCAACCTGACCTAAAGGCCTATCCGGACGACGCAGCACTCATCAAGCAGTACGAGGAAGACGCGACGGCCGCCGGCTCATCAAAGATTGCCAGGATCTATGCAGGTGTTATGACCGATTTCAGTCACTACCTGCGCGAAAACAACAGGCAGAGCATTATCGCTCGCCTTGACGAGGATGGGCTGGATAAGGATGAGTCGCTCTTCGAAGATATGGATCTCTATAGGCAGTCCGGTGGCTCCAGGGCGATCCGTGCCGCGCTAAAGCATTTGCGGACAGGTGCGAGAAAACCTGCATCTCTGCATGCTGAGGATGCGCCACTCATTTCCGGGCTTGAGAACTCACTCATCCAGGCGAAGTTCGAGAAGATCACCGCCCAAACCAATGTACGGATTCTCCGAAGATTCAGCCGATGGCTTGTTGCAAACCAAAAGCTGGCCATTGCTGCCAGGCTTTACGATAAGTCGCTGGATGAGGATGCAGCAGCTTTTGACAAGAGCGGCAAACGGCGCGCTCTCACGGCACTGGGACATCTGCGGGCCTCACGGTCGGCAGACGGAATTGCGCCCAATGCAAGTCGCGCCAAAACGGTCGTGAAACTCTTCCATCCCGAAGACGCGCAGCTTGTTTCGGCGCTCGAGAAGGCACTCGTCGCAGCCAGGTACGAAGAGGCAAGCGCCCAGGCGATCGCCCGTCATATTCGCAAATTGAGCCAGTGGCTGTTAGCAAATAACAAACCGGCGATTGCCGCCCGGACCGGAGAGGAGTCGCTCGATAAAGACGCCGCGTCATTTAAGGCGAATGGGGGCGAGCAGCAGATCACGGCGTCACTGGCTCATCTGCGGGCCTCTCAGTCGGCTGCCGGGATTGCGCCGAGGAAGCCCCGTGCTGAGCTCAGCCCTTATCCCGAAGATACGGACCTGATCAAAGACTACAAAGCCGCAGAATCCCGGCCGACTGCCAGAAACTATGCACCTTTCCTTATCGGTTTCAGCAGTTACTTGCGCCAAAACCACAAGCAGAGCATTGCCGCCCGACTATCCGACGAGTCGCTGGATGAGGATGTCGAGACCTACAAGAGGTCCGGCGGTCATGCAAAGACCAGTGCCGCACTGGCACATCTGGCCAAATCGGCCGCAGGTGTTCGCGCCATGGAACTCAGGCGCGCGGCTGATAAGCTGCGCCGGACAATGCACCACTAGGAGCCGCCAATTCGCCTGTGGATGTTGCCACGGAAGAGTACGACCATCTCTCGGCGGTACCGCCTGCAGCCAGCACCCTCTCGCCGCTCGCGCGGATTCCGCACCCTCACGAGGCTCCAGATCCCGGTGAGCACCTGGACCCCTTGAGCGAGAGCTACGAGAATGCGATTGCCGCAGACGGGCTGATCAATGCACCTGATTGGGGCGATTTCCTCTCCGCCGAGCATGTTCTTGGCGATGATGAGCACGAGGCGGCGGGCGCCGGACCGGCGAAGAGGCAAAGGATCGACAATGCTGCGCAAAACGGCGCGTTCGAGCGGCAGTCGAGCCAGATCAGCATTTCAGAAGCCGAAGCGTTGGCGCAGCCTCCAGCCAATCAGCCGGATGCTTCCGTCTCACAGGAACAGAGTGGACAAGGCTACGGGACGGCGCCGCAAGCTGCCTCGGGGGACGTTGTGGACGCCGCTTCGCAGCAAGGACCATCGCAGGGACCTGTCAGCTGGCCATTGCTTCTGCCGACGGCTTACGATCAGGATCAGCTTTGGGGGGCGTTGGAAGACCTTCCGGCGTGGTCCGGGTTAGCCAGCCCCGAGCGCGCGCCGGAGGCAGAGCAAGTAGCACGGCCGGCAACAGCTGGATCCACCTCGAGCTGGTCGCCGCCGACGTCGCCCGACTTTGATTGGAGCGTGCTGCCGGCAACGCCATCCTCTGTCGAGACTCGTTCGTCTGATGTCGAGCGGGGTGTCGAGGCCCTGATTGATTTGCTGTCTCAAGATTGCGTGATGATGGCCAGCTTGCGCCATCACGCACGCCAACTGATGCCGGGACCGAAGGCGTGGCTCCCACAACCTCGGTGGATGGGCACAGCGGACAGCGGCTTGGCCTAACCGAATGGTTGCACGACGAACATATCGCCGCCGATTACGCTGGTTGAAGAGGAGTTGTATTGGAACAATCCAGATCTTGCTCGCAAGACCCGATTCGAACAGCCGGCGCAAGTCCAGCTATTGCGCCTGGTTCCGAGTGAGAGCGACCGCCTGCAGATCCTGCTGTAGATGTTCGATGAGGATGATACAGATGTCGCCAACTTCCTGTTCGTCCCGGTAAATGATGCTGAAGTTGCGGGCGGCGGATCGCATTGGTCGCTGCTGCTGGTTGATTGGCGCATGCCGACAGCCGCGGTTGCCTATCACTATGACTCTGCCGGGCTTCGCAACAGTGCCGTTGCAGAACAACTCGCCGCGCGTCTCGGCTCTCGCTTTCAAGCGGCACGGATGGCCCAGCAGCAGAACGGTCATGAATGCGAAGTCTTCGTGATGGACGCGACGCGAGCACTGGTCGGACGATTGGCACAAGGAGAGCGGCCGGACCGTGAGCCGCTGCACCTCGAGCCCCTCATCGCCGATCGACCGGCACTTCGCGGTCGCCTCAGGACTGATCGCGGCTTGCGCTGACGGACTCCATCGGACCGCCGGTTTTCGCCCGGATTAGTCTCTCGGCTGAACAGCGCAGCCGGCAACGGATATCCGTATCAGGCGAGACGGACGCGGATTTCGGGTCACCTCCCAGGTGCCGTTCTCCAGCACGCTACCGGAAGCAGGGGCAAGTTCGAATGAATGAAGTGGCAGGATAGATGTGGTTACTGTGATTCGAATCAAACCAGTGTCAGGAGCCGTTGTTTCAGATCGCCGGCGGCGGCCCGGTCGTACGCAATCACGAGGCACTCCACCGTGCCAGCCTCCTCGTCAACGGCAAGCGGGATCACGCCCTGCTTGCGTGTGCCATCGAATAGAAAACCCTCCTTGGCGAAACGTTCATGTGCAGCCCGGAGCGAACTCGATCGAACGTTCCTCACGGATGAAATAACGTAGGAGCCGGAGTAGTCGAAGCCCAGGAGCCGGACGGCAATGCTGTGCAACACCGAGCCGCCACCCCAGCGGCCGTTCGCTTCATTGAATAGCAGCCGTCCGTCGTTCGCGAAAATGGCGTCAATATTAATTGGTCCGCGATATCCTAGATTGCGGACAAGGGATACGAATCGGTAGGCATGCGCCTGCGCAGTCAACCATTGCTCATTCCCCAGATCGCTTGGAAGCTCAAGCCCTGTCCAGATCAGAGCCCGTTCAGATCGATCGGTGCTCCGGCGTAGTCGAATATTCCCACTGTTGATGAAAGTGATTGAGCCATCACGCTCGATTTCATACTCGAGATAGAACGGAGTTCGCGCCAAGTGGTACGATTCGACCACCAACGTCTTGCATGACGCAGTTGTCATCTCAGACCAAAGTGCGTCCGGATCGAACGACGGCCAGGCAATCTGTCGGGTCTCTCTCGCCCCGGGTAGCGGACCGTCTTCATTGCTGCTCAGAATGACATTTCCGACCCCGCCGGCCCCATTATCCAGCTTCACAATGACCCTGCCGGTTTCGTGCCGGAGCGAGTTGACCGCTCGGAGCAGTTCGTTCGAATTCGTCGTTATGGAACCATTGGGCAACGGAAGTGCGACACTTGTCGCCAGTTGACGGAAGTGGCTCTTGCGGTTCAATAGATCAGGCCCACGCTGTAGAGCGAATTCGTCGCCAGTCTGCTGTATACCCAGCACGGACGCCAGCCGCGCCACGCCTTCGCTGGAGTAGCAGGGATACATGCTCCAGGATGATTTCTGACGAATATGCCTGTTGATCTGCTCAACCATGCTGTTGGACAGCAGTGCGTAATCGTTGAGGATCGGCGCTTCGTGGCCGCCTCCAGGTACAAGCAATGAAAGACTGGAGGCGTCGAAATTAAGCGTCGCGCCAACGTAGGAGAGCAGATCCGTCGGGATAGGTAGGGGGGACACTATCAGATCGCCCTCCTGAGCAAACCACGCCGAACGGTAAACCGAGTTGCCGGCGAGCGAAAGTTGAGCTGCTACCAGATCGGAGCCCGACATTTGCGCCGTGCCGGCATTCATGATTATGATCCGCGGCATCAATGACCTTTGCGCATTGGGATGTGATCAGAGCGAGAGACGGTCAACAATGGCGAAGTCGCTGCAGCACAGCCTGTAGATGCCCAGGCGGAAAAGCTCATTTTGCGCCGTCACGATGTCACCTGCGGGGTCGCTGAGAAGTACAGCTCGCGTGCAATCCGCCGAACTCAATTGCCATTTGCTTTGTAGCTTGATATCGCGCCAGCCTTCTTCAGCATGAAATGCTGGACCTTGCCCAACGCAGTTTTCGGTAGCTCTGGCGTGAAAATGATCTCGTGCGGTACCTTGAAACGAGCGAGCTGCGACCGGACATGCGCGATCAGCGCTTCTGCTTCGATCCGGGCGCCCGGTCGCCTGATTACATAGGCGACCGGTACTTCTTCCCAACGTGGATGCGGTCGACCGATGACGGCGCAATCTGCAACATCCGGATGACCAACAAGCACACGTTCAACTTCGGCCGGATAGATGTTCTCTCCACCGGAAATGATCAGGTTCTTCTTGCGGTCATGCACCCAAAAATACCCGTCGGCGTCGCGACTACCAATGTCGCCGGTGCGATACCAGCCGCCGTCCAGAGCCTTGCGGGTTGTCTCTTGATCCTCCCAGTATCCGCAGAAGACGTTGGGCCCACGTACTGCGATCTCGCCTGCGCCACCGGCCGGCAGCGTGTGCCCAGCATCATCTATGATCGCAGCTTCGCAACACAGACCTGCGAGGCCGCTCGATCCCTCGGGCACGAGACCCCCGCCGAGCTTAGTATACACAGCGATCGGGCTGGTCTCCGTCGAACCGTAAACCTGCAGGACCGGTACCCCGCGCGCGACAAAGAGCTCGACAAGATCGTGGGGCACCATAGTCGATCCGGTACAGATTGCCCTGAGCGCGGAGAGGTCGGTGCTATCCCATCGGGCATTCTCGGTCAGGGCGCGCATCATGGCTGGCACCAAAACTGCCAGCGTGGGTCGATCGCGCTCGAACGCGTCGAGAGTGGTCTCCGGTGTAAAGCGGCTGTGGATAGTAACCGTCGCGCCGTGATGCAAACTGGGCGTCGTCTGGATGTTTAGTCCACCGACGTGAAACAGTGGCAGGACAGTCAAGGCGTGATCGGCCGAGGTGAGGTCATGCATGTGCTGACTCATGACGCCGTTCCAGAGCAGCGCTTCCTGACGCAGTACGGCGCCTTTCGGTCGTCCTGTCGTACCCGAAGTGTAGACGATCAAAAGCGGGCAAGACAGGTCCGCACCCGGATTGCGTCCGTCACCACAGTCTGCGTCCAGAAGATCGTCCAGTTTGTTTCCGCCGATAGGTGCGAAGTCTAGCCCGACAACAGAAACAGAAGGCAGTTGCCTCGCGACAACAGGCAAGACTGCGTCGAAGGACTGCTCAACTAGCAACACCTTTGCTCCTGAGTCGGACAGAATGAACAGCTGCTCGGCGGGCGCGAGGCGCCAATTTAAAGGTAAGAGAATTGCGCCGAGCCGCGCGCACGCATACAGCAGCACGAGATAGTCTGGTCGGTTCAGGCTAAGGATCGCGATCCGGTCTCCTCGCTCTACCCCGAACTGGCTCTTGAGGGCGCAAGCCGCCCGCCCTATCCGGCGATTGAGGCTCGCGTAGCTTAGAGTCTGCCGCTCGAAACGGATGGCAGCTTTATCAGGAGCATACGCTGCGTTGCGTTCAACTAGTGTGCAGAGGTCCAACTAAATCTCCATATGATCCAGGTCCGCGCAACGGTTCGGACAGGCCTCGCAACGCGCTCGCGAGGCCCACCGCATGGTTCGGTGCCCGTTGCACAAGCGACAATCGCACCCTTCGGCAGGACAACGCAGCTATTGATTGTTGTCACGGTTGCGATCAACAGATATTGCCTGGCGAATCGCTGGCGACTGATTACTCATTCTGTTCGGCTCGGCGGCGGTCGTGTGCATCTGCCGGTAGTGGTAGGCGCACCATGACGACTGTTTCTTGCCCGGTCTTTGACAGACAGGCTCGCCGCACATATAGGCAGCTCTGGTATCTCCATCCTTGAAGCCGATGATGGCCCGGCATTGGCCTTCAGTATGGTCGATCAACAAGACCTTGTTGACGCCGTCAGGCTCTTTCAACTTGCTGCTCCAGGATACCAGGCAATCTCTTCGATGCCGTTCCGGTCACGCCGAGTGACACTTGCAGCTGGGGCCCTTTGAAAACCTCTGGAGGCTCACGGCCTGTCGCACATCTGCGCGACGAGAATGCGCCGGCAGGCCGGCATGAGCGGAGCGAAGAGCCGGTTCGGCGGACTGCTTCTGGGGCTGTGTCCCGCCAGAAGAGGGGGGTGGGTTTAATATCGGGAAGAGGCCGAGCCCTGCAGTGGCGCTGCACCGAACCCTGCATTGATCTCGTCCGACGTCACCTGCGCGCTGCGGGCCCGGCTTGCAGCAGCCACAGTATTGCAGTTCTGCAATGCCCAACCATTTGCAACTAGCCGCGAGCCGTAAGGCTGCGGTCAAGACGCGCTGCGTCACTGTTTCGACCGAAAGGCCGTCAGGGATGAAGATCATGACCAACCAGTGCGGGGTTGTTCTGACCAGCTCAGACATTCGTCAATCCTTCCAGTCCCGGCGGCGGATGAAGATGCGTGCCAACCGTAAGATCGTACAACTTAACGTTACGTCCGATTCAAGCCCTTTCTGACAATCTCGCCGTGAACATGCCAAAAGGTATATCGGGACGGACCTCCGGGACGGGTGGAGAGCTTCTAGCGCGCGATCTGCGTCAGAAAGTTGCGCTCCCATGAGAATGGTTCTGCGGCTGGCAGGGCCCTTGTCGAAAAGGCTCGCACGTCCAGCGATCGAGTGCTCGCGACCAGGAGCCGATTGCGCGACACCCTCCGCTTAAGTTCGCTCGCCTACCGATGAGTGGATTATCGCAGTGTCTGATAAAGGCGATACAGCAGCCGCGCGCGAGGTTCGATCGATGAAATATAGAGTTGCTCATAATGCGTGTGCGCGCCCTTGCCGTCTACGCCGAGGCCATCGAGGGTTGCGGTGTGCGGCGCGGTGAAATTGGCGTCGGAGCCGCCGCCGCTGAACGCGTCGAGCAGCTCGAAACCGATCTCGGCGGCAAGTTGCCTGGCGTGTTCGTAGAGCGTAGCGCCGGCCTTGCTCTTCTCATAGGGAGGACGGTTCAAGCCGCCCGATACTTTCAGGCGAACGCCATCGGTGCGCGAGGTCATTCGGAGAATTCTCGGCACCAACTCGTCTGCATGAGCCATAGTCGGCACGCGCAGGTCGACTTCCGCATAGGCCTGTTCGGCGATTACGTTCGGTTTGGTGCCGCCGCGGACGACGCCAACGTTGACGGTGATGCCGCGCGAAAGATCGTTCATCGCCTCGAGCGTCTGGATCACATTGGCGAGCTCCCGAATCGCGCTACGGCCGTCCTCGCGGCGTTCGCCGGCGTGCGCCGGCGCGCCCTTGATAAACACATCGAAGCGGCCAACACCCTTCCGCCCGGTGACGATCTTGCCGCCGTCGCGCGCTGGTTCGGTTACCAGCACGTATTTGGCCTTGCGGCCCTCGGCCTCGATCAGCGCCCGCGAGGTCGGACTGCCGATCTCCTCATCCGACACGTAGAGGTGGGTGATGCCGAGCGGCGGGCGCGCGTCGTCGGCGCAGATCTGCCGAAATGCATGATAGGCCAGATAGGCGCCGCCCTTCATGTCGTAGGTACCCGGGCCGAACGCGCTGTCACCGTTGATCTTGAACGGTAGTCGTCTTATGAATCCCATCGGATGAACTGTGTCGAGATGGCTCAACACCAGAATGCCCGGCACGCCCTGTCCCCAGGACGAGCGCGTGACCAGGTGATCGCCGCAACCCTCACGTCCCGCAATGCGCTCGATGGTGGCCGGCAGGTCGCGATAGCCGGCCGCGACGACGTCAGCCAGCTTGTTGAGCTGATCCGGCCGTTCCGTCGGGGACTCGATCTCGACCCAGCGACGGATGCCATCGAGGATCGCGGAGGTTTCAAACGGGTAACTGGACATAGTTGTCTGATGCCCCTCGAATCTCGACTTTCATCACTCGCGCAAGGTCATGGTACGACCCACTTGCTCGCTTCTGGATCGAGCACGAAGATTGTGACGCAGTGTGCCTTTAAACCATGATCCTGCCGCGACACTGATGCTACGCGCCTGCCGAGGAGAACTGAGCTACCAAAGCTGGTAGTTTACGTCAGGGCTATGCCGGTCCAGCGTGCGGTAGGATGGTCTAATCAGTCGCGAGGTACGCGCGCTTTTCAACGCGAGGTGAGGCCGTAAGAACCAAAATCGTCCACGAGTTGTCCGGATGAATGTTCGATAAGGATCGCTCCAGTACCGGTCGTCCGGTCAACGCCTATTCCATTCTAGCGGCATTCTGCGCAGAACTTGGCAAGGGGCAAGGTTCGAAGCGCGCCCTGGAAGTTGATCAATGGATTGCCATGGCCAGCCCGAGCTGCGACAATTCGTCCGATAAAGATCCTATGTGTGCCAATGATCTTGTGGTCATACAAAACGCATTCGAGCGCGCAAAGTGCGTTCGACAATAGCGGCACGTCGACCACGCCCTGAGCCCAGGAAGCCGTTCCGAAGCGATCAACACCTTTCGCTCCCTCCTGACCGCCAAAGCGCAGGGCAAGGTCCTCCTGGTCACTGTGGAGAAGATTGATTGCAAAACTGCCGCTAGCGAGTATCGCGTCATGCGCTTCAGATTTGGCGTTGATGCCAACGAGCAAGCACGGCGGTTCCATGCAGATGGACGTCACAGAACTCACCGTCAGCCCACGTCGTCCGCCGGCCGTTCCGGTCGTCACGATGGCGACACCGCTTGCCAGATGTCGCATAGTCTGACGGAAATCTGCCGGCTGAATAGACGGCATGTTCCCAACCACGGGGGATGACCGGTGCGTCATGATCTGCCTCTAAAGTTATACCCCACTTCTGATGCTCCGTTTGCTTAGGCAGGCTCGTATTGATCTCGCGGCCGCAATTGGGCGCGCAGTCTCGGAAAACCGCGTGTCCAGAGGGCAATGATGAGACCGAACATGACATTGATGTCCTCGGCGCGCCGACCAGAGTGCCGCCCAGGTTAGCGCGCTCAATGTACGCGTAAGAGAACACGCTTTTTTGCATCGAGAAGATGCACATCGAGCGTCGCGTGCAGCGAACCCCGCAGCTCGGGTGGGATCGAGCAATCCGTATCGATCAATTCACGAAACTTTCGAATGATGTGTTCTATCATTGCGATGGATCCGAGTGCTTCCAACTTCTGTGATGACATCATCTGACTATCTCCTTTGGAACGCAGCGCATGCCGCGGGTCTGTATCTCGGCAACAGGGGCTGGTGCAGACTCTCGCCGATGAACAGGGATAGCTCTCGTACCGCGTCCTTAACGCGGATTGCTTTGAACGGCGCGCGCAGGCGGCACATGCTCATCGAAATCTCGAAGGAATAGGCGCACATTCGCAGCGGCTATTGCATAGCCGCTTGTCAGAATCGGCCTCCGTCGGGACCATCTTCCAGCCCCTGTTACGTGTTGGACACTGCAATCAAGCGTTTCAGTCGAACGGCTGCGCCGCCACCGTCAAGCGCATGTTGTGCAAGTGCGACGCCCTCCTGCAGCGTCTCGACGCGGCCGGCCACGATCAATGCCGCCGCCGCATTCAAAAGTGCAGTGTCGCGAAATCGACCTGGAACGCCGTCGAGCACGTTTTGCAAGGCGACGGCATTGGCCTTCGCTTCGCCGCTCTCCAGCGTCTCCTTGTCGCAACGGGCAAGCCCGGCTTGTTCCGGCGTCACTTCGAAGGTGCGCACTTTGCCGGCCTCAAGCGCGGCAACGAAGGTCGGCCCGGTGAGGGTAACCTCGCCCAGCCCGTTAGAGCCATGAACCACCCATGCCGATTCGGCGCCGAGGTTCTTCAGCACGTAAGCCAGAGGCTGAACCCATTCGCGAGCGAATATCCCAACGATCTGCCGCTTGACCCTGGTCGGATTGGACAGGGGCCCGATGAGGTTAAGGATGGTGTGGGTCCCAAGTGCGGTGCGGATCTGGCCGACGCGCTGCATCGCCGGATAATGGGCTGACGCAAATGAGAAGCCGATTCCGGCTTCGTGCACACAGCGCGCAACGGCCTCAGGCTTGAGGTCGACGTTGACACCGAGATGCGCCAATAGGTCCGCGGTGTCAGGACCCGAAGATGTATCGCTGTTGGCATGCCTGGCAACAGGAACGTCGGCTCCGGCGACGATAAATGAGGCGCACGTCATCACGTTGGCCGAATGCGCAACGGTATCGCTCGTACTAGCGATATTGATGGGATCGCATGCGACCTCGACCCGCGGCATTCTCTCGCGTACCGCGGAGACCGCACCGGTGACTTCTTCGATCGTTTCGCCCCTGACTCGCAAACCCATCAACAAGCCGCCGATCTGGGACGGAGTCGCATGACCCGACATCAGGGCGTCGAATGCTGACGCAGTTTCCTCGCGCGTCAGAGTGGCGCCGGTGGCAACTTTACCGATAATTGATTTCAGCGCTTCCATCGACTTTACACGTTCATTTGTCCGAATCTGAAGCGTCCCGCTTCAACGGAGGCTTTTGTTGAAGAAGACGTGGCACCGGCTGTCTTGATGAAGCTGTCCGGCCCATCGGCGGCACGGCCGAACGTCGACGTTTGAATGATCGGTTGGGTTGGGCACCCCATTTCGGCAAGGCTACAACCTGACGCTACGTGAGGGTCAAGCTCTCCATGTCGTGATGCCGTCAAGAGATTGCCGACCGATGAGAGCAGTGCGGTTGCTGCGCCAGCAAAGATGGCGAGGGTCTATTACCGCGCATGTGCCTTAGCGGCGGCTTCTTGATCACGATGATTCAGCCGAAGCGCCCGGAAACTTGGAAAATCGTGCGACTTGTCGGCACCGCTGTCCTGTTGGTTGAAGTCGCTTCTCACGTGCTTTGGGCGGAGCAGTGCTGATCTGCCTCTACAAACCACCCCGCTACAGTCGGAACACGCCGTACTGCGGCGCGTCGATCGGTGCGTGGAGTGAAGCACTCAACGCGATTGCAAGGGCGGTCCTGGTATCGACAGGATCAAGAATGCCATCGTCCCAGAGTTCGGACGTTGCATAATAGGCGCTTGATCGTTCGCGATATTCTTCAAGAACCGGTTCGCGAATGCCTGCCAGTTCCTGCTCAGAGAGGCGCCCTCCGGTGCGGGCCAATTGTCTCGCCTTGACGTGGGTGAGAACGCCGGCGGCCTGCTCGGCGCCCATCGCGGAAATCTGAGAGTTCGGCCAGCTGAACACAAATCGAGGATCAAACGCGCGTCCCGACATGGCGTAAGTTCCTGCGCCATGAGAGCTGTTGCAAATGATGGTAAACTTCGGGACAGACGCGCCGGACACAGCCATGATCAGCTTGGCGCCGTCCTTGGTGATCCCACGGCGCTCATATTCGCGGCCAACCATAAAGCCTGTGACGTTCTGCAAGAAGAGCAGGGGCGTCCGGTTTTGGTCGCAGATTTGGATGAAATGAGCACCCTTTAGCGCAGTCTCGCCGAATAGCACGCCATTATTGGCAACGATTCCGACTTGATATCCATAGAGCCGGGCAAAGCCGCACACGAGTGATGTCGCATAACGCGGCTGGTACTCATCAAATCGACTGCCATCGACCAGACGAGCGATGATCTCCCGCATGTCGAACTGCGCTCGGGTGTCCTTTGGAATAATACCGTAGAGTTCGGACGCATCATAAGCGGGCGGCTCGGGAGCGACGCGATCGATGCGGGTTTTCGTAGGTTGGTGGAAGCGCGCGACAACGTTGCGCGCAATCGCGATCGCGTGGATCTCGGAAGTTGCGAAATAGTCACTGGTGCCCGAGACGCTCGTATGCATGTGGACACCGCCAAGCTCTTCGGCGGAGACTTGTTCGCCAGTGGCAGCCTTCACGACCAGAGGGCCGCCAAGAAAAATGGCTCCCGTGCCTTCGACCATAATGTTGTATTCGCTGAGCGCCGGGACATAGGCCCCTGCCGCGGTGCAGTGGCCCATGACGATGGCGACCTGCGGTACGCCCATCTTCGAGAGTATCGACTGATTGCGCAGAATTCGACCCGCATGGTATCGATCAGCAAAGAACTCCGCCTGCAAAGGCAGAAAGCCGCCGGCGCAGTCGCATAGATGAACCACCGGCAAACGGTTTTCGATGGCTATGTCCAAGGCCCGCACGATCTTCTTGACCGAGAGTGGATACCATGCGCCGCTCTTCACGCTGGAATCGTCAGCGTGAATAATCACTTCTCGACCCGCAACGATGCCGATGCCGACCACCTGCGCGGCGCCCGGAACCTCTCCGTTGTAGGCCTTGTTGGCGGCCAGCGTGGAAAGCTCCAGGAAAGGAGTTTCCGGATCGAGCAAGGCTGCGATGCGGTTGCGAACAAACAGTTTATTCTGCCGACGCAGCCGCTCGAAGTCTTTCTCAGGTCTGTCGAACCGGGCCAAGCGTTGGCGCTCCTTCAATTCGGCAGCCAGTTGTCTGTTGTGGAGGTCATTGCGACGAAACTCCTGCGAATCGACATCCGCCGCAGAACCGATCCGCTGCATTTCAGAACCCTTCTTTAGACAGCGTTACGAGTACGGTGTCGTGCTCGAAGCTCTCGTTCTCCTTCACGTGAATCCGCTCGACGATGCCGTCCTGGGGTGATCGTATGATCGTTTCCAGCTTCATGCTTTCAATCATCATTAGCGCCGTCCCCGCCGAGACTGAGTCACCAGGCGAAACTGTGATCGCGACAACCATCCCGGGCATTGGCGCCCGGGCTATGAGCGGACAAGTCCCGCTATTCCCAGCAGCGTGGGTCCGTAGCGGATCGATGTAGCGCAAAGTACGCGTTCTGCCGCGGATATGGAGGTGAATGAGCTCCCCGTCGATCACGAACCTGACGGGTTCGCTCTGCCCGGCAATGGTCAGGATACCGCTGCTGTCGCTGCGCTGGGTGAATGCGACGGGGGCAATCACCTCGTCTCGCAAATGAAGGCGGTAGCCGTGCCGGCCGGCCGAAAGCCACAATGTATGATCTACGCCGTCAACCTCGAACGAGTGATACACTTCAGTTTCTCCAATTGCCGATCGCTGAATGAAGCTCTGGCACGGCATCTGCCGAGTCGCGGACCGGCCTCGTCAGGAGAGCGGCGGATGCGAGGAACGCAGACATTCCGGCAGCAAAATTGCCCGCTGCGAGATGCGGGTTTTGTTCAAGGTATCCGACATGGAAGTGACCGCCGAGAAATGCCTCGTCGGAAACGATTCGGGCGAGCAAGCTCGCATTGGTCTCGCACCCCAGTAAAACCAATTCGCGAACTGCACGATGGGCTTTCAGAGCAGATTCCATGCGGTTTGGTGAATGCACGATGATCTTGGCGAGCATCGGATCGAACGCCGGCGTGATGTGCTGGCCTTGCATGATGCCGCTGTCGATCCGTACGTCATTGGGATACTCGAGAAGAAGTACTTTTCCGGTGGTCGGAGCGTATCCGCGTTCAGGAGCCTCCGCGTACAGCCGGAGCTCGATTGCATGGCCGTTCGAAACGATATCGGACTGGGAGAATGCAAGTTTGCGGCCCGCTGCCGCATAGATCTGTTCCGCCACCAGATCGAGGCCAGTAATCATCTCGGTGACCGGATGCTCGACCTGAAGTCGTGTATTCATTTCGAGGAAGTAGAAATTGTCTCCGCTGAAGATGAATTCGACCGTTCCTGCATTCCGGTAGTTCGCTGCACGAGCGATGCGAACCGCCGTATCGCAAATTCGAGCCCGCAATTCTTGAGATAGCGCAGGCGAGGGCGTTTCCTCGATAATCTTCTGGAACCGGCGCTGCACGGAACACTCGCGCTCGAACAGATGCACGAGGTTTCCAAAGCAATCGCCGAGCACCTGTACTTCAATGTGTCGCGGATATTCGAGATATCGTTCGGCATAGAGTCGGGCATCTCCAAAGTAACGGCCCGCCTCACTGCGCGCCTGCTCGATGGCTGCCTCCAAGGTATTAAGGTCGCGTACAATCCGCATGCCCTTACCGCCGCCACCAGCCGATGGCTTCACGAGCAGAGGAGCTCCCATGGCCTGCGCTCTGGAGGCAAATGTCGCCGGATCATCTTCTTCGATGACGCAGGGGGCGACCGGAAAGCCGTTGGACTGAACGAAATTGCGTGCGCGGATCTTGTCCCCCATCAGTTCGATAGTGTCAGGAAGAGGGCCGATGAACGCAATGCCGGCGTCTGTCACGGCTCTGGCGAACTCCGCATTTTCGGAAAGCAGCCCATAACCGGGATGCAGCGCGCCGGCGCGCGCCTGGCCGGCGGCCGCGATAATCTGCCCAGTATCGAGATAACTTGCGATCGGCGTGCTGCCGCTGATCTGAATGGCCAGGTCGGCCATGGAGACGGCGGGTGTTCTCGCGTCTATTTCGTGGTAGGCAATTGCAGAACGCAGTCCAAGTTTACGTAACGTTTTGACGATGCGGGCGGCTATCTCGCCCCTGTTGGCGATGAGTACGGTATCGAAGGGCAATTGTTGCATTTGCCTATCCAAATAAGGATGAAGGGACCAAACCGTCGTGAGTGGCAGGGCTCGTCGCCTCCAGCCGACGTCGCGTGAACGTCCTGCGTGCTAGGTGGGCTATCTCGGAACGTGAGGCGGGCGAACAGGCCACCCGATCCTCTACTTCGAGTTGCCGCCGTTCTTGCTCGTATCTCGCGAGGAGATCACGTAACGGCATTGCTGGCTGAGGCTGGCGTGCTTGGATCTGAGGCAAGCAAGGATAGCGACGTGGCTCGGTATGTGATTGCTGCAAAGGCGGAACACGTCCTCCATACACGCTTGTCTCTCCTCGGGAGTCGGAGCTTGATCTCGCGCGTTTACCTGCCACGGGATTACAGTAGTCACTGCGGCAGCTAGAGCGATGGCGCGGCAGGATTTGAGGAGCGAAGCCAAACCGGCACCTTGGTCTTGAGTCATGTCATTCCTTAAGGTTGGTAGGTCTGCGATGTCTTGAGCGAAGCGCAAAATGGTCTGTCCGTCGGCAATAGACGTGTAGCGCCAGGTGCAATGCCTGCGAGTTCCGTTTTACCGACTCTAGTATGCCTGGATGTCCTGAAGTATTCGGCGTGGCACGTCTTGAGGTATTTGAGCACAGCCCACCTCACGGCCGATAGTTGCCGCCACGGCCGGCGCGATGCGGGATCGAACAAGACCTGCGGCCTGGTGCCAGGCTTATCGAGGCAGAGAGATGAGCAAAAGCCAGGTGCGCTCAAGCCATAGCTGATGACGCAATTGATCCTGCGTAACGAACCCTGATGAGACGCCTCCAGGTCATGTTTAGTGTAGTCGGCCTGCCCTCCACACTAACGTGGAGACGGCGATCGGGATGAGAGCGCCTTCTGTAGAAATATCGAAGGGCGCGATCTCTTCCGCTGCTGGCCGAGGTAGCCTCGGATAACGTGTGAACAGGCACGTATCTGCGGAAGCGTGTGATCCCGAGCGACTCTCGCCAGCTGAGTTTAGATGTTTGACACATTCGCTATTCTCATTGCCTGCAGGAAGCGTCTGGATTGTCGGAGGCGGTCCCGACCTGTCCAGGATCGTACAATCTGACGCTGCGTGCGATTCAAGTCCCTTCTTGGATCAAATCGACCGAGATCCTCTTACGGTGGCAAATGGCGCTTTGGTGGCCGCCAGCCCTTAGGTGATTATACGGAGCGCCGGTGTCGCATTTCTTTGATGTCCAAATTGCATGCTCACGGCATGAATCCGAAAAGTAAACTCTACCAGCCCGACCACTGGCGAAGCCGCGCGGAAGCAACGCGAAAAAAGGCGGAAGGACTCGCTTATGGTAAACCCAGAGACAGGCTTCTTAACGTTGCGATCGAGTACGATAAGCTGGCTCGGCGTGCCCAAGAGTGGCAGACGCGCCGAAGTGAGGACGAAACATGGTCAGAGCGAGAGCTGTAGGGCTTTGCCGGGCCTCGATAAGCCGCGCCTCAGCTGGACGGCCGCAGCGCCGATCGCGGAGCAAATGTCACTCGGCAATCGGCACATCCAAGCAAGTAGCGCTGGATTTGGCGTTTTGGTCCACGATAGGCCTTGCGGCTTCGAGGCACATTGAGTGGCCTCGAAGCTGGTTCGGCATGGTATGCTGGAGGCGTCTTGCTGCCTCAGTTGCGAATTCATATCCTGCTAGCCGCGCCGGGGCACAAAGCTGACCTGTGAAAGAAGTGTCCGCTTCCAACTGACGGTGGGGATATTCCTGGCCTACAGTCGGATCGCCGAGGTCGGGAGGTGCGCGCGCGTGCCATCCGACGTAGCTTTACTTGTGATTTGTCAGTTCCGCGAGCTTCTTTGGCTCATAAGAAGACCGCTGCGACGATCCAGTAAATGCTGGCCCAGAGCAGCGCACCCAGGAGGAGCGCGGCCAGCGGCCATAGATTCCATCGCCGTTGCGCCTGCAAACAACGGCAATCGGCGTCGTAAGGCCTGACAGTCGGGTCCTTTGGTGCGCGCCAGTGAGTCATTGACCACGTGCCGCACTGGTCCGCGGGGAACGGGTGGTCTCCGGATGCATCGTATCGTTCATAAGCTCGCAGTCTTCCTTCATGGCTCGGGTTATCGGATTCTTGTTTGCGGTGCGACCTGTACCCAGGTGATGGTGTTCTCATGCAGTGGGCGGTTAGACGAGGTGCTACCAAAGCTGAGGGACGCCGGGCAGTGCATCGCTCAGAACTAAAGGATAGCCAGATGAGTGACGTCTGGACTCACTGCAGCAATCAGCATGCCACGAGCGGACTAGTGCCGGCGCAGCCTTGATGCGAAGCAAGCCACCCGCTCGGTTTGGCGACACGAGCTCGCTGCACTTGGTCGGAGTTGCGACCTTGCTGTCCGGAAGGCGACATCCGCATCGAAAGGCAAGAGCTCGCTAGCGACATTTGGCAAACAGGGGTTGGGAGTTGCATTGTAGGGACGCGGCAAAGGAGCCGCCAACGGCAGCGCGATTGCAGTCCCTCAAGATAGACTAATCAGCTTCTCTGACCATTAGCTTACGAGACCTCATCAACCCATGGATGTTATCGGTGTAGAGACACGTTATGCCTAACCATCGCGGCGTGAGGCTAGCCCGTTTCGATTTTTCTCCCGGACGAATCAATCACGGTCACATAGATGACGCATTGGCCCTGTTTCAGACTCGGCGAGCAGAAAGCGGCGAATGACCGCAGGACAGTTGGTGAGGCAGCAATCGCCCTTGCCAAGCATTGAGCGAGGATAGGCGAATTACGCTGTGGTATTGCGAGCGATGATGGAATGTAGATGTCAGGCCATTTCGGAGTGCATGCCAAGCATGGCGATCCGGCGGCGATGAGGTGGTGGCCCTCGACGCCCCCGTAGGATCAAGCACATCTCCGCGAGACCTCAACGCGGCGCACACAACGAAACATTGTGCGTCAACCGCGAAAGCTCAAGGCCACATCATGTGCTGAAGCGCGCGTTGTTCGGCGGTGTACCCTGCAGTCAATGAGCAAGGCGCTCCGCATGGGCCTCGTGCTGTGATCGAGATGTCGGGTCGTCATGCCCGTCAAGCCTCCCAGAGAGGCAATTCTCAACCTATGCGCCGGGTCATTATCGAGCGGATCTTGCACGGTTTGCATTCGGGCAATCAAGACCCCGCAAGAATTCGCAAGCGTCCCGGGCAGGGCGTCAGCGTCCAAAAAAGAGGAGAACAAGTGATGGACATCTGCGGCTTTCTCAGCAGATGGTTCGCTGAAGAATGGTATTGGAGCGCCGTCCCAAATAGGACGGAACACGCGCCAAGTCGCGAGTTGAAAAACAACAACGTCATCTACATCGACTTCAAGGCGGTCCACGAGGCAAAGGAGGAAACGTGCGGGCGCAAATAATAGAGAAGCTGGAGGCCGGTCGCGTACAATATGGCCAGTTTGCCAGCCTTCCAGGATCAGGTCCTTGTGGCATGTTCGTTGTACAGGGGCCTTGCGGCTGTGAACTGAGGATCAGCGGATTAATCCGTCCTGGCTGGGAGCATGTCGCTGTCTCAACGCCGCGACGTTGTCCGAATTGGGAAGAGATGTGCTTCGTCAAAGACCTGTTCTGGGATGAAGAGGAATGCGTGATGCAACTGCATCCCCCACATTCGCAATATGTAAATAACAGTCGGTATTGCCTGCATCTGTGGAGGCCAACTCATCAGGACATCCCAATGCCGCCACCGGGCTTTGTAGGCGTCGTTGGGCTCGGCCCATCGGAGGCGGCAATGTGGTTTGCGCGCATGAGTGCGACCGCATTATGAGGTAGGCTAAGGATTGTCCGCGTGGCAGATGAAAAGCAGTGGTTCGGCGCTGCTGTCAGCCCACACCGCAACAGAAGGTGTCGGCTCTTCCGTTTGCCTAACGTCGCGGGCTTGCCAGCCCAGCGAAAGCAGGAGGTGATGATAACGCACGGGCCCGGCGAGTCCCGTGCTGGCGAATTGACGGAACGACAGCGTCAGAAGCGGACCATCGCCGCGTCAAATCTGCGTGGAGAGCCGCGCCAAACTCGAGCTCGGCATAAAATTGCATCCTCCGACGATTGTGCCCGACCACTCCGTATCATCGAAGTCGTCGACCTGGGCGCCGGCATTTCGGCCGGGATTGGGTGAGCAGAAAAGGTGGCCATCCGAGAGACGCCATGCGGCGACTTCTCCAACCTGTTCTTGCTCGTCAGCTCGTCGTCAGCTTGCCGCAATATTGATTCGCAGGTAGGGCTCGCCAGCGTCACTCGGTCCAGGCAAGCATACGCTAGAGGCACGCGAAAGCCATGTTCAATCCGGTAAGTGGCCAAGCCACGCGCGCCGATCAAGCTGATGAACTGAATCAGTCGGCGGGCAACAGCAACTTCGAGCAAGCGCTTACGGATCTCGCGCAGGAGGAGAGCCAGCCTCCCGAAGCGCTGTCGGATAAAATGGGGCTCTGCTGCAGCAGACCGGAGCCGAGCCAGCCTTTATTCCAGTACAGAACTGCCGAATTGCCTGGCGCCAATGTCGATGGCATTTGCGTCGGCTTGGCCGCGGAGTGGCTCCTCAATCTCGCCAGCAGCCCTTCGTCCCGAATGAGCGCGCTGATGCCGGGCGCTCAAAACCATGCCTCGGCGGCAGTGCGGCAGCAACGGTATGAAGATCTCAAGGCGTTGTTGCGAAGTGACAGGGTGGGCGATTCTAACAACCTTCAGGCAAAAACCGCAATGTTGCGTGAGGCGGGATTAGAGCCTGCGAACAATCAGACTCGATATGAGCTTGGAACGTCCTCCGGAATTGCCCGGATAGTGAATAAAATCACCCACGATCCATCGGTCTATCTGATCAGCCTGCGTTTTAAACCGCGTGGCGCGCATACAATTGCGACCTCGACATCGAATGGAATGACGACCCTGTTTGATCCAAATTATGGAGAATTTACCGTTCGGTCAAACCAGATGGGCGAGTTGTTCAAAAGCCTTGGCGACCGTTACAGTGACGTGAACGGGCTTGATATATTCATGGTCGTCACGCAAAGAATGACGTGAGCATATCGAGGTTTCGGAGGTCCAGTCCGATGTCCTGGCGCGAATTCCTTGCCTGACAATGGCGATCGAGATCGGAAGCCGCATTGGTTTGAGGTGCGCCACCGAAGCCATCGAAGGTCGAATTTGCTGCTCTCGACCGCACAAATTCGTCCCGGTGGTGCCCCGAAGGTGTCGCAGCTTGGCGGAGACCGGACAGTTCTGCGGGGAAAGTGCTGTACGTTAGCGAGATTGCCTTGCTTACTTGGAAGAGACCGACAGCTCACGCACGACGGAGGACGCCTGCCTCGCACGTCAAAGGCTGAATCGCCCTGCGCCCGGATTGTGCGGCTCGGGAGGGCACAATAACGTTGTCTGCTGAACGGTCTCGGTTGATTGGGACGACCACTCGATTCTTTGAGGCGCAAGGCTGAAGCTCTAAATTCTTCAAAAACAGGGGGTAAGCTCCTGGCGTTGGCTTCAATGGCTTCATCGACCCTCCGAGTGTCGGCATGTTCGCCGGCCGGCCGGTTCTCCGCGACGCGCGGAACTAGCTACTCCCAGGCGCAATCGGCTGGTCGGCACGCTGCAGTTTTCGCAGCAAGCTATCGGATCCTTGCCAATGCGAGCTCGTGCATCCGTTTCGCGCGGGCCTATTTGATCGCTGCGCGCTCGTCCGCAGGGGGGGTATCATCAGCAACCTTGCAAGGGCCGGAATGGTCGCCTGGCATAGATCGTGAGCTCGCAGTCGCCTGGCCGGGGCCGGTTACCCCTCCCACGAGTCGCTGTTGCTCATGAGGGAGTGAAGGGAAAAGAACCTATGGCGGACTCCTGCCGGCCCGGCCGAACCGCCTGTCAGGTTCGTGACCAGATGTCGGTAGTCGACCTAAATGCAGGCCGCGGCACGGTCAAAATCAACGATTTTGATTTGGCGCGTCACTTGCTTCTTCACGGCGACATCTCGGTCGCTCCAGGGGCGATCAGTTCGATTGACTAAGCAGAGGTGAAGAGGTTGGCCAGGTTGCGAGCTGAGGTGAACCGATACGTGAAGCGTCCAGCTAGGAGAGGGTTTAGAGGTACCTCAAAGAGTATGTGACACGCTTTGAACATCCTGGTTCGAAATCCGCAACCCGATGGGATCCGTAACCTGTCAAGCCGCGCGCGTATTCCCGTTGTCGTGGCGAATTATCTGGATGTCTATTCGGGTGTTTTCAGGATCTGTTCCTGGATGTCATTTGTGCAGATATGAGAAGAAGCCCAATCATCACGCCGCTAAGCGTAGCGAACACGAATCCCGCCGACGTATATATATCGCCCGTCAACTTGACGGCTAATGGCAGGGCACATCTTGGCCACGCTGCCGGGCCATTTCTCAGAATGGACGTCGTACAAAGGCACCTGAAGAGGGCAGGGCATCATGTTCGCTCCGGTCTGACGACCGACGGTTTCGAGAACCATGTTCTAGTCCGAGCAGCGCGCGAGAACATCGACCCGTCGGACTTGGCTCATGGCTTCCATGTCGGGATTGCTCATGATCTCGCCTCACTAGGGATCGTTTTCGATCATTTCGATGATCCAGCCCATGGCAAAAATCTTCAGCGGTTTTCCAATGTCAGCCACGCGCTCATGGATGCGTTATCTGCAGCAGGATCGCTGGAGTTTCGCGCAGCGCGGCTACCCGTCGACGATGCGGGCTCTGCTCTGACGCCAACGGAAGAGCGTTTCTGCATTGGAGGCTGGTTTGGCGCAACCTGCCCCGTATGCGAAGCATCCGCAGGGAGCTTCTTCTGCGAACAGTGTGGAGATCATTTCGAGCCAGATGAAGCGCGAAATCCAGTGTCGAGGCGAGGGCGGATCGTAGAATGGACAGATAACATCTCTGCCTTTCTCTCAATTACACGAAACGACCAACTCGTCCGGGCGTGGGACGATGCGGCTATCGAACCTGGCTTTGTGGAGATAGGGAGGCGGTACATCGCACGTAAAGGGCAGCGAATGCGGTTGACCGTTCCTGGCCTGCATGGATTGGCCTGGAATTCGCAGCAGTTCAACACACGTCAGATCCTGTTTAGCTACTCCTCGTTGCTCTACGCTCATTCCCTCTATTGTGGGCATAAAGATGCGGAGGCATCCGGCACGCCAAGTGCCTTTGCGCGCAATTCCGATACTTTCCTGATCGGCGCGACCGGCATCGACAATACAATCCCGATGCTCGTGGGAGTTACCGGATGTGCATTGGGTCAGGAGTCATTTCGTCAATTTGACCGAATTTTCTTCAATTATTTCCTTCGGTTGAACGGGTCGAAGTTCTCTACCAGTCGCGGCCACGTGATTTGGGCGGGTGAAATCGCTCAAGTGCCGGATATATGTATCGATATTCTCAGAGTGTGTCTGTCGGAAATCTGCCCCGAAGAAGCGGAGACCGATCTGATCCCGAAGCAATTGATTGATCGCTATAATGCGATTCTCGACAAGAGCGCTGTGGTCATCAATCGTTGTACGGACATCATCAAAGCGATGCCGGCTTCTGCCGCGTGTCACGTAGATGATGCGATGATGATCACGCTGAACCGGCTGTACAGCCAACAGAGCGCAGCTCTCTCGCTAGATCATCTGCGCGTGTCGCACGCGTCCAGATCGGTGACCGAATGGCTCGATTGTCTTGATTCCAATCCGAACCATCAGATCGCTTACACATGGCTGATGGGCTTCAGCATACTGGGGTGGCCGCTGATGCCCAGGATAACAGAAGCTCTGTGGCACTGGCTCGGCCATGAAGGACATCCCCTCGCAGCCTGCGCTGCGCGATCCTCATCCGAACGAAGCGGAAGCGTACCAAGAATCGATGGGCGCAGCTTGACGGCCGCAGACATTGAGCCGTGCCTTCCGGGAAAAGTTGCACAATGAGAGCCGCAGCGAACATTGTCGCCGCCGAGAAACTGCCCGATGAAGTGCCGCTCGAGGTCTCGATTCCATTCATGCTTGGTAGCATCAATGTGGCCGCGTCCTATGGGGCGAGCTTCTTTCTCGTGGATGCTCTGCGCTCGGCACCACAGAGCGCATCCATAGCAGGAACAGTTATTTCGACCGGTACGGTCGCGACAATACTATGTTCGCTTGTGGCTGGCCGGATCGCCGATCTATGTGGGGTGATGCGAACGATCATCCTTGCTGCCGTGGTGATGGCAATTGCAATGATCTGTTTTGCAGCGGCTCCAATTTTTATGTTCCTCGCTTATTTCGGCGGGCTCTCGCTCGGCATTGGATGGTCAATCTTCTATATGCTGGCGCCGCTTCAAATCCTGGAACGCGTACGGCCTGCGGCTCGTGTCAAGTATCTCACCTTGCTTTCCGGATCCCAGATGCTGGGGATCGGACTTGCTGTTCCCCTGGCGCGCACCGTCGTGGAGATCTTCGGATCCTATATCGCAGCGTACTCTCTATTCGCGGCTGCATGTCTCGTTGGCGCGATGCTGCTGGAGTTGGCCGGCAGGGCACTGGCGCAGGCTCCTCAGATCAAGATGGCAGCTGTTCGACTCACGGTTGAGGGCGTGCGGGAGGCTTTCAAGTCGAACACTCGTTATCCGATCGTCATGATCGGAATCGGCGCATGCGTGTTTTCCGGTCTGTCCACGTTCCAGACGCTTTACGCATCATCGCGGGGGCAATCCGCCGATACATTCTTTCTAGTCTTCACGTTGACAGCCGTTTTCTTGCGCTTCGCGGTGGCGCCGGTCATCGGAAAGGTCCGGCTTGAGTGGGTCGCTGCGTTTCTCATCGTGTGCACTATGGCGGGACTATTCTTGCTTTTGATGAATGCAAGGAGTGCAGACATCTACATCCTCGGTACAGCGATGTTTGCCCTTGGATACGGACTTAGCTATTCGACTCTAAACGGTATGGTTGTGCTCATTGCAGGTGCAGAGGGGACATCATTGGCGGTTGCTTCTCAGGTCTTCACGCTTTCCTACTTCGTTGGCCTATTCGGATTTCCATATATCGCCGGGCAGATCGTGAGCGCCCACAGCTTCGATGATCTGCTGATGAGCATGATGATGCTTGTCGGTGGCAATGGAATCGTTCTCGCAATCCAAGTGTTTTCGACCAGCCGGGAGCGTTAAGTGGCTCATCTTGCGGATAGCGTGATGTCAAAGCAGGGCGGCGGCCATCAGGTAACGGCAATCGGCGCAGGCCCGGCGAATCTGAGCCTGGCAGCGCTCGCGGCCCCGATTCCGGAAATTTCCTTACACATCCTGGAAAGATCGGAGACGCTAAATTGGCATCCAGGTTTGCTTCTAGATGGGGCTTTCATGCAAACCAGCCCCTTGAAGGACCTGGTAACGCCGGCAGATCCGACCAGTGCATATAGTTTTCTCGCCTACCTGCACGAGAAAAGACGGCTTTATCAAGCCATTGTTCGAGGAATCGCTTCGGTTGGCCGGAATGAATTTGAAGATTATTTGAAATGGGCCGCACACAAGCTAGCGAACGTTCAATTCGGCGAACAGGTTATTTCAGTCGAACTACGCGGCGAGGCGTTCAGTATCGCTACCAATCGCCGCAATTATCAGACCCGTACGACAGTGGTCGGCGTAGGCCGGGTGCCCTCTGTTCCTGACTGGAGCAGAGATGCACCGGAGAATCAGGTGTTTCACGCGAGTACCTTCCTCCTGCGGCGCCGCGAGTTCTCCAGCAAGCGTGTTGTTGTGATAGGTGGTGGCCAAAGCGGAGCAGAAATATTTCTTCATCTGCTAACTGGTGCATGCGGCGCGCTGGGAGCTCTGGCCTGGATCACGCGCCGCGCAAGCATATTTGCCCTGGAAGATAGTCCCTTCGTCAATGAGTGGTTCTTTCCACAGTATGGCGGATGGTTCCTTGAGCAAAGCGAAGCTGCCAGAAAGCAAACCCTTGAACAGCAAGCTTTGGCGAGCGATGGCGTCAACTCATCGACACTGCGCGCGATCTACAACGCACTTTACGATCGCGAAGTGTGTCGAGGTTCGTATCCCGCTCAGGTCGAAATACGCGTCGACACAATGGCTGAGGAGCTGCGTGCCATATCTCCATTTCGCCTGGGGGTGCGTCAGCAGGCCACCGGCGTTCGCGCAGAACATGTCGCTGACATTATTGTGCTGGCCACGGGCTATCGTACCGAGATCCCTCCCTTTCTGGAGCCGGTCGCAAACCGGCTTTCGATTGTGAGTGCGCCTGGTGGCTCTCGGGAGATCGTGGTCGGCAAGGAGTTCCGGGCCCGGTTTGATGGCCCCGAAAGCTGCCGCCTATACGTCCAGAATGGCGCACGATTTCAACATGGCATCGCGGACACAAATCTGAGTTTGGTTCCTTGGCGCGCCTCAACGGTGCTCAATTCGATCATTGGTCGGGTGGCTTACGATTGCGGACCTGCAACAGGAGCTCTCAAGTGGAATGGCGCGGTGCCCGAGAGCGCCCGTTGAAGATCGACAATGGGCAGCATGCCGCGATCAGCTGCATGATTGGAGATACACCATGAAGAATGCTCAGCTGATGACTTTGGGGGACGTAACGGTCTTTAGCCCCGGTGTACTGGTACAGGACGTCAAAGGGATAGATGATCCGGAGATCACCGTTCCGGTCGAATTCATCGAATTCCGCCTCGATCCACTTGCGGTGTCGGCGCCTCATTCTCATCCTTCCACCGAGATCTGGCGAATCACGAGCGGGCGCGGTCAGGTAGTGACCGACGATGGTGAGTTGGCCGTGAAGGCCGGCGATCTGGTGTTTCTGCGACCAAATCAGACCCATCATTTGCGGAATAGTGGCAGCGAAGTTCTGAGCGCCTTCTCCATATCCTGGAAACAAGCTCAATGACTGACAGTATCTGTGACCTCGTAGTCATCGGGGCTGGCGTTATGGGCCTCAGTGCTGCCTTCATCGCAGCGAGCGATCGCCCGGAAAAAAGAATAGTCATCGCCGAACGAGATATCGTTGGATCTGGTACTAGCCGGTTTGCGCCTGGGATCCAGATCAACATCTGTCGTAACCAGAAGGAAAGGAGCCTCATCGACTGTGGTTCGAAATTCTGGCGCGGGATCTATCCCGACGGACAATGGCCCAAGGGACGAGACTGCGATGTGTTTTGGTTGACGCGCAATCCCGGTGAACTCGCGCAACAGAGCAGCGTAGGCCACCTGATCCCATCAACATCTTTCGCTCTTGTCGAGCGGCTATTATCGCTGCCGCAGTTCTTGGTTCCCGGCGATGTGGCCGTCGTGTTAGATCGGGGTTCGTACTGTCAAGTCGATTCCATTGTTCAGGGTCTGACTCAAAGACTCCAGATCAAGGGGGTTACGATAAGCGAGAGTACATCGATTACAAGAATACGGAAGGGGCCGCGCAATATTCTTCTCCAGACCTCTGATAACAGCGAACTCGCGGCGAAGCGGGCCATTCTTGCGATCGGGCCATGGTTACCGGAGTCACCGTTGCGTCAGCACCTAACAGACGAACCGGGGTTGCGAGTTAAGAAGGTCGTCGCGCTCCATTTGGCCGCACGGCCCACGCCGAACTGTCCAATGATCGGGCTGTTCGATGACTACGCGTTCCTCATTCCCATGATCGAGCAAGGATACTGGCTGTTCAGCTTTACCTCGCAGGAATGGGATGTGAAGCCGGTCACCGATGAACTGCGGCTCAGTTCGGATGATCTCGCGCGTGCCAACGCAATTCTGGCCAAGTGGTTCTCCTCCGAGGTGCCAGCGGTGGCGTCAGCACGTGTGTTCTGCGACTGCTATTCGGCGGATGGAGTCCCGTTTTCCCGTCCTGCGAAAGATATCGCAGGTTTGCATGTGATTGGCGGTGGCTCGGGTAATGGGTTTCGCTTTGGACCGGCATGTGCGCAAGAGGCGGTACGATCCCTATATTCTGCGGATCGACACCCCATTACGGCGACATGAGGGAAGGCATATGCCGGATGTGATTGGTCTCAGTTCCAATCTCTCTGATAATCCGTCAGATGCCGGTTATGCCAACACATCGAGATCGACCATGGTTGTTGATCTCGGCGCGATAGAATCTAACTACCGGAAGTTTCGGATGCTGGCGCCCCAAAGCGCTTGCGGCGCAGTTCTCAAGGCAGACGCCTACGGCCTTGGCGCGCTGCGCATAGCGCCGTTTCTTGCGCGGCTTGGCTGCGGGCATTTCTTCGTGGCCGATGTGGAAGAAGGCGCGGCCTTGCGCAAGGGACTGCCACTATCTGCGAAGATCTACCTGCTTCACGGTGCTATGCCCGGTTTGGAGGCGGCTATTGAGCACCATGATTTGCTGCCGATCCTGAACAGCAGGGAACAGCTGGATGCATGGCTTCGGCATTGCCGCCTTCGCAATCGGCTGTTGCCCGCAGGTATCCACGTCGACACGGGCTTATCTCGACTGGGGTTTCCCATAGATGAGCTGCAAAAAGCCGCCGAGAATGAAAAGGTGCTGTCGGATCTGCCTGTCGTGTTGTTCATGAGCCAACTCGCCTGCGCGGAGTGGCGCGACGAAATCAGTCGGCAACAATTGTATCAGTTCCGTAAACTCACCTATCTGTTTCCCAAAGCCATCCTTTCGCTGTCGAACTCCGCGGGACTATTTGCCGGATGTGAATTTCATTTCGACCTCATACGGTCGGGTGGAGGAATTCTCGGCCTTTCCATATCCGGTGATCCCGACTTCAGGCCATCGCAAGTCGTCCGCCTGCGAACGCGAATTATTCAATGTCGCAGGGTAAAGGTCGGGGAAGCGATCGGATACCACAGGTCATACCCAGTGAAGAGACGGATGCGTGTCGCGACCGCCTCTATTGGTTATGCAGATGGGTTCCCGCGTAGCCTCGGCAATCGAGGTCATGTCTTCATATGTGGTGCTCGCGCGCCAATCGTCGGCTTCGTTTCGATGGATCTCATCAGCATCGATGTGACCGATCTGCCCGAGAGTTCGACTGCGCCGGGTACAATGGTCGACCTGATCTGCCCCGAGCAGACGGTCGCAGATGTGGCTTCGGCCGCGAACATGCTGAGCGATGAGCTGACCACAGCGATCGGACGCCGATGTCGCAGACTTTATGTTTCGGGCAAGCGGAATCAGATGAGGCGCCAGTGAACTCCTCTGCATTCCGATCTCGCCAAGTGAATCGAGCGATCTATCTGGGCGACGAAGGCATACGTCTCATGCGTCCGGGCTACTTCACCGCTCGGGTGCGTCAGTTCCATGAACGTGAGAGAGCCTTCTGTCTTGAGCTCCTGCGTTCGACCACATACCGGTTAATTATTGAGGTAGGTTGCAGTTGCTACCGCCTTATCGGTATCAAGAACGATGATAGTGATTACCTTGGTATCGATA
Source organism: Bradyrhizobium sp. USDA 4503 (assembly GCF_054055815.1). Lineage (NCBI taxonomy): Bacteria > Pseudomonadati > Pseudomonadota > Alphaproteobacteria > Hyphomicrobiales > Nitrobacteraceae > Bradyrhizobium > Bradyrhizobium sp. USDA 4503. Next base: position 8,264,667 of record NZ_JBSRXS010000001.1, read on the forward strand.
TCAATCCACCTCGTGCACGAAGATTGAAGGGGGACAACGGGGCTGTTGTCCGCTGCGAGGCCAACAAATTCTTTAAAAGGAGGCGTCTGGTCGGTGAGATCATGCGGCGATACGACGGAAGAGTGCTTTGCATTCTGCCGTTCAATTTTCTTGGCACCATGGATCGTCCAATGGAATTTCTCACGGTAATGTGCCAGACGCCCTTTGATCTCGCGTTGTCGCTCTTTTCAACCAGCGAGACAGCGACCGTGGCGCGGCTAGAATATTATGATCTTTGCGGGATAAACGTTCAGGCTGTCGTGCGGACAGATGACTACGTCCGATTAGATTGCTCGAACGGCTTCCAGGCGTTTGCTTTCGATCCATGTGTTCTGACGAGCCGAATATCGGCATTTGGATTCCGCTTGAATGAGGCAAAGTACTTTGACGTCTGTAACTTCCTTCATTTCAGTAACGAGCGGGTGTGAAGGTTGTTCGCGTTCGTCTTGCGAGACATGCTGAAGGGGGAAGAGGGGGGCGACGCCTGCTTCGTCGTAGGCATCAGCAGAAAAGATGAAGTGCAAGTCGGTTTTGAGCATCGATTCAGTGAAGTAGGGATTGTTACGCAGATACGAGACTTAGCAAGCGTATGCCGTTCAATGTCGTCTCAAATGCACACGCCGAGAGCAAGCAACGGTCCAGAGCGAAAATACTGCAGGAGCCACCCGATCGTTTTCAACGGAAAGTCCCGCGCCGCGCGATCGTGGATCCTTCGTCCGGCGGGGCGGTGATGGAGCGTGCTCAAGGCTGACGCGATGCGCCATCATGAGCTGGCAGCTTTGCGTGGTCGGCGGCTTGTTGTCGCTGACAAGGTCAGGTCATGGTTGAGGTGAGACTCGGCGCATCCGCAGTGCCTGTGTGGCAGATCGCCTTCGCTCCACCTCGTGGCTGGGCGTTAGACATATTGTACCAATTTAAGGTAATCGTCTGTGAGAACAGGGGAACGGATGGAGCAGGCCGCGTCTTGAAGAAAATTGGCCAGCGTCTGGCTGGCACGAGTGCGGCGTTCGACACTTAGGCGTGTCGGCGCGCGAGAACGCACAGCAGCTAGTTCGGTGCTGACCAGATCAGCCGCCGCTGTGGCACAGTCCGAGGCAGTGAAAGTGCCAGCAGTCATGACAGCTTGTGCTAGTCCCAACGTGGTGAGCCAACCTGCATAGATTAGCACGGCACCGTCTGTCTCATCGAGGCCGCGGAGCTCCTCAACGGCGTCCGCATGGACTGACGCCGCACCCAGAGAGACAAAAAGATCGGCTATTTCGTCGCGTGTGGCTTTGGAAAGAAGACAGCGGCCAAGATGGGATAAAAGCGTCTCCGTCGGACCTTCGAAGATGCGGAGAATACGAGCGTCACGATAGATTTTAGCTAAGGGGGTCCCCTCGTCGTACCCTCGGCCACCCAACAATTGGACGCATTGATCGGCGACAAGGCCGCACCATTCGGACGACAGTACCTTCGTTGCCGACGCAAGGTGGATATTGGGAGAGCCCTGCCCAGAGACGAGTCGGCAGGATGCCGTAAGCATCGCCTTCACGACTTCGCGGCGAAGTACCATCTGCCCAAACAGCTGCTCTATATAGCTGTTCTCAATCATGCGCAGCTTACCTAGGCGACGATGATTTGCATATGAAGCCGCGACCTGGATCGCGCGCTCAAGGGCGCCAAGGCCCATCGCAGCCACACCTATTCGGCCGCGGTTCATACTGGATGCTGCTGCGCCCCAACCGTCTTGGTCGCGAGAAAGCACGTAGGCACGTGGCACCTCGACATCCTGGAACTCGAGAGTATTCTGTATAATTCCACGCAAACCGAGGGTGCGATGCTCGTGCGTGACTTTAAGGCCGGGAGCCTGCCTATCAACCAGTACACCAACGAGGCGACCTTTGGCATCATGACCGGAAGCTCGCGCAAAACAAACGATCCACCGGGCCCAGTCAGCGAGGCCAATCCAAATTTTACGACCGCAGATGCGAACCGTATCTTCATGCATGAAAGCCGAAGCTTCTATGTGCCTCGGGGCAGAACCTGCTCCAGGCTCCGTCAAAGCGAAAGCGCAAAGATCGCCGCGTGTTGCCCCCCGTATGACCTGCTCTTGGTTGGGGAGATGCGGTGCCGCTTCGATGCAGGGCAAGGCCAGGAAGTTATGGATGACGAGGGTAGAGGCAGCGGAGACATCGAAAGATGCAGTGGCAGAGATGAGCTCGATGGCCTTTTGCAAGGAAAGAGCCAATCCGCCGCGATCTGCCGGTATGGTGAGCCCGAACAGTCCATGCCTTGCCAGCATGCTATGTAGGGTCGGAGGGAATGCTCGACGGTCATCCGCGTCTGCGAAATTTAACTGACTGAGGTCATCGATCAGACTGGAGTATAGGCTGGAAGCACGAACTCCGGCTGAGCGTTCCGGCGCCTCCTCGAAAAGGGCGCAAACTTGAGAGGACATAGCCATGCCGCCAGAATGATTGCCCCTGCGCTTTATGCCAATTATCCCCGCGGCTGGCCCGAATACACATTGGTATAGCTCGCTCGCCAGAGCCCCCAGCATTTGTGCGGGGGACGCTAGGCAACAGGGCGCCCGCGGAATTGCCGGTCAGAGCGCACCGCCAGTTCTGAGGACCCCTTTACTCCGCATTAGAACGTGGCGCCTGGCGATGTCCGCTGCCCCGATGAGTGAACGACGTGCAGCAGGCGCGTGGCACCGGTCTCTCAGCAGAGTTCTGCGAAGCGGAAGAGTCTTGATCAGACCGACGGTCTGCCACACGGCGACCCGGACCGTCCCGCCGACTGGCACCGGTGATTCCCCACATCGAGCTTTACGAAGTCCGGCCCGATCGATGTCGGAGCGATTTCGAACCGAGACGCTACGCCGACCTCGCGACAGAGGGGGCCCAACGTTCAGAAGCGAGTCAACCGCCGCTTTGGTGGAAAGAATATTGGCGCGCATCCAGTTCAGGCGGGGGTGCAAGGTCTGCACCGATCGCTTCTCGTTGGAAAACGTGGCCGAGATTCACATATGCTAATTGCCCAGTTTGGCCCGCTCTTTATTTTCAAGCCGCCCGTCTCTTATCCCAGAGTCAGGCAAGATGGCGGCCCCAGTACCGGCCCTTGGCCCCCAGAGGTGCTGGGGCCGTTTTCCAGCGGACGTCAAAAAGGTTGGTCGGCAAGCTGCTTGTAGATCCCGAGGCCTTCCTCTCGCTCACTACGTTGCAGGTTATTGCCGCAGCATGCTGAGTAAGACCGACGCTAAAATTGAACTTGAGGAAGACGCCGAGGCGTCTTTCGATGTCCGCGTGCGGGATTCTCCCGGCGACTTGGTTAGTTCACGCTCGGCGCCACGTTGCCGTGGAGGCGGCGGCTTGATTGTGACCCTCTCGAGGAGCAAAGCGACTCATGTGCTTTCTCGCGACTGTGTCGTCAAAGTCACCAAACCGCTTGAGCATCGGCCTATGTTCGTCGGGAGCGAGGATCCATGTACGATATCTACGTGAACGAACGGAACGACCTTCTCGTCGTTCCTCGGGGCGATTCCATTCCGCTCCATTTCAACAGGAACTGGCGGAAGAAACGCGTCGTACGGTCGGTGAGCGAGCAAATCCGCGAAGACATCCGGACGTACGGCTACCATCGGCGAAGTGTTACAGCCAGACCGCGTATTCGGGGAGCTTGCGCGTCCTCTCAGCCACGCGCTGAAAACGCTAGCTGACAAGGTGGCTTGATCTACAAAAGAAGAGTTCATCCGCATCTTAGGTGCAGGCGGTCATAGGCTTCATTTGCGAACCTCTGCTCTAATGGAGAGTCGAGGCTCTCGGTGCGCCAGGTCGGCGTGGGATGAAGCCGCCGTATTCGACAAGACCTCCAGAACGCCGGCTTTACAGACGTCAAAGCCGTTGCGAGGTCGTTCGTTGTTCAGGCGAAGTCACGGGACGGCAAACCTGTCGTTATGAGCATTGGTCCGCATGGAATGTCTGTGTTTGAAGCAATGAACGGGACGGAAAAGCAGTGAAGGAACAGCAGGGGCCGGTTCAGGTCCTGCGTCGCCAGAAGGCAAGGCAAACAATTCAATAAATCAGAACACGGGCGCGTCAAGCAATCAGCAGTCTGGGACTCAACAAGAATGAGCTGGCCGGGTCGAGAAGTGGCTGACCGAGTGTCGCCAGCGGTCGGCGAGCGCGATGGCTCGCCGACGCCGGGCCTTCGGCTCAGCTCGGGTTGCGAGGACGAGTTTGGAGCACTGGACAACACGAGACCGCTGACCGGGCGGCTCACTGCTTTGCTCCAAAGTCGGCCGATCTTGCGCGCATTTCCATAGCGGATTGACGTGTCCACCCACGAACTGGGTGCGCGGGGCTGGAGTTTTGGTGTTTGCTCTTGGAAAGGGAGCCGATAAGCGAAATTGGAAGGTTGGGACTATGATACCGCCGTTATAAATGTGGCAATTCTCAAGAGGATTCACACCTGTTATTTTCGGAACCCAAGTTTTTTCAGATCATGCTGCTATGGGCAGGTAATTTTCATTTCGTATTTTTTCAGCCCAACGTACCGCTGCTGATTTCGGCGACCAGCGGTTCGGCAACCTCAATCTGGCCTCAGCGGGGATTCCCCGCTGGGGTCTCTTCATTTGTGAAACTGATGCATCAGATTGGCGGTCTTGCGGCTGCGTTCAATGCTCGGTTGGCTCTATGGGCTTTGGCCGTTGCTTGTACAGCCCGGACAACTTGCCGCGCCGCTTGATCTTTGATCAAGCGAACGGCTCGCAGCAGTGGAGTATCTTTGCAGCCTCTTGAGCAAGTTGTTCCTTCGCCAGAGTCCCGCGATCTGCCTGATCGAACACTCAACAGCATCAATTACATGTCCTGCTGTTACGTCGCTCCAGGATCGATGTGTCGATACCAGGAAGATGCGCTGCGAAATTTAAGAATCCGTCCTCTTGAACGCACTTCGCGGCCCGATGGCGACGAGATGCCAGACCGAAGCCAGGAACGGTACCTGGCGCTTCGGACTGCGCATCAGAATTGTAAATGTAGGCGGCAAGTGAAAGCCGTAGCTTGGCACCGGATATGCGTCTGCTCAGATGAGGTTCTTCGAAAGACTCGAATGAACAGTGGCAGCTTCGTCAGGCCGAATGGCCCGCAAGCCAGGGTTCCGTCACAAGCTGGGCTCTTTTTTTGTCCTGCCGAGGCGCAGAGCGTCAGACCAGACGGCCTGGTCGGGCCAACCGCTCCTGACATGGATGACCGATGCGGCTTTCGACGCCACCTGCCGATCCAGCTCAAATGGTGTCTAGATGGTTCGCCCGAAGCTGAAAACCCTGGCATTCCTGCCAGGGCTCCGCATGTGTCGTCCCTTTGATGGACGGCGTCAGAAATCCATACCGCCCATGCCAGCGCCGGGAGGGATTGCGGGACCCGCCGCGGCCTTCTTCGGCAGTTCGGCGACCATCGCTTCCGTGGTGATCAGCAGAGCTGCCACGGAGGACGCGTTCTGGACCGCGGTGCGCACGACCTTGGTCGGGTCGATGATGCCCTTGGAGACGAGATTGCTGTACTCGCCCGTCTGGGCATCGAAGCCGAAAGAATATTGCTCGTTCTCGAGGACTTTGCCGACCACGATCGAGCCGTCTTCGCCAGCGTTGATCGCGATCTGGCGGGCCGGCCAGGACAGCGCCTTGCGCACGATCTCGACGCCGGTCTTCTGGTCGTCGTTTTTGGTGCGCAGGCCCTTGAGCTGCTCGGAGGCACGGAGCAGGGCGACGCCGCCGCCCGGCAGGATACCTTCCTCGACCGCCGCACGGGTCGCATGCATCGCGTCGTCAACGCGATCCTTGCGCTCCTTCACCTCGACCTCGGTCGCGCCGCCGACGCGGATCACCGCGACGCCACCTGCGAGCTTGGCGAGACGCTCCTGCAGCTTCTCACGGTCGTAGTCCGAGGTGGTCTCCTCGATCTGCGCCTTGATCTGGGCAACGCGGGCGTCGATGTCGGCCTTCTTGCCGGCGCCGTTGACGATCGTGGTGTTTTCCTTGTCGATCATCACCTTCTTGGCGCGGCCGAGCATCTGCAGCGTGACGTTCTCGAGCTTGATGCCGAGGTCTTCCGAGATCGCCTGGCCGCCGGTCAGGATCGCGATGTCCTGCAGCATGGCCTTGCGGCGATCGCCGAAGCCCGGAGCCTTGACGGCCGCGACCTTCAGGCCACCGCGGAGGCGGTTGACGACGAGGGTGGCGAGGGCTTCGCCTTCGACGTCTTCAGCGACGATGACCAGCGGCTTGCCGGTCTGCACCACGGCCTCGAGCAGCGGCAGCAGCTCGTTCAGCGAGGAGAGCTTCTTCTCGTTGATCAGGATGTAGGCGTCGTCCATCTCAACGCGCATCTTGTCGGCGTTGGTGACGAAGTAGGGCGAGATGTAGCCGCGGTCGAACTGCATGCCCTCGACGACGTCGAGCTCGGTCTCGAGCGACTTGGCTTCCTCGACCGTGATCACGCCCTCATTGCCGACTTTCTTCATGGCGTCGGCGAGGAACTTGCCGATCTCGGAATCGCCGTTGGCCGAAATGGTGCCGACCTGGGCGATCTCCTCGTTCGAGGTGACCTTCTTCGAGTTCTTCTGGAGGTCGGCCACGACGGCTTCGACCGCGAGGTCGATACCGCGCTTCAGATCCATCGGGTTCATGCCGGCGGCGACCGACTTGGCGCCTTCGCGCACGATTGCGGCCGCAAGCACGGTCGCCGTGGTGGTGCCGTCGCCGGCCGCGTCGGCAGCCTTGGACGCGACTTCGCGCACCATCTGGGCGCCCATGTTCTCGAACTTCTCCTCCAGCTCGACCTCCTTGGCGACGGCGACGCCGTCCTTGGTGATGCGGGGAGCGCCGAACGACTTGTCAAGCACCACGTTGCGGCCCTTCGGACCGAGCGTGACCTGCACCGCGTTGGCGAGGATGTCGACACCACGCAGCATGCGGTCGCGCGCGTCTACTCCGAATTTGACTTCTTTGGCTGACATAAACAATTCCTTCGGTTTATTCTCTCATCCTTCGGCGCGCCGGGCAGGCGCCCGTCGGGGTGAGGTGTGCGAGTAGCCGGGTCAGGCGGCCTTCTTCTTGGAAAACACATCGGTGAGAACGCCCATGATGTCGCTTTCCTTCATGATCAACAGCTCCTGGCTGTCGACCTTGACCTCGGTGCCCGACCACTTGCCGAACAGGACACGATCGCCGACCTGGACGTCGATCGGAATCAGCTTGCCGGTCTCATCGCGGCCGCCCGGGCCGACGGCGATGACTTCGCCTTGCGAGGGCTTCTCCTTGGCTGTGTCGGGAATGATGATACCGCCAGCGGTCTTCTCTTCAGCGTCGATGCGCTTGACTACGACGCGGTCGTGAAGCGGACGGAAATTCATACGGACCTCCTGAGCGTTTGAACGAGTTGGCGTTTCGCCACATTGCAACAGTATCGGTGATAGCAAGAGCCAGGCCAACGATGGAGAGCGCCCCTTGTCTGCAGTTCGGCTGAATCGCGCGCCTGGACTGCGCGTGTCCAAGGTCGGAAGCAGACGTCATCATGTCTAGAGACAGCCAAGCTGTTGCGAAAATGACATTGCGTTCGTCAACACAACCGCATTCCTATACCCTCATCTTGCGGTCTCTGGGCGCGCTCTCAGGATCGCCCGGCGTGATCGCGCTCCTTCAAGCCAAACAGCCTAAAAGTCGTGAGCCGAAGGATCGTGAGTGCGCGAATCTGGAACCCCGACTATCAGATGGCAGGGCGACATTGGCTGGGCTGCAACTGCGATCGACGGTGATTGGTCATCGTTGCGCAGGAGCGGTCACTCTGTCCTCGACCGCTCCAGAGCCGCCGACGGGTAATGCGCCGGCACGACGATGTTTAGAGGAAGACGATCTTTAGTCTCGAGGGCGAGGGACCGCACACCGGCATGGCTATCCGCTTCTCGTGCACGTTTTCCGATTTACGTCCTTCCGGATAGCTCGGTCACCCCAGGACAATTGCCGCGGCTTTCGCCGCGACGGACTGCCGTTTGGTATCAGCGTCCAGATGGCGATAGATAAGGAAGGCCGGGCATATGAATTATATACGTTGATATACGTTGTGCGGGGGCGTCTGGCATGTGATTGCGGCTTCGAGCAGGAAATTTCAACTATTGGGGAAAGACCGGTGTCTTCTGTGGAAATACATCAGCATATCGTTTCCCTTCTTCAGAAGTCGGATCCGGTGATCCTGGATATCGGATGCAACGACGGGACCGACACACAACACTTTCTCAACCTGTGCCCGCAGGCGCAGCTCTACTGCTTCGAGCCCGACCCCAGAGCGATCGCAAGGTTCAAGAAGAAGCTGGGCCCATCTCTTGACAAGGTGAAGCTGCTCGAATTCGCGATCAGCGATCGAAACGGGATGATCGAATTCCATCCAAGCAATGCGGATGGTGATGCGAAGGAATGGGACCTTTCCGGCTCGATACGCCGCCCGAAAAATCATCTGACTGAGTATGATTGGGTTCGTTTCGATCGTCCTGTCCCGGTTCAAACGCGGCGGCTTGACGATTGGTGCAACGAAGCCGGGCTGAACAGGATCGACTTCATCTGGATGGATGTCCAGGGAGCCGAAGCTGACGTCATCGCCGGCGGCATGCAGACCGTCAGCAACACGCACTTCATCTACACGGAATACAGCGACCGCGAGCTCTACGAAGGGCAGCTGTCCCTCCAGGCCATTCTTGACCTGTTACCGTCGTTCGAAGTGGCGGCGCACTATCCGCACGACGTGGAAGGCGATGTATTGCTTAAAAATACGCGCTTCTAGCGGCTACTTGAATACGGCGCTCATTCGTTGCTGGAAGGCTGATTTGCACGGTCGATGACGCCCGGAGCTGCACAACGAGTGATCAATACGGCGAACAAGCATGGCTGGTCGGACAGGCTTGCGAGCGTCCTTTTTGTTCGCGGCTATTGTTACAGATCCGCCGATGGCGGCCACGTCGAGGCTTTGGGTGAGTGTGTGACAATCACCGGCTTAGCGAGCCGGTACGACCGGCGATTTTGCGGTCAGTCGCCCGAGCCGTTTCAGATGCTTGAATCAGCACTACCAGCCGGCGCTCCAAGCGTTTAAGCGTCTGAACGGCTGCTGTATGTTCTGGGCCTCTTGGAAGCTGGTGCACTCGTTCGAACAAATGCCAAAGCAATTGCATGAGTTCGCGTAGCTCCTTGAGTTGGTCGGATTTCGTCACGCACTAGGCGCCGCTATTGTGTTTCATGCCGTGAGTTGATGCTCACGCCGTCCCTGGCCTCTTCCTTCTTCGAATGGGTCTGCATCTGGGGACAACTTGGTAGTAGCAGGCTCATTGAAGCTCCTTTTATCCATGCGAGCATAACTGCAGCAACTAATTATGCCGCGGGGTTTCCTCGGTCGTTCCGGGACGAATTAACCTCACGGCCAGGGCTTGGCAAGGACCGTGCCATCGCCAGCCCCGTGCAAAAAGGCATGTGAGGATGCTGTTTGCCTTTTCGTCAGTTCGAAAGTCGCGGCAGCGGACCAGCGCGACTGATGAAATGAGCGTGCGCCGCCACTTCAGCGAGATAGTCATCCACCGCGGTTCGCGCGAGGGCGCTGCCGGGGTGACGGAAGTGCACGGAAATTCCGTCCTGCCAGCGACTGATCCACAGGTATGTCTCGCAAGCATCAGAACTACGACTGATCAGAAATCGTGTTCGCCACTGTGGCCACAGGTCTGACCCGGGCACAGTGCGATTGTCCATATAAGAGACCATGAAACGGTCGCGCAGCGCGGTGCCGAGCAACTCCATCGCTTTTGGAAATGGCACCTGAGCGGTTTTCTTGGCTCGCTTGAGCTCGAGCCGCGCGGCACGCAGGAGTTGCGGCAACGTGCCAGCCAGGCAGAAACTCACCGGGCTCATCCCGACATACCATCCAACCGAGCGCATCGAGCGCAGATCGTACCGCGTGTGAAAGGGGGCAACGGCGAGGAATTCTTGTTGGTTTGCCAGTGTCTTTCCGGCGAGCGCCAGACAGGCGAATAATCCCGTCGTCGCGTTTCCGCCCTGGGACCTGCAGCCGCGGTCGAACTCAGATGCTTGTGCCGCATCGAGCAGCCACATTCGTCCTGTGCGTTGTAGGGTCCCCTCCGGCGCACCGAGTGGTAGCGGAAAATCCGGCAATTGACCGCCGTTTGCGTCGATCAGCTCGCGCCAGTGAGCGATAGCAGGATGATCATCGGTCAAATCGCTCAGGCGCTCTCGTTCGGATTCAGCGTGGTCCAGATAGCTGCTCACCGGTGCCAGCTCGGGCGCCACTCCCAGGATTGCGGCTGTGTACAGCTCGTGGATTTCGTATGGCACCAAAGCGATGGAGTAGGCATCGCTGACGGAGTGGTCGCAGGCCAAGATGAGGCTTGTCGATGTCGGCCGGGTGATCGTCACGAAGACATATGCCGGCCAGGACAGGGGCTTGGTCTCTGCGTCAAACAGCTCTTCCAGTAATTGAGCTATTTCATCGGGATCGGCGCAGACACCCACCACGGTTTTTTCAAGCGCTGCCGCGCCTGGATCAATCGTGGCACGACGAATTGCCGATCCATCCTTGACCAACCGGCTGCGTAGCGCCTCGTGCCGGTCGACCCAGCCAAGGATCGATTTGGTCAGCGCAGCGCTGTTGAACTCGCCCGGCAAGTCGAAGGCGGTGCCGAGCCAGCCGGGCCGGCCATCGTGCGCAAAGCGAAGATGGTCCTCCTGAACATGGGACGGACGGCGCGGGTCGGGCCGCCAGCTGACCGGGTCGGGAACGCTGACCCGCCACACCATCAGCCGACCCGGCTGCCGATCAGTATCGCAAAATTGCTTGATGTCCATGAAGGGCCGTCACGATGGTTACAGATGCAAGCTACGCATGCGGCGCAGCGGCGAGCGCCAGATCCAGACTATCGAGGCGGTGCCAAGCACACTGCTCGCCAGCAACATGGTGCGCAGGCTCGTTGCAGCAGCGGCCGCGCCGCCGACCAGTGCGCCCAACGAGCCCAGTCCCCACACGACGCTGCGGATGCTCGCATTGACCCGGCCTTGCAGGTGCTGTGGGACCAACGCATATCGAATTGGAACTTGCTGCACGTGGTAGAGTCCCTGGCCGATCCACAGAATGAATTGGGAGAGCGCCACGCATGCCACTGCTGCCCACCAGGGCCCGGTGAGCAGGCCTGCAAGGCTCATGCCTGCCGCGCTCACCGCCAAACCGGTCATTAATACGGGACCAAGCCCAATTGTCCGGCCCGCCCACGGTGAGCCCGCCGCGCCCACCACACCGCCGAGAGCGCCGATACCGAGCACCATGCCGACGATTCGGCTGTCGAACTCGAGATTCCTGATCAGATGCAGGAGAAACGCCGCAGAATACGCGTTGTGCCAAAAGATGAATGTGCCGGTGGCCAGGGTAACGGCCCTTAAAACTGGATTGCCGAACACACTCGCCAACCCTTCTGCCATTTGGACGAGCACAGTGCTCGAGGGGGCCGTTGAGCATGAGGCGGCACGCATCCGCACCAGCGAGAGCAACGCGGCGGCAAGCAGAAATGAGACGGAGTCGGCCAGGATTGCGGTTGGAGCGGAGAAGGCGTTGATGAGCCAGCCGGCCAGGAACGGACCTGCGGCCATCGCGGTCGCTTGGCTGAACTCCAATGAGCTCTGCGCCCGAACCAGCTGAGATCGATCCAGGACTGTGGGTATGCACGCCAGATAAGCCACGTCGGCGATCACCGCGGCCACCCCAACCAGCACGGTTGTCACGTACAGCTGAACCATTCCCAGATATCCAAGGCTGGCGCACAACGGAATGGTGGCGAGCGTTACCGCCATCACCACATTGGCCGTCAGAAGGATTTGTCGGTGCGGGAGACGGTCGACGATGACCCCGGCGAACAGGCTCACGAAAAGGCACGGTGCCCGACCGCAGGCCAGCAAGAGCCCCGCCTGCGCCGGTCCGGCATCCAGCAGGGTAATTGCAGTCAGCGGCAGCGCCAGCATGGTTACGTTGGAGCCCAGCAAGGAAATGGTCTGGCCGACGAGCAGCGCAAGGTAGCTGCTTGGCAGCCGGTGAGGCGCATCAGATCGGCGCCGGCGGCTCACGCGTCGCCAGACGGCGTTGAGGCGGACAGATAGCCTAGTCGGGCCAGTTCACTTCCGGCGATCTCCTCGAACTCCGAAATCTGAGCTGGCGTCAAATCCTGGACGTGGCGACCAATCCGCCCCTGATGCAGCGGCTTTCCCGCAGCCTCGGCTGCCGGATGGTCGTGCGGTTGTTCGAACAACGCGTGTTCGTATTCAGCGTGACGCAGCACGGCCTCGTCCCAAGGCAAGCCGAGGTGATCCAAAATCGCCGCCAGAGTAGTGCGGGGACTGCTTACCAGGTCCTCGTAACGCACCTCGAGGTAACGGCCAGGCGGCGCGATTCTGTGCGGCCGGGACACCACTTCAAACCAACCCTGCGCGGCATCGGCAATTGTTCGGTACCCCCAGTCAGGTACTGTCCTCAGATGAGAGGCGGCAACGTCGCGGCCGTCCCGCACGATATGCACGAAATGTGCACGCGGCCACAGGCGGGCGAAGTCGTCGATCCGGGTGATCTTCCGCTGCAGTTTCAATCCCCAGCGTTGCGCTCCGCTGCGCGCCCGGCGCAACTCACCGATCTCGTTGATGAGGTGGCATCGGTCGGCGAACGAGACAATGTCATTGCCCGTGACGACCATGACCTTGCCGACAAGTTCGCGCACGTCATCGAAGTCGAGACCGAAGCGGCGGCACTGCACCACAAAATGCATCCCGTCATACCAGAACGGATCGATTGTGCTCTTGCTTGCGCCCATGACCCACGAATCGGCGGCCGCAAGCTGATCGATGGCACCCAGAATGTGCGGCCCGAGGTTGGGCGGCTCGAGGAAGTCGATCTCTGGCCCGGCTACCAGATCCAGATGCGAGTCGAGCACGATACTCAGCAGCGTGGTGCCCGAGCGGTTGTCACCGCCGAGCAGCACCGGCGATGTGGAAAATGGATCCGGCTGCGACATGGGCTTGTTCTCTGTTCGACATGCGTGCTTGTCAGTGGACGGGCGCATTGAACCAGCGCCGAACCGCTCCCGGGGTGGCAACGAAATGATCTCTGGCGAACCGTACTGCAGCTGCGACTGGATCCGGGTCGCGAGCCGGGTTCTCCATGCGGGACAGCGCCGCCGGAAGGGCCTCTCCAGCTGCTTCGACGGCGGCCTGCACATCGGTGTCGGACACCGCCGCCGATGGCATAAAGCGTCCGCCATACTGCATCAGGAAGCCCCGTCCCCACATTTCCTGGAAGAAGGCATGGCCAAGCTCGGCGTCAGCAAATACGACGTCGAACATGGTGGGCCAGGCAAACGCCCATGCCGCGACCTGCTGTTTTGTGAAGACGCCGTTGAGCCCCTTGATCAATTGCTCGCCGACCTCACGCATCCGGGCCAGCGCGGTCCCGTCGCGCAAGGCGTGCAGGGTGCTCAATGCAGCGGCGAACGGGGTGACTTCGCGCTGGTAGGTGTTTCCCATGTATGTCTTTTCGGCCGCAGCGAGTACGTCCGCCCGGCCCGCGACTGCCGACAGCGCCATTCCGTTCGCCAGTCCCTTGCTCAGTGTAATCAAATCGGGCGTGAGGCCGACCGCCATGTGGTACCCGCCAAGGGCGTAGCGGAATCCGGTCATCACCTCATCAAGGACAAGCAGGGCGCCGTGCCGATGCACCAGCCTCTGCAGTTCCTGATGGTATTCTGGCGGGAAGAAGTTGACCTCCGGGGTGATGATCACCGCGGCGACGCGCTGGACACTTGCCAGCTCATCGAGCAAGTCGAGGTTGTAGCGGAAGTCCACGCTGTCGCGGTCCCGATTGGGCAGCCCCATTTCGGGGCGGTCCTGCAACTGCCAGTCATGCCAGCCGTGATATCCGCTGGTCAGTACATGGTTGATGCCCGTGAACGCGCGGGCAAGGCGCACGGCTGCGGTGGTAGCGCAAGATCCGGTGCGGAAAAACATTGAGCGTTCCGCGACGGGGAAGATCTCCGCCAGCCGTTCGGCCAATTCGACCCTGTGCACGGACAGCGGTCCGGGCAGAATCCCGCCGGTGCGGCGCATCTCAGCGGCTGCGTGCGCCACGACCGGCTCGTATCCGGCCCCGAGCGGCGCGGCACCGCTACAGGAAGTGAAATCGACGTATTGCTTTCCATTGATGTCCCATGCATGCGCGCCTGACGCGCGCGTCATCACGACCGGAAAACGCCTGTTGAGATCCCACTTCTGCGAAGCGGTGACGCGCAGGGCGCGTCGCAGTGCCGATCCATGCCCGTCGGTCGCGGTCACGGCGGCAGTAGGCGTGCTGATCGACAAAACCCGTCTCCGTTGCGCTCGTTACGTCAGCTGCGTGATTATTCTTCGAGCGATCCGCAGCGCGTTCGCCTGAATGGTGAAGGTCGGGTTGACGCCTCCGGCATAGGGGAAGAAGCCGCCATCCGCGACATAGAGATTGTCGATGTCATGCACGCGGCCCCAGCGGTCAACCACCGATTGTGTCGGATCGATTCCCGCCCGACAGCCGCCATGCAGGTGGCCGCTGCCGAACTGATAGTTGGAATCTTGATAATCGATTTGTTTTACCCCAGCTTCGGCCAGCAAGTTCGACGCATGTCGGGACAAGTAGCCTAGTCGGCGCTTGTCGAGGGGATGGGTCCGGTAATCGAGAATGATCTTGGGCAAACCCAGCCCGTCCCGGCTGGTGGCCAGCCGGACCGCATTGTTGCGCATGGGCTGATCGGCCGCCAAAAAATGCAGCCGTAGCCTTATCTCTCCGGAATCCGTGCGTTCAGGCTGACTTGCTTCGTAGATCATTCCGCCGAGCCCCGAAGGCGCCTCGTCGTCCAGGTAGTGATCGGACACCGCGACAGTGGAGAAGGGGTTGCCGGACTGGGGCGTGATCGGCGGATTCAACGTGGTCCTACCGGACACGTAGCCGCTGATCTTAAACGAGATGCCACTGCCTACCATGCCAGACGCGTTGCCGATGCCGTTGGGCGCTGCCTGTTGCGCCGACCGTAGGAGCAGGGCGGCAGACTGCACCGCGTTGCCCGCGAGTACCACGCAGCGGGCGCGGACCCGAGCGCGTTGTCGGTTGAGGGTGTCCACCCATTCCACCGAATCGGCGCGACTGACGTTGCCGAGCTCGATGCGGATGGCCTTGCTGCCAAGCGCAATCGTCAGCGCGTCCGGCGGCAGGGCGATACCCCTGAACGGCGAGCGTGCGTCGGCCCTCGCGCCGCTCGGGCACAGGTGTTCGTTGCATGGTCCCTCGCAGCGACAGGCTGGCCGGCCGCGATATGGGATCGAGTTGATTGCCAATGGAGTGGGGAACGGCAGCCGGCCCAGGCGTGCCCCGGCATCGGCGATCAACTGGCCCTGCACACTGTATTTGTGCGGTGGCAGAACGGGGGGATCGCTCGGAGGCTCGAGCGGGTCCGCTCCGGCCAGGCGGGCCACTCCCACGCGCCGTTCCAGCTCATCATAGAATGGGCGTAGTTCGGTGTAGTCGATCGGCCAGCTCGGGTCGAGCGCGTCCCTGGCCACATGCGCACGTGCGTCAAAATCGATGGCGCGACAGCGGAAGGCTATTCCGGCATATAGAGTCATTCCTCCGCCGGGTGCGCAAACGGTCCACGGACGCCCGAACGGCGTCAACGTCCCTGCCGCAGACTGCACCAGGGCGCTATCCATGCCATTTTGGACGCTCGCCAGCGAAGCGCCGGGAGGAAGTGCTCGACCTTCCTCAAGAAGGAGTACGCGCAATCCGCGTTGCGCGATCTCGTGAGCGACCGTCGAGCCGCTGGCGCCACTCCCGATTACGCATACATCAACAATATCGGCCGTCATTATCCCATCTTCTGGCAACAATATCGCCGATGCACAATCGCGCCGTATTCATTAGAGAGAAGGTGCCATCAAACAAGTCTCATCGCGAGTGATGAACGCGCGGCCGATCTATGCGATCGCCCCGGATTATGCGGTTTGGCTTCGCTCGTTTGCCAAGGACCATCGCCGCAAGATCGTACAATATGACGCCGCGTGCGATTCAAGCCCTTCGAGGCAGCAAATGCATGAGCAAGCGACTTTTCCAGAATGCAATTTTTGATCGATCTAAGAGCTCTCAAAGCAAATTGACCCACCTGTGCTCCCGCTGTGGGAACCAAACATATATTTTCGCGATCGAGAAGGCGCTCGCAAGTTCAGCTTCGAGACGCCATGCGGGGAGCCTTTAAGGCCGCAGGCGCTGGAATGCGTCGATCGGTCACTGCTCTCATATATCATCGTGCGAATTGTACGCGGTTTGATCGCAAGAGACTCAGCCGGTCCGCGTGATGATGGACCCACCAATGCAATTTCTTTCACAACTTTCCGCAATCATCAGATGCTGGCTAGAGCGACTCAAGCTGCGCCCTTCATAGACGACAAAAAAGGCCCGGCCTGATCGATGGCCGGGCGTGAGTCAGTCTGGGGGAGCGAGGCTGCTAAGCATCGCGCCAACTTCCGTCGACAGAGGGAGGACTGTCGGCGGTATTTGCGGCAAAACTTTCACCGCAAATTCAAACTGCGGAAGGATCAATGTCGGACAGACCTGGTGTCGATTTTTCCTCCTTTGCGTAGTCTCATGGACAATGATGATTGGAACAGTGGCATTGCTCTTTGCTGTACACATACCGACCGCATCGGCGTCATCATCTCATCACGGCAGCAACAGTAAGTCCCGTCGGGCATCCTCGTTAGCTGCTCTGAGATGGTACAACGTGACGCCGCGTGCGATTCAAGCTCTTTGAGCTGACCCGCATACAATTCAAGCTGATGGCCTTTCACAAGCAGCTAAGTGGTCCGAGGAGGGCAGACGTGCTTGTTGCGTTCGCTTTTTTGATAGTCTTGCACCGCGCCGCCATCGAGGCGCGTTGCGCGTCATGTTTTCCATGCGATCTCATGCCTGTTGGCCTTTACAGAGTCTGACGTGTTCTCTGATTGGCGGCCGAGAATCTTCAGCGCACCATTTGAGCGTCCTGTTAGCCCCGAATGACCCGGTCGGCGTCGCGGGGCGCAGCTCATTTGGCGCGCGCATCTCAGCCAAGGGCCAGAGCTGTGCTGGCAGCAGGGAAATCGCTCTGTGGCCCGCGAGCTCCTCGGCGATTGACGATGCAGATTTCTGGAGCTTGCTGGCGTTCCGCGAAATCCGATCGGCAACACCCATTCACTCGGCGAGATCGCGGCGGGGCGCTGGCCGGGTGGGCGAATTGCCCTGGATTTTGCTCACGAGCAGCGCATTCGCTTCAAAGCCAAACTACAACCGGCATTCGGTATTGCCTGTCGAATGGCGAGCGCCGCCTGAGATGTCTAGACAAAGCTGCGCAGGCAGCAACGGCCGAAACAATTCAGCGCATCAGATAGGAGGGACGGAATTCTGCAAGCAATTCGAGCCGATCTCGCTGAAGAAGATCAACAGCATGTCCGTTCCATTCAATGAGCTTCCTGCGCCTAAGCTCCTGGATTGTCCGATTCACGTGTACCGTCGAAAGGCCGCATGCATCGGCGATGTCTTGCTGTGTGAATGGAACATGGAAGCGACCATTGTCCAGAAGCCCGACGAGCTCAAGCCGCGCGGCGATCTCGCAAAGAAGATGAGCAAGCCGGGGCAGTGCTTCCCGGGAGCCAAGATTTTCGATCCATTCGCGGTAGATCGCCATATGAATCAACGTCTCCCGCCAAAACGCATGGGTGAGCGCAGCGGACTTTGCGAGGATATCCCTGAGGTAGGAGTGGGGCACAAGGGCAACGATGCTCCTGCCGATACTGCAGAGATCGCGATCCATTTCCGGAAAGTGAAGGGTGTGCAGGTCGGGGATGTCCCCAGGTACATAGAAGGACGTTATCTGATTTCGATCCGATGTCACCCTTTGGTGAGACAGAAAGCCGCCCATCACGACTGCACAGCTCACAGGCCGATCCCCCTGGCGCGCCAGGCACTCGCCAGGAGCAAACCGTTTGATGGTGTGAGGCATGCTTTCGAGCTTAGCTTGGTCTTGCTTGGACAAGCCCGTGACGCTCCGCAGACGCGCAATGAGCATTTGGTGCGGCAAGCAAACCCCGTTCTATCGCCGGGGTACGCCGATATCGACACCTATCCCCACCAGCCATGGCCGCGGCCATTCTGCACGGTTCCCCTTGATGTTCAACGTTTCTTCTACTCTCCTATTCGAGTTGTGCGCGATGTCTGGGGAGATAATGGATAGCCACAAACGTTCGGACGACGGCCTTCTGGTTGTCCCTTAAAGCTCGACGATAAACCGCTTACTTCTGCAGAACGACGAAGCATGGCGCGCGATCGCGTGAGCGCCGGGCTGCAGTACTCTCCAACCGAGCGTCAAGGCTTACGAGCGTGCAGCCAACGTCGGCTCGACACTGACGCCTTCCGCATCGCGCCTTGACGGTACCCAAGAAAGGCAATTCCGGTGCCGGGCAGCTCATCGGGCTACGCAAAAGGCGCACGTAATTTTCTGTCGATCATGAATGCGGGTCGAAAGGACGCCACCGAATGGGCGGTCGGATCTGAAGCCGCCGAAACACGACCGGCAGCCTTCTCAGCAGGAACGGCGTTCGCCTCGTCAGCGTAGCTAGAACGAGTGCGGGTCGATGCGCCTCATTGTCGACGTGACGTACAAATCAGGCTGGCAATGGAAACCCGAAGTGATTATTCGATCCGGCTGCAAGAGGACAAAGCTCGACGTCTCGGCCCTCATGCCAGGGAGTTTGTGTACGGAACGGCCCGATCTGTAGCGCAGATAACACATTACCACGGCTAGCGAGACAGTTGGACCGCTGCGTACAGTGTTTAGTGGCCTAGAAAGGCCGATGTGCCGGTACAATTACGGGCAACAGGATGTGCTTGAGCTGTCGTTCGCGGTTATTTGGTCGGATAGAGGGTCAAATGAATCATGCGGTCGGGAGCCGCCATGAATTGTCGACTACGACAGATGAAGAGCGTGAATTGGTGCTCTGCAGAGAGGAGATAGCACGTCTCAAACAGCTGGTCGTGCAGCTTTCTGAACTCGTCTTGCGCAATGTCACCGAAAATACAGAGGGCCGAAGGTCGCAATCCGGCTGACGCGATCGGCCGTATGCCGAATATCAATCCGCAGATGATGGACGTTAGACAATAGCCATTGTGATCCGCAGCGCGGCGTCCCCGGGGGGAGGGGAGCGGCCCCGCCCTTGTTCTTCATGGGGCGGGGCCGCGTAATTTCCGGTCGAACCGCTTCCTGGATCGATGGACATGAGTGATACGTATCGCACGGAAAAATGTAGGTCTGCAGGCCCTCGATCAGCCGATTCCTTTTGTCGACCGCTCATAGATCTACGTTAGACATGTCTAACAAGCTCCATTGCCGCCAACCCGGTGGAACGCGTTGAACCCGGATAGCGCGCTGTGCATCGATCGGGTAAAGGTCAACGATCAACGTTTGCATGCGGTGCTCGCTTTATGCCGATGGTGATTTACGGATACCAAGCTGCTCCACCGCGAGCTTTGATATCTCGGCTGGATCGCTAACCCCGCTTGCGCCGATCTCGATAACCTTCTTTGCGACGATTTCGGCGATAGGGTCGTCACGATCAACCAAGCAAAGCGAATGCAGTGTCCGTGCATAGGCCAAGCTCAGACATTCAATTTCTTCCGGCCGTAGCTTACTGCCCTGGAGTAATCGATCGATCGGCATTGATCATCGCTCCGGGAGACACGCCAGCTTTGATGCGTCGGCCTAAGATGCGTCAAAACGCGCTCGGGTTGGTCTCGCTGTAGCCGCCCTTGTCATCCCACCTGTAAACGACATAGTCGAGCTGCTTGATGTCACCCTTGGCATCGTATTCCAGCTTGCCGATCACCGTGTCCCAGGAGCCCGCCTTGATCACGTCCATCACCTTCCTCGGATCCGTGGTGCCGGCTTTGATTGCGGCCTGAGTCCAGACCTGCACCGCAGCGTAAGTGTAAAGGGTGTACCCTTCGGGATCGATATTCCTGGCTCTGAACTTACTGACGATGGCAGCCGCCGTCGGCTTCTTGCGTGGGTCTGGCCCGAAAGTGAAGAGCGTGCCCGCTCCAGCTGCGCCGGTGATAGAGGCAAATTCCTTGTCAGCCAGGGCGTCACCCGACATCAGTACGGTCTTCAGGCCCTGATCACGCATCTGGCGCAGGATGAGACCTGCTTCCTGATGATAGCCGCCGACATAGACGAGGTCGATATTGTCCCGCTTTAGGCGCGAGACAATCGCATTAAAATCCTTGTCGCCCTTGTTATAGGACTCGTAAATCTTCTCGATGACGCCGGCCTTGTTGAGGGCCCTCTTCGTTTCGTCGGCAAGCCCCTTGCCATAGGTGGTCTTGTCGTTGAGAATGCCGATGTTCTTGCCCTTGAAATGCTTGACGATATAATCGGCAGCAACCTGGCCCTGCTGGTCGTCGCGGCCGCAGACGCGCGCCACGTTCCATAGCTTGCGCTCGGTGAACAGGGGGTTGGTCGAGGCGGGCGTGATCTGCAGTACGTTGCCGTCCGCATAGGCTTCCGAAGCCGGGAT
This sequence comes from Bradyrhizobium sp. USDA 4503, assembly GCF_054055815.1. NCBI lineage: Bacteria > Pseudomonadati > Pseudomonadota > Alphaproteobacteria > Hyphomicrobiales > Nitrobacteraceae > Bradyrhizobium > Bradyrhizobium sp. USDA 4503. The sequence continues at coordinate 8,285,392 of NZ_JBSRXS010000001.1, forward strand.
CGACGACGAAGAGCAAAAATGCCCGGCAACGAATGGGATCTTGGCAGCAGCGATCTTCTCCGCGACCGATCGCGCCTGCTTGGGATCGCAGGCATCGTCCTCAATGTCGAGGGCGAGCCTCTTGCCGAGTGCGCCGCCGGACGCGTTGATCTGCTCCACCGCCATCTCGGCGCCGTTCTTCATCTGCCGCCCAAAGGCGGACTCGCCCCCAGTTATCGGTCCAGCGACGGCGATGGTGATGTCCTCTGCCAGTGCCGCGGTGGACAGCGCAATCAGTGCTCCAAACGCAAAGCCGATCAGCTTGAGTGATGTCATGGATGGTCCTCACAAGGTAAATACAGCGGCGAGTAAGTCGAGCAAAGCAAAGCGATCCCGGCGACGGCCAGCGCCTAAAAGCAGCCGAGATAAAGTCACGGTCGCGCATCGAACCCCCTTCGAGTGCACGGCCACGATGGAGCAGCAGCCCACCTTGAGCCGGTGGAGAAACAGTCACGCCGAACCATATAAAAGTTCGGTGAACGATCGGCAGGCAGCTCATCGCCCGAAAGCAGTACAACGACATTTTCTGATGCCGTTCCAGCAGAGTGATGAGCCGGGGCGCGTGCGCAAGGGTAGAGCTAGATCAACGAGCAACGTTAACGTACAAATCGTCCCGTCTCATTCTCGCAACGCGTTGTCCATCTCATATCGCCCGCCGCACGTTCAACGCACGGGCTGCCTTGGACGAACACTAGCGGAAACGTGCAGCCAGGAAAGTAATAGCTCAGTCCGCAACGTACAGAGCCCGCCGCGTCAGGAACGCGTACGCGAGAGGTAAGCGGTCCGGACGGGAGAGAGATGAGGCGAGCGTTCACATCGTCCGCCATTTGAAAACAATCAACATGTGTCACCGATATCGATGGAGGCGGACATGAGAGGGGCGCAGAGTTGTTTTCGCTGTCCCAGCTGCTGGCACGAGGGCATCGCGATGCTCTCGGCCTTAGCCGAGCCGCGACTAGGTCAGAATCTTGTCGGTCCTTAGAGATCGTCGAACTCTGGATACTTGATAGCGAGGCCAGCCTTCACAAGGCGACAAGGCAACCGGTGCCCGTTTCAAATGAAAGCAAAGACGAGCAGGCTTGAGCAGAGGAGTGCGAAGCTGGTTGCGGTCAGCGCGAGAAGACTACCGGAGACAAGGTCATGATTGCGCATGAATCACCCTCGATTGGACCTATAAGGAGGCACAGAGTTGCAGTTCGCTAAGCTGAATTCTTGGCGATTCTGGTTGCACCATTCCTGCTTTCTCTGCGTGACGGTGCATCTTTGCAGCGTTATTGCGCCGTAACTCGTTGAACCGCGGCGTAACAAGAGCGGATGGAGTTCGAAGCCCGTCAGGAATGCATCAGTGCTCGAGTGACACGGCCGGTGAGGCTGGCCCTAGTCAGGAGATCGGATTCGCTGGCGGGCTGCTCGCACTTTGAACTAGTCGTAGCGCCTGCCCGAAACGCGACCCACTGCATATTCGAGCACATCCGTCCGCGAAGGTTCCGGGCTTCCGACAAACCGGGTTACTTGGTCGGCCGAAGTGGCCGGCTACGTGCGTTTGCCACGCTTGCCATCTCCGGCCGCATTTCCGCGCTCGCGCCCTCGGGCGTGTCATCCTTCCAGCGTACCGAGCCGAATGGCCTCTCCAGCATGCGGCGGACACGTACCGGCGCAGGACCAATGTGGAAGTGAATGGCCCGCCGCTCCAGGGCGCGTTCCGACTGGGTCGGGCGGTTGCGCCAGCGCAAGTAGTCGAACCAGGTCGGAAAGTGATAGCGTTCGGTCCACAATTCGGGATCGGCGATGTCGCGCGCGATCGACCAGCCATAGGCGCCGTTGCGCTGGCGGGACAATTGCACGTCCTGCATGACGTTGTGAAACGCGCGGGCATTCTCTTGTGCAATTCGGTATTCGATCTCGACGACGAGCGGCCCGCTGCGTCCGGTCAAGGCGAGCCGTATTTCGGGATCGGCGAGCGGCTCAGGCTCTTCGCCGCGCGCGCCGACACGGGGCATGGGTAGCCAACGGCCGATGATTGGTGAGGCGAGCATCAAGGCGGCCGACGCCAGCAGCGCGGTTTCAACGCCGGCCGCGTCGGTCAGATGGCCCCAACCCCAGCTGCCGACGGCGATCCCACCTGAGCTCGCCGCTTGATAGGCTGCAAGCGAGCGTCCGGTCACCCAGCGCGGCGCCGACAGCTGCACCCCGATGTTGAACACCGCCCATGTCATCATCCACACGGCTCCAGCCAGGACCAGTGCCGCCGCGGTCAACACCGGTTGGCGGCTGAGCGCGACCGCGGCCATCGCCGCGCCCATGGACAACGCGCAGGCGCGAATCGCGGCCTCGCCGCTCATTCGTTTGCGGATCTCGGCGATGTTCAGCGCGCCGACCACGGCACCCAGGCCGAAGGCGCCGAGCATGATGCCGTAGGTCTGGGCGTCGCCATGCAACACATCCCGCACCACCAGAGGCATCAGCGCGGTAATCGCGCCGCTCCCGACGCCCGTTACAAGGGTGCGAAGCAATACGATCTTGATCGATGGCGAATTGCTGATGTAGCGCACGCCAGATACCATTGCGCGGTTCAATCTTTCAGGCGGCAGGCGTGAGGGGGCGCTGACGCGCTTCCAAAGGAACAACGCGGCCATCAGCGGCAGATAGAGCAGCGTGTTGAGCGCGAATGCGGCCACTGCACCGGCGCTAGCTACCACCACGCCGCCGATCGCCGGGCCGACGCTCCGTGCGATATTGTAGCTGATGCCATTGAGCGCAACGGCCGCAGGCAGCTGCGCTTCCAACGGCACTTGTTCGCTTACGGACGATTGCCACGCCGGTCCCATAAGCGCCATGCCGCTGCCGACCACGAAGCACAGTACGAGCAAGACGTCCGGTGTGGCCAAGCCAAGCCAGGCGACGACCGTCAGGCCGGTTGCGCCGGCGAGCGCAATGCCAAGCGAAACCAGCGCCACGATACGGCGATCGTACATATCGGCGATTGCGCCGGCTGGCATCGAAATCAGCATCACTGGCAGCAACAGCGCGGTCTGCACCAGCGCGACTTTGTCAGCCGAGGACGTCATCTGCGTCATTGCCCAGGCTGCACCGACACCTTGAATCAAGCTGCCGATATTGGACAGGAGGCTCGCAAGCCAAATACGGCGGAAAGTCGCATGCCGCAGAGGCGCCGTGATGCCGTCGGCGCTACGCGACTGGACTGTGGTTGAATCGGTCATGTCAGATCGTGATGATCTACCATGATTTGATTCTGATGCGGATCACAAGGATGTTCCTGGCGCAATATCGCCACACCCTGGCTTGGTCGTGAACGAGACGCGCCGATCGCATAGCGGTGTTCGGCTTGTTTTCCGATTTCTCCATTTCAGTAAGTACGCGTTCCTGGCTCACGGGGCGCTGTCGATCGGATGAGTGAGGTCCGCTTCGTGCGAATTCGCTCCAGTGCGTCGCTTGCATGGCCACATTGACAGACGATACGTGGCTTGCGCGCAAACTTTGTACGTAACGGACAAATGGGCGAAGTCCACGAGTGCGGAATCATTCGTCGCGAGATACGGTGAAGCGCTCCGTCACTGCTGGGGGCGCCGGAAGTCCATATCACCGACTATCGATAGTGCACATAACGATGCAGCGTTTGGCGGAACCTGCTTTCGGTCGGCAAATTGTTGCCTGTCGATGTAGGGCGCCCGGTCTGTCCCCATCCCGCGCGGCGAATCCTGCGGCCAAGGATTTCCATCGAGAACGCAATGTGGAGCAACAGATGGGCCGTCCGAGCCCGGGCCAACAATTGTTGTGTCACAGACAGCGGGTCTGTCGCGGACCGGATGAAATATTACAAAGCGACAATACCGAATCCACCACTTGATCCAGCAACTAACCGCCAACCAGGGAAGCGAACGTGACGGCATACCGTGGGCCAGTCTTTGACATGGCCGTAAAGCAATTCGAGGTCATCGCAGACTATCTATCCATACCGCGGGACGCGAGAGCCAGGATCCTGATGCCGAAGCGCGCGGTCACGGTCTCTTGTCCGATTCATCGCGATGACGGCACGACCGCCGTGTTCGAAGGCTATCGCGTGCAGCATCACCTGACGCTTGGCCCCACGAAGGGGGGCACACGGTTCGCAGCGAGCGTTGATCTCGGCGAAGTCGCGGCACTGGCAATCTGGATGAGCTGGAAGTGCGCATTGGTCGGACTGCCGTATGGCGGCGCAAAGGGAGGAATCAACATCGATCCAGCGAGCTTGTCCAGGCGCGAACTCGAGGCGCTTTCTCGTCGATATATGCAGGAGATGATCCCGTTCGTCGGGCCCCACACAGACGTGATGGCGCCAGATATGGGAACCAACGAGCAGATCATGGCCTGGTTCATGGATACGTACTCCATGTATCAGGGACGAACGGTTACGGAAATCGTGACGGGAAAGCCTGTCAGCGCCGGCGGAACCCTGGGGCGTCGGGAAGCCACAGGCAGAGGCGTTGCCCATCTGGCCCGTCGTGCTGCAGATGAGCGCAACATCCGTCTCGATGGCGCAACTGCGGTTGTACAGGGATTCGGAAACGTCGGCTCGATCGCTGCACTCGAGCTGCATAATATGGGAGTCAAAGTGATCGCGGTAAGCGATCACACCGGCGCGCTCTACCGGCGCTCGGGTCTCGATATTCCCGAGCTGGTCAGGCATGCCGCCTGGCACGGCAGCTTGAACGGTTATTCCAGTGAGCTCGCTTTCGATTCGATGGAGATGCTCGCATTGCATTGCGACATACTTGTTCCGGCCGCGGTGGAACGGGTGATCAACGACAAATTGGCAGGCAACCTGCGTTGCCGAATACTAGCTGAGGGAGCCAATGGTCCGACCACGCCAGAAGCCGATAGAGTTCTCGAAAAGCGCCAGAAAGAGATCTTCGTGATCCCGGACATTCTGTGCAACGCAGGAGGTGTCGTGGTTAGTTATTTTGAATGGGTGCAAGACCTTCAGCAATTGTTCTGGGAGGAGGACGAGGTCATGCGTCGGGAGTATCAGATACTGGACCGGGCGTTTGATCGGGTATTATCGCGAAGTGAGCGGGACGGGGTTTCCAATCGCACTGCCGCTATGGCCATTGGTGTGGAGCGGGTACGCGGTGCAAAGGAGACACGCGGACTGTTTCCGTAGCCTGTTCAAGTGTCTTCGATTTGGTATCTACTCGCTCGCATGGGCGTTCTGATCCACTTCGATCTGTATAGCAGGGGCCAAGTGCAAAGGCGGCTAGACTTGGGCCAAGCGCGCGGGATCGATCCTGTGCGTTCCCGCATCATGACGCGGGTCCGACGATTCGTTGCTGCGGGCCGTGCGGAGTTGCCCGTGGATGAACGACTTCATGGAAAGCCCGGCGGTGCGGAACTTCCGAGCAGGAGGCGGCCGGCGCTCTGAAGCGTGCCTTCGTTTAAAGCGGCGTGCTGGGCAACCACGAAACTGTCGCACATCGCGCGCGCCAGGTTGCTCGTCGTATAGAGCGATCCAGTTCCGGCGAGACCGCTCGCGATCTTGCAGACCTCAGCGCTCTGCCGAGCGGCGTTGGTCGCGGCGAGCCGCATCAGCGTCGTCGTGTTCGGCTGGACCGCGCCCTTCAACGCTTCCTTCCATAGCTCCTCGGTTGCATCATAGAAGAAAGCGCGGGCGGAACGCAGCATGGCTTCGGCTCTGGCCATCTCCAGTTGGATGTAGCCGCGCTCTGCCATCACGGGCGCTCCAGTAATCGAGGCGCGGCTTCGGGCCATGGCGATCACCTCGTCTAGCGCGGAGCGCGCAATACCGATGCCGACAATCGCATGCGCCTGCGCAGCGAAGGCCACTGACGGATAACGGTAGATCGGCCCGTCGAGTGTCGGCCGACCGCCGCGGATCAGAGTCCATTTCTCCGGCACAATAACATCGTCGACAACGACGTCATGGCTGCCGGTGCCTTGCAGGCCGATAACGTCCCAATTGGGACGGATTGTCACCTTCTCGGCCGGCATCACGGCTACACGTGCGAGACCACCTGTTGGATCATCCTCCACAGTGATCCCAACGCCTATCAGCTCCGCCCCCGGTGAGCCGCTGGCAAATGGCCACACGCCGTTCACGACAAACCCGTCGGCGCTTCGTTTAGCGGTCTGGAGCGGGAAAACCGCACCTGCGTACACCACGTCAGGTCCATTTGCGTATACTTCGCAAAGCGTGTCGTCTGGAAGAGCGGAGAGGTAGCAAGCGCCATCACCGAAGCTGGCGACCCAACCTGCCGATCCGTCCGCTTCGGAAATGCGCTCGATCAGGCGACAAAAGTCGGCCGGCGTTCGCTCCTCGCCGCCGAAGCGCTTGGCGGCCATCGCCCGGTAGACGCCAGCGCGCTTGAAAGCGTCGATGATGTCGTCTGGAAGCTTCTGCGCGCGGGCGAATTCGTTCCGACGCGCGCGAATATCGGCCAGAAGTGGCGAAAGATTATCCCTCGCCGCTGCCGAAACTTCGGTTTCTGGCGCGATCATCTCTGGCGGCGTGTTCATATTTGTCCTCGGTGTCTTGAGACGACCAGCGGCGCAGCAGCGTGGTTGATGCGGATTGCGCACGCATGGCGGAGCCCGCCGGATTGATTCCAGCCGGAGAAGATCGTCGATTGCGTTGATATCGAGCGTGATCGGATTGCAGGCGGTCTCCTCTCCAAGCCACATCCCGAACGGATCGGGCCAAAGAAATGGGTCTTGAGGGCCGGGAAAGCTGGTCAAGATGTGGCCTCGGCGTTGTATTGAGGCTGAAGCGGCCAATGAGACCATATGCGGCGGCGAGATCCATCCAACTCAGCTGGACTATGACTGCGAGGGTTGACGTCAGCGCATGTCTTGTCATGTCATCTCAAACTGGCGATTTTTCACACTTGGCGGCAGGCCACTTCAGCCCACGCCGCCAATTCCTGACTTGGCGCGCTCGAGGCCGCGGATCCCTTACCACTTCACCAGCAATCGACGTGCCATCAAACATGGTCCGCCAGCTGTGTTTGCACGGGGCGAGATCGCGTGGCACGAGCTGCGTTAGGAGGATTCGTGCGCGCTCTGCGTCTAGTTCCAGTCACTGTGTCATCAAGCGGACACGGCGCGAGGCGAACGAACTGAAATAGACCTTAACCGCGGACAGCCGACCTCAGCTATTTGCCGTTCATCGTAGCTTGGAACATGGTGTATCGCTGGTCGCAGCCAAGGTTCACGGCAGGGCTAGCGCAGTTCTGTACTTGTATCGAAGTTGGGCGAGGATCGTCCGCCCCTCGCTTGAGCTGTTGGTTGGAAGCGGACGGCAGACGCGAGGTGCTTGAAGCATGCGACGGCGGCTTTCGGCGCTGCCATTGCACCAAGGTCGCCACCTTAGGTGCTGCGAAAGTCCTCAGCTCATGCAGGCGACTACAGGGAGCGTCAACAGCCTTTTCGAGGTCCGCCAGCAGGTGATCCGCCTGTTCGTGGTTTGTCGTGGCGAACGCAAGGGACTCGCGCAGAGTTTGGCGTGATTCAACCTTTCGCGGCCGCCGGCGGCTCTATCTTCAGCGAACTGTCGCTGCTGATAGAGCCGCCGCAACGCAGGTCTTGGACGAAGCGATATTCTACTTCGTACATACCCAAAGGAAACTGTCCTGAGATCCCTTTTTGCGTTCGTACGAAACGATCAAATCTGAGCCTGAGATGACACACCTTGTCGAGGACCTGGATTGTTTGTACCTCACGTACGGCATTTGTCGGAGCATTCTCAACTGCGTGCGGTCTACACGAATATGACTGAACGATGACGGCAAGTTCTCCATGAAGCATCGGCGGTGACAGACGAGCAGTGCGAGCTGGAACGTTGCATGTAAGAGAATTCGCGTCTCAAAGACCTGATTGTGTGACTATCTGAAATTATCTTCGACGTCGTAAAGCGCGGGGAAGACCAGAACTCCCGTGAGTCTATGGCACAGCGTGTGCTTACCGCTTCAGAGCAAGGGGGGCAGGCTCCGCCCTTGTCTCCCTAGGGGCGGGGTGGGGCCGCTTACCGCGGGGAGCACAAAAAGCACGCTAGGAAGAGGGACCATGGCCGACCACGTGCCCGCCGTTGTCGACGCGCTGGACTGCTCCAAAAGTGTAGCTCACAAGCGGGCGTTCAGCACGCAGCCCATGCTTCGGCCTCTCTTGGTGCGCCCAAGGAGCGGCCCTTGATCAAAAATGCGATTCTAACGCGGCTTTCTTTGCAAGATCTTGCGGCAGTAGGGGAGATCCTTGAACCGATCACCCTGAAAAAAGGTACGGCTCTGCATGAGCCGTATAAGCGTGTCGAGCACGCCTACTTCATAGAGTCGGGTCTCGCTTCGCTGAGAATTGTCACGGCGGGAAGCATGCTAGAAATGGCAGTCGTAGGACATCGGGGCGTGGTCGGCGCGGAGTTCTTGCGAGGAGGGCGGCTTTCGGCGCATCAATCGGTCGTGCTCTTTGCCGGAAGCGCGCACCGGATCCGTGTCGCGGATTTGCGTCGAGTAGTAAAGGAACGCCCTGAGATCCGAGAACATCTCGTTGGTTACAGCCAAGCGCTGACCTTTCAGTGCGTTCAGTCGGCATTGTGCGGAGTTCGGCACGATCGCGAACAGCGGCTCGCCTCCTGGCTCTGTTTGGCAAGCGATGCTGTTGACGCCCCTATGCTGCCGATTAGCCATGATTGTCTTTCCGACGGCTTAGGATTGCGCCTTGCCGCGGTTACGGAGACGCTCGTTCGATTCGAAGGATACGGGCTGATCCGCAAGATGCGCGGCGTTTTGCAGATTGACGATCGCAAGTCCCTCGAGCAGAAGGCATGCTGTTGCTATAAGCTCGTCTCGAGCGCTTATGCCTCTTCGGTTCATTGTCTTGAGACGAGTGGGTTCTTTGCTCGAGCAGTCAGGGTCTGAGCGAGGCCTGCTCGGATGATTTAGGCTCAAGGAGCTTAGTTTCTTCTAGGGCAGCAGCCGCTTGCGCGACGTCTGACGCCCGAATTGCTGCGCCAGTTTGCAACGGCGGCACTTGGAGCTGGATCATAGGCTCGGTCATGATGCCAAAGCCTAATCGGGGTGGGCAATCATCGGGCGAAGGGCGCGAATGAGACGCTCGGGTAAAAATCAAGGTACTCGTGCGTTGCGTACTGAGTTCGTCGGAGCGCAGCCAAAGGGAATCAAGGTATCCTTTGCCGAGCCACGAAGACGGAAATACGAACCGCTGTAGATCATCGCGGGACGACAGGCGAACAGTGTGAATAGTGGTACGGCACGAGGGAGATTGTGCGCCTCAAAGCGCATGTTGTGAAGCAATCTGAGGTAACCTCACGTGACCTAGCGAAAAGTGCTGAGTGAACGGAATTGCTGGGCTAGAATTCCAAGCGGGGCGCCGCCACAAATGACATTGTCATGAGATCATCTGCTTTTCTGCGGTTTTGGTCGGCCAGAACTGGGGCGACCTCCATCGAATACGGTCTGATTGCGGTGGCGATTTCCATTCCGCTTATCCTTACGCTCAGCGGCCTTCGTACAAACCGCAGCGCGGATTGCAGTTCTGCGCCCGCCCTCAGCGTTTCGACCAATCACCTTGACAAGCTGGATCTCGCACGTGAGCCCAGTGCGGGCAAGCAACAAAACTTCGAAAAGGCCTCCGCTGGATCCTTGAACAGATGACATGAAGTGGATGAAACAGGAGAGCCGCGGTGCATGAGTTTGACATAAAGCTCGTTCCAAGTCATTGGAAGGCATCCCTTGGCTGCCAGCCCTCCAGCGTTCCTCGCAGGTGGACAGTCGATAGCCTGCGCGGCCTCGCGCATCCGTTTTGGAGGTTGGAGCAGTAATGTCCCGACTCGAAAAGCTTGCCCTCTTTATCGACGGTCCGAACCTCCACGCGACCTCCAAGGCGCTTGGCTTCGAGATCGACTACAAGCGCCTGCTCGAGGAGTATCGGAGGCGGGGCTCGCTGCTGCGGGCGTTCTATTACACGACGATTGCTGAGGATCAGGAGTATTCGTCGATCCGGCCGCTCATCGATTGGCTGGACTATAACGGCTACACCGTCGTCACCAAGGCAACCAAGGAATTTCTCGATCCCAGCGGCCGGCGTAAGGTGAAGGGCAACATGAACATCGAGCTTGCAGTCGATGCCATGGAACTCGCGGAGCATATCGATCAGATGGTCCTATTCTCCGGTGACGGCGACTTCCGTTCGTTGGTTGAAGCGGTGCAGCGCCGCGGCGTCAGTGTCACCGTCATCTCCACCATTGCGATCCAGCCGCCGATGATCGCAGACGAGCTTCGGCGGCAGGCGGACGACTTTATTGAACTAGCGCAGCTGAAGCCGAAGCTGGGGCGCGATCCGACCGAACGGCTTGGGCCCACGACCGGTGGTGGAAAGCGAGAGTCGGTCAGCGCGGAATAGCGCCTACGGTGATGCGGTACAGGTTGATGGCAAGTGGCCGTGATACCCGCGGCGCGCCCGCTCCATCCAACAGTACGACCATCTCATCATGACTTCCTCCTGTCGGTGCTTCTCGCGCCTGTTCATGCTGTTGTGCACGTTGATGCACGGCCATCAGCACCGCTTGTTGCTGCTGTAACGCGCTGTTCTCGGCAGCACGAGTTCCCGCGTCCTCAGATGGAACTGCCGATAGCTTCGGCCGCGTCCTGGACCGGCCGACCCGCTGCACTGGACCGGTGCTCGGATTGCCGTAGTTCGCTCCCAAGGCGCATCAGGCTGCACTGCAGCCAGAGCTTTTCCTGCTTCTCGTGCCTGCTACGCCGAAACAGTGCTTCAGCATATGTGCGCATGCGGAAGCGGTAAAGCAGCCGGTAGAAGTGACTGACCATGTCCCTGTTCCTGCTCGATTTTCGCCAACGAGCCAGCGAGACGCATTTGACCGCATCATTATCTTCACTAAGCGCGACGTTTAAATGCAATTCGTCCCCACGTGTCGCTTGAAACCGACCTTTGAGTGCCTGTTTTTGATGGAGCTCATCCCAGGGGGCGTGGTTCAGGACGTAAAGCCGCAGGAAGAAAAATTCGATCTCCGCCACGGTGATGCATACTTGAGCTATCAGTATCAGTTAGAAGCGGATGACAGACGCAGGATATGACGAAGATCAAGACGAGCTCGTACCGCCCCTGGCGTCCTAGACGTGCGAGAGTCTATCCTCTCTTGCAAGCAACGATAAAAGCATCCAGCAGACTTTGAAGACTTTCGATGTTTACTAACATCCTATCCGATTCTTCGCGTTCTGTTGTGCCGAGCGCATAGAACTCGCGTAGGCGCCTGGCATGGTTCACCCTTTCACGCCCGTTCGCGGCTCGTTTTTCGACAAATTCCAGCTGCGCGGGATCGTAACGGAGCTTGTCCAACTCGCCGAGCAATAGCTTCGTGACCGTCTGTCGGTCATCGCTCGTGAGATCAGTGCTGTAAAGCACACTGAGATAGCGATCGATGTTGGCGCGCGCGACGTGCCCGTACATGTCGCCGGTCCCTTGTGCCCGGGGCGGTCCCTAGGTAAGAGCTCATTGTATCGCCCAGTGGCATCGAGCACTAGCAATCGTTGCTGCTTTGAGCCGCCAGCGCGGAACACCTCGACCATTCGCGTTCGATAATCATGGCACGTGCGGCTTTAGAACGTACCCTTTGAGCCAAGTCCACGGCGATGGCGTGTGCTTCGGTCCGTTTCGTACAAAGTCTGCGCCCCGCGCCCGCTTTGCCGATGATGCACATCTGGTGATGACCCGACAGAATAACGTAGTTGCCAGGGCTCTGGCCGAACCGCGCTACTTTAGTGACATCTAGATAATCTTGGCATGGCCACCGCCGTGAAAGTCATGTCACGGTGCTCTGACACGCGCACAGCATTTACGAAACGATAATACAATCAGCGCGATCATCGCTTACGATGCACTCCGTTTGGTGGATCTGCTGAGACGAGCAGCGCAGCCGATACAAGCGATCGTCACAACTGAGATTGTATGCGCACCGCTATGCGACAGCCGAACCAACTCAGACGTGCATCGGATCTGCCGGCAAATCGCAGGTGCAGGTCCCGCAAAGGAGCGCAACATGCAGGGGCTCGTTGGACGGCGAGATCGGCGGACAAGATCCATCACTAAAGATGGCTGCGGACGGCTTGGCAGTTTGTTGAGTTCGCTGAAAAGGTGTGCAGCCGGTCTGCTGGCTGTTGGCGCGTTCACCGGCATCGCCATTGCGTCGATCTGGATGGCGGCCCACACCTCGACCGAATCGGCTCGAATTGCCAACGAAAGGTTCAAGTTCAACGTCAGCGAGGCGCAGTTCGCGATACGTCAGCGGCTCATCGCTTATCGGCAGGTTTTGCGCGGCGGTGTGGGGCTCTTTGCGGCGACTGGCAATCGCGTGAGCCGCGAACAGTGGCGGACCTACGTCGGCACGCTTGCGATCGATAAAGAATACCCGGGGATACAAGGCGTCGGGTTTACGAAGCAAATTGCCGCGCAGGAGCGCCGTGCACACATTCTGGCGGTTCGATCCGGAGGAATCCCCGACTACCAGATCAGCCCGGGCGGCGATCGCGATGAATGTACCTCCATCATCTATCTCGAACCGTTTGATTGGCGTAATCGGCGCGCCTTCGGCTTCGACATGTTCACCGAGCCGGTGCGCCGGGAAGCCATGATCATGGCGCGTGACACCGGCGCACCGTCGATTTCCGGCAAAGTCACTTTGGTGCAGGAGACGGACCAGGGTGTTCAGTGTGGCTTTTTGATGTATCTGCCGGTCTATCAAACGGCCGTACCGCCGACAACCGTCGAGGAGCGCAGAGCCGAGCTCGTCGGATATGTCTATGCGCCGTTTCGCATGCGTGACCTGATGCGAGGCATTCTGCGATTCGAGCAGCTCTCCGGCGTCAGGCTGGAAATCTACGACGGAGTGTCGCTCCGAAAGAACGATGAACTCTACGATAGCACCGATGGATCCGGACCACGGACGTCCGCATTTACCGTGGTCGAGCCACTGGAAATCGACGGACGCACCTGGACGATACGCTTTAGTTCATTGCCGACATTCGACGCCACGATCGACGGGCAGAAGCCTCGGCTCATTCTCTCAGCTGGTCTGCTCCTCGGCCTGCTGTTTGCAGTTGCGGTGTGGTCACTCTTAATCAACCGTGCCAGGGCGCGCGAACTCGCCGATGCCAACGAGCAGCTAAGCCAGGCAAGAGATGCTGCCGACGATACGCGCGAATTTCTCGAGATGGTCATCGAGAATACGCCGTCACCCATCGTCGTGAAGGATGCCCAGAGTTTCAAATATATCTTGCTCAACCGCGCCGCCGAGCGGTTGCTGGGCGTCCCGCGGACCCGCTATATCGGTAAAACCGCATTCGAGGTCTACCCCAAGGAAGAAGCCGAAGCGATCTTTGGGTACGATAGGGCGATCGTGAAGTCGCGACGCCAACTGTGCTTCGATGAGCATTGGCTCGACACTCCGGGGAACGGCAGAAGGCACGTCAAGCCATCCAGTTTTCCGGTGCTCAATGGCGCCGGTGAACCAAAATATCTATTGACGGTTATCGAAGACGTGACCGAGCGTAAGGAGGCACAGGCGCGGATCCAACACATGGCGTTCCACGACCTGTTGACGGACTTGCCCAATCAGCCGGCCTTCAACGAGCATTTGGCGTCGGCATTCGAGGCGGCAAAATCGTCTGGCAGGGGACTCGCCGTCCTCTGCCTGGACCTCGATCGCTTCAAGGAGATCAATGATATTTTCGGTCACCGCATGGGCGATGCCATTTTGTGCCGCGCAGCGGAACGATTTTCTGTGGCTGCCGCGGGAGCATTTCTGGCGCGCTTGGGCAGCGACGATTTTGCCATCATTCTCACAGATTGCGTACTGCCATCAGGTGCGACGGCCCTCGCCGATCGGCTACTTGCTGTGAGCGGCGACGAATTCGAGATCGACGGGCATCGCGCGTACATAGGCCTCAACATTGGTGTTGCCATCTATCCGGCGGATGGGGCAGATCCCGGTACGCTCGTCGCCAATGCGGATGCAGCGCTGTGCCGTGCCAAGGCTGACGGCCGCGGTATGGTTCGATTTTTCGACGCCGACCTGGACATCCGATTGCGCGAGAAGCGTGCGCTGCACCAGGACCTGAACGTAGCCGTCTCCGAGCGGCAGCTCGTGCTGCACTATCAACCGCAAGCCAAGGTTGGAGGGGAGATCATCGGGTTCGAGGTTCTGCTACGCTGGCAACATCCGAACCGCGGACTTATCTCGCCAGCCGTTTTCATCCCGCTTGCCGAAGAGAGTGGCGCGATCCTTACGATTGGGACGTGGGTGCTGCGGGAGGCCTGCCGTGAAGCGGCGGCTTGGGCGCAACCATTACGCATTGCTGTCAATCTTTCGCCTGCACAATTCGTGCAGGGAGACCTTCCGGCCTTGGTGCACACCACGCTGTTGGAGACTGGCCTCGCCGCGGACCGGTTGGAGCTCGAAATTACCGAAGGTGTCCTGATTGGTGATTTTGATCGCGCGATTGCTATCCTGCGGCGCCTCAAAGCTCTCGGCGTCCATATCGCGATGGATGATTTCGGAACCGGCTATTCATCTCTATCGTATCTGCAGTCATTTCCATTCGACAAGATCAAGATCGACCAATCCTTCATTTCGGATGTCGAGCGTAATGGCCAATCGGCAGCGATCGTTCGTGCTGTGATCGGGCTGGGCAGGGGGCTCAATTTGCCTGTCGTCGCCGAAGGTGTTGAAACAAAGGAGCAGCTTGACTTTCTGTCACGCGAGGCGTGCGATCAGGTTCAAGGCTATCTCATCGGCCGGCCGCGTCCGATCACTGACTATGCGAAGACGATCAGTGGAGCTGGGCATTCGACACACGGCGGCAGGTGTGGATCGTGTGTGACCGAACCAATGGCAGGAACGGCCAAGGCACATAGCTGATTACGTGTTCTCTTGACGCGAGCGGATGGGGCAGACTCGTGCGCTTTGTTCCTCGCTGTGCGAGTCAGGGTACAAAGGCCAAAGGCCCGGGCGTGATGAAAACGTGGTGATGATGCTTCGTACCAAAGCGTTCGTTGGACGGCACACGCCGTATGTCACATAGTGTGCCGAGCGGCATGAATGAATGCGAGCCCGGGACCAGATCTTGGGCAGGCCAGCCCGGGCAAGCCGGCATCTGTCTGGGAAGACGCGCGACAATCGACACTCATCGCCCGAAGCCAGCCTGACCTCCGCCGAAGCGCGGAACAGGCGCATGGAATTGGCCATGCCGCAGATGATCTGGACCCCTGCTGGGAAGATCCTAACGTCGTGTCTATCAATGACCGTCAGAACGCAAGCTTTCACTGGGCGACAGCGGTCCACCTATTTTTGCAAAACTCACATCCGGATACAACCATTGGGAAAACCGAGAGCACTTAGGTGAGAACCGAGAGTTTCGTCCGCTGCGTACTGTGTTTGTCGGAGCGGAGCGAACGGGACTTGGATATAGACGCCCCAATCATCACGCGCAGCAATAAATCATCGCAGGCAGCAATTGAAGTCACCCGAAGCTTCCAGAGACCAGAGATGAAAGGCCCGCTACTGCGGGGGCTCCGCCGATGACCGAGGATCGGGAATATTCGACGATCCGGCCACTCCTCGACGATAACGGCTACGCGCTTGTCGCTAAGCTGATCAAGGAATCCGTGTATGACTGGGGCCGCCGCAAGGCAAAGGCCGACATGGACGTCGAGTTCGCGGTAGATGCCGTTGAACTCGCTGAGCGCGTCGACCGGATCATCCTGCGCTCGAGAAACAGCGACGGTCGTCGCCTAGTTGAGGCTGTGGGGTGTCCTGGCGTGCGCGTCTTTGCGATCTGCACGTCGCTGGCCGATCGCCGACCATCGCCTATGAACTTCGGCGGCAGGTGGACGAATCTATTGACTTAGCGCAGTTGAAGCTAAAGGCGGAACGCGATCCGGTCGAACGGTCGTGCTCCATATCGGGTGCCGGCAAACGCCGAGATCCAGGCGACGTGGAATAACGAATGGCAGTGATCTCGCGCAGGTCGATGGCGACGCCAACAATGCGCCGCTTAAGGGGCAACTCGTATCTCGTCTCTGTTCTGCTAATATGGGCGGTCAGCGCGACTGCGCAGGAGAGCAAAACTGATAACGGTAGATCGGCGCCGGTTGTTTCAAATGTAGGGATCAGATGCTCGCTGAGGCTGACGGCCGGCAACCAGGTCGAGGCTGAAACGTTCATCGCGCGGGAGCACTTTAAGGAAGATATCACGCCAAAGGCACAAGTCAGGATTGCGTGGCTTGGCGCGACCTTTGTGCGAAGGTTCGCGGTGACGGTCGAAACCGCGGGCAATAGATGTCTGCGAACCTACACCTTGAAGAATCCCGCAAAGGACAATGAGATCATCGGAGAACTGGGAATTCCCGATGAGAGCAAATTGGCAGATATCTGGCGCCTCTTAAGACGGCAAGCCAACGGTGAAAGCGGCACATTGCAGACCAACTCTGCTCCCAACATATTCTTTGTCCGTGATGGTATGGGCGCCCTTGGAGTGGTTGATGTCTTATGGGGAGGTGCGGGTTGGGAAATTGGAGCAAGTCCGATCGGAGAACAACGGGCATGGCCGATTGGCACGCGCGTGTTCTTTCCCTAATCGAATGCCGAGGATCGCAGATATTTGGCGGGCTACGACACCAATGGAGCCGCGAAGGTCGCGACCGGAAGCGGCTTGAACCGCGATGGGCAGCTCTCGTCCTTCAGAAGTCCGTCCAGTGTTCCGTGATATGAGATCAAGAAGACGGTCGCGGATAAGCTCACGGGATATCACATGTCGGCAGACGCTGTTGGGGGGGAGTCGTCGGCTCTCCTCTATGTGGAGGTCAGTGGTACGTCGACGCCGTGCAAGCCATAGAGCGCGGCGAGTTCCGGTTAAGTACGGTGCAGAAGATTAGCGTGAAAAGAATCATCAAGCTCAGTTCATCGAACTTGAGACAGCTGTCCACGAACGCCAGATCGCATCGATCTGTTGATCTGGCGTGATTCGCTTCAGTCCAAAAGCCCATGTTCGGGTTCATCTCCAGTCAGGATCGGAAAATCCAAAATGGGGGGCGGTGGCGAAAGCAAGCTCCGCCAGAGGTCAGGCATTTGAGCTGGTGAGACAATAGGGGTAAGCATCATGACGGCGACGACAGCCTGTTCGATCGAATGCAAGGCCACGGTATGAAAAGTACGTTCGCCGAGGCGATATTGTCTTGTTGTAGTAGTCCAGCGAGAATCGTAAGATGTGGTCGATGCGCCAGACAGCGCAATGCAGTGACAGGCTCGACCCGCTCCAATTCTCGGACGTGCATTGAACGATTAGTCACCGAACGACTATTGGCCTCGCGAGCGCTGCGATGATGATCTCAGTTCCAACGAGAGCATCGCGCCGTTGAATTCCGCAGGCTCTTGGTATCGACTGTCGGGTTAACGCGTGGGCGTGGCGCGCCGGCTAAGCTGGACCATTCCTCCTATCGCGGCGAAGCGCGTATCTGTGGATACATCGTAGTCGGCCGCAAAGCGCAGCTCCCGAAGTGGTCGTACCAGCCTGATGGCCTCCTGGTACAGGCCATGCGCCTTGTAAGCTGCGAGTTCCGTCTCGTTGTCAAACTCGGCATAGACCACGACATCGATATCGTTATCGAAACCGTCGGTCTTGCGATTGCGAGCGATCTCGAGCCGGCGTGCATGTGGGATTGTGGTCAGAACCGCCAGGCCTTCGATGATCTCATCGATGTGAGTCGCATCCATGGCTGAGAACAAGACGATGTGACGAATCATAGATGACCCGAAGCGTGTGTTGCAAATCGGTTAAATAACTATCGTGAGATTGGCCGCGCCGCAACGCCGGTGCGGGTGCGGCGAGGCGCGCAAGGGAGGCCGTCATTTGATGCGCTTGAAATGGGGTGTGATGTCGCGATCGCTGGGGGTACGGAGCGTGCGCTTATGATACAATTAGATCACGCTCGCTGAGTGTGCGCGCGTTTGTCCGTTCTGTACAAAGTTTGCGCGCGCATGAGGGTGCCCAATCTGCCAAATAGCTACGCGAGGGCAGAATGGTCCGCCGCATGCAACTGGTTCATTCTCTCAGCGGCTGTTCGGGGAGGACCTTTAGGTGCGGACAAATGAGGGGGCGCAGATGTCTCCGCGTGACGCTGGCATCAAGGTGAGCAGCGTCGGCATCACCGGCAAGGGCGGGTGTGTCGAGAATTGCGTCGGCATGCTCGTCCCGCTTGCTGATTCATGAGGCTTGTTTTCGCTGGACGGCAGTCCGTGACCGTCGGGGTGGAGACGCGGTGCTTCTTCGACCTGTGCGGTTTGATCTGCTTGCGAATCCGTCGCATGTCGGTGACACAAGCCGAGATCTCTGCCACGAACACTCGATTGATCGCGCCCTGCTGCGGGGCGGCTGGGTATTGATCAATGAACACGCCGCTGAATGGCTATGTTGCGGCCCTGCAAGCCTTGAAAGAAGACGATCGGCTGCGTGGCCTGAAGTCGTGCGCAGGAACTGATTTTTCTTCGAACGATTATCTGGCGCTGGCGAGCGCGCCACGTATAAAGAAGGCTCTGCTCACCGCGCTCGATGCCGGCACGCCGATCGGTGCTGGTGGGTCACGGCTCCTGCGCGGCAATTGTAAGGAGCACGAAGCTCTCGAAGCGGAGGCGGCGCGCTTCTTCCGCGCGGAGACAGCGCTGTTTTTCGGCGGCGGTTACATCGCAAATTTTGCTCTTTTGACAACGCTGCCGCAGCGGGGCGATCTGCTTATTCTCGATTCGCTCGTGCACGCCAGTATTCATGAAGGCGCACGAGCGGGCCGAGCCGAGTTCCGGATAAGCGCCCATAATGATCCCCAGTCGGTCGACGATGTGATTGGCGACTGGCGCGCCAAGGGCGGAAAGGGACGCGTCTGGATCGTGGTGGAGAGCCTCTACAGTATGGACGGAGACTTCGCGCCCCTCAAGGATCTGGTTACAATCGCCGACCGCCACCATGCGTTCTTGGTCGTGGACGAGGCTCATGCCACAGGTGTTTACGGCGACCAGGGACGGGGGCTCACCGCGCCCTATGAGGGGCGCGAAAATCTCCTTGTGGTCCACACCTGCGGGAAGGCGCTGGGGACGGAGGGCGCACTTGTCACCGCTTCCGGCGTATTGCGCGACTTCATGGTCAATCGATGCCGTCCATTCATTTTCGCCACCGCGCCATCGCCCCTGATGGCCGTCGCTGCTCGGGAAGCGCTCTTGATCCTACAGGAGGAGCCTGATCGACAGCAACGCCTGACCGATCTTGTCGATTTTACGCATCGGCAGTTCACCATGTGCGGCCGGCCGAGCCGCTCGAACTCACAGATCATTCCTTACATCGTGGGTGACAACGCTCGGGCGATGCGGCTCGCCTCTGCACTGCAGGCGCGCGGCTTTGATATCCGCGGCATACGGCCGCCAACAGTACCTGTGGGAACGGCAAGGTTGCGGATCTCGCTGACGCTTAATGTCGGGCAAGATGATGTATCCGATATGATTGATGCGTTGGTCGAAGAGACTTGGGGCGACGTGCGATGAGGTCGCCAATCATGGCCGGAAGGCCGACGTCCGGATCGGTAAACGATTTTCAGAAGTGCGCGCCGGCGGGCGCAGAGGCCTCCCTCCGATCGGTGAGCACAATGTCGGGCGCGCCTTACTTCCAGTTTACGCCGATCCAAAGTCCGAGCTCAGGGCAGATTCGACGAGGCGGCTCTTCCGAACCGGCGGTCTCTTCATTGGCTGACGCAGGAGAAACCGTCCGATGCCGACGCGAGTAGCAGTTTTCATAACATCGGCGGGCTGGGCAGCTGTCGTGGTCGTAATTCTGCTCTATGTGATCTTCAGTCCCGGTTGAGCCGGTTGACCTGAGCAGGACCATCTGCAGCGGAACCATCTGCATCGGTGTCATGGCGGGATGGGCCGCCTAGATCTCTGTCCCCGAATTCTCGCCTACTCCGGAGGCAGGGCCTAGATGCCGGCGCGCCTGCGCGCAATCTGCCGTTCGAATCAACTGCGTTGGCTTAACGGATCAACGTGCAGACGTGGACGTTGCCGGCCGCGATATGAGTTTTTCCTGGTGCTGGCCGCGCGTTGCCAACATAAGTACGAAGAATATGATGAGTATCAAGAGACCGCGCATACCAAAGTTTATCCCGAAGCCGCGACAATCGTGCAGCGGATCGTGTCCGGAGCATTTGCTGCAGCCCGAAGAACGGCGACTCTCGCGACACTCAATCGAAAGCCGGCTTGGCTGCAAACGGCAGGGCGGCCGGGCGAAGGTGCCAGCGTCAGCCCAGCAGGTCGACGCTGCCGGTTTCGAGGCGATATAGACCTCCGACTATCTTCAGTGTGTTCTGCTCAACTGCAGAGCTCAAAATCGGGCTGCTGGACTTCAGCTTATTGACGTTATCAATCACGTTCTGCCGGATCGCATCGACGGACTTATCACCGGTTTGCTGGCGAGATTCTCTTACAGCAGGCGCAAGCGCAGCAACGAGGGAAGCAATATGCCCCGGCGCCGGCTTGCCCTCGTCAAGCGACTGGATCGTGGCCTCTATCGCGCCGCAATGATCGTGACCAAGTACCAAGATCAAGGGCGTGTTCAGTACGGCGACCGCATACTCCAGACTAGCGAGCGTTTCATTGTTGGCGAAGTTGCCGGCGAGGCGGCACACAAACAGATCACCAAGTCCGCTGTCGAAGGCAAGTTCGGGCGCTACTCGGGAATCGGCGCAGCTCAGAACCGCCGCATATGGATTTTGACCATCGACTAAAAGTTGGCGCTCTCGTTTGAGATCGCGCCCTCGCGATGCGCCGTGCACATAGCGATCGTTGCCATCCATCAGCCGCTTCAGCGCAAGATCCGGCGAGAGCAGGTTATCCGGCTTGGGTGGCGCTTTTGCTTGCTTTGCGTCGACGATATTGTCGCCAAATGGCACGATGAATGCCGAAATAGCGAACAGCAATAGCGAGCGGCGCGAGGTCGCGGCCGTGATCGGATATGACACGCTCTGGGGACGGCATTCATGCATGTTGTCACCTCATTGCCCAGCTCTATGCCATCCCGTGGCTTCGGCCTCTGTTTCGCTGCAAAACCAGCGTTCAGCCGGCTTCTTCGTCATGTCGATTTGTCCGTAACTGACTTGCCCGGGTAAGTGATAGGTGCGCTCGCCCGTGCGGCCCACGGTGCCCTTTATCAGACACTCGGGCGAGGGCGGGTCCGATAGCAGAGCAGATCCGAGCAGGAGTTCCTGAGCGTCGTTCGGCACCGAACTCGCGCCGACGATGATCGTCCCCTTGTTACGGCGACGCCAGTCCCAAGGCGCGATGAACGCGCCCGACCACAGGCCCGCATAGGCATTGCTCGCCACCACCTCATAGATTGCGTAAGCATGGGTAGGCGAGCCCGATGACAGTGCCCAACCCGAGCTTACCATCCAGGCGTTCACGTCCTGGCCTTCGATGAAGCAACTGCCGAATGAACTGCCGTACTTGTCTACTCCTGCGGTCTGACAATCCCACGTTCGTCCATTCGAGTACTTGATAAGCGCGTCGCGCGCAGCTACGCCGCAAGCCCATTTGCGCCCATGGGCGTCGAGGCAAATCTGGTCAGTCTCTGGCGCCTCGATACCCGAAAGCCGAATTCTAGTTTGCTCGATCTCGATTGTATTGGCGTCGAGGATGTGCGGAGGACCGCTGAGTTTCGCCGCGCAAACCGGAGATGTGAGGACAGCGAGCAATGCTGCCATCATTACGCGGTGTTTCATTCCTACAACCTTTCGCTCTTGGTTCATCAGGTCAGAAAGTCGCACGATCCGTCGCCTGCCACATTCGAATGCTTGACCACACCAGTCCGTGATTTGGCCTGCATCGATGCTTGCTTTGTGAAAGCTGGTGGTGATTGTCAGCCTACGACCTGACGCGGCGTGAGATTCAAGGGATTTCTTTGCGTTTGCATAGTTTCAGCGGCCGAGCGGAGAGAGCGACGTTGCTACGCCTGGTTGATTTCCTTCTTGAGGCAGGGCTGCCGCTGGTTCGATAATGGTGGGAAAACCTCACGGCAAACTAGCCACGAAGAGAGCGACTGCTCGATCTGGCCTCCGCCTGCTCTCACTGAACAGAGCCCCCAAGCTTCACTTGGATATCGGGCTGGTGTCCGCGACCTGTTCGTGGCGGCTCGGAGCGTGCGAAATGACGTCCGGTCAACGTTAGATTGGCTTTCGATACTCGAACGGAAGAGAGCGGGAAGCTCGGTAAGAGGGTGAGCGTTGCGATAGGGATGGACAGCTACGTTGATGGCTGGCTTTATCGTCATTGCACGGGATAAGCGGAAAGGCTCCCTTATTGCGAGCGGCAATCTTGATGGCATCCAGTGCGACAAATCAATCCATAACAGGTGCTGGCAATCATAGCACGGCGGCAATTAGTTCTGGCAGGGTCCAGCCGACTCACGCTACCCGTTGCTGTTAATCACCTCACTGCACAATGGGATTGAAATGGTTGCAGCCACCCGCGAATTGCCGCTCTCTTGTTACGCGCTTGAAGTGGACGGCCGACTCAAGGCCGAATTCGCAACCAGAGACGGCGCCAGGGCAGGTGGAGCAGAACTAGAGAAGCGTTTTCCCATGCTTCAAATCAAGATCTGTGACGCGCAGACGAATGTGCGCGAGGAAATCTAGATCTTCCTCTTCGCTCTTCGATCCCTCGCACAAGGCTGCGGAGCTCCTCGCCGGGGGCACTCGGGAAAGGGGCCCGCCGTCATGAAGTATGACGGCGTCGCTATCACTGCCCCGTTCCCGGGGTCCCTCTTAACCGGTCTCGTCGCCGCACTCGCTCCCGCGTGCCGCCTTTGGCGTCGCTGTGCTCACGCTCCTGCGGGTGCCTATTGGTCACGCGATGCGCTGCGCGCACGCCCGATCGGGACTGGCCTCAGCATCTCAACGCCTAGTCCCGGGAAGAATGGGATGGCGAGTTAGCAGCAGCGCAGATTGTGTCCTCTCACTGCGTTGCGTGCGGCGCGGTCGACCTAGCTCTCCCAAACTGGTACGCCGCCGCTCGCTGAGCGCTGCTCCTGGCACAAAAGGCCGAGAGCTATCGTGCTACCTGATTTTTCCATGGCGGGGCTGCAGGCCGTGAGAGACGCTCAGCCTCGCTGAGGCCTGGCAGGACGCGCGAGCGTTTTCAGCGCATGTGCCTTGCTGTCGGGCCCGAGGCGCTCAGCGCTCAATGAGTAGCGCTGCCGTCTTGCCCTCTGCGATCATTTGCCGAGGCCTTTCGCGCCCTCTCTATCGCTTCCAGTTCATTTGGCTCCATGTGATCGAACCACGAGCCAGGAGGAAAGGCCGCGATACGCTTGGCAAGGAAGGATTGTGGCTCCCAATCTTGTCCTTCGCGCTTCTCAAAGGTGATGACCCCGTTATGGGTGAAATGGCGAGGGCCTGGTATATTACAGTTTACCAATAGCAGAACGCGCCACCGATCCTCTTTCTCGGTCGGCTTGCCATTCCCCCCCGTTGCGTAATCCACGACAACGGGTTCGATGATATGGCAGCGGCCGTGCCGCAGAAGAGTTCCGAGCTTGCCTTGCGCGGTCGTCACAAAGTTGAAATTGACCGGATTATGCAGAAAGCGAAGATTTGCGTTTTTTTCGCCATCGGTGGCTTCACTGGCGATCAGCGAAAGCGCGAGGGCGCGCCAGCCCAATTCGATCGGCTTTGCATACGGAGACGCAACCTCAATCTTCCCATCGGTCCCGATCTTCCAGGTAATAACGTAGTGTTCGTCTGATTTATTATCGTGATGCCTGGTCCAAGAAAGATATACGTATTCAGTTCCGTCAATTCCTTCGGCAACTCCCCAGTTTCCAGGGACGAACTGCGCCACTTTCGAAACGTTGGAGACAATATGTTCTATTGTCTCACCGTCTTGCGCTCGCCACGTTGACTTGACTCTTTCGACGAGAGCGCTCTCGTCCGCGCGCACACTATTGCTCGTCGCAGCCAGGCCAACCAGGCAGATTAGCGATTGACAGAGACTAAACCAAAGCACACCTCTTGCAGATATTTTCTTCATAACCGCCGGACCATCTGGTTCTCATCCGCACGTTGATTCCAAGCGGGCGCCTTCAATGTTATGCGCGATTGAAAGAAGTTAGCGGCAACGTGACGCGGGCGCCCGCTGATGTCCCGCGCGAGCAGGCGCTGTCCCCTCTATGTCACGCGCCGCTAACTTCAGTGGGCCAGCCACAGCCTCAATTTGCTGTGCTGGACCAGCCCAGGAGGAGAAGCCCGGGCAATTGAGGGTTTGCATTCTTCGTGCCAGGAAATAACCGGCAATTCGCGCTGGATTCCTGTTGTCTTTGTCGACTTTCCGACCTGCGCTCGTTCCAATGTTCCCATTCTGCTGATCGGCCTTGGTGTTCTTTCTCCTCGCACCGGACGAAGCGCAGGCGAACGCTCGCTGCCAAGTTCCTGATGACAATCGGGAACGCTTTTGTCGCCATTGATCGCTCGGCGATGGGGCGCTGCGGAAGTGCCCTAGCAGCCTCAGCCGGGTTCACTTGCACTTGATGTCCGCGGAGTTGCGAAGCCGATCCTCAGCGCCGGGATCTGGAATCGGCGGCAGTGCAGGGTCTTCAGACAGGCCAATGATACGACGTCGTGCGTTGGGCCTTACGCAGGCGCGGTGATACTCATCGGCTGTGATCGATCGGTCGTGTCGTTCCTCTTCATGATTGGAGAAGCTACGCTTCCATCCGGTCGTGTCGAGCCGCAAGCAGGCAACGATGGAGTCGCACTAGCTTCGCCTTGAAGTGCTCAACAGGCTCAGAGCATCTGTCTAAGGGTTCGGCTTATGAACGGCCGTCCGCAAGGCTGGCACAGCGATGATGCCGAGGGCACGCCAAATAGCCATTCTCATTGCGAGAGCCTCCCCTGCCTCTGTTGAGGCGGATCGGTATGCGTGCTCAACCATTATCGCCAAGGCAGACCGTGAGACTCTTATCGTGGTCGAAGTGATTGGTCATTCATGTAGCCGATGTGGCGGCATCAACGTAAGGGATTGATCTGATAGGTTGACGGTAGAGGCATCTTGCCGATAATCCAAGTCGTCGAGGTTCTCCGGTCGCGCTTGATCCGGAGCTAAGAGGGAAGCCGGTGAAATGCCGGCGCTGCCCCCGCAACTGTGAGCGGCGAGCCGCTGTCCAACAAAGTCACTGAAGCCCGTGCGGCTTCGGGAAGGCCGGGCAGCAGCGATGACCCGCAAGCCAGGAGACCTGCCTCGACAATATACACGTCCACGGGCGGGGTGTCCCGGTGGTGCGCCAAGCAGTCGCCGCTCGAGCGATCCTGCCTGCGTCCGCCATGGCCTTTGCCCCCAAATATGGGGTTAACGCTATGTCTCTTCTCTCCCTTCCGGTTGCCACGCTCGGAACGCCACGGATCGGTCCAAGGCGCGAGCTCAAACGCGCGCTCGAAAGCTACTGGTCCGGCGCAATCAGCGAACAGCGATTGCTCGAGGATGCAGCTGGCCTGCGTGCCGCAAACTGGGCTCGCCAAAACTCCCTCGGTGTCACTGTCATTCCGTCGAACGATTTCTCGTTGTACGACCAGGTGCTCGACACCAGTGTCATGGTTGGTGCTATTCCGGAAATCTACGCCTCGAAAACCGAACCGGTTTCGCTCAAGACTTACTTCGACATGGCCCGCGGTTCGCAATGCGACCGGCAGGATGCGAGTTGCGGTCACGGATCGCGCGGATTTGGCGCTCCCGCGCAGGAGATGACCAAGTGGTTCGACACCAACTACCACTACATGGTTCCGGAATTTCATCGGGGACAGACGTTCCGCCTGTCCTCTCGCAAGCCTGTCGAGGAGTATGAGGAAGCCAAGGCCCTTGGGTTTCAGACCCGCCCTGTCCTGATCGGGCCGGTCACATTCCTAAAGCTTGGCAAGAGTGCTGATCCTGCGTTCCAGCCACTGTCGCTCCTGGATGACCTCATACCGGTCTATATCGAGGTTCTGCAGGAACTAGCCAAGCGGGGGGCAAACTGGGTTCAGTTCGACGAGCCCTGCCTGGTCCTTGATCTGGATGAGGATTCGCGAAAATCTTTGCTGCACGCCTATGACCGGCTCACCACGGAGGCCCCGGACGTCAAGATCATGGTCGCCAGCTATTTTGGCGATCTCGGCGACAATCTGGATACCGCCTTGAACATGCCCGTTGCCGGACTGCATGTGGATCTAGTTCGCGCGCCGAAGCTATTGGAGCGGATTATTGCCGCCTGCCGGCGCGATCTCGTCATGTCGCTTGGTGTCATCGACGGACGAAATGTGTGGCGGTCGGATCTGTCGGGGCTCCACCAGCAGCTGGATCCCGCCATTGCGAAGCTAGGCAGGGACCGTGTCCAGATCGCCCCATCCTGCTCGCTGCTTCATGTGCCGGTCGATGTTGAACTCGAGACCGGGCTTGATTCCGATGTTAAGAGCTGGCTTGCTTTCTCGGTTCAGAAGATGCGTGAGCTTGCGATCCTGGCGCGAGCGCTCGCAGGTGACCAGAACGTTGCGGAAGCTCTTGCGGAATCGCAACGTGCCGCGACCGTCCGCCGAACATCACCGAAGATCTGTGATGCCAATCTCGCTGTGCGGATGAGGGCTATCGACCAAGCCATGCGCCGGCGCGCCAGCCCATTTCTCCGTCGTGCCGAAATCCAACGCAAGCGCTTCGCACTACCGGCTTTTCCTACCACGACCATCGGATCGTTCCCGCAGACCGCAGAGGTCCGTAATGCCCGTGCGGCACATGCGCGAGGCGCGATGAGCGACGAGCAATATGACAAATTCCTTAAGGAGGAGACCGCGCGCGCTATACGTTGGCAAGAGGAAATCGGTCTGGACGTTCTCGTACACGGCGAGTTTGAACGCAATGATATGGTGCAGTACTTCGGCGAGCAACTTGCCGGCTTCGCATTTACCAGGAACGGCTGGGTGCAATCCTATGGTTCGCGTTGTGTCCGGCCACCGATCTTGTTCGGTGATGTCTTGCGGCCCAAGCCGATCACCGTCAACTGGTGGCGCTACGCGCAATCACTGACCAATAAGCCGGTGAAGGCAATGTTGACCGGACCAGTAACGATATTGAACTGGTCGTTTGTTCGCGACGATATTCCAAGAGGCGAGGTCTGCCGCCAGATTGCGCTCGCGATCCGAGACGAAGTCCGCGATCTCGAGACAGCCGGTGCGACCATGATTCAGATCGACGAAGCTGCACTCCGCGAAGGATTACCTTTGCGTCGATCGGAGTGGGCGGCCTATCTTGAGTGGGCCGGGGATAGCTTCCGCATCTGCTCATCGGGCGTCGCTGATCGAACGCAGATTCATACGCATATGTGCTACTCGGAGTTCAATGACATCATCGATGCGATTGCTGCAATGGACGCGGATGTCATCTCGATCGAAACGTCGCGCTCGAAGATGGAACTGCTCGACGCGTTCAGGAACTACAAATATCCAAACCAAATCGGGCCGGGCGTGTACGACATCCATTCTCCGCGCGTTCCCGAGGTAGGGGAAATGAAGGAACTGATGGCGTTGGCCCGGAAGCGGTTGCAGGATTCGCAGCTCTGGGTCAATCCGGACTGTGGTCTGAAGACGCGCAAATGGGAGGAGGTTCACCCGGCGCTGATCAACATGGTCGCCGCCGCCCGCGAACTGCGCGCGGCATCCGATCGGCCACGCTATTGATCCTGCACTTGGCTCTCTCTCTCTCTCTCTCTCTCTCTCCTCTCTCTCTCTCTCTCCTCGCGGAAGCTGATCCGGTTTTTATTCACTTGCGCTCTCGATCGTCTGGACGGAGCTTTGGATGAACATAAAAAAGCCCGGCCGCGTCTAGCAGGCCGGGCGAAAGTCAAGTCTGAGAGGAGCGACGCTGACGCATCGCCGACTTCCATCGGCGGAGGGAGGACAGCCGATGGTCCGATCACCGGCGAGGACATTCGCCGAAAATCTGAAGCCGAACTTAAAGCACGGCTCAGTGAAGCTCAATTATGCCGTCGTATGCGTCCGGTGTAATCGAGTATTGGAAAACTACACTAAGGTTTGTCGCTGATGAGCACTTTCACAACGGTTCATCGACTCGAGCAATGAGGGCGGTGACGCCCCACGGTCGAATCTCGGCCGAGCCCATGTGCAATCGGCGGCGCTTTGCGGCCGCTCGATCAGCGTGACTATACGGGAAGACGCGAAGGAACCGTTGAGCACAGCCAGTACAAGTTGGTTGTTATTGACTCGAGTACTGCTCGGGTCGGCGGTGTCCGGTTCCACTCAATAGCCGAGTTTCGGCTCGAGGCTCTGTTTGGGTTCGAGGAGCGGATCGACGCTGGTGTAACACAAGCGTGAAAGTGGCGGGATGCCAAATCGGGCCGGCTCCTCAGTCGTGACATCGGTTCTGGCCCGAGGCATAAGCCGGCTCACCGGTGTCGGGTTCGGGAAGCGACCTGTTCGACGCATCGCAAGCGATCGCAGAGCTTATGCTGAGTAAAGCGTTATGCGGGCTGGTAGCCTGTGAACGCATTCTTGACTGTCGCAGTCCATATATCCTGCGGCTCGGCCAAGCATTGCGCATCACGCGCGGTTCGTCGGTTTCGTCTTTTGCTGCATGTAGGACCGCAGCACGGCATTGATGCGCCGTTGATAGCCTTCGCCTTCGCCCTTGAAGAAGTCGAGTACGTCCTCGTCGACGCGAATGGAAATAGCCTTCTTCTTTGGCGGGACTACCAGCACCGCATCGGACCAATCAATTTCCTTGAAGTCCTGCCAATCGGTATCTTTCTCCATAGCGGTCTCGACCTCTGCGTCCGTGAGTGCGTCAATACGAGCCCAGTCAGACTTGCCACTTCGGCGATCGCCCCATCTTCTCCTTATGGTTCTCTCTTTCTTCATTCTTCCTCGCGCGAGCTGCTGAAGTGCCCGGAGCCTAGCCTTGCGCCGAGTCGAGCCCACGGACACGATCCGATCTACGATCGGTTGTAAGCGTGTTGTACATACGACGTGTATATAGATTCGTCCAGACCGAAGTGCGGGATTGTTAGGCAGGTGAACCCGCTTGTCCTCGAGGATCAGACCGCCCGACTGTGCGTAGCCCCGCACCGAGGAAGGTGAGCGTCGAACGCCGAGGCGACGCTCCGGACGAGGAACTGGGCGCCATCGGCTAGTGAAAGCCGGCCATTGTCAACCACGACGACGCCATCTGCGATAAGGCTGTCGAGTCTGGGCCGATCGACAACGGCCGACTCCGGATCCCTTCCGTGACGGCGAGACGTCTCGGAGAGATCGATTGTCATGTCGCACATAATTCGCTCGATGATCTCCGCCCGGTAGCGATCGTCATCGGTCAGTGAATAGCCCCTCGCGGTCGCGAGCCGATCCTCCGTGAGGCGGGCGAGGTAATCCCTGGTCGAGACAGCGTTCGCGACGAAGCCCTGTTGCAGGCGGCCGATGGCGCTGGCACCGAGGCCAATAAGGGCGTCCGCGCAATCGTCCGTGTACCCCTGGAAATTGCGCCGCAACCTGCCGTGCTTCGCGGCCGCAGCGAGATTGTCGTGCGGCAGAGCGAAGTGATCGATGCCCACGCGTACATACCCTGCGTCAACCAAAGTGTCGGCTACCATTTCGGATTGGAGGTAGCGTTCGACGCTGTCGGGCAGAGTGGATTCGTCGATCTTGCGTTGATGCTTCTTGAATGTAGGAATGTGTGCGTAGCCAAAGGCCGAGAACCGGTCCGGATGCAACTCGAGGCATTTATCGACGGTGTCCAGGCACGAATCGACTGTCTGCTGGGGCAGCCCATACAGCAGGTCGAAATTGATCCGACAAACGCCGGCGTTGCGTAACCGCTCGACCGAAGTTGCGGTCTGTTCGAAGCTCTGCAGACGATTAATGGCCTGCTGAACAACCGGATCGAAGCTCTGCACGCCAAGGCTCGCTCGATTGACCCCGCTATAGCCCAGCGCCTCGGCCATCGGCTCGCTCAACATGCGGGGGTCGATCTCCACGGCGATCTCGGCATCAGGCAGGACGGCGAACGAATAACGCAACGAACCGACCAGATCAGCGAATGCTTCAGGTGTCATGATCGTCGGCGTGCCACCCCCGAAGTGGATACGAGAGATCGGTTGTCGTTGGCCAACGGCTTCTGCAACGAGGTAGGCTTCCGTGCGCAGTCCAGCCGTATAGATCGCGATCGGATCGTCGCGTTTCGTGACAGATGTGTGGCAGCCGCAGTACCAGCACATGCTTCGACAAAATGGCACGTGCACGTAGATCGAGGCGGAATGCTGGCCCCCCAGAGACTTGAGCCAAGCTTTATAGTCGAGCTCGCGAACTGACGCTGAGAAATGAGGGGCCGTCGGATAGCTGGTGTAGCGCGGCAGTCGGTGCTGCCCGTAGGATTGTGCCAATTCCGGTCGCATTCCGATGCCTTTCTCGCTCTCCGGCCCGATTATCGGACGGGCGCTGAGTAAGCTTTGCGCTGTCTCAAATATCGCAGCTGCTGATGGGGGGCGGCTTTGACGTAATTGGTAGGTCATGCCGGCGGCGCATACATCGTGCTTGGGGTCGCGATTAAGCGGTCACACGTCAGCAATGAGCATCCTTGGCGATGCGCCCTCCCATAGCTCGTCACGATTCAATCGCGCCAGCGTTGGACGAGACGAACGCATCGGTCGGCGGACATGAGAGGTGCACCGTTTTGCGCGATATCAATGCGGCGTGGCCAAGCCTGTTGTGATCCTTGCCGTCGATCACGTTTGAACCAGACCCATGGAGGTTCGGCCATGGCTCTTGCACCGGCAGTCGAAGCAAGCCATCATCGGGCGCAGAAGCATTCTGGCTGCGCGTAGCCTGATAGCCGGCGAGGCATCCTTGCGATCTTCATTTGGCGGTCTTCATTCGACTGGATGAGGATGATGTCCATCGTCCTCCTGAAACGGCAGCGATCAATTTGGGCCATCCGTCTCGACGCCGTGTCGCGGGTTGCCGCCCATTGCGGACGAAAATGCGAGTGAGCTCCGTTCGGCTTCAGCTTCTTGTTCCAATTGTAGAATATGCGCTCTCAGCGCATCGGAAGCCGCTTCAGCTGTCTCGCTGAATAGCGGATCTCCGTGATCGGTGAGGGCGCAAGCGACTTCGGCCCAATCCTGAGCCGATAAAGCCTCAAGCGCGGCGGGGAAGAAGTCTCGTTCTTCCCACATCATGTGGTGCCGCTCGCGTACTATAAAGTCGCGCACGATGTTGCCGACGTCTTGCCGAAGGACTTCACGATCTGCCAGGACACCATCAATGGCGCGAGCGAAGTGGTGCAAGCGGTCGATGACTTCCTGATGCTCATGCGCGAGATCGCCGACCATTGCGGCCGCATCCGGATCGCGCCTCTTGAGCTTGGAAAAGATCAAGTCCTCTTGAGGATGATGATACACCTCAGGGTAAACCTCGAAATAGCTGATAATCGCGCGGATCACCTCATAGTCCGGACGATCTCCATGCTCAAAAATCTCCAATTCGCGTTGAAGGGCGACCAGAAGCAGATCAATGTTGCGATGCTCTCGAAGCAAGCGACCGATGATCATTGCGGTGCTCCATGGGGAAAAATCTAATTTAGCAGGCGATTTGTGCCAGCACTGCTCGGCGCACAGAAGGAGTGCGCCGCCCTGCCTGGAACTGGCGCAAATCACATTAGCCAAAGTTCTGCGCAAAGCGGTTGGACAATGTGTCCTTGCGGAGCTCGACTCGGCGAGTGGTCGGCAGGGCGATCGCGCCATTGTGCTCAAGCTGAGTGAAAGTGCGCGACACCGTCTCAATGGTCAAGCCAAGGTAATCTGCAACATCTTGCCGTGACATGGGCAGATCGATGGCAGCGTTCTTCGTAGTGCGGCGAGATATGTCGAGCAGGAAGGCGATGACCCGTTCTTCTGCGCTGCTGATAAGGAGCATCGAATGCGCCTGGAAACGGCGGAGCTCGAGCGCCATCGCGTCCCAGAGTTGCCTTGCCAGTTCCCTCTCGTGGCTGGCGCGAAAGATGACAGCGCTGCGCTTCACCATTAGCAGGTGTGTCTCGCAGATCGCCTCGGCCGAAGAGATATGGCTTTCTTCGGCCTCAAAGCCAAAGATGTCACCGGGCAAATAGAACGCGCCGATCTGACGACGTCCGTCTTCCAGAATCTTGTAGGTTCGCACAGCCCCCGATACCACCTGATAAAGGTATTCGGCTGCTTCGTCCTCTCCGTAAATCTCGCTATTGCGTGTGAACCGCATCGGTGTCGCAATCATACCAAGCGGTCCACGATTGTCAGATTGCCCACGCAAGACGTTGGATGGATGGCGGCTGGTCTCAGGAAGGCTGGCGGCCTGGGCGTACATGGCTGGCGGACTCTGCTGGCGAACGTCGATGAGACGCAGATTGGTCGCTCCTGACAAACTGTGAAATCTCGATGTTTTACCTAAGTAGAAGCCACTAGGTATTTACACGTAAGTTCTTGATGAGTTTCTCTTGAACGACGCGCGACGCGGGTCCCCTGTCACTCGAACATGCTCAAATCAGATTGGGCCAGCTTTGGATCGGAAGCTGTATGCTGACTTGGCTGCCCGCCACGGAAACAATCCAAAGCGCGCGGCCGCACCGGTGAAGAGCTCCAAGAGCTGTCGTCCACCGTCACTTTCAGCCCGCCGCAGGAGGTCTCCTTCGCAAATCATGCCTCTGATCCTGTTCAGCACGGGTCGGCCGCGGAGATGACGAGGCGGGATCATTAGGATCGTCGACGCTGACGACGGCCCGGTCGTCACTTCATGTGGTCCGAGTTGGAAGCTGAATCATAGAGCTAGGCTCGCGCGACATATTGACCTGGCTCAACAGCCGGCTCGGCCGCACTCCAGCAATCTTAGAAACCGGAGGAGAATCGTGATCCAGCCTGATGTTGAGCTCGGGCATCGTCGGATGCCGGTAACGCCGATCGCGACAGCATTTTGATGGCATCCTGGCGGGTCTGGCGACATGCTGCCCCTACGGTCTTACCCTCAGTGTGACATCAGGACCGGGATGTTGATCCCGCGAAGCATATGCCCTGCGGTGCCGAGCAGCCTCTCCTGCAGCCGAAAGCGACCGTATCCTCCCATCACCAGCAGGTCGAGGCTCTCGTCGGCCGCAAGCGACAGGAGGGGGCGCCGCGCTGCCCGCGTTGTCGGAAGTGACACGACCTTCGCAGGAAGTCCTGATTTTGCAAGATACTCTCCCAGATGCGCGGTGGAACTCTCTGCCGGGACTTTGTCCGGAGCGGTGGTCGCGATGATGGTGAGGGCATCGGCTTTACACAAAAGTGGCATCGCATCGTGCAACGCGCGGGCCGCACGGCGGCTGCCGTCCCAGCAAACCCCCACCCGTCTGATCGAAAAAGCGCCGTGGAACATATGTGGCAGGTACAGAACAGGTCGACCAGCCTGGGAAAGGATCTCCCTGGGGATCAGATTATCGTAACTATCGTGGCCGCTCTGAGGCTGTGTGACGATGGTCATGTCGTGGACTCGCGCGCTCGCGCAGATGATGCGGCGCGCGTCTGCTGGAATCGCGCTCAGCGCACGACTCGTATAGGAAATGCCGGCATTCCGCGCCTGCAGATCGAAGATATGAAGTGCTGCTTCGGCTCGCTCCAACGCACGCGCCTGCTCGACGTCGAAGACCGAAGTGACTGCCGTTACGCCGATTGCAAGAAGCGGAATAATGGTTCTCTCGTAACCGATGGCTACAACGTCAAGGTGCGCGCCGGTGCTCAATGCGAAGGAAATCGACCCGTTGATTGCAGCCCGCGCCGGGAGCTCCGTCGGAAGGTGAACCAGGATATTCCCGAGCATTGTCGTTCTCCGAAGTCAAAGACCCCCTGCCTCGGAGCACAATCCGGGCCCGCATTTGATCCGCTTCATATGCGCCGCTGAACGTTCCTGACCACGATCAAACTGGCAAGAAGCGGGTCTCACGATAGTCCACGGCCAGGAATAGTCCTCGCCTGTGTTGCACAATTTACGCCCTGCAAAGAATCCGCAGGCGATATGAGGCTCCATCGCATCGGGAACATGACCTGCTCGGCGCGATCTGCTTACCAGCTTGATGCGTGAATGGGGCATTCCGTCGCTTGCAATGTTGCTAGAGCCCGGCGGCGATGGCTATTCGCATCAACTCGGACATGCTGCGAACATTGGTCTTTGCCATGACGTTCGCCCGGTAAACCTCGACCGTTCTCGGGCTGATACCAAGATCATGGGCGATCACCTTGTTGATCTTGCCGGCCAGTAGTCCCTGCAGGACATCACGCTCGCGCGATGAGAGGTCTGCCAGACGGGCTTCGGCCTGCAGTTTCGCCGCATCGTCCGTTGGCTTGGTTGGGCTTGCTTCCAAGGCGCTATTGATCGCACGCAATAGCACCTCGTCTTCGAAGGGCTTCTCGATGAAGTCGACCGCACCCGCTTTCATCGCTTCGACTGCCAGCGTTACGTCGCCATGACCAGTTATCAGGATGACGGGACAGTCGACGCGATCGGCCTTCAGCTTGCGGACCAGTTCCAGGCCGCTCATGCCCGGCATGCGGATGTCGGACACAATGCAGTCAACCGGACCGCTCGCGGCGTCACCGAGAAAGCCGCTCGCCGTCTCATAGGTTGCCACGCAGAAGCCTCTAACATCAAGCAGAAACGCGAGCGAGTCCCGCATCGCGGCGTCATCGTCGATCACAAGAACGCGCCGCATGGTCATGCTTCTTCATTAGCCTCCGCAAATGGCAGGGTAAACTGAAAGACCGTGCCGCCGCCCGGATTGGCTTCCACAGCGATGTGGCCGCCATGGGACTCGACGATCGTCCGGCAGATTGATAGTCCCACACCCATGCCATGCTCTTTGGTCGTGACAAAGGGCTGAAACAGGCGGTCGGCGATATCAGGGCTGATGCCAGAGCCTGTATCGGCGACGGTAAATCTGGCGAGGCCGTCGACTTTGGCAACTCCGACGGTCAATTCGCGACGCGGGCTGGAAGCCATCGCCTCGATCGCGTTTCGTATCAGGTTCAGCGCGACCTGCTGGATCTGGATCTTGTCCACGATCATCGATGGCAGATCGCGATCGCTGCGGATCGTCACCCGCACGCCTTGCTCCTTGGCGCCGAGCAAGGCCAGAGCGACCGCCTCTTCAAGCAGGGTGAGTGGATTCTCCATTGTGTGCTCCGTCTCGCCTTTGGCAACGAATTCCCGCAGGCGCTTGATGATATCGCCGGCCCGCAGAGCTTGCTGGGTGGCATGTTCGATGGCATCACCAATACGGTTGGCATCCGGCTTGTCTGACGCCAGCAGCGTCTTGGCGCCGCGCATGTAGTTTGTGATTGCGGAGAGCGGCTGGTTGATCTCGTGGGCAATAGACGAGGCCATCTCACCCATGGCGGTCAACCGCGAGACGTGCACGAGCTCAGATTGCAGTTCCTGCAATCGTCGTTCCTGCGCCCGCCGTTCGGTGAGGTCTCGGATGAAGCCGGTAAAGAATCGTTCGCCGCGCACTTTGGCCTCACCGACGGCAAGCTCCATCGGAAAGGTCGAGCCGTCGCTTCGCTCGCCGACCACGATACGGCCGATGCCGATGATGCGACGCTCTCCGGTAGCCAGATAGCGTTCAATGTAGCGGTCATGCTCGGCGCGGTAGGGCTGTGGCATCAACCTGGATACATTTGCTCCGACCACCTCGTCCGGAGACCAACCGAATAAACGCACGGCTGCGGCGCTGAACGAGCGAATGATTCCCTTCTCGTCAATCACGATCATGGCTTCCGGCACGGTGTCCAGGATCGACTGCAGATGGGCTTGCCGGTACCGCGCCTGCTCTGATTCTCGCCGCAGCCGATCGCCCATGAAGCCGAGCAGGGGGCCAAGTACCGCCAGTCCGGCTATATCGATCATGTTTGCGGAATCGGAGAGGAGGTTGTTCCCAAGACATGCCGCGCTGATGATGAGGCAGAGCAGCGTAGCGAAGATGGCCGGTCCGCGGCCGCCAGCGAAAGCGGAAAAAACGATGACTGGAAGGTAGATGATCGTGAACGTGCGGTCCTGAAGATACGGATCCAGCGCCGCACGAAGCACGAGCGCCAGCGCGGCGGCCGCCGCGGCTGTGCCATAGCGGTACCAGATGTGGTCGGACATGTTTCCCGGCAACCCTCTCATTCGATCGACTGTACATAGTTTGTCTATGTGAGGCGACCGGATGCAGCCGCGTTTCGTTGCGCTACCTATTGTGTGCAGGGCGGCGACCGCTATCTCGGCCAGATGCGCCAGTGCGTGGGCTGCACCGCGACGTGCTCTCCGGTCATGGCCTTGATCCAGCCGCCGAAGATCCGGCGGCAAGGAAAGACCAACCGGTGAATGGTATTACCCTCGATCACCGCGATCTCCAGCTCCCGGTCAAAGGGCGCCGTTTCAATGCGCTCCCAGGTCAAGTTGCCAATAGATCCTGGATGGTGTTCATCGCCGCGGACTGACAAAATCAGGCAACCTTCCGAATGCTACGGGCGAGATCGCTCGGCCGCTGCGCTAACAGGCTCAGCCTGATCTCGCGCAAGCGGCGCATGGTCGCGATCACGCCAGTTGCGGTCCGGATGCTTTGGGGCGTAGCGCCGCCGATCCTGTCGTGCTGGGACGTGATCCGATCGCCGACCGAAGTATAAGGGCTGCGAAGCAGTTCCCGGGATCCGGTCGAGTCGAACCGGACCAGTTCAAGCCAGCGCCGGCTGGTATTGATTACCGTTGTACAGCAGCTGGAGTGGACTGCCGTTCCCGCAAGCGTGCCCGCGGCGGGACAATTGTCGCCGTGGTCTGTCATGTCGAACATCCTTTGTCGGTCGGAAGTCTCCCCGTCCCACGAGGTTAGCGTGGGGCGTGGAGTCTTGATGCCGTCGCGCGCGCTCTTGCGAGTCTGGTGGCGTGTCCGTGCGGGAACGGTATGACGCCGGAATTCGCTTGATGGCATTCAGATGGGCCAGCTGCGCTCGGCCAGAGCATCGCGCCGATCCGCGGGTTGATGAAGTGGCCAGCATCACACGCGGCGCAGGTGACCGGGTGCAGCTCGCTCGGGTGCGTCCGGCAGCAGTCCTTGAGCCCACTCGCCGGTATTTGGATGCGAAAAGATGATGGGGCGCCAAGTCTTTCAATCTGCCACGTGTCTGAGCTTGACTGAGAGGTCGTTTCTATCCGCAAGCCGCCACCGCTGTATTGATGCAGGTCAAAAAGAAGCTGATACGCATTTAGAAACGGAGCGAGGGCAAGAGGCCACTGCCAGTGCGTTGCCGGCAATGCGTACCACACCATTCGGCAGAGCCGCGCATCGATCCACACAATCGCCAGCGTGTAGCGGGTTTGATGGAAATCAAAATGCAGGACGCTCAATGTGCAAATGTTGCGCACGGGCATTGCACCATGACAACGCGTGTCATTGAGCTGCGAGAGCCGCGAAGGAGATGGTAAGTTGATTGCTCGCCTTACATTGTCGTTGGTCTTGCCTGCGCTGATCGCAGCGATCGGCTACGGCGCCGAAGTCTTTAACCTTGGGCTTATCGAAACCTTGGCTGCGGCTAGCCTGATCATCGGCTTTGCCGTTGTGGCGGCAGGGTGGACCATCACGAGCGAGATGAGGCCGGTTTGCCTCATTTGCTTACGTGCGGGCAGTTCTCGCCGCCGGTAGTCCTCGGCCGCCGGCGCTGGTCAGAAATGCCATTGCCTGCTGCCTGGCAATCAGCCAGAGCTGTCGGGAATGCTTTATGAGACTGCCAAGCACCGTGCAAGGTTCGCGGCGTCACAAGCTTCCACATTGCCGTCGAGTGAAGTTGGAATTGATCGATGATCGCCATCGCAGGCGTAACGGTCCATTCTGCTCCCAACCGTCTCTTGAGAATTTTCTGGATCAGCGCCTCAACTCTGCCGGCCCAAGGCGTGAGAAGACGAGAAGCTACTGTTCCTGGGCCACTCAACCAGATGTGATCCGCCAAACCCGAACGCTTGGTGATTTGCAGCTTCTTCGGGACGAAAGAGCACTCGTATCACCTGCCCCAAGTCTCGACCTTATCTCGATGGAGCGAGAATCTTTTTAGGTGCTGCTTGAGACAAATCAAACACTCGCCTGGCGCGGCTGGCAGAATGCAAAATAAGCAAACGCACAGGAATAGGGTGTCATGCCTTCATTTAACGTTCGGTTCATCAAGACCGTTTGTGACGATACCGGCCACGAGCATCGTGCCTGTCAGGCAGCGTTCCGGGTGCATGCAGCCTCGCTGAGTGCTGCCGCACAGCAGGCAGAAACCGATTTCTGCAAGCAAAAAGGTGTCCGTGATTGGACCATCTTCGCCGATGCGATGGAGCTTCGAACCCCGCCTGCATTGCCCCCGGCATGGGGTGGCTAGCCTGAGCTCGGTTAGGGAAGTCCGCGAATTTTGATCGTAGAGACACTCCGGGAATCCAGGCGCGAGACTTACAAAACGTCTTCCCGAGCGTCGATCGAGAGAACAGCTCGCGATGCTGCCGCCAATTGAGCAGGCGGCCCTCTTGTCCGCGACACCCTAGGAGACCTCGCCCGACATTTGGTGGTCTGCGGCTCTGCGGGCTCGCAGCGCATCGTCGTCCGGCAGGGGCGATCCGGATCGACGATTTTCTTCCACAGACGGGCCTTATTTGATGAATGTCAAAAACAAGTCTGCCGCCGGCAGCTATGGCTGCTGTGAGGGGTATGACACATGGTTAGCCAATCTGGATATGTCGGTCGCCCTTGGGGGTTCAAGAATCTGCTCACCCGGTTACGAGCGAACCTGTCCCGGACAGCCGAATTGGCCTATTTGAGCGCGCAGGACATCGACGCGATCGCACGTGAACTTAATCTGTCCACGTCTGACTTTCGAAAGATGGCGCAAAGTCCGGGTTGTCCTGAACTCTTAAGCAAGCGCCTCGCACTTGCCGGCTTTTCCGAGAATTCGCTAGCCGCCCGCTATGGAGACGTGTTGCGCGATTTGCAGCGGGTATGCGGCCTGTGTCAGACCAAGATCGGCTGCGCCGCCGACCTCGAGTGGTATAAGCCTGTAAATCCCCTCAAAGGCTGTCCCAACGAACATACTCTGCGCGCACTCGCGCGTGAGATCGGCAGCGCTCCGCACCGTTTTGGCGATTGATCGCGCGCGATCGCCTCGTCCCCGGAAAATGTGATCTCCTGGCAAGCCCGCTCTCAAAGAAGGCCAACACATGACAAGCGCATCCCCAACCTCGAAATCCATGACCATGGGTGAAGCAGGCCTGATGTCGGTATTCGCCGTTTCTGCCTATGTTTGCTATTTCGCAGGAGCGATGGGGCACGATTCTGCATTTAGATTCCACGCATTGCTCGCTTCCGCCGCCAGCCTGGCCGCCGCAAGCGTTATCCTCAATCGCTACTATGAACGCCCGGCGCAATTGCCGCCGGCGCAGATCAAGGGCCGGCCGAATTACAATCTCGCTCCGATCAAATTCGCCTCGGTGATGGCGATGTTCTGGGGTATCGCAGGCTTTTCAATCGGCGTTTTTATCGCCTCGCAACTTGCCTGGCCCGCACTGAATTTCGATCTGCCTTGGACGAGCTTCGGCCGACTCCGCCCGCTGCATACGTCGGCCGTGATCTTTGCGTTCGGCGGTAACGTGCTTATCGCGACCTCCTTCTACGTCGTGCAGAAGACCTGCCGCACACGCCTCGCCGGCGATCTTGCGCCGTGGTTCGTGGTAGTTGGCTATAATTTCTTCATCCTGATCGCGGGCACCGGCTATCTGTTCGGCGCCACCCAGTCAAAGGAATACGCCGAGCCCGAATGGTACGCAGATCTCTGGCTCACCGTCGTCTGGGTCACTTATCTCATTGTGTTCCTGGCGACATTGGTGAAAAGAAAAGAGCCGCACATTTTCGTCGCCAACTGGTTCTATCTCGCTTTTATCGTCACCATTGCCGTGCTCCACCTCGGCAACAATCCCGCATTACCGGTCTCCGTGTTCGGTTCGAAATCCTACATCGCCTGGGGCGGCGTGCAGGACGCCATGTTTCAGTGGTGGTACGGCCACAACGCGGTCGGCTTCTTCCTGACCGCCGGCTTTCTGGCGATCATGTACTACTTCATTCCGAAGAGAGCCGAGCGCCCGATCTATTCCTACCGCCTTTCGATCATCCACTTCTGGGCGCTGATCTTTCTCTACATCTGGGCCGGCCCTCACCATCTACATTACACCGCGCTGCCGGATTGGACGCAGACCCTGGGCATGACGTTCTCGATCATGCTGTGGATGCCCTCATGGGGCGGCATGATCAACGGCCTGATGACGCTCTCGGGTGCGTGGGACAAGCTGCGGACAGACCCGGTGCTCCGCATGCTCGTGGTCTCGGTTGCCTTTTATGGCATGTCGACGTTTGAGGGCCCGACCATGGCAATCAAGGTCGTCAACTCGCTCAGTCATTACACCGACTGGACCGTCGGCCACGTGCATTCCGGCGCGCTGGGCTGGGTCGGATTTGTATCGTTCGGTGCGCTCTATTGCCTGATTCCCTGGCTTTGGAAGCGCGAGCTGTACAGCCTCAAGCTCGTCAACTGGCACTTCTGGATCGCCTCGATCGGGATTGTGCTCTACATCTCGGCGATGTGGGTGTCTGGTGTCCTGCAAGGCCTGATGTGGCGCGCCTATACCTCGCTAGGTTTCCTCGAATACTCGTTCATCGAGTCGGTCGAGGCCATGCATCCCTTCTACATCATCCGCGCCGCGGGGGGCGCAATGTTCCTGATTGGTGCGCTGATCATGGCCGCCAATCTATGGATGACCGTGAATGCAAAGCAAACCGATCAAATCCAGGACACTGGAGCGCTCCAAGTCGCGGAATAGGTCATCGCATGTCTCTTTGGAACCGACACAAGATCTTTGAGAAGAACTCGATCATCCTGATCGCAGGCATCCTTGCCGTGATCGCGATCGGGGGGCTGGTCGAGATCACGCCGCTGTTCTACCTCAAGAGTACGATCGAGGTCGTGGAGGGCGTACGACCATATACCCCGCTTGAGCTTGCTGGCCGCAACATCTACGTGCGCGAAGGGTGCTATCTGTGTCATTCGCAGATGATCCGGCCATTGCGTG
This sequence comes from Bradyrhizobium sp. USDA 4503, assembly GCF_054055815.1. Taxonomy (NCBI): domain Bacteria; kingdom Pseudomonadati; phylum Pseudomonadota; class Alphaproteobacteria; order Hyphomicrobiales; family Nitrobacteraceae; genus Bradyrhizobium; species Bradyrhizobium sp. USDA 4503. Next base: position 8,326,720 of record NZ_JBSRXS010000001.1, read on the forward strand.
ACGAGGTCGAGCGCTACGGACATTACTCGCTGGCCGCCGAGAGCATGTATGATCACCCGTTTCAATGGGGCTCGAAGCGCACCGGCCCGGACCTCGCACGCGTCGGCGCGAAATATTCCGATGAATGGCACGTCACGCATCTGACTAATCCGCGGGCCATCGTCCCGCGGTCGGTCATGCCCGGATACCCGACGCTGGCGCACACCGAGCTCGACCTGACCGACATGGCCGCACATCTGCGCACCAACCGGGCGGTCGGTGTCCCCTATACTGAAGATCAGATCAAGAACGCGGTCGCTGACTTGAAGACCCAGCTCGATCCTGACAGCGCGGACCTCGCCTCGTTCCAGAAACGCTATCCGAAGGCGGCCGTACGCAATTTCGACGGAAGCGTTGGCAATCCGACCGAACTCGATGCGCTCATCGCCTACCTGCAGATGCTCGGTACGTTGATCGATTTCAAGCTCTACGACGAAAAAGCGAATCTGCGCTGAAGGACCTTGTGATGAAAGCAGTCATTTCCATCGAGAACCTGGCGTCAAGCTTCGTCGTGACCCTCTGGACGCCGTTGTTCGTCGGCATCTTCATGGCCGTCGTTGTTTATGCGCTGTGGCCCGGCAACAAGCGGCGTTTTGACTCTGCGGCGCGCATGCCGCTGTGCCGGGATTGACAGACCATGACTGACCGCAACGACTTCGATCGGATCTCCGGCCGCTCCACGACGGGACACGAATGGGATGGCATAAAGGAGCTCAACACGCCGCTGCCGCGCTGGTGGATCTCGACCTTCTACGCCACCATCCTTTGGGCGATCGCCTATTGGGTCGTCTATCCGGCCTGGCCGCTCCTCTCCAGCTACACGACCGGCGTATTTCATTATTCGACTCGCGCGAGTGTCGTCAGTGATCTTGCCGGGCTCGAGCAGCTGCGGGGCGAGAAAATAGCGGTTCTCGGCAAAGCGTCCCTGACAGAGATCGAGACGGATCCGGCCCTGCTGGCGCTGGCCCGTGCCCGGGGCAAGACAGTGTTCGCAGACAATTGCGCGCCATGCCATGGCAGCGGCGGCGCAGGTGCCAAGGGTTATCCCAATCTCAACGACGATGACTGGTTGTGGGGCGGATCGCTCGATCAGATCCAGCAGACCATCCAGTTCGGCGCACGGTCCGGCCATGCCCAGGCCCATGAGGGGCAAATGCTGGCTTTCGGCCGCGACGGCATCCTCAGGAAAGATGAGATCGCCACAGTAGCGAATTACGTGCGATCGCTGTCCGGCCTGTCAACAGTCGCCAATTTCGATGCCGCGGCCGGCACAAGGATCTTTGCCGACAATTGTGCGGTCTGCCATGGCGAGAACGCCAAAGGCAACCAGGAGCTCGGCGCGCCGAATCTGACGGACCACATTTGGTTGTACGGCTCGGACGAGGAGACGCTGATCGAGACGATCAGTTATGGCCGCGCGGGCATCATGCCGGCCTGGAGCGGGCGGTTCGATCCCATCACGATCAAGGCACTTGCGGTCTATGTGCACTCGCTCGGTGGTGGACAATAGGTGAGATGAGCCGAGAAGCCACCGGCCCATAGACGAGGCTCTAAGTTAGTCACTCGTGCCAGATGTAAGGTCGGCCATGAAGCTAGCCCTGAACAAGACTGGTTCGCGCGATGATCCGCCGATCGGCGAAGATGGGCCTCTTTATACAGCTCATAAGAAGCTCCATCCGCAAAGCGTCTGCGGCACTTTCCGCACGATCAAATGGCGGCTGATGGTGGGGTGTCTCGGCATCTACTATTTGCTGCCGTTCGTGCGTTGGCGTCGTGGCTTAGGCGCCCCCGACCAGGCGGTGTTGCTCGATTTCCCGAACCGGCGGTTCTACTTTTTCTTCATCGAGTTGTGGCCGCAGGAGCTTTACTACTTCACCGGGCTGCTCGTGCTTGCGGCGCTGGCACTATTCTTGATGAACGCGCTGGGCGGACGAATTTGGTGCGGCTATCTCTGTCCGCAAACGGCATGGACCGATCTGTTCTATGCGGTAGAGCGTTGGGTCGAGGGCGATCGTCGCGACCGACTGAGGGCCGCCGCACGCCCGATGACAGTGGGGCGGGCGGCAAAGCGCGTGCTAAAGCACGCGGTCTGGTTGATGATCGCCTGGTGGACCGGTGGTGCCTGGGTGCTCTACTTCGCCGACGCGCATACATTGGTGCGCGATCTAGCGACATTCCAGGCGCCCGCGCTCGCCTATATCTGGATCGGGATCCTGACCGCTACGACGTACCTGTTGGCCGGCTACATGCGCGAACAGGTTTGCGTGTATATGTGCCCCTGGCCGCGCATCCAGGCCGCGCTCACCGACGAGTGGGCACTCAACGTCACCTACAAATACGATCGCGGCGAACAGCGCTGCTCGTTGAAAAAATCATTCGATCTGCGCGCGCGCGGCGAAGAGATCGGAGACTGCATCGACTGCAATCAATGCGCGGCGGTCTGTCCGACGGGGGTCGATATTCGCAACGGCGCCCAGCTCGGCTGCATCCAGTGCGGGCTGTGCATCGACGCCTGCGATGCCGTCATGAAGAAGATCGGGCGCAAAACTCACCTGATTGGTTACGACAACGACATCAATATCAGGCGCCGCATGGAAGGCAAGTCGGAGGTCTTCAAGCCGGTACGGCCACGGACGATCGTATATGCGTCTTTGATCTCGGTCGTCTGTGCGATGATGCTTTATGGATTGTTGTCCAGAACACTGCTCGACGTCAACGTGCTGCACGATCGTAATCCGATGGCGGTCAAGCTCAGCGATGGTTCGATTCGCAACGGCTACACGGTACGCTTGCTTAACAGGCGCGCCTTCGACCGCGTCATCGCGATCGACATCGATGGCCCGCCCCAAACGTCCGTCCATGTCGTCGGCGTAGATTCTGTGACCGTGGAACGACCGATGATTGTCTTGGCTCGCGATACCACGACAGAACTGCGCTTATTGGTGACCGCGCCGGCCGACGACACGTCGGAACGGTCGATGCCGGTGACGTTTCGGGTCACCGACATTGGCCTCGGTGAGGTCGCATCCGCAACGGACCACTTCGTCTTCCCCTAAGATTACCGACGGGATCTTACCAATGACCGCATCAATTCCAGTCGCGCGGCCCATCACCGGACGCTTTGTCCTGATCGCCACGCTTGCTTTCTTTTCGGTCGTGATTGGCGCCAATTTGATCATGATGCGCTTTGCCATCACGACGCTGCCGGGAACAGAGGTTGACAGCGCCTACAGCGCGAGCCTCGCCTATCAGCGTGAGATCCTGGCGGCGCGCGAGCAGAACGAGCGAAACTGGCAGGTGCAGGTACATGTCCAACGGCAGTCCGATGGCCGGGCGGTGCTCGCGCTCGAGGCGCGCGACCGCGCAGGCGCGCCTCTCGTAGGAATGAATTTCGAGGCCCGGCTCGAGCGACCGGTGGACCGCCGGGCCGATCGCGCGATCAATGTGGCGGAGAGCAGTGCCGGAACCTACCGAGGGGACGCCGAGGGGGTCGCTGTCGGGCGGTGGGATCTCGTGATCGAAGGCGGCGCTGACGGCCGCCGCATGTTTCTGTCGAAAAATCGCATCGTCTTGGACTAAGGGCACATGAGCATGCAGGCAGACATCGACTTTTCGCACTATTTGAAGAGAACAGGCACGGGCTTCGTCCAACTCGACCTCGCGGTGGAAGGGATCAATTGCGCGGGCTGCATGGGCAAGATCGAGCGCAATCTATCGAGCATTCCGGACGTGACCTCGGCGCGCGTTAACCTCACCGATAACCGGCTCGCGCTGGAATGGAAAGCAGGCGCGCTTGATCCAGCGCTATTCATCAGGCGGCTCGCTGAACTGGGCTATCGGGCGTATCCCTTTCAGCGGGACAATGCGGAGACACTGGAATCGGAGCGGGCGCGGGACTTTCTGCGGCGGCTGGCTGTGGCTGCATTTGCCGCGATGAACGTTATGATGCTCTCGATTCCGGTATGGTCCGGCAATGTCTCAGACATGCTGCCGGAGCAGCGCGACTTCTTTCACTGGCTCTCCGCGCTGATCGTGCTACCGGCCGCGGCTTATTCGGCGCAGCCGTTCCTCTCCTCAGCTTTTAGCGCGCTACGGGCTCGCCGGGCCAATATGGACGTGCCGATCAGCATCGGCATCTTGCTCGCGTTGGCGACTTCGCTGATCGAGACCATCGCTCATGCCGAACATACATATTTTGACGCGGCGATCATGTTGATCGCCTTCCTACTCGCAGGCCGCTATCTCGACCAGAACATGAGACGGCGCACCCGCGCCTTTGCTGGCAATCTTGCCGCGCTCAAGGCGGAGACCGCCGCGAAGTTCATAAGCCCGACGGAGACCAGGACCGTTCCGGCATCAACGATCAAACCGGGGGACGTCGTGCTGGTGCGACCCGGCGAATGCTGTACCGTCGATGGCGACGTGATCGAGGGCCGCTCCGAGGTCGATCAAAGCCTCATTACGGGTGAGACCTTGCCCGCGCTCGTGGCGCCCGGCAGCGCAGTGTTCGCCGGTACATTGGTGCGATCGGGTACCTTGCGCGTGCGCGCGGTGGCGGCCTCGGAGGACACGACGCTCGCCGAGATTTCTCGGCTACTTGATCATGCCCTGCAGGCGCGCTCGCGCTATCTGCGCCTGGCCGAGCGGGCGTCGCGGCTCTATGCACCGATTGTTCACGCAACTGCCTTCCTGACGATGCTGGGCTGGCTTGCCTCTGGCGCAACCTTCCATGATGCGATCGTCACGGCGATCGCGGTCTTGATCATCACCTGCCCTTGCGCGCTGGGTCTGGCTATACCGGCGGTGCAGACCGTGGCGTCCGGCATGCTGTTCCGGTCCGGCGTGCTGCTCAACGCCGGGGATGCGATCGAGCGCATGGCCGAGGTGAACCGGGTAGTCTTCGACAAGACCGGAACGCTGACGTTGCCGGAGCTCGATGTCGCCAATCTCGCCGGCATTCCCGACGATATCGTCAACTTGGCGGGCCGGCTTGCATTATCGAGCCGCCATCCGGTCGCCGCTGCCTTGGCGCGAGCTGCCGGCGCAAGCGAGCCGCTGGCCGATATCGAAGAGGAGCCGGGGCAGGGCGTCAGGGGTTACTATCAAGGGGCGGAGATCCGGCTCGGCCGCCCGTCCTTCTGCGGCGCTGACAGCCTCGCTGACGAGACTCTTTGCCGTGATCCAGAGGCTTCTATCGTCGCCTTTAGCCACGGCGACAGCAAGCACGTCTTCGCCGTCTGCCAACGCGCGCGGCCAGACGCACCCGAGGTCGTCGCAGGCCTCACGAGCCTTGGGATCGCGGTAGAGATCGTGTCGGGAGATCGCGAGCCAGCAGTTCGGCGCACGGCCGCGACGCTCGGCATTCAAAATTGGCGCGCCGGCGTCTCACCGGCGGATAAGGTCGCCCGGGTCGAAAGCCTGACGGGTGAGGGATACAAGGTGCTGATGGTCGGCGATGGCTTGAACGACGCGCCCGCGCTCGCAACGGCTCATGCCTCGATGTCGCCTGTTACGGCCACTCATATGAGCCAGGCGGTCGCTGATGCGGTCTTCCTCAGTGCGCGTCTTCGGCCCGTGATAACGGCAGTTATGACCTCGCGCGAGGCGCTGCGGCTGATGCGGCAGAACCTTTGGCTCGCTGTCGTCTACAATGTCCTTGCGGTGCCGGTTGCGATCGCCGGCCTGGTGACGCCGCTGATTGCCGCCGCGGCGATGTCAGGTTCGTCCGTGCTGGTCATGCTCAATGCGCTGCGGGCGCGAAGGAGCGAAGCAATCTGATGGAGGTCCTGCTCTATCTGGTTCCACTTGCTCTTGCACTGGGCTTCGTTGGCCTGCTCGGCTTTCTGTGGTCGCTGAACAGTGGTCAGTATGACGATCTCGATGGCGCGGCCTGGCGCGCCCTCGCCGATGACGAGCCCGACGAGGCGCCGGTCCAAATAGTGCAGATGGGCCAGCGTGATTGCGACGCTCCCCGCTGGGAGGAGAGTGCTAGCTCGGCCGTTCCCGTGGCCCGCGGCGCAACTGAGAGACGCGCGGTCGCAACCTGTTGATCAGGGCAATTCATGCAGACGCGATGCGGGAAGATCGACGATACGGGCGAGGACGTTGGCGAGCCAAGCCTTGGCGTTGACCTCGTTGAGGCGACAGGTCGTGATCATCGTCAACATGATGGCGGCCCGGTTGGCGCTGCGCTGGCTACCGGCGAAGGTCCAGTTCCACCTTCCCAAAACGATGCCTCTCAATGCACGCTCAGCACAATTGTGGTCAAGCAGATCCTGCCATCGTCGAGGAAACGGGCGAAGTCGTCCCAGCGCCTGGGCAGGTAATTCATAGGCTTCAGGACCTCGGAGGGCCGTGCTCTCCAACAATCGCTCAGCCGCGTGCCATCCTCGTTCGCTTTCTTGTCCTCGCTCAATCCCTGCACTTCCACTATCTCACCCCGATCAATGCGCAGTTGTTATCCGCTTACCGATGAACGTCTCAACCAAATTCGTGCGAGGATAACCGGCGTCGAGATACGGCACGACAGGGAAGTTGTCCGGTAACATTTTTAGTGAGGCAATGCGCCCCTCGGCGTCACGAGGATTACCCTCTCCGTGAATAACCGATGAGAGAGCGAATGAAGAAGGAACGAATCGCGGAAGGCTCGTCGCGGATTTGCGAGAACGATCCGGATCAACTGTGGCTTGGCACCCATGCGTGCACCTGCGGCGGCGCCATATGCCGCTTTGCAACCAGAGCAATGACGAGTCCTCGGCTCCCATGCCGCCGGAAGCTTCATTGGCCGCGAGAAAGATAGGTCCTGAAACTCATGAAGCCTGCGACGATTGAGAGCCGCGGGGGGAGTTCCATTTTGCGGGTGTGGCGATGCATTGTTCCACAAGCGACGGCCTCGTCAGCTTCTGGAAAGCCTATCCAGACAGGATCAGCTCAATTGATTTCTTGGACGTGAGGCTAGCGTGGACCCGTACAATTCCGATCCATCCAATGTAACAGCTTGGTCCCAGGTGCAGCACGCCGTCTTGGAAGAGCACCAGGGCGGCCATGCCGGGCAAGCGGGCTTTGAGCAGCACTTGGCCGAGGCGCGCCCACCCGATTCGGGTCCTGTCTCCGGTGGCGGCCGCAACCACCATCCCCATCTCTCTGCAGAACATCGGGGCACTATCGATAAGGCGATTGCCCAATATGCGGATCAGAAAAAGCCAAACCCGAAGACGGTTAGGCGCTATACTCAGGCGCTTCGCCGACTTGGAAATCATCTTGGCGCTCATCGCCAAACGATTGTTCTGGGGGACCACGAGTCCTTGGTCCGTTACGTCAAGACTTACTTCCCAAAGGACGAGGACATGAAGAAGGGGTTGAATATCCTTCGTTCGTATCATGATCCGAACTATGTAGCTTCTGGCGGGCGGCCGCGCACGATCCCCTCAGCGGAAGACGCGCCCCTCTCAGAGCGGCTTAATGCCAGCGGCATGACGTCGGGCAGCGCTGCTCGTCATGATCGTAGTCTTCGCAGATTTTCTAATGCGCTTAAACTTGCGGGCTACTCGATATCCGGGCTAGACCACGCTGCGCGCATTGAATTTGCTCAGAAGTTGTTCCCGAAGGACGAGCATCTATTGTTCGCGTTAAGCAAGGTCGGCGATGCCAAGCACGTTTCCGGAGCGCGTGTGTCTCGGAAACCCCGCGGTCATACTGTCCCGTCGCCCACATTGCATCTTTATCCCGATGACGCCCGCATCATTGATAGCCTGGAAAAGGCAGAGCTGAGCCTGCTCAAACCCGAGGATACTAGCCGGAGAAAAGTTGTTCAAAACTTGGCCGGCAACCAACGAAGATTCGGTGCTTGGCTCCAAAGGAGCGGGCGAGGGAGCATAGTGAGCCGGCTCACCGGCACCAGTGAGCAGCAAAAGTCGTTGAACGACGATCACACGGACTTTAAAAAAGCCAGTCGAAACGCTGACATGGGCTTCGATCGTCTTCGGAGCTACCTATGGCTCGTCGAGGCGAATGCTGCGCTGGGCGTCTCCCCTGAGCAGGCGGGTGGGGAGCCGAGGCGTGACGAGTCGAGCTCAACGTGGTCGCCGCACCTGCCGCACGATTTTGAGTGGCCGACGCCGGAAGCGATACCAGAGGGGTCGTCGGCGATCCACCGAGGTCTCGACTCTTTCGTTGACCTGCCGTACACCTCGCAGGAAGTGAGAGACGATGCTCAGTCAGCGCCGCTGGGTAGGGCTGCCGCCAGACCGCCGCTCTTCGCCGGACCATCGGACGCGCCAGCTCAGTCGGCAGACACCTTCCGCGGTCTTCAGTCTTTCGTTGATCTGCCGAACACGCCGCAGCAGATGCTTGACGATGCTCAGTCAGCGCCGGTGGGTAGGGCTGTCGCCAAACCGCCGCTCTTCACTAGACCATCGGACGCGCCAGCTCAGTCGGCAGACACCTTCCGCGGTCTTCAGTCTTTCGTTGATCTGCCGAACACGCCGCAGCAGATGCTTGACGATGCTCAGTCAGCGCCGGTGGGTAGGGCTGTCGCCAAACCGCCGCTCTTCACCAGACCATCGGACGCGCCGGCTCAGTCGGCAGACACCTTCCGCGGTCTTCAGTCTTTCATTGATCTGCCGAACACGCCGCAGCAGATGCTTGACGATGCTCAGTCTGCGCCGGCGGGCGGGGCTGCCGCCAAACCGCCGCTCTTCACCAAACCATCGGACGCGCCAGCTCAGTCGGCAGACATTTTCCGCGGTCTTCAGTCTTTCGTTGATCTGCCGTACACGCCGCAGCAGATGCTTGACGATGCTCAGTCTGCGCCGGCGGGCGGGGCTGTCGCCAAACCACCGCTCTTCACCGGACCATCGGACGCGCCAGCTCAGTCGCCAGACATTTTCCGCGGTCTTCAGTCTTTCGTTGATCTGCCGTACACGCCGCAGCAGATGCGCGACGATGCTAAGTCAGCGCCGGTGCTTAGCCCTGCCGGTAAACCCGCGTTCTTCGTCGGGCGGTCGGGCGTACCTCAGGCGCTTGAGGACATCGGATACCGAGTCGACGCGGATTGGCAGGATGGCCGCCAGCCGGTGCCGGATTTCTTACGCGATGTCCTGGATAACATCGGGGTCCTGCCGACCCAGTTCAGCGGCCCAACCCAGGTCTCCGTCAATGGTGAGACCCGCTCGATCCCATTGGGGCCGCGAGGAAGCCCCGGTGCGCAGTTCATCCATCATCCTCGCCCGTCTCCTGTCTCGGGTGCTCAGATCGGCCCCTCGGCTCCCGTTGCCTCTTCCGGCCAGCGCCGCGGAGCCGTGCTGGGCCCCACGCAGTGGCTGGGTGACGAGCATATCCAGCGGGACTATGAGCTCCTGGCGCAGGAGTTGATGCAGAACAATCCGGATCTCGCCGCCCGGACGCGGTTCGTGGATCCCCTGATAGCCCAAATGTTGCGATCCCCCTCCAAGGAGGTAGCCGAACGAGCATTAGGGTGGGTTCGCCATGATACAGCCGACTTCCTGTTCCTGCCGGTAAGCGATGCCAGCAATACGGATAGACATCAGCGCGGCAGTCACTGGTCGCTGCTGCTGGTTGATCGCCGCAATTGGGGCCGGCCGGTCGCCTATCATTATGACTCCACCCAGGGATACAATGACAGGCCCGCAGCGGAACTCGCAGGACGGTTCGACGCTAACCCGCAACAGGCCCCGATAAGACAGCAGCAGAACGGTTATGACTGCGGCGTCTTTGTCGTGGACGGCACCCGGGAACTTGTTAGGCGATTGGCAGCAAGACGGCCGGACCTGAACCTCAACAATCTTGTCATCAGTCGACCGGCACTGCGGGACCGACTAGGCGCTGGTGTCGCCTTCAGCTGAACAGGGCGCGCGCCTGTAAATGCGCTTCTCGCCGATCGAAAATCCGCAATCGGTGTGTTCGCAAAGCATCATAGTGTGTCACGTGAGGAGCTGAGTACGCAGACGACGAGACCACCTGATCGACGCATGAACGCGGGCACGGCGAGCTCCATGGATGGCATTGCGTGAAGGTCAGGCGACTTGCTGATCGGCGGGCCTGTCGGCTCGGCGCAGGAGCTTCCATTTCCAGGGCAGCAATGCGCCATGATCAGCAACAAATGCTCGGCAGCACCCCTGGCTACCGAGACACCGCGAGGTCGCATTTTGTCCGGCAAGCTTGAGGCCGGCCTCGCGGCGAGGAAAAAGTCGATCAATAACGCCGGCCGGCCAGCTTTGGATCGGTCAGGTTAAGCCATCTTATCGCGCCTTGGCCCAATAAGGCGGCCGCATTTTTCGCGGCGAGATTTGGAGGAAGATCGCGCCATCAAGGCTGAAGCGGTGGCCACTCATCTTCATGTCAGCCGAAGCCTCTCCATGAGAGATCATCGCGGGCAGTCAATCGCAGCGTTTGCGGTTCTCGACCCGCTATCGCGTCAAGCGCGGTGAAAGCTGGCCGTTCATAGCAACAGACTCGTCCGTCCAACCTTGAGCCGAGACCGGACGACGGGTACGAAGAGGAGCTTCGATCTGGTGTTCTCGCCAGCAAGGAGGCTCCGACAGTCTAGACAGGGCAACGCGCCAAGCCTAGTAGGCCGACCGTGGCAGAGATTGCTACGATGTCTCACGGTCCTCAAGCGTTGAGCCTGCACGCTCAATACAAATCACGAACATACCTGATTCGGAGTTTGTTCAAGCTTACCATGCCCTGCTTGCTCACTTCCTTCCAGCAACATGTTGGTCTGCGGGCATAGCTTCGAATAACCAGGCGAAGCCTCTCAAGGCGGCATCTGTACTAAGTTTACAATAGTCGAGGTGCTTTGTCTTCTGAACACATATGATGGCGCGAGTTCCTATGATCGCCTCTTTTTTACGGTCGTCGCTCCGAAAAAACTATGTTACAAGCCGCTCCTCTCAAAAGGAGCATTCACTGTGAAAAAAGCAACCAAGAAACGCGTTAAGCGGCGCGAGTGGACCAAGGCAGATATCAAAGAGCTCAAAATCCATTCGAAGGCTCGGACTCCCGTCATAAAAATTGCAAAAATGACCAAACGCAGCGTCGGTGCGTTGCGCCAGAAGGCGTTAAATCTCGGAATAGGGCTCGGACATCAGCGGTAGCTTACTTAGCAGCGCTGGTAGCCGGCACAGTAGGGCGGCTCGCAGGCCGCCCTTTACGGCCGTTGGAATGGTTTTGCAGGGCCTGCCAATTGCTGTGGAAAGAGCTTTTCACGCGCTTGGTTTGTCACTCTCGTGGAACGGGCTCCAGTGCTTCGTCATCTTTGAGGTTAAAGGAGTACGGCCGCGAAGGCCGCTTTGCTCTTTACGATCGAGAGCGACGAGACAATCTTACGACCGGTCCTCTTCGAATTTTTCCAGTTTCTATGGTCGCTCGTTCCCGTTAAGGGTCGTAGAATGCTGCGGATCGCTTTCAAGGGCCACGATTGTTCTCGGTGACGGCGAGCCAGAGCACTCCAATTAGCAAACCGCATCGCTGCAAGTCTTGGCACCCCGCCGCCGCAGTCGAAGCTTATGCTAGGCTAAAGCTTTGGCGTAAAGGGTGGCCGCAGAGCTTGCTGGTGAACTTGAGCTCCCAAGCGATAAGGCGCGCTCAGCAGCAACTGAAAAAGCGCTCGGTTGGCTTGATAGACGGCGGTGGAGCGGTTAGGTCCTGAACCCGTCATCACCTGCGCGCCTTCTGCGGTGTGAACGGACCATAACCACCTTCGACCGCGACGCCTCAAGAAATATTCGAAGGCCGGCAGAGTCGGATGGTTAGCCAGCTTCATTTCTGACGATTGCTCGTTTTGGTCTTCCGGATGCCAGAGCGGGCCTTCTCCAAGCGGTGCCTCACTGCGGCCAGCCCGGTAATGAACTCGCTTGATCCGTCAGGGCCGAATTCGTCAAAAGCCTGCACATCCTGCGCTTCCTCTCGAGGCGTCAACCTTGCGAGATGCTTGCGCGTTTTGGCGGTCAGCGACATCTGAACTACTCGCGCATCGGCTGTGGAGGGCTTGCGCCGCAAGAATCCCTTTTTCTCCAGGAGCTTTGAGTGGGTCGTGACGAAAGAAGGATCGACGTGCATCAACCGTGACACCAGGTTGACGGGCACACCTTTTTCTCTGCCCAGATAGTCCACTGCCATCAGGATCATCCACTGTGGCCCAGTGATGCCAAGCACATTAGCACGGAATTTGGCGAGTTCTTCGAGGCAGGCACAGATCGATCTGATCTCCCAGATGAACGGCCGGAATATCTCCTGTCCGTCAGTGGAGATACGATAAGGCGCGGTTGCTGGACTAGGTAAATCCGGCGGCATCGTGGGCCAGGGTTCCATCCTTTACAGACTTCCATTAGCGCGGATTAGAAATCGGGACAACGCCGCAAGAACAAGCAAGTCAGATAGTTGGTACAGTTTGGACAGATGTGGGACTTGCGACGGGCAGGTTGGTAGACGTGCAAAACGCTCATTGTGTTGGCCGAGCAGCGGCAGGCAGTTGCGCCGGGACCGATATCGCGCGCTGAAAAGATTTGATCCGACCTGCCATTTGAGATGCCCTCGTTCTTTGTCCCGCTCGCCGGCCTGTCCGCTCTATTTGTCGAACTTCTCCGGTGTACGCCGAGCACCAGGGAGGTGCATGTTGCATTTACGTCTTCAATGGGCTGGCAAGCAGAATCGCGTCGACTGTATCTGATATCGCCCCATGCCACGCGGTCGTTGCCCGGTAAACTTCCGTATAGTTCATTCCATCTTTCCCATATGCGCAGCAAATCTTCGTGCAGTTGCGCTGGTCCTTGACTTCGCCTTAACTGTCGAGCAATCGGGGGCGATCGCAGCTGTCAAACGCTTCGGCGATCCCCGCCCAACCGATTGAACTTAACGGCTCTCAAATCATGAGTGGCAGGCGAAATCCTCGTAGCAGTAACGCTTGGTATGCGAGCGGACGCCTCAACTGAGGCTACGGCCGGCTTTATTTCGCTCAATCGAACGCGGCTCGCTCTTCAAGTGGGACCTGAATTATGAGTTGTGCTTCTGGCCGTTCGCCTGCGGTCTGCTTTCTCCTCGGACTTCCACGAGCCGGGACGACACTCCTGGCGCACCTGCTCCAGCAACATCCAGATATTGTAGCGCCGCCTGAACCCTGGTTGATGCTGGCGCTCGAGGCATTTGGCAGGGTGGATCAGCGCCACCCGGCAGGATCTTTGCTGATTGAGAGCGCAACCTCCGAATTCCTGGGGCGCATCGATCGGACGATTGCCATCCGGGCTTTTGCCGATGCAGCATACGGTCAGTACCTGACAGCAGCGGGCAAGCGGATCATCATAGACAAAACGCCACGCTATTGGACAGCGCTCGAATTCCTTGAACGTGTCTATCCAGAAGCGTCACACATCCTTCTGATGCGCAATCCTTATGCCATCGCGGCTTCATTGAAATCCGCGTGGGGCATCCCGTTTCGAGCCGAAAGCTCCTACTCGCTCAGCGCATCTAGTCTCGCCGATCTCATGCTTCGTCTGCCCGATGCCTTAATATCTTCACTTGCCGATTTGGTTCTGGGCCTTCCGAGGCTTGCCGCACACCGCACGCGCCCGCGCACACAGCTGGTGCGATATGAGCTGCTCGTGACGCATCCAGACGAAGAGATTCGGCGCCTGCTAAGCGGGCTCGGCTGTGATTCCGCGGCGGCCCCATCGGCGAGCATGGGACAAGTAGATTATCTTCGGTGCAGCAGCTTTGGGGATCGAAAAATCCTGGAACGAAACGCAGTCGATCAAAGCTCTGTCAAGACATGGCAATCCCAACTAAGCGTCGAAGAAATGCAAACTGTGACCGATCTGGTCGGCACCGAGCTTTTGACAGAACTCGGATATGAGGCGGAACTGCTGCATGCACAGCAAGCCGGAGTTGTGGATAGGGGACCTCAGCTAACTGAACTCTATCGCCAGATATTCCGAACCTGGTGGGATTTGCGAACTGGCAGGGCGGGAGCATTGTCCGGGCCATCTCAATCCGAGCAAGTCCACGCTGCTCCGCAGGTTCCAGAGAACTTTCATCCCACGTGCGACATGTCCGTGGTGCAGGCGCAAGATCTGTCCGCCGCCAGCGTTGCCGAAAATTTGCGGCTGGCCGATCCGATGAAAGCGCAGCTGCAGCAGGCACTGTTGGCGTCAGAAGCTGATCGAGCTGCAGGGCTGGATGCTATTCGGACTCGCGACACGGCTATTGAGATTTTGCGAGGCGAGGTCGCGCGGCTTGAGCAGATCGTCAATATGGCTTAGGGTGATCTAAATGCTTGCGATCAAGACACGCTGGCTGATTTAGCCAGACTCCCTACGACTCAACGAGTTGATCTGCGCCTATAACGTGTGAGGCAGGCGCCGGCGGCACCACGGTGGAATGCGACATGCCCCGAGAGTGTCAGTCAGTCCGCTGCCCAACCGGCATTTGATCGCTTGGATAGCCACGCGCACCGGCGAGCTCGTTCCACACCCGACATTCCTCCTCTGGGCCGGGGCTGCAGAACCGAGATCCTGCATCGAAAAGAACATATATGCTGCCAAAACATCTGCGCCGGCTTGAAGCTGAATCGATCGAAATCATGCGTGAGGTGGCCGCCGAGTTCAAAAGGCCGGTCATGCTTTACTCGATCGGAAAAGACTCGAGCGTTTTGCTGCACATCGCAATCAAGGCGTTCTATCCGGCAAAATTGCCTTTCCCGCTGCTTCACGTCGACACGACCTGGAAGTTCCGTGAGATGATCAGCTTCCGGGACGCGATGGCCAGCCGGCTCGGCGTCGAGCTGATCGTCCATGTGAATGAGGAGGGCATTGCGCGCGGGATCAATCCGATCGACTCCGGCTCGGCGCTTCATACCCGGGTGATGAAGACCGACGCCCTGAAGCAGGCGCTCGAGCTTTACGGATTCGATGCCGCGCTTGGCGGAGCCAGGCGTGACGAGGAAAAGAGCCGCGCCAAGGAACGGATACTGTCGTTCCGTTCGGCCGGACACGTATGGGACCCCCGCGACCAGCGGCCGGAGCTCTGGAGCCTGTTCAACACGCGCATACGCCAGGGCGAAAGCATGCGCGTTTTCGCGATGTCAAACTGGACCGAGCTCGACGTATGGGAATATATCATGCTCGAAAAAATCCCGGTCGTCCCGCTCTACTTCGCAAAGCAAAGACCGACGGTGCGCCGAAATGGCGCGACGATCATGGTCGACGACAAGCGATTGCCGCTTAGCTGCGATGAGACGCCGCAAATGCGCATGATCCGCTTTCGCACGCTGGGATGTTATCCCTTGAGCGGGGCCATTGAATCCGATGCGACGACGATCGAAGACGTCGTCGCAGAAATGCAGACTGCGTCGGTGTCGGAGCGTCAGGGACGCCTGATTGATACCGATGAAGCCGCTTCGATGGAGAAGAAGAAGCGGGAAGGTTACTTCTGATGACTTCCATAACAATGTCGAAACCCGTTCACACTGCTGCAAGGGACCAACTGCGATTCATAACATGCGGCTCGGTGGACGATGGAAAATCGACCCTGATCGGCCGGTTGCTGCACGACAGCAAGATGATCTACCAAGATCAGCTTGCGGCAGTGAAACGCGACAGCATCAGGCACGGCAGCGCTGACATCGACTTCGCGCTGCTCGTGGATGGGCTCGAGGCCGAACGGGAGCAGGGCATCACGATCGACGTCGCCCACCGCTTTTTCACGACGCCGCGGCGCTCTTTCATGGTGGCTGACACTCCCGGTCACGAGCAGTACACCCGCAACATGGCAACCGGCGCCTCGAATGCGCAGCTCGCAATCATCCTGATCGATGCCCGCAAGGGTGTGTTGGTTCAGACCCGCCGCCACTCCTTTATCTGTTCGCTGCTTGGCATTCGCCATGTTGTGCTGGCAGTGAACAAGATCGACCTTGTCGCATACAGCAAGGTTGCTTTCGATCGAATCGTCGCCAGCTATCTGGCCTTTGCCACCGGCCTTGGCTTTAGCTCGATTGTTCCGATCCCGATCTCTGCCCGCCACGGCGACAACGTCGTTGACCGGTCCGCTCATACCAAGTGGTATCATGGACCATGCCTGATGGAGCATTTGGAGAGCATCGATATCCAGTCCGACACTGCAAGCCAGGCCTTCCGCTTTCCGGTCCAATGGGTGAACCGGCCCGACGCGGATTTTCGCGGCTACGCCGGATCGGTGGCTTCCGGCAGGATCTCGGCAGGCAACGAGATCCTTGTCGCCGCGTCCGGACGGACCACCCGCATCAAGCGGATCGTGACCCAGGACGGCGACCTTGTCGACGCCGAAGCCGGCGATGCCGTCACCATTACGCTGGAAGACGAGATCGATGTCGGCCGTGGCGATCTTCTGTCGCGGCCAACCGAACGACCCTGCGTCGCCGACCAATTCGCCGCTTATCTGATCTGGATGGACAACGAGCCGCTCGCTCCCGGACGAAACTACATCCTGCGGATTGGCTCGCAGACGGTTGCCGGCAGCATTACCACAATCAGGCATCGGATCGATGTCAACACATGTGAGCACCTGGCTGCCGAAACGCTTTCTCTCAACGAGATCGCGTTCTGCAATGTTGCGACTGCACTGCCCGCCGCATTCGATCCTTACGACGTCAACCGGAAAACCGGATCGTTTATCGTCATTGATCGTTACACCAATCGTACGGTCGGCGCCGGCATGATTGCGTTTCCGCTGCGGAGGGCCAGCAATGTTCCCCGGCAGGCGCTTTCGGTGGGCAGGAGTGAGCGGGCCGCGCTCAAGGATCAGAAGCCTTGCGTCGTCTGGTTCACCGGTCTGTCTGGCGCGGGAAAGTCGACGATCGCCAACATGGTTGATCAGAAGCTGCTCGCAATGTCGCGGCATGCCATGCTGCTGGATGGTGACGACCTCCGGAACGGATTGAACGCGGACCTGGGCTTCTCGAAGGTTGAGCGGGTGGAGAACATTCGGCGCGTTGGACACGTCGCCAAGTTGATGCTGGACAGCGGATTGATCGTGATCTGCTCGTTCATCTCCCCCTACAGGTCCGAACGAGACATGGTTCGCAGCCTGATCGGCAAGGACGAGTTCATCGAAGTCTTTGTCGATACGCCAATCGAGGAATGCGCAAGGCGGGATCCAAAGGGTCTCTACTCAAAGGCAAAAGCCGGTGAGATCAAGAACTTCACAGGCATCGATGCGTCCTACGAAGCGCCGATAAGGCCGGAAATTCATCTCAGGACGATGGAGCAGGCCCCAGAGCAAGCAGCGGAAGTCGTCGTCGACGCCGTGATGGCGCGCACTCCTCTGCGATGAGCAGCGATAAACCTGTCGCTTCGTCGTCGCGGATGCCGCTCACCAGCCTACTGGTCTGGCAAAGGCGACTCGGGTTAACTGGGAACATCGATCGGATTCGTCGATGCTGAAGGATTAAGATGGTTGCATCCACTCGTCGATTGCCCGCTTCCGGCTATGTGCTCGAAGTCGACGGTCAATTGAAAACCGAATTCGCGACAAGAGACGGCGCCTGGGCAGGAGCGCAAGAGCTCAAGAAGCGCCGTCCCATGCTCCAGGTCAGAGTCTATGACGCCATGACGAAGGACAGAGAGGAAGTCAGCCTTCCAGTCGCCTGAGTGTTTAACCGACCTTTTTTCTGCGTGCGCGGCTAGCGCCGCGCCAGGTTCTCGTGCAGCAGAGCCGCAGTGTCCCGGCGCCTCGATCTCGTCCGCAATCCGGGATTGAGGGGCAAAGCGACCTCTTTTTCCTGAGCCACTGTGTCTCACGATCTTCGCCAACGAGTCGCGCGACGCCGGCTGACGGCGGGATAGAAGCCGCACGAAGCGGCCCAGCACGTTAGCCCAGCAGAGCGGCACAAAACCTACATCGCGAGGGGGCACCAGCCCTGAGAAGTAGGAAATGCCACTCAACTCCACTGCCGTTGCGACCAGCGCGATTGTCCATCTCGTGCTGCGAATGGTCACGATCATCGGATGCTGTACCCGCCGGTTCGTCTTCAGCCTGAACGAACCGGCTTTGACGCGCTTGGCACTTATGAAGCGAGGGACGTTCGTGGTCGAACTCATCCTTGGATGCGCTGCCGAGGCAAGATCATGTTCGCGTATCTAAAGCTTGCCATAGACGACGCATCGGCCGCCTCGCGTAGTCGAATCATCGCGCTCTATGCCTTCTTGTTGGCCATCAATTGCTTCGCCTGGACTTGGGCCATCGTGGCGCTGTCAGAGCGGCCGACGCTGCTGGCGACAGCGTTGCTGGCCTATGTGCTCGGCCTTCGGCACGCCGTCGATGCCGATCATATCGCGACCATCGACAATGTCGTTCGCAAGCTGATGCAGGATGGCAGACACCCCCTCGCGGTCGGACTTTTCTTCGCCCTTGGTCATTCCTTGTCGGTTGCAGTGGCGGTCGCCGCGATCGCAGCTGCGGCGCTCGCGCTGCAAAGCGGTTTCCACGAGTTCCGGGCGGTTGGCAGCATCATCGGTACCGGTGCATCGGCCTTCTTCTTGCTGACGATTGCCGCCATCAACCTTGTGATCCTACGGGATGTCTGGCGGAGCTTTCAGCGTGCGCGGCGTGGCGAACACATCAAAGAGCATGAGTTCGATCTGCTTCTGTCCGGTCGCGGCTTGCTGTCTCGGCTCTTGCGCCCGCTGTTTCGCATGGTGACGGCGAGCTGGCAGATGTTCGCGATCGGTCTGTTGTTCGGCCTCGGATTCGATACCGCGACGGAAATCAGCCTTTTCACCGTCGCCGCCGGGCAAGCTTCGGGAGGGCTGGACTTCAGCACGGTGATGATATTTCCGGCTCTCTTCACCGCCGGCATGATGCTCGTCGATACGACCGACAGCGTCTTGATGGTCGGCGCTTATGGTTGGGCTTTCCTCAACCCGATCCGCAAGATCTGGTACAATCTGACCATTACGGCCATCTCAGTCGTCGTGGCGCTGCTGATCGGCGGCATCGAGGCACTCGGCCTGCTCGCCAACAAATTGGCGCTTGAAGGCACCTTCTGGAGCGCGGTGGACGATCTCAACGGGAGCTTGGCCAATTTCGGCTATCTCGTGGTCGGCATCTTCCTGGTCAGTTGGGCGCTGTCATTTGCAATCTATCGCTGGCAAGGACTCGAAAAGCCGCTCAAGCCGGGGTGAACTCATATAACCAGATGAGCTTCGGGGCGCGGAAGCCTCCAGGCTTATGCGCGACCCGATGCGCGAAAGCATCTCGGTCGACGAGTCCCCGCTCGTTGTGATGCGGCATGGGGAGCTCCTGCATGATTCATCCCTCTAGTCTCAGACTTGACAGTTTTGTGGGAATAGGATTGTCGCCACAAGCGGCTGAACTGAGCCACGCCAGGTCCGGCGGTGGCCATTTGGCTTGGCGAATGCCATAGCTGTCCCGCATCGTTGATAGCAGACATTATATCTGGCGGCTCCCGAGATATCTGGCGGCTCCCGAGCTGCAGGGGCATCGGTACAAACGACATCTGGCGGATGCGCGTTCCAATGCACAGCAAGGTGGACGGTTGGATCGTGACGGTCGCCATCAAGAAAAATGGCTACGACAATCGGCTTCAAGCACACGAGCTGCGTGACTGGTGTCGCCGGCGCGACCGAAGCCGTGGCTGAAGAAGGCGGGCATGCCAATGCCGCAATCTTCAGCTGTCCGATGCAAGAGGGGCAACTGCGACGGTCCGCGTTCGGCCGACGCGACTATCGTTGCACATGATGGACAAGATCGAGCTAATTATCGCGCGTCTTCGGCGTCATTAACTCCATGCGTCAGACATCGAACAATGTCGGGTTCAATACCACCGGCCCGAAAGCGACGTCGAAATGGCCGATTGCAGGCGTTCAAAACTGCATTTGCGCTCCATGGCCGAGCGCGGTTAGTCCCGACGCTCCACTGGTCGCTGTGTCCGCAATCGCCGGCGGAGTGGCTTGGTCGTGGGACTAGAACCAGAAACTTTCGATATTGCGCTCGAGGGTCGGCAATGAAAGAGCGCCAACACCTCTGAGGACATCAGTCATCGTCTGCCCTACCGCACATCTGGGCTCGTCTGCTTCTCCGCCTCTCGATGTCGTGAAATGTTGGCATCGCTCTTGCTGGTGCACAACAGACTCAGTCGAATGCTTAAGAAGTCGCTCAAGGGGCTCGTGCCGCGTGATCAACTGCTTCGTTTTCCGTCGAACGGCTATACATGTCCGGCAAGCGCCTCGGGGAACGAAACGTCCGCGGCTTCGACGCGTCGAGCTCTGATCGACGGCTCGCTAGTCGTCGCCAGAGGTGACCGGACGTTGGTTCATCAACTCAGGTGTACTGACCAGCTCCTGCATTTGAAGCGACCGCGGATCGGCCTGCCTACCTCAGGACTGCGGATAGATAGCTATGATTGTTTTATCGACGACGATCGACGCGGTACACGACCAATGTGGGAATGCGACAATCGAAAGCGATCTCGGAGGCGCATCGCGGCAGCGCCACCAGTCTGTACTGCAGCGTGCGCACTTTCTCGAAACTGATCGCACGAGCCGGAGGGGTGAACGCCGGTGCAGAATGAATCTGTGATCAGGCGGCGGGATCTGCTGGCGCTGATCGGCACCATCGCCGGCAGTTCGGCGATGTATCACGCGATGACGAGCCTCGGCTTCGCATCCGAGTCCGCCTACAAGGGGCCGCTCAAGCTCGCGGGCGATGTTAAGGGCGCTTCCGTGCTGATTCTTGGCGCTGGTCTTGCCGGGATGACGGCGGCGCTGGAACTGCGCAAGGCCGGCTACAAGGTCCAGATCCTCGAATTCAACAGCCGCGCCGGCGGCCGCAACTGGTCGATCCGTGGCGGGGACAGCTTTACCGAGCTCGGCGGCTTCAAGCAGACCTGCCAGTTCGAGCAGGGGCTCTATCTCAATCCCGGTCCGTGGCGGATTCCTGGTCACCACCGGGCGCTGCTCGATTATTGCTGCCGGCTCAATGTGACGCTGGAACCCTTCATCCAGCTCAACCATAATGCCTATCTGCACGCGACACGCGCCTTCGACGGCAAGCCGCAGCGCTGTCGCAGCATCAAAGCGGATTTCCAGGGGCAAGTGTCGGAACTGCTCGCAAAGGTCACGCAGCAGAGCAGGCTCGACGATTTCGTCACCAAGGAAGATCAAGAGATTCTGCTGCAGGCGCTGCGCGACTGGGGCGCGCTGGATCGCGACTACAAGTACAATGCCAACCTCGTCGCCGCCGAATTCCGCGGTTATGCCCGCGATCCCGGCGGCGGCTTGATGCCCGATCCGCTGCCCAGCGACCCGATCTCCCTGCAGGAGCTGTTGCGGTCGCGGATGTGGCGCTATTTGCAGACCTTTGCGCGCTACGAGTTTCAGACCACCATGTTCCAGCCGGTCGGCGGCATGGACATGATCGGCAAGGCGTTCGCGCGCGAGGTCGGCGATCTCATCCGCTATAATGCCAAGGTGACGCAGATCCAGCAGAGCAGCTCCCGCGTCACTGTGAGCTATCTCGACACGACCAGTCCATCCGTCGTGCAGCAGGCGACTGCCGATTGGTGCATCTGCACCATTCCGCTGTCGATCCTGAGCCAGCTGCCCGTCGACGTCAGTGGGCCGATGAAAAATGCGATCGATTCCGTGCCCTATGCCGCCTCGGTGAAGATCGGGCTGCAGTTCAAGCGCCGGTTCTGGGAAGAGGACGAGGCGATCTATGGCGGCATCAGCTACACCGACCTGCCGATCCGACAGATCGCCTATCCGAACACTGGCTTCAACCGCGGCGGCCGCGGCGTCCTGCTCGGCGCTTACATGCATGGGGGCGCCAATTCGTTCGAGTTCACCGCCATGACACCGGCCGAGCGGGTCGCCAGCGCGGTCGAGTTCGGTGCCGCAATCCATCCGCAATACAGAACGGAATTCGAGCACGGCGTCGCGGTGGCCTGGCATCGCGTGCCGTTCACACTCGGCTGCGCCGGCCAGTGGACCGAGGCCGCCCGCGCGCAGCACTACCGCAATCTGTGCCAGATCGACGGCCGCATCGCGCTGGCAGGCGAGCACGCCTCGCAGCTGCCATGGCAGGAGGGAGCGATCCTGTCGGCGCTCGACGCCATTACCCGATTGCACGAGCGCGTGGTGAAGACGTGATGATGCGGGCAGGCACAGCTGTCGCCGCTGCGCTGGCGTTGCTGCCGGCAAGCGCGACCCTTGGAGAGGACAACGCCACGGGCAAGTGCACCTTCTCCTCGGACCGTGGATTTCTAACCAGCGATGACGCTGTCGACCTGCCTGCGGACCTGGAGACGCGCTGGGTCGGCGATGGCTACGACCGGCGTCCGTCAGGGAGCCTTGCTTGCCAATGTGACGTCGACAGCGCCGTCTATTGGGAAGGCAACTGGGCTCAACAAGATGAAGGGCAGGCGCGGGGTGCATTCATCGAGTGTGGCCTGATCCGAACTGATAACGGCTAGCCGCTGTCTTATCAAACCGTTCTCTTAAGGCACGTGCGAAATCGATTTCGGGAGGAATTGGACATGGGAAATCGTTACGTGCCACACATTGGGATGGTCGCGTTGGCTAGTCAGCAGTATCTGGCGATCGCGTTTATCTATTCGGCCATTCCCGTGATCCTTCGGGGCAACGGTGCCAGCCTGGAACTGGTCGGCCTGTATGGCACCGCTTTCTTTGCATTCACCGTTAACTTCCTTTGGGCCCCGGTGGTGGATCGATGGAGCCTCAATCGTCTCGGGCTGAGACGTTCGTGGATCCTGTTGACCCAAGTCGCCAGTACCATTGTGCTGGCAGCAATGGCATTCTTGAACCCGAAGACCGATTTTGTGTCGCTTTTTCTTGTCTCCCTGGTACTTGCGACCATTGCCGCCACGCAGCGGATCGCAACTTTGGGCTATATAGCCGAAGCTCTCGATTCCAGCGATCGGCCGCTCGGCGCAGCGCTGCTGGGTTGGGGCCGGGCCATCGGCCATGTAATCGGCGGCGCCGTCTGCCTCCAATTGATCGAGATGGTCGGTTGGCGTCCAGCTTTGTTGGGTTTGGCGATGCTGCTAGCCGTTTTCGCTGGTTGGGTATTCGCTATTTCTGAACCGCTGCAACGCGGCGACCGATGGAGCTCGACGCAGCGCCCCTCGATCTCCGCGATCTTTCGCTACCCTGGCCTGTGGACGACGGCCGCATTGATCGCGCCGGCGGTTATCGGGATCGCTGTGGCGTTCGCGACGGTTCAGTTACGGCTTGTTGACCTCGGCTTCGCCGCGGCAGACATTGGATGGATCGGGGCGCTTTCGAACGTATTGACGTATACGCTGGTAGCGCCGCTGACCAGCGCCATCATCGGTCGAATGGCACCGCAGCGAGGCTTGATCTGGGGCTGCGCAGTCATGGCGATAAGTTTCGGTGCGCTTGCGATGGTTGATCGCTACATCAGCGTTCGCGTGAGCGCCGTTGTGAGCGTCGGCATCGTGTTCGCGGCACTCGCTGTTCAGCATGTTACATTCACGAACTGGTTTCTCGGGCTCGCCCGACCAGGCAAGGCGGGCACAGATGTCACGTTTCTGACTTCGGTAATGTCGGCGTCAGCGTTGGTGGGCTTCGCGGCGAGTGGGTTTGCCGTGGCAAGATTAGGTTACGCGGTCACGCTGATACTGCCGGGCCTCGGCTCTGCTCTCTCGGCCTTGCTCGGCCTGGCATTGCTCCGTCAATCTGATAAGGAAGGGCCGGCGAGAGTTAGCAGGCCCTTTTCTGCGGAGCAAGTTGTTGGCGCGAGGGACTTACGGAATGAACGGCGATGATGGAGTGGTCACGCTGATTGGTCGCACCTATAGTTTTGAATCAGCTCATCGCCTTCCCAATCTCCCCGATGGCCACAAATGTAAGAACCTACACGGCCACAACTACCGTATGGAAGTGGTGATGCGCGGAGGGGTGGACGCGAGGGGCTTCGTGAGGGACTTCGCTGAAATGGATGCCGAGCTGGAGCCGCTGCTGAAGCTCGTCGATCACCGACTGCTCAACGATGTCGACGGACTGGAGAACCCAACCGCCGAGATCATCGCCCGTTGGTTCTTTGATCGCATTCCCAATTGCGCGAGTGTGCGGATTTATGAGACCGCCGACTGTTGGGCGGAGGTGGCGGCTTATGGCGGCAGTCAAAAATGCACGCCGAGTTAGTCGAGGGCGGTGAAACGCCAATGCGACTGCTATGGATGCCGGGCAATGTGGCCGGTGCTCGGCGGCGTCCGGTATAGAACTCGACCGATATTCATCAGCCGTGCTGCTGATCCCTATTGGCCTGCCACGGTGGAAGAGTTCCCGCGCCCAGTCATCGGGCCGCTCATCCGGTCGAGATGCAGGTAGTCCAGGTCGCTGCAGACTTGTCTGGCATCGTCGCCGGCCGTGCCACATTGCCCCGGTGGCGTAACGCGGCGCCGACATTCTACTCGTAAATCAGCGAGCTGATTGGCATCCAAGGGCCGAATACCGCGATTGCTCTTGAGCACACAGATCGATAATGCGCTTCACTGATGTGGCCTGGCTCTCGAACTACTCTCGAAGCAGTTGCTCCGCCTGTCGTCGATCACGACTTGCCTGACAGCCACAGCCTCGCTTTGTGCGTAAAGTCCACACGCACGACCATGCGCCCCCTTGGGGGCGCTTTGCTGAAACCGTGACGGGCACGTCTTGGAAGTGTGTGGAATGACGGTTTTGCGTCTCAGGCGACGGTGACGACTACTCGATCCGGTAGCTTTGTTGTTCGGCAGCATGAGCTACTCGTTAGGGCCGTTTGACAGACACGCCTCGCGCACCAAGGGCCGCGCCGGGCAGGGGAAACGCGATGAAATTGACCGCTCCGGGTCTCACCTCTCTTGCGCTGATCCTGTTCGCCTGCGGGGCAACGGAGAGCGCTCGGGCCAACAATCCGGCCCCCGCCCAGGTCACAATACCGGCCGGCCAGAAGGGTGGTGGCGGTCAAACCCCGAGTATGTCGTCGCTGACCGAGCAGCATCGCCTGCCGCCGGACTCCAGCACCAGGCACACGCTTGAGCTGCCTGGGCGGACGCTTTCTTTCGTCGCGACCGTCGGTTCCATCCGCCTGTTCGACGATAAGGGTGAGCCGCAGGCCGATATCGTCTATACCTCCTATCAGCTTGAAGGCGCTGATCTCGGCACGCGCCCGGTGACATTCTTCTTCAACGGCGGACCAGGCTCATCATCGGCTTGGCTGCAGCTTGGCAATGCCGGACCGTGGCGGCTGCCGATCAATGCTGACGAGGTCACGCCATCGACATTTCCGCAGGTGAGGCCAAACGCGGAAACGTGGCTCGATTTCACTGATCTGGTGTTTCTCGATCCTGTAGGCACCGGCTATAGCCGTTTCGTGGCGACCGGCGATGACGCGCGCAAGTGGCTCTATTCCGTTGAGGGCGACGTCACCGCGCTCGCGCTGGTGATCCGTCGCTGGCTCGAAAAGCATGACCGGCTGTTGTCGCCGAAGTACATCGCGGGTGAAAGTTATGGCGGCATTCGTGGACCAAAGGTCGTCGACCAGTTGCAGATGCGGCAGGGCATAGGCGTCAGGGGCCTGATCATGGTCTCGCCAGTGTTCGACTACAGCGCCGGCAGGAGCGTGCTGCAGTACGTCGCCACGCTGCCCAGCTATGTCGCGACCCTGCGTGAAGCCGAAGGTTCGGTAAACCGAGCCGATCTCGCCGACGTGGAAGCTTATGCGCGCGGCGAGTTTCTGGTCGATCTCATCAAAGGCCAGGCCGACAAGGAAGCAACTACGCGTCTGGCCGACAAGGTCGCAGTGCTGATCGGCATCGAGCAAGCGGTCAGCCGTCGGCTCGCCGGCCGTTTCGAAGTCGCCGAGTTCCGCCGTGAGTTCGACCGCAAGAATGGCAAGTTAATCGGCAGGTATGATGCCTCTGTGCGTGGCCTCGATCCATATCCGGAGTCCGATTTCCAGCTTTCAGGCGATCCCTCTAGCGATACGCTGGTGGCGCCTCTGACCAGCGCCACTGTCGATCTCCTTACGCGCAAGCTTGGCTGGCGGCCGGAGGGATCCTATGAACTGGCCAATCGCAAGGTCAGGGAGGCCTGGGATTTCGGCCGCAGCCCTCCGGAGTCAGTTTCGGAGCTGCGCAAGATCTTGGCGACGGACCGGAACATGAAATTGCTGGTCGCGCACGGGCTGTTCGATCTCGCCACGCCATATTTCGGATCACAGATCGTGCTCGATCAACTGCCGCCATTTGCCTCCGCACCGCGCGTCAAACTTGTTGTGTTTCCGGGCGGCCACATGTTTTATTCACGAGATGCCTCCCGCCACGCTTTTCGAGCAGAGGTCGAAGTGCTGATGAAATAAGGCCGACACCAGGCCTGGTCAGGAGCAAGACCGCCTTCGCACAAACACGATGTCGCTGATGCGACGGGACAGAGCACAAGGGCCTGTCTCTCGCCGATCAAGGCGTGGACTGGCCTCGTCCGGCCGCTAGACGACGCAGTCCAAAAATGGCTGCGAACAAAAACTCGGCTTGATCAGCCAAGGAACAAGCTTGCGGACGCCATCTGATGCGCGCTCTCACGCTGGGCAGGGGTGATGCGCTTCGTCGAAGATGGCCGAATCGAGCTCGACAATAACGCTGCCCGCGCGCGATCTGCCCGATCACGCTCACGGAGAACGCATCGTTCGCAGGTCCTGATGGCGATGCCCAACACTGCGCAGTCATCGCCTCCTTGGCCAAAACCTGTAAGTGCTGAATTATACCGACGGCGGACCTGCATCATCGATGTTATCACCAGGGTCGTCAACGATGATCCGAACCACTTGTCGACAGTTTCGTTGCCACAGGCCCAGGGAAACAGTTGGAAACCGGCTTAAGCGAACCAATCAATCTTCTTGAGGTGCGTTGGTGAGTAACAAGAACATATCATCGCGAATTTTGGTAGGCCTCAAGGCGCGCGAATCGCTTTCCCAGTGAGACGCGCTTCTCGGAATTGGTAGAGCGAAGCACTCCCTGGAGAGCCGAAATGAATTTGAGCCCGTGCCTTGCGGCACACTTCAGTGAAGTGATCGTGAGGGGCTGGCTCATGAAGCAAGCCTTTATTCGCCGCAACTACCAGGCGAGCTTCGATTTGTCCTTTCGACCACCCAAAACCGGCATGCATTCTTTAATGGCTCTTACGGGCCATGAGTCGATCTTCTCAGAGAATCTGGTGCCGAAATCCCCCGGTTTACGACGCTTCGGAAAGAAGGCGCGGGTGTTTGGAGGAGCCACCCGCGCCAAGTTTGCTTCGCCAGCTTGGCCGCCTTGGGGGGCGTGAAGATAAACAGCCAAGCCGATGAGGTTCTCAGCAATTCATGTGCCAAGCGGGTCACGATGCAAGCGTAGACACAAACAGGCGGTACTCGACAGAGCGCAGCGGCCAGGCAGACACGACAGAAAATCGTGCGGCCGGTTGCTGACAGACCGCGCACGACTTGCGATCCAAACGTGCGGCACTCAGGAGGTTTAATCAACAAGCGACGTCCTCAGCAACCCGCGTTCTGGACCATCATCGTTCTGTCAGAAAAGCCTGCCGTCGAACCCGAGCGAGCTGATTACTCTTTGTTGGACATGCGCTCATCGTTCCGTTCCAAAGTCTGGTTTCCGCACGCTCCTTCGAGAGTCCTGGAAACCCGATCCCAGCGGCAAGTGTCTCGACCGGAAAAAGGGCGAGCTTTCACCACGCGGGTGGCATAATCCGCGCAACATTGCACTAGATGACGGTACCGCAGCCGGAGTTTCGCGAAGACAATCCAATGGTCTCAGGAGCTCGCAAATACCGCGTCGTCAATGATAGGTCACCTGCGAGGGCCACCCCAAGCTGACGCAAAGAGCTGCAAGTTGCTCGATAGAGTCACCCTGGCTTGCTGGCTGCCGGTTGCGCATGCCAACGAGCATCGGAGCATGAGCGATCATCTGATCGGGAGGAGCGACGCCAGAAAGCAGCAGTCGTCCTCCATTGTCTTCCAGCCGCTTCATTGTTTGTCCGCAGCCTGCAAAAGGACCGGCTGGACCGCCACAGCCCTGAGCGGAAGCTTCCCAGCGCGTCGGCCGGGCAGAGGTTGAATTATGTGATCGAGCTCAAGGTCAAAGAACTGCAGAAGTGGGCGCGACCTGTCTAACGGACACCCAGCGCAAACAGGCCCCGTGTATCTGTTTGCCGATGTGGCAAAGCGCCGCGCACGCAACGCGGGCGGAGCAGGTCAGCTGACCTGTCCGTGGCCATCGAGCTCAGGTGAATTCCGACAGCGTCATTGGACTCCAGGCGACTACGGAGCTCATCGGAGAATCTCCAGCACACGTCGTCTTGTCTCCCGAAGGTGGAGGCGCACGTCAGGAAAAATTCACACGAGAAAATTGCGGAGAGGGTTGAAACGCACCTAACGTCAAGTTGTACGATCTGAAAAATGGACGGCGAGGGTCGTCAGCGTACAAAAACCTTCAACGAGCGACAGTGTGCGAATGTCTCAAGTCTTAGGCTCACGCAGGAAGCGGCAAGCATCAAATGCGCCGTGCCGGGATCCGGGCCGGCCGCCACGGTCCGACGCGCACTGCTAATCCGATTTCAATATTGCCGGAGTGGCGGGCGTAAGCCGTCGGGTTGGACTGTCGATGCGCGGCGACAAGCCGACACTCGCGCTCAAATCTGCGGGATGCGTATGGCCGGATCAGAGTGGCGCGTCGCGCCAAGTGGGGTTCGAGGGGCGGTCATAATGCGAACTGTTGGGAGATCTGAATGACCTTGCTCAAGAGCCTTGCGAGACATCACTTCGCATCCGCGACTGGATGTGCAGGTTGTCCCTGGGCAGCTTCTTCGACTGCCGATCCGAAGCGCACCCGGGCTCTATCGCGCAGGGCTCAAAGCTCTTGAACGGCGCTCGCCGTCTCTTTGCTGGGGCGGTTTTGCTCCAGATGCATCGATGAATACAACTGAGGGGGAATAGTGTGACAAGACAGCGTTCTTTGCTGACGCCTGGTCCATTGTCGTTATCGCTGGATGTCAGGAGCCAAATGCAGCTTGACCTTGCATCGCGCGATTGCGAGTTCAAGGAAGTGACCGCCCGCATGCGGCGGCTGATCCTCAATTTGCTGGCAAATGCCGACGACTATTCGGCGGTCCCGATTCAGGGAGGCGGCTCTTTTGCGATGGAAGCCGCTCTGTCAACATTCGTGTCGTCAGCCCACAAACCACTCGTTTGCATAAACGGCATCTATGGCGAGCGCATATACAAGATGCTGCGGCTATGGGGTGTCGAAGCGCAGACGCTTGCCAAGCGGGCGACCGACCCTTTGGATCCTCAGGAGATCGGCGAGCATCTGAACCGAAATCCCGGCGTTACGCACCTGTGTTTCGTTCATTGCGAGACCACGACCGGCATCGTCAATCCGCTGGATGCAATCGTGGAGGAGGCGAGGCGGCGTGGCGTGAAGACGATCGTCGACGGGATGAGTTCTTTTGGCGGCATCGATATTGACCTGAGCAAGGGGGGGCCTGACGTGCTGGTCACGTCGAGCAACAAGTGCATAGAGGGGCCTCCGGGAGTAGCGTTTGTCATCGCCTCTCGCGAACTGTTGGAGAAAGCGGTTCAAGAGCCGAGGTCATTTGTGCTTGACGTGAGAGACCAATGGCTCTCGCTGGAGCGCACAGGTGAATGGCGCTCGACACCTCCCACCCATATCGTTCAGGCAACGACCAGGGCACTGGAGATCCTGGAGGAAGAGAGCATTCCTGTCCGTCGCCGCAGGTATGAGAAGGTCAGGGACGATCTCCTCAAGGAGCTCGAGGGAGTGGTCTCGCCGCTGCTAACCGCCAACGTGCAGTCGCCGGTCTGCGTTGCGTTCGTTGCGCCGTCGGGGATGGCGGATCAGGCAGCGTTTGACGGGCTGTATCGCCACCTGGCGAGCCACAACCTTTACATCTACGCCAAGCTGCACATTGCGACGCGGAGTTTCCGGATCGGCTGCATCGGGGAAATTCAACCCGGTTGGATTCAGCAGTTGGGTTGCGCCTTCCGGACATACTTCCGCCCTGGTCAGGGTGCGGCAGCGCGACCAATATCCGCCCAGGAGACATCCCAGGCCCTCGTCAAGGTGCCGCCTCGCGTGGCAGCGGGCGCGCAGGTGCCATGGTCCCCCGAGACTGCCGTTCTGCACGCGGGTTACCGTCGCGACCCGGTGACGAAAGCTGTAGCCGTGCCGATATATCAGAACACGGCTTATGAACTCGATGGCGATCTGAACCACATTGCCGATGTCTACAACGTAAAGGCTGATGGGTTCACCTATACAAGGATCATCAATCCGACGACGCGCGCGCTGGAAAGAAGGTATGCGGCGGTCGATACGGGAAGGGATTCGCTCGCCGTCGCATCAGGGCAAGCGGCAACCTTCCTTGCCATCGTCAACCTCGCAAGCGGGCAGGTCGGGGATAATGTCGTCGCCTCGCCATATCTGTATGGCAATACCTGGAACCTGCTCCATAACACGCTGAAGCGTCTTGGCATCAGCGTCAGGACGGCGGATCCTCGAAGGCCCGAGACGTTCGAACGTGCCATCGATGATCGCACGATATGCCTGTTCGGAGAGGTGATTTCGAACCCCTGTCTGATTCCGCTCCCGGTCAAGCAGCTGGCGGAGATAGGTCGGAAGTACGGCGTTCCCCTGGTGGTGGATAATACGACGACGCCACTGGTATGCCGGCCGTCAGATCTCGGTGCTGCGATCACGACGTACTCCGCGACAAAATACATATGCGGCCATGGCACCACACTGGGCGGACTGATTGTGGACAACGGCAAGTTCAGCTACCGCGGGGCCTCCCGCTTTCCGTTGTTCAACGGTCCTGACGAGGCGCATGGCGGGATTATCTGGCGCAGCGCGCTGCAAGATGTCGACGATCTTGGAAAAAGCGAGTTTCTGCTGAAGGCCCGCATGACTTGGTTGCGCGATACGGGGGCTGCGATCGCTCCGTTTGCGAGCTTCCAACTGATCCAGGGGCTTGAGACGCTGCCGCTTCGCATGAAGCAGCACTGCGCCAACGCCAGGGTCGTCGCAGACGCTCTCAAGGAGCATCCAAAGGTACGCCGTGTCTTCTATCCGGGGCTTTTCGAAGGAGCGGATCGGGAAACCGTCGACCAGACGCTCAACCCGGCATACGGGCACGGCGCAATGGTCATGTTCGAAGTGGAGGACGAGCTGGCCGGACGCAAGTTCATCCAGAACGTCGACTTAATGTATCACGTTTCGAATGTCGGAGATGCCCGCACACTGGTGACGCATCCTGTCTCCACGACACACACAACCGTTCCACGGGAAAAGCGCGAGGCCGCTGGCATATTTGGCGGTTCGATCCGGCTTTGCGTCGGCATCGAGGACGTCAACGACATTGTCCGCGACCTGCACAAGGCGCTCTCCGCAATCTGACAACCTGGAAGGTCATCAGGAAGGAATTCTCATGAATCAGCCAGAAGCCTGGAAACTGAAGTCGTCACGCTATGAGGCCGTTCCATTCAGCCGCGAGATCAATAAGCAGCTCTCCGAGCTGAGGCCCGATAACATAACGGGAGCGGCCTATATCGCGAAAGATTACGCCGTGATCGCAGCGTGCACGCTCGCGACCGTGTCGGTCTCATGGTGGTTGTATCCACTCGCAGTTCTTCTGATCGGCGCCTACCAGCGCGGATTGACGACTATCGCCCATGATGCGGCTCACCGCACGCTCGCGAAGAACACCACCTGGAACTACGTCCTCGGGATTCTATTCGCTGCCTATCCGCTGTTCCAGCGCCACTGGGCCTACCGGATCTCACACGTCTATTTGCATCATCCCTATCTCGGCGATCCTGACAAGGACCCCGATCTGAAGTTCTTCCTGGCCAACGGTGTTTACGACGTGCAGCCGCCTGAGCGGTACGCGTTCAACCTGATCTGGAAGCCGATATTTGGCGGTGCGACAGTGGCGTACCTGAAGTATCTCTGGACCAACCGTTTTTCGATCAGAGATGCCGAGGACGAGAGCCGCTCAGGCATACTTATCGACAAATATGGCTTCTATCTCTTCTGGATCTGCATCCTGGGCGTGTCATATGCCCTTGGGCTGCTCCACATCGTGATTCTGTTCTGGGTCGTGCCCTATCTCACCACGTTCCAGGTCCTTGGCTGGTTTGTCGAACTCGCCGAGCACTCGCCCATGTGCGAGACCGAGACGCAGAACGTCTATCTGACCAGAAATCGGAAAGGGAATTTCCTGGAGCGGGCCATCCTGGGGCAAAACCTGGATGAATATCACCTCGAGCACCACCTCTCGCCCGGCATCCCATTCTGGCTGCTGCACAAAGCCCAGAAAATCAGGATGCAGGATCCAGCTTACGCAAAGGTTGCCGCAAGCTGGGGAGGGCTCTTCGTCAAGGGGCCGCAAGGTCAGCCAAGCGTCATCACTCAGTTGAAGGAGCGAAACCGGCGTCTGTATGAGCAGTCTGTGCGCGGTACCAACCCGAGCGGACAACTCGCGTGACATTGCGACGGCCAGACAAAGCCCGTGCCGTGGTCGGCATCACCTCGAACCGTCTGTTGGTCGATGGCGTGCATCGCGATTGGTTGCGGCGCAAGTACGTCAAGGCCCTGCTTCATCAGGCGGGAGTGGCGTGCGTCATATTGCCGACGATCGACGCTGAAGATGCGTCGGTTGAAACCGCTCCGGCGATCATGCAGGCTCTCGACGGACTCGTGTTGACGGGAGACGAATCCAATATCGATCCTGCGGTTTTGACGGCGCCTGCGTCCTGTCCGGGAGCTGATCAGCAGGACATTGAGAATGGAATCCGTGATCGCCGCGCGGGACAGGCTATCCGCGGTAGCGATCAAGAACGCCATTGCGCAGGGAATGCCGATCCTGGGCATCTGCCGCGGGCTGCAGGAGCTCAACGTCTATTTCGGCGGCACGCTTCGCTCATCCCTTAGCGAGTGGAGTCTGGGGAGTGGCCAGATGCATGCCGAGAAGCCGGACCGCCCGAGAGATCGCCAGTACGATGTCGCGCATAGCATCAGGATATGTCCCGACGGTGCGCTCTTTCCGATCGCGCGCGCTGTCGAAGCACAGGTCAACTCCCTGCACAATCAAGGCATAGAGGTGCTGGCCACTGCGCTGAGACGGGAGGCGTGGGCGCCTGACGGTCTGGTCGAAGCGGTCTCGGTCGTGGGCGCGCCGACGCTGCAGATCGCTGTGCAATGGCACCCCGAATGGCACGCCTCAACCGATCTGCTGAGCAGGCGGCTATTCACGGCATTCGGAGAGGCGTGCCTTTCGTACGCCGAACAAAGAAGCACGAGAGGCGGACAGTGACATTTCAAACCAAACGCGGTCCGCCCAGATCAAAAGGGGAGCTCACCGGAACCGACGCGCCGGCATGGTTCGGGGGGCGCGCTGCGCCGCGACAGCCTCGAACGAACGGCGGACGATCGACAAGCCGCTTCGCTCTGGGTGTTCTCTTTGTGGCGCTTTACGTCGTCCTGAGCGCGGCAGGCGAGGTGTATGCGGCATCGTATTTTCAGCAGGCAGACCTGTTCGTCGCTCTGTTGGTGTCCTTTGCTGCGGTATGTCTGTCGTTCAATCTGCTGGCTGGTCACGGGACGGGCAAGGCACGAGCAACGAAGCCAGCGCTCGTGGCTTTTGTGTCGCTCAATCTCGTGACCGCGATCAGCTGGATCGGATTGTTTGTCGGCCTGAAATACGCCGAACCTGCGATCGTCGTCGCGTTCATGGTGGCGCTGGGACCCGCCGCAACAGTGTGGTTGAACGCGCTGATCAGGCGGAAGGGCATCCCTCCGGTAACCGACATCGTCGTGAGCGCCACGATTGCGATGATTGGCGGCTACATGATCTGGATTTCGGTCAGCGGCAATGCGGGCGTGCAGTGGGGGCCTCGATCGTCTTTGGGCATCGTCCTCGCAATCGTGGCCGGCCTATCGCTGGCGCTTACGAATATACTTGTCAAACTGCTATTCGAATACGGGTTTTCTGGTCGACAGGTATTGGCGCATCGGTTCTACGGAACGATTCTCCTGCTGCTGGGACTGGTCGACTATTCCTCCACGGTGCTTGAGGTCTCGCAGCATTGGCCAGCGATCGCAGCGATTGGGCTCTCCACGATCATTGTCCCGCTGCTCTTGATCCAGGAGGGTATCCGCCGCGTCGAGCCCTTCACCGTCAACATGGTGCTGTCCACCGCCCCTGTCATCACGTTCCTGTTCCAGTACTTCGATTCTCGTATCGTGCCTTCGCTGCATACGTTCGTTGGAAATGTTCTCATCACGATTGTCGCTGTCGGCAACGTCTACTCGCAGTATCGGAGGACCGCATGAACGAACGCAAATGTGTAATCGTCGACGCATATTCGACTGGCCGATTTCTACCTGAAGAGTTCAGGCGGTACGGAATTGGAACGGTGCACGTGATGTCGGCTGCACAGATTCCATCTATCTTCCAGTCGCATTTCAATGCGGACCTGTATGACGAAGTCATCCGTCCGCGCGAATGCATGACACACGACGAGCTCGTTGAATTTCATCTTCAGGCTCTCCGCGGCAGGGAGCTGGAGTTCGTTATAGCGGGGTCCGAGACCGGAGTTGAGCTCGCCGATTCCATCTCGGAGCGGCTGGGCTTGCCTTCGAATGGGACGGCTCTGTCAGCCGCCCGGCGTGACAAATCACGGATGTCCGAAGCGTTGGCCGCGGCAGGCGTGCGATCGATCAGGCAAGTCGTGTCCGACAATGCCGTTGAGATCGCAAGCTGGAAGCATCAAGAGAACTTCGATGAGATCGTGATCAAGCCGCTGAACAGCACAGGCACGGAGGACGTGTTCTTTTGCTCGACTGATGCAGATGTTGAGCGCGCTCTGGCTGCCATCGTCGGAAAGACGAACCGGGTCGGAGCGTTCAATGAACTGGCGCTCGCACAGGAGAAAATAAACGGTCAGCAGTATACCGTAAATGCCGTCTCGATCGATGGAGAAGCGTTCGTCACCGAGGCCTGGACCTATGAGACCGTTCCAGTCGAGGGCGCGTCATCGGTCTGCTCCCGCGAGTGGTTGCTGGGAGCCAAGGAGCCAATTGTTCTGGAGCTGTCCGATTATCTTGTGCGTGCGTTGCAGGCCCTTCAGATCGTCAACGGACCCGCGCATGCCGAGATCATCGTCGATGATCGCGGACCAGTTTTGGTCGACTTCGGAGCGAGACTGCAAGGAACCATGTCGGCAAAAGCCCGGACCATGGCATTGGGTGACAATCATATGTCGCTAACGGCCTGGCGGTACGCGGATCCCAAGGGCTTTGGTGAGTGTATGAGGTTGCGTGGAGCCTACAAGCGACAGGCTCATGCACTGTGCGTCTCGTTGATTTCCGATATGAGCGGCGTCGTTGCGGGTTACTCGGGATTAGATGCAATCCGCAACCTCTCGAGCTTCGCGGATGCCATTGCATTCGTTCCCATAGGCCAGAAGCTGGTCCCGACGATCGACCTGGCGTCGACACCAGGCATCGTGTATCTCGTCAACAACGACTTGGTCCAGCTTGAGGATGATTATCGCCAGTTGCGTGCGCTGCGGATGAACCAGGTGTTCGATCTCATGGCGCAGGAAGTCGGCCAATGACCGACATCCGTGTGGCTCGCACGAACTCAGCTCGTGCGGCGATGATTGGCGTAAGTGACTTTGACGGTATCCTTCGAGGTAAGCACGTCCTGGGTGAAGATCTCTCGGATGGAGATAAGGTCGTCAAGTTCTCTGAAGCGGTGCTGGCGTGGGATTGTGCGGACCGGGTCATTCCCGCAGGATTCACCCAAAAGCCACTCTCAGCATTCGGAGATGCCGATCTACGTGTTCTGTCTGGCACCGGCCGTTTGGTGTCTTATCTCGGCGATCAGGATCTCTACCTTGCCGAGTTTATCGGCGCACATGAGGACATCTGCCCGCGCGGTATCCTGCGTAAAGTCCTGAAAAGGGCAGCTGACCACGGATACGGCTGCACGGCCGGGTTTGAGTTCGAGTTCATGCTGTTCAACGAGAACGCCGACACAATTGAGGACAAGCCGTTCGGCCAATGGGCTCCGTTCACGCGAGGTCCCTTCGGTTACTCGATTGCCCGCTCTGTCGCGCACCAGGAACTGTTCGGCGAGATCCTGGCGCTTTGTGAGAAGGCCAGAATACCTCTCAGCGGCTTGCACTTCGAGACAGGGCCGGGCGTGATTGAAGCATCACTTCATCATTGTGATGCCCTGGAAGCTGCGGATCGCGCGATCATCTTCAAGGCAATGATAAAAGCCTGGGCGCAGACGAAAGGCATGATGGCAACATTCATGGCCAAAGTTTGTGAGGATTGGCCCGGCCAGTCGGGCCATATTCACATCTCGATGTCCTCGGACGGCCAGAATGCGTTTTACGACAGTAACGCGTTTCGCAATGTCTCAAAGATCATGAGGCAATTTATTGGCGGACAACTGAACTACATGAATGAGTTCTGTGTCCTCGCCGCGCCGAACTTCAATAGCTACAAGAGATTGGTCCCCGGCTACTGGGCGCCGGTCTGCCCAAGCTGGGGAATTGACAACCGCTCATGCGCGGTGCGGGCCATTCCGGGAGAGCCGTCTGCACATCGCCTTGAGTACAGACTGGCCGGCGCAGACATGAACCCGTATCTCGCTCTCTCATGTGCCGTCGGTTCGGGCATGCTGGGCGTCGAGACAGATGCGGTCTTGCCGGCTTCGATCGTCGGTGATGCAAGCATGGAGATGTGTTCTCGCTCCGGGAGGCTGCCTCAAAGCCTGTCAGAGGCAACATCTCGGTTTGCACAGTCCCCGGCGGCCAATGATGTGTTCGGAGAAAGGTTTGTTGAGGCCTTTTCCTGCTCCCGCCGCTGGGAGTGGGAGGCCGTTCAACATCGGGTCACTGACTTTGAACGCCGGCGGTACTTCGAGATCATCTAGCTGTTCGCCCTATTGAGCATTGCGGCCGTTGCGCCGCAGTTGATCAGGGCGAGGGCGTCCGTCCGGGACAGCCGCGCAAGTTCGCGCCCGACCATCACAATCTTGCTACCCATCTTGCTGCGCTTCAGCTGGACCTCCGGCCGCAGGGCGCGACCGGAGGTTTACCCCAACAGGGCTTCGCGTCAGTGCCGCTTGCCGCTTATCGGCGTGCTGTTGGTCGCAGGGTCGTCGACTGCCTCATTGTCGGATGCGTTGCCGTCGGCTGCATTCTTTGCGCCCCTGGTCGACTTCCTGCCCGCTTTTGCGCCCGCAGTCCTGAGCTTAGGCGAGGAGTCCTCATCATCGCTTATCCCGCTCTGTATGCTTGTTCCTTGTACGCCTTTGCGAGCCTTGGCGTCCGCGGCAAGGCTCTGCGCAATGACTGGGTACGCAAGGAAAGCTGCAAGGCCGCATGCGAGTACAGAGGTCTTCACCAATTTCATTCGTGTCTCCTGGATCGATTTGCTTGCAACGAACGATTCGGCTCAACGCCGCGCCGTCCGCCTGCACCGCGTGCATCGCGTCAAGCGCACGAGCAGCGTGGCTTCATCTAGTCTCTCTTGTGTGGTCATCGTTTAGGAGATTTGGGGTAAATTCGCGAAGTTGTTGTCTTACCTGTGGCGATACGACATCCGTATCGTCGGGAGGAGTCCAGGATCTGCGCTGCTGAAGTCGACGGAGTCCCCGGCGGGGGGAAGATGCGCGCGTCTGGCGGCTTTGAAGTTCTCACCTCTGCAGTCATCTCAAGGCAGGCACCGCTTTTGTCGTCGAGCTTGTCAGCATCCTGTAAGCTAAGCTCCGCAGTCTACCGCAATCCGAAAGCCGGCTTTGGCGGTTCTCAGCGGGAGACCAGGTATGGATTCTATCGAGCGAGCTTTGTCTGCGTGCGCTATGTCAACAATTATCGAAGATGAAGAAATCCAGCACCCGGGTATGGAAGCCTCTCCATCAGCCGATCCAACGGATTCTCGCCAGCAACCAGTCGCGCTGGGAAGCGTCGGATCATCCAACGCGGGCGACAATTCGCTGGGCAGTATGTCGCAGGAGTTTCGCGCGGTGTGGCAGGATGGTGCCCGTGAACCGACCACTCCGGGTCAGCAAGCCGCCTCGTCATTTCCCATCGAGCCTGTGCCTCATCAAGGGGCCCAGGCTCTGGGGCGTCGACACTTTCGATAACTTCATCGAAAGCCAAGACGATACCAGCGACAGCGCGG
Source organism: Bradyrhizobium sp. USDA 4503 (assembly GCF_054055815.1). Classification (NCBI taxonomy): domain Bacteria; kingdom Pseudomonadati; phylum Pseudomonadota; class Alphaproteobacteria; order Hyphomicrobiales; family Nitrobacteraceae; genus Bradyrhizobium; species Bradyrhizobium sp. USDA 4503. Next base: position 8,365,061 of record NZ_JBSRXS010000001.1, read on the forward strand.
GTTTCACTGCTCAGAGGAGAACCTGCGTCGCCAGCGCGCCCTCCTTGAGTTGACTCGACCGGTCCCGCCCCGAGACAGAGTACGCAGCGACGACTCAACGGTACGCGAAGTCGCCTACGCATTCGCAATTCAGCGCGGCCAGCAAGCCGGGCCGTCTGTCGTGGGTCAGTTCCGCGAACTCGGCTTTCAGAATCAAGAAGCCGCCGGACCCTCGTCTTCCGCCGAGAGCGCAGCAACGGCGCCAATGAATGACGCCGGGCATCCGGACTTCGGGCCTGTTGTCGGCCGGAACTGGGTCCATCGCGATCAACCGGCGCCTGTTCCCCTGGTTCTTCAGTTACGTCAGCACGGCTTGCTGCCGGGTTCAAACCAGCGACAGACGACCATCGAGATCAATAGTGTGCCGTATACAGTCGTGCGGGGTCCGGGAGGACCATGGGACATTCGCCTCTTCCGTAACCGCTATGTTCCACCGCGGCAATCTGGCAGGGCCGCGCCGTGAGCAGCCCGTGCGGGCAACGCCTCGCACGCTAGCCCTAATCTGTCGCTGCTGACGGACATCGACCTGCGAGCCGCCATCGAAATAGAGTTTAGGGCGATTCAAATGTCTGGCTGCTGGATACATTGAGCCACGCGTCTTCACGGCCGCTGGTCCTTCGAACTTGATTGCATCCGGCGACGTCGATGCGTGCGGACCGGCTGTTGGGTTCATTGCCGTCTCCCTGCGGGAGCGGGCTGTCGGCTGCGCTGAAACCCCGGCTTGCGCCGGGTTTTCACCCTTCGGGCTTCCATCCCTGACGGTAGCTGTGGCGGCGCAGAATGTCATGGGCCTCGGCGGCCGATGAAAAGGGAGAGGCAGAGTGGAGTGGCCTTGGCCATGACGGGTTGAAGGTCGGAGGAGAGTCTTCCGGCGCCCGTCATGGAGGTTGCTGCCATGAATACGCAGAATGTTGATGCCGGCCGCATTGCGAGCGGCGGATACAGAGTGGATGTGAGTCGCGGCGAGCGCGTCGGTCGGGTGTCCTCGGAGTGGTTTTCCCGCCCGGCGGATGAGCGTTACCTGTCGCTCGACGCACTGGCGCGCACGGTGCACGATCGCGCGAACCGCAGCCGGACACGCGTGGTCGAAAGCGCGCTCATCCAGGTCAACGCAAGCCGTGCCGACCCTGAGCGGCTGGCCTTGATGTTGCCCGGCTCCGACACACCGGTTGCGCCTACGCATTGGAGCTTCGGTCAGCTTGCAAGCCAGGTCGGCGCTCCGGCCGCTTACCTGCGGCAGCTCCCTGCGTCACTCGCAGCCATCAACCTGCAATATGGCTTGAACGCCCATCGCCTCGAGCAGATCAAAACGCTCGAGACCGAGGATAGCCGTGTCGAGCTTCGCGCCGTCACCGGTCCCGACTATGGCCGGATCTACGACCACGAACTGGTCGAGGCCGTACAGCGCATAGCCGGCAACGGCACAGGCGATACACGGTGGAAGGTGCCCGGTGTGCTCGACTGGTCGAGCGGCATCTACAATCCCTGCGTCGACATTTCCAAGGCCACGACGACCCTGTATGCATCAGACAGGGACGTTTTCCTCTTTCTGGTCGATGACTTGAATCCGATCGAAGCTGGTCGTCTTCGCGACGGCTCGCCCGACCTCTATTTCCGGGGGTTCTACTGCTGGAACTCGGAAGTCGGTGCGAAGACGCTCGGCATGGCGAGCTTCTATCTTCGTGCGGTTTGCCAGAATCGCAATCTGTGGGGCGTGGAAGATTTCGAGGAGATCACCATCCGCCATTCCAAATACGCAGCCGCACGCTTTGCTCACGAGGCCGCCCCGGCGCTGTCGAACTTCGCCAACTCCTCACCTATGCCTTTCGTCAACGGCATCAAGGCCGCCCGCGAGCGGATCGTGGCACGCAGTGACGAGGATCGCACCGAGTTTTTGCGCCGCCGCGGCTTCTCCAAGGCCGAGACGGGCAAGGTGATAGACGCAGTGCTGGCGGAGGAGGGCCGCCCGCCTGAAAGCATCTTCGACTTCGTGCAGGGCATCACCGCCGTCGCGCGTGACAAGCCGCATCAAGATGTCCGCCTGGACATGGAGGCCAAGGCCAAGAAGTTGCTCGACCGGGCGGCGTAATGTCAGCCAGGCCGGAGATCCAGGTCTCCGGCCTGGTACGTCTACCCTTTCGACTCACAGGTGATGGGCGCAGCTTTCTCGCCGTCATGTCCATCGCGGGCCGACAGGTCCTGGCGGTTTCGGATTCTTCCGCGATTGAGACCTGCGAATGGGATTGCGACGACGACATCCGGAACATCTGGCTTCTCGCGTCAACACGATCGGCTGATTCATACAATCGCCGCCACCAACCCGCGTTCGTGCGTTCAGCTTTGCGTCCACGAAAACCTATTGGCTCAGGGGCAGTCGACATAGCCGCCTCTGCCGCCGCCGGCTGCCATTTTAAGCTTTATCCGATCCGGGATGTGAACGGCGCGTCCTGGTTTTTCCGATAGCACGGCAGCCGCCAACGAACGCCATTTGCCGCCGAAAGCCAGAGCGAGAGCGGGACGGGCTTGTCCGCGAACGGGTTGGAGGCCGAGAGAGAGGCTCCCGGCCGCCCGGTTCGGAGAAACTGACATGTCAAGCGCCGTTCAGAAGATGATCAAGCTGTCGCCGTCGCGCGACATGCTCTTCAGTAAACTTGTCTTGAGCTGGAAGAATGCAAGCTCGGTCAAAGCCGGCATTTTCACCGACGCAAGCAGTGTCGCCGTCGTGGCCAAGGTGCTCGGTGGCTGCCCGGCTGCGCACCTCGTTGAGCGGGAGGGCGCGTGATGGTCTTTGATGCCTCAGAATTGGCACGCCGCCTCGCACGCGAGGCCGAGGACGTATGCCGACACTATCTGTCCAATGGCAAGCGGGTGGGGCGGTACTGGATGGTTGGCGATGTTCGCAACACGCCAGGACGCTCGTTGTTCGTGCGGCTCCAGGAATCGACGAAGGGGCCTGCCGGAAAGTGGACCGATGCCGCCACCGGAGAACATGGAGACCTGCTCGACATCATCCGCGGAAGTATGGCTTTACGCGATTTTCGCAAAGTGGCCGAGGAGGCGAGACGCTTTCTAACGCTACCTCGTTGCGAGCAGCAACCCACCCCGAACGCCGTCAGTCCAGCAGCGCGAGCCGGATCGCAGCAGGCCGCCCGTCGTCTGTTTGCAATGTCCAGCCCCATCGACGGTACGGTGGTTGAAGCTTATTTGCGGCGTCGCGGAATAGTCAGTATCCACCATGGCGGCAGCTTGCGCTTCCATCCACGTTGCTATTATCGACCGGACGAGCATTTGCCTATGGAAACGTGGCCAGCGATGATAGCCAGCGTCACGAATCTTAATGGGCGGATCTGCGGCGTGCATCGCACCTGGCTCGATCCGGACGGCTTTGATCGCATTCGGCTCGGCAAGGCTCCCATTGACACCCCACGGCGGGCCATGGGCGACCTGCTCGGTAACGCTGTTCGTTTCGGTCTGGTGGATGGCGTGCTTGCTGCCGGCGAGGGCATCGAGACGATGCTGTCGCTGCGCTGCGTCCTGCCAACCTTGCCGATGGCTGCAGCGCTTTCGGCCAATCATCTCTCAGCCATGTTGCTGCCGCCTGGCTTGCGTCGGCTCTATATCGCCCGCGACGCCGATGCCGCCGGGGACGCCGTACAGGCCATCCTGACCCGGCGCGCGGAGGAGGCCGGCGTTGAAGCGATCTCGCTGTCGCCTCGGCTCGGCGACTTCAATGAAGATCTGCACATCTTCGGCCTTGAGGCCCTCCGGGCAGCGTTGTGGCTTCAACTCGTTCCTGACGATGCCGCCCGCTTCCTGCGCTCGTCCACGATCGAGACCGGGTAGTCGCGGTAGTTCGACCGATGGCGAAAGATCGGTCATGGCCGACGCCAATTGGCGGAGAGGACGCGACCTTCGGCCTTCTGGCGGGCGATCGGACGGCAAGCGGGTGCGGGCCGGCAATGGCTGCGTCCGGCTATTTTCCGCCGCGCGCAGGCAATGAGATGACACGATCGCGATTTGCCGAGCGCGCTTTGCATCGCGAAGCAAAATAGCCGGTCTTCGCCATCCTCCGCTGCCGCTTCGGCCCTCCGCTTCCGCCCACGCCCTGCGGGCCTGGGCGGACAAGCCGCTCCGGGTTCTGGCCCGTTCCGCCCGCCGTCTGGGTGATCGCCACGAAGGCCGCGATGGGCGCAGCCGCTCCACCAAAAGGATCTCTTGCGATGACCGATCACGACGACATCGAACCGACGCACGCCCTGTCTCCGACCGGACACGTCCTCAGCGAATTGCAGCTCTTCGGCTATCGCCCCTTCGACGATCAGCCAGATCCAAGACCTCTCCCCGAGAGCCAGATGATCGCCGGTACCGTCGTCGATATGTTCGACATCCTGGTTGCCGCGCTAAGCAATACGCGGCTTGAACCGGATCTCAGCGAACTCCTCTGGTCAACCGTCAACCTGTTCCATCGGGCCGTCGATCGCATCGAACGCCAGCTCGACGACAATGAACAAGCGCAGCACAAGAGCCAGCGGGAGCAGAATGGCTCAGAGGTGCGATCGGTCGAGCTCGAGCGCCTGACGGCGGAGGGCATCACCTTGATCGAGCGCCGAAATTGCCTGGAACTGTTCCGTGATCAGGCGATGGAGCAATTTGAGGTTTACACCGGCTCGTCCTGGCGTCCTCGGTCGGGCTCGCTGGTGAGCCACCGCACGCTCACGGCAGCCATGATCGACTCCCGGGACTTCATCGCCGCCAAGCGCCGTTCCCAGACCGAGGTCATGTTGCCGGCAGGACCGAAGATCGCACTCACCGGCGGGCTCGACTTCAACGACCACCACCTGATCTGGGATCGCCTCGACAAGGTTTACGCCAAGCATCCCGACATGGTCCTGCTCCATGGCGGCTCACCCAAGGGGGCCGAACTGATCGCTTCCAAATGGGCGACGACCCGCAAGGTACCCCAGATCGCCTTCAAGCCCGACTGGACGAAGCACGCCAAAGCTGCACCCTTCAAGCGCAATGATGCCATGCTCGAGCTCTTGCCGATCGGCGTCATGCATTTTCCGGGTACGGGAATCCAGGACAACCTCGCCGACAAGGCGAGGCGTTTCGGCATTCCCGTCTGGAAGTTCGGCGGCGCGTGAGCGCCGTTTTTTTCAAACCATCGAGCGGAGTTGGACGCCCGGCACTCCGCCGCGTCCAGCTCTATATCCAAAGTTGCGGCTTGTGACGGCGGTGGAGATGCGATCGTAATCCATCTGAATGAAGCCGCCACCGTGCTCACGCCTGACCTTGTCGTTACCACACCACGCATTGGTTTGTTCTATCGGGCGGCCGTCGGGCGGCCAGTGCTGGCGTGGCCCTTTTCGTCGCACCCGGTGCTCACGCTTGCGCAGATCGGGCTGCTGACGCGCTTTGCGTTGGCGGCAGGTGACTGTTCCTGCTTGCGAAGACCCGCCTGTTTGAGCCGGCTGAACTGGTGGAGCAACAGTCTCAACCATTCTCATGGCCGCGATGCGAAGAATGATCCCTCGTCACCTTCCTCATCGAACAGGTTGCGCAGGATCGCCATCTTGAACGGGGGACAAGTGACTGGAGCGAGAGGTATCGCGGCCCTCTTCGGAACGCTACGACCAGCCGGCCCCGATTTCGGCCCGGCCCACCTCGTCGCCTGGCACGTTGAACCGTTCTCGATTGTTCTCTCATGACGACACCGCCCTTTGCGGCAGGTTGTTTCTCTTTGTTCGCCGAGCCGTTCCAGCTTCTTGTGCAGCCCAACCGAGATTTGCCAAGTCTTCTCCCGAGCTTGCGACCCAGCCCGCGGACGCACGTGGCCTCTTAGATGGCTTGATCTGGCCGAAGACCGGCTCCGCCTCGATCGTCTGAGCCGCAACGCCGTTGATGCGACTTTCTTCCCCTGGGCTTCGCCCATTCCTCGCGAGGCAAGAAAGTCGCCACAACGGCGTCCTCCGCTGCGCTCCGGCCCGCAAGGGGTGCGTCGCCGATCGTCCTCGGCCTTTAGATCGCCATCGAGGCCGCGGTGGTCGCGGGCTCGAAACACAACAGGAGAAGTGACATGGCTAACATCGGTTCTTTCAAGAAGGTCGGCAACGATTTCCAGGGCGAGATTGTCACGCTGAGCCTGCAAGCCAAGGGCGTCCGTATCGTCGCCGAGACCAACCGCTCCAACGACAACGCTCCGAGCCACCGCATCTACGTGGGCCGAGCCGAGATCGGGGCCGGCTGGTCCAAGCGCTCCAACGAGGGTCGCGACTATCTGAGCCTCAAGCTCGATGATCCGAGCTTCACCGCTCCGATCTTCGCCAACCTGTTCGCTGACGAGGAAGGCGAGGGCTTCAGCCTGATCTGGTCGCGTCCCAGCCGTCGCAACGGCGACTGACCCGATCCACAATGCCTCGCCCGGCTGGTCCGGGCGGGGCATTACCCTGCGCAGGAGCCGGCTGCGATCTTGCGGCAGCGTCGCACCACGACCATGCAAGCTTCGCAGGACGGACGCACCGATTCCCTCAAGGAGCTCTAGTCTCAACTGACCGAAGGCGTGTCGTCGTGCTTGAGGTGTCGCTTTCGGATATTGTAACTCACCAGCCAGATGACGCCGACCGCGATCGGCACGAAGGCTGCGGTCAGGAACGAGGGCTCTACTCGCAGTCCGACATCGTGCGCGCCCTTGGCAAGATAGCTAAACAGGCTGACCACATAATATCCTATCGCCCCGACCGACAATCCTTCGACCGTGCACTGCAGCCGAAGTTGCTGTCTTGCGCGCTCGTTGATGGCCTGTAACAGGTCACGATTCTGTCGTTCGATTTCGACGTCGACCCGAGTTCGCAACAGATCGGCGGCGCGCGCGAGCTTGACCGACAGCTTCGCCTGACGATCCTCCACAGTCGCGCAGGTTCGCATCGCCGGCGCCATGCGGCGCGCCAGAAACGACGACCAGGTTGGATAGCCCGAGACATCGTTGCCTTCAATGATGGACAGTCGCGATTGGACCAGCTCGTTATAGGCCCTGCTGGCGCCGAAGCGAAACAGGCTGGCGGTCGCGCCTCTTTCGAAAGATGCGGCCAGCGCCGTCAGCTCGGCAAGCAGATGGTTGTTGAACTGCAGCCCTTCACCGCTTTGCATTTTCTCGAGTGCCTCAACAAGACGGCGGTCGATGCGATCAACAGATGGTGCAAGCTCAAGGGCCGCCGACAGGCCAAGAAGTGCCAATGGACGGTAGGTCTCGATTTCCAGGAGCCGTTGCACCAGCGCGCCGAGATCGTGTGACGTCAACCCGAGGTCGCAGACGAGGATTTTCGTGAAGCCTTTTTCGTCTACGCGGAAGTCTGAGGCCGCAACGCCTGCGCCGCTCTTTGTGGCAACCATGGCCAGGCTGTTCTTGTCAAAAATCTGCTCGGCTCGCCTGGTCGGCGAGGCGTCCTGCTCCACTTCCAGCCTGATCGCGACCAGCAATTGTCCGGTTTGACGCAATGCGCGGATCAGCGATCGGACGGTACCATCAACTTTGTCAAATTGGTCTGCGGCAGAACAATTTGCGTTAGTCCAGATCCAGGTGAATGTTGTAAATTCCGAATGCTGCTCCCAGCGTAGCGTAGCGGGCCCGATGACAATCTGATGAAGTTTCGCCGATTGCTCAGGCGGCGTAAGATTGCGCTCGAGGCAAAAATCGATAAAACGACAGCGATCGCTCGTGGCCGCCTCGCCCTGTGCAAGAAAAGCGAAGTGGATCACGCTGAAGGGCGAAACAAGGCGCGTGAAAGGGCGCGCGTGCACTTCGCCGAGCACAGCGTCGCGTTGCGGATGTGGCGTGAAGGTTCGCAGATCCAGTTCATCGATCATGTATTGACGCCTTGCTTCAGGGTGAGCAGGCAACCATCAGCCTTGACGCGGGAGGCAATGGCGGTGCTGGGAAACGGTTGCGCGCGGCCAGGTTGCTGATCAAGTCATGTCGACGATCATTACCGAGGCCGCCTTGAACTCGGGAAAGAGGTCTTGCGGGAGGAGGGTTAGGCCAGGCAGATTGAGATTGAGCAGCCTCATCCAGCTTTCGAATGACGCCATCAACGACATCTGCCGGGTATGGTCCGGTGTTTATGGCGAAATGCCGCCGTCGCGGCTCCATAGGTGTAGCGGTGCGCCAGCAAGCCGTTCCGCGACCTTGACGGTGGCGCGCGGCACCGTCCGACCAATGCCTAGATTTACGCGGACAGGGTTGGCTGTTTCCGAATCCCACCAACATCGCGCGCCACCGAAGGGGTGCCGCGTGCAAGTGAAGATGCGCCGGCCCTCTTCTGAAGGCAGTTTTCCGGTCGCATGACCGATGCCGCGCGAGGTCATGGCAAGCAGGAACGTCTTCCGTTCTCCCAACGTGGTGCAGACAAACGAGCTCGGGTGCGGCAACCGCATTGTCGATTGACGGATCGAGGCCCAAACGCGACTCCCATCTTGTTGCCGTCGTCAAACTTCCTGGCGCTGAGAGCTGGTGCAGGATTTGGGCCAGCACTATAGAAGGGGAACTCTTGCGTCGTTTTTACGCAATGTGGCTTTCGAAGACAGTCGGAGGCGGGTTTCAGACATGAAGCGCGCTTGTATTCTGACAGAATGCGCACGTGGCACAGGCCACAGGGAATTGCGTGGTTTCGGCAAGGCGATCGCTCGCCCGGCCGCTGCCATTGTCTGAGCGGCCACGCTCTGGCTGGATTTGTCGATGCAGAGCCCTGCGAGTGACCGCGCCCGGACCCGCGGGACAAGGGCTCGGCGATGGGCTGATAACGTCACATCGAGTGAGGTTGACTGGATCACGCAGCTGGAGCTTTCGCCGTCCTCGTCTTTGATGCGTCACTCAGAGCAGCCCAGGCGTCGCGGCTTGACCGATTGTCGCGGGGAGGTCGATACGTGGCGACTGTTGTTCGACCAAATCGCGGCGGACCACAGATGCGGCCGGCGACTATTGTGAGCGGGGCGTAGGGCCGTGGCAGTGATCGCGGAATCGGAAATCTGCACCTGGCAGCACAAAGAGCCAGTCACCACTGAATTCGTTGGGCCGGCTTCTCGGCGGGACTCGGCGTCGCCGCGTTGTCCTTGATGTCAGCTCTGTTTGGATCGAGCGCCCGCAACGGCCTCTTCGATGGATGGATCTGCCCGAAGAACGGCTGCGCCTCGACCGACCAATGCGAAGTCATCAGCCTACAACCGGTTGCTGGAGGTTAGCCGGCTAAGCGGCCGACCGAGACCGTTTCGTAATCAAGAACGACTGGCTCGCCCGGCGGCGGGAACTCAGACTGCGAGTTGAAACGTTCGTAAGAGACAGCACCTTGCCGGACTATGCGTTCGGCAAAAAAGTCGACTCCGGAGGAAGAGTCCCGACGAAGTCTGATACACGTTGGCTTCTCTGCAGCCGCGCCCACAATTTGGGTCGGCGTTCGTCAAAGTTCGCAGGAAGCCAATTGCCTTCAGCAATGGGTCTATGGCAGCCACCTCTGGAAGCAGAAGCAGAATGGCTGCTGCCGGGAGCATTGGACAAACCGCCTATTGTTCGGCGAGGAGCTCGTCGAGTGCATGAGTGAGTTTGTCTACATCAACGTCATCGTCGCACGAATCGGTCGAGATGCTTGTTACACTCTCGGCATCGCTGTCCTTGGTGTCCCGAGCTTTAGAAAGATACAGTGCAGGTTTATCTGCGCGCTGCCATTCACCGTCACCATTCTTAGTCCACTTTTCGGGATGCTGGGCAGGGTCAAGAACCATGTTCGCTTGATCCACCTCAACAAAACCCATTGCCGCGAGGCGGGATTTCGCTTCTAGGCTGACTGGAGTGGAATTGATCAATGGTCGTTCGCCATCGAGCCGAAGCTGATGTTCCAGCAGAATATCACCTGCGTTGTCGACGAGCGGATGAGTAACCCGAAGAACTGTGGTGGACGTGATGTCAGTTCGCCCGGGAAACAGTTCCCGCCACTTTTCGCCTTCGAACACCTCGTTCATGCGAAATCCGGATTCTGTTCTTAGAAGCCCGACGCTTTCGTTGCCCAATTCATAGCTAAAATATCGGGCGTCGTCGGTATGTCTTCTGGCCGTACCGGTGCCCTCAGCCAGACTTGCTGTGCGCGCAGCTTTTGAGGACACGAAAGGCGAGTACTCTTGTGAGTTCGCTGCGATATGCTTGATTTCAGCGCCATGAAAATCCTTCATTTTTTTCTTGTATTGAAACCTTGTGATCTCAATCACAGGAGTTCGGCGCACTAGGGAGTACGACGGTGCTACCGCCGAAGACGAACTAGCGTTCGAATTCGGTGTCGACTGAATGCCTGCAAGCACGTCCGCAAACCTCTGGGTATCTGTATCAGGTTGCATGTCACTGTTTGCTGAGTGCCTGATTTCATCAACATCCTGTGTATGCGAGAGGGATTCGATACTCGACGTGCTGATAGTCCGGTTATGCATCGCAAGTCGTACTCCTGTCGGCGACGTTTTTGTCGCATGGAGTTCAGGCTGAAGAATGTTAGACAGCCAAGCTGTCAAAAAGCTGACGCGCGGGCGCCGGGCGACTGGTCCGCGCTGCCGCGCAAACCGTCGGCGGCATCAGCGGTGCAAGTGGAAGCCCGGTGACTTGCGTCGGTGCTCGTCCTATACTCGTTATACTATTGCGCTAAGCCCTACAGGAGTGAACGAAAGCGTAGACCGGTCCTGAGGTTCACTCAACCTGATGTCTATCCCGCTACACGCTGACACATGATCATTGTCGAGGGATTGAGGGCATTTCGTATGGTTGATTCCGAATTGGCTGCCCTATTGCGAGCGGTTCTGGACGAAGTGTGCGAAGATGTATCGCGTCACGAGAATGGCGCTCGAACTCATGTCGCCTGCAAACTCCTGGAAGCCGCCAGCCGCGGAGAGACGTCGGTCGATGCTCTCAGGAAAATTGGCCGAGCGGCATTGGCCAGTGCACCTACGATGTGGCGTTAGGACGCAATCGGCTGGGGAGACTTGCGCAGAGTTCTATGAAGGCGTCCGCTCGGCGGGTAAGCGATCACAGGTGCGGTTCGTACGTTTCGTGCAGACATCGCGCTTTGACTCATTGCCCGTCGGGCTAGACTACATAGTTAGCTGCGCGGTCTGTTCACGCAAACAGGTTGTTCTGAGGTTGATCGTGCTATCGGAAAGAATCTATGGCGGGGGTCAAAAGACCGTATGCCTTTCCTTCCGTTCATAGTTGTTGTCACCTTTTCCGTCCTGGTCGGCCTCGCATCGGGAGCGACCGCAGCCACACGAAACCGCGCGAAGCACATAGCGCCGCCCGCGCCGGACCTTTACTGTCTGCAAGGGCGCAGCTGGGGCTATCCAGGCAATTGCCAGTTCTCAACCTATAGACAGTGCCAGGCCACTGCATCGGGCACGTACGCACATTGCGGTATCAATCCCACCTATGCTTTCGAGCATGGGTGGCGCCCGCGCTGATGGCGGTCCTTTTCCAATCTGCGTCAACTCAGCCGCGCCAAGGGCGCGACGGTCGTCGGCTGCTCGATTGCAGCGCGCATTGTGCCGAGCGCGGAAAGAATGTCATCAACAATATCTTGCGCCGCTTCCTACGGCTGCGATCCGACCAGCAGCCGGAGGATTGATCGCCACACGGCCATAGAGAGGGCTGAGGTCTCGCGTGCTGGCGGCAAAATCATCCTATTGCTTGGCATGCCAGTCGTGAGGCCCGCCAAACACCAGCACGGCAATCAACGCAGATTGCGGTCCGCCGGCAGGTTGGCCCCAGGGTAAGAGAGCTGCAGTGCGATTTTGACCCGCTGAAAATCGTTGGCACCCTTTGCCGAAAGATCGCCCCTTTTTGGTGGCTGGCGTGCCGTGCAGCAGGACAGCGAACCGCGAGGGCACGCAAAGAGAAAGTCGTCGGAGCACGCGCCCCAACCGCGGAATGCGCGCAGCCGCCATCCCTTCGTCAGGCCCGATCGATCTCGCACCCCGCCGTTCTATTCGGCGGTGCTGAGGCTCTCCGCATGCGAGTAAGGTCTGATTTGCGATCCGATAAAGCAATGGTTCTGTACGAAACGAACGGAGTTCGTCTTCAATTTTAACCGGTCCAAGCCTCAACAATGAATCCGGCGCCGTGAGGTGTCGCGAGGCGGCTGGTACAATCAAGAGTTTATCTTTTGTCAAAGATTTGCCGCGACCTTCCAGAGCTGGCGCCAACGCTACAACCACTCCTGCAGGGTCCCGGAATGAGGACATATCTGAACTCCTGGCTCTCGAAGCTCCTGGCCGGAGATTTGGCGGCATTTGGTGGGCCGGCCACCGATGAAGCGGTTGCAGGATACATTCGTGCCGAGCAGATCTCCCTCGTGCTTGGCTATTCGCTGGGCATCATGCTGGCCAACGCCTGCAATGCGACCGTGCTCGCAATTGCGCTTTGGCATTCGCCCGACAGAAACTTTGCCCTGATCTGGGCGGCGACTGTCGTCTGCGGCGCGCTATCGATAGGCCTGAAAGCGCGTTCATCACGACTGATGACGAAGCCCCAGTTCGTGTCGCGCCAGGCCATGCACCGGCTGGTACGGAATGCGCTGGTTCTCGGAACCGCCTGGGCAATTGTGCCGGTGGCTTTCTTCGCGAACGCCTCCAATGGCGGGCAGCTCGTCATTACATGTCTCTGCTCTGGAATGCTTGCAGGTGGCGCATTCGCCTTCGCCACGATTCCGGTGGCGGCAGTTGCGTTCACGGCTCCGATCTTTGTGGGTACGGCAATTTGCCTCGGCAGAAACGACGATTTCGCCTATCTGCTCGTCGCTATCCTGGTCGTGGCCTATGGCTTCGTGCTCCTGCGCGGCGTTTTCGCCCATTCCTTCGAATTTACCAGACGCGCCATTGCTCAACTGGAGGCCGAAAGGAGGGGCCGACGGGATACCCTGACCCAACTTCCGAACCGTTTTGCCTTCAATGAGAGCCTAGAAGGTGCCCTCAACAGGCTCGCCCGCACGGGCGAGGAATTCGCGGTTCTTCTTCTCGACCTCGATCGCTTCAAGGACGTGAACGACAAATTCGGCCACCTCACTGGCGATGAATTTCTTGTGCAGGCGGCGGTGAGACTACAGCGATGCGTACGCCAGACCGATACCGTTGCGCGCATCGGTGGCGATGAATTTGCGCTTGTTATGACCAATCTGACCAAGGTGGAGGACGTCTTGGAGGTCGCCGAGCGGTTTGTCGGCGCCTTCGCCGAACCATTCGCGATCGAAAAATGCGAGATCGCGGGGGCGACCAGCGTCGGAATCGCAGTGGCCCCGCGCGACGGCGACGTACCTCATGTGCTCCTGAGGAATGCCGACATTGCGCTCTATCGTGCCAAGCAAGCGGGGCCGGGAACGATCTGCTTCTTTGAGATCAACGACGACAAATCAGCGCACGAGCGCAGGGCGCTGCAGCGGGATCTGGAGCTCGCGATTGACAGAGACGAACTGTTCCTCCTCTACCAACCGTTCTTTGATATTCACGCGAACCGAATCACCGGCTTTGAGGCGTTGCTGCGCTGGCGGCATCCCGTCCGTGGAATAATTTCCCCGACCGAGTTCATCCCAATCGCCGAAGAAACCGGACTGATCCACGGAATCGGTGAGTGGGTGGTCCGACGCGCCTGCGCGACGCTATCGAACTGGCCGTCGGACCTCAGGGTCGCCGTGAATTTCTCGGCGGCTCAATTCCATAACACCAGCATCCTGCAGACAATCGTGCAGGCTCTCTCCGAAGCCAGAGTTGCTCCTCATCGGCTCGAAATCGAAATAACCGAGTCGATGCTGATCTCGAAGTACGCGCCGGCGTCATCGATCCTGACGTCCCTCCTGCAATTGGGAGTGACGGTGGCACTTGACGATTTCGGAACGGGATATTCGTCGCTGACTTATTTGCTGAAACTGCCTTACACTCGCATCAAGATCGATCAGTCTTTCATACGGGACATGCTGAGGCGACCGGATAATGCGGCGATCGTAAAATCGATCATCGCACTGACGCGGGACCTGCGGATCGGCGTGGTCGCCGAAGGCGTCGAAACAACCGAGCAACTCGACTATTTGCGTCAAACCAATTGTGATGAAGTGCAAGGATATCTCATCGGTCGACCGGTCGCGGAGGATCACATTTTCGCTCTGCTCCATCAAGACAAGCAATGGTCGACGCCCGCCGCTTGAATGACGTGGTCGCTGCGTTATGCCGATAGTGGTGAACATCCGCATCCCGAGGTGGAGTAGACGCTTGGCCTGCTGTAGTATTCTCGAAGATTTGCGAAGCACTGCAGCACCGGCTGCATCACTCCGCGAATTGCTGTGCAAGCAGCGCTGACCAAGGCTCCCCCATTTTGACTGTGGATTAGTATTGTCTGATTAGAGCGAGGCCACGAACATCACGGCGGTCGACCCTTCCGGTGCAGAGGTCGTTGCAGACAACCTGATCATTCGCAAGCCATCGGACTTGATGAACTCGCCAGCCGTTTCAAGTCAACTTCGTCGAAGGTCAACGATGGATTCCATGCAGATAGCCGAATAAGCCGGAGCACGGCTCGCCCTTGAGGGCTGATTGGACATAAAAAAGAGGCTGCAATTGAGTCTATTCAGTTGCAGCCTCTCTTGCGAAGTATCCGGGCAGGACTCCTCACGCACCCGGAGCTTGCCCAACGCATGTTAACAGAACCTCAAAGAGGCACTTATTTCGCAGGCGAAGCGTGCCGGAACTTTGTACGAAACGATCAAACCTGAAGCGGGGATGTTTATAGTCTGGGGCGAGGCGAGATTGTTCGTACTTCACGTACGGTGTTTGTCGGAGCATTCTCGCACGAACAGGTTCTAGCACTACGTTGGCAGATTTACGGATGCCATAGTTTTTCACGGATCCGTCTTCTGCAGCGTGGGCATTACTGAGATAGCCATCGAAGAATAAGATCGAGGATCGCGTGGCGTACGCCTGGCAGACTAGGCTGAGGCGGCGGTCCGTTGATTCGTTTTTCGCCCCCACTTGTGTGAGGCAACGATGTTGCAAGAAGGCCTAGGCGATCATGGTCATCAGCGCGTGGCGATGAAGACCTTGCCAGGACCGTCCCTCGAAGTGATCAAGTTTGAGTTCTTCTTTCAGCTGCTGATGGCGCAAATCCATCGTGCCTTGATGGTGGCGGCTAGTGTCCGCAGATCTGTCGCGGCGGGCAGGTTGGCGCGATAGTATTTTTTCTCCCCGGACGCGCGTTGCTCGTCGATGAGCCAAGCTTCGTCGCCTGGCAGATGCTGTTGACCCTTGTCCCATACGCTGGCCAATCCGATAGGTGACGTTCCGTTTGACGAAATCGTCAGGAGTCCTGCCCGGAACCGACTGACACGAAGCTTCCGAGGGAGGGAATTCATTCCGGCTGAGGTAAACAAAATCACAGCAGAGTCAGGCAAATCATTTGTTGCGGGAATCGACGGGTTTTGGGCGGAGTTGTCGGCGGGAGAGCAAGCCATGTTCTTGCAAAGGGACGATGTGTCGATCGCAGCTGAAGGCGATGATCGAAGCACCCTTCAGATCGGATATACGAGCAGCCGGCGACTGCATTTGTCGAGAGGCGCTCACCCGGCGCCAGCACGTTGACATGGGACAGGCTGCGAAGGGCGCCGAGGCGAGGGATGGCGTGGCCGGCTTCCGGGTCCCTGACATGGCTCGCCTCGAACGAGGCGGTCGCCGCATCGCCCTTGCAGGTCGCGACGAGCGCTTGATGTCGGCTGCCTCGAAGTTGTGAAGGAACGTTCTCGTCATTGCGCCAGCGCCCGCTTTAGATCCTCGTGCTCGAAGGCGCTGGCCATGCGGTTGATTTCGGCCGTGCGGGCGCCGACCATCTTAGCGGTTTCGCGCCAGGTTGCCGTCACGACGGCGACTTCTTTGATAATCGCGCGGGCCTGCGGCAGCGTGAGCGCGAAGAACTCCGATGCGGCCTCCAGCAGATCGAGCGAGCAAGTGCCCTCGTCGAGATCGATGTTCGTCGATAACACCCGGGCCTTGAGATCAGTCGGAACGGGATTGAGGTCGTATGCCGGCGAGAGAGACCATCCTGCCTTTCCCAGCCACAGGAAACCGTGGTTGCGGAGGTGATCGTCGACATTGGAGATCAGCACGTTGAAGACGACACGCCGATAAAGGGCATGGGCATCCGTTTTCCCTTGTGCACCGTGTTGAGCAAGGGCATCGACGATCTCCGGATAGCTGCCGCGCTCACCGTCCTTGGCGCCCATCATCGCCATCGCCGACAGGAACGGGATGCGGATCGCACCGTCGCGATCGAAGCGCCGCGACAGCATGACCGGCTTGCCGGCGACGTCGATCAGTTCGTGTTGCGGAGTGGCGATACCTGCCTGGCCAGCCAGCTGCAGTGCGATCTCTTCCCAGGTCTCCATGCTATAGTCGTCGGTCTCCTTCGGGAATTTCGCGATGGAGAGGCGACCATGTTGGTCAATGACTGAGGCCTTCGGGCGCCCACCGCCGAGGGAAGAGCCGGGGGCAAAGATGAGTTGGAGATCCTCATCTGTTTCTTCATCCCGGAGAATCCGCTCGGTGATTTGGAGCAACCGGCCGAGTTCGATCAGGGCAGGAACGCCGGCCCGGGTCGGTGCCTGGAAAACGTCGTCGCCGATCCAGCGGAAACGGAGCGCGCCTAGCCGGCTCTCGTCAGCGACGCCCAGCAGATAGTCGCTTTCCGCGAGGGTGCGAACAGCACGGCCCTCGTGTTCGGCGAGGCGGCGCTCGGCGCGCTGCATAAGACGGCGGCCCCAGGTGTCCGGCGCCGAGTCGCCGATGGAGCCAAAGATGGCCAATCGGGCAGGAGGAGCGAATGCGCCGCGTGTCAGTGCAAGTGCCGGCTCCAGCGAGAAGCGGTCCGGATCCTCAAGCCATGCAGCGTCGTACTCGAAGAGGATGGTCTCCGCGCCTCTGACGCGATTGCTCCTCGCCAACCCTATCGGGCGCGTGCGGCCGTCCAGATCGATGTGCACCTCGAAGTCAGCCATCGCGGGATGGTCCGGTTGGCCGCTTGAGGTGGACGTGCTTGGGAAGATCCGCGCTGGCGAGGGCCTGGCCGACGCTGTCGTTGCTGATGTCGGCGACCTGACCCAGGCCGTCGAGCAGGCCGAGTGCCTGCAGCACGCCTGCGTAGATGCCGATGCTGACGCTGGTGTCACCGGCTTCGACTCTTTGCAGTGTCGACCGGGACGTGAATGCGCGCTGGGCCACGACCGCCATCGGCAGCCGTCGGCGTCGACGGGCGTCGTGGATGTCCGCCCCAAGCTTGCGTAGCGCGCGTCGTACCGCAGCGGGAGGGTTGTGTGGAGTAGGCATTGTTGACGTCTTCATGCTTCAAATTCGGGAAATATGTAGCACGAAGGCTCCAATTTTCCTATGCGATAGACCCATGAGTTGAACGAGAGGAGGTGCTATATTACCTCAGTTCACGCCGGTGTCGGCCTGGAGTTTCGGACCTGTGCAGCCGCCCGCGCTCTGGCTTTCACACCGGCAGACTCGCTGAAGTGTCTGTCAATCTGAGTGAAGGGCCATTTGCTTCCGTCAGGATTCGATCGATTGGCAAGCCGGTGCCAGGGCACGGCCTCGATCCGAGCGGATCATTTCAGTTTTGAGCAAGACATAGCAGCCGAGCGTCACCGCAGGCGGAGCCTCACTCTTGATTCCGAGGATGACCGTGCCACGGTTCCGCGGAAGATATTGCTCGATCATCTCGGGCACCGCCGGAGCGCTTCTGTGGACCGTGAGAATTTCGCTCCAGCTTCTGCGCATCGCATCAAGGATGCTGCGGAACGCAAGCTTTCGGATATCCGGCGATTATGGAAGCGTGACCGACGTCGAGGCCCACTTCGCCGACATAGCGTGTCAAATAGCCGACGCTCCCATAGCGGCAGCTCGCCCTCCGCAACGAGTTGCGGATGTCCGAGCGCCCGCCGCGCATTGCTGCCGATGGCGTCTATCGAATCATCGCCGGAGCGCTGCTCGGCAAAAAATGCATTCCGACCGAGCTTAGAAGACACCGGCCCTCGCAATTGAACGATCCGAGGGACGGAGCCTCGCTCTGATAGATCGGCGGCTATTGCAAGGCCTCTGCGGCGAGCGCCTTCAATGGGGGTATCGAAAATCACCGCATCATCTTCGGCATCCCCCTAAGCACCTCTACTCCGCGATCGTGGCAGTCGACGCGCGGCGAACCTCGTACGCGCTCCAAAGGAGCACGGAGCTTTTTAAATGTCCGATCCGAACACGGATAAGCCGCCGCGTTACTTACGCACGTCCGAAGCCGCGCGCTTCTTGAGTTTGTCCGGCCGTACGTTGGAGAAACACCGAACCTACGGAACCGGCCCCGAGTATCACAAGATTGGCGGGCGTGTGGTCTATTCAGTAGCTGACCTGACAGCGTGGGCCAAACTCGGCAAGAAGAAGTCGACCTCGGATCCTGGTGTCGGCACCGTACTGCCCGCAAAACGGCGTGCGCCAATTCCCTATGCGGGCAAAGAGCGGCGCTAGGCCATGTCCGTTGGCAAATCCTCAGCGCACCGCCGCCGGTGTCGCGGCGCACCTCAGATCTTTTTTCCCGGCGAGCTACGGGCTTCCGAGACGCGGCTTGAAATTGTCGGGAATGCTCGTCAGGATCGTGATGGCCGCCTTGTGCGGCATCGCCCGCGTCAGTTCGTCGCCGCATTTGGTGACGCTCCCGATGCGACCGGTTTGCCCGGATTGATGGCGCCCTGGCGCCAATCCGAAATGGGCCCGGACATTGGTCGACCTCCTAAATCGTCTCGGATCCAGCGACACGTCGAACCCTGCGTGCAAGTCCATCGTTCGACTTCGTTGCCGACGGCTGGAATGCGCGTTGCGCTCCAGCCGCGAATCGTTGCGCGGCATCGTCGCCGTAGCGCGGCATGCAAGGGGGCACAGCCCAGTACTGCTGCTAGCCATAAATACTTGGGCTTCTTTCTGGCGGACCAGGCTTCAACTTTCATGGGAACTGACTGGCAACGTCAGGCCGCCAGGCCTGCTCACCTTCAGAAGAGGCACACGCGCTTCGCTCAGCCCAAAGCATACCGTTCGCGACTCGAGCGTCAGGGAGCGGCGGCATGAACGATCTCACGGAAGTGGAAGTCTTGTGGCTCGAGAAGCGTATCGAAAACCGCATTCGGTTCGGTCATGTTGTCAAGGAACGAAAGCTTGATCGTCACCGGCGTGTCCTGTCATTTGCACCGGGCAGCATCTTTGCCTTCGTCCGTTGGACATCCAACGACTTTGGCACGATCATCTCGCGGATTGACATCTTGCGCGCGGTCGCACCGGGACAGCGCTGCTCGACCGTACCCTATGTGAGGCCCGGCGGAGAGATCGTGCTGCGGCTGTCTGGCTGGCCGAAGGTCGAGCGCGTGTTGCAGATGATCGATGCCGTCGAGGCGCTTGAAATCGATCCGGCTGACGTCGCTCCCGATCATTGGCATCACGTTCATAACCGTCTGTCCGTCAACGAAAACCCGCGTCCATACACGAGAACGCGCCACCAGGCCTGGCTCCATCGTCGCAGAGTGATGCGATGACGAGCCGCCTGATGACGCTGACCACGACGCTTGCGGCCGCTGCCGCGCTCATCGCGACGATCGTTCTGGAGCCACTTCCACTCTACATTTGGAATGCATCGGCAAGCGTGCCAATCGGTCTCTACAGCATACGACCGACGAAGCGCTTCCATGTCACCGAGCTGGTCGCCGTTCAGCCGCCGGAGCCGCTTGCGACCCTCCTCGATTTGAACGGCTATCTTCCGGTCGGCGTCCCCATGCTAAAGCGGGTCTTGGCACTGCCCGGGCAGACGGTCTGCAGAAGCGGGCTCACGATTTCGGTGGACGATGTTGCGGTGGGCGAGGCGAAGGACCGCGACGGACGCGGCCGGCCGCTGCCCAAATGGCAGGGCTGCCGCGTCGTCGGCGAGGGCGAGCTCTTTCTCATGAATTGGCAGTCGGACGACTCTATGGACGGCCGATATTTTGGCTTTCTTCCGGCGTCGGCGGTGATTGGCTGTGCGCGCCCGGTGTGGACCTGGGAGGAGTGACCGTGCGTGTTCTACGTGTTTATCCCGCTATTCCTCGGTTGGATCGGTTGCGGGACCATTCCTCCGTCCCAGCCAGCGCGCGCAAGCCTGGCGGGCGCAGCGGTGGTCCAAATGATCGGCGCGAAGCGGCTTTACGCTGCACGGGCGCGAGCACGATAGCAGACTTGGCTCGGTCAGGTGTGCCTGTTTGGGTGGTCGTGTCGCTGCTGCTTGCTCTGACCGCATCGGACACTACCGCTCTGGCCCAAAACGGGTCCGCTGCGCTCCCAGCGATCTGTCGAACCAACCACACGCTTCCGGCCTTCATCGAAGAAGCCTCACGACGCTTTGCGATCCCGGCGCGGTGGATATGCTCGGTATTGAGCATCGAAACTGCTGGGGACATGCATGCTAGGTCGCCCAAGGGCGCAATGGGATTGATGCAGATCATGCCGGCGACTTGGGCGGAACTGCGCCAACGCTATGATCTAGGGAGCGATCCGTACGATCCGCGTGACAACATTCTGGCCGGCACGGCGTATCTCCGTGAACTGCTCGACCGCTACGGTTCGCGCGGCGTTTTTGCTGCGTACAACGCGGGACCAACTCGCTACGAAGAACATCTCGCGGGAGCCCCTTTGCCAGACGAGACGCGAGCATATGTGGCAAAGCTTGCAAATTTGCTTAGCGTCCAACCGCCGCCGTCGTGTGCCGCGAGCTGGATGTCATCAGCAGCTGCGACGCTGTTCGTTGAGCGAGCTGACCAGATGGAAGCGCGCGGTAGGCCGACAGCGCTCGTGCTCTCGCGCTACGCAACGATCGCAATCTCGCCGCGCGATGTTACGCAGATGGCCCCCAGGCGTACTGGCGTTTTTGTAGCTCGATCGGACTCGAGGGCATTACGATGACCAGCAATGGCTTGCTTCAGCAAACAATCGGCGGAGGAGCGAGAACAGTGGGCAGGCACGACATTTGCGTCCGGGGGCTGCACAGGATGTCATGTCTTGACGAGACTAGCGGCCTCGGCCGGCAATGCGTCGACTCGGCCAGCTCCTACTCTGTGCGGGGCCCTGCCATGGCAGCTGCCGCCTTCGCGATCACTGCTTTGGCTCGCTCTATCGCGGCGCGGAATTCCCCGCTCTTCCAAGTATCAACCGAATGGCCGTCATCGCACGACTCGTCTGTGACGTCTTGCGCGCGTGAGACCAACTCGCGAAGCACTGCAATAGCTTCGGAGAGCAGCTTGGCATTCAACTCATCGCGGGACGACCGCGTCACCGCCATGTTGGATGTGCGTCGCGCCATCCTAGAGGGTACGATTGGCTGCACCGTGTGCTGCTCCAGGTCGTCCTGCGTGATGATGTGTGGCGGCGCCTGATGACGGTTCCCGGCGTCGGTCCCGTTGCGGCCCTGTCGTTCAAGGTCGGCGTCGATGATCCCCGGCGTTTCGCCAGAACGGTAGGCGAGCATTTTTGTTTGGCGCCGAGTCGGCAACAGTCCGGCACGCCGATCGATTACGAAGGGCGCATCAGCAAACGGGGTGATGTCGCAGTGCGCGAGGCGGCCGCAAGCCTGCTGCTGCGGGTCAGGAAATGGTCGGCACTGCCGGCGTGGGGCCTGCAGATCGCCAAACGGTCGAGCATGCTGTGCGCGATCACCGCGGTCGCGCGCGAGCTTGCGAGCATTCTGCCTCGGATGTGGGTCAGTGTGACCGACTTCCACGTCGGGTTCGGCGCCAAGATCACGCAACGGCTGCCGTTGAAGCCTGCACGGTAGCCGCGGTGCAGATGATGACGGATTAGCGTTGGGTTTGCGCCCGGCATGTTGAGGAGGAACGAAACTAGAGATCCGCGCGCGGTGAGCGTCCCCTGGCGGGGCCGCGAAACGGGGAATGTCCGCTATCCTGCTGCCGCCCTTCGGGACGGGAGCCGCACTGCTTGGACAGCCCTGTTTATGAACCTGATGAAGAGCATGCGACGGCCGAAGTGCTGAACGCGAAGGAACGCATGGACCCCGCCTGGTGACTGTAACCACAAGCGCGGCGTGGTGACGTTTGTGCGTTGTCGATGGAGAGAGTCTGTCATGGCTGAAGTGCGAAGAGTCGAAGAAAAGCGTGGGAATGAGTTGACTTTGAACGCCCGATTAGGAAGGCGAGATAAAAGGGGCTCGCCGGTCGAACCACAAGCCATTGACATGGCTTGGGTTCCGGCGTGCCGGTCGGTCGGGGCGCGTGCCGCGCCTAAGACTTTCCCCAGAACATTCAAACATGTCTTCGGCACTGTAGGTGTCGCTGCGTTCTTCGAGGCCCGGTCATGACCGCAGGCGACAGCGACCTGCGAATTCGGCCTGGGCGCATTCGCAGTACACGCGCGCCAAAGCCCAAGAGCTTCATCAACCAGGTGCTGCGGGCGGCGAAGAAAGCCGGACACACCTCGGGTCAGACCGTAGCCGGCAGGCGTTCGGCGGCCCATGGACGCTCGACGTTTGGCCGTGGTCGCCTCGCCTTTAGCCGCGCCAGATTGTTCAGCTCGACGCGGCGCGTTGTGGTGAAAGCGCGCGTGGTTCGGCACAAAGGCCTAGCCTTCCGCTCAGCACCACTGACCGCCCACCTCTCGTATCTGAAGCGCGACGGCGTGACCCGGAGTGGTGAGCGGGCCGAGATGTTCGATGCCGGCAGCGACCGTGCTGATGGCCCTGCTTTCGCAGGACGGTGCAAAGACGACCGGCATCATTTCAGGTTCATCGTCTCGCCAGAGGATGCCGGCGAGATGACCGACCTGAAGGCCTTTGCCCGCGATCTCGCCAGGCAGATGGAGACCGATCTCGGCACGCGGCTCAATTGGGTTGCTGTCGATCATTGGAACACCGACAACCCTCACGTCCACCTTCTCGTTCGGGGAGTAGATGAGGAGGGGGCGGATCTCGTGATCTCCCGTGACTACATCAGCCAAGGCCTGCGCTCCCGCGCCGAGGAACTGGTCGCCTTCGAATTGGGTCCAAAACCGGAGCACGAGATCCGCAATTCGCTGGAGAGGGAAGTCACGGCGGAACGATGGACGCGGCTCGATCGGGAGATCCGGCTGGCGGCCGATGAGACCGGCACTATCGATCTTCGCCCGGAGAATTCCGGCAAGTCCGATCCCGAGATCCGGCGCCTGATGGTCGGTCGCCTTCAACACCTGGAGAAGATGGGTCTTGCTGCACCCGCCTCGCCGGGGCAGTGGATGGTCGGGCTCGAGGCCGAGCATAGCCTGCGTGACCTCAGCATGCGCGGCGACATCATCAAGACCATGCACCGCGCCTTCACCGAACGTGGAGAAGCGCGCGGCGTTGCCGACTACGTCATCGAAGGTGGACAGCCAACGTCCCAGATCATCGGACGACTGGTCGACCGTGGATTGCATGATGAACTGACTGGCGAAGCCTACGCCCTGATCGATGGAACGGACGGCCGCGCTCACCACGTGCGCTTCCGAGGGCTCGAGGCTTTCGAACATGCTCCGCCGGCCGGCGGCATCGTCGAAGTCCGACGCTTCGGTCAAGCCGGCGATCCTCATCCCACCGTGGTGCTCGCGACTCGTTCCGATCTCGATCTCGGAGCGCAGGTCACTGCAAAAGGGGCCACCTGGCTCGACCATAGACTCGTCGAACGCGACCCCATGCCGCTCGCCATGGGCGGATTCGGCCGCGAGACCCGCGATGCCATGGAAGCCCGAACCGAGCATCTGATCCAGGACGGTCTGGCACGGCGGCAGGGCCAACGCATCATCTTGCAGCGCGATCTCCTCAACACGTTGCGCCGACGTGAATTGGACGAGGTGGCCGCAAAGGTCTCAGCCGACACGGGCCTGCCTCATGTGGAGGCCGCGTCCGGGGAGCACGTGGTGGGCACGTATCGCCAGCGGTTGACGCTCACCTCGGGACGCTTCGCCATGATCGATGATGGGCTCGGCTTCCAGCTCGTGCCCTGGTCGCGCGAACTCGAAAAGAGGCTCGGCCAACACGTCACCGGCGTTGTGAAGGACGGCGGTGGCATCGAATGGGGCTTTGGTCGGAAGCGCGACCTCGGCCTCTAGCAATCTCTTCAATTCAGTTGCGGAAGGGCGTTCGCGATGTCAGGTACCAAAATCCTGTGGAGCCAGGTGATCGTTGTCGGCCTGATCGTTTTGCTGGCCATCTGGGGAGCAACCGAGTGGACGGCTTGGCGGCTCGCCTATCAACCGGAGCTTGGGCGACCCTGGTTCGAACTGTTGGGCTTCAAGATCTACTACCCGCCAATCTTCTTCTGGTGGTGGTTCGTCTACGATGCCTACGCGCCTCAGGTCTTTGTCGAGGGGGCCTTCATCGCGGCGTCGGGGACCTTCGTTTCGATCGCGGTTGCGATAGGCATGTCGGTGTGGCGCGCGCGCGAAGCCAAGAATGTCGAGACCTATGGTTCTGCGCGCTGGGCTGATGCGGAAGAGGTTCGAGCGGCGGGACTTCTTGGTCCGGATGGTGTGGTGCTCGGCAAACTCGACCGTGACTACCTTCGCCATGACGGGCCGGAGCACGTCTTGTGTTTTGCACCAACCCGATCCGGCAAGGGCGTCGGTCTTGTCGTCCCGTCGCTGCTGGCTTGGCCTAGCTCGGCCATCGTTCACGACATCAAAGGCGAGAACTGGCAACTGACCGCGGGTTTCCGCTCGCGGCACGGCCGCGTCCTGTTGTTTGACCCCACCAACCCGAAGTCCTCAGCCTACAATCCGCTGCTCGAGGTCCGGCGCGGGGAATGGGAGGTTCGCGACGTCCAGAACGTGGCCGACGTCCTGGTCGACCCCGAAGGCTCCCTCGACAAGCGGAACCATTGGGAGAAGACCAGTCATTCGCTCCTGGTCGGCGCTATCCTCCATGTTCTCTATGCCGAGGCTGACAAGACTTTGGCAGGCGTCGCCGCTTTCCTGTCCGACCCGAAGCGGCCGATCGAGGCGACGCTGAAGGCGATGATGACCACCACGCATCTGGGCGAGCAGGGCGCCCATCCCGTCGTCGCCTCGACCGCGCGCGAACTCCTCAACAAATCGGAGAATGAACGTTCCGGCGTCCTGTCCACCGCGATGTCGTTTCTCGGGCTCTACCGTGATCCCGTCGTGGCCCAGGTGACCTGCCGTTGCGACTGGCGGATAGCCGATCTGATCGCAGATAGCCGTCCTACGACGCTTTACCTGGTGGTGCCGCCCTCCGATATCTCGCGGACCAAACCATTGATCCGCCTGGTGCTGAACCAGATCGGCCGACGCCTGACCGAGAACTTGCACGCCCGTGACCGCCGGCATCGAGTCCTGATGATGCTCGACGAGTTCCCGACACTGGGGCGGCTTGATTTCTTCGAGTCTGCGCTCGCCTTCATGGCGGGGTATGGCATCAAGAGTTTCCTGATCGCGCAATCGCTCAATCAGATCGAGAAGGCCTACGGGCCTAACAACGCCATTCTCGACAACTGTCACGTCCGGGTCAGTTTCGCGACCAACGACGAGCGGACCGCCAAGCGGGTGTCCGATGCCCTCGGTACGGCGACCGAGATGCGGGCGATGAAGAACTATGCGGGACACCGGTTGAACCCGTGGCTGGGGCACCTGATGGTCTCACGGCAGGAGACGGCGAGACCGCTGCTGACGCCAGGCGAGGTCATGCAGCTTCCGCAAATGGACGAAATCGTCATGGTCGCCGGCACGCCGCCAATCCGGGCGAAGAAGGTCCGCTACTTCGAGGATCGGCGGTTCACCGAGCGGGTTCTGCCGCCGCCCGATCCGGCGAGCGCTGGTCGATCATCGCGAACGGACGGATGGTCAGCGCTCGGACCGTTGAAGCCGACGGCAGGTCCAACAGACAAAGCTGCAGGGGCCGAGGAGGACACGGCGAACAGCGGGCTCCGTCGTGAGCCCGAACTCCCAGATCATGTCGCGATCGTCAAGGAAACGACCGAACCGACACCGGCAGAGGAATTTGCCGCCGTTCTTGACGACGACGAGGATCCGATCCGTCAGTCCCGGCTCATACGCCAGCAGATGCCCGGTGTCGCCCGTCAAGTCGCCATGGACCCGAATGACGGTATGGAGCTCTGAGGCAGTATGCGCGACCGGATGAACGTCTACTTCCCGCCAGAGCTTCTGAAGCAGATATCGGACCTTGCCGATCGCAAAAAGCTTTCCCGGTCTGCGATCGTGGAGGCAGCTGTCGCTTCGTTTCTGTCACCGGACGGCGCGGATAGGCGGGAGGCAGCGTTCACTCGTCGCCTGGATCGGCTGTCGCGTCAGATGCAGAGGCTGGAGCGCGACATTGGTTTGACGGCCGAGACCCTGGCTCTGTTTATCCGTTTCTGGCTGACGATTACGCCGCCGCTGCCCAACGATGCGCAGGCGGCCGCGCAGGCAAAGGGCAGGGAACGCTTTGAAGGATTTGTCGAGGCGCTCGGGCGCCGTCTGCAAAAGGGGCAAAGCTTTCTGCGCGAAATTCCAGAAGATATTCGCCGGCAGGAACCGGAGGATGAAAAAACTAGCGGAGTCTAGGCTTTTGTCGCGTTTCCGACGTCCAAAGGGAAATCGATCATCGCGACCGAGATCGGCGCTCGTGAGCCCAAGCGGCGTCCACTTCCAAAGCTCGCCGATTCAGTCCAGCGCCGTCGGACCTCACGTTCATGTGTACCGAGGAGCTGCTCCTTTCTATTGAAGTACGATCGTAATTTAATATTACGATCGTAATGTTATCGGCTGAGCGGCTGTATCGCGGCAGCCGATTGCCGCAAACCGCTCTTGCGAGGTCTTTATGAACGACATCACCGCCATTTCGCGCCCCATGGCTCAAGAAGAACTCATGGATCGCTCCTCGCTGGGGCTCGCGGCCGCTGCAGCAGCTATTCGGCGTGGCGAAATCAGTTCGGAAGCATACACCGCTGCGCTTCTGTGGCGTGCCCGAACGCTTGCCGGGCTTAATGCCTTCATCACCCTGAACGAGACGGCCGTGTTGGAGGCTGCGCGGGAAGCGGATAAAGCACGTGCCGCCGGATCGGCGGCTCCGCTACTGGGCGTGCCACTCGGAGTAAAAGACAGTTATCTGACGAAAGGGTTGCCGACGAGCCTCGGCCTCGACAGCCTCGCTCACTTCGTGCCACGCGAAGATGCGGACGCTGTCGATGCCATAAAGCGTGCGGGGGCCTTCGTCTTCGGGAAGAACAATCTCGTTGAGATGTCCTACGGCTTGACTGGCCATAACGCACGTTATGGCCAAGTGAAGAATCCGCATGCACGAGACCGCGTGTCGGGCGGCTCCTCGAGCGGTTCCGCCGCATCTGTGGCCGCCGGCCTCGTTCCCGCGTCATTGGGCGGTGACACCGTTGGGTCGATCCGGGTCCCGGCATCGTTCTGTGGCGTGGTGGGATTCAAGCCAACCACCGGACGATGGCCGCGCAAGGGCGTTGCTCCAATCTCCCACACGCTCGACACGACCGGTGCATTTGCTCGAAGCGTCGAGGATTGCGTCCTGCTGGATCAGGTCGTGACTGGCGAGCAGACTGCCGAAATTTCCGATGGCCATGACCTGAAAGGAGTCCGACTGGCCTTCGCGCCGCGGCAGTTCCTGGATCTGGTGGACTCGGAAGTCGAGGCGCGCTTCCGTGAGGTGGTGCGGCGGCTGCGGGACGCCGGCGCCGAAATCGTCGAGGTGGACTTTGGTGCCGATTTCAACGCCGTCGTCCAAACTGCGACGTGGGGAATCTTCGCCCATGAAACCATGGGCGCGATCTCGGACTTCCTTCGCCGCCACGATGTTCCAACCACATTCGATGCCATTTACGATGGGCTTAAGCCTCAACTTCGGCAAGCGTGGGCACACATCGTACTGCCGGACGGTGCAGGGGCAATCTCAGCGGATGCCTATCGGACGGCGCTCAACGTGAGCCGGCCGGAAATCCAGCGCCGTCTCGATAAGGCATTCATCACCCAAGGCGCGCAGGTCATTCTGCAGCCTACCACGCCTTGCACGGCACCTTTGATCGAGGAGCGGGCGACAGTGCATATCGCGGGACAGGACGTCAGCTATCTCGCCTTGGCAAACCACACCGTCTCGGCGAGCAGCGTGGGGATGCCGGGAATCAGTCTTCCCGTTGGCTTGTCTAGCACTGGACTGCCGATTGGCCTCGAGCTTGACGCCCCCTTAGGAAGCGACGGGGCGCTTTTCGTCCTTGCCCGCAAGATCGAAGGCGTCCTGGACGACAAGTCAACTGCGATCTGACGCGACTGGGTGCGGAAAATTTCTGGAGTTGAGAGAAGATGCGTTTCGAGAAAGGCCACAAGTCGGCGACACGTCGGCACATAATCGATGTGGCATCGAAGTGTATGCGCCGGGACGGCATCTCCGCCACCGGGATTGCCGGGATAATGGGCGAGGCCGGTCTAACCAAAGGAGCCTTTTCTCCGCACTTCGACTCCAAGGACACCCTTGTTCGGGAAGCGCTGGCGAGAGCGCTGGCTGACCAGCAGCATCGGCTTGAGGAAGATCAGCTCAAGGGCCTCGATCTCGAAGGCGCAATCCGGAGATACTTAAACTATGCTCACCTTGAAGACCCTGGCGACGGGTGTCCCTCCGCGGCGTTGCTTCCGGAAATCGCGCATCAGTCTCAGAACACCAGGGAAGATTACGAGAGAGCGCTGGAAAGCTACGTTGGGACTTTGGCGGCGCTGCTACCCGGCGCAGATTCTGCCGCGAACCACCGTCGGGCGAGGGCCATCTTCGCTCTCATGGTGGGCACCCTACAGTTTGCGCGGGCTATCCCCGACGCTGCCAAAGCGCAGCAAACTTTGGATGGAGGCATTGAAGCCGTGCTGCACTTGGCGCGAGTTCCATGATTCTAAATCAAGACAGCGGAGAGGCTCAGATCGGAGAACCTTGTGAGAGCTGAGCCCCTCGTCCTGCCCAAGCTCTTACGAGCGGACGTGAATAATCGTCTTGCCCTGGCGTCGCTGGGCCGAGTTGAAGTTGGCGACAGCATCGTCGAGAGAGGAGACCTTTCCGATGTTTGTCCGCAGTCTTCCGTCCCGCACCCTCTGGACGATCTCACTCAATTGACCACGATCGGCCTCCACGACGAAGTCGATGGCCAAACCGTCTAGCGGCCGAGCCTGCACCGGGCCGACGACGCTCACCAGCGTCCCTCCGGCTCTGACAAGGGCTGCAGACTGCTTCTGGACGTCGCCGCCGATGACGTCGAATGCGAGATCGACGCCGCCGATATCTTTGAGGGCGTCGTTCTCGAGGTCGACGAATTCATTCGCGCCGAAGTCGAGCGCTTTCTGCCGGTCGGCTCCGCGTCCTGTTCCGATGACATAGGCGCCGGCCTCTCGTGCGAGCTGAACCACCATGGAACCGACCGCACCGGCGGCACCATGCGCAAGCACGCTCTGGCCTGCCTGAAGGCGGCCGTGTTGGAAAAGCCCCTGCCACGCGGTCAAGCCCGAGATCGGCAGGCTTGCGCCCACCTTGAAATCGACGTCACCTGGCAATGGCGCGAGATTGCGCGCCTCGATGGCAATATATTCAGCTAGCGTGCCATCGCGGTACCAATCAGCAAGGCCGAATACGCGCTGTCCCACCGACAGTCCCGTCGTGCCGTAGCCAAGCGCCATGACGATGCCGGCGAATTCGTGCCCAGGGATCGACGGAGTTCTGTTCTGCTCGCGACGATCGGTCCACGTCGAGGGCCACTCCAATTCCGTCGGAACGAATCCCGATGCGTGAACCGCTACGATGACGTCGTTGATCGCTGGTTGAGGTTCGGGTCGGTCCACCAGCTTCATCCCGCCAAATCCGGCAGCCTGGTCCGTCGCAATAATCGCCTTCATCTTCGACTCCTCTGTGTGTGGTGTTTTCAGATTCCGAACTTCCCGATCTGCGAACCGGCAGGACCGTGCTCAGATCGAGCCGGCCGGTGCCACCGCGGGGAAGTCCTTGTCGGGATTGAACACGTTGTTGAAGAAGTTCGTCAGGGAGTACTGGCCACAAGCGCGACGATCTCCATGATGTTCGCATCCGTGTAGCCCGCATCGCGGACGGCTTGCAGATCGGCGTCCGTGACATGGCCGCGGCTTTCGATGATCTTGCGTGCAAACTGGACGGCGGCATCCCGCTTCGGGTCGCTTGCGTGACCCTTTCGGGCGAGAATTATGTCCTCCGCCGGCAGCTTGGCCATATGCTCCGCCGTGAAGCTGTGCACCGTCAGGCAGTAGTTGCAGCCGTTCGCTTCGGAGACCGCAAGGCCGATGCTGTCGCGCGTCTTGACGTCGAGCGCCTTGCTCAACGAGCCGAGCAGAGTGGTCCAGGCGTTGAACGCGATCGGGCTTTGCGCGAAGGTCGCCATCATGTTTGGAGTGAACCCGATGTTCTTGGTGAACGTGTCGAGGGTCGGTTTCGAAGCAGCCGGCACGTGTTCCGGCTTCAGAGCGGCGGCTCTGGCCATGATATTTCTCCTCAAGTGATCGATTTCAGGGTTGGTTAGGCGAAGTGCAGCACGTCGGCCACGGGCAGACGCGGCTTCTGCGGCCAGTTGCCGGGCCGCTCCGGCCCGACGGTCAGCAGCATGACCGGGACTTCGTCTTCGGCCAGGCCGAACTCTCTGTGCACGGCCTCTGCATCGAAACCGATCATCGGTGTCGAACCGAGGCCTAGCGAGCGGGCTGCATAGATGATGGCTGCGCTGCCGAAGGTCGCGGAGCGTACGGCCTCGTCGCGCTGGCGCTGCGGTTGATTGTCGTACAGGCCGCGAGCAGGCCCCTCCCATTCCGGCACTATATGTGCCGGCATGATCCCGGCTTCCACGACGGGCGCCAGGCGATCAGGGACGGTGCTGGCATCGGCCAACTGACCAATGATGATGAAGGTGACGGCTGCTTCGGTGATCGCGGGCTGATTCCAGGCGATCGGAAGCAGCCGCGCCTTTGCTTCGGGTGAGCGCACGGCGATGAAGCGCCAGTTCTGCAGATGGAAGGATGTCGGCGCTGATGTGCCGATCCGCACGAGGTCACGGATTTGATCGTCGCTGAAGACGGCTGTCGAGTCGTAATATTTCGCAGCACTGCGGCTCAGAATGGTTTCGATCACGGCGTTGGTCGGCAGCGGCCGCCCAAGCGAACGGGAGGTTTCCGGATCGGCAGCGGCAACGGTTGTAGCGGTGTGGTTCATTGGGTTGCTCCGTTATCAAGTGATGACGGAGCCCAATTTACCGTTGGGAATGATCGTTTCGAGCCTCTATTGGCTCAATTTGGTGCTCAAAAGGATCATTCTGACGGCGACCGAGACTCATCGCCGTTGTGCGCCAGTCGGCGCCATTCCCCCGGCGTCATCCCCATCCTCTCCGCAAACACTCGCCGGAATGCCGAAACGGATTGATACCCGACCGTCTCAGCCACAGCTTCCGTACTGATCCTTGGGTTCTTGAGCTCGTTGGCGGCCATGCTCATGCGAAGATCGGTCAATAGGTCGAGGGCGGAGCGGCCCAACTTGTCCTGAAAGTGGCGCATAAATGTCGCGCGTGACATGCCGCATAGATCGGCCAGATCGGGAAGTTTCCAAGGTCGCGCCGGATCCGCGAACATCGCCGCAATGGCCGCTGCCAATCTCGGATTGCCGGCAAGGGCCAACAAGCCTTCAGTGGATTTGCCGGCTTCGCTCGCGGCGCGTAGAACCAAAGTGAACAAGACCGAAGAAAGCGCGTTGAGAATGGCGCGTCCTCCCGCTCTGTCACTTGCGGACTCCATTCGCATCAGCCTGACCAGTCCGGAAAGTTGACTCGATGCCGACGGGATGTCCTCTTCTCCATGGCTTTCCATGGCCCGCACCACCAGATTTGCCGGCAGGTAGTTGCGGACCAGTCGATCGTGAGGTGGCGCGACGAAAAAACGTCCGCACAGCAGATCGAGTTGCTCCCCCCATCCATCATTCTCGCTCAACATCCATCCTGCGGAGCCCTTGCTTTGGTGCGTGCTGATTGGCGTTTGGCCGCTGCCGTCGTGCAGCACATGCGCCGAACCGTGCGGGAGCAGCACGACATCCCCGCTTCCAAGCTCCTGCATCGTTCTAGAATCAGGGTCCTCGAAAATGGCGCGGCCGTTGACGATGACATGGTAGGGGATCTCGTTCGCCGCGGCCCTCGGCCAGATAAGACGCCATGGTGCGCCGTAGGCGCAGCGGACCTCGAGTTGGCCGGTAACGGTGATGATCTGCAGGAGATGACTCAACCAGTCGACTTGAGACATAAGACCTCGAAAACGTGAATCGACGACGCATCATATCAATTTAGCGACGCGTTCGGCGACAGGCTTGGCGTTCCGGCCTCATTGATTGCGGCGACGAAGGCAAGAACGCTCATTGCTGATACGGCGGTGAGTTCAGTCATCATCAATACCCACGTTGAACATGGGTGCTCAGGACGCCGCACGAGGTCCGGCGGCGCGAGCTGTAACTTTGAACGGCCTCTATCTGGTCGACTGCGGCGCCCCGTTTTTCCGGATGGCGATGCGGCCATCGATATTTTACGGGCGCGGCACCAGCAACGGCAACGGGTAGCCATCATCGAAATCCTGAGAGGAGCGAAGGCGAGTCGGCTTGTGCCCCGAGCCCTCATGCACGAGTGTCCGGTTCATTGTCGCCTTGCAAGGGTAGAGCGGAGCTGATGAACTTATCGGTTCGCGCCCGAGCAAAAATCACATCGGCCTACCTTTTTCTACGCCAGTCTACCATGGCAACAATTTAGCCAAGCGCACAAAAGGCTGGTCGCGCTATCGGCTCGCACGAGCTGACAGCAAGAGGGGCCTGTATGCAAATTTCTGGGACATGGAGTCTCACAGCGCGCGTATTTCTCCCGTTTGCTGTCGGATACTATCTTTCGTATCTGTTTCGAACGATCAACGCCTTGATCGCCATTCATCTCAGCTCGGATACCGGCCTTGGGACTGCCGACCTCGGGTTGCTTACGTCAGTTTATTTCCTTGTTTTCGCGACGGCTCAGATCCCCGTCGGCATATTGTTGGACCGATTTGGTCCGCGTCGCGTCCAAAGTGTCCTGCTATTGCTCACAGCAGCGGGCGCCGGACTGTTCGCGGTATCGACCAGCATCCTGTCACTTTTGATCGCGCGTGCAATGATCGGGCTTGGTGTGGCGGCGGCGCTAACGGCAGGACTGAAGGCCATCATCCTTTGGTTCCCCAGGGAGCGAGTTGCATTGCTGAACGGCTACATGATCATGCTGGGATCGCTGGGAGCCGTAACCGCTACGGCTCCCCTCGAACATCTGCTCACTTGGATGAGCTGGCGTCAGCTCTTTGAGATCCTGGCGGCCGCGACTGGTGGCACGGCCATTTTGATCTATGTCGTGGTGCCCGAACGAGGCATTGTCCCGTTGATAGCGTCAACCCCCGCGACGCTAAGCTCCGTTTTTAGAGATCGACGCTTTTGGCGAATGGCCCCATTGTCGGCGACTTGCGTTGGATCAGCTTGGTCCCTGCAGGGATTGTGGGCATCGCCGTGGCTGACCGACGTGGAGGGGCTTGATCGCTCGAGTCTCGTCAGACAGCTTTTCATGATGTCGATCGTGCTCAGCGCCGGTGCCTGGTTGTTTGGTATAACGGTCCATCACATCAAACGAAGGGGAATCGGGGCAGAGACGATATTAGCCTTGGTTACAGTGCTGTTTATCGCAGCCGAATTAGCCTTGATCCTGCGAGGGCCTCTGCCGTCCATCTTGCCCTGGTCCGTTGTCGCAATTGTCGGAACGGCAACCGTAGTCAGCTTCACGGTGATTTCGGATTACTTTCCTCCGGAGCTTGCCGGTCGTGCCAATAGTGCCCTGAACGTCCTGCACTTTGGTTGGGCATTTCTGGTACAATCCGCGACAGGTCCCATCCTCGAGCAATGGCCTGCGAATGATGGCCATAGGCCCGTCCAGGCCTATCAAGTCGCGTTCGGCCTCAGCGTAGCACTGCAGATCGCGGCGCTGGTCTGGTTCGTGCTGCCTTGGCGACGATCCTTCTCCTCATGGATGAGTTCAATCCTCTTCTTCAAGCCGGCTGATGTTTCCTACGCTGTCGAGTCAGTCGGGTTGTATGAGGATTCGGTCATACTCGTGCCCCCGGATGACGATGCGGAGTGGTGAGCGGTAGCTCGCCGAGTACGATACGATTGAGTAGGCCTAAAACATCAGTTCTCACTCTTTCTTTTTCTACGCCAGCGTACGATCACGGAAGCCGCTTGTTGCGCCAAGTCCATCGGTGCCTTTTCTAATGATCCCCATCTGAGGCGCTCTTTGGGCGTCCTCATCCGGTGGGGGCGAACGGTGTCAATCCATTCCATTCAATCGGAAGCGAGCTCGCGCGGTGCGCGAATGCTGCGCAGTGCGCTTGGTTCTGCGATTGCCGGCTACCTCGAAGACGAAGCGATCATCGAGGTGATGCTCAACCCGGATGGGCGGCTGTGGATCGACCGGTTGTCGAATGGCCTGATCGACACAGGCGAAACGCTGTCCGCGGCTGATGGCGAGCGCATTGTTCGCCTGGTCGCTCATCACGTAGGTGCCGAGGTGCATGCCGGCGCGCCGCGGGTCTCGGCCGAACTGCCAGGGACCGGCGAGCGCTTCGAAGGTCTCCTGCCTCCCGTCGTTGCAGCACCGGCCTTTGCTATCCGCAAGCCCGCCGTCGCTGTGTTTACGCTCGACGACTACGTCGCCAAGGAGATCATGACCTCGGCGCAGGCCGGGATCCTGAAGAACGCGGTCGCTGCACGGAAGAACATCCTCGTCGCCGGTGGGACATCGACCGGCAAGACAACATTGACGAATGCGCTCCTGGCCGAGGTGGCAAAGACTGCCGATCGGGTCGTGCTGATCGAAGATACCCGCGAACTTCAGTGCAAAGCGCCCAATCTTGTAGCGCTCCGGACCAAAGACGGCGTGGCCACGCTATCGGACCTCGTTCGGTCCTCGCTGCGCCTACGACCTGATCGCATCCCGATTGGCGAAGTCCGAGGTGCCGAGGCGCTCGATCTGCTCAAGGCCTGGGGTACGGGCCATCCCGGCGGCATCGGCACTATTCATGCGGGCACCGCGCTCGGTGCGCTGCGGCGGCTCGAGCAACTCATCCAGGAAGCCGTCATCACGGTTCCGCGTGCCCTGATCGCGGAGACCATCAACCTCGTTGCTGTGCTTGCGGGGCGCGGCGCTGATCGTCGTCTCGCTGAGCTTGCCCTCGTCACCGGGCTCGGGGCCGCCGGCGACTACAACCTTTCATCAGCAGGAGACTGACATGCGACCGCAATTTCGTCTTCGTCGAGAAGCTGCTTCACTGGCCATGTCCGGGATGGTTCTTTTGGCGTCGGCACCGGCATGGGCTGCCGGCTCGAACATGCCGTGGGAACAGCCACTCAATCAGATCTTGCAGTCGGTCGAAGGTCCGGTCGCCAAGATCATCGCCGTCATCATCATCGTCGTGACCGGGCTCACGCTCGCGTTCGGGGACTCGTCAGGTGGTTTCCGCAGGCTGATCCAGATCGTGTTCGGTTTGTCGATCGCGTTTGCCGCCTCGAGCTTCTTCCTGTCGTTCTTCTCCTTCGGCGGCGGCTTGGTGATCTGATGGATGATCAGGTGGCAGGCTTTGTCGTGCCCGTTCATCGCGCGCTCACTGAGCCAATCCTGATGGGCGGCGCGCCGCGGTCGGTTGCGATTGTCAACGGCACGCTTGCGGCAGCCCTTGGGTTGGGATTGCGGCTCTGGATCGCTGGTCTCGTCCTCTGGTTCTTCGGCCACATGGCCGCGGTCTGGGCCGCCAAGCGCGATCCCGCCTTTGTCGATGTGGTGCGTCGACATCTGCGCATTCCCGGTCATCTCGATCTCTGAGTCCTCCGTCATGATGAACCTTGCCGAATATCGTCATTCCAACGCGCGTCTCGCCGACTTCCTGCCCTGGGCAGCTCTCATCGACGAGGGGATCATCCTGAACAAGGACGGCTCGTTCCAACGGACAGCAAAGTTCCGGGGACCCGACCTCGACAGCGCAGTGCCTGCTGAACTCGTCGCTGTTGCCGGTCGCCTGAATAATGCCTTGCGTCGCCTGGGATCGGGCTGGGCCGCATTCGTCGAGGCGCAGCGTCATTTTGCGGGGACCTACCCGCCTAGCTCCTTTCCGGATGTCGCCTCTGCGTTGGTTGACGCGGAACGCAGGGCTCAGTTCGAGGAGGCGGGTGCTCACTATGAGTCCAGCTATTTCCTGACCTTCCTCTATCTTCCTCCAGAGGAGGGGGCCGCCAGGGCAGAGCAACTGCTTTACGAGGGGCGTGACCGTACCGTTGGAGCAGATGCCCGGGAGGTGCTGCGTGGGTTTGTCGACCAAACCAACCGCGTGCTCGGCCTCCTTGAAGGGTTTATGCCCGAATGCGCCTGGCTCAATGATCAGGACACGCTGACGTACCTGCACTCGACGATTTCGACCAAGCGTCATCGCGTTCGAGTGCCCGAAATTCCCATGTACATCGACGCGCTGTTAGCCGACCAGCCGCTGACCGGCGGGCTCGAGCCGATGCTGGGTTCGGCCAATGTGCGGGTTCTGACGATAGTGGGCTTTCCGGGGGCGACGACACCGGGAATTCTGGATGACCTGAATCGCCTGGCGTTTTCATATCGGTGGTCGACCCGGGCGATCATGTTGGACAAGACCGACGCCACCAAGCTGCTGACCAGGATTCGTCGGCAGTGGTTCGCCAAGCGAAAGTCGATTGGCGCCATTCTCAAGGAGGTCATGACGAACGAGGCGTCGACGCTGCTCGATACCGACGCCCACAACAAGGCGCTTGATGCCGACGCGGCGTTGCAGGAGCTGGGGTCGGATCAGATTGGACAAGCTTTTGTTACGGCGACCATCACTGTCTGGGACCGCGATCCCAACGCTGCCGATGAAAAGCTGCGGCTGGTCGAGAAGGTCATCCAGAGCCGCGACTTCACCTGCATGATCGAGACGGTGAACGCCGTTGAAGCCTGGCTCGGTAGTCTGCCGGGGCACGTTTACGCCAACGTGCGGCAGCCGCCAGTCTCAACTCTCAACCTCGCCCATATGATTCCGATGTCAGCCGTGTGGGCTGGCGAGGCGAGGGATCTGCACTTCAAGGGTCCGCCGCTTCTGTTCGGCAAGACCGAGGGATCGACGCCGTTCCGATTCTCGCTCCACGTCGGT
Organism: Bradyrhizobium sp. USDA 4503; assembly: GCF_054055815.1. Lineage (NCBI taxonomy): Bacteria > Pseudomonadati > Pseudomonadota > Alphaproteobacteria > Hyphomicrobiales > Nitrobacteraceae > Bradyrhizobium > Bradyrhizobium sp. USDA 4503. The sequence goes on from NZ_JBSRXS010000001.1 coordinate 8,402,450, forward strand.
GACGTCGGCCACACCCTCGTGGTCGGACCGACGGGGGCTGGCAAGTCGGTCCTGCTAGCGCTGATGGCGCTACAGTTCAGGCGTTATCCGAACTCTCAGGTCTTTGCATTCGATTTTGGCGGCTCGATCCGGGCGGCCGCGCTCGCGATGGGCGGCGATTGGCATGATCTCGGCGGCGCATTGTCTGACGGGGACGAAAACCCCGTCGCCCTGCAGCCGTTAGCCTGGATCGATGATCCTTCCGAGCGAGGGTGGGCGACGGAATGGATCGGCGGAGTCCTGGCGCGGGAAAAGATCGAGATTACGCCGGAGGTCAAGGATCATCTGTGGTCGGCGCTGACGTCTCTTGCTTCGGCGCCGAGGGAGGAGCGGACCCTAACTGGCCTGTCAGTCCTACTCCAATCGAACTCTCTGAAACGCGCCTTGCAACCCTATTGCCTCGGCGGTCCATCCGGGCGCCTGCTCGATGCCGAATTCGAGCGACTTGGCGAAGCCTCGGTCCAGGCTTTCGAAACCGAAGGCTTGATCGGAACGAGTGCCGCGCCGGCCGTTCTGGCGTATCTCTTCCATCGTATCGGGGATCACCTCGACGGCCGGCCGACGCTCCTTATTGTCGATGAAGGTTGGCTAGCCATCGACGACGAGGATTTCGCCGGTCAGCTCCGAGAATGGCTGAAGACGCTGCGGAAGAAGAACGCCTCCGTCATCTTCGCCACCCAGTCGCTTTCTGACATTGATGGCTCTGCGATTGCGCCGGCGATCATCGAAAGCTGCCCGACGCGCCTGTTGCTGCCGAACGAACGGGCGATCGAACCGCAGATCACCGCCATCTACCGCCGCTTCGGACTCAACGGTCGTCAAATCGAGCTTGTGAGCCGGGCAACGCCGAAGCGCGACTACTACTGCCAGTCCCGTCGCGGCAACCGGATGTTCGAACTTGGCCTTGGTGAGGTCGCACTCGCATTCACTGCGGCCTCTTCCAAGACGGACCAGGCAGCCATTGCGCAGCTCCTCGCCGAGCATGGACCTGATGGCTTTGTGCCGGCCTGGCTCCAGCACCGTGGCGTCGCCTGGGCCGTCGATCTGATTCCCAATCTCGTCAATCTGGAGAAATCTCTATGAGGCGTCTCGGCTTATTGGCGGCTGCGGGCACTATCGCGCTGGTGCTTGGCGTCGCGGTGCCCGCACGGGCGCTGATCGTCTTCGATCCCAGCAACTACGTTCAGAACGTCCTGACAGCTGCGCGGGAACTCCAGCAGATCAACAATCAGATCACCTCGTTACAAAACGAGGCGCAGATGCTGATCAACCAGGCGAAGAACCTGGTAAGCCTGCCGTATTCGTCGCTGCAGCAACTGCAATCATCGATTCAGCGGACCCAGCAATTGCTGGCCCAGGCCCAGCGCATCGCTTACGACGTACAGCAGATCGACCGCGCCTTCTCAACCAGCTACGCGCCAGCTACCAGCAGCCAGTCGAACCAGTTGCTGATCTCCAATGCTCAGGCGCGTTGGCAGAATTCCTATGCCGCAACGCAAGACGCGCTTCGCGTCCAGGCTGGCATCGTTGGCAACCTCGACACCAATCGCATCCAGACGTCTGCCCTCGTAGCATCTAGCCAAGGCGCAAGCGGCGCCCTGCAGGCAACGCAAGCTGGCAATCAAATCCTTGCGCTGAACGCGCAGCAACTCGCCGATCTTACGGCTGTTGTGACGGCGCAGGGCAGGGTGCAGAGCCTTGAAGCCGCTCAGCGCGCATCGGCCCAGGATCAAGGACGAGAACAGCTTCGTCGGTTCCTGACACCGGGGCAGGGCTATCAATCCTCCAACGTGCAGATGTTTCACTGATGACGGACGTAAAGGCATTCAAAGCGCTGTCGCTGCTTACGACAATCGGCCTAGCGGCCGTGGCCGCCTGCACGATTCAGCTGCGTGGCGGAGACAATTCTCCGCCGACACCGAGGGCGGAGCAGACAACAGATGCAACAAACTCTGACCTTGCACGCTGCCGTGGCGTCACTCCGGAGGAGACGGCAGGCTATCGCCACTGCCAGCAGATTTGGGCCGAAAACCGGCGTCGCTTCTTTGGCAAGAAAGACGGCGTTGTAGTTCCCGGCCACGATGACTCGGTCAGTTCGACGCCTGCCCCAAAGGATCAGAGCCGGATGCCGCAGGGATTTTCGAACCTGGCGGCGCCTGAGGCGAGCAAGCCATGACTGGTACGGGGATCATTGACCAGTTTCTGGAAACGTTCACGCGATATATCGACAACGGTTTTGGACTGCTCAGCGGCGATGTCGGATATCTCGCAACGACCCTTGCTGCGATCGACATCACGCTTGCTGCGTTGTTCTGGAGCTGGGGGCCGGACGAAGACATCATCGCGCGCCTCGTCAAGAAGACGCTTTTCGTGGGAGTCTTCGCCTACCTCATCGGCAACTGGAACAGCCTCGCGCGCATCGTCTTCGAGAGCTTTGCCGGTCTTGGGCTGAAAGCATCTGGCGCAGGCCTCTCCGCGTCAGACTTCTTGCGGCCGGGAAAGATCGCTCAAGTCGGCCTCGACGCCGGCCGACCGTTGCTCGATTCGATCTCGAATCTGATGGGCTACATCAGTTTCTTCGAGAATTTCGTCCAGATCGTCGTTCTCCTGTTCGCCTGGGTCGTGGTGTTGCTCGCCTTTTTCATTCTGGCGATTCAGCTCTTCGTCACCCTGATCGAGTTCAAGCTCACGACGCTGGCCGGCTTCGTGCTCATCCCATTTGGCCTGTTTGGCAAGACCGCCTTTGCGGCGGAGCGGGTCCTTGGCAACGTCATATCTTCAGGGATCAAGGTTCTGGTTCTTGCCGTTATCGTCGGCATTGGATCGACCTTGTTCTCACAGTTCACCGCTGGCTTCGGCGGCGCTCAGCCGACCATCGAAGACGCGATGACGCTTGTCCTTGCCGCGCTCTCCTTGCTGGGCCTAGGCATCTTCGGTCCCGGAATCGCCAACGGCCTGGTGTCGGGCGGACCCCAGCTCGGCGCCGGTGCGGCGATTGGAACGGGCCTTGCCGCTGGCGGTATTGTTGCGGCAGGCGCAGGTGTTGCCGCCGGTGGCGCTGGTCTCGCTGGCGGCGCGATTGCAGGCGCCGCGCGCGGTGGCGGCGCTGTCATGAGCAGAGCATCAGCCGCCTATCGAAGCGGCGGCCTTACTGGCGTCGCGGAGGCTGGCGCTTCGGCTGCGATGAGTCCTTTGCGTCGCGCAGCGGCTGCCTTCGGCGGTGGGCAGGCGGGCGAGCAGGCCGCGAGCACCTCGGCCGAAGGGCAGCCTGATTGGGCGCGCCGCATGAAGCGTGCTCAGACCATCCGGCATGGTGCCTCGGCTGCTGGCCACGCGGTCCGCTCGGGCGATCATGGTGGCAGCGGCTCCTCCGTCGATTTGTCCGAAGGAGAGCGCTGAGACGCACCACTGCACCCCCGCCGCACAGCAGCGCCTCAAATCCCTCCATCGCACGACTTGAAACCGATCACTTGATACCAGGGCAACCATCGATGTTTAAGCGCACTTCCGTTCATTACGGGCGCACGCCCGAACCGGTCACACCGTATCAGAAAGCAGCGCAGGTCTGGGACGAACGCATTGGATCGGCGCGTCTGCAAGCCAAGAATTGGCGCCTGATGGCGTTCGGTTGCTTGACGCTTTCAGCCGGTCTCGCTGGTGGGCTTGTCTGGCAGTCAAATCAAGGATCGATCACGCCCTGGGTGGTCGAAGTCGATCATCTCGGCCAAGCCCAAAGGGTTGCGCCGGCCAACATCGACTATCAACCCACTGATGCGCAGATCGCCTACCATCTGGCGCGCTTTATCGAGGATGTCAGAGGTCTGCCAGCCGACGGCATCGTTCTACGCCAAAACTGGCTCCGGGCCTATGATTTTACGACCGATCGCGGCGCCGCTGCGCTCAACGACTACGCGCGGAACAATGACCCCTTTGCCAAGCTGGGTAAGGCGCAGATCTCAGTGGAAGTCTCGAGCGTCATTCGCGCGTCGTCAGAGAGCTTTCGGGTCGCATGGACCCAACGCAGTTACGACAACGGCACGCTGAGTTCGACCGAACGTTGGACTGCAATCCTCACGATTGTGATCGAGACGCCGCGCGATGCCGAACGCCTGCGCAAAAACCCCCTTGGCGTCTATGTCCGTGCCATCAACTGGTCGAAGGAGTTGAGCCAGTGACCGATATGATGTCAGACGCATCTGCGAAGCGTCGTATCCAACATCGCAAACTCAATTCGACTTGGTCCGAGTTCGTGACCGCGAAACGAGCAGTTCTGTCCGCGCTCCTGCTTGGCTCCTCGGCGCTGGGTGGGTGCGCGACCTACATTCCTCCGGAGATCAGCTATGACGCTGAAGTCCCGCCGCTGCCGGCGGCTCCAGCGCATCTCGACGACAGATTGCAACCGCTTCACGTTCCACCGCTCTGGAAGCCGGTTCTCGGCGGCAAGTCGGGAGGGAAGGAAGACGCTGAACCCGTGAGCCGGGTTGAGACCGCAAACAGCGCAGCTCGGGTAGAACCGCGCAAGCGGGGGTATTTCAACGCGGCGCAGATTTACGCGTACAGTCCTGGAGCCCTCTATCAAATTTACGCCGCGCCGGGGCAGATCACGGATATCGCACTCGAGGAAGGAGAGCAGTTGACGGGATCAGGACCGATCGCGGCCGGAGATACCGTACGCTGGGTCGTGGGCGATACCGAGAGCGGGAGCGGCGACACGCGTCGCGTCCATATCCTGGTCAAGCCGACCCGAGCTTCGATCGAGACCAATCTCGTCGTCAATACCGATCGGCGCACCTACTTGATCGAACTACGCTCCCGCGAGCGGCCATATATGCCATCCGTTGCCTGGTACTATCCAGAAACTGCACGGGAACGATCGCGTTCAGTCGCTCTGAAGCCCGTTCTTCCAGACCCGGCGCAGCGCATCTCCCGCTATGCCATCGAAGGGGACAGTCCTCCCTGGCGGCCGCTCGCCGCATATGACGATGGCCGCAAGGTCTATGTCGAATTTCCGCAAGGAATCGTACAGGGCGAGATGCCTCCGCTCTTCGTCATCGGCCCTGACGGCAAGACTGAACTCGTCAACTATCGCGCTTACGGCAACGTATTGATCGTCGATCGGCTGTTTGCTGCCGCCGAACTGCGGCTCGGCGGCGAGCACCAGCAGAAGGTCCGTATTGTCCGGACCGACAGGAGGCCGTCGTCATGAACACCGGGAATGGAAACGATCAGGAGCAAGCGGCTCCGCCTGAGACACAAGAGGATCAGTCCAGGAGCTTCCGCTTGAGAGCTGAGCAGCCGCGCGTGACGCGGTTGTCGCGGAAGGTCTTGGCCGGCGGGAGCGCGGTTGCCCTGCTTGTCACCGGCGGAGCGGTGCTGTGGTCGCTACAGAACAATCGCTCCCGTAATCAAGCGGCCAATGAGCTTTACAGCACCGAGCACCACAATGTTGCCGACGGCATTACGACGCTCCCGAAGGACTATACTGGCGTTCCGCGCCAGCCGATCCCGCAGCTTGGTCCGCCGCTTCCGGGGGATCTCGGTCGACCGATCCTTGCCGCCCAAGGCCAGCCGCCGGCGATCGGCGCTGATCCGGACCAGCAGCGCCGAGATCAAGAGTCCGAGGCAGCCCGCATCAGTCATCTATTCGCTTCGACCAATGGAGGAGGAGTGCGTGCGACCACCGCTGCGGCGGTTGGAAGCGACCGCGCCGTGCTACCGAACGCAACGAGCACTGGCGACGATGGATCTGCGCAGAACGGCCAGGACCGCAAGCTTGCCTTCGTGAACGCCTCTGTGGATCGTCGCACGGTAAGCCCTGACCGCATCACCCGGCCGGCTTCACCATACATCGTGCAGGCTGGGACGGTGATTCCGGGAGCCCTGATTACCGGGGTCCGATCGGACCTTCCAGGCCAGATCACGGCACAGGTAACCGAGAATGTTTTCGATACGCCGACCGGCCGCTTTCTGCTTGTGCCTCAGGGAGCGCGTCTGATCGGCATATACGATAGCCAGGTCACCTTCGGCCAGTCCCGTGTCCTGCTCGTCTGGACGCGGCTGATCATGCCAAATGGACGTTCCGTCGTTCTCGAGCGGCAGCCTGGGGCTGACACTGCAGGGTATGCAGGCCTCGAAGACCAGGTCGACAATCACTGGGGCGAGCTCTTCAAGGCTGCGGCACTATCGACGTTTCTGGCGGTCGGGACTGAACTGGGTGCCGGCTCGGACACCAACAGCAACGACAGCGCCATCATCCAGGCATTACGACACGGTGCTTCCGACTCACTAAACCAAACCGGACAGCAGGTGGTTCGACGCAGTCTCAACATCCAGCCTACTTTGACTGTACGACCTGGTTTCCCGGTTCGTGTTCTTGTCAATCGCGACCTCACACTTACGCCGTATAGAGGGTGACAACATGCCAAAACTCAAAATAGGAGAGCTTCCAGACGACAAGCCGGTCAAAGTGAGTACGGAGCTGCCGGCGGCCGTGCATCGCGATCTCGTTGCATATGCAGAAGCCCTTACGCGTCAAGGTGGTCAAGTGGTCGAACCGACTAAGCTCATCGCTCCCATGTTGGCGCGCTTTATGGCCACGGATCGAGGATTTTCTAAATTGAAACGTGAAGGCCACGTACCGCTCGCTGGCGAAGGACAGTGATGCTCAAGGCTTCTCGAAGCTGCCGGTCAACGCTAAATAGTACGATGCATCAACCTAAGCGCTGCTGGGTTTGGCCCGAGAGCTAAGAATCGTGTCGGAAAGCGTGTTCCTGCGTCTGCCCCGAAATAACTCCGATTACCAGGCTTTCTCTGTTTTCAAATGCAAGAGCGCTGGGCGTCGATGGGCATTTATTCGGTCACCTTCAGGCGCGTTACACTGCTCCGGCCATCGACGCTGATAGGCACGTCACCCTCGATCGTCGCCCGACGTACGACGCGATGCCGGTCCCCGTAATCGTTGACGGCGTAATGCTGCGTTGCGCGGTTATCCCATATCGCGATATCGCCCTCTAACCAGTTCCAGCGCACAGTGTTTTCGGGCGCGGTGATATGAGACTGGAACAGATCGAACAGCTTTTGTCCGTCGTATTTGGAGATCCCAACAAAGTGCTTCACCAAAGCGCCGAGCACTAGCGTGCGCTCGCCTGTTTCGGGGTGGACGCGCACGACGGGATGCTCGGTCTCAAAAACCGTTCTGGTGAATACCTCGTCAAAGTGTTTCTTGTCCACCTCGCGGACACGCGCGATCCCGGCGTAATCGAAAACGTTGCTGTGAACGGCCCATAGCTCCTCGGCAAGCCGTTTTAGCGGCGGCGGCAGATCGAGATAAGCGGAAGCTGTGTTCGACCACACGGTGTCGCCTCCGAAAGTTGGCATTACAACGGCCCGCAGGACTAAAATCTTGGGATAGGCGTCGGCGAAGGTCCCATCCGCATGCCAAACATCGGCGCGACTGCCGCCGCGAGTGGAATCCAGTTCGAGGAGCGAGGCCGTTCCCCTGGCGGCGCCGAGCATCGGATGCGGCGTTAGCTTTCCAAAACGAGCGGCAAAGCGCTCCTGTTCAACGTCATTGAGATGTCGTTGGTTGCGGAAGAAAATCACCTTGTGCTCGAGCAGCAAGCTGTTGATCGCAGCGATCGTGCGGTCCGGTAGATCGCCCGATAGCTCGATATTTTTGACTTCGGCACCGATGCGCGCTGCACGTTTCAGAACATCGGCGCCCGGAATGACGTCACCGATCAAAGCCGTTGTGCTCATGTTGTTTTTCCAAGCCCTTGAAGTTTCTGCTTCTCGGAGCGGATGATCTTCAGCAAGCATCGTGCCAGGCGAAAGAAGAACATGTAGCTCCTCATGGCAACGAATTGCGCTATTTGGCGCGAGTTCTCGGACTAACCGATGATTCGACCGAGTGACAAAGAAGCTCGATCGTCGACGTCACCCACCGAATATGGTGCTCTCGTGAAGAGCGCGGCAGCAGGAGCGAGTTATGTTATAGCAATCACTCAACTGCCCTCAAAAAGGCAATGCTTCTGTAAGATTGGTAATAATTCATGATGATCATAAATCATGTAGTCGGGCCCTGCCGCGCGCAAGCGCGCTTCGGAAACATATCCTCCCACGATTGATACGTTGATAAGGCCAAGATTGCGGGCAATCTCCGTCTCAACTGGCATATCGCCCACGATGACAGTTCTTTCTGGGGACAGATCATTGGCCTGCATATACAAGCGCAGCCGTTCTTGCTTGCTCATGCTCCTAAACTGAGTTGCGCGGCTCTCAAATGCCAAAATGTCGGTGACGTGAGTCTTAATCCCAAGTCTTCGCACTTGTGTGCGAATTGGTCCAACAATGTGGTTGCTGACAATGACGGTTTGGATGGCTCGCTGATCAGCGGCGAGCAAAACATTTCGAGCCCCTTTACGTAAGGCCGCGTTGCGCGCCAGGAACTCATAAGTGTCGTGAAAAATGGCGTTGTCGTTGCTCTGTACGACTTCGATTTCATCTTTCGACATGTCCAAGTTGCGGAAAAGAACCGAAGGAGGGAGTTCGAACTTCTCTCGAAGCTTGTGCATATCCACAGCAGCGCGACCAAAGCGGCTCAAAATTGCATTGATGGTTTGCAGCACCGCGTTGGCGTCATCGAGCAGCGTGCCATTCCAGTCGAAAATAATCGCGGATTTTATGCGTGAACCTAAGGCAAATGTGATCGCGCGATAGAATGTGTTCGAGGCTTAGATATTACTGGTCTACATGTCTGGGGCGATCGTAGTGGTTCGAACAGAGGCGTCACGGTGCAACGCGCGCCAGTGAGCTGAACGGGCGGACCGTTCTTCCGAGGCGAGAGGGCGGGTGGAGAGCGTGAGCATTGCTGCTTCTGTAGCTCTATTTCTGGATCGATTTGGTTGAAGCAATGGCCATGCCAGCCAGCGATGGCATGCAACAAGGCCGGAAGGGCTTTGGAAGGTCTCAACGCTTGCTATGCGCGCTGCACTGGACCGGACACAACATTGCGTCTCTGTCAGAATACGGACAAGAGTCTGTGCGGTAAGTCCGAGCTGATCGTTCCGTTAGTGAATTTTGCGAGTTAATCGATGGCCCAGGTTGTGATCTCTCCGAGATCGGTTCACTCTGGTGAGGCGAATTGGGTTCTCAGTACTCGGAATATTAAGTCGAAGCTCCGGGGTGTTGGACAACTTTCCACTGAGAGGACGCCGCTGCAGCCAATGCTCAATGCCTTGACCAGCGCCACGGCAAAACTAATGTCGCTGGAGCCTGTGAGGGCTGCCGATGTAGGCTCGCTCTCTGTCGACCGGCGCTGTTGGCGCCAGTCATGCACAGTGTCGCCTCAGCCCTGAACCAGGATAAGAGCTGCAACTTCCTGATCCCGTGGCAGTTTGCTCGCAGCCAGGCCGGTGGCGACACCAAGGCGGTCAGGCGTGGGGCGGTTTTGACTCATCTTGCGCTTGCCTTCGACCCTGGTGATGGGGATGCGCACGCCAACGATCTCACGCAACTGGGCGGCGATGAAATCCGCGGGAGCATCGCTGACCGCCCAAGGCGTCGCACGTGACGTCTCATGGATATTCGTCAGGCGCGTCACGATTTCAAGCAGGCGATCGGGATCCTCGAAGAACTCGGTCGGCCCATGGGCGTGAACCGCGATGTAATTCCATGTCGGCACCACACGTTCAGCTTGTCGTTTGCTGGGATACCAGGATGGCGTCACATAAGCCTCTGCGCCAGTAAAGATCGCGAGAGCTTCTCCGATCGGGGGCGTGCGCCATTGCGGATTGCCCTTCGCTAGGTGCCCGTACAACGCGCCGTGTTCGCCTTCGCTCTCATCGAGAAAGAGCGGAAGAGGCGTCGCAAGGGGCCCGTCTGACGTGGCCGTAATCAGGTTGGCCAATCGGGCGCAGCGCATTGTCGCTCGAATGTTCTCGAGGTCGTCGTCTCGAAAGTGGGGTGGTATGTACATGAAGGTTCTCCGTTGGAGGTCGTCGAGATAAACCCAGGTCAGTATGCTAGAAAACTGCCAGTTTCAGTCGCCCCGCCACGTTGGATCGAGCCGCCTTGCTCGTGGCCCGGCCGGCCGATGATCGCGCCTCCTCACGCACTTCTGGGGCCGTGATATAGCTGAGCAAGGCAATTGTGACGGACCTGGCGGCAAGTCCGGTGCAGCGGTAGCTCGGTTTTATTCGTCGCTCTGAACGTCTGGGTTCCCTTGGACTGCTGCCCGCCCGAGCCATATTCTCAACTTGGAATCTACAACAGCGGGGGCGGAGAATACGGCGGTGCCTCACGGGCATGATTGCAGCAGTTGAGAAGCCGGTCATCTCAGCGATCAACTGGCTGTGATGGGTGGTGGCTTCGAGTTTGCGCTGGCGTGCGATTTGCGCGTCGCCCGGAATGCCGTCACAGCAATCGGTCTGCCGGAGACGCGCATCGACAGCTTTCCCGGTAACGGGCTACCCAACGCTTGCCGACGATCGTTGGTAAAGCCAAAACGCTTGAGATAATCCTGCGGGGGCTGACCCTGACGGGGCCGCGAGCCCACGAAATTGGGATCGTGCATGAGGTCGTCGCCGGCCCAGTCGCTCGCGCCTTGAGATGGTGTAGGGATATCGAGCCGAGGTGCCGAGGGCCTGGCATTGGCCAAAAAGCCTTACCCGGGGCTGCCCTGAACCGTCCTATGGCCGATGGCTTGACCGACGAACGTAGGAGCTTGAGGATGGCCTCGGCCCGCGAGGGCGGCCGCCCACTCGCCGGCTCAAATGCAGAAGCTTTAATGCCGACGGAAAGCTGGTCTCAGGAGAGTGTCAGGGCTCCGCTGGACGCCTAGACGCATGACGTCTCACATCGCGAGGGGTCTAGTGCCGCGTTGCGCCGACCGTTAAGGGAGCCCGAGGGGTCTCGCGCCGATTCCAGTCTAATCTGCTGATGAGGAATTCGGGAGCTTCCTCATTTGGAAACGATTGGCTAGCTATTGAAATCGCTGGCGGGTGTTTTTCTTATTTTTTTCCAAAAGGGCCTTGATATCGTTCATTAATCTAGTTGATTTTGATTCCGCCATTCGGAGGTTCGATCCCTCCCGCCCCAGCCAGCAAGCAAGCCGTTGATTTCAAGAGAGGAATCGTTTTTTGCCGGCCGCCCCCGCCGCCATTTCGGGCGGATTGGGCCGGCTTGGCTGGAAATTTGTGCCGCTTTCGCTTCCATGGCGGCGGGCGACAAGCCCCGAGTCGCCCGGAGATCCAGGTCGACGGGCGATCGTAATCACGACATAACGACGGATCTGACGTGGCGAATACCAAGAAGGCCCGCGCTGCTGCTGGCGCGAAGAAGAAAAGCAAGGGATCGGCGCGTTCCGGGATCTCGTCTTCCTCACCGCTTGGCATGCTGGCGCTTCATCTTCTCGAGCAATGGAAGAAGTCCGGGCGGGACGGCATCGTTTTCCTTGCGGAAAGCGAGAACAGGGCAGAGCGTCTGGGCAGCGTGCTGCATTCGCTCGATCCCTCGCTCGAGGTGCTGGTGTTCCCGAGGCTGAATACCTTGCCCTTTGACGGGCTGGAGCCGTCACGAGAGATCGCCGGCCGGCGCAGTTCGGTGTTGAGGCGCCTCGCCCGGAGCAAGAAGCCGGTCTTCCTGGTGTCGACGGCCGAGGCGATCATGGAGCGGTTGCCGTTGCCCGCCAGCTCGGCGCGCCTCAGCATCAGCCTGAAGGTGGGGGCGGGCTATTCCGAGCAGGAACTCAAGGATCGTCTGGAAGCTCTGGGATACGATCTCGACGAAGAGGCGGATTATCCCGGCAGCGCTCTGTTCCACGGAATGACGTTCGAGGTATTTCCCGCGGGCGCGCTGGGGCCGTTCAGAATTGAGCATTCCGGTGGCGTGATCCGCAGAATCGCCGGTGTCGATCCGGACGAGCACGACGTCGTGTTCGACGCGGAGGAACTGCACATCGACCCGATGTCCGAACGGATCGCGTTGGGCGGCAAGCGGGCACAGCGGGCGGCGCTGCCGGATTATTGTCAGCGCGCGCGCTGGATCGCGGACGCCGGCGTTTCGGGCCACGCCGATAGCTGGCTGAGCACGATCAAGGAGGCGGCCGGCCGCAGGGAGGCGGAGCGCGAGTATCTGGGGCCCGCTGACTGGAAACGGCTGACCAAACGGATGAGCTCGCTGCCCCGAAAGGCAGCTTTTACCGCCACACCTGATTTCTCGAAGGTCGCCTCATCGCGGAAGGCTCTTCGCGCATTTGTCGCCGACACCGGGCGCGCCGGATCGCGGCTGCTGTTTGTCGCGGCGGTCGAAGATGACCTGCGCGCGATGGAGCGAATGAGCGGGATCAAGGTGGAGCGCTTCGCCGACTGGAACGAGGCGGCGAAGGGGCGGGGCGGCGAAGGCGCGCTGCTGGCCGACTTCGACACCGGCTTCATCGGCTCAGGGCGCAAGCCGCTCGTCGTCGTGACGGCGACCGACGTGCTCGGCAGCAGGGCGCATCATCCGCAGCCCATGGCGCGAGCCTGGAGCTCGGCTTTCGATCATCCCGACGTGCCGGAGCGCGGCGCGGTCGTCGTGCATCTGCAGCGCGGGCTGGCCGTGCTCGATGGCTTGCAGACCTTCGATATGGGGAAGGGATCATCGCGCGAGATGATCAGGCTGGCATTCGCGGGGGATGATGCCGTCCTCGTTCCGCCGGCCGATCTTGCGCTGATCTGGCCGTATGCCGCGGAGCTCGGCAAGCTGGCATTGGACAGGGCCGATGGTAGTACGTGGTGGACGCGGCGTGGCAAGGCGGAGCGGGAAATCCAGACTGCCGCCAAGGCGCTTGCCAAACACATCGCGCAACGGCGCCGCCGGCGCGCTCCCAAGCTGGTCGCTCCCGGTCCCGCCTATGAGCGGTTCGTCGCGCGCTTTCCGTATTTCACGACCGTCGACCAGGCGAAGGCAATTCGCGACGTCCTCGATGATCTGGCGTCCGGTCATCCGATGGATCGGGTCGTCTGCGGCGACGTCGGGTTTGGCAAGACCGAGGTGGCATTGCGCGCGGCGGCGGCCGTTGCGCTGTCGGGCAAGCAGGTCGCCGTCGTCGTGCCGACGACTGTTCTGGCAAGGCAGCACGTTGCAACCTTCCGCAAACGGTTTGCTCCGCTTGGCATCGAAGTGGGAAGCCTGTCGCGGGCGACGTCGGCTCCGGAGATGAAGGAGACCAAGGAGGGCCTGCGAAGCGGCAAGATGAAGGTCGTGGTCGGCACGCAGGCGATCGCATCGAAGGACGTGAGGTTCGCCAAGCTGAGCCTGGTCATTGTCGACGAAGAGCAGCACTTCGGCGCGGCCGAGAAGGCGAAGCTTTCAGGGCTGGCGAAGGGCGCCCATACGCTGTGGATGAGTGCCACGCCGATTCCGCGCACACTTGCGGCGGGCCTTGCGGGATTCAGGGAGCTGAGCGTGATCGCATCCCCGCCCGTTCATCGGCTTCCGGTCGCGACCAAGATCGCTCCGCTCTCGGACGCCGCCATCGCCGCAGCATTGCTGCGCGAGCAGCGACGTCACGGGCAAAGCTTTCTGATCTGTCCGCGCATCCAGGATCTGGATCCGATGCTGGCGCGCGTGCAGTCGATGGCCCCGGAGCTCCGCATCGTCTGCCTGCATGGCAAGCTACCCGTCGACGAAATCGACGATCGAATGATGAGCTTCGTCGAAGGCGAGGCGGACGTCCTCCTGGCGACCAACATCGTGGAAAGCGGTCTCGACATCCCCCGGGCGAACACCATCGTGGTCTGCTGGCCGGAAAAGTTCGGTCTGGCACAGCTCCACCAGCTCAGAGGCCGGGTGGGACGCGGCGGGACACGAGCCTTCGCATACATGCTGACCGAATCCAGTTCGGAACAATCCGGGAGGCGTTTGGCCGTTCTGGAGGAGTTCAGCAGACCGGGCGCCGGTTTTGCGATCAGCGAGCGGGATCTCGACCTCAGAGGCGCCGGGGATCTGCTTTCGGAGCGGCAATCCGGCCACGTGCAGGTTTTCGGTCCGGTGCTCTACAGCCACCTTCTGAAGCAAGCCTCGGAGAAGACCAACGACCGGTCCGCCGATATGTGGGTGCCCGATCTCAACCTTCCGCTCGCGGATCTGCTGCCCAGGAGCTATGTGCAATCGGAATCCGTGCGGCTTGAAATCTATGGCCGTGCCGCGAGGTGCCGGAGCGAAGACGATCTGGAGGATCTCGAGGAAGAGACCTCGCGCCGCTTCGGCAGGCTGCCGTCGGCGGGGCGGGACTTCTTCGCCGCGGCGAGGCTCAGGATCGATTGCAAGCGGCGAGGGATCGTGAGGCTCGATGTCGGCCCGGAGGCCGTCGCGGCGACGTTCCTTCCCGGGAGGCTGCCCAAATCCAGAGCACGTTCGCTCCAGCGCGACGGCGATCGCGTGTTCTATTCGGACAACATACACGAGCCGCCTTTCGAGCGGATCGAGGATCTCCTGGACATTTTGGACGAGTGAGGGCGACGCGGCTCCGTCGGAGACGAGCCTTGCGGGTGCGCCGCGCGCAGTAGAGATATTTCAGCGCGCCGGAGCTGCGGAGAACAAATCGACCGATTCTGCGCGCTGACATCCCAGTGACATGTAGCATCGTTACTGCACATGCGTGGCGAACCGCCTGCCGTCATTCGGCCTGCTCCGAGCCATCGGAAAGCCCTTCCAGGCGCGAGTCGACGGTATTCAGGGCGGGTTATGTTGTTCAAATCGCGGCGTTTTGGGCCGAAACGTCGTGCCCGGATACCGGAATCAGCGCTTGCCGAAGCCGGCTTCAGCAATCGCTTTCTCAGTAGGACTACGCGTTTTGCACACCGTTCCGCGTGGTGTTGCCCAATCTTGTGCCCGATAGCGGTAACTGAAATATTCGTATTTTGTTTCAATGGCTTGCGGAAATGCCGCAATTCAAAAGTCCGTGATATTTGTGCAACATTTGCCCGAAAACAGCCGCAACTCGCCCCAAACCGAGCGGTCTTTTGTTGCGTGATCGGGGGCCTTCTGTCTCATATGGAACTACGACGGAGGGGGGCATCCCGAGGTCGTCCCGTTCTAGGTGGTTCGCTTAAGTCCCTCGCGTTCATGCGGGTGTGTCCGAAGACGCGAAGCGACTAAGCGGGGATTTAAGGGACAAGGGAACCAACCTGAGGGTGTTTTACCCGGCGGATCCGGAACCTTCCCTGAGATAGAGCAACTTGGAGGTTTAACATGAAGATGGTTAAGAGCCTTATCCTCGGCTCGGCGGCGGCTCTCGTCGCGGTCGGCGGAGCTCAGGCGGCCGATCTTCCCGTCAAGGCCAAAGCGGTCGAGTACGTGAAGGTTTGCTCCCTGTATGGTCCCGGTTTCTACTACATCCCGGGCACCGACACTTGTATCAAGCTGGGCGGCTACCTGCGCGTCGACGTTCTGGCGAACACCAACTCGGACCACACCGGCAACACCTCGGGTGCTGGTGGTGCGAACAACCGCTTCACCAACGGCTACACCTGGCGTTCGCGTGAAGATCTGAACATCGATACGCGCACCGCGACCGAATACGGCGTGGTCCGCACCTTCTTCGATGCGACGTTCTCCTGGACGACAGACAACTATGCCGGTCTGGGCAACGGCTCGACCGTTTACTCGCCGATCGGTACGTCTGCGGCTCCGAACAATGCCGGCTCTGGTAACGTCGCCGCTGGTACGGTCGGTGTCTACTACGCATTCATTCAGTTCGCCGGCTTCACCATCGGTAAGGCGGTCTCGCAGTTCTCGGCTCCGTGGGCCAACTACCCGGGCAACAGCTACGACGGTCTCGTCGGCGGCGGCGGCACGATCACTGGTGTGAACCAGTTCACCTACACCGCGCAGTTCGGCAACGGCGTGTCGCTGTCTTTGTCGGCTCAGGACCAGACGGCTTACTATCAGGCTGGCGTGGTCAACCTCGGCGCGCCGGTCACCTTCGGCGTTCCCGGCAACACCAACGTGTTCGGTATCAGCGACTACGCCGGCACGATCGCTCCGGATCTCGTCGCGATGCTGCGCGTCGATCAGGCCTGGGGTCTGTTCCAGGCATCGTTCGCCGCGCATAACAACCACGCGGCCTACTACGGCGGCACCGAGTTGACCGGTCATCCGGACGACAAGTGGGGCTGGGCTGGTGCGTTGGCCTTGTCGATCAAGAACATCCCGACCGGACCTGGCGACACCATCAACTTGCAGGGTGTCTACACCAACGGTGCAACCCGCTACAACATCCAGGACCTCGCCGGTTCGGCTGGTGGCAACACCATCTTCGGCGGAACCAACGTTCCGGGCGCCTATCAGAGCATCGGCTTCGGCATCGCGCCGGACTCGATCTTCGTGACCGGCGGTCAGCAGCAGCTGATCACGACCTACGGCTTCCGCGGTGCCTACGTGCACAACTGGAACCCGAACTGGAACACCAGCATCTACGGTGCCTGGGCCCAGGTTAACTACAACAGCACGGCCAAGGGCTACATCTGCGGTCCGGCCGGCAACGGCGTGGGTGGCTCGCTCAGCAACTTCTTCGGTGCTGGTTCGGCTCTGACGTCCTGCAACCCCGACTACAGCATCGCGCAGCTCGGCACGCAGACCCAGTGGACCCCGGTGAAGAACCTGACCTTCTCGGCCGACTTCACCTACACCCGTCTGGACCAGAGCTTCGCCGGTACGGTCGCCTTCCCCGGCAGCCCGACGATCGGCAAGCCCGGCGCAATCTACGAGCTGAAGGACCAGAACACCTACATGTTGCTGCTCCGCGCTCAGCGCAACTGGTAATACCGGTTGATCTGATTGCGATCTAACAGAGCCCCCGGCGCGAAAGCGCCGGGGGTTTTGCTTTGTGATATTGGTTCTGGCACGTCACGCGGCGAGCATGTCGCGCACCATCGGCACCACCTCGCGGCCATAGAGCTCGATGCTCTTCATCAGTTTGTCGTGCGGCAGCGGGCCCGCCGAGTATTTCAGCTGGAAGCGCGCCGCGCCGAGCGCCTTGACGGTCGCCGCGATCTTGCGAGCAACGGTTTCCGGCGCGCCGACATAGAGCGAGCCGTGCTCGGCCTCGGCCACGAACTCGTCGCGGCCCATCGGCGGCCAGCCGCGCTCCTTGCCGATACGGTCGCGCATGACCTTGTAGTCCGGCCACAGCTCCTCGCGTGCCTGCGCGTCCGTCTCGGCGACATAGCCCGGCGAGTGCACGCCGATCGGCTTCGGTTCGCGGCCGAACTGCTGGTAGGCCCGCTGGTGCAGGTCGACATAAGGTGCAAAGCGCTTGGGATCGCCGCCGATGATGGCAAGCATCAGCGGCAGGTCGTAATGCGCCGCGCGCACCACCGATTCGGGACTGCCGCCGACGCCGATCCAGGTCTTCAGCCGGCCGTGCTCGACCGGCGGATAGACCGACTGGTTCTTGAGCGGTGGCCGCAGCTTGCCCTGCCAGGTCACCGGCTCCTGCTTGAGCAGTTCGGTGAACAGATCGAGCTTCTCCTCGAACAGCTCGTTGTATTGCCTGAGGTCGAAGCCGAACAGCGGGAACGACTCGGTGAAGGAGCCCCGGCCGAGGATCACCTCGGCGCGGCCGTTCGAGACCGCGTCGACCGTGGCGAAGCGCTGGAAGACGCGGATCGGATCGTCCGAGCTCAGCACGGTCACCGCCGAGCCGAGGCGGATGTTTTGGGTGCGTGCCGCGATTGCCGCCAGCACGGTCTCGGGCGAGGAGATCGCAAAATCGGCGCGGTGGTGCTCGCCGAGCCCGATGAAATCGATCCCGAGCTGATCGGCCAGCACCGCTTCGTCGACGACGTTGCGGATCACCTGGGCATGGGGCAGCGGCGTGCCGGCGGCGTCGTTGGTGACGTCGCCAAACGTATCAAGCCCGAATTCGACGGAGGTCGTCATGGTCAGTCCGGTTGTCGGCGTGGCGGAGCATCCGCCACGGGCCACCCATCGCACGCAGGCCGAAAGGCCGGGTTGCTGCGGATCGATCCGCAAGCCTGCGCTGTGGAGCCTTGGGTTGGAGATAGATGGGAACTATTGCCGGTTCAGCGGGCCGGCAAGGTCACGCCGCGAAACGCAGCGTTTCCAGGCCCGCTTTCGGAGCAGCCTGCGCCAATCAGCCCGGGACCACCAGGAAGCCGGCGCGCGGGAAATGCACCACAACCTCGCCGACGCGCTCATCCGACCGGCGGATCGCGATGTGTTGCGCCGACAGCGAAACGATCTCGCCACGCACCGGGATCTTGCCGTAGTCATCCGGCATCACGGCAACGACGTCGCCGGGCTTGCGACCGTTCGGGTCGGTGGGGTCGCCGAACACGGGCGACTCCGGCCGCGCCTTCGCCGCGATCTCGAGCGCGTCGGCCGACGACATCTCGGTGCGCGTGCCGTGGCCGATGGCGCGGATGCGCTCCTCCCATGCCACAACGCGCGGAAAGGAATTCATGATCTCGTCCATCGTGGCGAGGCTCTGCCGCGCATACCACACGTTCATGTAGGCGCTGACGTCCGCGAGGCTGAACTCGCCGAACAGCCACGGCCGGCCGTCGCCGAGTTGCGCCTCGATCCAGTCGATATTGGCGCGGAACTGGTCGCGCATCTGCGGCAGCGCCGCGGTCATGGCGGCGACGTCGAACTTGCCGCCGCGCAACTTCTCGCGATCCTCGATGAAATCCCGCGGGACCTTGTCGCCGATGAAGCCGAACACGAGGTTGACCGTGTTCTGGAAGAACGGCCGGTCGGCCCACATGCCGAGCGCCCAGGGCATGCCGGCATTGCCGGCCGGAAACAGCGTCGGCGTCGGGTAGCGCCGCTCCAGCTCGCGGATGATGATCTGGGTGTCACAATAGATGTCGGCGCCGATCTGCATCGTTGGCGTGCGGCGATAGCCGCCGGTCATCGGCATCAGGTCCGGCCGCGGCATGATCCGCGAGATCCGCACCGAGCTCCAGGCGAGCTTCTTGAATCCGAAGATGATGCGGATCTTCTCGGAGAACGGCGATTGATCGAAATGGTGCAGGATCGGCGTGGGCTGCGACATGGCCTTCTCCCGGGACAGGGTGCGATCTCGACGGACCTTGCCGCATAAGCTGACAAGATTCCGGCCGATCGCAACCTACGGGCGGGAGGGCGGCGCAGCGCGTTCAGAACTGCTCCGCCCACGGCCGCAGGTCGAGCTCCAGCGTCCAGGCGCTGCGATGCTGGTGATGCAGCACCCAATAGGCGTCGGCGATGGCCGCGATGTTGAGCATGCCGTCCGGCCCGCGCTCGTCCTTCAATTGCGGACGCATGTTCAGCAGGCGGTCGCCCTCGATCCCGCCATCGACCACGACATGGCCGACATGGATGCCCTGCGGCCCGAATTCCCGCGCCACGCTCTGCGCCAGCGCGCGCAGCGCGGCCTTGGCGGCGGCGAACGGTGAGTAGTTGGCCTTGCCGCGCAGCGAACCGCTGGCGCCCGTAAAGACCAGCGTGCCGCCGCCGCGCGCAAGCAAAGCGGGGATCGCGGCCTGTGCCAGCTGGAAACCGCCGAGCGCGTGTTCGCGCCAGTGCTCCTCGAAGCGCTGCTCGCTGACCTTCAGAAACGGTGCCGGCCGGTTGGAGCCTGCATTGTGCACAGCCATCGCGAGCGGTGCGAGCCGCTCGGCCGCCGCGACGAAGCGCGCGACGTCGGCCGCCGTGGAGGCGTCGCCGACCACATGCGCGACCGTTGCGCCGCTTGCGGCCAGCTCGGCCGCGGTCGCGGCGAGCTTGTCGGCGTTGCGGCCGGCGATCGCGACGGGATAGCCGCCGGCGGCAAAGCGACGCGCAATCGCGGCGCCGAGGCCGTTCGACGCGCCGACGCCGGCAATCAGCACGCTTCCTTGTACGGCGGTCGGCTCGAGGGCGGATCGGTCGTTCATGGCTTGCTCCATCAAGGTGCCCGCGGCGCGGGCGAAATCATTCGTCGGACGCCATCGCGATGATGCTGTCGCGCACGGTGCGCAGGACGGCATCGGACCGCTTCTGGTCGGTGAGGACGCGCGAGATCGCCAGCGCCCCGACCATCGCACTCACCGCGAGGATTGCGTTGCCGTCGTCATCGTCGCCGAACGTCTCGGCGACCTTGGCGATGAAGGATTCGATGTGCGGCTCCATCACCGCGCGGCACTGCGCATCGGCGCGACCGACATCCGAGATCAGCGCGCCGATCGCGCAGCCCGACTTGGGCGAGTCGCGATGGGCGCGGCTGAGATAGCTCCGCACCAGTGTGTTGATATTGCCCGGCTTGTCGGGATCGCGCGCCGCGTGAGCCGACGCTTCGCCTGCATGCAGCGCTTGTTCCAGAGCCGCGGCGATCAGGTCGGAACGCGAGGCGAAGTGCCCATAGAAACCGCCATGGGTCAGCTTCACCTGCTGCATCAGGCCGCCGATGCTGAGCGCGTCGAGGCCCTTGTCGCGGATCTGCGTCGCAGCCTCGTTCAGAATACGCTCACGGCTCCTGGCCTTGTCGGCCTGGGAATGGCCCATCTCGCCTCGCCCCTGTTTGACTCTCTTTCTGGATTATGACCATCATGCATCTGGATGACAACCATCATCCAGAAATTATCCAGTCACAAAGCAGGGAGGAACTGATGTCCGGCAGCGCGAGCGAAGGGCGGGTCCGCCACGAGCGGCACGACCACATCCTCAAGATCATCATCGACAATCCCGCGAAGAAGAATGCCTTCAGTCCGGAGATGATGGCTGAGCTTTCCGACGCGCTGACGCTGCTCGACAATGACGACGGCCTCTGGGTCGGGGTGCTCTGCGCCGCCGGCGGCAGTTTCACCGCGGGTCTCGACATGCCGAAATTCTTCGGTCCGACGGCGACGCGCAAGCCGCTGCCGGAGGGCAACGTCGACCCGTTCGGATTGTCGAAGCGCTGCCGGAAGCCGATCGTCACGGCGGTGCAGGGTATCGTGTTCACCGTCGGCATCGAGATGATGCTGGCCGGCGATATCGTGATCGCCGCGGACGACAGCCGCTTCTGCCAGATGGAAGCCAAGCGCGGCATCGCGCCGCTGGCGGGCGCGCATTTCCGCTATATCAGCCGCGCCGGGTGGGGCGATGCGATGTATCACCTGTTGCTGTGCGACGAGTTCACCGCCGCCGAGGCGCATCGGATCGGTCTCGTGCAGGAAGTCGTGCCGGCGGGCCAGCAGGTCGAGCGCGCGATGGCGCTCGCGGAGATCATCGCGCGCAATGCGCCGCTTGGAATCCAGGTGACCAAGGAGGCGGGCCGCAAGTTCATCGAAGCCGGCGAGCAGGCGGCAATCGCGATCATTCCGCAGATCCGCGAACGTGTGCTCAACACATCAGATGCGGCCGAGGGTATCAAGTCGTTCGTTGAGCGCCGCGCCGCGGTGTTTCAGGGACGCTAGTTGCGTTCACGATACGTGCTCGAAGAAGCTGTGACAATGATGTCGCAGCTTCTTGATTTCGATCACGACAATGTAGCAGCGACTCTTGTCGAGATTCATCGAATCAGGGAGATTCGATCCATTCATTAAATTCTGTTTCGTCCTGCTTTCACTCAAGCGTCCGGTATGGATTCCCATGACAAACGCACGAGTAATAGTTGTCGGAAATAACAAGGGCGGCTCGGGCAAGTCGACAATTGCCATGCATATCGCCATCGCGCTGATCAAGGCGGGTCAGCGCGTCGCTACCATCGATCTCGATAACAAGCAGAAGTCGCTGACGCACTACGTCGAGAACCGGCGGGACTGGGCGCGGGAAACCTCGCTGGATCTCGGCGTTCCCGCGCATATGTGCTTCGAGACGGTGAGCGGCAGGAGCGGCGAGGTCGAGACGCTCGGGCGCAGCGCGCTTGCCGAGATCGTCGAGCGGCTCGGCCGGTCGCACGATTTCGTCGTCATCGACTGTCCCGGCCATGACACCTATCTGACGACGTTCACGCATTCGCTGGCGAACACGTTGATCACGCCGCTCAACGACAGCTTCCTCGATTTCGACGTGCTCGGCACCGTCGATCCGAACGAGTTCAAGGTGACCGGCATCAGCCACTATTCGAAGATGGTGGAGGAGGCGCGGCGCCAGCGCAGCACACACGATCAGCCGGCATTCGAGTGGGTGGTGCTGCGCAACCGCCTCTCCACGCTTGGGTCACGCAACAAGCGCTTGGTCGGCGAAGCCTTGAGCGAATTGGCCAAGACGCTGAATTTCCGCCTGGTCGATGGCCTGGCCGAACGCGTGATCTTCCGCGAATTCTATCCGCGCGGACTGACGGCGATCGACGACGTCAGCCAGCTCGCACTCGGTAGCCGGCCGACCATGTCGCATGTCACCGCGCGGCTCGAGATGGAGCGGCTGATGACTGCCATCATGCTCGGCCATCTGGTGGCGCGCCCGCCGGAATCCTCCGACGCCAGCCGCGACGCGGCGTAAGGCGACGTCGGGCCGCTACCGGCAATTGGCGTTGCCGGCGTCGGCGACGATCAGGAACGTGATCGTTCTGGGTGCGAAGACGATCGTTCCGGCGACAGCCTCGTCGCTGTTGAGGGCGGGGATACGGTCAGAGATCCCGAGCAAGAGCGTCGCGCCATTGAGCTGAACGTTGCCGTCGGCAGGCTTTTCGCTCGCGAGCGTGTAACGTTGCGAGGCGGCTGAGAGCGTGAGCTTGTGCCGCATCCGCCGGTCATTGTTGATGACGAGCAGGGCTATTCCATCAGGCATGTCGCGCGCGCAATGCGCATAGACATGGAAGCCGTGACGCTCCGCGATACCGGCATCGAGCACAATGGTGCCCATCAACCGCCGCCACAGCAGCGCAGCCCAGTAGTTCGGCCGCGGCAGATGAGTTCGCTCGTCCAGCAGCCCGTAGTCGCTCGCCGCAAGCGTGTTGTGCATCACCACCTGGACGCCGGCCTTGGCCAGCCGTCCGAGTTGATCGAGGTAACGGAACGTGTCGGCGAAGGTTGCGGCCAGGCGATTGCCGCCGCATGCGGTCTCGGCCGTCTCGGTCAGCCAGATCGGCTTGCCCGGCGCAAGCTGGTCGCGCAGCGTCTCGTAGAGGGCGAGGCTCTCGCCGGTTCGCGCCAGCCATTCGTCCGACAATGCATGCCTTGCCCTGCGATCACCGCCGCATCGCGCCGACAGCGCGCCATAGTGATGATAGGAGACCGCGTCGACGCCGGCTGCCGATACGGCGAAAAGCGCTTGGGCCTCAGCGCCGGTGCCGATCGTGCCGGGGCCGAGGATCGTCACGTCGGGCGCGGTGTCCTTCATGAAGGCGCGGAACGCTGCAAAATCCCGGCCGTAGGCCGCAGCATCGTAGCGGTTAGGGGCGCTGCCGATGGTCGGCAGATCGGGCTCATTCATGAACTCGGCTGCGGCGATACGCCCGCCGGCCGATCGCGTGAAAGCGAGAAGTTGCCGGGCCTGCTCGGGGCTCCATTGCCCCTCGGCGTCACGCGCGCCCGCGCTGATCGCAAAGGACGTGACGATCGGAGCGTCGACGGCACGCGAGAACTCGATCACGTCCCGCCACTGCCGTCGCGTCAGCACGCCGTTGAAGCCGGCCGGCGGTGCAGCCGGTGGCGTTTCGGAATCTGCAAAGAACGTGCTGTTGGCCCAGGTGCCGCTGACGCGCAGATAGACGGGTGAGAGGGCTGCCGCGAGCTTGCGAAGCCTGCCATCGTGCAGGTCGATCGGAGTGCGAGCTGCGAACCGCTCCGTCTCTGCACGCCGACGCGTGGCGGCGGTTGCATAGGGCTTCCAGAACCGTCCGCCGGTCACCTCGACCATCTCGATGTTGTAGGACTGAAAACGCGGGTCGATGGTCGCGACGCGCGGCAGGGTCGCGACATTCAGGGCGAGCTCTGCCGCGGCCGCTTTCGTATGCGCGAAGGCTGCCATGGCCGAGACGGCGGCGAGGCATCGAAGCGGATAAGCCCAGCGGTCGCGCACAAGTCCTCGCGGCGTTCCGGATTGTGGCGTTCAGGATGCCGCCGTGGCTTGCTTGAATCAATGCGGGAGCGCGCCTTGCGGCTCGTTCGCGATACGATCCCACAGCGCGCGGATCATGTCCTTCATGACCAGCGCATCCTGCCAGCGGTCGGACAGTTCCCTGCCGTCGGGCCCGGTGATGGCATAGGGCGGGGGACCGAGCTCGCACAGGAAGGTCAGGGTCGCGTCGGGACCGGCACGTTTCCGCCAGGAGCGGATACCGTAGTCCCACCAGCCCATGAACAGCGACACCCAGCCCTGGTGCTGCGGAAAGCCGAGCGAGACCTGCACCTGCTCGCGGCTCGCGATGCGGCCGTGGATGCCCCAGGCATTGTCGAGGATGCGATGGATCATCGCGTGGTTGACGTCATCGACCGGCCAGGCGAATTCGCGGCCGACCAGATAATGCGAGAGATCGGCGGTGAGCCGCAGATCGGGAAAGCAGTCGAGCAGGTCGAGCATGAAGAACAGGTCGGTCGTCATACGGTCGCGATGGGTCTCGACATGCACGGCAACGTCGGCCTCGGCAGCAAGCCACCGCCAGCCTTCGAGCAGCGGAATGCAATCCGCGAGCCGGCGCGGCCGAACGTCCGGCTGCAGATTGACGTGATCGGCGCCGAGCCGGGCGACCAGCTCGAGCACCGGTTTCAGGTCGCCGACGCTCTTCGGGTAGCATTGCGCCTGCCAGATCATGCCATGCGCGCGAAGGAAGCTCGTCGCCTCGCGCGCAAAGACAGGATCGATGAAGCGCACGCCGGCGCCGTCAAACCCGGCATCGCGGATCATCGCGAGCTGGGTTTGCAGCGGCCATTCGCCCTGATCGGCCAGCCGTCGCTCCATCGCCCAGAGCGACTGCAGGACGCGCAGTTGCTGCGCCACCGATCAGGCCCGCGCCGGGATCGCCGCGGGAAGCTCGGCCTGTTCGCCTTCGTCGGCGGCGATGTTCTCCTGGTAGGTCTCGGGCCCGATCCAGATCGCGACGACGGTGCAGGCGGACAGGAACATCGCGTAACAGGCGACCGGCCACCAGGTGCCATAGGCTGCCACCAGTGCGGTGGCGACGAACGGCGCCGGACCACCCGACAGCAGCGAGCCGAGCTCGCGGGCGAAGGCAAAGCCCGCGAAGCGGCGTTGCGGCGGGAACAGCTCGGCGAAATACGCCGCCTGCGGCCCGAACATCGCCGCCGTCACCACGGCGCGCGCCAGGATGAAGGCGAGCGCGATCATGATCCACTCCTTGGTGCCGACCATCCAGAAGAACGGGAAGGCGAGCGCCACGCCGGCCAGCGCGCCGAACATGTAGACCGGCCGCCGTCCGATCCGGTCCGACAATGCCGCGAAGCCGAGGATCGCAAACAGTTCGACCGTGAATGCCAGCATCAGCGCACTGAGCGCCTCGGCTTTCGGCACGCCGAGCGTGGTGATTACGTAGCTGAGGCCAAACACCGGGAAGAAATAGCCGAGCCCGTTTTCGGCCATGCGGGCGCCGAGCACGACGAAGAAGTTGCGCGGGTGCCGGCGCAATGCCTCCATCGCCGGATTGCTCTCGACCTTGCCGCGCGCGACCACCGCCTCGGTGTAGACCGGCGTCTCGGTGATGCGCATGCGGACGAAGATGCCGACCACGATCAGGAGGAAGCTCGCCAGGAAGGGCAGGCGCCAGCCCCAGCTCATCAAATCCTCGCGCGGCAGCATGGTCACCAGCGCGAAGGCGCCGGCCGCGAGCAGGTTGCCGACGGAGACGCCGAGCGGCGCGAAGCCGCCCCAGAAGCCGCGATGCTTCGGCGGTGCGTTCTCGACCAGATAGATCACCGCGCCGCCATATTCGGCGCCGGCGCCAAGGCCCTGGATGACGCGCATCGCGACCAGGAGGATCGGCGCCCAGATCCCGATCTGCCCATAAGTCGGCAGGAAGCCGATCGCGGTGGTGCCGATGCCGATCATCAGGAGCGTGGAGACCAGCACCGGCTTGCGGCCATAGCGATCGCCGAGGATGCCGAACAAAAGGCCGCCGAACGGCCGCACCACGAAGCCGACGCCGAAGGTCAGGAACGACAACAGCGTGCCGACCACCGGATCGCTCTTCGGAAAGAACAATTCGCCGAACACCAGCGCGGCGGCGGTGCCGTACAGGAAGAAGTCGTACCATTCGAGCGCGGAGCCGATGCTTGCGGCCAGGATCACACGCAGGCGCGATGTGCGAGCGCCATCTCTTGCCATCTCGGTCATTCGTTTCCCCGTTGTTTTGGTTTTTATGGTCGTCTTGATCGGGCACGATCTCCGCGTTTGTCGCGGCGGATCGTGCTCGTGAAAGCAGCAATGCCCGCGGCCTGGCCGCGGGCATTGTGGTCGGTCTTAAGCGGCGCGCGTGAAGTAGGATTTCTTCGACGCCGACTGGGTCTCGTAGATCGATCCCTGTCGCTTGGCCGGCGGCAGTGGCATCCGCACCGGTACGTCGGTGAGCCGCGGCGCGACCACCGGCGGCCCCGCCAGCAGGCGGCTGTTGAATTCGTCGAAGTCCTTGACGCCCATCAGCGGCCAGGCGTCGCTGGCGGCCACTTCATAGAGCAGCAGGTTGCGCGGCCGGTTCGATGTGTTGGTCGCCGAGCCGTGCAGCGCGCGCACGTGATGGAACGACATGCTGCCGGCCTTGCCCATGCAGGGTACCGCGCGCTTGATGTCGTCCTGAATCTGGTCGGGATCGATCAGGCCTGCGAAGTGGCCGTCCTCGCCGTGATGATCCCACATCGTGGCGCCGGTGTGCGACCTCGGCGTCACCAGCATCGGACCGTTCTCGATATCGCAATCGTCGAGCAGCACGCCGATCGCGAGGATGTCGTCATTGGTGTGCGGATAGAATGCCCAGTCCTGATGCCACTCAACCGGCGAGCCGTATTGCGCCGACTTCATGTTGAGCTTGGAGCCGTGCAGGCGAAGGCCGGGGCCGATCAGCTTGGTGAGGATCGAGATCACGGCGGGGCTGCGCACGATCTCGTCGAAGATCGGGTGCACCTTGTGCGGCGCCTTGATGCGGCGGACGCGCGGATTGTCAGGCGAATGGCCCGGCTCGAGGTCGTAGACGTCGGTGTGCTCGCTCACGCTGGCGGCGCCGGCCACGAGCTGCGCGAGTACGGTGCGCACCTTCGCCAGGGTTTCCTGGTTGAGCACCTCGGGGACCACGATCACCCCGTCGCGCTTGTAAGCCTGGGCCTGTTCGTCCGAAATCATGCCGTTTCTCCCTTTTTGTTCCATGTTAGCGCTAACATGAGGTGATGCTAGCGCTAACATCATGGCTTGGCAACCCGGAATCGTGCAGGCTTCGGCCCATGAGCTCCGAACTGACCGCCCCCGGGACCGGCCCGGCCGGTGCCGCGCCCACCCTTTCAGAGGTGGCCAAGCGCGCCGGCGTTTCCTCGATCACGGTGAGCCGGGTGGTGCGGATGCCCGACCTGGTCGCGCCGGAGACCCGGGCGCGGGTCGAGCGGGCGATGCGCGACCTCGGCTATATCCCGAACCTGGTGGCGGGCGCGCTGGCGAGCGCACGGACCAATTCGGTCGGCGTGCTGGTGCCGACCATCGCCAACTCGATCTTCGCCGACACGGTGCAGGGCCTGTCCGACAAGCTCGAGCCGCTCGGCGTTTCCGTGATCCTGGCGCAGTCGCGCTATGACGCGGCGCGCGAGGACCGCATGCTGGCGGCGCTGCTGTCGCGGCGGCCCGAGGCGATCATCATGGTCGGCTCGCCGGCGACCGAGGAGGGCAGCCGCCTGCTGCGCAATGCGCGCATCCCGATCGTCGAGACCTGGGATCTGCCGGCAAACCCGATCGACGCGGTCGCGGGCTTCGACAATTACAAGGCCGGTGTCGCCGTCGCGAAGCATCTGGTCGCGCAGGGCCGCAAGCAGCTCGCCTTCATCGGCGGCGACGATCCACGCGGCACGCGCCGCTGGTTCGGCTTCAGGGACGAGGCA
Source organism: Bradyrhizobium sp. USDA 4503 (assembly GCF_054055815.1). Classification (NCBI taxonomy): domain Bacteria; kingdom Pseudomonadati; phylum Pseudomonadota; class Alphaproteobacteria; order Hyphomicrobiales; family Nitrobacteraceae; genus Bradyrhizobium; species Bradyrhizobium sp. USDA 4503. Next base: position 8,430,472 of record NZ_JBSRXS010000001.1, read on the forward strand.
CTGGCCGGCGGCCTTGCCGAGCCGCGCCGGTTGATCCTGGACCGCAAGGATTCCGGCAGCGTGGCGGCGCACGCACGGCTGCCTGGTGTCGATGCGGTGTTCGCCGCCAACGATGCGCATGCGATCGGCTTTATGTCCGGGCTGCGCAAGGCCGGCCTGCTGCGCGACGGGCCTGCATCGGCGCAGCCGGTCGCCGTGATCGGCCTCGGCGATCTCGAAATGGGCCAGCTGATCTCGCCGACCCTGAGCACGATCAGCGTGCATGGCGACGCGATCGGCCGTACCGCGGCGACGCTGACGCTGGAGCGCGGCGGCGAGCGCCGCGTCGATCTCGGCTTCGAGCTGGTGCTGCGCGACAGCGGCTAGTGTGCTGAATGCGAGGTTCGTGCGATTTCGCGGCAGCCACTTTCACGAACTTCGCATTCATAAAGCACACTAGAATCATAAGTTTGCTAGTGTCCTTATCGAATCCGAAGTTCGCTCCGAAGGTGCGGCAAATGATGCGAACTTCGGATTCGGGACACTAGCGCGCCTCGCCCACGGTGCGGGCGGAGGTGCTCGTTTCTTTCCGTGCCTTCACCTTGCCGCGACCCCGGCGTCGACCGCCTCGAGCAAGGTCACGAGGCCCCGCAGGATGGCGATCGGCGAAGGCGGGCAACCCGGAATATGGAGATCGACCGGAACAACCGCGGAGACTCCGCCAACCACGGCATAGCTGCCGGCGAAGCATCCGCCATCCCTGGCGCAATCGCCCGCAGCGACAACCCATTTGGGATCTGGCGTCGCACGGTATGTGCGCTCCAGCGCCTCGCGCATATTCTTGGTGACCGGACCCGTGACGAGCAGCACGTCGGCGTGACGGGGCGAGGCGACGAACCGGATTCCAAATCGTTCGACGTCGTAATACGCATTGCTTAACGCGTGTATTTCCAGCTCGCATCCGTTGCAGGAGCCTGCATCAACCTCGCGGATCGAGAGGCTGCGGCCGAGGCGTCGTCGTGCGGTGCGGCCGACCATGGCCGCGAGCTCCGCGAGCGCAGCGTCGTCCGGGCGCGGCGCCTGCTCCGTCAATGGCTGGCGAAACAGGCTCTGGAACAGAAGTTTGCGCATCGCCTCGAGCCCTCAGAGATCCTGCCCGGAATAGGAGCAGTTGAACGACTTATTGCAGAGTGGGAAGTCCGCCACGATGTTGCCTTCGATGGCCGCCTCGAGCAGCGGCCACTGAAACCACGACGGATCGCGCAGATGGCATCGCTCGATCCGATCGCCGTTCAGGCGCAGCCAGGCCAGGATGTCGCCGCGGAAACCTTCGACGAGCGCCATGCCTTCGCAAGGCTCCGCCGTATTGCGCAGTGGCACTTGCACCGGGCCGGCCTCGAGGCCGATGAGGATCTGGTACGCCAGCGCGAGACTCTGCTCAACCTCGCGGATCCGGATCCAGACCCGGGCGTTGACGTCGCCGTCGCTGAGGACGGGGACTTCGAAGCGGAGGCCATCATAGGGGAGATAGCCGGGCTTGCGTCGGGCATCATGATCGCGGCCGCTCGCGCGCCCGACATAGCCCCCGGCGGCGAATTGCCGGGCGAGCGTTGGAGCAACGATGCCGGTGCTGACGGTGCGGTCCTGCAACGAGGCAGTGTTGTCATAGAGCTCGACCAGCGCAGGGAAATGCCGGCGGATCTGGTCGAGCGCGGCCCGGATCGCGTCGGCTCCATGGCCGGCGATATCGCGCGCGACGCCGCCGGGAACGATGAGGTCGCGCATCAGGCGGTGGCCGAATCCAGCGTCGGCCGCGCGCAGCACGGATTCGCGTAGCACGGCGCAATGCGCCTGCATCAGCGCAAACGACGCATCGTTGCAGATCGCGCCGATATCGCCGAGATGATTGGCCAGCCGCTCGAGCTCGGCCATCAGCGCGCGCAACAGCAATGCGCGCGGCGGCACGGCAATCCGCTGCGCGGCCTCGACGGCTTGCGCGAACGCCAGCCCATAGGCGACTGTGCTGTCGCCGGAGACCCGGCCGGCGAGCCGCGCGGCCTGCTCGATCGTGCTGCCCGTCATCAGCCCTTCGACACCCTTGTGGGTGTAGCCGAGCCGCTGCTCGAGGCGGACGACCGTCTCTCCGCTCGCGGTAAAGCGGAAATGCCCGGGCTCGATGATGCCGGCATGCACCGGACCGACTGCGATCTGATGCAGGCTGTCCCCCTCGGCCGGAAGGAATTGATAAGGCGCTGCGTCCGCCGATGCATCGCGATGTTCGCCGAGCGGGAAGCGCGTTTGCCAACGGCCGTGATCAAGCCAGGGACGGGAATCCGGTGTGTCTGTCGCCTGCAATCCGAAGAGGTCGTGCAGGGTGCGCTCCAATCGAAGCGCCGACGGATGATGGGCCGCAACCGAAGGAAATTGGCGATCGGGACAATCCAGGCTGATCACGCCGATATCGGACGTGCGGTCGTCGAGGACGGCCATGTGCACGCGCGAGGGCTCGCCCCACAGCCCGAGCAGGCTCAGGCCGCCATCCGCAAGCGCGTGAGCGGCGGCGCGCCAGGTATCGCCGTCGACCACGGCGCGCGGCCATGGATGATGTCGTTCGATCCTGTGGCCCGCCCGGATCAGATCGATCAACCTCGGCATATCCTGCTCTCCCTCGCGCTAACCCAGCAGGTTGGCGACGTGCTGGAACCAGACGACCAGCGGTCCCGGAAGGTAGATGCCCGCAGTCAGCACCAGTGCGAAATGTGCGAACATCGGCAAATAGGACGCATCCGCCGGCGCGGCATTGCCGCGCGGCTCGCCGAACGCAAGGCTGGTCAGGCGCAGGATCAGCGCGCCGAAGGCGAGCAGCAGGCCGAACACCAGCGGGATGGCGAGCAGCGGCTGGCGCGCGAAGGTGGAGCTGACGATGAGAAATTCGCTCATGAAGATACCGAGCGGCGGCAGGCCGGCGATCGCGACCACGCCGATCACGAGACTCCAGCCGAGTGCCGGATGCGACTCGGTCAGGCCGCGAATGTTGGCGATCCGCTGCGTGCCCTTCACCTGCGCAATGTGGCCGACCGCGTAGAAGATTCCCGACTTGGTGAGGCTGTGCATCACCATGTGCAGCAGGCCGGCAAAGTTGGCGAGCGGGCCACCCATGCCGAACGCAAACACGATGATGCCCATATGCTCGATCGAAGAGTAGGCGAACAGCCGCTTGATGTCGCGGCGGCGGTAAAGCATGAAGGCCGCGAACAACAGCGAAGTCAGCCCCATCGTCACCATCAGCGGGCCCGGCGATATCGCATCCGGATTGGCGGCGAGCAGGATCTTGAAGCGGAGCACCGCGTAGAGCGCGACGTTGAGCAGCAGGCCGGAGAGCACGGCGGAAATCGGGGTCGGGCCCTCGGCATGCGCATCCGGAAGCCAGGCGTGCAGCGGCGCCAGGCCGACCTTGGTGCCGTATCCGAGCAGCAGGAAGATGAAGGCCACGTTGAGCAATGCCGGGTCGAACGTCGCCGCACGGTTGATCAACACCGTCCACACCATGGCATCCTGACCCTCGCCGACCACCGGCAGCGCGGCCATGTACACCAGGATCGTGCCGAACAGCGCCAGCGCGATGCCGACGCTGCCGAGGATGAAGTACTTCCAGGCCGCTTCCAGCGCCGCATGGGTCCGGTAGATGCCGACCATCAGCACGGTGGTGAGCGTCGCGACCTCGACCGCGACCCAGATCAGGCCGATATTGTTCGACACGAATGCGAGGTTCATGCCGAACATCATCACCTGATACATGGCATGGTAGAATCGCAGATAGCCCGGCGTCAGCCGTCCGGTTTCGAGTTCATGGGCGATATAGCTGGCGCTGAACACGCTCGTGGTGAATCCCACGAAGGTGTTGAGCACGATGAAGACGATGTTGAGGTCGTCGATCAGCAGGTACTGGCCGGGTTGCGGGCGCTCGACCACGAGCAGCGAAAGCGCGGCCAGCAAGGTGCCGAGACTGGCCAGGACATTGAGGCCCGCGGTCAGCCGGTAACCGGGCAGCGCGGCCAGCACCGCCGCTGCGGTGATCGGTATCAACAGGACCCAGGTGACGGCATCCGACGCGGCAGTCATCGGCGCTCCCCCCTGAATTCATCGAGCGCACCGACGTCGACGGTGTCGAACCGCTCGCGAATGCGGAACAAAAACACGCCGATCACGATGAATGCGATCAGGATCGAGAAGGCGACGCTGATCTCCACGACGAGCGGCATGCCCTTGGCGCCGGTCGCGGCCAGCACCAGGCCGTTTTCCAGCGACATGAAGCCGACGACCTGGCTGACGGCGTTGCGCCGCGTCACCATGACGAGCAATCCCAGCAGCACCACCGACAGTGCGAAGGCAAGGTCTTCCCGCGCCAGCGGATCGGCCGCGCCGGTCACGCGCAGCATCAGCACCATGGACAGGGCGACGAGCCCCATGCCCGCAAGCATGGTCGGACCGATGCTCACGGCGGTCTCGATATCGCGATGAATGCCGAGCTGCTTGATGATCCGATGCAACGCCACCGGGATGACGATCGCCTTGAAGACCAGTGCGATCGCTGCGGTGACGTAGAGATGCGGCGCATTCTGGATGAAGGCCTGCCAGGCGACGGAAGCTGCGAGCACCACGGCATGAAGTGCGAAGATGTTCAGCAGCGCGTACAGGCGGTCCTGGTACAGCATCATGAAGCTGATCAGCACGAGCCCGCCGGCGAGCAGATGGGCGATGTCGAAGGCGAGGTTGTGCATCAGAAGCCCCGTGACACGAACCGAAGCAGCGTGCCGAGCAGGCCGAGCATCAGCGCCGCGCCGAGGAATTCGGGGACGCGGAACACCCGCATCTTGGCCGTCGCGGTCTCGAACACGGCAAGGAGGAAGCTCGCGACCGCAAGCTTGAGGATGTAGGCGGCAACGCTCACGAGATAGGACAGCGGGCCCGCGCCTTCGGTGGTGATCTGCCACGGGAAGAACACGCAGATGATCAGCGAGATGTAGAGCAGCAGCTTGAGGAAGGCGCCGAACTCGATCATGGCGAGGTGGCGCCCGGAATATTCGAGGATCATCGCCTCGTGCACCATGGTCAGCTCCAGATGCGTCGCCGGGTTGTCGACCGGGATGCGCGCGTTTTCGGCGAGCGCCACCATGATGAGGGCGATCATCGCCATGCCGAGCGAGACGCGCAGTCCGACTTCCGACGACGCCATGAAGGTCGCGACCGTCGACAGCTGCGTCGAGCCGGCAATCAGCGCGACGCAGAACACCATCAACAGCATGGCCGGCTCGGCGAGCGCGGCAATCATCACCTCGCGGCTGGAGCCGATGCCGCCGAAGCTGGTGCCGACGTCCATGCCGGCAAGCGCGAGGAAGAAGCGCGCGCTGCCGAGCAGGGCGACGATCGCGATCAGGTCGGCGCTCCAGTTGAATTGCAGGCCGGTCGCAAAGGTCGGGACCAGCGCCGCCGCGACCCAGATGGCCGCGAACGTCACATAGGGCGTGACACGGAACAGCCAGGAGGCGTTTTCGGCGAGCACGACCTCCTTGCGCAGCAGCCGCAGCAGGTCGCGGTAGGGCTGGAAGATCGACGGTCCTTTCCGCCGCAACAGCCGGGCCTTGATCTTGCGCACGACGCCGGTCAGCAGCGGCGCGAGCAGCAGCACGAGCGCCATCTGGCCGAGCTGAACGAGGATGTCCGAGATCACGACCATATCGCGAGCGCCAGCAGCAATGTGACGAGGGTTGCGAACACCAGGCTGAGGTAGCGGCGGATGGTCAGGAACTGGAGCTGGTTCAGCCGATCGGCGAAGAACCACACGAGGTCAGTCACGGGTGTGTAGAGCCGCTTCCAGACCAGGTCGTGCATATCGACCCTGAGGCGGGCCGGCCGCAGTTCGCCCGGCGCAGGCATGTCGACATGCTCGCGGGCCTGGAAAACCAGCGTGCCGAACACGCGGCGGATCGGCTGCACAAAGCTCACGCCGGAATACTGCGCCGCCGGTGTCGGGTCGGAGAAGCCGCAACCCCAGGCCGGTCCGCGCCGGATCGCGCGCGACGCAAAGCGATGGATAAAGTACACCGCGAGCGACGCCGCGGCGGTGATGAAAGCAAAGACGAGCAATCCGTTGTAGGAACTGCGGCTCTCCTCGATCGGCACGATCGAGAGCCAGGGATCGTCCGCCTGAAGCGGCATCCGGTGGCCGATCACGGTCTGCGCGACCGGTGAAAGCGCGTCGATCACCAGGCCGGGCAGAATGCCGGCGAGGAAGCAGAGCACGGCAAGGCTGAACATCGCGGCGAGCGAATAGCGATCGACTTCGCCGGCGGCTTCCGCGGCCGGGCTCCGCGCGCGGCCGAGGAACGTGATGCCGAAGGCCTTGACGAAGCATGCAGCGGCCAGCGCCGCGGCCAGCGCCAGCAAGGCGCCGACCGCGGGCACCATGATCTTCAGCAGCCATTGCGGCAGGTCGGGGCTCTGCAGGACGGCCTGAAACATCAGCCACTCCGACACGAACCCGTTGAACGGCGGCAGCGCCGAGATCGCGACGCAGCCGACCAGAAAGACGAAGCTCGTGAGCGGCATGCGGTGGATCAGGCCGCCCAGCTTCTCGATGTCGCGTTCGCCGGTCGACGTCAGCACCGCGCCGGCCCCGAAGAACAACAGGCTCTTGAAGAACGAATGGTTGAGCACGTGGAACAATGCGGCCGTGAAGGCGAGGGCGGCCGCGAGGCCAAGGCCGTTCGCCTGAAATGCCAGCGCAAGGCCGAGGCTTGCGAAGACGACGCCGATGTTCTCGATCGTGCTGTAGGCGAGCAGGCGCTTGAGATCCTTCTCCATCAGCGCGTAGAGGATCCCCATGACGGCCGTGGCGCCGCCGAGGATGAGAACCGCGACACCCGCCGACCAGCTTGGCGGCCCGAGCAGATCGAACACGACCCGGATGAATCCGTAGATCGCGACCTTCGTCATCACGCCGCTCATCAGCGCCGAGACATGGCTCGGCGCGGCGGGATGAGCCAGCGGCAGCCACACGTGCAACGGGATCAGGCCGGCTTTCGACCCGGCGCCGAGCAACATCAGCGCGAGCACCAGTGCGGCTTCGGACGGGGTGTGCTGAGCAGCGCGGATGGCCGCAAAGCTGTAGCTGCCGCCCGCTCCCGCCAGCAGGCCGAAGGCAAGCAACAGAGCCAGCGTTCCGAAGCTTGCCATCACGAGATAGACGTAGCCTGCGCGGGCATTATCCGCGTCACGGTGATGCGCCATGACGAGCGCCCACGAGGCGAGCGACATGAATTCCCAGCACAAGAGGTAGGTGAACGCATCGTCGGCGAGCACGACGAGATTCATGCCGGCCAGGAACGCCGGGAAAAAGGGAAGGATGCGCTGCGGCGCGGATTCGTGGCTGCCGTAGCCGAGGCCATAAAGACTTGCGGCCGCACCGCCGAGATTGACCACGACGAGAAAGAACGCGGCGAGCGCATCGAGGCGGAAATGCGATCCCAGCCAGGGCAACCCGATCGGCAGGGCCAGTTCCGTCGCGCTGGTACGGGAGATGAGCGAAATCATGGCCCCGGCCAGCGCGATCAGCGAAATCGCGAAAGTCGCGCCGTAGACGATGGCTGTCGATTGGCGCGATCTGCTCGTTGTAATCGCGAGAGCGGTCGTTCCCAGCAGGGCGGCTACACACCAGATCTGCTGAGTGACCGCCGGGATCATGTCTGCACCTTCGGTGAGCCCGATCCGGCCTTCAATCGCACCCCGCGGCCGCCGCCACTGCTGACGGCGCCCTCATTGATGACCTCGACGCCGGCTGCGCCGAGCGCATCGATCAGTTTCACGAGCGAGTCGACGTTGCCGCGAATGGTACCTTCGCTCGCCTCCATCCGCTGGATGGTTGGCACCGAAAGTCCGGACAGTTCGGCGAGCTGCCGTTGGTCGATGCCGAGCAAGGCTCTGGCCGCTCGTAGCTGCGCCGCGGTGATCATCGATTGATGGCCGTCGATCTGAGACTCGCGTCTATTTTAATGTTATTTATGCACATCAAGTAATGATGGCACAAGGGCAATAAGTGATGTTTTATACATCATTCCTAGGCGCAGTCCTCAACGCGAGCGGTATCCGCGCGCCGACGGAGTTGCGCTGACGCGCGTTCAGTCGGAGATTTTTCGATAGACCGCCGCGCGCGTGGCGCAGCAGCCGGCTCTTGCGCTTTCGTTCGTGCACGCGCTGGTGCTTGGCCTTGCGCTCGTGGGCGCGTTGCGCGGGTGCATCGACGCTCTCGAGCAGCCCGCGACGCACCTCGTCATCGTTCAATTCGCCGAGCAATTGCTGTCCCTTGCGCAGATGCTTCAGGATGATCCGCCATGACGCGTATTCGTCGGGGGGCAAGCCGCCCTCCGAGAACTCGATCGCGTAACGCAGCCGCTTGCTGGCGAGACGGACGCGGTGGCGCTTGTTCTTGCCCATGCCTTGCAGCCCGCGGCTCTTCTGGCACAGCTTGCCATGCCACCGCGCCAGCCGCCGCGCGTGAAACACCGCGACTGGCACGGCTCGCCGCTGCGCGGCGCGAGGGTCCTGCCGCGTGGTCCAGGGGCCGCTGCCGACCCAGTCCCACATGCCGTCGAACCATCGCCAGTATCGATCGCTTTGCAACGCCTCCTTGAGCGCCTCGAACGCGTCGGTTCGCGCCGTCTGGAGCATGCCTTCTTCAGGCAGGCCCTTGCTGTTCTCGATCGCGACGTCGAGGTCGCGCGTGGCGCCGAGATGGGCGCTCAGCCATCTCAACTCGGATTTCAGTCGCGTCCATTCGGTGTCCGCCACCATCGGCCCATAGAAGGCGATCGCCGCCTTCAGCCGCGTCAGCGCGATACGGGTCTGGTGCAGCGCGGCGGAATCGCCGGAACTTGTGGCCTCGTGATTGGTGGCGACTTCCTCGAGGCATTCGGACAGGATCAGGCGAAACGCGGTCTCACAGCGCATGGCTTCGCTTAGATGGCGCGGCCGCTTTGGGCGGACAACACGCTCCTTGGCCGGACTTGCCGCTAACGTCATGACACTCTCGTGACCCCGCCGGTGCCGCAACGCAACCGGGCGGCTCCCGGGTGGGAAGATTTCCCGTTTGATCGATGTCGATCAAGGATTTTCTGCTGGGCCGCAGTGCGACGATCCAGCGACAGGATCAAAATGTCGCAATCAACCCGTTGGCGGGAGCTCATTCCAGTCGATATGCAGGCCGGGCTTTTGAGGGAACACCACGGTTTCCGGCCCGACCAGCCAGCGGACTTCGCCGCAGCGTCGGATATTTCGTGCACGAAGTATCTTGATATTTCGCGTACGAAATATATAACGGACGGCATGAAAGCGGAACACCGGCTGATCTTTCTTCTGACCGTGGCCTATCGCCGGTTGCAGCGCGCCATCGAGCAGGAGACGGCCACGCACGATCTGACGTCGGCCCAGGCCGGCGTGCTGTTCTTTCTCGGGCGCAATGACGGCGCGCTGATCGGCGACGTCTCGCAGGCGCTCGACATCGTGCCGTCGGCGATGAGCGGCCTCGCCGACCGGATGGAACGTGCAGGCCTCGTGAAACGCCGGCGCGATGGCGAGGACGGCCGCAGCCAGCGGCTCCTCCTGACCGCGGCGGGGCAGGAGTTCGGCAAACGCGCCGCAACGCGGACCAGGGCGATCAACAACCGTCTGATGGACGGGTTCTCGGACGCGGAGATCGACGTGGTGTCGCGCTGGCTGACCAGCCTGCAAGACAAGTTTCCGAAGGACTAAGACAGCTAGAGCGTTTTCGAGCGAAGCGGCTACCGGTTCGCGTGAAGAAGACGCCTCAAGCAAGAAGCGAGCAACAGGAGTGAAGCATGAGTGAAGTGGTCGTAGCGCTGGACGGCGGTGTCCTCACCATGACGATGGCGCGCCCGGACAAGAAGAACGCGATCACCAACGCGATGTATGGCGCGATGGCCGACGCGCTCGCGCGCGCGGAGGGCGATTCCGCGATCCGCGCAGTGCTGCTGCAGGGCGACGGCGACAGCTTTACCGCGGGCAACGATCTCGCCGATTTCGCGGCGGTGTCGCGCGGCGTGCAGGGCGAGCGCCACGTGACGCGCTTCCTCGCCGGACTTGCCAAGGCGACGCGGCCGCTGGTTGCCGCCGTGCAGGGCAATGCGGTCGGCATCGGCACCACCATGCTGCTGCATTGCGACCTCGTCTACCTCGCGCCGACCGCGCGGCTGATCACGCCGTTCGTCAATCTGGCGCTGGTGCCGGAGGCGGCTTCGACCTATCTGCTGCCGCAGCGCATCGGCTATGCGCGGGCCTATGCGATGTTCGCGCTCGGCGAACCGGTCGAGGCGGAGACGGCGGTCTCGATCGGCCTCGCCAACGCGGTTGTGCCGCTCGCGGACCTGCGCGCCAAGGCACGCGCGGCGGCGGACGCGCTGGCGAAGCGGCCGTTCGGCTCGCTCCAGCACACCAAGGCGCTGATGCGCGACCCCGCCAGGATCAGCGCGCAAATGGCGCGCGAGGGCGAGATCTTCCAGGAGCGACTGATGAGTGCGGAAGCACGCGAGGCCTTTGCCGCCTTTGCCGAGCGTCGCCAGCCCGATTTCTCCAAGATTACCGGTTAGGCCCGGAGCGTGGCCCGCCACGCGTGGGCGGCGCTATTGCTTTGGGGTTGACGGCCTCGCCGGCTTCGAACATCTCCTGTCGGGGCATAGCGCAACCCGGCGAGGCGAGGCATGAGCGACAGTCACACGCTGCGCGGCGAAGGAATCGCCGCGACCATTTCGGCGCAGGGCGCCGAATTGTCGTCGCTCAGAAATGCCGACGGGACCGAACTGTTGTGGCAGGCCGGCCCGCAATGGCCGCGCCATGCGCCCATCCTGTTCCCGATCGTCGGCCGCTTGAAGAACGATACGCTGCGCCACAACGGCAAGACCTATCCGATGACGCAGCACGGCTTCGCGCGGGATCGCCGCTTTGCCTGGGTGGAGCAGGGGCCCCGATCCTGCAAGCTTGCGCTCACCGACGATACGGAGACGCGTGCGCGCTATCCCTTCGCGTTCAGGCTCGAGGTCACCTATACCGTTGATGGCGCCGATCTCGATGTCGCCTTCGACATCGTCAACACCGGCGCCGAGACGCTGTCGGCCTCGCTCGGCGGTCATCCTGCCTTCAACTGGCCGCTGCTTCCGGGATTGGCAAAGGAGGCGTACGCGCTGACCTTCGCGAAGGATGAGCCGGCGCCGATCCGGCGGCTGACGGAGGGCCTGATGCGGCCGCAAGCCGAGCCGAGTCCGATCAAGGGCAGCGTGCTGGCGTTGTCCGAGCAATTGTTCGATGACGATGCCATGATCCTCGATCAGGTTGCGAGCGCGTCGGTTCGCTTTGCTGCTGCGCAGGGACCCGCGATCGAGCTGTCCTGGCGCGGCTTTCGCGAACTTGGCATCTGGTCGAAGGTCGGCGGCGTGGCGTTCCTCTGCATCGAGCCGTGGTACGGTTTCGCCAGCCCTGTCGAATTCGATGGCGAGTTCGCCGGCAAGCCCGGCCTCATGCACATCGCGCCGGGTGCGCGGCAGTCACTGGGCTATCGCATTCGCGTGAGCTGACGAAGAACAGGTCAATGGGTGCGGGGGCTGAGCGCACTGGTGATCGCGCCGACCGATGGCGGGTTCTCGTTCGCCCAGGCCTCATGCGCGGCCAGGTCGCGGTAATGTTCGGCCATGCGCAGCAGCCGCTCGCGGATGCCGGCATCTTCCTCGCCCTTGGCCTGATCGGTCAATTGCGCGGCGCGTTCGAGAAGCGCTTTCGGATCGATCACGACAGGCTCCAAATCCGGTTTTCGCCAAGCGGACAACCGTTACAGGCAAGCACAGTTCCTGCCATGGTTTTGATGACGGCGCATTCAGAGCTGGAACAAGCCGAGTCCCGCCATCACATCGCGCTTGGTGCGCTCGGTGATCTCCCGGGCTTTCAGGGTTCCGCGCCTAATCACGTCAGCGACATGGTCGCGATCGCCTGCCAGCTCGGCGCGTCGGGCCCGGATCGGCGCGATCAGGGCTTGCAGGATGTCCTCCAGCCGCCGCTTGACCGCTGCGTCGCCGAGACCGCCGCGCCGATAGCGTGCCTTCAATTCCTCGACGGCGTGGTGATCGTCGTCGAACGCGTCGAGATAGCAGAAGACGACATTGCCCTCGACCTTGCCGGGGTCGCCGACGCGCAGATGATCGGGATCGGTGAACATCGCGCGCACCGCGGCCGTGATGGCACCGGGCGAGGCCGAGAGCGCAATCGCATTGCCGGCGGATTTGCTCATCTTCGCGCGCCCGTCGACGCCCGGCAGCCGTCCCGCGCGCGGTATGACGGCCACCGCCTCCTGCAGGAGCGCACGACCGGCGAGCGCGTTGACACGCCTGATGATCTCGTTGGTCTGCTCGATCAGGGGAGCCTGGTCCTCGCCGACCGGCACGACGGTCGCCCGAAACGCGGTGATGTCGGCGGCCTGCGTCACCGGGTAGCACAGGAAGCCCGCAGGGATGTCGCGTCCGAATCCGCGGGCGCGGATCTCGTCCTTGATGGTGGGATTGCGCTCCAGCCGCGCGACGGTGACGAGGTTGAGATAGAGCATCGACAATTCGGCGAGCGCCGGAAGCTGCGACTGCAGGCAGATCGAGGTCCGTTCGGGATCGATGCCGACGGCGAGATAATCCAGCGCGACCTCGATGACGTTGCCGCGGACCTTGCCGATGTCGTGCGCGTTGTCGGTCAGCGCCTGCATGTCGGCGAGCAGCAGGTATTGCTCATGGCTGTCCTGAAACGCGAGACGGCTTCTGAGCGAGCCGACGTAATGGCCGAGATGCAGCGGCCCGGTGGTGCGGTCGCCGGTGAGGATGATCGGTTTGGTCACGGCTTATCTCCATTCGTTTGAATGGGGACACCGCATGCGGGCTGGATGAGGTGAAAGAAAAAGGCCGCCCAATGCGGCGGCCCCGAAATGCATGAACGCGTTCGGCCCGCCTGTCAGTCGGCGAGCCACCAGAGATTGGCGATCAGGATCGAGCGGTTCATGGCGTGAGGCGTAAGGCAATCGAACGAGCCGGTCAAGACGGCATAGCCAGTTATTCTTCCACCCGGCTATGCTCGAGTAATCGCTCCCCTGTGCTCCTCCGAGAACACGTGCGCGTAAAGGTTGGCGATCCATTGCTTACCTTCCTGCGTGACCCGCAGATATCGAAGTGCGTCGCCGATATAGGGGCAGACGGCCTTCCAGAAGAAAGCAGGGTACGCTGCACGTAGATCATCGGGGGTCTGATATCCGAGTTTCTCGCTTGCGCCAGTCTCCCGAAATTCGGCAAACAAGGCTGACGTCTTCCGCAAATAGTCAATGTCGGCCAATTGGCCGATCAAATCCGCGGCACGAAGCAGGCCGGGATAATCCGCCGTACTGGTATGCTCCTCTTCCCCCGGTACCGGAAAGCGCGTGTGCTCGATGTTCGCCTCGATTTCCTTTGTGTCGATGGAGGTCAAGCTCACCTTGCCGAAACGCTCGCGGACAAAGAGCTTGGATCGTGTCACATGATAGGGGGTCAAGGATGCGTCCGTGGCTCCAGCAGATATCCGGACGCGATCACCATTTTCGTTACAAACATAAAGTCCGTCCCGGTCGCCTCGACATACCCCGCGTACATAGCCGATGTCGTGGCATAAGAGCGAAATCATGAAATGGAGCCAGTCGCGCGGCCTGACGCCGCCTTCGCTCGTATGCTTGCCGAGTAAAATGTTCTGTCCGACCAACGTCACCATGATGGTGTGGTTCATGTCGTGGTAGGCCGCATCGCTATTGGCAATATTCTCCAACGCGAGGCGCCCAACGAAACCGATGATGTCCGGATAGGCGGGCTCGAGGATTCCGTAGATTTGGCCGTATGTACCCTTAAGCTGATCGACAAACGCTTGGATGACAATTTGAGTTGGGTTGAACATGATCGCCTCCAATGCGCGGATGCTATGCCGGTTTGGGTATTTCGTCACCGGGTTGTTGGTCCCGCGAATTGGGCCGGAGGCTGGTGGCCCGGAGGCCTGTCGAGCCCTGGTTTTGGGGGCTACCCTGGATGAGGCAGGGCTGAACCACCGCGGATGGCCCATCGCGATCAATGCAGCCGACCGCCAACGGTCCGCTGTGAGGTGCATACCGGATCTTGCCGAGACCGGGCCAAACGGTCGCGATTGGACCCGAAGTGGGCAGTGGGGCCAGTAACGAGGGTGGACCAAAGCGCGCATGTATCCGCCCATGGCTCCCAACTTCCGTCAATTTTTGATCGCCATGTCAGATGTGGAAATTCTTGCCGAAGCGTGGCGATAGGAGTCACGCGATCAATGCTTTCATTCCAAGTGATTTGCAGGACGAGTAATGAAGAACGCAACACTGTTGGCCCTTGGTTTGTTGGCGGCGGGAGTTTGGTCACAAGACAGCGCGAGATGTCAGACCTCGCTTTCCCCTCCGCTTTCGCTTGCGCCGCCGCCGCCGGATGAGGGATCGGCATCTCCGGGCGCAACCAACAGCGTCTGGCCGCCGACGGCGACCGCTAAGAGATCGGTACCGCCCCGGGCCGCTGAAGATTCTTTGCCACGCTCCACTGCCCCGCGATCTGCCACTGTCGAACACACGCCGGTAGAGTCAGGCAGCGCTTCGCCAGCACAAGTGATCGACAGGTCGCCGTCGTCGGCTAGACCGGTCCCCGATTACGATGGTTTTAGCGTCGGCATCGACGACGACACGTCAAGCCGGACGACGCGACCCGTCAGGTCACACCGGGCAAAGCAGCCCAAGCTCGATCAAGAAGCGGATCGTGTCTCTCGGCAGCAATCGGTCGACCCCGGGGACGATGACAAACTAAAGGGCAAGCTTACGATTTGCCGCGGCTGCAAGTAGCAGGCACCACTCCGGACGGACATTTGAATTGGCTCGTCATTTTGCGGGACACTTGCGATGCAAGAGTCCGGAGTTGGCCCATCGCGACATGTTCCGATGCTGCACAAATGACCGCTATAAGGACAACGCGGACGTAAGCTTCATCGCATGACGCCACTGTGTTTATGGTACGTGCCCTAGTTGAACGCCATGCCGCCGCTCATCGCGATGGTCTGTCCGGTCATGTAGGGATTGTTGACCAGCAGCATCACGGCCTGTGCCACCTCTTCCGCTGTGCCGAAGCGGCCGACCGGGATCCGGCTGACGAGCTCGCTCTGTCTCTTCATCATGTCGGTCTCGATCAGTGACGGCGCCACGGCGTTGACGGTGATGCCTTCCTTGACAAGGCGTGCGGCATAGCCGCGGGTCATCCCCTCCATCGCCGCCTTGGATGCGTTGTAGTGCGGCCCGATCGAGCCGGCGCCGCGCGCCGCGCCGGAGGAGATGTTGACGATGCGGCCCCATTTCCGGGTGCGCATCATCGGCAGCACCGCCTGTGTGCAGAGAAACGCCGATTTGAGATTGACCGTGATGGTGCGGTCGAAATCCTCTTCGGTGAGGTCGTCGACACCCCTGACGATGGCGATGCCGGCATTGTTGACGAGGATGTCGACCGGGCCGAGCTCGGATTTGGCGCGCTCGACCAGCGCGGTGACGGCGGCAGCTTCCGAGACGTCGGCGGCGATCGCGACGGCGCGGCCGCCGGCGGCAATGATGCCCTTCGCTAGCGTCTCCGCCTCGGCCGAGCGCTCGCGATAATTGATGGCGACGGCTGCGCCGGGATCCGCCAGCATCTTGACGATCGCCGCGCCGATGCCGCGCGATCCGCCGGTCACCAGCGCCACATGTCCGTGCAGACTGCTTGTTGTCATCAAGGTCACCCTGTTCGACGTACCCTCGCAGGCTCGCAAACGGGAAGGCGCGGCGCAATGCAACTCTGCTCAAATCTGCGTTGGAGGCCGCCGCGCGGCGAAAAACCGGCTTCCGGGGCCGGAATCGGCCTTGCGTCCGGCCCGGGCCGGCGGCAATGGTTGGGACATCACTTCTTAGCCCACCCACGAGAGGCCGATGAGCAAACTGATTGTCCGCGCCGGCGAGTTCACCTTTGACGCCCGTTTCGAGGAGCAGCTGGCGCCGAAGACGGTCGCCGCGTTCCGCAAGGCGATGCCGTTCGAGAGCCAGGCGATCCACGTGCGCTGGAGCGGCGAGGGCGTCTGGATGCCGCTCGGCGATCTCGACTTCGGCGTGTCCTACGAGAACCACACCAGCTATCCGGCGCCGGGCCAGATCATCCTCTATCCGGGCGGCATCAGCGAGACCGAGATCCTGCTCGCCTATGGCGGCGTGCACTTCGCCAGCAAGATGGGCCAGCTCGCCGGCAATCACTTCATCACGCTGACCTCGGGGCTGGAGAACCTCACCGCGTTCGGCAAGACCGTGTTGTGGAAGGGCGCGCAGAACATCCGCTTCGAGGAAATCTGATGTGACCGAGGCCCGCTATCCGCGCGATCTCCGCGGCTACGGCCGCAATTCGCCCGATCCGAAATGGCCCGACGCGGCGCGCATCGCCGTGCAATTCGTGGTCAATTTCGAGGAGGGCGGGGAGAACAACATCCTGCACGGTGATCGCGCCTCGGAAGCGTTTCTGTCCGACGTGCTCGGCGCGCAGCCCTGGGTCGGCCGGCGGCACGCCAATATCGAGACGATGTTCGAATATGGCGCGCGCGCCGGCTTCTGGCGGCTGTGGCGGATATTCACCGAGCGGAAGCTGCCGGCCACGGTGTTCGGCGTCGCGATGGCGCTGAAGCGCAATCCGGACGTCGTCGCCGCGATGCAGGAGGCGGGCTGGGACATCGCGAGCCACAGCCTGCGCTGGGTCGAGCACAAGGACATGTCGGAGGACGAGGAGCGCGAGGAGATCGCCCGCGCCATTGCCGTGCATGCCGAGGCGACCGGCGCGCGGCCGCTCGGCTGGTACACCGGCCGCTCCTCGATCAACACGCTGCGGCTTCTAATGGAGGCGGGCGGCCTGCGCTATCTCTGCGATTCCTATGCCGACGATCTGCCGTACTGGATCAAGGCAGCCGGCACCGAGCCGCATCTCGTGATCCCCTATACGCTCGATGCCAACGACATGCGCTTCATCAACGCGCAGGGCTTCGGCGGCGGCGAGGAGTTCTACACCTACCTGAAGGACAGTTTCGACGTGCTCTATGCCGAGGGCGCAACCTCACCGAAGATGATGTCGATCGGTCTGCATTGCCGCGTCGTCGGGCGTCCCGGCCGCGCCGCCGCGCTGATGCGCTTTCTCGACTACATCCAGAAGCACGAGCACGTCTGGGCGCCGACCCGGCTTCAGATCGCCGAGCATTGGCACGCCAATATGAAGCATCTCGCCGCGGAAGCGTTTGAGATCGGCTAGCGCCGGTGCCACTCCAGCCGAATTGACGCAACATCCTGCGCATTCGAATTGCATCGGGTGAATTGCTGCGTTGCACAGACGTCAGAAGCGATCCCGGATTCCACGCGTTAGCAGCCTGCAATGCGGGAGCAGGCGGGTTTCATGCAAGACGTCCAGGAGATCGTAACCGGATTGGAACACACATTTCGCTGGGTTCCGGATTGGGTTGTCGGCCTCGTCCTGATCACGGCTGCGATCGCCGTTGCGCTCGTCGTTCACTCCATCGCGCAACGCATCGTCCATCGCATGGTGGGACCAAAGAATTCCGTCGCGCCGATGCTGCTTGACCGGACAGCCGGTCCGTCACGGCTGGCGCTGTGTCTTGCCGCCCTCGCGCTGGTGTTGCCATTGGCGCCGCTCAACGATCTGCTGCGGCTGACACTCAGCCATTTCTTCGGCGTCGCCGTCATCGCGCTGATCGGCTGGATCTCGATCCGCGCCGTCGACATGGCGTCGGCTAGATATCTCGATAAATTTCGCCTCGACGTTGCCGAGAATTTCCTGGCACGCAAGCACGTCACCCAGGTGCGCGTCTTCAAGCGGGTCACCGACACGCTGATCGTCATCATCGCGGTCTCCACCGCGCTGATGACGTTCGACTCGGTCAGGCAATACGGCGTCAGCCTGTTCGCCTCCGCCGGCGCCGCCGGCCTGATCGTCGGTCTTGCCGCAAGGCCGTTGCTGAGCAATCTGATCGCCGGCGTGCAGATCGCCGTCACCCAGCCGATCCGGATCGAGGACGCGGTCATCATCGAAAACGAATGGGGCTGGGTCGAGGATATCGCCTCAACCTATGTCGTGATCCGGCTGTGGGACTGGCGGCGCATGGTGGTACCGCTGTCCTATTTCATCGAGCGCCCGTTCCAGAACTGGACGCGCGACGCGCAATCCCTGATCGGTGCGATTGCGCTGCATGTTGATTATAGCGCCGACGTGCCGGCGATCCGCAAAAGGCTGGAGCAGGCAGCGAAGGAGTCGCGGCTCTGGGACGGCGCGGTGGTCAATCTGCAGGTGATCGACACCCACCCGCGCACCATCGAGCTGCGCGCGCTGATCAGTGCACGGAATGCACCGCAATCCTGGGACCTGCGTTGCGAGATCCGCGAGAAGCTGCTGGCGTTCATCCGTGACGAGATGCCAGACGCGCTGCCGCGCGATCGGGCGATCCTGGCGCCCGCGGTCGATGATTTCGGCCGGGCGTTCCTGCGCGGAGCGCCGGCACGGCAGCGCGCGGCGGCGCCGGCGCGCAGCTGATCCGTGATCCGCTCTAGTGCCCTGCCATGTGCCGGCCGATCTCGGTGAGATCGGCCTCGCTGGCGCGGGCCTCATGCACGAACGCGCCGTGAAACATCACGACCAGCCGGTCCGACAGCTCCAGCAGCTCGTCGAGGTCCTCGCTGACCAACAGCACCGCCGCGCCCCGGTTGCGGGCGGCCATGATCTCGGCGTGGATTTGCGCCACCGCCGCGAAGTCGAGTCCGAAGCAGGGATTGGCGGCGATCAGCACCTCGACGTCGCCCGAAAGCTCGCGCGCCAGCACCGCGCGCTGGACATTGCCGCCCGACAGCGCCGCGATCGGCGTCTCCGGCGTGCGGGTCTTGATCTTGTAGCGGTTGATCTTGCGCTCGGCGTCGTTGCGGAAGGCGGCACGGTTCAGCCACCAGCCGCCGCGCGCGAACGGGGCGCGATCGAACTCGCGGAATGCGATGTTGTCGGCGACGCTCATGCCGCCGACGCAGGCGTTCTTCAGCGGCTCTTCCGGCAACAGCGACATCCTGTGGCGCCGCATCTCCGCGCGGCTCGCCGCATAGGTCTCGCCCTGGACGCGGATCACGCCGCTCTCGGCCTCGCGCTGGCCGGCCAGGACCTCCACGAGCTGGCGCTGGCCGTTGCCGGAGACGCCGGCGATGCCGACGATCTCGCCGCTTTCCACGGTCAGCGATACGCCGTGCACGGCAATCGCGCCGGCATCGTCAAGCGCCGTGAGCTTGTCGAGCTCGAGCCGGGCCGCTCCGGTCTCGCCGGTGCGCGGCGGCTGCACCGTCAGCTGCTCGGCGCCGATCATGGTGCGGGCCATCTCGTCCGGCGTCAGCTCGGCAACCCGGCCGCTGCCGGCGAGCTTGCCGCGGCGCAGGATGGTCACCTCGTCGGCAAAGGCCATCACCTCGCGGAACTTGTGCGTGATCATCAGGACGGTGAGCTCGCCCGCGACCACCATCGCGCGCAGCATGCCGAGAACCTCGTCGGCTTCGCCCGGCGTCAGCACCGAGGTCGGCTCGTCCAGGATCAGGAAGCGGCGCTTCAGGTACAGCTGCTTGAGGATCTCGCATTTCTGCCGTTCGCCGGCGGAGATGTCGGAGACCTTTGCATCGAGCGGCACCTTGAACGGCATCCGCGCCAGGAAGGCCTCCAGCTCCTTCTTCTCCTTGCGCCAGTCGACCACGGCAGGCACGTCGTCGCGCGCCAGCACCAAATTCTCGGCGACCGTCATCGCCGGCACTAGTGTAAAGTGCTGGTAGACCATGCCGAGCCCGAGCGCATGCGCGTCCTTCGGATTGGCAATGGCCTGCTGGCGGCCGCCGACGAGGATGTCGCCTTCGGTGGCGTGGTAATAGCCCATGATGCATTTGACGAGCGTGCTCTTGCCCGCGCCATTCTCACCGAGCAGCGCGTGGAACGAGCCGGGACGCACCTTGAGCTCGACATTGTCGAGCGCTGTAAAATCGCCGAACCGCATCGTCATGGCGATGGCGTCGACGCCGAACGCGCCTGATGGTGCGGGCGGCTCGCCGATGATCACGACAGCGCCCCGATCAGGTCGGCGGATTTGGTCACCGCGCCGAACACGCCGCCCTGCATCTTGATCATCTTCAGCGCGTGGTCGTGATTGCCCTTGTCGGTCGCGCCGCAACAGTCCTCGACCAGCACGCATTCGAAGCCGCGATCGTTGGCCTCGCGCATCGTGGTGTGAACGCAGACATCGGTGGTGATGCCGGTCAGCACGATGTTCTCGATGCCGCGCAGCCGCAGCATCAGTTCGAGGTCGGTGGCGCAGAACGAGCCTTTTCCGGGCTTGTCGATAACAGGTTCGCCCGGCAGCGGCGCGAGGTCGGGAATGATCTCCCAGCCGGGTTCGCCGCGCACCAGGATGCGGCCGCAGGGGCCGGGGTCGCCGATGCCGGCGCCGATCTGGCGCGAGCGCCAGCGCTTGTTGGCGGGCAGGTCGGCGAGGTCGGGGCGGTGCCCCTCCCGCGTATGGATGATGTGAAAGCCCTGCGCGCGCATCACCGCGAGCAGCTTCCTGATCGGCTCGATCGGCGCCCGGGTCAGCGAGAGGTCGTAGCCCATCTTGTCGACATAGCCGCCGACGCCGCAGAAATCGGTCTGCATGTCGATGATGATGAGCGCGGTATTCTGCGGCCGCAGATCGCCATTGTAGGGCCAGGCGTAGGGCTCGGACTTGATGAAGCGCTCGGGCATGAAATGATCTTTCGAGATGCTATCGGGTGATGGACAATTCGGCGGGCGCGCCGGTCAGCGTGCGCTTCGGCGAGCAGGTGATGATCATGATCGCGAGCGTCAGGATGTAGGGCGCGGCGTTGAACAAATGATAGCCGGAGGTGATGCCGACCGATTGCAGCGCGGGCCCGAGTGCGGCCGCGCCGCCGAAGGCGAGCGAGGCCCACAGGCACAGCATCGGGTCCCAGCGCGCGAAGATCACCAGCGCCACCGCCGTGATGCCCTGTCCCGAGGAAAGGCCCTCGTTCCAGCTGCCGGGATAGAACAGCGACAGGAACGAGCCGCCGATGCCGGCGAGGAAACCGCCGACCATGGTGGCGCGCAACCGGATCAAGAGCACCGAATGGCCCATCGCGCGCGCCGCATCGGCGCTCTCGCCGGCGGTGCGGATCAAGAGGCCCCAGCGCGTGGTCCTGAAGGCCCAATAGAGCAGCGGCGCGATCGCGACGCCGATCAGGAACAGCACGTTGATGCGCAGCGCCGCGCGGACCTGCGGGATGTCGCTCCACCAGCCGAAATCGATCGCGGGCAGCCGGGCCGCCGTCGGCTCGATCAGCGGCTTGCCGAGGAAGAACGCGAGCCCCGTGCCGAGCAGCATCAGCGCGATGCCGACCGCGATGTCGTTGACGCGCGGCAGCGAGCAGATGCCGGCATGCAGCGCGCCGAACAACGCGCCGGTGATGCCGGCCGCGAGCACCCCGAGCCACGGCGAGCCCGACAGATAGGAGATGCCGTAGGCGCTCATCGCGCCCATCACCAGCGTGCCCTCGAGGCCGAGATTGATGCGGCCACTTCGCTCGGTGATGCACTCGCCGAGGCTGACGAACAGGAACGGCGTCGAGACGCGGATGGCGCCGCCGAACACGGCGAGCGGGACGGTCCAGAGGCCGAGCGATGCGTCCGCCATGTCAGGACTTTCCCTTCAGGAAGCCGATGCGCCCGTAGAGCGCGTCGCTGGCCAGCACGAACACGAAGATGATGCCTTGCAGCACCAGCACGGAGGCGTCGGGCAGGCCGAGCCGGCGTTGCAACAGGCCGCCGGAGGCCGAGATGCCGCCGAGCAGGATCGCCACCGGAATGATCGCCAGCGGATTCTGCCGCGCCAGGAACGCAACCAGGATGCCGGTGAAGCCGTAGCCCGCCGCAAGATTGGCATTGGTGCGGCCCTGCACGGCCGCGACCTCGATCATGCCGGCCAGCCCGGCGCAGCTGCCGGCGAGGAAGCACACGGTCAGGATCAGCTTGCCGACACTGAGGCCGACGATCTTGGCGGCGCGGATGTTGCCGCCGGCGACGCGCGCGGCGAAACCGAAGGTGGTGTGATAGATCAGGATGTAGGCGGCGATGGCGGCGACGAGGCCGAACACCAGGCCCCAATGCACGTCGGTGCCGGGAATGGTGCCGATCATGTTGGCGGCGCCGATCTCGCGCGTCGACGGCTTGTTGAGGCTCGCCGGATCGCGCATCGGGCCCTCGACCAGATGGTTGAGGATGGCAAGCGCGATATAGACCAGCAGCAGGCTCGAGATCGTCTCGTTGACCCCGCGATATTGCCGCAGGCCGCCCGACAGCGTGATCCAGAGGCCGCCGCCGATCATGCCCGCGATCACCATGGCGATCTGCACCACGATCGGCGCTGCGCCTTGCAACGCCAAGGCGGCCGCGGTCGCCGACAGCGCGCCGATCAACAACGCGCCTTCGCCGCCGATGATCACCATGCCGAGCTGCGCCGGCAGCGCCGTGCACAGCGCGGTCAGGATCAGCGGCGCGGCGCGGGTCAGCGTGTTCTGCCAGGAGAAGGCGGTGCCGAACGCGCCGTAATACATGTAGAAATACAGATCGAGCGGGTTCTTGCCGTAGAGCGCGACAAAGCCGCCGAACACCGCGAGCGCGCCGACCAGCGCCGCGCCCGGGATCAGGATGTATTCGA
Organism: Bradyrhizobium sp. USDA 4503; assembly: GCF_054055815.1. Lineage (NCBI taxonomy): Bacteria > Pseudomonadati > Pseudomonadota > Alphaproteobacteria > Hyphomicrobiales > Nitrobacteraceae > Bradyrhizobium > Bradyrhizobium sp. USDA 4503. The sequence goes on from NZ_JBSRXS010000001.1 coordinate 8,453,365, forward strand.
TGCGCGCGCCGTGGCGCTGGAGGAATCCGGGATCGGCGGCCGGAGCGATGCCGGCCGCCTCCACCGATTCCGCCGTCTCGGTCGTCACGCGGTGGCTCCGATCACGCCCTCGACGAGATAGTCCATCTTCTCGAGTTCGGGATCCTGCTGGCCGCGATCGGTGCCGGAAGCGATCACCGTCTTGCCCTTGTTGTCGACGAGCGGGCCCTTGAAGATCGTAAACTCGCCGGCCATGAACTTGGCCTTGACGTCGTCGGCGTGCTTGCGTGCCTCGGCGGACACCATCTCGCCATAGGGCGACACCTTGACGATCTCTTCCTTGAGGCCGCCGCGATAGAAGTTCGGGATCGCTTCGCCGGCGGTGATCATCTTGACGAATTTCGGGTAGAGCGCCTCCCAATTCCACTCGGCGCCGGTGAGATAGGCCTTCGGCGCCAGCGGCGACTGGTTGACGTGATAGCCGCATACGAGAGCGCCGCGGCGCGCGGCGTTCTCGACCATCGTCTTTGGTCCGTCGACATGGCAGGTCAGCACGTCGACGCCCTGGTCGATCAGGCTGTTGGTAGCCTCGGCTTCCTTGACCGGCATCGACCAGTCGCCGGTGAAGATCACCTGGGTGGTCGCCTTCGGATTGGCGAGCCGGGCGCCGAGCGTGAACGCGTTGATGTTGCGCAGCACCTGCGGGATCGGCTTGGCGGCGACGAAGCCGAGCTTGCCGCTCTTGGTCGAATAGCCGGCCACGATGCCGGAGATGTATTGCGCCTCGTCGATATAGCCGAAATAGCTGCCGGCGTTCTTCGGGTCCTTGTCGGACCACAGGCCGCCGCAGTGCTCGAAGCGCAGTTTTGGAAACTTGCCCGCCATCTTGAGGACGTGCGGGTTGTAGTAGCCGAACGAGGTCGGGAACATGAGCGTGGCGCCGTCGAGATTGATCATGGACTCGATGGTCTTCTCGACTGCATCGGTCTCCGGCACCTTTTCTTCCTCGACCACCTTGATGCCGGGAAGCTTCTTCACCGCCGCGGCTCCTTGCGCGTGCGCCTGGTTGTAGCCGTAGTCGTCGCGCGACCCGACATAGATGAAGCCGATCGTGGTTTCCGCTGCCGCCGCGCCCCGAATGCCGAGCGTGCTGCCGAGCGCCAGTGCGGCGCTGCCCTGCAATAAATGCCTTCTTGAAATCCTGCCAAAATCCATCGCTCGCTCCCTCCGGCGGGTCCGGCCCGCCTGTCCCTGTCGCAGCCGCCTGACGGCGGAGCTTGGGGGAAGTGTCGCAAGCTTCATGCCAGAGCATGTTTGGCGATCAGTCTTCCGTAAATGATTGAATGTACGTGAGAATGGTGATCGGTCCCGGAACGCTCGGAAGCCGATTGAGATCGATTTGCCTATTTTGTGAGCGATCGATCGCTGTTGTATGCAATGCCGTTAAGCAGTCGATAACCGCCGGACAGCCGGTGCGAGCCCGGTCGAGACCTGCGCACAACGCGCCATTTGCCGGCTGGTGAATCGGATCGGGCCTGCTACGAGTGAAGCGGGCTCCGGCGGCGGCGTTGGATTGATGGGAAACAGCATGAGCGAGACAAAACCGTCCTCGAAACCGTCTTCCCTTGGCGAAGAGATCGTGGCGCGGATCGATCAGCTCGCGACGATCTCCGAGACGCCTGAGCATCTGGCGCGAATCTTCCTCACCGAGGAGCACCGCAAGGCGGCCGATCTCATCCTGTCCTGGATGCTCGAGGCCGGCATGAGCGCGCATCTCGACGCCATCGGCAATGTCTGCGGCCGCTATGAAGGCGAGCGGCCGGGCCTGCCGGCGCTGATGCTCGGCTCGCATTACGACACCGTGCGCGACGCCGGCAGATGGGACGGCCCGCTCGGCGTCATCACCGCAATCGCCTGCGTCGCCGATCTGAACCGGCGCGGCAGGCGGCTGCCGTTCGCGATCGAGATCGTGGGCTTTGCGGACGAGGAGGGCGTGCGCTTCGCCTCGACCCTGCTCGGCAGCCGCGCGGTCGCCGGCACCTTCGACGAGAGCGTGCTCAACACGCGCGATCGCGCCGGCACGTCGATGCGCGACGCGCTGATCCAGTTCGGGCTCGATCCCGATCACATCGGCAAGGCGGCGCGCGCCCGCCGCGAACTGCTCGGCTATGTCGAGCTGCACATCGAGCAGGGTCCCGTGCTGGAAGAGAAGGCGCTGCCGGTCGGCGTCGTTAGCGCGATTTCGGGCGCGACCAGGCTTGCCGCCAGTCTCACCGGCGTCGCCGGCCATGCCGGCACGGTGCCGATGAAGCTGCGGCGCGATGCGCTGGCGGGTGCTGCCGAATGCATCGTTGCGATCGAGCAGTTTTGCAGGTCCGACGAACAAGGCCTCGTCGGCACCGTCGGCTATGTCAACGCGATGCCGGGCGCCACCAATGTGATCCCGGGCAAGGTGTCCTTCACCATGGATATCCGCTCGCAGAACGACATGCATCGCAAGCGCGCCGTCGCCGACATCGTGCGGCAGATCGAGGCGATCGCAAAACGCCGCGACCTCGCCTTGCAGATCGACGTCACCCACGAGAACCGCAGCGTGCCCTGCGCGCCGTGGCTCAAGGCGCAGATCGCCGAGGCCGTCGCGGCCGAGGGCTATGCCGCGTTCGAGCTGCCGAGCGGGGCGGGGCATGACGGGATGGCGATGGTGGATGTCGCCGATATCGGCATGATCTTTCTGCGCTGCCGCGGCGGGATCAGCCACAATCCGGCCGAGCATGTCGAACTCGCCGATGCCGACATCGGCGCGCGGGTGCTGCTGCGCGTCGTCGAGAATTTTCGTCCGCACGTTGCAGTGAATAGCTGAAATTGCGCGCTTCGCAGGCCTGCGCCGAGGGGCGCTCGCTGCCCACGTTGCGTCAGCACGCCGCAGGCACTGGTCAGGGGCCGCTGCCGGCCCGACCCATGCCTGATCCGGACAGATCAGACCACCGTTTCCGGCTCAGCTGGCCTATTTGCGGGCCGGGCGTGAAGCGCTAGACTTGGTGCAACGGGGGGTAGTGGACATGAGGTCGTCCGTCGTCCAGGACGTTCAGTTCCCAAAACAACCGGCGCTGCAGCTGATCTATGACACTGCACCGATCGGGCTCGCCTATCTCTCACCGGATTGCCGTTACCTTCAGATCAACCAGCGGCTCACCGAGATCTGCGGCATTTCGGTCGAAGGTCACCTCGGGCGCACGGTGCATGATTGCGTGCCCGCGCTGGCTTCGGCCGTCGAGGGTATCGTTCGCTCGATCATGGAGACGGGAGAGCCCGTCACCGACGTGGAGGTTTACGGCCAGCGCCCCGGCCACAATGACGAGCGATGCTGGATCACGCATTGGCATCCGCAGCGCGAACCGAACGGCAGCATCGTCGGCGTCAACGTTGCGGCCGAAGAGATCACCGATCGCAAGCGCAGCGAACGCGAGATCCGCGCCGCGCGCGATGCAGCCGAGAAGGCCTTGCACCATCTGCAGGAGACCCAGGCGTCGCTGATCGAGGCGGAAAAGCTCGCGGCGCTGGGCCGGCTGGTGGCCGGCGTCGCGCACGAGATCAATAGTCCGGTCGGCACCAGTCTCACCGTCGCCTCGGTGCTGGAGCAGAAATGCGCCGACTTCGCTGCCGAGGCTGCGCGCGGCAAGCTGAAGCGATCTAGCCTGAGCGATTTCATCGAGGTCGTCGAAAGCGCCTCGTCGCTGCTTGTCGGCAACCTCAAGCGCGCGGCAGACCTGGTGCAATCGTTCAAGCAGGTGGCCGTCGATCGCAGCTATTTCGACCGGAGCCAGTTCGATCTCGGCGCGGCGACCGAGCAGGTTCTCTCGAGCCTGCGTCCGGCCTTGCCGAAGAACAACCTGGCGCTTGAGGTCGATTGCCCGCCCGGTCTTGCCATGAACAGCTATCCCGGCCCTTATGGCCAGGTGCTGACCAACCTGTTCGTCAATTCGGTGGCGCATGCGTTTCCGGATGGTAAGGGCGGCATCATCGCGATCCGGCTCCGCGCCTCAGGCGCGGACCAGGTCGAGATCCTGTTCGCCGACAACGGTTGCGGGATGGATCACGACGTGCTGCGGCAGGCCTTCGATCCATTCTTCACCACGCGCCGCGACATCGGCCGCATCGGGCTTGGTCTGCACATCGTTCATAACATCGTCACGAACCGGCTCGGCGGAGAGCTCAATCTCGAAAGTGCGCCGGGTATGGGGACACGCATGCGCATCACGCTGCCACGCGTGGCGCCGCGGCGCGTGACCGATGGTTGATGGCTACAGGGGGCGACGAGAAGGAAATGCTCCCCGGCTTTCGGACCGGAAAACGTCCTTCCAAGTAACCGCCGCAAAAGGCATTCCACTACCCTTGCTTCTGCCCCCGTCGTCGCGACATTCTCAGGGTATTCCTGATGGTTACGACGATGAGCCAATCCGCATTCGATCCCTTCGGCGAGCCGGTCCCCGCGGTCGATCCTTCGATCGCGAGCGAGGGCGTGTCGAAATGGCTGAAGACCGCAGGCACCAGCGTGTTCTGGGTGGTGGTGGTCGGCATCGTGCTGGCACGGGCCGTCTATTTCGAGCCCGGCGTGTTCAGCTTCGAGCATGCCGTTGCCTGGGCGCAGGGTCTGTTCGCCGCGCTCTAGCCGCAGGTCCGCGCGGCGCCGTCCTGGCCCTTTGCGCCTCCCGAATGATCCCCTCGAACGCGACCGCCGCTGGCACCTCGAGCCGGCCGGGCGATTTCAGTTGCCAGAGCGTGCGCTCGATATGGATGCCCTTGATCGGGATCACCTTCAGCTTTCCGAGCTTCACTTGATCGTCGATCGTTGCGATCGACACGATGGCGACGCCGACGCCTGATGCCACCGCCTGCTTGATCGCCTCGGTGCTGCCGATCTCGAGCGTCCGCTGCGGCTCGACGTGGTGGGCCGCCAGCGCCTGCGCGACCACCTCGCGCGTGCCTGAGCCGGGTTCCCGCACGATCAGGATCTCGTCGTTCAGCGACCGGATGTCGATCGGCCCCTGGACCGCTGCGAAGCGATGATCCGGACCTGCGATCAGCGCCATCATGTCGGTACGCCAGGCTTCGCTGATCAAATTCTCGTCCTCGACGGGGCCCTCGACCAGCGCGATCTCGATCTCGTGTCCCAGCATCAGCGCGGCGATGTCGCTGGTGTTGGCGCTGACGACGTGCAGATCGATGCCGGGAAAGGCACGGTGGAACACGCCGAGATATTCCGGGATCATGTAGGTCGCGATCGTGGTGCTGGCACCGATCCGCAGCGAACCGCTGTCGAGATTGCGCAGCGCCTGCAATTCGTCCTCGGCGGCGCGTTCGGCCGCGAACAGCGTCTCGGCATGCAGCGCCAGCGCCGCGCCCTCCCGGGTCGGCCGCACCCCCTTCGGCGTGCGGTCGAGCAGCCGGCAGCCGACCTGCAGCTCGAAATCCCGCACGCCCTTGGAGATCGCCGGCTGGCTGATGTGCAGGAGGTCGGCGGCGCGGGAGAAACTTCCGGTCCTCGCCACGGCCGCGAACAGGCGGAGCAGATGCAGGTTGAGGGACATAACTTCTCTCTATCGGGGCAGTCCGAAAATATATTAGCCAAGAGGTGTGCCTTGGCGCATAAAATCTTCTCCGAAAAGAGGATTTTGTGCCGGAACAAGAACAAGACCAGGGACAGAAGCAGGGGGCGCTGCGGCGCATATTCCAGCTCATTCCGGGGATTCTGCTCTGCGGGGTCGTCACGGTCATCTCGCTCGGCATCCAGGCCGCCGAGGAGCGCGTTTTCGACCATCCCTATATCGAGGCCCTCGTCGTCGCGATCCTGCTCGGCATGGCGGTGCGCACCGCCTGGGAGCCGTCGGCGCGCTGGCGCTCGGGCATTGCCTTCAGCGCCAAGCAGCTGCTTGAGGTCGCGGTGATGCTGCTCGGCGCCTCCATCAGCTTTGCCGCGATCGTGGCGTCGGGCGGGCTGCTGATCGGCGCCATCGCCGTGACCGTCGCGATCATGCTGGCGGTGAGCTATGGCCTCAGCCGGATGCTCGGGCTCAAGACCAAGCTCGCGATCCTGATCGCCTGCGGCAATTCGATCTGCGGCAACTCGGCGATCGCGGCGGTGGCGCCGGTGATCGAGGCCGATGGCGACGACATCGCCTCGTCGATCTCGTTCACCGCCATTCTCGGCGTGCTGATGGTGCTCGGCCTGCCGCTCTTGATTCCGCTGCTGAAGCTGACGGCGACGCAATACGGCATCCTCGCCGGCCTCACCGTCTATGCCGTGCCGCAGGTGCTGGCAGCGACCGTGCCGGCGGGCATCGTCTCGACCCAGATCGGCACGCTGGTCAAGCTGGTGCGGGTGTTGATGCTGGGCCCGATCGTGATCGGCCTCTCGCTGCTGGTGGCGCGGCGGCGCAAGGTAAGCACCAAGGCCGGCGCCGCCAGGGAGGGCACCTCGAAGGCCGCCTCGATCAGCCCGTTCAAGCTGGTGCCCTGGTTCATCATCGGCTTCCTGGCGCTGGCCGCGCTGCGCTCATTCCAGCTCGTGCCCGACATCGCGATCGCGCCGGTGACCAAGACGGCGGCGATCCTCACCGTCGTCTCAATGGCAGCGCTCGGGCTCGGTGTCGATGTGCGGGTGCTCTCGACCGTCGGCGGCCGGGTGACGGCCGCCGTCACGCTGTCGTTGATGCTGCTGCTGGGCTTGAGCATCGGCCTCGTGCACTTCTTCAAGTAGAGCATGATCCGGAAAAGTGTGGAGCGGTTTTCCGAAGAGATCATGCTCACATCAAAGGGCCGGCTACTCGGCGGCCTTCGCGGTCTTGCCGAACATCCGTGTCGGTGCGGGAAAGCCGCAGGACGTGCCGTCGGTGATCTTGACCTGATCTTCCCAAGGCAGGCGGAAGCGGCCGGACACCATGTCCTGCATGAACGTGTAGGGGCAATCCATCGCACCGCCCTTCACCGCGACATAGCCGCGGTGCCAGAGCTGATAGATGTTGTTCTCGACGCCCCAGTTGATCCGCGCCTCGCGCACGAGGTCGGGCCGCACCTCGGCGGTGATGATCTCGTCGGCCCGCCCCGTGGTCCCGTGCGCGATGATGCTGCCGTCGAAATTGACGATCATGCCTTCGCCCATCGAGTCGAACGACCCGTCCGAGCCGCACATGCAGACATTGGCCGTCACCATCAGGTTCTGGAACGCGTTGGCCTGGTTGGTGAAGCGCCAGCTGTCGCGGATCGGCGCGGTGTAGCCTGCGGTGCGGATCATGATCTCCGCGCCCTTGTAGGCGCATTCGCGGGCCATTTCCGGGAACATGCCGTCATGGCAGATGATCAGCGCGATCTTCGCGCCTTTCGGTCCATCGATCACGGGAATGCCGATGTTGCCGGGCTCCCACGGCTCGACCGGAATCCAGGGATGGAATTTGCGGTAGTACAGCTTGATATCGCCGTGATCGTCGATGATCAGCCCTGAATTATAGGGGTTACCATGCGGGTTGAACTCCATGATGGAGAAGCAGCCCCAGATCTTGTTCTCGATGCAGGCCCGCTTGAAAGCCGCGACTTCAGGCCCGTCGAGCCGGCACATGATCTCCGGATTGGTATCCATCGAGAGGCCGTGCAGCGAGTATTCGGGGAACACGACGAGGTCCATGGTTCCGAGGTTGCGCCGCGCCTTGCCGACCATCCATACGATGCGCTCCGTCTGCCGTGCCAGGTCGGACCTTGTCGCAACCACAGGCAACTGCAGCTGCACCAGTCCGATCACGACGCCGTTCGGTGATTTGTTGAGACCGCCAAGTCCATTCATGCCTGTCCTCCCGCCTGTTTGAAATGGGCTGTCATTTCGCGAACGATGATCTTCGTTCGGTCGGGCTCCCAGCTAGCAACGATCATGCCAGCAAGATCGCAGAATGCGCAAATGCAGCGTACGGTCGCATGCTGATCGGGATCGCCGCGATGCGCCGCATCATTGCGCAATGGCACGCGGTTTGCTTAATCAATGCGGGTTTTCTCGCATTCGGGGCGTGCGTCATGGCGAATTCAAGCGGGACAATCGCGGCGGAGCCGGAGCCGATCACGCTCGACTGGAGCAGGACCGCGCTCGTCATCATCGACATGCAACGCGATTTCATGGAGCGAGGGGGCTTCGGCGAGACGCTCGGCAATGACGTCAGCCGGCTTGCCCGCGCGGTGCAGCCGATCGCCGCGGTGCTCGCGGCGGTGCGCGACGCCGGGCTGCTCGTGGTCCACACCCGCGAGGGCCATCTGCCCGATCTCTCCGACGCGCCGCCGGCGAAGGTCGAGCGCGGCGCGCCGTCGCTTCGGATCGGCGATCCCGGACCGATGGGACGGATTCTGATCCGCGGCGAGGCGGGGCACGACATCATTCCCGAGCTCTATCCCCTCGACAGCGAGATCGTGATCGACAAGCCCGGCAAGGGCGCGTTCTACGCCACCGAATTCGGCGACATCCTGCAGAAATACGGCATCGAGAATCTCCTGGTCTGCGGCGTCACCACCGAGGTCTGCGTCAACACCACGGTGCGCGAGGCCAACGATCGCGGCTACCGCTGCGTCGTGATCTCCGACGGCTGCGCGTCCTACTTCCCGGAATTCCACGAGATGGGTCTGAAGATGATCAAGGCCCAGGGCGGCATCTTTGGTTGGGTCACCGATTCAGCTGCCGTGCTGGAGGCGCTCGGGCACTAGCCGCCTTTCACCGCACCCGCCGTCAGTCCCGCCACGATCTGCCGCTGCGCCATCACGGTGAGCAGCAGCACCGGCGCCGTCACGATCAAGGCGGCGGCGGCGAGCGGGCCCCAGCTCAGCTGGTCGAACGAGATCATGTTGTAGACCGCGACCGGCAGCGTGCGGGTCTCACGCCCGGCCAGCACGATGCCGAACACGAAATTATTCCAGGAGAAGATCACCGCGAGGATGAAGGCAACCGCAAGGCCGGGCTTGGCGATCGGCAGCGCGACATGGCGGAACACCTGCCAGCGCGTCGCGCCGTCGATCAGCGCAGCTTCCTCCAGCTCCAGCGGCGTGGTCTCGAAATAGCCGATCATGATCCAGATCACGATCGGCACCGTGACCACGAGATGGATGATGATCTGCGGCACCAGCGTGCCGAGCAGGCCGAGCCACTGGAACAGCAGGAACAACGGGATCAGATACGACAGGCCCGGCGTGATGCGCGCGATCAGGATCACGATCGCCGATTTATGCGCCGCCATCCGCGCGATGCCGTAGCCGGCGGGCACGCCGACCAGCATCGCAAGCCCCGTGGCGCAGCCGGTGACCACAAGGCTGTTGCTGAAATAGGTCAGGAACCGGTTGGACGCGAACACGTCGGCATAGTTCTTCCAGGCGATATGCTCCGGAAAGAACACCGGCGGATAGGAGGCGTTGTCGATCTCGAATTTGAGCGACAGCGAGGCCATCCAGAGGAAGAACAGGATCGCCGGCGAGACGATGACGAACACCGACAGCCAAAGCCCGATCCGCCCGAGAATCTGGCGCGGGTTCATGCCTCGCCCCCGAGTTCAGATGTCCACAGCAGGCGCTTGCGCAAGTAAAGCAGCAGGGCCGCCAGCGCCACGATCAGGAGGAAGAACACCACCGCGATCGCCGAGCCGTAGCCGAGGTCGTAATAGACGAAGGCGACGCTGTAGAGATAGACGTTGATGGTCTCCGACGCCGAGCCCGGCCCTCCTTGCGTGATCGCGAAGATGATGTCGAAGCTTTTCACCGCGTCGATCATGCGGATCATGCCGGCGATGAACAGGAACGGCATGATCAAGGGTAGCGTGATGAAGCGGAACACCTGCCAGAAATTGGCACCGTCGATCTGCGCGCTCTCGTAGGGTTCGGTCGGGATCGCGGCGAGGCCGCCGAGCACGATCAGCATCACCAGCGGCGTCCATTGCCAGGTCTCGACCAGCACCAGCGAGGGGATTACCGTCGCCGGGTTGAACACCCAGAGCTGCGGCGGCAGCCCGACCAGCGACAGCAGATAGTTCAAGACGCCAAGCTGCGGGTGGAACATCATGGTCCACACCAGCGCGATCGCCACCGGCGTGGCCATCATCGGCATGATGAAGATGCCGCGCAGGAAACCGCGCGCGGCGAATTTCTGATGGAATACCACCGCCGCCAGCGTGCCGAACACCAGCGGCAACAGCACTGACAGCGCTGTATAGGACAGCGTGTGCCCGACCGCCTCGACGAAGCGCGGATCGGTCGGCAGCCGCAGATAGTTCGCGAGCCCCACGAACACGGTCGGCGAGCCGACCTTCCATTCCTGCAGGCTCATCCAGATCGTGAAGACCCACGGAAAGATGATCACCGCCAGCACCACGACGAGCGCCGGGATCACGAACGGCCAGTACGACGGCGGACGCCATTCACGCGCCGGGGCGGCGTCTCCAGAGCCTGCGGCTCTGGACTCTTGCTTTGACGCGTTTTCTTCACGCGAACCGGTACCCACTTCGCTTGAAAACGCTTTGCTGGCCGCCGCCGGCTCAGTCTGTGTCACCACGCTCACGCTTTTTCGCTACGCTCCAGGATGGGGCGGAATTGCTCGTGCGCCTTTTTCAGCTCGGTGGCCGGATCGGCGCCCGACAGCGTCGCGGTCAGCGCGGCGCCGACGATGTCGCGGAATTCGGCGACCGGGATGATGACGGGCAGGCCGAGCTTGGAGATCTTGGCGGAGTCAACCACCGACTGCAGCCATTCCTTGGTCTTCACGCCCTTGGCGACTTCGGCATCGTCGACGATGGAGTTGCGGAACGGCACGCCGCCGCCGGCCTGCAGCAGGCGCGCGCCCTGTCCGCGCGAGACCACCCATTGGCAGAGCAGATAGGCGGCTTCCTTGTTCTTGCTCGCCGCGGCGATGCCGACGCCGTCGCCATAGGTCGAGGAGAACTTGCCCTTGGGACCGGCGGGTACCAGCGTGTAGCCGACCTTGCCGACGACGCGCGAGGCGGCGGGATCTTCCAGCGGCGGCGCCCAGCCGTCGGCGTCGATCCACATCGCGGACCTGCCCTGCGTGAAGGACGCCATCGACTCCATCCAGTTGAAGCCGGCGACGCCGGGAGGCGCGCATTTTGTCAGCAGGCGCTGATAGAGCTTGGTGGCTTCGATCGCCTCGGGGCCGTCGGTCAGGATGTTGCCTTTGGCATCGAGGAATTCGCCGCCATAGTTCAGATAGAAGTTGGTCCACATCGCCATGTTGGCGTTGCGCAGGCCGCGGCCGACAAAGCCGTAGATGCCTTCCTTCGGATCGGTCAGCTTCTCGGCCGCGATTGCCATCTCCTCGAGCGTCTTCGGGACCTCGACGCCCTTCTTCTGGAACAGCTCCTTGTTGTAGTAGAGGATGAAATAGTCGACCGACCATGGCAGCGACAGCATCTGGCCCTTGTCGTTGCGCGCATATTGGAGGCCGGCCGCCGAGAAATCACTCTCGACGAGGTCCGGCGGCGTCATGCTCGGATCCTTGAGGTAGCCCGACATGTCGGCTAGCCAGCCGGCCTTCTCGAACTGCCGCTTCTGCACGTGATAGCTGAGGTGCACGACGTCGAAGCTCGGCTTGCCCGAGGACAGCTCGATCACGCATTTCTGGCGCTGCTGCTGCTCGGGGATCTGCTCCGACTCGACCTTGATGCCGGTGAGCTCGGTAAATTCCTTGATGTATTTTTGCAGATTGTCGCCGCGCGGCCCCTTGGCGAGAATCATCTCGAGCGTGGTGCCGGAATATTTCTTCCAGTTGACGTCGGCGCGGGCCGGAAATCCGGTCAGTCCAACCGCGCCGGCGGCCGCGGAGCCGGCCAGCATCTGCCGGCGCGAGATCAGGTGATGCGACATGTTTCTCTCCCTGGACGGTTCTTGTTTGGGAGAGATACTAGCGCCTCAACTTTCTGTGCCTAGTCCCACATGCGCGGCGCCGTTGCATAACGCTGCGCCGCGCATGGTATGGCAGCTATGCCTTGACGAAAGCGAGCAGGGTGCCGTTGCCGGAAGCCGGCGGCACGGTGATGCTATTGCCGCTCTTCACGCCGGCTGAGCCCAGCGCTTTCTCGGTCGCGGCAAGGTCGGCCGCGATCACGAGGCCGGCGCCGCCGCGGTCGGGCAGGCCATCCAGCGATACGCCGGGATAACGTTTGCCGAGCTGATCCCTGGTCAGGAACACGAAGTCGGCGCGGTTGCCGCCGGACGGCACCGCAACCGCACCGTCGGCGTCGTTCCTGACGGCGACGTCGATCATCCTGGAGAGATGCGCGGCATCGGCTGCGGGATCGGGCGAGACGATCAGCACCTGCTTGAGGCGTTTTGCCCCATTGGCGTGCGTCATCAATTCGGGAATCCACACCGTCTCGCGGGTCTTGTGCTGGCAGGCGAAGATGCGGACGCCGCCGGGCGCCTCCGCGGTCGGCCACTGGAAGGTGCGGAATTTCGCCGCGGAGGTCGTGCCGTTCGGCAAGGTCACCGGGCGTTCGAAATCGGTCGGCCCGATCGGCGCATAGCCGCGCGCGCGAATCTCCTCGGCGCCAGCAGCGGAATCCACCGCGGTGAACGCGATGCGTTCGATGCCCTCGCCGCGCTTCTCGAGGAAGGCGCGCGCCGGAGCGTTGTGTTCGGTCGGGGTCAGCACGCCGAGCAATTCCATATAATCGGGGTCGAACATGATGGTGTAATTGCCCGATCCCATATGCGCGCTATGGGTGCCGCGCGGCGACACGGTGAAGCCGAGCCGCTTGTAGTTCTCGGCCGCCTTGTCGAGGTCCTTCACCATGACCACGGCGTGATCGATTCCGATGACGTTCTTGAGTGCCACTTGTTGTCTTCCCGGCTGGAATAGGAGAGTAGAATTAGCTAACCAGAATGACCGGGCGCCCGCAAGAAAGGATCATGATGAACAGCAATGCCGTGCGCTGGCCCAATTCGCTCTGGGCAGCAGTGACGCCCTTCGGCCCTGATTGCCCCGAGCTGACCGGCGCGCAGCAGGCCGATGTCGTCGTCATCGGCGGCGGTTTCACCGGCTTGTCGACCGCACTGCATTTGCGCGAGGCCAATGTCGACGTCGCGATCGTCGAGGCCGCCGAGCCGGGCTGGGGTGCCTCGGGGCGCAACAACGGCCAGGTGATCCCGACACTGTCGCGTCCCGATCCGGACGACATCATCGCGAGGCACGGTGCGGCCGGCGAGCGCTTCGTCGCGATGCTGCGCGACAGCGCCGCTGATCTGTTCGACGTCGTCAAACGCTACAACATCGAGGCCGAGCAGGAGCAGGCCGGCTGGGTGCAGCCGGTGCACTCGCCGGGCCGCATCAAGATCGCCGAGCGGCGGGTGCAGCAATGGTCGAAATTCGGTGCGCCGGTCGAATTGCTGTCGCGCGATCAGACCCGGGACATGCTCGGCTCGGATGCGTGGTACGGCGGCTTCTGGAACAGGACCGGCGGTCACGTCAATCCGCTGGCGCTGGCGCGCGGCCTTGCGCGCACCGTACTCGGCCTCGGTGCGCGAATCTATGCCCGCTCGCCTGCGACGAGTTTCGAGCGCCGCGGCGATCGCTGGGTGGTGAAGACGGAAAAGGGTGAAATCTCCGGCCGCGCGCTGGTGGTCGCGACCAATGCCTATAGCGGCGAGTTCGCGAAATCGCTGGTGCCTGAGATCGCAACCGAGGTGATGCCGGTGCTGTCCTGGCAGATGGCGACGCAGCCGCTGTCGGACAATGTGCGCAAGACCATCATCCCCGGCCGGCAGGCGATGTCGGACACCCATGGCGAGCTGTATTTCGCGCGCTACGATGCCCGCAATCGCCTCGTCACCGGCGGTGCCGTGCTCGGTCCGGGCGACAAGACCGGGCGGCTGAAGGCGCGGGTGACCGAGCGGTTGCAGCGTTTGTGGCCGCAGATTGGCGAGGTCTCGTTCGACTATGTCTGGAACGGCTATGTCGGGATGACGGCGGATTTCCTGCCGCGCATGCACCGGTTGGGACCGAACGCCTATGGCTGGACCGGCTGCAACGGCCGTGCCGTCGCGCTGACGATCCCGCTCGGCCGCGAATTGGCGCGCGCGGTCCAAGGCGTGCCGGAAAGCGAGCTGGCGCTGCCGTTCTCCGAGCCGGTGCAGTACATGGCGCACGGCGTGCTCCGCAAGCTCGCGCCCTGGATGCTGGTGCTCTACCGGCGCCGCGATGCACAGGAGTTGGTCAAGGGCGATCGTTTCGAGTTGCTGCGATGGGCGGAGTATTTCCTCGCCTCGCGCCGTTCGCGGTAGGCGCGGAGCAACGTCGCGCCATGCACGCGAGAGGCATGGAGGGGCAAGCCGCCCGAGTTGGGGACTGGTGAGAGGACGTCGCTGGAAGATTGGGGCCCAAGCAGGTTCGGGTGGGTGCCGCGATCACGAGGATTCCGCCGTTGGCGGATAGCGTTGTGGAAACCCCGACGCGACGCAGGCGTTATTGCCAGATAGCAACCCTGGGAGGTGGGCATGGCGAGGAAGCGCATTGGTATTCTCACGGGAGGCGGTGACGTCCCCGGCCTTAACGCGGTGATCAAGAGCGTGACCTATCGCGGCAGCGAGGACGACATCGAGGTTGTCGGTCTCCGCCGAGGCTGGGAGGCCCTCACGCACCTGAACCTCGACGACCCGTCGAGCAAGTCCCATTACATCATCCCGCTGAACCGCGAAAATACGCGCGTCATCGACCGGCGCGGCGGCACCGTGCTGCACTCGAGCCGCACCAATCCCTCCAAAATGAAGAAGTTGCCCGATCATCTCGCGGGCCGCGACTTTCCGGCTTCCCAGAGCACCAAGGGTGGCATCGCAACCACGACGTGGGACCTCACCAACGAGGTGCTCGCGAACCTCGGGGGGCTCGGTATCGAGCATCTGATCGCCATCGGCGGCGACGATACGCTCAGCTACGCGGACAAGCTCAACAGGCGAGGCGTCAAGATCATTGCCATCCCGAAGACGATGGACAACGACGTTCGCAACACCGAATACTGCATCGGCTTTTCGACCGCGATCACCCGTGCCAGCGATGCCATCCAGCGCCAGCGCACCACCGTCGGCTCGCACGAGCGAATCGGCATCTTCCGCGTCTTTGGTCGCGATGCCGGCTTTACGGCACTCTATACCGCATACGCAACCTCGATCCGATGCGCCATACCGGAGTACAAGGTCAATCTCGACAAGCTGATCCAGCTTCTCCTCGATGACAAGCACGGCAACCCAAGCAACTACGCGCTGATCGTGCTCAGCGAGGGCGCCGAGTGGGAGGGCTACAAGGTGCAGGAATTCGGCGAGCCTGACGCCTACGGTCACCGCAGGAAGGCGAGCGTGGCCGAAGCGTTCGCGGACGAGATCAAGCGGCGCACCGGCGAGGAGACCATCGTCTCTGACCTCACCTACGACCTGCGGTCAGGCGATCCGGACTTCATCGACAAGCTTGTGGCGCTGACGTTCGGCAACATGGCTTACGATGCGATCCTGGAAGGCAAAACCGGCCTCATGTCGGCGCTGGTCGAGGGCCGCTACGACCTCGTGCCGATCCCCGACGCCAAGCTCGGGCCACGCAAATTGGACGTCGCAAGCGCGTACAACACCGAGCGCTACCGTCCTCTCTATTCCAACAAGCGGGGCCTGCCGATCTTTCTCAACCGCGCTTCATAGGGCGGGTGGTAACCCCATCGGGCAGGGCGAGCTATTCCAGATGCGTCGATAGCCCGTATCGACACGCGGTGACGGAGGGGCCATAGTTCCGCAAGCAATATGCGCAGGGAACCTGTCGCACCACACGACGTTCTTTTTTGCAAATGAGCGCGCCGTCGCCCCCGGCGCAGCGAGCGCCGAGGCGAAGGCGCTGCGCTGCGGTCGGAGGGATGCTCATGAAACTCACCATTTCGGTCATCAAGGCTGACATTGGCTCCGTCGGGGGCCACACGAAACCATCTGCGCGCATGATGGCGGCTGTCGAAGGGGAGGTCGCGAAAGCGATCGAAAACGGTCTCCTGATCGACGGTTTCGTGCGCCATACCGGCGACGATATTGCGATCATCATGACGCACACGCGGGGCGAAGGGAGCTCCGAAGTCCACCAATTCGCCTGGAAGACGTTTCTCGCGGCCGCTGCAGTCGCGAAGACCTCCGGGCTCTACGGCGCCGGCCAGGATCTTCTCGTCGACGCCCCGTCCGGAAACGTTCGCGGCGCGGGCCCGGCTGTCGCCGAGCTCAGCTTCGACCACAGCCTCTCGGGCGCGAGACCCGCGGAGTCCTTCATGGTGTTCGCCGCAGACAAGTGCGGCCCCGGTGCCTACAACCTGCCGCTCTATCTGGCTTTTGCCGATCCCATGTATTGCGCCGGGCTGATGCTGCCCCCGATGATCAAGGGCTTCCGTTTCCATATCATCGATATGGACAACACGGCCGGCGACAGCGTGATCGAACTCGATGCGCCCGCGGACGGCTACCACATTGCGGCGCTGCTTCGCGACAACGAGCGCTTCGGCATTGATCGTATCGTCTCGAAAACCTATGGCGAAGTCGCCGTCGCCGTTTCGGCGCAGCGCCTTCACTCCATCGCGGGCAAGTACACCGGCAAGGATGATCCGGTCGCGGTCGTCAGGAACCAGGGCATTTTCGCGGCGCCCGAAGAAATCATCTCGCCCTTCGCCAAGGCGCACTTCGTGGGCGGCGATGCGCGCGGCTCGCATGTGATGCCGCTCATGCCGGTGCCGCTCAACACCCCGGTGACGGGGATGTATTGCCTGCCGATCGTGTCCTGCGTCGGCTTCTCGATCGACCGGGACGGGAAGTTCTCGGAGTCCTATACCGACTTCTTTGACAACCTTGCCTGGGACGAGGTTCGCCAGCGCGCGCAGCGCAAGGCGATCGAGATGCGCAGCCAGGGCTGGTCCGGCGCTGCGATGCTGCCCTATTCAGAGCTGGAATATGGCGGCTTCCGCGACACGGTATCCGGATTGCTGAAGCGCTTCCGGCTGCGCGAGGAGCCCAAGCCACAAGCGGCGGAGTAGGGCCGCGCGTGCCCGGCTACACGGTTGCGGTGCCGTGCTCGCGCGCAAACGCGCCGCCGGGGATCGCCGACAGCAGCGCCTGCGTATAGGGATGCCGCGGCTTGCCGAACACCTCGGCGGTCAGCCCATGCTCGACCACGGCGCCGTCCTTCATGACGGCGACGAGATCGCAGATCTGGGCGGCGACGCGCAGATCGTGGGTGATGAAGATGATGGAGAGGCCAAGCTGCTGGCGCAGCCCGGCGAGCAGCTTCAAGACCTGCGCCTGCACCGAGACGTCGAGCGCCGAGACCGGCTCGTCGGCCACCAGCACATCCGGCTTCAGCGCCAGCGCGCGGGCGAGCCCGATGCGCTGGCGCTGGCCGCCGGAGAATTCGTGCGGGTAGCGGTCACCGGCGGACGGATCGAGGCCGACCAGCTCGAACAGCTTTCGCGCTTCCGCAATCGCGGTGGCGCGGTCGGTGCCGTGCACGATCGGTCCCTGCGCCACCAGCTCGGCCGCCTTGCGGCGCGGATTGAGCGAGGCGAACGGATCCTGGAACACCATCTGGATGTGGCGGGTCTCGCGCCTGATATCGTCGCGGCCGAGCTTTGCCCAGTCCTTGCCATCGAGCACGATCGACCCGGTGTCCGGATCGATCAGCCGCACGATGCAGCGCGCGAGCGTCGATTTGCCCGAACCGGATTCGCCGACGATGCCGAGCGTCGCGCCGCGCGGCAGGTGCAGCGACACGTTCTTGACGGCCTCCGTGATCCGCGCGCCGCGGCCGAGGAAGCCGCCGGTGCGGTAGGTCTTGGAGACGCCGTCGATGGTCAGGATGTCCTTGCCGGAAAGGATGCGCGGCGGCGGCGCCTTCAGCGGCGGAACGGCTGCGATCAGCTGCTTCGTGTAGGCATGCTGCGGATCGTTCAGCACCTCATCGGCCGTGCCGTGCTCGACGATCGCGCCATGCTGCATCACCACGACGCGGTCGGCGATCTCGGCGACCACGCCGAAATCATGGGTGATGAACAGCACCGCGGTCTTCTTGCGCTGCTGCAAATCGCGGATCAGCTTCAGGATCTGTGCTTGTGTCGTCACGTCGAGCGCGGTGGTCGGCTCGTCCGCGATCAGAAGCTTCGGGTCGAGCGCCAGTGCCATCGCGATCATCGCGCGCTGGCGCTGGCCGCCAGAGAGCTCGTGCGGATAGGCTTTTGCGGCAGCCTTGGGGTCGGGGATGCGGACGTCTTCGAGCAGCGCCAGCACACGAGCATTGATCTCGGCCTTCGAGAGAGCGGTGTGGATCGCAAACATCTCGCCGATCTGGTCACCGATCGTGCGCAGCGGGTTGAGCGCGGTCATCGGCTCCTGGAAGATCATCGCGATCCCGGCGCCGCGCACATCGCGCATCTCTGCGCTGTCGGCGGCGCAGAGGTCGCGGCCGTCGAACATCATCCGGCCCCGTTCGATCGTCACCTCGTTCGGCAGCAGCCGCATGATGGCGTTCGCCATCATCGATTTGCCGGAGCCGGACTCGCCGACCACGCAGAGGATCTCGTTCGACGCAATTGAAAGCGAAACGTCGGACAGCGCATGCGGCCGGTCGGCGCCCTTGGGCAGGCGCACCGTCAGGGCGTCGAGCGAAAGGACCGTGTCGCTCATCGGCTCTTCAGCCTCGGATTGAGCGCATCGTTGAGGCCCTGGCCGACCAGCGACACCGCGAGCACGGTGACGAGGATCGCAATGCCGGGGATCGCCGAGACGTACCACTGCACCCGGAGCACATCGCGGCCGAGCCCGATCAGATTGCCCCAGGAGGCGACGTTGGGATCGGACAGACGCAGGAAAGCGAGCGCGCTTTCCAGCAGGATCGCGACCGCCATCACCACGCTGGCATAGACGATGACGGGCGGCAGCGCGTTGGGCAGGATTTCGCCGAGGATGAGCTGGACGTCCTTCATGCCGAGCGTCTTGCCGGCCTGCACGAATTCGCGGCTGCGCAGCGACAGGAACTCGGCGCGAGTCAGCCGCGCCGGCGCCGGCCACGACACCACGCCAACCGCAATCGTCACCGTGGTCAGGGTCGAGCCGAACACCGCGACCAGGACCAGCAGCAGCACGAAGTTCGGCAGCGTCTGGAACGCTTCCGTGATCCGCATCAGCACATTGTCGACCCAGCCGCCGTAATAGCCGGCGAAGGCGCCGACCAGGATGCCGATCAGGATCGCGATCACGGTGGCGACGCCGCCGATCAGCAGCGAGATCCGCGCGCCGTAGAAGATCTGGGCGGCGATGTCGCGGCCGGAATTGTCGGTGCCGAGCAGGAAGCGCGGATTGGAGAACGGCCAGATCAGCGGCCGGCCGGCAAGGGCGAGCGGATCGCGCGGATAGAGGAGACCCGCGCTGATTGCCATCGCGATCACGAGCAGCAGCAGGATCAGGCCGATCACCGCGGCCGGGCTGCGGAAGTAGCGCTTCACGGCATCCATCGTCAGCCCTCCGCCGCGATGCGCGGATCGAGCCGCGCGTAGAGCAGATCGACGACGAAGTTCACGGATATGACGAGCAGCGCGGACACGAAGACGATGCCGAGCAGGGTGTTGAGGTCGCGCTGCACCACCGATTCATAGGCGAGACGGCCGAGGCCGGGCAGCGAGAACACGCTCTCCACCACGACCGAGCCGCCGAGCATGGTGCCGGCCTGCAATCCGATCAGCGTCACCATCGGCAGCAGCGCGTTGCGCAGCACATGGCGGGTAATGACATGGGTCTCGTCCAGCCCCTTGGCGCGGGCGGTGCGGACGAAATCGAGGTTCAGGACCTCAAGCATCGAGGCGCGCATGATGCGCAAATAGATCGCGAGGAAGATCAGCCCGAGCGTCAGCGTCGGCAGCACCAGATGCGCCGCGATATCCAGCATGCGCCAGATTCCGGTCTGGACGTTGCCGATATCCTCGAAGCCGCCCGGCGGCAGCCACTGCAGATAGACCGAGAACACCACGATCGCCATCAGCCCGAACCAGAACGACGGCGTGGCGTAGAAGATCAGGCCGAGGGTGGAGATCATCGTGTCCGGCCAGCGGTTGACACCGCGCGCGGCGATCACGCCGAACACGAGGCCAAAGAAGAACGCGAATGACAGCGACGCCGTCATCAATAGGATGGTCGGCGGCAGCCGTTCTAGGATCACGGTCGCCACCGGCTTGCCGTAGATCGAGGAGAAGCCGAGGTCGAGCCGGACCAGGTGCCACAGATAGTTCCCGAGCTGCGCCGGAACCGAGAGGTTCAGCCCGTAGAATTTGCGCAGCGCCTCGGCGGTCGCGGCGTCGCCGCCGCCCATCTGCGCCATCAGCGCATCGACGGTGTCGCCCGGCGCGAGCTGCAGCAGCAGGAACACGCCGATCAGGATCAGGAACAGGGTCGGGATCGAGGCGGCGAGCCGCCGCCCCGCAAGGCTCAGGATACGCATATTTTATCTATAGCGTTTTCGAACGATGTGGACACCGGTTCGGGGTGGGCACCGGCCCCTTCTTACCTCGCCCCGCTTGCGGGGAGAGGTCGGATCGCATCGCCAGATGCGATCCGGGTGAGGGGGTACAGGTCTATCGATGGAGCAATATCGTGGAGCGAGCCCCTCACCCCGACCCTCTTCCCGCAAGAGCGGGGCGAGGGAGAAGAGGGCGCCACGCCTAGCGCAGATGTGGCCTCATGCGCTCAGCCAAAGATCGTGCCAGCTCGTCGAGCCCCAGCGCGGCGTGTTGGAGTGGTTGCGCGCCTTGGCCGTGATCACGGTAACGAAGATCTGCTCGATCGGCATCCAGACCGGCAGCTCGGTGTTCACCTCCTTGACGAAATCGGCATAGAGCGCCTTGCGCTTGGCCGGATCGACTTCGGTGGCGGCATCGTCGATGGTCTTGTCGACGGTCTTGTCCTCCCAGCCCCACTGGTTGGTCCACGGCGCGCCCTTGGGCTGGCCGGAGCGGTACCATACCGTGGTCGAGACCGCGGGGTCGTTGCGATACTGGTGCCAGCCGGTCGCGAGATCGAAGGCGTGCTCGTCATAGACCTGCTTGAGGAAGCCGCCGCCGTCGTTGCGTACGATGTCGACCTGGATGCCGACTTCTCCCAGCGACTGCTGGATGAAGGTCGACCACAGCGAGATGTCCTCGCCCCACGGTGCCGGCAGGAGTCTCAGCGAGAAGCGGTTGCCGCTGGAGGCTTTGAAGCCGGCCTCGTCGAGCAGCGCGATCGCCTTGGCCTTGTCGTAGGGATATTGCGGCGTGTTCGGCCCGGGATAGAAGTCGGTCGAGGTCGAGGGGATCGGGCCGGTGCCGAGCTTGGCGAAATCGCCCAGGAAATTGTCGATGAAGAACGGCACGTTGATCGCGTGCGCGATGGCGCGGCGGACCCGGATGTCCGCCAGTTCCTTGCGGCGGAAGTTGAACTCGATGGTGTTGGTGCGGGCGTTGCCCTCGTTGCCCTTGGTCTGGACGACGAAGCGCTTGTCCTTGCCGAGCCGCGCCATGTCCGAGATCGTCAGGCCCGAGAACGGGCTGTAGTGCAGCTCGCCGGCCTCCATCTGGGCGGCCGCGGCGGCGCGGTCGGTGATCACCTTCCAGACGATGCGGTCGAGATAGGGCGCGTTCGGCCGCCAGTAGTCCGGGTTGCGGTCGGCGATGATGTATTGCCCGCGCTCGTATTTGACGAATTTGAATGGGCCGGTGCCGACCGGCGCCAGATTGGTCGGGTTCTGCCTGATGTCGCCGCTCTCGTAGAGATGCTTGGCGGAGACGTAGCCGAGGTCGGGCAGGGCCCGGAGCAACAGGTTGAGCGGCATCGGCCGCTCGTAGCGGAAGATCGCGGTCTGCGGATCGGGCGTATCGACCGATGTGAGGAACAGCTGCAGCGTCGATCCGTAGTTGAGGATCTTCTTCCACATGTTCATCGCGGTGAAAGCGACGTCATCAGAGGTGAACGGCTTGCCGTCGTGCCAGGTGACGCCCTTGCGCAGCTTGAAGGTGACGGTCTTGCCGTCCGGGGTCGCCTCCCAGCTCTCGGCGAGCACGCCGACCGGCTGGCCGTCGGCGTCGAGGTCGACCAGATTCTCCTGGATCTTGCCGCCGATGATGTAGACGCCGGTCGAGGCCTGGATGCTCGGGTTGAGCTGGCGCTGCTCGGCGCCGTAATGGACGTTGAACACGCCGCCCTTGCGCGGGGCCTCCTGCGCGAAGGCCCGCATCGGATTGATGACATTGGCCGCAATCGCGGCCGAGGTCAGAAGGGCCGTGCGGCGGTTGATCTCGAGGCGGCTCAAATCCATACGCGGGTCTCCGGTACTTACATAAAGGCTTGCATCGGGCGACCAGCCGGATCGGTCGTGGCGCCGCTTTGCGATGTTACGATGGAATGGGAACCCGAGTCATTTTCTAATGCCTCGGCCTTTTGGAGGATCGTTTCCGAAACCTGAAGTGGCGCATTGCGACGCTTCGCAACCCGGATCGGGCGCCGCATTGTCGCAGTTTGGGCCGCGCGAGTTGCGTCTGGTGATTCTCTCGAAGGGACGCTTCGGGAGCGCCGAAGCCGCGCAAACCCTGTAATTTTAGGGGTCGGAAGCGCCTTGACTTGAAAAAACACTGGAAAAAACCCTGATTCGGCGGCTGTCCACAGCGATATTGTGGTGGGGAGTGCAGAAAACACTGTTTTTCTCGGCGTTTTCCGCCATATCGTGCCCACTCCAGAATCAATGGAGCAACCATGGCTACCCAACTGTCGAAGTCGCAAGTGATCGAGAAGATCGCGACCACCACCGAACTCTCCAAGCGCGACGTCAAGAACGTTTTGGACTCGCTTGTCGATGTCGGCCACAAGGAGCTGAAGAAGGCCGGGGTGTTCCTCGTCCCCGGCTTCGCGAAGTTCGTTGTGGTCAAGAAGCCTGCGACCAAGGCGCGCAAGGGCACCAACCCCTTCACCGGCGAAGAGATGATGTTCAAGGCCAAGCCGGCCCGGAAGATCGTCCGCGCACGGCCGGTCAAGGCCGCCAAGGACGCGGTTTAAGATGAAAGGCCTCCGGTGACGGAGGCCTTTTGCTTTTGAGCCGTTAGCCAGCCGCAGTAGGTTGCCTGCCCGCGAGAGTGTTCGAGCGCAATGGACACCGGCTCGCATGTGGAAACGCGCCAAAGCAAGCATCCGGAGCTCCGGTTCTGGCTGAGCCAGGACCGGAGTTCTAGATCACCGGAGTTCTAGACCACCGGCGACCGGCCACCATCGACATTGATGGCGGTGCCGGTGATGTAGGAGCCTTGCTCCGAGGCCAGGAAGCAGGCGAGGTTGGCGAACTCCTCCGCCGTGCCGATGCGGCCGAGCGGGGTGCCCTTGGCAAGGCCCTTGGCGAATTCCCCGAAATCCGTGCTCGGCGCCTGGGCAGCATGCCGCTTGACCCATTGATCGCTCATGATCAGGCCGACCAGCAGCGCATTCACCAGGATGTTGTGCTCGCCGCCTTCATTGGCCATCACCTTGGTCAGCGCCATGCCGGCCGCGCGCGACACCGAGGTCGGCGCGGAATTGCCGGCCGGCGCCTTGGCGAAGGTGTTGAGCACGTTGATGATGCGGCCCCATTTGCGCTGCTTCATGCCCGGCCACACCAGGCGGCTGAAACGGATCGCGGCGAACAGTTTCAGGTCGAGGTCTTCCTGCCAGGCCTCGTCGCTGATGCTCTCGAACGCCAGCGTGCGTGCCGTGCCGGCGTTGTTGACCAGCACGTCGATCTTGCCGAGATCCGCGACGATCTGGTCGTGGGCCTTGCTGATGTCGGAAGCCTTCGCGACGTCGCAGACATAATCGCGTACCACAAGGCCGTCCCTGGCGAGCGCTTCGCGCGCCGCAGCGAGATCGGCGGCGCCGCGGGCGAGGATCGCGACCCTGGCGCCGGATTCGGCAAACCGCCGCGCCACCGCGATCCCGATGCCCTTGCTGCCGCCGGTAACCACCGCGACGCGGTCCTTCATTGATAGGTTCATTGTTGTTCTCCCTGGGGCTGGCCCGGAGAGGACGCTATCAAACCGACAGCGCGACCAACAAGGTCATGCAGAGCAGGTGTGCTGTGACAATCAGTGCGAGATGGAGCGGACCGGACATCGGAGATCTCCATGGTGGTGCGCATCTTTTTTGTCGTCAGGCGAGCACCGCCGTCTGTCTCCCTCCCCCTGAAAGGGGGAGGGCGGGGTGGGGGTTGCTCTCCACCGACGCCGGCGTCTGTGGAGGCAGGATCCCCACCCGGATTGCTGTGCAATCCGACCTCCCCTTTGCAAGGGGAGGTGAGGAAAGAGCGTGCCCGGTTCACGCGCGCCGCTAGTTCGAGCGCGCGCTTGCCGTGAAGCTGCGGTCGACGGCCTTGCCGACATCCAGCGTCTTGCCGAGGATACCGTAGCGCGTGGCGCGATCGGAGGCGGCCTGCACCTCCTTCACCACGGCCTCGTCGATCGCGATCGGGCTCGTCTTCTGAGCGGTGTAGGCGGCGAGCAGCACGTCCTCCGGCAGTTTTGTGAGCTCGGCCGTGTTCCTGGCGTACTCGGCGAGATGGTCGAGCGACCACAGCCGCGCCTTGTTGAGCCGCTGCACCAGGTCCTGCACCGCCGCGCGCTTGGTTGCGATCGCGTTGTCGGAGGCGACGATGAAGGTGATGGTCGGCGTCAGCCCTTCGCCGTCGGCGACGACGCGCGCCTTGTCCTTCAGCGTGGCGTAGGAGATATACGGCTCCCACACCGCCCAGGCGTCGATCGAGCCGGCGAGCAGC
Organism: Bradyrhizobium sp. USDA 4503; assembly: GCF_054055815.1. NCBI lineage: Bacteria > Pseudomonadati > Pseudomonadota > Alphaproteobacteria > Hyphomicrobiales > Nitrobacteraceae > Bradyrhizobium > Bradyrhizobium sp. USDA 4503. The sequence goes on from NZ_JBSRXS010000001.1 coordinate 8,478,188, forward strand.
GCGATCTTGGCGTCGACCGGGCCGAGCGGGGCGAAGGTCGCGTCCTCGATCCTGCTGCCGGCTTTTTCCAGCGTCGCGTTGATCAGGAATTGGCCCCAGCCGCCGCGCGTGCCGGCGAGGCGCTTGCCCTTCAGATCGGCCGCGGTCTTGATCGGCGAATCCCCGCGCACCAGGATCGCCTGCGTCCGCGCATCGGAGCGCGTGCCGCCGATCGCCTTGATCGGCGCGCCCGATGCATAGACCGTGAGGAAGGACAGATCGCCGGTGTAGCCGACGTCGAGCGCGCCGGCGTTGATTGCTTCCAGGATCGGGGCTGCGGCGGGGAATTCCGACCACTCGATCTTGTAGGGCAGATCCTTGGCGAGGCCGGAAATCTCCAGCAGCGAGCGGTTGCCGCCCTTCTGGTCGCCGACGCGCAGCACGATCGCGTCGGCCGCGAGCGCCGCAGCCGATGTCGACAGCGTGATCACGGCCGTGATCAGCGCTGCCGCCGTGCGGCGGGTGAGAGAATAGGCAGGGCCCGAGCGGGTCAGTTTGCGCATATGAATTTTCTTCCTGATTCATTCGCTGCGCCGCGGAACTCGCGGCAGCGTTCGATCAAGTCTATGAGCAAGCCGTTCGCCGTCAACGAAACGGAAATCTGAATTCGCCGGCTGCGTGGCAAGGATGATCTCGTCAAGCAGGCCGCGCGTAGAAGACATCGCGCATGCGGCCGCAAAACGCCTAGATTTGATGCAGTCACGGGTGATCGCGCCGCATCTCCGTCTGGGACGATCGTGAAAATCCTTTCATCGCCGCGCGATGCGATCGTGGAGAGTTCAGCTGTGGCGCCGACAACATTCGAAATTCCATTTCATTGACGATGATCTTGTCGCGCCGCATCATTTGCATGTTGCTTTGAGTGCAATCGCGCCGGAGAAATCCGCTTTTTTCTGAACCATGTGCTTCGAACGACGGGGCGTTCAAACGGAGACGTTTTGCGCGCGGGGCGGAGCCTTGCCGAAATGCAGGAGTGAAGATGTCGACGGATAACAAGAAGACGGTGATGGATCGCCGCACATTGCTGCGTGCGGGCGCCGCCGCGGCCTTTGCCGCGCCGATCGGGGCGTATAGTGCGCAGGCGTTCGCGCCGCGGGCGGTCACGCCGGCGATCGACTTCTCGGAATTCCCGGTCTGCAAGACCGCATCCGATGCACCGGCTTTGACCGGCGCGCCGCGCAAGCTGAAGCTGTCCTGGAACGCCGGCGCGGTCTGCCTTGCGCCGCTGCCGGTCGCGATCGACCACGGCTTCTTCCAGAAACAGAATCTCGACGTCGAGCTGGTCAACTATTCGGGCTCGACCGACCAGCTGCTGGAGGCGATCGCCACCGGCAAGAGCGACGCCGGTCTCGGCATGGCGCTGCGCTGGCTGAAGCCGCTGGAGCAGGGCTTTGACGTCAAGATCGCTGCCGGCACCCATGGCGGCTGCATGCGCGTCTTGACCCGAACTAATTCCGGGGTCGACAAGCTCGCCGATCTCAAGGGCAAGATCGTCGCGGTCGGCGATCTCGCCGGTCCCGACAAGAATTTCTTCTCGATCCAGCTTGCCAAGCTCGGCATCGACCCGATCAAGGACGTCGACTGGCGCGCCTATCCCGGCAATCTGCTCAATGTCGCGGTCGAGAAGGGCGAGGTGCAGGCCTTCCTGTCGTCGGACCCGCTGGCCTATCTTTGGCTGAAGGATGCGCAGTACAAGGAGGTCGCCTCCAACCTCGACGGCGAATATCGCGACAAGAGCTGCTGCATCGTCGGCCTGCGCGGCAGCCTGGTGCGCGAGGAGCCTCAAGTCGCGCGCGCCATCACCCAGGCGCTGCTCGACGCCGCGATGTTCACCTCGCAGAACCCGGACAAGGCGGCGAAGTCGTTCCAGCCCTATGCGCCGAAGGCGGCGAGCCTCGCCGATCTCGAGGCAATGGCGCGCTACCACACCCATCACCATCATCCGACCGGCGAGGTGCTCAAGCGCGAGCTGAAGGGCTACGCCGACGACCTCAAGACGGTGCAGGTGTTCAAGCAGAGCACCGACACGGCCAAATTCGCGGAGCGGATCTATGTCGACGTATTCAGTGTCTGACGCGACGGCCGCGGCCGCGCCGCGTGCGGCGGTCACGTTCTCGAACCTCTCCGGCAGTTACGGTGTCGGCCTTGCGGCGAGCCTCGTCTGGCTCGCATTCGGCCTCTCATGCCTTTATTGGCCCGATGTCGGCGACTGGTCGCGGACCGGATCGCTCGGCATCGGCGCGATCGTCATCGCCGCGTTCATCCTGTTCGGCACATTCAGCGCGGATTATCTCGGCGGCGCCGGGCAGGCGTTGCGCAAGCGCGCGCCATGGCTGGTGGCGTTCGGCGCCTTCGTGACGTTGTGGGAGGTGGCCACCGCAAAGTTCGCTTGGCTGCCGCTGCCGTTCTTCCCGCCGCCGCAGTCGATCCTCGAGGTCTATACCGACGATCTGCCGAAACTGCTCGATAGCGTGTTCGCCTCGATCAAGCTGCAGCTCGGCGGCTACATCATCGGCGCAACCGTCGGCTTTATCACCGGTGTCTCGATCGGCTGGTCGCAGAAGATCGGTTACTGGGTGCATCCGGTGCTGCGCTTCATCGGCCCGCTGCCGGCTACGGCCTGGCTGCCGATCGCTTTCTTCACCTTTCCGTCGAGCTGGAGCGCCTCGACCTTCCTGATCGCGCTTGCCACCGGCTTTCCGGTGACGGTCCTGACCTGGTCGGGCGTCGCGAGCGTCAGCAGCGCCTATTACGACGTCGCGCGCACGCTCGGCGCAAAACCGTCATTCCTGGTGCTGAAGGTCGCGATCCCCGCCGCGCTGCCGCATGTGTTCGTCGGCCTGTTCATGGGGCTCGGCTCGTCCTTCGCGGTGCTCGTCGTCGCCGAGATGATCGGCGTCAAGGCCGGGCTCGGCTGGTACCTGCAATGGGCGCAGGGCTGGGCGGCGTATGCCAACATGTATGCGGCGCTGATCGTGATGTCGCTGCTCTGCTCCGGCGCGATCACGCTCTTGTTCCGCACCCGCGACCGCCTGCTGGTCTGGCAGAAGGGCGTCGTCAAATGGTAGCGCAGTCCGCAGCTGAGGCGATCACCTATCCGGCGGTCGGCGCCGAGCTCGATATCGAAGGCGTCAGCCACGCCTTCGATATCGATGGCGCCACGCTGCCGGTGCTCGACAATGTCAACCTCGCGATCGCGCCGGGCGAGTTCGTCGCGCTGCTCGGCCCGTCCGGCTGCGGCAAGTCGACCTTGCTGCGGCTGGTGGCCGGGCTGGAGAAGCCGCGCGCGGGCACGCTGCGCGAGGATGAAGTCCGCATCGCCGGACCGCATCCGTCGCGGGTTGTCGTGTTCCAGGACCCGACGCTGTTTCCGTGGCGCACGGTGTGGGACAATGTTGCGCTTGGCCTCGAAGCGCAGGGCATTCTGAAGGCGCAGCGCCACCGCGTCGATGACGTCATCGAGCTGGTCGGCCTGTCCTCGTTCCGCAACGCTTATCCGCACCAGTTGTCCGGCGGCATGGCGCAGCGCGTGGCGCTGGCGCGCGCACTGGTCAACGATCCGAAGATCCTGGTGCTCGATGAGCCGCTCGGCAAGCTCGATTCGCTGACGCGGATCGCCATGCAGTCAGAACTCGTCGCGCTGTGGCAGCGCAAGGGCTTTACCACGCTGTTGGTCACCCACGACGTCGAGGAGGCGCTGGTGCTCGCCAACCGCGTCATCGTGCTGTCCGATCGGCCGGCGCGCATCAAGGCGGACATCGCAGTCGCCAGGCCGTACCCGCGGCATCGCGGCGATCCCTATCTGGCTGAGCTGCGCAAGCAGATTCTCGGCCTGCTCGGACTGGAGGCGACATGGTGACGTCTGCGGCGAGGGAACTGCATCCGGCGGACGAGCCGGAGCACATCGCGCGCGCGTTGCGGCTCGCCGACGTGTTTGCAGCGCGTGCACCGGCGCACGACCGCGACGCCAGCTTTCCGTTCGAGAATTTCGCGGATCTTTCGCGCGAAGGCCTGCTGGCGCTGACCGTGCCGGCCGCGCTCGGCGGCGGCGGAGCAGGCGCCCGCGACGCCACGCGCGTGCTCGGCATCATCGGCAAGGCCGATCCGTCGACCGCGCTGGTGCTGTCGATGCATTACATCCAGCATCTGGTGATGGCGCGCAGCACGCGTTGGCCGGGCCGGCTGTCGCGCAAGCTTGCCAAGGAAACGGTCGAAGGCGTGGCGCTGATCAACGCATTGCGCGTCGAGCCCGAGCTCGGCTCGCCCGCGCGCGGTGGCCTGCCGGCGACGACGGCGCGGTGCACCGAGACCGGCTGGCGGCTGACCGGCAAGAAGATCTATTCGACCGGCGCGCCGATCCTGAAATGGTATTCGGTCTGGGCGAAGACCGACGAGCAGGAGACCCGTGTCGGCTTGTTTCTGGTTCCCGCCGGTCTGCCGGGAACGCGGATCGAGGAGAGCTGGGACCATCTCGGCCTGCGCGCCAGCGGCAGCCACACCGTGATCTTCGACGACGTCGTGTTTCCGCTGGATTACGAGATCGACGTGCGCACGCCCGACGACTGGAAGGTTCCTGACGTTACCCAGGCGACCGTGCATGCGATCTTCGTCGCCGCGATCTATGACGGCATCGCCCACGCGGCCCGCGATTGGCTGGTCACATTCCTGAAGCAGCGGGTGCCCGCCAATCTCGGCGCGCCGCTCGCGACCTTGCCGCGGATGCAGGAGGTCGTCGGCGCGATCGAGGCGCGGCTTGCGGTCAATGCCCGCCTGATCGACAGCTTCGCCGCCGATTTCGATAACGGCTTCCCGCTGTCCGCGATCGAGTCTAACATCATCAAGCTGACGGTGACCAATAACGCCGCGGCAGTGGTGGAGGATGCCTTGTCGCTGACCAGCAATCACGGCCTGTCGCGCACCAATCCGCTGGAGCGGCATTACCGTGACGTGCTGTGCGGCCGCGTCCATACCCCGCAAGACGATGCCACCCGTGTCTCCGCCGGACGCTCCGCGCTGGGCGTCTGAAAACAATAGCCAACAACAACGGAGTTCCCGTTATGCCGGTCGAGTTCATCGGCTTCATCACCAACAACAATGCCTCCGAGACCATCGTCCGCTCAGGCCCGGTGCTCGATCCGCCCTATATCGAGACAGTGGCCAAGGCGCATGAGCTCGCCGGATTCGATCGCGCGCTGCTGGCGTTCCATTCCACCACGCCGGATGCGTTGCAGGTCGCGCAGCATGTCCTGACCATCACCAAGCAGCTCAAGGTGATGATCGCGCAGCGACCGGGCTTCACCGCGCCGACGCTGCTGGCGCGCCAGCTCGCGACGCTGGATCAGTTCTATGGCGGCCGCGTCTCGCTGCACGTCATCACGGGCGGCAACGCCATCGAGCTGCGCCAGGACGGCAACACGCTCGACGACAAGGACGAGCGCTACGCCCGCACCAGCGAATTCCTCGACGTGGTGCGGCTGGAGTGGACCAGCGAGAAGCCGTTCAACTACAGCGGCAAGTATTACAACGTCGAGAACGGCTTCTCGCAGGTGAAGCCGTTGCAGAAGGGCAGCATCTACACCTTCGTCGGCGGCGGCTCGGACGCTGCGGTCGAGGTCGCGGGCAAGCACGCCGATACTTTCGCGCTGTGGGGCGAGTCCTACGCGCAGGTGCGCGACGTCACCGCGCGGGTGCGCGCCGCCGCGGCCAGGCACGGAAGGCCGACGCCGCGCTTCAGTCTGTCGGTGCGGCCGATCCTCGCCGACACCGAAGAGAAGGCGTGGAAGAAGGCGGAACATATCCTCGAGCGCGCCACCGCGCTGCAGGACCAGACCGGCTATCGCCGTCCCAACCACGCGACCGACGGCGCCAAGCGGCTGCTGGCGCTCGCCGATCAGGGTACGCGCATCGACAAGCGGCTGTGGACCGAGATCGCCAAACTGACGGGCGCCAACAGCAATACCACCGCGCTGGTCGGCACACCCGAGCAGGTCGCCGAGGTATTCGGCGATTATTACGATCTCGGCGTCAGCCACTTCCTGATCCGCGGCTTCGACCCGCTGGTCGATGCGATCGATTATGGCCGGGCGCTGATCCCGCTGACCCGCAAGCTGATCGAAGCGCGCGACCAGCAGCGGGGGATTGCCGCCGAATGATCCGTCTCATTGTTGCGGCAGTGCTTGCGCTCGTCGCCGTCGACGCGGCCTTCGCGCAGACCACGCTGCGCGTCGGCGACCAGAAGGGCAATTCGCAGGCCGTGATGGAAGCGGCCGGTGTGCTCAAGGACGTTCCCTACAAGATCGAGTGGAAGGAGTTCGCCGCAGCCGCGCCGCTGCTGGAGGCCCTGGGCGCAGGCGCGATCGATACCGGGCTGGTCGGCGACGCGCCGTTCACCTTCGCGGCGGCCGCCAAAATTCCGGTCAAGGCGATCGCCGCGGTGCGGCAGTCGCGCGACGGGCTCGCGGTCGTGGTGCCGGAGAACTCCGCGATCAAGAGCTTCGACGATCTGCGCGGCAAGAAGATCGCAACCGGCCGCGGCTCGATCGGCCATCAGCTGATCCTGGCGGCGCTGGAATCCAGGGGTTGGCAGGCGAACGACGTGCAGATCGTGTTCCTCGCGCCGTCGGATGCCAAGGTCGCCTACACGCAAGGTTCGGTCGACGCCTGGTCGACCTGGGAGCCTTATGTGAGCCAGGAAGAGGTGCTGTTCAAGTCGCGCCGCGTCATCACGGCTGACGGCATCACGCCCGGCCTCGGCTTCCAGGTCGCAACGCCCGATGCGATCAAGGGCAAGCGCGCCGAGCTCGAGGATTTCCTGCGTCGCCTCGCCGCGGCGCGCGCATGGTCGCAGAACAATGTCGAGGGCTACGCTGCGACCTGGGGCAGGCTGATGAACATCCCGCCCGCGGTGGCGGTGAACTGGCTGACGCGGGCCAAGATCCGCATCGCGCCGATCGACGACAGCGTGGTCGCCGACGAGCAGAAGACCATCGACCTCTACGACCGCTGGGGCCTGATCCGGCAGAAGATCAACGCCGCCGACATCGTCGACCGCTCGTTTGGTGCGGCCGTCGGGAAGGGCGCGGGACTGTAGGCAATTTGCAAGCGACACCAAACATTCAGCGTCGTCCTGGCTTTCGCCAGGACGGCGGGTGCTCGCACGATTTCGGAATATTGGAAAAATATCCCTGATTTGCCCGACGTGTCAAGCTGCCCTGTCGAAGGCCGGCAGCCGCGAGGTCCTTTGCATGGGGTTGTTTTCGATATTTTGCCGGCGCACCTGCGGCGGCCCTGCAGGCGGGAGATGTGGACCGTCTGCGCGGAAGCGATTCAGCTCCGCACTATTGCACCGCTAACGAACCCGTGATTCAAAACATCCATTCGTCCGCCGGCTGCCGCGCGGCAAGGATTTTCCCCGTTTGGCACATTCCAAAACCAGCAACGTTGCTATTTTCGCCACGACCTTGCCACCCCGCCCGGCGCCGCCAAGATCAAAAGCACGAACAATCGAGTCCGGGAGATCACCATGGGCCTTCAACAAACTCGCATCGAGTCGCTGCCGTTTGTGACCGCTGAACTGAATTATCTCGCGCCGACGCCGGGCAAGCCCCGGACCTACGCCTTCGATCCGCCGCCCGGCGAACCCAAATCCACCGCGCTGCCCGAAGCCCACAATGTTCCGATATTTGACGGGCGTTTGATCGCCGACAGCTTCTCGCTCGATCGCGAGGGCTTTGCGCTGGTCAAGCATCCGACCAGCGTCAAGGACTATTACGACGAGAACGAAGTCCGCAACGTCTACTATCCCGCCGTCGAAGCCTTCCTGAAGGCGACGCTGAAGGCGGATCGCGTTGTCATCTTCGATCACACCGTGCGCAAGCGCGTCGAGGGCGCGGCTGACATCCGCGGCGGTGGTCCGCGCCAGCCGGCGACCCGCGTCCATGTCGACCAGACCGCCGTCTCCGGCCGCAACCGGGTGTTCGAGCACCTGCCCGACGAGGCCGAGCAGCTGGTCAAGGGCCGTGTCCAGGTGATCAACCTGTGGCGCCCGATCCGCGGTCCCCTGCGGGATTCACCGCTGGCGATGGCCGATGGCACCACGGTCGCGCCGGAGGATTTGATTGCTTCGGACCTGATCTATCCGAACCGCAGCGGCGAGACCTACTCGGTGAAGTACAATCCGAACCACCGCTGGTTCTACATTCCCGAGATGACGCCGGACGAGGCGATCCTGCTGAAATGCTACGACTCGGCGACCGACGGTCGCACGCGGTTCGGGCCGCATACGGCGTTCGTCGATCCGACCACGCCGGCGGATGCCGCGCCGCGCGAGAGCATCGAGCTGCGCACGCTGGTGTTCCATAAGCAGTGAAGTCACCTCGCCCCGCGTGCGCAGGGGTGTCCGGGGAATGATTCACTGTGTCGCGGTGCATGCTCGGCAGGACCGAGGCAAATCGGTCTTTTCTGGTTGTCGAGACACAGAGGGCCGAGCATGCGATATCGCGGTAGCATTTTTGGAAGGCTGCTTGAACCGATCAATCGACGGCAGTTTCAGACGGTTGTGGATCGTCTGGACGGGGATGCCTACGACAAGTCGTTCAGGAGCTGGGATCATCTGGTGGCGCTGATCTATGCCCAGCTTAGCGGCAACAGCAGTCTGCGCGGGGTGGTGACTGGCTTCAACGCCAATTCGCAGCATCACTATCACTTGGGAACCGGCAAGCTGTCGCGCTCGACGTTGTCCGATGCCAATGCCCGCCGTCCGATCGGCATTTTCGCGCAAACCTTTGCGGCGCTGTCGGCGATGGCGCGTCGCCAGCTGCGGAGTGAAGGCATGGAGATGGTGCGTCTGATCGACGCCAGTCCGATCCCGCTCGGCAAGGTCTGCAGTTGGGCGACGTGGAACGGCCGCATCCGCGGCATGAAGCTGCATGTCGTCTACGACCCAAGGAGCGATGTCCCGACCTGCGTCGAGATGACGGCCGCGAACGTCAATGACATCGAGATCGGCCGACAGACCCCAATCCAGCCCGCCACCACCTATGTGTTTGACAAGGGCTATTGCCGTTTCGACTGGTGGCAGAAGATCAATGATAGCAAGGCTTTCTTCGTTACCCGGGCGAAGACGAGCATCCGTCTTCGCTCGCTCAGGCATCGCGCCATCCGCAAGCGTAACGGGGATGGCTTCGAAATCCTTGCCGATGACGAGGTGAAGCTCACCAGCAAGGGCGATTCGCGCCTTCCAATCCCGCTCCGCCGCATCAAGATCAGACGCGAGAAAGGCGGCAAGATCACACTCCTGACCAACGACCTTGCCCGTAGCGCCGTCGAGATCGCCGCCCTCTACAAGAGCCGATGGCAAATCGAGCTGCTGTTCCGCTGGATCAAGCAGCATCTCGATATTCGCAAGTTCCTCGGCGCCAACGACAACGCGATCCGCCTTCAGGTGCTCGCTGCGATGATTGCCTACCTGCTGCTGCGCATCGCCGCTCACACCAACTGCATCAAAATGCTCCCGCTCAGGTTCGCCGAACTCGTCGGCCAGCTCCTGCTCACGCGTCGATCCCTCGCTGCCATCGACAAACCTCCGCCCATCAACCCCAGCCGTCGGAAATCAACCATCTCACCTGACCAGATGGAGCTCCGCTATGCCTGAATTTCCCCGGACACCCCTGCCGCGTGCGGGGAGAGGTCGGAACGCATCGTTAGATGCGTTCCGGGTGAGGGGGAGTCTCCGCACATCCAATTGTCACCGTGTTCGCGGGTGCAGCCCCTCACCCAACCCTTTAGAGCGAGCTTCGCTCGTCTCGACCCCGTGAAGAACGGGGAGAGGGCTAACCGATTGGCACCCTCCGCCCAATAATGTTACGCCCGTCGCCAAACCGCTCGGGGAAGAGGCGATTCGTGGACGGCGTGGTGACGAAGGAAGAGGCGGGGATCGGGTTCCGCGCCCTGGTGCTTGCACTTCTGGCATTGGCCTCCGGCCACATGCTGTCGACGCTGCTGCGGACCATCCCGGCGATCAGCCTCGATCTGATGGCGTCGGATTTCGGCACCTCGCCGCAGGCGCTCGCGAGCCTCACCTCGATCTATCATTTCTCCTTTGCCGCCTCGCAAATCCCGGTCGGCGCCGCGATGGATCGTTTCGGCGTGCGGCCGGTGTCGCTGAGCCTGCTCGCCGGTACCGTGATCGGAACGCTGGTCTCGGCGCTGGCGACGGGGCCTGCGAGCTTTGTGCTCGGCCAGCTCATGCTCGGCGTCGCCACTTCGGGCATGCTGATGTGCCCGATGACGCTCGCGGCGAAACAGATGTCGGCGGCGAAGTTCGGCCTGTGGTCCGGCCTGATCCTCTCAATCGGCAATATCGGCATGCTGCTGTCGGCAAGCCCGCTGGCGTTCGTGGTCGATCAGTTCGGCTGGCGCGCCGGTTTCTGGGTTTCGGCCGGCTTCGGCATTGTCGTGCTGATCGCGGTGTTCGCGCTGGTGCCGCGGCAGCCGGCGGCGCATGCGGATGATTCCTCGCCGCTGCACCAGATGGCCGAGGTACTGCGGCTCGGCATGTCGCGCGGCCTGCGCGGCCTGATCGCGCTGTCGCTGGTGTCGCTCGGCGCGTCGCTGACCTTGCGCGGCTTGTGGGGCGGCCCGTGGCTGATGGACGAGAAAGGGCTGAGCCGGATCGAGGCCGGCAATGTGCTCGGCCTGTTCACGCTGGCGATGATCGTCGGCCCAGCCTGCATCGGCGCTTTCGATCGCAAGTTCGGGCACCGCCGTGCCATGGTGGCGGTGACGCACGCCATCGCCGCGCTGCTGCTCGTCTTGATGGCGGCCGGTGCGCCGCATTTCCCGGTCTCGAACCTCTTCGGGGTTGCCGTGATGCCGACGCAATATGACTTGGTGCTGTTGATCCTGATCGGGCTTGCGACGTCGGCGCAGCCGCTGATCTACGGCATGACGCGGCAGCTTGTCGCCGCACAGAACACCGGCAAGGCGCTGTCCTCGGTCAATCTCGCGTTCTTCCTTGGCGCAGCGCTGCTGCAATCGAGCACCGCCGGCGTCGCGGCGCTGTTCGGGCTGCCCGCGGTGCTGCTGTTCATCGCCGGCGCTCTGGTGATCGGGACCGTGCTGTTCCTGGTCTACACCAGGCCCTAAAGCGCGATGAGATTGGGTTGAATCGTCATCGCGCCTTGGCTCTTTGTTTGAGCATGATCTTTTCGGAAAACCGCTCGCACTTTTCCGGATCATGCTTTAGCGCGCCGTTCCGATCAGATCGTCTGCGCCTGCTTGCGAATCTCGTTGGCAAGCGGCCGCAGGGAATCGCCCCCGCGCGGCCCCACCAGGGAGTAGCCCGTACCGCCGTCGGCCCACGAGAAGCCCGCGACATCGCCACCCGAATGCGCCGCCATCGGCGCGTTCTGGTCTGACGTCATCGGGCGGGTGAGAACCACAAGCCGCTCGCCGCGATCGTCGTCGTACATGAACATGGCCGCAGGACCATGTGCGGTCGGCACTACCCGTCCGCCCATCAAGCGATATCCCGACTTGGTGAGATCCGGCAGCTTGACCGGTTGATGCAACCGGTTGGAGACCCATTGCACAAGCTCGGTGCTGTCGCGCAACTCGACCGGCCGCGTATGATCGGAGGCGTACACTCTGTAGGAATCGTTTGCCTCCTCGGCAAGCGCTGCGAGCCCGCCGGCCGGCGCAAGCGTTACGCCGCGGATCATCCATCCACCGAGGCCGCCGATCGAGAGCATCAGCATCGCTGCGATGGCCCAGCGCAACGACGAGGGGCGGCGGCGCGGGCTCTCGATCATTCTGGCGAGGTTGAGCCGCGGCGGCAGCGGCTCCTCGGCGATCGGCAGCAGCGCCGATCGCAAGAGGTTACGCTCATCGGAGTAGGCGGCGATGCGCTTGGCCACGTCCGGATGCTTGTCCAGATAGGCGCGGACCTCGGCCTCGCGTTCCGGCTCGAGCGCGCGATCGACATAGGCGTGCAGATCGTCTTCTGTAATGGGTCGGTTACTCATGTCTTGTTCCGCAATTGCACGACATTATGATCCCGGTCGCCGGGAGTCCCCTCCAGTTCGTGATGCAGCCGCTCGCGGGCGCGCGCGAGGCGTGACATCACCGTGCCAATGGGCACCCCAAGCACCTTCGCGGCATCGGCGTAGGACAAATCCTCAACGCCGACGAGCAGCAGCACCGCACGCTGGTCATGCGGAAGCCTGGTGAGCTTCGCCATGACGTCGCGATACATCACCTTGTGCTCCTGCGCCGCTTCCTGGCCGAACGAACCCTCGTTGGTTTCGTCGATCGCGACATGAACGCCGCGCACCGTTGCGCGGCGAAACTGGTTGATGGCGAGATTATGCAGGATCGCGAACAGCCACGGGCGCGGATTGTCCGACCGCCGCTGCTCCCAGTGGATGACGGCGCGTTCCAGGCAGTCCTGCACCAGGTCGTCGGCCGCGGCGTGATCGCGGACCAGGGCCCGCGCATAACGCCGCAAGGCGGGTATCAGCGGCTCGACCAGGTGCAGCATGTCGCTCATGGCGCTTGTACCTGCACGACCGCGCCGAGTTTCGCCGGCTCGCCGGCTGCGATGACGAGGTAGCGTCGCTCCGCCCTGGCCGCGCTCTGCACGATCTGCCGGATCGGACCGGCCGCGTTGACGATCGCGGAGCCGGCCGGATTGGTCATGAAGGCTGCCAGCGGCTCCACCATGCCGCCACCGTCAGCGTGTTCGGCCAATCCCAGCACGTAGCGCTGCTTCGGCTCGAGCCCGGTCACGGAAGCCTGCAGCACCTGGATCAGCCCTTGATCGAACAGCGATACGCTGGTCGGCGGCTTCTCGCCCTTGGCTTGCTTTTTCGGTGCGAGCGCGAGGTGAGCGGCCTGGCCGGCGACGCCGAGGGCTTGCAGGTTCTGGCGATCTTCCGGATTTGGCGCGGCGTTCGGCACATAGACGATCGCCTGCGGCGCCTGGCCGATCGGGATGTTGGCGATCACCTTGTTGGTCGCGGTGTCGATCGCGGCCAGCGCGTCGGCATTTTCGAGACCGACATAGACCCGCGTGCCGTCGCCGGACGGCCAGACGCCGTGCGGCAGATTGCCGACGGGAATGGTCGCGACTTGCGAGAAATCGTCGGTTCGGAACACCTTGACCTCGTTGGTGCCGCCGATGGTCACATAGGCGAAGGTCCCCTTTGAGGTCCTGGCGAAATTGACGTGGTTGGTGATCGGGCCGCTGTCGATGGTCTTGATCAGGTTGAACGGCGGCTTGGCGTTGAACACCTGCGTCCTGCCGACATCCTTCAGCGTGAACCAGACCTGGTCGCCATCGGGCGACGCCGCGATGTTCGGGCAGAACGGGCTTTCCTGCTTCACCTTGGCGACGATCTGATGGTCTGCGACCGAGACCACGTCGGTCTCCGGATTGAACGACGAACAGATGTAGCCGTACTTGCCGTCGGGCGAGAAGATCTGCATGCCGGGTCCCGCGGGCACCTCGATGCGCGTCGTTTCCTTGAAGCTCTGCGCGTCGATGACCGAGATGTAATTCTCGCCGCGCACGGTGACCCATACTTCCTTGCCGTCGGGCGTGAAGAACGCCTCGTGCGGTGACCGCCCGATATAGGTGACGTGCTTGACCGCGTTGGTTGCCGTGTCGATGAAGCTCACCGAGTTCGAACCGATCGAGACCACCGCGAGGGTGCGGTGGTCGGGCGAATAGCCCATGCCGTGGACCAGCACCTGGCCCTTGTAGAGCGGGCTGAAATTGCCCGGCTGCGGGTCGCCGAGCCGGATCACGCCGAGCAGCTTGTTGTCGGCCGGGTCGGTGACCGACACCGTGTTGGAGAACTGCTCGGCGGCGTAGACGCGATCGTGATGGCTGACCGGAATGTCGGGCGCGGACGCAGCGCCCGGCCCCTGTCCGGCGAAAGCAGGGCTCGACATCGCCAGCACGGTCGTGGCCAGCAGGCTCTTGAGGATTTGACGGTTCATCGTTTGAGGCTCCTAGTTCTTCATTCCGTGGGACATGTTCATATGATCGTGAGCGGCAGGCGCCGGGGTCTGCTGTGTTGGGGCGGGCGCGGACGCCGTAACCGGATCTCCGATCGCGAGCTTCATGGCGTCGATCTCCTGCTGCTGCTCGACGATGATTTCCTGCGCGATCCGGCGCAGCTGCTCGTTCTTGCCGTAGCGGAGCTCGATCACGGCCATGTCGATCGCGCCCTGATGATGCGGCTGCATCATCGCGACGAAGTCGCGGTCGATGTCGCCGCTCGGCTTGGCCGCCATGTCATTCATCATCTTGGTCATCGCGGTATCGTTTTCAGCAAGGAAGGCGCTCTCTTCGGCCGTCTGCCCGGTCTGGACCGGATGATGGTCGTCATGCGCGAAAGCAGCCGCCGCAGCTGCAAAAGCAAGCAGGGCGGCGCCGGCGAGCGGCGCGAGGCCGGACTTAAGGAATCGAGGAAGCATTTGCGTTCACCCTGGGAGTTGTCGGGGAGGCCCGAGCGGTTACGGGCTTGGGCCGGCTTGCATGGGTGGGACGCAGCAGCGTGAGTTCTATTCCTTCGTCAGGCAGATTCTTGTCGATCACGACTTGCTGATCGCCGGAATGATCCGTTTTGGCCGGGCCAGCCGATTTGCGATCCGCAAGCCACTGGCTATAAGAAGGAATTCCGGTTTCGATCGACCGGTTCCACGATCCTCCCTGCGCAAGTCCTCGCGCCAAGAAGGCCAAGATGTCCGCCAAGATCGATCCGATCACCCGCTCCGTCGTCCAGCACCGCCTGTCGTCGATCGTGAAGGAGATGGGCGAAGCCATGCTTCGCACCTCGTATTCGCAGATCCTCAATTCCAGCCGCGATTTCTCGCTGGCGATCTGCGACACCAACGGGCGGCTGATCGCGCAGGCCGACCACATTCCGGTTTCATGTCGGCGCCTTGCCCTGGGCGACGCTGGCGGTCGAGGAGCGCTTCAAGGATGTCGCGCCCGGCGACGTCATCCTGCTCAACGATCCCTACCAGGGCGGCAGCCATCTGCCCGATCTCACTGCCTTCGTGCCGGTGTTCGACAGTGGCAAGCGGCTGCTCTGGACCATCGTGCGCGCGCATCAGAGCGATATCGGCGGCGCCACCCACGGCGCCTACAATCCAGCCGCCACCGAGATCTATCAGGAAGGCATCCGCATTCCGCCGATCAAGCTCTACGAGGCCGGCAAGCCGCGCGAGGATCTGCTCGACCTGCTGGCTTTGAACATCCGCAACCCCAGGGAATTCCGCGGCGACCTCGCGGCGATGCTGGGCGCTGCGCATCTCGGCGAGCGCCGTGTCGCAAAACTGTTCAGCGAGTTCGGCGCGGATACGGTCGAAGCCGCGATCGAGGCCATTCTCGATGCGACCGAGCAGCAGACCCGCGCCGTGGTGTCCGCCTGGAAGGACGGCGTGTTCTACGGCGAAGCTCTGCTCGACGATGACGGCCACGGCCGCACCGACATCAAGATCGCCGCCAAGGTGACCAAGAAGGGCAGCGACATCGAGGTCGATCTCACCGGCTCCGATCCGCAGTCGACCAGTTTCGTCAATTCGTCACACGCCAACATGCAGGCAGCGGTCGCGATGGCCTTTGCCTATCTGATCGACGCCGACATTCCGAAGAACACCGGCGCGCTGCGGCCGCTGAAGGTGGTGGCGAAGCAGGGCACGATTGTCTGGGCCGATCCCGGCCGTCCCGTCACCTTGTGCACCAGCCATCCCTCCAACGAGATCGTTGAAGCCATCATCAAGGCGATGTCGGCGTCCTGTCCAGATCGCGTCATGGGCGGGTGGGGGCGCCGCTTCCGCATCGCGATCCAGGGTGAGGACCCGCGCAACGGACGCAATTTCATCTGGCACATGTTCCAGGCTCGGCCCGGCGGCGGCGCCTCGCCGGGCGGCGACGGTTATTCGTCGATCGGCGAATGGCACTCGGTCGGCGGTCTCAAATTCGGCAGCATCGAGGTGGCCGAGGTGCGCTTTCCCCTGCATTTCCGCCAGCACGAATTCCGGCCGGACTCCGGCGGCGACGGCCAGCATCGCGGCGGCCTTGGCGTCGCGCTCGACATGGTGCTGGAGACGCAGAAGCCGGCCAAGGGCAACACCGCCGGCGACGGCGCGCGCCATGGTCCCTGCGGTATGCTCGGCGGCAAGGACGGCGAGCCGCATCATTACCGGCTGCTCTCGGAAGGCCGCGCGCCGCGCGTGTTGAAGACGAAGGAAGTCGGCATCGAGCTGCGCCCCGGCGACTGCCTCGAGATCCGGTCCTCCGGCGGCGGCGGCTGGGGTCCACCCGAGAAGCGCTCGGCGGAAGCGCGGGCGCGCGATCTTGCGCAAGGTTTGGTTTCGAAAGCGGTGTAGGGCAGCGATGTATACGATTGGTGTCGACGTCGGCGGGGCACTTACACCGACCTGGTTGCGACGGATCAAAGCGGGCGCACCGTGTTCGCGAAATCGCCGTCCACGCCGGCCGATCAGTCGATCGGCGTGATGGCGGGACTGGAAGAGCTGGCGCGCCGCCTCGGCGTGACGCGCGCGGCGATGCTCGCCGCGACCGATCGCCTGGTGCACGGCACGACGGTTGCGACCAATGCGCTGCTCGAGCGCAAGGGCGCCAAAGTTGCGCTGCTGGCCACCGAAGGTCATCGCGACGTCGTCGAGATGCGCGAGGGGTTGAAGCCGGACCGCTACGATCTGCGCACGCCGCCGCCCGAGCCGCTGGTGCCGCGCGAGCGCCGCTTTGGCGCGCGCGAGCGGCTGAAGGCCGACGGCAGCGCTGCGGTTGCGCTCGATGCCGCCGCGCTCGGCGACGTCATCGCGGAAGTGAAACGTTCGGGTGCGAATTCCGTCGCGGTCTGCTTTCTGCATGCCTATCTCAACCCGGCGTATGAGCTTGCTGCCGTCGAGCAGCTGGCGAAGGAGCTGCCCGACGTCAGCGTGTCGCGCTCGAGCGACGTACTGCCGCAGATCAAGGAATATGAGCGTGTGTCGACCACAATCGTGAACGCCTACGTCGCGCCGACGGTGCGACGCTATCTCACCAATCTGGAGCGTAGCCTGCATGAGGCGGGCTTCAAGGGCTCGTTGTTCGTCGTGCTGTCGCATGGCGGCATGGCGCCGGTGGAGGAAGCCTCGCGGCTCGCCGCGGGCACGGTGCTGTCGGGGCCGGCCGGGGGCATCTCCGGCAGCCGCCGCTGCGCCGAGATGCTCGGGATCCCCGATCTCGTGCCGTTCGACATGGGCGGCACCTCGACCGACATCTCGCTGATCGCAGATGGCCAGGCCTCGCTGTCGGCGGATGGCATGCTCGCCGGCCAGCGCATCGCGCTGCGCAGCCTCGACATCGCCAGCATCGCCGCCGGCGGCGGCTCGATCGCGAGCGTCGACGGCGGCCGCACGCTGCGGGTCGGGCCGGAGAGCGCGGGCTCGGTGCCGGGCCCGGCCTGCTACGGCAATGGCGGCACGGCTGCCACCGTCACCGATGCCAATGTCGTGCTCGGTTATCTCGACGCCGCCGCCTTCATGGGCGGCGCGCGGCCGCTCGACCGTGCGGCGTCGGAAGCCGCGGTGGACCGGATCGCCGCAGCGCTCGAGCTGTCGCGGATCGAGGCCGCCGCCGGCATCTACAAGATGATCAATCTGAAGATGGCCGACGGCATCCGCCTGATGACCTTGCGCCGCGGCGTCGATCCGCGCAAATTCGCGCTGCTCAGCTTCGGCGGCGCCGCCGGCATGCACGCCGCCGAGGTCGCGCGCGAGCTCGAGATCAAGCGCATCATCGTGCCGACGGTCGCCTCTGTGCTTTCGGCCTGGGGCATGCTGACCAGCGATCTGCGCTACGAGGTCAGCCGCACCCATTACGGCACCGGCCGGATTTCCGCCGACGAGGTTCGCGCCTTGTTCGCCGGGCTGGAAGAGCAGGCGGCGGGGCGGCTGCGCGACTGGTTCAAGGGCGATATCGGCATCGAGCGCTCGGCCGAGATGCGCTACGGCGAGCAGGTGTTCGAGATCGACGTGCCGCTCGGCGAGCTCGATCTCGGCGCCGCCGACCTGGTGGCGCAGATCGAGGAACGCTTCCATCGCCGCCACGAGGAGCTCTACACCTATGCCTCGCGCGGGCAGGAGGTGGTGTTCGTCAACGCCCGCGTTGCCGCCGTCGGCAAGGTGGCGCGCGGCAGCAGTGATGCCGGAAAGGCCAGCTCGGCTGCGCCCTGCGCGCCGCGCGGCAAGCGGCAGGCCTGGTTCGGTGCCTGGCGCGAGGTGCCGGTCTACGCGCTCGACGATCTCGGGCCGGGCCAAGCGCTGGCCGGTCCCGCGATCATTGAGGCCGAAACCACGACCGTCCTGGTCGACAGCGGCGATCGCGTCGCGGTCAACCCGCTGGGCTGGCTCGATATAATATTGCGCTGATCGTCAAGTCGGAACTGCACTCCCTCTCCCGCTTGCGGGCAGGGATATCGCATGTGCGCTCGATCCCTCCACAGACTCGTCATGCCCGGCCTTGTGCCGGGCATCCACGTCTTGGTTTCCGCGCGAAAAAGACGTGGATGGCCGGGACAAGCCCGGCCATGACGATGTGGAAATAGCGCCGCCAAGCTTTTCGCTGCCATATGCGATTGCCCTGCGCTTGCGGGGGAGGTGAAAGAAGGCCTGCCTCCGCCATCAACATTTCATTTTTCCGGCATTGGCTTGGGCGATAAACTCCGCTCGCTCGGGAGGAGCGCCGGCCTGGTGCCGGCGCGTTTGTGGCGATGTTGATGCAAACAGAAAGACAAACTGCGCTTTCGATATCCCTCGTCCTCGCAGCTGTCCTCGCGGCGGCGCCGTTGCGCGCGCAGCAGGCGCAGACGGCGGCGGCCGGCAACGAGATCCGCATCGGCAACGTCATGCCCTATACCGGGCCGCTCGCCGCGTTCGCGACCATCGGGCGGGCGGAGGCGGCCTATTTCGACATGGTCAACGAGCATGGCGGCATCAACGGCCGCAAGGTCAGGTTCGTCTCGGTCGATGACAGCTCCAATCCGAAGATCGCGATGGAGCAGACCCGCGATCTCGTCGAGAAGCAGGATGTGCTGTTGATGTTCGGCTCGTTCGGCACGCCGAGCAACCTCGCGGTCCGGAAGTACCTCAACGAGAACAAGGTCCCGCAGCTGTTCGTCGCTTCCGGCGACGAGGCGTGGGCGCATCCTGCGACCTTTCCCTGGACCATGGGCTGGCAGCCGACCTTCCGCGCCGAGGGGCGGATCTACGCCAATTACATCCAGGCCGCCTATCCCTCGCGCAAGATCGCGGTGCTCTGGCAGAACGACCAGTTCGGCCGCGACCTGTTCAAGGGATTGCAGGAGGGGCTCGGCGACACCGCCGGCATGATCGTCGCCGATCTCGCCTTCGATGCATCGGAGACCGCGATCCAGAACCAGATCGGAATTTTGAAGAACTCCGGCGCCGATATCCTGGTGTTCGACGGCGCGCCGGCGATCGCGGCACGCGCGATCCGCGTTGCGGCCGACCTCGACTGGCATCCGGTATTCATCCTCGACAATGCGTCGGCCTCGATCGCCAGCGCCTTGCGGCCGGCGGGCCTGCAGAACTCGCTCGGCGTGATCTCGACCTCGTTCCTCAAGGATGCCGGCGATGCCTCCTGGAAGGACGATCCGCAGATCAAGGCGTGGCTCGCCTTCATGGACAAGTATTATCCCGACGGCGATAAGGACGACATCTACGCCGTGTTCGGCTACGCCGCCGCCGATACGCTGATGCAGGTGCTGCGCCAGTGCGGCGACGATCTGTCGCGCGAGAACATCATGCGGCAGGCCGCGTCGCTGAAGGATTACCAGAGCCCGATCGCGCTGCCCGGGATCGTGATCAACACCGGACCGAAGGACTTCCGCCCGATCAAGCAGATGCGGCTGGTGCAGTTCGACGGCAATGCCTGGCAGCCGATCGGCGACGTGATCGACAGCGCGTTCACGGCGGTGCGCGAGGATAATTGAGGGCCGTTGAGTTGGGTCATGCGTCGTCCCGGCCTAGTGCGCAATTGCGCAGGGGGGGCCGGGACTCATTACCCCAACTGCGCATTGTTTTGCTCTGCTGGGGCGATAATCCCTTACACACCAGGCAGCGGTGGTTATGGGTCCCGGCCTTCGCCGGGACGACGATGGGGTGTGGGCCGGCGCAACAAACGCCTACTTCTTCAATCCATAATTCAGCAGCCCGCCCTTGTTCTTCGGCGGGTGCGCGCGCAGGCCTTCCTCGTTCGGCTCGGTGCCCCAGCCCGGGCGATCCGGGATCACCAGATGGCCGTCGACGAATTCAGGCACGTGGGTGAACAGCTCGTGGTCCCAGGCCAGGCGATCGATGTCCGTCTCCATGATGCGCAGGTTCGGCACCGCGGCGCAGAAATGCGCGTTCATCATGGTGCAGAGGTGGCCGTAGAAATTATGCGGCGCGACGTTGACCTCGAAATGCTCGGCGGCGGCGGCGACCTTCATCGACTGCCAGACCCCGTTCCACGGCGTGTCGATGATCGCGACGTCCATCGCCTGCTCGGTGAAATAGGGCAGGAACTCGCGCAGGCCGAGCAGCGTCTCGCAGGATGAGATCGGGTGCGGGCTCTGGCGGCGGATGTAGCCGAGCGCCTGCGGGTTGAAGGTGTCGATCTCGACCCAGAACATGTCCATCTTCTCGATCGCGCGCAGGATCTTGAGATAGCCCTCGGTCTTGGCGTTGAAGTTGAGGTCGAGCAGGAGATCGACATCCGGCCCCGCGCCGTCGCGGATCGCCTCCAGGTGCATGCAGAGATTGCGCAGCACGGTGCGGTCGATATTGATCTCGGGCTGGAACGGCGAACCGAAGCCGGGGCGCCAGCCTTGCGGCTTGCCGTCGGTATAGACGAAGATGTTGGTCTTCATCGCCCTGAATTTCTTCTCGCGCACTTCGGCCCCGATCGCCTTGACGCCGTCGAGATCGGTGATCGCCGGCTTGTACCAGTCGGGATGATTGATGCGCCAGGTCGCGCAATGCGACCAGTAGACCCGCACGCGGTCGCGGATCTTGCCGCCGAGCAGGTCGTAGCAGGGCACGCCGAGCGCCTTGGCCTTGACGTCGAGCAGCGCGTTCTCGATCGCCCCGAGCGCCAGCGCCACCACGCCGCCGGCGGCAGGGCGCGTCGCGGCGAACAGCTCGACATGGATCCGCTCGTGCTCGAACGCGTTCTTGCCGACCACCCGCGCCGACAGCCGCTCGATCGCCGCCGTCACGCCGGGCGCGCCGAAGCCCTCGTCATATTCGCTCCAGCCGACCAGCCCGTCCGTCGTCGTCACCTTGACGAAGTGATAATTCCGCCAGCCGGCATCGCAGGCGAGCGTCTCGACGCTTTTGATTGTGGTGGATTTGCTCATGGTTTCCTGCCCGGTTGTTTGTTGCTGTTGGCGGGATACCAACAACGGATCGGCGGACGCGTCAATTCGCGCCAGGGCAAGGCGACAATGCGTATTGGCAAGGCGGCACTCGCCTCTTCGTTCACCGTCACCCTGAGGAGCGCGCTCTTGCGCGCGTCTCGAAGGGTCGACGGGCCGGCTCTCTCCGTGTGGATCTCACGGGGCCGTGCATCCTTCGAGGCTCGCAAGAGCTCGCGCCTCAGGGTGACGGGACAAACATCTCGGTGTCAGGCCGGAACAGCGTCGGCCGCTGCCGTTCGAAGGTCTTGCGGCCGTGCTTGAAGCCCATCAGCACGTCGGGCAGCTCGGCGATGGCGTTGGTTCCGCTGTCGGTATCGAGCACGACGATGTCGGCGGGATTGCCGACCGTGATGCCGTAATCCTTCAGGTTCATCAGCCGCGCCGGCAGATCGGTGACGAGATCGAGGCAGGCGTCGAACTCGCCGATCCCGGCATGCGCCGCATTGGCGTAGAGATTGGCCATCCGCAGCAGCGAAGCATCGCCGAACGGCGTGAAGGGATTTTGCACATTGTTGGTCGCGACCGAGCACAGCACGCCATCGGCGACGAGCCGGTGCGCGGCGGTCAGCCCACGCGGCGCGTTGTGGGTGGCGTCGCGGCCCATCAGATAGAGATCGGTCGCCGGCAGCACGGTGACCGCGACACCGGCCTCGGCGAGCCGAGCGCCGGCTTTCTTCAACCGATCAGGCGGCAGCGCGGAGAGTTTGGTGGCGTGCCCGATCGCGACGCGCCCATGATAGTTGCGCCGCTCGGTCTGCCGGCAGACCTCCTCCATGTGCCACCAGGAGGGATCGAGGTCGAAATCGAGATGGAGGTCGACATCGACGTCGAACTCCTGCGCGAGGTCGAAGATGCGCGCGATATGCGCGTTCGGATCGCTGTCGACATAGGGGCAGCCGCCGACCGCCTCGGCACCGTCGTTGAGCGCCGCGACCAAGAGCTCGTCGGCGCCGGGATCGTTGGTCAGGCCCTCTTGCGGAAAGGCGCAGAGCGAGAGGTCGAGCGCCCAGGCATAGTCGCGTTTCAAGGCCTTGACCGCCTCGAAGCCGCGCAGCCCGATCCTCGGGTCGATCTCGACATGCGTCCGCATCCGCGTGGTGCCCGCCGTGATTGCGCGCTCGATCACTTTTGAGCCGCGCGCATGGACATCCTCGATCGTGAAGTCGCGCTTCATCGCCGATACCGCGCGGATCGCCTCGCCGAGGCTGGCGTGATCGTGGCCGCAGCGGCCGAGCAGGCAGGCCTTGTCGAGATGGATATGGGTGTCGACGAAGCCGGGCAACGCCAGCCGGCCGTTGAGGTCGACTTCGACCGCCTCGCACACGAGGCGCGGCGCGATCGCGGCGATCCTGCCGCCGGCGATGCCGATATCGACCGCGGCGGCAGAGCTGCGCGTCACGGCATTGCGGAAGACGAGGTCGAAGGCAGGTTTCGCGATCATCGGCGAGGGAAACATCAGGGTGGTCTGAGCCTAGCGGAACGGCCAGGATCCGGCAGCACCAGATTGTGTGCAGTTTTATGGTTCGATTGTCTAAAAAATATGCATACACTTTGATGACCAGATTGTAGAGTCCTGATTATCCCCGGAGACCCGCCATGTCCGCACCCGCCAAAGCCGATGCCCGCCCGATGTCCGATGCCGAGATCGTCGAGGCCTATTTGACGGCGTCGATGATCCCCGATCCGGATGCGGCTGCGGCCTATATGAAGCCGGGCACGGTGATCACCTTCACCGGCGGGCGCAAATTCGACCATCCGCGCGGGCCGACCGGCTTCAACGCGAAGCGCTATCGCTGGGTGAAGAAGATGGACCGCTTCGATGTCTGCCCCGGCACGGACGAGACCGTCGTCTATAGCGTCGGCACGCTCTACGGCGAATGGACCGACGGCACGCCGTTCGAAGGCAACCGTTATGTCGATCGCTTCGTGGTGCGGGGCGGGCAGATCGTCAAGATGGACGTTTGGAACGACAGCGCCGAGTGGATTTTGATGCAGCGGGGGATCGAGGCGTAGGAAGCGGTGCCACTTCTCCCTCGCCCCGCTCTTGCGGGGAGAGGGTCGGGGTGAGGGGCTGCATCCGCGAGTATCGGCCGCGGATAGACCTGTACCCCCTCACCCGGATCGCATCTGCGATGCGATCCGACATCTCCCCGCAGGCGGGGCGAGGTAAGAGCATCAGCGCCGCGCCGCCTTCGGCAGCTTCACCACCTTTTCGCCGGTTGCCTCGTCGGCATAGGGGGCCAGAATATCCAGCAGATCGCGGCCGCGCTGCGGGCTCGGCGCGACCAGCGCACGGGTCGCCACGGAATCCAGATGGCTGTGCATCAGCCCCATCACCTTGTCGACGTCGCCTTTCGCCAGCGCGGCGATGATCGCGCGGTGCTCGTTGATCGCGCATTCCGACGAATGCGGCCGGCTGTACAGCGACAGCGTCAGGCAGCAGCGGTACGCGACCTCGCTGACATAGCGCACCAGGATCGGGCTGTTCGTCATGTGGGCGAGCAGGATGTGGAATTCGGTGGCGAGCCGGATCGACACCGCGTCGGTGCCGTCGCGGGCGCGATCCTCGGCGTCGACATGGGCATTCAGCTCGGCGATCTGCGCCTTGGTCAGCTTGCCCGCGAGCTGCCGCACCACCAGCCGCTCGAGCTCGATGCGAATATCGAAGGCATCGCGCGCCTCCTGCCAGCTCGGCGTCGCCACCACGGCGATGCGGTTGCGGCGCAGCTCGACCAGGCCTTCGGCCGCCAATTGACCGAGCGCATGCCGTGCGATGGTGCGGCTGACGCCGAAGCGCTCGCCGAGCGAATCCTCGGGCAGCTTGGCGCCGGGCTCCAGCGCCTGCTCGATGATCGCGCGCCGCAGCGCGCGGCAGATCACGCTGACCTTGTCTGACGATTCAGCCGTCTTGCTGCTGTCGGCGCGCCCCGCCATTGCCGCGAATCCTTCTCGAAGGTGCTTCGAACACCTCTTTATCATACCGCCAGAGCAATCGGGCGCTCGAATTGCATGCAGTTTGAGCCGCGGATTGCCCAAAAGGAATCCGGCCTTTGAGGCGCGGAACGCGCGATCTCCTTGATTTTCAACGCTACGGCCGCTGGCATCCGGCTTGCATGCACTTTGCTCGTGATGCGCATGCAACCAAACTCCGAATTTGCCGGCGAGCCGATGGCCGCCGGATCCGCGCCGACCGCGATCGAGCTGTCGGACGCCTCCGTGACCTTCGGCCGCGGCGCCCGCGCCGTGCCGGCACTGTCGACAACCACGCTGCGGATCGCCGACGGCGAGTTCGTCGCGCTGGTCGGCCCGTCCGGCTGCGGCAAGTCCACCATCCTGCGGCTGGTTTCCGGCCTGGCGCGGCCGACCACCGGCGTCGTCATCGTCGGCGGCCGCGAGGTCGCGGCGCGCGCGGTGCGGGTCGGCATGGCGTTCCAGAACCCGACCATGCTGCCGTGGATGACGATCGAAAAGAACATCATGCTGCCGCTGAAGATCGTCGAGCCGTTCCGCTCGCAGTTCCGCAAGCTGCGCAAGACCGAGTTCCGCGACAAGGCCAATGCGTTGCTCGAGCAGGTCGGGCTGAAGGGGTTCGGCGGCCGCTATCCGTGGCAGCTCTCCGGCGGCATGCTCCAGCGCGCCAATCTGTGCCGCGCGCTGATCCACGAGCCGCGCATGCTGCTGCTCGACGAGCCGTTCGGCGCGCTCGACCAGTTCACCCGCGAGGAGCTGTGGGGAATCCTTCAGCAGCTCTGGATGACCCACAGGCCGACCGTGCTGCTGGTCACCCATGATCTGCGCGAGGCCGGCTTCCTCGCCAGCCGTATCTGCGTGATGAGCGCGCGGCCCGGCCGCATCCTCGACGACTCCAGGGTCGACTTCGCCCGTCCGCGCACCGTGGCGATGACCTTTGAGCCCGACTTCGTCGCGCTCAACCAGAAGCTCCGCGCCTTCATCGTCGATGCGCGCAGCGCGGCGCGCGAGGGAGCCTGACCATGTCCGTGTCAGACATCAGGCAGAAGGCCTGGTCCGCCGCCCTGATCGTGCTGTTCTTCGTCGCCTGGGAATTGTTCTGCCTGATGACGGGGATGTCGGACCTCGTGTTGCCGCGGCCGTCGCAAATCTTCGTCACGCTGTTCGAGAAATTCCCGATCCTGTGGCCGCACATCGTGCAGACCCTGGTCACCACCATGATCGGCTTCGTGCTCGGCGTGGCGCTCGGCGTCGCGCTCGGTGCCGTGATCGGGGTGTCAAAAACCGCCTACGACACCTGTTATCCGCTGCTGGTCGGCTTCTCGTCGATCCCGAAGGTCGCCGTGGTGCCGATCTTCGTGCTGTGGTTCGGCTCCGGCACCGTGCCGGCGGTGTTGACCTCGCTGTCGATCTGCTTCTTCCCGATCGTCGTCAACATCGCCACCGGCCTTGCCACCACCGAGCCCGAGCTTGAGGACGTGCTGAAGGCGCTCGGCGCCAGCAAGTTCGACATCCTCTGGAACGTCGGCCTGCCGAGGACGATGCCGTTCTTCTTCGCCTCGCTGAAGGTCGCGGTCTCCTACGCCTTCGTCGGCGCGGTGCTGTCGGAAACCGTCGCCTCAAACCGCGGCATCGGCAACGTCATGATGACCGCGTCCTCCAATTTCAACGTGCCGCTGGTGTTCGCCGGGCTGTTCGTGCTCGCCGGTCTCGGCGTCGCGCTCTACGTCCTGTTCTCGCTGATCGAGGGCCAGGTCACCGGCTGGGCGACACGCAAGGACAATGTCATCGCCACTTGAGACACTTCGTCGACCGTCAAGCAATGAAGCTTAAGGAGATCTCGATGCTGAGAAAAGTAAGCGCCGCGCTGTTGGGATTGGCCCTGGTCGCCGGTCCCGCGCGCGCCGAGGACACCACCATCAAGTTCACGCTGGGCTGGAAGACGCAAGGCTCGGACGCCGCGTTCTTCTACGCCAAGGACAACGGCTACTTCAAGGAAGAGGGCCTCAACGTCGTGATCGACCAGGGCGAAGGCTCCGGCGCGACCGTGACGCGCATCATGTCGGGCGCCTATGACGCCGGCTTCGGCGACGTCAATGCGATCATCCAGAACGCCGCGACCAAGCCGCAGGATGCGCCGGTCATGGTCTACATGATGTGGAACCAGCCGCCATTCGCGATCGTCGCCAAGAACTCGAGCGGCATCAAGACGATCAAGGATTTCGAGGGCCACACGCTCGGCGGCGCGCAGGGGACGCCGACCACGCGGCTGTTGCCGGTGTTCGTGCACAAGAACGGGCTCGATGGCGAGAAGATCAAGGTCTCCAACATGGCGCCGAACCTGCAGGAGCCGATGCTGATCAAGGGCGACATCGACGCCGCGCTGGTGTTCAATATCACGAGCTATTTCAACCTGGTGCTGAACCGCCAGGACCCCGACAAGGACTTCAAATGGTTCTCGTTCGGCGATTACGGGCTCGACCTCTATTCCAACGGCGTGATGGTCTCGCGCAAGCTGATCGCCTCGAACCCGAAGGCGGTGGCCGGTCTGGTGCGCGCCATCAACAAGGGCGCGGTCGCGGTCGCCAAGGACCAGAACGCGGCCATGAAGGCGGCGCTGAACTATGACAATCTGATCAATGTCGATGTCGAGAAGCGCCGGCTGCAATATTCCTTCGAGAAGCTGATCGTCTCGCCGGAGATGAAGGACATCGGCATCGGCGACGTCAAGGACGACCGCATGGCGCGCGCCATCGGCTTCATCGTCGAAGGCTACCAGCTCACCCGCACGCCGGCCCCGGCCGAAGTGTTTTCGCGGGAATTCCTGCCGCCGCGCGCGGAGCGGGAGCTGGTGTATACGGCGAATTGACGCAGTTCGTCATTGCGAGGAGCGAAGCGGCGAAGCAATCCATCTTTCCGCATGCGGGGGCATGGATTGCTTCGCGGAGCCTGTCATTCGGCGGCGCTTCGCGCCGACCGGGTGGCTCGCAATGACGGCGGAGGGACCGATGGACGTCACGGCAACCCGTCTGTTCTGCGGTTCTGACCACGACATCCGCAACGACGTCGTGCTCCGTCACGACGGCGGCGTCATCACCGATATTTCCGAAGCCGCGCGCCCGGCGACAGGCCCGCGTTCCCTTGTCCTTCCCGCCTTCGTCGACGCCCACGACCACGCCCGCCCGCGCGCCTCGAGCTTCGGCGCGGTCGGCATGCCGCTGGAGAGCTGGATCCTGCGCACGGTGGTCGGCACGCCCGTCGATCCCTATCTCACCGCGGCCTCAGCGCTGGGACGCGCGGCGCAGGCCGGCTGTGCGGCGATGATGGTGCACTACACCCGCCCGAGTGGCACCATGCCGCTCGTCGATGAAGCCAGGGCGATCGCGCGCGCCGCCGGCGATGTCGGCATCCGCATCGCCTTTGCGATCGCGGTGCGCGACCAGAACCCGATCGTCTATGGCGACAGCGAAGCGGTGCTGTCAGGTCTTCCGGCCGATGACCGCAAGACGATCGAACAGCTGTTCGTGCGCGCCCCGATGTCGCCGCAGGCCTATATCGAGCTGACCGACGCCATCGCGGCTGCGATCGGCGGGCCGAAGGTTGATGTGCAGCTTGGCCCGGCCGGGGTGCAGTGGTGCTCGAAGCCGCTGCTGGAGGCGGTCGCGGAGAACTCGGCGCGGACCGGCCGCCGCATCCACATGCATCTGCTCGAGACCACCTACCAGCGCGCCTGGGCCGACCAGCATTTTCCCGGCGGCATCGTGCGCTATCTCCGCGATATCGGCTTCCTCTCGGAGCGGCTGACGCTCGCGCATTGCATCCACGCGCGGCCCGACGAGCTCGAGATGATCGCGGCGTCGGGCGCGCGCATTGTCACCAACTTCTCCTCCAACCTGCATCTGCGCTCCGGGCTGGCACCGATCGCGGCGGCGCACGGCTGCGGCTGTGCAATCGCGGTCGGCGTCGATGGCCTCGCGCTCGATGAGGATGACGACGTGCTGCGCGAGATGCGGCTGGTGCAGATGATGCACGGTGGTCTCGGCTTCAAGCGTACATGGACTGCTCAGGAATTCTTCACGCTCGCGATCCGCAACGGCCGCCGCGCCACCGGCGCGCCGGGCACCGGCGAGCTCGCGGTCGGTGCGCCGGCCGATTTCGTCAGCATCGATCTCGACCGCCTCGAGCGTGATCAGATTCTCGATGCCGATCCGCTCGATCTGCTGTTCGCACGCGGCAATGCGTCGCTGATCTCTGAGCTTGTGGTCGATGGTCGCAGCGTCGCCAGGGCCGGCCGGTGCCTCGGTGTTGATCTCCCCGCCATTGAGCAGGAACTGCGCGGCATCACCCGCGCGAGCGCGGCCACATACGCGCATGTCTTGCGCGCATGGCCGCGATTGTCGAACTCAGTGCAACACTGGTTCGAAGCGCAGCTCACCTGCAATTAGCTGCACAATCTTCGCTTCGCGCTGAGCAGCAACTTCGGTCATACGCTCGCTAATTCCGTCAAGCGGAAGAAAATTCCACTTGCATCACACAGTCGGCGCGGCTTCAAGTTCACCCAACAAGAAGACTGAATCAGTCGCTGTCACCGGCTGGTCATGTGTCGCGAGGAAGCCTGATGGGCGCGTTATCGCATCTGCGGATTGTCGAGATCGGAAGTGCTGCGGCGACGAGCTATTGCGCGCGGCTGTTTGCCGACTTCGGCGCCGATGTGCAGAAGGTCGAGCCGCGGCACGGCGATCCGCTTCGCCGCACCGCGCCGCTGACGCCCCAGGGCCGGAGCGCGTGGTTTGCGTTCCTCAACTTCAACAAGTCGAGTGTCGTGCTCGACACGCGCGATGCGGGCGCGGCATCGCGCCTGCGGGAGCTGATTGCCGGCTGCGACATCCTGCTCGACGGGCGCGGCATCGCTGCGGCGGATTGTCCCGAGATCGATCTCGACGCGATCAGGCGGGACCATCCCGGCCTGATCCATCTCGACCTCGCCTGGTTCGGCGATCGCGGTCCCTACGCCAATTTCGCGGCGACGGACTCCACGATCCGCGCGCTGACCGGACTGGTGAAGCTGGTCGGTCCGGAGCAGGGGCCGCCGATGCATGCGCCGGATTTCCAGACCGGCATTCTGGGCGGGCTGTGGAGCTTCATCGCGGCCGCTTCGTCGGTGCTCGGCCGCATGCACGATGGGCGCGGGCGCGAAAACCATCTCAGCCTGTTCGAGGCCTCTATCGCCGTCACCGAATACATCATGTTCGAGGCATTCCAGCGCGGCGACATCATGCGGCGGATCGGCGTCAACCGGTTCTGGCCGACCTTTCCGGTCGGCATCTACGAGACCAAGCAGGGCTGGCTCGGCGTCACCACGGTGACCCCGGCGCAGTGGCGCGCGTTCTGCGAGATGCTCGGGCTCAACGAGCTGCGCGACGATCCGACACTGGTCATGGGGGTCGACCGGCTGCGCCATGTCGCCGAGATCGAAGCCAAGATCCTGCCGAAGCTGAAGCAGCGCACCGCGCAGGAATGGTTCGCCGAAGGGCTCAAGCGCAAGATTCCGATCGTGCCGGTGCCGGAGGTCGCGGATCTCATCGCCGATGAGGAGAAGCGTGCGCGTGGCGCCATCGTCCCGATCACCATCGGTGACGAGACCGGCTTTTCCGCCGGCACGATGCAGCGGCTGACCGCAACGCCGCCGCTGCGCGGCGGCCGGGTGCCTGATCTCGGCGAGCAGCAGACGAGGCGCGAGGCTGCGCCGCGCGTGCCGGCGCCCAAGCCCGCTGCAACCGATCGCTTGCCGCTCGAGGGCATCCGCGTCGTCGACTTTTCGATGGGCTGGGCCGGGCCGATCTGCACCCGCACGCTCGCCGATCTCGGCGCCGACGTCATCAAGATCGAGGCGACCCAGTATCCGGACTGGTGGCGCGGCGTCGACCGCCGTCCGGCCTATGTGCTGGAGCAGATGTACGAGAAGTCGGTGCGCTACTGCATCATGAACCGCAACAAGCGCGGCATCACGCTCGATCTGACCCGGTCGAAGGGGCTTGAATTGGCCAAGCGCCTGCTCGCCGATGCCGACCTCGTGGTCGACAATTATTCGGTCGAGGTGCTGCCCAAGCTCGGCCTCGGCTACGACGTGCTCAGCAAGATCAATCCCAAGCTGGTGATGATGTCGATGTCGGCGTTCGGTGCCGGCAGCGTGCATCGCGACTGCCGCGCTTACGGCTCGACGCTGGAGCAGGGCTCCGGCCTGCCCAGCGTGGTCGGCGATCCCGATGGTCCGCCGGTCATGAGCCATACCGCGTTCGGCGACGCCGTCGGCGGGCTCAACGGCGCCGCCGCGGTGCTGACCGCGCTGATCCACGCCAAACTGACGGGACAGGGGCAGTTCATCGATCTCGCCCAGATCGAATGCATGATGCCGTTCGCCGCGCCCTGGATCGTGGCGCATTCGACCAGTTGCGAGCCGCCGACCAAATACGGCAACCGCCATCCCGATTTCGTGCCGCATGGCTGCTTTCGCTGCGCCGGAGAAGACAACTGGATCGTCGTCGCGGTGTCCGACGATGCGATGTGGCCAAAGCTCACCCGGCTGCTCGGCCGCGAGGATTGGACAGCGGACGCGGCACTCAAGACGGCCACGGGCCGCCGCGCTATCGAGGGCGAGATCGAGGCTGCGATCACGGCCTGGACCGCGGCGCGCGATGCCGATGCGGCGATGACCGCGCTGCAATCTGCCGGCGTTGCCTCCGGCGTGGCGCGGCTGCCGATCGATCTCCTGGAGGATCCGCAGCTCCACGCGCGCGGCTTCATCCAGCATGTCGACCGCGCGTTCATCGGACGACATCCGCAGCCATCGATGCCGTTTCGCGAGAGCGATGCGCCGTTCGCGATCCGCTCGGTGCCGCCGACGCTCGGCGAGCACAACCGCGAGATCCTCGGCGGCATGCTCGGGCTTTCCGACGCCGAGCTCGATGAACTCGCCCGCGATGGCATCATCGGCACCGAGATGCTGATGGAGGAGCAACTGGTGAAAGAAAAGAAGCGGGCGGCGGGCTGATGGACGCAGGCCAGCCGGCACAGCGCAGGGCGGAGGGTGCGCGCGACGGCGCGCCGCCGCTATTGTCCGTGCGCGGGCTCGGCATCCGCTTCAAGACCGGGCAGGGCGTCTGGCAGGCGACGCGCCGCGTCGACTTCGACATCGCGCCCGGCGAGCGCGTCGGCATCGTCGGCGAGAGCGGCTGCGGCAAGACCATCACCGGCCTGTCGATCCTGCGGCTGTTGCCAGGCAATTTTGCCGGCCTCGACGGCAAGATCCTGTTCGACGGCGTCGATCTCGCTTCCTGCAGCGCGCGGCAGATGCGCGCGATCCGGGGCAAGCGCATCGCGATGATCTTCCAGGAGCCGATGAGCGCGCTCGACCCGGTCTTCACCGTCGGCCACCAGATCGCCGAGACGCTGCGCGTCCATACCGACGTTTCCCATGAGGAGGCGCGCGCCAAAACGCTGGAGATGCTCCGCCGCGTCGGCATCGCCTCGCCCGAGCGGCGGATCGACGACTATCCGCACCAGCTGTCCGGTGGCATGCGCCAACGCGTGATGATCGCGGCGAGTTTGATCTGCGGGCCGCAGCTTCTGATCGCGGACGAGCCGACCACCGCGCTCGACGTCACCGTGCAGGCGCAGATCCTCGAGCTGCTGCGCGACATCAGCGAGACCTCGAAGACCGCGCTGATGCTGATCACCCACGATCTCGGCGTCGTCGCCGAGACCTGCACGCGGATGATCACGATGTATGCCGGCGAGGTGATCGAGGACGCCACGGTCGACGAGGCGCTGGTGCGGCCGCTGCATCCCTACACGTCCGGACTGTTGCGCTCGCTGCCGCATTTGAGCCCGCGCCACGGCCGGCTGCCGTCGATCCCGGGCCGGGTGCCGTCGATCGCGGAGATGCCGAATGGCTGCCGCTTCCGGGCCCGCTGCGCGTATGCGGTGAAGGGTTGCGAGGCCGAGCAGAAGCTGCAGGACGCCGGCGGCGGCAGAAGAGTGCGCTGCTGGCGCTTTGCCGAGCTCAATCTGCCGGGCGCGCTGCATCCGCCCGGCGCATCGGCCGCTGCGAAGGTCGCGACGCAATGACCACAGCCGATGCCGAGCCGCGCCGCGACGCCATCGTTTCGGTGCGCGACCTTCAGGTCCGGTTCCAGACCTCGGACCGCCGCGCCACCGTGAAGGCGGTCGACGGCGTCAATTTCGACGTCCGCCGCGGCGAGACCTTCGGCATCATCGGGGAGTCCGGTTCGGGCAAGACCACGATCGGCCGCGCGCTGGTGTTCCTGCTCAATCCCAGCGCCGGCGCCATCCTGCATGACGGCATCGATCCAACGGCGCTGCCACGCCGGGAGTTTCAAAACCATCGCCGCGACTACCAGATCATCTTCCAGGACCCGAACGCCGCGCTCAATCCGCGCATGACCATTCTGGCCTCGGTGCTGGAGCCGCTGGAGCTCGCGCGTGTCGGCAGCCGTGCCGAGCGCGAGCGGCAGGCGCGGGAGGCGCTGGAGCGCGTCGGCCTGCCGCAGGAGTTCGGTGCGCGCTACCCGCATCAGCTGTCCGGCGGCCAGAAGCAGCGCGTCGTGATCGCCCGCGCGCTGACGCTCAAACCCAAACTGATCGTCTGCGACGAGGTGGTGGCCGCGCTCGACATGTCCATCCGCGGCGACGTGCTCAATCTGTTTGCCGATCTGCAGCGCGACCTCGGGCTGACCTACGTCTTCATCACCCATGATCTCGCCGTGGTCTCGCATATCAGCGAGCGCGTCGCGGTGATGTATCTCGGCCAGTTCGTCGAGCTCGGGCCGACCGAGGAGGTCGCCGAGCGCCCGCTGCATCCCTACACGATCGCGCTGCTGTCAGCCGAGCCGCGGCCGCTGCCATCCACGATGCGGCAGGAGAGCCGCATCGTCCTGCAGGGCGAGGTGCCGAGCCCGATCCATCCGCCCTCGGGCTGCCGCTTCCGTACCCGCTGCCCGCACGCGCAGCCGCTCTGCACCGACCGCGTGCCGGAGTGGCGCGAGCTGAAGCCCGATCACTGGGTGGCCTGCCATTTCGCCGACCGCCTGAATTTTTCGCCGAACTCACAACCGGAGACGACGCCATGACAATGACGACACGACGCGAGGCCATGGCGCTGATCTCGGGCGCATTGGCCAGCACCACGCTCAGCGGCCGTGCGTTTGCGGAAGGCGCGCCGAAGAAGGGCGGCACCTTGCGCATCTCGGCGCCGGCCAATCCGTCGAGCCTCGATCCGGCGACCGGCGGCGCCGGCTCCGACCACGCCTTCCTGTTCACGATGTACGATACGTTGACCGAATGGGAATTCGACACGCTGAAGCCGAAGCCCGGCCTTGCCGAAAGCTGGAAGTTCACCGACCCCACCACGCTGGTGCTCAACATCCGCGCCGGCGTCACCTTCCATGACGGCACGCCGCTCGATGCGGAAGCGGTCAAGTTCAATCTCGAGCGCAACCGCAGCGATGCGAAGTCGAACATCAAGGCCGACCTGCTCTCCGTCGCCGCGGTCGAGGTCACTGGCCCGCAGCAGGTGACGTTGAAGCTGAAGATACCCGATACCGCGCTGCCCGGGATTCTCTCCGACCGCGCGGGCATGATGGTGTCGCCGACGGCGCTGAAAGCGGCCGAGGGCGGCGTCGTGACGCGCAAGCCGGTCGGCGCCGGCGCCTATTCGTTCGTCAGCTGGGCCGACGGCGAGAAGATCGTGGTCAAGCGCAACGAGAAATACTGGAAGCCGGAGCGGCCGCTTCCTGACGCCATCGAGATCTCGATCATTCCCGAGCTCACCACCGGCGCCCGCTCGGTCACCGCCGGGCAGAACGATCTGATCTACCAGCTGCCGCCGCGGCAGAAGGTGATCATCGAGCGCGCCTCGAGCGTCAAGGTGGTGCATGGCCCGACGCTGTACGTGCTTCAGATCTTCCTCAACTGGGCCAAGCCGCCGTTCGACAATCTCAAGGTCCGTCAGGCGCTCAACTTCGCGATCGATCGCGAGTCCTTCGTCAAGGCCGCGCTCGCAGGTCTTGCGGAGCCCGCCTACATGAACCTGCCGAAGGCGCATTGGGCATACGACGCGGAGGTCGCAAAACTCTATCCTTATGATCCCGACCGAGCGCGCAAGCTGCTCGCCGAGGCCGGCTTCAAGGAGGGTACCCAGATCGAGCTCGGCGGCTATCCGGACCAGGATTCGGTGCAGCGTCAGGAGATCCTGATCGAGCAATTGCGCAAGGCCGGCATCGGCGTGCGCTTCGTCAACGCCCCGATCGCGGAAGCTTCCGCGGCCTTCTTCGGTCCGGAGAAGAAGGGGGCAGGGCTGCTCTCGGCCTGGACCGGCCGGCCCGACCCGAGCCTGACCTATTCGCTGATGTTCACCAAGGACGCCTATTACAATGGCGGCCGCGCGCCGGTGCCGGCCGAGCTCGAGGCCGCGATCAAGGAATCGCGCGCCTCGGAGGACATCGACACCAGGCGCAAGGCGTTTTCCACCGTGCAGCGGCTGGTGATGGAGAACGCCTTTGTCGCGCCGCTGGCGTTCCAGTTCGAGCTGGTCGCCATGAACAAGAAGGTGCAGGGCTATCGGCCGAACCTGCTTGGCAAGCCGAAATACGACGACGTCTGGCTCGGGAGTTAGGCGATGGCGCGGCGGTCACCGGTCAAGGTCGTCGGCAGCCGCCTCGTGCAGGCGCTGCCCGTGATCCTGCTCGCGACCTTCATGGTGTTCGCGCTGCTCAAGCTGGTGCCCGGCGACATCGCCGTGACGCTGGCGGGCGACAACGCGACCGACGCGCGGATCACCGAGATCAGGAAGATCTACGGCCTCGACCGCCCGTTCCTGGTGCAATACGGCGCCTGGCTCGGCAATGTCGCGCAAGGCGATCTCTCGCAATCGCTATTGACCGGCGAGAAGGTCGCGGACTCGATCGGGCGCGCGTTTCCGAACACGCTGCTGATCGTCGTGATCGCGCTGGCGCTGGCGCTGGTCACCGGCATCCCGATGGGCGTGATGGCCGCGATCAAGCCGAACGGCTGGATCGACAAGCTGATCAGCATGCTGGCGTCGCTCGGCGTCGCGGTGCCCGGCTTCTGGCTCGCGATGATCCTGGTGGCGGAATTCTCGCTGAAGCTGAACTGGCTGCCGGCGACCGGCGCAAAATCCTTCAGCGCCTCGCCGGTCGATGCGATCAGGCATGCGCTGCTGCCTGGCATCGCGATCGCGGCCTACGGTATGGCCGAGGTCGCGCGCCAGCTGCGCGGGGCGCTGCTGGAGGTGCTGTCGTCGCAATATGTCCGCACGCTGCATGCCAAGGGGCTGTCGATGTCCCGCATCCTCTGGCAGCACGGCCTGAAGAATGTCGGCGTCAATCTGCTCACCATCATCAGCCTTTTGGTCAACCGCATGCTGGCGGCGACCGTGGTGATCGAGGCGGTGTTCGCCATTCCCGGCCTGGGCAGCCTGATCGTGCGCGGCGCGATCCAGCGCGATTTCCCGATCGTGCAAGGCGTCGTCTTCACCATGGTGGTGGTTGTGATCGCGGTGAACCTGATCACCGATTTGCTCTGCGCCGCGGTCGATCCGAGGATCGAGCAATGACCGAGGTGGCGCTTGCACCCCTGAAGGCACCGGCGCGGCCGACGCGACTGCGGCGCTTTGCGCGCTGGCTCGCCGGCGACCTCCGCGCCGCGCTGTCGATCCTGGTGCTCGTGGTGCTCGTCGTCGTCGCAATCGGCGCGCCCTGGATCGCGCCCTATGCGCCGACCGCGCAGGACGTCAACAACATGCTGGCGCCGCCGGGGCCGGCCCATCTGCTCGGCACCGACGATCTCGGCCGCGACATCTTCTCCCGCTTGATCTACGGCGCGCCGGCCACCGTCTATGCTAGCCTGCTTGCGGTCGGCGTCGCGGTCCTGATCGGGCTGCCGGTCGGCCTGATCGCCGGCTATTTCGGCGGCTGGATCGACGACATCATCAGCCGCATCATCGACACCTTCCTGTCGTTCCCCGCCATCGTGCTGGCGATCGCCGTCACCGGCGCGCTCGGCATCGGGCTGACCAACGGCATGATCGCGGTCGGCATCACGATGTTTCCGGCGCTGGCGCGCATCGTCCGCGCCCGCACGCTGATCGTGCGGCAGGAGCTCTATGTCGACGCCTCCAGAGGCTTCGGCGCGCCGACATGGCATGTGCTGTGGCGGCACGTGCTGCCGAACACGCTGCAGCCGGTCATCGTGCAAGTGACGCTCTTGCTCGCCGCTGCCCTCTTGGCCGAAGCCAGCCTGTCGTTCCTCGGCCTCGGCATCCAGCCGCCGGACCCGAGCTGGGGCGCGATGCTGGCGCGCGCCTATCAATACATGGAAATCGCCCCGGAGCAGATGTATGCGCCGGGCTTTGCCATTCTCGTCGTCTCCCTGGCGTTCAATGCGCTCGGGGATCCTTGCGTGTCCTGGCGTTCAATGCGCTCGGGGAATCCTTGCGTGTCGTGCTCGATCCGACCATGAAGGATCGCTAGTGCAAATGTGTACGGGTTGCCGCGCGCTCTTCATCTCGCCCCGCTTGCGGGGAGAGGTCGAAGCCGAAGCGAAGCGTAGGCTTCGGGTGAGGGGGAGTCTCCGCAGGCGAGTTCGCGGAGAGTCCCCCTCACCCGAAATTCGCGCTGCGCGCAAATTTCGACCTCTCCCCGCAAGCGGGACGAGGTGAGCAAACTTACGGAACCGATCATGTCCTTCAAGAAATTGCTGATTGCCAACCGCGGTGAGATCGCGATCCGGATTGCCCGTGCCGCTGCCGACAGCGGCCTCGCCACGGTCGCGATCTATCCCGCCGATGATGCCGCCTCTCTGCATGTCCGCGCCGCCGACGAGGCGCGCGAGATTCCCGGCCGCGGCGCGCGGGCCTATCTCGACATCGAGGCGGTGGTTGCGGCGGCCAAGGCCGCGGGCTGCGACGCGTTGCATCCAGGCTACGGCTTCCTCAGCGAGAACACCCAATTGGCGCGGCGCTGTGCCGAGGACAAGATCACCTTCGTCGGCCCGTCGCCAGAGGCGCTCGATCTGTTCGGCGACAAGGCCAAGGCAAAGGCGCTGGCGAAAAAATGCGGCGTCCCGATCATTGCCGGCACATCAGGCGCGACCAGTCTCGACGAGGCAAAGACGTTCTTCGCCGCGCTCGGCGCCGGCGCCGCCGTGATGATCAAGGCGATCGCCGGCGGCGGCGGGCGCGGCATGCGGGTGGTCGAGGATGCCGCCAAGCTCGACGAGGCCTATGCGCGCTGCCAGTCGGAGGCCAAAGCGGCGTTCGGCAGCGATGCCGTTTATGTCGAACGGCTGATCCGCAAGGCCCGCCATATCGAGGTGCAGATCATCGGCGACCGTTACGGCGCCATCAGCCATCTCTGGGAGCGCGAATGCACCATCCAGCGCCGCAACCAGAAGCTCATCGAGGTGGCGCCGAGCCCGTCGCTGAGCGAGGGAATGCGCGCGCGCATCATCGAGGCGGCGAAGCAGCTTGCCACGGCTGCGCGCTACGACAACCTCGGCACCTTCGAATTCCTGGTCGATGACGAAGCCGGCGAAGGTGAGGGTGCCTTCGCCTTCATCGAGGCCAATCCGCGACTGCAGGTCGAGCACACCGTCACCGAGGAGGTGCTCGGCGTCGACCTCGTGCGCGCGCAGCTCGCGGTCGCCGCCGGCGCCACGCTCGCTTCGCTTGGGCTGGCGCAGGCCACCGTGCCGCTGCCGCGCGGCTATGCGATGCAGCTTCGCGTCAACATGGAGGTGATGGACGAGAAGGGCATCACAAAGCCAACCGGCGGCACGCTCAGTGTGTTCGACCTGCCGTCCGGCCCCGGCGTTCGCGTCGATACGTTCGGCTATTCCGGTTACCGGACCTCTGCCGCGTTCGACTCGCTGCTGGCAAAAGTCATCGTGCATTCGCCGAGCCCAAAGTGGACCGACGTGGTGCACAAGGCATCGCGCGCCTTGCGCGAATTCCGGATCGGCGGCGTCGCCACCAACATCCCGTTCCTCGGCGCCATCCTGGCGCACCAGAGCTTTGGCCGGAACAAGATCAGCACCAATTTCATCGACACCCATGTTGCGGCGCTGGTCGGCGCGGCGCAGGATCTCGCCGCACCATTGATCGAGGTGAGCGAGGCGGCTGCGACCAAGGCCGTTGCTGTCGAAGCCGCGCCCGAGGGATCGCTCCCGGTGCCGGCGCCGCTGCAGGGCACGATCGTGGCGATCGAGGTCGCGGAGGGCGATCTGGTTCGGCCCGGCCAGCAGATCGCGGTGCTGGAATCGATGAAGATGGAGCATCTCGTCACCGCACCACATGGCGGCCGGGTGACCAGGATCGCGGGCGGCATCGGTGTCACCCTGATGCATGGCGAGCCGATCCTGTTCCTCGAGCCTGCCGAGGTCGACGGCCATCACGCGGCGGAGGAGGCCGCGATCGATCTCGATCACATCCGGCCTGACCTCGCCGAGCTGATCGCGCGTAAGGCGATCACACTGGACGAGAACCGCCCGGCCTCGGTCGAGCGCCGCCGCAAGACCAACCAGCGCACCGCGCGCGAGAACATCGCGCAGCTGGTCGATGAGGGCTCGTTCGTCGAATACGGGTCGCTCGCGATCGCGGCGCAGCGCCGCCGCCGCAAGGTCGAGGATCTCATCAAGAACACGCCGGCCGACGGCCTGATATCAGGCGTCGCCACCGTCAACGCCAAGGATTTCGGCGCCGACGGCGCGCGTTGCATGGTGATCTCGTACGACTACACCGTGCTCGCCGGCACCCAGGGCCATATGAACCACAAGAAGATCGACCGCATGCTCGGCCTCGCCGAGCAGTGGCGCATGCCGCTGGTGTTCTACGCCGAGGGCGGCGGCGGTCGTCCCGGCGATACCGACCGGCTTGGCATGACCGGCCTCGACGGCCCGTCCTTCGTGCAGTTCGCAAAACTCTCCGGACTGGTGCCCGTGGTCGGCGTGGTCTCCGGCTATTGCTTCGCCGGCAATGCCGCGATGCTCGGCGTCTGCGATGTCATCATCGCCACTCGGAATGCGTCGATCGGCATGGGCGGTCCGGCGATGATCGAGGGCGGCGGGCTCGGCGTCTACCATCCGGCCGAGGTCGGCCCGGTCTCCTTCCAGTCGCCGAACGGCGTGATCGACATCCTGGTCGAGGACGAAGCCGAGGCGACCACGGTGGCACAGAAATATCTGTCCTACTTCCAGGGCGCGGTGCAGGACTGGAAGGCGCCGGACCAGCGGCTGCTGCGCCGTGCGATCCCGGAAAATCGCCTGCGCGTCTACGACATCCGCAGCGTGATCGACCTGATCGCCGACGAGGGCTCGGTGCTGGAGATCCGCAGGGATTTCGGCGTCGGCATGATCACCGCCTTCATCCGCATCGAGGGCAAGCCGTTCGGCCTGATCGCCAACAATCCAAAGCATCTCGGCGGGGCGATCGACGCACCTGCCGGCGACAAGGCCGCGCGCTTCATGCAGCTGTGCGACGCCTTCGACATCCCGATCGTCTCGCTCTGCGACACGCCGGGCTTCATGGTCGGCCCCGAGGCCGAGAAGACCGCGATCGTGCGCCATGTCGCGCGGATGTTCGTCACCGGCGCCAGCATCACGGTGCCGCTGTTCGGCGTCGTGCTGCGCAAGGGCTATGGCTTAGGGGCGCAATCGATGATCGGCGGCGGCTTCCACGCCTCGTTCTTCACGGTGGCGTGGCCGACCGGCGAGTTCGGCGGCATGGGCCTGGAAGGCTATGTCCGCCTCGGCTTCCGCAAGGAGATGGAGGCGATCGAGGACCCGGTCGAGCGCGAGAAGTATTTCCAGACCAAGGTCGCCGAGCTCTACGCCAACGGCAAGGCGGTCTCGATCGCCTCGGTGCTCGAGATCGACGAGGTGATCGATCCCGCCGACACAAGGCACTGGATCATGGCCGGCCTGCGCTCGGTGCCGAAAGCTGAGCCGCGGACCCACCGCAAGCGGCCGTGCATCGATGCGTGGTAGGGTGGCGTAGGGCGAGTCAGATCGTGCATCAAACTCGGTGTCGTCCCGGCGAAGGCCGGGACCCATAACCACCGATGGTCATTGTTGCACGGTGCTGGGGCCATAGCCTCCTTCAACAACCCAACCCTGTGGTTATGGGTCCCGGCTTTCGCCGGGACGACGGCGGCGGGTGGGCGGGCGTCTCGCGTCATTGAGAGAGTTACCCCAACCGCAACTCCGCATACCCCTTCGCCGCCACCTCGTCGCATCGCGCGCGATATGCCGGGGCGCTGCCGCTGTAGCGGGCGACGATGCGGGTTTGCTTGCCCTCGACGTTGCGGTTGATGCCGGTCATCCAGGAATCGACCTCGTTGGAGAGCAGGCCGACGCCGAGCGCCTTGACATGCTCGGTCCAATCGGCGGTGCCTTCGGGCGTGGCGTCGAGGAAGGTCAGGCCTCTCTCCTGCGCAAAGCGGATCAGCCCGGTGACCCAATCCACGCTGTATTCGATGCTGCGCGGGATGTTGCCGAGCGCGGTGTGCGGGCCCATCAGCATCATCATGTTGGGGAAGCCGTCGACCATCAGCCCGAGATAGGTTTCCGGGCCGTGCGTCCATTTCTCCTTCAGCCGCGCACCGTGCGCGCCGCGGAAATCGATCTTGTCGAAGCTGCCGGTGATGGCATCGAAGCCGGTGGCGTAGATGATGATGTCGAAGGCGTAGTCCTTGTCGGTCGTCCGGATGCCCTCGGGCGTGATCCGCTCGATCGGCGTCTCCTTGATATCGACCAGCTCGACATTGTCGCGGTTGTAGACCTCGTAATAGAAGGTCTCGAGCGGCAGCCGCCGCGTGCCGAAGCCGTGGTTCTTCGGGATCAGCATCTCGGCGACCGCCTGGTTCTTCACGCGCTGACGGATCTTGCGCGCGACGAAATCGCTGATCGTCGCATTCGCCGCGCGGTCGATCAGGATATCCTTGAAGTTGCCTTGCCAGATGCCAAACCCGCGCTCGCCATAGAGCTTCTCGTAGAACGCTTCGCGCTCCTCCGCGCTCACCTCGAATGCGCCGCGCGGATCGGGCGTATGCACGAAGCAGGCGAAGGTCTCCTTGCAGCGCGCGAAGATCTCGGGATAGCCGGCCTTGATCCTGACTTGCGTCTCGGCGTCGATCTTGCCGTTGTGCAGCGGCGCCGCCCAGTTGGCGGTGCGCTGGAACACGGTGAGATGCCCGACCTCGCCGGCGATGGTCTGGATGGTCTGGATGCCGGTTGCGCCGGTGCCGATCACGGCGACGCGCTTGCCGGTGAAATCCACGTTCTCCTTCGGCCAGCGCGCGGTGTGAAACGATTGGCCCGTGAAATCGTCGCGGCCCTCGAT
Organism: Bradyrhizobium sp. USDA 4503; assembly: GCF_054055815.1. Classification (NCBI taxonomy): domain Bacteria; kingdom Pseudomonadati; phylum Pseudomonadota; class Alphaproteobacteria; order Hyphomicrobiales; family Nitrobacteraceae; genus Bradyrhizobium; species Bradyrhizobium sp. USDA 4503. Next base: position 8,520,131 of record NZ_JBSRXS010000001.1, read on the forward strand.
GCGCGGCAGGGTCGGCGTCGACAACGGGCCGATCGCGGTGATCAGGAAGCGGCAGGAGTGCTGCGCGCCGCTTTCGAGTGTGACCTGCCAGCTTCGCGTGTCGTCCTGGTACATCGCGGACGCGACCCGGCTCTCGAACTGGATGTCGCGACGCAGATCGAACTTGTCGGCGACATAGTTGCAGTAGCGCAAGGTCTCGGGCTGGCCGGCGAAATGCTCCGACCACTCCCATTCCTCGAGCAGCTCCTTCGAGAACGAGTAGCCGTAGGAATAGCTCTCGGAATCGAAACGCGCGCCGGGATAGCGGTTCCAGTACCAGGTGCCGCCGACGCCGGTGCCGGCCTCGAACACGCGCGCGCTGAGACCAAGCTCGCGCAGCCGGTAGAGCTGGTACATGCCGGACAGGCCGGCGCCGATGATGATGACGTCGTAGTCCAGCGCAGCCGTCTGGGCGGTGTTGTCCTGGCGCAATTCGGCCACCTGTCGTTGCTCCCCGATGGATTGATTGCCCGCAAGGCTAACCGGTCTTCCTGCTGCCGACAAACATCGCGGAGCGGAGCAGCTATCGGGATTTGCCGGGTGCGTCGGCCCGCGCGCATTCCGCGCGGCGGACTGTCCGCCCCGCGGCTTTACTCGGCCGCGGGATTCCCTTTATCGTCGGCCCGACACGACGATCGCCCGCCAAGCGGCGACGGAACCTAACGGGAGTGAAGCGATGGGAGAGGCGCTGCGCAGGCCGACGTCCATAGACGTCAGCAATCCCCGGCTTTATCAGGACGACACCTGGCGGCCGCTGTTCGCGCAGCTCCGCCGCGACGATCCCATGCATTATTGCGGGGCGTCGGCCTACGGCCCCTACTGGTCGGTGACGCGCTACGACGACATCTTCGCGGTCGAGCTGGATCACCAGAACTATTCGTCGGCCTCCGAGCTTGGCGGTATCCAGGTCGCGGACCAGCCGAAGGGGCAGGAGCGGCCGAGCTTCATCCGCATGGACCCGCCCGGCCATACCGCGCAGCGCCGCACGGTGGCGCCGATCGTAGCGCCGTCGAACCTTGCCAATTTCGACGCCCTGATCCGCAAGCGCACCTCAGCCGTGCTCGATGCGCTGCCGCGCAACGAGACCTTCGACTGGGCCGAGCGGGTCTCGGTCGACCTCACCAACATGATGCTGGCGACGCTGTTCGATTTTCCCTCGGAAGACCGCGCCAAGCTGACCTGGTGGTCGGATGTCGCGATCGCCAACGTCGAATCCCCCGACGCGGTGGTGCGTTCGGAGGCTGAACGCACCGCCGAACTGGTCAAGATGGGAGAATATTTCCGCAAGCTGTGGGACGCGCGGGCCGTTGCGCCGCCGACCTTCGATTTGATCTCGATGCTGGCGCATTCGGACGCGACGCGGAATCTGGAGCCGCGCGAGTTCATCGGCACGATCGGGCTGTTGATCGTCGGCGGCAACGACACCACGCGCAATTCGATGTCGGCCGGGCTGATGGCGCTGTGCGAGAACCCGGAGCAGTTCGAGCTGGTCCGCGCGAGGCCGGAGCTGATCCCGAACCTGGTGTCCGAGACCATCCGCTACCACACGCCGGTGCTGCACATGCGCCGCACCGCACGCAACGACGTCGAGCTTGCCGGCCGCCGGATCAAGAAGGGCGACAAGGTCGTGATGTGGTACATCTCCGGCAACCGCGACGAGGACAAGATCGAGCGTGCCGATGAATTCATCATCGACCGCGCCAAGCCGCGCCAGCATCTCGCCTTCGGCGCCGGCGTCCACCGCTGCGTCGGCGATCGCCTCGCCGAGCAGCAGCTGCGCATCCTCTGGGAGGAGGTTCTGGCGCGCGATCTGCGTTTTGAGCTGATGGGCCCGCCGCAAAGGCTCTATTCCAATTTCATCCGCGGTATACGAAGCTTGCCGGTGAGAATCGTCAATTAAAGTTGTGGGGTTGTCATTCCGGGGCGATGCAGAGCATCGAACCCGGAATCTCGAGATTCCGGGTCTGGTCCTTCGGACCATCCCGGAATGACGGGGTCATAAAGATCAAGGAACAAGAATGAAGAACGATCCCGTTGACGTCCTGATCATCGGCGCCGGCGCCTCCGGCGCCGCGGTGGCCTGGAGCCTCGCCGATACCAAGATGCATATCCTCTGCCTCGATCAGGGCGGCTGGATGAATCCGGCCGAATATCCGAGCACCGGGCGCGACTGGGAGGCGAAGTTCTACGGCGAGTGGTCGTCGAGCCCGAATGTCCGCAAGCGGCCCGAGGACTATCCGATCAACGACGACAATTCGCCGATCAAGGTCGTCAACTTCAACGCCGTCGGCGGCTCGACGGTGATGTACACCGCGCACTGGCCGCGGCTGCATCCGTCCGACTTCAAGGTGAAGACGCTGGACGGCGTCGCCGATGACTGGCCGATCGACTACGACGCGCTCACCCCGTTCTTCGAGGAGAACGATCGGATGATGGGCGTCTCGGGCCTGTCGGGCGATCCGCTGTCGCCGCTGAGCCACCCGCCGATGCCGCAGCAGCCGCTCGGGCTATCCGGCCCGCTGATCGGCAAGGCCATGAACAAGCTCGGCTGGCACTGGTGGCCGTCGGACACGACCGTGGCGACGATGGATTACGAGGGCAGGGCGCGCTGCATCAATCTCGGCCACTGCACGCCGGCCTGCGCGCAGGGTGCCAAGGCCTCGACCGACATCACCTACTGGCCGCACGCGGTCCGCGCCGGGGTCGAGCTCAAGACCCATTGCCGGGTACGCGAGATCCTGACCAACGAGCACGGCATGGCCTCCGGCGTCGTCTATTACGACAAGGACGGCGTCGAGCAGTTTCAGCCGGCCGAAGTCGTCATCATCGCCTGCAACGGTGTCGGCACGCCGCGGCTGCTGCTCAATTCGGTGTCAGGCAAATTCCCGAATGGCCTCGCCAACTCGTCGGGCCTGGTCGGCAAGAACCTGATGTTCCACCCCTACGCGCAGATCTACGGCTTCGTGAAGGAGCCGACCGACAGCAACCGCGCGCCGCCGACCTGCCTGTGGAGCAAGGAGTTCTACGACACCGATCTGTCGCGCGGCTTCGTCCGCGGCTACGGCATCCAGTTCGGCCGCGGCGCCGGGCCGGTGTTCGAGGCGGTCGCGAGCGAGCAGAAGGGCATCCTGCCCTGGGGCAAGGATCATCACCGCGTGTTCCGCAAGCTCAACGGCCATCGTCTCGCGGTATCGGCGATCTGCGAGGATCTGCCGGAGGAGCACAACCGCGTCACGCTCGATCCCGTGTTGAAGGACAGCCACGGCATCCCGGCGCCGAAGATCGACTACACGATCAGCGCGAACAGCCGGAAGATGATGGATCACGGGCTGGCGCGCGGCCGGGAGATTCTCGAGGCCGCCGGCGCCACCGACATCTGCATCAACGATCCGATCCCGTGGGGCGGCTGGCATCTGCTCGGCACCGCGCGGATGGGCACCGATCCGGCGCGCTCCGTGGTCAACGAATGGGGCCGCTCGCACGACGTGAAGAACCTCTTCATCGTCGACGGCAGCATCTTCGTCACCTCGGGCGGCGTGAACCCGACTTCCACCATCCAGGCCCTTGCTCTCTACATCGCCGACCAGATGAAGCAGCGCCTCGCCAATCTGTTCGATTGAGACCGTCCATGTCCGATGCAAAACAACTGACCGCAGCCCAGCGCGCCGATCTGCGCACCGTCGCCGCGATGATCGTTCCCGAAAGCGACGAGTACAAGGTGCCGGGGGCGGACGATGCCGCGATCCAGGCCGACATGCTGGCGACGCTCGGCCGCGACACCGTGCTGGTCGCGCAGGCGCTGGATCATCTGGCTGATCTCGCGGGCAAGCCGCTCGCCGAGCTCGACGATGCCGGGCGCGATGCGGTGGCGCAGGAGTTTCGTAGCCGTGGCGGCGCGGCCGCGGCGACGCTCGTCCGCGTGGTGCTGCAATGCTACTACCGCGACGACCGCGTGCTGCGCTCGCTCGGGCTTGAGCTGCGCGCGCCGTTCCCGAAAGGCCATGTGCTACCGGAGGGCGACTGGTCGCTGCTCGATCCGGTCAGGGCGCGCGGCGGCACGCTGCGGCGGGCGACCTAGCGTTGTGTCCGTGACTTGACAGTCCATTCCGTCATTCCGGGGCGCGACGAAGTCGCGAACCTCAGATGCGCAATCGCGCATCGGGGAATCCAGAGGTCGTGCATCGAGATTCCGGGTTCTCGCTTCGCGAGCCCCGGAATGCACTGAGTCAATCGCGCGTCAGAGACGCAGCCCTAGCCATCCGGGCAGGTGCAGGGCGTAACCACTTGCGGCGCGGGGAGCCGGTCACCATCTGAGGAGACCAAAGGACTCTCGCCATGCTGGATATTACCTCAGATACCGCCGGTGACACGCCGTCACCGCGAACGGCCGATGCTGCCCGGGATAACGACCGGGCCTTGCTGGATGCCTATTCGAATGCCGTGATCGACGTCACCGACCGCGTCGGCCCCGCCGTGGTCCGGGTCGAAACCGGGCCGAAAGTGCGCAATGCGCGCGAGCGCGGCGGCCTCGGCTCGGGCATCGTGATCTCGCCCGATGGCTTCGTGCTGACCAACAGCCATGTGGTCGGATCGTCGAAGGAGATCCGCCTGCGCGACACCGAGGGCTTCGTCACCGACGCCCATGTGCTCGGCGTCGATCCCGACACCGATCTCGCGCTGCTGCGGGCCGATGGCGCGCGCGATCTGCCTTACGCGTCGCTCGGCAACTCCAAGACGCTGCGGCGCGGCCAGCTGGTGGTCGCGATCGGCAATCCGCTCGGCTTCGAATCGACCGTCACCGCCGGCGTGGTGTCGGCGCTCGGACGTTCGATCCGCTCGGTGAGCGGGCGCACCATCGAGGACGTGATCCAGACCGATGCCGCGCTCAACCCCGGCAATTCCGGCGGGCCGCTGGTGTCGTCGAAGGGCGAGGTGATCGGCATCAACACCGCAATCATCAACGACGCGCAGGGCATCTGCTTTGCGGTCGCCAGCAACACCGCGCAGTTCGTGCTGTCGGAGATCATCCGCCATGGCTATGTCCGCCGCGCCTATATCGGCGTCGCCGGCCAGACCGCGCCGGTGCCGCGGCGCCACGCGGTGCTGGCCGGTGTCGAGAACAAGATGGGCGCGCTCCTGATGCAGATCGAACCGGACAGCCCGGCCGCGCGTGCCAGCCTGTTGCCCGGCGACGTCGTGATCAGGCTCGACGGCATCGAGATCAACGGTGTCGACGACCTGATCCGCGCGCTCGATCACAGCCGGATCGACCGGAGCCTGTCGATGGACGTGCTCCGCCTCGGCCGCCTGCGCGCGATCGACATCCACCCGATCGGGAGGAAGCCGGCGAAGCAGTGAGGCATTGCCATCCGCACGCGAGCTGCACCGTCTCCCCCATGTCCGCCGTAGCCTTGGCGAAGGCGGATGTGGGGAGGGTGGCTTCGCGCAGCGAAGCGGGGTGAGGGGTCTGTCTCCGCGGATAGTAGACCTCATCGATCGCGTCAGCCTTAAGTACCCTTCCGAATAGTCGGCGGCTTCCAGGACTCGTTGAGGATGCCCTCCTTACCCCAATAGGCGCGGAGATAGAGCGAGAAATGTCCACCCGGCGCGGGCAGCCAATTTGCTTCTTTGTCTCCGCCTGGCGACTTCGCGCTCGCATATAGTGTGAGCGATCCGTCGGCGTTGCGTTTGAGGTTCTTGTTCTTGGTACCGAGCGAATAGCGCTTCAGGTCGTTCGGATGGAAGAGGTGCTTGTCGTTGTACAACGTTAGCGACCAGAAGCCGTTGACTGGCGGCTCTTCGCCGTTCGGGAACGTGATCTCGTAGCTGCCGCCGCCGTTGAGCTCTCCTCCAGAAGCGTCGCTGTCGGTGTAGAAATACTGCGTCTCTGTGGGCCTGTTGTCGAACATGTTCGATTTAGATGTTCCGGTCCGGTTGAAATAGTCGATCCCGAACTGCGCATTATTGGTCGAGCGATTCCAGCCGTTGCCGGCCGGCCGGCCGTTATGCTTCCACTGGAAGAAGGGCTTGATGACCTTCTCTTCCGTCTCGTTCGCGGTATCGATCAGCACTTTCTTGAGCGCCGGATCCTTGGCCGCGGAGTCGAGCAGCAGGCGGAACTGCCCATACATGGCCTCTTCACCGGGTAGCGGATCGACAATGTCGAGCGCCTGACCGAACTCATCGAAGAACTTTTCCGGCACCACCCATTTGGTTTCCTCACCATTCGACTTCGGCCCAGGGATATCCGGCACTTTGGCCCATTCGATCGTCTTCATCTTGCCGGTGAAGTCCTTCAGGGGATAAGCGACGATCTGGTTGACCACCGACTGGATCGCCTTCTTGTCCTCGGGTGTGTCATCCTGGAACACACGCGGAATCGCGTTGGCGAGTGATGTCGGGCAGCGGACGATCTCGGTAATGCCGGCCGGCTTGAGGCCCTTCCAGTTCGGACCGGCAAGCAGGTAAAACCCGGGTCTGGTATCGTATGGCTTGCCGACCTTGCCGAACTGATCGGTGCGTGCGTCATACAGCGCGTAGACCCAGAAACGGTCATCGAAATCTGGCACCTGGATCACGACCGGCTCCTCATCGAGCGAGAAAAAGCCGAGACCGTAGACCACGTCCTGATTGGGACAGGTGACGAAGGTTTGCGACGGCTCGATGTAATCGGCCAGCATCGCGATCTGGCCGCGCGGCGCAACGGGCAGCACGCCGTTGAGATGACCGGGATGCGGAGCCTGCGTGATCGCTGTGCGCCGGTTGATCATGTTCACGAGCGGCCAGCCCCAAACGTAGGCCATCTGCGCAATCGTCCTTGCGTAGTCGGGCTGCATGATGACGCCAGTCGCGGGCTCGGTGACATCCGGCCCCGCTGGCTCGGGCAGGCGTTGAGCCTGCGCGGGGGCGATTGAGCCAGCAACTGCAGCGCTTGTGACCGCAGCAGGAACGGCGGCGCCGCTCCCCAACACGGCCAATGATGCCGCTCCAATGCCGCCCTTGATCGCGTCGCGCCGACTGGCTCCGGATTGATTGATCGTGGTCTTCATTGCATTCTCCGTTTCAGTTTAAAGGCTGAGCTGGATCACGTTCGGATGCGGGTTCGCATCACTTCACCTTCACGACGTCGTCCGGCTTCCAGGTCTGGTCGAAGAACTCGACGCCCGTACCGTAAAGACGCACTGCGGCGAGGAAGTTTCGTCCGTTGACCGTCTGGACGAAGTTCGTATCGGCAGCTTCGGCAGGCTTCGTCGGGCCGAACCAGACATCAATGGACCCATCGCTATTGGTCGCAACCTTGCCAAGGCTGTTGATCGACGGCAGCAATTGCGGCGTCTCGACCATCGTCCCATCCGTGATGTTGTAGGCGGTGACGGCCCAGAACAGCTTTGCGGGCGGGTTCGGCGGCAGGTGGAGCTTGTAAGTATTCGAGCCGTTGAGGAAATCGCCGTTCGCATCGCGGATGGTGAACGGATACTTCGATCCGGCGTCGAGCGTCCGCATGACCATCGCGGACGCCGTCGAAAACGCGATCTGGAAGTAGCTCGCGCGCTGGTTCACATCGAGATAGCCGTCCTGGAGCCATTCGGCAGTGCCGGATGCCCACGTGTTCAGGTACTGGCGGTCCTTGTAATACTTGTCGCGCTCGTCCGGCCGACCGAGTTGCCGCATCGCCAGGATCATCTTCGGCGCGGTCTCGACCGCTTTCTGCAACAACGCCTGCTGTTTCTGACTTGGATTGAATGGCTGGCCCTTGACTATACCGATCGACGCCAGCACACCGCGCAGTTCGGGGTCGATGGCGGAAGCCGGCTCATGATCGATGAATGCCTTGAGCTTGCTCCAGAACTTGTTGTCGACCGGATACATCATATCGATCCGCTTGCCGCTCGCGTTCGGAAACTGCATCGGCTTGACGTCCTTCTCTGGAGTCCAGAGTGGATAGACCCGCGTCTGCTCGGCTGCGGCTACGGCTGCCTTCGGATCGGGCGCGCTCTCGCCCTTCTTCATGACGGTCCGGAAGAAGAGCAGGACATTGTAGGTACGCGACTTGAATGCGAAGTAGCCCTGCGGAATTTCCCCTTCGTAGTCCGGCGGGAGCAGCAGATAGAGCCCGCCGCGTGCGCGATCCGGTCCGATCAGGCCGACATCGGTGATCGTGCGCTGGAAGAAATCGGTAAACATGCCGATCACGTTCGCCGGGGCCGCCACGACGAGCGGACCGGTCTCCTTCAGATCCAGATAGCTCATGGAATAGATCACGTCGGCGTTGGGGGTCGGCACCCAAGTGCGCGCGTCCATCCGGTCCTTCCAGATCGGCAGGATGTTATAGCCCTTCCCAAACACGGCCTCCGATCCATCGCGCATGCCGATGGTGTTCAAGACGGGAAGCATCGTCATGTAGGAATGGACGGCGCGCTGATAGAACAACTCGTCCCGAAGGTCTTCGGCTTCCTTCTGCGGAAGCCAGTTTCCGTTGTTAAGCTGCTTGACCAAGGGAGGTGCGTCGGCCTGTTGCGCTTGAACCGATGGCATCGATCCGACGAGTCCAACGAACGTCGACAGGACGACAGGCGCGACTGCAAAACGTTTCAGCATCTCGTATCCTCCACAATCGCCGATTTCCGGCTTATCCGCACGGTGAGCGAGTTGATAGTGTCGCGAGAAGGCTAGCTCACGATAGGCAACGGTCTACGTAGTTCGTGCCAATCATCTACGTAGTTCGTGCCATCTCACTCACGCCAGTGTGTCGTTGCGCTGCAGCGCACGAGCGGACGCAAGCGTGGAACTCGGAAATTCTCCAAACAATTCCCGATAGTTCTTGGACAGTCGCCCGAGGTCTCCGGCCATTCCCCAATTTTGCGCAGCAAGCGACACCGTCGTCGTTCTGTTCGAGAGCAATTCGCGCCTGATCCGGTGCAACCGTAGTCGACGAATGTAATCGCGGGGCGTATCTCCCAGGATTTCTGAGAACGCGCGAAACAAGGTACGCGGCGACGTTTGTGCGGCACGTGCGATGTCATCAACCGAGATCGTCGAGGTCAGGTGCCGCCTGATATAGTCACGGGCTTCGTGGACGATCAGCGCCTGCCCAACGGGCCGCATGCGGCCGTCCCCGATATCGGGCAGTTGTGCGTAGTGACAGACGAGAGTGCGCAGCATTCGCCTCCCAATTCCAAGTCTCTTGTCCCGAGTGTCGCCGGGTGTATGAACGGTTACGACCTGCTCCCTCAGCGAGATCAATGCATCACGCGGTAGCGGTTCAATGTGAAGCCCGGTTCTGCTCGTCAGGTTGCGACGGAGAGCGAGTCTCTCCTGTTCGACCTCCTTTTTCAGTTGTTTTACCGTGAGGGTTGCGGTCACGTAGAGCGAATTGCCCCTCAACAGGACGTCGCATTCGTCGCCGGGCAGCACGACCACGACATTCCCCGCAATCACCGGGTTGAGCCACAGAAGCGAGCCCGGACCCATCTCGAGGCCCACTCCGACCGTAATCGCGTCTTTCGAAAGCGGGCCGCAGATCGCGGCATTGCCCTGGATCAGCCCGCTGCTGAACATAATGCCATCCCGGGCCGCAAACGCGAGGCTGCCGCGGACGCCAGCGCCCGGCATCTGGACGGCGTCAAGCCCGGCATCGAACACGGCGTTCCTGAGATCGTCCACTCGGGCAATGTCGAAGCGATGCCACGTTTCGAGAGCGACGGCCGACAAATCCTGGCTCCTGGACCGACTTTGTCGGTAAGGATAGGGGCGTGGCGGATGATTTCTACGTGGTTTGTGCCAATTTTCCGGAAGCTATCCGCGAGCCTGCAACCGTGTCGCGCGGCCGTTCTCCAAAAAGTTCGCGATACCAGCCGGACATCCGCCCCAGATCGCCTATGCCCCACTGATTGGCAACGAGTGCAATTGTACAGGCTTTCTCGGCATCGCTTGCGAGGTCATGCCGGATGCGATGGAGGCGCAGCCTCCGAACGTAGTTTTGAGGGGTGTCGTCGAGAATATCCGAAAAGGCGCGAAACAACGTACGTCGCGACGCGTATGCGGCGGCCGCGAGTTCATCGATGGAAATGGGCTCGGAGAGGTGGTCGTAAATGTAGGTCCGCGCCCGCTCGACGATCTTACCATGCAAATCGGGATGCCGCCCCCTGTTTTCCCGGCGCGGGGGACGCGCGAGATGCGCAATCAACGTCGTCAACAAATGTTTAGTAAGGCCTGAAGGGCCGAAGCCATCGGAGCTGCCGTGAACGGTTTCGAAAGCGTGCCGCAAATCCGCCAGGACTTCCGGAGCCATGCAACGTGCGTGGATGCCAGATCCACCCAAACTGTGCCGGTCGAGGACAAGCTCTTCCGCGGCGGCCTCATGCTCCAGCTTCTCTGCGGACAAGGTCACGGCTGCATAGAGCGATCCGGGCGTGTAGAGCGCGTCGTGTTCGTCGCCCGGCAGGAAAACGCCGACACTGCCTGCTTCGATTTCGTTGAGCCAGTGACGCGCGCCGCTTCCGATCCGAATGGCAACGCCGGTGGTGATGCAATTGCTCGACAGCGGCCCGAACAGCGAGACCCGCCCCTCGATCGATCCACTGCTGCAGACAATTCCATCAACTTCGCTGAACGCAAGAACTCCCGACAGGCGCCCGGTAGACATTTGCGTGGCTTCGAGGCCAGCCCCGCGTACCGCATCGCTGAGGTCCTCGATGCTCGATATCGGAAGGCGTGACCATGCTCCGGCAGGATGGTCGACTTCCATTCGGCGCCTCCATTTTCTTGGAGCAAAGAACTGCAAACGAAGCGGGCGGCGGCTGATGTGACGATAACCCGATGAACTAGCACCGTCTACGGGGAACAATCGTAAATTGAAGAGGCTTTATTGTCGCACAAGGGCAAACAGAAGTGCCAAGCTGGCCGCCTTGCAAGACGCTACAGCGGGTAATCGACAGCTCACGATCATGAGAATCTCCGAGATACCGCGAGGTCGCCTATTGGGCCCCTCTCGGACTTACGGCAATGTCCGCTTTCGCGCTCCTGTCAGGGCCATAGCAGACGTCCAGCGCGCGTGTTCCGACCCCGTCTCGATTTATGAGTCCTGGCTAGTCTAGTGATAGTCGATGATCTCCACGTCCTTCGGACCCGCGTCGGTCCACGGGAATACGACCCGCCATTGGTCATAGATACGGATCGGGGGCTTACACCCGCCACGTCGCCTTGCAATGGCATGGTGGTGAGAGTTTTCGGCCGCAATTGCGGCGGACGCGTACGCTGTTGCAGCGGTGGCGAAATTTCGGAATAATAGAAGATATCGCTGAGTTGCCCGACATGTCAAGTTGCTTGTCCGACGCGCCGGCGGCCGCCCTGCTCCTTTGCATGGGGTTGTTTTCGATATTTTGGGGTGGGGGCGGCAAAGGGCACTTCGAACGGAAAGCACCGGAGCCGGCCGAGGGGGCTGCATCCGCGGACGCGGACGTCTCATCCGTCGCGGACTGCGCCCGCGCCACCTTCTCCCGCGAGGGGAGAAGGGAAGTGGAGTTCGCGGTAGCGCTATTGCAGCGCCGCCAGCAGCTCGTCGGGCTGCTCGACCATCATCATGTGGCCGGCACCTGGCAGCACCACGGTGCGCGCATTCGGCGTCGCGGCGGCGAGCGTCTTGCCGGCCTTGGCGGGGGTCATCATGTCGCGCTCGCCGAGGATGAAGGTCGCGGGCACCTTGACCGCGGCCGCCGCCGTGAGCGCGTTCTGGTAGGCGTTGCAGGCGTTGAGGTCGTTGTACAGCACGCCCGGCTTCGCCTCCTGCAGCACCCGCTGCGCGCCCTGATGCATCCACAGGCCCGGCGCGAGGCTGCCGCCGAGCTCGGCCTGGAAGCCGAGCCCCCAGATCGAGACCATGTCGATCGCAGCGACGTCATTGGCCTCGGCGGCCTTCAACAGATCGGGGCCGACCGTCATGGTCGCGGCGGTGCCGATCAGCGCGAGGCCTGAAACTTTGTCGGGATGCCGCGCCGAGGTCTCGATCGCGATCAGCGAGCCCATCGAATGGCCGATCAGCCGCGCTTTCGACGCGCCGGCTGCCGTGATCAGCGCCGCGATCCAGTCGGCCATCTCGGCGATGGTCGGGAGCGGCTTGCCGGCGGAGCGGCCGTGGCCCGGCAGATCCGGCGCCAGCACGGAATGGCCATGATGGGCGAACCAGCGGCTGTGCAGCGCCCAGGTCGAGGAATCGAAGCCGGCGCCGTGGATCATCACCACCGCCGGCAGCGACGGATCGAACGGCTTGCCGCCGGTCGCGATGAAGGTGTCTGATCCGTTCACGGAAAGCTGCATGGCGCTCAAGTCCTTTGCGAGGCGCGCAGCGCCTGGCCGAGATCGTCGATGATATCCTGCGCGGTTTCGATGCCGACCGACAGCCGCACCAGCTCCTCGCCGATGCCGGCGGCCTTGAGCTGCTCGGCGTCCATCTGCTGATGCGTGGTGCTGGCGGGATGGATCACCAGCGTCTTGGCGTCGCCGACATTGGCGAGATGGCTGATCAGCTTCAAGGACTCGATGAACTTCTTGCCGGCGGCGCGGCCGCCCTTGATGCCGAAGCTGACGATCGAGCCGGCGCCGCGCGGCAACAGCTTCTTGGCGAGCGTGTAATCCGGATGCGTCTCCAGCGAGGGATGCAGCACCCAGTCGACCGCCTTGTTCGCGGCGAGGGCGTCCAGCACCGCATGGGTGTTGCTGACGTGGCGGTCCATGCGGACGCCGAGCGTCTCGATGCCCTGCAGCAGCTGGAACGCGTTGGTCGGCGACAGGCAGGCGCCGAAATCGCGCAGGCCCTCGGTGCGGGCGCGCATGATGAAGGCGGCCTTGCCGAACTGCTCGTCGAAGACGATGCCGTGATAGCCGGCATAGGGCTCGGTGAGCTGCGGGAATTTGCCGGAGGCGCGCCAGTCGAACCGCCCGCCGTCGACGATGACGCCGCCGATCGCGATGCCGTGGCCGCCCATCCACTTGGTCGCCGAGTTCATCGCGATGTCGGCGCCGAGCTCGATCGGCTGGCTGAGATAGGGCGTCGCAAAGGTATTGTCGATCAGCAGCGGAATCTTCGCGTCATGCGCGATTTGAGCCACCGCGGGGATATCGAGCACCTCGAGCCCGGGATTGCCGATGGTCTCGCCGATCACGAGGCGGGTGTTCGGCTTGATCGCGGCACGGAATTCGTCGAGCGCACGCGGCTTCACGAACGTCGTCGTGATGCCGAACCGCGGCAGCGTGTGCGCCAGCAGATTGATGGTGCCGCCATAGAGCGAGGCGGAGGCGACGATGTGGTCGCCGGCATTGAGCAGGGTCGCGATCGCAAGATGCATCGCGGCCATGCCGCTGGCGGTGCAGATCGCGCCGACGCCGCATTCAAGCGCGGCGATGCGTTCTTCCAGCACCGATGTCGTCGGGTTCGAGATGCGGGTATAGATATGACCGGCGCGCTCCAGATTGAACAGCGCCGCGGCATGATCGGCATCCTGGAACACGTAGGACGTGGTCTGATAGATCGGAACCGCGCGCGCGCCGGTCGCGGGATCGGGGCGCTGGCCGGCGTGCAGGCTCAGGGTTTCGAAGGCAGGCGGCTTGGGTGCGGGCATGCGAAACTCGTCAGGTCAGTCGATGGGAATGGTGGGTTGGCGAGGAGTCTTTTATTTGACGCGTTTTCTTCACGCGAACCGGTGTCCACTTCGCTTGAAAACGCTTTGTTAGACGTGAACTGCGGTGCGAACACGGCCGACATTGCCGAACACGCGCAAATAGCGCTCGACCTCTGTGGGGATGCCGGTCGCCTTCTCCGGATTGTCGGAGAGCTTGACGGCCGGGCGTCCGTCGACCGACGTCACCTTGCAGACGATCGAGATCGGGTCGAGCTCGGCGGTGCCATCGGGCGCGCAGCCGACGAAATCGTTGGTGAGGTTGGTGCCCCAGCCGAAGCTGACGCGCACGCGTCCCTTGAAATGGTGGAACGTCTCCTCGATCGAGCCGACATCCATCGCGTCGGAGAACACCAGCAGCTTCTCCTTGGGATCGCGGCCCTTCTGCTTCCACCATTTGATGATCTCTTCGCCGGCCGTGATCGGCGGCGCGCTGTCGGGACGAAAGCCGGTCCAGTCGGCGACCCAATCGGGCGCGTCGCGCAGGAACGGCTTGGTGCCGAAGGCATCGGGCAGCGCGATCAAGAGGTTGCCGCCATAGGTGTGGCGCCACTGATCGAGGATGCGATAGGGCGCCCAGCGCAGCGCCTCGTCGTCATTGGCGAGCGCGGCGGCGACCATCGGCAGCTCATGCGCGTTGGTGCCGATCGCCTCGAGGTCGTTGTCCATCGCGAGCAGCACGTTCGACGTTCCGGTGAAGGAGGGGCCGAGGCCTTCCTTCACCGCCTCGACGCACCACCGCTGCCAGAGGAAGCCATGGCGGCGGCGTGTGCCGAAATCGGACAGCCGCAGGCCGTCCAGCTTGCGCAGCCGCTCGACCTTGGCCCACAGCTTGGCCTTGGCGCGCGCATAGAGCACATCGAGCGCGAAGCGGCCGTAGGTCTTGGTCGCCGCGCGTGAGCGCAGCTCGTTGAGGATCGCGAGCGCCGGGATCTCCCACATCGTGGTGTGGGTCCACGGCCCGTGGAAATGGAGCTCGTACTGGCCGTCGACCTTGTGCAACTCGTATTCGGGCAGCCGGAAGTTCGACAGCCAGTTGATGAAGTCGGGCGAGAACATCTGGGTCTTGCCGTAGAACGTGTTGCCCGCGAGCCAGATCAGCTCCTTCTTGGTGAAGCGGATGGTGCGGGCGTGGTCGAGCTGGGCGCGCAGCTCGGCCTCGTCGATGACCTCGGCGAGCCGGATATGGGTCGAGCGGTTGATCACCGAAAAGGTCGTGCGCGTGTCCGGATAGCATTCCCGGATCATCTGCTGCATCAACAGCTTGTAGAAATCGGTGTCCAGCAGGCTGCGCACGATCGGGTCGAGCCGCCAGCCGTGGTTGTAGGTCCGGGTCGCGATATCTGTCACGGTCATGCGGGAACCTTAGCCTGCCGGGCGCCGCCCGCCCAGTGGGTATCGGGCGGAACATGGCAGGTCAGCGCGCTATGGTCTGCCGTATACGGCCGACGGTGGCGGCGACATCGGCCCAGGCCGGCTTATCAGGGGCGAATTGCCGCCGCAGGAAGGTGACAAGCTCGGCGACCTGGCCGTCGCTCATGCTGTCCTTGAAGGCCGGCATGTAGCCCAGATCGGTCACGGCCGGCTTGGCGATGCCGTGCAGGATCACCTGGATCAGGTTATCGGGCGCGTCGCTGTGCAGGTTGCTGTTCAGCGCCAGCGACGGCCGGCTGCCGAACAGCGGCGGGCCGCCGACCTCATGGCAGACCGCGCAGGCGCCTTGATAGATCCGCGCTCCGGCCGAGGCGGCGGTGGTGACGACGGTGCCGGCTTCGAGCTTCGCGGCAATGGCATCGTGGGCCGGCCGATCGGTGCCCTGGTTGAACGAGGCGAGGTAGACCGCCATTGCACGAATGTCCTGGTCGGGCAGCGCGGCGAGCTCCTGCACGACCGGCGCCATCGGTCCCGCGGCGACGCCGTGCAGGCGGGACTCGCCGGTGCGCAAATAGGCGTAGAGCTCGTCCTCGCTCCAGGGGATCGGCGCCTTCGACAGCGACGTCAGCGCCGGCGCCTCCCAGCCCTCGGCGAAGCCGCCGGCGAGATAGGCGCGCTGCCGTTCGGCGCCGAGCGCATTGCGCGGCGAGTGGCAGGCGCTGCAATGACCGAGCCCCTCGATCAGATAGGCGCCGCGATTCCACACTTCCGATTTAGTGGGATCACCTTGGAACGTGTTGGGCCGATGGAACAGCGCATTCCATCCGGCAAGCAGCGGACGCAAATTGAACGGAAAGGCGAGCGCGTTGGCCGGCGTCTCGGCGTGCACCGGCGTCTGCGCCATCAGATAGGCATAGAGCGCCTGCAGGTCGGCATCACTGGTCCTGGCGAAGTGCGTGTACGGGAACGCCGGATAGAGATGGCGCCCGTCGCGATGGATGCCCTCGCGCATCGCGCGCTCGAAGGCGGGATAGGACCAGGCGCCGATGCCGGTGTCGACATCGGGCGTGATGTTGGTGGTGTAGATGGTGCCGAACGGCGTCTCCAGCGGCCGGCCGCCGGCATTCAGGACGCCATGCTCCGACGTGTGGCAGACGGCGCAGGCGCCGAGCGCTGCAAGCTCCTTGCCACGGGCGATCGTCGCAGCGGAATAGACCGCGGCGTCAGGCCGGGCGATCGGCGCGATCGCGCGCCACGGCAGCATGGCCGCGCCGATGCCGATCGCGGCTGCACACATCGCTGCAATGCAGGCTAGGATCCCGCCGCCGTGCTTTGCAAACGGATTCTGCCACCTGTTGAGATCAGCCGTCTGCGCAGGCGGCGGGAGCGGGGCGGGCGCGACCGGTTGCTCGCCGCGCAATCCCTTCAGGATCCGCTCCGGCGTGAACGGCAATTCGCGGAAGCGGACCCCGGTCGCGTCGTAGATCGCGTTGGCGATCGCGGCGGCACTCGGCACCGAGGCGGACTCGCCGACGCCGAGCGGTGGTTGATCCTGCCGCGGCAGCATCAACACATCGATCTTCGGCAGCTCAGGAAACTTGATGATGGGGTAGGCGCCCCATTCCCGCGCCGCCACCGCGCCGCGCTCGAAGGACACTTCCTCCATCAGCGCGCGGCTGGTCGACTGGATCACGTTGCCTTCGATCTGGTGCCGCACGCCCTCCGGATTGATCATCAATCCGGAATCCTGGCCGGCGACGACGCGCGTCACGCTGACATCGCCGGTCGCCTTGTTGACGGCGACATCGGCGATCCACGCCGACCATGCTGCGCCGTAACCGGGAAACTTGCTGTGCACGTACAGCGCATAGGCAAAGCCGCGGCCGCGCACGATATCGCCGTCCGCCTCGGGTTCTTTCCACACCGGGCGCGGCGTCCAGCCGGCGCGCTCGGCAACGGCATTGACGAGATCGATCGCGCGCTTATCCTTCAGATAGCGCAGCCGGTACTCGATCGGATCGACCTTCGCCTCCGCCGCAAGCTCGTCGATGTAGGATTCATGCGCAAAGGTGTTCGGCAGCGCCGAGACGCCGCGAAACCATGACGCGCGCACGATCGGCGGCATGTCGTTAGCGATCACGCGCATGTTCTCGTAGTCGTAGGGCGGGATCGCGGTGCGGTCGCCCATCTCGAACACCGCGGCTTCAGGCGCGATCCGCCCTGTGAGCAGCAGTGCCAATGTCGGCGCGCCGTTCGAGGGATAGCGCGTGGCAAAATCGTAAGCGGCGACGCTGCCGTCGGCGTTGAGCCCGCCATTGACGTCCATCAGCTGCGCGGTGCCCTTCGGCTCCCAGGCATGCTCCTGCTCGCGGGTGAGCTGCACGCGCACAGGACGGCCGACCGCGCGCGACAGCAATAGCGCATCGGCGGAAACATCGTCGGCGCAGTTGCGGCCGTAGCAGCCGGCCGCCTCCATCCGGATCACGTCGATCTCGGATTCCGGCCGCTGGATCAGCAGCGCGAGGTCGCCGCGCAGGATGTGCGGGTTCTGGGTGCCGGACCAGACCCGGATCGCGCCCTCGCTGTAATCGGCGACCGCGCAGGACGGGCCGATCGAGCCGTGCATCTGGTAGGGCCAGAGATAAGTCCGCTGCATCGGCTTGGCGGCGGCCTTGCGCGCGGCGTCGACGTCGCCCTTGTCGATCAGCTGGCGCGGCGTCGAGGGATTGGCGCGCAGCGCCTTCTCCACGTCGGCAAGATCGGTCAGCGCCGGTCCCGGCTTCCAGCTCACCTTGAGCTGCGCGGCGGCCTTGATCGCATTCTCCTCGCGCTCGGCAACGACGCCGACGAAATCGCCGATCCGCACCACCGCGACGAGGCCTGGAATATCGCGCACCGAAGCTTCATCGACCGCAATCAGGCTGGTGCCGACGAACGGGCCGGCATCGACGCCGGCGTAAGGGGGGCGGACCACGCGGCCGTGCAGCATGCCGGGCACGCGCACATCGTGAACGTAGACAAGCTCGCCGGTGGCCTTCGCCAGCACGTCGACGCGCGGCACGGACTTGCCGACGACCGAATAGGCGCTCACGGCCTTGACCGGAACATCATCGGCAAGATCGAGCCGGATGATCTCGTCCGCGATCAGCTCGCCATAGCTGACGCTGCGGTTGTCGTGGCCGCGGATCAGCCCGTCCTCGATCGTGAGCTCGTCGACAGCTAGCTCCAATCGCTCGGCGGCGCGCGCAAGCAAAAAATGCCGCGCTTGCGCGGCGGCCTTGCGCAGGGGAACGGCGGTGATCTGGATGGTTTCGCTTGCGATCGTCGGGCCCTGGTTCGGCACCACGGCGGTGTCGCCGAGGATCACGACGACGCGGGCAAAGGAGACGTCGAGCTCTTCGGCAACGATCTGACCGAGCGCGGTGCGGATGCCGGTGCCGAGATCCACATGGCCGTTGTAGGCATTGACCGTGCCGTCGGCCGTGATGGTGATGAAGGTCTCGAACGCACCTTCCGCGCCCAGCACCGCAGGGCGGACGACCGACAGCGAGCCGCGCTGGCGTTGCTCGGGAGCCCGTGCGTCCACCATCAATCGCGCGCCTCGAGCGCGTGACCGGCCGCGCGCATCGCCGCGCGGATGATCTCGATATGCGCGCCGCAACGGCAGAGATTGTAGCGCAGCGCCTCCAGCACTTCATGCTCGGACGGATTGGGATTGCGCGTCAGCAAGGCCTTGGTGGTGATAATCATGCCGTTGAGGCAATAGCCGCACTGCGCGGCTTGTTCGTGGATGAAGGCATCCTGCACGGGATCGGGGTGCTCGCGGCTGCCGAGACCTTCGAGCGTGACGATGTTGCGGCCGGCGCAGCCCTCGATCGGAATCACGCAGGCACGCGCAGCGACGCCGTCGATCAGCACCGCGCAGGCGCCGCACTCGCCGAGCCCGCAGCCGTATTTCGGCCCGTTCAATTCGAGGTCGTTGCGCAGCACGTGAAGCAATGCGGTGTCGGGAGCGGCGTCGACATCATGATTCCTGCCGTTCACGGTCAGGCGCATTGCCCCGGTTCTCCCTTGATGTTTGCGCTGCAACGTCAGCGTCGGATCGCCGACGAGGATAACGTTTGTATACAAACGTGCAAGCGGCGACATGCCGCGCTGCAGCGCGTGCCCGCTTTATGAACAGGGTGCGCACGCGAAGGGCACGGTTTGATTGCAAAGGCCGCTTGACAGGTCACGGGCTCGCGCGCAGGATCATTCGTATACGAACGATATGCATGGGAGGCGGAAGGCAGTATGATCGACCGCCGCCACAAGTCCAGGCTTGGTCACGATGGCTGACACAATGACCGTCGCCGCCGGCGACAAGATCCGCTGCGATGCCTGTCCGGTGATGTGTTACATCAAGCCGGGCGCGGCCGGCGCCTGCGACCGCTATGCCAATCATGACGGCACGCTGGTGCGCGTCGATCCGCATGTCGTGCTGGAGCGCACCATGTCGCACGGCGGCAAGCTGGTTCCGTTCCAGGTGAGTGGCGACTGGGACGGCAAGATCGTCCGCCAGCCCGAACTGTTCGTCACCGCGATCGGCGCCGGAACCACCTATCCGGACTACAAGCCTGCGCCCTTCATCGTGTCGTCGGAAGTCGACGGCGTCGACATGGTCACCGTGGTGACCGAAGGCATTTTCTCGTATTGCGGCGTCAAGGTGAAGATCGACACCGACCGCTACCTCGGCCCGGAAACCGCGACCGTGCGCGCGGACGGCGAGGCGGTCGGCCATGTCACGACCAGCGAATATGGCTCGCAGATGCTCTCGCTCGGCGGGGTGCATCATCTGACCGGCGGCTCCAAGAAGGAAGGTCGCGTCACCTGCGACACGCTGATGGATCTCTCCAACTGCAAGGCGGTGGAGCTGACCATCGACGGTGGCGCCACCGTCGTGGTGCAGGCCGGCCGGCCGCCGATCGTCAATGGTGTGGCAGAAGAGCGCATGCGGGTCGGATGCGGCTCGGCGACCATCGGCATGTTCGCCAAGCAATGGCACGGCAAGGTCGATGAGGTCGTGGTGGTCGACGACCACATCACCGGCGTGCTCAGCGAACACCAGGCCGGCAAGCTGCTCGACATCGCCGACACCGGCATCAAGATGAAGGGGCGGCGCTCGACGCCCGGCCGCTATTTCCAGGTCGCCGATCCCGGCACCGGATGGGGCGGCACCAACATCTCCGATCCGCTGTCGATCCTCGGCCCCTTCAATGCGAAGGAGGCGCGGCCCGGGCTCACCATGCTGATGGTCTCGACCACCGGCGAGCATGCGTCCTACTACGTGCTCGACGAGGCGCTGAAGCCGATCGAGACCGAGATGCCGGCGGACCTCAAATTTTCGGTCGAGCGCATCCAGGAGAATTGCGAGCCCGCGCTGTGCACCGTGCTGTTCATGGGCGGCGCGGGCGGATCGCTGCGCGCCGGCGTCACCGATAATCCGGTGCGGCTGACGCGCTCGGTGAAGGACGCGCTGACGCGGGTGACCAGCGGCGGTGCGCCGGTCTATGTCTGGCCCGGCGGCGGCATCACCTACATGGTCGATGTCACGCAGATGCCGGCCGGTGCCTTCGGCTACGTGCCGACGCCTGCGCTGGTAGCGCCAATCGAATTCACGATGCGAATGTCCGATTATGCGGCGCTCGGCGGCCATATGGACTATGTCCGGCCGCTGTCGTCGCTGCGCGACAGTGCCGAGGTCCGGCCGATGCCGTATCTTCCGGGGCGGCGTGCATGAAGCGGCTCCCGCAAATTGCGCTCCTTCCTGACGGCAAGCGGCTGCATTTGCAGGACGGTCCGATTGATCTGGTTGTCGAGGCCAAGGGCGGCGATGCTGACATTCGTACCGCCTATCAGGCTGCGGCGGCGCGCTTCACCGGATTGCTTGACGAACTCTGCGCGGAACTGACCGAACTGCGCAGCGCAGCCGCTCCGGGCGGGTGCACGCTAAAAGGCGTGGTCGCGCGGCGGATGCTTGCAGCGGTCGCGCCGTTTGCCGCCGATTGCTTCATCACGCCGATGGCGGCGGTCGCGGGCTCCGTCGCCGAGGAAATCCTCGGCGCGATGCTTGAGGCCACGCCGCTCGACCGCGCCTATGTCAACAATGGCGGCGACATCGCCCTGCATCTCGGCGACGGCGAACAATTCACCGTCGGCCTGATGGATCGGCCGGACCGTCGCGGCGTGATGCGCACCATGACGGTCGATGCCGATATGCCGGTTCGCGGCATCGCGACCAGCGGCCGCCACGGCCGCAGCTTTTCGCTGGGCATTGCCGATGCCGTCACCGTGCTGGCGCGGACGGCGTCGCAGGCGGATGCTGCGGCGACCGTGATCGCCAATGCGGTCGATCTGCCCAATCATCCCGCGATCCTGCGCGTTGCGGCGAGCGAGCTGCAGCCCGACAGCGACCTCGGCGCGCGGCTGGTGACCCGCGATGTCGGGCGGCTGGCGGAACACGAGGTTGAGCAGGCGCTCGAGGTGGGGGCGACGCGGGCGCGCGACCTCCTGATGTCGGGATTGATCGAGGGCGCGGCATTGCGTCTACTGGGCGAAACGCGGCTTGTCGGTGCAACTGGGATTGGGGCGCCGGCGTCGCACGCGTTTCAGGGACAAACGATAGAACACATGCTGCGGGCATGACTGGAAGCGAGGCAAGATGAGCGCCGTCATTCGCAAGATCGTCACCGTGGTCGAGGAGACCCATCTGGAGATGGGCAAGACCATCGCACCGCCGACAAGGCGGGCCGCCGCCATCGCCGTGATCGAGAACCCCTTTGCCGGCCGCTATGTCGAGGATCTGTCGCCGCTGATCGCGATCGGCGAGGAACTCGGCGAACTGCTCTCGAAGCGGGCCGTCGCCGCGCTCGGCATCGAGGGCGCCAAGGCGCACAGCTACGGCAAGGCCGCCGCCGTCGGTGAGAATGGCGAGCTCGAGCATGCGGCGGCGATCCTGCATCCGAAGATGGGCGCGCCGGTGCGCAAGGTGCTGTCGAAGGGCGCGGCGCTGATCCCGTCGTCGAAGAAGCGCTCGGGGCCCGGCACCACGCTGGATATTCCGCTCGGGCACAAGGACGCGGCTTTCGTGCGCAGCCATTTCGACGGCATGGAAGTGCAGATCAACGACGCGCCGCGGGCCAACGAGATCATGGTCGCGGTCGCGGTGACCGACAGCGGACGGCCACTGCCGCGCGTCGGCGGGCTGACGGTCGGCGAGATCAAGGGCGAAGACGGATTGCGGTAATCTCTTTGAAGAAAAACTGGAGGACGGGATGCGTGGTTATTTCGTAGGGGCGGGATTGGCGATCGCGGTCGCGACCATGGCAACGAGTGCCATGACAACGCAGGCCTTGGCGCAGAGCGAAATCAAGATCGGCGAGATCAACAGTTACTCGCTGCTGCCGGCGTTCACCGAGCCCTATCGCAAGGGCTGGCAGCTCGCGGTGGAAGAGATCAATGCCGCCGGCGGCATTGGCGGCAAGAAGCTCGTGGTCATTTCCAAGGACGACGGCGGCAAGCCGGCGGATGCCCAGACCGCGGCGAACGAGCTGGTGTCGAGCGAGAACGTCGCGATGCTCACCGGCACGTTCCTCTCCAATATCGGCCTTGCCGTTTCTGACTTCGCCAACCAGAAGAAGGTGTTCTTTCTGGCGGCAGAACCTTTGACCGACGCCATCACCTGGTCGAAAGGCAACCGCTACACGTTCCGCCTGCGTCCCTCCAACTACATGCAGGCCGCGATGCTGGTAGAAGAAGCCGCAAAACTGCCTGCAAAACGCTGGGCGACGATCGCGCCGAACTATGAATACGGCCAGTCGGCGGTCGCGGTGTTCAAGAAGCTGATGTCGGCGAAACGGCCTGACATCCAGTGGGTCGACGAGCAGTGGCCGCCGCAGGGCAAGATCGACGCAGGTCCGGTGGTGCAGGCGGTTGCCGCGGCGAACCCGGAAGCGATCCTCAACGTCACCTTCGGCGCCGACCTCGTCAAGCTCGTGCGCGAAGGCAACACCCGCGGCCTGTTCAAGGGCCGCACCGTGGTGAGCTTCCTGACCGGCGAGCCGGAATACCTCGATCCGCTGAAGGACGAGACGCCGGAAGGCTGGATCGTCACCGGCTATCCCTGGTACGCGATCAAGACGGCTGAGCATGACGCGTTCCTGAAGGCCTACCAGGCCAAGTACAACGACTATCCGCGGCTCGGCTCGATCGTCGGCTACCAGACCATCAAGGCGGCGGCGGCGATCCTTGCCAAGGCCGGCTCGAGTGATCCGGAGAAGCTGATCGCGGCGGCGGAAGGCATCTCGATGCCGTCGCCATTCGGCGAGATCACCTTCCGCAAGATCGATCACCAGTCGACGCTGGGCGCCTTCACCGGCAAGACCGCGCTGAAGGACGGCAAGGGCATCATGGTCGACACCGCCTATCGCAAGGGGGCGGACTATCTGCCCAGCGATGCCGAGATCGAGAAGCTGCGGCCGAAGGATTGATTTTTTTCTTCTCCCTCGCCCCGCTCTTGCGGGGAGAGACTTGAACTTCTCCCTCTCCCCGTTCTTACGGGGAGAGGGGTGGGGTGAGGGGCTATCTCCGCGAACGAGCGCGCGGAGAGTCCCCCTCACCCGAAACTCAAGCTGGCGCTTGAGTTTCGACCTCTCCCCGCAGGCGGGGCGAGGTGAACGGAAACTCCAACGCGGACCGCCCATGGCTTTCTACGTCGTCCAGTTCCTGACCGGTCTTGCCAGCGCGGCGTCGCTGTTCCTGGTCGCTTCGGGTCTGTCGATCATCTTCGGCGTGACGCGGATCGTGAACTTCGCGCATGGCGCGTTCTACATGCTCGGCGCCTATGTCGCCTTTACCCTGACCGAACGCTTTTCCGGTGCGCTCGGCTTCTGGGGCGGCATCGTCGTTGCCGCGCTGGCGGTTGCTGCGATCGGCGTGCTGGTCGAGATGGTGCTGCTGCGCCGGATCTATCATTCGCCGGAGCTGTTCCAGTTGCTCGCCACCTTCGGCCTGACGCTGATGGTCGAGGACCTCGTGGTGCTGATCTGGGGGCCGGACGATCTGGTCGGCCGCCGCGCGCCCGGCTTCAAGGGCGCGATCGATTTCTTCGGCCAGAATATTCCGAGCTATGACCTGTTCCTGATCGTGCTCGGGCCGGTCGTGCTCGGCGTGCTCTGGCTGTTGTTCCAGCGCACCCGCTGGGGTGTGCTGGTGCGCGCGGCGACGCAGGACCGCGACATGGTCGCGGCGCTCGGCGTCAATCAGAAATGGCTGTTCACCAGCGTGTTCGCGCTCGGTGTCTTCCTCGCCGCGCTCGGCGGCGCGCTGCAGATTCCGCGCGATGCGGTCAATCACGCGATGGATCTGCGCGTCATCGTCGAGGTCTTCGTCGTGGTCGTGATCGGCGGCCTCGGCAGCATCATCGGCGCCTTCGTCGCGGCGGTGCTGGTCTCGGAGCTCAACGCCTTCGGCATCCTGATCTTCCCGAAGATCTCCATCATCCTGGTGTTCCTGGTGATGGCGGTGGTGCTGATCGTCCGGCCGTGGGGGCTGTTCGGCAAGCCGGAGGCACCGGCACGGCGCACGCCGGGGCTGACCGTCAATCCGTGGCGTCCGCTGACGATGAACGAGCGGTTCGCCGCGATTGCCGTGCTGGTCCTCGCCGCCGCGCTGCCGTTCGTCGCCGGCAATTATTTGCTCACGGTCGGCTCGGAGATCGCGATCTTCGTGATCTTCGCGGTCAGCCTGCACTTCCTGATGTCGGTCGGCGGGCTCGCCTCGTTCGGCCACGCCGCCTATTTCGGCCTCGGCGCCTATGGCGTGGCGCTGCTCGCCAAGATGGCCGGCCTGCCGATGATTGCCTGCCTGCTGCTCGGGCCGCTGCTCGGGCTCCTCGGCGCCGCCGTATTCGGCTTCTTCGCGGTGCAGCTCTCCGGGGTCTATTTCGCGATGCTGACCCTGGCCTTTGCCCAGATCGTCTGGTCGATCGCGTTCCAATGGGTGTCGGTCACCGGCGGCGACAACGGCATCCTCGGGGTCTGGCCGGAGAAATGGGCGGCGAGCCCGTCGCATTTCTACTGGCTGTCGCTCGGCATCGCCGCGCTCGCGGTGGTGATCCTCCGCATCATCGTGTTCTCGCCGTTCGGCTTCGCGCTGCGCGCGACGCGCGATTCGCCGCTGCGCAGCGAAGCCATCGGCATCGACGGCAAGCGCATCCAGTGGACCGCCTTCGTCATTGCGGGCACGGTCGCCGGCCTTGCCGGCGCGCTGTTCGCCTATCTCAAGGGCAGCGTGTTCCCCGACAATATGGGCATCTCGCTGTCGGTCGATGCGCTGGTCATGGTGCTGCTCGGCGGTGTCGAGACGGTGTCGGGCGCGGTGGTCGGCGCCATCGTCTACAAGGCGCTCAACATCTGGCTGGTCAGCCAGACCGATTGGTCAAAACTCGTGCTCGGCGCGTTCGTGGTGCTGATCGTGGTCGCGTTCCCGAAGGGCATCGTCGGCACGCTGGAAGCCTTCATGCATCGCCGGCGCAAATCCTCGTCGTCGGTATCGCCCTTGCTGACCTCCCGCATCGAGAGCGCCGAATGAGCATGGTTCCCACATTGCTGTCGGTCGAGGGGCTGACCAAATCCTATGGCGGCGTGCATGCCGTGCGCGGCGTCTCCTTCGAACTGCGTGCCGGCGAGATTTTGGCGCTGATCGGGCCGAACGGCGCGGGCAAGAGCACCTGCTTCGACATGCTCAACGGCCAGAACATTCCCGACAGCGGCCGCATTCGCGTGCTGGGCGCGGAGACCACGGGCAAGAAGCCGCGCGTGATCTGGCGCATGGGCGTCGGCCGCACCTTCCAGATCGCGGCGACATTCCCCACCATGACGGTACGCGAAAACGTGCAGGTCGCGCTGGTCTCGCATGGCGGGCAATTGTTCAACCTGTGGGCCTCGACCGCCCGCCACGCCCGCGACGAGGCCGGGCGGCTGCTCGATCTGGTCGGCATGGGTGCCTATGCGGAGCGGCCCTGCGGCGAGCTCGCCTATGGCGACGTCAAGCGGCTCGAGCTTGCGATCGCGCTCGCCAACCAGCCGAAGCTGCTCCTGATGGACGAGCCGACCGCCGGCATGGCGCCGCGCGAGCGCGTCGAGCTGATGCGGCTGACGGCGCGGATCGCGCGCGAGCAGTCGATCGGCGTGCTGTTCACCGAGCACGACATGGACGTGGTGTTCGAGCATGCCGACCGCATCCTGGTGCTGAACCGCGGCAGCCTGATCGCCGAAGGTTCGCCCGAAGAGGTGCGCGGCAATGCCCAGGTGCGGGCGATCTATCTCGGCGAGGGCCTCGTCTACGATGCGCGGCACCGCGAGGGAGCATCGGCATGAAGCTGACGGTAAAGGATCTCAACAGCTTCTACGGCCCGGCGCATATCCTGTTCGACATCGCACTCGAGGTCGGCGAGGGCGAGGTGGTCGCCTTGCTCGGGCGCAACGGCGCCGGCAAATCGACCACGTTCCGCTCCATCGTCGGCCTGGTCGCGAACCGCTCCGGCCGCGTGATGTTCGAGGGCCGGGACGTCTCCGATTTGCCGACGCATGCGATCGTGCGGGGCGGGCTCGGCTATGTCCCGGAGGAGCGGCGCATCTTCACGGATTTGACGGTCGAGGAGAATCTTGAGGTCGGCCGTCAGCCGAAGCGGGCAGGCGCGCCGCAATGGGATCGCGAAAAACTGTTCAAGCTATTCCCGAACCTCGGCGAGATGCGCGGCCGGCCCGGCGGACGCATGAGCGGCGGCGAGCAGCAGATGCTGACGATCGCGCGCACGCTGATGGGCAATCCGTCGCTGGTGCTGCTCGATGAGCCCTCGGAGGGGCTGTCGCCGAAAATCGTCGAGCAGATGGTCGATGCGATCCTGGCGATGAAGAAAGAGGGCGTTAGCATCGTCGTCTCCGAGCAGAATTTGCATTTCGCCCGGCTGATCTCGGATCGCGCCTATATCATCGAGCGCGGCCGGATCTGTTTCGGCGGCACCATGGCGGAGCTCGATGCGCGTCCGGATATCCGGGACGCGCATCTGTCGCTGTAAGGGCGGAGTGGACAATGGCGAGGAGTGCGGCACCGAAGCGAAACGGGAAGGCGACGAAGCCGGGATATGTGCTGGACGAGCAGATCGGCTTCATCCTGCGCCAGGTGTCGCAGCGCCACGCCGTGATCTTCGCCCGAGAGATCGGCATCAATCTGACGCCGACACAGTGGGCGGCGCTGTCGAAGCTGTCCGAGGTCGGCGCCTGCTCGCAGAACCAGCTCGGGCGGCTGACCTCGATGGACGTTGCGACCATCAAGGGCGTGATCGATCGCCTGACCGCGCGCGGCCTGACCGAGACCTCGCCGGATCCCGACGACGGCCGCCGCCTGCTGGTGAGTCTGACGCGCGCCGGCCAGCAGATGGCCGACAAGGCCGCACCCAATGCGCTGGTGATCTCCAGGGAAACGCTGGCGCCGCTGGACGCCAAGGAGCGCGAGACGCTGATCGCGCTGCTCGGCAGGCTGCGGTGACATTATCTATCCCCGTCACCCTGAGGAGCCGCGCGCAGCGTGGCGTCTCGAAGGGTCGACGGCCCCCACTTCTGCCGTGGGCCGTTCACCCTTCGAGGCACGCTTGCGCGTGCACCTCAGGGTGACGGGTCGCCGCTACGGCTTCGTGCGATCTCCAGCGTCTTACCTACGGGCAGGGTGCCGCGTCCGGACTACGTTGCAAGACCAAGCACCAGCGCAACGACACCCACCAGCACCAGGCTGAGCGCCCAAACCGTGTCCAGATTGAACCAGCTCCGGGATACGAATTTGAGGCCAAGGTAGCGGTAGACCAGCCACGCCAGGCATCCGCCGGCGGCGATCATCGCGCCGGCATGGACGATCGAGACCAGTACGGCCATCGTGAGGCTGGTATCGATCAGGCTGTTGGCGGCCGCATGGCCTTGGTCCGCTTCAGCCTCGCGGCACAGCCCCAGATAGATCGGCACCAGCATCAGCGCCGCGCCATGCGCGATCGCCACGGCGAACGACCACAAAGCGAGTTGCGTCGGCGGTATCCGCGCCAGGGCGCGCGGATGGCGTCGGTCGATCAGCCGATAGACGCCGAACAGGATGACGAGCAGGCTCGCGCCGATCCGGATCGTGCGCTGCCATTCGACGAGGGTGATCAAGAGCGCGAACGGAAGGATCACCAGCAGCATCGCCAGCAAATGACCGATCGCGAGCGGGCCAAGCGCGGTCACCAGCGCACGCGAACTTTTCTGCATCAACCCTGCGGCAACCGCGAGCGGCCAGCCCATGCCCGGGTTGATTCCGTGGTAGAGGCCGCTCGCAATGACCGCCAGCCACAGCCAGGCCGGAGTCCAGTCGGCCGGGCTCACGTCAAGGCCTTTTCCGTTCCGATCGAATCGGAACGGGCTCTGGATTCTTGTTTTGACGCGTTGTCTTCACGCGAACCGGTACCCACTTCGCTCGCGAACGCCCTAGACCGATGGATAGCAGAACGAGTCGGTGGAGCAGTCACCGCCATCGAGCCGGATCTGGTGCGCCCGGTAGCCGTTGGGGAAGCTGACCCAGTAGTCCTTCGCCAGTTCGAGCCCTCCGCCCGGGCTTGCATTTGCCATCACCTCGGCGCCGGGAATGCCTTGCGGATAGAACTGGTCGTCCCAGGTCGAGTAGAGCGAATTGGTCCAGTACACCCGCTTGCCGTCGCGGCTGATCTCGACCATCTGCGGCCCGCCGGCAAAGGCCTGTCCGTTCGGGTGAGGCGCGCGATGAACGATGCCGCCGATGCGGACCGATCCGGCGAGCTTCGGCTTGCGCGGATCGCTGACGTCGTATTGGCGCATCTCGCCGGTGCCCCAGCAGGCGACATAGAGAAACTTGTCATCCATCGACAAGTCGATATCGGTCACCAGCGGAGGTACGGCGCCGAAACCCTGCAACAGCGGCGGCAGCTGGTCCTTCGATGCAGGCTCGGGCGGGATCGTCACCGTCTTCTCGATGTGAAACTTGCCGCCCTCGCGCCACCAGGTCCAGATCGAACCCTCGAGGTTCGTGGTATCGACGACGACGCCAACGAAGCCGTGTTCGCGAACCGGATCGTGCGCCGGACGCACCTCCAGCGCCATCTGATGATTGGCGCCGAGGTCGATGGTCTGGACATTGCGTCGGGCGCGCAGGTCCCAGAAATGCAGCCGATGGCCGTATTTGTTCGACAGCAGGTCTTCCGGCACGATGCCGTTCTCGAACTGCGGCGGCAAGGCCCACTCGCTGCTCACCATGTAGTCGCGCGGCAGATTCCACCAGAAGTCATAATGCTTGGTCTGCGGCCCACGATCGATCTCCCACCGGCCGAGCACCTCGAATGTCTCGCAGTCCATGATGAAGATGCCGGGCGGGCCATCGGTGCCGTCCTTGCCGCTCCCGCCGAGCGTGCTGACATAGATGCCTTCCGGCCCGCAGTGGATGGTGTGCGGTCGCGAATAGCCGGTCTTCTTGAAGATTTCCTCCGGCTCGATGATCTTGTGGATCTTGGCTTGCGTCGGGTCCGGCTTGGTGTCGACGATATAGATCCGGGAGGATCGCATGCCGGGGATGATGAGATAGCGACGCTCGAGGAAGGCGTGTCCGGCCAGCGGGGACAGCGCCGACGAGCAGGCGTTCCAGCCGAAATGGTGGAACTCGTCGCCCTTGTTGGGCATCGTCACCGTGTGGACGATCTTGCTGTAGGTCGGAGAGCCGGGCTTGACGTCGATCACCGCGAGTGCGTCCGGCTTTGAAAAATCCGGACTGAGCAGCACGGTGTAGGCAAAGCTCTCGGCCGGCGCTTCCATCGCGAGCTTCGGCGACGCGTGGAACGTAGGATCTGGCCTCATCGTCATCGGCTGCCTCCTGATTGCCTGGTGTAGATCAACACGGCATGGCGGCACGCAGCAGCAAGAACTATCCGGATCGAAAATGCCTCTTGCGAGTGCCGCCGGCTAAGGTTCGCTTGCGGTCAGGATACACCGCAATGGTGACAGGTGAAAACAAGGTTCGGTTACGCAGGCGGCGCGGCAAAGCCGCGCGCCGCCGGGCGCGCGATCTGGCAGCCCGCTCAAGGGGTTGAGCAACCGATCCAGCACGCTCAGCCTGAGAGCAAGTGAATGTATGACTGACGAGTGGCACCAAACGTTCAGCGCCGTCCCGGCCTTCGCCGGGGCGACACCGGATATGTTGCACCGCTGTTCACCCCGTCACCTGCGCGCAACGGCTTTGGTGCACGTCACTTCGCCACCACCTCCGGCACCTTGCCCGCGGGCGGCGTGTTGCGGCTGCGCTGGGTGCGGACGATGCCGTCGATGATGGTCATGCCGATGCCCGGGAGATCGCCGAGCTGAACGCTCTCCAGGATGTTCTTGCCCGGCGAATGCTGTGCCTTGTCCATCAGCACGAAATCGGCCGAGCGGCCGACCTCGATCAGGCCGCAATCGAGCTCGCGCATCCGCGCGGTGTTGCCGGTCGCCAGGCAGAACGCCAGCTCGGCCGGGAGCTCGCCGAGCGAGGACAGCAGCGAGACCATCCGCAAGATGCCGAGCGGCTGCACGCCG
Organism: Bradyrhizobium sp. USDA 4503; assembly: GCF_054055815.1. Taxonomy (NCBI): domain Bacteria; kingdom Pseudomonadati; phylum Pseudomonadota; class Alphaproteobacteria; order Hyphomicrobiales; family Nitrobacteraceae; genus Bradyrhizobium; species Bradyrhizobium sp. USDA 4503. The sequence goes on from NZ_JBSRXS010000001.1 coordinate 8,550,876, forward strand.
GAGCCGGCGGGCGCGTCGGTGCCGAGGATGACGCGGTGCAAATCGCCCATCTCGCGCGCGGTGCGCAGCGTGAACAGCGCCGAGCGCTCATTGCCGTTATGCACCAGCTCGAGTCCGCGCTTGCAGCCCTCGCAGATGCAGCGGATCTGGTCGTCGGGCAGGGCGGTGTGGCCGCCATTGATATGACCGACCACGTCGGTGTCGGCCTCCAGCACCACGTCCTTGTCGATCAGGCCGGAGCCCGGGATCGACGGGCCGCCGGTGTGGATCGTGCTTTGAATGCCGTATTTGCGCGCCCAGCCGACCATCTTGCGCGCGGTCGGTCCGTCCTTGACGCCGCCGAGCCCGACCTCGCCGAGCAGCTTGACGCCGGCGGCGGCCATCTCCTTGAAGTCGTCCTCCACCATCTCGCATTCGATCACGGGCGCGCCGGCATGCACCTTCACGCCGCCCGGTCGCAGCGTCCAGAACGCGCGCTGTGCGAAGATCGCCATCGCCTTCAACCCGACGACGTCGCGCGGACGCCCGGGCATGTGCACCTCGCCGGCGGAGATCATGGTGGTGACGCCGCCATGCAGATAGCTGTCGATCCAGTTGATCTGGTTCTGCCGCGGCGTCCAGTCGCCGGCGACAGGGTGGACGTGGCTGTCGATCAGGCCGGGCGCGACCGTCGTGCCATTGGCATCGACGATGGTGGTGGCGCCTTCGGTGTCGACATCCTTGAGGCGGCCGATCGCAGTGATCTTGCCGTTCTCGGCGACGATGGTGTCGGCATCCAGGATCGGCTTTTCCAGGGCCCCCGACAGCATCAGCCCGATATTGCGGATCACCAGCTTGCTCGGACCGGTCGCTTGGGGTGCATCGTGCGCCATGGTTTTTCCTTTTGGTTCAATGCCTTCGCCGGCCATTGTGCCCGTGGCTTGACGGCCGGATCAAGCTGGATTATTCATTTGTATACGAACGATCGTGTACAAATGATTTTGCCGCCAATCCGGCCCGCGCGTCAAGGAAACTGACGATGAGCAATTTCAACCAGGAAAGCGTCCTCAGCGTTCACCACTGGACCGACACGCTGTTCTCCTTCAAGACCACGCGCAACCCGTCGTTCCGCTTCCGCAACGGCGAGTTCACCATGATCGGGCTCAAGGTCGGCGAGAAGCCGCTGCTGCGGGCCTACAGCGTCGCCAGCGCGAATTACGAGGACACGCTGGAGTTCTTCTCGATCAAGGTTCCGGACGGCCCGCTGACCTCACGCCTCCAGCACCTCAAGGAAGGCGACGAGATCATCGTCAGCCGCAAGGCGACCGGCACACTGGTCATCGACAACCTCGAGGATGGTCGCAACCTCTATCTGGTCGGCTCCGGCACCGGCCTCGCGCCGTTCCTCAGCGTGATCAAGGATCCCGAGACCTACGACCGGTTCGAGAAGGTCGTGCTGCTGCACGGCTGCCGCCGCGTCAAGGAGCTCGCCTATGGCGAGATGATCACCGAGAAGCTGCCGCAGGACGAACTGATCGGCGAATTGGTGCGCGACCAGCTGATCTACTACCCGACCGTGACGCGCGATCCGTTCCATAACCGCGGCCGCATCACCGACCTCATCACCTCGGGCAAGCTGTTCACCGACATCGGCCTGCCGGCGCTCGATGCCGCGCATGACCGCGTCATGATCTGCGGCTCGCCGGCGCTGGTCGCCGACACCCGCACGTTGCTGAACGGCCGCGGCTTCGTCGAGGGCAATCACGGCGAGCCCGCGCAGTTCGTGGTGGAGAAGGCGTTCGCCGAGCGCTGAAGCCCGCACATTTCGCCGTCATTGCAAGCGAAGCGAAGCAATCCATTGCTACCCAGCGCGCGGAGGGATGAATTGCTTCGTCGCTCCGCTCCTCGCAATGACGCGGATGGAGCTGTGTAGTCAAGGCCTGACCGCCGGCGTCTCGACCGGCATGCCACGCGCCCGCGTCATCAGATAGAGCTCGAGCTCGACCAGCTCGGGCGAGCCGTAATCATAAGCCTGCGCGCGGATACCGGTGATGCAGGCGCGCAGCCGCCGCTGCAACGATCCGAGCGCCTGCCATTCCAGCCGGTACAGCGGATAGCCGGTCGGCTGCCCTTGCGTGATCGCGCTGCCCGCGAGCTTCTTGTCCCAGTTATCATCGTGGCAGTTGGTGCAGCCGAGATTGAGCTGGCCCTGCCGCTGCATGAACAGCGCGTGGCCCTGTTCGACGAACGGCGCGAGCTCCGGATCGTCGTCGGCCACAATCGGCATGCCGCGCGATTGCCGTGCGACATAGGCGGTCAGCGCCAGCAGCTCACGGCTTTCATAGGCGAAGGGCGAGGCCTGCTGGTGGTTGGTCCGGCAGAGGTTGATCCGTCCCTCGAGGTCGACCGGCTTGCCTAGCGTCTTGTCGAAGGCCGGATAGTGCGCCGCGACGCCCTTCATGCTGACGCGCGCGTCGTTGTGGCAGTCGGCGCAGGCCTTGTTTGCGGCGCCGGCCTTGCGCGCCCACAAGGCCTCGCCGTCGAGCACGGACAGCATGCCGGGATTGGCGGTGTCCTCGTCCTGCATCGCCTTGGTGTCCGGACTCATGAAGCTATAGCCGGAGCGGCGTTCGCCTTGCGGGATCTCGTCGGCGAGCGCGGCGCCCGCCATCGCCGTCAGCAGCGCGATGCAGACCGCAATCCTCATTCGACCGTGATCGAAGCCTGCGCGGTCTCCGAAAACCCTTTGTCGCCGATCCATTCGAATTCGAACTTGCCGCTCTCGGTCACCGTGGTGAAGAAGGTGATGAACGGATTGGCCGCGATCGCAGGATAAAGATCGGCGCGGAACACTTCCTTGCCGTTGAAGCGGCAAGTGAAGCTCGTGATGATGTCGCGCGGCACCACGCTGCCCGAGGCCGTGTGGCGGTAGCCGGTCTCCATGATGTGCGACATCAGCGTCTTGATCTCGATGACGCTGCCGCGCTTGGCCTTGGCCGGGACATTGATCAGGGCCGACGGCATCAGATCGCCTCCTCGGTGCAGGCAGCGAGCGTCACCACGACGTCGGCAGTTGCAGACCAGAACGTGTCGTCGGACAGCCGCGCGATGGCGGTGACCTTCTGGCTGTAAGCGAGGCGGATGCGGGTTGACACCTGGGCGCGCCCGGCGCGCGGCCCGAGATGGAAATTGCCGATGTTCGGCTGCGGGTTCTTCTCGTTGAAGACGTGGATGCTCTTCACATACTCGTCCGCCGTCATCGGGCTGGTGACGCTGACCGTCATCGGCACCGTGTTGCCGTTCTCGACCAGCGGCGGAATGTCGAGCTTGACCTTGCCGGTGTGCACATCGGCCTCGCCGACGACATTGCGGATCGCGGCCGACAGCATCGCCGGCGTCGCGTCCACGGGGCGCACGATCACCAGCGCGGCGGCGCCGCCAGTCAGGCTCAGAAACGTCCGGCGTGTGGTGTGGTCCGAATTCGCCATCGATTGATTGGTCCTAGTTCCGCAGTGTCGTCAAGTAAGCCACGAGATCCTCGATCTGCTCCGCCGACAGGATCGGCTTGCCGCGCCAAGAGGTGCCGACCCGCACGAGCCCTTCGACCCGATAGTAGGACGGCATGATCGTCGCCGCGTTGAGATGCGACGCATCGACCAGGCGGAGCCGCAACTGTCCTTCCGACCAGCGGCTGCCGCTTCCGGCAAGGTTCGGCGCGAGGTCGCCCTGGAACGCCTGCTCGGGAAATGGGCCGCTGTGACAGAGGATGCAAGTGGAGGAACGCTCGACGATCAGGGCGCGGCCGCGCGCCACATCGCCCCTGGTTCCCGTCAGCGAGGCCGGAATCGCATCGCCCACGACGGTGTAATTCCGCAGCTCCTCGGCGCCGACGGGCCAGCAGGCCGCGAACAGTCCCGCGGCGAGAAGCATTGTGAGGGCGAGCCTAGCCAAAGGCATCTCCCGTGATCCTCTTGAACCAGTCGAGCGCCTGATCGGCCTCGCGCTGGCGCAGTTCGCGCGGCGCATCGACCGGGCTCGTGGTGACCTCCGCTTCGGCGTACTGATCTTCCTTCGGCTGATAGATGCCCTTCAGCGAGAAGGCGTAGCCCGGCGCGACCGTGTTGTAGCAGGCACCATCCAGCCGCGGCGTCTCCGGCGCCTTGCCGGCAAGCGCGCTCACGATCGCGGCCGCGCAGGCGCGGCCTTGCGCTGCCGCCGCGGAGGCGGATTTCGGGATGCCGCCGGCGATCGCGGCATCACCGATGACGTGGATGTTGGGCACGAGCTTTGAAGCAAATGTGACGGGATCGATCGGGCACCAGCCGGTGTGGTCGGCGGCGCCGGCGATGTCAGCGATGCGGCCGGCCCTTTGCGGCGGGATCACATTGGCGACCGCGGCGGTGTAATTGCCGAAGTCGGTGACGATCTCGTTGGTCGCCGGATCGACCGACGTCACCCGTCCGCCCTGCGACAGCGCGATCCGTTCGATCATGCCGGAATAGAGCTCCGTCCAGGCCTTCTCGAACAGCTTCTGCTGCGAGTAATTGTCCTTGGCGTCGAGCACCAGGATCTTCGACTTCGGCTTGTTCGCCTTCAGATAATGCGCGATCAGGCTGGCGCGCTCGTAAGGCGCGGGCGGACAGCGCAGCGGCGCAGCCGGCACTGCGATCACGACGAGGCCGCCATCGTCCATGGCTTCAAGCTGCTTGCGCAACAGCATGGTTTGCTCGCCGGCCTTCCAGGCGTGCGGCATCTTCTCGGCCGCTGCCTCGTCATAGCCGGAGAGGGCGTCGAAGCGCATGTCGATGCCGGGGGCCAGCACCAGCCGGTCATAGGACAGCGTTGTCCCATCAGCGAGCGCGATGCTGCGCGCCTGCGCGTCGACCTTCGTCGCCGCCTGTGCGGCAATCGTGATGCCGTCGGCCCCAACCTTGTCATAGGTGAATTGCTGCGCGGCAAGCTCGCGCAGACCTGCAATCACCTCGTTGCTGAAGGGGCAGGCGGTGAAAGTCCTGTTCGGCTCGATCAGCGTAACCTGAAGCTTGGTGTCGAGCCGCCGCAGCGCCCGCGCGCAGGCCGCGCCGCCGAAGCCGCCGCCGATCACCGCGATGCGCGGCGCCGCCTGCGCCAACGCCGGACGCGCCAAGGCGGCCGCTGCGACGGCAGCGGCGCCACGGATCACATCCCTGCGCGTCTGATGACGCGTGACGGCCATGCACGAGAATCCGAAAAAAGGAGGCGGCGGCCGGTCGGGGCCGCCGCTTCCGGTTTGATCAGGCGAAGCTGATGTTCTGGTTGCGCAGCGGGAAGCTGCGGATGCGCTTTCCCGTCGCGGCGAAATAGGCGTTGAGCACCGCCGGCGCCGCAACGCCGATGGTCGGCTCGCCGACGCCGCCCCAGAATCCGCCGCTCGGCACCATCACCGATTCCACCTTCGGCATCTCGTTGATGCGCATCGAGTTGTAGGTGTCGAAATTGGTCTGCTCGATGCGGCCGTCCTTCACGGTGCAGCCGCCGTAGAACAGCGCGCTGAGGCCGTAGACGAAGGAGCCCGCGATCTGCCGCTCGACTTGCGCCGGGTTGACGACATAGCCGGGATCGGTGGAGGCGACGATGCGATGCACCTTGATCTTGCTGCCGTCGGTCACCGAGATCTCGGCGGCGCCGGCAACATAGCTGCCATAGCCCATTACCTGCGCGATGCCGCGATAGACGCCCTGCGGCGCCGGCGTGCCCCAGCCGATCTTCTCGGCCACGGCGTTGAGCACGGCGAGATGCTTGGGGTGCTTGCCCATCAGCTTGCGGCGGAATTCGAGCGGGTCCTGCCCGACCGCCAGCGCCAGCTCGTCCATGAAGCATTCCATGTAGATCGCGTTGTGATTGACGTTGACGCCGCGCCAGAAGCCCGGTGGAACGTGCGGGTTGCGCATCGAATGCTCGACCAGCAGGTTAGGCACCGAATAGCCGATCGCGGCCTCGCCGGCTTGCGCGACGCCCTGGAACGCGGCGGGGTCCATGCCGTTCTGCAGCGCTTCCGGGCGCACCGAGAACAGGATGGATTGACCCGACAGCCGGTAGTGCAGCGCGACCAGGTTGTTGTCGGCATCGAACGCACCGGTCAGCTTGCACTGCGTGATCGGGTGATACTTGCCGTGCTGCATGTCCTCTTCGCGCGACCACAGCAGCTTGATCGGCGTGCCCGGCATCTGCTTGGCGATCGCCACCGCCTGCCGCACATAGTCGGTCATGCCGCGCCGGCCGAAGCCGCCGCCGAGCATCAGCTTGTGCACGTCGACCTTCTCCGCCGGCAGGCCGGAGGCCTCCAGCGCCGCCGCGAACGCCGCCTCGCCATTCTGCGTGCCGCACCAGACCTCGCATTTGTCAGGCGTGTAGAGCACGGTGGCGTTCATCGGCTCCATCGTGGCGTGGTTCTGGTAGGGATAGCTGTAGATCGCCTCGACCTTCTTGGCAGCGCCGGCGATCGCCGCCTTGGCGTCGCCATTCTGGTTGCCAATGTAGGCCGGCTGCGCATTGTCGAGACCTTCGGCGAGCCACGTCGCGATCGTCTCGCTGGAGACCTTGGCGTTGGGGCCTTCGTCCCAGACAATCGGCAACGCATCCAGCGCGGTCTTGGCGTGCCACCAGGTGTCGGCGACGACGGCAACGGCGCTGTCGCCGACCTGCACCACCTTCTTGACGCCCTTCATGCCAGCGACCTTGGCCTCGTCAAAGCTCTTCACCTTGCCGCCGAACACCGGGCAATCCTTGATCGCGGCGTTCAGCATGCCCGGCAGCTTGACGTCGATGCCGTAGACCATCTTGCCGGTGGTCTTGTCGACGGTGTCGAGCCGCTTCAGGCCCTTGCCGGCGATGGTCCAGTCCTTCGGGTCCTTCAGCTTGACGTCGGCCGGCGGCTCGAGCTTGGCCGCGGCTTCCGCGACCTTGCCGTAGGTCGTGGTCTTGCCCGAGGGCGTGTGGGTGATGACGCTGTTGACGGCCTTGCATTCCGAGGCCGGCACCTTCCACTCGTTGGCTGCCGCCTGGATCAGCATAACGCGCGCGGTGGCGCCGCCCTTGCGGACATAATCCTGCGAGGTGCGGATGCCGCGGCTGCCACCGGTCGAGAAGTCGCCCCAGGCGCGCTTGCGGGCGACGCTCTGGCCGGGCGTCGGATATTCTGTCGTGACCTTCGACCAGTCGCATTCCAGTTCTTCGGCGACGAGCTGGGCGAGGCCGGTGAGCGTGCCCTGGCCCATTTCGGAGCGGGCGATGCGGATCACCACGGTGTCGTCGGGCCGGATCACGACCCAGGCGTTGACTTCAGGCGCGCCGTCGGCCGCGCGCACCACGGCGGGGCCGCCGAACGGCAGGTCGAGGCCGAGCGCGAGGCCGGCGCCGGCGGTTGCGGTGCCGATCACAAAGGCGCGGCGATTCAGTTTTGGCATGACGTGCTGGTTCATCGCTGCGTCCTTATGCGTTCGCGGCAGCATGGATCGCCTCGCGCACCTGCTGGAAGGTGCCGCAGCGGCAGATATTGGTGATGGCGTCGTTGATGTCGTCGTCGGTCGGCTTCGGATTGTCCTTCAAGAGCGCCGCGACGGCCATGATCATGCCGCTCTGGCAATAGCCGCATTGCGGCACGTCGCTGGCGATCCAGGCGAGCTGCACCTTGTGCATCACGCCGCCCGCCGCGAGACCCTCGATCGTGGTGATTTCCTTGCCGGCCGCTTCGCTCACCGTGACGCCGCAGGAGCGCATCGCGACGCCGTCGATATGCACGGTGCAGGCGCCGCATTGGGCGATGCCGCAACCGTATTTGGTCCCCGTCAGTCCGACGTTCTCTCTGATAGCCCACAACAGTGGCGTATCGTCCTCGACGTCTACAGTGATTGTCTTGCCGTTAATTTTGAGGTTTGCCATCGCGATCCCCTGAATGGTCCGATCCTCCGACCGGACTGCAGCGCGATGTTGGCCTTGAAACTGGAACGGTTCAAATCAAGAAAATGCGCTCGCAGCGCGAAAGAAAGTTGATGCTGTGGTGTTTGGCCGCGGACTGTGCGCGCCGCATACCTGTCATGACTTTTGCGGTGAAGCGACGGCCAAACGCAGGAAGCTCATGACGCTGCCGAGCGCGGCAAATCCGGCACCCAGCGCCAGCGCCACGGTGGCGCCCTCGCGGTCGGCCAGCGCGAAGCAGAGCGCGGCGAGGGCGGCGCCGGTGGTCTGCCCGGTCAGCCGCGCGGTCGCGACGATGCCGCTGGCGCTGCCGCTGCGATGCGACGGCGCGCTCGACATGATCGCCTTCATGTTCGGGGTCTGGAAGAAACCGAAGCCGATGCCGCAGATCATCGTGCGCCAGACGATGTTGGCGACGCTGGGCTCGGTCGGCAGGGTCGCGAGCAGCACCATGCCAAGTCCGAGCAGCAGCATGCCGATGCCGCCGAGGATGCCGGCCGGATAGCGGTCCGACAGCCGGCCGCCGATCGGCGCCATGAAGGCGACCACCAGCGGCCAGGGCGTCATGAAGAAGCCGGTCTCGACCTGCGAGCGGTGCAATATGTCCTCGAAGTAGAACGGCAGCGACACGAAGGCGAGGCCCTGCACAGCGAACGAGCAGACGGCGGTCGCGGCGGACAGCGCGAAGATCGGCCGCCGGAACAGGTCGATCGGCAGCATCGGCGCCGGATGGTCGGCATGCCGCCGGGTCAGGATCCATCCGAACAGGACGGCGCCGACAAGCTCGGCGATGACAAGCGCCGGCGCGGCCTTGTGCGCGGCGCTGCCGATGCCGATGATGAAGAGGCCGAGACAGGCGCAGGCCAGCGCCGCGCCGGCGAAATCGAAGGCGTGGGTGGCGCGCGGCGTCGTCGGCAGCGTCTTCATGCCGATCAGCAACGCGACGACGCCGAACGGAATATTGACGGCGAACAGCCAGGGCCATGGGCCGAGCGCGAGGATTCCGGAGGCGATGGTCGGCCCCAGCGTGAAGGCGGTCGCGACCACGAGCGCATTGTGGCCGAAGCCGCGGCCGTGCATCCGGCTCGGATAGACGAAGCGCACCAGCGCTGTGTTGACGCTCATCAGGCCGCTGGCGCCGAGCCCCTGCAAGGTGCGCGCAACCAGCAGACTCGGCAGCGACCACGCCAGGGCACAGCCGAGTGACGCCAATGTGAACAGCAGCAGGCCGCCGAGATAGATTCGCTGGTGGCCGACGATCTCGCCGAGCGCGCCGAGCGGCAGCAGCGTCGCGACCAGCGCGATCTGATAGACGTTGACGACCCAGACCACTTCCGCAGGGCTGACATGCAGATCGCTCGCAATCGCCGGCAGCGCGATATTGGCGATCGCGGTATCGAGCGAGGCCATCGCCAGCGCCGTGAAGATCGCGGCCACCGCCCAGCGGCGGCGTTCCCAAGGCAACCCATCGGTGATCGGCGCCGTTGCCGCGGTGGTCGGGGTCTTCTCGAGCATGCCTGAAATGTCTCCGCGACCGCCATGTACTACGCCGGCATCCCGTTCCCCAGCCGCGCCATTGCATGATGCGTATGCGAAGCGGCCTTGCCGGAAGCGTCAGAAGTCCCGCCGCGGACCGAACAGATATCCTTCGATGGCGCGCAGCACCCGGCGGCTGGCCGCAGCCTGCGAGAGGTCGTTTTGAAGCGCGTGGTCGACCATGGCGCGGCTGATCACGATCAGATCCTCGATGGCGTCATCGTCGACTGACCTTGCGATCTCACGACGATGCCGCGCCAGCAGGGCGGCGACCAGTTCCTTCAATTCGCCGGTCGCTGACGTGCCCAATGACGCCGCGCGCAGGCGATCCTCCTCGGCCTCCAGAATGCGATTGAGCCCGGCGCGCTCGGCATGCGCCTCGAGCTGGGCCCGAACGATCAGGCTGAGCGATACCGTCAGGCTCTTGCCCTCGGATGCCGCGACCGCATCCCGCACTTTCGCCAGCAGCGCGTCCTCGAACCTCGTGATCAAAGCCAGCGTCAGCGCGTCCTTGTTCGGGAAGTACTGGTACACCGAGCCGACGCTGATCCCGCCGCGCTCGGCGACCGCATTGGTGTTGTAGCCCTCGAGCCCGCCCGCTTCCAAAACGCGAGCCGCCGCTTCCAGAATCACCGCCACGGTTTCCCGCGAACGCTGCTGAAGCGGCTGTTTCCGGGCCTTTATGCGCCGCTTCGCCGGCATGACGGATATCTCCCAAAACGCGAGTTGTGAAATATGAGCAATTACTCACATTATGGCCGTGAAAGGAGAACCGATCAATGGTGACACTGCAAACGACCTCGTCCCCCGTGCTTCCCGAGCACGAGGACGATCCGCACAGGTTTCATATCTTCGTCATGATCAAGACCACGCGGCACTGGCTCGATCTGAAGACCGACCAGCGCCTCGCCTTCCTGCACGAGGAGGTCATTCCCTTGCTCCGGCGCCGTCCAGAGCTGAAGGTGCGCTGGTTCGAGCCGGAGGCCTTCTCGACCAGGGCGACCGACGTCATGATCTGCGAGACCGATGACCTCTCGGCCTGGGCGTGGTTCTGCGACCACCTGCGCGAGACGAGGTTCTGGGACCACTATTTCGAAGTGCTCGACATCATGCCGGCGCTCGAAGGCAATTACCTTGCCTAGGATGCCGACGCCGGCCCGGATCGTTCCGGGCCGGCGTCCCGGCAGCCTGTGGCGACGCAACTGCGTCCCATCCACATCTGTCATCGCCCGGCTCGATGTTCAGCCCGGACAGATCACTGACGGGTGTTCGGAGACATAGCTGACACATCAACATTGGCTGGATTGGTCCGATTCGGGAGGCCGTCCATGCCTTGGAGTGAGGTGTCAGTGATGGATCACCCGCTTTCGCTTGCGCGGGTGATGACACCGAGTGGCTGTTTTGACATCTCGAATTCCGCCCCACCCGCATCGTCGTCCCGGCGCAGGCCGGGACCCATAGCCACCGATGCTGCTTGTTGGGCGTGCTGGAACGACGAGTCCCGTTCAAGACATCCGCCGCGGAGTATGGGTCCCGGCCGTCGCCGGGACGACGGCGGTGGAGCAGCGTGCGAACGCGATCAATCGATTTCGTGTTCCCGCGGTGCGTCACAGAATCGCGCCGAAGCGACTTTCGGATAGCTTGCGTCACAGTCACGATCGACTACCCTTGGTATACAAGCAGGCCCGGCGTCAGATCGGGCCGCAAGAGGGAACGCGCATTGCACGGACAGGCCGACCGGCGCAGCGAAGCCATGCGAAGCGCCAGCGAGGGGACTCGCCGCCGCGCGTTCACCGGCCTCTGGGTCGCGGCATTGCTGGCGATCCTGACCTTCCTGGTCATCTATCCCGTCTTCATGCTGCTGCTCGGCGCGCTCACCGACACCAATCCGGTGGTCGACGGCATCCGTCTCAGCCTGAGCCATTTGTCGATCGCCAATTTCCTCGCCGTGCTGGCCAATCCGAACGTCGCCGAAGCGCTGCTCAACACGCTGATTGCCTGCGGCGGCGGCACGGTGATCGCGGTCGCGATCGGGCTGTTGTTCTCCTGGATCGTGGTGCGCACCAACACGCCGTTCAAGGGCTTCATCGCCGCGGCGAGCATCCTGCCGCTGTTCGCGCCGCCGCTGGTCGCGGGGGTGGCCTGGGCGATTCTCGGTTCGCCGAAGACCGGCTTGATCAACACGATGTTCAAGTGGATGGGCTCCGACCTGCGCGTCGATCTCTATTCGATGTGGGGCCTGGTGTTCGTGTTCGGCATCTACTACGCGCCATATGTCTACATGTTCACCTCGTCGGCGCTGCGCAACATGGACCCGAGCCTGGAGGAGGCCGCGGAAATCTCCGGCGCGAGCCCGGTCGCGACCCTGTTCACGGTGACGTTCCCGCTGATCATGCCGGCGATCGTCTCGGGCATGCTGCTGTCGTTCATCGTGATGCTCGGCATCTACGGCATCCCCGCCGTGCTCGGCGCGCCGACCAACCTGAACGTGCTCACCACTTACATCTTCAAGCTCACCAACTGGTCGCCGCCGCTCTACAACACCGCGGCTGCGGTCGCGATCATCCTGATGGTGGTCACGGGGCTCCTGGTCTATCTGCAGCAGAAATTGCTGAGCGGACGCAGCTATACCACCGTCGCGGGCAAGGCGTTCCGGCCGCGCAGCCTCGATCTCGGCCCATGGCGCTGGCTCACCTTCGCGATCGGGATCGTCTACCTCCTCATCGTCGTGGTGCTGCCGTCGCTGGCGCTGATCGTCGCGGCGTTCCGCAAGTTCATGTTCATCCGCGACGTCGCGAGCCTGTTCGACATGCGGCAATATTCGCTGACGCATTTCGAGAGCATCTTCGACAATCCGTTGACGATGCGCTCGATCTATAATGCGGTCGAGGTCGGCGTCATCACGGCCGTTGTCGGCGGCGCGCTCGCCTTTGCGATCGGCTACACCATCCATCGCACCCGCGTCAGCGGACGCGGCGCCATCGACCTGATCTCGACCCTGCCGGTCGCGATCCCCGGGCTGGTGGTCGGCGTCGCCTATCTCTGGGCCTGGATCGGCGTGCCGGGTGGGCTCTACGGCACGATCTGGATTCTCGCGCTGGCCTTCATTGCGCGCTTCATGCCGGACACCGTGAAAGCGCTGTCGACCTCGTTCCTGCAAATCCACCGCGAACTCGAGGAGGCCGCCTGGGTCTGCGGCAAGGGCATGCTCGGCACCATCAGGACGATCGTGTTGCCGCTGGCGCGGCCGGGGGTGCTGGCGTCGATGACGCTGCTGTTCGTGCTGGCGATCCGCGAGCTCGGCTCGTCGCTCTTCCTCTACACCAGCAACACCATGGTGATGTCGGTGCTGCTGCTCGACTATTATGAGGGCGGCAATATCGGCAAGACCGCGGCCTTCAGCCTGGTGCAGACCGTGCTGCTCGGTGTCCTGATCGGCGGCGCCAACTGGCTGTCGCGCGGATCGGCGCAGGGCAACGTGGCGCGGACCGGATAACAACGAATAAGGGGAGGATTGCGATGGATAGACGAACCTTCACCACACTGGCCTTGGCAAGCGTGGCGACGCTTGCATTGGCGCCTGCGGCACAGGCGCAGGAGTTCGGCTCGGCGGAGTTGATCGCGGCGGCCAAGTCCGAAGGCAAGCTCGTCTACTACACCGCGAACTTCGCCGAGATCGAGCAGCAGGTCATCAAGGCCTTCAATAAGCGCTTTCCCGAGATCAAGGTCGAGATGGTCCGGGCGCCCGGCGGCCAGCTGATCACCCGCGTGAAGACTGAGGCCGCGGCCGGCAAGCTGATCGCCGACGTCGTCGACCATTCCGACCGCGCGCTGATGCAGCCGCTGGAAGACCTGTTCCAGGATTACGCGCCGCCGAACGCGGCCGATTACGATCCGCACGCGCTGATCTCGCCGAAATACTGGCCGCGCGCGACGATCGCCTGGTCGATCGCCTACAACACCGAGCTGGTGAAGGACCCGCCGAAATCCTGGATGGACCTGACCAAGCCGCAGTATGACAAATTGATCGGGCAGGTGTTCGCGCAGTCCGGCGGCACCACCTGGACGCGGATCATGTTCGAGCGCCAGGCGCTCGGCGAGGACTATTGGGCAAAGCAGGCCGCGACCCATCCGGTGCTGTATCCCTCCGGCGCGCCGACGGCCGATGCGCTGGTGCGCGGCGAGATCGCGATCGCGCCGCTGCTCTACAACGTGATCTACCAAAAGAAGAAGGACGGCGCGCCGATCGAGATCTTCTTTCCGCCCGAAGGCGCTCCGGTCAATCCCTACGCGACCGGCATTCCGAAGACGGCGGCCCATCCCAATGCAGCAAAGCTGTTCCTGAACTGGTGTCTGTCCAAGGAAGGACAGACCTTCATGATCAAGGAGCTTGGCAATCTCACATCCCTGAAGGCGCCGCCGGCATATCCGGAGGGGTTCGATCCAAAGGTGGTCAAGCTCTGGTATCCGAAGTTCGACGAGTATGTGAAGCTGCACGCGGCGTGGGTCGCGGACTGGGACAAGACGTTTGGCTACCGGCAATAGGCTGATGGTGCAGCGATGACGGCGACGCTCGAAGTCACCGATCTCAGGAAGCAGTTCTCGATCGGCCGCCCGGCCATCGACGGCGTCAGCTTTGGCGTGCCGGCCGGCGAGATCGTGGTGCTGCTGGGGCCGTCCGGCTGCGGCAAGACCACGACGCTGCGCTGCGTCGCCGGGCTCGAGCATCCGACCGGTGGCGAGATCAGCATTTCCGGGCGGGTGGTCTCCTCGCCGGCAAGCGGCATCCTCGTGCCGCCGCGTTCGCGCGATCTCGGCATGGTGTTCCAGTCCTATGCGGTGTGGCCGCATATGACGGTGCGGCAGAACGTGATCTATCCGCTGAAGCACCGCAAGATCGGGCGCACCGATGCTGCCCGCATGGTCGAGGAGGCGCTGGCGCTGGTCGGACTGTCCGACTATGCCGACCGGCCGGTGGTGGCGCTGTCGGGCGGCCAAATGCAGCGCGTCGCGCTGGCGCGCAGCATGGTGTACCGGCCGCAACTCCTCCTGCTCGACGAGCCGCTGTCGAACCTCGATGCCAAACTGCGTCTGCGGCTGCGCGACGACCTTCGCGTCATCCTCAAGCAGACCGGGATGACCGCGCTCTACGTCACCCATGACCAGGCCGAGGCGGTCGTGCTCGGCGACCGGATCGGGGTGATGCGCGACGGCAAGCTGCTGCAGATGGACACGCCCGACGTGATCTACAACCGTCCGGCCGATCTGTTCGTCGCCAATTTCACTGGCGCCACCAACGAGCTCGCGGGCACGCTCGTCACATGCAATGGCCGCTATGGGGTGGTCGATTTCGGTGACGGCCGGCAGGGGGAGGTCGCGCTGTGCCAGGCGCTCAAGCCCGACGAGAAAGTGCGGATCGCGCTGCGGCCCGAGAACATCGCGATCGGCCGGCCCGACGGCGCCAACACGTTCGCGGCAAAGGTGCTCGACCGCAGATATCAGGGCACCCAGACCGCCTACGGCATCGAGCTGTTCGGCAAACGGCTGGAAGCGATCGAGCTCGGCACCGCCGCGCGCCATCAGGTCGGCGTCGAGGCACAGGTCGCGTTGCCGCGCGAATGCCTGTGGGCCTATCGCGACAGCGGGCCGGCATCGCATGAGTAGAGCGTGGTATTGTCGCGTCGAGTGGCGAAGGGGCTGGGCTCCCTCGCCCCGCTCTTCGCAGGGGAGAGGGTGGGGTGAGGGGCTGCTTCCGCGAATACAGTGATAGTTGCGTTTGCGGAGGCTCCCCTCACCCGGAACCCATCTAACGATGCGTTCCGACCTCTCCCCGCACGCGGGGCGAGGTGAAGCGGCGGCCGCCGGTTCTCGGGCTAGCCTTCCTCCACCAGCGCGCGGATGCTGCGGGCTAGTCCGAGGATGCGCGGGCCGCATTCGCGCTCGATCTGCTCGGCGCTGAAGCGGAAGGAGGGGACGCCGCAATTGACCGACAGGCACTCGCCGGTCGGCGTGCGATAGAGCGGGGCGGCGACGCCGAAGATCTCGCGCCGCCATTCGCCGAGCGAGACGGCAAAGCCGCGCTCGCGGCACAATTCGATGTCGGGCAAGGTGCGCTTCTGCACGTAATCGAATTCGTCGGGGCGCTCGGCCTTGACGCGCGCGACATAGGCGCCGAGCTCGTCCTCGGTGAACAGCGACAGCAGGGCGCGTCCCACCGCGGTCGGCGCCAGCGTGCTGACAAAGCCGACGTCGGGCACGTGCGGCGCCGTATCCGTCGTGCGCAGCGTCTCGACATAGATGAAGTCGATGCCGAACGGCATCGCGATCGACACCGTGCCGCCGGCATAGGTCGCGAAGTCGCGCATCAGCGGACGTGCCAGTTGACGCACCTTCAGCGCGGACAACACAGGATAGGCGGCGGCGAGCGCACCCAGCCCGAGCACGAAGCGGCCCTTGGTGTCGCGCCTGAGATAACCGAGCTGCTCGAGCGTGTAGGTCAGCCGCGACACCGTCGGCCGCGACAGGCCGGTATGCAACGCGAGTTCGGCGTTCGACAGCGAGCCGGGATGACGGCGAAACGCCGCCAGTACATCGAGCCCATGCGCCAGGGTGGTCGCAAAGGACGGGTCCGCCTGAGTCTCGGCAGGGGAAGATGCTATCATACGGAATATTGGTCGCAGATGGCCTGATTTGTCAATATATCGGAATGAATTTGCAAATCGTGTCGATATCGGCTTATCTGCCGGGAATAAGGACGAGGAACCGCTGGAGCGAGGCGACTTCCGATGACGATGACCGAGCAAGCCCGAGACGCAAAGCCCGCCGCGATCGACAAGGAGAGGCTGCGCCTGAAGTATCAGGAGGAGCGCAACAAGCGGCTGCGTCCCGACGGCAATGACCAGTATCTCCAGATCAAGGGCCAGCTCGCGCATTATCTCGACGATCCCTACACGCCGGTCGTTGAGCGCGCGCCGAAGACCGATCACGTCACCTTCGCCTTTATCGGCGGCGGCTTCGCCGGGCTCGCCACCGCGGCGCGGCTGACCGAGGCCGGGATCAAGGACGTCCGCATTGTCGAGAAGGGCGGCGATTTCGGCGGCACCTGGTACTGGAACCGATATCCCGGCGCGCAATGCGATACGGCGTCGATGGTCTACATGCCGCTGCTGGAAGAGACCGGCCACATGCCGTCCGAGAAATACGCGCATGCGCCCGAGATCCTCGCGCATTGCCAGCGGATCGGCCGGCAATTCAGTCTCTACGACAACGCGCTGTTCCACACCGAGGTCACGAGCCTCGATTGGGACGCCGCGCAATCGCGCTGGATCATCCGCACCACGCGGGGCGACGCGTTTACCGCGCAATATGTCGGCATCGGCACAGGCCCGCTGCACGTGCCGAAACTGCCCGGCATACCCGGCATCGAGCGCTTCAAGGGCCACTCGTTCCACACCAGCCGCTGGGATTACGACTACACCGGCGGTAACCCTGCGGGCGCGCTGATGGACAAGCTTGCCGACAAGCGCGTCGGCATCATCGGCACCGGCGCGACCTCCGTGCAATGCATTCCGCACCTCGCGCGCGCCTGCAAGGAGCTCTACGTATTCCAGCGCACGCCGTCGTCGGTCGATGTGCGTGGCAACGGGCCGATCGATCCCGACTGGTTTGCCGAGATCGCGACGCCGGGCTGGCAACAGCGCTGGCTGGAGAATTTCACCGCCAACCAGGCCGGCGGATCGGCCGAGGAAGATCTGGTGCAGGACGGCTGGACCGACCTGTCGAAGCGGATCCGCGCCAAGATCATGCTGCTGCCGCGCGAGCAGCGAAGCGTGGAGAACATGCGGGCCGCGTTCGAGGATTCTGACTTCGAGAAGATGGAGGAAATCCGCAACCGGGTCGACACCATCGTCCGCGATGCCGACACTGCCAGGAATCTCAAGGCCTGGTACGGCCAGCTCTGCAAGCGGCCATGCTTCCACGACGCCTATCTGCAGGCGTTCAATACGCCGGGCACCCATCTGGTCGATACCGACGGCAAGGGCGTCGAGGAGATCACCGAGAACGGAATCGTCGTTGCGGGCAAGGAGTATCAGCTCGACTGCATCATCTATGCGTCCGGCTTTGAGGTCGGTACCGAGTACAAGCGGCGCGCGGGCTTCGATCTGACCGGCCGCGACGGCATCAAGCTATCGGAGCACTGGGCCGAGGGCATGCGTACCAAGCACGGCATCCACGTGCACGGCTTCCCCAACGTGTTCTTCGTGCAGCCGACCCAGGGCGCCAATCTGATCTCCAACGTGCCACACAATCTGACCGAAGCGGCGCGCACCATCGCGCTGATGGTCGGCCACGCGCAGGACAACGGCTTCATGGAAATCGAGGTCAGCAAGGAAGCCGAGGATCGCTGGGTCGAACTGCTGCTGACTGGCGTCGGCCGGATGATCGGCGGGCCGGATTGCACGCCCGGTTACTACAACAATGAGGGCCGTGAGCCCGGTTCCGCGGCCAAGCTCAGTGTCGGCCATCCCTCGGGCGCGCTGGCCTACTTCAAATATATCGACGGCTGGCGCCGTAGCGGCCAGTTCGAGGGCGTGCAATTCCGCTGAGGGAAGCGCGATCGGAACCGATTTCCGCCAATCGAGGGAGTGCTTGAGTATGGCCCAGACAACCGCAAGCGAAACGTCGCATGAAAGTCCGAAGGCGGCATCCGCGCCGGTCATCGCGCAGCACGCGGCGACGCTGAAGGCGCTGCCGTTCGCCGACACCAGGGACTTCGACGACGCCGCGCGCGGCTTTCTCGGCACCATCGAGAACGCACGCGTCACCTCGGCCCAGGGCAGGGTGGTCTGGAGTCTCGAGCCCTACGGATTCCTGTCCGAGGAGAAAGCGCCCGCGACCGTCGATCCGAGCCTGTGGCGGCAGTCGCGGCTCAACATGCATCACGGCCTGTTCGAGGTGGTGCCGGGTGTCTACCAGGTGCGTGGCCTCGACATCGCCAACATGACCCTGATCGAGGGTGACACGGGCGTCATCGTGGTCGACACGCTGACCTCGATCGAGGGCGCGCGCGCCGCGATGGAATTGTACTTCCGGCACCGCGGCAAGCGGCCGGTCGCCGCCGTCATCTTCACCCACACCCACACCGACCATTGGGGCGGCGCCCGCGGTGTGCTCGACGACGCTATGCTGGCGGCGGGCGTGCCGATCATCGCGCCGAACCTCTTCATGGAGCATGCGGTCTCCGAGAACATCATCGCGGGGCCGGCGATGCTGCGCCGTGCGCAATACCAGTTCGGGCCGTTCCTCGCCAGGGGCGTGCGCGGCCATGTCGACTGCGGCCTCGGCAAGACTATGGCGGCGGGCGGCGTGGCGCTGCTGCGGCCGACCGATTTGATCATCGCGACCGGCGACAAGCGCGTGATCGACGGCGTCGAGTTCGAATTCCAGATGGCGCCGAACAGCGAGGCGCCGGCGGAGATGCATTTCTTCATCCCGCGCTACAAGCTCCTGAATCTTGCGGAGAACTGCACGCACAATTTCCACAATCTGCTGCCGTTCCGCGGCGCGGATGTGCGCGATGCGCTGGCCTGGTCGAAATATCTCGGCGAGGCGTTGCAGATGTGGGGCGGCAAGGCGGAAGCGATGTGCGGCCAGCACCACTGGCCGGTGTGGGGGCAGGCGCGGATCGACACCATGATCCGCGAGCAGCGCGACCTCTACAAATACGCGCACGACCAGACCATCCGTCTAATGAACCATGGGCTCAATGCAGCCGAGATCGCCGAGACGATCCGCCTGCCGCAGAGCCTGGAGGGCGCCTGGCACGGCCGCGGCTATTACGGCCACATCAGGCACAATGTGAAGGCGATCTACCAGAAATATCTCGGCTGGTACGATGCCAATCCGGTCAACCTCGATCCGCTGCCGCCGGTCGAGGCCGGCAAGAAATATGTGGAGTATATGGGCGGCGCCGACGCGATCCTGAAACGCGCCGCGGCGGATTTTGCCAAGGGCGAATTCCGTTTCGTGGCGCAGGCCGTCAGCCATCTCGTGTTCGCCGAGCCTGATAATCAGGCCGCGCGCTCGCTCCTCGCCGACACGTTCGAGCAGCTCGGCTATGCCGCGGAAAGCTCGACCTGGCGCAACGCCTATCTGTTCGGTGCGCAGGAGCTGCGGCAGGGCATGCCGAAGACGCCGCCGCGCTCGCCGATGCCGCGCGAGACGCTGGCTGCGCTGCGCACCGAGCAGCTTTGGGACGTGCTCGGCATCCGCCTCAACGGCCCCAAGGCCGAAGGCAAGCGCATCGTGCTGAACTGGAGCTTTACCGATACCGGCGAGACCTTCGTGCTCAATCTCGAGAATTCAGCCCTGACCTACGTTAGGGGTGCGCAGGCGGCCGATGCGCAGGCGAGCTTCACGCTGGCGCGCAGCGTGCTGGACGAGGTCATCGCCAAGCTGACCACTTTCCCGGACGCCGTCGATGCCGGCAGGATCAAGACATCCGGCGAGCTGCAGCGGCTCGATGAATTGATGGCGCTGATGGACGAATTCCCGCGGATGTTCGAGATCGTCGAGCCGAAGCGGACGGCGGTGACTTGACGAAGTCATTCCCGGGCGATGCGAAGCATCGAACCCGGAATCTCGAGATTCCGGGTCTGGTCCTTCGGACCATCCCGGAATGACGTGGCACTTAACTTACGCACTGAGTTGGCAAGTATCTCAAATCCCGAGATACGCCGCCTGCACCTGCTTGTTGCCCGCGAGCTCGGCGCTGCTGCCTTGCATGATCACATTGCCGCTTTCCAGCACGTAGGCCCGCTGCACCAGCGACAGCGCGCGGCTGACATTCTGCTCGACCAGCAGGATCGCGGTGCCCATCTTGTGGATCTCGCCGATCTTCTCGAAGGTGACGTCGGTCATCACAGGCGCGAGGCCCAGCGAGGGCTCGTCCAGCATCAGAAGGCGGGGCTTCAGCATCAGCCCGCGGCCGACCGCGACCATCTGCTGCTCGCCGCCGCTCATGGTGCCGGCGAGCTGTCTCCTGCGGTCGGCGAGCCGCGGGAAGATGCTGTAGACGAGCTCCATCGTGCGCGCGCGATCCGCCTTGGCCTTCGGCGTGTAGGCGCCGATCTCGAGATTCTCCTGCACCGTCATTTCCGGGAACACCTGGCGGCCTTCCGGCACATGCGCGATGCCGAGCTCGGGGATCCGGTAGGGCGGCAGCGTGGCGAGGTCGACGCCGTCGAACGTGACCTTGCCGCCGAACAGCTTGACGAGGCCGGAGACGGCGCGCAGCGTCGTGCTCTTGCCGGCACCGTTGGCACCTAACAGGCCGACGGCTTCGCCCTCGCCAATGGAGATGCTGACATCGGTGATGGCAGGGACCGAGCCGTAGCTGGCGCTGACGCGCGAGAGCTCAAGCATGGGCGTCTCCCTGCGCCGGCGGATGCACATAGGAGCCGAGATAGGCGCGGATCACTTCCGGATTCTCCACGATCTCCTTCGGCGCGCCCTCGGCGATCTTCTGGCCGTGGTCGAGCACCACGATGTGGCGAGCCACCGCCATGATCGCGCGCATCACATGCTCGACGATCACGATGGTGAGGCCGCTGGCGGAGAGCTTCTTCACCAGCGCCACCGCCTGGTCGATCTCGGCCGGGTTGAGTCCGGCCATCACCTCGTCGAGCAGCAGGATTTTTGGCTGCGTTGCCAGCGCGCGGGCCATTTCCAGCCGGCGCTGGTCGATGGTGGTGAGGTCCTTGGCCGGGGTCTGCTCTTTGGCGGAGAGGCCGACGAACTCGATCGCCTCGAGCGCCTTGTTGTGCGCGGCCGCGATATGCCGGTCGCGCAGGAACGCGCCGGTCATCACATTGGCGAGCACGGTCATCGCGCCGAACGGCTTTGCCACCTGGAAGGTGCGGGCAAGGCCCAGCGCGCAGACGTCATGCGGCTTGAGCCCCACGACCTCGTGACCGAAGGCGAGCACCGAGCCGGAATCCGGTCGATGAAATCCCGTGATCAAATGAAAGCTCGTGGTCTTGCCGGCGCCGTTCGGCCCGATGAGCGCGACCGTCTCGTTCTCCTGCACCGTGAAGCTGACGTCCTGCACGGCGCGCAGGCCGCCGAAGCGCTTGCTGAGACCCTTGATGACGAGTGCTTCTGCCATCGCGACGACCTCAGGCGCGCGCCGGCTTGCGCCGGGCGGTGCGGTGATAGATATCGGTCGCGAACCCGATCAGCCCGGTCGGCCGCCACAGGATGACAGCCATCAGGATCAGGCTGTAGACCGTGAGCTGGATGCCGCCGACCGAGCTGCCGAGCCAGCTTTGCAGCAGCGCCGAGGTGGTCTCCAGCAGCACGGTGCCGATCACCGGGCCCCACAGCGTGCCGATGCCGCCGACGATCGACACCAGCGCCGCCTCGATCGAGACGTTGAAGCTGAACGCGGTCGCAGGATCGATGAAGTAGATGTACTGCGTGTAGAAAGTCCCGGCGAGCGCAGTCAGGAACGCGCTGATCATGTAGATGTCGCGCTTGACCTTCGGCGCGTTGACGCCGACCGCCTCGGCGGCGTCCTCATCCTCGCCGATCGCGACGAGATAGTAGCCGATCCAGGATTTCTCGATCCTGTGGGTGATCCACAGCCCGACCACGAGCAGGCCGAGCACGACGTAATAGTACGACGACTTCTCCTCGAACTGCATCATCAGCGGCGCGCTGCCGAGGTTCGGGATCGTGGTGCCTTCGGCGCCCCAGGCGAAGTCGCGGAACTTGAGGAAGATCAGCATCAGCACCTGGGCGGTCGCGATGGTGGCGATGGTGAAATAGGGGCCGCGCAGGCGGAAGCAGAGCCAGCCGATCGGCAGGCTTGCGAGCATCGCGACCACGCCGCCCGCGATCATCCCGATCCAGGGCGAGATGCCGTAGTTCACCTGCATGATGGTGGAGGTGTAGGCGCCGAGCCCGAAATAGGCGGCGTGGCCAAGCGACAGCTGCTTGGCGTAGCCGCCCATCAGGTTCCAGGCGACGCCGATGAAGGAGAACAGCAGGATGCGGATGAAGATGTCGATCGCGAATGACGAGGTGACGAGCTGGGGCAAGGCGAGCATGACGACCGCCCCGATCGCAAGCCACAGCCATTTCATGTTGCTGGACGTCTGCATCACCGGCCCCTCCTGGCGCCGAGCCCGCTCGGCCTGAACGCGAGCGTCAGCAGCAGCAGCGCGAACACCACGATCAGGCCGGAATCGGCGCCGACGAACTGGATGCCGAGCGATTCCGCGACGCCCATCATCAGGCTTGCGATCAGCGCGCCCATCACATTGCCGAGCGTGCCCATCACCACGGCGACGAACGCCATCAGCACAAACACCTGGCCGACAAACGGATAGGCTGAATAGAACGGCATCAGCAGCGAGCCGGCGGCGCCCGCGAGCGCCAGCGCGGTGCCGAACGCGACCGCGAACACGCGGTTCGGATTGATCCCCATCAGCATCGCGACGTCGCGGTTCTGCGATGCGGCGCGCATCGCGCGGCCGAGATCGGTGGTGTGCAGGAATACCCACAGCAGCCCGCTCAGCGCCATCGCGACCGCGAAGGCGATCAGTTTCGCCACCGGGATGTACAGCCCGCCGATATGCCACGCCGCATCCGAATAGGACGTGTGGACTGTGCGGTAATTGGCGCTGAACAACATCAGCGAGAGATTGAGCAGCAACAGCGACAGCGCGAAGGTCAGGAAGATCTGCGGCATGTCGTTCGGCCCCAGCACCCTGCGGATCAGGAAATGCTGGATCAGGACGCCGGCGAGGAACAGCACCGGCATCGAGACCACGAGCGAGACCAGTGGATCGATGCCGAACTGGGTGGCGAGGAAGAACGAGATATACATCCCGATCATCACGAACTCGCCCTGGGCGAAGTTGACGATCTTGACCACGCCGAAGATCAGCGTGACGCCGATGCTGACAAGCGCGTAGATGCCGCCGATGAGCAGGCCGTTGATCACGGCCTGGGCCAGTGTCTCCCACATGCGATGCGACCGCGGTTCAGGTCTTCATCAGCGGGGCGCGGGCGTCTTCCTTCGGGAAGACGCTGACGAGATCGGTGTTTTGCCACTGCACGCCGACCGGGCGGCCGTAGACGTTCTTGCCGTCCGGCCCGAACTTCACCTTGCCGCCCGGCGCCATCGCAGCAAAGCCCGAGGAAACATCGAGCGTCGAGAGCGCCTCGCGCACCTTCTTGGGATCGGCGGAGGCGGCGCGCTCCAGCGCGTCGGCCAGCATGAAGGTCTGCGCGACCAGGCCGCCGGCATATTCGAACGCGAACTCGCCGGTGCGCTTCTTGAATTCGGCATTCACCTTCTGCGCGTCGTCGCTGACGTCGTGGTTCCAGTGCGCAACGCCCTGCAGGCCCTCGGCGGCATTGCCGACATTCTTGTAGAAGTCCGGCATCACGAAGCCGCCGGAGCCGCCGTTGATCGCGATGTTGAGCCCGACCTGCTTCACGGTGCGCACGATCAGGATGAGGTCGTTGAGATAGGACAGTGAGAACAGCGTGTTGGCGCCGGAGGCCTTGACCTTGTTGATCAGCGGGCTCGCATCGGTGAAGCCGGCCGAGTAGGGCTCGAACATCACGATCTCGACGCCTTCGCCCGGCGCCAGCTCCTTCAGCCCGTTCGAGGTCGAGGTGCCGAACGCGGTGTTCTCGAAAATGACGGCGACCTTGGCCTGCTCGCTGACCAGCTTGGCCATCTGCAGCTGCGCCTTGGCAAACTGCGAAGCGCGCGCGAACGGCGTGAAGGTGTAGGTGCGTCCCTTGTTGAGCTGATCGGAGCTCGATCCGGTGATGATCGGGACCTTCGCCCGTTCGCAGACTTCGCTCGCGATCAAGGTCAGCGCGCTGGCATAGCAGCCGTGGATCGCCGACAGCTTGTTGCCCGTGATCAGGCGGTCGGTCTCGGTGCGCGTCACCGTGGTGTCGCTCTGCACGTCCGAGACGATGAGGTTGAGCTTGGCGCCGCCGAGCGACTTGATGCCGCCGGCCTCGTTGACCATGTCGACCGCGAGCTTGGCCGCAGCCACGCAGCCGACGCCGATCTGCGCCATGCTGCCGGTGGTCGGATAGAGCGCGCCGATGTTGATCGGATCGGCCGCCCAGCCGCGCAGCGGAACGGCGCCGAACGCGCCTGCCGCCAGCACGCCGCCGGTCTTGGCGAGGAATTTGCGGCGGTTCAGCTTGTTTTGTGAGGCTCTGGTCGGTGCGGCATTATTAATGGCCGACGGCTTGCGGTCCCCTGTCATGGCGTTCCCCCTGCGCGATCACGGCACGGTTGCTCCGTCCGCTCGCTTATTATTTTTTGCTCAAGCGCGGCGCATAAGAGCACGTAATTCGGCATTCGCAAAGGCGATATCAGCCGAACTGATGGGGAAACCTGTCATCGCTGGTGCGTCGCAGCAATCGTGCGACGCGGGCATGCGTAGTGTTTTGCTGCGTGAGAGTTGCCGCCGCTCACGACGGTATTATTGACAATCGAACGACCCGACGGACCGGCACGGATGGTGCCGGCCGGCCCGCCGGATCATTCGATCGGCCGCTGCAACTGCTACTCTGCGCTGGCCACCAGCTTGAAGCGCGGCTCGGCTTCCATCAGGCCGCGGAAGGCGGCGAGATAGTCGAGCGCCATGCGCCGCGCGGTGAAGCGGGTCTCGAACTGCTTGCGGATCGCGTCGCGATTGAGCGTTCCTAGGCGGCCGACGGAGGAGATCGCACTGATCTCGTCCTCGACGATGAAGCCGGTCAGGCCATCCTCGATGATCTCCGGCACCGAGCCGCGGTTATAGGCGATGACGGGCGTGCCGCAGGCCATCGCTTCGATCATCACGAGGCCGAACGGCTCCGGCCAGTCGATCGGAACCAGGAGCCCGATCGCGCCGCTGAGAAAATCCGGCTTCTCGCGGTCGCTGATTTCGCCGATGAACTCGACCAACGGGTTGCTGGTGATCAGCGGCTTGATCAACTCATCGTAATATTCCTGGTCGGCACGATCGACCTTAGCCGCGATCCTCAGCGGAATGCCGCAGCGGGTTGCGATCTTGATCGCGCGATCGACGCCTTTCTCCGGCGCGATGCGCCCGAGTACCGCGAGATAGGACGGCTTCGCCGGTTGCGGCGTCAGCAGATTCTCCGGTAGGCCGTGATGGATGGTGCGCACCCAATGCGCCTGCGGCACCGGCCGCCGCTGCGCGTTGGAGATCGAGATCACCGGAATCTTCGAGAAGGTGTTGAAGACCGGCTGATGCTCCGGCAGGTCGAGCCGTCCGTGCAAGGTGGTGACGAACGGCGTCGGCTGCCGCGCGAACAGCGACCACGGATAATAGTCGAGATGGCAGTGCAGGAAGTCGAACTCCTCGTCGTCGGCCTTCTGCCGCACGCGTTCCAGCATCACCATGTGGAGCGCATTGGGATCGCGGACCGAGCCGTCGAGCCGCAGTGCCTTCGGCCAGGTCGCATCGAGCTTCGCGGAGGTTTGAGAATCGCCACTGGCGAACAACGTCACGTCATGTCCAAGTGTTACAAGTTCTTCGGTCAGCCAGTGCACGACCCGTTCGGTGCCGCCGTAGAGCTTGGGGGGAACAGCCTCCGTCAGCGGGGCAACCTGCGCGATGCGCATCTCTCCGTCTCCTGTTTGTAATGTGGAATGAACTACCCTCAGCCCTCAGATGGCACCGACATGCCAAAGACGGGAACGTTCTCGCACGTGCGAGGTTCCTTAGATGTGGGAGATCTGCCGCTTCTTTCTTCCATCACACTGTGGTCTTGCTGATGCCATCACGCTCCAACACGGTTTTGCCTATGCCAGCGTTGCAAAATTGTTGCGCAGTGATGGCTGCATCAAGGAATCCCACCGCCGCCCTTCACGTCATCGTGCGCGAGAGCTTCGACTAGAATTTTCTCGTTCACCTTCAACAGCTTTGCAGGACGTCATGGACCATCTGTCAGGATATGCGCATCGTCCGTTTCCCTTTGTGTTGCGCTATCTGCGCCGGCGTCTGCCGTCGCATGTTGTGATTTTGTCAGCCGTTGTTGCGGCGGTTGCCTGCTCGGTAGGCACGCAATACGGCGTGAAGAATCTGGTCGATGCGCTGTCGGCAGGGCCGTCGGCCGCGAGCGGCGTATGGCTGGCATTCGCTCTGCTCATGTCACTGATTGCAGCCGACAACTTCCTGTGGCGGATCGCGAGCTGGACCGCGAGCTACACCTTTGTCAGCGTCACCGGCGATCTTCGCCGCGACATGTTCCGCCATCTCACCGGCCACGCGCCGAGCTATTTCACGGACCGGCTGCCGGGCATGCTGACCAGCCGGATCACGGCGACCTCGAACGCGGTGTTCACCGTCGAGAATATGTTCGTATGGAACGTGTTGCCGCCCTGCATCGCGACCTTCGCGGCGATCGCCCTGGTTGGAACAGTCAGCGTGACAATGTCAGCAGTGCTGATCCTGATCGCCGGAACCATGGTGGTGGCCATGTTCCGCATCGCCGCCGCCGGCCGGCCGCTGCATGACGATTTCGCCAACAGGGCGGCCGCCGTGGACGGCGAAATGGTCGACGTCATCAACAACCTGCCGCTGGTACGCGCGTTCTGCGGCCTCGGCTATGAGCACGAACGCTTCGATGCGACCGTCAATCGGGAACTCGTCGCGCGTGGCCGTTCCCTGCGCTACCTCGAGAAGCTTCGTCTCATTCACGCCGGCGTGACCGTCATCCTGACCATCGCGATGCTGGCCTGGGCGCTCAGCCTCTGGCAGCAGGGCGCGGCGACCACCGGCGACGTCGTGCTGGTCTGCACGCTCGGCATCTCGATCCTCAGCGCCACCCGCGATCTCGCGGTCGCGCTGGTCGACGTCACCCAGCATGTCGCGCGGCTGACCGAGGCGCTGGCGACGCTGCTGCAGCCGCACGAGCTGAAGGACCATCCGGAGGCCGAGGCGCTGGTGAAGAGCGGCGCCGCGATCGCCTTCAACAACGTCTCGTTCCGCTATCCCGGCGGCCTGCAGGTGTTCGAGCGCTTCAGCCTGCGCATCCAGCCCGGCCAGCGGGTCGGCCTGGTCGGCCACTCCGGCGGCGGCAAGTCAACACTGTTTACCCTTCTGCAGCGCTTCTACGACGTCGAGCAGGGCAACATCACCGTCGACGGCCAGGACATCTCGCGCGTCACGCAGCAAAGCCTGCGCGCCGCAATCTCGGTGGTGCCGCAGGATATCTCGCTGTTCCACCGTTCGATCCTGGAGAACATCCGCTACGGCCGGCCGGACGCCACCGACGACGAGGTGCTGCGGGCGGCGATCGCGGCGCGCTGCGACTTCATCGAAACTTTGCCCGAGGGCATGAACACCATCGTCGGCGATCGCGGCGTCAAGGTCTCCGGCGGCCAGCGCCAGCGCATCGCGATCGCGCGCGCCTTCCTGAAGGATGCGCCGATCCTGCTGCTCGATGAGGCCACCGCGGCGCTCGATGCCGACTCCGAGGAGGCGATCCGCGAGGCGTTGTCGCGGCTGATGCGCGGGCGTACCGTGGTCGCGATCGCGCACCGCCTCGCGACGTTGCGCAGCTTCGACCGCGTGCTCGTGCTGCAGGGTGGCCGGATCGTCGAGGACGGTCCGCCCGATATCCTCGTGAAGGGAAGGGGCCCCTACCGCGACCTGGTCGCGCGTGAAATGGGCCGACTTTCCACCAGCGCGGCCTGACCCCGCGTCGTCAAGTGCGTTTGTGCGTTCCGGTGCGTTCGTTCGAACCAGGATACGGGCCAAGCAAAGTCGCCAGAGGTTCTGATGGCAGCTGACGTCGTTACGCAGATCATCACCGCTCGCATCACGGAGCACGTCGCCGAATCGCCGTTCTACATTCCGATGACCGGGCCCGCGGCGCGGCCGCGGCGCTCGCTCAAGCATGACGACACCTTCATCGTGCTCGACAGCCATGGCGACATCGGCGCCTCGGCCGGCGGGCCGGACGGCCTGTTCAACGCCGACACCCGCTACCTGGCGCGGCTGGAAATGGTGCTGGAGGACGTGCAGCCGCTCCTGCTCGGCTCCAACATGCGCGACGACAATTCGGCGCTGACGGTCGACCTTACCAATTCCGACGTCTATCGCGACGACCGCCTCACGCTGCCGAAGGACACGCTGCATATCGTGCGCTCGATCTTTCTGTGGCGCGGCACGGCCTATCAGCGCATCGGCCTGCAGAATCACGGCGATCATGCCGCGAGCTTCGATCTCACGCTGCTGTTCGACAATGACTTTGCCGATCTGTTCGAGGTGCGCGGCGAGCGCCGGCCGCGGCGTGGCATCGGCTCGAGCAAGCTGCTCGGCCCGACCGACGTGGTGCTGGAATATTGCGGCCTCGACGAGCAGACGCGGATCACCGCGCTGCATTTCGATCCGCGGCCGACGCGGCTGTCGGTCAACGCGGCGACCTATCATTTCGATCTCGAGCCGGGGCAGGTCACGTCGCTGTTCGTCGCGGTCTCCTGCAACAAGCCGATCATGCAGAAGCCGGTGCCGTTCTTCCGCGGCCTGCTGGCGCATCGCCGCGAGATGCGGACTTCGTCGGCCGGCGCAGCCAGCATCGAGACCTCGAACAACATCTTCAACGAGGTGCTGTGCCAGGCGATGGCCGACCTCAACATGCTGATGACCGAGACGCCGCAGGGCCGTTACCCCTATGCCGGCATTCCCTGGTATTCGACGACGTTCGGCCGCGACGGGCTGATCACCGCGTTGCAGATGCTGTGGGTCGATCCACGGATCGCCAAGGGCGTGCTGAAGCGGCTCGCGCTGTTCCAGGCCAAGGCGGTCGATCCGCTGGCCGATGCCGCGCCAGGCAAGATCCTGCACGAGATGCGCGGCGGCGAGATGGCCGCGCTTCGTGAGGTGCCGTTCGCGCATTATTATGGCAGCGTCGATTCGACTCCGCTGTTCGTGCTGCTCGCCGGGCTCTATCTGGAGCGCACCGGCGATTTGGAGACGCTGCGCGAGCTGTGGCCCGCGGTCGAGGCCGGCTTGCAATGGATCGACGGCCCGGGCGATCCCGACGGTGACGGCTTCGTCGAATATCAGCGCGCCACCGAGGAGGGGCTGCGCAATCAAGGCTGGAAGGATTCGTTCGACGCCATCTTCCACGCCGACGGAACGCTTGCCGAGGGCAATATCGCGCTCGCGGAAGTGCAGGGCTACGTATTTGCCGGCAAGCAGCTTGCCGCGCGCGCGGCGCGCAAGCTCGGCTTTGCCGACAAGGCTGCGAAGCTGGAAGCCGAGGCCGAGCGGCTGCGCGAGCGGTTCGAGGAAGCATTTTGGTGCGAGGAGCTCGGCACATATGCGGTCGCGCTCGACGGCGCCAAGCAGCCGTGCAAGGTGCGCACGTCGAATGCCGGCCAGACATTGTTTTCCGGCATGGTGCGGGAAGACCGCGCGCGACGGGTCGCCGCCGACCTGATGAGCCAGAAGTTCTTTTCGGGCTGGGGCATCCGCACCGTCGCCGCGGGCGAAGTGCGCTACAACCCGATGTCCTATCACGACGGCTCGATCTGGCCGCATGACAATGCGCTGATCGCGCTCGGATTTGCCCGCTACGGCCTCAAGCATTCGGTCGCGCATCTGTTCAAGGGCCTGTTCGACGCCGCGAGCTATATGGAACTGCGGCGGCTGCCGGAATTGTTCTGCGGCTTCCGCCGCGAGCGCCGGCGCGGCCCGGTGCTCTATCCCGTGGCCTGTGCACCGCAGGCCTGGGCGAGCGCGACGCCGTTCACGCTGCTGGAGGCGGCGCTCGGCCTCGAGTTCGACACCGCGCGCGGCGAGATTAGGTTGCGCGATCCGCGGCTGCCGGAGTTCCTCAACGACGTGGTGCTGCGCGACCTCAGGCTCGGCGCTTCCAGTGTCGATCTGAGGCTGCGCCGCCATGACGACGAGGTGTCGCTCGAAGTGTTGCGAACGCGCGGCCAGATCCAGGTGTCTATCGTGCTGACGCATTGAGCGTCGTCGTGCGGCATGCGCGCGCCGGGAAATCGCGGGGAGAGTAACATGCGTCCGAGGATGATGATGATGCTGGTCGCAGCGGCGCTGCTGGCATGCGCGGGTGTCCGGGCCGCCGACGACGAAGCGCCGGCGCCTGCACCATCGCCGCCGGCAGCCCAGGCGCCGCCAGCAGCCTCTGCGACGCCGAAGGAGCAGGCGAAGGAGCCCTCAAAGGAATCGTCCAAGGAACCGTCGCCGCCGCCGTCGGTGACCGTGATCGGTGCTCGCGATGCGCACGGCATTCTCGGGCGCGACGTTCGCAGTTCCGCCAATGAGAACATGGGCCGTATCGTCGACGTCATTGTCGACCGCGACGGCAAGGTCCGCGCCGCAGTGATCGATTTCGGCGGCTTCCTCGGCGTCGGCAGCCGCAAGATCGTGGTCGATTGGAACGCGCTGCGTTTCGCCGGTGTTTCCAGCAAGAGCGACAGCATCACGCTGGACCTCAACAAGCAGCAGGTGAGCGCTGCGCCCGAGTACAAGGAAGATACGCCGCTGATCGTGCTGGGCGCGGCGGGAAGCCTGCATCCATGGGATTACGAACATTAGGGGGGTAGAGCTGGTCGCGCGTCCGAACTCTTCTTTAGAGACGGTTGGCGACGATCGTGGCGAGCGATCAGCCGGCAGCACCAACGTTGTGTCAATTGTCCCCGATCAGCCCACTCCGGAGGAACCGCGCGGGCCGTCGCGGGAAAGCCAGCGCGGCCTCGACTGGTTCATCTTCTTCCTGGCCGACGTGCAGACCGGCTTCGGCCCGTTCGTCGCGGTCTATCTGACGACGCAGAAATGGACCCAGGTCGAGATCGGCTTCGTGCTCTCGATCGGCGGCATTATCGGACTCTTGGGCCAGATGCCCGGCGGAGCGATCGTCGATGCGGCGCGCTCCGAGCGGGTCGTTGCGGGCTGTGCGGTGGCCGCGATTGGCGCCAGCGCGTTGGCCTACGCGCTCTGGCCGATCTTTCCCGTGGTGACGCTCGCCGCGACGCTGCACGCGCTCGCGAGCTGCGTGCTCGGTCCGGCGATCGCCGCGATCAGCCTCGGCCTGGTCGGGCCGCTTGCGATCGGCGAGCGGCTCGGCCGCAATGCGCGCTTCGCCTCGCTCGGCAGCGGCTCGGCCGCAGCACTGATGGGCGCCTGCGGCTATCTGCTGTCGAGCCGCTCGGTGTTCCTCGTCACCTTCATCCTGGCGATCCCGACGCTGTTGTCGCTGGCCCGGATCCGCGAGCGCGAGATCGACATCGCGCAGGCCCATGGCGAGGTGAAACGGGAAGTCCCCGACAAGCGCGCCACCAGCGTCGTCGGCCTGGTGCGGCAGCGGCCGCTCTTGATCTTCGCCGGCGCGATGATGCTGTTCCAGCTCGCCAATGCCGCGATGCTGCCCTTGATGGCGGGCGTGGTGACGACACGGTCGAGCCAATGGGCGCCGGTCCTGATCGCTGCCTGCATCATTGTGCCGCAGGCGATCGTCGCGCTGTCCTCGCCGTCGGTCGGCCGCAAGGCCCAGGCCTGGGGGCGGCGGCCGCTGTTGTTGATCGCATTCGCCGCGCTGGCGATCCGCGGCCTGTTGTTCGCGACGGTGCGCGACCCTTATGTGCTGGTCATGGTGCAGATTTTCGACGGCATCACCGCGGCGATCTTCAGCGTAATGGTGCCGCTGATCGTGGCCGACATCGCCTTCGGCAGCGGCCATTTCAACCTGGCGCAGGGCATTGTCGGTACCGCGGTCGGCATTGGCGCGTCGCTCAGCACGGTGCTGGCCGGCTATGTCAGCGACAAGCTCGGCAGCAGCACGGCCTTCATGGGCCTCGCCGGGATCGCCGCATTCGGGCTGTTCGTGATCTGGCTGGTGATGCCGGAGACGCGGCGGACGGCATGATGGCAGGGCGCAACCGCGGCACCATTGGCCGCCACCGACCAGACTGGGATACGGCTACCGGTCGGTTTTGCTGCGCGGCACCCTTTCTCCTGCGTGTGCCGTCATATATGAGTGAATACATAAGTGATTTGCTGCTGGAACGAGTCCGATGGTCCCCAGGAGCGAGTTCGCGCGTTGGACCGTGGCGGCGATTAATCAATCCAAAATCGCGGTCTGGTACGGGGTTGACGGAGCGCGGGCAGGCATTTCGACCGAGGAGCGGCATGGTACATCGAACGACGACGGCGCAAACCACCGGAGCGATGCGGCGTTGGGGCCAACCCGCCTTTGTGACTTTCGCAGCGATGGTCACACTTGCGTCACTGACCGGTGGCGTCGCGGCGAAAGAGCAGCGTCCCGCGGCAGCCGTCGAGGCGACCGCGCCGCGCACCGCTGGCGAGCCGATCATGGCGATCGTGTCGATCAAGGCCCAGAAGGTGACGCTCTACGACGCCGAGGGCTGGATCTACCGTGCGCCGGTCTCGAGCGGCGTCAAGGGACGCGAGACGCCGGCCGGCGTCTTTGCGCTGATCGAGAAGGACAAGGACCACCACTCGACCCTGTATGACGATGCCTGGATGCCCAACATGCAGCGCATCACCTGGAACGGCATCGCGCTGCATGGCGGGCCGCTGCCGGGATATGCGGCCTCGCACGGCTGTGTCCGGATGCCCTACGATTTTGCCGAGAAGCTGTTCGACAAGACCCGGATCGGGATGCGGGTGATCATCGCGCCGAACGACCCGGCCCCGGTCGATTTCACCCATCCGGCGCTGTTCGTGCCGAACGCGCAAGCCATTGCGGCAGCTCCGGCGCGCGCCGAGAAGCTCAGCCGCGAGGCCGCGGATGCCGCCAAGGCAGCCGACGAGGCGAAGAAGGCTTCGATAGCCGCGACCAAGGAGGCCGCACTGTTCACACCGGCGTCGCTGCGCAAATTGCAACAGATCAAGACCCGTGCCGATGCTGCGGTTGCGTTGGCCGACAAGACGCTCGCCGCGGCCAAGACCGACCAGGCCAAGGCGCGCGCCGAGGATCTGAAGCAGAAGGCGGTGGCCAAGGCCGCCGAAGCGACCACGCAGTTCGAGGCCGCCCAGGGCGACGCCAAGCCGAAGCTCGACGCCGCAGCCGCCGCCAAGGACGCCGCCAAGGCGGCCGAGACCAGGAAAGCCGATACCCAGAAGGCGGCGACCGAGGCGAAGCTCGCGCTGGAGCCGGTGTCCGTCTACATCAGCCGCGCGACGCAGAAGCTTTACGTTCGGCGCAACACCCACAAGCCGTGGGCTGATGGCGGCGAAGTGTTCGACTCGAGCATCGAGGTTCCAGTCACGATTCGCGATCCGGACAAACCGATCGGCACGCACATCTACACGGCGATGGCACGCAACGACGCGGGCGGTCTGCGCTGGACCGAGGTGTCGATCGACGACGGCGACAGCGCCAGGAACGCGCTCGACCGCATCACCATCCCGCAGGATGTGCTGGATCGCATCGCGCCGACCGTCGTTGCGCGCTCTTCGATCATCATCTCGGACGAGCCATTGAGCGCCGAGACCAACTATCGCACCGAATTCGTCGCCGTTCTGAGCAACCAGCCTCAGGGCGGTTTCATCACGCGCAAGCCGACCCGGCCCATGATGACCGACGACATGGTTGCGAGCAGAGACGACGACGGTTTCGGCTTCTTCTATCAGCGCAGCTGGAATCCCCAATCGGGCACCCAATACGGTACTCCGTATGGCAGTCCCCAATACAGCAATCCTCAGTACGGCAATCCCCAGATTTACGGTAATCCGCAAGCGGCCAATCCGCGCCGGCGCGGCGGCCAGTACTTCTGGCAATCGCAACAGGACTGGTAGCGGGGCGTCGAGGACGCAGGCCACAACGAGCGGCCGGGGCGTGAGATCAGCATTGCAGCGTTGGGCGGCGGCGTGATGTCGCCGCCCAATCGCATTGTGCGGTTGCCCGTCTTACGGGCGAGCTTCCAGGATCAGGTTGAACGGCGTTTCCGCGGCGCGGCGGAACCGCGAGAAGCCGCCCTGGCGCGCCACCTCGCGCAGTCTTGCCTCTCCGGCCTGCGCGCCGAGCGCGAGCCCGACCTCCTGGTCCAGCGACGCCGGCGTGCAGATCATCGTCGAGGCGGCGTAGTAGACGCGCCCGATCGGATTGAGGTTGTCCTCCAGCCGGTCGTTGGCGAACGGCTCGATCAGCATGCAGGTGCCGTCGTCGGCGAGGGTGGAGCGGGTATGCTTGAGGGCGCCGACCGGATCGCCCATGTCGTGCAGGCAGTCGAAGAAGCACACCAGGTCATAGCCCTTGGCCGGGAATGTCTTGGCGGAATGCGTTTCGAAATGAACGCGGTCCGACAATCCCGCCTCCCGCGCGGACTTCCGCGCCGCCTCGATCGAGCCCTCGTGATAATCGAAGCCGTAGAAGGTTGATTTTGGAAACGCCTCCGCCATCAATCGCGTCGAGACGCCGTGCCCGCAGCCGACGTCGGCGACGACGGCGCCTTTCTTCAGCTTGTCGACGACGCCCTCGAGCGCCGGCAGCCATTCCTGCACCAGATAGTGCTTGTAGCTGGTGCGGAAGAAGCGGGCGGTGCCGCAGAACAGGCACTCGCTGCGCCTGTTCCAGCCGACGCCTTTGCCGGTCTTGAAGGCGTCGGTAATTTTTGGCTCATCGAGAAAGGTCGCGCCGACCAGGCTTCCGACGGCGCCGAGGAAGACCGGGCTGTCCTCGTCGGCCAGCGCGAGCGCCTGCTCGGGCAGCATCGAGAATTTTCCGGATGCCTTGTCGTACTCGATGTAGCCGGAGGCCGCCTGCGCCGACAGCCACTCCTGGATGTAGCGCTCGGCCGTTCCCGTTGCCTTGGCCAGGGCCGCGGCATTCATCGGCCCGCCCTGCGCGAGGGCCCTGTACAGCCCGAGCTTGTCGCCCAGCAGCATCAACGAGGCATTCATCGCCGCGCCGACATCGCCGATCATCTTTCCCATGAATGAATTGAGGCGCTCTTCGTTGACGTCCATGATGTTCCTCCATCGCAATCGCGTTTGGCCAAAAGTCATCATTCGCAATTTCACGCATGCGTCGTCGTCCAGCCGTGTGGCGACGTGATTGCCTGAAAGGTTCGGTGCAATGACCCGATTGTTACCGGGCCGGTGGGATCCCACAGCCGCCCGGCTTCACAAGCCCGCGAGGCGAGCCGCCTACGCCATCACGCGCGGCATGATCAGCCTTTTGTACAGCGCTCCGTAGCAGGCGGCCGACAGGTCCCAGCTGTAGGACTTGGCCATCGCGCTGGAGCGCATGGCGTTGAGCCGGTCCTTGGCGCGGTAGGCGTCGAAGGCGCGCCTGACGCCGCCGAGGAAGGATTCCGCCGACGGCTGCGCGAACAGGAAGCCGGTCTCGCCGTCGGCGATGGTTTCCGCAAGCCCGCCGGTCTGGTGGCCGATCGGCAGCGAGCCGAAGCGCTGCGCATACATCTGGCTGAGGCCGCAGGGCTCGAAGCGCGACGGCATCAGGGTGAAATCGCTGCCGGCGAAGATTCGGCGCGCCTGCCCATCGTTGAAGCCGATGATCACGCCGATCGCATCGGGCCGGCGGCGATGCGCGGCCACCAGCGCATCCTCGATGGCCGGCTCGCCGCTGCCGGTGACGACGATCTGTCCGCCGTCCCTGACGATCTCGTCGGCGGCCGACAGCACGAGGTCGACGCCTTTCTGATGCACGAGGCGGGCGACGAGGCCAAAGATCGGCCCGCGCGAGACCGCAAGGCCGAACTGGCGGCGGACATAGTCGGCGTTGGCCTGCTTGCCCTTCCAGTCGCCGGAGCCGAACGGCTGTGCGAGCTGCGCGCAATGGCGCGGATCCCAACTCTCGTCGATGCCGTTCAGGATGCCGGTCAGCTGGTCGGCGTCGGAGCGCACGCGGAGCAGGCCTTCCAGACCGCAGCCGAGCTCCGCGGTTGTGATCTCCCTGGCGTAGGTCGCGCTGACCGTAGTCAGATGCGAGGCGTAGACGAGGCCGCCCTTGAGGAAGGAGAGCTTGTCGTAGAACTCCAGCCCGTCGATGTGGAATGAGCTTTCCGGTGCGCCGATCCGCCGCAGCGAGTCCTTCGGAAACAGGCCCTGATAGGCGAGATTGTGGATGGTGAGGATCGACGGAATCCGCGCGTTGCGCCAGGCGAGGTAGGCCGGTGTGAGCGCCGCCTGCCAGTCGTTGGCGTGTACGAGGTCCGCTGCCCAATTCTTGTCCAGCATCCCGGCTGCAAGTTCGGCAGCGGCGGAGGCAAAGCGGCCGAAGCGGATGTCGTTGTCGGGCCAGTCGCGGCCGGACTCATCGCCATAGGGATTGCCCGGCCTCTCGTAGAGTTGCGGGCACAGCAGCACATAGACCGGAAGTGCGTCCCTGGTCGACGCAAGCCCGAGCGTGCAGGCCGGCATCTCGGCGAGCGCTCGGCATTGCCCAACGATTTCAATATGCGTGAACTGTTCGACCACATCCCGGTAGCCGGGAAGCATGATCCTGACGTCGCTCCACGGGCGGAGCGCCCGTGGAAGGGCGGCGGAAACGGCGGCGAGCCCGCCCACGCGGACGAAATCGTCCATCTCCGTCGTGACGAATAAGACCTTCAACAAGCGCCCTCGTTCCAGCCCGTGACATGGCTATGCAAGATCGGGTCCAATCTGCCTTTGAGTAAAATGCAAGACGGCCCGCGCTCCCGGTCTGGACGAGACGCTTTCCTGCCAGGGCTGCTCACTTTAGGGTCACGCGACGCCGAACAACCAATGACGAAGGTGGAGGAAGCCTTGCCGACGACCATAGCCGCTGACGATGAGGGGAATTTGACACGGAGCTTCGACGGCCTTCGCGTGCTCGATTTTTCGACCACGATCGCCGGACCTCATTGCACGCGGATGCTCGCCGACATGGGCGCGGAGGTGATCAAGATCGAGCCCGCCGAGGGCGAGACGATGCGGACGCGGCCGCCGGTGCGCAACAATTGCTCGACGGCGTTCGGCCAGCTCAATATAGGCAAGAACAGCCTGGTGCTCGACCTGAAGTCGCCGGCCGGCGTCGAAGCCGTGCGCCGGCTGATCGCCACCGCCGACGTGCTGGTGGAGAATTTCCGTCCCGGCGTGATGCGGCGGCTGAAGCTCGACTATGCCTCTATCCGCGACATCAATCCGAAGCTGATCTTTTGCTCGATCTCCGGCTACGGCCAGACCGGCCCGTCGGCGGAATTGCCGGCCTATGCGCCGGTGATCCATGCCGCCTCGGGCTACGAGATGGCGCATCTCGCCTACCAACCGGGCCGCAGCCGGCCGGACTATTGCGGCATCTACCACGCCGATGTGCTGACCGGCGTCTACGCCTTCGGTGCGATCTCGGCGGCGCTCTACCAGCGCGCCGCCAGCGGCAAGGGCCAGCACATCGACGTCTCGATGCTGGAATCGATGCTGAGCCTGACCCTGAACGAGTTGCAATGGTCGCAATTCGAGGTGAAGCAAACCCAGCGCCCGATGTTCGGCCCGATCGAGACCACCGACGGCTACGTGATGGTGGCGATCGCCAGCGAGAAGACGTTCCAGAACCTGATGCAGGTGATCGGTCGTCCCGATTGGGTGTCCGATCCGCGCTTCGCCAAATATGCCGATCGGCGGGAGAACTGGGCGGGCCTGATGGAGGGCGTGGAGGCGTGGTCGCGCTCGGTCAGCACGCAGGCCTGCCTTGCCGCGCTCAACGAGTATGGCGTGCCGTCATCGGCCTATCGCACCGTGCGCGAGGCACTCGACGATCCGCAAATCGCCCATCGCGGCGCGCTGGCCGAGGTTGCGGACGGCGGCGGCAGCTTCAAGGTGCTCAATCTGCCGTTCCGCATGTCTGGCGCTGCGGTCGGTGCGCGCAAGCGGATGTCGACGCTGGGCGAGCACACGCTGTCCTATCTGAAGGAGATCGGGCTCTCCGAGGATCAGATCGCAGGCTTCGCAGCGCAACCGGCAAAGACGGCGCGTCATTAAGCCTGCGGCTTTTCATCCGCATTACGGTCTTGTCGCGCGCGGCGATTCCGGACAATCTGCCGCCCAACAGACGACGATCCGGAACACCGGACGTCGCCCACCTGGGAGGGAGCATTGATGAAGCTGGTCGGGCGCGCGCACGCCGTTGCGCGCATATTTCTTGTGGCGGGATTCAGTGGCGCGGCATTCGCTGCATCGGCCAATGCGCAGAAGCTGGGCGGCACGCTCAACGTTGGCCAGGAACTCGACATTCCCGGCTTCGACCCGCTCAAGGTCGGCGTCTACGACACCTCAGCCAATACCGCGGCGGCCGCAATCTTCGACACGCTGACCACACTCGACGACAAGGGCGAGGTGAAGCCG
The DNA here is from genome assembly GCF_054055815.1 of Bradyrhizobium sp. USDA 4503. NCBI lineage: Bacteria > Pseudomonadati > Pseudomonadota > Alphaproteobacteria > Hyphomicrobiales > Nitrobacteraceae > Bradyrhizobium > Bradyrhizobium sp. USDA 4503. The sequence goes on from NZ_JBSRXS010000001.1 coordinate 8,589,722, forward strand.
AAGCTCGCGCTGTCATGGGAGCATTCGGAAGACTTCAAGACCTGGACCATCAAGCTGCGGCCAGGCGTCAAATTCCATGACGGCACGCCATTCAACGCGCAGGCGGTGAAGGAGAATTTCGACCGCCAGAAGGATCCCGCCAACAAATGCCGTTGCGCCTTCTACATCACGAACATCATCAGCGTGAACCCGGTCGACGACCTGACGGTGGTCTATAATTTCAGCGACCCGGCCGTGAACTTCCCGGCGACGCAGACCATTCAAAGCTCCAACAACGTCATGCAGTCGCCGACCGCATGGAAGACCAAGGGCGACGACTACAACCGCAACCCGGTCGGCACCGGTCCCTACATCCTGAAGTCCTGGACCGCCGGCGACCGCATTGTGCTCGAGAAGAACCCGGACTACTGGAACAAGGGCAAGCCGTATCTCGACCGCATCGTCCTGAAGCCCTTGCCGGATGCACAGTCGCGCTTTGCCTCGCTGCAATCGGGCGAGGCCGACATCATCTGGGACGACGAAGCCGATGCCGACAACATCATCAGGGCGCGCAAGGACACGAGCCTGACCGTGCATACCTATGAAGGCTCGGGGGCTGCAGTCGCTGCCTTCAACACCAAGGTCCCGCCGTTCGACGACGTGCGCGTGCGTCAGGCGCTGGTGATGGCGCTCGACCGCACGAAGATGTCGCAGGCGATTACCAATGGTCTGGCGCGACCGGCCAGCAATCCCTACGGCGACGGGTCCTGGGTGAAGTGCAAGGATGACGGCGCGCTGCCCTACGATGTCGAAAAGGCCAAGGCGTTGATCAAGGATTACGGCAAGCCGGTCGAATTCAAGATGCTGGTCACGGCGACGCCGCGCGGCCGCACCGGCGGCCAGGTGCTGCAGCAATTCTGGAAGCGCATCGGCGCCAACATGGAGATCGAGCAGGTCGATCAGGCAACCATTCCGCCGCGCGCCTTCATGCGCCAGTTCCAGCTCACGCCGTGGCGCATCGTCGATCTCGCCGATCCCGATCCGCAGATGTACGCCAATTTCCACACCGGCAGCCCGGTGGCGCTCGCGAACTACTCCAATCCAGAGCTGGACCGGTTGCTGGAGCATGCGCGGACCACGGCCGACGTCGCCCAGCGCACCGAGGACTATTGCGCGATCAGCCGCCTGATCAACAAGGAAGCAATCTGGTTCTGGACTTTCCAGAACACCTACTACGCAATCTCGAGCGCGAAGGTGAAGGGCGTGCCGAAGATGTTCAACGGGGTGCTCGACGTCTCCGACGCCTGGAAGGAATAGCCTTTCATGCTGTTCTTCGTCGCGCGCAGGCTCCTGTACCTGGTACCGGTGCTGATCGCGGTCTCGGTCCTGACTTTCGTGATCGCCTCGCTGTTGCCCGGCGATCTGGCCTATGTGATCCTCGGCGACCAAGCGACGCCGGAGAACGTCGCGGCCCTGCGTCACGACATGGGGCTCGATCAGCCGATCTGGCTGCGCTACCTCGGCTGGCTGTGGCACATCCTGCAGGGTGACTTCGGACGATCCTTCCGCACCGGGCAGACGGTGCTGCAGGCTGTCAGCGACCGCGTCCCGGTCTCGTTCGAGCTGATGATCCTGGCCGAGCTGATCGGGCTCGCGATCGGCGTGCCGCTGGCGATCGCCTGCGCGGCCAAGGCCGGCAGCGCGTTCGACCGCTTCATGACTGGCTCGGCCTTCGGCATGCTGTCGGTGCCGACCTTCCTGTCCGCGATCCTGCTGATCTATCTGTTTGCGGTCGAGCTGCGTCTGCTGCCGGCGACCGGCTACGTGCCGTTCACCGAGGACCCGGTCGCCAATCTGCGCTTCATGGTGCTGCCGGCGCTGACGCTCGGGCTTGCGGAATGGCCGGGCATCATGCGCGTGCTGCGCTCCGACATGATCGCGGCGCTGCAGGAGGACTACATCGCGCTCGCCAAGGCGAAGGGCCTCAAGCCGTCGCGCATCCTGTTCGTGCACGCACTGAAGCCGTCGTCGCTGACGCTCGTCACCATCACCGGCATCAATATCGGCCGCCTGATCGGTGGCGCCGTCATCGTCGAGTCGATCTTCGCCTTGCCGGGGATCGGCCGCCTCCTGGTCGGCGCGATCTATACCCGCGATCTGATCATCCTGCAGGGCGTGGTGCTGCTGGTTGCCGCGGGCTTCGTGATCATGAATTTCATCGTCGACATGCTCTACGCCCTTCTCGATCCGAGGATCCGCCATGGCCACGCTTGAGCTCAGCCTCGAGGAAGAGGCCGATGCGACGCCCGCCCGGCGCCGCCGCGGGCTCGGCATGCTGTTCTGGATCGCGATCGGCTGGATGGTGCTGGTGTTCGCGGTCGCGATCTTTGCCGACCTGCTGCCGCTGCCGAGCCCGACCGACATGGACATGCTGGAGCGGCGGGCGCCGATCTCCGCCGAGCATTGGCTCGGCACCGACGGTCTCGGCCGTGACGAGTTGTCGCGGTTGATCTATGGCGCGCGCATCTCGCTGATCGTCGGCCTCTGCGCACCGATGATCGGTGTCACCATCGGCGGCGCGCTCGGCATGCTCGCGGGCTATTTCCGCGGCCGTTTCGAATCCTTCGTGGTCGGCAGCATGGACGTGCTGCTGGCGTTCCCGCCGCTGATCCTGGCGCTTGCGGTCACCGCCTATCTCGGCCAGTCGATCTTCAATCTGACCTGCATCCTCGGCGTGCTCGGCATTCCAGCCTTCATGCGGGTGGCGCGGGCGGCGACCTTGTCGCTGGCGCGACGCGAATTCGTCATCGCGGCGCAGGCGCTCGGCGCCACGCATGCGCGCATCCTGCTGCGCGAGCTGCTGCCCAATGTGATGCTGCCGCTGCTCGCCTTCTTCCTGCTCGGCGTCGCCGTCACCATCGTGGTCGAGGGCTCGCTGTCCTTTCTCGGCCTCGGCGTGCCGCCGCCGATCTCGAGCTGGGGCAGCATGATCGGGGAGGGGCGTGAGAGCCTCGAGGTGGCGCCGCGGCTCGCCTTCATTCCGGCGATCGCGATGTTCCTGACCGTGCTCTCGTTCAACCTGATCGGCGATACGATGCGCGCGCTGACCGATCCCAGGCAGGGGGCGCTATGAGCCGGACGCTGCTTTCGGTCGAGAATGCGGTGGTCGACCTGCCGACGCCGCGCGGCAATCTGCGGGCGGTGGATCATGTCGATCTCGCCGTCGGCGCCGGCAGGACGCTCGGCATCGTCGGCGAGTCCGGGTGCGGCAAGACCATGCTGTCGCGCGCGATCCTGCAGCTGCTGCCCAAGAAGGCGAAACTGTCCGGCCGCGTGATGTTCGACGGGCAGGATCTGACGAAACTGCCGGCGGAGAAATTGCGCAAGCTGCGCGGTCGCTCGCTCGCGGTCGTGTTCCAGGACCCAATGACCTCGCTCAATCCGGTGCTGACCATCGGCACCCAGCTGATCGAGACCATTGTGGAACATCTCGAGCTCGATCTCGCCGAGGCCCGGCAGCGCAGCATCGAACTGTTGGCGGCGGTCGGCATTCCCGCGCCCGAGCAGCGCCTCGCGCAATATCCGCACCAGCTCTCCGGTGGCATGCGCCAGCGCGTCGCGATTGCGGTGGCACTGTCCTGCGAGCCACAGCTCCTGATCGCGGACGAGCCGACCACCGCGCTCGACGTCACGATCCAGGCACAGATCCTCGATCTCCTGGCGCGCGAGCAGCAGCGCCGTCACATGGCGATGATCATCATCACACATGACCTCGGCGTGGTCGCCGGCCGCACCGACGAGGTCGCGGTGATGTATGCCGGACGCGTCGTCGAACGCGCGCCGACGCCTGCCTTGTTCAAGCAGATGCGGATGCCCTACACCGAGGCGCTGCTCGCCGCGCTGCCGAAGCTCGACGTCGCGCCGCATACGCCGCTGCCGGCGATTTCGGGGCGGCCGCCCGATCCGACCCGGCCGCTCAAGGGCTGCTCGTTCTCGCCGCGCTGCCGCTATTCCGCGGAGCGCTGCGGCGCGGAGAAGCCGCAGCTCAGCCGGGCCGAAACGCCGGAGCATCTCTACGCCTGCTTCCATCCGATCACCGCGGGGGTCCGCGCATGATGCTGCAGGCAGCACCCGATCCGCTGATGAAGGTGGAAAACCTCGTCGTCGAATATTCGGTGGGAGGCAAGACCATCCATGCCGTCTCCGATGTCAGTCTCGAGATCGCGCGCGGCGAGACGCTGGGGCTGGTCGGCGAATCCGGCTGCGGCAAGTCCACCCTTGGCCGCGCGGTGCTGCAATTGCGCCAGGCCGTCTCCGGCAAGGTGCTGTTCGATGGGCACGATCTCACCACACTGAAGGGCGAGCCGCTGCGCAAGATGCGCCGGCGCGTGCAGCTGATCTTCCAGGACCCGATTGCCTCGCTCAATCCGCGGCGGCGGATCGGCGACATCGTCGCCGAGCCGCTGGTGATCGCGGGCGTCAAGGATCCCGAGGAACGCCGGCGGCGCGTCAGTGACGTGCTGTCGGCGGTCGGCCTCGATCCGGCGCTGGTGAGCGGACGCCTGCCGCATGAATTCTCCGGCGGACAATGCCAGCGCATCTGCATCGCCCGCTCGCTGGTGCTCAATCCGGAATTCGTGATCTGCGACGAGCCGGTGTCCGCGCTCGATGTCTCGATCCGCGCCCAGATCCTCAATCTGCTGGAGGAGATGAAGGCGCGCTACGGCCTGACCCTGCTGTTCATCGCCCACGACCTCGCCGTGGTGAAGGCAGTCTCAGATCGCGTCGCGGTGATGTATCTCGGCCGGCTCTGCGAGGTCGGCCCGTCGGAGCAGTTGTTTGCACGGCCGGCGCATCCCTATACCGCGCTGCTGATCGAGGCGATCCCGGTGCCGGATCCGGATGTCCGCCCGACCCAGAGCGTGCCGGTCGGCGAGCCGCCGTCGCCGATCGCGCCGCCCTCCGGCTGCCGCTTCCGCACCCGTTGCCCGCGGGCCGACGCGCGCTGCGCCAGCGAAGTGCCGGAACTGCGCGTGGTTGCGCCCGGCCAGTTCGCGGCTTGCCATCATCCCCTGATCTAAATATCCGGAGGCCGACACCGCGTTTGTCCCGGACGGGCAGGCGTGGCAAGGTCCGCCGCAAGAACAAGCTACGGGAGAACAGCGATGAAGAGTTTCCAGGTCGTCGATTTCAACGCCCCCTTGAAGGAGGTCGATCAGCCGACGCCACAGCCGTCGGGCACGCAGGTGCTGATCAAGGTCAAGGCCGCCGGCGTCTGCCACAGCGACCTGCATATCTGGGAGGGCGGCTATGATCTCGGCCACGGCCGCAAGCCGCTGTCCCTGAAGGATCGCGGCGTCTCGCTGCCGCGCACGATGGGCCATGAGACGGTCGGCGAGATCGTGGCCTTCGGGCCCGACGTCAGGGACGCCGACAAGGGCGGCCTCAAGGTCGGCGATATCGCGCTGGCCTATCCCTGGCTCGGCTGCGGCAAATGCCCGACCTGCCTCGGCGGCGACGAGAACATGTGCGCGATCAAGCCGAATGCGCTCGGTGTCTATTGCGACGGCGGCTACGCCGACCACATGACGGTGCCGCATCCGAAGTATCTGCTCAACCTCAAGGGGCTCGATCCCGTCACGGCCGCGCCCTATGCCTGCTCCGGTGTCACGACCTACAGCGCGCTGAAGAAGGTCGAGAAGGATCTCGACACACCGATCGTGATCTTCGGCGCCGGCGGTCTCGGGCTGATGGCGCTCTCACTGTTGAAGGCGATGGGCGGCAAGGGTGCGATCGTGGTCGATATCGACGCCAGGAAGCGTGAGGCGGCCGAAGCCGCCGGCGCGCTCGCGACCGTCGACGGCAAGGCGCCCGACGCGCTGGAACAGCTTGTCAAGAAGGCCGGCCAGCCGATCCGTGCCGCGATCGATCTGGTCGGCAACGCCCAGACCTCGCAGCTCGGCTTCGACTGCCTGACCAAGGGCGGCAAGCTCGTGATCGTCGGCCTGTTCGGCGGCGGCGCGCCCTGGGCGCTGCCGCTGATCCCGATCAAGGCGGTCACCATCCAGGGCAGCTATGTCGGCAATCTGCGCGAGACCCAGGAACTGCTCGACCTGGTGCGGACCAAGAAGATTCCGGCGATCCCGGTCACGCCGATGCCGCTGGCAAAGGCGAACGAGGCGCTGACCAATCTGCAGAAGGGCCAGCTGGTCGGCCGCGCGGTGCTGACGCCGTAGTCTCCCTTCCGTCATTCCGGGGCACGCGAAGCGTGAACCCGGAATCTCGAGATTCCGGGTTCGATGCTCCGCATCGCCCCGGAATGACTGTTGTGCTCCGGAGAATCTCATGTCCGCCAACGACGCACTCCACATCGCCGTCCTCGGTGGCGATGGCATCGGCCCCGAGGTGATGGCGCCGGCGCTCGACGTGCTGCGCAAGATCGAGGCGTCGGCCGGTCTCAAATTTCGCTTCACCGAGGCGCCGGCCGGCGCGGGCCATTACAAGGAAACCGGCAAGTCGATGCCGGAGAGCACGATCCGGCTGTGCGAGGAGGCCGACGCGATCCTGCTCGGAGCCTGCGGCCTGCCGTCGGTGCGCTACCCCGACAACACCGAGATCGCGCCGCAGATCGAGTTGCGCATGATCTTCGATCTCTACGCCGGCGTGCGGCCCGCGCGGTTGATCCCCGGCGTATCGAGCACGATCGTCGGCGCCGACCAGCGGGGTATCGACCTCGTCGTGATCAGGGAATCGACCGAGGGCCTGTTCGCCTCGATGGGCAAGGGCGTCGTCACCGACAGCGAGGCGCGCGAGACGATGGTGATCACGCGCCACACCTCCGAGCGGCTGTTCGAGTTCTCGTTCCGGCTCGCCGAACGCCGCAAGGCGCGCGGCAAGGTCAATGGCGGGCTGACCTGCGTCGACAAGGCGAACGTGTTCAAGGCGTTCGCATTCTTCCGGAACATCTTCGACGAGACTGCGAGGCGTCATCCCGACGTCAGGGCTGACCACCTCTACATCGATGCGGCCGCGGCTGCGCTGGTGAAGCGTCCGTGGGACTTCGACGTCATGGTGACCGAGAACATGTTCGGCGACATCCTGTCCGATCTCACCGCCGGTCTGATCGGCGGCATGGGCATGGCGCCGTCAGCCGACATCGGCGACCGCTACGCGGTGTTTCAGCCGTGTCATGGCACGGCGCCCGACATCATGGGGCAGGGCAAGGCCAATCCGACCGCGATGATCCTGTCGGCCGCGATGATGCTGGACTGGCTCGCCGACAAGCATGGACTCGAAAGCGCCGCCGAAGCCGGCGAACGGATCGAGCACGCGGTCGACAAGGTCTACGCCGATGGCATCAAGCCGTTTGAGTTCGGCGGCAGCAACGGCACGACCGATGTCGCGAAGGCGGTATTGGCAGCGCTCTAGCGCGGAAGGGTGAGGGGGCCGAAGCCCCCTCGCTGATGATTAGCGATGGTGTCCGCCGTGATGGCCACCATGATGTCCGCCGTGATGAGGGCGGTGCCCGTAATGATGCGGGCGATGGTGGAATTGCGGACGATGATGCCATCCGTGATGGCGCGGTCCGTAGTAGCCGTATGCGCCCGGTCGCCAATAGCAGCGGCCCCAGCGATCGCAGACCTGGCGCACCTTGTCGACATTGGACGTTTCGCCCGCGATGTGACCGGCTTGCGGAAGCCCGTTGGGCATCGCGGATGCCGCGCCGGACATCAACGCTGCGCTTCCAAGCGCGGCGAGTCCAATAACGGCAAGCTTGATATTCATCGAGATCTCCTTGGTTGAAGCCTGAGAACGTCCATGCGGGCCACTTCGTTGCTGCGACAAAAAAGACAGGCTCGTGCACTTGGTTCTGGCGACGCCGGTTCAACTGAGGAAATGCGGGAGTTATGAGGTCGCCTGATGCGCGGGCGACAATTGGCCGCGCGACAGAATAGCGACGCATTGCGCGCGCATGCGCTCCGCGAGATGAGCAGTCGAAGCGCGAGCTGGAAAAGCGCGGCGCGCATGCGCGGTCGCCTGCGCGAAGATCATGCTCACGTGGAGCGGCGGGATCATGACGCGATGCTCGTCGCCGCTTCATGACCGCGCATCCGGCGGGGACTGAAGCTATCCGCCTGGATCACAAAATCTTGAAAGACAGCCGCGCCTCAAGAAAATGCGCCGCCATCGGCGATGGCAGCGCTTCGACGTCTTCCTGGCCCGACCGGCGTGTGCAGCCGCAGCGGCCGGTGACCGGCCGTTGCGGTGTGGTGGGATCGCGTTCGCGGCGACGCGACCCGATCCGCGCTCAGTCTTCGTTGGCGGCGATCGATTCCATCAGCGACACCAGCTGACGTTGCACCGTCTGATCCTTGATCTTGCTGTAGGCGCGCAGCAACCGGAGGCTGAACGCGCTGTCGAGGAACAGCAGGCTCTCGACTTCGCGGGCCTTATTGTCGCCGTCGTAGAAGAAGGTGACCGGCACATCCAGCGCGGTCGCGATCTGTTGAAGGCGGGCAGCGCCGACACGGTTGACGCCCTTCTCGTACTTTTGAACCTGCTGGAAGCTGACGCCAAGCTTGTCGCCGAGTTCGGCCTGCGAGATCTTTTGCTCGACACGGCGCAGGCGAATCCGCTTGCCCAACTCAATGTCCGGCTTGCCGGCACTGCGCTGCTTCATCTTCTTTGCTGCTGATCTATTCATTCTTGTGACCCGTCCTTCAAATCGAGAATCCCTGGCCCGGCTGGGTCAGGGACACGTTCATGATGTACCGCGTTAAGCTCGAGTGGATCGCCAGTTCGTCTGAACTACGAAATCCAGGAAGATCGCGGGATGGTATCCAAACGCAAACGCGCAAGGAAACACCCTAGTACCGACTCGGTCGACTACCTGAAGTCGACCGCGCCAAGGTGTCTGTCGACACCCCGCCCTCTACATTTGGCAAAATATTGACCAAACCACAACTAGCGCGAGTTTGATCGACACAGATTTTGCGCACATGCATAATAGGCGTCAATGCACAGCGCCCGTAGTTCTACGGGCCACTATATTGTACGGGCGTCGTTGCACGGATGCAACCCCAGCTAGTGCAGCCTGAGGTCGAGAAGGGGCCGGCGGGTGCTTGACTGAATCATCCGATTTGCAAGAGTTTGACGTAAGTCCAAGTCAGGCTTTCGGAATGTTGCTGGACAATTGCCCAAAAGTTCTCAATCATCTGGAACAAATGTGTGCCTACGACAAGCCGGCGAACTCTGGCGGGAGGGGCCAATGAAGCGAAAGAGGGGAACGCCTCGACTCTACCTCGCGGCTTCGGGAGTTGAAGATATGCCGGTCGCAAACACGGAAGAACGGTTGCTGGCGCTGCTTGCAACGCTGGAGGAATGTCAGGCGTTCCTGACCGACCGGGCGAACACGGAGACGGCACGGCTGTTGTCCCTTGCCATCCTCGAGCTTCGGATGGAGCTCCACAAGGTGACGGATTCCGAGCTGAAGGCCCTCTGTGACATGATCGCTTCGGATGAGCCCGTGCTGGAACAATCGACGGCCCGGCAACTGCCGCCGTATTTGAGGCTGATCAAGTAAGTCAGCGCCCCGCGCCACGCGCGGGACGCCGCTCGGCTTGGGACGCGCGGCTCAGCCCGCGGTCACGTCAACCGCCTCGGCGCCTTCGAGCACGCGACGGGCCTTGTCGCGGTCGAGGTCGCCTTCCCATGCCGCGACCACGACGGTGGCGACGCAGTTGCCGATCAAATTGCCGACTGCGCGCGCCATGCCGATGAACCAGTCGACCGAGAGCACCAGCACGAGGCCAATCGCCGGGATGCTCGGCACGGCGTTGAGCGTCGCCGCCAGGATGACGATCGCCGAGCCGGGCACGCCGTGCGCACCTTTCGAGGTGATCAGCGACACGCCGAGCACCAGCATCAGGTCGCCGAACGACAGCGGCGTGTTGGTCGCCTGCGCGATGAACACGACCGCGAGCGTCAGGTAGATCGAGAAGGCATCGAGGTTGAAGGAATAGCCGGTCGGGATCACGAGGCCGACCACCGAATCCTTGACGCCGAAACGCTCCAGCTTGCGCATCACCTGCGGCAGCACCGCGTCGGACGATGCCGTGGCGACCACGATCATCAGCTCCTCGCGCAGGTAGCCGAGGAATTTGAGGATGTTGATGCCGGCGAGTGCCATCACGGCGCCGAGCACGCCGAGCACGAAGATCGCGACCGACACGTAGAACAGCGCGACCAGCGAGAGCAGCTGCTTCAGCGAGCCGACGCCGTATTTGCCGACCGTATAGGCGACGGCGCCGAGCACGCCGATCGGCGCGAAGCGCACGATCAGGCCCATGGCGCGGAACAGCACGGTCGAGACCGCGTCGATGAAGGAGGAGATTTTCTCGCCCTTCTCGCCGCCGACCAGCGCCAGGCTGACGCCGAAGATGATGGCGAAGAACAAAACCTGCAGCACGTCGTTGCGCGACAGCGCGTCGAACGAGGTGGTCGGAATGATGTTGAGCAGGAAGCTGCCGATGCCTTCGCCCTTCAGCTTCTGCGCGTTGTTGGCATAGTTGCCGAGCGCCTTGGCATCCAGCGTCGAGGTGTCGATGTTCATGCCGTGGCCGGGGCCGAACAGATAGGCGAGCAGCAGGCCGACCACGAGCGCAACCGTCGTCATCGCCTCGAAATAGACCAGCGCCTTGACGCCGACCCGGCCGACCTTCTTGAGGTCGCCGGCACCCGCAATGCCGTGCACGACGACGCAGAACACGATCGGCGCCACGATCATCGAGATCAGCTTCAGGAAGGCATCGCTGAAGATCTTCAACCCGATCGCGAAATCGGGCGCGGCCATGCCGATGACGATGCCGAGCAGCAGCGCGACGAGCACCTGCACGAACAGTGATGTGTAAAGCGGCTTGCGCGCAACTGTCGCTTCCGCTGCGATGGTCGACATGACTTCCCCCTGTTTCTGGCCGGCCGAACCCGCCAATCATAGCAACTTGCGTGCCAAGATGTCGCAGGATCGGCCACTCCTGTCGGGTCAGCCGTCGATTTCGAGAGTGCTGGTCACGGTGTAGACGACGCCGTGGGGCAGGAAATCCACGGTGGCCTCGCCACCTAGCTGGTCGCGGGCGCTGCGCTCGATCAGCCGGGAGCCGAAGCCACGCTGGACCGGCGCGGTGACCTGTGGGCCGCCGGTTTCGGTCCAGATCATGCGCAGCTTCGGTCCGGGGCTCTCGTTGAGGATTTCCCAGTCCAGCGTCACCGTGCCGGTGTCGTTGGACAGTGCGCCATATTTGGCGGCGTTGGTCGCCATCTCATGGAGGATCATTGACAGTACCAAGGCAAGCCGGGGCGACAGCGGCACGCGGGGGCCGAACATCCTGACCCGCTCGGACGTGTTCAAGAGGTAGGGCCGCAGCACGCGGCTGACGACGTCCTGGAAGTCGGAGCCCTGCCATTTGTCGGTGGAGAGCAGATTGTGCGCCTCCGCCAGCGCGCCGAGCCGCCCCTCGAACTTGTCGCGCTCGGTGCGGCTTGCGCTGCGGAAGGTCTGCGTGGCGATCGATTGCAGGATCGCCAGCGTGTTCTTGACGCGGTGGTTGAGCTCTTCGATCAGCAGGTCGTGCAGCATCTCGCCGCGCGCGATCGTGGTTGCCATCCGCACCGCAAAGCCGAGCCCGACCAGCAGCAGGATGCCGCCGATCACGCTGGTGATCGCCAGCGAGCGCCACAGCGGCGCCACCAGCGAGTTCTCGGCGATCCCCGCGGCGACGGTCCAGCCGGTGACGCGCGACCTGGTGAAACCGGTGATCAGCGCCACGCCCTCCAGCGACACGGTCGGCAGCGTCGCCTCGCCGCGGCGGAACATCTCGGCAAACAGCGATGGCGAGGCGCGCTGGCCGATGGTCGCCTGCGGATTTGGCACCCGCGCGAGGTTGACGCCGTCGCTGTCGAAGATCGAGATGGTCCAGTCCTGGTTGAGGCGCTGCTTCTCGATGATGGCCTGGAACACCTCGATCGGCGGGCTGAAGGAGATGTCGTAGAGCACCTCACCGTCGCGCATCACCGGTACCTCGACGGTGATGATCAGCCGCTGCTTCACCGCGCCGAAGAACAGGTTGGAGTATTGCGGCTGCCGCGTCGCGAACACCTTCTCGAGGATCTCGAGATTGTTGCGCGGCGGCAGGCTCGCGGTGTCCGGCGTCAGCGAGGAGAACACCTGGCGTCCGGCGCGGTCTGCCACCAGCACCACGCCTTCCTTGCCGTACTGGTCGATGAAACCGACCGCGACGCGGCGGAAGTTGTCGAAGTCGCTGTTGCGCAGCGAGTTGGTCAGGGCCAGCACCTGCAGCCCGCCGGTCATGCGCTGCATTTCCGCATCGAGCAGCAGACGGATGCTGCGCGCCGTCTCCAGCACGCGCTGCGTGGCCGCCTGACGATCCCGCTGATAATTGTGGAAGACGATCCCGACCGCGAAGATGATCAGCGGCAACATCGTTCCCGCGACCAGAAGCGCGAGACGGACTGGCAATGTCAGTTTCGGCACGAAGTCCCCGGGTCGGTGCCCATTCGCTGCGAGCTTAGGGGAGGCGGGAAAAATTCGCCAAAGGAAATAGTTTTATATCAGAAAGGTTCCGCGGCGCCCAAAGCATGATCCGGAAAAGTGTGAAGCGGTTTTCCGAAAGGATCATGCTCGAACGAGGAGTGTGCGCCGCGGAATGACGTCGTGTCAGAGATTGCTCTCGGTGATCGCGGCGTAGACCATGGTGCGCAGCTCGCGCCGCAGCGGATAGGCGCTCGACGGCAGCACCTGGGTCATGAAGATCGTGATCAGCTCCTCGGCCGGGTCGATGAAGAACGACGTCGTCGCGGCGCCGCCCCAGTTGAATTCGCCTGGACTGCCGGCGATCAGCGTCTGCGACGGGTGCATGGTGACGGCGAAGCCGAGGCCGAAGCCGATGCCGTTATAGGCGGCTTCGGCGAACATCGAGCGCGACATCGACGGCAGGTCGACGCCGCCGGGCAGATGGTTCGAGGTCATCAGCTTCAGCGTCTTCGGGCCGAGCAGCCTGACGCCGCCGAGCTCGCCGCCATTGAGCAGCGTCCGGCAGAAGGTCAGGTAGTCGGCCGCGGTCGAGCACAGTCCGCCGCCGCCCGAGATCAGCGAAGGCGGCGCCAGGAACGAGCTGGTGGTCGGATCGTCCTGCAGCGTCAGTGTGCCCTTGCGCTCGGCGGCGAGCGGGTTGAAGCCGCCCTGCGGATCGGCGGAATAGCAGGCGGCAAACCGATGCGCCTTGTCGGCCGGCACGAAGAAATCCGTGTCTTTCATGCCGAGCGGCTTGAAGATGCGCTCCTTCAGGAATTGCTCGAACGGCTGGCCGGAGATCTTGCCGACGAGATAACCGAGCACGTCGGTCGAGACCGAGTAGTTCCAGGCTTCGCCCGGCGAGAACTCCAGCGGGATCTTCGCCAGGTCCTCGATCATGCCGTCGAGCGTGCCGGCCTTGATGACCTCGCCGATCTTCTTCTCGCGATAGGCCGCGTCGACATTCGAGCGCTGCTGGAAGCCGTAAGTGAGGCCCGAGGTGTGGCGCAAGAGGTCGACGATCTGCATCGGCCGCGTCGGTGGGCGGGTCAGGAAGGCGGGCGCGGTGCCGGCGACGAATACGCCGAGGTTCTTCCATTCCGGAATATATTTCGCGACCGGCTCGTCGAGCGCGACCTTGCCTTCCTCGACCAGCATCATGAAGGCGACTGATGTGATCGGCTTGGTCATCGAATAGATGCGGAAGATGGTGTCGTCCTTGACCGGCGCCTTGCGCTCGAGATCGGCAAAGCCCTGGACCGTGGAATGCACGATCTTGCCGCGGCGATAGATCAGGACCTGCGTGCCAGGAAAACGGCCGGCATCGATGTAGCGGCTCTTCAGATGCGCTTCGAGGCGGTTGAGGGCAGTGGTCGACATTCCCGCGGATTCGGGCGAGGCAGGCGTGGGGGCTAGCATCAGGCGTTTCTCCGGCTTGCAAGGCAGCCTTGATAGCCGAAAAGTGTCTGCTGCACCAATCCGCTGCCGCTTACCGGCATTGAGCTGGTGGTGTACCGTCGCCCCTGCAATCGCGCCCCCCAAGGGGCCCAAAGTATCTGCCAAGGTATCCGTCAAGGGAAACGCCGAGATGACCCAGTTCAACGAAACCGAGCTCACCGCCGCCGTCATCCGCAGCTTCGACCAGACACCCGATCCACGGGCCAAGTTCCTGCTGCAGGAATTGGTGAAGTCGCTGCACGATTATGTGCGCAGGACCGATCTCACCTTCGAGGAATGGGACCAAGCGATCGGCTTCCTGACCCGCACCGGGCAGAAGTGCACCGACATTCGCCAGGAGTTCATCCTGTTGTCCGACGTGCTCGGCGTGTCGATGCTCGTCGATGCGGTCAACCATCGCGATCGCGATGGCGCGACCGAGACCACCGTGCTCGGCCCGTTCTATGTCGGCGAGCACAAGGTGACGCCGCACGGCACCGACATCTCGGCAAGCCTGCCGGGCGAGCGCATGTTCGTGCAGAGCCGCGTCACCGACCTCGGCGGCAAGCCGCTGGCCAATGTGCCGGTCGATATCTGGCACGCGGACGATGACGGATTCTATGACTCGCAGAAGCCGAGCTATGCCACCGAAGGTCCGTCGTCGCGGGCGCGCTTCATCACCGATGCCGACGGCCGCTTCTTCTTCCGCACTATCGTGCCGTGCAGCTATCCGATCCCGACCGACGGCCCGGTGGGGCAGATGATCACGCAGACCAACCGTCACCCGATGCGGCCGGCGCATGTGCACTTCCTGGTCAACGCCAAGGGCTACGAGCCGTTGATCACGCATGTCTTCGTCGAGGGCGACAAGTACATCGATTCCGACGTCGTGTTCGGCGTGAAGGATGAATTGATCGCCAAGGTCGAGCGCCGCACCGATCCTGTCATGCCCGATGGCCAGCGTTCGGATGGGCCGTGGAGCCTGATGACCTACGAATTCCATGTGAAGCCCGGCGGCGGAATGGCGCCCGCGCCGCTCGGCGCCAAGGTCACCGAAGACGCCTGATCGGTTTCCGAACGCTTCTGCCCAATTCTTGTGCGCCGCACAAGGATTGGGCGAATCGCAAGTTTTGGCAGCGCGCGGAAAATTCGCGCGGGCTGCGACATGTTGCGCAAGGCTTTGCATCAAAATCGATTTTTGCACTGCGGTAGATTGGCACAAGGCTTGAATCATCATTAGCCGACGCCATTGAAGCCGTCCCTCGAGGCTACCCCATCGGATTTCTGACGCCGCCAGACCGGGGCCTTCCCGGTGCACGCCTTTTTGCGCCCTGCGCGCGTCGCCATCCGAAGGGCGGCGCTCGACGCACTGACGCAATACCGCAACGCAACGACGCAAAGGACGACCGATGACCAAGCCCACCGACAAGCCGCCAAGCCGCGGCCTCAGCCGCCGTCAGCTACTCAAGGCAAGCAGCGGCGCCGCCGCGCTGCTCGCCGCGGCCAAGCTCAACTTTCCCGCAGGTGCATTCGCGCAGGGCGCCGGTCCGGAAGTGAAGGCTGCCAAGCTCGGCTTCATTGCGCTGACCGATGCCTCGCCGCTGTTCGTCGCCAAGGAGAAGGGCATCTTCGCCAAATACGGCATGCCCGATGTCGAGGTGCAGAAGCAGGCCTCGTGGGGCACCACGCGCGACAACCTCGTGCTCGGCTCCGAGGGCAACGGCATCGACGGCGCGCATATCCTGACCCCGATGCCGTATCTGATCTCGGCCGGCAAGGTGACGCAGAACAATCAGCCGACGCCGATGTACATCATGGCGCGGCTCAATTTGAACGGCCAGTGCATCTCGGTCGCCAAGGAATATGCCGATCTCAAGGTCGGCATCGACACCGCGCCGTTCAAGGCGGCGCTGGAGAAGAAGAAGGCCTCCGGCAAGGCGGTGAAGGCCGCGATGACCTTTCCCGGCGGCACGCATGATCTGTGGATCCGCTACTGGCTCGCCGCCGGCGGCATCGATCCGGACAAGGACATCGAGACCATCGTGGTGCCGCCGCCGCAGATGGTGGCCAACATGAAGGTCGGCACGATGGACTGCTTCTGCGTGTGCGAGCCGTGGAATCTGCAGCTGATCCATCAGGAGATCGGCTATACCGCGATCACGACCGGCGAGCTCTGGGACAAGCATCCGGAGAAATCGCTCGGCCTGCGCGCCGCCTGGGTCGACAAGAATCCGAAGGCCGCGAAGGCGCTGCTGATGGCTGTCATGGAAGCCCAGCAGTGGTGCGAGAAGGCGGAGAACCGCGAGGAGACCGCGGCGATCTGCGCCAAGCGGCAGTGGATCAACTGCCCGGTCGAGGACATCACCGACCGCATGAAGGGCAAGTTCGACTACGGCACCGGCCGCGTGGTCGAGAATTCGCCGCAGCAGATGCGGTTCTGGAGCGACAACGCTTCCTATCCCTATCAGAGCCACGACCTCTGGTTCCTCACGGAAGACATCCGTTGGGGCAAGTACGAGGCAGGCTTCGACACCAAGGCGCTGATCGCCAAGGTGAACCGCGAGGATCTCTGGAAGGAGGCCGCCAAGGAGCTTGGCGTGTCCGACATTCCGGCCTCGACCTCGCGCGGCAAGGAGACCTTCTTCGACGGCAAGGTGTTCGATCCCGCCGATCCCGCGGTCTATCTGAAGTCGTTGTCCATCAAGCGTGTTGACGTCTGATTTGAGCGAGCCGCGCGAGCAGTGCAGCTCTCCTTTTTTGACCATGGAGATTTTCGTTCAATGTCGATGCCTGCCATGAAGACCGAAGTGTCGGCGGTCGCGATCCCGCCGGCCGCTGCCGCGGCGCCGGTCGTGACCATGACGCCGAAGCGCGCGCCGCGCGCCGAGACCTACGCCAGGATGGCGAAGGAGACCGCGGCGCGCGTGGTGCCGCCGCTGATCGTGGTCGCGCTGCTGCTGGTGGTGTGGGAGCTGATCTGCCGGCGCGCCGGCTCCAGCCTGCCGCCGCCGTCGAAAGTGTTCAAAGATACCAAGGAGCTGATCCTCGATCCGTTCTTCGACAATGGCGGCATCGACAAGGGCCTGTTCTGGCATCTCTCCGCCAGCCTGCAGCGCGTCGCCTACGGCTATTCGCTGGCGGCGATTGCGGGCATCGCGCTCGGCACGCTGGTCGGACAGTCGGTCTGGGCGATGCGCGGGCTCGATCCGCTGTTCCAGGTGCTGCGTACCATCCCGCCGCTCGCCTGGCTGCCGCTGTCGCTGGCCGCATTCCGCGATGGCCAGCCCTCGGCGATCTTCGTGATCTTCATCACCTCGGTGTGGCCGATCATCATCAACACCGCGGTCGGCATCCGCAACATCCCGCAGGACTACCGCAACGTCGCGGCGGTCGTGCAGCTCAATCCGCTGGAGTTCTTCACCAAGATCATGATCCCGGCGGCCGCGCCCTACATGTTCACCGGCCTGCGCATCGGCATCGGCCTGTCCTGGCTCGCGATCGTCGCCGCGGAAATGCTGATCGGCGGCGTCGGCATCGGCTTCTTCATCTGGGATGCGTGGAATTCCTCGCATATCAGCGAAATCATCCTGGCGCTGTTCTATGTCGGCATCATCGGCTTCGTGCTCGACCGGCTCATTGCGGGCCTCGGCAAAGTGGTGACCCGCGGCACGGCGGCGAACTGAGGAGGAAGTCATGCAGGCCTATCTGAAGCTCGATCACATCGACAAGACCTTCACCCGCGGCAACGCCACTACGGAGGTGCTGAAGGACATCAACCTGACGATCGAGAAGGGCGAATACGTCTCGATCATCGGTCACTCCGGCTGCGGCAAGTCGACCCTGCTCAACATCGTCGCCGGCCTCACCGGCGCCACCAATGGCGGCGTGCTGCTGGAGAACCGCGAGGTCAATTCGCCGGGGCCGGATCGGGCCGTGGTGTTCCAGAACCACAGCCTGCTGCCGTGGCTCACCGTCTACGAGAACGTCAAGCTCGGCGTCGACAAGGTGTTTGCAAGGACCAAGAGCAAGGCCGAGCGCGACGCCTGGGTTATGCACAATCTCAGCCTGGTGCAAATGGCGCATGCCAAGGATAAGCGGCCGAGCGAGATCTCGGGCGGCATGAAGCAGCGCGTCGGCATCGCGCGTGCGCTCGCGATGGAGCCGAAGGTGCTGCTGCTGGACGAGCCGTTCGGCGCGCTCGACGCGCTGACCCGCGCGCATCTGCAGGATTCGGTGATGGCGCTGCACCAGAAGCTCGGCAACACCATCCTGATGATCACCCACGACGTCGACGAGGCGGTGCTGCTGTCGGACCGCATCGTGATGATGACCAACGGTCCGAGCGCGCGGATCGGCGAGGTGCTCGAGGTGCCGTTGGCGCGGCCGCGCAAGCGGCTCGAGCTCGCGACCAACCAGGGCTACCTGAAGTGCCGGCAGCGCGTGCTCGAATTCCTCTATGAGCGCCACAGCTTCGTCGAGGCGGCGTGATGATCACGTCGACGGCAAGCGTTTTCGCTTTGAACCGAAGCGCCGGCTTCGGTTACCAATGCTCGCGTTTTGAAAAATCGCTTCAGAACTTATTTCATGACCGAGGAGAATTGAGATGAATCCGACCCAAATCAAGCTGGTTCAGGACAGCTTTGGCAAGGTCGCGCCGATCTCGGAGCAGGCCGCGGTCATTTTCTACGACCGCTTGTTCGAAGTCGCGCCCGCCGTGAAGGCGATGTTTCCGGTCGACATGAAGGAGCAGCGCAAGAAATTGATGACGACGCTTGCCGTCGTCGTGAATGGGCTGAGCAATCTCGACACGATCCTGCCGGCCGCGAGTGCGCTGGCCAAGCGGCATGTCAGCTACGGCGCCAAGCCCGAGCATTATCCGGTCGTCGGCGGCGCGTTGTTGTGGACGCTGGAGAAAGGGCTCGGCGAAGCCTGGACACCTGACGTCGCCGCCGCGTGGACCGCGGCGTACGGCACGCTGTCCGGCTACATGATCTCGGAAGCCTATCGCCCGGCGCAGCCGGCCGAATAGGAAAACGTCGTAAGCACAGGACGGCTGTCCAACGTCATTGCGAGGAACGAAGTGACGAAGCAATCCATCTTGCCACGCATGGAGGTATGGATTGCTTCGCTTCGCTCGCAATGACGTGGTGGGCTTTGGGGTATTCGACGGCGCCAGCAATCTTCTCTATGGTTCGCCCCGTTCCGCCAACGGGTGAACCAACAATGATGTTCCTGGAAACGCCGCCGAAACTGATCGCGACTGAAATCTTCTCCGTCGTGCCGGCGGAATTCCGCCGCAGGGTGGCGAGCGAATGGGCCGACGCCAACCGCCCGGGCGCGGTGACCGACTGCTTCATCGAGGGACCGTCGTTCGATGCCGACGGCAATCTCTACATCGTCGACATTCCGTTTGGCCGCATCTTCGGGATCGCGCCGGACAAGTCGTGGTCGCAGGTTGCCGAGTATGACGGCTGGCCGAACGGGCTGAAGATCGATGCGATGGGCCGCATCCTGATCGCCGATTATCGGCACGGCTTGATGGAGCTCGACGCCAGGTCCGGCGAGGTCACGCCGCTGCTGCGCTCGCGCAACTCGGAATCGTTCCGCGGCTGCAACGACCTGCACATCGCCTCGAACGGCGACATCTATTTCACCGATCAGGGCCAGACCGGGCTGCACGATCCGACCGGCCGCGTCTATCGGCTGCGGGTGAACGGAGCGCTCGACTGCCTGATCGACACCGGCATCAGCCCGAACGGCCTGGTGCTCGATCCGCACGAGGCGGTGCTGTTCGTCGCGATGACGCGCGACAATGCGGTCTGGCGCGCGCCGTTCATGAAGGACGGCAGCGTCTCCAAGGTCGGCCGCTTCTGCTCGCTATTCGGCCCGAGCGGACCCGACGGCATGACGATGGACGTCGCCGGTCGGCTGTTCGTCGCGCACGCCTCGCTCGGCCATGTCTTCGTGTTTGCGCCGAACGGCGAGTGCATCGCGCGGATCAAGTCCTGCGCCGGGCCGAGCTGCACCAATGTCGCCATCGGCGGCGCCGACCGCGACCGCCTCTACATCACGGAATCGGTGACTGGCTCGGTGCTGGTCGCCGACATCAGCGGGCTCGGCTAGCTATCTTCCTGACTGTCGACCATCGTTATCGCACCTGGCGCGAGTCCCGAAGGATCGACGGCCATCAGGTCGGCCGTTGCCGGGGTCTGGCTGATCAGCGGTCGGAATGCAGCTTCTCGAGAAACTCCTTCACCCCGCTGACGGCGCCGGTGTTGGAGGCGACATAACCGGGAAGGGCGCCCACCGCCTTGTGGAACTCGCTGCTCTTCATGATGTCGAGCACGCGCTGCATCGGCTCGGTCTCGAGGAAGGCGCGCTTGCACACGAAGAAATAATCTTCCGTGAGCAGGCGGATGAAATCGAGCCCGAACTGCCGCGCCGCGGCCTCGACGCCAAAACTCGCATCCGCCATGCCGCTCGCGACATAGGCGGCGACCGCCGCATGGGTGAATTCCATATGCTGGGCGCCGTTGATCCGCCCTTCCGGGATCTTATGCAGCCTCAGCAATTGATCGAATAGCAGCCGCGTGCCGGAATCGTGGTCGCGGTTGACGAAACGGGCCTTGCGCTCGACGAGGTCCTTCAGCGTCGTGATCTTCAGCGGGTTGCCGCGCTTGACCATCAGGCCCATCTCGCGGGTCACGAAATTGATGACGCGGTCCTCGCGCGGATCGAGCCATTCGCGGCAGGCCTTGATGCCCTGCGCGCGCAATTCGCCGCGCGGCAGGTGCACGCCGGAGAGATCGCAGGCGCCCTGCGCCAGCGAGACCAGCGAGTTCTGGTTGCTGACATAGCGCAGATCGACGCCGACGCCGCCCGCGCGATCAAGGAATTCGCGCAGCTTGGATACCGCAAAGCCGTGGCTGGCATGGACCCGGATCACCGACGGTCGCTGCTCGAGAAATGGCTTGATCTCGGTGACCAGTTCCTGCGCGAGGTTCTCGAGCTGCAGCCCGAGCCGCGCCTGCATGCGCTCGCCGGCCCACACCAGCTTCTCGCCGAATGGCGTCAGCTTCGAGCCCTTGCCGCGGTGGGTTTCAACCAGCGGCACGCCGAAGAACTCGGTCCATTGCTCGATCAGGTTCCAGACATGGCGATAGGACAGCTGCGCATCGCTGGCGGCGCTGGTGATCTTTCCGGTCTTCCGGATCTCGTTGAGGATGCCGAGCATCACGACCGCGGTCTGCGGGCTGTCCTCTTTCCGAAAGCGCCAGACGGTCTCGATCTCGATCTGCAGCATCGTGGTCACCACTTATGAAGTTGACTTCATATCCTTGGCATGCCAATCGGCACAAGATATCATATTTACTGCTGATCCAAGCCTCCTAGGTTGAGTGACAACACCAGGAGGAAATATGATGTCCGTTGCATATGACTATGAGCGTGACGCCCGCCGCGCCCCGACCATCAGGGACGAACTGCTGCTGATCGACGGCGCCCGCGTCCGTTCGTTGTCCGGAAATACCTTCAAGTCGCTCAATCCCGCCACCGAGCAGGTGATCGCTACGATTGCCGAGGGCAATGAGGCCGATGTCGATCGTGCCGTGGCGGCTGCCCGCCGCGCCTTCGAGGGGCCGTGGCGCACCATGCGCGCGGTTGAACGTGGCCACATTCTGCTCCGATGGGCTGAACTGCTGAAGCAGCATGCCGACGAGATTGTCGCGCTCGAAAGCCTCGATGCCGGCAAGCCGATTGCGGGTGTGCTGCGCCAGGATTTTCCGGCCGCCATCGACACGCTGACCTATTACGCCGGCTGGGCCGACAAGATCAGCGGCGATGTGGTCTCGGCGCGCGACGACGCGTTGACCTATACGGTGCGCGAGCCGGTCGGCGTGGTCGCCGCGATCGTGCCGTGGAATTTCCCGCTGATGATCGGCATGTGGAAGCTCGCGCCGGCGCTCGCCTGCGGCTGCACGGTGGTGATGAAGCCGGCCGAGCTGACCTCGTTGTCGGCGCTGCGCATCGGCGAGCTCGCGCTCGAGGCCGGTTTGCCGAAGGGCGTGCTCAACATCGTGACCGGGCCCGGTCGCGTCGTCGGCGACGCGCTGGTCAATCATCCCGATGTCGACAAGGTGACGTTCACCGGCTCGCCCGGCGTCGGCCGCGGCATCATGAAGGGCGCCGCCGGCAACTTCAAACGGGTCTCGCTCGAGCTCGGCGGCAAGTCCGCCAATGTGATCTTCGACGATGCCAATCTCGAAGCCGCTGCCAAGGCCGCGGCTGCCGGCATCTTCTTCAACGCCGGGCAGGTCTGCTCGGCCGGCTCGCGCGTGCTGGTGCAGGAGAACGCCTATGACGAGGTGGTCGAGCGTCTGGTCGACCGTGCGGAAGCGTTGCGGATCGGCGATCCCGCCGATCGCGCCACCGCGCTCGGGCCAGTCATCTCCGAGAAGCAGATGCGCTCGATCCTCGATTATGTCGAGATCGGCAAGCATGAGGGCGCGCTGCTGGCCACCGGCGGTGCGCGGGTCGGTGACCTCGGCTATTTCATCAGCCCCGCGGTGTTCGCCAACGTTGCGCACGAGATGCGCATCTCGCAGGAGGAGATTTTTGGCCCCGTCGTCAGCGTAATCAAGTTCAAGGACGAGGCCGATGCGCTGCGCATCGCTAACGGCACCGCCTACAGCCTCGCCGCCGGCGTCTGGAGCGCGGATATGGGTCGCGTGCAGCGCTTCGCCAAGAAGGCCCGCGCCGGCACGGTGTGGATCAACACCTATGGCTACACCGACGTGCGATTGCCGTGGGGCGGCGAGCGCGATTCCGGCCTCGGCCGCGAGCACGGCACCGCCGCGCTCGACAATTTTACCGAGCCTAAGGCGGTGTGGATGAACCTCAACGTTTGATGCGCGTCGAGAGACGCGAGAGCGCGCGTCACAATACAGCTGTCGTCCCGGCGAAGGCCGGGACCCATAACCACGAATATCTGTTGTTGCACAACGGGTGGAATGACGAGTCCCGCCAACGACCACTGCTGCGGAGTATGGGTCCCGGCCTTCGCCGGGACGATGATGTGGAGATATCGCCGGGATGACGATGTGGAGACATGGTCGTCGGTATGCTTTATCGTCCTGCGCGGAGCCACAAGGGAACTACGCAGAACGAGGCGATCGTGCAGACGAAAAAATTCGGCGACAACGGCCCGCAGGTCTCGGTGATCGGGCAGGGCACCTGGTATCTCGATCGCGGTGACCGCAAGGCGGCCGTCGCTGCGCTGAAGCGCGGCATCGATGCCGGCATGACGCATATCGACACCGCCGAGATGTATGGCGACGCCGAGCTCGTGATCGCGGATGCGATGTCCGGCCGGCGCGACGAACTGTTCCTGGTCTCGAAGGTCCTGCCGAGCAACGCCTCGCGGCGCGGCACTATTACCGCCTGCGAGCGCTCGCTGAAGCGGCTGAAGACCGATGGCCTCGATTGCTATCTGTTGCACTGGCGCGGAACCACTCCGCTTGCCGAGACGGTCGCGGCGTTCGACGAATTGATCGCGGCGGGCAAGATCCGGTCCTGGGGCGTCAGTAATTTCGACACCGAGGATCTCGACGAACTGCTCGATGTCGCGGGTGAAGGCAAGATTGCCTGCAACCAGGTGCTCTACCATCTGCAGGAGCGCGCCATCGAGCACGCCGTGATCCCGTGGTGCGAGCAGCACGGCGTCGCCGTCGTCGCCTATTCGCCGTTCGGTCACAATGATTTTCCTTCGTCGTCGAGCAGGGCCGGCACGCTGCTGCAATCGATCGCGCAGGCGCACAAGGCAACGCCGCGCCAGGTGGCGCTAAGTTTCCTCACGCGGCTGCCGTCGGTGCTCGCGATTCCGAAGGCGTCGAACGCGGAACACGCGGCGGAGAATGCGGCGGCAGGAACTCTGAAGCTCAGCGGCGATGAACTCGCCGCGCTCGATGCCGCGTTCCCGCGCGGGCCGAAGCCGCGCTCGCTGCCGATGCTCTGAGGGCGTTCCGCTCCACACAGTTCTTAACAAACTGTTGCAGTTGCGGCGGCACACGGCCTGCGGCGGGCGGTCGCGCGCGCTGGCGCATATCGGAGTCCCGTTTTCGGGCATTGTTCTCGCGGCGGAATTGGCGTTTTGTACGAGGAGCAGATTCCCTTTATTTTGCCTTCGAGATTGCCGTGACACCGCCCCCCGCAGCCGTGGCCGCCAGGCTGGACAGCGTTCCCCTTTCATTGCCCGCAAAGACCGCGCCCGCAGCGACAAGCAAGGCGCCCACCCGCACCGACCGGCCGTTCAAGGGCATCGCGCTGATCCTGCTGTCGACCGTGTTCCTGGGCACCTCCGACGTCACGGCAAAATATCTCTCCTCCACGCTGCCCTCGATCGAGATCGCCTGGATCCGCTTCCTGGTGTTTGCGATGATCATGACGCCGGCGATGCTGCCAGGCTCGCCGCTGTTCGCGCTGCGCAGCAGCCGTCCCGGCCTGCACGTGCTGCGCGGCGCCGCGCTGCTCGGCTCCTCGCTGATCTTCATCACGGGGCTCGGCTTCCTGCCGATCGCCGAAGCCTCCGCCACCAGCTTCGTCTCGCCGCTGTTCGTCACCGCGCTGTCGATCGCTTTCCTCGGTGAGAGGGTCGGTATGCGACGCTGGATCGCGACCGCGGTCGGCCTCGCCGGCGTGTTTATCATCCTGCGGCCGGGCACCAGTGCCTTCCATCCCGCCGCGATCTTTCCGATCGTCTCGGCGCTGGCGTGGGCGGCCACGTTGATCCTGACGCGCATGATGAGCGGCAGCGAGCGCCCGATCACCGTGATGACCTATTCGTCGATCGTCGGCGTCGCCATCGTCAGCGCGCTGGTGCCGTTCGTCTGGGTCACGCCGAGCTGGCACGACATCATGTTCGGCATCCTGATCGGTGTTGCGTCCACCGTCGGACAGTGGATCGTGGTGCTGGCGTTCCGCTATGGCGATGCCTCGGTGCTCGCGCCGTTCTCCTACACGCAGCTGCTGTGGGTCAGCATCCTCGGCTTCCTGATCTTCGGCGAAGTGCCCGACCGTTGGACCATTCTCGGCGCCGGCTTCATCGTCGCCTCAGGCCTCTACACCGCGCATCGCGAGCGCGTCCGACGGTCGCAGCTGCTGACCGTGGCCAGCGAGCCGTCGCCGAACGCCTGAGCGTCCGGACGAAATCGTGCGTCGGTTGCGAAGCCGGCTTCAACTAGCGTTGCGCGGGTACAACAGTCGGGCCGAAATCTTTGATCTCGGATCGCTGAATCACCGGATTTCGGAAACGATCGGCGAACCTCACGGTTCGCCGCGTGCTAACCCTAGCCCCAAGAGCGCCGCAGAGCGTTTGGGGGTCGGGTACGTGCATTTTGGTTCGTTCTTTTTCCTGTCAGCTGGTCGGTCGTCTCGCGCTGCGATGGCCTTGGCACTCTGCGCCCTGACCAGCGCAATCGCGTTGCCGACCGGTTCGGCACGAGCGCAGAGCTACACCTGGGGCGAGAGCTACACCTGGGGCGGCACGGGCAGCTCGACGAGCACCGATGTCTACGAACTCCCGACCAACTGGTCGACCACGTCGGCCGGCGCGCCGCCGATCCTCCCGAACCAGTCAGCCATTTTCGATTCATCGGGATCGGCGACGGTCACCATCGGGCCCGGCTTGATGCTGCCGGGGTCCTGGAGCTTCACCGCCAATTCGCAATCCTACACGATCAATGGCAACCCGATTGGCTTCAGCCTGTCCGGGCCGACCGGCGGCCTGATCAACCAGGCCAACAACGGCCAGACCATCACGATCAACGCCAACCTCACCGACGGCATTGGCGGTCCGGCGATGGTGCAGCAGCTCGGCAACAGCACGCTGGTGCTCGTGGGCACCAATGCCTATTCCGGCGGCACGCTGATCTCCGCCGGAACCGTGCAGGTGACGAATGCGGATTCGGTCGGCACCGGCACCATCACGCTCAATGGCGGGACGTTCCAGATGCAGTCGCCGACGGTCTCGAGCGTCGCCTTCGCCAACAACATCGCGGTCAATGCGGCCGGCGGCACGGTCGATGCGAACGGCGCCCAGGTCAATCTCCAGGGCGTGATCGCCGACGGCGTCGGCGCCGGGGTTCTGCGCCTGATCGACTCGTCCGCGTCCGGATTCTCCAATGTGCAGCTCTCCGGCGCCAACACCTATTCCGGCGGCACGCTGGTGGTCGATACGACCGTTGTCGTCAGCAACAACAGTTCGGTCGGGTCAGGCACCGTCACGCTCGACAATGCCTCGTTTCAGGCCGACGGCCTCAGCAACCTGACCTTCGCCAACAACTTCAAGATCAATACGTCGGCCATCGGCAGCGCGATCGATGCCAATGGCGTCACGCTCACGATCGCCGGCAACATCGCCGACGGCAACGGCCCCGGCAAGCTGACCGTGCTGGATAATTCAGGCGGCCTCGGCCGCGTCGTGCTGCTCGGCACCAACACCTACACCGGCGGCACCACGATCTGCGATTGCGCGACATTGCAACTCGGCGACGCCAGCCACACCGCTTCGATCGTCGGCGAGGTCACCGTCGACGGCAAGTTCGACATCGTGAATGCCAACACCGCGGGCATCACCAAGATCGTCAACGACGGCTTCAACGGGATCGCCACCACGACGTTCTACAATTCCACCACGGCGTCGACGGCGACGATCGTCAACCAGAATTTCGGCATTACGGAGTTTCGCGACAGCAGCACCGCTGGCAATGCCACCGTGAGCAACACCAATGGTGCGCTCACAGTGTTCCGCGACACCAGTTCTGCCGGCAACGCCAGGTTCACCAACACCAACGGCGGCACTGTGGTGTTCGGCGACGCGTTTGGTCCTCCCGGCGGCTCCGACACCAGCACGGCCGCCAAGGCCGTGATCGACAACTCCAACGGCGGCGCCGCGGTGTTTCTGGGCCACACCAATGCAGGGCAGGCCACCATCACCAACGGCACCAATGGCGGCTCGACGCAGTTTTTCGAGTCCTCATCTGCGGCTTCGGCAACCATCGTTACGCTCGCGGGCGGTCAGGTCGCCTTTTTTCAGAACAGCACGGCGGCGAACGCCAGTTTCGACAACAGCGGCGTGCTCTATTTCGGATCTGTCGGTATCAACCCGGTGGAGGCGCCGACCGCGGCCAACGCGACGATCGTCAATCGGGCTGGCGGCGTTCTCCAGTTCGATGCCTATGCCACCGCGGGCAATGCGATTATCGACAACCAGGCCGGCAGCCAACACATCTTCACGGCGTTCGCTACCGCGGGCGACGCCACCATTACCACTGAAGCCGGCAGTACCATTAAGTTCTTCAACAACGCGACCGGTGGCAACGCACAGTTCATCACCAACGGCACCGGACTGGTCGATTTCTCGCTCAGCACGGGGCTGAACGGCGACGGGCGCATCACCGCGGGTTCGATCGCAGGCTCTGGCTTCTATTATATCGGCTCAGGCAACACCCTCGCCGTTGGCAGCAATAATCTCTCGACGACGCTCAGCGGCGTGCTTGCCGACTTCGATCCGTTGAACCCATTCCATATCTGTGGCTGTTTCGGCGGCGGTCGCACCGGTCCGGCGAATTTTGAAAAGACCGGCAGCGGCACGCTGACCCTGTCGGGCACCAATACCTACACCGGCACCACCGTCGTCAATGGCGGCATCCTGCAGGTCGACGGCTCGATCGCCTCGTCGAGCCTCACCACGGTGAATGCCGGCGGCGCGCTCTCCGGCATCGGCACCGTCGGCAACACGACGATTGCAAGCGGCGGCATCCTGATGCCCGGCAACGCGACACCAGGCACATCCCTGAACGTGGCGGGCAACCTCGCCTTCCAGTCGGGGGCACTGTACCTCGTCGGGCTCAATTCGACGGCGTCCACCTTGGCCAAGGTGAGCGGCAGTGCGACGCTGGCCGGATCGGTCGGCGTCAGCGTCGCCGCCGGCAGTACGATTGCCAAGCAATACACCATCCTGTCGGCGGCCGGCGGCCGCAACGGCACGTTCGCCGGTATCGATTCAACCGGGCTGCCGTCGAACCTCGTCGCGACGCTCGGCTATGGCGCGAGCAACACCTATCTGAACTTCACGCTCGATTACGGCGCGAAGTCGAAGCTGAACGTCAATCAGCAGAACGTCGCCGCCACACTGCAGAACTTCTTCAACGCCAATGGCGGTGTCAACGCGGTGTTCGCCGGGCTGTCGCCGGCCGGCTTGACGCAGGCCTCGGGCGAGGGCGCGACCGGTTCGCAGCAGGCGACGTTCAACGCGATGGGCCTGTTCCTCGGTCTGCTGACCGATCCGTTCGTCGCCGGGCGCGATGGTGGGTTTGGCGGCGGCGCGGGGGCGACGCCGTTCGCCGAGAAGAGCATGCCGCTCGCCTATGCGGCGCGCCAGAGCGAGCCGCGCGATGCGCTGGCCGCGATCTATACCAAGGCGCCGCCGCGGCTGGTCGATTTCGAGCAGCGCTGGAGCGTATGGGCGGCGGGCTATGGCGGCTCGCAGACCACCAGCGGCAATGCGGTGCTGGGCTCGAACAACACCGGCAGCAGCCTCTATGGCACCGCGGTTGGCGCCGACTACCGCTTCTCGCCGAACACCATTGCCGGCTTTGCGCTCGCCGGCGGCGCGAGCAGCTTCAGCGTCAACGGTCTCGGCTGGGGCCGCTCTGATCTGTTCCAGGCCGGTGCGTTCGTTCGCCACAGCGTCGGCGCGGCGTACTTGAGCGCGGCGCTCGCCTATGGCTGGCAGGATGTCACCACCGATCGCATCGTCGCCGCGGCCGGCGCCGATCATCTGCGCGCCAACTTCAATGCCAATGCCTGGTCGGGCCGGCTCGAGGGCGGCTATCGCACTGCCACGCCGTGGATCGGGCTGACGCCTTATGCGGCGGCGCAGTTCACGAGCTTCGAGCTGCCGGCCTATGCGGAGAGCGTGGTCTCCGGCGGCGGTGCCTTCGCGCTGAATTATGCCGCGAAGAGCGTCACCGACGTCCGGAGCGAACTCGGTCTGCGCTCCGACAAATCGTTCGTTATTGACGGCGGCATCTTCACGCTGCGCGGCCGCGTTGCCTGGGCGCATGACTTCAATCCGGACCGCGCCGTTGGTGCGGTGTTCCAGACGCTGCCCGGCGCGGCCTTCATGGTCAACGGCGCGGCGCAGGCCAGCGACTCGGCGCTGACCACCGCCTCCGCCGAGCTGAAGTGGCGCAACGGCTGGTCGGCCGCCGCGACCTTCGAGGGCGAATTCTCCAACGTGACACAGTCTTACGCCGGCAAGGGCGTTATGCGCTATACGTGGTGACCCTCCGTGCTATAGCCTCCTGCGGCGAAAGCTTGTCCCGGACTTGATCCGCGACAGCATTTCGCGAGACGAAATACGCATCAAAATGAGTGGGACAAAACCCACGCGGGAGGGAATATGCGCGCAGCGATCTTCAGGAACGGCGAGATTGTCGTCGACCGGGTGCCCGAGCCGAAGCCCGGCGCCGGCCAGGTGCTGGTCAAATCGCTCGCCTGCGGCATCTGCGGTTCCGATCTGCACGCACGCAAGCATGCCCACCGCATGGTGGAGCTGAGCAAGTTCCTGCCCGGTCGCACGCCGATGGATCTGTCGCGCGACGTCGTGTTCGGCCATGAGTTCTGCTGCGAGGTCCTCGACTACGGCCCGAACACGACGCGCAAGCTGAAGCCCGGGACGAAAGTGTGCTCGCTGCCGGCGCTGCTGACGCCGGAGGGCCCGAAGGGCATCGGCTATTCCAACGATTATCTCGGCGGCTATGCCGAGCAGATGCTGCTCAGCGAGCCGCTGCTGCTCGAAGTGCCGAACGGGCTTGCGGCCGAGCACGCCGCGCTCACCGAACCGCTTGCGGTCGGCGTGCATGCGGTGGCGATGGCCAACATCCAGGGCGGCGAGGTGCCGTTGGTGATCGGCTGCGGACCGGTCGGGCTGGCGGTGATCGCGGCGCTGAAGATCAGGGGGCTCGGACCGATCGTTGCTGCGGATTATTCGCCGGCGCGGCGCCTGCTCGCCGAGAAGATGGGCGCCGATGTGGTGGTCGATCCCGCCAGGACGCAGCCCTATGCGAGCTGGGCCGAGCACGCCCAGATGACCGATGCGGAGAAGGCGGCGCGTCCGCCGATGCAGGCGCTGCTGCCGCCGCTGAAGCCTGCGCTGATCTTCGAATGCGTCGGCGTGCCCGGCGTGCTGCAGCAGGTGTTCGAGGGCGCCCCGCGCAGCGCCCGTGTCGTCGTGGTCGGCGTCTGCATGGAGACCGACAAGTCCGAGCCGATGCTCGGCATCATCAAGGAGCTCAACGTCCAATATGTGCTCGGCTACACGCCCGAGGAATTCGCCTATTCGCTGCGCCTGATCGCGGAAGGCCAGGTCGATGCCGCCTCGCTGGTCACTGGCCGCGTCGGCATCGACGGCGTCGCGCAGGCGTTTGCCGATCTCGCCAATCCCGAGGCGCACACCAAGATCCTGGTCGAGCCGTGGCGCTGATCTGGCGTTGAACGCGGCGCTAAACTGATGGCCAGGGGCGCGGTTTGCATTTCGTGACGCCGAATCTATAGTTCGCTGTCTCGTATCGCACTGACAGCACGTACCTCATGCGAATTTCGATCATCACGGGAGGCGGCATCGGCGCCGCAGTCGCGCGCCGGCTCGCCGGCCCCGCTCAATCCCTGATGCTGCACGGACAGGGCGTCGAGGCCGCCGGCCTCGCGCGGCTGAATTCGGTCGCGGAGGAATGCCGCAGCAAGGGCGCGAAGGTCGAGGTGAGCACCGGCGATCTCGCCAAGGCCGGCGCCGGCACCGCGCTGGTCGCGGCAACGCGGGCCGCGTTCGATCCGATCGACGCCATCGTGCACGCCGCGGGTTTTGCCGACCGGCGCGAATTCTTAAGCCTGCCGCGCGAGGCGCTGGAGCGCGCCTTCGCGGTGATGGCGGCGGCCTTCCATGAAATCGCGGCGGCGGCGCTGTCTGACCTTACGCGCAGCGCGCAAGGCCGCGTTGTCGCGGTGTCGAGCTTCGGGCCGCATCGCTTCGTGCCCGGCGCCACCTATCCGGCATCGGCCGCCGCGAAGGCCGCGCTCGAGGTGCTGGTGAAGTCGCTCGCGATCGAGCTCGCCGCGTCAGGCGCCACCGCCAACGCCGTGATGCCGGGCTACACCCGCAAGGATCCCGGCCTGTTCGGCGCGTTGATACCGCGACCTGGGAGAGCGTCGCAAAGGCCAATCCGATGCAGCGGCTGGCCGAGGCCGACGAGGTCGCGGCCGTCGTCGCCTTCCTGCTGTCGCCGGAAGCATGCCACGTCACTGGCGCGACGCTGCCGGTCGATGGCGGCCTGACCTTGATGTGACGCCATGAGCGAGGGCGAACCAACAGAGCAGGTCGATGTTGCGGTGCTCGGTGCCGGCATGGTCGGCGTCTCGGCGGGCCTCGCCGCGCAACAGCGCGGGCTCTCCGTCGTCGTCGTCGATCGCCGCGAGCCCGGCAGCGAAACCTCCTACGGCAATGCCGGCATCATCTCCTCGGGCTCGATCCTGCCGCTCAATACGCCGTCGCTGCTGAAGAACCTGCCGAAATATCTGACCAACGCGCATCCGGCGCTGCGCTGGAACATTGCGTGGGCGCTCGCCAATACCGGCTGGGTGATCCGCTTCCTCGCGGCGGCAACGCCGTCGCAGACCAAACCGCGCGCCGCCGCGCTGCACGGCCTGATCAGGACCTCGCTGAAGCTGCATCGCGACTGGATCGTGCAGGCCGGCGCCGGCCATCGCATCCGCGAAACCGGCTGGCTCAAGGCCTGGCGCAGCGACGGGCTCGCCGCCGCCCAGGCCGAGCAGGCAGCGCTCGCCGAGTTCGGCATCCGGAGCGAGGTGCTTGATCGGCAGGCGATCTCCGCGCTCGAGCCCAACATCATTCCTGCCTATAGCGTCGGCCTGCTGCACACGCAGACGGCATCGGTCGATTCACCCGGCGCAGTGGTCAAGGCCTACGCGCAGATGTTCGCCGCTGGCGGGGGCACGATCAGGCAATCCGGAATCCGGCGGATCGAGCCGCATGGCGACGGCTGGCGCGTGCAGCTCGCCGACGGCGAGATCGCCGCGCGCCATGTCGTGGTCGCGCTCGGGCCGTGGTCGGCCGAGCTGCTGCAGCCGCTCGGCTATCGCGTGCCGCTGGCGTTCGAGCGCGGCTATCATCAGCATTTCGTGCCGAACCCGGCACGCAAATTGCTGCGGCCGATCCATGATGCGGAGGGCGGCTTTCTGATGACGCCGATGGAGCAGGGCGTTCGCGTCACCAGCGGCGTCGAGCTCACTGCGCGCGATGCGCCCTCGAATTTTTCGCAGCTCGAGGCGGTGGTGCCGATGGCGCGCAGCGTAGTCGAATTCGGCGATGCGGTCGGCGAGCGCTGGCGCGGCGCGCGGCCGACGCTGCCCGACAGCCTGCCGATGATCGGCGCGGCGCCGCGACATCGCGGGCTCTGGTTCGCCTTCGGCAACCAGCATATCGGCTTCACCACCGGCCCCGGAACGGGCGCCGCAATTGCGGCGATGATCGCGGGCGATGCGCCGCCGTTCGAGGTGCGGGCATTTTCGCCCGCCCGGTATATCGCGTGACTCGCGCGAGACCGCCTGCAATGCTTGGCGATCAAGCGCGCGGCAACCGAGGGGCAGGATGAACTACGTCTGGGATTTCGGCATCCTTGCCAAGTACAGCCATCTGTTCTGGCTCGGGCTCGGCTGGACCATCGCCTACACGATCGGCACCATCATCCTCGGGACCCTGATCGGCCTGATCGTCGGCATGCTGCGGCTGCGGCGCATTCCCGTGATCGACTGGCTCCTGATCGCCTATATCGAATTGTTCCGCTGCACGCCGCTGCTGGTGCAGATCATCTGGTTCTACTACGCGTTTCCGGTCGTGATCGGCGTCAACATCCCGGCGCATGTCGCCGCCGTCAGCGTGCTGTCGCTCTATGGCGGCGCATTCTACGCCGAGATCGTGCGCGGCTCGATCGAGAGCGTGCCGATCGGGCAGTGGGACGCGGCGAAGGCGCTCGGCTTCCGCGGCTGGCGCCTGATGCGGCTCGTGATCCTGCCGCAGGCGCTGAAGCCGATGATGGCGCCCTATGTCAACCAGTCGGTCACGCAGCTCAAGAACACCTCGCTGGTCTCGATCATCGCGGTACCCGATCTCGTCTACAACGCGACCTTGATCAACGCCGACACCTACCGGCCGCTCGAGGTCTACACCATCGTGGCGCTGATCTATTTTGCGATCCTGTTCCCGTCGACGCTGGTGGCGAGGCGGTTGGAGCGCGGGCTGACCTACGACAAGGTGTGAGTTGCCTGACCTCTCCCGCTTGCGGGGGAGGTCGGATCGCATCGTTAGGTGCGATCCGGGTGGGGGCTCTCTCCATACATAGGGTGTCGCTTGTGGCGACACCCCACCCCGGCCCTCCCCGCAAGCGGTCGCAAGCGGGAGAGGGA
This sequence comes from Bradyrhizobium sp. USDA 4503, assembly GCF_054055815.1. Lineage (NCBI taxonomy): Bacteria > Pseudomonadati > Pseudomonadota > Alphaproteobacteria > Hyphomicrobiales > Nitrobacteraceae > Bradyrhizobium > Bradyrhizobium sp. USDA 4503. Next base: position 8,623,266 of record NZ_JBSRXS010000001.1, read on the forward strand.
GATCACTGCCGTCTCGGCAATCGCCTCAGATACTCAACTCCACCGGTACATCCTCGGGCTTGACGCCGGCAAGGCCGAGGCCCTTGACGAACCATTCGCGCATCTGGCCGATGCCGCGGTTGTAGTCGATCCACACCGAGAGAAAATCGCGCCAGCGCTTGTCGGCTTCGCGCCGTACCGCCGTGCCGCTCGCGATCGTCACTGATGGCGAGGCCAGGATCTTGTAGGTGCCGAGGTTCGGGTTCTTGGCGATCGCGGTCAGCCCGAGCACCAGCGCGTTGACCACGCAATCGACGCGACCCGACGACATTTCCAGCATCACCTCGTCGCGCGACTTCAGCGACTTGATGGTGGCGTTCGGCGCAAAGCGGCGCGCCACCGCCTCGTTGGCCGAGCCGACGTCGACCGCGATCTTGACCTCGGGCTTGTTGATGTCGGCCCAGGTCTTGGCTTCCAGCCCCTTCCTCAGCATCGCGCCGAACGGATGCGGGAACACCAGATTGGTGAAATCGACCACCAGCGCGCGCTGCGGCGTCGGGTTGAGCGCGAAGCCGAGGTCGATCTTGTTGGCCTGCAGATCAAGGATTGAATTGCCGTAGGTCGACTCGACATACTCCAGCTTGACGTCGAGCAGTTTGGCCAGGTCGTTGGCCATCTCGATCGAGAAGCCGGACCAGGTGCCCGAGGCGAGGTCCTTGTTGAAATAGGGCAGCTCGCCCGGCAGCACCGCGATCCGCAGCACCTTGTTGGCCCGGATGCGATCCAGCGTGTTGTCGGCTGGCGTCTGCGCCGAGGCCGGCGTTGCCATCGCGGCCGCGAGCGCCGCGCCGCTGCCGATCCCGAGCGCATAGCGCAGCGCGTCGCGGCGATCTTCGGAGATTTTGATGTCGTCGGATTGAGTCAAGCGGGCCTCCCTGCACCAAATCGGGGGAAGCCTAGCGTCGGTATCCGGTGCCAGCAAGTGCGCGCGCCTGCACCATTGGTAGGCAAGGCAAGGGCGCGGTCGCCTACGTGCCGGACTTCACCTCTCCCGCTTGTGGGGGAGGTCGAATAAGCCGCGAACCGCGCCCTTAGGGGTTAGCAACGATAGGTCATGTTCGCCCCTGTGACCGAAGAAAAGAAAACGGCGGGGAAGCTCAGTTCGGCTACCCAATCGAGCACTTGGTTGTCTGTCTGGGTTTCTGGACTTGAAAGGTGTGGAAATTGAAAAAGCACCGTCCCGTGAATGTCCAAAAGAACGAGACGATCGATAACCCAAACATCACCGTCGTCGGTCGAGAAAAATTTTGCCAGCAATTCTGCTGTTCCGTCAGAACGAAGCCTGAGAGTGGGGCCGTTGTTCAGGGTGCCGTTCAAGAAGCCGGACAGCTTGCAATCGCCGTAACGAATAGGCGCGCTCCAACTGAGGTCAAGGGTTTGGATAGCATGTGTCGCAACACCCTTATAGCTTTTTGGCTGGTCGGTCGCCGAGCTTTTGCTTTCAAGATGTTCTTTCAACATAGCGTACGCCTCCTTCTAGCCCGCGAATTGCGAGCAACCTCTGGTTTAAAGGGAGGGCGCAAAAGGACCAGTGAGCTGCCTCACAATCTCCAATCGCGATTTAGTGATCCTCCCCGTAAGCGGGGGAGGACAGAGCGCGCTCGTGCCCAGAATCAATATCGTCCCGGCACGTACATCTCCTGCGGGATCGGGCCGCGGTGATAGTCCGGGTTGCGCACCCGCGGCGGCAGCACCACCGGCTGGTGGGTGACCGCCTGATAGGGGATCAGGCTCAAGAGATGCGAGATGCAGTTGAGCCGGGCGCGCTTCTTGTCGACTGCATCGACGATCCACCACGGCGAGTCCTGCAGGTGCGTGCGTTCCAGCATCGTTTCCTTCGCCTTGGTGTAGAGCTCCCAGCGGGTCCGCGCCTCGACGTCCATCGGGCTCAGCTTCCACTGCTTCAGCGGATCCTGGATCCGCATCGAGAAGCGGAACGCCTGTTCCTCGTCGGTGATCGAAAACCAGTATTTCAGGAGGACGGTGCCGGAGCGGATCAGCATGCGCTCGAATTCCGGCACCGAGTTGAAGAATTCCTCATACTGCTCGTCGCTGCAGAACCCCATCACCTTCTCGACGCCGGCGCGGTTGTACCAGCTGCGGTCGAACAGCACGATCTCGCCGCCGGCCGGCAGATGCGAGACATAGCGCTGGAAGTACCATTGCGTGCGCTCGCGCTCGTTCGGCGCCGGCAGCGCCGCGATCCGGCAGACCCGCGGGTTGAGCCGCTGGGTGATGCGCTTGATCACGCCGCCCTTGCCGGCGGAATCGCGGCCCTCGAACAGCACGACGACCTTCTTCTTCTCGTGCTGCACCCAGTCCTGCAGCTTGACCAGCTCGCCCTGCAGCCGCAGCAATTCGCGGAAATAGAACTTGCGGTCGATCGACGGCCTGCCGGCGGCGCCGTCATGGTCGAGCTCGTCGAGCCTCACGTCGTCGAGCTCGAGCTCGAGTTCCTCGTCGAGGCTGTCGGCCATCTCCTGATGGATGCGGGCGCGCAAGGCTTCATCCCGGGAGGCTTCGTCGGTGAGGGCGGAGGTCGTCATGAAGGTCCGTCTTTCAGTGTGTTAGATGGATCGGACGGCAGCATTGACGGGCGATGTTACCCCTCTATGACAATGCCGTGACCGCTGTTTCACGCCGCCGGGCGGACTGTGCTAACAAGCCGACAAAACCAAAAAGGGAGATGTGCCGATGATTTCGCTCACGCCAAAAGACGTCCTGCCGGAGGACGGCACCGCCGGCACGCTGGTCGGGCGGGTCTGGTTGCCGCAGGCCGGCGGGCCCGCCGTCGTCGCGGTGCGGGCAGACGGTGTGTTCGATGTCACGGCGCGGTTCCCGACGGTGAGCGCGCTCTGCGAGGAAAGCGATCCCGCGGCCGCGCTGCGCGCCACGGGCGGCGAGCGGATCGGCGATTTCGAGGCGATCCTCGCCAACACCCCGCCCGACGGCCGCGACAAGGCCAGGCCGCACCTGCTGGCGCCGGTCGATCTCCAGGTGCTGAAGGCCGCCGGCGTCACCTTCGCAATCTCGATGCTGGAGCGCGTGATCGAGGAGCGGGCGCGCGGCAATCCGTCCTCGGCGGACGCGATCCGCAAGGAAGTGGTGCGCCTGGTCGGCGACGATCTCTCCAAGCTGAAGCCCGGCTCCGAGCAGGCGATGAAACTGAAGCAGGTGCTGATCGATCAGAATGCCTGGAGCCAGTATCTCGAGGTCGGCATCGGTCCCGACGCCGAAGTGTTCACCAAGGCGCCGACGCTGTCCTCGGTCGGATCAGGCATGGATGCCGGGCTGCATCCGAAGTCGACCTGGAATAATCCGGAGCCGGAGGTCGTGCTTGTTGTCTCCGCCGCCGGCAAGATCGTCGGCGCCGCGCTCGGCAACGACGTCAATCTGCGCGACTTCGAGGGGCGCTCGGCGCTGTTGCTGTCGAAGGCCAAGGACAACAACGCGTCCTGCGCGATCGGTCCGCTGCTCCGGCTGTTCGACCAGACCTTCTCGCTCGACGATGTCAGGAAGATGGATGTCGGACTGACCGTGACTGGCGCGGACGGCTTCGTGCTCGAGGGCCATTCCTCGATCAGCAAGATCAGCCGCGACCCGACCGATCTGGTCGCCCAGACCATCGGCCCCGTGCATCAATATCCTGATGGATTTGCGCTGTTCCTCGGCACGATGTTCGCGCCGGTCAAGGATCGCGATTCCAAGGGCGAGGGCTTTACCCACAAGCGCGACGACATCGTGACCATCGCCGCACCACAGCTCGGCAAGCTGGTCAACCGGATGCGCAATAGCGACGAATGCGAGCCCTGGACCTTCGGCGTCGGTGCGCTGATGAAGAACCTCGCACAGCGCAAGGTGCTGTGAGGATCGGGACGGGACGGCGACTCCACTACCTCGGCTGCTTCGTCGGCCGTGTGCGGCCTGTCGCGTGCGCGGCAGGTCGGCGCCGGGTTGCGCCGACAATCCGGTGACGTTCAGCCGCCTCTCGCAGCGCGTTGAACGACGACGATGGTGACTGTGCCGAAGCGGCGGCGTTGTCGAACATGTTCAGAAACCTGCGCGGCAGATCGACCGTGTGGCGCAACTTGAGCGCGTTAAAACACGCGGAATTTGCCGCTTTTTCCTAGCTTTATGTGAACCAGTTCATCCTCGTTCGCGCCGGTCCGCTCCAGCATATCGGCTCGACGCGAACAGAAGGAGTCGCGGACATGAGCGAGCAGCCATCAAACGGAATGCCCGATTGGCTCACCACCGATATGCTGGTCATTGCCGTATCACTGGCCATCATCGTGATTGGGATATGGATCGCGCCGTAGCCTTGTTGTCGCGGCGAGGCCGTCCAGCCGGGCAGGGCGCCAGCGCCAATCACTGAGTTGCCCGACGGCGCAAGCCTCTTTTGCAAAACGGAACGAGATGCAAAGCTCGGACGATTCACACACTCAGTGCCGTCCCTGCGAAAGCAGGGAACCCATAACCCCAAATGCAAATTGTTAAGCGATGCTGCAACGACGAGTCCCTCTCACAACAACTGCTGCGGCGTATGGGTCCCGGCCTTCGCCGGGACGACACTGTGGGGTTGGCGTCATTCGAGTGACCAACCAACGCCCTCACACCGGCAACGCCGTCGAATACTTCACCTGGCTCAGCGCAAAGCTCGACTCGATCGAGGCGATGCCGTCGAGCCGGGTCAGCTTGTTCTTCAGGAATGCCTCATAGGAGGAAAGGTCGGCGGCGACGACGCGCAGCAGATAATCGCGGTTGCCGGTCATCAGATAGCATTCGAGCACCTCGTCCCATTTCGAGATCGCGCGCGCGAAGCGGTTGAGGTCTTCCTCCTTCTGCCGCGCCAGCTTGATCGAGATGAAGACGGAGACGTGCAGCCCGATCGACTTCTGGTCGACGGTTGCGATGTAGCGAGAGATCACGCCGCGCTCCTCGAGCAGCTTGACCCGGCGGTGGCAGGGCGACACCGACAGCCCGACCTTGTCGGCGAGTTCCTGCATGGTCATGCGGCTGTCGGTCTGGAGCAGACTCAGGATCTTGCGGTCGATGGCATCGAGGGCAGGCATTGGGATGAACTCGTCAGTTGAAGTCGGATCGTGGGAATTTATCCCAATTTTTGCTGTGCTGTCGCGTGGAATTGAGATTTTCGCCGCCGCCTGCGGCAGTAACATTCCGGCATATCGCCCGGAGCATTGCCATGGGAATCGCGCCCGAACGCCTCGACATGCTGTCTGCCCTGGCCCGCAAGGTGCTGTGGCTGTCGTCATGGACCATCCATCACGCCAACCATGTGCGGCCCTCTACCGACGGGTTGAAGGTCGGCGGCCACCAGGCCTCGTCGGCCTCGCTCGCCAACATCATGTCGGCGCTTTATTTCTCGGTGTTGCGCCCGCAGGACCGCGTCGCGGTGAAGCCGCATGCGAGCCCGGTGTTCCACGCCATCCAGTATCTGTTCGGCCACCAAACCCGCGACAAGCTGGAGAATTTTCGCGGCTACAAGGGCGCGCAGTCCTACCCCTCGCGCACCAAGGACAGCGACGACGTCGACTTCTCGACCGGCTCGGTCGGCCTCGGCGTCGCGCAGACATTGTTCGCCTCGCTGGTGCAGGACTACGTCAAGGCGCACGGCTGGCTGCAGGACCGGCCGGAGGGCCGCATGATCGCGCTGGTCGGCGACGCCGAGATGGACGAGGGCAACATCTTCGAGGCGCTGCTCGAAGGCTGGAAGCACGGCCTGCGCAACACATGGTGGGTGGTCGACTACAACAGGCAGTCGCTCGACGCCGTGGTGCGCGAGGGGCTGTGGGCCAAGTTCGAGACCATGTTCCGCAACTTCGGCTGGGACGTGGTGATCGTGAAGTACGGCAAGCTGATGCTCGAGGCGTTCGCCGAGCCCGGCGGCGAGGCGCTGCGGCGCTGGATCGACAACTGCCCGAACCAGATGTACGCCGCGCTCTGCTTCCAGGGCGGCGCCGCGTTCCGCAAGCATCTGCGCGACGACATCGGCGACCAGGGCGAGGTGTCGGCGCTGATCGAGCGCCGCAGCGACGACGAGTTGCTGGCGCTGATGTCGAATCTCGGCGGCCACGACATGGCGAGCATGATCGAGGCCTTCGAGGCGATCGACCATGATCGGCCGGTCTGCTTCATCGCCTATACCATCAAGGGTGTCGGCCTGCCGATGCAGGGCCACAAGGACAACCACGCCGGCCTGATGACGGTCGCCCAGATGGAGAAATGGCGCGCCGCGCAGAATATCCGCCCCGGCCACGAGTGGGACAAGTTCGAGGGCCTTTCGCAGGAGCCTGCGAAGCTCGAGGCATTCCTGGCCGAGTCGCCGTTCAACCGCGAGGGGCGCCGCCGCCTGTCGGCGCCAGAAATCGACGTGCCGGAACGGCTGGCCTTCAAGGCCTCGGCGCAGATGTCGACGCAACAGGGTTTTGGTCTCGTGCTGCACGAGCTGGCGCGCGGCGATAGCGAACTCGCCTCGCGCATCGTCACCGCATCGCCCGATGTCACCGTGTCGACCAATCTCGGCGCCTGGGTCAACCGCCGCGGCCTGTTCGCGAAGGCGGAGAACCACGACTTGTTCCGGCAGGAGAAGATCCCGTCCGCCTACACCTGGGAATATTCGCCGAAGGGACAGCACCTCGAGCTCGGCATCGCCGAGATGAATCTGTTCATCATGCTGTCGGCGCTCGGCCTGTCGCACCAGATCAACGGCGCGCGGCTGTTGCCGGTCGGCACGCTGTACGATCCCTTCATCGAACGCGGCCTCGATGCGCTGAACTATGCCTGCTACCAGGATGCCCGCTTCATGGTGGCGGCGACGCCGTCGGGCATCTCGCTGGCGCCGGAAGGCGGCGCGCATCAGTCGATCAAGACGCCCTTGATCGGGATCGGGCAGGACGGGCTCGCCTCGTTCGATCCGGCCTTCGTCGATGAACTTGCCGTGATCATGGGCTGGGGCTTTGGCCACATGCAGCGCGAGGGTGCCGAGGGTGGTTCGGTTTACTTGCGACTCTCGACCCGTACGCTGGAGCAGCCGCAACGGATCATGACCCCGGACCTGCAGCGCGACATCACCGACGGCGCCTATTGGATCCGCAAGCCGGGCCCGAACTGCGACATCGTCATCGCGTATACCGGCACCGTCGCGCCGGAGGCGATCGAGGCGGTCGGCCTGATCGGCGAGAACCACCGCGACGTCGGTCTGCTGGCGGTCACCTCCGCCGACCGGCTCTATGCGGGTTGGTCCGCCGCGCGGAATTTGCGCCGCGACCGCCGCGGCGCGCAGCATTTGAGTCATATCGAGCGCATGCTGGCGCCGCTCGGCCGCGACTGCGGCATTGTGACCGTGATCGACGGCCATCCGGCAACGCTCGGCTGGCTCGGCAGCGTGCGCGGCCACCGTGTCGAGGCGCTCGGTGTCGAGCATTTCGGCCAGACCGGCACTATCGGCGACCTCTACCGCCACTACGGCATCGACGCCAACGCCATCATCGACGCGGCGGAAAGCGTCTCGGTCGGCGCCCCAGTGCGGCATCGCAAGATGGCGGTGTAGCCACATCGTCGTCCCGGCGAAGGCCGGGACCCATTACCACAACTGGCAGCAAGTAAACGCGACTCGTTCTAACAGCACCCTTTACCAATTGCCGGCGGAGTTTATGGGCCCCGGCCTTCGCCGGGGGCGACGAGACCAACCTTGCCACCTGCGCGATAGCGACATTATATGCTGTTCGCGCGCACGAGCCGCGTCCCGCATATGGCGGGTTCAATTCGCCGGGCTTTCGTGCAAGGATGCCTGCCGAACGCTTTCGTTCCCCATTCCATACGCCCCGTACAAGAGGTTTCCGATGGTCAATCGCATGCAATTCTACATCGACGGCGCCTGGGTCGATCCCGTCGTCAAAGGCAAGTCCACCCCGGTCGTCAATCCGGCGACCGAAGAAGCGATGTATGAGATTGCGCTCGGCTCCAAGGCCGATGTCGACAAGGCAGTCGCCGCCGCCAAGCGCGCCTTCGAGACCTTTTCCCGGACCAGCCGCGAGGAGCGCGTCGCGCTGCTCACCAAGATCGTCGAGGTCTACAAGGGCCGCATGAAGGAGATCGGCGCCGCCGTCTCCGACGAAATGGGCGCGCCGTTGCCGATGGCCGAGAAGCTGCAGGCCGGCGCCGGCCTTGGCCACCTCATGAACACCCTCGAAGTGCTGAAGAAGTACGAGTTCGAGGAGACCATGGGCACCGCCGTGATCGTGCGCGAGCCGGTCGGCGTCGTCGGCATGATCACCCCCTGGAACTGGCCGCTCAACCAGATCGCCTGCAAGGTCGCGCCCGCGCTCGCCGCCGGCTGCACCATGATCCTGAAGCCGTCGGAGTTCACCCCGACCTCGGCGCTGATCTTTGCGGAAATCCTCCATGAAGCCGGCGTGCCGAAGGGTGTGTTCAACCTGCTCAACGGCCTCGGCCCGGAGGTAGGTGCCGCGATGAGCGAGCACCCGGACATCGACATGATCTCGTTCACCGGTTCGACCCGCGCCGGCGTCGACGTCGCCAAGCGTGCGGCGCCGACCGTGAAGCGCGTCAGCCAGGAGCTCGGCGGCAAGTCGCCGAACGTGATCCTCGACGGTGCCGACCTGACCAAGGCGGTGACCGGCGGCGTGATGCACATGTTCAACAACTCGGGCCAGTCCTGCAACGCGCCGTCGCGCATGATCGTGCCGCTCTCCAAGATGAAGGAAGTGGCCGCCATCGCGAAGGGCGTCGCCGACAAGACCAAGGCCGGCGATCCGCGTGCCGACGGCACGACGATCGGTCCGGTGGTCAACCGCGGCCAGTGGGACAAGATCCAGGCGCTGATCCAGAAGGGCATCGACGAGGGCGCAACGCTCGTCGCCGGCGGCCCGGGTCTGCCCGAGGGCGTCAACAAGGGCTTCTATGTCCGTCCGACCATCTTCGCCGACGTCACCAATGACATGACGATCGCCCGCGAAGAGATCTTCGGACCGGTGCTGACCATCCTCGGCGCCAAGGACGAAGCCGACGCGGTGAAGATCGCCAACGACACGCCGTATGGTCTCGCCGGTTACGTCTCCGCCGACACCGTGGAAACCGCGCGCCGCGTCGGCCGCCAGATCCGCGCCGGCAACGTCAACCTGCAGGGCGTGCCGAACGAGCGCACCGCGCCGTTCGGCGGCTACAAGCAGTCCGGCAACGGCCGCGAGTGGGGCCGCTACGGTCTGGAAGAATATCTCGAGGCCAAGGCGGTCGCCGGCTACAACGCCGCGTAAGCCGAGCCACGAGAGACGCGACTTTTGGCGCCGGGGCAGGCAACTGCTCCGGCGTCAGCCATTTTGGGGGCGCAAGGTCTTGAAGAGTGCGAATCTTGCGAAGATGAAGGTTGCAGTCTCGCCGTCATTGCGAGCGAAGCGAAGCAAAGCAATCCATCTCTCCTCACGGGCGGACAGATGGATTGCTTCGTCGGTTCGCTCCTCGCAATGACGGCCGGGCTAGCCGCCGAGCGCGCCTTGGGTGTTGACGTAGAGCGCATAGATCGACTGGCTCGCCGCCATGAACAGGCGGTTGCGCTTGACGCCACCGAAGCAGAGGTTGGCGCAGCGCTCCGGCAGCGCGATGCGGCCGATCATGACGCCGTCGGGCGCGAACACGACGACGCCGTCGAGTTCGGGATCACCCATGCCCCAGCCGCACCACAGATTGCCGTCGATGTCGCAGCGCATGCCGTCGGGCGTGCCCGGGCCGGCGTCGATGAAGACGCGCTTGTTGGAGATCGTCTTGCCGTCGGCTGCGACGTCATAGGCGAGGATCTTGCGGTTCGGCTCGCCGCGGGATTCGACGACGTAGAGGATCTTCTCGTTCGGCGAGAAGCACAGCCCGTTCGGCCCCAGCACGCCCTCGGCGACGATGGTGGCCTTGCCGGTTTCGGGATCGAGCCGGTAGACGTTGGGCTCGATCTCGGGATCGGCCTTGTAGCCTTCGTAGTTGCCGAGCAGGCCGAAGATCGGATCGGTGAACCAGATCGAACCGTCGGATTTCACCACGACGTCGTTCGGCGAGTTCAGCCGCTTGCCGCCGAAGGAGTCGATCAGCACCGTGATCGATCCGTCATATTCGGTGCGCACCACGCGGCGGCCGCCATGCTCGCAGGTGATCAGCCGGCCCCGGCGATCGCGGGTGTTGCCGTTGGCGAAGTTCGACGGCTTGCGGAAGATGCTGACCGCGCCGGTCTCTTCCTCCCATTTGAGGATGCGCTGGTTCGGGATGTCGCTGCACAACAGATAGCGGCCGTCGCCGAACCACACCGGACCTTCGGCCCAGCGCAGGCCGGTCGCGATGCGCTCGACGGCGGAGAGTTTCAGCCAGTATTTCTCGAAACGCGGATCGAGCGCGCGGATCGCGGGATCGGGATAGCAGGTCGCGGGACGCCAGCCGGCGGAATGAACATCGGACATTTGCTGTTCTCGTTGTTGTGTTTCGATGGTGTTTCCTTGAGCGCCTGGTTTGCTATCATTGTCGGCCTGCGACCGCAATTCGATCGCAGCAATCAGGAAAGAAGAGGGACGGCATGCCACGCATATTGATGACCGGCGCATCAGGGGGAATCGGAACGAGCCTGCGCAAGCTGCTGTCGCCGATCTATCCGGATCTCCTGCTGAGCGATATCAAGCAGCCCTCCGATCTCGGCAGCAACGAAAAGTTCAAGGCGGCCGATCTCGCCGACCTCGCACAGGTCGAGGCGATCTGCGAAGGCGTCGACGGCATTCTGCATTTCGGCGGCTATTCGGTCGAAGGCCCCTGGGACGCGATCCTGCAGTCCAACATCATCGGTTGCTACAATCTGTTCGAGGCGGCGCGCAAAAAGGGCGTCAAGCGCGTGATCTTCGCCTCATCCAATCACGCGGTCGGGTTCTATCCGCGTCATCACCGCATCGGCACCGACGTCACCGCGCGGCCGGACAGTCGCTATGGTGTGAGCAAGGTGTTCGGCGAAGGCGTCGGCGCGCTCTATGCCGACAAGCACGGCATCAAGGTCACGTGCCTCCGGATCGGCAATTTCGGCGAGGCGCCGCTCGACCACCGCAGGCTCTCGATCTGGCTCAAGCCGGAAGACCTCGTCCAGCTCTGCCGCATCGGGCTCGAGCATCCCGACATCCATTTCGAGGTGCTGTACGGCGCGTCCTACAATGAGCGCTCGTGGTGGGACAATCACCGCGCCTACGATCTCGGCTATCGTCCGACCGGAAGGGCTGAAGATTTCCGCGAGCACGCGATGGCCGAGCAGGCCAAGCTGCCGCCGGATCCGGTCGGCGACTATTACCAGGGCGGCGCGTTCTGCAGCATGGGGTTCGACGGCGACAAGGAGAGGGTGATCGACTGGAAGAAGTGATCAGTCCTCGCATTGCGGCAGTTGCTTCACGGATTCGGTGTGCTGCTGCGCCTCCTTCGAACCTTGCCCGGATGTCTTGGGCGGGCTGCCGGGCCCGTCAAAGGTCTCGGCGAAGTGCGTGAGGGGAAAGGCGAGGCTTATGGTCTGCCCGGTGAGGTTCTTGGCTTCGACAGCGATCGTCTGCGCGTGCTTCAGCCGCTCGATCATTTCGCCGTCGGCCTCGAGCGTGCCGCCGCAGCCGAGCGTGTAGCAATGCGGCCTCGCGATCTGGATCGGCTCGTCCTGATCGATGCGGAGGCTGATCGTGCCTTCCAGCATGGTCCGCGTTCCGACATTGGCGCTCACGATCGCGCGCTTGCTACTCTGCGGCGAGACGCTGAGTGTGCCGCCCGATGGCGAACACTGACCGCGCGCGGCGGCGCCGACGAAGCAGCTCGCCTCTGTCAGGCACGTCTTGGTCCAGGGCTCGTAGGTGAGCTGCGTCGCGCGCGGATCGGCCGCTTCGCCGACGCCGCCGAGCGCAAGCTGCACGGTGAACGATCCAAGGAATATAGCCACATAGCGCATCGCCGTCTCCTTCACGAGGAGGCCGCGTATCGCGCTATTGCGGCTTTTTGTCGTTGGAGATGCGGACGAGATAATCCGCCTTGCTGTACTGCATGTGATCGACGCAAAGCTGCGCCAGCGCCCAGCTGTCGCGGCCCTTCAAGAGCTCGATCATCAATTCGTGCTGGCGGCGCGACAATGCGAGGCCCTCGCTGTCGGCGAGATTCTTGGCGCGCATCGGCAGCGTCAGGTTCATGTAGTCCTGCAATGAGCGGACGAGGTAAGGATTGCCGCAGGCGGAAAACAGCGCGAGGTGGAACGCATCGTTGGTCTCGTGAATGCCGCGCATGTCCTGCGCCTCGGCCTTGATGCAGTAGTGCCGTTGCAGCTCGCTCAACTGGTCGATCAGGCTTTGCGGCGCGGGCAGGGCGATCATCAGCGCGGCCTGCCGCGTCAGCATCTCGCGCACCTCATAGATCTGCCGCACTTCCTCGGCCGAATAGAACCGCACCGTGGCGCCGACATTCTTCTCGCGCAGCACGATGCCCTGGCGCTCGAGCTGGAACAGGGCCTGGCGGACGAAATGCCGGCTCGCGCCGTAGCGCTGCATCAGGTTATCCTCGACCAGGCGCAAACCGGGCGCGAAGCGGCCGAAGATGATGTCCTCCTCCAGCCGGCGGATCACCTCCGCTTGTTCCTCCTCGCGCGAGGGGGCCTGGAGTTCGGGCAATGTGGGCTCGGCTGTCATGCGCTCTCGGCTTTGGATCGTTGCCTGAGGTCAGCATAGCGCCACGGTTATTGTCAATAATGGGTGCGATTTTGCCGCAGACCGGCCACCCGCCGCGACCGGATTATCTCATATTGACAATAATTCCTGCCGCTCCTTAAGTGCGGCCGAACAACCACGGGACGAGAAGAAAATGGCCGACGGACTTCGCAAGGGACTGACAAGCTATGGTGACGCCGGCTTCTCGCTGTTCCTGCGCAAGGCGTTCATCAAGGCGATGGGCTATTCTGACGATGCGCTCAATCGCCCGATCGTCGGCATCACCAACACCTACAGCGACTACAATCCCTGCCACGGCAACGTGCCGCAGATCATCGAGGCCGTGAAGCGCGGCGTGATGCTGTCGGGCGCGATGCCGTTCGTGTTCCCGACCATCTCGATCGCGGAGAGCTTTGCGCACCCGACCTCGATGTATCTGCGCAACCTGATGGCGATGGATACCGAGGAAATGATCCGCGCCCAGCCGATGGATGCGGTGATCGTGATCGGCGGTTGCGACAAGACCTTGCCGGCGCAGATCATGGCCGCGATCAGCGCCGATCTGCCGACGGTGGTGATTCCGGTCGGGCCCATGGTCGTCGGCCATCACAAGGGCGAGGTGCTCGGCGCCTGCACGGACTGCCGCCGGCTGTGGGGCAAGTATCGCGCCGGCGAGATCGACGACAACGAGATCGAGGCGGTGAACGGCCGCCTCGCGCCCTCGGTCGGCACCTGCATGGTGATGGGCACTGCCTCCACCATGGCCTGCATCACCGAGGCGTTCGGCCTGTCGCTGCCGATGAGCGCGACGATCCCGGCGCCCCATGCCGAACGCTTCCGTTCCGCCGAGGCCAGCGGCCGCGTCGCCGCCGAGATGGCGAAGACCAAGGGACCGAAGCCGAGCGAGATCCTGACGCCGTCCTCGTTCCGCAACGCCCAGGTCGTCATGCAGGCGATCGGCGGCTCGACCAACGGCCTGATCCATCTCACGGCGATCGCCAACCGCTCGCCGCACAAGATCGACCTCGAGGCGTTCGACAAGCTCGGCCGCGAGGTCCCCGTGCTGGTCGACCTCAAGCCGTCGGGCGAACACTACATGGAGCATTTCCATCACGCCGGTGGCGTGCCGAAGCTGATGGCGCAGCTCGGCGACCTGATCGATCTCGATGCCAAAACCATCACCGGCCAGACCTTGCGCGAGGTCGTCGCCAATGCCGAGGATGTGCCGGGGCAGGACGCGATCCGCTCCAAGGCGAACCCGATCAAATCCGAAGGCGCGATGGCGATCCTGCACGGCAATCTCGCGCCGCGCGGTGCCGTCATCAAGCAGTCGGCGGCGAGCCCGAAACTATTGCAGCACATCGGCCGCGCCGTGGTGTTCGAATCGGTCGAGGACATGACGCTGCGGGTCGACGATCCCGCGCTCGATGTCACCGCCGACGACGTGCTGGTGTTGCGCAATGCCGGCCCGAAGGGCGCGCCGGGCATGCCGGAGGCGGGTTACCTGCCGATCCCGAAGAAACTCGCGCGCGCCGGCGTGAAGGACATGGTCCGCATCTCCGATGCGCGGATGAGCGGCACCGCGTTCGGCACCATCGTGCTGCACATCACGCCGGAATCCGCGGTCGGCGGTCCGCTCGGGCTGGTGCGGAACGGCGACATGATCCGGCTCGATGTCGCCAAGCGCAGCATCGATCTGTTGGTCGACGAGGCCGAATTGCAGAAGCGCCGCGACGCGCTCGCGCCGGCCGGTTCGCCCGATTGGGCCAAGCGCGGCTACGCGCATCTCTTCAACGACACCATCCTGCAGGCCGATGAGGGCTGCGATTTCGACTTCATGCGCGCCAAGGGGAAGTAGCTTGCAAAGTTCGGCGCATCTGCTGAATTGTCGATAATTTCTGCGATGTGGTGCTCGTTGTCGCCTACGACGAGCTGATTGCCTCTGTTTTATTGACAATCCTGCGCGACTGGTGGGATGATCCCCCTCAATTAAAAACAGGGGGAACGTCGCGATGGGCTATTCAGCCAGGATCGTCGGGATTGCCATGGCCGCGGCAGCGCTGCTGCTTTCCGCGGGCGCCGGCGCGCAGGAAGTCAAGCACTACCGCTTCGCGCACGATCAGCAGCTCAACACCGGATACAGCGTGGCCTACGACATGTTCTCCGCCAAGCTCAAGGAGTTGAGCAAGGGGACCATGATCGTCGACCAGTATCCGGGAGCGCAGCTCGGACAGGAGCCGCAGCTGCTGCAGCTCGTGAAATCCGGAGACATTGAATTCGCCATCATCTCGTCGGCGAACACCGCGACTATCTCGCCGCAGGCCGGTGTGATGTCGCTGCATTTCCTGTTCCGCGACGCCAACCATGTGGTGAAGGCCCTTGCCGATCAGAAGGTGATTGACGCGATCAAGGCGATGATCGACGACACGTCGCAAGGCCTTCATGTCATCGCGACGGGCAGCCAAGGCGTTAGAAGCATCTACGCCAGGAAGGAAATCCACAACGTCAGCGACCTCAAGGGTGTAAAGATTCGCGTTCAGGCGACGGCTACGGAAGACACGATCTTCCCGGCTTACGCCGCGCAAACCGTCCATATGCCGTTCGGCAGCGTGTACACGTCGCTGCAGACCGGCGTCGTCGAGGCGGCGGAAAACAGCGTGAATGTTTACCTCGTCAATAAGCACTACGAAGTCGCGCCGGTGCTCTCGATGACCGAGCATGAGGCCAACAATGCGCTGTTGTTCATCAGCGACAGGCTGTGGCAGAGCCTTTCAGCCGAGCAGAAGGCCTGGGTGACGACAGCGGCCGCGGAGGTGAGCGCCAAGGAGCCGGCGAAGGCGTTCGAACTGGAGAAGAATGCGGCTGCAAAACTGAAGTCATTCGGCGTCAAGGTGGTCGAGGATGTGGACAAGAAGAGCTTTACCGCGATCGCCGATCCCTATCTCGACAAGCTCGCCAAGGATCTCGGGCCGCATGCGGAGAAGATTAAGAATTTGATCCGCGCGGTCAACTAGCCCACTTCCTGCGTCGTCCCGGCGAAGGCCGGGACCCATACGCCGCGGCTCGTCCATTGAAGCACCGGGCCGCCGTTCTTTCTCAAAGCATCAGGCGCCGGTGGTTATGGGTCCCGGCCTTCGCCGGGACGACATACGAGGACGGAGCATTCGATGGCCATCGCCGACACACTGGTGCTGCAACGGCAGCTGCATCTGAAATGGCGGGCGCTCGACCGGCTCGAGCTGATCCTGATGATGCTGTGCGGCCTGCTGTGCTTCGGCTTCTCGCTGTCGGTGACCGCCGATATCGTCACCCGCACCATCGGTCATCCCTGGCTGTGGCTGCAGGAGGTGACCTCGACGCTGTTCATCTACGCGATCTTCATCGGGGCCGCGGTCGCGACACGGCGCAACGACCATCTCTATCTCACCGCGATCTCCGAAGCGCTGCATGGCAGGTCGCGGCTGATCGTCGAGATCGTCATCCGTCTGGTGGTGCTGGGTGTCGCCTTCTGCCTGGTCTGGTACGGCTATCAAAATTACCTCCGAGGCTTCGGCAGCTTCCGCCTGCCGTCCGGTACGCCGATCGCCTCGCTCTATGCGGTGATCCCGCTGTCCGGCATCCTGATCGGCCTGTTCACGATCGAGCAGCTCGTCAATGGGATCCGCAATGGCTTCGACCATCCGGAGCCGCCGGATGACCACCTTCCGATTCCTGCGATCGATACCCGCGCGACGACGGGAGTGCAGCCGTGAGCGCACCGGTCGTGTTTGCGCTGATGTCGTTCTGCTTCCTGTTCTTCGGCTATCTCGGCGTGCCCGTGCCGTTCTCGCTGATGGCTGGCGTGTTCGTCGGCGCAGTGCTATCAGACGTCTCGCTGGCGGCGATCATCCAGAAGGTCTTCGACGGCGTCGATTCCGAGGCGCTGCTTGCGATCCCGTTCTTCCTGCTGGTCGGCGAGCTCATGAGCTCCGCAAATGTCGTGGTCCGCATCGCCAATCTCTCGGTCTCGCTGGTCGGCCATATCAGGGGCGGGCTGTCGCAGGTCGTCGTCGTCTTCAGCATGTTCTTCTCGGAGATGTCCGGCTCGACCACCGCCGACGTCGCGGTCATGAGCCGGGCGCTCGGTGGGCCGATGCGGCGGGAAGGGTACGAGCCGGCCTTCATCGCCGCGATCATCGCCTCGGCGTCGACGATCGCAGCGCTGGTGCCGCCGAGCATCACGGCGGTCGTCTATGGCGCGGTCGGCAATGTCTCGATCGCCGGGCTGTTCATGGCCGGTGTGGTCCCCGGACTGATGATCGGCTTCGGGCTGATGATCTACTGCTACTTCTTCGGTCCCTCGGGCCTGCGCAAGCCGCGTGCGCCGCTGCGCCAGGTTGCGTTCGCCGCCGGTGACGCGGCGCTGCCGATGATGATCCCGGTGATCCTGCTGGGCGGCATCCTGACCGGCTGGTTCACGCCGACCGAGGCCGGGGTCGTCGCGGTCGCCTACATCATCGTCGTGGTGATCCCGGCGCTGAACCGCGGGCACCTGAAGAAGATCCCGTATGATTTCTGCCTCGCCGGCCTGATCTTCTCGCTGCCGCTGATCACGATCGGTGCCGCGAACGCGTTCGGCTGGATGCTGGCCTATCTGCGCGGCGCGATCTACATCGCCGACTGGATCACCTCGATCGCCGGCAACGACCCGCATCTCATCATGCTTTTGATGGTGCTGCTGTTCACCGTGGTCGGCGACTTCATCGAGCCGGTGCCGACCATCATCATCTTCATGCCGCTGGTCAACGCGCTGACCCAGGCGGGCGACATCAACGGCGTGCATATGGGCGTGGTGCTGATCGCAACGCTGGCGTTCGGCCTGATCACGCCGCCGTACGGGCTCGTGCTGCTGATGGCCTCAAAATTCGTCGGCATCAGTTTTGCAAAAGCGTTGCGGGCGGCGCTGCCGATCTATGTCGTGTTCCTGGTCACGATCTGCTTCACGATCTATTTTCCGAAGGTCGTGCTGTGGCTGCCCAAGCAGGTGATCCCGGAATCGGTCGGCTGTTTCAAGGCACCCGGCGGCACCGGCTATATCTGTCCGAACTAGCCGGTCCGTCGCGCCTACTTCGACTTGCTGGTGAACTTCTTCACGGCGACGCGGAAATCGTCGGTATGCATCGCCGTGATGATCTTGTGTTCCTCGGCGTCGAGCTGCTGATTGGTCGGCGTGGTGGCGGCCTGATAGACCAGTGATTTGGTCCCCGCGATTGCGGCGGGCGGATTCTGCGCCAGGCGCTCGGCGAGCTGCCGCGTCGCTGCCTTCAGCTCGGCCGCGGGGACGGTCTTGACGACGAGACCCCATTCATAGGCCTGCTGCGCGGTGAAGCCATCCTCGGCCAGGAAAATCTGCAGCGCGCGGCGGGTACCGACCGTGCCGACGATGCCGACCGTGCTGCCGCCATCCGGCGATACGCCGATCTTGGCATAGGCGGGCGTGAAGCGGGCATCCTCTGCGGCGATACACAGGTCGGTCACGAACGCGAGGCCCATGCCGGCTCCGGCCGCCGAACCATGCACGCTGGATAGCACGATCTTCGGCATCCGCCGGACCGTCTCGATGAAGGCATGGTAGTGGTGAAGCATCTCGCCGACCACGGGGGCGACATTGTTGGCTTCGGTCGCGGCGCCGATGGTCTGCAAATCGCCACCGGCGCAGAAGGCGCGGCCTTCGCCCTCGATGACCAGTACGCGAACGTCCTTGTTGGCTTCGACCTCGGCGCTGAGCTGCTCGAGCTTCTTGGCAATCGTCATGTCGATCGCGTTGAACGCGGCCGGCCGGTTCAGTGTGATGGTCGCGATGGCGCCGTCGATGCGGAGCAAAGCGGGGTCGGTGGCGGAGGGGGCGGGTGCTGGCATATTGAAGACCTTGGGCTTGTTGGTTCCGGACATTTAAGGCCTTGGCGGGAGCCGTGGCAATCCGGCCCGGCGCGCCCGGGGGCCGCGGGCGCGCCCAGAATCGCCTGGGACCCCCTTGCATCGGTACGAGCCATGAGGCCAAATGGCGTGCGCCTTCGGTACGCAGACACGAGCGCTGTGGGGACGGGGCAAGCAAGCTAACATCGACAAGAGGAAACGGCATGGGTCACTCCTGCTCGCGCGTATTTGGGTTGTTCCGATGACAGGCTCGGTCATCATCGTCGGCGCCGGACACGCCGGCTTCCAGCTCGCGGCGTCGCTGCGCCAGGCCGGCTTCGCCGAGCGCATCGCCCTGATCAATGACGAAGGCCATTTGCCGTATCAGCGGCCGCCGCTGTCGAAGGCCTATCTGAAAGGGACCGGCGGGCCCGAGAGCCTGATGTTCCGGCCCGACAAGTTCTACCAGGACAACAAGATCGAGCTGATCACCGATCGCGCCCATGCGATCGACCGCAATGCGCGGAAGGTGGCGCTCGCCTCCGGCGCGTCGCTCGATTACGGACACCTGGTGTTCGCAACCGGCGCGCGGAACCGGCTGCTGGATATCCCCAACGCCAAGCTCGACGCAGTCCGCTACCTGCGCATTCTGGATGAGAGCCAGGCGCTGCGCGACTTGATCGCGCCCGGCATGCGCGTCGTCGTGATCGGTGCGGGCTTCATCGGGCTCGAATTCGCCGCCACTGCCCGGGCCAAGGGCCTCGAGGTCGACGTGGTCGAGCTTGCCTCCCGCGTGATGGCGCGGGCGGTGACCGCGGAGATTTCCGAGTTCTCGCAATCCCGCCACAGCGCGGCCGGCATCCGGATTCACCTCGGGGTGCAGGTCACGGCGATCGAGGCCGATGGCGGCAAGGTTACCGGTGTCAGCCTGAGCAACGGCACGCATATCCCGGCCGACCTCGTCGTGGTCGGCGTCGGTGTGCTGCCGAATGTCGAGCTTGCGGCGGAGGCCGGGCTGCCGGTGGCATCCGGCATCATCGTCGACGAGCATCTGTTGACCGCCGATCCGAATGTCTCCGCGATCGGCGATTGCGCGCTCTATACCAGCAAACGCTTCGGCGGGTCGCTGCGGCTGGAGTCGGTGCAGAATGCGACCGACCATGCGCGCTGCGTGGCGTCGCGGCTGACCGGCAAGACCGAGGTCTATGACGGTCTGCCGTGGTTCTGGAGCGACCAGGGCCCCGACAAGCTGCAGATGGCGGGTCTCACCACCGGCTACGACCGCGTCGTAGTGCGCGGCGACCGCGCGCAGGGCGCGTTCTCGGCGTTCTGCTATCGCGGCGACAAGCTGCTCGGCATCGAATCGATCAATCGCGCCGGCGATCACATGTTCGGTCGCCGGCTGCTCGGCGCCGGCGGCTCGATTACGCCGGAGCAGGCGGCGGATGCGAGCTTTGATCTGAAGAGTGCGCTGGCGCAAATGTAAGCAAGCGTCGTCCCGGCGAAAGCCGGGACCCATACTCCGCGGCAGTCGTTGGCGGAGACGAACGCAGTTGCCACGCGTGTGCCCCCAAACTGTGGCCGGTGGTTATGGGTCCCGGCCTTCGCCGGGACGACTTGGGGAGAGAGCGTCCTCCACCTCATCCGCCGTCGGCATCGACGGCGCGGCTCCCATCCGTTGCACGCAAATCGAGGCGGCGGCGTTGGCGTAGGCCAGCGCGTCGCCGAGCGGCTTGCCGATGGCGAGCTGTGAGGCGAGGGCGCCGACGAAGCAATCGCCGGCGCCTGTGGTGTCGACGGCCTTGACCTCGCGTCCCGGCACGAGCAGCGGCTGGTTGTCGACCAGCGCCAGCACGCCGCGCTTTCCGAGCGTGACGCAGACGATCCTGCCTTGCCCCAACGCCCGGGCCGCCTCGGAGAAGCGCTCCGGCGTGTCGCTGTCGCGCAGCCCCGTGCCAGTCAGGTAGCCGAGTTCGGTCTCGTTCAGAACGAGGATGTCGACGAGATCGAGCAGAGCCTTGTCGGCCTGTTTTGCCGGTGCCGGATTGAGGATCGTGGTGGCGCCGACGGCGCGGGCGCGTCGGAAGAAGGCAGCGATCGCCGGCAGCGGGATCTCGAACTGGCTGACCGCGACGTCACCCTTCATAAGTGAGGGGACCTTGACATCATGAGCGTCAACGAGCCCGTTGGCGCCTGGCACGACGACAATCGTGTTGTCGGCATTGGCGAGCGTGATGATCGCCGTGCCGGAATGCGTGCCGTGCGTGGTCTTGACCGAGGTGAGATCGACGCCTTGCGCGGCAAGGAACGCTCGCAGCTCCTTGCCGAACGCATCGGTGCCGAGCCGGCCGATCAGCGTGGTCGCTACGCCGAGCTTGGCCGAAGCCACCGCCTGGTTGGCGCCCTTGCCGCCGGGAAAATAGAGCACGGCCTCGCCGGCGACGGTTTCGCCGATCCGCGGATGGCGCTCGGCGGTCGCCACCACGTCCATATTGATGCTGCCGGCGATGAAGACGTGCCTCATGACTAGCCCCGTTCACCGATATCAGGCCTCGGCGCGAAATTCCTGCTTGACCGCTGCGATATCGGCGAGTGTCGGCAAGCCGGCCTCGTTGCCGAGCTTCTGGATCTTGAAGGTCGAGGCTGCACGCGCGAACTTGAAGTGCTCATGCCAGCCTTTGCTCGGGTTCGAAAGGTAAGAGTAGATGTAGGCGCCGTGGAAGACGTCGCCGGCGCCGTTGGTGTCGATCACGCGCGCGCGCGGGATCGGGAAAGGCCGGCAGCGTGCGCACTGTGCCGGCCTCGTCATACCAGAGCAGGCCGCGCTCGCCCATGGTGACGCCGCCGACCTTGCAGCCGCGACCCTTGAGATAGTCGAGCATCTGCTCCGGCGTCTTGTCCATCTGCTCGCACAGGCGTTCGGCGACGATCGCAATGTCGATGAATGCGAGCAGATCGTGGGTGTTGGTGCGCAGGCCGCCGCCGTCGAGCGAGGTCAGGATGCCATCCTCGCGGCACAGCTTCGCATAATGGATCGCGGCGTCCGGCTGGTGGCCGTCGATGTGCAACGCGCGGCAGCCCTTGATGTTCAGCAGCGGAAAAGGATGGATGTGCTGGTCGTCGCGGCAGCGGACGATGGCGCGCTTGCCGTCGTTCGGCATGATGAAGGACAGCGAGGAGGAGTTGACTTTGCGGGGGTGGAACGAGATGCCGTACCTGTCGGCCATGTCCCAGAACATCCGTCCCAGCCAGTCATTGGCCATGGTGGCGATCAGGTCCGGCGGGACGCCGAGCTTGGCGCAGCAGAATGCTGCGGTCACGGCGTTGCCGCCGAACGACACCGCATAGGCGTCGGCGACGTGCTTTTCGTCGCCAACAGGCATGTGATCTGTGATGAAGGTGACGTCGATATAGGTCTGTCCGATGAAGAGGGCCTGCATTCGCTTTCCGTCGTGGCTTGGTGTGGTCCCGGCCGGCGGTTCCAGACTAGCATTGCTGATCGGCCGATATCGCTGAAAATATTCGCAACCCTGCCTGGTTTACAGGTAGAGATGATGGCTGCGCCGGGCCGTTCTGGCATGCGGCATAACGGCCGGCGGCAGTCCGTGGTTCCGGGTTGGGTTAAGGGAGAAACACAATGACGGCAGATTCGGGGAGGTTGCAGCCATGATTACCGGTCTCGATCACATCGTCGTCCTGACCAGTGACATCGCTGCTGCCAGCGCGGCCTATGAGGCGCTGTTCGCGCGGACGCCTTCCTGGCGCTACAGTGGCGGTGGTGCGAACCGCGCGCTGTTCACGCTCGACAACACCACGCTGGAATTGGTGGCGCCGCTCGGCGACGATGACGCAGCCCAGCGCATCCGCAGCGCGCTCGTTACGCAAGGTGAGGGGCTTGCGAGCCTCTGCTTCCGCACCAGCGACATCGCCAGGACACACCGCCGGCTCGACCGGCTGACGCTGAAGCCCGAACCCGTCACTGAAGTCGAAAGCCGCGACGAGACCAGCGGCGCCGTGCTGTCGTGGAAGCGTACGCGGGCCGCGACCGATGCGACGCGCGGCGTGCGCATGTTCTTCCTGGAACGCGAGCAGGAGCGGCCGTTGTCGGTGCGTACCACGACCGCATCGATCACCGCGATGGATCATGTGGTGGTTTCGACCGCCGACCCGGAACGCGCCGCCGCGCTCTATGGCGCGCGGCTCGGGCTCGACATGGCGCTCGACCGGTCGCATCCGGAGTGGGGCCGGCTGATGTTCTTCCGCTGCGGCGACCTCGTGGTCGAGGTCACGCACCGGCCGGGCAAATCGGAGACGGACGCGCCGGACCGGCTGCGCGGCATCTGCTGGCGCGTCACCGATATCGACGCCACACGTGCGCGGCTGATCGCCGCTGGCGTCGACGTCTCCGAGGTTCGTACCGGCCGCAAGCCCGGCACGCGCGTGATGACGGTGCGCAACAGCACATGCGGTGTGCCGACGCTTCTGGTGCAGCCTTCACAAGGAAAGCCGGACTAGGACCGATCGACATTCAGGATTCCCAAGCGGTTTGATCGCTGATTCATAGAGTTCCGTGATTCGAGACACGGAGCAGATGGTGGCGGCGAAACGATATGAGCTGACGGAGGCGCAATGGGCGAGGATTGCGCCACTGCTGCCGGGGAAAGCTGGCGACCCGGGACGTACGGCTGCGGACAATCGACTGTTCGTCAACGGATGTTTGTGGGTTTTGCGATCGGGCGCACACTGGAGCGACCTGCCGGAACGGTACGGCAAGTGGAAAACGGTGCATCAGCGCTTCAGCCGCTGGTGCCATGCCGGCGTCTGGGAGTGCGTGTTCGCTGCTCTGACCGCCGATCGCGACAACCAGTATCTGATGATCGACAGCACCATCGTTCGCGCCCACCAGCAGGCGACGAGCGGAAAAGGGGGGCCAAAGATCAGGCGCTGGGGCGTTCCCGAGGTGGACTGACCACCAAGATCCACATGCTGGCTGATGCGCTCGGCCGTCCGCTCCGCTTCATCGTCACGGCTGGGCAAGTTAATGACATCACCCAGGCGCCGGCACTGCTCCACGGCCAAAGCGGCGATGCCGTGCTCGCCGACAAGGCCTATGACAGCAACGCCCTGCGTGCGATCATCGCGGAAATCGGCGCAACGGCGGTGATCCCGTCAAACCGCACCCGCAGGATCATCATTCCGCACGACGCCGACGCATACAAACAGCGCAACCGCATCGAGCGCTGCTTTGGCCAGCTCAAACACTTCCGACGCTTGGCAACCCGTTATGACAGGCGATCTGACAACTTTACCGGCTTCATCCATCTCGCTGCCGCAATGATCTGGATGCAATGAATGTCGATCGGTCCTAGGCCGCGTTTCATGCGCGCGTCGTCACGACAGCGTGCATCCGGGAATGGCAGGGAGGACGCTGCATGCCGCGTCTGCGAGAAATATTCCCGCATGGCCGTCACGACAACATTCGTTCTCAAACGTCGTTCGTCATGCTACATTCATCAATTCAGCATCACGGGCGATCGATTTGGCCAAGGCAAAGCGAATACAGAGATGGCAGCGCGACCCCCAGGGGATGCGGCTGCGGATTCTCGAGGCGGCCAAGCAGGAATTCGCCGCCCATGGCCTCGCCGGGGCGCGGGTCGACCGCATCGCGGCCAATGCCGACGCCAACAAACGTATGCTGTACTACCACGTCGGCAACAAAGAGGATCTTTATCTCGAGGTGCTGGAAGGCGCCTATGAGAAGATCCGTGCCGAGGAACGCACCCTCGATCTCGAGCATCTCGATCCGCCCGAGGCAATCGGGCGCCTGATCGACTTCACGTGGAACTATTTTCTGCGCAACCCCGAGTTCCTGGCGCTGCTGAACACCGAAAACCTCGCCAAGGCAAAACACCTGAAGCGTTCGACCAAGGTCAAGTCGATGCACTCGCCCTTTGTCGAGATGATCCGCACCGTGGTGACGCGCGGGGTCGAGAGCGGCGATTTCCGCGTCGCGGTCGATCCGGTGCAGCTCTACATCTCGATCGCCGGGCTCGCATTCTTCTATCTCTCCAACAGCGCCACGCTGAGCGTGATCTTCGGCCGCGACCTCTTGAAGAAGGACGCCCGCGACGAGCGCCTCGAGCACATGACCGCGCTGGTGCTGGCGGCGCTGACCGGCAAATCCACGGCGGCGTTCGGCGGCGCGATGCCGGTGCTGCGCGCGGCCGAGCACCGCGTGGTGTGAGGTCTTGCGATCATTGCGGTGATCCGTAGCCCGGATGGAGCCAACGGGTCGCGCGAACGCGCGCCCGATGACAGGCTCCGCGCAATCCGGGGAGTTGCATGCGCGGATAGCGGTCCCGGGTTTCGCTGCGCTTCATCCGGGCTACGAAGTCTCATCCGACAAAAATTCTCACCTGACGAAAGTCGCGTATTTCGGCGCGATTTTGCCGCGCGCTTGGGGCTGGACAGTATTTATCCAACGGGTTAATTTCTGAACGAATAGAGAGACTGCAAAGGGAGCGTGACGTGGCGGAGGCAAAGAGCCCTTCGGGCCTGTCGAAGGTGCTGAATGCGGCGTGGGTACGTCCGTTCCTGTTTTTGGTTGTCATCGTGGCGGCCTGGGACCTCGCGATCCGCTTGTTCCATATTCCCGCCTACCAAATTCCCTCGCCCGGCGACGTCGTCGCGGTGCTGTGGAGCGACTGGCCGGAACTGCTGCGGCAGTCCTGGCCGACAACCTATGCAACGATCTGCGGCTTCCTGCTCTCGGCGCTGTTCGGCATTCCCGTTGCGATGCTGATCGCGGGCTCGAAGACGATCGAGAGCTACGTCTATCCGCTGCTGGTGTTCTCCCAATCCGTGCCGAAGATCGCGATCGCGCCGCTGTTCGTGGTGTGGTTCGGCTTCGGCATCATCCCTAAGGTGATCTCCGCGTTCCTGCTCGGCTTCTTCCCCGTGGTGGTGTCGGCGGTGCAGGGCTTCAAGTCGGTCGACCCTGATATGGTCGATCTGGCGCGCGCGATGCAGGGCAGCCGCTTCCAGGTGTTCCGTGCGGTCAACCTGCCGCACGCGATGCCCGCGATCTTCTCCGGCCTGAAAGTCTCGGTGACGCTCGCCGTGGTCGGCGCCGTCGTCGGCGAGTTCGTCGGCTCCAATTCCGGCATCGGCTATGTGATGCAGCGCTCGATCGGCACCTTCGACCTGCCGACGATGTTCGCCGCGCTGGTGATCCTCGCGCTGCTCGGCGTCATCCTGTTCTGGATCGTCGACCGCATCGAGCGGCTGGTGATCCCCTGGCACGTCAGCCAGCGCGATGACATCATTTTTGCTTCCTAGGGATATCGCAGAGCCACCTAACGAAAAGGGAAACCGTCATTGCGAGCGAAGCGAAGCAATCCATCGCGCCACAAGCTGAGAAATGGATTGCTTCGTCGCTCTCGCTCCTCGCAATGACGAAAAACAGGGAGAGAACGTGATGCGATTGATTACTGCTGTCATTGCCGCACTGGCCTGGACCGCGCTTGCGGTGGCCCCTGCATCTGCGGCCGACAAGGTCGTGCTGATGCTGAACTGGTACGTCTACGGCGAGCACGCGCCGTTCTATTACGGCAAGGCCAAGGGCATCTATGCCACTGAGGGCATCGACCTCGAGATCCAGGAAGGCCGCGGCTCGGCCGCGACCACGCAGGCGGTGGCCGCCAAGACCGCCGATTTCGGCTATGTCGACGTGCCGACGATGATGCGCGCGGCCGTGAAGGGTGCGCCGGTGATTGCCACCGGCGTGCTGCTGCAGACCAGCCCGATGTCGGCGATGAGCCTTGCCGACAAGAACATCAGGAAGCCGGAGGACATCAAGGGCAAGACGGTCGCGATCACGCCGGCGGATTCGATGACGCAGATCTGGCCGCTGTTCCTGAAGAAGACCGGTCTGAAGGAAAGCGATTTCAACACCGTCGCCGGCGACGGCCAGACCAAGCTCAACGCCGTGATCAACGGCCAGGCCGACCTGCTGCTCGGCTACGTCATGGACCAGTCGATGAAGATCAAGGACGCCACCGGCAAGGACGTCTATCCGATCAAGTTCGCCGACTACGGCATCAACATGGTGTCGTCGGGCATCATCGCGAACTCCGACTATGTGAAGGCCAATGCCGACCTGGTCCGCCGCTTCATGTCGGCGACGACAAAGGCGGTGGAAGCCGCGGAGAAGGACCCCAAGGCGGCTGCGCAGTCGATCCTCGACGCCAACCCGAAGGGCGGCAAGATCGACACGTTGACGCAAGGCTTCGAGCTGACGATCCCGCTCTATCGTACGCCGGAGACCAGGACCAAGCGGCCGTTCCAGGTCACCGACCAGAACATGACCGAGTCGGTCAATTTGATGGTCGAGTATGGCGGCCTCGACGCCAAGGCCAAGGCCAATCCGAAGGCGTTCTACACCAACGACTATCTGCCGAAGGGTGACTCGTGAGCGCAACAAACACCGTCATTCCGGGGCGATGCGAAGCATCGAACCCGGAATCTCGAGATTCCGGGTCTGGTCCTTCGGACCATCCCGGAATGACAGCATTCTACATCCTAGTGGATTCGACAGAATGAATCCTGCAACCAAACCAGCCGATGTTCAGCCCGCCGCGCATCTGCGCCTGGTGTCGGACCGCGCCGCGGATGCCACGCCGGGTATCAAACTCTCCGGCGTCTCGAAGACCTACCGGTCACGCGACGGCGATGTGCCGTCGCTGCGGCCGCTCGACTTCACCATCAACGACGGCGAGTTCTTTGTCGTGGTCGGGCCCTCCGGCTGCGGCAAGTCCACCCTGCTCAAGATGATCTCGGGCCTGCTGCCGCCGACGACCGGCGAGGTGCTGGTCGACGGCGAGCCGGTGACCAGGCCGCACGGCAATGTCGGCATCGTGTTCCAGAACGCGCTGCTGCTGCCGTGGCGCAACATCCTCTCCAACGTGATGTTGCCGATCGACATGAAGCAGCTGCCGCGGGACAAGTATCTCGCGCGCGCCAAGGATCTGCTGAAGCTGGTCGGCCTCGAAGGTTTCGAGAAGAAGCTGCCCTGGCAGCTTTCCGGCGGCATGCAGCAGCGCGCCTCGATCTGTCGCGCCCTGGTGCACGACCCCAAGATCATGCTGATGGACGAGCCGTTCGGCGCGCTCGACGCCATGACGCGCGAGCGGATGAATGTCGAATTGATGCGGATCCAGCGCGAGACCGGCAAGACGGTCCTGTTGATCACGCACTCGATCCCGGAAGCCGTGTTCCTCGCCGACCGCGTGCTCGTGATGACCGAGCGGCCCGGCGCGATCGCCGCGATCTACGACGTGCCGATGCCACGGCTGCGCTCGCTCGAGACGATGTCCGATCCTGTCTTCAACGAACTGGTGCAGCGGATCCGGAAGCATTTCTTCTCACAGGGGTCGCTGGACTAACACCCGAGCCGTCAATGCCGCTTCGCCTCAAAGTCAACGATATCGCCTTCTTCGAACGGCCGCTGGTGTTCGCCCGGCCGTTCCGCTTCGGCGCGGTGACGATCACCGCATCGACGCAGATGTTCGTGCGGGTCGAGATCGAGGTGGAAGGCAAGGGCCGCGCCACCGGCGCCAGCGCCGAGATGCTGGCGCCGAAATGGTTCGACAAGCGGCCGCATCTCACCGAAGCGCAGTCGCTCGACGGGCTTCGCCGCTCGCTTGCGATCGCGCGCGGGCTCTATCTGGCGAACAAGGGTCTTGAGACCGCGTTTGGCCTCCACGCCGAACGTATCGGCCCGCAGGTTGCGGCCTGCGCAGCTGAAGACATTCCGCCGCTTGCCGCCGGCTTTGGCCCGGCCGAGATCGACAAGGCGATCCTGGATGCGCTGCTGCGCGCCGCCGGCGCGAACTTCTTCGACGGCATGGCCGGCAATATCGCCGGCATCGACGAGCGGCTGACGCCTGATCTAGACGACGCGGCGATCGCGCGGTTTCTGTCGACGCGCCAACGGCTCGAGCGTGTCGCCGTCAGGCACACGGTCGGAATGGACGACAAGGTTGAAGGCGAGGGCGGCGTCGCCGACCGCAACGAGAACGCCGGTGCGCGCTATTTCAAGCTTAAGCTGAACGGCGATCCCGCACATGACGCGGCGCGGCTGGCGCGGATCGGCGGCGAGCTCGCAAAGCTGCCTTACGCAACCAGGATCACGCTCGACGCCAACGAGCAATATGCCGACCTTGCCGCGCTGAACGCGCTGGTCGACCGGCTCGACCATGACGCGGCGCTGCAGCCGATCAGGGCAAACCTGCTCTATATCGAGCAGCCGATGCCGCGCGATATCACAAGAGCCTCGCCGCTCGGGAAACTGGCGGCGTACGGCATCATCATCGACGAAGCCGACGATTCCTATGACGCATTCCCGCAGGCCCGCGTGCTCGGCTATCGCGGCATCTCCTCGAAATCCTGCAAGGGCATCTACAAGTCCATCATCAACGCCACCCGCGCGGCGGCGTGGAACGCTGAGAGCGGCGGGTATTTCATCAGCGGCGAGGACCTGACCTGCCAGGCCGGGCTCGGCGTGCAGCAGGACCTCGCGCTCGGGGCGCTGATCGGCGTCACCCATGCCGAGCGCAACGGACATCATTATGTCGATGGCTTTGCCGACACCCCGGCTGACGAGGCCGACGCCTTCTTCACCGCGCATTCCGATCTCTACACGCGCGCGGGCAGCAAGGTCCGCCTCGCGATCCATGACGGCGATCTGCTGACGGAATCGATCGCCGCCGCGCCGGGCTTTGCCAGTTCGATCCATCCGGACTGGTCCACCATGCAGCCGCTCAAGCGGCCAACACCACGCGTTTCGCAGGAGCAAGCAGTATGACGACCAAACGCCTCGGCCTGATCATGAACGGCGTCACCGGCCGGATGGGGCTCAACCAGCATCTGATCCGCTCGATCGTCGCGATCCGCGAGCAGGGCGGTGTGCAGCTCGCGAACGGCGACCGCGTCATGCCCGATCCGATCCTGGTCGGCCGCGACGCCGAGAAGGTCGGCGCGTTGGCAAAACGCTACAACATCGAACGCCACACCACCGATCTCGATCGTGCGCTCGCGGACAACGGCGACACCGTGTTCTTCGACGCCGCGACCACGCAGGCGCGGCCCTCGCTGCTGACCAAGGCGATCAATGCCGGCAAGCATGTCTATTGCGAGAAGCCGATCGCGACCAATCTCGAGGAGGCCGTTGCGGTGGTGAAGCTCGCCAATGCCAGGGGCCTCAAGCACGGCACCGTGTGCAGGACAAGCTGTTCCTGCCGGGCCTGAAGAAGCTCGCTTTCCTGCGCGACTCCGGCTTCTTCGGCCGCATGCTCTCGGTGCGCGGCGAGTTCGGCTATTGGGTGTTCGAGGGCGGCTGGCAGCAAGCGCAGCGGCCGTCGTGGAACTACCGCGCCGAGGACGGCGGCGGCATCATCCTCGACATGGTCTGCCACTGGCGCTACGTGCTCGACAATCTGTTCGGCGAAGTCGAGAGCGTGACCTGCCTCGGCACGACTGACATCCCCGAGCGCTATGACGAGAAGGGCAAGAAATACCAGGCGACCGCCGATGATTCCGCCTACGCCACGTTCCGCCTGAAGGGTGGCGTCATTGCGCACATCAACATGAGCTGGGTGACGCGTGTCTACCGCGACGACCTCGTCACCTTCCAGGTCGACGGCACCCATGGCTCGGCGGTGGCGGGCCTGACCGACTGCGTGATCCAGGCACGCCAGGCGACGCCGCGGCCGGTGTGGAATCCGGACGAGAAGCGGATGCATGATTTCTATGCCGACTGGCAGAAGCTGCCTGAGAACGTCGTCTACGACAACGGCTTCAAGGAACAGTGGGAGATGTTCATCCGCCATGTCTGCGAGGACGCGCCCTACAAATACACCCTGCTCGAAGGCGCCAAGGGCGTGCAGCTCGCCGAATGCGCGCTGAGGAGCTGGAAGGAGCGGCGCTGGATCGACGTCGCCCCGATATCAGTCTGAGAAGGGACCTTGCCATGAACAAGCCAGTCCGGCCGATATCATCTCAGTCGCTGAAGCTGCCGACCGCCGATGGCGCCCTCGAGACCTATCGCCTGGCGGCGTCGCGGACCTTTCCGGCGAAGCTCGAGGGTACGCTGAACCGCGTGGCATTCTCGGCCGCGCATGTGGTGGCCGATCCGCGCGCCGACGTCGATCCCTGGCTGGCCGCGGCGATCGACTGGGACAGGACGATCGCGTTTCGTGAGCACGTCTGGGACCTCGGCCTCGGCGTCGCCGAAGCCATGGACACCGCGCAGCGCGGCATGGGGCTGGATTGGCCGACCTCGCTCGAACTGATCCAGCGCTCGGTGAAGGCGGCCAAGGCCAGGGGCAATGCGCTGGTGTTCTCCGGCGCCGGCACCGACCATCTCGCGGTTGAGCACGCCAGGTCGATCGACAATGTGATCCACGCCTATGAGGAGCAGATCGCGGCAGTGGAGAGGGCCGGCGGCCGCATCATCCTGATGGCCTCGCGCGCATTGGCAAAGCTCGGCAAGAGCGCTGACGACTACGCCAGGGTCTACGACCGCGTGCTGTCGCAGGTTCGTGAGCCCGCGATCATCCATTGGCTCGGCGACATGTTCGATCCGGCGCTATCAGGTTACTGGGGCACGGCCGATCTCGACAAGGCGATGGATACGGCGGTTGCGATCATCAACGCCAATGCGGCCAAGGTCGATGGCGTCAAGGTCTCGCTGCTCGACAAGCAGCGCGAGATCGACATGCGGCGCCGACTCGATCCGCGGGTCAAAATGTACACCGGCGACGACTTCAACTATGCCGAACTGATCGCCGGCGACGACAAGGGATTTTCCCACGCGCTGCTCGGCATTTTCGATGCGATCGCACCGGCGGCGTCCTACGCGCTGTCGCGGCTCGCGGCCGGCGATGAGGCCAGCTTCCACGATGTGCTTGGACCGACGGTGCCGCTGTCGCGCCACATCTTCAAGGCGCCGACGCGCTTCTACAAGACCGGCATCGTGTTCATGGCCTATCTCAACGGGCACCAGGATCATTTTACGATGGTCGGCGGGCAGGAGAGCGCGCGCTCGACCTTGCATCTTGCCGAGCTGTTCCGGCTCGCCGACAAGGCTGGTCTGCTCGCCAATCCGGAGCTCGCGACGCGCCGGATGGCGACGATCCTGGCCACGCGCGGCATCGACGCCTGATGCGCGACTTTTCCAACGACCACCGCTGGCTGTCGCTGAACACGGCGACCGTCCACAAGCAGGGCGATCTTCTCGCCATCGTCGAGGCCTGCGCGCGCCATGGCATCCGAGCCATCGATCCCTGGCGCGACCAGGTCGCAGCCGTCGGCCTCGATCGCGCCGTCCGTGCGGTCAGGGATGCCGGGCTCGATCTGTCGGGCTATTGCCGCGGCGGCATGTTCACGGCAGATGGCGCGCATCGCAGCGAGGCGCGCGACGACAATCGCCGTGCTGTCGACGAGGCGGCGGCGCTCGGCGCCTCCTGCATCGTGCTGGTGGTCGGCGGCCTGCCGCAATATTCACGGCCAGGCAGCGCGGCGTCGAAGGATATAGCGTTGGCACGATCGCAGGTGCATGACGGCATCGCCGAGATGCTGGACTATGCGAAACAAGCAAAGCTGCCGCTCGCGATCGAGCCGCTGCATCCGGCCTATGCCGCCGACCGCGCCTGCGTGAACACCACAAGGCATGCGCTCGATATCTGCGACGCACTCGATCCCGGCAGAACCGGCGCGATCGGCGTCGCGCTCGACGTCTATCACATCTGGTGGGATCCGGAGTTGATGCGCCAGATCGCGCGCGCCGGCCAGGATCGCCTGCTCGCGTTCCATGTCTGCGACTGGCTGGTGCCGACCAAGGACATCCTCAACGACCGCGGCATGATGGGTGACGGCGTCATCGACATCAGATCGGTGCGCGCCGCCGTCGAGGCGCAGGGCTTTGACGGCTATTCGGAGATTGAGATCTTTTCGAATGACTGGTGGGGCCGTCCGCTGGACGAAGTGCTGCGAACCTGCATCGAGCGGCACCGGACGGTGATCTAGTACGCCGTCAGGTGGGCACGGCGCTGCATGCTTCCCGCCCCATCAGGACTCCTCGTTGCGGTGCTCGATCTCAAGCGTGACGAGCCGCGCCAGCAGCGTTGCCGGATAGAGCTGGCCGAAGATCGCCTCGAGATTGCACAGGCTCCGCGCGATCGGATGCAACGGAGCGACGTCGCCATAACCTGTCGTCGTGAGCGTGGCGAAGCTGAAATAGAGGACGCGGCTCGCCAATGTCGGGCTGTCTTCCACCTTCATGCCGGGAAATGCGTCGGGCCTCAGCGTGCCGACAAAGGTGTAGAGCGCCGCGAAGATCACGGCGACCGTGAGATAGAGCAGGACCGCGCCGATCACACGGTGATAGGTGACGCGGCCTGGCGCGAACGTCGCGCGCGCCACCGTCACGGCCATGGTGAGGCCGACGAGCAGCCAGGATGCGGCGAACAGGTTGAGATCGAAAATTGAAGGTGAGCGTAGTCTCAGGATCCCGCCCGTGACGATCATGACGAGCGCGACCAGCATCGTGACGACCGCCAGCGTGCTGCCTGACATCAGGAAGACGCCGCCGACCAGGACCAGCGCGAGCAGGAGCTCAAAAATCTGGAATTCGAACAGGCCCAACGCCTGCAACGGCGCCACCACGAAAATCATGACCAGGAGCAGGACAGTGAGCACCGTCAACAAGGAATCGCCCCAGCGCTCGCGTAGCTCGCCAGTGCTCATCCAGCCGCGCTTCATTCCCGCCCCGTCATTCGGCATTGCATCAGGATGCCGGTACCAGACATTGCTGCGCGCCGGCCGCAAAGGCAAGATGGGGGGCTGGCATTCTGTGGCGCGCCCGGCGATCCGGATCGCCGTCCGGCCGTCTCAGGGGCTCGCGACCCGCTGCAGCGTGTTGAAGCGGGCTTTCTGCTCGCTGCTCAGCATCGCATAGAACTCGTCCAGTGCCGGCTCGATCAGCTTCGCGGCCTTCTGCATGGCTTCGAGCCGGTGCTGCATCGCCTCCAGCCGGCCGACCGGCGTCAGCTGCACGTCGTTCGGGCAGGCCGCCTGCAGGTCCGCTATGGCTCTTGTGGTCGCATCGCTCAGGCGGTCGAGCGCCTCCTTCTGCTTGCCGGCTGGATGAAGCGAGGCCGCGATCCGGTTGATCGGCAGGTGCGCCAGGTCGGATTTCGAATCGCCGCAATTGCCGGCTTGCGCGGTCGCCTCCTGCTGCGGCGAACGCTCGCCGACATGTGGACCGAGCGCATTGAAGCGGGCCTGTTGCTCGTCGCTGAGCGAGCTGTAGAAATTCTCCAGCGCAGGCCGCACGATCTTGATCGCCTCGAGCGTCGCGCTGATGCGGTTTTGCATCGACCGCAAGCGGCCGGTGGGCGTCATGGCATAGCTGTCCGAACAGGAGTCCTTGAAGATATCGGCGGCCTTTGCCGCTGATGTCTTCAACTCGTCGAGCAGGGCGCGCTGCTGCTGGTCCGGCCGTACCGCCCGCGCGATGTCGGCAAGCGGCCAGGCCGTGACGCCCTTGTCCGGTTCGCCGCAGAGCTGCTTGACTGCCTGCGGGCTCGTGTCGGTGCGCTGACGGGACCGATCGCGGCCCGCGGTCGCCGGATAGTCGCCAGGATAGATGCTGGCATAGGCGGAGTAGGGACTGTTGGTGTCCCAGAACACGGTGTCGACGAAGTCGTCATAGGCGTAGGCCCAATAGCCGGGCTCGTAGGCATAGGACCAGAACGTGTAGTCAAAGATGTCCGAATAGGCGTAGGGCCAGAACACCGGCCCAAGCCACGCCACGA
Organism: Bradyrhizobium sp. USDA 4503; assembly: GCF_054055815.1. NCBI lineage: Bacteria > Pseudomonadati > Pseudomonadota > Alphaproteobacteria > Hyphomicrobiales > Nitrobacteraceae > Bradyrhizobium > Bradyrhizobium sp. USDA 4503. Next base: position 8,657,800 of record NZ_JBSRXS010000001.1, read on the forward strand.
AGGCCGCGTGGCTGCCGCGTCGCCAGGCATGTCGGGGCGCCCAGCCGCCTTGGCGCGCCGCAAGCCCTGCCGGGCCTTGCGCGCCTGCCTGCTCGCGGAAGTGCGCGGCAAACCGCTCGCGCTGCGCCGCCTGCGTCGCGGCTGTGGTCGCGACCGCGGCTCCAACCGTTGCTGCCGGCGCCAATCTCTGCTGGCGGGCAACGTCGGCCTGCTGCGCACGCTGCTCGCGTTGCAACAGACGGCTCTGCGCCTGCAGGGCACGGTTATGGACGCGTTGCGCGCGTGCACCTTGGACCTTTTGCGACTGCAATTGCTGCACGCGTTGCTGCAGGCGATCGATCCGGGTCTGCCGCTCGGTGGTCTGGCGCGAGAGCGCGTCACGCTGCCGCTGCTGCGCCGCCTGCTGGCGTTGCTGGATCATCTGCTGATGCTGCTGCGCGCGCTGTTGAACGCGCTCCGTCGGCGACGGCCGCTCGCTCAAGCGCGAAGGTGGACTCGGGCGTGATGGCGCCGCGATATGCGGAGCCTGGCGCTGCGGTGCTCCTCGACGGAATCCGGGGCGTGGCGTTGCGACACGCGGCGCGGCGATATGGGGGGCCTGGCGCACCGACGGGGCGGCGAAATGCGGGGCCGGGCGCGGCGCCATCGCCGGTCGCTGCGGGGCGTGGAACGCGGGTGCTGCCGGCCGTGCCATCGCGGGTGGCCGAGCCATTGCAGGCGGTCTCGCCATTGCGGGCGGCCTGGCCATTGCGGGAGGGGCGGCGTGTACCATCGGCGCGGCGGGACGCGCCATTGCGGCCGGTGCAGCCGGCCTTGCCGCCGGTGGACCCTTTCCGTGTGGCTGGGCGGACGCGCCGCCGTGCGGCACGAGCATCGAGCTGCCAATCGAAAAGACAACAAGCAAAGCGCTGCGGGAAAGCATGAGCTTAGCTCTCCGTTCAACAGTCGCCCGCAGTACTTTAACGCACCGACGTCGGATTCGTTCGTTGTGGCTGCGGCCGGCGTTACGGTCTTCCGGCGAGGGGAACCGTCAGGAGACGTCCTGCGTGAGGGTCGCCGCGATCCGCTCCGTCGCCCAGTCGACCTGATCGGCCGTGATCACCAGCGGCGGAGCGATCCGGATGGTGTGCTCGTGGGTGTCCTTGGCGAGGATGCCGCGCGCCTGCAGCGCCAGGCAATAGCGACGGGCGCCGCCGGCTTCCGGATGCAGCTCGATCGCCAACATCAGCCCGCGCCCGCGCACCTCGCGGATCACGTTGGCGCGGATGTCCTGCAATCCGGCGAGAAAGCGGGCGCCCTGTTGCGCCGCGTTCTCGATCATTCCCTCGTCTATCAGCACGCGCAGCGCCGCCCGCGCCACCGCGCAGGCCAGCGGATTGCCGCCGAAGGTCGAGCCGTGCTGGCCGGGCCGCAACGTGCCGAGCACGGCGTTGTTGGAAAGCACCGCCGACACCGGATAGAAGCCGCCCGACAGCGCCTTGCCGAGCAGCGTCACGTCGGCCTCGATCCCCTCGTGCTGCTCGGCGAGCAGCTTGCCGGTGCGGCCGAGCCCGGTCTGAATCTCGTCGAGCACAAGCATCACATTATGCGCGGTGCACAGCTCGCGCACGCGGGCGAAATAGCCTGGCGGAGGAATCACGACGCCGGCTTCGCCCTGGATCGGCTCGACCAGGAAGGCCGCGGTGTTCGGCGTGATCGCCTGCTCGAGCGCGGCGGCATCGCCGAACGGGATGATCTTGAAGCCCGGCGCGAACGGGCCGAAATGATCGCGCGAGCCGGGGTCGGTCGAGAAGCCGACGATGCCGAGCGTGCGTCCGTGGAAATTATTGGCGCAGACGATGATCTCGGCCTGCCCGTCCGGCACGCCCTTGACCTCATAGGCCCATTTGCGCACCGACTTGATCGCGCTCTCCACCGCTTCAGCGCCGCTGTTCATCGGCAGCACCTTGTGCGAGCCGGTCAGCTCCGCGAGCTCGCGGTAGAAGGGAGCAAGCTGGTCGTTGTGGAAGGCGCGCGAGGTCAGCGTCAGCCGCTGCGCCTGCTCGATCATGGCTGCGAGGATCTTAGGATGGCAGTGGCCCTGGCTCACCGCCGAATAGGCGGAGAGACAGTCGAGGTACCGGTTGCCATCGGTATCCCAGACCCAGACGCCTTCGCCGCGGGACAGCACGACCCCGATCGGCTCGTAATTGTAAGTGCCGAACTGCGCCTCGGTTGCGAGGAAATCAGTGACCGATGCATTCATCATGCGTCACTCCCGCTGCAGCGCACGAGAGATTACATCAAATCGTGCCTGCAGTTGATTTGGGCATCAGTTCCTCCACAGGGAAGTGTGTCGCCGGCCGAATTCGCAGGGGACAATTTATGCGCTGATGCTGCAGGGCACGCTGAGGAAGCCGCGGAAGCGCACCCGCCCGCCGCGCACCGGCTCGCCGTCGAGCGCGTAGTTCGGGAAGCGTTTGAGGAACCGCGAGATCGCGATGGCGCCTTCGAGGCGCGCCAGCGCCATGCCGGCGCATTGATGCGCGCCGGTGCCGAAGGCGAGGTGGCGGTTCGGCGTGCGCGCGACGTCGAAAGCTTCGGGGTTGGGGAATTGCGCGGGGTCGCGGTTGGCCGCGCCGATGCAGAGCGTGACCAGCGTGCCCGCCGGCAGCTTGATGCCGCCGAGCTCGGTCTCTTCCACGATCATGCGGTTGCCGAGCTGGTTCGAGCTTTCGTAGCGCAGCATCTCCTCGACCGCGGTCTTGATCAGCTCGGGTTGCGCGATCAGCCGTTGCTTCTGATCCGGATTTTGGCTGAGCGTCACCAGCCCGTTGCCGATCAGATTGGTCGTGGTTTCGTGGCCGGCGTTGAGCAGGAAGATGCAGTTGTGCAGCAATTCCTTCGCGGTCAGCCGCTCGCCATTGTCCTCACCCTGGATCAGCCTTGTCAGCACGTCGCGTTCGGGGTTGCCCGGCTTCTTGCGGCGGCGTTCAACCAGCGTTTCGAGATAGGCGAGGAAATCCTTCACCGCATTGTTGCCGCGATCGAACGCCTCCTTGCCGATCACCGGCTCCAGCGCGCCCAGGATCGCCAGCGACCAGTCACGCAGCGGCTCGCGTTCGTCGTGCGGCACGTCGAGCAGATTGCCGATCACCTCGACCGGAATGGCCGAGGCGAAGTCGCCGATCAGCTCGAAGCGGTCGCGGGTCTCGATCCGGTCGAGCAGGCTGTCGACCAGCGCGATCAGGTCAGGCTCCATGCCGGCGATCGCCCGCGGCGACAATGCGCCCATGATCAGCCGCCGCACGCGGGTATGCGCCGGCGGATCGTTGAAGACGAGGCTGGTCGTGTGATGCTCGTAGAGCAGCGAGTTGCCGTATTTCGGCAAGAACTCCTTCTTCTTGTCGGAGGAGAATGCCTTGGTGTTCTTGTAGGCGGCGATGAGGTCGTCGTAGCGGGTGAGAAAATAGCAGCCGTTCGGCAGCCGCTTGACCGGCGCGCTCTCGCGCAACGCGCGATAGGTCGGGTAGGGGTCGGCATAGAACTCCGGCGTCAGCTTCTCGAGGTCGAAGCCGTCAGCCAGCTCGCGCGCGTGTCCGTTCATGGCGCATCCAACCCAATTAGTTTCATTTGCAACTATCGTAAGCCGCGTGCGGCGGCCGCGCAACACAATTTGCTGGGGCCGGGAACAGCGCGGCGGGGCGTCGCGTGGTGCGAGCAAATCGCAGAGCCATATGCGGTTTTGCGCTTTGATGAAGCGCGCGCGCCCCTCTACAGTCGCGATCAAACAACAAGACCGGAAACGCCAATGCATGCCCGTGCCGACACTGCGGCCTCCTGGCCCGAGGAGATCTTCTCGATATTGCAGCGCTTCGAGGTGCGTCAGGTGCCCTACGTGCCCGACGCCGGCCATTCAGAGCTGATCGAGCGGGTGCTGGGGTCGTCCTCGATGCGCGGCATCGCGCTGACCACCGAGGAAGAGGGCGTGGCGCTGCTCGCGGGCGCCTGGGCCGGCGGCCAGCGCGGCGTGCTGCTGATGCAGTCGAGCGGGGTCGGCAATTGCATCAACATGCTGTCGCTGGTGCAGATCTTCCGCCTGCCGTTCCTGACGCTGGTGACGATGCGCGGCGAATGGGGCGAGTTCAATCCCTGGCAGGTGCCGATGGGCTCGAACACGCAAGGGATACTCGAACTGTCCGGGATCAAGGTGCTGCGCGCCTCGCACCCTGAAGAAGTCCGCGAAGTCGTCGAGGCCGGCGCAGCGCAGGCCTTTAACGCCTGCACGCCCACCGCCGTCCTGCTGTCGCAGCGCCTGATCGGGGCAAAGGTCTTCACCAAATGAGCAAAGCCAATCTCCTCGACCGCCGTGCCGTCGTTTCCGAACTGCTGAAAGATCGCAAGGGCGCGTTCGCCGTCGGCGGCCTCGGCGCCTCGACCTATGACATCGCCGCTGCCGGCGACCACGACCGCAACTTTTATCTCTGGGGTGGCATGGGCGGCGCCGTGATGATCGGGCTCGGCCTCGCGCTGGCCCAGCCGACGCTGCCGGTCGTCGTGATCACCGGCGACGGCGAGATGCTGATGGGGATGGGAAGCCTCGCCACCGTCGGCCTGCAGCAGCCGAAAAATCTCTCGATCATCGTGCTGGACAATGAGGCTTACGGCGAGACCGGCGGCCAGGCCAGCCATACCGGCGGAACCGCCGACCTCGTGGGTGTTGCCAAAGCCTGCGGAATCGGGGATAGCCGAGCGATCAGCACGATGGCTGAGGTCGAGGCTTTTGCCTCGTCTTTGCAAGACGTTACGGCGGGGCCGCGGTTCGCCAGCGCGAAGATCGACGGGGCCAATCTGGAGCGCGTGCTGTCCAGCCGCGACGGCACCTACCTCGTGAACCGCATCAGAGGGTCGATCGGCCACACTCCTATTTAAAGTGGCTTTCGCGGTGCAATAGAACCTTGACTTTTGGTAAAGTGAGTGATTACTCACGACCCAAATGTCTACCTTACGCATGACGAGTGACTTGCGGCGTCAGTTGATCCTGAGCGCCGCCAAGCGGTGTTTCGCCCGCAGCGGCTTTGCCGGCACCACGACAAAGAGCGTGGCGGCCGCGGCTGCCATTTCGGAAGGGCTGCTGTTCAAGCACTTCCCGTCCAAGGCGGCGCTCTATGCCGAGATCCTTGCCGAGGAGTGCGAGGCGGATCCCGATCTCGCGCATCTGCTCGGCCAGGAGCCCTCGACCGCGACCCTGGTCGAGCTGGTGCAAGGCATGGTCGATCACTTCATGCAGTTGCGTGATGCGCCGGACCAGGAAGAGACGCAGCGGATGCGGCTGATGGTGACGAGCCATCTCGACGACGGCGAGTTTGCGCGCCTGCTCTATGACAAGGTCGGCAAGCTGATCGGCCCGACCTTCGCCGCCTCGCTCGAGCGGGCGATCGCCGCCGGCGAGGCCACGAAGATCGGCGACGAGCCGCTCAACCTGTTCTGGTTTGCGCACCATACCGTGCTGATGGGTGCGCTGACCCAGCTGCCTGCGACACCATGTCTCCCCTACGGCGATGCCGCTGCGGCCGAGCGGCAGCTTTGCCAATTCATCCTTCGCGGCATCGGACTTACCGAAGCCGCAATTTCAACTCATTTGGGCCGCCAGCCGTCGCCGATCGCAGGACCGTCGGTAACTGCAGAAAGTGCATGACATGAATATTCAGACCGAAAGCCACATCTCGGGGCAACCGATCAAGGAGAAGCAAGCCAAGCGTCCCGTCCGCATGGTGCGCTGGTTCATCATCGTAGGCCTGTTGCTGGCCCTGCTCGTCGGTGCGCTGGTCGGCTTCAACGCCTTCCGCAGCCACATGATCGCGCAGTTCTTTGCCAACAATAAGCCGCCGCCGGCGAACGTGTCGGCCGTCGAGGCGAAGACTGAGGTGATTCCGAACCTGCTGACCGCTGTCGGCGATCTCGTCGCCGTGCACCAGGTCAACGTCACGACCGACGTGCCGGGCCGCATCACCGAGATCCAGTTCACCGCCGGCAGCCACGTAAAGGCCGGTACGCCGCTGGTGCAGTTGTTCGACGCACCGGAGCAGGGCGACCTCGCCAACTACAAGGCGCAGGCGACCGTGGGCGAGCTGCAGCTCGACCGCGCCAAGCAACTCGCGTCGCGCCAGTTCGGTCCGCAGTCGACCGTCGATACGGCGCAGGCGGCTTACGACCAGGCCAAGGCGGGCATTGCCAAGACCGAAGCGCTGATCTCGCAGAAGCTGGTGCGCGCACCGTTCGAAGGCGATCTCGGCGTGCGCCAGGTCGAAGTCGGCCAGTATCTGACGGCCGGCACGCAGATCGTGTCGCTGACCGATCTGTCGGTGCTGTACGCCAACCTGACCGTCACCGAGAAGCAGAGCTCTCAGATCAAGGTCGGCCAGGCCGTACGGGTCTCGGTCGACGCCTATCCGGGCCGCACCTTCGAGGGCAAGATCACGACCATCGAGCCGCAGATCGCGACCGACACCCGCAACATCCGGGTGCAGGCCACGATCCAGAATCCGGACAGCATCCTCAAGCCCGGCATGTTCGCGACCACCACGATCGTGCTGCCCGGGAAGCCGCCGGTCGTGACCATTCCCGAAACCGCGGTCGACTACACGCTGTACGGCGACTCGGTGTTCCTGATCACCGAGAAGAAGGGCGACGACGGCAAGACCACCCTGACCGCGGACCGCACCTTCGTGAAGACCGGCAACCGCGTCGAGGGCCGTGTCGAGATCCTCAAGGGTCTGAAGGCGGGGGACAAGGTCGTCGCAGTCGGCCAGATCAAGCTGCAGTCGGGCATGCCGGTTGCGATCTCGACCGATCCGCCGCCGCCGGTTCCGGCCGAACCGCCGCGCTACTGATCTTCATTCATCGAACTCGGAGGGCCATCGGCCCTCCGCCACATCTTGCCGCAAGCCGGCAGAACACGAATCGAGTTGGCGATGGCCTTCACTGATATTTTCATCAAGCGCCCGGTGCTGTCGGTCGTCGTCAGTCTGCTGATCCTGCTGATCGGCCTGCGCGCGGCGATGGTTTTGCCGATCCGGCAATATCCGAATCTTTCGAACACCGTCGTGACGATCACCACGTCATATCCCGGTGCGTCGCCCGAGCTGATCAACGGCTTCATCACCACGCCGATCGAGCAGGCCGTCGCGTCGGCCGAAGGCGTCGATTACATGACGTCGAACTCGGTGCTCGGCACCTCGACGATTCAGGTCTACGTCAAGCTCAATCACGATCCGAACCAGGCGCTCACCGAGGTGCTCGCCAAGGTCAACTCGGTCAAATACCTGATCCCGAAGGAAGCCTTCGATCCCGTCGTGACCAAGGCGACCGGTGACACCATCGCCGTGATGTATCTCGGCTTCTCCAGCGAGGAGCTGACCGGATCGTCGATCTCCGACTATCTGACCCGCGTCGTGCAGCCGGTGCTCTCGACGGTCGATGGCGTCGCCTCGGCCGACATCCTCGGCGGCCAGACCTTCGCGATGCGCGTCTGGCTCGATCCGACCCGCATGGCCGGACGCGGCGTATCGCCCAACGACGTCGCCGCCGCGATCGCCGCCAACAACTTCCAGGCGGCCGCCGGCCAGACCAAGGGCTTCTTCATCGTCTCCAACGTCTCGGCCAATACCGACCTTCAGAACATCGACCAGTTCAAGCGGATGATCGTGAAGGCGAAGGACGGCGGCTTCGTGCGCATCGAGGACATCGCGACGGTGGAGCTCGCGGCGCAGAGCACGGACGCCAGCGTCGCCTTCAACGGCGAGCATGCGATCTTCATCGGCATCAAGGCGACGCCGCAGGGCAACCCGCTGACCCTGGTGAAGGGCGTGCGCGCGCTGTTCCCCGACCTCGAGCGCAACCTGCCGCCGTCGATGAAGATGAAGGTGGCCTACGATTCCACCAAGTTCATTCAATCGTCGATCGATGAGGTCGAGAAGACGCTCACCGAAGCGGTCCTGATCGTCGTCGTCGTTATCTTCCTGTTCCTGGCCTCGCTGCGGTCGGTGATCATTCCCGTCGTCACCATCCCGCTGTCGCTGATCGGCGTCTGCATCCTGATGCTGGCCGCCGGCTTCAGCTTCAACCTGCTGACGCTGCTGGCGATGGTGCTGGCGATCGGCCTCGTGGTCGACGACGCGATCGTTGTCGTGGAGAACATCCATCGACATCTCGAGGAGGGCCTGCCACCGGTGCAGGCATCGCTAAAGGGGGCCCGCGAGATCGTCGGTCCCGTCGTCTCCATGACGATCACGCTGGCGGCGGTGTACGCGCCGATCGGCTTCCTCGGCGGCGTGACCGGCACGCTGTTCCGCGAATTCGCCTTCACGCTGGCGGGCTCGGTGATCGTGTCGGGCGTGATCGCGCTGACGCTGTCGCCGATGATGTGCTCGGTGTTCCTCAAGAGCGCGGAGGAGGGGCGTTTCGCCAAGGTGGTCAATCGCGTGTTCGGCGCGTTGACGCGGGCCTATGGCCGTCAGCTCGACCGTTCGCTCGACTACCGCCCGATCACGGCGCTGTTCGCTGTGACCATCCTCGGTCTGGTCGGCTTCCTCTATATGCACATCCAGAAGGAGCTGGCGCCGCAGGAGGACCAGGGCATCGTGTTCGCGGTGACCAAGGCGCCGAAATACGCCAACATCGACTACATCGATTTCTACGGCGACAAGATGGACAAGGAGTTCCAGAAGTTTCCCGAGACCGACCTGCGGTTCATCCTGAACGGCATCACCGGTCCGCAGGGCGGCTTCGCGGGCATGCTGCTCAAGCCGTGGGATGAGCGCAAGCGCAGCGCGCAGGCGCTGCAGCCGCTGGTTCAGGCCGAGCTGTCCAAGATCGAGGGCATCAGCGCGTTCGCGTTCAGCCTGCCGCCGCTGCCCGGCGGCCCCGGCGGTCTGCCGGTACAGATGGTGATCTCTTCGACGGCCGGATTCCAGCAGGTGTTCGACCAGATGAGCAAGCTGAAGGATGCGGCGCGTAAGAGCGGCCTGTTCATCGTCACCGACAGCGACCTTGACTTCAACCAGCCGGTGGTCCGGGTGAAGGTCGACCGCTCGAAGGCGAGCGACCTCGGCATCACCATGCAGTCGATCGGCGGCGCCCTGGCGACGCTGCTGGGCGGCAACTATGTCAACCGCTTCAATCTGGAAGGACGCTCCTACCAGGTGATTCCGCAGGTGCCGCGCGCCAGCCGGCTCGCGCCTGAGGCGTTCAACGATTACTACGTCCCGACCGCGACCGGGCAGCTGGTGCGGCTGTCCACCGTGGTTTCGGTCGAGACCGGCGTCGATCCGAACGCGCTGACCCACTACAACCAGCTCAACTCGTCGACCTTCCAGGCGGTGCCGATGCCCGGCGTCTCGATGGGCCAGGCGGTCGAGTTCCTGCAGGGTGAAGCCAAGAAGCTGCCGTCCGGCTTCAGCTACGACTTCCTGGCCGACTCCCGGCAATACGTCCACGAAGGCAACCAGCTGCTGGTCACCTTCGCGTTCGCCATCATCATCATCTTCCTGGTGCTGGCGGCGCAGTTCGAGAGCCTGCGCGATCCGTTCGTGATCATGATCTCCGTGCCGATGGCGATCGTCGGCGCCTTGATCCCGCTGTTCTTCGGCGTCGCCACCATGAACATCTACACCCAGGTGGGCCTGCTGACGCTGGTCGGACTGATCACCAAGCACGGCATCCTGATGGTGGAGTTCGCCAACGAGTTGCAGCTCAACGAGGGACTGGACCGCCGCGCGGCGATCGAGATGGCCGCCCGGATCCGCCTGCGTCCGATCCTGATGACGACGGCGGCCATGGTCACCGGCCTGCTGCCGCTGCTCACGGCCTCGGGCGCCGGCGCTGCCAGCCGCTTCTCGATCGGGCTCGTGGTCGTCGCCGGTATGACGATCGGCACGCTGTTCACGCTGTTCGTGCTGCCGATGGTCTACACGGTGATTGCGACCGACCACCAGGCCGCGGCCCATTCCGATCGCGCCAAGCAGATCGCCGACTACGAGCTCGACCGTCGCGGCGGCGCGCTGAAACCGACCTGAGCCCTCCAAGCCCATGCTCGCAGGGAAGGCGGCACTGGCAAAAGCCACTGCCGCCTTTTCTTTGTCTCGTGATAGCCTTTGCCGACGGCGGGCAGAAAATACTCGCCTCAAGGAAATCCGGAGGAAACAGGCATGGCGAGCGAGTTTGCGGCGGGCAATTACCGGTTCATTCCGGCCGTGTTCCAATATTCAAGCGGCGTGCAGGCGAACGCGGGCTATGAGATCGAGCGGGTGCGCTTCGATCGCCTGCTGCCGCTCGCGGAAGGTTTTGCGCGGATCGCGACCTACATCCGCGACGCCGGCCGGCCGCTGACCGCGTTCTGCGCCTGCGAATTGCGTTCGCCGGCCGCCTTCACCGAGGACGGCTTCCGTGCCTTCAACCAGCACTACGTCAAGACGCTCGCCGAATGGGGCCTGTTCGACGGCACCATCAATCCGGTGGCGCGCAGCAACGTCTGTCCCGAGATCGATCCGCCGGCCGAGCCGTCGTTCCATGCGTTCTCGTTCACGCGGCCGAGCACGACGACGTCGCCGTCTTTCGTGATCGCCGGCGGCGCGGAGGCCCGCGGCGGCACCGCCAGCTATCCCGACCGCATCGTCTGCTATCGCGATCTCAGTCCCGGCGCGTGGCGGGAGAAGGTCCGCTTCACCGCCGGCGAGATGGAACGCCGTCTTGCGGAGTTCAGCTTCGGCTGGCAGGAGACGACGGCGGTGCAGGCCTACACCGTGCACGACATCCATCCCGTGCTCGTCGACGAGCTGGTCCGCCGCGGCGCCACCCGGTCCGGCCTGACCTGGCACTTCTGTCGCCCGCCGGTCGTCGATCTCGAATACGAGATGGATTGCCGCAGGGTGCTCAGGGAAGTGGTGATTTAGCTTCCGCCGTCATTGCGAGGAGCGAAGCGACGAAGCAATCCATAGTTCCGCATGCTCGGTGATGGTGGATTGCTTCGCTTCGCTCGCAATGACGAGAACTTGGTGTCCCGTCATCCTGAGGAGCGCGTAGCGCGTCTCGAAGGATGAACGGCCCGGTCGGTGGCCGTCGACCCTTCGAGACGCGCGCAAGATGCGCGCTCCTCCAGCGACAAAGGCGAGCCTTTGCGCGGGGGTGACGGAGAGAGCACAGGCGCTCGCTGTGGCACGAATCCACTACCGCGCCTTCGGATCGAGCGCGTCGCGCAGGCCGTCGCCGACCAGATTGAACGACAACACGACCAGGAAGATCGCAAGCCCAGGCCAGACTGCCATCCATGGCGCGCTGGTCAGGAAGCGTTGCGCGGCGTTGAGCATGCTGCCCCAGGACGGCGCCGGCGGCTGCTGGCCGAGGCCGAGGAACGACAGCGCGGCCTCGGCGATGATCGCGGCCGCGATCGACAGCGTCGCCTGCACAAGCAGCGCCGGCAGGATGTTGGGCAGGATGTGGACCAGCGCGATGCGCCAGCGCGGATTGCCCATGGCGCGCGCCGCCTCGACGTAGTCCTCGACCTTGACGCTCATCACCTGGCCGCGGGTCAGGCGGATGAAGATCGGGGTCGCCGAGACGCCGATCGCGATCATGGCATTGCTAAGACTCGGGCCGAGGAACGCTGCGAGTGCGATCGCCAGGATCAGGAACGGGCAGGCCAGCATCGCATCGGTGATGCGGCTGATCAGCGCGTCGATGAAACCGCCGCGATAGCCGGCGACGAGGCCGAGCGGCACGCCGACCGCAAGCGCGATGCCGACCGAGATGACGCCGGCAAGCAGCGAGGCGCGAGCGCCGAACACGACGCGGGCGAACACGTCGCGGCCGAGCTCGTCGGTGCCGAGCCAGTGCTGCGCCGACGGCGCCTTGCGTACCAGCGACCAGCTCGTCGCGACCGGATCATAGGGCACGATCAACGGCGCGAACACGGCGAGCAGGATGAAGAGCGCGATCACGGTGAGCCCGAGCACGGCACCCTTGCGCCGGATCAGCCGCCGCCAGGCGCGCCGCGCCGGGCTCTCGAGCGTTTCGGCGGCGGCAAGCGGAGCGAGGGGGCTGAGTGCAGCGTCGGTCATCCGATCAACCCCTCAGCCGCGGGTTGACGAGGATGTAGGCGATGTCGGCGATCAGGTTGAGCGTGATGTAGATCGTCGCCGTGGTCAGCACCACGCCCTGCACGACCGCATAGTCGCGGTTGAACACGGCATCGACGATCAGCTTGCCGAAGCCCGGGATCGAGAAGATTTGCTCAGTGAGCACCGCGCCCGACAGCAGCGTGCCGAGCTCGAGCGCGCCGAGCGTGATGATCGGCGTCAGCGCGTTGCGCATCGCATGCTTGAGGATCACGGTGCGCTCGGACAGGCCCTTGGCGCGCGCGGTGCGGACATAGTCGCTCTCCAGCACCTGCAGCATCGCGCTTCGCGTATGCCGCATCAGGATCGCCGCGATCGCATTGCCGAGCACGAAGGCCGGCATGACCGATGCGGCGAGGCTCGCGCGCCAGTTTTCGCTGAGCGGCACGTAGCCGGAGGCCGGCAGCCAGCCAAGTTCGACGGAGAACAGGAAGATCAGCATGATGCCGAGCCAGAAATTCGGCGTCGAGATACCCCACAGCGCGAACAAATTGGCGCCATAGTCCCACGCGGTGCCGATTTTCACCGCCGAGATGATGCCGGCGGGAATGCCGATCAGGAAGGCGACCACGATCGCCATGCCGGCGATTTGCATCGTAACCGGCAGCTTCTGCGCGATCAGGCTCGACACCGGCATCTTGTTGCGCAGTGACTCGCCGAGGTCGCCCGTGAGCACGCCCTTGACCCAATAGGCGTATTGCACCGGGATCGGTTGATCCAAATGGTATTGCTGGCGGATCTGTTCGATGACGGCCGGATCGCGCTCCTCGCCGGCCATGACGAGTGCCGGATCGCCGGGCAGCAAATGTTGCAGCGAGAAGATCAGGAGCGAGACGAAGAACAGCGTCGGGACCAGCTGAACCAGCCGCTTGGCGAGGAAGTTCAGCATTGTCGGCCTCGCGTGTCCTGCGCTGTGGCGATCATTTCAATTTCAGCCCGACCACGCGCACCAATCCGTCCGGCATCTGCCGGTAACCCGCGACTTTTGTGGAATGCGCGATCAGGAGTGTGCGGTGATAGAGATAGATGATCGGCTCGTCATTGAGCACGATCCTGGTCATCTTCTCGTAGATTGCCTTGCGCTGGGCGGGATCGTTGATCAGCCGTGCATCTTCCATCAGCTTGTCGGCTTCCGCGTTAGAATAGCCGCCATCGTTCTGCGGCGCCTTGGTGTGCAGGAAGACATAGGAATTGCCGTCGGGATCGATCCGGCCGCTCCAGTTGATCTGAAACACCTGAAATTCGCCGGCCTGGGCCTGCTTGAAAGTCGTCGCGAATTCGACCACGCGGATCTTGATGTCAAAGCCGGCTTCGGCCGCCATCGACTGCACGACCTGGGCTACGGCTTCGTTCTCGGCGCCTTTGGGGACCATGTAGTCGATGGCGACGGGCAGCGTGACACCGGCCTCCTTCAGCAGCGCCTTGGCCTTGGCAATGTCGCGTCCCCGAACCGGAAACGCCTTCTGATAGTAAGGGTGTGTCGGGCTGACCCACTGATTGCCCGGCGTGAACTCGCCGTTGAAGACGACCTGGTTGAGCGCCTCGCGGTCGATCGACAGATCGAGCGCCTGGCGCACCTTTTCCGACTGGCTGAGCGGCCCCTTGCTCTTGTCGTTGCCGACGTTGATGGTGAGGCCGAGGTACCCGAGTTCAGGTGCGGTCGACAGCACGAGCCGCTTGTCACCTCGGACGTCCTTGATATCGGTGGCGAGCACGCGCTCGATCAGATCGAGCCCGCCGGATTTCAGATTGGCGAGCCGCACCGTGGCATCGACGATAGGAAGGAACACGATGCGATCGATGAAGACGTTGTCCTTGTTCCAGTAATCCCCGAATTTCTCGAACACCATGCGGTCCTGCTGCACGCGTTCGACGAACTTGTAGGGTCCTGCGCAGACTGGATGCAGTCCGAATTTGTCACCCGCTTCCTTCACCGCCTTCGGCGAAACCATCATGCCGGCGCGGTCGGTCAACTGGGCGATCAGCGGCGAGTAGGGCGTCTTGAGCACCAGCTTGATGGTCAGGGGATCAACGACGTCGACGTGGTCGAGAGCAGCCAATTCCGGTTTGCGAAACGAGGTCGGCAGTGTCAGATGGCGCTCCAGCGAGAATTTGGCGGCTTCGGCGTCGAACGGCTCACCGTCGTGGAACTTGACGCCCGGCCGGAGCTTGATCGTCATCTCCTTGCCGTCGGCCGAGTTCTCGTAGGACAGCGCGAGTTGCGGAACGATGTTCAGCTTCTCGTCGATGTCGAACAGCTTGTCGCAGAAGGCTGAAAAGACGATGCGGCCGACATAGGTGCGTCCGATTGAAGGATCGAGGATGTCCGGGTCCTCGGCGAGCCCGATGCGGAGTGTCGTCTCGGCACGCGCGCTCGTTCCGCACCAGGTCACGAGGGCCGCCATCAGGACCGCCAAGCGCCAAAATCTCATCGCCAACCCCTTGTTCCCTACGCCTCTGTTCCCTGTGAAATAACCCCGGGCTGTCCCGAGGCTTCCGCCGCATTGAACGCCGCCACCAGCTTTTCCAGTGTCGGCGAGAACCCGCCATCGGAGGGCACGATCGCCTCCGCGCCGGGCAGCTCGCCCGTCCGGTGACAGGCCGTTGCATATCCGGTGCCATCTTCGCGCAATTGCGGCACTTCGCTGCGGCAGCGCGCGATCGCATAGGGACAGCGGGTATGGAAGCGGCAGCCGGAGGGCGGATTGAGCGCGCTCGGCAACTCGCCCTCGAGCACGATGCGGCTGCGCCTGGCGCGCGGCTTCGGCACCGGGATCGCCGATAGCAGCGCACGGCTGTAGGGATGGCGCGGGGCCGCGAACAGCGCCTGTGCATCGGCGGTCTCGACGATGGTGCCGAGATTCATCACGGCGACGCGATCGGCGATGTGCTTCACGACGGCGAGATCGTGCGAGACGAAGATATAGGCGAGCTTCAGGCGGTCCTGCAGGTCGCGCAGCAAGTTCAGGATCTGCGAGCGGATCGAGACGTCGAGCGCCGACACCGGCTCGTCGCAGATGATCAGCTTCGGCTCGACCGCGAGCGCGCGGGCAATCGCGATGCGCTGGCGCTGGCCGCCAGAGAATTCGTGCGGATAGCGCCGCGCAAAGCGCGGCTCGAGCCCGACCAGACGCAGCAGCTCCTCGACCCGCGCGCGGCGGTCCGCGGCCGGGACGAGATTGTGCAGCGCCAGTGGCTCGGTCAGGATCTGGCTCACCGTCATGCGCGGGTTGAGCGAGGCGTAGGGGTCCTGGAAGATCAGCTGCGCGTCGCGGCGGAATGCGCGGAGCTGCTCGGCATTGAGCGTGCCGAGGTCGCGGCCTTCGAAGCGGATCCGTCCGGCATCCCGCTCGATCAGCCGCAGCACCAGCCGGCTGACGGTGGATTTGCCGCAGCCGGATTCGCCGACCAGCGCTAGCGTCTTGCCGGCCTCGACCGTGAAGCTGACGCCGTCGACCGCCTTCACATGGGCGGTCGGCCGGCCGAACAGCGAGCGTTCGGCGACGAAATGCTTCACCAGCCCTTCGACCTCGAGCAGCGCCGTCATGACACCAGCCGCTCCAGCGGCGCGCGGATGCAGCGCGAGGCGTGGGTCGGGCTCAGCAGCGCGAGCGGCGGCGGCGATTTGGTGCAGGCATCCTCGACGAACGGACAGCGCGCGGCGAAGCGGCAGCCGGCGGGCGGGTTCGCCATGTTCGGCACCATGCCCTCGATGGTGGCGAGATGGCTGGTGCGGCGGTCGAGCCGCGGGATCGAGCCGAGCAGGCCGACCGTGTAGGGATGCTGCGGATTGGCAAACAGCTCGTCGACCGGCGCGCGCTCGACGATTTCGCCGGCATACATCACCGCGACCTCGTCGCAGACTTCGGCGACGACGCCGAGATCGTGGGTGATCAGGATGATCGCGGCGCCGCTCGCGGCCTTCAGCTCCCGCATCAGATCGAGGATCTGCGCCTGCAAGGTGACGTCGAGTGCGGTGGTCGGCTCGTCGGCGATCAGAAGCTGCGGGTCGCAAGCCAGCGCCATCGCGATCATCACGCGCTGGCGCATGCCGCCGGACAGCTTGTGCGGAAACTCGTCGATGCGTTTCTCGGGCGAGGGAATATGCACGCGGCGCAGCAGCTCGATGGTGCGTTCGCGCGCCGTGCGGCGGGAGCCGCCGCGATGGCGCAGAATCGTCTCCGTAATCTGGTCGCCGATGGTAAAGCTCGGATTGAGCGAGGTCATCGGCTCCTGGAAGATCATCGCGAGGCGATCGCCGCGCAGGTCGCGCAACGTCTCGTCCGGCACCTCGAGCAGGTCGAAGCCGTCGAAGCGGATCGCGCCGGACACCGCGGCGGATTGCTTCGGCAACAGCCCCATGATCGCGAGCGAGGTCACGCTCTTGCCGCAGCCGGACTCGCCGACCAGTCCGAGCGTGGCGCCCTTGGCGACGGAGAGATCGACGCTGTCGACGGCATGCGTGGTGCGGCCGTCATCGCCCTGGAAGGTGACGCGCAGGCCTTCGATCTCGATCAGCGGGCCTGCTGTCATTTACGGCTCGTGGTTGCCGCCGCGATGCCGGCGTCGATGGTGGCGCGATCGCTGGTTCCGGCCGGGTTGTCGCGGGTCGGCATGAAGCTCCGGAATGGCGCCCAGTGCTCGCGGCTGACGGCCTCCAGCCGCTCCAGCTCGCGCAGGGGATCGGCGTGGTCGTCGACGCGCAGGTCGAGCAATGGCCATTCCTCCGCGCCGTGGATCAGAAGAGCCGCCGATTGCTTGCCGCGCTTGTCGCCGCCGGCCGCTTCGCCGGCGAACATCGCCTTGATCAGCCGCTCCGCGAACGGCAGCTTCTCGTTCTCGGCATAAACGCGCGCGGTCTCGTCGAGCACCGCGGGGCCGGCCAGCATGTTGCCGGCGATCGAGAACCCGTCGCCGGCGATATGGCCGAACCAGTCGATGCAGTCCTTGCCGGAATGCGCCGCGATGCGGCCCCTGACGTCCATGACGTGGAGCTGCCGGCTTTCGCGGCCGCTGTCGGGCGCAATCAGCGCCGCGATCACCTCATGCGGGCTGTCGCCGCTGCGTAACAGCGCGAGGCCGTCGATGCCGTAATAAGGATTGACCAGCGCCTGCGTCGCCACCGCGCCGATTGCGGGTGCGATGTGCGGCACCAGCGCGCCGACCGCGAAGAACCGCGTCGCGACGGCGATGCCGAGCTGGCCGGTGGCGCTGTCACGGGCGATGATCGACCAGGTCATCTCAAACCTTCGTGTCTAGCGGCCTGCGGCGTAACCCTGCATGCCGCGCGGGTTGGCGGCGGCGCGGCGGCGGCCGCCGACCTTCGAGGCCGCGGTGAGGCGGCCTTCCGACCAATCTGGACCAATCTCGACCACATGGCCGCGGCGTTTCAATTCGTCGACGGTCGATTTCGGCACGCGGTTTTCCAGCACCAGGACGCCGGGCCGCGAGGTGCGCGGCCAGAACGAGATCGGGAAATGCTCGGAGTGCCAGGCCGGCGCGTCGATCGCCTCCTGCAGATTGAGCCTGGCGTGGACATGGCGCAGGAAGAACTGCGTGATCCACTGGTCCTGCTGATCGCCGCCCGGCGAGCCCCAGGAGAGATACGGTTCGCCGTCGCGCAGCGCCATGGTCGGCGAGAGTGTGGTGCGCGGCCGCTTGCCCGGCGCGAGCGAAGCAGGGTGGTTCTCCTCGAGCCAGAACATCTGGGCGCGGCTGCCGAGGCAGAAACCGATCTCGGGAATCACCGGCGAGGACTGCAGCCAGCCGCCGGACGGCGTCGCCGAGATCATGTTGCCGGCCTTGTCGATGATGTCGAAATGCACGGTGTCGCCGCGCACTTCGCCGAACCGGCCGACGGTCGGCTCGCCCGCGCCCATGGCGCCGACCGCTTCACGATGCCCTTCGGCGTGTCGCAACTTCACAACGCCGCCGAAGCCCTCGACCGAGCCGGGGCGGAAGTCGAGCGACGCCTTGTCTTTTGAGATCAGCTTGCGCCGTTCGTTGTTATAGGCATCGGACAGCAGCGTCTCGATCGGGATCTCGGTGAATTTCGGATCGCCGTAGAACGTCTCGCGATCGGCATAGGCGAGCTTGGCGGCTTCGATCTGCAGATGGATGAAGTCGGGGCCTGCGGGATCGAGCCCGTCGAGCTCGAAACCCTTCAGCAGCGCGAGCTGCTGCAGCATCACCGGACCCTGGCTCCAGACCCCGGCCTTCTGCACGGTGTAGCGGCCGTAGTCGTAGGTGAGGGGCGCCTCGATGGTTGGCTGCCAGCGCGCCATGTCGTCGGCCGACAGCACGCCGCGATGCGGCGAGCCGGAGACGTCCATCACCTCCTGGGTGCGGCAGAACTTGTCGATCGCCTCGGCGACGAAGCCCTTCGACCAGGCCTGCCGCGCGCGCTCGATCTGCGCCACGCGGTCGTGGCCTGCGCTCTCCGCCTCGGTCAGGATGCGTGTGTAAGTTTCCGCGAGCTTCTTGTTGGTGAAGATGGTGCCGGGCTTCGGCACCTCGCCACCAGGCAAATAGACGTCGGCCGATGTGGTCCAGTATTTCCGGAACAGTTGTTCGACGGTCTTGATGGTGGCCGATGCACGCTCGACCAGCGGGTAGCCGTCGCGCGCGTAGGCGATAGCGGGCTCCAGCACGTCGCGCAGCTTCATGGTGCCGTAGTCGCGCAGCAGCAGCATCCAGGATTCGAATGTGCCGGGCACGCAGGCCGCAAGCAGGCCGGTGCCGGGCACCATCTCGAGACCCTCGCTGCGATAATGCGCGATGGTTGCCTTCGCCGGCGCCGGGCCCTGGCCGCAGATCACCTCGCTCTTGCCGCGCTTGACGTCGTGCACGATGATCGGCACGTCGCCGCCGGGGCCGTTCAGGTGCGGCTCGACCACCTGTAGCGTGAAGGCGGTGGCTACTCCGGCGTCAAAGGCGTTGCCGCCTTTCTCCAGCGTTGCCATGCCGACCGCGGTGGCGATCCAGTGCGTCGAAGTGACGACGCCGAAGGTGCCTTCGATCTCGGGCCGGGTTGTGAACGGATCGGGGTTGATGTTGCTCATGGCGATTGACCGTTCGTCGGTTTGTTGTTGGGCCTCTTTGGCGGCCGCACTTGATCACAGGCCGGCTGGTATGCCAACCGCTTGGTGCACATGGCCGCTCCCATCCTCGTGATCATGCCGGAACGACGGCGGGACTGTTGACGGCATGGCAGGCGACGCCGTCGATCAGTTCCGGCGTCTTCTGGCGGCAGAGATCGAAGGCGAGGGGACAGCGTGGGTTGAACGAGCAGCCCGGCGGCGGATCGATCGGGTTGGGAATTTCGCCCTTCACCGGAATTCGCTGCCGGCCGGACATCGCAAGATCCGGAACCGCGCCGAGCAGCATCTTCGTGTAGGGCATCCGCGGGTTCTCGAACAATTCTCGCCCTTCGGCGATCTCGACGATGCGGCCAAGATACATCACGCCGATCCGGCTCGCCATGTGGCGGACGACCGCGAGATTGTGGCTGATGAAGAGATAGGTGAGGCCGAACTTGTCCTGCAGGTCGCGCATCAGGTTGAGGATCTGCGCCTGCACGGAGACGTCGAGCGCCGAGGTCGGCTCATCGCAGACGATGAACTCGGCCTCGGATGCCAGCGCGCGGGCGATCGCGATGCGCTGGCGCTGGCCGCCGGAAAATTCGTGCGGGAATTTTTGGCCGTCGTCGGGGTGCAGGCCGACCAGCGAGAGCAATTCGCCGACCCGGGCCTTGACGTCGCGCTCGCCCTGGATCAGGTCGAAAGCGCGGATCGGCTCGGCGACGATGGCGGCGACCCGGTAGCGCGGATTGAGGCTCGCATAGGGATCCTGGAAAACCATCTGGATGCGCCGGCGCAGCCGGCGGCGCGCCTGGCCCTGCCGCGGATCGGTCATCGAGACGCCGTCGATGACGACCTCGCCCGAGCTCGGCGGCAGCAGGCCGACGACCATGCGCGCGACCGTGGTCTTGCCGGAACCGGATTCGCCGACCAGCGCGAAGGTCTCGCCGCGCTTGATGTCGAAAGAGACGCCATCGACGGCTTTCAGGAATTCGAGATGGCCGCCCTCGATCACGCGGTTGAGCCACGGCTTGGAGACGTCGAAGACGCGGCGCAGGCTCCTGACCTCGATCAATGTCCCGCTCATGCCGCCGTCTCCTTCGCCGGCTCGAACAGATGACAGGCAACGAACTGCGTGCCCTGCCGGATCGGCTCGGGGCGTTCGACGTGGCAGCGATCGAAGGCAAACGCGCAGCGCGGATTGAACGGGCAGCCCGGCGGAATCGCCGACAGCCGCGGCATCGAGCCGGGGATTTGCACCAGGCGCTTGTCCTCGCCGGCAAGCGTCGGGATCGCGCCCATCAGGCCCCTGGCGTAGGGATGCAGCGGATTGCGCACCACCTCCTGCACCGGGCCGATCTCGGCGATGCGGCCGGAATACATCACCGCAACGCGGTCGCAGGTCTCGGCGATCACGCCCATGTCGTGGGTCACCAGCATCACCGCGGTGCCGTGGTCGCGGCCGAGGCGCTTGATCAGCGCGATGATCTGCGCCTGCACGGAGACGTCGAGCGCGGTGGTCGGCTCGTCGGCGATGATCAGTTCGGGCTCGGCGCAGATCGCAAGCGCGATGACGACGCGCTGGCGCATGCCGCCGGAGAATTCGTGCGGGTAGCCGTCGATGCGCTTCTCTGGCGCTGGAATGCCCACTTCGGCCAACAGATCGATGGCGCGCCTGCGCGCGGCGCTCTCGCTCAGATTGCTGTGGGTGCGAATGGTCTCGATGATCTGGTCGCCGATCCGGTAGAGCGGATTGAGGCTGGTCAGCGGATCCTGGAAGATCATGCCGATCCGCCTGCCCCTGATGCGGCGGATCTCCTCCGGCGGCAGATGGTCGATCCGCGTGCCCGAGAGCTCGATCTCGCCGCCAGAAATCCGCCCGGGCGGATCGATCAGCCCGATCACGGCAAGGCCGGTGACCGATTTGCCGGCGCCGGACTCGCCGACCACGCCGAGCACCTCGCCCTTGGCGATGTCGAATGACACGCCGTTGATGGCGCGCAAGGTCGCACGGCGGGTGACGAATTCCACCTCGAGATTGCGCACGGAAAGAACAGGCTTGGTCATCGGAGCTTCGGATTGAGGGCGTCGCGCAGCCAGTCGCCGAGCAGGTTGATGGAGAGGATCAGGCCGGCCAGCGCAATGCCGGGGAAGGCGACGATCCACCATTCGCCGGCGAACAGATAGTTGTTGCCGATCCGGATCAGGGTGCCGAGCGAGGGCATGGTGTCGGGCATGCCGGCGCCAAGGAACGACAGCGTCGCCTCGGTGATGATCGCGAGCGCGAGGTTGATGGTGGCGATGACGAGGATCGGGCCCATCGTGTTGGGCAGCACGTGCCGCAGCATGATCTTCGGCGCCGGCAGGCCGATCAGCTGCGCCGCGGCCACGTAATCCTTGTTCTTCTCGACCATCACCGAACCGCGCACGGTGCGGGCATATTGCACCCAGAAACTGAGGCCGATCGCGATGATCAGGACGCCGAGCGTGCTCATCTCGTCGAGCCGGCTGCCGAGCACCGATTTGGCGACGCCGTTGACCAGCAGCGCGATCAGGATCGCGGGGAAGGTGAGCTGTACGTCGGCGATCCGCATGATCACGGTGTCCACCACGCCGCCGAAATAACCTGCGATCAGCCCGAGGGCGATGCCGAGCGCGCCGGCGAAGACCACGCCGGCCAGGCCGACCGCAAGCGAGATGCGCAGGCCGTAGAGGATCGCCGAGAGCACGTCACGGCCCTGCTCGTCGGTGCCGAGCAGGAACGGGCTTTGGCCGTCGGTGGTCCACAGCGGCGCGATCCGCGAGTTGATCAGCTGCAGTTGCGCCGGATCGAACGGGTTCTGCACCGCGAGCCACGACGCGAAGATTGCGAGCAGAAAGAACAGCAGCGTGATCACGGCGGCGACCATCGTCAGCCTGGAGCGACGGAACGAATAGAAGATGTCGCTGTCGAGCGCGCGCCTGAACCAGCCGGCAGGGGCCTGGTGGCCTTGGGAACGATGGGGGACGACGGCATCGGACATCGGTCAGCCCTCACGCCGCGCGGCCGACGGTCGAGCGCAAGCGCGGATCGACCACGGTGTAGAGGATGTCGACCACGAGATTGATGGTGACGAAGATCAGCGAGACCATCAACAGATATGCGGCCATGATCGGGATATCGACATTCTGCACGGCCTGCACGAAGAGAAGTCCCATGCCCGGCCATTGGAACACAGTTTCGGTGATGATCGAGAAAGCAATAACCGAGCCAAACTGCAGGCCGGCCACCGTAATCACGGGAACCAGGGTGTTCTTCAGCGCATGGCCGAAATGGATTGCGCGCGTGGTCAGCCCGCGGGCGCGGGCGAAGCGGATATAGTCGGTCCGCAACACTTCCAGCATTTCGGCGCGCACCAGCCGCATGATCAGGGTCATCTGGAACAACCCGAGCGTGATCGCCGGCATGATCAGCGCCTTCAGGCCCGAGACGGTCAGCAGTCCGGTGGTCCACCAGCCGAGCTTCACCACCTCGCCGCGGCCGAAGGAGGGCAGCCAGCCCAGCGTCACCGCGAACAGATAGATCAGGAGGATGCCGATCAGGAAGGTCGGCAGCGAAATGCCGATCAGCGATACCGCCTGGAATAATTTGGCGAGCACGGTGTCGCGGCGCAGCGCCGAATAGACCCCCATCAGGATGCCGGCCACCATCGCGAACAGCGTGGCGCAGATCGAAAGCTCCAGCGTCGCCGGCAGCCGCTCCGCCAGCAGCGAGGAGACCGGCAGGCGGAACTGGTAGGACACGCCGAACTTGAACTGCAGCGCATTGATGAAGTAGCGGCCGAACTGCACCAGCACCGGATCGTCAAGGCCGAGCGAGTGCCGGATTTCAGCGCGCTGCGCGGCCGAGGTGTCGATCGAGACGATCTGGTTTACCGGGTCGCCGGCGAAGCGGAACATCGCGAACGCGATCACGCCCACGGCGAGCATCACGCCGATCGCCTGCAGGAAGCGGCGAAGAGTGAAGGCCAGCATCTCTACCTTTCACTGCTTTTGACATTCGGCTCGCGGCCTTGCGCGGCCGGAAAACGAGCGGTCCCGGAAGCCTGCGCTTCCGGGACCCAATTCGCCAAAGCCACTATTCACCCTGCTTGGTCGCCCAGTAGAGCAGCACCTGGTTGTCCGCGCGCTGGGTCAATTTGACCTTTTTCGACACGCCCCACACCAGCGGTTGCTGATGCAGCGGAATGTAGCCGTAATCCTTGATGACAATGTCGTAGGCCTGCTTGATCAACTGGTCGCGCTTGGCAGTGTCGCCCTCGACCAGCACCTTGTCGGTGAGCGCGTCGACTTCCTTGTTGCAATAGCCGCCGAGATTGGCCTCACCCCGGGTGGCATCCTTCGGATCGTCGCGGCAGCCGAGGATGTCGTGCAGCACGTTGTGCGAGTCGGACGTCGCGGGTGTCCAGCCCAGCATGAAGAACGAGGTCTGGTAGCCGCCGGGCTTCAGCACCTTGGCAAAATACTGCGCCTTCGGCTGCGCCAGCAGGTTCACCTTGACGCCGATGCGGGCCAGCATGCCGACCACCGCCTGGCAGATCGCGGCGTCGTTGACATAGCGGTCGTTCGGGCAGTCCATCGTGACTTCGAAGCCGTTCGGATAGCCGGCGTCGGCCAGCAGCTTCTTGGCACCATCAGGATCGAGCTTCGGCCGGGTGAATTCCTTCGACAGCGGATAGAGCTCGGGTGCGATCATCAACGTCGAGGGGGTCGACATGCCGCGCATCACGCGGGTCTTGATCAGATCGACGTCGATGGTCTTGTAGAAAGCTTCGCGGACGCGGATGTCCTTGAACGGATTCTTGCCCTTGACGTTGGAAAACAGCAGCTCGTCGCGCGCCGTATCCATGCCGATGAAGATGGTGCGAATCTCCGGCGCGGTCATGACGGTGGCGACGCCGCTGGAATTGACGCGCTGGATGTCCTGGAGCGGAACCGGTTCGATCACGTCGACTTCGCCCGAGAGCAGCGCGGCAACGCGGGTGGCGTCGGAGCCGATCGGGGTGAAGATGATCTCCTTGAGATTATGCTCGGGCTTGCGCCAATAGCCGGCAAACGCCTTGAACACGGTCTTCACGCCGGGCTGGTGGCTCTCGATCGTGAAGGGGCCGGTGCCGTTCTCGTGCAGCGCCGCGTAGCTCGGCGTGGTCGCGGAGGCCGGCGTCGGTGCAACCGAGTTGTTCTCCTCGCTCCACTTCTTGTCCATGATGTACCAGCTATCCCACTGCGAGATCAGGATGGGATTGGGCGAGTCGAGCGTTACGTCGACGGTGTAGTCGTCGACCTTGCTGAACTTGGCGTCGGCCGGGACGTTGCTGAGGAAGTTGGAGCCCTTGGCGCGGACGCGCTCGGCCGAGAACAGCACGTCGTCGGCGGTGAAGGGATCGCCATTGTGGAATTTCACGCCCTTGCGCAGATGGAAGCGCCATTTGGTCGGGCTCAGCGTCTCCCAGCTTTCCGCCAGGGCCGGAATGATCTTGAGGTCCTTGTCGCGCGCGGTGAGGCCTTCGTAGACGTGGGCGTGGTGCGCGATCGTCGTGGTTTCCTTCAGCGTGTAGGGATCCAGCGACTTCAACTCGCCCTGGTTCGCATACTTCAACGTTTGGGCCGATGCCGGCAAAGCAAAGGCGACGAGTGCGGCGACAGTGGCCGCAAACAAAATCCAACGTCCCGACATGTAATCCCGCGTCCCCGTTTTTGTCCGCCGGCTGCTTTGTCCGGCTGGTATTATTGATCCATGTTGCCAGAGTTTACCGGCCGCGCAAGCGCGATTTGCCAAAGGGTTAACCCATCCGCGCGGGTGCAGCGCAATGAACCGGCTTGGAGAGTAGGCTGTTGGCGCGAACGCGTGACATTCGACTTTCGGAGTGCCGCTTGTCGGTCACGGGAATGATCACCGGCGCGCCTCGAGCAACCGCTCCAAACGGTTTGGTTGACCATAACGGATGATTGAGGCCGACTGCCCCCCGGGGCAGGTACGGCTCGCTTGCGCAACTCGCCCCGTCCCGGCGATACTGTGGCGGGCCAAGGCGCATTTGAGGAGGCGGATATGAAAGTCAACGTCGAGATAGATTGTACGCCCCTCGAAGCGCGGCAATTCTTCGGCCTGCCGGATGTGGGACCGATGCAGACCGCGGTGATGGACAAGCTGCAGCAGCAGATGACGTCGAACATCGACAAGATCTCACCGGAATCGCTGATGCAGAGCTGGTTCACCTTCGATCCCAAGCTCGCCGAACGCTTCCAGGACATGTTCGTGGCGATGGCCGGCTTCGGCGGCACGAGCAAGAAGAAATAGTGACCGACATGGACAGGAGCGTTGATGGGACCGAACGCCGGTTGCGCCCGCCGAGCCTGTTCCTGATGCTGGCGGAGGCGCGCGGCGTGCTCGAACTCAATTCGAGCCTGCTGCTGTCGCCCCTCCTGATGCAGGCGCCGAAGGGCGATGGTCATCCGGTGCTGGCGCTGCCGGGCTTCCTTGCCAGCGACCTTTCGATGGTGCCGATGCGGCGCTATCTGAAGGAGCTCGGCTACGACGCCTATGCCTGGAACATGGGCCGCAATTTCGGCGGGATTTCCAGCAGGCGGGCTGCGCTGCGCGACCTGCTGAAGCGGGTCCATGAGGCGACCGGGCGCAAGGTCTCGATCATCGGCTGGAGCCTCGGCGGCGTCTATGCGCGCGACCTGGCGTCGCAGATGCCGGAGCTGGTGCGCTCCATCATGACGCTGGGCAGCCCGTTCGCCGACGACATCCGCGCCACCAATGCGACGCGGCTCTATGAGCTCTTGTCCGGCGAAGCTGTCGACGACATCCCTGAGATCCGCGCCGCGATCGCCGGCGACATGCCGGTGCCGACGACCTCGATCTATTCCCGCACCGATGGCATCGTGAACTGGCGGACCTCGCGCGTGCGGCCGTCGGCCACCGCCGAGAACATCGATGTGCATTTCGCCAGCCATATCGGCCTCGGCGTCAATCCCGCGGCGCTGTGGGCGATTGCGGACCGGCTGGCCCAGCCGGAAGGGGAATTCCGGCATTTTGACCGCTCGGGCCCCTTTGCCATTGCCTACGGGCCGGCAGAACAGGCACTATCCTGACCAAACGACGAGAAGCGCCGCCCAAGGCGCCCGCGTAAGTAGGCTCTCGGGAGGAGACCATGAGCGACGCCAAGAAGCTGTCCTCGCTGGACGCATCGTTTCTCTATCTGGAAACGCCGGAAATGCCGATGCATGTCGGCAGCATGGCGATCTTCCGCCTGCCCGACGGCTACAAGGGCGACTTCTTCGAGGAGTTCAAGGCGATGATCGCCTCGCGGCTGCACATCGCGCCGATCCTCAAGGCACGGCTGCAGAAGGCGCCCCTCGACATCGATCATCCGTCCTGGGTCGAGGACGACCAGTTCGACATCGACCGTCACATCTTCCGCGCCAGCCTGCCGGCGCCGCGCGATCGCGCGACGCTGGAGCGCATCGTCGGCTGGATGCATGCCAAGCTGTTGAACCGCGCCCGCCCGCTCTGGGAGTTCTACGTCTTCGAGGGCATGAAGGACAACGAGATCGGGCTCTATTCCAAGATGCACCATGCCTGCATCGACGGCGGCGCCGGCGCGGCGCTGACCAGCATGATCTACGATCTGACGCCGGTGCCGCGCGAGATCGAGCCGCCGAGCGCGAAGAAAGTCGCGCAGGAGCCGCGCGACATCGCGGCCAATCTGATCGATGCCTATCAGCAACTCTGGACCCAGCCGTTCGAGGCGGCCGCAGCCGCGCAGAAGAGCCTGGAGCTGCCGCGCTCCGGCAAGAGCGATCTCGGCTCGATCCTGTTCGACAACGCCATGTTCCAGATCGAGAGCGCGGTGAAGTTCGCCGGCTCCATGCCGACGGTCATGAAGAGCCTGTCCGACGTCGTCGCCAAGGTCGCCGATCCGAGGTCGCGCGAGAGCCTGCAGGCGATGTCCTCGCCGCCGACCATCCTCAACAAAGCGATCTCGTCCGAGCGCAGCTTTGCCGGCACCTCGATCTCGCTGTCGCGGGCCAAGGCACTGGCGAAGGCGTCCGGCGGCAAGCTCAACGACGTCGTGCTGGCGCTCGCCTCCGGCGTGGTGCGGCGCTATCTGATCAGCCAGGGCGCGCTGCCGAACAAGTCGCTGACGGCAGGCGTTCCGATCTCGCTGCGCGAGGAGGGCAACGCCGAATCCAACAACCAGGTGTTCGGCATGATCTGCTCGATCGCGACCGACATCGAAAACCCAAGGAAGCGGCTCGAAACCATCATCGCGCAGTCGACCAAGTCCAAGGAGATGTCGCATCCGCTGCGCGCTTTGGTGCCGCAGGTCACCAACATCTCGCTGCTGGGCGCGCCGATCCTGGTGCAGATCCTGGCGCTGCTCTACAGCCGTTCCGACCTCTCCAACGTGCTGCCGCCGGCCACCAACATCACGGTCTCGAACGTGCCGGGGCCGCGGCAGACGCTGTATGCGGCCGGTGCCGAGCTGCTGCACATCTTCCCGGTTTCGATCTCGACCCACGGCGTGGCGCTCAACATCACCGTGCAGAGCTACCGCGATCAGCTCGATTTCGGCTTCATCGTGGGCGCCAACATCATTCCCCACGTGCAGGTGATGTGCGACATGCTGCCGCTCGAGTTCGATGTACTCGAGGCGGCGTTCGCTCCCCCGCCTGCGGACATCAAGGGCGCAGCCGAATAAGGATCCCGGTCGATGATTGAAATGCCACCGCTGCAGTTCGCCGAGACGAACGGCATCCGCATGGGGTTTTATGAAGCTGGCCCCAAGACCGACACGCCGCCGGTGGTGCTGTGCCACGGCTGGCCTGAACTGGCGTTTTCCTGGCGCCACCAGATCAAGGCGCTGGGCGAGGCCGGCATCCGGGTGATTGCGCCGGATCAGCGCGGCTATGGCGCGACCGACCGGCCGGAGCCGGTCGAGGCCTACGACATGGAGCACCTGACCGGCGATCTCGTCGGCCTGCTCGACCATCTCAAGATCGACAAGGCCATCTTCGTCGGTCACGACTGGGGCGGCTTTGTCGTTTGGCAGATGCCGCTCAGGCATCCTGCGCGGGTCGCCGGCGTCGTCGGCGTCAACACGCCGCATTGGGACCGCGCGCCGATGGATCCGATCGCGCTGTTCCGCCAGCGCTTCGGCGATCACATGTACATCGTCCAGTTCCAGGATCCGGCGCGCGAGCCCGACCGCATCTTCGGCAGCCGCGTCGAGCAGACCTTCGACGCCTTCATGCGCAAGCCGGTGCCGCGTCCGGCGGACGCGCCGCCCGAACAGCCGATCGCCGGCGTCGGCGCCTCGGCGCGGCTCAACCTGGCGTTTCCGCAGATGATCGCGAATTACGACGCCAAGCATGATCCGCGCACGCCGATCCTGTCCGCGGACGAGAAAAAGGTGTTCGTCGACACCTTCATCAAGACCGGCTTCACCGGCGGCATCAACTGGTATCGCAATTTCACCCGCAACTGGGAGCGCTCGGCCGGCCTGGACCATCACGTCCGGGTGCCGTCGCTGATGATCATGGCCGAGAACGACGCGGTGCTGCCGCCCTCGGCCGCCGACGGCATGGAGCGGCTGGTGCCGGACCTCGAGAAGTACCTGGTCAAGGACAGCGGCCATTGGACGCAGCAGGAAAAGCCTGACGAAGTCAGCGCGAAGCTGATCGAATGGCGCAGAAAGCGGTTTGGCTGACGACGGCGTCGTCATTCCGGGGCGATGCGCAGCATCGAACCCGGAATCTCGAGATTCCGGGTCTGGTCCTTCGGACCATCCCGGAATGACTGAGGTTAGAGGGGGCACTTCGAAAATGGCGTCCGGCAACAGACTGAGTCCGATTCCGCATCCGCCGACGAAGCCGGTGGTCGGCAACATGCTGTCGCTGGACTCGACCGCGCCGGTGCAGCATCTCGTCAAGCTCTCCAAGGAGCTCGGACCGATCTTCTGGCTCGACATGATGGGCGCGCCGCTCGTGATCGTGTCCGGTCACGATCTCGTCGACGAGCTCTCCGACGAGAAGCGCTTCGACAAGGCCGTGCGCGGCTCGCTGCGCCGGGTGCGTGCGGTCGGCGGCGACGGCCTGTTCACCGCCGACACCAAGGAGCCGAACTGGAGCAAGGCGCACAACATCCTGATGCAGCCGTTCGGCAACCGCGCCATGCAGTCGTACCACCCGAGCATGGTCGACATTGCCGAGCAGTTGGTCAAGAAATGGGAGCGCCTTAACGCCGACGAGGAGATCGAGGTCGTCCACGACATGACGGCGCTCACCCTCGACACCATCGGCCTCTGCGGCTTCGACTACCGCTTCAATTCATTCTACCGCCGCGACTACCACCCGTTCGTGGAATCGCTGGTGCGATCGCTCGAAACCATCATGATGACCCGCGGCCTGCCGCTCGAGGGTCTGTGGATGCAGAAGCGGCGCAGGACGCTGGCCGACGACGTCGCCTTCATGAACAAGATGGTCGACGAGATCATCGCCGAGCGGCGCGGCAGCACCGCCGCGACCGACGACAAGAAGGACATGCTGGCGGCGATGATGACCGGCGTCGACCGCGCCACCGGCGAGCAGCTCGACGACGTCAACATCCGCTACCAGATCAACACCTTCCTGATCGCCGGCCACGAGACCACCAGCGGCCTGTTGTCGTGCACGATCTACGCGCTGCTGAAGCACCCGGAGGTGCTGAAGAAGGCCTATGAGGAGGTCGATCGCGTCCTCGGTCCCGACGTCAATGCGCGGCCGACCTATCAGCAGGTGACGCAGCTCACCTACATCACGCAATGCCTGAAGGAGGCGCTGCGGCTGTGGCCGCCGGCGCCGGCCTACGGCATCGCGCCGCTCAACGATGAGATGATCGGCGGCAAGTACAAGCTGAAGAAGAACACCTTCATCACCATCCTGGTGATGGCGCTGCACCGCGATCCCAGCGTCTGGGGCCCGAACCCCGACGTGTTCGATCCCGAGAATTTCAGCCGCGAGGCGGAGGCCAAGCGCCCGATCAATGCCTGGAAGCCGTTCGGCAACGGCCAGCGCGCCTGCATCGGCCGCGGCTTTGCCATGCACGAGGCGGCGCTGGCGATCGGGATGATCCTGCAACGCTTCAAGCTGATCGACGTGCATCGCTACCAGATGCATCTGAAGGAGACGCTGACGGTCAAGCCCGACGGCTTCAGGATCAAGGTGCGGCCGCGCGACGACAAGGACCGCGGCGCGTTCGCCGGCAGCACGGGCGCGGTTGCGGCCGCGCCAAAGGCGCCGCGCGCGCCGACCACGCGCCCCGGCCACAACACGCCGATGCTGGTGCTGTACGGCTCCAATCTCGGCTCCGCCGAGGAGCTGGCGACCCGCATGGCCGATCTGTCCGAGATCAACGGCTTCGCGACGCGGCTGGGCCCGCTGGACGATTATGTCGGCAAGCTGCCGGAGGAGGGCGGCGTGCTGATCATCTGCGCCTCCTATAATGGCGCGGCGCCCGACAACGCGACGCAGTTCGTCAAATGGCTCGAGAGCGACCTGCCGAAGGATGCCTTCGCCAAGGTCCGCTACGCGGTGTTCGGCTGCGGCAACAGCGATTGGGCCGCGACCTACCAGTCGGTGCCGCGTTTCATCGATGAGCAGCTCACCAAGCATGGCGCACGCGCCGTCTATCCGCGCGGCGAGGGCGATGCGCGCAGCGATCTCGACGGCCAGTTCCAGAAATGGTTCCCGGAGGCGGCCAAGGTCGCGACCAAGGAATTCGGCATCGACTGGAATTTCACCCGCACCGCCGAGGACGAGCCGCTCTATGCGATCGAGCCGGTGGCGCAGGGTGCGGTCAACACCATCGTGACGCAAGGCGGCGCGGTGCCGATGAAGGTGCTCGCCAACAGCGAGCTGCAGACCAAGGCAGGCGCTCATCCGTCGGAGCGTTCGACCCGGCATATCGAGGTCGAGCTGCCGACCAGCCTGAAATATCGCGTCGGCGATCATCTCAGCGTGGTGCCGCGCAACGATCCGACCCTGGTCGATTCCGTTGCGCGCCGCTTCGGCTTCCTGCCGGCCGACCAGATCCGTCTGCAGGTCTCAGAAGGCCGCCGTGCGCAATTGCCGGTCGGTAACGCCGTGTCGGTCGGGCGGCTGCTCACTGAGTTCGTCGAGTTGCAGCAGGTCGCGACCCGCAAGCAGATCCAGATCATGGCCGAGCACACTCGCTGCCCGGTGACCAAGCCGAAGCTGATGGCCTATGTCGGGGACGACGATGCCTCGACCGCGCGCTATCGCACCGACGTCTTGGCGAAGCGCAAATCGGTGTTTGACCTGCTCGAGGAATATCCGGCTTGCGAGCTGCCGTTCCACCTCTATCTCGAAATGCTGTCGCTGCTGGCGCCGCGCTATTATTCGATCTCGTCGTCTCCGGCCGGCGAGGCGCAGCGCTGCAGTGTCACCGTGGGCGTGGTGGAGGCGCCGGCAAGTTCCGGCCGCGGCATCTACAAGGGCGTGTGCTCGAACTATCTGGCGCGCCGCCGCGCCGGCGACACCGTCCACGCCACCATCAAGGAGACCAAGGCAGGCTTCCGCCTGCCCGATGATAATGCCGTGCCGATCATCATGATCGGGCCGGGCACCGGGCTCGCACCGTTCCGCGGCTTCCTGCAGGAGCGCGCCGCGCGCAGGGCGCAGGGCGCGACGCTGGGGCCGGCGATGCTGTTCTTCGGCTGCCGGCATCCTGAGCAGGATTTCATCTATGCGGATGAGCTGAAGGCGTTCGCAGCCGACGGCGTCAGTGAACTCCACACCGCCTTCTCGCGTGCCGATGGCCCGAAGACCTATGTGCAGCACCTCGTCGCCGCGCAGAAGGACCGGGTCTGGGAGCTGATCCAGAAGGGCGCGGTCGTCTATGTCTGCGGCGACGGCGGCAGGATGGAGCCCGACGTCAAGGCGACCTTGATCTCGATCTATCGCGAGCGCACCGGTGTCGACACCGACGCCGCCGCGCGCTGGATCGAGGAAATGGGCACCAGGAACCGCTACGTGCTCGACGTCTGGACAGGTGGGTAGGCTCACGCCTTCGTAGCCCGGATGAAGCGAAGCGTAATCCGGGACAGCGTCTCGTGCGGACGGGGCAGACCCCGGATTTCGCTTCGCTCCATCCGGGCTACGGCAGAGGTGCCTGCCATGATACAAACCGCCGCATGATTCCATGGGAAAAGATCGATACCGCACGCATTCCCGGAACCGAGGGTGAATTGCGTCTGATGCGGCGAGGCCGCGAATTTTCGATCATGCTCGGCACCAACGAGCTGATGAACAGCCGCCTGTCGGGCTCGGAAGAGGCGTTGGCGACGCTTGCCGCGAAGAAGATCGAGACGGTCGAACGGCCGCATTTTCTGATCGGCGGCCTCGGCATGGGCTTTACGCTGCGGGCCGCACTCGCCGTGCTCGGGCCCGAGGCGAGAATCGTGGTGGCCGAACTGGTGCCGGCTGTCGTTGCCTGGGCGCGAGGCCCGATGGCGGAGATCTTCGGCGACAGCCTGAACGATCCGCGTGTGAATATCCGGGAGGAGGATGTTGCCAGCGTGATCGAACGCCAACCGCTCAGCTTCGATGCCATCCTGCTCGACGTCGATAACGGGCCTGAAGGTCTCACCCGCAAGGCCAATGACGCGCTGTATGATGTCTCCGGGCTCAAGATCGCACACGCCGCATTGCGGCGCGGCGGCGTGCTCGCCGTCTGGTCGTCCGGTCCGAATGCCAAGTTCCCGAAATCGCTCACCCGGGCCGGGTTCGCGGTCAACGAAATTGCCGTCCGCGCCACCGGCCGAGGCCGCGGTGTCCGCCACGTGATCTGGATCGCGGTCAAGCAATAGCGGGCGTCCCGGCGCGCTCGCCAGCCTGATCATGCCAGTGGCTGAACACAAGCCATCACGATGCCTCAGAACATCGTGTTGCTGTTGGCGGGATTCTCCGGAATGGGCTGCGCCACGTCCCAGTGCTCGACGATCTTGCCGTCCTCGAGTTTGAAGATGTCGATGATCGCGTTGCCGCGGGTGCCGGGATCGCGCACGGCGTGGACGTGCAGGATCACGTAGTCGCCGTCGACGAATGAGCGCTTGATCTCGCTGTGCGAGTTCGGAAACTTCTCGCGCAGGAAGCCGATGAACTTGCGGAAGCCTTCGGGGCCGTCGGCCGCGCCGGGATTGTGCTGCACATAGCGGTTGCCGACATAGGCGAGCGCCGCGTCGGCGTCCTTCTGGTTCAGCCCCTTCTCGTAGAACGCCAGCACCGCCTTGCGGTTGGCTTCCTGCTGCGCTTCGCTGGCAGCCGCCATTGCCGATGAAGACGCGAGCGCGAGGAGGAGAGCGGCGACGGCTGTCTGTGGCCGGAGGATGGTCTTCATCTGGTTGCTCCCGGTGGCTGAGCGGTGGATAGCGCTCTCTACAGCGTCCATGCCGCGCCCGGAAGAACGCACTCCCGGCTCACATGGTTACCGGGAGATACCGGAGCCCCGTTCCGATTGAATCGGGACGGGACTCTCGATTCTGGCTTTGACGCGTTTTCTTCCCGTATCCACTTCGCTCGAAAACGCTCCGGCCTCACGCCGCCTTCGCCGCCGCGCCATGCGCGTGCTTGTCGATGGCGTCGATGATCTGCGGCCACATCGGAATCGGCAGGGCGTGGCCCATGCCCTCGATCATCACAAGCTTCGCGCCCGGGATCGAGACCGCGGTGTCCTTGCCGCCTTCGGGATGCACCAGCGGATCGATGGTACCGTGGATCACCAGCGTCGGCGCCTTGACGCCGCGCAGGCGCTCCTTGCGGCTGCCGGAGGCGAGGATGGCGCGGAGCTGACGGCTGACGCCCTCCGGATTGAGGCCGCGCTCGAAGGTGCGCCGCGCGCGTTCGGGATCGAGCGCCTCATCTTCAGGGAACGAGCCGTTACGCAGGACTTTCCAGGTCTGCCCGAAGCGGACGAAATACTCTTCCTTGCTCTTCGGTGGCGGCGCCATCAGCACTGCGGTCGCCTCGCGGGTCGGGCCCGGGATCTTTGGATTGCCCGTGGTCGACATGATCGAGGTCAGCGAGCGCACGCGTTCGGGGAAGGTGATGGCAACCTCCTGCGCGATCATGCCGCCCATCGAGGCCCCGACCAGATGCGCGGTGCGGATGCCGAGCACATCCATCAGCCCGATCGTGTCCCTCGCCATGTCGGCCAGCTTGTAGGGCGCTGCGACCGGGATCTTCAGGAAGCGGAGCTTGAGCAGTTCGAGCGCGGTCAGCCGCTTGCCGCCGCTCAGGCGGGAGGATTTGCCGATATCCCTGTTGTCGAATCGGATGACGCGAAAACCGCGCGCGGCGAGCTGGCGGCAGAACTCGTCGTCCCAATGGATCATCTGGGCGCCGAGGCCCATGATCAGGAGCAGCGGCTCGGCATTCGCATCGCCAAACATCTCGTAGCAGATGTCGATGCCATTGGCGCGGATGATCTGCGGCGGCTGATGGGCGAGCGTGGTCACGGGCGTCCCCTGCTGGTGTCGCGGTCAGGAACCTCTATGCCACGGATTGACGCAGCGCAGAAGAGCCTCGGCGTCGCTGGTCGCGCCGCGCAGTTGACCGATCAGCAGCAACAGTGTCGTATGGCAGAAACAAATGGAAGCGCGGCAAGCGCCCGAAATTGGTGTGGAGGAGCGCCGCATGGCCGACAAGGGCAACGACCCTGCCGTGATCTGGCAGACGATGATTGGCGAGATGGAGAAGGGGTTCAACTCCTTCGGCAACCAGCTCATGAGCTCGCCGGAATTTTCCAAGGCGATGAACCAGGCCGGC
Organism: Bradyrhizobium sp. USDA 4503; assembly: GCF_054055815.1. Taxonomy (NCBI): domain Bacteria; kingdom Pseudomonadati; phylum Pseudomonadota; class Alphaproteobacteria; order Hyphomicrobiales; family Nitrobacteraceae; genus Bradyrhizobium; species Bradyrhizobium sp. USDA 4503. The sequence goes on from NZ_JBSRXS010000001.1 coordinate 8,692,901, forward strand.
GGCGTTGCGGCCGGCGCGCAGAAGCAGCTCGGCGAGCTGATGGAGAAATATCTGCTGGCGATGAACCTGCCGAGCCGCGCCCAGCTCGTCGGCATGGCGGAACGCCTGCAATCGATGGAGAACCAGCTCAACGAAATCAAGACGCTGCTGCAGCAGGTGCACCACAATTCGCTGGCGCCGGACGACGGCCACGGCGCAACGCCGCGGCCACCGCGCACCAAGCAGCCGCCAGCGGAGGGAGGCAGCAAATGAATGCTCCCACCCCCTTTGATTTCGCCTCGATCTCCGAGCGGGTCCAGTCCGAGGTGCAGCGCGCGATCCAGCGCAGCATCAAGGGCGTCGAGTATTTCTCGAGCTCCGGCCCGTCGCTCGGCTCGACGCCGAAAGACGTGCTGTATTCGCGCGGCACCATGAACCTCTATCACTACCGGCCGCTGGCCAGCGAAGTCTATCGCGTGCCGGTGCTGATCGTGATGGCGACCACCAACCGCGGCTATATCCTCGACCTGGTGCCGGGGCAGAGCTTCATCGAGTTCCTGCTCAAGCGCGGCTTCGACGTGTACATGCTGGACTGGAGTGCGCCGAAGCCCGAGGAAAGATCGCTGCGCATGGAGGACTACGTCCTCGACTTCATTCCGGAATCGGTCCGCCGCGTGCAGCAGGATTCCGGCGAAAAGGACGTCTCGGTGATCGGCTATTGCTTCGGCGGCGTGCTGTCGCTGCTGTACGGCTCGATCTTCAACGACGGGCCGATGAAGAACCTGATCTGCTTCACCACGCCGATCGATTTCCGCGAGATGAAGCTGTTCTCGAATTTCGCCGACCGCCGCTATTTCGACGTCGACCGCCTGATCGACAGCACCGGCAACATGCCGCCCGAACTGATCCTGCAATCGTTCGACATGTTGCGGCCGGCCGCGCGTGTCGTCGGCCAGATCCAGCTCTGGGACAACATCTGGAACGACGAGTTCGTCAAGTCGTACCGGATGTTCGATCGCTGGGCGACCGACACGCTGCCGCTCGCGGGCGAATATTTCCGCTCCATCACCAAGGACCTGATGTGGGACAACAAGCTCTACAACGACACCATGACGGTCGGCGGCCGCGCGGCCAAGCTTGCCGACATCAAGGTGCCGATCCTGCACGCGGTCGCCGAGCACGACCACATCGTGCCGTATGATGCGGCAAAACATCTGATCACCAAGATCGGCTCCGAGGACAAGGAGGAGGTGATGCTGAAGGGCGGTCACGTCTCGCTGGTCGCCGGCGCCAATGCAATCAAGCGGCTGTGGCCGAAACTGGACTCCTGGCTGAGCAAAAGATCGACCTAAGAAGGGTCGACTTGAGAGAGATCGACATGACCGAACAACGTTCCTATCCGCGCCGCGTCAAGACCGAGGCGGGCGACATCGAGTTTCGCCTGATGATTCGGGACCACGAGGCCGCGGTGCTGGCCTTCGCGCAAAAGCTGCCGACGCATGATCTCTTGTTCCTGCCGCGCAACATCAGCCAGCCGAAGGTGCTGTCGGCCTGGATCAACGAGATCGAGCGCGGCGACATCACGAGCCTGCTCGCGATCAAGGACGGCAAGGTGGTCGGCTGCGGCACCCTGGTGCGCGATCCGCATTCCTGGTCGCCGCATGTCGGCGAGATCCGGATGGTGGTGTCGCTCGACGTGCGCGGGCAGGGCGTCGGCCGGGCGCTGTCGCAGGAGACCTTCGCCATCGCGCTCGGTGCCGGGCTGGAGAAGTTCTCGGTGCAGATGACCGTCGATCAGCGGGCGGCGATCGCGCTGTTCGAGAGCCTCGGCTTCAAGGCTGAGGCCCTGCTGCGCGACCATGTCCGCGACGTCGAGGGCAAGACCCACGACATTGTCGTGCTCGGGCACAACGTGGCGCAGGTCCGGGCCCAAATGGAGGCTTACGGAGTGTCTGACGCGGTCAGTGGTAATTAGAAACCGTTTCCTGCTGGTTCTCTAGGCATTCCGCCGGATCTTCGTGCTGTTCACAGGTTCGTGATATCGCGCTGCAACATAGATGTTGCGACGCACCATGAGGCGTGTCATAACACCGTTGCCCCGGGCCAAACCGGACGGGGTGAGCCCATAGCTCAAACCTGAGGATGGAGAGACCCCAATGACCACCGAAACCAATTCCGTGCTGAACAGCGTCAAGGAAGCCTTCGCGCCCGTCACCGAGGCGTTCACCAAGCTTCAGAACCTGGAAGTTCCGGAAGCCGCCCGTGAGTTCGTGAAGAAGCAGGCCGAGGCCGCCAAGACCCGCGCTGCCGATGCCTATGCCGGCTCGGAGAAGGTGACCAACGTGATCGAGTCCGCCGTTGCCGGTTCGGTGACCGAAGCCGCCAAGATCAGCCGCAACATCCAGCAGGCGATCTACCAGGACGCCGAGGCGTTCTTCGCCGGCATCGACAAGCTCGCGTCGGCCAAGTCGCTGAGCGAAGCCGCCCAGATCCAGTCGGAGCTGGCCCGTGCGCGTGGCGAACTGTTCGTCTCGCGGGCGAAGGCCACCACTGAGTATCTCGGCAAGCTCGTCACCGATGGTGCGAAGACCGCGCAGGACAACTTCGCCAAGGTCTACGGCAAGACCGCCTGATCGCGGCCGCGCTGACCAACTGCCCTTTTCGAAGGCCCGCCATTTTGCGGGCCTTCTTTTTTGGCGGTGTCCTTCATAGCTCATGTGTCCACCGTCATTCCGGACGACGCGAAGCGGCGATCCGGAATCTCGAGATTCCCCGGTGCGCAATTGCGCACCTGAGGTTCGTGCTTCGCACGCCCCGGAATGACGGCGGTGAGCCATGCTATGCTTCGTTCGTCACCCCCGCGAAACCCCATGACCCTTCCCGCCGCCCTCATCGCAACGCCAGTCGACGTCGAACGCGCGGCCGAGCTGCGGCGCGTCAAGTGGCTGGCGACTGGCGTGCTGGCGGCAACCTTCATCATCTTCATCGCAGCGAAAGCACTGCTGCCGGTGCATCCGGTGTTCGGTTTCATCGCCGCGTTTGCCGAGGCCGCAACCATCGGCGGCCTCGCCGACTGGTATGCCGTCGTCGCCTTGTTCAAGCGGCCGCTCGGCCTGCCGATCCCGCATACCGCGATCATCCAGAGCAATCAGGCGCGCATCGCCGAGAAGCTCGGCGAATTCATCGAGAACAACTTTTTGGAATCCGGGCCGGTCGAGGCCAAGCTGCGCGAGATCGATTTCGGTTCGTTCATCGCCGACTGGCTGCGCGACCGCAAACGTTCCGAGGATCTCGCCCGCTTCGTGCTGCGGATGCTGCCCGAGGCATTCGCGGCGACCGAGAGCTCGGGGTTGATGCAGTTCATCAGCCGCCGCGTCACGACGCAGGTGCTCTCGATCGACCTCGCGCCGCTCGCGGCCGGCGCGCTGCGCGGCTTCGTGCAGGAGGGCAAGCATGGCGGCCTGCTCGACGACATCCTGCGCGTGCTGCACCAGACGCTGACGCAGCAGGAGACCATGGCGGTGATCCGCGACAAGGTCCGCGCCGAGATGCCGACGCTGCTCAGGCTCTATCGTGCCGACAAGTTCGTGGTGAACCGGATCATCGCGTCCGCCACGAAATTCTTCGAGGAAGTGCGCAACGATCCGCAGCATCCGTTCCGCGGCGAGTTCGACCGCATGCTGCTGTCCTTTGTCGACCGGCTCGGCAGCGACAAGGCATTCGCCGACCGCATCGATGGTCTCAAGCGCGATTTGATGGCGCGGCCGGAGCTTGCCAATCTCGGGCGCACCATCTGGGCCAACGTCAAGGACTTCATCGAACGCAGCGCCTCGGGCGAGTCGCAGGTGCTGCAGCATCAGCTGGCGCGAATGTTGGTCGAGGCCGGCGACGCGCTCGACGGCGACACCGACCTGCGCGGCGAGATCAATCAGGGCCTGGTGGCGATCCTGCGCACCGTCGTCGCCGAGCAGAAGAGCGGCGTCTCGGGCTTCATCGCCGACCAGATGAAGAGCTGGGACATGGAGCAGCTGATCTCCCTGATCGAGGTCAATGTCGGCAAGGATCTGCAATACATCCGCTTCAACGGCGCGCTGATCGGTGGGCTTGCCGGCCTTGCGCTTTACACCCTGGAATACACGCTGCGGCTGCTGTGACCGATTGGGCACGAACGTCACTTTAGTTGTGGCAAGTGTGACCCGGACCGCTTGCACGAAAGTGTCCGGTTCCCTAGCTTTTCAGGACAGATTGTTGCGTTGCGGAACGATTCCGCCGGGTTTGAGTCAATCCCGTTGACCATTCTCGTTGGTCCCATTGCCGGCGGTCCTGCCGGAAGAGGAGCTGAAATGTCCGTTGCTGCGCAGACGATACGCCCGCCGTCCAGGACACTGATGTTCCTGGAAGGCCGCGCCATTCATGAGCTCGGCGCCTTTCTTGGTGCATTGCCGCTGCTCAGCCTCGCGCCGCGCGGCGATGGGCATCCGGTGCTGGTGCTGCCGGGGCTGATCGCTTCCGACATGTCGACCCGGCCGCTGCGCGACTTTCTCAGGAGCAAGGGCTACGCCGTCAGCGGCTGGCGCCAGGGCCGCAATCTCGGGCTTCGCGCCGGCGTGCAGGACGGGATGGTCGAGCTGCTGCAGGAGATGAATGAAACCACCGGCCGCAAGGTCTCGGTGGTCGGCTGGAGCCTCGGCGGCCTCTATGCGCGCCAGCTCGCCAAGATGATGCCGGAGCGCGTGCGCCAGGTGATCACGCTCGGCAGCCCGTTTGCCGCCGGCCCGAAGTCGACCAACGCCTGGCGCGTCTATGAGATGGCCAGCGGGCGTCGTGCCGACGAGGAGGACCAGCGTTTCGGCGGCTCGCTCGCCAGCGCGCCGCCGGTGCCGACCACCGCGATCTTCAGCCGCACCGACGGCGTCTGCGCCTGGCAGGGCTGCCGCGAGCAGGCCTCGTCGATGACCGACAGCATCGAGGTCGAGAGCAGCCATTGCGGCATGGGTCATCACCCGGCCGTGGTCTACGCGGTCGCCGATCGCCTCGCGCAGAAGGAAGGCGAGTGGGCGCCGTTCGATCGCAGCGGCTGGCGCAGCATCGTCTATCCGGATCCCAATCGCTGACATGTCTCTTCCTTGCCTCGCCCCGCTTGCGGGGAGAGGCCGGATCGCATGAAGCGCAGCGCAATGCGATCCGGGTGAGGGGAGTCTCCACGAGCGCAACTCGCACCGTGATTGCGGAGAGCCCCTTATCCCGAGCTTCTCCCCGCACGCGGGGAGAAGGAGAAGACCCTGCATTGTCGTGAATCGACAAAACGCGCTATGCGTTGGGCATGTCACAGCCGCTTGCCCGCATCGTCGATCAGCTGAAGCGCGAGCCGTCACGCACCGGCTCGATCATCATCACCGTGTTCGGCGATTCCATCGTGCCGCGCGGCGGCTCGGTGTGGCTCGGCACGCTGCTGGAATTCTTCAAGTTCCTCGACATCGACGGCAATGTGGTGCGCACCGCGATGTCGCGGCTCGCCGCCGATGGTTGGCTCGAGCGCAACAAGGTCGGCCGCAACAGTTTTTATCGGCTGAACGCCAAGGGCCGGCAGACCTTCGACACCGCGACCCGGCACATCTACGATCCGCCGCCGTCGGACTGGACCGGCCGCTTCGAGCTGCTGTTGATCGGCAATGCCGAGGACCGCGACGCCGCGCGCGAGGCGTTGAAGAATGCCGGCTTCGGCACCCCGCTGCCCGGCGTATGGGTCGCGCCGTCGGGCGTGCCGATCCCCGATGAAGCGTCGCGCGCGATCCGGCTCGAAGTCTCCGCGGAAGATGACAGCGGCCGCCGGCTGCTCAGCGAGAGCTGGCCGCTCGACCGCACCGCGGACGCCTATCTGAAGTTCATGAAGACCTTCGAGCCGCTGCGCGGCTCGATCATCCGCGGCGAGACGCTGAGCGACGCCGACGCCTTCACCGCGCGCATACTCTTGATCCACCATTACCGCCGGGTCGTGCTGCGCGATCCGCTGCTGCCGTATCCGCTGCTGCCGAAGGATTGGCCGGGCAGGGCGGCGCGCAAACTCTGCGGCGAGATCTATCGCGGGCTGCTTTCGCCGTCGGAACAATGGCTTGACGACCACGCAACCAACGAGGACGGGCCGCTGCCGAAGTCCAACGGGGCGGTGGCGCGCCGTTTCGAGGGCGTCTGAACATATTACAAAAACTTCTTGCATTTGGAAATTTATGTTATATATTCCTGCCTAACAACACATTGGGAGGTCGGCCATGTATACGCAGGCGCTCAACTCATCCGACGGCGACGATCGCGGCGTGGAGGATGTCGCCCGTGCCAGTCAGTTCCAGGCCCGCATCGATGCCGACGAGCGCATCGAGCCGAACGACTGGATGCCCGCCGCCTACCGCAAGACGCTGACGCGGCAGATTTCCCAGCACGCCCATTCCGAAATCGTCGGCATGCTCCCCGAGGGCAACTGGATCACCCGCGCGCCGTCGCTGCGCCGCAAGGCCGCGCTGCTCGCCAAGGTGCAGGACGAATGCGGCCACGGCCTCTATCTCTACGCCGCCGCCGAGACGCTCGGCACCTCGCGCGAGGAGCTGGTCGACGCGATGCTATCGGGCAAGGCGAAATATTCCTCGATCTTCAATTATCCGACGCTGACCTGGGCCGACATCGGCACCATCGGCTGGCTGGTCGACGGCGCCGCGATCATGAACCAGATCCCGCTGTGCCGCTGCTCCTACGGCCCCTATGCGCGTGCGATGATCCGCGTGTGCAAGGAGGAGTCGTTCCACCAGCGCCAGGGTTTTGAGATTATGGTGACCCTGTGTCGCGGCACCGCGGAGCAGAAGGCGATGGCGCAGAACGCGCTCGATCGCTGGTGGTGGCCGGTGCTGATGATGTTCGGTCCGCCGGACCAGGTCAGCCAGCACAGCGACACCTCGACCAAATGGAAGATCAAGCGCTTCTCCAATGACGAGTTGCGCCAGAAATTCATCGACGCCACCGTCCCGCAGGCCGAATTCCTGGGCCTGACGATCCCCGATCCCGGCATGAAGCAGAACGCTAACGGCAATTGGGAACACAGCCCGATCGACTGGGACGAGTTCAAGCAGGTGCTGGCAGGCAACGGCCCCTGCAACCGCGATCGTCTCGCCGCGCGCCGCAAGGCGCATGAGGAGGGTGTCTGGGTGCGCGAAGCCGCGATGGCCTATGCCGAGAAGCGCAAGCGCCGCCAGCTCGCGCAAGCCGCAGAATAAGGGAGCGCCGAGATGGCCACGCCGAACGTTCCGCTCTGGGAAGTCTTCATCCGCAGCCGCAATGGCCTGGCGCACAAGCATGTCGGCTCGCTGCACGCGGCCGACGCGACGCTCGCCCTGCAGGCCGCGCGCGACATCTACACCCGCCGCGGCGAGGGATTGTCGATCTGGGTGGTGCCCTCGAACGCGATCACCGCGTCCGATCCGTCCGAGAAGGGCATGATGTTCGAGCCGGCGGAATCCAAGATCTACCGTCACCCGACCTTTTACGACGTCCCCGACGAAGTCGGGCACATGTGAATTTCACCCGTCATGGTGAGGAGGCGCGCAGCGCCGTCTCGAACCATGACGCCCGATCGTAACCGCGGCCATCCTTCGAGACGCCTGCTGCGCAGGCTCCTCAGGATGACGTCGAGCAAGTGGATGCAGGTGGAATAGAGAACATGGCAACCGCCAACATCGAAGTCTCCGAAACGCCGCTGGTGCTCTACGCGCTGCGCCGCGCCGACGACGCGCTGATCCTCGGCCATCGGCTGTCCGAATGGTGCGGCCATGCGCCCGCCATGGAAGAGGACATGGCGCTCGCCAATATGGGCCTCGACCTGCTCGGCCAGGCTCGTGAGCTCTACACCTACGCGGCCAAGGTCGAAGGCCGAGGCAACGACGAAGACAAGTTCGCCTATCTGCGCGACGTCCGGCAGTATCGCAACCTGCTGCTGGTCGAGCAGCCGAACGGCGACTTTGCTCGCACCATGGTGCGGCAATTCTTCTACGCGGCATTCGCCGATCTCTACTGGCGCGCGATGATGGCCTCGTCCGATCCGACGCTCGCGGCGATCGCGGCGAAGTCGGAGAAGGAGAGCGCCTATCATGTCAGGCATTCGTCGGAATGGATCGTCCGGCTCGGCGACGGCACCGAGGAGAGCCATCGCCGCGCCCAGGACGCGATCGACGATCTCTGGGCCTATACCGGTGAGATGTTCACGATCGACGACGGCGAGCGCGGCCTGATCGATGCCGGCATTGCGATCGACCCGGCGGCGCTGCAGCCGCGCTGGCTGAAGACGGTCACCGGCATCATCAACGAGGCGACGCTGGCACTGCCGAAGAGCGATTGGATGCAGCAGGGCGGCCGCAGCGGCAGCCACAGCGAACATCTCGGCCATCTCCTCAGCGAGCTGCAATCGATGCAGCGGACCTTTCCGGGGGCAACATGGTGACCGTTGCGCTCAGCGATGCCGATCTGCGCCGGCGCGCCTGGCGCGCGGCCGCGCAGGTGGTCGATCCCGAGATCCCGGTGCTGACCATCGCCGATCTCGGCGTGCTGCGCGATGTCGCGGTCCACGACGGTCACGTCGAGGTCGCGATCACGCCGACCTATTCCGGCTGTCCCGCCATGAACATGATCGCACTCGAGATCGAGCTCGCTCTGGCGCGTGAAGGCATTCATGGGCCGAAGATCCGCACCGTGCTGTCGCCGGCCTGGACCACCGACTGGATGAGCGAGGACGGCCGCCGCAAGCTGAAGGAGTACGGCATCGCGCCGCCGCTGCCGGGCTCCTCGCGCCGCGCGCTGTTCGGCGAGCAGCATGTGATGTGCCCGCAATGCGGCTCCGTTGATACAGAGCTGCTCTCCGAATTCGGCTCGACCTCCTGCAAGGCGCTGTGGCGCTGCAGGAGCTGCCGTGAACCCTTCGATTACTTCAAGTGTCATTGACCATGTCGACACCGCGCTTTCACCGCCTGTCCGTCAGCGATCTGCGCCGCGAAGCGTCGGACGCGATCTCGATGACTTTTGCGATCCCCGACGATCTGCAAGGCGACTACCGTTTTACGCCGGGCCAGTATCTGACGCTGCGCACCACGATGGATGGCGAGGAGGTTCGCCGCTCCTATTCGATCTGCTCCGGTCCCGACGACGGCGAATTGCGCATCGCGGTGAAGAAGGTCGACGGCGGCGCATTCTCGAACTGGGCGGCCGAGGAATTGAAGACCGGCGACGAGCTCGACGTGATGACGCCGACCGGGCGTTTCGGCGTCGCCCACGCGCCGGGCGAGGCGCGGACCTATGTCGGCTTTGCCGCCGGTAGCGGCATCACGCCGATCCTCTCGATCATCAAGGGCGTGCTGGCGCGTGAGCCGGACAGCCGCTTCTTCCTGTTCTACGGCAACCGCTCGACCGAAGGGGTCATGTTCCGCGAGGCGCTGGAGGAACTGAAGGACCGCTTCATGCAGCGGCTCTCGGTATTCCACGTCATCTCGGGCGAGGAGCAGGACATTCCGATCCTGCATGGCCGGCTCGACGGCGAGAAGGTGCGGGTGCTGCTGCGCTCGCTGGTGCCGGCTGCGACCGTCGATCACGTCTTCGTCTGCGGTCCGGCCGCGATGAGCGAGACCATCGAGGCCACCTGCCGCGAGATCGGCATCGCCGACGAGCGCATCCATGTCGAACGCTTCGTGTCGGAATTCGGCGGCAAGCCGCGGGCGAAGGTCGTCGTTCCGGCCGGCGCGCCGCCGAAGGCGATTGCCGGGCTGATCATCGACGGCAAGCGCCGCGAGGTCCCGGTGGCCGACGGCGAGTCGATCCTCGACGCTGCGCTGCGCGCCGGCATGGACCTGCCGTTTGCCTGCAAGGGCGGCATGTGCTCGACCTGCCGCGCCAAGCTGGTCGAAGGCGAGGCGCCGATGGACCTGAACTATTCGCTGGAGCCGTGGGAGCTGAAGGCGGGGTTCATCCTCACCTGTCAGGCCAAGCCGTGCTCTGAGAAGGTCGTGGTCGACTACGACCACGTCTGAGATTGTCGTCATTCCGGGTTCGCTGCTGCGCATCGCCCCGGAATGACGGAAGTAGCGTTGACGCCTCGTGCGTCGCGCTTGAAATTGAAGTTCGGCACAAGAGGCCCTCCGCAACGGGCCCGCGCACAGGGAGTTCGATGTGAACGTGAAGGCCACGCTATCGCCCGAGGACGTTGCCCGCGCCTGCGCGGACGCGATGTGGAAGGAAGACGACGCCAGCAAGGGTCTCGGCATGGAGCTCGTCGAGATCAGGCCGGGGCAGGCGGTGATGGCGATGACGGTGCAGCCGCACATGGTCAACGGCCAGCGCATCTGTCATGGCGGCTACATCTTCACGCTGGCCGATTCAGCCTTCGCCTTTGCCTGCAACAGCCGCAACGATCGCGCGGTGGCGGCGCAGGGCAACGTCACTTTCATCCGGCCCGGCAAGCTTGGCGACCGCCTGGTGGCGACCGCGCGCGAGATCTCGCGCAATGGCCGCTCGGGAATCTACGACGTGAGCGTGACCTCCGGCGACAGCGTGATCGCCGAATTCCGCGGGCATTCGCGCGTGATAGCGGGCACCTGGCTGCCCGATACGGACATCAAGGCATAAAGGCTTCAGGGGAAACGTCGATGGCAACGGCAAAGCTCAAGGTCAAGGACAGCGGTTATCACGCCGAGCTCGATGCGGCCGAGCGCGCCTCGCGCGACGAGATCATGGCGCTGCAGACCAGGCGGCTGGCCTGGTCGCTCAAGCATGCCTATGACAATGTCGCGCACTACAGGAAGGCGTTCGATGCCGCCGGCGTGCAGCCGTCCGATTTCAGGCAGCTTCCCGATCTCGCCAAATTTCCGTTCACGGTGAAGACCGATCTGCGCGACAATTATCCCTTCAACATGTTCGCGGTGCCGCGCGAGCAGCTGGTGCGGGTCCATGCCTCCTCGGGCACGACCGGCAAGCCGATCGTGGTCGGCTACACCAAAGCCGACATCGACACCTGGGCGGACGTGATGGCGCGCTCGATCCGCGCCGCCGGCGGCCGCACCGGCATGCTGATGCACAACGCCTATGGCTATGGCCTGTTCACCGGCGGCCTCGGCGCGCATTACGGCGCCGAGCGGCTGGGTTGCACGGTGATCCCGATCTCGGGCGGCATGACCGAGCGGCAGGTGCAGCTCATCAATGATTTCCGGCCCGACATCATCACGGTGACGCCGAGCTACATGCTGGCGATCCTCGACGAGTTCAAGCGACAGGGCCTCGACCCCCGCAAATCGTCGCTCAAGTTCGGCATCTTCGGCGCCGAGCCCTGGACCAATGCGATGCGCGTCGAGATCGAGCAGGCGTTCGACATGGACGCCACCGACATCTATGGCTTGTCGGAGGTGATCGGTCCCGGCGTCGCGCAGGAATGCGTGGAGACCAAGGATGGCCTGCACATCTGGGAGGACCACTTCTACCCGGAGGTGATCGATCCCCTGACCGGCAAGGTGCTGCCCGACGGCGAGAAGGGCGAGTTGGTGTTCACCTCGCTGACCAAGGAAGCCTTTCCGATCATCCGCTACCGCACCCGCGACCTGACGCGGCTGTTGCACGGCACGGCGCGGCCCGGCATGCGGCGGATGGAGAAGGTGACCGGCCGCTCCGACGACATGATCATCCTGCGCGGCGTCAACGTGTTCCCGACCCAGATCGAGGAAGCGCTGCTGGCGACCGACTGGTGCGGCGGTCACTTTGTCATCGAGCTGACCCGTGAGGGCCGCATGGACGAGATGACGGTGCTCGCCGAAGCCCGGCCGGAGAGCTGGGACGGCGAGGGGCTGACTGCACACGCCGAGAAGGTCTCCGCCTTCATCAAGAACACGATCGGCATCTCCACCCGCGTCCGCGTCGTTGCGCCCGAGACGCTGGAGCGTTCGCTCGGCAAGGCGAAACGTGTTTACGACAAGCGGCCGAAAGAATAGCCTAATCCCTGCAATTCAACAGGGCGCAGGGTATGGCCGACACCAATGAAACGACCGCTGCGGAGATCCTGGCTGATATCCGCGCCGGCAAGGTAACGGCGGTCAGTGTCGTCGAGGCCGCGCTCGATCGTGCGGAGCGGCTCAAGCACCTTAACGCCTTCATCGTGCTGAACCGCGACGGCGCGCTGGCCGCGGCGCGCGAGGTCGATGCCGGGACGCGGACCGGCGTGCTGGCCGGGCTTCCGATCGTCGTGAAGGACAATATCAACACATCAGAACTGCCGACATCGGGCGGCACGCCGGCGCTGCAACACGCGCGGCCTGCGCGCAATGCGCCGTCGCTGCAAAAGCTGCTCGATGCGGGTGCCGTCGTCATCGGCAAGACCAATCTGCACGAGCTTGCCTTCGGCATCACCAGTACCAATCTCGCACCGTTCGCAGGACCGGTGCGGAATCCATACGACACCAGCCGGATCCCGGGCGGGTCGTCCGGCGGAACGTCGGCGGCGATCGCCGCGCGCATCGCCACCTGTGGCCTCGGATCGGACACCGGCGGCTCGACCCGCGTGCCCGCGGCGTTGACCGGGACCGTGGGCCTTCGGCCTTCAGTCGGCGATGGCGGCGCCGAGCGGCGTTATCACGATGACAACCAGGTGGTTCCGATCAGCCATACCCGCGACACCGTCGGCCCGATGGGACGCACCGTCGCCGATGTCGCGCTGCTCGATGCCGTGATGACAGGCACGCCGCTGGCAACGAGCATCCCGCTACGCGGCGTGCGTCTCGGCATTCCCGCCTGTTTCTGGAGCGGCCTCGATCGCGATGTCGAAGCCGTCGCCCGCGCAGCCTGCGCCCGGCTCTCGGCGGCCGGCGCGGTGCTGGTCGATGTCGACATGCCCGATCTGTTTGAGCAGAACGGCAAGGTGTCGTTTGTGGTCGCGTTGCACGAGCCGATCGCCGATATCCCGGCCTGGCTCGCCGCCTCCGGGATTGAAGGGATCACGCTGTCCGACATCGCGGCCGGCGTCGCCAGTCCTGATGTCGTCGGCGCATTCGGTGCCATCACTACGGACGCCTTCGGTGCCGCCTATGATGATGCAATCAAAGTGCAGCGGCCGGTGCTGCAGGCGATCTATGCCACCTACATCAGGGACAACGGGCTGGATGCGATCCTGTTTCCGACCACGATCGCGCCTGCACCGGTCATCGACGAAAACAACGGATCCGGCGAGATGTCGGTCAATGGCGGCGCGCAGGTGCCGACCTTCGGCACCTTGATCCGCAACACCGATCCCGGCAGCAATGCTGGCCTTCCCGGGCTGTCGCTCTATGCCGGCATGACGTCCGATGGCCTGCCGGTTGGGCTCGAGCTCGACGGTCCGGTCGGCAGCGATGCAAGGCTGCTCGGGCTCGGCCTGTCGATCGAGGCGATCCTGGGCACGGCCCCGCCGCCGAAGCTCTGACTCGGCCGGCCGCAACAAGCCCCTTGAATTGATCGGTCAGTCGATTAGTCATGGCCCGAGGCCATCCGGCCGCCACCATCCGCGTGCCTTGCGGCGCGCTCCATGACCGAGACTGGAACGCTGATGCCGCCGGCCCCGCAAGCAAACCGTCATCCTGTCGACGCGCGCTGCGTCCGCCTGCTGACGAAGGCGGAGAACGCGGCGGCGGTGGCGCCAGCGGTCGAGACCCTTGCGTTGTCGCGCGCGGCGGACGATCTGCTCATCGAGGTGAGGGCCGCCGCGGTCAATCCGTCCGACGTCAAGGCCGCGACCGGGCTGATGCCCTATGCCATATTCCCGCGTACCTCGGGCCGCGACTACGCCGGAGTCGTAATCGATGGTCCCGCTGAATTCATCGGGCGTGAGGTGTTCGGCTCGTCCGGCGACCTCGGCATCCGCCGCGACGGCACCCATGCCACGCATCTGGTGGTCGAGCGCGATGCCGTGGTGGAAAAACCCGCGGGCATTTCCTGGGACGAAGCCGCCGGGATCGGCGTGCCCTTCGTCACCGCGATGGAGGGCCTGCGCCGCGCCGGCCTGCCGAAGGCGGGCGAGACCGTGCTCGTGATGGGCGTCAACGGCAAGGTCGGGCAGGCCGCGGTGCAGATCGCGAGCTGGCACGGCGCGCGCGTGATCGGCGTGGTGCGCAAGAGCGAGCCCTATGAAGGCCACAGCAATTCGCCGGTCGAGGTGATCGACGCCTCGACCACCGACGTCGCCGCTCGCGTGCGCGAGCTGACCGGCGGCAAGGGCGCCAACATCGTCTACAACACGGTCGGCGATCCCTATTTCCAGGCCGCGCACAAGTCGCTGGCGCTGCGCGGCCGCCAGATCCTGATCGCGGCGGTCGACCGCATCGTGCAGTTCAACATCCTCGAATTCTACCGCGGCCAGCACACCTATGTCGGCATCGACACGCTTGCGCTGTCGTCGGTTGCGACCGGCGAGGTGTTGCGCGAGCTCGCGCCGGGCTTTGCCGGCGGACATCTGAAGCCATTCCCGATCAAGCCGAGCGCGATCTACCCGCTGGAACAGGCCAAGGCGGCGTTTGTTGCCGTGGCAGGCTCGTCGCGCGACCGCGTGATTTTGCGACCCTAGTTCACCGTCATTGCGAGGAGCGAAGCGACGAAGCAATCCATTTCTCTCCAGCGTGATAGTATGGATTGCTTCGCGTCGCTCGCAATGACGAACGTAATTGAAGGACTATTATGGACCCCGCCACGATCGTCATCATTGCCGCCCTGACCATCGGCCTCATCTATGGCTCGGTCGCGCTGCTCAGCGGCTTCTGCATGATGAGCGGCCTGCGCGGCTGGTGGGCGGAGGGCGACGGCCGCCTGGCGCGCACCTATGCGCTGGCGATGGGCGTCGCGATCGCGGCCTCGCAGCTGTTGGCGGCGGCAGGCCTCGTCGATCTCGGCAAGTCGATCTATCTGCAACCGTCCTTCTCGGCGCCGGTGATGTTCCTCGGCGGGCTCCTGTTCGGCTACGGCATGGTGCTGTCGAATGGCTGCGGCTCGCGGGCGCTGGTGCTGCTCGGGCGCGGCAATCTGCGCTCCTTCGTGGTCGTGATCGTGCTCGGCATTTTCGCCGAGATGACGCTGAAGGGCCTGATCGCCCCGGCGCGGATCGCGATGGTGCAGGCGTCACAGGCCACAGTGTCAGCCAATTCGGTGCCGGCGCTATTGGCGGACATCGGCCTCGGCGCGGTGCCGGCGCGGATGGTGGCGGCCTCGGTTCTCGCAGCCCTCTTGATTATTTTCGCCTTTGCCCATGCGCCATTTCGCAAGTCACCGGGCCAGATCGCGGCCGGCCTGATCGTCGGCCTGCTGGTGGCGGGGGGCTGGTACGCGACCGGCTATCTCGGCGCCGATGATTTCAATCCGGTGCCGGTGACGTCGCTGACCTTCATCGCGCCGATCGCCGACGCCCTGCAATACGTCATGCTGTCGACCGGCTCGACGCTCAATTTCGGCATCGTCACCGTGTTCGGCGTGTTCGCCGGCAGCCTGATCACGGCCATCGCCACCGGGCGCTTCCAGCTCGAAGGCTACCGGTCGCCACAGCATATGCTGCGCTCGGCGAGCGGCGCCGCGTTGATGGGCGCGGGCGGCGTGATGGCGTTCGGCTGCTCGGTCGGGCAGGGGCTGACTGGGCTGTCGACGCTCTCGCTGTCGTCCCTCATCGCGATCGCCGGCATCATGCTCGGCACCGGCGCCGGCCTGCGCGGGAGCTTGCGGGTCAGGCCGCTTGCGACGGCCTAGGCTGTACTCATAACCGTCGGCTTCCCGTCATAAAGCGGAAGTTGCCCGGTTCGGTAGTTATCGGCGGCTTATGACCCCCAGCAGACATTCCATTCGTGCCGATGCTCCGTTTTGGAGATAATATGCAGCATTGCGACGCGAGGGAAGAGAATGAATGAAGATCAAACCATTCGAGCGGCTTTGGATCATCACTGGGCAGCCTCAGATGCAAATGACTTCGAGGCGGAGCATGAGATTTACCGTGATGATGCCGTGCTTGAGTACCCTCAATCCGGGGAGAGAATCCGCGGTCGACGCAATATTCAAGCGTCTCGTTTTGCGCAGCCGAACAAGAAGCGCTTTACGGTGCGACGCATACTCGGCGCTGCCGACCTTTGGGTTACTGAATTTGTCCTTACATACGACGGCTTGCCATCTTACACGGTGAGCATCATGGAATTCAGAGGCGGGAAGGTCGTTCGTGAAACCCAGTACTTCGGTGATCCCTTTGAGCCGGGGCCGTCGCGCGCCCAATGGATCGAGCCAATACGTTGAGATGTCTTTGCATTAAATCTCACCACCGCAGCGTGCTCCGGCTCATCATTCTCGTGCGTTGCCTGCCAATGCCGACGAGGTGATCGAGTAGGATGGTCATCGCACGCATGAGTCCGGGATGGCCCTAAGCTGATGGTCTGCATGACCCCCGAGAGGTTGGCTCTTCGAGGGTAACCGGAAGTCCCTCGCGCTTTTATCGAAGTTGAGTGCGGCTGCCTCTCACCCTACTCTCGCCCGGCCGGTTATCGGCAAGCTGGAGGAAATCATGAGAACTCAATACTTGATGGCATTGTCACTGCTCAGCGGCATCGCAATCGGCGGGTTCGCGTTCCAAGGTTTGCACGCTCAAACCAAGCTGAAGGCCTACAGTATCGGTGAGATCGAACCAATTGCTGGTGCAACTGTTTCGCCCGCTTATATCGAGGCAGCGAGAAGGGCACTGGCCGAGGCCGGTGGCCGCTCAATGGGGACTTTGAAAGGCAGAGTTTTCCACGCGGAGGGCGGGCCTGCTCCAATCAGTGTGGCCATGACCGAGTGGGATAGCGCAGATGCCGCCATAGCATTTTTCCAGTCCAAGGTCTGGAAGGACCTTGCACCTGAGGGCGCGAAAACCGCGAAAACGATACGGCGATACATCGTGGAAGTTGAGAAGTGACCACCAACTTTGGTCACATGACTAGGCCGCCTCAGTTGGCGGCCTAATTCATTTCGATGTTGCCTGCTAGCCCTAAGCTGACGGTCTGCATGTCTAGCGCTCATTCCCTGCGATGTCGGTATGCGCCTCTTGGCGATGATGTTAAAGAAAGGGTGTTCGCGAAGCCCGCAAATACTCGCATTCTGCGGCATCGTCGGCGCACTGGTAAGGAGCCGCAGGATCACTTCTGCTCCCGCATGGTCGATGCGGCGCGCACACCTGAGGGCGTCTCGCCGAAGTGCCGGCGGAACGTGCGATTGAAATTAGAAACGTCACCAAAGCCGACTGCATACGCGATGTCGATGATGGCCAAATGCAGATGGTGCGGGTCAGTCAACATCGCGAAGGCACGCTCGAGCCGGCGTCTTGCAAGATGCTCGGTGAAAGACTTTCCGGTCCCCTCCTCGAGCAATTTTTGCACGTATCGCCGCGACATGCCGATCGCCCCAGCGACCTTGTTCAAATCGAAATTGGGATCGCTGTAGCGTTTCGCGACTTCCGCTAGTATCGCCTGCAGCTTTGCTGCCTTCACACCGCGCTCCGTAATGATGTCTGTTGCTTGGTCGGTCGGCCCGAGCGTCGCGGCGACAAGATCGAGGAGATGTACGCCGACGGTGGCGGCTAGCTCTGATGACAGAGGTTCTTTGAAGGATGCGAGCGACCGCAGGTAGCGGTTGAGAAGTCTCAGCGCCGGTCCGGAACGCACTGGCCGACCTGATAGGTCTTCCGGGTTGGCCACCAGAGACCTAAGGGCGGCAGCCTGCACGGTTACGAATTTGACGCTCCCCCCACGCGGCCCAAATACTCGCAGCGTCCTTCCCCGATCGACCAAACAAGCGGAGCCGACGTCATAGGCATGCTCTCGGCCTGCGTTTGCAAATTGGACCGGTCCAGCCTCGACGAGGTTCAGTCCGAATTGCTCACGGCTATCCTTGAGGTGGTGTTTGTGACGAATAAACTCCACCGGCGTCGTGAGAAGGCTACAAACGCCAACCGCACCGAGCGACAAGCAGGTGACGTTGATACGTGGGCGGCCACCGCTGTGGTCTATCACGTCCAACGCGAGGTTCAGCCGCGCAAACTCCTCACGGAACGTGGAGAACCGCACGCGCTCCGGCAGCATCTCGGTCGACCATCGCAAAAGGTGAGATGACGTTGGCATCTCGACCTCCCGTTTTGGGAGCAGTCCCTCAAGTAATCATAATGGGCGGCGCTTCGCTACTGTGTGAAATGGCTTACAAAGGGAAGCCGGCTGCGCGACATTCGTCCTGTTGAGGACCGCTTGTGGCCCAAGGCCGACATGCAGCGCGTCGGTTTCGACGTCAGCTTCCGAGACCGAAGCGGACGTGACGAATCTATGAGCACAGGCCCTAATTACGCACGTAATGGCGCATCCGCGAGCGAGCTCAGCGCGATCCCGCCGACGATCAGGGCCGCGGCAATCGCCAGCGAGAGATCGATCGGCTCGCCGAGCAGCAATGCCGCGGTCACGATACCGACGATCGGCGTCCCGGTGGTGCCGAGCGATGTCGTCAGCGCCGGCAGGCTCTTGTTGACAACAGACATCGCCCAGTAGGCCAACGCCGTACCGATGAAGCCGGAATAGAGGAACAGCAGCAGGAGGTGTGGCGACCATTTCACCTCGGGCACGCCTTCGGTGACGAGCGCCGACATCGTCAGCACCAGCGTCGCGACCAGCACCTGCCACAGCAGCAATTGCAGCGGCGTCGCGATCCAGCGGTGCGAGCGGATATAGATGATGTTCGCGGCCCAGCAGATCGCGGCGATGATGATCATGCCGGCGCCGGCGAGGACATGCAGATTGCTCCAGTCCAGCGACGCCGGGTTGAGGATCACGCCGAGCCCGGCGAGTCCCAGCGCGACGCCGACAAGCTTGAGCGTCCCGAGCCGTTCGGTGCGCGCGGCGGCCGCGGCAAGCGCGACCCAGAGCGGCGTGGTGTAGCCGAGCACGACGCCCTTGCTGGCCGGGAGATAGCGCAGGCCGGCGGCGACCAGCGTCGAGAAAAACGTCATGTGCAGCAGCGCCACGCTGAGCACGACCGGGACATCGGCGATCCGCGGAATGATCAAATTGCCGCTGGCGCGCAGGATCACCAGCAGCGCGATCAGGGCGACCCAGCTGCGGATCGATGCGGTCCACAGCGGCGGCACCGCCTCGACCAGCGATTTCGTGACCGACCAGTTGATGCCCCAGGCCAGCACCACGACGATGAACAGGGCGGCGGCCTTGGCGGGGGAGAGTGACTGGTTCACGGCAGGATCCTTGCAGGCAATACCGCTTGTGAATAGGATCATGCTGGCTCTCTCGAAAGAGCCAGATTTGGTAGAATAGTGGAGCCAGATTGATCCTCGCCGAATTGCTCGCGCTGAAGCGATCGGACGATGCCGGGCTGGCCGCGCAGTTGACCCAGCAGCTGCGCGCGCTGATGGCGAGCGGCCGGATCAGGAGCGGCGCCATGCTGCCATCGAGCCGCAGCCTTGCGGCCGAGCTCGACGTGGCGCGCAACACCGTGACGCATGCCTATGAGCAACTCGTCGCCGAAGGGTATCTGCGGGTCGCGGCGCGGCGGCGGCCGGTTGTGACCGACGATATCGAGGCGCGCTTCGCCAAGGCTCTGCCCGCGCCACGCCGTGATGCCGCCCGCAAGCCGCTGCTGTCGCCTTGGGCGTTGCAGCTCTCCGATACGGATTGGCCGCTGTCCTACCAGGCCGATTTCCGGCCGCTGCGTCCCGGGCTTGCGGATGCACGGGAGTTTCCGCACGAGATCTGGGCGCGCTGCCTGCGTCGCAGCGCATTGCGCCGCCGCTTCAATGACCAGACCGTGGTCAACCGGCCGAGCCTGCGCGAAGCCTTGCGCGATTATCTCGAAGTCAGCCGCGGCGTGCGCGCCGAGGCCGATCAGATCCTGGTGCTGCCGACGGCGCAGGCGGCGCTGACGCTGATCGCCGCGACCACCATCGTCGCCGGCGATGCGGTGTGGACCGAGGATCCCGGCTATCCCGGTGCGGCGGCGGCGTTTCGTGCCGCCGGTGCAAACGTCGTCGGTGTCAGCCTCGATCAATGGGGCATGATGCGGACGCGCGCGACGCGCGCGCCGAAGCTGATCTTCACCACGCCCTCGCATCAGCACCCCACAGGGCGCGTGATGCCGGTCGCGCGCCGCACCGAGCTGTTGGCTTCTGCCGAGCCCGGCAAGACCTGGATCGTCGAGGACGATTACGACGGCGAGTTTCACTATGACAGTCGCCCGATGCCGGCGCTGCAGGGGCTCGATCGCGAGGGACGCGTGCTCTATCTCGGCACCTTCGCCAAGGCGATGACCGCCGATATCCGCATCGGCTATCTGGTGGTGCCGCCATCACTGGCGCGGACGATGGAGATCGCGCAGCGCCATCTCGGGCTGATCGCCTCCGTGCATGTCCAGGAGGCGCTGGCCGGCTTCATGGCCGACGGGTATTTCCTGGCGCATGTCAGGCGGATGCGGCGGATCTATCGCGCGCGCCGCGATCACCTCGCGGCGGCGCTGGCGCGGCAGCTCGGCGAGGTGCTCACCGCCGAGGTGCCGCCGGGCGGCATGCAGCTGATTGCCCGTTTCAAGGATGGCCGTGCGGACCGGGATGCTGTGACGCGCCTGGTGGTCGCCGGCGTCGAGGTGCGCGCACTGTCGAGCCTCGCGCTGGAGCGGCCGCGCGACCACGGCCTGTTGCTCGGCTTCGCCGCCTGGCGCGAGAACGAGATCGGCGCCGCGGTGCGGATCATGGCGAACTGCCTGACCGGCAAGCGCGCGGCGCGTGGATAGGGGGGCGCCTGGTCGGGCACCGGCCGCCACCGGCTCCTTTGCATGGGGTTGTTTTCGATATTTCTCAGCACGCCCCTGCGACGGTCCCCGTGCGGGAGAGGGACGCCGCCCAGATGCTGCTACGGCACGGCCCGTCTCGCTGTGTCGCAGGCTTACTCCGCGGCCTTGGTGACGATCCGTACCTCCGACGTCAGCGTCTTGTGCACCGGGCACTTGTCGGCGATCTCCATCAGCCGCTTGCGCTGGTCGGCGTCGAGGTCGCCCTCGATCCTGATGACGCGGTCGATCTGGTCGAGCATGCCTTCGCGCGTCTCGCACTCCTCGCAATCCTTCGCGTAGATCTTGCTGTGCGTCAGCGTTACGGTGACGCGATCGAGCGGCAGCGACTTGCGGTCGGCATACATCCGCATCGTCATCGAGGTGCAGGCGCCTAGCCCGGCCAGCACGAAGTCGTACGGCCCGAGGCCGGAATCCTGGCCGCCGACCGCGACCGGCTCGTCGGCCAGCATGCGATGCGGGCCTGCCGTGACAATCTGCTGAAACTTGCCGGCGCGGGTCTCCTGTACCACGACATTGCGCGGCGCACTGCCGGTATCTGCCGCCGGTTGCGGCGCGATATCGATATAGCGTTCGGCCCAGGCGCCGATCACGTCGGCGACGTAGGCGGCATCCTGTTTGCCGCTCAAGAGATGGTCGGCCTCGGCCAGCGAGACGAAGCTCTTGGGGTGCCTGGCGGCGCTGAAGATATGCGTGGCGTTGTCGATGCCGACGGTGTCGTCGGTCGGCGAATGCATGATCAGCAGCGCCTTGTGCAGCTGCTTCACCTGCGCCATCAACTTCTGCTCGGCGACGTCGTCGAGGAATTCGCGCTTGATGCGGAACGGGCGGCCCGCGAGCGAGACTTCGCCTTCGCCCTGCGTGCGAATGTCCTCGATCCGGTCCCTGAAGAAATGCGTGACATGGACGGGATCTGACGGCGCGGCGATGGTCGCGACCGCCTTGGCTTCGGGGATTTGACCCGCGGCGGCGAGGATCGCGGCGCCGCCCAGGCTGTGGCCGATCAGGATCGCGGGTGCTGTGCGCATCTCGCGCAGATGGTCGGCGGCGCGGACGAGATCGGCGACGTTCGACGAGAAGGTCGAGTTGGCGAACTCGCCCTCGCTGGAGCCCAGACCGGTGAAGTCGAAGCGCAGCGTGGCGATGCCCTTGGCCGCGAGCGCGACCGCGATGCGCTTTGCGGCCAGCACGTCCTTGCCGCAGGTGAAGCAGTGCGCGAACAGCGCATAGGCCTTGATCGGCCCGTCGGGCGTGTCAAGCGCGGCGGCCAGCTGATGGCCGCCAACACCGGTGAATTGAAAGCGTTCGTGCGGCACGGGCAGGCTCCATCATTCTGTTGGTGTGTCAGTCGCCAGAATAGCGCTGTTCGGCCCAGGGATCACCGCGATTGTGATAACCGCGCACCTCCCAGAAGCCGGGCGCGTCCTCGGTGAGGAATTCGATGCGCTGCAGCCACTTCGCGCTCTTCCAGAAATACAGATGCGGCACCACGAACCGCACCGGGCCGCCATGCTCCTGCTCCAGCGGCTTGCCCGACCAGCTATGGGCGAGCAGCGCGTCCTCGGCGGCAAAGTCCTCGATCGGCAGATTCGTCGTATAGCCGTCATAGGAATGCAGCGCGACGAAGCGCGCGTCCTCGCGCGGCTGGCAGGCGGCGAGCAGGTCGCTTGTGGCGAGCCCTTCCCACTGGTTGTCGTAGCGCGACCAGGTCGCGACGCAGTGAATGTCGGAGACGAATTGCGTTTGCGGCTGCGCCATGAACTGCTGCCAGGTCCAGTAGATGGTCTGCTCGACCGCGCCGTAGACGTCGAGCCGCCAGCGCTCCTGGGAGATGTTCGGCATCAGCCCGAGATCGAGCACCGGCCAATCCGCCGTCAGATGCTGGCCCGGCGGCAGGCGCTGCTCCTCCGGCCGGGTGACCTTGCCGGTGAGGAATTTGCCTTCGCGTGCCCAGCGCTGCTTGCTGCGCGTCAGCTTGCTCTCGGGCGGTTCGTTATCGTCGGTCATGGCGTCGTGCGATCATTCGTGGCGGTGCATCGCGGAGTCGCGCTTGGTATCGCGCATCGTCGAATAGATCAGCAGCGACAGGAAGATCATGCCGCTGAGATAGTAGTAGAACCAGTCCTCATGCCCGATGCTCTTGAAATAGAGCGCGACCGCCGGCGCGGTGCCGCCGAAGATCGACACCGTGATGGCGTAGGGCAGGCCGACGCCGAGCGCGCGGACATTGGTCGGAAACAGCTCGGCCTTCACGATCGCGTTGATAGAGGTGTAGCCGGCGACGAAGATCCAGGCGCCGCAGATCAGAAGGAAGGCCACGAACGGCGACTTGGTATCCTTCAGCGCGGTCAGGATCGGGATCGTGCCGAGCGTGCCGGCGATGCCGAAGAAGATCAGCAGCGGCTTGCGGCCGATCTTATCGGAGAGCCCGCCATAGATCGGTTGCAGGATGGTCGCGAAGATCAGCGAGCCGAAGATCACGAAGGTGGTCTGGTCCTCGGTGAGGCCGACCGACAGCTTCACGAAGGTCTGCATGTAGGTGGTGAAGGTATAGAACGCCGCGGTGCCGCCGGCGGTGAGGCCGACCACCAGCAGCAATTCGCGCGGATAGTTCAACAAGCCGACGATCGAGCCGGTCGGTTTGGAAACCTTCTTGGCCTCCTCGAAGGCCTCGGTCTCATGCAGGCTGCGGCGCATCACCGCCGCGACGATCGCGAGCATGGCGCCGATCACGAACGGAATCCGCCAGCCCCAGGCCTTCAGCTCGTCGGGCGTCAGGAACACCTTTTGCAGCAACAGCAGCACGATGATCGCGGTGAGCTGGCCGCCGATCAGCGTGACGTACTGGAAACTGGAATAGAAGCCGCGGTGCTTGGGATCGGCGACCTCGCTGAGATAGGTGGCGCTGGCGCCATATTCGCCGCCGAGGCTCAGGCCCTCGATCACGCGGGCCAGCGCCAGGATCGCCGGGGCCGCGATGCCGATCGAGGCATAGGTCGGCGTCACCGCGATGATCAGCGAGCCGAAGCACATGCAGACCACCGAGAGCGTTAATGACAGCCGCCGGCCATAGCGGTCGGCGATGAAGCCGAACAGCCAGCCGCCGAGCGGGCGCATGAGGAAGGTCGCGGCAAACAGCACGGCCGCATTGAGCTGCTGCACCACCGGGTCGCTGTGCGGGAAGAATGCCGGCGCGAAATACAGCGCAAACGCCGTGTAGGCGTAGAAATCGTACCACTCGACGAGATTGCCGACCGAGCCGATGAAGATCGCCTTCACCCGCCGCTCGACGTCGTGGATGTCGAGATGATCGCTCGCGGGCTGAGCGGTTTGTTCGGTCATTGCATTGCTCCCGGACTCGTCGGTTCGATTCCGGGGCAAGCTACCTCATTGGGTGACGCGATGTAACCGCTGTCGGGTTCCTCAGGCGTTGTTGCCGAACAGAACGGGCAGTTGACGCGGGCCGCGCACCGTGCCTTCCGACCAGGTGACCTTGCCGGCCGGATCGAGCCGGAAATCAGGGATTCGCTTCAGCCATTCCTCGATCGCGACCTGCATCTCCATCCGCGCAAGGTTGGAACCGACGCAGCGGTGGATGCCGAGGCCGAAGGCGGCGTGGCGGTTCTCCTTGCGGTCGATCACCACCTTGTCCGCATCGGGGAACATGGCGGGATCGCGATTGGCGGCGGGGAAGGACAGCAGCACCATGTTGCCCGCCTTTACCGGGCAGCCGGAGATCGTGGTCTCCTTCATCACCTCGCGCGCCATCGTCACCGGCGAATAGGCGCGCAGGAATTCCTCGATCGCGGTCGGGATCAGCGCCGGCTCCGCAATCAGGCGCTCGCGATCGGCCGGCGTCTTGGCGAGGTGCCAGAGCGAGGAGCCGATCGCGCTCCAGGTGGTGTCGATGCCGGCGATCAAGAGCAGCCGCAGCGAGCCGAGCACATGCTCGTCGGTGAGCGGCTGGCCGCCGGGGCCCTTGGCCCGCAGCAGCTGCGAGATCAGATCGTCGCCCGGCTCGAGCTTGCGCTGCTCGAGATGGGCCACGAAGTAGCCGGTCATCTCGCGCACGCCGTTCATCAGCTCGTCTTCGTTCTTGATGCCGAGCTCGAGGATCTGGTGGATCCATTTGATGAACAGGTCGCCGTCCTTCTCGGGAATTCCCAGCATATGGGCGATGGCGCGCACCGGGATGTGCTTGGTGTAGCGCGCGGCGGCGTCGCAATGGCCATCGGCGATGAATTCGTCGATCAGCTCGTTGCAGATCGCGCGCACCCGCGGCTCCAGCCGCTTCATCGCGTCCGGCGTGAACGGCGGCAGCAGCACCTGCTTGGCGGGCTTGTGCTCCGGCGGATCGGAGGTGATCGGCGGCGCGCGAGCGGTGATCTCGGGGCGGATGTCGCGCACGATGACGCGGCGCGAGGAGAAGTGCTCGGTGTCGTAGGCGATCTCCTTCACCGCCTGATAGGTGGTCGGCATGTAGCAGCCGAGGAAGCGCTCGGTATGCACGACGGGCGAAGCCGCGCGCAGCGTCTCCCAGATCGGGAACGGGTCGTCGGTCCAGACCGGATCGGTATGGTCGAAATCATGGACCCAGTCGGAGACCGGGGGATGTTCGGGCAGATAGCTTGCGGACGGGGAATCGGACATCAGCTCGTTTCCTTCTCGTTCGATCAAACGCTGGTTGGCTCAACGGGCGGCGCACGGCCGTCCCCGGCTGGCCGTCATTCCTCGGTGACTTCGATCGCGATTTCCGGGCAATTGGTCTGCGCGAGCCAGGCCTTGTCCTCGAGCCCGGCCGGGACCGTCCCGTCGCCGACCTCATGGGCGTTGCCGTATTCGTCGAGCTCGAACAGTTCGGGGGCGAGTGATTTGCAGCGGGCGTGACCCTGGCACTTGTCCTGGTCGATGCGGATTCTGAGCTTGGACATGCAAGCACCTCCCTCGGCTCTGGCGCATTGTGGGTTGCGCCGGGTTCCTCATTCCGGTTTATGCAAGCCTTGTTTAGGCAAATTCTTGTTTAGGCAAGCTCTTGGCTTGCTTGGGCGGCCGGCCCTCTTAACCGGATCGCCAAGTTATAGTATATTACATTATCGTCGCGCTTGCGCGTCAAGCGAAAATTCAGCGATCATTGCCGCAATGGGACAAATCGTTCGTAAGCCGTTCAAAACCTACCACCATGGCGACCTCCGCGAAGCCCTGATCCAGGCCGCGTTACGCGAGGTCGAGCTCGGTGGTCCCGAGGCGATCAGCATCAAGGCGCTGGCCAAGCAGCTCGGCGTCTCGCAGCCGGCGCCGTACCGGCATTTCGCCGACCGCGAGGCGCTGCTGGAGGCGGTGACCGCGGAAGCATTCCGGCAGTTCAACGTGATCATGCGCGAGGCGATCGAGCAGTCGAGCAAGGGCTCGAAGCTGTCGCGCTTTGCCCAGGCCGCGCTCGCCTTCGGGCTCGAGCGCCACGGCATCTACCGGCTGATGTTCGCGTCGCGCACCATGGCCTGCGCGCCCAAGGGCAGCGAGCTGCACACCGCGGCGATGGAAACGCTGGCACTGCTGATCGAGTCGTTCGAGGCGCCCGCGGTCGGCCTGCTGCGCGAGCGGCAGGCGCTGAAGATCTGGGCCGGGCTGCACGGCATCGTGATGCTCGCCGAGCAGGGACTGCTGACCGGCGAGTCCGCGCAGATCAGCCGCGAGGAGTTGCTGGACGAAATCGTCGAGCAGACCAAGGCGGCACTCACCGTGGCGCTGCAGGCGACCGAAGATAAGGCGTAGGGCAGGTCGTCTGCAGCCTATCCCTTCGTCCCATAGAGATAGGTAGCCCCGTCATTGCGAGGAGCTCGCGACAAAATTGCAGAGCAATTTTGCGCTGAAGCGACGAAGCAATCCATCGTTCTGCGCGCTCGGTGACAATGGATTGCTTCGCTTCGCTCGCAATGACGAAGTGGAGGGTATCGCCCGCCTCTCCACCATAAGGGTCAGGATCGCGGCGGCCGCGGATCGATCGGGGTGGTGCCGCGCACGCCCAGAATGTCCTCCAGCACTTTCGCGCCGGCCAGAAGCTGCGCCTCGGCGCGCGGCTTTGCGACCATCTGCAGGCCGACCGGCAGGCCCGAGGCGGTGAAGCCGCAGGGCAGCGACAGCGCCGGGCAGCAGGCCAGCGTGATCGCGTAGACGATGCCGAGCCATTCGACGTAGTTGTCGAACTTCTTGCCGTCGCACTCGGCGACATAGCGGTTCTCGACCGGAAACGGCGCCACGATGGTCGCGGGCGCCAGCAGCAGGTCGTACTTGTCGAAGAATTCGAGCGCACGCGCCGTCATCGCGACGCGCTGCGCCTCGGCGCGTTCGAGCTTCTCGACCGTGAGCTTCAACCCTTCCTCGATGTTCCAGATCACCTCGGGCTTCAGCAGATCGCGTTTGGTGCGCAGCAGTTCGGCCTTGCTGATTGCGAAATCGAACGCGCGCAGCACGTGGAAGCATTCATGGGCTTCGCTGAAATCGGGATGCGCCTCCTCGACGATCGCACCGGCTGCCGCGAACCGCTCCGCCGCCTTGCGGGTCACCGCCTTGACCTCGGGATCGACCGGCGTGATGCCGAGATCGGGCGAATAGGCGATGCGCTTCGGCCTGCTGCCTGACCGCGCCGCCGACAGGAACGACGTCGGGAGTGCGGGCAGCGACAGCGGATCGGCGGCATGCTCGCCGCTCATCGCGTCGAGCAGCAGCGCGAGGTCCTCGACATTGCGTGCCATCGGTCCCTGCTGGCCGAGCGTGCGGTCGACGCCGAATTTCGGCGTCTGCGCGACGCGGCCGATCGACGGCCGGAGGCCGACGATGCCGCAGAAGCTCGCCGGGTTGCGCAGGCTGCCGCCCATGTCGGAGCCGTGCGCCAGCCACGCGGTGCCGCTCGCAAGTGCCGCCGCGGCGCCGCCGGAGGAGCCGGCGGCCGAGCGCGATGTGTCCCAGGGATTGCGGGTCGGGCCGAACACCTCGTTGAAGGTGTTGGCGCCGGCGCCGAATTCCGGCGTGTTCGACTTGGCGTAGATCACGCCGCCATTCTCTTCGAGACGCTCGACCAGGATGTCCGACTTCGCCGGGACGTTGTCCTTGAAGATCGGCGAGCCCAGCGTGGTCAGCACGCCGGAGACGGCGGTGAGGTCCTTGATCGGAACCGGAAGGCCCGCGAGCAGGCCGCGCTCGCTGACCGGTTTCTGCATCAGGGCCTTGGCGTGGGTGCGGGCGCGGTCGAAGCACAGCGTCGGCAGTGCGTTGACCTTGCCGTCCACCTCGGCGATGCGCGTCTCCAGCACGTCGAGCAGATCGAGCGGCGTAACGTCACCGGCCTTCAGCTTCTCGACGACGGCACACGCCGTTTCCTTCACCAAGCCCTGATCAGCCATGCGCCGTTGCTCCTATGCCTTCTGTTTGCTTGTGCTGTAGAACATTTCCTGCCGTCGTGGCAATGCGACGAGAACCGAAGGGACAGGGATGGCAGCGTTGTTTTCCGCGCTGGACTGGCGCGCGATGAGCCAGCAGGAGCGTGACCTCGGCTTGAACAACGGCGTTGCCGTCAAGGGCAGCGCCGAGATCGCCGCCGGCTGGGAGCAACGCTCGGCGGCACTGCGGCAAAAGCACGCCGGCCGTCTCGACCTCAGATACGGCTCGCGCGAGCGCAACCGGATCGACTTCGTGAAAGTTCGCGACGGCGCGCCGACGCTGCTGTTCATCCACGGCGGCTATTGGCAGACCCGTGCCAAGGAAGTGTTCACGACCTTCGCCGAGGGGCCGATGGTCCACGGCATCAATGTCGCGCTGATCGGCTATACGCTGGCGCCGGATGCGACGCTCGACGACATCGTCGCCGAGATCCATGCCGGCATCGACTTTCTGGCCGGGCAGTTGCCCGCGCTCGGGGCCGCTGCCGAGGGCATCGTGGTGTCGGGCTGGTCGGCCGGCGGACATCTGACATCGATGGCGCTGTCGAACGGCCATGTCCGGGCCGGCATGGCGATCTCGGGCATCTACGACCTCGAGCCGATCAGGCATTCCTACCTCAACGAAAAGCTGAGGCTCGACGAAGCGGCGTCGCGGCGCAACTCGCCGATGATGGCGGAGGGCGGCACGGCAAAGCCGCTGTCGCTGGTAGTCGGCAGCGCCGAATTGCCGCTGCTGCGCAAGCAGACCGCCGATTTCGCCGGCCATCGCGCCCGCTACGGCTTGCCGGTGACCTATGAGGAGATCGCCGGCGCCGATCATTTCTCTATCATGAACCAGATGCTGGCGCCGCAGGGCCGCATCACGACGCTGATCCGGCAGCTGTTCGAGCGGACGGCGTCGTCCTGAGGTGCGAGCCTCTTCGGCGAGCCTCGAAGGATGGCGCAGCCCGTGGCCCATCCTTCGAGACGCCGCGCTACGCGCGGCTCCTCAGGATGACGGCGGTACAAGCGAAGGGGCGATTTCTAACCCCATCCCGACGTCAGCCCGCCATCCACCGTGTAGATCACGCCCGACGTATAGCCCGCGCGGTCGGAGGCGAGGAACGCCATCAGGTCGCCGATCTCGCGTGCATGTGCGGGCCGGCCGAGCGGCAGGCCCTTCTGGAATTCCTTGTAGCGGTTCTCGTCGCCGAACTGGTTCTTGGCGCGGGTCTTGAGCAGCGTGACGTGGCGGTCGGTCCCGACCGGGCCGGGATTGATGCCGACGACGCGGATATTGTCGGCGAGGCTCTTGCCGCCGAGCGCGCGGGTGAACGCCATCAGCGCGGCATTGCCGGCGCTGCCGCAGATGTAATTGGCGTCGAACTTCTCGCCGGCCGCGCCGATGTCATTGACGATCACGCCTCCGCCGCGCGCCTTCATCTGGGCGTAGATCGCGCGCGTCAGATTGACGTAACCGAACACCTTGAGCTCCCACGCATGCCGCCAGGTCGCCTCGTCGATCTTGTCGATCGAGCCGCCGGGGATATCGCCAGCATTGTTGACAAGGATATCGATGTCGGCGGCCTCCCCGGCGAGGCGCGCGAGATCCTCGGACTTGCGCAGATCCACCACGCTGGTCGCGGCAGATATCTGGTGCGCGGAGCGCAGCCGCTCGGCGAGCGCCTTGAGCTGGTCGCCGTTGCGGGCGGCGAGCAGGAGGTTGGCGCCTTCCTCGGCAAAGGCTTCGGCGGCGGCCGCGCCAATGCCCTTGGAGGCGCCGGTGATCAGGACACGCTTGCCGCGCAGATGCAGATCCATGGGATGTCTCGCTTGGTATGAGGAGTGGGTGTCGGCGAATTTGGTGGGGCAGGGTCGCGCCGCCTTCAACACTGCACTGCAGCGTTGCGCTCGCGCAAAGTTTGGTCCATTGCAGGACCATCAGAATAGGCGGCATTGCCGGCCGGGCAAATCACAAGGGTGTTCTCGATGAGCAGCGCAAAGAAGCAGTATCGGATTGCGGTCATTCCCGGCGACGGCATCGGCAAGGAAGTGATGCCGGAGGGCCTGCGCGTCATCGAGGCGGCGGCCAAGAAGCACGGCGTCGACGTGAAGTTCGACCATTTCGACTTCGCTTCCTACGACTATTACGAGAAGCACGGCGAGATGATGCCGGCCGACTGGAAGAACCAGATCGGCAAGCATGATGCGATCTATTTCGGCGCGGTCGGCTGGCCGGCGAAAATACCCGACCATATCTCGTTGTGGGGATCGCTCATAAAATTCCGCCGCGAGTTCGACCAGTACGTCAATTTGCGCCCGGTGCGGCTGATGCCCGGCGTGCCGTCGCCGCTGGCGAACCGCAAGCCCGGCGACATCGATTTCTGGGTGGTGCGCGAGAACACCGAGGGCGAATACTCGTCCGTCGGCGGCCGCATGTTCCCGGACACCGACCGCGAATTCGTCACCCAGCAAACCGTGATGACCCGCACCGGCGTCGACCGCATCCTGAAATTTGCGTTCGATCTGGCGCAGTCGCGGCCGAAGAAGCATCTGACCTCGGCGACCAAGTCGAACGGCATCTCCATCACCATGCCCTATTGGGACGAGCGCGTGGAGGCGATGGCCAAGAAATATCCCGGCGTGAAGTGGGACAAATACCACATCGACATCCTGACCGCGAACTTCGTGCTGCATCCGGACTGGTTCGACGTCGTGGTCGGCTCCAACCTGTTCGGGGACATCCTCTCCGATCTCGGCCCGGCCTGCACCGGCACGATCGGCATCGCGCCGTCGGGCAACATCAATCCGGAAGGCGACTTCCCCTCGGTGTTCGAGCCGGTCCATGGCTCGGCGCCTGACATCGCCGGGCAGGGCATTGCCAACCCGATCGGCATGATCTGGTCGGGCGCGATGATGCTGGAGCATCTCGGCGAGAAGCAGGCGGCGGCTGCGATCGTCGGCGCGATCGAGCGCACGCTCGGCGAACGCACGCTGCGCACGCGCGATCTCGGCGGCAATGCCGACACCACGGCATGCGGCAAGGCCGTCGCGGAGATGGTGGATTAGGCTGCGCCGTCAAGCACGGGGTCGTCCTGGCGAAAGCCAGGACCCATTACCCCGAGTGCTTGTTGTGTTGCTGGGTCTGACCACCGCCCTGCGCGATGACGCAGGCCGGTGGTAATGGGTCTTGGATCGCGCTCGCTACGCTCGCTTGTCCAGGACGACGTCGTTATTGATTGCTTCGCAATCTGCGTAGGGCGGGTTAGCCACCCTACGGCCACTGTCGTCCATGCGAAAGCAGGGACCCATAACCACAGGGTCTCGTTGTTGGGGCTCGCTGTGCCCCCAGCCTTCGTGACAATGGGCAGTGATGGTTATGGGTCCCGGCTCGCGCGGAGCTTGTCATCGGGCGGCGCTTTGCGCCGACCCGTTGGCTTGGCCGGGACGACGGTGAAATTACCCCTTCACGATCCTTCGGCAGTGCTCCCACGCCGCGTGGATCAAATTCTCGCTCGCCTCGGGCGTGCGGAAGGCGGAGTGCGCCGACAGCGTCACGTTCGGGATCCTGGTCAGCGGGTGATCCTTCGGCAGCGGCTCGATGTTGTAGACGTCGAGGCCGGCGTGGCGGATGTGGCCCGAATTGAGCGCATCGATCATCGCCAGCTCGTCGACGATCGCGCCGCGCGCGGTGTTGATCAGCACCACACCCTTTTTCATCTTCGCGATCTTGTCGCGCGTGATCAGGCCGCGGGTCTCGTCATTCAGCAGCAGGTGGATCGAAACCACGTCGCTGCTCGCCAGCACGGTGTCGAGATCGACGAATTCGACACCCGGATGGCTCTTGGCCGACCGGTTCCAGGCGATCACCTTCATGCCGCTGCCGAGTGCGATGCGGGCGACCTCGGCGGCGATGCCGCCGAAGCCGACCAGGCCGAGTGTCTTGCCGGTGAGCTGCATGCCGTCCTCTCGCAGCCAGTTGCCGGCGCGCATCTCGCGGTCCATCTGCGCGATCACGCGCGCCGACGACCACATCAGCGCGATCGCTGACTCCGCGACCGCGGTGTCGCCATAGCCCTTGATCAGGTGCACGGAGATACCGAGCTCGGCAAGCTCTTCCGGGTTCATGTAGCTGCGCGCGCCGGTGCCGAGGAACACGACGTGCTTCAGGCCGGCGCACTTCTTCGCAACATCGGTCGGCAGCGCGGTGTGGTCGACCACCGCAATCTCGGCGCCGTCGAGCACCGCCGGATAGTCCTCGGACTTGATGTCCGGGTTGCGGTTGATCCGCATCCTGGGATCGCCGGGCTTTTCCAGTCGTTCCGTGATGACAGCAAGCGATTCATTGGCGTCGACAAACACTGCGCGCACGAAAGCCTCCATCCGATGAGGAGAAATGATGATCAGGACGCGACGCCGGCGAGCGCCAGCACCGTATGCATCAGGACGTTGGCGCCGGCGGCGCAATCTGTCTGCTTGGCATCTTCCAGCTCATTATGGCTGATGCCGTCCTTGCAGGGCACGAACACCATTGCTGCCGGCATCACCGTGTTGAGGTTGCAGGCGTCGTGGCCGGCGCCCGAGGTGATGCGGCGGTGCGAATAGCCAAGCTGCTTGGCGGCGTTCTCGACCGCGTCGACCAGCTTCGGATCGAAGTGCGTCGGCGCCTTGCGCCAGACGAGATCAAGCTGCACCTCGACCTTGCGCTTTGCTGCGATCTCGCTCACAGCGGCACGTAGGTCGCGATCCAGCGCATCCATGATCCCAGCGTCGGCGCTGCGGCAATCCACCGTGAAGGTGATCTCGCCGGGGATGACGTTGCGCGAGGGCGCGGCGATCACGGCCTCGCCGATGGTGCCGACCGCCTTCGGGCCGTGCTTCTTCGCGATGCTCTCCATCGCCAGAACGATCTCGGACAGCGTCGCCAGCGCATCGCGGCGCAGCGGCATCGGGGTCGAGCCGGCGTGGCTTTCGAAGCCGGTGATCTTGCCGTCGTACCACAACACGCCCTGGCCGGAATCGACCACGCCGATGGTCTTGTTCTCGGCCTCCAGGATCGGGCCCTGCTCGATATGCAGCTCGACGAAGCTGGTGAACTTCTGGCGGCCGACCGGGGCGTCGCCGCGATAACCGATCGTGTCGAGCGCCTGCGCCACCGTGACGCCCTCGGCGTCCTTGCGCGACAGGATGTCGTCGGTGGTGAAGTCGCCGACATAGGCGGCCGAGGCCATCATCGCCGGCGCAAAGCGCGAGCCTTCCTCATTGGTCCAGTTGCAAATGCAGATCGGCAGCTCGGTCTCGATCCCGGCATCGTTCAGCGTGCGCACCATTTCGAGCGCCGCCAGCGTGCCGAGCACGCCGTCATATTTGCCGCCGGTCGGCTGGGTGTCGAGATGCGAGCCGACGCCGATCGGCGGCTTCGACATGTCCCGTCCTTTCCTCAACCCGAACATCGAGCCGAGCGCGTCGACCTGCACCTCGAGGCCGGCGTCCGCGCATGCCTTGCGGAACCAGTCGCGCACCTGCTTGTCTTCGGCGCTCAAGGTCAGCCGCCGCACACCGCCCTTGGGCGTTGCACCGAACTGCGCGGTTTCGTGGATGGTGCCCCAGAGGCGGGCGGAATCGATCTGCAGGTTGGTGGCGGCTCGGCTCATGCTGACATTCCATTTGTATTCGGTCATTCCGGGATGGTCCGAAGGACCAGACCCGGAATCTCGAGATTCCGGGTTCGATGCTCGCGCATCGCCCCGGAATGACAGTTCATCTCCGGCAATCGTTCAATGACGCGCCACTCTCGCGCCGTCAACCGCCACGCTCGTCTGCGCGATCTGCCTGGCGAGATTGGCGACGCGCTCGATGGCGACCGCATCGGGCGAGGCGAGCCAGCTCGCGGTGAAGGTGAGGGGCGGCAGCTTGAGGTCGGTATCGAGCAGCAGCAAGCGCCCGTCGGCAAGCTCGTTCTCGACGATCGCCGCCGGGATCACCGCGATGCCAAGCCCTTCATTGGCCATGTGGATCACGGTCGCGAGCGAGGTCGAGGCGTGCAGCCGGATCGGCGGCAGATCGGGGGCGTTGAACAGCGCGCGCACGGTCTCGTAGGGCTGGGTCTTGCGCGGAAAGGTGATGATCGGAAACCGCGCCAGGTCCTGCCGCGCCACCGGGCCGTCGCCGAGGCCGAGCGCCGGGCTCGCCAGGAAACCGATCGGGTAATCGCACAGCACGTGGTTGTGCGCGCCGGACGCCGAGACCGGTCCAAGCACGAAGGCGAGCTCGATCTCCTGCGCCAGCAGCCGCTGCGTCAGATTGGGCGTGATGTCGACCTCGATCTCCAGCGACAGGTTCGGGTAGACCTCGTTGACGCTTTTGACGAGGCGCGGCAGCCAGGTGTGCACGATGGTCTCCGCGACACCGAGCCGCAGCGCGCCGCGCATCGCCGAACGGTCGCCGACCTCGGCCATCATCTCCGAACGCAGGCCGATCAACTTCTCGGCATAGATCATCATCAGCCGCCCGCTCGGGGTGGGCGAGGCCACCCGGTGGTCGCGGTTGAGCAGCTTGACGCCCATTTCGCGCTCGAGCTGGGCAATGCGCTGGGAGATCGCCGGCTGGGTGGTGTTGAGCCGCTGGGCGGCGCCGCGGAAGCTGCCGAGCTTGACGACCCAGAGAAATGTCTCGATCGAGCGGAAGTCCGTCATTGGAAGCATTTTCCCGATCGATAAATCTGCTTTATCGATTTTGATTAGAAAGGACGATTAGACATTATATCACGCTTGGTGTTGGTTTGTCCTTGTCGAGATTATGGGCAGGAGAATCCCATGACTGTTTTTGCGGCAGTGCAGCGATCTCAGGGGGAGCCAGTGCCGGCGAGCGTCGAAGCGCGCCGCGCCTGCCGTGACGGCGTGGCCTCGGCCACCACAGCCGGCCTCGCCAACGGTTTCGTCCAGGGCAATCTCGCGATCCTGCCGGAAAAGCTTGCCGGCGCCTTCCACCGCTTCTGCCAGCTCAATCCGAAGCCGTGCCCGATCATCGGCATGTCTGACGTCGGCGATCCCCGCATTCCGGCCCTTGGTCTCGACCTCGACATCCGCACCGACGTGCCGCGCTACCGGGTCTGGCGCGACGGCGAGGTGGCGGACGAGCCGACCGACATCACCAAATACTGGCGCGACGATCTCGTCACCTTCGTGCTCGGCTGCTCCTACTCGTTCGAGGAGGCGCTGCTGGATGAGGGCCTGCCAATCCGTCACATTGAACGCAATCTGCGTGTGCCAATGTATCGCACCAATATCGCCTGCAGCCCGTCGGGGCCGTTCGCTGGACCCATGGTGGTGTCGATGCGCCCGTTCAAGCCGGCGGATGCGATCCGCGCGGTGCAGATCACCTCGCGCTTCCCGTCCGTGCATGGCGCGCCGGTCCATCTCGGCCATCCGCATGCGATCGGCATCAATGATATCGCCAAGCCCGATTACGGCGATGCGGTACCGGTCGCCGATGACGAGATCCCGGTGTTCTGGGCCTGTGGCGTGACGCCGCAATCGGTGATCGCAAGTGCGAAGCTGCCGTTCGCGATCACGCATTCGCCGGGCCTGATGCTGGTGACCGATCTCAGGAACAAGCAGCTCGCTGTGCTCTGAATAGGCAATTCGTGCAATTCATTGAGGCTTTACTGCGCGCTACAAGCGTCACATCGATAATAACAAGCTGACCAAGGGGAAATTTCGATGACGATCTCTCGCCGTAACGTGTTGCTGGGTGCCACTGCCGCCGCGGCGCTCGGTCCGATGGCCGCGCGCGCGCAGGCCAGTGAAGTGGCAATCGGCGTGATCTATCCGCTCTCGGGCGCCAGCGCCCAGATCGGCGTCGATGCGCAGCGCGCGTTCGAGACCGCGGCAGACATCATCAACAAGAACTATGACTTCGCATTGCCGCTCGCCAAGGGCGAGGGCCTGTCCGGCCTCGGCGGCGCCAAGG
This sequence comes from Bradyrhizobium sp. USDA 4503, assembly GCF_054055815.1. NCBI lineage: Bacteria > Pseudomonadati > Pseudomonadota > Alphaproteobacteria > Hyphomicrobiales > Nitrobacteraceae > Bradyrhizobium > Bradyrhizobium sp. USDA 4503. Next base: position 8,729,143 of record NZ_JBSRXS010000001.1, read on the forward strand.
TCAAGCTCGTGTTCGCCGACCACCAGGCCGATCCGCAAAAGGGCCGCGCCGAAGCCGAGCGCCTGATCACGCAGGAGAAGGTCTGCGCCGTGATCGGCACCTATCAGAGCGCGGTCGCCGTCACCGTCAGCCAGATCTGCGAGCGCTACGGCGTTCCGTTCCTCTCGGCGGACAATTCCTCGCCGAGCCTGCATCGCCGCGGCCTGAAATACTATTTCCGCGCCTCGCCGCATGACGAGATGTTCTCGACCGCGATGTTCGACTTCTTCGATGCGATGAAGAAGAAGGGCCAGAAGATCGAAACGCTGGCGCTGTTCCACGAGGACACCATCTTCGGCACCGATTCGGCGAACGCGCAGACCAAGCTCGCCGGCGAGCGCGGCTACAAGATCGTGGCCGACATCAAGTACCGCGCCAACTCGCCGTCGCTGACCGCCGAGGTGCAGCAGCTCAAGGCGGCGAATGCCGACGTGCTGATGCCGTCGAGCTACACCACCGACGCGATCCTCCTGGTCAAGACCATGGCCGAGCTCGGCTACAAGCCGAAGAACATCATGGCGCAGGACGCCGGCTTCTCGGAGAAGGCGACCTATGACGCGGTCGGCGACAAGCTCGAGGGCGTGATCTCGCGCGGCAGCTTCTCGCTCGACCTGGCGCAGAAGCGTCCGATGGTCGGTCTGATCAACGAGATGTACCGCGCCAAGTCCGGCAAGGACTTCAACGACTATTCGTCGCGCCAGTTCATGGGCCTGATCGTGATGGCGGACGCCATCAACCGCGCCAAGTCGACCGACGGCGACAAGATCCGCGAGGCGCTGGTCGCCACCGACATGCCGGGCGATCAGACCATTATGCCGTGGCGGCGCGTCAAGTTCGACGAGATGGGTCAGAACAACTTCGCCGATCCGGTGCTGTTGCAGTACTCCGCGAAGAACTTCGTGACGATCTTCCCGGAACAGGCCGCCGTCTCCGAGGCGATCTGGCCGATGAACAGCTGATCGGTCGGGCGCCAGAGCGTCCGTTCCGATCGTATCGGAACGGAGCTCTGGATTCTTGTTGCGACGCGTTTTCCTAGCGCGAACCGGTATCCACTTCGCTCGAAAACGCTATTGAGGGGGCAGACGGCGGTGACAGCCGAAGACATCATTCAGAGTCTCGCATGTTCCGTCATTGCGAGCGAAGCGAAGCAATCCACGTCTCCGCGAAAAGGAAGCATGGATTGCTTCGTCGCTTCGCTCCTCGCAATGACGGGGGCTAAAGACAATGGTCGGAACATGGAGCGTCGACCGTGACAGCCGAGACCATTATCCAGAGTTTGGCGAGCGGCCTGTTGATGGGGCTGCTCTACGGACTGATCGCCGCAGGCCTCGCATTGATCTTCGGATTGATGGACGTCGTGAATTTCGCGCACGGCGAGTTCCTGATGATCGCGATGTACGCGACCTTCTTCCTGTTCGCGTTCTTCGCGATCGATCCCTTGCTCTCGGCGCCGCTGGTCGCCGCGGCGCTGTTCGTGTTCGGCGCGGTGGTCTATCTGTTGATCGTCCGCTTCGCGATGCGCGCCAAGGCCAATGCTGGCATGGTGCAGATCTTCTCGACCTTCGGCCTCGCGATCGTGATGCGGGGCCTCGCCCAGTTCTTCTTCACGCCCGACTACCGCAGCGTCACCAACTCCTGGGTCGGCGGCAAGACCGTGTCGATCGCCGGCATCTATCTGCCGGAGCCGCAGCTGATCGGCGCGATGCTGTCGATCGCGGCCTTCGTCGCGCTCTACTTCTTCATCAATCGCACCGATTTCGGCCGCGCGCTCGAGGCGACGCGCGAAGACGCCGGCGCGGTGGCGCTGGTCGGCATTGACAAGAACCGCGTGTTCGCGCTCGGCTGGGGCCTTGGTGCGGCGCTGGTCGGCCTCGCCGGCGCCATCATGGCGATCTTCTTCTACGTCTACCCCGACGTGGGCGCGTCGTTCGCCCTGATCGCCTACGTCACCGTGGCGCTCGGCGGCTTCGGCAGCGTATTCGGCGCCTTTGCCGGCGGCATCATCGTCGGCCTGGTGGAAGCGACCACCGCGCTGATCCTGCCGCCGTCGCTGAAATCGGTCGGCATCTATGCCGTTTACCTGCTGGTCGTCTTCATCCGCCCGCGTGGCCTGTTCGGATCGATGTGATGGACACCCAGTTCGCTCAACGCCGCAGGCGTGACCTGATCGTGGCGGCCTGCCTCGCGGTGATCGCCGCGCTGGTGCCGCTGTTCGTCAAGGACGTCTACGTCCAGAACATCATGGTGCTGACGCTGATGTATGCGGCGCTGTCGCAGAGCTGGAACATCCTGTCCGGCTATTGCGGGCAGATCTCGCTCGGCCATGCGCTGTATTTCGGGCTCGGCGCCTATACCACCGCGCTGCTGTTCACCAAGTTCGGCGTGCTGCCGTGGTTCGGCATGCTGGCGGGCGGGGCGATCTCCGCATTGATCGCGATGGCGCTCGGCTACCCCTGCTTCCGCCTGCGCGGGCATTATTTCGTGATCGCGACCATCGTGATCGCCGAGATCGCGCTGCTGTTGATCCAGAACTGGGATTGGGCCGGCGCCGCGCTCGGCATCGACATCCCGGTGCGCGGCGACAGCTGGCTGAAATTCCAGTTCACCCGCTCGAAGCTGCCTTACTTCTATTTCGCGCTGGCGCTGGCCTGCATCGCCTGGTTCGTCACCTGGTGGCTGGAGGATTCCAAATGGGGCTACTGGTGGCGCGCGGTGAAGGACAATCCCGATGCGGCCGAAAGCCTCGGCGTGGTCGTGTTCAATTCCAAGATGGGCGCGGCGGCGGTCTCGGCCTTCCTCGTTGCGGTCGGCGGCAGCTTCTACGCCCAGTTCGTCTCCTACATCGATCCTGAAAGCGTGATGGGCTTCCAGTTCTCGCTGCTGATGGCGCTGCCTGCGGTGCTTGGCGGCATCGGCACCTTGTGGGGCCCGGTGCTGGGCGCGGTCATCCTGATCCCGCTCACCGAGCTGACGCGCTCGTTCATCGGCGGCTCCGGGCGCGGCGTCGACCTCATCGTCTACGGCACGCTGATCGTCGTGATCTCGCTGGCGCTGCCGCGCGGCCTGGTCAGCGTGTTCTCCCTGCGCAAGGGAGCTGCACGATGACGGCGCTGCTGGAAACGCGCGGAGTATGGCAGCGCTTCGGCGGCCTCGTCGCCAACAGCGATGTCTCGATCTCGGTCGGGCGCGGCGAGATCGTCGGCCTGATCGGCCCCAACGGCGCCGGCAAGTCGACGCTGTTCAACCTGATCGCGGGCGTGCTGCCGCCGACCCAAGGCTCGATCATCTTCGACGGCGAGGACGTGACCAAGCTGCCGGCGGCGGAACGCTGCCAGCGCGGCGTCGGGCGTACCTTCCAGGTCGTCAAGAGTTTTGAGACCATGACCGTGATCGACAACGTCATCGTCGGCGCGCTGATCCGCAACACCAAGATGCGTATCGCGCGGCAGAAGGCCTACGAGGTGCTGGAGTTCTGCGGCCTTGCCGCGCGCGCCGACAAGCTCGCCGCCGACCTCGTGCCGTCGGAGAAGCGCCGGCTCGAGGTGGCCCGCGCGCTCGCGACCGAGCCGAAGCTGCTGCTGCTCGACGAAGTCCTCACCGGGCTGACGCCGGTCGAGGCGCAGACCGGCGTCGAGCTGGTGCGGAAGGTCCGCGCCGCCGGCATCACCGTGCTGATGGTCGAGCATGTGATGGAGATCGTGATGCCGCTGGTCGATCGCGCCATCGTGCTGAATCTCGGCAAGGTGCTGGTCGAGGGCAAGCCGACTGAGGTCGTCCGCAATCCGGAAGTCATTTCTGCCTATCTCGGGGATCGTCATGCTGTCGGTGCGTGAAGTCACCACCGCCTATCAGGGCCTGGTCGCGATCTCCTCGGTGTCGATCGACGTCACCAAGGGCGAGATCGTCTGCGTCGCCGGCGCCAACGGCGCGGGCAAGTCGACGCTGCTGAAATCGATCGCCGGCGCCGAGCGGCCGCGCGCAGGCACCGTCACCTTCGACGGCAAGCGCATCGACGGCCAGCCGCAGCACGTCATCACGTCAAGCGGCATCGCTTACGTGCCGGAGAACCGCCGGCTGTTTCCGCGGCTGTCGGTGCGCGACAATTTGCGCCTCGGCAGCTATCTCTACCGCAGTCAGTCTGACCGCGACGCGCCGCTCGATCTGGTGTTCAAGCTGTTCCCGCGGCTTGGCGAACGGCTCGACCAGCGCGCCGAGACGCTGTCCGGCGGCGAGCAGCAGATGCTTGCGATCGGCCGCGCGCTGATGACGCGGCCGCGGCTTCTGATGCTCGACGAACCGTCGCAGGGCATCATGCCGAAACTGGTCGACGAGATCTTCCAGGCCGTGAAGCGCATCCGCGACGCCGGCATGACGGTCCTGATCGTCGAGCAGCGCATGGCCGAGTGCCTCGAGATCGCCGACCGCGCCTACATCCTGCAGACCGGCCGCGTGCTGATGCAGGGCACCGCCGCCGAGATCAGCGGCAATCCCGACGTGCGCAAGGCGTATCTGGGGCTGTAGCGACGGAATATCTCCACGCTCGTACCTCCAGCGACAAAGGTTTTGCCTTTGCGCGGGGATGACGCCAGTGCATGCGGTGCGCGCAATCCAGCCCGTAGCCCGGATGAGCGCAGCGACATCCGGGGCGTCCCGCATATCGCTGCGCTCATGCGGGCTACTGATCCAGCCCACGCAGCCTACTTGCTCTCGTCGATCTTCTCGACCTTGGCGGCGAGGTCCGGCACGCGGCTGACGCGATAGGTCGCGTTGCTGCAGGTCAGCGTCCAGGCCTCGTTGTCGGGCTTCGAGAGCTTGTCGTCCCGCTCGGCCTTGAGCGGCTTGTCGCAGGCATAGCCTTGCGCGCGCAGCTGGGTTGCCAGCATGCCTTGCAAGGTCTCTTCGGTCCGTCCGTCCGACGCCGCAAGGCCGACGGCGAACGGAATCGCTAACGCCAAGCCTGTGAACCTCATCATGACTGTCTTCCGCATATCGATCCTCCGCTTGATCTAGTGAGGGTGATCCGGCAGCACGAGCCCGAACGTCCTGGTCAAATCCGCCACCTGGTCGGGCGACAAATAGCGCGGGTTCAGGCCGCGTAGCAGCAGATAGAGCTTTGCGGTTTCCTCCAGTTCCTCGGTCGCGAACACCGCCGTTTCCAGCGTATCGCCCGACACGACGGGCCCATGATTGGCGAGCAGCACCGATGAATATTTTCCGGCCAGTCCCCGGATCGCGTCGGCAACGGCCGGATCGCCGGGGCGATAATAGGGCACCAGCGCGGTCTGGCCGCACTTCATGACGTAATAGGCGGTCATCGCCGGCAGCGCGGCGCGCGGGTCGATCTCGGGCAGCATCGAGAGCGCGACCGAATGGGTCGAGTGCAGGTGCACCACGGCGCCGGCGGAGGCGCGCGTCTGGTAGAGCGCGGTGTGCAGCGGCACTTCCTTGGTCGGGGCGTCGCCGGAGACGAGCCGGCCGTTGCCGTCGAGCCGTGACATTTTCGCCGGATCGAGGAAGCCGAGCGAGGCGTTGGTCGGCGTCACCAGCCAGCCGCCGTCCGCGAGCCGGACGCTGATATTGCCCGAGGAGCCCGGCGTCAGGCCGCGCTCGAACAGCGAGCGGCCGAAGCGGCAGATGTCCTCACGAAGCTTTGTTTCGCTCATCCGGTTTCGCTCGCCGCGCCATCTTTGGCGCTATCCGTTTTCCGCTTTGTCTCATGCTTTGGCAGCGCGGCCAAGCCGTGATAGGCAAGCAGCAACGAGCATGAACCGGGCCCGGAAGGCCGCGCTAGCGCAAAGTGGCAGCCGGTTTTCCGAAAAGGTCATGCTCAAACAACTAAAAATGTTCAGGGATCGCCAAATGTCCAGTTCCGCAACATCACGTGTCGCCGTCATCGGGCTGGGCTCGATGGGATACGGCATGGCGACCTCACTCAGGCGGGCCGGTTTCGAGGTGACCGGCTGCGACGTCACGGCCGATGCGGTGGCGCGCTTCGTCGCCGACGGCGGCAAGGGCGCCAAGTCGCCGGCCGAGGCGGCCCGGGATGCCGACATTGTCGTCAGCGTCGTCGTCAACGCGGCGCAGACTGAAGGGATCCTGTTCGGCAAGGACGGCGTCGCCGAGACCTTGGCCAAGGACGCGGTCTTCATCTCCTCGGCGACCATGGACCCTGATATCGCGCGGCGCCTCGCAAAGCAGCTCGAGGCGACCGGCCGGCACTATCTCGATGCCCCGATCTCCGGCGGCGCGCAGCGCGCGGCGCAGGGCGAATTGACGATTCTCGCCTCCGGCAGCGCCGCGGCATTTGCGAAGGCGCGGCCGGCGCTGGATGCGATGGCGGCAAAGCTCTACGAGCTCGGCGATGCCGCGGGGCAGGGCGCCGCGTTCAAGATGATCAACCAGCTGCTGGCCGGCGTGCATATCGCGGCCGCCTCCGAGGCGATCGCCTTCGCCGCCAAGCAGGGGCTCGACATCCGCAAGGTCTATGAGGTGATCACCGCCTCCGCCGGCAATTCCTGGATGTTCGAGAACCGCATGCCGCATGTGCTCGACGGCGACTATGCGCCGCGCAGCGCCGTCGAAATTTTTGTGAAGGACCTCGGCATCATCCAGGACATGGCGCGCAATGCACGCTTCCCGGTGCCGGTCTCGGCCGCGGCCTTGCAGATGTTCCTGATGACCGCGGCCGCCGGCATGGGCCGCGACGACGATGCGTCGGTGGCGCGGATGTATGCGCAGGTTACCGGCACCAAGCTTCCAGGCGAGAAATAAGAGGATCCTGCAATGCCCCGTTTTGCCGCCAACCTCACCATGATGTTCAACGAGGTCCCGTTCCTCGACCGCTTCGAGGCGGCCGCGAAGGCGGGCTTCACCGCGGTCGAGTTCCTGTTTCCTTACGACCATCCGGCCGAGGAGGTCGGCAAGCGGCTGAATGGCAATGGGCTGACGCAGGCGCTGTTCAACCTGCCGCCGGGCGACTGGAACGCCGGCGAGAAGGGGTTTGCCGCGCTGCCGGACCGTTTCGCCGACCTCCAGCAAAGCCTGAAGACCGCGCTGCCCTATGTGCAGGCGACCGGCGTCAAGCGGGTGCATCTGATGGCGGGAATAGCCGACCGCAGCGATGCCAGGGCGGTCGCCGCGTTTCGCAAATCGGTCGCCCATGCCGCAGAGTTCTTCGCGCCGCACGGCCTCGACGTCGTGATCGAGCCGATCAATCCGCGCAACGTGCCCGGCTACTTCCTCAACGACTTCATCTTCGCGCGCGATCTGATCAACGAGCTTGGTATCGCGAACCTGAAGCTGCAGTTCGACATCTACCACTGCCAGATCATCCATGGCGACGTCACCATGCGGCTGCGTGAAATGATGCCGATCATCGGCCACGTCCAGATCGCGTCGATCCCCTCGCGCAACGAGCCCGACGGCGAGGAGCTGAACTATCCGTTCCTGTTCGGCGAGCTCGACCGGCTCGGCTACGGCGGCTTCGTCGGCTGCGAGTACAATCCGCGCGGCAAGACCACCGACGGTCTCGCCTGGTTCAAGCCCTATGCCGGAGTGAAGCCGTGACGCGAGCCGGAAAACTGTCTCTCGGTTGCATCGCCGACGACTATACCGGCGCCTCCGACCTCGCCAACACGCTGACCCGCGCCGGCCTGCGCACGGTGCAGACCATCGGCGTGCCTGCCGACGATCTCGCGCTGCCCGAGGTCGACGCCGTCGTGGTGTCGCTGAAGAGCCGTTCGATCGAGGCCGGCCTCGCCGTGACGCGTTCGCGCGCAGCGGAGGCCTGGCTGCGCGGCCGCGGTGCCAAACATATCCTGTTCAAGATCTGCTCGACCTTCGATTCAACCGATGCCGGCAACATCGGCCCCGTGATGGACGCGCTGCGCGCCGATTCCAGGGATGCCATCGTGCTGGTGACTCCGGCATTCCCGGAGACCGGCCGCACCGTCTACCAGGGCAATCTGTTCGTCGGCTCGGTGCCGCTGAACGAGAGTCCGCTGAAGGACCACCCGCTCAACCCGATGCATGATTCCAATCTGGTTCGCGTGCTGGCGCGGCAAAGCACGACCAAGGTCGGCCTGGTCGATCTGGCGACGCTGAGCCGTGGCGCGGACGCCGTCCGGGCAAAGCTCGCCGAGCTCACGCAAAGCGGCATCGGCGCCACCATCGTCGATGCGGTGTTCGACCGCGACCTCGAGACCATCGGGCAGGTCGCGCTGGATCACCGTCTTTCAGTCGGCGCTTCCGGGATCGGGCTTGGCCTGGCGCGGGCGCTGGTCGCCGCGAGCAAGGCCAAACCGGACAGCGCGGATGCGATGCTGGCGACGCCGGTCGGCGGCCCGGCGGCGTGCCTTGCCGGCAGTTGCTCGCAGGCGACCCTGCGCCAGATCGCAAACGCCGAGAAAGTGATGCCGGTCCTGCACCTCGATCCCGAGCAGGTGGTCGCCGGCAAGGACGAAACGCAGCGTGCGCTCGCCTGGGCCAGAGACCGGCTCGGGGCGGGGCCAATCCTGATTGCGAGCAGCTCGACCCCGGATCAGGTGGCAGCTGTGCAATCCCGTCATGGTCGCGATGCAGCCGGGCATGCCATCGAGCAGGCGATGGCCGACATCGCGGATGGTCTGGTGCAGTCGGGCGTGCACAGGCTGGTGGTCGCCGGTGGTGAAACTTCGGGCGCCGTGGTCGATCGCCTGCGCATTCCTGGATTCCTGGTCGGTGCGGAAATCGCCGCCGGCGTGCCGGTTCTGCGAGCGGTCGGCGCCGGGAGAGGCGAGATGGTGCTTGCCCTGAAATCAGGCAATTTCGGCGGGCCGGAGTTTTTCTCGGATGCGCTCGTGTTGATGCCTTGATGCGGCTGGCGCGCATCATGCCACGGTGTCGAAGAGCGCCTCCGTAGTTCAACGGGGAACCAAATTAACCCTACTTAAGGAGGGGGGCTGGCTTTGATGTCTGCGGCGTCCCGCCACGCCCCCAGCCATTCGATCGGGCTTCGCGAGCCCGATATCAAGAGACCCCCACGATGTTCGCCAAATTCTCGATCCGCGCCAAGATTATTGCCGTGGTTGCGTTCCTGCTTGTCGCGATGACGGGCATGGGCCTGCTCGCGGTCGTGAATTTACGGTCGATCAACGCCAACACTGTCGACATCACGACGAGCTGGCTGCCGAGCGTGCGTGCGCTCGGCGATCTGCGCGCCGGCGTCATCACCTATCGCAACGTGATCCGCGAGCACATGCTGTCCGAGACGCTGGAGGACAAGCTCGCGCAGGAGAAGACCCTGACCTCGGTGGTCGACGCCAACCTCAAGGTCCGCGCGATCTACGAGCCACTGATCGCGACCCCCGCGGAGCGCGCGCTCTACGATCAATGGGTCGATGCCTGGACCCGTTACAAGAAGGGAACCGAGGAGGTGATGGCGCTGTCGCGCAGGGATGTCGGCAAGGCCCCGCACGATGCGCATGAGCTGAACGCCAAGACCGTCAACAAGATCGGCCTCGAGGCCGACGAGATCCTGCGCAAGGACATCGAGCTCAACAATGCCGGCGCCGACAAGGCGGCGCAGGAGGCGGCAAACAGCTACGCGTCGGCCGTCATGCTGCTTGCGATGATCCTTGGCGCCGCCATCATCGTCGGCGTCGGCGTCAGCTTCCTGATGATCCGCGACGTCTCGGCCGGCATCGCCTCGATCGTGAGCCCGATGCAGGCGCTGGGCCGCGGCGACCTGACCGCAAACGTCCCGCATCAGGGCGAGAAGACCGAGATCGGCGCGATGGCCGATACGCTGCAGGTGTTCAAGGAAGCCCTGGTCGCCAAGAAGGCGGCCGATGAAGCCGCGGCTGCCGACGCCGAAGCCAAGATCGAGCGCGGCCGCCGGGTCGACACCATCACCCGCAATTTCGAACAGATGATCGGCGAGATCGTGCAGACCGTGTCGTCGGCCTCGACCCAGCTCGAAGCCTCCGCCGGCACGCTGTCGTCGACCGCCCGGCGTTCGCAGGAGCTGACCACCTCGGTTGCCGCGGCGTCCGAGGAGGCCTCGACCAATGTCCAGTCGGTGGCGTCGGCGACCGAGGAGCTGTCGTCGTCGGTGACCGAGATCAGCCGCCAGGTGCAGGAGTCGGCACGGATGGCCGGCGATGCCGTCGGCCAGGCGCGCACCACCAACGATCGCGTCAGCGAGCTGTCGAAGGCCGCCGCGCGGATCGGCGACGTCGTCGAGCTGATCAACACCATTGCCGGCCAAACCAATTTGCTGGCGCTGAACGCCACCATCGAGGCGGCACGCGCCGGCGACGCCGGCCGCGGCTTCGCCGTGGTGGCGTCCGAGGTGAAGGCGCTGGCCGAGCAGACCGCCAAGGCGACCGGCGAGATCGGCCAGCAGATCGCCGGCATCCAGACCGCGACCCAGGAGTCGGTCGGCGCGATCAAGGAAATCTCCTCGACCATCGAACGGCTGTCGGAAATCTCGTCCACCATTGCGGCCGCGGTCGAAGAGCAGGGCGCGGCGACGCAGGAAATCTCCCGCAACGTGCAACAGGCGGCGCAGGGCACCCAGCAGGTCTCGGCCAACATCACCGACGTCCAGCATGGCGCCAACGAGACCGGCTCGGCGTCGAGCCAGGTGCTGTCGGCGGCCCAATCGCTCTCGGGCGACAGCAGCCGCCTCAAGCTCGAGGTCAGCAAGTTCCTCGACGCCGTCCGCGCCGCCTGATCCGGCGGCGCCGCTCGGGCGGCCGCCATCCTTCGCCTAACCGATGCCGACGTGGTGGGCTGACCCGGCCCACCACGTTTTACATTTTCGCAGAGCAGCGATGCGTTAACCTCGCGTCGGCCGAAATAGCATCCTCGGCCGGCTCGCATTCGCAGCAGAGCCGTCTCTTTTTGACGATGATCCGCACGCGATCGGCGGCACTGCGCCCGGCATGGTCGCTCGGAGCGCGCAGCCTCACGCACTATGCCGAGGAAGTGAAAGCCGCCGCGGCTCCGCGGGTTGGCGTTTTGCCCGGCATCGGGTAAATCGGCCGCTACGGAACGGCTTTTGCAATGTCGATTCCTCTGCCTGGGCGGGCTTCATTTCGGGAACGCTTGTTTTATGATCGCACTGGTCCGTATCGCGCTGAGCCGGCCATATACTTTCGTCGTGCTCGCGATCCTGCTGTTGATTATCGGACCGCTGGCGGCGTTGCGCACGCCGACCGACATCTTCCCAGACATCCGCATCCCCGTGATCGGCGTGGTCTGGCAGTACACCGGCCTGCCGCCGGACCAGATGTCCGGCCGCATCACCACGCCGTTCCAGCGCGCGCTGACCACGACCGTCAACGACATCGAGCACATCGTCGCCAATTCCTATAACGGCGTCGGCATCATCAAGATCTTCTTCCAGCCCAACGTCGACATCCGCACCGCCAATGCGCAGGTCACCGCGATCTCGCAAACCCTGCTCAAGCAGATGCCGCCGGGCGCGACGCCGCCGCTGATCCTGAACTACAGCGCCTCGACGGTTCCGATCATCCAGGTCGCGCTGTCGGGCGAGGGACTGACCGAGCAGAACCTCGCCGATATCGGCATCAACCAGCTGCGCACGCCGCTGGTCACGGTGCCTGGTGCGGCGATCCCGTATCCGTTCGGCGGCAAGCAGCGCCAGGTCCAGATCGATCTCAATTCGACCGCGCTGCAGGCGCGCGGCCTGTCGGGTCAGGACGTCGCCAATGCGCTCGCCGCGCAGAACCTGATCACGCCGGTCGGCACGCAGAAGATCGGCAATTTCGAATACACCATCAACCTCAACAACTCGCCGCTGCGGCTCGAGGAGCTCGGCGACCTGCCGATCAAGCAGGTCAACGGCGCGATGGTCTATGTGCGTGACGTCGCGTCGGTCCGCGACGGCAATCCGCCGCAAACCAACATCGTCCATGTCGACGGCAACCGCTCGGTCTTGATGATGGTGCTGAAGGCCGGCGCCACCTCGACGCTCGATATCATCTCCGGCATCAAGCAGAAGGTGATCGAGGTCAAGGACCAGATGCCGGACGCGCTGAAGATCGGCTTCATCGGCGACCAGTCGGTGTTCGTCCGCGGCGCGATCACCGGCGTCGCGTTCGAGGGCGTGATCGCCGCGCTGCTCACCAGCATCATGATCCTCTTGTTCCTCGGCAGCTGGCGCTCGACCGTCATCATCGCGGTGTCGATCCCGCTGTCGGTGCTCGGCGCCATCATCATGCTGTCCCTGATCGGCGAGACGCTGAACATCATGACGCTCGGCGGCCTCGCGCTCGCGGTCGGCATCCTGGTCGACGACGCCACGGTGACGATCGAGAACATCAATTATCACCTCGAGCAGGGCAAGCCGGTCGAGCAGTCGATCCTCGACGGCGCCAACCAGATCGTGACGCCGGCCTTCGTCTCGCTGCTCTGTATCTGCATCGTGTTCGTGCCGATGTTCTTCCTCACCGGCGTGGCGCGCTTCCTGTTCGTGCCGATGGCCGAAGCGGTGATGTTCGCGATGATCTGGTCGTTCATCCTGTCGCGCACCCTGGTGCCGACCATGGCGAACTATCTGCTGCAGGCGCATGTGCATCATGAGGGCGCGCCGCCGAAGTCGCGCAATCCTTTGGTCTGGTTCCAGCGCGGCTTCGAGGCGCGGTTCGAGCGCATCCGCAGCGGCTATCGTGGCCTGCTCGCGATGGCGCTCGGTCATCGCACGGTGTTCGTGAGCTGCTTTCTCGCAGTCGTCGCCGCGTCGTTCCTCTTGGTGCCGTTCCTCGGGCGCAACTTCTTCCCGTCGGTCGACGCCGGCAACATCCTGATGCATGTCCGCACCCAGGTCGGCACCCGCGTCGAGGAGACCGCCAACCAGCTCGCCGACATCCAGAAGGCGATCCGCAAGCTGGTGCCCGGCGAGATCGAGACCATGACCGACAACATCGGCATGCCGATCTCCGGCATCAACATGACCTACAACAACACCGGCGTGATCGGTCCGCAGGACGGCGACATCCAGATACGCCTCAAGGAAGGCCACAAGCCGACCGAACAGCATGTCCGCGCACTGCGTGAGCAATTGCCGCGGCTGTTCCCGGGCACCAGCTTCGCGTTCCTGCCGGCCGACATCGTCAGCCAGATCCTGAACTTCGGCGCGCCGGCGCCGATCGACCTGCAGATCCGCGGCGCCAATCTCGAGGCCAACTTCGCCTATGCCAACAAGCTGCTGGCCGGGATCAAGCGCATCCCCGGCATCGCCGATGCGCGGATCCAGCAGTCGCCGAACAACCCGACCTTCAACATCGATGTCGACCGCACCCGCGCACAATATGTCGGCCTGACCGAGCGCGACGTCACCAACTCGCTGGTGGTCAACCTCGCCGGCTCCTCGCAGGTGGCGCCGACCTATTATCTCAATCCCGATAACGGCGTGTCGTATTCGATCGTGATGCAGACGCCGCAATACCAGATCGACTCGCTGAGCGCGCTGCAGACCCTGCCGATCACCGCGACCGGCAACGCCCAGGCACCGATCCTCGGCGGCATCGCCGACATCAAGCGCGCGACCTCGAGTGCGGTGGTGTCGCAATATGACATCCAGTCGCTGGTGCAGATCTACGCCACGACGCAAGGCCGGGATCTCGGCGGCGTCGCGACCGACGTGCGCAAGCTGATCGCCGACACTGCCAAGGAGGTGCCGAAGGGCTCGTCCGTGGTGCTGCTCGGCCAGGTGCAGACCATGAACTCGGCCTTCACCGGCCTCTTGTTCGGCCTGCTCGGCGCCGTCGTGCTGATCTACTTCCTGATCGTCGTGAACTTCCAGTCCTGGTCGGACCCGTTCGTGATCATCACGGCGCTGCCCGCTGCGCTCGCCGGCATTGTCTGGATGCTGTTCACGACGGAGACCACGCTGTCGGTTCCGGCGCTCACCGGCGCCATCATGTGCATGGGTGTGGCGACGGCCAACAGCGTGCTCGTGATCAGCTTCGCCCGCGAGCGCTATGAGGAACTCGGCGATCCCGTCGCGGCCGCCCTGGAAGCCGGCTTCGTCCGGTTCCGCCCGGTGCTGATGACCGCGCTTGCCATGATCATCGGCATGGCGCCGATGGCGCTGGGGCTGGGCGAGGGCGGCGAGCAGAACGCGCCGTTGGGCCGCGCCGTGATCGGCGGCCTGATCTTCGCCACCTTCGCGACGCTGATGTTTGTTCCCGTGGTATTCAGTATGGTACACAAGAAGCAAGGCGCCAAAGCCGCCGCCTCATCGGAGATTCCGCATGCCGCCCACTGAAAAGCGCCCCCCGGTCTCACGCCGGAAGCTGGGCATCTTCGGCGTGGTGGCCCTGGTAGGGGCGGGCCTGATCGTCGGCACCGGGATCCGCGCCCGTGAGGAACAGGACACGCGGCTGAAGGAATGGACCGACGACCAGGCCATTCCGACCGTCGCGGTGGCGCTGCCCAATGCCAAGGCGCTGAGCCCCACGATCGACCTGCCGGGCCGGCTCGAGGCCTATTCCCGCGCGCCGATCTATGCCCGGGTGTCCGGCTATCTCAAGAACTGGGACGCCGACATCGGCGCCCGCGTCAAGGCCGGCCAGGTGATCGCCGAGATCGAGGCGCCCGACCTCGACCAGCAATTGCTGCAGGCGCGCGCCGATCTCGCCAGCGCCCAGGCCTCGGCCAAGCTCTCCGAGGCCACGTTGAACCGGCGCAAGACGCTGGTGGCCTCGAACTTCGTCTCCGCCCAGGAGATCGACGAGCGCACCGCCGACCTTTCCAACAAGAACGGTGCGGTCAAGGCCGGCCAGGCCAATGTCGAGCGGCTGGAAGCGCTCGCCGGATACAAGAAGATCACGGCGCCGTTCGACGGCGTGGTGACCTCGCGCGACACCGACGTCGGCGCGCTGATCAACGCCGGCGGCAACTCGGGCCCGGCGATGTTCACGATCTCGGACATCACCAAGCTGCGCGTCTATGTCAACGTGCCGCAGAACTACGTCCCGGCGATCAAGATCGGCGCCAAGGCGACGCTGGCGCTGCCGGATTACCCGAACCGCACCTTCCAGGCGACGGTGGAAGCCTCCTCGCAGGCGGTCGATGTCGCCTCCGGCACGACGCGGATGCAACTCGGGCTCGACAACTCCTCCGGCGAATTGATGCCGGGCAGCTATGCCAGCGTGAAGCTCAATCTGCAGCGCGAATCCACGCCGCTCAGCATTCCCGCCAGCGCGCTGATCTTCAACAGCAGTGGCCTGCGGGTCGCAACCGTCGGTCCTGACGACAAGGTGCTGTTCAAGACCGTGAAGATTGGCCGCGACCTCGGCAAGGAGATCGAGATCGCCACCGGCCTCGCGCCCGACGATCGCATCATCACCGCCCCGCCGGACGGCCTCGCCGACGGCGACCATGTCCGCGTCACCGGTGCCGGCGCCAAGGGCAAGCCGACCACGGCATCCGAAAAGCAGGACGTGAAGGGGTAGGGGAGGACAGGTAAGCTCGTTCCTGCCTCTCACCTCAAGCCGCTTGCGCTGCCGTCATCCTGAGGTGCGCGCCCTTGCGCGCCTCGAAGGATGGGATCACGACGGTGTTCGCAGCCCATCCTTCGAGGCTCGCTCCGCTCGCACCTCAGAGCCTGACTGAAAAATGGGTGAGTGATCTCAGTGGGGTGTGATTCCATCGGATTTGCAAAGATTCGAGGGAGAGCACGATGCCCTGGACCAAGATCACTCGGGAGCAATATCGGCGGGACGATCTGCGTTATGCAAGCGATATGACCGATGCGGAGTGGGCGGTGATCAGACGCCTGTTGCCGCGAGCGAACCGGCGCGGCCGGCCGCGTAAGACGGAGCTGCGTCGTGTGATCGAAGCGATCCTCTATATCGTTTCGACCGGCTGCCAGTGGCGGGCGTTGCCGCAGGAGCTCCCGCCCTATTCGACGGTGCAGGGCTATTTTTATAGATGGCGGGATACAGGCCGGTGGCAGAGGATTGTCAGCGTGCTTGTCCGCCGGGCGCGAAAAAAGCTTGGACGGACACCGAAGCCGACGGCAGCCGTGATCGACAGTCAAAGTGCGCCAACCACCCAAGCTGGTGGACCGCGCGGCTACGATGCAGGCAAGCGCATCTACGGCCGCAAGCGGCACATTGTGACGGATACCAATGGCCTCCTCCTTGGGGTTCATGTTCATCCCGCCAACGTTCAGGACTGCCATGGCGCCGTACCGCTGCTGAAGAACGTGCGGATGAACTTCCCCCGGCTGCGCCACGTCTTTGCCGACCGGATCTACCGCGGAAATCAACTCCTCGACGCGCTCTCAGACTGCGGTCCATGGACTGTCGAGATCGTCGAGCGGCCTCAAGGCGTCAAAGGCTTCCAGCTTCTGCCGAGGCGGTGGGTGGTTGAACGCACATTCGCTTGGTTCGGCAGATGCCGCCGCCTCGCCAAGGACTTCGAGGCGACGGTGGCAACCGAAGCTGCCTGGCTGCTGATTGCACATCAGGCTCCTGACCCGCAGACTCGCGGCTGCAGCTAAGGTTGGGTGATTTATGAGTCAGACTCTCAGGATGACGGCGGATTTTGCGGCGTGGTAGGAATTGTCAGCCCACCCGCCATTCCAGCATGCCATCGCCGGCGGTGACGATGTCGCCGGTGGTACCGACCGGCGTGCGGTCCATGTCCTGCAGATAGGCCAGCGTCGCCGTGTCGCTCGCCGGGATGCGGCCGAGCGTGCGCCGGCCGTCCTCGGTGCGCAGCATGGTGACGCCATGCTCGACTTCGCCATTGGCGCGATAGATCACGGTGAAGGCCTCGATCTTGCCCTTTCCCGCAGCCTCGGCGGTGAAGTCGGGCACGTTGCGCCTGTTGCGGTCGGCCTCCGTCTGCACGGACGTGTCCTGCTTGAGCGCGACGTTCGGCGCCGCGCGCGACAGCACGAGGCCATGATGCTTGGTGACGAAGCCGCCCTGGCCATAGAGCAGGCCGAGCGTGCCGCCGCTTCGGAGCTTGCGCACCATCGCGCAGGCCGAGTGCGTCATGTAGGTGTTGAGCGGCGCGCCGAAGAACGTCAGACCACCCGTCACGGTCGGCTGCACGTCGGCACCGAGGCCGAGCGTCCGGCGCGCCATCTTGGGTACGCAGGGGAAGCAGCTATAGAGCTCGATCGCGTCGAACTTCTTGCCATCGCCGCCGACGAGATCCATCACCGCCTTCAGCACCGCGGTCTGCGCGTGGCTTTCGACGAACTGATCGCGGATCAGATAGTCGCGCGGCTCTTCCGCCGAGGCGCCGCCGAGCGGATAGATCAGCTTGTCCTGCGGCACGCCGGCCGCGCGCGCCTTCGCGAGGCTGGTCAGGATCAGCGCGCCGCCCATGTTCACCGTCGGGTTCGCCACCATCAGCTTTGTATACGGCCAGGCGATCATCCGGTTGTCGGGCGTGGCCGTGGTGATCTCGTCGCCGGTGAAGGTCTTCTTCAGCCACGAGTTCGGATTGTCGGCCGCGACGCGCGCATAGGTCGACCATAGCTCGCCCGATTCCTTCAGCGCGTCGCGCGGCGTCTGGCCCCAATGCGCCGATGTTGCGGATTCATAGAGCGGATAGACCGTGATCGGCCTGAACACGCCGAGGCTCACGGCCATCGGCTTCTGGAACGCGGCGCCGCGCTTCGGCTCCTCCACGTCGTGCGCGAACGGCGTCCACGGCAGCTCCACGCCGGCACGCTGCGCCTTGGTCGCCGTCGACTGCGCCTCCGCGCCACAGACCGCGGCGACGCTGCATTCGCCGCGCGCAATGCGTTGCGCAGCCTCGTGCAGATAGCGGATCGGACTCTCGCCGCCGACCGGGCCGTAATAGAGATGCGAAGGCTGAATGCCGAGCCGTGCGGCGAGCTGCTTCTCGGGATCGCGGTAGCGCCAGCTCAGGAAGTTGACGACGTCGAGCGACTGCACGTCGGACAGCAGCCTGGCGCCGCTGTCCGCCTCGGCGCGCTTCAGCGCCTCCTCAAGCAGCGTGAGCGGCTCGAGGCCGGCGGCGATGTCCTTCGGTCGATCGACGATCTCGCCGACGCCGACGATGACGGGAATGCGGTCTTCGGGGATGCTGTTCGACATTCTTGTTGGTTCACTCTGCGGTCTTGGACTCGATGGTTGTTATGGGCGTCATTGCGAGCGAAGCGAAGCAATCCATGCTCCGACACGGGGAAAGGTGGATTGCTTCGTCGCTTTGCTCCTCGCAATGACGGCGGGGAGGGATCGTCACTCCGCCACCAGCGCGTTCATGTGCTCGACAGCTTCGACGAACTCTTCCTTGAACTCCTGCACCACGGCGCCGGCGGATTTGACGCTGTCGATCAGGCCGACGCCTTGGCCGACGAAATAGCTGACGAGGTCGCGGGCCTTCTCGTTACCACCAGCTGCGGCGCGGTCGATCGCGTTGAAGGCGTCGCGGCTGATGATGCTTTGCAGCGGCATCGGCAGCGCGCCGGGGCTTTCCGGCGAGCGGTCCCAGGCATCGGTCCAGACCGAGCGGAGCTGCCGCGCCGGCTTGCCGGTGCGGCCCTTGGAGCGCACCGCGTCGCGCGAGGAGGCCGCGATCATCTTCTCGCGGAAGATCTCCGACGTCTCCGATTCCACCGTGGCCAGCCACACCGAGCCGGTCCAGGCGCCGGCCGCGCCCATCGCCATGCAGGCCGCCATCTGGCTGCCGGTCATGATGCCGCCGGCGGCGAGCACCGGCACGTCGCGGATCTTTTTGACCGCCTTGATCACCTCCGGCACCAGCACCATGGTCGAGACCTCGCCGCAATGGCCGCCGGCTTCGGTGCCCTGCGCGACCAGGATATCGACACCGGCCGCGACCTGGCGCAGCGCGTGCTCCTTGGAGCCGACCAACGCCGCCACCGGCACGCCGTGCTTGCGCCCCATCTCGATCATCGCCTTCGGCGGCACGCCGAGCGCATTCGCGATCAGCCGGATCGGATGCCGGAACGAGACTTCGAGCAGTTGCAGCGCGGTCTCGGCGTCGAACGGCTGCGGCTGGTTGTCGGCGACGTTGCGGCCGGTCAGCTCGATGTCGTATTTCTTCAAGAGATTGCGGGTGAAGTCGCGATGCTCCTGCGAGACCCGCGCCTCGAGGCTTTTCCAGGTGACGTTCTTCTCGCCGGCGGTCGAGATGTTTTCCGGGATCAGCACGTCGATGCCATAGGGCTTGCCGTCGACATGCGCGTCGATCCACTTCAACTCCTGCTCCAGGGTCTCCGGCGAATGCGCGGTCGCGCCGAGCACGCCGAAACCGCCGGCGCGGCTGACCGCCGCTACCACGTCGCGGCAATGGCTGAAAGCGAGCAGGGGGAAGTCTATCCCCAGCATATCGCAGATCGGTGATTTCATGGACTGGTTCTCTCCCGGCGGCTGCTTCTTGTGCTTGTTGGCGTCAGCCGCTGCAACGCTAGCGCATCACGGTCCGCGAAGCCAAGCGGGTTTCGGCCACGGCGATCTTGCGTGCAGGCGCTGCTCCGGCTGCATCCCTCGCAGCGCATTCCGCTGGATAGAAAATGCGATCCGCGGGGTGGGCAAAGCGCAGCCCGCGCACCATCTAGTGCGGACATGGGGATGGGCACGGCGCCGCCGCGCCACCTGGCAAGAACATGAATCGGGAGCCAACGACGTGAATGACATTCCTGCCTACGAGCCGCCGAAAGTCTGGACCTGGAACAAGGAGAGCGGTGGGCGCTTCGCCAGCATCAACCGGCCGATCGCCGGTCCCACCCACGACAAGGAACTGCCGGTCGGCCGCCATCCGCTGCAACTCTACTCGCTGGCGACGCCGAACGGCGTCAAGGTCACCGTGATGCTGGAAGAGCTGCTGGCGGCGGGTCACAAGGGCGCGGAATACGACGCCTGGCTGATCAAGATCGACGGCAACCAGTTCGGCAGCGGCTTCGTCGCGGTCAATCCGAACTCGAAGATCCCGGCGCTGATGGACCGCAGCGGAAAGGAGCCGATCAGGGTGTTCGAGTCGGGCTCGATCCTGGTGTACCTCGCGGAAAAGTTCGGCGCGTTCCTGCCGACCGACGTCAAGACCCGCGCCGAAACCTTCTCCTGGCTGTTCTGGCAGATGGGCGCCGCGCCCTATCTCGGCGGCGGCTTCGGCCATTTCTACGCCTATGCGCCGACCAAGATCGAATACGCGATCGACCGCTTCGCGATGGAGGTGAAGCGCCAGCTCGACGTGCTCGACCGCCGGCTCGCCGACAACGAGTATCTCTCGGGCGATGTCTACACCATCGCCGACATGGCGGTGTGGCCCTGGTACGGCAGCCTCGCCAAGGGTC
Organism: Bradyrhizobium sp. USDA 4503; assembly: GCF_054055815.1. Lineage (NCBI taxonomy): Bacteria > Pseudomonadati > Pseudomonadota > Alphaproteobacteria > Hyphomicrobiales > Nitrobacteraceae > Bradyrhizobium > Bradyrhizobium sp. USDA 4503. The sequence goes on from NZ_JBSRXS010000001.1 coordinate 8,749,496, forward strand.
TGCTTTACGGCGGCGGCGAATTCCTCTCGGTGCAGGACTACAAGAACGTGCAGCGCTGGACCGATGCGATCGCGGCACGGCCCGCGGTGAAGCGCGGACGCATGGTCAACCGCACCTGGGGCGAGCCGTCGAGCCAGCTCCATGAGCGCCACGACGCCAGCGATTTCGAAACGAAGACGCAGGACAAGATCGGCGAGCCGGTGGCGTCGTGACGAAACGCGTCATGGCCGGGACAAGCCCGGCCATGACGAAATGACAGCTTTGCCAACCCGCCCTGCGATCACCCCAACAGATCGTCATACTCCGGATGCTTCTTCATGAAGCCCTGGATGAATTCGCATTTCACGACGAGCTTGATGCCCTGCGCGCGGACGGCGTCGAGCGTGGCGCGTGCGAGCTTGGAGCCGATCCCGCGGCCGCCAAGCTCCGGCGGCACCTCGGTGTGCACAAGCGTGATCGTGTCCGGCGTCTTTCGGTAGACCACGAAAGCGGTTGAGCCGTCGACGGCGAGCTCGAACCGGCTCTGCGCTTCGTTGTCGCGGAATGTTTCGCTCATTGTCTGATCCTCTATTTCTTTGTGCCCTCGGCCGCGGGAAACACCACGCGGTCGTCGGTGCGGCAGTAGCGGTCGGCGAACATGCGGCCGATCGGGTGGTAGCGCTCCATGTGGACGCGCATCGCCTCGCGGTCCCACAATTCGTCGCGAATGTGGAAATGGATGCCTTCGCCCATGATCAGCTGGCGGTCGCCATTGACGTCGATCAGCTTCCAGGTCTTGCACTCCATCGCGAACGGCGCCTGGGCGAGGCGAGGGACTGCGATCTTGCTTGAGGGCGCGAGCTTCAGGCCGAGATAATCGGGCTCGCCGATCTCGGGCGGGAAGTCGCCGGAGGTCTCATGCATCGCGCGCGCCAGCGGCTCGTCGGTCAGGTTGACCACGAATTCGCCGAGACGCTGGATGTTGACCAGGGTGTCCTTCTCGCGGCCGTCGGGCCGGCGATTGACCGCAAACATGCAGAGCGGCGGATCCTCGCAGAACACATTGAAGAACGAGAACGGCGCCGCATTGACCACGCCGTCCGCGCTCGTGCTCGTCACCCAGGCGATCGGCCGCGGCAGCACGAAGGAGGTCAGCACCTTGTAGCGTTCGCGTTGGGTGAGGTCGCTTGGGGAATATTCCATGGGAATGTCCGGAAGTTCGTAGGGCGGGTTAGGGGAGCGTAACCCGCCGCGACCGGACAGCAAAGTAAAAGGCGGGACACGCTCGCGCGAACCCGCCTTGCAGACTTGCTTGTTTGTTCCTTGGAGCGCTCTTCCCTTACCTCGCCCCGCCTGCGGGGAGAGGTCGGATCGCATCGTCAGATGCGATCCGGGTGAGGGGGATTCTCCGCGAGACTATCTCTCACCGTGCTTGCGGAGGCAGCCCCTCATCCCGGCCTTCTCCCCGCAAGAGCGGGGAGAAGGAGAAGAAGCGACTACGGCATGCTCAGTTCGTGGCGGCCGACCACCATCCAGTGCACCTCGTCCGGACCGTCGGCGAAGCGGAGATGGCGGACGTCCTGGTACATTTCGCCGAGCGGCGACCACTGCGAGATGCCGGTGGCGCCGTGCATCTGGATCGCCTGGTCGATCAGCTTGCAGGCGCGTTCGGGCACCATGGCCTTGACCATCGAGACCCAGACGCGGGCTTCCTTGTTGCCGAGCACGTCCATCGCCTTGGCCGCCTTCAGCACCATCAGCCGCATCGCCTCGATTTCGCAACGAGCCTGGGCGATGATCTGCATGTTGCCGCCGAGATGGGCGATCTTCTTGCCGAACGCTTCGCGGGTCAGGCCACGCTGCACCATCATGTCGAGCGCCTTCTCGGCCTTGCCGATGGTGCGCATGCAGTGATGGATGCGGCCCGGTCCGAGGCGGACCTGCGAAATCTCGAAGCCGCGGCCTTCGCCGAGCAGCATGTTTTCCTTCGGCACCTTGCAATTGTTGAAGCGCAGATGCATGTGGCCGCGCGGCGCGTGGTCGTGGCCGAACACGTGCATGGGCCCGAGGATCTCGACGCCGGGGGTGTCGATCGGCACCAGGATCTGCGACTGTTGCTTGCTCGGCGCGGCGTCGGGATTGGTCTTCACCATCACGATCATGATCTTGCAGCGCGGATCGCCGGCGCCGGAGATGTAATACTTCTCGCCGTTGATCACCCACTCGTCGCCGACGAGCTTTGCGGTGGTCGAGATGTTCTTGGCGTCGGAGGAGGCGACGTTCGGCTCGGTCATCGCATAGGCCGAGCGGATCTCGCCATTGAGCAGCGGCTTCAGCCACTTCTCCTTCTGCGCCTTGGTGCCGACGCGCTCCAGCACCTCCATGTTGCCGGTGTCGGGCGCCGAGCAGTTCATGGTCTCGGAGGCCAGCGGGCTCTTCCCGAGCTCGGCGGCGATGTAGGCGTAGTCGAGGTTGTTGAGGCCTTCGCCGGTTTCTGCATCGGGCAGGAAGAAGTTCCAGAGGCCGACTTCCTTGGCCTTGTCCTTGGCCTTCTGCAGGATCGCGAGCTGCTCGTCCGTGAAGCTCCAGCGGTTGGTCTTCTTCTCGCCGGCGCGATAGAACTCGACCGACATCGGGTCGACCGTGTCGCGGATGAACTGCTTCACATGGTCGTAGAGCGGGCGGACCTTGTCCGACATGCGCAGGTCATTGAGCTCGTCGCCTGGACTGAGCGTGTAGTTCGTGGTGCGCGGCACATAGGCATGTTTCACTGTCTTTTCTCCCTCGCGAAGGCGCGTTTCGCGGCGGACAATAGACGCGTGCGACGCGAAGCGCGAGTACCGATTTTCCGATCACCGCTACCGCATCGCGGAATTTCGCGACGGCGTTTCAAACGTTGTTTGAACGCCGCCGCGTACAGCGTGAAAAGAGTCCGGCGGAGGCCGGTTAGCTCATCCGATGCATCGCGCAGATCTTGTTGCCGTCGAGGTCGCGCAGATAGGCGAGATAGAGCTTCACGCCAGAACCTTCCCGTACGCCCGGCGGGTCCTCGCAAGGCTTGCCGCCATTGGCGACGCCGGCCGCGTGCCAGGCATGGACCTGCTCCGGCGAAGAGCAGGCAAAGCCGATCGTGCCGCCATTGGCATGCGTCGCCGGTTCGCCGTTGATCGGCTTGGACACCATGAAAATGCCGGCCTTGGTGAGGTACATGATGCGGTGACCGTCAACCCGGGCCGGCCGGACATCAAGCGTGCCAAGCAGCGCATCATAAAATGCCTTGGCCTTGTCGAGATCGTTGGTGCCAACCATCACGTGTGAAAACATCTGAAATATCCTCCCTGCTTGTTAAAAGCCGCCTCATTGCGTCCCTTGCGGCTCAAACGCTAGCAGCAGTTTTGCCGCGACGGAAGCGACGCTGCGTCGCGCGTTGTTCTATCCGTCGCTCTCCGGCCGTCATTCCACGCCGCGCAACTGCGCCGCGAGGGCGCGGATGTATGACTCAACCGCGCGCCACATATTCAGCGTCGTCCCGTTGAAGGCCGGGACCCATAACTACCGATGTCATTTGTGGTGCGATGCTGGTACGACGAGTCCCGTTCACAACATCCGCCGCGGCGTATGGGTCCCGGCCTTCGCCGTGACGACGGCGTTGATGCGGCAAGAGCCGGGCTAGAACGCCGTGTACCCGCCGTCGATCACAAAGCAATCCGCCGTATGATAGGACGACGCCTTGCTCATGATGTAGACGGCGATGCCGCCGAAATCGCTTGGCTCGCCGAAGCGGCGCAGGGGGATGCGCGGCATCACATTGGCGACGAACTTGTCGTTGGCCATGATGCCGGCGGTCATGTCGCTCTTGATCCAGCCGGGCAGGATCGCGTTCGCCGTGACGCCGTGGCGCGCGAGCTCGACGCCGAGTGCGCGGCACAGCGCGTTCAGCGCCGCCTTGGTGCCGGCATAGTGCTCATTGCGCGCGGTGCCGAACAGCGAGGCGAGGCTCGAGGTGGCGACCAGCCGGCCGAACTTGTCGCCGGCCTCGGCGCGGTCGGTCATGTGGCGTGCCGCAGCCTGGAATACGTGAAACACGCCGTCGAGATTGGTCGCGAACATCTTGCGCCATTCCTCCTCGGTGCGGTCGATGAAGGCTCTACGTCCGCCGCCGCCGATGCCGGCGTTGGCGAAGCAGCCGTCGACGCGGCCGAAGGTGTCCAGGGTTGCCTTCATCGCGGTCTTGACCGAGCCGGGATCGCTGACGTCGCAGAATTGCGTCGCGACCTTGCCGGGGCCGGCCTTCATCGAGGCCGCGGCGTTGGCGTTTTTTTCCGCGTTGCGGCCCCAGATCGAGACGTTGCAGCCGGCGGCGTTCAGCGCCTGCGCGATGCCGAGGCCGATGCCGCCGTTGCCGCCGGTGATGACAGCGACGCGGCCGGTGAGATCGAAGATGCCACTCATTGGGGTTTCCATTTGGTTTGGTGCGCGCTAATCACGCGTTCACGGATGGGCTTGCCGCCGACCATGGACAAGCCCGGCACAAAAATCAAATATGGGTCGAAGCATCGACCTACCGCGGTACCCACCGCCGAAACAACGTGAAGAGGAAACCATGCAGTTCAAGCACGTCACGCTCGACTTCGACGGATCGGTCGCGATCCTGAGGCTCGACCACCAGGAAGTCATGAACGCGGTTTCGATCGACATGCTGGGCGGGCTTGCCGAAGCGCTCGATGCGATCGACGACAGGCGCGATGAGGTGCGCTGCCTGGTGATCACGGGCGCGGGCCGCGCCTTCTGCACCGGCGCCAATCTGCAGGGCCGCAACCAGCAGAAGCCCGGCAAGAGCAATGCCGGCGCGGCGCTGGAGACCGCGTTCCATCCGTTCCTGCGCCGATTGCGTAAGCTGCACTGTCCGATCGTGACGGCGGTGAACGGTCCGGCCGCCGGCGCCGGCATGAGCTTCGCCCTGATGGGCGACCTCATCCTGTGCGCGCGTTCGTCGTATTTCCTGCAGGCATTCCGCCGCATTGGCCTGGTGCCGGATTGCGGCTCGACCTGGCTGTTGCCGCGGCTGATCGGCAAGGCGCGCTCGGTCGAGCTGTCGCTGCTCGGCGAGCGGCTGCCGGCCGAGAAGGCGCTGGAGTGGGGCCTCGTCAACCGCGTCTATGACGACGCCGCGCTGATGGAAGAAACCATGAAGCTCGCGCACGATCTCGCCAACGGCCCGACGGTGGCGTTGTCGCTGATCCGAAAGCTCTATTGGGACAGCCCGGAAAATACCCTCGAGGATCAGCTCAATCTGGAATTCGAGTCGCAGCGCCTTGCCGGCAGCGCCGAGGATTTCAAGGAAGGTGTCACCGCATTCCTCGAGAAGCGGCCGGCGAAGTTCAAGGGCAAATGATCGAGACCGAACTCACCCGCTGCGTCGCCTCGTTTCATCCCGGCGCGACCGGCGTCACCGGCGCCGCAAAACTCTCCGGCGGCGCCAGCCAGGAGACCTGGTCGTTCGACATCGTGCACCCGAACGGCACTGTCGGCGCGATCCTGCGCCGCGCGCCGCCGGGCTACGGTGCCGCGCCGGGCCGCGCCGCCGGCCTCGATGCCGAGGCGACGCTGATGCAGCTCGCGCATGACGCGGGCCTGCCGTCGCCGAAGGTGATGCATGTCTTGAGGCCGGAGGACGGCCTTGGCCGCGGCTTCATCATGGCGCGGGTCGAAGGCGAGACCATCGCGCGGAAAATTTTGCGCGACGAGGGATTTGCCGGCGCGCGGCCGATTCTCGCCCGCCAGCTCGGCCGCGTCATCGCCGGCATCCATGGCCTGCCGAAGGCCAAGCTGCCGAAGCTGCGCAGCCTGACCGCGACCAGGGAGATCGAGGATCTCTCCCGCGAGTATCACAGCTTCAACTGGCCGCGGCCGGTGTTCGAATTGGCGCTGCGCTGGCTGCGCGATCACGATCCCGGTCCGTCGTCGGAGACGACGCTGGTGCATGGCGATTTCCGCCACGGTAATCTGATCATCGGTCCCGACGGGGTGCGCGCGGTGCTCGACTGGGAGCTCGCGCATACCGGCGATCCGATGGAGGATCTCGGATGGATCTGCGTCAACTCATGGCGCTTCGGCGAGATCGACAAGCCGGTCGGCGGTTTCGGCACGCGCGAAGATTTGTTCGCGGGCTATGAGGAAGCCGGCCGCAGGGCCGACCCCGAGCGCGTGATGTTCTGGGAAGTGATGGGCACGCTGCGCTGGGGCGTGATGTGTTGCGGCATGATGCAGCGCTTCCGAAGCGGCCCGGATCACTCGATGGAGCGCGCGATGATCGGGCGGCGCGCGTCGGAGACCGAGATCGATCTGCTGCGGTTGCTGGCGCCGCGCGCATGATCCCGGAACGTGGAGGCCGGTCTTCGGAATCGATCATGCGCAAGAAAGAGAGCAAGTGACATGCAGGACGAACCGACACCCACCGAACTGATCAAGGCCGTCGCCGACTTCCTGCGCAGCGAGATCGCGCCCGCGATCAAGGGGCACAACGGCTTCAAGCTGCGCGTCGGCATCAACGCGCTCGACCTGGTGACGCGGCAGCTCGCGCTCGCCGAGGCCGGCGATGCGACCGAGGCCGCGCGGCTGAAGCAATTGCTGGGCACCGACGGGACGCTGATGGAGCTGAACCGCGTGCTGTCGGAGAAGATCGCAGGTGGCGAGGTCGATCTGAAAACGCCGGGGCTATCGGAGCATCTCTGGCAGACCACGCTGGACAAGCTCGCCGTCGACCAGCCGAACTACGCATCATACAAGCGGGAACTCGAAAGGTAGGATGGGGTAGAGCGCAGCGAAACCCATCACGACACGCGGCAAGCGTAGATGGGTTTCGCTGCGCTCTACCCATCCTACGTCGTCATGACAGGATCGCCGTCATTCCGGGATGGTGCGTCAGCACCAGACCCGGAATCTCGAGATTTCGGCTTCGATGCTTCGCATCGCCCCGGAATGACAGAAGGGACGTGCTACCGCCCCAGCCACTTCGGCGGCCGCTTCTCCGAAAACGCCTTCGGGCCCTCGATGTAATCCCGCGAGGCGGCCATCGCCTTCACCGCCGGATAGTCGCGCTGCTCAGCCAGCGCTTGCTCCAGCGACACTTCAAGGCCCTTCTGGATCGCCTGCTTGGAGGCGCGGATCGACATCGGCGAGTTCTTGGTGATGGTCTCGGCCCAGCGCTCGGCGGCTGCCAGCGCCTCGCCCTGCGGCACCACCTCGTTGACGAAGCCGAGTTCGAGGCCTTCCTTGGCGCTGACATGGCGCGCGGTCAGGATCATGCCCATGGCGCGCTTCAGCCCGATCTGGCGCGGCAGCCGGTGCAGGCCGCCGGCCAGCGCCGCGAGGCCGACGCGCGGCTCGGGCAGGGCGAAGGTCGCATTCTCGGAGGCGATGATCAGATCGCAGGCCAATGCGATCTCGAAGCCGCCGCCCATCGCGACGCCGTTGACTGCGGCGATGATCGGCTTGTCGCAGTCGAAGCGGGTGGTCAGGCCGGCGAAGCCGCCCTTGTCCCAGCCGCGCTTGCCTCCGGCAGCCTGCCATTTCAGGTCGTTGCCGGCGCAGAACGCCTTGTCGCCGGCGCCGGTGACGATCGCGACCCACTGCTCGGGATCGGCGGAGAACTCGTCGAACACCTTGTTGAGCTCGAAATGCGCGTCGATATGCAGCGCGTTGTAGACCTCGGGCCGCGACAGCGTCACGATGGTGATGGGACCCCTGCGCGTCACCTTGGAGAATTTCAGATCCATGTTTGCTCCCGTCGATTTTCTGCGGCGAAGAATATTGCTGATATCCTAGCGCCTGCGCGTCGTTCCGTGCCATCCAATTACGCAAGGCGACCGCGCGTGCAAGCCTCGCTCGCCTGCTTGACTTGGCGACAGGCTTCTCACCTTAATCGATCCGAACGCGGATGCGCGACAGCGTCTAGACGCAAAATCAGAATCAACAATATTTCCGGGAGAGACCGCCTTGGATTTCAACTTGCCGGCTGACCTGACAGCCTATCTCGCTGAGCTCGATCGCTTCATCGAACGCGAGATCAAGCCGCTGGAAGAGGCTGACGACAACATCCGCTTCTTCGACCATCGCCGTGAATGGGCGCGCACCGATTTCGACAAGGGCGGCCTGCCGCGCCATGAATGGGAGCTCTTGCTGCGCAAGGCCAAGAACCTGGCCGATGCCGCCGGCCATCTGCGCTTCGCGATCCCGAAGCGCTATGGCGGCAAGGACGGCTCCAACCTGTGGATGGCCGTGATCCGCGAACATTTTGCCTCAAAGGGTCTCGGTTTGCACAACGACCTGCAGAACGAACACTCGATCGTCGGCAATCTGCCGATCGTGACCATGCTCGACCGCTACGGAACCGACGAGCAGAAGGCGATGATCGACGGCTCGATCACCGGCAAGTACCGCATCACGTTCGGTCTGACCGAGCCCGAGCACGGCTCGGACGCCACCCATATGGAAACCAAAGCGGTTCAGGCCACGCGCGACAACGTCAAGGGCTGGATCATCAACGGCGAGAAGATGTGGACGACAGGCATGCATGTCGCCACGCACTGCGCGCTGTTTGCCCGCACCTCGGGCAATGACGGCGACGCGCGCGGCATCAGCTGCTTCCTGGTGCCGGCGAAATCGGCGGGGGTGAAGGTCGAAGAGTATATGTGGACCTTCAACATGCCGACCGACCATCCGCGGGTCAGCTTCACCGATGTGTTCGTGCCGGAGGATGCGCAGTTCGGCGAGGTCGGCCGCGGCCTGTCGCTGGCGCAATGCTTCGTGCACGAGAACCGCATCCGCCAGGCGGCGAGCTCGCTCGGCGCTGCGGTGTACTGCATCAATGAGAGCGTGAAATATGCTCGCGAGCGCAAGCCGTTCGGCAAGGCGCTGGCCGAGAACCAGGCGATCCAGTGGCCGCTGGTCGAGCTCGCGACCCAGGCCGAGATGCTGCGGCTGTTGATCCGCAAGACCGCCTGGGAGATGGATCAACTGACCCAGGCGCAGGTCGAGCACACGCTGTCCGACCGGGTCTCGATGTGCAATTTCTGGGCAAACCGTCTGTGCTGCGAAGCCGCCGACCGCGCGATGCAGGTGCATGGCGGCATGGGCTATTCGCGCCACAAGCCGTTCGAGCACATCTACCGCCATCACCGCCGCTATCGCATCACGGAAGGCAGCGAGGAGATCCAGAAGCGCAAAGTGGCGGGCTTCCTGTTCGGCTACATGGGAGCCGGCAAGCACTAACGCAGAGGAGGCGGCATGAGCATGGAAGGTGGATGCACCTGCAGAAACGTCCGCTACCGCCTGACCGGCAGGCCGCTGATCGTGCACGCCTGCCACTGCACCTGGTGCCAGCGCGAGACCGGCACCGTGCACGCGCTCAACGCGTTGTACGAGGCCGAGCGGGTCGAGCATATCGCGGCCGAGCCCGAGATCGTCGACACGCCCTCGGCGAGCGGCAAGGGACAGAAGATCGCGCGTTGCCCCATCTGCAAGGTCGCGGTGTGGAGCAACTATCCAGGCGCGGGACCGGCGGTACGCTTCGTCCGCGTCGGCACGCTGGATGATCCGAGCCAGTGCCCGCCGGATGCTCACATCTTCACCTCGTCGAAGCAGCCCTGGGTGACGTTCCCGCCGGGCGCGAAAGTGTTCGCCGAGTATTACGATCGGAAAGAGGTCTGGCCGAAAGAGGCGCAGGAGCGGTGGCGCGTCTTGCGGGAGAGGACGGGGAAGAAGTGAAGTGCGACACTCCCTCCACCGTCGTCCCTGCGAAAGCAGGCGAAAGCAGGGACCCATAACCACAGTCGGCTATTGGTTGAACGAGATGTGGCCCCAGCGTCGACAGACAATGAACAACGATGGTTATGGGTCCCGGCTCGCGCTTCGCTTGGCCGGGACGACAGAGACCGCTAGTTCACCTGCCGGTCCTTGCCCGCCCAGTACGGTTCACGCAGGCTCCGCCGCAGGATCTTGCCCGACGGGTTGCGCGGCAGTGCCGGGATGAAGTCGACCGATTTCGGCGTCTTGTAGCCGGCGATCCGCTCGCGGGTGAAGTTGATGATGTCGGTCGCGGTCGCGCTCTTGCCCGGCTTCATCACCACCACGGCCTTCACCGCCTCGCCCCATTTGTCGTCGGGGATGCCGATCACGGCCGCTTCCGCCACGTCCGGATGGTCGCACAGCGCGCTCTCGACCTCGGCCGGATAGATATTCTCGCCCCCGGAGATGATCATGTCCTTGATGCGGTCGTGGATGTAGAGATAGCCGTCCTTGTCCATGTAGCCGGCGTCGCCGGTGCGCAGCCAGCCGTCGCTGTCGATGGTGCGCGCGGTGGCCTCGGGCAGATTCCAGTAGCCGGCCATGTTGGAGCCGGAGCGGGTGGCGATTTCGCCGACTTCGCCCGGCGGCAGCGGCTTGCCGTCCGGATCGAGAATCGCAAGCTCGATGCCGGGCAACGCCTTGCCGGCGGAGCGCATGCGATCGAGCCCTTCGATATGGTCCTCCGGCGGCAGCGCGACGATGGTGCCGGTGGTCTCGGTCATGCCGTACATCTGCACGAAGCCGCATTTGAAGACCTCGATGCACTCCTTCAGCAGCGCCGCCGGAATCGGTGAGGCGCCATAGAGCATGTATTTCAGGCGTGAGAAGTCGACCTGCCGCGCCCGCGGCTGCCGCACCACGAACTGCATCGCGGCCGGCACCATGAACAGCTTTGTGATGCCGGACTGCTCGAAGAAGTCGAGCACCTTGGTCGGGTCGAACTCGCGCGCGATTACACCGCGGGCGCCGTGATAGAGGCCCATCACGCCCCAGCCGGAGCCGCCGATGTGGAAGATCGGCATCGCGACCAGCGAGACGTCGTCGGTGGTCCAGCGGTTCCACTCTGGCTTCTCGGCCTCGTTGCCGCTTTGCACGAGGTTGAGGAAATTGGCGTGTGACAGCATCGCGCCTTTCGGCTTGCCCGTCGTGCCCGAGGTGTAGAGCTGGATCGCGATGTCCTTCGGCTCGATCGCAACGCGCGGGTCGTCGCCGCCCTGCGCATCGCGCCAGGCGACGAAGTCGGGCCATTCCGGCGCGCCGCCCTCGGTCGTGATGATGGTGCGAACGCTCGGCAGCTTGTCGCGGATGTTGCGCGCCTGCGTGATGAATTCGGGGCCGACGAACAGGACGGGGGCCTTGCAGTCGTCGACGATGAAGGCGACTTCGGGGCCTGCAAGGCGCCAGTTCACCGGCGCCATCACCACACCGGCCTTCATCGCGCCCATCAACAGCTCGAAATAGAAGTCACTGTTCTTGCCGAGATAGGCGATGCGCTCACCCTTCTCGACGCCCATCGCGATCAGCGCGTTGGCGACGCGGTTGGTCTTGATGTCGAACCCGGCGAAGCTGGTTTGCCGTCCCTCGAATTCATAGGCCAGCGCGTCGCCGCGGCTCTTGGCGCGCTCGCGCACCATGTCGGCAAGATTGGTTAGTTTCTGCGCGTCGGACATGTTCCCCCGTGACGTCTTGTTTTGGTTGCACGGAGTGTGGCGGCATCGCGCGGGAAAAACAATACGGAGGAATTGGCCGCGCTGTTTCAACATCGTCGTCCCGGCGAAGGCCGGGACCCATAACCACGAATCTGTATGTGGCGCGACGCTGGAGCCACAGCGAGCTCGACAACGCGCAGCGGTGGTTATGGGCCCTGCTTTCGCAGGGACGACAGTAGTGATTGAGGAGCAAGCGCGGGCCTCAGCCCCGCGCCGCGCGATCCTTCTCGTTCTGCGCCTTGATCGACTCGCGCGCCTTGGTCCAGTCGTCGTCGCTCCAGTCGCGGAGCTGATAGAAATTACCGCCCATCGCGAGCGCCTGCGCGCCGTCCATGGCGATGGTCTCGCCGTTGATCCAGTCGCAGCCGCCGGAGATCAGGAACACCGCGAGGTTCTGCAATTCCTCCATGGTGCCGACGCGGCCCATCGGGTTCATCGCCTTGGTGCGCGCACCGGCCTCGTCGCCGGGCTTGATGCGCTTGCTCATGCCCTCGGTCGGGATCTCGCCGGGCGCGATGGTGTTGAGGCGGATGCCGTGACGGCCCCATTCGATCGCAAGCGACATGGTCATGGCGTGGATCGCCGACTTGCTCATGGCCGACGGCACCACATAGGGCGAGCCGTTGCGCACCCAGGTCACGGTGATCGACACCACGTTGCCGCGATGGCCGCCGGCGATCCAGCGCCGGCCCACCGCGTGCGTCACGTAGAAGGTGCCGTGCATCACGATATTGGCGACCGCATCGAAGCCGCGCGGCGACAATTCTTCCGAGCGCGAGATGAAATTGCCGGCGGCGTTGTTGATGAGATCGGTGAGGGGGCCGCTGGTGGTCCAGATCGCCTCGATCATCTCGTCGACCGCCATGGCGTTGCGGATATCGACGCCGTGGCTGACCACGCGCCCGCCATGCTCGGCCATCAGCTCGGTGGCGGTTTCGTCGCACACGCTCTTGCGGCGGCCGCAGATATGCACCTCGGCCCCGAGCTGCAGGAACCGCGAGGCCATGGACTTGCCGAGGCCGGTGCCACCACCGGTTACCAGTATGCGCCGCCCGGCAAGAAGCTGATCAGAGAACATCGTTTCCTCCACGGGGGTTGTCAGTTAATTGGTCGATTGACTAAAAGCGGACAACGGCCTTTCTGTAAAGCGCCAACAAGGAACAGCGGAGGAGATTTCAATGGAAGATCGCGTTTCGATATCGATTTCGGACGGTATCGCCGATGTCCGCCTGGTGCGGGCGGACAAGATGAACGCGCTCGACGCCGCGATGTTCGAGGCATTGGTGGCCGCAACCGACCGGCTTTCCAGGGAAAAAGCCGTTCGGGTGGTGGTGCTGTCCGGCGAGGGCCGGGCGTTCTGCGCCGGGCTCGACATGGGCCGTTTCGCCGCCATGAAGGACGGCGGTAACGGAGTGCCGGGCAGCGAGAAGCGCGATCTCACCGTCCGCACCCACGGCAAGGCCAATTTCCCGCAGCAGGCGGTCTGGGGCTGGCGCCAGCTTCCGGTGCCCGTGATCGCAGCGGTCCACGGTGTCGCGTTCGGCGGCGGCTTCCAGCTCGCGCTCGGCGCCGACATGCGCTTCCTCTCGCAGGATGCGCGGATGTCGATCATGGAAATCAAATGGGGTCTTGTGCCCGACATGGCGGGCACGCCGATTCTGGCGAGCCTCGTGCGCGACGACATCCTGCGCGAGCTCACCTATACCGGCCGCATCTTCTCGGCGCAGGAGGCCCAAAGTTACGGCCTTGCCACCCGCGTCTGCGACGATCCGCGCGCCGCGGCGCTCGAGGTCGCGCGCGAAATCGCCGGCAAGAGCCCGGATGCGATCCGTGCCGCCAAGCGCATGCTCAACAATCTGTCGGTCGACCCGGCGGCCGCGCTGCTCGCGGAATCGGTCGAGCAGCAGAAATTGCTCGGCAGCCCGAACCAGACCGAATCCGTGCGCGCCAATCTGGAGAAGCGCGCGCCAAGGTTTGTGGATGCGGGGTAACGACCGCAGTCATTCCGCAGCGGTGCGCAGCATCGAACCATGGTGCGCAATTGCGCACCGGAGAATCTCGAGATTCCGCGTTCGCGCTCTGCGCGCCCCGGAATGACATTTAACCCGACGAAAGATCGGACAACGACAATGGAAACGTCCCAGCCCTTCCTCGGCATCGTCAGCGGCGGTCGCCGGCGCGATCACGCTGCAGTGGCCGAGCGCGCCGACCGTATTGCCAGCGGCCTCAACGAGCTCGGCGTCAAGCCGGGCGACAGCGTCTGCATGCTGATGCGCAACGACATCGCCTTCATCGAGGCTGCCTATGCCGCGATGCGGCTCGGCGCCTATGGCGTGCCGATCAACTGGCACTTCAAGCCGGAGGAGATCAACTATGTGCTGACGGATTCCGGCACGCGCGTCCTGATCGGTCATGCCGACATGCTGCATCCGCTGCGCGGCGCGATCCCGCCCGGCGTCATCGTGCTCAGCGTGCCGACGCCACCGGAAATCCTCGCCAACTACAAGATCAATCCCGATCATCTGGCGACACCGGATTTCGCGATCAATTTCGAAGCCTGGCTGGCGCAATTCCCGCGCTATGACGGCCCGGTAGTGCCGCAGCCGCAGAACATGATCTACACCTCGGGCACCACAGGCCATCCGAAGGGCGTGCGCCGCTTCGCGCCGACGCCGGAGCAGACCGCCAATGCGGAAGCAATGCGCGCGATGATCTACGGCCTGAAGCCCGGTGCACGCGCGATCCTGCCCGGACCGCTCTACCATTCCGCGCCGAATTCCTTCGGCTTGCGCTCGGGCAAGCTCGGCGGCGCGCTGGTGCTCATGCCGCGCTTCGACGCGGAGGAGTTTCTGCAGTTGATCGCGCGCGAGCGGATCGACACCATCTTCATGGTGCCGACGATGTTCATCCGCCTGATGAAGCTGCCCGAGGAGGTGCGCCGCAAGTACGACATGTCATCGCTGCGTCACATCATCCATGCCGCCGCGCCCTGTCCGCCCGACGTCAAGCGCGCCATGATCGAATGGTGGGGGCCGGTGATCTATGAATTCTATGGCTCGACCGAGTCAGGCGCGGTGACCTTCGCCAATTCCGAGGACGCGCTGAAGAAGCCCGGCACGGTCGGAAAGATCTCGCCCGGTGCCGAGCTGCGCTTCATCGGCGACGACGGCAAGGAGGTGCCGCAGGGCCAGATCGGCGAGATCTATTCGCGGATCAAGGGCAATCCCGATTTCACCTATCACAACAAGGCCGAGAAGCGCGCCGAGATCGACCGGCAGGGATTCATCACCTCGGGCGACGTCGGCTATATCGATGCCGACGGCTACGTCTTCATCTGCGATCGCAAGCGCGACATGGTGATCTCGGGCGGCGTCAACATCTATCCGGCCGAGATCGAGGCGGTGCTGCATGCCGTCCCCGGCGTGCACGACTGCGCGGTGTTCGGCATTCCCGATGCCGAGTTCGGCGAGGCGCTGATGGCGGTGGTCGAGCCGCAGCCCGGCGTCGCGCTCGACATCGCCTCCGTCCGCGCCCAGCTGAAGACCACGCTCGCCGATTACAAGGTGCCCAAGCACATCGAGATCCAGACCAGCCTGCCGCGCGAGGATTCCGGAAAAATCTTCAAGCGCCGGCTGCGCGATCCCTATTGGGAGCGAGCGGGGCGGAGGATCTAGCGCCACAAAACTCGCCGTCGTCCCGGGCAAGCCAACGGGTCGGCGCGAAGCGCTGCCCGATGACAGGCTCCGCGCGACTCGGGACCCATAACCACCAATCTCCGTGTTGCGCGCTGCAGTGGCCCAGCTTGCTTCGACCGCAGCCGCCGGTGGTGATGGGTCCCAGCTTTCGCCGGGACGACATTGGTGTGTGCACCGCCACCAAGTTCATCTTGCGCTGCGGCAAAAAAAGCGCACACTCGGGAGGAGCCGGGCAGCCTCCGGAGTAGCCGAGCCATGTCTCCCCAGGTAATGCCTCCCCAGATCATGCCGCCCGAGACGGAAATCCGCGCCAAACTTGCCGCAGAGGCCAGCCTTCTGGAAGCGAGTGCGCAGGAGGAGGATGCGCGGCTCCGGAACGACATCCGCCTGCTGGGGCGCGTTCTCGGCGACACCGTGCGCGACCAGGAAGGGGCCGATGTATTCGACCTGGTCGAGCGCATCCGCCAGACCTCGGTTCGCTTCCATCGCGACGAGGACAAGCTGGCGCGTCGGGAACTGGAGAGCATCCTCGACGGCATGTCGATTGCCGAGACGCTGCAGATCGTCCGCGCCTTCAGCTATTTCTCCCACCTCGCCAACATCGCCGAGGACCAGAACAACATCCGCCAGATGCGCAGCCGCGGTCCGAGCGGGGCGCCGCGGCCGAGCACGCTGGAACAGACGCTGGTGCATGCCCGTCAGGCCGGCATCAGCCCGGCCGATTTGCGCAGCTTCTTCAAGAGTGCACTGGTCAGCCCGGTATTGACCGCGCATCCGACCGAGGTCCGCCGCAAGAGCACGATGGACCGCGAGATGGAGATCGCCGATCTGCTCGACCGCCGCGAGCGGCTGCAGATGACGCCGGACGAGAGCGAGGCCAGCGACGAGCAGCTTCGCCGCGCCGTGGTGACGTTGTGGCAGACCAATCTGCTGCGCCGGACCAAATTGACCGTCCTCGACGAGGTCGCCAACGGCCTGTCGTTCTACGACTACACCTTCCTGCAGGAGGTGCCGCGGCTGCATTGCGCGCTGGAGGACCGCCTGAACAAGGAGGGCGGCGAGGCCGGCGAACTCGCTTCCTTCCTCAGGATGGGAAGCTGGATCGGCGGCGATCGCGACGGCAATCCCTTCGTCACCGCGGAGGTGATGCGCGGCACGCTGCGCCTGCAGTCGAGCCAGGCGCTCAACTTCTACCTCGAGGAGCTGCATGCGCTTGGCGCCGAATTGTCGCTGGCGGCGCATCTCGCCGACGTCTCGGACGAGCTGCGGAGCCTCGCCGGGCGTTCGCCCGACACCTCACCGCATCGCAGCGGCGAGCCGTATCGTCTGGCCGTATCGGGCATCTATGCGAGACTTGCGGCGACAGCCTCCCGGCTCGAGGTCGAGACCACGCGGCCGCCGGTCGGCAAGGCCGAGCCCTATGCGCGCGCCAGGGAATTCCAGGCCGATCTCGACGTGCTCAACCGCTCGCTGATTGCGAACAATTCCAGCGTGATCGCGCGCGGCCGGCTGCGGCTGTTGCGGCGGGCGGTGGATTGCTTCGGCTTCCATCTGGCGCGACTCGACATCCGCCAGAACTCGGCGGTGCACGAGCGCACCATCGCCGAACTGTTCGACACCGCGAATCCGGGGATGTCCTATGTGGCGCTCGGCGAGGACGCTCGCGTCAGCCTGCTGCTCGGCGAGCTGCGCAATGCACGGCCGCTGGCCTCGCCCTTCGTGAAATATTCCGAGGAGACCCAAAGCGAGCTCGCCGTGTTCCGAGCCGCGGCCGAGGCGCATGCCAGGTTCGGGCCGGAGGTGATCTCCCAATGCATCATCTCGATGTGCCAGGGCATGTCCGACATGCTCGAGGTCGCGGTGCTGCTGAAGGAGGTCGGGCTCGTCAATCCGTCCGGCCGCAGCGCCGTCAACATCGTGCCGCTGTTCGAAACCATCGAGGATCTGCAGGCCTCCAGCGGCATCATGGACCGCATGCTGGTGCTGCACGATTATCGCAAGCTGGTCGACAGTCTCGGTAGCGTGCAGGAGGTGATGCTCGGCTATTCCGACAGCAACAAGGATGGCGGCTTCGTCACCTCGGGTTGGGAGCTCTACAAGGCAGAGATCGGCCTCGTCGAGGTGTTCGAGCGCCACGGCGTGCGGCTGCGCCTGTTCCACGGCCGCGGCGGTTCGGTCGGCCGCGGCGGTGGCCCGAGCTATGACGCGATCATCGCGCAGCCCGGCGGCGCCGTGAACGGCCAGATACGCATCACGGAGCAGGGCGAGATCATCTCGTCGAAATATTCCAATGCCGAGGTCGGCCGCAGCAATCTGGAAATCCTCGCCGCGGCGACGCTGGAAACCAGTCTGCTGCAGCCTCGGCAGAGCGCGCCGCGCCCCGAATATCTCAAGGCGATGGAGGAGATTTCCGCGCTCGCCTTCAAGGCCTATCGCGGCCTTGTCTATGAGACCGAAGGCTTCGCCGATTATTTCTGGGGCTCGACCGTCATCAACGAGATCGCGACGCTGAACATCGGCAGCCGCCCGGCCTCGCGCAAGAAGACCCGCGAGATCGAGGACCTGCGCGCCATTCCGTGGGTGTTCTCCTGGGCGCAATGCCGGCTGATGCTGCCGGGATGGTATGGTTTCGGCAGCGCGGTCGAGAGCTGGATATCAGAGCATCCGGAGCAGGGCATGTCGTTCCTGCAGGAGCTCTATCGGGAATGGCCGTTCTTCCGCACGCTGCTCTCCAACATGGATATGGTGCTGGCGAAGAGCTCGATCGCGATCGCCTCGCGCTATGCCGAGCTGGTGCCTGACGTCGCGTTGCGCGAGAAGATTTTCGGCCAGATCCGCCGCGAATGGCATCTGTCGATCGAGACGCTGCTCGACATCATGGGGCATGACCGGCTGCTGCAGGGCAACCCGCTACTGGAGCGCGGCATCCGCAACCGCTTCCCGTACATGGATCCGCTCAATCACGTGCAGGTCGAGCTGTTGAAGGAGTATCGCGCGCAGAACCCAGACGAGCAGGTGCTGCGCGGGATTCAGATCACGATCAACGGGATTTCGGCGGGGCTGAGGAATAGCGGCTAGCTACGCTGTCGTCCCGGCGAAGGCCGGGACCCATAACCACGACCGGGAGTGTCGTGAACGATGTGGGCCCCAGCTTTCTTCAACAACCAACTGCAGTGGTAATGGGTCCCGGCCTTCGCCGGGACGACGGTTAGATCAACAGTTGTGCGCGCCCTTCGTCTCGACATAGACCGCGTAGAGCGACTGGCTTGCCGTCATGAACAGGCGGTTGCGCTTCTTGCCGCCGAAGGTGAGGTTGGCGCAGGTCTCCGGCAGCAGGATCTGGCCGATCCGCTGGCCGTCGGGCGCAAACACCTGCACGCCGTCGTAGCCCGGTCCGACCCAGCCGGCGCCGACCCAGATATTGCCGTCGACGTCGACACGCAGGCCGTCCGGGAAGCCTGACTTGCCGTCCAGCGCCATGTCGATCAGCGTGCGCGGGTTGGAGAGCTTGTCGCCGTTGAGGTCGTACTGCCAGACGATGTTCTTGGCATTCGGGTAATGCGTGATGCCGGTATCGCAGACATAGACCTTCTTGTAGTCGTGGCTGAAGGCGATGCCGTTCGGCTTGAACGGCTCGTCCGCGACCTTGGTGATCTGGCCGGTCGCAGCATCGATGCGATAGACGGCTTCCTTCTGGTAGGGCTGCTTCGATCCCGTGTTGGCCAGTTGGCCCTCATAGATCGAGATCGCGCCGTAGCCGGGGTCGGTGAACCAGATCGACTTGTCGTTGGGATGCACGACCATGTCGTTCGGCCCGTTGAGCTGCTTGCCATTGGCCTGCTCCGCCAAGGGCGTGACGGTTCCGTCGTGCTCGTAGCGCACCAGCCGGGTGCGCTCGGCGGTGATCTGGCGGCCCTCGAAATCGAAGGTCGAGCCGTTGGCCTCGTTTGACGGCTTGTGGAATTGCTCGGAGATGTGGCCGTCATCGTCGAGATAGCGCAACTGCCGGTTGGCCGGGATATCGCTCCAGACCAGATACTGGCCCTGCGCGTTCCAGGCCGGGCCTTCCGCCCACAGGCAGCCGGTGTAGAGCCGCTTGATCGCGGTGTTGCCGACCTTGGCCTTGAAGCGCTTGTCGTCGATCACGACGATGTCTGGATCGGGATAGCGCTGCGGCTCCGCGTTGGGGCCGAAGTCGCGCGCTGCGGCATCGGATGCGGCCATCGCGGTTGCAGCAAGCGCGGTTGCACCGCGCAAGATTGTCCGACGGTCGAACGCCTTTGCACCGTCGCCCTCGTGTTTCTGAATGTTGCTTGGATTTGTCACGAAAGTCCTCCCAGGCTTTTTTGTTATCGGGAGGACGATCATACCCCCGCAATTCTGGCACAATGCGGGCACGCCATGATGAAACAACCAAAGAGTGTGTCGCCCCCGCCTAGCGCGCGATTGCGCGCGGAGTTCGCGGAGGCGACGATTTCATAAAACTGTCAGATCGGATCGGAGGATCAGATCAAGTTCAGATCGGATCCCAGGTGAAGACGTCGGCCGAGCGGTCGAGCTTGGCGAACGATCCCTTCAGCGCCGGCATGCCGTGTTCGGCAATGGTCTCGGGCGTCCAGCCTTCGCCGCGATGAACCGAGCGCACCGGACGATGCTGGCCGAACAGGAAGATTTCGTTCATGCGCACGCCGAAGATCTGTCCGGTGACGTCCTTGGCCGCGTCCGAGAGCAGATAGGCGCAGACCGGCGCGATCTTCTCCGGGCCCATCTGCTTGATCTTCTCGACGCGCGCCTTCTCGGCGTCGGTCTCGGTCGGGATGGTGCCGATCATGCGGGTCCAGGCGAACGGCGACACGCAGTTCGAGCGCACGTTGAAGCGGCCCATGTCGAGCGCAATCGATTTCGACAGGCCGACGATGCCGAGCTTGGCGGCGGCGTAGTTGGCCTGGCCGTAATTGCCGATCAGGCCGGAGGTCGAGGTGAAGTGCACGAAGGAGCCCGACTCCTGCTCGCGATAGATCCGCGCCGCGGCGTGGCTGACATAGAACGAGCCCATCAGATGCACCTTGATGACGGCCTCGAACGCTTCCACGCTCATCTTGTGGAAGATCATGTCGCGCAGGATGCCGGCATTGTTGACGACGCCGTCGAGCCGGCCGAAATGATCGGTCGCGGTCTTCACGATCTTGCTGGCGGGAATGGCTTCCGCCACCGACTCGAAATTGGCGACCGCGGTGCCGCCGCGCTTCTTGATCTCCTCGACCACCTCCTCGGCGGGCGCGGCACTCGTGCCGGCGCCATCGGCGGCGCCGCCGGGATCGTTGACCACGACCTTGGCGCCTTCCGCCGCGCAGAGCAGCGCGATTTCGCGGCCGATGCCGCGCCCCGCGCCGGTGACGATGATGACTTTATCCTGCAGTGATTTTGCCATGTCGGTTCTCCTGGTTTGCTCTCCGTCATTCCGGGATGGTGCGAAGCACCAGACCCGGAATCTCGAGGTTCCGGGTTTGCGCTTCGCGCGCCCCGGAACGACGGAGTTGTTACTTCTCGTTCGTAAAGATGATCGTGCCACTTGCGGCGAACATGCCGCCGACGCCGTGGCAGACCGAGATCTTTGCGTTCGGCACCTGCGCCGGCGCGATACCGCGCATCTGCCGCACGCTCTCCTGCAGCGCGTACATGCCGTACATGCCGGAGTGCATGTAGCTGAGGCCGCCGCCATTGGTGTTGAGCGGCAGCTTGCCGCCGGGGCGGGTGTTGCCGTCGGCGATGAACTTGCCGGTCTCCTCATACGGCATGAAGCCGAGGTCGCCGAGGCCGTAGAGCGGCAGATGCGCGAATGCATCGTAGATCATCAGATGATCGACGTCCTTGTGGGTGATGCCGGCCTCCTTGAAGGCCAGCCGCCCTGCCACTTTGAAGGCGCGCGATGAGTCGAACGTCTTCATTTGGCTGACCATCGGCGTTTCCACGCTCTCGCCGGTGCCGAGGATGTAGACCGGCTTGTTCGGGAAATCCTTGGCGCGGTCGGCCGAGGTGAGGATCAGCGCGCCGCCGCCGTCGGTGACGAGGCAGCATTGCAGCAGCCGGAACGGATAGGCGATCATCCGCGAGTTCAGGACGTCGGCGACGGTGATCGGGTCCTTCATGGTCGCGCGCGGGTTCTTCCCCGCCCATTCGCGCTGCACCACCGCGACCATCGCGAGCTGCTCATGCGTGATGCCGTGGGTCTTCATGAACCGCAGCACGGGAATCGGAAACATGCTCGGCGGCCCGTAGACGCCGAACGGCGCCTCGAACTGGCCGTTGAGGCTGTCGGCCGGCGTGAAGCGCGGCTGCTTGCCGATCATCGACTTGCCGCTTTCGGCATGCGTGATCAGAACGGTCTTGCACAGGCCGGCCTCGATCGCCGCAGCGGCGTGGCGGACATGCAGCATGAAGGAGCAGCCGCCGACCGAGGTGCCGTCGACCCAGGTCGGCGTGATGCCGAGATAGTGCGCCATCTGCTGCGGGGTCTCGACCGCAGTAGCGAAGCCGTCGATGTCGCACAGCTTCAGGCCGGCGTCCGCGATCGCATTCAGCGCCGCGTCCGCGTGCAGCTGGATCTGCGACATGTTCGGGATGACGCCGAGTTCGGTGGTTTCGGCCGCACCGACGACGGCAACCTGGTTCCTGCGCATCACATTATCCCTTTGCCGGACGGAACAAGGGAAGCGTGATCTTGTCGTCGAGCGCCTCGAAGGCGACTTCGAGCCGCATGTCGAGCTCGAGCGCTTCCGGCGTCTGCGGACAATCGATGATGTTGCTCATCATGCGCGGGCCTTCGTCGAGCTCGACCACGGCGATCGCGTAAGGCGGCGTGAAGCCGGGCGCGGCCGGACGGTGGTTGATGACGTAGCTGTAGAGCTTGCCCTTGCCGCTGGCCTTGAAGATCGAGACCTTGCGCGAGGCGCAGGAGGGGCAGAACGGCCGCGGCGGAAAGTAGACATTGGCGCAGGCATCGCAGCGCTGCAGGCGCAGCTCGCCAGCCTTGGTGCCATCCCAGAAATGCTGGGTCTCCGGTGTCGGCTTTGGTTTCGCGCGCGCGGGCTCGGCCATGTCTGATGTCTCCTCCCGAAATCGTTACAGTCTTGATGCGACATTGAACCAAGGCCCGTCAACGGTCCATCCATGCTCCGCGCAGCGGCCTGTGTCCCGCGCATGCCGCATATTCCGCCCCTCGCACAATTGCTAAGGCGGCGATGCTTGTGTCGCTCCGATCCGGCGCGTAGAAGGGCCGCGTCCAAGATACGTCCAAGACACGTTCAAGATAGCCGGGAGGAACATATCATGCTGAGGATCATCGGCGCGGCACTCGCTGCCAGCCTCGCATTCGCCACGCAGGCGATGGCCGCCGACGCACCGTCGGAGATCAAGATCGGCACGCTCTACGCATCCTCGGGGCGCTACGCCTCGATCTCGATGCCGGTCTACAGCTCGCTGAAATTGTGGGTCGAGCAGAAGAACGCCGAGGGCGGCGTCTTCGTGAAGGCGTTCGACAAGAAGATCCCGATCAAGCTCGTCTCCTATGACGACCAGAGCAACACCGCGACCGCCTCGACGCTTTATAATCAGCTCGTCACCCAGGATAAGGTCGATCTCCTGGTCGCCGATTCCGGATCGGTGCTGACGGCGCCCGCGGTTGCGATCGCGCGCGATCACAAGATGTTCCTGTTCGACCAGACCGGCACCGGCGCGAGCTTCTTCTCCAAGGACAATCCCTACATCGCGCTGATGGCCGATCCGGTGTCGACGGTGTGGCCGAAGCCGGTCGCCGACTTCATCAGCCATGACGGCCCTGGCCTCGGCATCAGGAAGGTCGCGATCCTCTATTCGACCAACGAGTTCACCGGCACCCAGGCCAACGCGTTCCGCAAGTTCGTCAAGGAGTCCGGCGCGCCGATCGAGATCGTCTATGACCAGGGCGTTCCGACCGAGACCACCAACTACAACGTCATCATCAACAACATCAGCAACGCCAATCCCGACGCGGTGATCCATTTCGGCTATGCGCCGAACGACATCGCCTTCCTGCGCAACGTCCAGGACGTCGGCACCAAGTTCAAGATGCTGTTCGCGATCTATGCCGGCCTCGAGACCGAATTGCTCGAGAAGAACGTCGGCGCCAAGGGTCTCGAGCACATCTGGACCTATGTGCCGCCGTCCGAATTGGACTATCCCGTCAATTTCGGGATGAACATGAAGGATTTCCGCGCCGCCTGGACCAAAAAGTACAACGACGGCAAGATGGAGTTCGGCTTCAACGCGGTGGCCGGCTACACCACGGCGCTGGTGATCGAGAAGACGCTGTCGGTAGCGACCAGCCTCGACCAGATGGAACTGCGCCGCACGGTGTTCTCGCTCAGCGGCCAGCTCAAGACGCTGGACGGCACCTTCGCGCTGGATGAGACCGGCGGCCAGATCGGCGAACTCACGCCGCTCGGCCAGCTCACGGTCGACGAGCACGATCACATCAAGTTCGTCTCGATCTATCCGCACGAGACCGCCACCGGCAAGCCGATCTACCCGGCGCCGTGATGCAGGTGGGTGCGGCAGGCGTAACCGTCGGCGGCGAGCGGTAGCATGACCTATGCGCTCGTTGCCGGCGTGCTGTTCGGGCTGTATTTCAGCCTGGTCGGCATCGGTCTCAATCTCGTGTTCGGCGTCATGCGCATCGTCAACCTTGCGCATGGCGACATCCTGATGCTCGGCGCCTTCATCGCGCTCGGCGTGGTCGGCCTCGCCGGCATCGACCCGCTGTTCGCGGTGCCGCTGGCCTTCGTGGTCTTCGTGCTGGTGGGCGTGCTGCTGTACTGGGTGCTGGTGCCGCGGCTGCAGGGCTCGGCCAATCCGGAAATGCTGTCGATCATCCTGTTCTTCGGTCTGTCGCAGGTGATCGAGGCCGTCACCACGATCTTCGCCGGCACCAGCGAGCGCTCGATCCAGAGCCGGCTGCTCGGCACCGTGTTCACGACCATCAAGGTAAAATGGTTCGGCGGCAAGGCGGGTGGGGCAGGGCCGATCCAGATCTTCGGCCAGGGTTTTCCCGCGCCTTGGGTGATCGCGGCCATCACCAGCCTGATCGCGATCGCGCTGGTCTACCTCTATCTCTACCACACCCGGCTCGGCACCCTGACCCGCGCCGTGATGTCACGGCGCGACGAGGCATTGGCGACCGGCATCGATGTCGATCGCGTCTCGGCGGCGGCGTTCGGTATCGGGCTCGGCATCGCGGCGGTCGCCGGCGTGTTCGCGCCTTTCATGTTCGGCTCGGTGACGCCGGCGTTCGGCGCCGACGCGACGGTGACGTCGTTTGCGATCGTCGTGCTGGGTTCGCTGGGCAATCCGCTCGGTACCGCGATCGGCGGTGTCGTCTACGGTCTCTGCTACATGCTGGTGCAGACCTATCTCAGTTCCTGGGCCGACTTGCTGCCCTATGTGTTGTTGATCGTGATCCTGTTGTTGCGCCCGAGCGGTCTGCTCGGAAGGCGGGTGCGCGTTGCATAACGCCTCGAAGCACCTGCTGTTCATCCTGGCGCCGTTGGTGGTGGTGTTCGCACTGCTGCCCGGCGTCTATCAAAACCATCTGCTGCTGTTCAACTTCGTGATCTTCCTGATCCTCGCGCAAGGCGTGAACATCATCTATGGCTTCACCGGCTATCTGCCGTTCGGGTATGTCGGCTTCTTCGGCGCCGGCGCCTATGGCTTCGCCATCATGGTGATGCATCTGCATACACCGGCGCCGCTCGCCGTGCTGGTCGGCGGCGTCGTGGCGGTTGCGCTCGGCCTGTTGCTGACGCCGCTGCTGCGGCTGTCGGGCGCGTATTTCGCGATCGCCAACCTCGCGGCCTCGCTCGCGGTGCTGCATTTCGTCGCCAACCCCGCGCTGGAGGGGATCACCAAGGGCCCCTACGGCGTGTCGCTCACCGGCACGTTCAACCCGACCCACGCCTACTATGCCGCGGTCGTCGTGATGGCGCTGACGGTCGGCGCCGTGGTCTATCTGAAGAACTCGCCGTTCGGGCTGGCGCTGCAGGCCGTGCGCGAGGATGCGGTGTCGGCCTCGATGGCCGGCGTCAATATCGTGAAGATGCGGGTGATTGCCTGGCTCGCCTCGGCGCTGGTCGCCGGCCTCGCCGGCGGCATCTATGCCTGGTACGTCTCGGTGTTCTATCCGGACAACGTGTTCTCCGGCGAGTTCAGCATCTTCGCGATCGTGTTCGCGCTGTTCGGCGGCGTTGCCACCATCACCGGACCGATCGTCGGCGTGCTGATTCTCTACGGCATCTACAATCTGATCGGCTTCACCACGCCGCAATATTTCCAGCTGATCTATGGTCTCCTGATCATGGGCCTGGTGCTGTTCCTGCCCTCTGGACTGGTGTCGCTGGCAACCCGCAGGGGGTGGCATGTCCCCTGAGAAAACCCCGATCCTCAAGGTCTCGAAGCTGGTGAAGCGCTTTGGCGGCTTCCACGCGCTCGATGGCCTCAGCTTCCACGTCGTGCCCGGCGAGATCCTCGGGCTGGTCGGCCCGAACGGCTCCGGCAAGACCACGGCGATCAATGTGATCTCCGGTCTCTATGCGCCAGACGGCGGCGAGGTCGTGTTCGACAGCGTGTCCGCCGGCGGCGTCGCCTCGCACAAGCTCGTTCACCGCGGCATCAACCGCACCTTCCAGGTATCGAAGCCGTTCCTGTCGCTCACGGTACGCGAGAACATCCAGGTGGCGCTGGCCTATGGCGGCGCGACCGGTGCGCCGTCGATTGCCGAACTGCTCGAGGATTTCAGGCTGAAGGAGGTCGCCGACCGTCCGGCCGCCGATCTCAACAGCGCGCAGCAGAAGATGCTCGATCTGACCCGTGCGCTCGCCACGCGGCCGCGGCTGCTGCTGCTCGACGAACTCGCGGCCGGCCTCAACCCGGCGGAGCTCGACTGGATCGCCGGCCGCATCAAGGCCTTGGCCGCAACCGGCATGGCGATCATCGTGGTCGAGCATCTGATGGGCTTCATCGAGCAGATCACCGACCGCGTCATCGTGCTCAATGCGGGCAAGGAGGTCTTCGAGGGCACGCTGGCGACCGCGGTACGCGAGCCGCAGGTGATCGAGGTATTTTTGGGAGGCGAGCATGCCCACTGATGCGGTGTCGCTTCTGGACACGAGGGGCGTCGATGCCGGCTACGGCACCATGCAGGTGCTGTGGGGCGTCGATCTCGACGTCCGCCCCGGCGA
The DNA here is from genome assembly GCF_054055815.1 of Bradyrhizobium sp. USDA 4503. NCBI lineage: Bacteria > Pseudomonadati > Pseudomonadota > Alphaproteobacteria > Hyphomicrobiales > Nitrobacteraceae > Bradyrhizobium > Bradyrhizobium sp. USDA 4503. The sequence goes on from NZ_JBSRXS010000001.1 coordinate 8,775,998, forward strand.
GACCGTGCTGCTGCTCGGCGCCAACGGCGCGGGCAAGACCACGTTCCTGAAGTCGCTGGTCGGCCTGATCGAGGCCCGCAGCGGCCACATCAAGCTCGGCGGCGAGGACATCACCAGGATGCGCTCGTCGGATCGCATGAAGCGCGGCATGACCTACATGTCGGAGCTTGCGGTGTTTCCCGACCTGTCGATCGAGGAAAATATCCGCGTCGGCGCGCAGGCGCTGGGCCATGCCAATCCGGGGGCGCGGGTCGACGAACTGTACGGCCTGTTCCCGGTGCTGCGCGACAAGCGCCGCGATCCCGCGTCCAGCCTGTCCGGCGGTCAGCGAAAGATGCTCGGCATCGCCAAGGCGCTGTCGGCCGAGCCGAAGCTGCTGGTGATGGACGAGCCCTCGGCCGGGCTGTCGCCGCTGTTCGTCAAGGAGGTGCTGCGCGCCTTGTCGAGCCTGCAGGGCCGCGGACTGGCACTCTTGATCGCGGAGCAAAATATCGGTTTTCTCGAGATTGCCACCCGCGTATTCGTGCTGGAAGGCGGGCGGATCCGCTTCTCCGGCACGGTTGCCGAGATGAGCGGCAATGAAGAGCTGCACCGCGCCTATTTCGGGCTGAAGTGATGCGAGGTGAGGCGCCGGCGGGCTGGAAATCGGCTTCGGTTCGCGCGACAATCAACTGCAAGCCATGAAGTGCAAGCCGTGAAGTGAAAGCCATGCCCAAGAATCCGACACTCGCCTCCCTGGCCGCCGATCTCGCCGGCGGCGCGACCTCTGCCCGCAAGCTCGTCGAGCAGTGCATCGCCAAAATCGCTGATCCCTCAGGCGAGGGCCAACGCACCTTCATCCATGTCGACCGCGACGCCGCGCTGGAGGCCGCCGACGCCATGGACCGGCTGCGCAAGGCCAATGCCGCGCCGTCGCCATTTGCCGGCATTCCGGTTTCGATCAAGGACCTGTTCGACATCAAGGGGCAGGTGACGCGGGCGGGCTCGCGCGCGCTGGAGGATTCCGCGCCGGCGGATGCCGATGCACCTGTCGTGGCGCGGCTCAAGCGCGCCGGCTTCATCGTGATCGGCCGCACCAACATGACCGAGTTCGCCTATTCCGGCATCGGCATCAATCCGCATTACGGCACGCCGAAGAGCGCCTGGAACCGGAGCGCCGGCCACGTGCCGGGCGGCTCGTCCTCGGGGGCGGCGGTCTCGATCGCGGACGGCATGGCGTTCGGCGCGCTCGGTACCGATACCGGCGGCTCCTGCCGGATTCCCGCCGCCTTCAACGGCATCGTCGGCTACAAGCCGACGCAACGCCGGATTCCGCTCGATGGCGGCGTGCCGCTGTCGTTCACGCTCGACAGCTACGGCCCGCTGGCCAATTCGGTGGCCTGCTGCGCCGCGCTCGACGCGGTGCTGGCGGATCAGCCGGTGACGCCGGTCTCGCCGCGCCCGGTGAAAGGCATGCGGCTCGCGATGCCGACCACGGTCGCTCTCGACGACCTCGACGAGGCCGTCGCGAAAACCTTCGAGCGCGCGCTCGCGGCGTTGTCGCGCGCAGGCGCCTTGATCGAGCGGATCGAGGTGCCCGAATTGCTCGATGTCGGCGTCATGAACGCCAAGGGCGGCTTTGCCGCCGCCGAAAGCTATGCCTGGCATCGCTTCCTGCTGGCCAGCAAGGGCGACATCTACGATCCGCGCGTCGCCGTGCGCATCCAGCGCGGCGAGGGCTTTCCGGCCGCCGACTACATCGATCTGCTCAACGCACGCCGCTCCTTCATCGCCCGTACCGAGAAGCGGATCGCGCCCTATGATGCGATGGTGCTGCCGACCACGGCGAACCTGCCGCCTACGATCGCCAGCCTCGCCGACGACAAGGCGTTCGCCACCGAGAATTTGCGCGCGCTGCGCAATTGCACGCTGATCAATGTGTTCGACGGCTGCGCGATCTCGCTGCCCGCGCATCACGAGGGCGAGGCGCCGGTCGGCCTGATGCTCGCCGCCGCGGGCGGTTCGGATCGGCGCATTTTCGAGCTCGCTGCCGGAATGGAGACCGTGATCCGTGTTTGATCTCACCTTCAATGTCGACGACAAGGGCGTCGCCACTCCGCTCACACTGGAAATCAGGCAGGCCGTGATCGCCGGCTGGACCGGCCGCGATCCGGTGGCGCGCGACAAGCACATCGCCGAGCTCGAGGCACTCGGCATCGCACGGCCCGCGACCACGCCGATCTACTACCGCTGCTCGGCGCGCCGGCTCACCTTCGCCGATGCCATCGAAGTCTGCGGAGAGGACTCGAGCGGCGAGGTCGAGTTCGTGCTGATCGGCTGGCAGGGCCGCATTTTCGTCGGCTGCGGCTCCGACCACACCGACCGCAAGGTCGAGAGCTACAGCGTCACCGTGTCGAAGCAGATGTGCGACAAGCCGATGGCATCGGAGCTGTGGGAACTCGACGACGTGATCGGCCACTGGGACCAGCTGGTGCTGCGTTCCTGGGCCGTGATCGGCGGCCAGCGCGTGCTCTACCAGGAAGGCACGCTCGATCACATGCTGCCGGTGAAGGACCTGATCGCGCGCGGCTTCGACCAGGGCGCGCTGCCCGACGGCTGCGCCATGTTCGGCGGCACCTTCGCGGCCAAGGGCGGCATCCGCCCGGCCAGCCGGTTCGAGTTCGAGCTGGAAGACCCGGTGCTGAAGCGGAAGATCAGCCACGGCTACGACGTGGTGACGCTGCCGGTGAGGGGCTGATTGCTCGCCGCGTTGTTGTTGTGAGGGAGATGACCGACGCTTTCTCCACGTGCGTCGTCCCGGCGAAAGCCGGGACCCATAACCACAGAGTGTTGTGGTTGGCACGCTGTGGCCCCACCGATCTCAACAACTGACGACGGTGGCTATGGGTCCCGGCTTTCGCCGGGACGACACCGTAATTGTGGTGACGTTCTCTGCATCTTTCGATCGGAAATCGGGTGGCGCGGGCCGCAATCAGGGGCCAGATTCCGTCCCATGACAGCAACAGCCAAAACCATCACCCGTCCACCCACCGGCATCCCGGCCCGCGTCGACGGGCTCGACTGGGACCGGATCACGACCGACCTCGATGGGCAGGGATGCGCCGTCCTCAACAGCCTGCTGACGCCTGAGGAATGCGATGCCATCGCCGCGCTGTATCCCGACGACAGCCAGTTCCGCAGCCGGATCGTGATGGGCCGTCACGGCTTCGGCCGCGGCGAGTACAAGTATTTCTCCTATCCGCTGCCGGACCTGATCGCGGAGCTGCGGCCGGCGCTCTATACGCGGCTGACCGCGGCAGCCAATCGTTGGAACGAGACGATGGGGATCGATATCCGATATCCTGCGTCGCATGCGGCGTTCCTGAAGCGCTGCCATGACGCCGAACAGACGCGGCCGACGCCGCTGCTGCTGCAATATGGCGAGGGCGACTACAACTGCCTGCACCAGGATCTCTATGGCGAGCATGTGTTCCCGATCCAGGTCGCGATCCTGCTGTCGCAGCCCGGGCGCGATTTTTACGGGTGGCGAATTCGTGCTGACCGAGCAGCGGCCGCGGATGCAGTCGCGGCCCGAGGTGGTGCCGCTCACCAAGGGCGATGCGGTGGCCTTTGCCGTGCATCATCGCCCGGTGCAGGGGACGCGCGGACCGTATCGTGTCAATCTGCGCCACGGCGTCAGCAGGATTCGCTCCGGCCATCGCCACACCGTTGGTGTGATCTTCCACGACGCGAAGTGAGTGCGAGAGAGGCGTGGCCACCGATCTGTTCGAGACCATTGGCGATGCCCGGCCATCGCGCGAGACGATCGCGGATGGCGCGGTGCTGTTGCGCGGCTTTGTCCGGCCGTTCGAGGCCGAGCTGATCCCGGCCTTGCGTGCCATCGTCAAGCAGGCGCCGTTCCGGCATCTGATCACGCCGGGCGGCCACCGCATGTCGGTCGCGATGACCAATTGCGGCAGCGTCGGCTGGGTCTCCGATCCCAGCGGCTATCGCTATGATCCGATCGATCCCGTCTCGGGACAACCCTGGCCTGAAATGCCGGAGGTGTTGCGCAGGCTCGCCGCCGACGCCGCTGATGAAGCCGGCTTCAACGGCTTCGCGCCTGAGGCCTGCCTGATCAATCGCTACGTCCCCGGCGCAAAACTGTCGCTGCATCAGGACAAGGACGAGCTCGACTACCGCGCACCGATTGTGTCGATCTCGCTCGGGCTGCCGGCGATCTTCCTGTTCGGCGGCCTGCAGCGCAGCGACACGCCGCGCCGCTATCGACTCGAACATGGCGACGTTGCGGTGTGGGGCGGCTCGTCACGGCTATTTTATCACGGCGTGGCACCGCTCGCAGATGGCGAGCACAGCGTGCTCGGCCGCCAGCGCATCAATTTGACCTTCCGCAAGGTGCGCTGAACCGCCGGGTGGTCTAGACTTGGCGGATGACCACCAAGGCCGACCGCGCGGTCAACCGTACCGGCGTCTATCTCGCCGTGCTGCAGCTCGTCTTCACGCTGGGCTGGACCACTTATCTGATCTATCTGCCGAAGCTGTGCGCCGATGTCGGCATCGCGCCGTCGACCGTGATCCTGATCCTGATGATGGATCAAGGCATCTTCACCGTCACCGACACGGCGATGGGCATGGCCGCCGACAGGATATCGAGCCTGGTCGGCCGCCTTGGCTTGTTTGTCGGTATCCTTGCCGCGATCTCCTGCGCCGCCTTCGTCGCATTGCCTTACGTCGCCGGCACCGGGCCGGGCGCGAGGGTCTGGCTGATCGTGCTGATCGTGATCTGGGCCGTGACGTCGTCGGCCTTGCGGGCGCCGCCGCTGACGCTGCTCAGCAAGTATCGCGCGCAACCCTCGGTGCCGTTCCTCGCGGCGCTGGCGATGCTGGGTTATGGCATCGCGGGCGCGGTCTCGCCCTATCTTGGCGTCGTGCTGCGCAACCAGGATGCACGGCTGCCGTTCGTGCTGTCAGGCGCGGTGCTGCTACTGACCGCGCTCGCCTTCTCAGGCGTCGAGCGCCGCATCGCGGCAGAGGCGCAGCCGGCGCGGCTGGCGCCCCCGGCGAAGCGGCTCGGGGCGGTGCCGATGTTCCTGATCGGATCGATGGTGCTGCTGTCGCTCGGCTACCAGCTGCACTTCAACATCAACAGCGCGCCGTTCTATTTGCGCTTTGCCAAGGCGGACGAGCTGCAATGGCTGATGCCGGTATTCTGGATCGGCTTCAACATCGCGATGTTTCCGGCAAGCATCGTCGTCAAGCATCGCGGCGGCCTGATCGTGATGGGCGCGGCGGGACTGCTCGGTGCCTTTGCGATCATCGCCGCCGAGATCGCCGGCAGTCTCAACGTCCTGATCGTGGCGCAATTCATGGCGGGGGCCGCTTGGGGCTGCATGCTGATGAGCGCGGTGTCCGCGGCGCTCGCGATCGGGGAGACCGGCGCGGAAGGCAAGGTCACCGGCCTCGTGTTCTCGGCGCTGGCGCTTGCGACCTTTGCGCGGATGGCGGCGGTCGCGGGCGGCCTGCAGAAGATGCCGGACTATGCGCCGCTGGTGCATTGGGCGCCGGTCGCCTGCTGGTCGGTCGCCGGCGCCGGCCTGCTCGTGATCGCCGCGTCACGGCTGCAACACGGGGTGAAGAGCGCTTAGCGTTGTCATTCCGGGGGCGAAACGAACCCGGAATCTCGAGATTCCGGGTTCGATGCTGCGCATCGCCCCGGAATGACGAGCGTTTGGCTTAGTTATTCCGCGCCGGATGGATGAACGCCCAGGGCGAGACTTCCGAATCCGTCGGCACTTCCACCGAGATCACGTAAGGCCCGCCGTCGGCCAGCGCCTTCTCCAGCACGGGGCGGAAGTGATCCGGCGAGGTGACCCGCGCGGCGCCGACACCGAAGGATTCTGCAAGCTTCACGAAATCCGGATTCACCAGGTCGGAGGCGACGACGCGGCCGTCGAAGCGCTCGCGCTGGTCGCGGCGGACATTGCCATAGGCGTTGTTGTTGAACACCAGCGTCACCACGGCGATCTTGAACTGCACGGCGGTGGCAAGTTCCTGCACGCCGAACATGAAGCCGCCGTCGCCGGTGATCGCGACCACCGGCTTGTCCGGATTGGCGACCTTGGCGCCAAGCGCGGTCGGGAAACCCGAGCCGAGCGTGCCCTGATAGCCCGAGGTGACGAAGGTCCGCGGCTCGTAGATCGGAAAGCCGTACCAGGAGGTGAAACCGACCTGCGACAGCTCGTCGGTGACAATGGCGCTCGCCGGCAGCACCTCGCGCAGGATCTTCAGATAGGCCATCTGCGGCTGGATGCGCTGGATCTCCTGCTCGGTCGCGGCCGTCGCCTCGCGGATCGCGGCGCGGCGGCCGGAGGTCCTGCGGTAGCCCACCTTGCGCACAGCGGCGGCGAGATCGGCGGTGCCGGCCTTGGCGTCCGCAATCACGCCGGCATCGGCCGGCCAGCGCCGCAGCTCGACCGGATCGATGTCGATGCGCACGCATTTCAGTCCGGCGGGCTGGTAGGGCCAGCGCGACATCGTCGGCAGCTCGAGGCGCGTGCCGATGCCGATCATCAGGTCGGTCTTCGGCCAGAGCTTGTAGGCCGAAGCCATGGTGAGCCCGAGTTCATGCGCGTTGGAGACGATGCCGCGGCCGCTGCGGAAGGCGACGACAGGCGCGTCGATCATCTCGGCCAATTCGAGGATCTCCTCGCGCGCCTCGATGGCGCCGCTGCCGACGAAGATCATCGGCGCCTTGCTGCCGGCGATCAGGTCGGCGGCGGCCTTGATGCGGTCCGCATCGGGCTGCGGCGCCGGCAACGGATCGAACGGCTTGACGGGCGCGACCTGGGTGCGCTGGGTGAACACGTCCCACGGCATCTCCAGCGAGGCCGGGCCGCGCCGGCCCGACAGCATCTCCTGGAACGCGCGCGACACCAGCGCGGGGGCGTTATCAGGGTATTCGATCCGGTCGGCCCATTTCACGAAGGTGCGCAGCGTCGCGAGCTGGTCCGGCATCTCGTGCAGATGGCCGCGGCCCTTGCCGAGGAACTGCGTCGGCACCTGACCGGTCAGGCACAGCACCGGCTCGTTGCAGCCGAATGCGGTGAGCAGCGCCGCCGAGGCGTTGAGCACGCCCGGGCCGGGCACCACGCTGAACACGCCGGGCTTGCCGCTGGAGCGCGCATAGCCGAACGCCATGTAGCCGCAGGCCTGCTCATGCCGGGCGCCGATCACCTTGAGCTGGGCCTGGTGGAAGGCATCGAACAGGCCATAGATCTGCGCGCCGGGCAGGCCGAACACGGTGTCGACGCCGTGGGCGACGAGGCCGTTGACGATCGCTTCGCCGCCGGATGTAGAGGTCATGGCACTGTCCACTTTGCTGGTGAGGTTAGGTGGCTTCGTCGACGACGCTGTTGCGCAGGATGCCGACGCCTTCGGCCTCGACCTCGACGACATCGCCGGGCTTCAGATAGCGCGGCGGATCGAACCGCGCACCTGCACCGGTCGGGGTGCCCGTGACGATGATGTCGCCGGGAACCAGCGTCGTGAAGGTCGAGATGTAGTTGATGAGGTAGCGGAAGCCGAAGATCAAGCGCGAGGTGCGGTCGTCCTGGCGGGTCTCGCCGTTCACCCGCGTGGTCAGGCGGATATCGGCGATCTGCGCTTCACCGGTGTAGGGCACGATCCACGGGCCGAGGCTGCCGGTGGAATCGAAGTTCTTGCCCTGGGTGACGTTGAACTTGGCGTGGCGCACCCAGTCGCGGATGGTGCCTTCATTGCAGAGCGTGATCGCGGCGATGTGATCGAGCGCGGCGCTCTCCGCAATGTGCCGGCCGGCCTTGCCGATCACCAGAACCAGCTCGCCCTCATAGTCGAGCTGCGGCGAGATGCGCGGCCGCACCACCGGCGTGTTGTGGCCGACGAAGGAGCGCGGCACCCGCAGGAACATGCTCGGGTATTTCGGCGCGTCCGAGCCGTCCTTGTATTCGGCATTGCGGTCCGGGTAGTTGACGCCGATGCAGATGATCTTTTCCGGCGCCGGGATCGGAGGCTGCCAGTCGACTGCGTCGAGCGCGTGGTCGGGCGCGCGCCTGGCGGCGTCCTCCACGAGCCTGCTCAGCGCGCCGGCGGCGATCGCCTCGCGCAGCGTCGGATAGTCCTTGGCGAAGCGCGACGAGAGGTCGACGATGCCGGTGTCGGTGACGACGCCATAGCTGGTGGCGCCGTTGAAGGAATAGGTGGCGAGGCGAGGAGAGGGCATTAGTAGTCCCATAATTGGTGTCGTCCTGCGAAAGCAGGGACGACGTGAGGAGGAAGGCGCGCACTAGTCCGCGACCAGCACGTCGGCGACGAAGCGCGGCTCGCGCACCGCTTGGCCGGCGAAGGTCGAGCCTTCCTCGAACCAGGAGCGCGGCGCCGGCGCGCCCCACAGCGTCTGGCGGCGCGGATCGCGCAGCGACCAGCGCAGCGGCTCATGGTCGTGATCACCGGTGAAATAATCGCTGGTGTAGAGCTCGATGCGGTGGCCGTCGGGATCGCGGATGTACAGGAAGAAGGCGTTGGAGATGCCGTGCCGGCCAGGACCGCGCTCGATGTTCTTGAGGTAGCCGGAGGAGGCCATCACGTCGCAGAGATGCACGATGTTCATCGCGGTCGGTACCCAATAGGCGATGTGGTGCAGGCGCGGGCCGCGGCCGTTGGTGATGGCGAAGTCGTGGACATTGCCCTTGCGGTGCATCCAGGCGGCTGCGATGCGGCCGTTGTCCCCGTCCTCCTCGGCATATTCGGTGAGGCGGAAGCCGAGCCGGGCGTAGAAATCGACTGTGTCCTGCACCTCGGCGGCGAACACGTTGAAATGGTCGAGCCGCTGCGGATGGCAGCCCTTGTAGAGATCGTAGCGCCGCAAGAGATGGGGGCGCTTCTCCATCGTAGCGTAAAGCTCGATCTGGAAGCCGAACGGATCGGTGAATTGCAGGGTGCGGCCCTGGAACGGCTGGTCGACGAAAGCGTAGGCGATGCCGTTCTCGGAGAAGAAGGCGGCGGCCTTGTCGAGGTCGCCGTCGTTGCCGACCTTGAAGCCAAGCCGGTTGCAGGCCGCCTTCGGCGCCTTGCGCAGCACCACCGAGTGATGCTGGTGCTCCTCGCTGGCGCGCAGATACACCGACTTGTCGTCGCGGTTCTCGATGTGGAGGCCGACCGTCTTCTCGTAGAAGGCGGCGCTCTTGTCGAGATTCGTGACGTCGAGCACGGCATGGCTGCAGCGGATGATGTTGAACGGCGGATCGAAAACGTGCGTTGGAACGGGCATCGGTGTTTCCCCTCAATTCTATCGTCATTCCGGGGCTCGCGAAGCGAGAACCCGGAATCTCGAGGTTCCGGGTTCGATGCTGCGCATCGCCCCGGAACGACGGCTGGCTAAATTCCCAGTTTCTGAATCTTGTGCGTCCCGCGCGCGAGCGAGACGTGCTTGGTTTCCATGTAGAAGTCGAACGAGTAGTCGCCGCCGTCGCGGCCGATGCCTGACGACTTCATGCCGCCGAACGGGGTCGGCAGATGGCGGACGTTCTCCGAATTGAGCCAGATCATGCCGGCTTCCAGCGCATCCGCCACGCGCAGCGCGCGGCCCATGTCGCCGGTCCAGACATAGCCGGTCAGGCCGTACTGCACGCCGTTGGCGATCTCGATGGCGTCAGCTTCGTCCTTGAACGGGATCACGGTCAGGAACGGGCCGAACACCTCCTCCTGCGCGACGCGCATTTTTGCGTTCGCGCCGGTCACCAGCGTCGGCTGCACATAGTGGCCGCCGCCAGGACCGTCATGCGGCTTGCCGCCGACCGCGATCGTGGCGCCGTCCTTCTTCGCGACGTCGAAATAGCTGCACACCTTGGCGAGATGCCGCTCATGGATCAGCGGCCCGATCTCGGTGGCGGGATCGAGGGGGTGGCCAACCTTGAGCGCCTTTACGCGTTGGGTCAGCTTCTCGATGAACTTGCCGGCGACGCTCTCCTGAACCAGCAGCCGGCTCGACGACGTGCAGCGCTCGCCATTGAGCGAGTAGATCATGAACACGACGGCATCGAGCGCGCGATCGAGATCGGCATCATCGAATACGATCACCGGGTTCTTGCCGCCGAGCTCGAAATGCACCCGCTTCAAGGTCGGCGCGCCCTGCGCCATGATCGCTGAGCCCGTCGCGCTCTCGCCGACGAAGCCGATCGCCTTGATGGCGGGGTGCTCGGTCAGCGCCTTGCCGGCCTCTTCGCCGAAACCATGCACGGTGTTGAGCACGCCGTCGGGGATGCCGGCCTGTTTTGCGAGTTTGACCAGCAGATCGGCGGTGACGGGCGACCATTCCGCCGGCTTGTGCACCACGGTGCAGCCGGCCGCGAGCGCCGGCGCGATCTTCCAGGTCGAGAGCATGAACGGCGTATTCCACGGCGTGATCACGCCGACCGGGCCGATCGGCACGCGGGTCGAGATGTTCCAGTGCTCGTCCGAAGGCGTGTTGAGACCGTCGCGGGCCTCGCCGCATTTGTCGGCGAAGAAGCGGAAATTCTCCGCGGCGCGGATCGCGGCCTTGGCCATGAAGCGGTGCGCCTGGCCGGTGTCGATGCATTCGAGCACGGCGATGTCGTCGGCGCGCGCCTCGATCGCATCGGCGACGCGATGCAGCAGTTTGCGCCGCTGCGCCGCCGGCATGTCGCGCCAGGTCTTGAAGGCCTTGGACGCCGCGGTTGCGGCACGGTCGATATCCTCGGCATTGCCGCGTGCGACCGTCGCCAGCACCGTGCCGTCAATCGGCGATCTCGTCTCGAAGGTCTGGCCGGAGGCCGCCGGCACGATCTTGCCGTCGATCACATGGCCGATGCCTTCGGCTTTCAAGCTTGCAAGCAGCGGGCCGGCGCGATCGCGGTTGGCCTGGAACACGTCGGCTGGCGATTTCGCTGTCGCTTTATCCATTGACCGTCTCCACCTTCAGTGCGTCGTGGATGTTGTTGCGTTTCCAGCTAGTTTCCTTGTCGTTGATCTGCATGTCGAACGACAACGCGAATTTGCTGTTGGCGAAGACCGGATCGAGATGAGCCGATAGCGCCTTGAAGATGTACTCGCCGGCCTTCTTGCGGGTGGCGAGATCGCGGCCTTCGCCGAGCCGCAGCACCATGTCGAGGAAACCGTAATTCTTGCGGCCGTCGGCGATCGCGTAGTGCTCGCATCTGACGGCACGGACGCGGATGCCGCCGAGCGGGAAGATGCCGGTCTCGACCGCGGCCTTGCGGACCAGTTCGACCGTCGCGCCCATGTCGACCAGATCGTCGAGATTGGCAGAGTATTCAAGCGTGAAATGCGGCATGCAGCGCTCCTGCTGAAGGCGTCAGGCGAAGTAGCAGCTTACGGAACCATACGGTCCGTAGTCGGCCTGGATGGTGTCGCCCTTGCGGGTCTCGATCGGACGGATGAAGGAGCCCGCCAGCACGACCTGGCCGGCTTCCAACGCCAGCCCGTTCGGCGCGATCTTGTTGGCGAGCCACGCCACCGCGGTCGCCGGATGATTCAACACGCCGGCGGCCAGGCCGGTTTCCTCGAGCTGGCCATTTCGGAAGCACAGCGCGCCGATCCAGCGCAGGTCGGCGTCCAGCGGGCGGATCGGCCGGCCGCCGAGCACGATGCCGGCATTGGCGGCGTTGTCGGCGATGGTGTCGAAGATCTTGCGGGTCGCCTTGGTCTCGGGATCGACGCGCTCGACCCTGGTATCCAGGATCTCCAGCGCCGGTACCACGAAATCGGTCGCGTTCAGCACATCGAACAGTGTGCAGTTCGGCCCGGTCAGGCGATGCTTCATCACGAAGGCAAGCTCGGCCTCGACGCGGGTGGCGATGAAGCGGTCGGTCGGGACCAGGCCGCCATCGGCGAAGAACATGTCGTCGAGCAGGATTCCGGAATCGGGCTCGTCGATATTGAGCGCGCTCTGCATCGCCTTCGAGGTCAGGCCGATCTTGTGGCCCTTGACGACGCGGCCCTGCGCCACCTTGATCTCGACCCAGGCCTTCTGAATCGCGTAGGCGTCTTCGAGGGTGATGCGGGGGTATTCCAGCGAGAGCTGGCGGATTTGCTTGCGGGTCTTTTCCGCGCCGTCGAGCCGTTCGGCGGCAGCGCGGATATCGTCCTTGGAGAGGGCCATGCGTGCTACACAAAAGTGGATGTCGGGAGATGATTAACATGTTAAGTGAATTCCCGCAAACTGAATCAAGGCATGTTGCAACGCAAAATTTCGTTGCGCAGGATTAGGTAATGGCGCGCAAAAATTCGAACGACATTCGGCCGGGGCAGGGCGAGGACGTGGCGGCGCGACGGACACCGATGCGCGAGTTCTCGCGCTCGCTGCCGATGTCGCTGCTTCGCGCCCGCGAGGCGGTGATGCGGCAATTCCGTCCGTCGCTGCGCAATCACGGGCTGACCGAGCAGCAATGGCGGATCCTGCGCGCGCTCACCGCGGTCGACGAGATCGAGGTCACCGAACTCGCCCGCATGGCGTTTCTGCTCGGCCCGAGCCTGTCGCGAATCCTTCGCGATCTCGAGGGCCGCGCGTTGATCGAGCGCAAGGCAGCGGAGAACGACGCGCGGCGCGCAGTGGTTTCGATCTCCGCCAAGGGGTTGAAGCTGATCGAGGCGGTGGCGCCGACGTCGGAGACGATCTATGCCGAGATCACCCGGCGCTTCGGGGCGCGCAAGCTTGCCGAATTGCAGGAGATGCTGGGCGCGCTCGAAGCGAGCCTGGCCGGAATGGGCTCGTCCGATGACGCCGAGGTCGAGGCTGACGAGTAGCTTCGATCATGCGCGGCATTCGCGCTCAGGCCATGTAGGGCACGCGCGAAATCACGTTGATGGCGCGGAATTCGGCAATCCAGCCCGCGACCTTCGAGTGGGACCATTCGATATGGCGGCGCAAGATGGCTGCCGCCGCGTCGCCGTCACGCGTGCGCAAGGCTTCGATGATCACCAGATGCTCGTCCATGAAGGAATCGATCTGCGGCGCGGTCAGGGCGACCTGAATGTGCTTGCCGATCACGAAAGCGCAGTGGGTGCGCTTGAGGGCTTCGATCATCTCGCGATTGGCGCCGTAACCCAGGCAGCGGATATGGAGGTCGCCTTCGATCTCATCGAGTTCGCCGACGCCGACGCGGTCGCGGTGCTGGATCCCCTCGCGCAGCCGCTCCGCCATACGGTCGAGCAGGGCGGCAGGAATTGTCGCCGTCGCGGATTTGAGGAGCAGCGGCTCGAGCGTTGCGCGCACCTCGAAGATGTCGCGGAGGCGGTCCTCGTCCAACGGCACCACGTACCAGTGCGCCTTGGCGCCCTTCTCGAGGATGCCGATCGCCTGCGCGCGCAGCAGCAGGTTGCGCGCCACCGTGCGCCCCACCCGGAAATGCCGCGCCAATGCGAGCTCGCTGACGCGGAAGCGTCCGAACAGCGACCGGTAAATGATCTCACGTTCGAGCTTGTAGTAGAGCGTATCCCAAGCGTCGCTGCGCACGGCATCGACGGGGCCGTCGGTCAGCCCAAACATTTCCGGTGTGATCGGGACGCGCCGAGGGTCGACCTTGCGCTTGCCGGCGATGACGCCGCGACCGTCGAACCGCCGCACCAGGCCGATATGCTCGAGCTGTTCAAAAGCTTGCCGCACCGGAGAGCGGCTGGAGCCGAACAAGGTCGCGATCGCCGATTCGGAAAGGACCGTGCCAGGTGGCACGTGACCGGCGCGGATGTGCTTTGCCAATGCGCTCTTGATCAGCGCGTAGGCCGGCTGTTTTCGTCTGGTCTGCGATTTCGCTCGTGGAATCGACATGGAATGGCTGCCCGCTGGCCACACTATCACGTGATCGCGTCATGGTCGCTCGTAGCAGGCATTTACGCACCTCTGCCAGCGAACTTTTGACTATTGCGTGCAATGTGCAATCATGTTTAGCTGGGTCAAGCGCCAGATTGATGGTCGCCGTTGCACGGCTTTGTGCGCTGCAGCGGTGCTCACGTTTGCTCGTCGCGCCGTTTGATGGCTGCGAACGGGCCAACAGATCGACGCGTCAGCTCGTCTCAACGCAGCCGACAGCAAGTTCGGCGCATCACAGGGAGGATGGAATGAAACTGACGAGACGTGAGTTTTCCGCTGGTTTGGCGGCAGGTCTCGCTGCACCCGCGCTGATGCGCAGCGCTGGGGCGCAGGGTGCGACGATCAAGATCGGCATGTGCGTGCCGGTGACCGGACCCGCGGCGGAGCAGGGGCTGTGGGCCCAGAACGGCGCCAAGCTGGCGCTGGCCGCGGTCAACAAGGCCGGCGGCGTGCTCGGCAAGCAGGTCGAACTCGTCATCGAGGACGATCAGACCACCAATCCGGGCATCGTGCTGGCATTCTCCAAGCTCGCCGCGCAATCCGACATCGTCGCCTTCCTCGGCTCGATCCGCTCGACCCAGGTGCAGGCGATGGCGCCCGACGTGATCAAGGTCGGCAAGCCGGTGATGATCGGCGGCACCAATCCCGACCTCACCCATTCCGGCAATCCCTGGCTGTTCCGCTTCCGTCCGAACGACAATTATTCCGGCCGCGTGATCGCCGACTTCGGCGTCAACACGCTCGGCAAGAAGAAATGGGCGATCGTGCATTCCACCGACGCCTTCGGCACCGCGGGCGGCAAGGCACTCTCGGAAGCGCTGACCAAGCTCGGCGCGCCGCCGGTGCTCGACCAGGGTTACGCCAACCAGAGCCAGGACTTCACGCCGGTCGTGCTGGCCGTGAAGCAGTCCGGCGCTGATGTGCTCGGCACCTACTTCACCTTCGAGAACGATCTGGGCATCTTTGCCCGCCAGCTGCGCCAGCTCGGCGTCAATATCCCCTGGGTCGGCTCGCCCTCGGTGGTGGCGGTCTCCTCGACCAAGCTCGCCGGCCCCGCGCTGTTCAACACCTACGGCGTCGCCGACTTCGCCGAGGATTCGAGCGATACCGCGAAGGCGTTCGGCAAGGCCTATCGCGATGCCTACAAGACCGCGCCCGACAACCAGAGCGCCTGGCCGTACGATGCGATCACCATCCTGTCGGCGGCGATCAACAAGGCCGGCTCGACCGATCCGAACAAGATCCGCGACGCCATCCTCGCGACGCAGAAGTTCGCCGGCGCCGAGGGCGAGTACAATTTCGACAAGAACGGCGACGGTCTGCACGGCTACAATGTCGTGAAGAACGACAAGGGCAAGATCGTCTACGACAAGCATATCGACTTCAACGATTGATAGCGGTTCGGCCTCTCCGGGCCACCTCGGAGAGGCCGTTCGCCCGCGACACAATTCTCAGATCGAGCGCTCGTCATGGATCTCGTCCTCCAACTGCTCTTTACCGGCATCGGCATCGGCGCGGTCTACGCGCTGGTCGCGCTCGGTTTCGTGCTGATCTTCCGTGCCACCAACGTGGTGAACTTCGCGCAAGGCGAGTTCTCGATGGTCGCCGCCTATCTGATGGTGGTGTTCTCGGTCGATCTCGGCTGGCCTTACTGGCTGTCGTTCCTGATCGCGCTCGCCGGCATGGCGTTGTTCGGCGTCATCTTCAATCTCGGCGTCTATTATCCGCTGCGCAATCGCACCTATCTGCCCGTGATCATCGCCACCATCGGCGCCTCGATCCTGCTGTCGAACTCGGTGCTTGCGATCTACGGCCCGCAGCCGCAGGTGCTGCAGGGCTGGTTCGATACGCCCGGCATCCAGCTCGGCCCGGTCTATCTCGACAGCCAGTATCTTCTGATCATCGGCGTCACGATCCTCCTGGTGCTGTTCAATTTTTGGTTCTTCGAGAAGACGCTGCTCGGCAAGAAGCTGCAGGCGACCTCGCAGGATAAGGAAATGGCCTCGCTGCTCGGCATTTCCGTTTCCACCATGATCATGATCACCTTCATCTATTCGGCCGTGCTCGGCGGTCTCGCCGGCATCCTGGTGGCGCCGGTGCTGTTCGTCTCGATCCAGATGGGCTCGACGATTGCGCTGAAGGCGTTTGCCGCGACCATCATCGGCGGCTTCGGTGACGTCGCCGGCGCCATCGTCGGTGGCCTCGCGCTCGGCGTCATCGAGACGTTCGGCGCCGCCTATATTTCGGTGCCGTACAAGGACGGCTTTGCCTTCCTGGTGCTGATCGCTTTCCTGGTGTTCCGGCCGCAGGGCATCTTCGGCGAACGCGTCGCGGAGAAAGCATGAGCGCCACCGACAACATGATCCCCGCGCCGGCCGTGCGCTCGAAGCCGCTGATCATCCGTCATCTGCCGTATTTCATCGGCGCCGCGGTGCTGGTGGCGCTCGCCGCCGGCATGCGGTTCGACGGGTACATCCTCAACATCCTGCTGCAGGCCACGACCTTCTCGATCGCGGTGTTCGGGCTGTCGGTCGTGCTCGGCCTGTGCGGCCAGATCAACCTGGCGCAGGCCGCGTTCTTCGGCTTCGGCGCCTATGTGGTCGGGCTCGGCACCGCGGACCTGCACCTGAACTTCTGGCTCTGCCTGGTTGGCGCCTGCGCGATCACGCTGATCGCCGGCGCGTTCCTCGGCATGTCGACGCTGCGGCTCGGCGGGCACTACCTTGCGATGGTGACGATCTCGTTCCAGCAGATCGTGACGCTGGTGATGATCAATGCCATCGGCGTGACCCACGGGCCGGACGGCGTCGCCAACATTCGCCGGCCGGAGCTGTTCCAGTCCTCGCAGAGCTACCTGGCCTTCTGCGTCGCGATGCTCGCGATCGTCGGTTATCTGGTCTGGCATCTGCCTGATACCAAGCTCGGCCGCGCCATGCGCGCGGTGCGCGACAACGAGCTTGCGGCGGGCGTCAATGGCATCGACGTGTTCCGCACCAAGATCTACGCCTTCGGCCTGTGCGCGTTGCTCGGCGGTCTGGCCGGTGGCCTGTTCGCCGGCGGCTTCGCCTATGTCAGCCCGGACCAGTTCTCGTTCGCGGAATCGATCGTGTTCCTGACCATGTCGCTGCTCGGCGGCGTGGCCTCGCCGATTGGCTCGGTGATCGGTACGGGCCTCCTGATCCTGATCCCGGAATGGCTGCGCTTCCTCAAGAGCGTGCCGGGACTTTATCTGGCGATCTACGGCCTGTTCGTAATCCTGATCATCCGCTTCATGCCCGACGGCATCTGGGGTTTTGTGTCGGACGCATTCACGCGCTGGCGTGCGCACACCAAGGCGCCGCCGGCCGCGGCGGCCTTGCAGCTCAAGCCGGCGACGTCAGGCGGCGACATCGTGCTCGAAGTGACCGGGCTGTCGAAGCACTTTGGCGGCCTCAAGGCGGTCGACGGCGTCGATATCGCGGTGAAGCGCGGCAGCGTGCATGCGCTGATCGGGCCCAACGGCTCCGGCAAGACCACGACGCTGAACGTGCTGTCCGGGCTCTACAAGGCGACCGCGGGCAGGATCGTGCTCGACGGCACCGACATCACCAACATGGCGCCGCATCAGCGCACGGCGGCCGGCCTCGGACGCACCTTCCAGAACATCCGCCTGTTCCGTTCGATGACCGCGCTGGAGAATGTCGAGATCGGCGCCGAGCGGCCCGGCAACACCATGATCGGGAAGGGCGAGGACGCGCTGACGGAGCGCGCGATGGAGGCGCTGACCTTCGTCGGGCTCGGCAACCGCGCCAACGAATTGATCTCGAGCTTCTCCTACGGCCACCAGCGCCTGATCGAGATCGCGCGGGCGCTGGCGTCGAACCCGACGCTGCTGCTGCTCGACGAGCCGGCGGCCGGTCTCAACTCGACCGAGAAGCTGGAGCTGCATGAGCTGCTCAAGCGCATCGCAGCCCAGGGCCTCACCATCCTGATCATCGATCACGACATGACGCTGGTGTCGGAAGCGGCCCAGCACATCACCGTGCTGAACTTCGGACGCCGCATCGCGGACGGCGAGTCGATGGCGGTGCTGCGCCATCCCGACGTCGTCTCCGCCTATCTCGGGAGCGAATGATGCCGCTGCTCGAAATCCGTAATCTCGTGGTCCGCTACGGCGAGATCGAGGCGCTGCGCGGCGTCACCATCGCCGTGGAGCAGGGCCAGGTGGTCACGCTGCTCGGCGCCAACGGCGCCGGCAAGTCGACCACGCTGCGCGCGATCTCAGGCCTCGCCAAGCCCGCCTCCGGCGACATTATGTTCGACGGCCACTCGATCGCGGGCCTCGGGCCCGAAGCGATCGTCCGGCTCGGCATCTCGCACGTGCCGGAAGGCCGCCGCGTGTTTCCGGGCCTCACCGTGAAAGAGAACATCATGCTCGGCGCATCGAACCGGAAGGTGCCGGCGTCGCAGATCTCGCGCGAGGCCGACGCGATGTTCGATCTGTTCCCGGACATCCGCGCCTTTTCCAACGCGCTCGGCTGGACGCTGTCCGGCGGCCAGCTGCAGATGGTCGCGGTGGCGCGCGGCCTGATGGCCAAGCCGCGGCTGCTGCTGCTCGACGAACCGTCGCTCGGGCTGGCGCCTGTGATCGTGCAGGCGGTGTTCCGCATCATTTCGCAGATCAGGAAGGACACCACGGTCTTGCTCGTCGAGCAAAATGCGCGCATGGGACTTTCGGTCGCCGATCATGGCTTTGTCCTGGAAACGGGGCGGATCGTGCTGGGCGGCAAGCCCGACGAATTGTGGGGCAATGAGGCTATCGCCGCGGCCTATCTCGGCGGCCACGCCAAAACCCACGCCTGACAACGTCCCGTGCTTTACTGAGCGAGCTGGTTTTTCATGGTCACCATCAAGGTCGATAACCTCATCAACTTCGTGTCCGAGGTGTTTTCCCATTCGGAGTCCTCTCCGGAAGAGGCGAAGCGC
Organism: Bradyrhizobium sp. USDA 4503; assembly: GCF_054055815.1. Classification (NCBI taxonomy): domain Bacteria; kingdom Pseudomonadati; phylum Pseudomonadota; class Alphaproteobacteria; order Hyphomicrobiales; family Nitrobacteraceae; genus Bradyrhizobium; species Bradyrhizobium sp. USDA 4503. Next base: position 8,794,848 of record NZ_JBSRXS010000001.1, read on the forward strand.
ATCGCGACCTATCTGACGACCGCGAATCTTACAGGTCATGACAGCCACGGCGTGATCCGCGTGCCGGTTTATGTCAGGTGGAAGAAGATGGGCTCGATCGTGCCGAACCAGACTCCCGAGGTGGTGGTCGACACGCCATCGCTCGCGGTGGTCGACGGCAAGTTCGGCTATGGCCAGACCGTCACGCCGGTTGCGGTCAGACTCGGCATCGAGAAGTGCAAGAAGGCGGGGCTCGCCGCGGTCGCGCTGCGCAACTCCGGTCATCTCGGCCGCGTCGGCGACTGGGCCGAGATGGCCGCCGCCGAAGGTCTTGTTTCAATTCATTTCGTGACCGCGGCCGGCTCGCTGCTGGTTGCGCCTTACGGCGGCGTCGAGAAGCGCCTGTCCACGGCGCCGTATTGCGTCGGCATTCCGCGTCAGGGCCAGGATCCGATCGTGCTCGATTTTGCGACCTCGGTTGTCGCCGAGGGCAAGTGCCTGGTGGCAAGCCGCGGCGGCAAGAAGCTGCCGACCGGCGCGCTCGTCGATGCCGACGGCACGCTGAGCGAGGATCCCCACGTGCTGTATGGGCCGTACACGCCGGACGGACCGCGCGACCACACCAAGGGAACTGGCGCGATCCGCGCCTTCGGCGATCACAAGGGCTCGGGTCTCGCCTTCATCTGCGAACTGCTGGGCGGCGCGCTGACCGGCACCGGCGCGACGTCGTCGGACCGGCGCTTCGCCAACGGCATGATGGCGTTCTACATCGACCCCAAGGTGATCGACACCAGCAATTTCTTCGATGGAGAAATCACCCGCTACACCGATTTCATCCGCGCCACCAAGCCGATCGCGGGCACGGATTCCGTGCTGGTTCCAGGCGATCCGGAGCGGAAAACCCGTGCCGATCGCACCAGGAATGGCATCCCCTTGCCTGACGACACGTGGGCGGCGATAGTGAATACCGCGCGCGAAGTCGGCGTCAGCGAAGTTTCTATCCAGCGGGCGACCAGCTGAAGGCTCGTCCCCCAATAAACCGCAAAGGGAAACGCGATCAATGGCAAACAAGGTCAAGCAAGTCTGGGCATCGGGCAAAGCGGTGGTGAACGCGTGGCTCGCGATCCCCTCGGGATTCTCGGCCGAAGTGATCGCGCAATGCGGCTTCGACAGCGTCACCGTCGACATGCAGCACGGTGTGCAGGATTATCAGTCGATGGTGCAGTGCTTTCAGTCGATGCACGCCCATCCGGTGACGCCGATGGTCCGCGTGCCCTGGAATGAGCCCGGCATCATCGGCAAGGTGCTGGACGGCGGCGCCTATGGCGTGATCTGCCCGATGGTCAACACACCGCAGGAAGCCAGAAACCTCGTCTCCTACGCCAAATATCCGCCGAAGGGCGTGCGCTCCAACGGCCCGATCCGCGCCGGCATGTACGGCTCGGCCGGCACCTATCAGCAGACCGCCAACGACGAGATCGTGCTGCTGCCGATGATGGAGACCAAGACCGCGGTCGAGAACATGGAAGCGATCCTCGATGTCGAAGGCATCGATGGCGTCTATATCGGCCCGTCCGATCTCGGCTTCTCCTACGGCCTGGTGCCGAAGCTCGATCGCGACGAGCCGGAGATCCTCAAGATCTACGAGAAGATCATCAAGGAATGCGGCAAGCGCGGCCTCAATCCGGGCATCCACTGCTCGGGCGCCGAAGGCGCGGTGCGCGCGATCAACATGGGCTTCAAGCTCGTGACGCTGTCGAACGAGGTCGGCCTGATGCAGGTCTACGCCAAGATGCAGGTCAACGCGACCCGCGAGAAGTCCGGCGGCAAGGCGTAAGCTCTGTCCGCGATGTTAGCTCTGCTCCCTCGCCCTGCTTTTGCGGGAAGAGGGTTGGGGTGAGGGGCTCTATCCGGCTAGCACCGTCTTTGTAATTGGCAACGTGCGTCGCCCCTCACCCGAATTGTCGCTGTGCGAGAATTCGACCTCTCCCCGTAAAGGACGGGGAGAGGTGACTAACTCCAAAGGAGAACTCCGATGGCCTCGGCACAAGTGATCCGCCTGCACGCCGACGACAGCGTCCTGATCGCGCGCGCGAGCCTGCCGCCGGGGCTTGAGGTGACTGAGGGCGTCACGACGGTCGATCGGATCCCCGCGGGCCACAAGGTCGCGATCAAGCCGATCGCGCAAGGCGAGCCGATCCGGCGCTACGGCCAGATCATCGGCTTTGCGACCCAGCCGATCGCGCCCGGCCAGCACGTACATACGCAGAACTGCGGCATGGGTGATTTCGCCAAGGATTATGCCTATGGTGTCGACGTCAAGCCGGTGCCGAACTTCGATCTGCCGGCGACCTTCGAAGGCATCCGCCGCGCCGACGGCCGCGTCGCGACCCGCAACTATATCGGCATCCTCACCTCGGTGAATTGCAGCGCCCATGTCGCCGGCATCGTGGCCGACATGTTCAAGAAGAATCCGTTCACCGGCGACAATCCGCTCGCCGATTACCCGAGTGTCGACGGCGTCGTCGCGCTGACCCACAAGACCGGCTGCGGCATGACCCAGGACGAGCCCTTGGCGCTGCTCCGCCGCACGCTCGGCGGCTATGCGCGGCACGTCAATTTCTCCAACGTCATTGTGCTCGGCCTCGGCTGCGAGGTGAACCAGATCGGCGGCCTGATGCAGGAGCAGAAGCTCGCCGGTCGTCTGCGCGCGATGGACATCCAGGAGGTCGGCGGCACCCGCAAGACGGTGGAAGCCGGCGTTGCCTTCGTCAAGGAAGCGCTCGCCGACGCCAACAAGGTCAAGCGCGAGGCGGTGCCGGCGAGCGAGCTCACCGTGGCGCTGCAATGCGGCGGCTCGGATGGTTACTCCGGCGTATCCGCCAATCCGGCGCTCGGCGCGGCGAGCGATCTGCTGGTCCGTCACGGCGGCACCGTGATCCTCTCGGAGACGCCCGAGACCTATGGCGCGGAGCATCTGCTGACTCGCCGCGCCGTCAGCCGCGAGGTCGGCGAGAAGCTGGTCGGCCTGATGCGCTGGTGGGAGGAGTACACCCAGCGTGAGGGCGCCGAAATGAACGCCAATCCGAGCCCGGGCAACAAGGCCGGCGGTCTCACCACCATCCTTGAGAAGTCGCTGGGCGCGATGGCCAAGGCCGGCAGCACCAACCTCGTCGACGTCCTCAACTACGCCGAGCCCGTCACCAAGAAGGGCTTTGTGTTCATGGACACGCCGGGCTACGACCCGGTCGCCGCGACCGGGCAGGTCGCCGGCGGCGCCAACCTCGTCTGCTTCACCACCGGCCGCGGCAGCGTGTTCGGCTGCAAGCCGGCGCCGTCGATCAAGCTCGCGACCAACACGCCGATGTACAAGCGGATGGAAGACGACATGGACGTCAATTGCGGCACCATCCTCGACGGCGAGGAGAGCGTGCAGGAATGCGGCCAGCGCATCTTCGACCTCATCCTCAAGACCGCCTCGGGCCAGCCGACCAAGAGCGAGAGCTTTGACTTCGGCGGCGCTGAATTCGCGCCGTGGGTGCTGGGCGCGACGATGTAGTTTAGAGCCACGATCTAGCCTTTCACTCCGCCGTCGTCCCTGCGAAAGCTCTAGTGCATCTACACGTTTGTCGGGCCATTTGCGAGGATTTGGAAGCGGGCCATTCCGGTGTGGAAGGTGATTGGTCCAGGTGGACGGTGGGAGGCGTAGCCGGTCCATCCGCCGAGTTTTGCGATGATCCATGCCGCCCAAGCAAGAGTGTTGGGGCGATGGTGGTTTTTCTGAAGCTCGGTGCGACCTTTCATGGTTTTGTTGATGGCCCTGAGCGTCTCGATCTCTTCTGCGGTGAAGACAAATTCAGCCGGCAATTCTTCGCCACTGTTGCGGGCCTGAACGAGTTGAATGACGATACATGCCGCTCTGGTGGCGACCGCCACGAGCTTGATCAGGCCTTCGGCGCTCTCGATCTGACTATCCTCGATGCGCAAACCCTGGCTCTTCAGCGAGCGAAAGAGTTGCTCAATGATCCAGCGCTGGCGGTACCAGGAGACGATCTGCCAGGCGTCTTTAACGGTGGCGACCGGATGAGTGGTCAGGAGCAGCCAGCGAATGGGCTCCGCACCTCTCGGCGGATGCAACTCGACCACTTCTACGAAGCTGAGTTTGATGCCCTCCGCCAAGTCGGTGACGCCGGGCCTCTGCGGCCGCTTGAGCACGACGGTTCCGAAGCGCATCGAGAGATGGGCCTGCCGGCCGCGCCGATCCATTCGCTGCGGCAGATCGATCACCGCGTTGTCGCAGAAGCGGCTCCGCTCGACCGCCTGATAAAGTGTGTCGCCATCGACCAGCGCATGGTCGTGCATGGCACGCGACAGAAGATGGACATTCTCGGCTGGCGTCAGCGCCCAGTGAGCAAAGAAATCCCCCTCGCGGTCGTTGACGACGGTGATCATGCGGGCATCTGCCAGGACGTCGCGGCCTTGCTCGGCGGCCGTCACCCAGCGCGCCGACTCCTTGTCGGCCAAGGCGCGCCGCTCATGCGGGATTTTTACCTTGCCTTTGCGCGTCCAAACGTTGCCGCCAGTAAGGCCAAGACAGACCCCGCTGTCGGCATCCACCGCCATCATCGCATGCAACAGCACGCCGCGAGCATTGCCCTTGCCGACTTTGCCCAGCCCGCGCCGCCGTCCCGCCTGGGTCTGGAACTTGACCTCGCTCGTATCCTGGATCGCCAGCACATGACGCCCGCTGACCGCAGTCCGCGTCTGCGCGCTCCAGCCCTCAATCAATTTATCGATCGTGACTTGGGGGTTGTTCACAAACCGCCAGAACGCCATATTGGCAGCCCAATCGCCCCGGGCCATCTGGCGCAAGCAGACGCTGCGCGTGCAAAGCATAGCCCGGAGAAGCGTCGCCCCCTTTTGTCGAGACGAACGTCCCCGAACTCACCCAAAGACAAATCCGGCTGCATCGCTGGCGCTCCTTCGAATCAAAGCGCCAGTGAGAGAATCATACAACATGCTGCAGAGACGCCACTTCTTGCTGCACCGAGTCAATCTGTCGCGCCCCAAAACCGTGTAGACACGCTAGTGCGAAAGCTGGGACCCATAACCACCGGCCGTAGTGATGTGCGAGGCGTCTGCCATCGTCTTTCATCATTAGGACCACGCGGTCTGGGTCCCTGCTTTCGTGTTCGGTCCCGTGTGATTGGCGAGGGCCTGGATTGGCGCCAGGTAGCCGAGGCATTTGAGGCGGGTCCGATTGTAGTCGTGGACGAACTTGGCGATGAAGGCGTCGCGGTCGGCGTGGTTGACAAAGGTCCGCCGGGCGCTGCCCCGTTTGTGTTCGCGGCCGATGGCTTCAGCGATGCGCCGGTTGAAGCGTTCGACGAGGCCGTTGGTTTGCGGGTGGTAGGGCTTGGTCAGGCGATGCTCGATTGCGCGCTGCTTGCAGAGCCGATCAAAGGGATGGTCGCCGGAAGGCTTCCCGACCGGTTTGTTCTTCTTGTCGACGGCGAAGCGGTCGGTGAACTCGGCTCCGTTGTCGGTCAGGATGGTGTGAACACCGTGCGGAAAGTCGGCCAGGAAGCGTTCGAGGAAGCCGGTCGCGGTCGTTCCGTCTCGCCTGGAATGGATCTCGACGAAGACGTATCGGGTGGCGCGATCGATCGCGACAAAGGCATAACTGGTGCGGCGTTGCAGCGCGGGCAGATACTTCACGTCGATATGAATGAAGCCGATGCTGGCGCTTTCGAAGACGCCGGCCTTGGGCTTGTCAGGCTTGGCAAGCCGGCTGATGCCGTTGCGCTGCAGGCAGCGGTGGATCGCGCTGCGGGACAGCTTGGCATTGATGCACCGCTGCATCACCTCGACGATATCGTCCAGCGGCAGCTGCAGCGATGTCCGCAGCTCACACACTGCCCGTTCCTCAAGGGCGGACAGGCTGGTCGTGAGGTGCTTCGGCCGATGCGAGCGATCCTCGACCGTGCTGCGACCGCGCCAGCGATAGATTGTGGTCTCGCTGACCCCCAGCTCGGCCGCCAATTGGGCGACCGACTTCCTGCTGCGCTGGATGTAGGCACGCGTCTTCGGTGTCGTCGTGGCGTTCGCATGCAGGCTCAGTTCCATGACGCGAAGCGCTCCATGATAAAAGCCACGCCTCGTTCTACACCGATTCCATCCAACCAATCAGCAGGGACCAAACACTTTCGCAGGGACGACAAGGAAGTACGTTGGCGAATGAAGCTTCCCGGACTACGCTGCGCTCCATCCGGGCTACGGAGGGGACGGAGGAAGCATGCGCGCGCGTTGGTTGGGAATTGTTGGATGCATTGCATTTCTCGCCGCTTTGAGCCTCGGCGCCGCTTCGGCTGACGCCGCAACCATAGTCGCGCTTGGCGCGAGCAATACCTACGGCAAGGGCGTGGCGCGCAACCAGGCCTATCCCGCGCAGCTCGAAGCGATCTTGCGGGCGAAGGGATTGAGCGTCCGCATCGTGAACGCCGGCATCAACGGCGAGACCACGGAAGGGATGCTGCAACGCCTCGACCGCGCCGTCCCGAACGGGACCCGTGCGGTTATTTTGCAGCCAGGCGGCAATGACCGGCGCAAGGGCAGCCCTGACCGGACCGCGGATATCCAAAGTCGTCTCAGCGCCCGTGGCATCGCCGTGATCATGCTCCCTAACGGGATGCTGGGTGGACTCCCCCATCAGCCCGATGGTGTGCATTTGACCCCCGAGGGCTATCATATGCTCGCCGAGCAGCTTGCTTCGCAGGTATCCGGCGCAATCGGCCGCTAGCAATCGCGTAGCCCGGATGAAGCCAACGGGTCGCGCGAATGCGCGCCCGATGACAGGCTCCGCGCAATCCGGGACTCTTCCTGCGGATGAAGGCCCCGGATTTCGCTTTCGCTCCATCAGGGCTACGGATCGCGCCCTTACCTTGGGCACCCCGTGCCCGTTGTTAGTGCTTGATGTCGACCGGCAGCAGTGTTCTGCTCAAAAAAGCTGCTGGAGCCCTCGGTCCGTGTCGATATCAGTCGCACTGCATCACGTCACGCACTACAAATACGACCGGCCGATCGATCTCGGGCCTCAGACCATTCGGCTTCGGCCCGCGCCGCATACGCGCATGCCGATCACGAGCTATTCGCTCAAGGTCACGCCCGCCAATCACTTCGTGAACTGGCAGCAAGACCCGCAGGGCAACTGGCTGGCGCGCTACGTCTTTCCAGAGAAGACCACCGAGCTCAAGGTCGAGGTCGATTTCACCGCTGACATGACGGTGGTCAATCCGTTCGACTTCTTCGTCGAGCCCTTTGCCAACAGCTTTCCGTTCGAATATCCCGGCGATCTCAAGACCGAGCTCGCGCCCTATCTCGAGACCGATGAGGCCGAGCCGCTGCTCGCGGCTTATCTGAAGGAGATTCCGCGCCAGGCTGACAGCACCGTCAACTTCCTGGTCGAGCTGAACGCGCAGCTGCAGAAGAAGATCAGCTACGTCATCCGCATGGAGGCCGGCATCCAGACGCCGGAGGAGACGCTTGCCGCGGGCTCCGGCTCCTGCCGCGACTCGGCGTGGCTCTTGATCCAGACGCTGCGCCACCTCGGGCTCGCCGCGCGTTTCGTCTCCGGATATCTCATTCAGCTGCGGCCGGACATCGATCCGCTCGAGGGGCCGCGCGAGGTCGAGAGCGATTTCACCGATCTGCACGCCTGGGCCGAGGTCTATCTGCCGGGGGCGGGCTGGATCGGTTTCGACGTCACCTCCGGCATGCTGACGGGCGAGGGCCACATCCCGGTCTGCGCCACGCCACACTATCGTTCGGCCGCGCCGGTGACCGGCACCGCGGGCGTTGCCAATGTCGAGTTCGGCTTCGAGATGAGCGTCAAGCGCATCGGCGAGGCGCCGCGCATCACCAAACCATTCTCCGATGAATCCTGGGCGCGGCTCGACCAGCTCGGCGAGCAGGTCGATGCCGACCTGAGGAAAGACGATGTGCGCCTGACCATGGGCGGCGAGCCGACCTTCGTTTCTGTCGACGATCTGGAATCGCCGGAGTGGAATGTCGCCGCGGTCGGCCCGACCAAGCGCGCGCTCGCCGACGAATTGATCCGCAAGCTGCGCACGCGGTTCGCGCCGGGCGGCCTGCTGCATTACGGCCAGGGCAAATGGTATCCCGGCGAGAGCCTGCCGCGCTGGGCGTTCGGTCTCTACTGGCGCAAGGACGGCAAGCCGATCTGGAAGAATGCCGAGCTGATCGCCGGCATTGAGAATTCGCGCAGGGCCGAGATCGCGGAGGCCCAGCGTTTCGTCAAAGTAACAGCAACCAAGCTTGGTCTCGGCGTCGACTATGCCATGCCGGCTTATGAAGATCCCGCCTTCTGGCTGCAGCGTGAAGCCAGCCTGCCGGCCAATGTCAGCCCGGCGAATTCCAAGCTGACCGATCCGGAAGAGCGCGCCCGGATGGCGCGGGTGTTCGACGAGGGTTTGACCACGCCGAAAGGTTACGTGCTGCCGATCCAGCGCTGGAGCCCGCTCGGTGATCGCGTGCCGGCACGCTGGCGCAGCGAGCGCTGGAAGATCCGGCGTAGCCATCTGTTCCTGTCACCCGGCGACTCGCCGCTGGGCTTGCGGCTTCCGATCGCCTCGCTCGAATATGTGCCGCCGGACGATTATCCCTACGTCGTCGAACGCGATCCGATGGCGACGCGCGACGTGCTTTCCGACGAGCTGCAGCAAGCCTTGAAGGAGATTCCCGAGCCGCTGCCGGTGCGCACCGCGATGTCGATCGAGGTTCGCGACGGCGTGCTGTGCGCCTTCATGCCGCCGGTCGAGAAGGTCGAGGATTATCTCGACCTGATCGCAGCGATCGAAGCCGCGGCCGAAGAGTTGCAGCTGCAGGTGCACGTCGAGGGTTATGCACCGCCCTTCGATCCGCGCATCGAGGTGATCAAGGTGACGCCGGATCCCGGCGTGATCGAGATCAACGTGCAGCCGGCGCAGAGTTGGCGCGAGGCCGTCGACATCACGCTCGGCCTCTATGAGGACTCCGCCAAGACGCGGTTAGGGGCCAACCGTTTCCTGATCGACGGCCGCCACACGGGCACCGGCGGCGGCAACCACATCGTGGTCGGCGGCAGCAGGCCGGAGGATTCACCGTTCCTGCGCCGGCCCGATCTGTTGAAGAGCCTCGTGCTGTACTGGCAGCGGCATCCGTCGCTGTCCTACCTGTTTTCCGGGATGTTCATCGGCCCGACCAGCCAGGCGCCGCGCATCGACGAGGCGCGGCATGACGGGCTCTATGAGCTGGAGATTGCGCTGTCGCACGTGCCGCCGCCGGGCATGGATGCGCCGCTGTGGCTGGTCGATCGCCTGTTCCGGCATATCCTGGTCGACATCACCGGCAACACCCACCGCGCCGAGATCTGCATCGACAAGCTGTATTCGCCCGACGGCCCGACCGGCCGGCTCGGCCTGGTCGAATTCCGCGCGCTCGAAATGCCGCCCGACCCGCGGATGTCGCTGGCGCAGCAACTGTTGATCCGCGCGCTGATCGCAAAGCTGTGGCGTGAGCCGCAGCAGGGCAGGTTCGTGCGCTGGGGCACCGCGCTGCATGACCGCTTCATGCTGCCGCATTTCCTCTGGGAGGATTTCCTCGGCGTGCTCGCCGAGCTCAAGCAATCCGGTTACGACGTCGAGCCGGAATGGTACCAGGCACAGCTCGAATTCCGCTTCCCCGCCTTCGGCCGCGTTCATCACGGCGGCGTCGGTCTCGAACTGCGGCAGGCGCTCGAGCCATGGCACGTGCTGGGCGAGGAGGGCACCTCCGGCGGCACCGTGCGCTATGTCGATTCGTCGGTCGAGCGGCTGCAGGTAAAGGCGACCGGATTCGTCGATGGGCGCCATGTCATCACCTGCAACGGCAGACGGATGCCGATGACCGAGACCGGCCGTGCCGGCGAGGCGGTCGCCGGTGTCCGCTTCAAGGCCTGGCAGCCGGCCTCCGGCCTGCATCCGACCATTCCCGTGCATGCGCCGCTGACGTTTGACCTGATCGACACCTGGAACGGACGCTCGTTCGGCGGCTGCGTCTATCATGTCGCCCATCCCGGCGGCCGCAACTACGAGACCAAGCCGGTCAATTCCTACGAGGCCGAGGCGCGGCGGCTGGCGCGCTTCCAGGAGCACGGCCATACCCCCGGCAAGATCGAGACGCCGCCGGAGGAACGCACAATTGAGTTTCCCTTGACCCTCGACTTGCGGACGCCGCTCCTGCACTAATTGTGTCAAGGGGAAGTGGAATGTCCGCATCGGGTGGCAATAGTCCAGGCAGCAGTCAGGAGAGCAGGGCCCGTCCCGGTCAGCGCCGGATGGCGCAGTGGACCCGCGACTATGTCCGGCTGCCCGGCATTCCCGACGAGTATATTGCAGACAACGGCGCGCCGCGGCCGGTCTGGGCCCGTTTCTTCGACGCCTTTGCCGCGCTGTCGCCGGCCGATATCGAGCGCCGCTTCGCCTCCGCCGATCGCCATCTGCATGAGGCCGGCGTCACCTATCGCGCGCCGGGCGACACTTCCGACCGGATCTGGCCGCTCAGCCATCTGCCGCTGATCATCGACGCGGCGGACTGGCGCCAGCTCGCCGCCGGTGTCGCGCAACGCGCGCAGCTGCTGGAGATGGTGCTGGCCGACCTCTACGGCGAAGGCCGCCTCGTTGCGGACGGCGCCATCCCTGCCGCGGCGATCGCCGGCAGCAGCGAGTATCTGCGCGCGGTCAGCGGCATCAAGCCGCCGGGGGGCCGCTATCTGCATCTCTATGCCGCCGACATCGGCCGCGGGCCTGACGGCCGCTGGTGGGTGCTCGGCGATCGCACGCAGGCACCGTCGGGCGCGGGCTATGCGCTGGAAAACCGCCTGGTGCTGTCGCGCGCCTTTTCCAATCTCTACAAGTCGATGAATGTCGAGCGCGTCGCGCCGTTCTTCGAGGCGTTCCGCGATTCGCTGCGCGCCAGCGCCGATCGCGACGAGCCGCGGATCGGCCTGCTGACGCCCGGCGCGTTCAGCGAGACCTACTTCGAGCACGCCACGCTGGCGCGCTATCTCGGTTTCCTGCTGGTCGAGGGCGACGATCTCGCGGTCTCAGGCGATCGCGTCCACATCCGCACCGTCGCCGGGCTGAAGCGGCTCGACGTGCTGCTGCGCCGGGTCGATTCCAACATGCTCGATCCGCTCGAGCTCGACGCGTCCTCCTATCTCGGCGTGCCCGGGCTTGTCGAGGTTCTGCGCAAGGGCGGCGTCGTGGTCGCCAACATGCCGGGCTCCGGCGTGATGGAGGCGAGGGCGCTGCTCGGCTTCCTGCCCAATCTGTGCCGGCGCCTGCTCTCTGAAGACCTGATGATGCCGCACATCGCGACCTGGTGGTGCGGCCAGAAATCCGCCCGCGAAGAGGTGCTGTCGCGGCTCGACGAGTTCGCGATCGAAGGCGCCTATGGCCGCGGCGTTGCGGATTTTCCCGGCAACGGACCGGTGCTCCCGGGCGAATTGTCGGCAGCGGACCGCGACCGCCTGAAGGATGCCATCAGCCATCGCGGCATCGATTATGTCGGTCAGGAGCTCGTGCGGCTGTCGACCACGCCGGTATGGGAGAACGGTCGCATCGCGCCGCGTCCGTTCGTGTTGCGGGTGTTCGCGGCGGCGACGCCGAGCGGCTGGACTGTGCTGCCCGGCGGCTTCTGCCGGATTGCTGATCGGGCCGATGCGCGCGCGGTGTCGATGGGCGATGGCGCGGTGTCCGCCGATGTCTGGGTGGTCTCCGACAAGGCGGTTGAGACCTCGACCCTGCTGCCGGCGGTCGACACCGTCCGCATCCGCCGCATCGCCGGCGTGCTGCCGAGCCGCGCCGCCGATAATCTGTTCTGGCTCGGCCGCTATCTGGAGCGCGCCGAGGCCACCATCCGGCTGATCCGCGCGCTGTGCACGCCGCTGCGCGATCCTGCGCGCGCGAATTCGAACGGCGCGGCGCCGGCGATGCATTCGGCCGAGCGCATCCAGCGCATGCTGGTCGCCTGGGGCGCGGCCTCGCAGACCGCGCGCGCCAATCTCGCCAAGGTCGCGCTCGAAGCGCTGCAGAGCGAGGAGAAATTCGGCTCGGCGCTGTCGCTGGTGCGATCCGCGCAGCGCACGGCGACCTCGCTCCGCGAGCGGCTGTCGCCGGACGCTTGGCAGGTCATCACCGAGATGGCTGATCGGCTGGCCATCGAGGTTCATGACGATGACGGCGTCGTCAGCGCCGCCGAATTGACCTTGCAGGAGCTCGCAAGCTTCGCCGGCCTCGCGCAGGAAAACATGAACCGCGCCGCCGGCTGGCGTTTCCTCGAGATGGGCCGCCGCGCCGAGCGCGCCGTCAACACCACGCGCTTTGCCCGTCAGTTCGCCTATGACGAAGCCGGTGACGAGGACCTCGACGTTCTGCTCACGCTGGTCGACTGCCAGATCACTTATCGCTCGCGCTATCTGGTGCAGCCGCTGCTCGCACCGGTGCGCGATCTGGCGGTGCTCGACCCCTACAATCCGCGCTCGGTCGCATTCCAGGTCGCGGCGCTGAACGAGCATATTGCCGCGCTGCCGAGCCTGAAGGAGCATGGCCTGATCGAGCGGCCGCAGCGTCTTGCCGTCGCGGTCGAGGCAATGCTCACAACGGCTGAAGCCTCGAGCCTCGACGTCAAGACGCTGTTCGCGCTGGAGCAGGATCTGCTCAACCTCGCCGACGCGATCGGGCTGCATTATTTCCCGCACGGACCGAATGCCAGCCGGCCGGAGAAGCTCACGGGGCTGGCGTGATCTACGACATCCGTCACGTCACGACCTACAGCTACGAGACCCAGGTCAGCTTCGCGCGCTGCTCGCTGCGGCTGGAGCCGGTCACTGGCGACGGGCAGCAGTTGATCTCGCATTCGGTCGAGATCCGTCCGAGGCCCGCGGAACGCACCGCAAGGCGCGACTTCTTCGGCACGCTCACTGAAAGCGTCCTGATCGAGACCGCGCATCGCAGTCTGCGCATCGATGCCCGCTCGCGGGTCTCGGTGGCGCGACAGCCGCCGGCGTGCGACGCCGCCAGTCCGCCCTGGGAGGACGTGCGTGACAACGCGTTCGAGGCATTGAGCCTCGATGCGGCCTCGCCGGTCGGCTACGTCTTTGCCAGCGCACTGGTGCCGGTGCTACGGCCCGTGACGGCCTACGCTTCCGCGAGCTTTTTGCCCGGCGGCGGCATCCTCACCGGGGCGGCCGACCTGATGCGCCGCATCCGCAACGACTTCAAATACGATCCCAAGGCGACCGTGATCTCGACACCGCTTCGCGACGTGTTCGAGAAGCGCCACGGCGTGTGCCAGGACTTTGCCCATGTGATGATCGCGGGGCTGCGCGGCCTCGGCCTGCCCGCGGCCTATGTCAGCGGCTATTTGCGCACCATTCCGCCGCCGGGCCAGCCGCGGCTGCAGGGCGCCGACGCCACCCATGCCTGGGTCTCGGTCTGGTGCGGCAGCGCGCTCGGCTGGGTCGGGTTCGACCCGACCAACGATCTGATGGTCGGGAGCGACCACATCATTCTCGCCATCGGCCGCGACTTCGCCGACGTCTCGCCGGTCGATGGCGTCATCGTCGGCGCGCGCAAGCAGAAGCTCGCCGTTGCGGTCGACGTGCTGCCGGTGGGGTGAGCCGGGATGGGCGCGCGGCGCGCTCGACCGCGCCAATGCGGTCGCGATCAGGCGACGTGCCGCTTGCCCGATTTGTCCCACCCGATCGGGCTGACGATGACGCGGTCGCGGCCTTCACGCTTGGCTTGATAGAGCGCGAGGTCCGCGGCCTTGAGCAGATCGCGCGACGTGCGCTCGTGGTCCGGGACGAGGCAGGACAATCCGATGCTGACGGTCGGCAATTCAGGCTCGGATTCCCGCGCAGCCGCCAGCTTGGTGCGAATCCGTTCGGCAATTTCCAGGGCGCCCGTCTTGCCGATGCCCGGCAGCAACACCGAAAACTCCTCGCCGCCATAGCGGGCACCGAGATCAGTTGCACGCTTGGCGCTGCTTGCGATGCACCGTCCCACGGTGGTGAGCACGGCGTCGCCGGCCTGATGCCCGTACGTGTCGTTGTAGATCTTGAAATGATCGACGTCGATCATCAGAAGCGAGACCGGCGCCTTTGCACGCATGCCACGGCGCCATTCGACGTCAAGGGTATCGTCGAGGCGGCGGCGATTGGCGAGGCCCGTCAGTGCATCCGTGCTCGCGAGGTGCGCGAGCCGGTCTTCCGCGGCGGCCCGCCGTTTGAGAGCGGCCACCAGGTAGAACATCAGCACGATCGAGAAGCCGCAGAGCGCTGCCACCACGCTGCCGATCAGCCAGAGCTGCTGCCACCAGTCGGCATAGATGCCGTCGAGCGCAAGACCCTCGGCGATGAGCAGGCGATTGTGTCCGACCGCCTGGAAAACATAGAGCCGGCTGACATGATCGACGATCGATTTCGTGATGTAGGAGCCGGATTGTCGTGCCGGAAATTGCTTGAAGACCAGAGAGTCCTTGATGCTTTGCCCGATCTTGCTGATGTCGAACGGGGCGCGCATCAGTATGACGCCATCGCTGTTGAACAGCGCCATGCTGTCGCCGAAGCCGAAATTCAGCTTGCGAAACAGATTGTGGAAATAGCTGAGCCGCATGCTGCCCGCGACCACGCCGGCAAAGGAACCGTCGTCATTGTTGATGCGGCGGCTGAGGTTGATCAGATATTCGCCGTCAGAGGTAATCCACGGAGCGCTGATGAACAGCCCGCCGTCCGCTCGCGTCTGATGTGCCCGGAAGAAGTCTCGATCGGCGAAATTTGCGGCCCGCGGCGTCAACGTCCTGGAATCGAGCGTGACGTCCCCCGCCGCATTCAGCACAAGGATCGAGCCGAGATCCTTGGCCGTGGCGGCGCGGTCGAACAGCACGACCTGGCGAAGCTCCGGGCTGATCTTGCCGAGTTCCTGCAGCTTGACGCCGTCGGCGACCGCCTGGAGCGAGAGGTCGTAGAGGTCGATGTTGCGGTCGATCTCGCTGGCGATGGAGGCGACGAGGTTGGTCGCACCTTGCTTCGCATGCTGATAGTCCTTGCCCGCCATCTCCCAGAGGATGGATGCGCAGATCGCCGAAAAGCAGAGAACGAGGCCGATCCCGAGCGCAAGGAGCCGTTTGGTCGGCACTGCCTTCGGCTTTGGCAAAAGCCCGTTCATTGCTCGGTTCCACTTCCCCGCGCCCTCGCGCAGCGACGCTTTTCTATGGAGGCATCAAATTGAGAAATGCGACCCGAAACGGAGGCAATTTGTGTCCGTGCGTTGGGAGAGTCTTAACCATCCGAATTGCCGGGGCCCTGTCGCAGGGCCCCGCCAGATCGCCGCTCAGGTTCCGGTCCGCTGCAGGCCGTCGGCCGCGTCGCTGCGCAGGTTGCGGAAGAACTGCTCGACCTCGCGCGACAGCGTCTCGGCAGTTGTGGTCAGATCGTTCGAGGCCGCGAGCACCGATTCCGCCGCCTTGCTGGTTTGGTCCATGTCATCGCGGAGCGAGCCGACATTAGTGACCAGGGTCTCGTTGCCCTGGGCGGCCATCTGGGCATTGGCGGAGATTTCGCGCGTCGCCGCGTCCTGCTGGCCGACCGCGCTCGCGATGTTCGCGGTGACGTTGCTGATCTCGCGCACCGCCTGACCGATCTCGCGCACGGCGGCCACGGAGTTGCGGGTCGAGGCCTGGATCAGGCCCACATTCTCGCTGATCTCGGCGGTTGCCTTCGCGGTCTGGCCGGCCAGCGCCTTGACCTCATGCGCGACGACGGCGAAGCCACGGCCGGCATCGCCGGCGCGGGCGGCTTCGATGGTGGCGTTGAGGGCGAGCAGGTTAGTCTGCTCGGCGATCGCCTGGATCAGACTCAGCACCCCGTCGATGCGCTGGGTGGTGGCGGCAAGGCCCTCGATCTCGGTGATCGAGCGGTCGGTGCGCGCACCGGCCTGATCGACTGCGCCGGACGACTGCTTGACCTGGCGGCCGATCTCCTCGACCGAGGCGGAGAGTTCTTCGGCTGCGCCCGCCACCGCGGAGACGTTGCTCGAGGCCTGTTCGGTGGCGCCTGCCGCCGCCACCGCGCGGTCGCTGGCGTCCGACGCGACGGTTGCGATGGTCTGCGCGGTTTGACGCATCGTCGCGGCGTTGTCGTGCACCGCGCGGAGCACCTCGCCGATCGTGCCACGGAACGCTTCGACGAAGGTCTCGATATGCCGGCCGCGCGCGTCGCGCGCCTCGGAATCCTGTACGACCTGCGCGTTGAGGCTGCGATTGCGGTCCATCGCCTCCTGGAAGACCTTGATGGCGCGTGCCAGTGCGCCGATCTCGTCGCTGCGCCCGACATGCGGTACTTCGACATGGTCGGTGCCCTCGGCGACGCGCTTGATCGTCATGGTGATCTGCGACAGCGGCCGGGCCACCGAGCGGGCGATGATCAGCACGCCGAGTACCACCACAATCAAGGCCGCGGCGCCGAGGCCGGTCAGCACCAGCGCCATCGTGCGGTTGGTGTCGGTCTCCCGCGCCAGCTTCTTGCTGCGGTCGGCATAGACCTTGGAGAGCGCCTCGAGATCCTTGTTCAGTGCGGTGCGCACGTCGCGGTTGGCGTCGTTGTCGCCCCATTCCCGCCCGGCTGCGGCGCCGATCTCGATGCCGCGGCGTACCAGCTCCTTGCGGAAATCGATGAACTGCTCGATGCGCTTCTTGAACACCGCGAACTGGGCGGCGTCGTCGGCCTGCACCAGCGTTTCCCAGTTCTTGACCACGCCGAGAATGCGTTCGTTGAACGCCAGCAGCCCGTCGCCGTATTTCTTCACCGCTGCCGGATCGGTCGACATGTAGATGCCGCGGGATTCCATCACCACGGCGTAGACCAGTGAATTGACCCGCTCGACATTGAGTGCGGCACGGCTTGCGAGGTCGACGGCCTCGGTCAGCTCGGCATTACGCCGCGCATTGTATTCGGACAGGAAGGTGATGGCCGCGGTCAGCGCCGCAATCAGCGCAAACGTCGAGTACAGCCTGGCAGCAAGCGAGAATCGGGATGCCATTGGAGGCCGGGACATGGAGATGGGGGATGTGACGGGGGCGGGCATTGCGGGGCACTCCAAGAGGCCGGGGAGTACCTTCGGCCGATTAAAGCTTATGCAAAATTTTCATGGACAATTTGTTAACACGCGAGATTTGTGCAGCCGCGACCGTTAAAATCTGTAAATAATCCCAATGCCTTATGGGCCGCTTTGAGTCTGCCGGGTGCTCGCGGCTTGCGGTCGTGCCGAGGCTGCGCCGCCGTTACCGGCAAAGGCGCCAGCACGCGGGGCGAAGCCGATGGCACGCCTTTCGCAAAGAGGTGCTAGATTGCGCTGCCCCAGCCCGCGACGAACCCCTCATGCTCTATCGTCACACCATCGACGCCACCAATTACGCATTCGACGATCTGCGCATCCTGCTTGCCAAGGCCTCGCCGCCGCGTTCAGGCGACCGCCTGGCCGGCATCGCCGCCGACAGCGCGGAGGAGATGATCGCAGCGCGGCTTGCGCTGGCCAATGTTCCGCTCAAACAATTCCTCGATGAGCCTGTCATCCCCTATGAGGCTGACGAAGTCACCCGCCTGATCCTCGACAGCCACGACGTTGCCGGCTTTCTGCCGGTGTCGTCGCTCACCGTCGGCGGATTCCGCGACTGGCTGCTGTCGGATGCCGCCAGCGGGGAAGCGATCAAGAAGATCTCGCGCGGCATCACGCCAGAGATGGTTGCGGCGGTGTCGAAGCTGATGCGCAACCAGGATCTGATCCTGGTCGCGAAGAAATGCGAGGTGACGACCCGCTTCCGCAACACCATCGGGTTGCGCGGGCGAATGAGCACGCGGCTGCAGCCGAACCATCCTTTCGACGACCCCAAGGGCATCACCGCCTCGATTCTCGACGGGCTGCTGCTGGGAGCGGGCGATGCCTGCATCGGCATCAATCCGGCGAGCGACGACCCAAACGTCATCGGCACCCTGCTGCGGCTCCTGGACGACATCATCACGCGATTCGAGATTCCGACGCAGGGCTGCGTGCTGACCCATGTCACGACCACGCTCGGACTGATCGGGCAGGGGCTGCCGGTCGATCTCGTGTTCCAGTCGATCGCCGGCACCGAGGCGGCCAATCGCAGTTTCGGCGTCGACCTCTCGCTGCTGCGGGAGGCCCGGGAAGCGGGGCTGTCGCTGCGCCGCGGCACGGTCGGTGACAATGTGATGTATTTCGAGACCGGGCAGGGCTCAGCGCTGTCCGCCAATGCCCATCACCAGGTCGACCAGCAGACCTGCGAGGCGCGGGCCTATGCGGTGGCGCGTGCGTTCGATCCGCTGCTCGTCAACAGCGTGGTCGGCTTCATCGGTCCTGAGTACCTCTATGACGGCAAGGAAATCATCCGCGCCGGGCTCGAGGATCACTTCTGCGGCAAGCTGCTCGGCCTGCCGCTCGGGATCGACGTCTGCTACACCAACCACGCCGAGGCGGATCAGGACGACATGGACAATCTCCTGACGCTGCTCGCGGCCGCCGGCGTGAACTTCATCATGGGCGTGCCGGGCGCGGATGACGTCATGCTGAACTATCAGTCGACATCGTTTCACGATGCGCTCTATGTCCGCGACCTTTTCGGCCTGAGGCGGGCCCCCGAATTCGACGACTGGCTCGCGCGCGTCGGCCTTGCCGGGCAGGACTTCCGCCTCGTGGCCGATGCGGAGCGGCTGCCCGACCTCGCTGCCAGGCTCCTGACCTGAGGGGGATAGCGAAATTCTGCAGAGCAACTATCTCGTCGTTATGACGTTAAGTAGTGCCACAATGTTGAAGAATTTCTGGCCCAGCGTTCCGCGCCGTGGTTAGATTTGCCGGTGCTTCGGGGTCGCTTGATGAGAGCTGAGGGCATAGAGACAGTACGACGTATCCTCTGCGTTTTTCCGCGCTATACGTCGTCGTTTGGGACCTTCGAGCACGCCTACCCCCTCACTGACGGCGTCAAGGCGTTCATGCCGCCGCAGGGCCTGCTGCTGATCGCCGCATACCTTCCCGAGAACTGGCCGGTGCGTTTCGTCGACGAGAATCTGCGTCCGGCGACGGCGGAGGATTTCGAGTGGGCGGATGCCGTGTTCGTCAGCGGTATGCATATCCAGCGCCAGCAGATGAACGACATCTGCCATCGCGCGCATGACCATGACCTGGTGGTCGCGATCGGCGGCCCGTCGGTCAGTGCTTGCCCGGACTACTATCCCTCATTCGACTACCTCCACGTCGGCGAGCTCGGCGATGCGACCAATGAGCTGATCAAGCGTCTGGCTGATGATACCAGCCGTCCCGACGAGCAGGTGGTGCTTAAAACCACCGACCGGCTGCCGATGACGGAATTCCCGCTGCCGGCCTATGAGCTCGCCGAAACCAAGAAGTATTTCCTCGGCAGCATCCAGTTCTCCTCGGGCTGCCCCTATCAGTGCGAGTTCTGCGACATCCCCGGGCTCTATGGCCGCAATCCGCGCCTGAAGTCGCCGCAGCAGATCATCGCCGAGCTCGACAAGCTGCGCGCCTGTGGTGCTACCGACACCGTGTATTTCGTCGACGACAATTTCATCGGTAACCGTAAGGCCGCGAGCGAGCTGTTGCCGCACCTGATCGAGTGGCAGAAGCGGACCGGATATGTCACGCGCCTCGCTTGCGAGGCGACGCTCAACATCGCCAAGCGTCCCGAGATCCTGGAGAAGATGCGCGAAGCCTACTTCGTGACGATCTTCGTCGGCATCGAGACGCCCGATCCCGACGCGCTGAAGGCCATGCATAAGGATCAGAACATGATGGTTCCGATCCTCGAGGGCGTGCGCACCATCAACTCGTTCGGCATGGAGGTCGTCTCCGGCATCATCATGGGGCTCGATACCGACAAGCCCCAGACCGGCGACGCGTTGCTCTCCTTCGTCGAGGAGTCGCGGATTCCGCTGCTCACCATCAACCTGCTGCAGGCGCTGCCGAAGACGCCATTGTGGGATCGGCTCGAAAAAGCCGGGCGCCTGATCGATGACGAGGGCCGCGACTCCAATGTCGAGTTCCTGCTGCCCTACGAGGACGTGGTCAGTTCCTGGCGCAAATGCATGGAAGTTGCCTACGAGCCGAAGAAGCTGTTCGCGCGCTATTTGCATCAATGCAACTACACCTATGCCAATCGCATCAAGGTGCCGGTTAGCCCGGAGATGAAGAGCTGGGCCAACATCCGGCGCGGCCTGATCATGCTCCGCAACATCTTCTGGAAGGTCGGCGTGCTCGGCGACTACAAGCGCGTGTTCTGGAGGTTTGCGCTCGGCCGGCTCAAGCGCGGCGACATCGAGGGGTTGATCTCGGCGACACTGGTTGCGCATCATTTGATCACCTTTGCGCGTGCAGCCTCCAGCGGCCGGCAGAACGCCTCGAACTACTCGATCCGGCTGCGCGAGGCTTCCGTCCCCGCCGAATAACAGCATGACGACACCGCCGGCGCCCACGTCCCCTTCGCTCGCCGATCTGCGCGAGCTCACGCCGGCGCGCGTCGGCCTTGGCCGGTCCGGTGCCAGCCTGCCGACCGATGCGCTGCTGTCGTTCACGCTCGACCATGCCCGCGCCCGCGACGCCGTCCACGCCGCCTTCGATGTCAGCGGGATCGCGGCCGGTCTTGCCGGCCTCGGCATCACGCCGCTTGAGGTGTCGAGCCAGGCGCACAGCCGGCGCGACTATCTGCGGCGGCCCGATCTCGGGCGCATGCTGGATTCTGCGTCGCGGCGGTCGCTGGAGAAGTGTGGCATCACCGCATGCCCCTGCGCCATCGTGATTGGCGACGGCCTGTCGCCGACGGCGGTCAATGTGCATGCCGTCGAATTGATCCGGCATCTCGTGCCGCGCTTGGCGGCCGACAAGATCGAGGCCGGCGCGGTGATCGCAGCGTCCGGGGCGCGGGTCGCGCTCGGTGACGAGATCGGCGCCATCGTCGGCGCGCGCATGCTGGTGATGCTGATCGGCGAACGGCCGGGCCTGTCCGCTCCCGACAGCCTCGGCGCCTATCTCACCTTCGCGCCGCGAATCGGTCTCACCGACGCCGACCGCAACTGCATCTCCAACATCCACCATGCCGGGCTGAGCTATGTGGAGGCCGCATTCAGGATTTCGTGGCTTGTGCGCGAGGGCCTGGCACGCCAGATCACAGGGGTCGCGTTGAAAGATGAAAGCGGCGGTGGATCGTCGAGGAATGCGCTACCAAGGTGTGACAAATCAGATACTTAATGGCGGGGGTCGGCGGTTCCCTGTCGATTTGGTCGGCCCCTCGCGCTTGCGAGCAAAGGGGCGGGCAGGTAAAACCGGCGCCGGTCAATATTCGCGTGTTTTCAAGGACTAGCGCTGATCAGTTGCGCTCACCCGCCTCATTCGCGCCCCTAGACCCAAGCTAGACAGATTGAGCCGTTTTCAGAACTGGACAGGGCATGCTCGAAAAGAATTCCGAAAGTCAGGTCCACGTCGAGAAGATCGAAGAGCCGCGGTCGGGCCTCAGCATCGCGTTCGGGATCGAGCGTCTCGGCCTGATCCCGATGCGGGCGCCGATCCTGTCCTGCATCGTCCTCGTTCTGTTGCTGATCGGCGCCGTGTTCGGCGTGCACCGGATCAAGATCGACGACTCGCTGTCGCAGCTGTTCCGTTCCGAATCCAAGGACTACAAGCAGTATGAGGCGGTGACCAAGCGCTTCCCGGCGACCGAGTTCGACGTGCTCGTCGTGGTCGAAGGCAAGACGCTGCTCGAGCGCGACAATCTCGGCAAGCTGCGTGACATGGTCACGGATCTGCAACTCGTCGAGGGCGTGCGCGGCCTGGTGTCGCTGTTCTCCGCGCGCCAGGCGCCGGAGCGAGGCAAGCTGCCGGCGGCGTTGTTCCCGAACGAGCTGCCCGAGGGCGCAGCCTACGACAAATTCGTCGAGACCGTCAAAAGCAACGAGATCATCCGCGGCAAGCTGCTGTCGGAGGACGGAACGCTCGCGCTGATCGTGCTATCGCTCGAGCCCGAGGTGGTCGGCAGCAACAAGCTCAGCAAGGTGGTCGGCGACATCAGGAAGATTATGGCCGACGACCTCGGCGGCAGCGGGCTCAATGCGCAATTGTCCGGCGTGCCGGTCATGCAGCTCGAGATCCGCAACGCGGTCGAGCGCGACGGCCTGACCTACAACATCCTCGGCATCCTCGCCGGCTGCATCATCGCCATCATCTTCTTCCGCAAGATATCCTTCATGGTGGCGGCGGCGTTCCCGCCGATGATCGCGATCCTGCTCGCGCTCGGCGGCCTCGGCTGGGCCAATTTCAACCTCAACATGTTCCTCAACGTGATGACGCCGCTCATCATGGTGATCAGCTTCTCCGACTCGATGCAGCTGACATTCGCGGCGCGCGACCGGCTGATCGCGGGGCAGGACAAGTTCACCGCGTTCAAGAATGCGGTGCTGGTGGTCGGACCGGCCTGCGTGCTGACGCACGGCACGGCCGGAATTTCCTTCATCGCGCTGCAGTTCTCGGATTCCGACCTGATCCGCAAGTTCGGCGAGGCCGGGCTGGCGGCGACCATCATCGCGCTGATCGCGGTGCTGTCGCTGGTGCCGGTGTTCGGCGTCCTGTTCGTGCGCAACGAGAAGATCTTTGCGGTCAAGTTCCAGAGCGCGGATGCCGGCGTACAGGCGCTGCGCAATTTCTGCTACTGGATCGCGGTGCGCATGGTCGGCCGTCCCGGGCTGTTCAGCCTGCTTGCGCTGATCGTGGTCGGCGGCCTCGGCATCATCTACGCCAATCTCGAGCCGCGCTACCGGCTCGCCGATCAGGTGCCGGACAAGCGGCAGGCGGTGGCGGCGTCGAGCCGGCTCGACGCCAAGCTGACCGGCGCCAATCCGGTCGATGTGCTGATCGAATTCCCCAAGGGGCAATCGCTGTACTCGCCGGAGACCTTGAAGACGATTGCCGATGTCCATGCACTGGTCGAGGACTCTGCCGGCGTCGGCAACGTCTGGTCGCTGGAGACCTTGCGGCGCTGGCTCGCCGAAAAGGCCGGCAGCAATGATGTCGCGACGCTGAAGGAATATGTCGACCTGATCCCCGAACACCTGGTGCGCCGGTTCATCGACAAGAATCAGGATGCTGTCGTGGTGTCGGGCCGCGTCCCGGATGTGGACTCGAGCCAGTTGCTTCCGGTGGTGAACAAGCTCGATCATTCGCTGGACAAGGTGCGCGCCGAGCATCCCGGCTACGAGATCGCGGTCACGGGTCTGTCGGTGATTGCCGCACGCAACAGCGCCAGCATGATCGAGAAGCTCAACCACGGCCTCACTATCGAATTCCTGCTGGTCGCGATCTTCATCGGGCTCGCATTCCGCTCGATCGTGGTGATGTTCTCCTGCATCCTGCCGGGCATCTTCCCGGTGGTGCTGTCGGGCACGGTGCTGTGGCTGCTCGGGGAGGGGCTGCAATTCGCCAGCGTGGTGGCTTTGACGGTGTCGTTCGGCCTCGGCCTCAGCGCCACCATCCACTTCCTCAATCGCCTGCGGCTCGAGACCAAGCCGGGTGTCACGCCGGAACTTGCGGTGGAGCGCGCCACCGTCCTGGTCGGCCCAGCGTTGATCCTGACCACGGTGGTGCTGGCCTGCGGTCTCGTCGTCACCGTGTTCTCCGACCTGCCGTCGCTGCGCCTGTTCGGCTGGCTCAGCGCCTTCTCGATGGTCGCAGCCCTGGTTGCGGACCTCTTCATCCTGCGGCCGACCTCGATGTTCCTGATCAACCTGTCGCAAAAGCTCCGCGGCAGGGGCGGCCAGCCCGCGCCGATCGAAAAGGCCTGATCGACGAGCGATCAAAAAGCTGCAGCAAAAAGGCCCGGTTCCGAAGCGTTCGGAACCGGGCCTTTGTGTCTTGTGGGCGCAATCGGCCGGGAGCGTCAGCTCTTCGTCATCGTGATCGAGACGCCGCGGATCTCGCCCTTGGAGTCGATCTGCACGACCTGCTTGGAGCCGTTGGTCTGCAGGTTCAGGTTCGCGGCAAAGCCGGACGCCTCGACGAACACGTCGATCCGCCCGCCGCCCGCGGTGCCCTGCAGATTGCCGAAGATGTTGCGGCTCGCCTCGCTCCAGTTGCCGGAGATCCGGTCGCCCTGGCTGGTGACGTCGCTGGAGAGGTCGAACTTGTAGCTGTCGCTGGCGCAATGCAGGGACTGTTTCAGGCTCATGCCCGAGGGTGCGACCTTGTAATCCGCCTTGCAACGAATCCGTTCAGTCGTGCCGTTGGACAGCGCCACCGTGCC
The DNA here is from genome assembly GCF_054055815.1 of Bradyrhizobium sp. USDA 4503. Lineage (NCBI taxonomy): Bacteria > Pseudomonadati > Pseudomonadota > Alphaproteobacteria > Hyphomicrobiales > Nitrobacteraceae > Bradyrhizobium > Bradyrhizobium sp. USDA 4503. The sequence continues at coordinate 8,819,241 of NZ_JBSRXS010000001.1, forward strand.
CGTTCCGGTCCACGAGCCGGCAAAACCGGCAAACGGCCCGCTGGCCTGGGCGTGGACGGCGGAGGCAGAGAGCATCAGTGCGGCGCCGACGCCCACAGCCCTGAGAGCCTGACCATAAAGGCTGGAACCAAACCGTTTCATTGTGAATTTTCCCATCAAAATCAACGCTTCCTACGCAAGAAAGCGTCTCGCCGCATCGAAGGTTTAGTGTCACCGAAGAATGTTAGGTTCAAACGACAGAAACGGCGCGCGGCGCCCATATTGTCATCGAACAGAATCAGAAACCGTCGGCTTCGTGACGGCATGTAGCTTTGCGCAACTGCTATCCGCAATAGCCGAACGCGATAAAGTGATGGCACGAATCGTCATTGCGAATCAATAACTTATGTAGGGGTTTACAGCGCCGCAAATTTAGCCGCATTTAGCGGTGCTTGTCGTCAATCCGTTGCCGCGTTACGTGGCGTCTGCAAATCCCCAAAATCCGTCCCGGCCATGCCGAAGCGCTTTTCGGGAACAGATTTTCTGCTGTCGGAAATGAAGGAATACGATGCGTAAATTTCTCTTGGCTCTTGCCCTGTTGTCGATCCCGCTCTCCTCCAGCGCCTTCGCCCAGCAGCAGACGCGCGGGACACCCGATGAGCAGAAGGCCTGCACGCGTGACGTGCAGCGTCACTGCCGCGCCGTGATCGATCAGGGCGATTTCACCATTCTCGCCTGCCTGCAGCAGAACCGCAGCAAGATCAGCTCCGCCTGCGACCAGGTGCTGAAGACCCACGGCCAGTAAGGCCGGTTCGGGCCCCATGGATCGCCGCAAAGCCCGTGCTCGGCATGTGTGCCGGCCACGGGCTTGGTATGCTGGCGGTCACGGACAGCATTGGTTTTGGTGGCGTATTCCCCTATATGGGGCTCGCAAATCCCCCGCATGCGCTGACCTTTCGCGCCTGCGTCGTGCCATGACCAGTGTAGCCCAAATTTCCCATGACCACCGCGAGCGACCTGCGATCCGGAAAGACCCACCGCGACGAGAATTTCCCGGTCGCGTCGTGGATCATTCATCCGCGGCATCGTGCCCTGATCCTGGCCTTCTATAATTTCGTCCGCACCGCCGACGATATCGCCGATCACGCCACGCTGCCCGCCGAGGAGAAGCTGCGCTACCTCGACCTCATGGAGGCCGAGCTGCTTGGCAACGGCGACACCCAGAAGGAAGCGGTCAATCTGCGCCGCGCCTTCGCCGAGCGCGGCATGCCGCCGCGGCACGCGCTCGACGTGCTGGTGGCGTTCCGCCTCGACGTCACCAAGCTGCGTTACGAGAACTGGGACGACGTGATCGATTATTGCCGGTACTCGGCGATGCCGGTCGGGAGGTTCATGCTCGACGTGCACGGCGAGGATACCTCGACCTGGGCGGCGTCGGACGCGCTCTGCGCCGGGCTGCAGATCAACAATCATCTTCAGGACTGCGGCAAGGACTACCGCAACCTGAACCGTGTCTACTTGCCGCGCGATGCCCTGGCCGCCGCGGGCGCGACCGTCGAGATGCTCGGCGAGGCGAAATCGCAGCCGGCCCTGCTCAAATGCCTGCAGGCGCTCGCCGTGCGCACCGAGGCGCTGCTCGACCAGAGCAAGTCGCTCGCCGCCGAGGTGAAGGATTTCAGGCTGGGGCTCGAGATCTCCGTGATCCAGGCGTTCGCCGACAAGATCGTCAACATGCTGAAGGTGCGCGATCCGCTCAGCGAGCGCGTGCATCTGAGCCCGCTCGAACTGCTGCTGCAGAGCCTTGGCGGCGTGGCCGGCGAGACGACGCGGCGTGCGACCGGACGGCGTGCGGTCTCCAAATCGGCGGCTGGCGCATGAGCGTGGAGGCGGCGGCCAACGCAAGTTACGGAAGCACCGCGTCGGGCAGCTCGTTCTACGCCGCGATGCGCATTCTGCCGCGCGCGCAGCGCGAGGCGATGTTCCAGATCTACAGCTTCTGCCGGCAGGTCGACGACATCGCCGATTCCGACGGCCCGCGGCCGGAGCGGCTGGCCGCGCTGCAGCAGTGGCGCGACGATATCGACGCGCTCTATGCGGGGCATCCGCCGGAGCGGCTGAAGGACTATGTCGCCTCGGTGAAGACCTTCGGCCTGAAGCGCGAGGATTTTGTCGCGATCGTCGACGGCATGGAGATGGACGTGCCGCAGGACATCCGCGCGCCGGATCTCGCGACGCTCGATTTGTATTGCGATCGCGTCGCGAGCGCGGTCGGCCGACTGTCGGTGCGCGTGTTCGGCCTGCCCGAGGACGATGGCATCCAGCTCGCGTACCACCTCGGCCGCGCGCTGCAGCTCACCAATATCCTGCGTGACATCGACGAGGATGCCGGCCTCGGCCGGCTCTATCTGCCGCGCGAATGGCTCTGGCACGCCGGCATCACCAATAACGATCCGGCCCGCGTCACCGCCGACCGCGCGCTGCCGAAGGTGTGCGCGCCGCTGGCCGAGCGGGCCAAGATGCATTTCCAGAAATCCGACGAGATCATGAAGCGCAATTCGCGCCGCGCCGTGCGCGCGCCGCGGATCATGTCGAAATACTACCGCGCGATTCTCGATCTTCTGATCGCGCGCGGCTTCACCGCGCCGCGCGCGCCGGTACGTGTGTCCAAGGCCGCCAAGATCGGCATCCTTCTTCGTTACGCGATCATCTGATGCAAAAGACCGTTCATATCATCGGTGCCGGCATTTCCGGCCTCTCCGCGGCGGTGCGCCTCGCCAATGGCGGCTACAAGGTGTTCGTCCATGAGGCAACGCAGCAGGCCGGCGGCCGCTGCCGCTCCTATTTCGACGCGGCCACCAATCTCACCATCGACAATGGCAACCATCTGTTGCTGTCGGGGAATCGCCATGCGCTGAGCTACGCGCGCGCGATCGGCACCGAGGCCGGCCTCGTCGGGCCTGCGCGCGCGCAGTTTCCGTTCGTCGATCTTGCCAGCGGCCGGCGCTGGCAGCTCGACCTCGGCGATTCCCGCCTGCCGCTGTGGGTGTTCGACGAGGCGCGCCGCGTCCCGGACACTAGCCTGCGCGACTATCTCGCCTTGGCGCCGTTGGCTTGGGCCGGCACCGGTGCGCTGGTCGGCAACACTATTCCCTGCAAGGGCACGCTGTATGACCGCCTGGTGCAGCCGCTGCTGCTCGCCGCATTGAACGTCGATCCGCCGGAGGGCTCGGCCGGGCTCGCGGGCGCCATCGTGCGCGAGACGCTGCTCGCGGGCGGGCAGGCCTGCCGTCCGTTGATCGCGCGCGACGGCCTGAGCTCGGTCCTGATCGAGCCGGCCGTGAAGCTGCTGCAGGAGAGGGGCCACAGCGTTCAGTTCAGTCACGAATTGCGTGCGCTCGGCATGTCGGGTGATCGCATCAGTGAGCTCGATTTTGGCAATGGCGACAAGGTCGCGCTGGGAGCCGACGACGCCGTCGTGCTTGCGGTGCCGCCGCGGGCCGCGGCCGCACTGCTGCCCGGCCTGAAAACCCCGACCAAATTCCGCGCCATCGTGAACGCGCATTTCCGCGTCGATCCGCCGCGCGACGCTGCGCCCATTCTCGGCGTGGTCGGCGGCCTCGTGGAGTGGCTGTTCGCGTTCCCGCAACGGCTGTCGGTGACGATCAGCAACGGCGACCGCCTGGTCGACATGCCGCGCGAGGAGCTCGCGCTGGCGATCTGGCAGGACATCTGCGAGGCCTCGGGGGTTTCCGGCGACCTGCCGCCCTGGCAGATCGTGCGTGAGCGCCGTGCCACATTTGAGGCGACGCCGGAACAGAATGCCCTGCGTCCGGGGCCCGCGACGGCGCAAAAAAACCTGTTCCTTGCCGGCGACTGGACTGCTACCGGGTTGCCGGCAACCATCGAGGGATCGGTGCGATCGGGGGATCGCGCCGCCGATCTGGTTCTGGCCAGACGTTAGATTCGACCTGTTGGCGCGTTTTCGAGCGAAGTGGCTACCGGTTCGCGTGAAGAAAACGCGACCAAACAGAAGGACAAGAACGTGATCCGAAGCAATCGGATCATGCTCTGGAGCGGCCGCGGCTTTCGATCAGCCGGCCCGCGATGAAGAGGATATCGAGCGAAATGCTTGCGAGAGATCACAGCGTTGCAGTCGACCCGGTCGCGCTGGAGAAGAGCATCTCCAAGGCAACCGAAGCGCTGCTCGGCTACCGTCAATCCGACGGGCACTGGGTGTTCGAGCTCGAGGCCGACAGCACCATTCCGGCCGAGTACATCCTGCTGCGTCACTACCTGGCCGAGCCGATCGATGCCGGGCTCGAGGCCAAGATCGGCAACTATCTGCGCCGCGTCCAGGGCGCCCATGGCGGCTGGCCGCTGGTGCATGACGGCCCGTTCGACATGAGCGCCAGCGTGAAGTCGTACTTCGCGCTGAAGATGATCGGCGATTCCGTCGACGCGCCGCACATGGCGCGGGCGCGCGAGGCGATCCGTTCGCGCGGCGGCGCTTCGGGCAGCAACGTGTTCACGCGATTCCTGCTCGCGCTCTATGGCGTCGTGACCTGGCGCGCGACGCCGGTGCTGCCGATCGAGATCATGCTGCTGCCGATGTGGTCGCCGTTCCACATCAACAAGATCTCCTACTGGGCGCGCACCACCATGGTGCCGCTGATGGTGCTTGCCGCGCTGAAGCCGCGTGCGAAGAATCCGAAGGGCGTCGGCATCGACGAACTGTTCCTGGAGGATCCGAAATCGGTCCGCATGGCGCCGAAGGCGCCGCATCAGAGCGCGAGCTGGTTCTATCTGTTCCGCTCGCTCGACGCCGTGCTGCGGGTAATCGAGCCGTTGTTTCCGAAGAGCCTGCGCCAGCGCGCGATCGATGCCGCGCTCGCCTTCACCGAAGAGCGGCTGAACGGCGAAGACGGCATGGGCGCGATTTATCCGCCGATGGCCAACATCGTCATGATGTACGAGGCGCTCGGCAAGGACGAGAATTTCCCGCCGCGCGCCACCACCCGCCGCGGCATCGACAAGCTGCTCGTGATTAGCGAACACGAGGCCTATTGCCAGCCCTGCGTTTCGCCGGTGTGGGACACCGCGCTGGCCTGTCATGCGCTGCAGGAAGCGGGCGGCGACGACACCCTGGCCAAGGCCAGGCAGGGCCTCGACTGGCTGAAGCCGCGCCAGGTGCTGGACCTGAAGGGCGATTGGGCGGTCAAGGCGCCGGACGTCCGCCCGGGCGGCTGGGCGTTCCAGTACAACAACGACCATTATCCCGATCTCGATGACACCGCGGTGGTCGTGATGGCGATGGATCGCGTGCGGCGTCATACCGGAACCAGGGAATATGATGAGTCCATCGCGCGCGGCCGCGAGTGGATCGAGGGGCTGCAGAGCCGCGATGGCGGCTGGGCCGCATTCGACGTCAACAACCTCGAATATTACCTCAACAACATCCCGTTCTCCGATCATGGCGCATTGTTGGATCCGCCGACCGAGGATGTCACCGCGCGCTGCATCTCGATGCTGGGCCAGCTCGGCGAGACCGCCGAGAGCAACAAGGCGATGGCTGACGGCGTCGCTTATTTGCGCCGCACCCAGCTTGCCGAGGGCTCCTGGTACGGCCGCTGGGGCCTGAACTACATCTACGGCACCTGGTCGGTGCTCTCGGCGCTAAATGTCGCAGGGGTCGATCGCAACGACCCGATGATTCGGAAGGCGGTCGACTGGCTGGCGTCAGTCCAGAATCAGGACGGCGGCTGGGGCGAGGACGCCGTCAGTTACCGGCTGGATTACAAGGGTTATGAAGTTGCGCCTTCGACCTCCTCGCAAACGGCATGGGCTTTGCTTGGATTGATGGCGGCCGGAGAGGTCGAAAATCCCGCTGTTACGCGCGGGGTGGAGTACCTAAAGGCAACACAGACGGAAAAAGGGCTGTGGGACGAGCAGCGATACACAGCTACGGGGTTTCCGCGGGTATTTTACTTGCGATATCATGGCTACTCGAAGTTCTTTCCGCTCTGGGCGCTGGCGCGGTATCGAAATTTGAGAAGCACCAATAGCAGGGTGGTAGGGGTCGGGATGTGATTGTTGAGGCGGGGGCCGCCGAGACCGTGGGCAGTAGAATTGATCCTCGGCCGGTATTGATTGTGACTGGATTGGTGCAGGAGGCTCGCATCGCGGCAGGCCCCGGCATGATCGTAATCTGCAGTTCGAGCGATCCGCAGCAGCTGCGTGAGTTGCTGGCGACGCTGGATCCGAGCACCTTCCGTGGCGTGATTTCGTTCGGCGTGGCCGGCGGGCTCGATCCGTCGCTCAAGTCAGGCGACGTCGTGGTTGCGACCGAGGTGATGTCGGGCGATACCCGTTTCCTGGCCGCATCCGCGCTGAACGAAGAGATGATCGCCAGCGCCGCGCTGAAGCGCCGCAGGATCGTCCGCGGCAGTCTCGCCGGCGTGGAAGAGGTGATCGCGGCAAAGGCCTGCAAGGCCGCTCTGCGCTCGATGACGGGCGCAGCCGCGGTCGATATGGAGAGCCATATCGCGGCGGCCTATGCCGCCAAGGCCCGCATTCCGTTTGCCGCATTGCGCGTAATCAGCGATCCCGCGCACCGGGCGCTACCGGAACTTGCGAAATCCGCGGTGAAGCCGAACGGCGACATCGACCTGCGCAAGGTGCTGCGCGGCATCGCCCGCAATCCACGGACGCTGCGCGCGCTGGTGTCGACCGGAATTGACTTCAACCGCGCGCTGCGCTCGCTGCGCAGCTGCCGCGGCTTCCTGCTCGGCAACGAGGTGTTGATGCCGGTAGAAGACGTTCTGATCACAGCGAAGGCGGCCTGATCCGCTGCGCCGGGCAGGGACCGGGTTTCTCACCGCATCAAGCTCAACTCACAGGCCCGGTCGCATCGCGATCGGGCCTTTTGCTTTGATGCCCAAAGGTTTCGCTCGATGCCACGCTGTTCCGGTTCCACGCGATCAGCGGACTTGCGCGCTGTGCGGTGAGAGACCCCGCATATCCGTGTCCCTCGGGCCGGTGGGGTCGCGCGGCCAGCCTCTGACGACTTGCCAGCAGCGCGCCGGCGCCCCGGGAAGGCCCTACGCGGACCGCGCTGGGTCGACGCTTGACAGCTACGGCTATTCATCCGAGAATGAACTATGATCCTTTATTCATGAATTAAGGTTCACTATGGCAATCGCTGCCGTTCGCCTCAACCAGCTGGTCGAAACCAAAGCGCGTATTCTCGATGCCGCCAGGGAGGCCGTGGCGCTGAGTGGCTGGAAGGACGCCCAGATCGCCCTGATCGCCTCACGGGCCGGCGTGGCCACAGGCAGCGTGTATCGCTACTTCGACTCCAAGGCGGACCTGTACGCGCAGGTGCTCGCCCTGGTGTCCGAGCGCGAGGTGGCTGTCGTCGCCGCGATCGTCGAGGCGGAAGGCTCGGCGTCCCAGTGCCTGGTCGACGCGATCTACACTTTCGCGGTCCGGGCGATGCGCGGCCGCCGCCTGGCGTACGCGTTGATCGCCGAACCCTGTGAACCCGAGATCGACGCGGCGCGCCTGAAATACCGGGCGGCCCTGGCCGATCAGATCGCAAGGCTGGTTCGGCGCGGTATCGCCGGCGGTGAGTTCGTCGAGATCGACGCGAACGTCGCGGCATCCTGCGTGACCGGCGCCTTCATGGAGGCGCTGGTCGGTCCCCTTGCGCCCGAAGCGGCCCCCGATTCCGACGCGGCGAAGGCGATCGCACAGTCGATCGCAGGGCTTTCCGCGCGCATGCTGTTTCGCCACGCCACGCCTGAACTCATCCCTGTATCGCGAGTCTCCGCATGAACGCGCGCGTCCAGCCGGTTGCCGTCGCTGAAGCGAAAGCCGCTCCGTTTGCGACCCATGAAGTACGCAATCAGGCGCGGCCGGCGCTCGGCTTCAATGCGTTCGATGACGACCGCGCGCTGAGTGGCCTGATCGCGACGATCGCGCCGTGGGCGAAAGACAAGCTTTCCGCGCTCGGAGCTCATGCCGGCAGCGAATCCGTGCAGGAGGCGGCACGGCTGGCCAACGAGCACGAACCGAAGCTCCTGACCCATGACCGGTATGGCAACCGCAATGATTGGGTCGAATTTCATCCGGCCTGGCATCAATTGATGGCGCTGGCGTTCCGGAGCGAGGTGCATAGCCTCGCCTGGTCGACGCGCGAACCACACGGCCATCTGGCGCGTGCGGCGCTGAGCTATCTCTGGAACCAGATCGAGAACGGCGTCGGTTGCCCCACCGGGATGGCGTACGCCGCGATCGCCGGGTTCTCCGGCAAGCCGCAATTCAATTTGTGGCGGGAGCGAACGCTGGCGGCGGACTACGATCCGCGGCGGCTTCCGATCGAGGCCAAGCGCTCCGCGGTCATCGGTTACGCCATGACCGAAAAGCAGGGCGGCTCCGATCTGCGTGAGACCCAGACCACCGCGCGCTTTGTCGAGCGCGGCGCGCATGGCGAGATCTATGCGCTCACCGGCCACAAATGGTTCTTCTCGGTGCCGGTGGCCGACGGATTCTACACGCTGGCGCGCACCCAGTCCGGCGTCAGCTGCCTGTTCGTGCCGCGCCTGCTGCCCGATGGCAGTGCCAACCGCATCCACATTCAGCGTCTGAAGGACAAGTGCGGTAACCGGTCGAACGCGTCGAGCGAGATCGAGTACCACGATACGTGGTCGATCCTGGTTGGCGAAGAGGGCCGCGGCATCGCGGAAATCCTTTCGCATGCCCATCTGACGCGGCTGGATTTCGCGGTCGGCTCCGCCGGGCTGATGCGCCAGGCGCTGAGCCTCGCCCTCAACCACGCGCAAACGCGAACGGCGTTCGGCAAGCCGATGTCCGAGCTTCCGATGCAGCGCAACGTGCTCGCCGACCTCGCGCTCGAGAGCGAGGCGGCGATGCTCGGCGCGTTTCGCATCGCGCGCGCGACCGACGGTCTGCAGACAAGCGAACACGAGCGATTGCTGGCGCGGGTCGCGACACCCGTGATGAAGTTCTGGAACTGCCAGCGCGCGCCGGCCTTCACCTATGAATGCCTGCAGGTGCATGGCGGCAACGGCTTCATCATGGAGAATCCGATGGCCCGGCTCTATCGCGAGGCGCCGTTGAATTCGATCTGGGAAGGCACCTCGAACATGATGTGCATGGACGTTTTGCGCGCCATGCAACGCGATGCGAATTGCCGGGACGCATTCGTCGACGAGTTGCGTGCGAGCAGGGGCCTCAATCCGGTCTATGACCGAAGCACGGACGATCTCGCCGATCGCTTGCGTGCTCGATACCCGGACGACGGGCATGCGAGAGCACTCGTCACCCGCATGGCGCATGCGCTGCAGGCCGCCGAGATGCTGAAGCATGGCGACGCCGCTACCGCCGAACTGTTCGTGAAATCCAGGCTTGGCGCGGACGGGATGCAGGTATTGGGCGGGCTTCCATCGACGGAAGGTCTTGGCGCCATCGTTGAACGTGCCTCCGTCATCCATCACTGAGGGTCCAAGTCATGCGTCAGACCGAAGTTTGTGCCGTCAGCGATGTCAGGGCCGTCGTCGGAGACGAGGAGTGGGCAACCCGCGTCGACCTTGCGGCGTGCTACCGCCTGGTCGCGCTCTACGGAATGACCGACCTGATCTACAATCACATCAGTGCACAGGTCCCGGGGCATCACGATCAGTATCTGATCAATCCCTATGGCATGCTGTACAAGGAAATCACCGCCTCGAGCCTCGTCAAGATCGACATCGAGGGCCGGACCCTGCTGCAGCCCGACCACGGCTACAACGTCAACGTGGCCGGCTTCTATCTGCACGCCCCGATCCATCGCGCGCGGCCCGACGTGAACTGCGTTCTCCATACCCACACCAGGGCTGGCACCGCGGTCAGCGCGCTTGCCGAAGGGCTGCTTCCGCTGTCGCAGACGGCGATGCGGTTTCACGGTCGGATCGGTTATCACGATTTCGAGGGGCCGGCGATCGATCGGGAGGAATGCGACCGGGTCGTCGCTGATCTCGGTCGCAACAATGTGCTGGTGTTGCGCAATCATGGCCTCCTGGTGTGCGGCAACACGATTCCGCAGGCGTTCAACGCGATCTACTGGCTGGAGCAGGCCTGCCGGATCCAGGTCGACGCGCTCGGCTGTGGCCGGCCGCTGCATGCGCCGACCGAGATGGCGATCGGCAACACGGTGACCTGTTTTGCCGGCACCGAGATCACGCTGGACAATGAGCGCGACACCAATCCGGTGCTGAATGAAGCGGCGCAAAATCTGCAAGCCGGGTACGGCCTGCTGGAATGGCCGGCGCTACGGCGCAGGCTCGACCGCATCGACGGGAGCTATGCGCAATGAGCACGGCGCTGGCGGCGTTGCGGATCGGCTTCATCGGCGCCGGCCGCGTGGCGCAGACGCTCGCGCCGGCCTTCGCCTGCGCGGGGCTGAACGTCGCGGCGTTCTACAACCGCGGTGCCGATGCCGCGCAGCGGCTCGGATCCCGCATCCCGTCGGCGCGGCCGATGACGGATGCGCAGCAGGTCGTCGACCGCTGCGACATGGTTTTCCTGACCGTGAGCGACGACGCGATCCTGCCGGTCTGCCGCGACTTGCGCTGGGAGCCGCGTCACCGCGTGGTTCATTGCAGCGGCGCGACCGAACTGGCCGCGCTCGATCATGCGAAATCCGCAGGCGCCGCGACCGGCGGATTTCATCCGATGCAGATGTTTGCCAATCCCGACGTCGCGCTCGAGGGGTTGCGCGGATGCACCGTCGGCATCGAGGCAGAGGGCGACTTCAGGCGTGACCTGGAATTGCTTGCGACCCGCATCGGGTGTGAACCGCTCGCGCTGCCGGCCGGTGCGCGGGCGCTCTATCATGCGTCGGCCTATTACGTCGGTCCGTTCCTGATCGCGCTGCTCAAGGAGGGCGTCGAGCTCTGGAAGAGCTTTGGCGCCAGCGAGGCCGACGCGTTGCGCGCGATGATGCCGCTGCTGCGGGGGACGGTCGCGGCTGTTCTCGACGGTGGCCTCGCCAACGGCATGGGCGGCTGCGTGGCGCGCGGCGACGTCGGAACGATCCTCAAGCATCTCCGGGCGCTGGATGAGCGCTTTCCTCCCTCCGGCGCGCTGTATCGCGAGCTCGCCCTGCGCAACGTCCCGCTCGGGATCGAGCGCGGCACACTCAGTGCACCGCGCGCGGCAGAGATCGAGAAATTGCTTCTGCGCACGAGACTGGAAGAGCAGGCGGCATCCTGAACGAAAAAAAGCCCCGGTTCGCTGAACCGGGGCTTTCATGTTGCTTTCGCTCACATCGCGCGTCAGGCGGCGGTCGAGGCCTTCGCCTGCTGCTTGGCGGCGGCGGCCGCAGCCTCGTCGCGGCGGATCTCCGAGAGCTTCTTCTGCACCTGCTCGGCGAAGATGTACTGCGCCGGACGCTGCTTCGACATGTCGATCTCGGGCGCCATCGGGCCTGATGTCCTGATGCCGCGCAGCGCAACCCACATCGCCTTCAGCGGATTGTTGATCGCGGCGGTCGCCGCGGTCGGCTCGTAGCCGCAATGGGCCATACAGTCGGCGCACTTCTCGTACTTGCCGGTGCCGTAGGTGTCCCAGTCGGTGGTGTCCATCAGCTCCTTGAAGGTCTTGGCGTAGCCTTCACCGAGCAGATAGCAGGGCTTCTGCCAGCCGAAGATGTTGCGCGCCGGCATGCCCCAGGGCGTGCACTCGTATTCCTGGTTGCCGGCGAGGAAGTCGAGGAACAGGCCGGAATGCATGAAATTCCACTTCTTGCCCTTGCCGAGCGCAAAGACGTCGCGGAACAGCTTCTTGGTCTTGGTGCGGTTGAGGAAGTGCTCCTGGTCGGGCGCACGCTCATAGGCGTAACCCGGCGACATCGAGACGCCGACGCCGAGCTCGGTGGTGAAATCGAGGAACTTGGCGATCTCCTCGGCCGGATGACCATCAAAGATTGTGGCATTGACGTTGACCGTGAAGCCGCGCGCCTTCGCCGCCTTGATCGCCGAGACGGCGCGATCGAACACGCCCTTCTGCGACACCGCCTTGTCGTGATGATCCTTCAGGCCGTCGAGATGCACCGAGAAGAACAAATAGGGCGACGGCTCGAACAGATCGAGCTTCTTCTCGAGCAGCAGCGCATTGGTGCACAGCGAGACGAACTTCTTGCGGGCCACGAGGCCGCGCACGATCTCGCCGATTTCCTTGTGGATCAGCGGCTCGCCGCCGGGGATCGCCACCATCGGCGCGCCGCACTCATCGGCCGCATCCCAGCATTCCTGCGCCGTCATGCGGCGATTGAGGATCGCATCGGGATAGTCGATCTTGCCGCAGCCGACGCAGGCGAGGTTGCAACGGAACAAAGGTTCCAGCATCAGCACGAGCGGATAGCGTTTGCGGCCAAGCAGCTTCTGCTTGATCAGATAACCGCCGATACGCATTTCCTTGAAGAACGGTATAGCCATTAGACGATTTCTTTCTGCACTTATCAAAGGGATGTGGGTTCAGATCAGCCCGCAGTCAGTTCGGCTGGCAGCCGGAATTCGATATTCTCTTCTCGGCCCGGAACGACCGAGACCGACACCGGTCCGATCCGCCGCAGAGCCTCGATCACATCGTCGACCAAAACTTCGGGCGCAGAAGCGCCCGCGGTAATGCCGACGGCCTTCGCATCCTTGAGCCAATCCGGATTGAGTTCGCTCCCATCGGCAATGAGATAACTCGCGACGCCGACCTCGGTGCCGATTTCACGAAGCCTGTTCGAGTTGGAACTGTTGGCGGCCCCCACCACCAAAATGACGTCAACCAGTTTGCTGAGGTCCCTTACCGCAGATTGGCGGTTCTGTGTCGCATAGCAGATATCCCTGATATCCGGGCCTTGAATATCTGTAAATTTTGCCTGAAGGGCCGCGATGATGTCCCTGGTGTCGTCCACGGACAGGGTGGTCTGGGTGATGTAGGCGACCGGCGTATCGCTCGGCAGCCTCAGTTCCGCCACGTCCTGGACACTCTGGACTAGGAGGACCGGCCCCGGAACCTGGCCCATGGTTCCCTCGACCTCGGGATGGCCGGCGTGCCCGATCAGGATCAGGGCGCGGCCCTTCGAGATATAACGCTTGCCCTGGTTGTGGACCTTGGTGACGAGCGGGCAGGTGGCATTGAGCACCGGCAGATCGCGGGCTTCCGCCTCCTCCTCGACGCTCCTAGCAACGCCATGGGCACTGAAGACGGTCACCGCCTTGGCCGGCACTTCCGAGAGGTCCTCGACGAAGATCGCGCCCTTCTTCTTCAGGCTCTCGACGACGTGTTTGTTATGCACGATCTCGTGGCGGACATAGACCGGCGGCCCATACTTCTTGAGCGCGCGTTCGACGATCTCGATCGCGCGCACAACGCCCGCGCAAAAGCCGCGCGGCTGAGCAAGAAACACTTCCATCTGACGTCCGTTACGCAAATTGCACCAATCTCGTTCAATGCCCTTTTCGGCAACGCACTCCACAGGTCGGACGTCGCAACGTCAGTTGCAATGTCTGAGCCATCACAGTTCCTGGACGGGATCTGCGCCCCAAGCGCATGGAAATACAGCGATTTGTGGCAAAAAGGTAGCGGTTCGATGGGGGCGTGGTCACGGACGAGGGGCGTTAGAGGTAGTATGGTGTGGATTTCGACCCCTGCGACCGTCCGTCTCCCTCACTTGTTCGTCACTTTATCGCCCACTGATGCGGTTTATACCGGCCATTCGTGGCCGTTCCTGTGGTTTGGAACCTCCTCGCCGTCCCGTCGAGGAAGATAACCAAAACAACATTAGATCGGTCCCGGGAACTCCGCTACAGAGCGGGCGTTTTCGGCCATGCTTCCCCGAGATAGAAAGAAACGAAGTGCTGACAAATATTGTCGTCTCCGTTGTTAGAACCTGTACGCGTTTTGCCCTTCCGGTCGTGATTATCTCTGTCCTGTTGTCGATCGGCGCCGGCTTCTACACGGCCCGCAACTTCTCGATCAACACCGACATCAACAAGCTGATCTCGCCGGATCTCGATTGGCGCAAGCGCGACAACCAGTTCGAGGAAGCATTTGATCGCGAGCGGCTGATCCTGGCGGTGGTCGAGGCAGCGACGCCGGAGCTGACCAGCTCGGCCGCGAAGGCGCTCACCGCGAAGCTGCAGGCCGACAAGAAGAACTTCGAAGCGATCACCGCGCTCGGCTCCGGCGAATTCTTCGAGAAGAATGGCCTCTTGTTCCTGCCGACCGAAGAGGTCGGCAAGGTCGCGGGCCAGCTCGAATCGGCTGCACCGTTGATCGAGATCATGGCCGGCGATCCCTCGATACGCGGCCTGACCGGCGCGCTCGAGACCGGCCTTGCCGGCGTCAAGCGCGGGCAGGTCAAGCTCGACAATGCCGCGCCGCCCTTCAACCTGATCTCCGAGACGGTCGAGACCGTCCTCGCCAAGGGCAACGCGACCTTCTCGTGGCGCGAGCTCACCAGCGACAAGCCGCTGACCGATTCGGACAAGCGCGCCTTCATCGAGATCAAGCCGATCATCGACTATTCGGCGCTGGAGCCGGGCAAGGCCGCGACCGATGCGATCCGCCAGGCGGCGGCCGATCTGAAATTCCCGACTGAATATCACGCGCGCGTTCGCCTGACCGGACCGGTGCCGATCGCCAACGAGGAATACGCCACCGTGCAGGACGGCGCGATCACCAACGGCATCGGCACCGTGGTGATCGTGCTGGTCATCCTCTGGATGGCGCTGCATTCCGGCAAGATCATCTTCGCCGTGTTCGTGAACCTGTTCATCGGGCTTGCCATCACCACGGCGGTCGGCCTGATGATGGTCGGCTCGCTGAACCTGCTCTCGATTGCCTTCGCCGTGCTGTTCATCGGCCTCGGGGTCGACTTCGGCATCCAGTTCAGCGTCCGCTACCGCTCCGAGCGCTTCAAGAACGACAATCTGACGCTGGCGCTGGAAAACGCGGCGCGCCGCTCGGCGGTGCCGTTGTCGCTCGCCGCGATGGCGACCGCTGCCGGTTTCCTCTGCTTCCTGCCGACCGACTACAAGGGCATCTCGGAGCTCGGCAAGATCGCCGGCGCCGGCATGCTGGTGGCGTTCGTCACCAGCATCACGGTGCTGCCGGCGCTGCTCGATCTGCTCAATCCGCCCGGCGAGAAGGAGCCGGTCGGCTACGCCTTCCTGGCGCCGCTCGATAACTTCCTGGAGAAGCATCGCGTTCCGATCATCGTCGGCACGCTGCTGGTCACGGTCGCGGGCTTGCCGCTGCTCCATTACATGAAGTTCGACTTCAACCCGATCAATCTGCGCAATTCCAAGGTGGAATCGATCGCGACCTTCCTCGACCTGAGGAAGGATCCGAACACCGGCGCCAATGCCATCAATGTGATGACGCGCTCGGAAGCCGACGCCAAGAAGATCGAGGCCAAGCTCGAGAAGCTGCCGGAAGTGTCGCGCGTGATGTCGCTCGACAGCTTCGTGCCCGACGACCAGCCGGCCAAGCTGAAGCTGATCGCGCAGGCGGCCAAGACGCTCGGCCCCGCGCTCAACCCGGATTCGGTCGATCCGGCGCCGTCGGATCAGGAGAATGTCGAGTCGCTGAAGAGCTCGGTCGACGGCCTGCGCAAGACCGCGGGCGACGGCAAGGGGCCGGGTGCGCTGGCCGCGCGCCGGCTCGCCGACGCGCTGCAGAAGCTCGCCGATGCGAATGAGGCGACCCGCGACAAGGCGCAGGACGTATTCGTCGCGCCGATGAAGATCGTGTTCGATCAGCTCCGCAATACGCTGCAGGCCCAGACCGTCACGCTGCAGAACCTGCCGCCGGAACTCGTCGCCAGCTGGAAGACCAAGGACGGCCTGATGCGTGTCGAGGTGGAGCCGAAGGGCGATCCGAACGACAACGACAATCTGCGCCGCTTTGCCGACGCCGTGCTCGCCGCCGAGCCGACCGCGATCGGCGGACCGGTCTCGATCCTGAAGTCGGGCGACGTCATCGTGAAGGCGTTCATCCACGCCGGCATTCTGGCGCTGGTCACGATCAGCCTGCTGCTGTGGCTCACGCTGCGCCGCGTCGTCGACGTGCTGATGACGCTGGTGCCGCTCCTCGTCGCCGGCATCGTCACGCTGGAGATTTGCGTCTTGATCGGGCTGCCGCTCAACTTCGCCAACATCGTCGCGCTGCCGCTGCTGCTCGGCGTCGGCGTGGCGTTCAAGATCTACTATGTCACGGCGTGGCGCCAGGGCAGGACGAATCTGCTGCAGTCGAGCCTGACACGCGCGATCTTTTTCAGCGCGCTGACCACGGCGACCGCGTTCGGCAGCCTGTGGCTGTCGAGCCATCCCGGCACCGCCAGCATGGGCAAGCTGCTGGCGCTCTCGCTGGTCACCACGCTCGCGGCGGTGTTGCTGTTCCAACCGGCGCTGATGGGCAAGCCGCGCGAGGTCAAGGAGGAGGACATCGCCAACGACGTCACCTGACGCGTTGGCGATTCGCTGTCGAACCGGCTTGGCGGCAGGCGCCGCCGAGCCGCGATGTCAGCGGACGGTGTTCCCGCAGGTTTCCGCTAATGCGTCGGTCGCGCGATGTCGGGGAGCAGGCAGATATCGCCCACGGCGTCAGCCTGCGCATTGGCATTGCCCGGGGCCTGCTTTTGCCCCGGCTTGGTGGCCGGCGCCACGGCACCGGTGGTTTTCTGCGGTGCTGTTGACTTGGGCTGGGTGCCCTTCGCCGCCGGGCTGCCGGCGGCGCTCACCGGAATCGGCGGACCGACGCGGGTCCAGGTCTCGCCGCCGCACAAGAAGCCGAGCACGCAGCCCTGGATCTCGAGCTGATCGGTGCCGACGGGCTTGATGGTCGAGCTGTAGAGCTGTCCGTCCTTGGCGTTGTAGACCTGACCTTCCCACGCATCCGCGCCGGCCTTCTTCTTCATGTCGATCAGGATCGGCATGCCGAGCGTCGGCCTGCTCTGCTTCGCAGGATCAGGATTGTTCTTATCCTTGCCGCCTGGGGTTTTTTCCCAAGACACCGCACCCCACATGTTGCCATTACACTGGGCGACGCGGATGGTGGCGACACCGTCAGCGACCTTCCAGTCGCCGGTCGGGTCCGCTGCAAGTGCCGGTGATAATACGGTGGCCAAAAATAAACCTGAAAAGGCTATTGTACGCGCGAAAGTTCTTGGGCAGTGCAACATGGTCCAAACCTGTGCTTAACTGGACGATCCGAGCGGGGGTCAAAACGCCGCTAGCGAGCGTTTTAAGTTGACGAGATGGCCATCAACCGACGTATGTAACGAATGGTAAGTTCCAATTTAGACGTTTCCGAGATTTTTGTGGAGCGCGAGGGGCAGCGCGGTGCCATGCACACGCGTCACCTCAACGAGCAGCTCGTTCGCGTTCTCAAGACCATCGGCTACGACGTCGGCTTCCAGAAGGGGCAAGGCCAATACCTCTTCGATCGTCAGGGGGCTCGTTACCTTGATCTATTGAGCGGATTTGGCGTTTTTGCGATTGGCCGCAATCATCCGGCCCTGCGCCAGGCGCTGAAGAGCGTGCTCGACGCCGATCTGCCCAATCTCGTGCAGCTCGATGTCTCGACGCTCGCCGGCGTGCTCGCTGAACGTCTTCTGGAACATGTTCCATACCTGGACAAGGTGTTTTTCGCCAATTCCGGCGCCGAAACCGTCGAAGCCGCGATCAAGTTCGCGCGTGGCGCGACCGGCCGCCCCGGTATCGTCTATTGCGGGCATTCGTTCCACGGCCTGTCCTACGGCGCGCTGTCGCTGACGGATGATTCGAATTTCCGCGGCGGATTCGAGCCGCTGCTGCCGGGCTGCACTCCGATTCCCTTCAACGATCTCGAAGCGCTGGAGAAGGCGCTGTCGTCGCGCCAGGTCGGCGCCTTCATCGTCGAGCCGATCCAGGGCAAGGGCGTCAACATGCCCACCG
The DNA here is from genome assembly GCF_054055815.1 of Bradyrhizobium sp. USDA 4503. Taxonomy (NCBI): domain Bacteria; kingdom Pseudomonadati; phylum Pseudomonadota; class Alphaproteobacteria; order Hyphomicrobiales; family Nitrobacteraceae; genus Bradyrhizobium; species Bradyrhizobium sp. USDA 4503. The sequence continues at coordinate 8,837,210 of NZ_JBSRXS010000001.1, forward strand.
ACGAGTTCCTGCCCGGCGCGCTGGCGCTGTGCCGCAAGTACGGCACGCTGTTCATCGCCGACGAGATCCAGACCGGCATCGGCCGCACCGGAAAATTCCTCGCGATCGAGCATTGGGGCATCGAGCCCGACATGGTGCTGCTGGCGAAGGCGCTGTCCGGCGGTCACGTGCCGATCGGCGCGCTGCTGACGCGCAAGAACATCTTCGACAAGATCTTCAACCAGATGGACCGCGCGGTCGTGCATGGCTCGACCTTCGCCAAGAACGATCTCGCGATGGCCGCCGGCATTGCCACGCTCGACGTCATCAAGGCCGAGAAGCTCGTCGAGAACGCCGCCAAGCGCGGCGCCGAGCTCCGTCTTGCGCTGACGCGCATGGTGCCTGGCTATGAACTGATGAAGGAAGTTCGCGGCAAAGGCCTGATGATCGGCGTCGAGTTCGGTCCGCCGAAATCGCTGCGGCTCAAGGCGTCGTGGAATCTGCTGGAGACCGCCAACAAGGGCCTGTTCTGCCAGCTGATCACGGTGCCGCTGTTCAAGGATCACAAGATCCTAACCCAGGTCGCGGGCCACGGCCTCCACACCATCAAGCTGCTGCCGCCGCTCATGATCACCGAAGAAGACTGCACCTGGATCGAGAAGTCGTTCGACGACGTGATCGCCGGCAGCCACAAGGTGCCCGGCGCGATCTGGTCGCTCGGCAAGACGCTGGTCGACAACGCGGTGCGCAAGTCGGCGTAGGCCTCACGATGTAGCCCGGATGGAGCGAAGCGAAATCCGGGATTCTCACAACCGGCAAGACCGTTCCCGGATTGCGCTTCGCTCCATCCGGGCCACGAAGCAGCCTTATCCGTCATTGCGAGCGCAGCGAAGCAATCCATCGCGCGACAGACGGAGATATGGATTGCTTCGTCGCTGTCGCTCCTCGCAATGACGGTCGGCCAAGGGAAGCAAATCACCCCTCCTTGTTGGCGCGCATTGCGCCCTCGAACTTGTCGCCGAACTCGGAGAGCTCGTCGGCGCCGAGATCGCTGACCGCCCAGTAGTTCAGGCCACGGTCGCTCCAGCGGCGGATGTTGAAGCCCTGCAGTGTCGAGATCTTCGCCGCCTTGCGTTCGGTGTTCGCGGTCTGCGCCACGAACAGGTTGATGACGTGCTGGCGCCGCTTGTAGACCACGGCGCCGATCTCGCGGGCGTTGACGTAGTCGAGCCGGCCGCCGATCAGCGTGAAGCCCTGCGCGGTGAGATCGATCACCGGCGGCGAGACGTCGAGCTTGCCGTTGAACCAGGGCTTGACCGTATGCTGATCCGTCGAGATCACGTCGGTGAGGTGGCCGGCCTGCAGCGAACGCAGATGCGCCGACACCACCTCGTTCTCGATGCGCTGCTCGTCTTCGTTGCGCAGCACGATCGCGACAAGGCCGGTCGCTGCCATCGCCGACACCGCGGAGCCCAGCGCGAAGCCGCGCAGCACCGAGCGCCGGGTCGGCGCCGCCTGCGCTTGCGGTTGCGGCAGTGACTTCTCGATCTTGCGGCGCAGCTCGAGCGGCGCCTTGTAGCGCAAATCGCTCTCGGCGATCGCCTGGCGGATCTCCTGATACTCCTTCATGAGCGCGGCACAATGCGCGCACCCCTCGATATGGGCTTCCACTTCGCGCGCATGGCCGGCGTCGAGTTCGCCGTCGATCAGCGCGTGGATCAGCACTTCGGCTTCCTCGCAGGTCATTTCACTTGCTCCTGTTCCGCAAGCCAGGCCGATCGCAGCATGGCGCGGGCGCGCGCGAGGCGGGACATCACGGTACCGACCGGCACGGCGGCGACATCGGCGATCTCGCGGTATGAAAGATTCTGGATTTCCCTGAGCACGAAGGTCTCGCGGAACGGCTCGGCAAGCGCCGCGACCAGCTTGCGCACGGTCTCGCCGTCGAAGCGGCGCAGCAGCTGCTTTTCCGGGGTCTCCGGGGCTTCATTCCACAACGGGGTCTGCTCGCCGCCTTCGGGCAACTCCTCGACCGCGGTCGGGGCGGTCTTGCGCCTTGCATATTCGGCCCGGCAGACATTGCGCAGGATCGCGAACAGCCACGGCTTCATCGCAGGTCCGCGGTAGCTGTCGAAATGCTTGTAGGCGCGCAGATAGCATTCCTGCACCGCATCCTCGGCGTCGGCGGCGTCGCGCAGCAGATAGCGGGCCAGCGTATAGGCGTCGTCAAGGTACGGCAGCGCGGCCTCGCGGAAGCGCCGCGCCTTTTCGGGATCGTCTTGCGACGCGTTGACAACCATCGTGTCCTGCCCGGCATGTCGAGAGACGGCTCGTGCCCGGCCGGGGGCGGAGGGCCACCGGCCGGGCATGGTTGTGATTGTATGGGTTGTCACGTTACCCAACCTTGACACTGCCTGTCATGTGCGGATGCAGCGAGCAGAAATACTTGTACTCGCCGGGCTCCGTGAAGGTGAACGAGAAGGTGCCGTCGGTATCCATGGTCTTGGAGCGGAATTTGCCCGCGCACACCACGGTGTGCGGGATGTCGTCGCGGTTGGTCCAGGTCACTGTCGTGCCGGCCTTCACCTCGAGCTGGGGCGGGGTGAACGAGAAGTTGTCGATGTGAACCGCGGTATCTTCGGCGCGGGCCGCCGTGACCGGCAGCAGCATGGTCGCGACCACGGCGATCCCGAAGTCGCGTCGATTGATCGAACTCATCGGTCTTGTCCCTCAGCCTTGCAGCGGCGTGTCGATGATCGCCAGCGGCTGGCTGTTCTGCTTGAAGTTGATGCTGGCGACGCCGAGCATGCTGCGCAGCTTGGCATCCTCCACCTTCATCGGGCCGGGCGAGGGGGCGGAGCCCGGCGACGGCTGCGGGAAGGCGGTCGAACGCGCGGTGTGGAAGGTGACGTTGCCCTCGACCTTCTGCATTACCTGGTGGATGTGGCCGTTGAGCACCGTGACCGAGCCGAAGCCCTTGACGTATTCCAGCGCGCGGGCGCCGTCCTCGGTGCCCCAGCCCCATTGCGGATAGACCGTCCACAGCGGGATGTGGGCGAACAGCACGATCGGCGTCGACTTCGAGCGGCCCTTGAGGTCGTTCTCCAGCCATTCGAGCTGCTCGTTGCCGAGATTGCCGAGGCCGCCGCCCTTGAGGTCGACGACGTTGACGAGGCCGATGAAATGCACGCCGCCGGCATCGAACGAATAGTAGCCCGGACCCTTGGTGCCGCGGCCGTAGCGCTCCTTGTAGAGCTTGACCTCCTCGTCGATGAAGTCGTGCTCGCCCGGCACGTAGTGCACGTCGAGCTTGGCCTGCGAGATGATGCGATCGGCGTCATCGAATTCGGACGCCTTCGACAGATGCGTGATGTCGCCGGTGTGGATCATGAAGGACGGCTTGACCGGCATCGCCCGGACCTTGTTGATGGCCTCTTCCAGCGTGCCGATGGCGTTCGGGTTGGCCGGCTTGTCGAAGCCGACATGGCTGTCGCTGATCTGCATGAAGGTCATGCCGGGCGCAGCTTCCGCAGCCGCGGCCGAGCCGACGATGCCGAGCGAATGCGGCACGCCGCCGGTGACCGTCCACAGCACGCCGGTGCCGGCCCAGGTCATGCATTCCAGCACCTTGCGTCGGCTAACGCCTTTTTCCTCATCGCGATGGTCGTGATCGTGTCCGCTCATGGCAAGTCTCCCGTGGGCCCAGGGATTGGGTTTCCGGGGAGATGATCGGCGGGGCCGGGGCTTTATTCCCGACGCTTTGGCGGGGCCGAGGGCAGGGATGACGATTTCGTGAGGTACGACGCCGGTCTGCATGATCGGTGGGCGCAGGGGACCGCGCGACAGCTCGACGCAAGGGCAAGATGCGCAATTGAAGCATTGCTGCTCGCCGCGTTATCGATCCGGCAAACCACTGATCGAGCGGAGGAAAACATGGCTGACGTCACCGGCGGCTGTCACTGCGGCGAGATCCGTTACGAGGTGACCGGCGAACCGGTCGTCCATGCTTTGTGTCACTGCACCGATTGCCGGCGCCACGCTGGCGCGCCGATGGTTGGCTGGGTCATGGTGGCCGAGGACATGGTCAAGGTGACCAAGGGGCAGCCCAGGATCTACCGATCCTCGGAGCACGGCCGGCGGCACTTCTGCGCGAACTGCGGCAGCGGACTTTTCTATACCAACGGCAACATGCTGCCCGGGTTCATCGACATCCAGAGCGGCACCTATGACGATCCCGACGCGGTGCCGGCCACGATGCATATCCAGGTCGCGGAGCGGCTGCGCTGGATGGAGGATGCACACGAGCTGCCGACCTTCGATCGCTTTCCGCCGCCGGAATGACCGCCGGTTGATGAACGCGGCGCTGCCTCTGGCGAAGCGGCGATGCGCGCCGCGACATGGAATCGCCCCGCAACGTAGACGCCTGCGCCCGTTTGGCTTTACTCGTCCTCGTCTTCCGGACCGCCGCGCTGCTCGATCGCATTTCGCACGCTACGCATGACAGCGAACGACACGAACGCCATCCTTCTCTTCTGATCATCGCTCAATGTCTTGTAGAGCGGCTCCCAGGCATCGGCGAGCTTCTTGAGGTCGGTCCCGCGCTGAATCAGCCGATCCGCCCTGCGCTGCATGAATTCGACCGGATTGCCTTCATGCATTCCGTCCATCGGTCCGTTTTCGTGCAATTCGGCAATGCGCTCCAACCGAGCCTGCCGATTTTTCGCTCTGGTGCGGATCGCATCCTCGATGGCCGGCCAGTACTTCTCCTGATCCGGAGTCAGCTGCAAGGCGGCCTTGACGATGCCGACGCGCATGTCGGTCAGGCTCTTCAGGTCGGCGGCGCTGGGTGGCGCAACGCCGACAGTCGGGGATGTCTCTGCTGCGATGGCGAGAGACGAGGTTGTCATCAAAAGTGCAATCGCTGCGGCGGCTGCGTTCCTCGTCATTGCAAACTCCTGAGCTGCTTTTCTTGGACGTCCCGAGAAGGAAAACATAGCCGGATCGGCTGCCGGTTGATCTAGGTCAAAGGGGCAGGGAGCCGGAGGCAGGAACGCTCTTCTGACCGTTCGCAAAATACCGAGCGACGTCGGCTGTTTGCGGGTTGAGCTAGATCAAGCGCGGGCGGTCCATGGTGTTCAGAAATTGCTGTCCAACTCCCACCGACCGGGCGGTCCCATGCACCTTCTGCTCAAGGAAATTCGTCACAATCCATTATTCTGGATGCTTGTCTTCGTGCCGATTGTGCTGGTGGTCGAGACGGCAGCTCCGTCCGCCCACACAGCACTGTTTGTGCTCGCCGTGCTGGCCATCGTGCCGTTGGCTGCCCTTCTCAGCCACGCGACGGAAAGCGTCGCGGAGAAAACGGGCGACGCAATCGGAGGCTTGCTCAACGCAACCCTGGGCAATCTGACCGAGCTGATTATCGCGATCGCTGCGCTGCATGCCGGCGAATACATGCTGGTGAAGGCATCGATCGCTGGTGCCATCGTCACCAATTCACTCTTCATGCTCGGCGCATCGTTCCTGCTCGGGGGGCTCCGCCATCACGTTCAGGAATATAACCGGGCCGGCGGGAGGATGTATGCAGCGCTGCTGCTGATGGCGACGATTGCGCTGCTTGCGCCCTCGGCTGTCGCCGACCTCGATCCGGCGCGCGGCGAGGCCATGGCGCTGGCTCTCAGTACGGGCCTCGCTGTGCTGCTGATATGCGCCTATGGGCTCGGCTTGCTGTTCTCGCTCAAGACACACAAGGAGCTGTTCGCAAGCGAGGAGCATGGCGAAACCGGCGGCGCCGGCTGGCCGATCGGACTTGCGATAGGCACCCTTCTCGTCGTCACGGTGCTGGTTGCGCTGGTCAGCGAAATATTCGTCAGCTCGGTGCAGAAAGCGGGCGCGACGCTGGGATTGAGCCCGGCGTTCGTCGGTTTCATCATCGTCGCGCTGGTCGGCGCCGCGGCAGAAATGGCGGTCGCGTTTTCTGCGGCGCGCAAGAACCGTCTCGATATGAGCGTCAGCATCGCGCTCGGCAGCGCGTCTCAGATCGCCTTGTTTGTCGCGCCGGCACTGGTGCTTCTGAGCTACGTCGTCGGTCCGAAGCCGATGGATTTGCAGTTCTGGCCGGGCGCCGTGACGATGGTCATGATCGCCTCCGTGACGTCCTGCTTCATCACCAACAGCGGACGGTCGGCATGGTTTATCGGCGCCTTGCTCGTGCTCATCTACGTGATTTTCGCCATGACCCTGTACATGGTGCCACCTGGATCGCACGGCCCGGTTTGATCAACGGCGAGCGTTGCCGGCACCAATCCGGACGAGGGCGCGTGTTCTTCGTCGCGTTCACGCGGACCCCTGATGGCTTTAGAGCGGTAGCTCGCTCTGACCGCGCGTCCAGTCGATGATGTCGATCTGGAGCCCCCGTTTCAGAATCTCGGCCTCAAGATTGCTGGCATGCCGCTTCCATTCGGCCGTCGACCGGACCCGGAATTTTGGATCTTCACCGTTTGCCTCGAACTCATCGTCGGCTTCGAGCGCGCCGCGAACAGCCTCGTACATCATCTTAAGGCTCGCGTCGGTGAAGGCGTCGTACTCCATCGAGCCGTCTCCTTGGAAAAGCAAAATTCAAGGGACCGCCACGATGGCGATCATGGCGTCTCTTTGCGATCGATCCATTCAAAATGGACATGCCGATGCCTGACCGAAGCTCGACAGCGAGCCGGTGCGGTGCAACCGCACGTCCATCCATTGCAGCTCAGCCGGATCAATACTGCGGGCAGACCATTTGCCCGTATTCATTGTAGTAGCAGCTTTGGTTGCCGTAGTAGCCATAGGCGCCATACGCGCCGGCTGCGGCTGCAGCGCCGACGGCGGCAGCACCATAACCCCAGCCCGGCCGATAGTAGCCTCTGCCGTAGCCGGGATAGCCGGCGACCGGGCGGCCAGGGCGCCCTGCAATCGGTCGACCGGGATAGCCCGGACGCCCTGCAATCGGTCGGCCACCTGGACGGCCGGCAACGCGATATCCTCCACCGTGAACTCTTCCGCCGCCTACATGCATGCCACCGCCGCGCATCCCGCCGCCGTGAAAGCCGCCTCCGCCGCCGCGGAAGCCGCCGCCTCCTCCGCGACGGGCATAGGCGTCATCAGGAATCAGGCAGACAGCGACGAGAACCAGAGCCGCCAGAGCGGCGAGGATGCAACGAAGCATGGCGTGTCCTCCCTATGGGACAATTTGCGAACGGCGACACTGCGACAATTTCGCCTCGCGAGATTGACGTAGATCAACGGAATGCAGTAGGGCGCGCATTCCAAAAGGGTCAGGCAGCTGTCATCAACCCCAGGCACAATCTGTACTTTGCTGCCGAAGCATCTTGCCTGGAATGCGAACGTGAGTTCCATGGCATTTGCTTTTCGCCTCAGTCAGGCGACAGCCATCGTTTCATTGCCGAGTTCACCTGGTGTTTTTACGTCCTGCGGAACGCAGCCAAGAGGATCAACGTGCGGAAAGCGGATGTGACGTGCGCGTGCTGTGGCGCAGGTTTCCGGCGGTTGGAGCTATGGTCCGAACCTGGCGCCAAAGGTGAGTATCACTGTCCCGTTTGCGACTACTTGCTCGAGGCATTCGATGGCACCAACCTGATCGCCTATCGGCTGACGATCCAGCCGGTGCGCGCGCCGGCCTACTCGGTCAAGCCGTTCGACGATCAACAATAGCCGGACGATTGGTTGCCGCGAGCGCGCTTCGGTTTTCGAGGTGACGGCTGACGCCATGACTGTTTGGCCGTGTCCCCGCACCGATTGGCGCCGCATCCCGGCGGGCCGATGGCCGACCCGGTGATGGCCGCAGAGGACAAAGTGACCTGGGCAGAACTACCTGTCGTCGGAGTACGGCCGTGGGCGGGTCGCTCGCACCCTCGTCGGATGGTCTCGGTGCTTGCTTGCTCGGGCGGCCGGGGCGCCGGCTAGTTCTTGACGGCATACAGAGGCGTTCTGAACGTCAGTTGATAGGCCGGTTTCGGCACCCACATGATTTCGGCTGTGACGCCAAACAGTCGGTTGTCATTATCGTCCACGCGGTCGAGATCGATCCGCACGATCGGTTGCGCAAAGGGCTGAATGGATGCGAGGTTCAGAAGCTGCGCGCCCTCGAAGGATTGCACGCCCACGCGGCCGGTAAATTTCCAATTGTTCGGCCATTGATAGTAGCCGCCGACATAGGCAATCGTGTTCGGGTTGATCCTGCCCAGCGCACCGTCGACGTCGGTTCGCGTGTATTGGAAACCGCTGAGGAAGCCTCTGGTCTCATCGGAATCGAGCGCATAGTCAAATTCGAGAATGTTGTTGAAGGAGGTTGTGCTCAGAGGACCATCGGGAATCGACTTTGTGATAGTCGACTGCAGCGTCACGGTAGGAAAGGTTCCACCGTTCTGCTCGTAAAGGTCGGCCTGGAAGCCGATGTTCCAGCTTGTGATTTGAAAGGACGAAAAGCCGGCGCTTCCAAAGCTCGTCGAACTGCCGGAGACGCCGGCATAAAGCGAGGCGCTCTCGGTGACATCGACCGTCAGCGGAAAATCCATATTGAGAGATTTCGCTGCTGGCAGGCCGACCGGAAATGCCGCGCCGCCTGATGTCGCAAGCGTCTGCGTATTGAACAGCGTCGGATGGCCAAAGCCGAACGCGAGCGATCCTGCCGGAACCTGTGCGTAGATCGTCCTGAGGTCGAGATAGATCGTCGGCACCGAAGCATTGGCAAGGCCATCATCGTTTGCGGCAAAGGCCTGCGCAACCGGGACGGCGATAAGCAGCGCGCACAATGCCGCGCTCAAGATCGATCCGGGAGCCAGGAGCCCCGCGTTGTTACGTGGCGGCGCGTTCAAGGCGAGAACCTTCCCTAGGCGCGGCGATTGCCATTGGGTCGGGAGGCAGGCCGATCGATCGTGGCTTGTCCGTTGCTCGACCTTTGCCGAAACTCCCGTGGGGTGCAGCCGGAAATCCGGCGGAAAGCCCGCGTGAAGTGGGCAGGGTCGGCATAGCCCGACGAGAATGCAACGTCGATGATCTTGATTTCTGTGCTGCCCAGAAGCTTGGCCGCATTGTTGAAGCGAGCCTGCTCAAGCAGACCCGAATATGTCAGACCAGCGAGCGAAAGCCTCCGCTGCAGACTCCTGGTGCTCACGCCCATCATCTCGGCGGCCTGCATGATCGTGAGGCCTCCTTGATCAAGGTAGGAGGGCAAGCTTAGCTTCAGTGCGCTGACGACGTCCTTTCCGAATGACTGCGGCTCGTGATCGGCGGGCGTCGGCCGAACGTCGTTTGCGGGATTTGCAAGACTGAGGAGTTCTGCCGGCACTTCGATCCATGACGCCTTTTGACCCGACATGAAGCGCGTGTTCGGCCAATGCGACTGGACCTCCGGGCTCGGCGTATAGAGTGCTTCAAACGCAATCACTCTCGGAGACCAACTGATCCCGGCGAACTGACGGACGATGTGCAGGACGAATATGTTCTGAAGCCACTGGGATATCTCAAGATGGGAAATGCCCTCCGTTCCAGTAAGCTTGCTGCAAATCTTCAAGCTCTCGCCGCTTGGCTCGAGCCATAGCTGGAGGATCGTATCTTCGCACGGCGCCCACCGGCAAATTTGCTGCAGGGCAACCAGAAGCGTTGGCGCATGGCGCACCCGCGCCCGCATGGCTTCGCTCAAATGTTCGAACGAGAGCCGCTCGGCTGCGCGAAAGGCGATTTCCGATAGGCCCTGCTTTTGCTGAGCGGCCGTCGCGAACCGAACCGCCGGCAGCAAAGGCACGTAATGATCCGCTTTTTCTTCAAAGGACGTCGGGAGTTGAAATCTGGCGAGAAGTGCTGCCGTCGGGCCGCCTATTTCAGAATGGAGCTCAGCGAACGGGATCAGAAATTGACAACGGGTCAATGGAATGACGGTCATTACTACCTACCCAAGAAGTTTTGCCGCGATCGCAGCTTAGCAGGCCGGAACTCGTCTTGCGTTGTCTTTATCGCGAAACCAGCTGCGACGACGCGTTCGACGAATTCCGGTTCGCGAAAGTTTTGGCGGCCGATGGCCAGATCGGTGGACGAAGCTGCTTTATCTTGAAGCGTCGTTTTTCTTGCAGGAGCACGGGCTTCACGCCTCAAACCAACCGATGAGAGCTGTCCGATTGCCTTCAGCCCAGGCGGTCCGCGCAGTCATTGTCGCGTCGCTGCGACACGGTGACGCAACTCTTGATAGCACCGCTCGCGCCCTCAAGATCAGCTCGCGCACGTTGCAGCGACACCTTGGTCGCCTGGGCACCAGCCACAGCGACATACTCGCGGAGGTTCGCTTGAACATCGCTTGCCGCTTGCTCGTAGACTCAAGCAAGCGGCTGTCGGAAATCGCGAAATTCGTCGGCTACAGCAACGCCAGCAGCTTCAGCCGCAGGTTCGTGCGTTTGATGAAAATCCAACCTATCGTTTACAGGCAGCGGCAACTTGCCGATCGGCAGGGCCAAGCGGGCCATCGCAAGAGATCCCACACCGCTGGGCCATGACAATTCCGATCATTGGCGCGAAATGGCAAGACGCGCGATTTGAATTGGCGCGAAATGCTTAGCGAAGCTGATTGCCGAGATAGCGCTCCCCAAAGGAATAACAAACATGACCCTTCGCTCAGCTCTGTTGGTATTTTGCGTCGCCGGATTGATTGCCGCTCCCCATAAGGTGCTTTCCCAAACTGCACCCGAGAACAAACCACACGTACCGCTCGAGAAGTCGATAGGTCAGGCAAAGCCGGAAGTCGTGCCATCGCTCTTCGTCCTCAACTCGCGCGGTGCGAGCTTGAAGGACGGGAAGCTTGTGCTGACGGGGGTTTCACCGAATGCGATCGTGTTCGCCGATCGGCCCGTGAGGGCAGCCGGTCATGATCTCACATCGCGCATTGTCGAGGATTGGGGCAATGGCAGTGACAATTTCGCAAAGGACCCTCCAAACGCCACGGTGTCCGGGTTCAGGAAAGACGGATCATCGGTAGCGGACGCCGTCGTCGTCTTGAAATCGCCCAAGCTCGAAGGCGACAGGCTGACTTTCGATGTCGATATGCTCGAAGGCGACCTTGCGGGGGCTGATGGACCGGCGTCGATCTTTATCGACATCATCGGTCGTCCATTCACGCCGCTGTCTTTTGCCGGCGTTGCCCGCCGCACCGCCTGGCGAGGTGCTTACTACCGCGGCGCTGCAGTCGCGGGTGCGGCCGCGCTTGGAGCTGCGGCAGCCTATCCGTACTACGCCCCCCGATGCGGATACTATCCTTATCCGCCTTGTTACTGAGCAACGCGACCGTCGCGTCGAAGCCGCTGGGCCGACAGGTGGAAGATCGGCCGCGATCTAAGCACGCGAGCTCACAGGAGAGCATCATGAGACGAACCGCTATGATCGCAGCATCGCTGATCGTCGCCGGCATTCAGTCGGCGCACGCGCAGACAGACCTCAGCGCCTACGCCAACGCCGAAGGCTATCTGGACGTTCAGAAGCTGACCTGCGCGCAACTCGCCGGAACATGGCAGGGAGACGCCGACCTTCTCACTGCCTGGTACAGCGGTTGGTACAACGGGCTTGCGCGCAAGCACTACCTCGACATCAAGAAGTCCCGCGAGGCCGAGCACGAAGTAATCCAACATTGCAAGGCGCATCCTGATCAACTCATCATCGAGGCGATCGCGGCGGTCTTCAAGGATATGAGAGCGGCGCTCGGGATCAGGATGCAGCCCTGACCCGCGGGATCGGACACCTTTTACGGCAGGCCGACAGTCGGAGCAGCCTGACGATTGTTTGAAGACCATTCGATTTGCAAAGGAGAGAACAATGGAGATCACGCGTCGCAATCTTGCGCTCGGCGGAATGGGTCTGCTCACCGGAGCGGCGATAGGTCGACCAGCCGTCGCCGAGGAGGGAGCTTTCCTGGGTGTCGGTCAGGGCTTGGAGGACTTCTGGCTCGCGAGCGACGCCTACATATTCGGCTATCCGTTGGTGACGATGGAGATGACGCGGAGGATCATCACCAACGTCGCGGAGCCCGTGGGCACGCGGGGGCCGATGGGCCATATCATCAAGCTGCGTCAATATCCGGACGCGTCGTTCCGTGACGTCACTGCGCCCAACGCGGACACGCTCTACACCACGTCCTTCTTCGACGTCGGCAAAGAGCCGTGGGTCCTCAGCATCCCGGACATGAAGGGGCGCTATTTCCTGATGCCCATGCTTGATGGCTGGACGACGGTGTTCCAGGTGCCGGGAAAGCGCACCACCGGCACCGGTGCACAAACCTATGCCATCACCGGGCCCGGCTGGAAGGGCACGCTGCCGGACGGCGTGAAGGAGTACAAATCGCCCACCAATATCGTGTGGCTGCTCGGCCGCATCTATTGCACCGGAACGCCGGAGGACTACGCCGCCGTCCACAAGCTGCAGGATGAGTGCAAGCTCGTTCCGCTCAGTGCTTACGGCAAGCCGTACACACCGCCTCCAGGAAAGGTCGATCCTTCGATCGACATGAAGACGGCCGTCCGCGAACAGGTCAATCGCATGGACGCGGTGTCGTATTTCAAGCTGCTATGCGAGCTCATGAAAAGCAACCCGCCGAACGCGGCAGACGCGGCCCAGCTCGCCAAATTTGCCCGCATCGGCATCGTACCCGGGCGGGACTTTGACGAGACCAAGCTGAAGGCGGACTTCCTGAAGCGTGTGCCCGAGGTGTCATTCGACAGGATCATGCTTCAGTTCAAGGTCAACAAGGCCATCACGGATGAGAACGGCTTTGCGTTCACGACGAAAACCGGCATCTACGGGACGGACTACCCGATGCGGGCCCTGGTAACCGCGATCGGACTCGGCGCCAACCGCCCGCAGGATGCCGTCTATCCGACCTCGCAAAAGGATGCGGATGGCCGCAAGTACAATGGTGCGAACAAATACGTCATGCGGTTTCCCAAAGGCCACTTGCCTCCGGTCGAGGGATTCTGGTCGCTCACCATGTACGACAGCAGCTACTTCTTTGTGAACAATCCGCTCAACCGATATTCGATCAGCGCGCGGGAAAATCTGAAGGAAAATCCGGACGGCTCGACCGATCTCTATATTCAGAAAGACTCGCCCGGTAAAGACAAGGAATCGAACTGGCTTCCTGCGCCCGAGGGAGATTTCATACTCATGCTGCGGATGTATTGGCCGCAGGAAACCGACCCTTCGATCATCAACGGCACTTGGACGATTCCGGCCGCCAAGAAGATCGGGGCCTGAGAAACTGGATTCATGCCGGCTCCAACCGGGCCGGCATGAATCAATGTGACAATTTGCGCGGGCGAATCGTGCGCTTGAGCGAGCCGTACAGGTCGTTCCGCACCGCACCAAAGGGGGCGTGACATGCGGCTTCGCGGTCTTTCGATGAGGCGGCGACCAAACGGGCGAGGCAAGACACTCAGGGATGTCGGCATCGCCATGATACTGGTCATGGCGTCAGTTTCGTCTGAGGCCGCGCGTGCCGACGAGGCCGGCGTCTCATATTGGCTTCCCGGCCGCTTCGGCAGCCTCGCTGCGACCCCGCAGGTCCCTGGCTGGTCGATGGCGGAGGTCTACTATCACACCAGCGTAAGTGCATTCGGCAATGCCGCGGCCGCCAGGGAGATCCAGGTCGGCAGAATCCCCGCCGCGGCTAACGTCAACCTAAACCTGCATCTCAACGCGCAGGCGGATCTCATCCTTCTCAATCCCACTTATACGTTCGCAACGCCGGTGCTGGGTGGCCAACTTGCCATCGGCGTGACCGGGCTGTTCGGACGGTCGAGCGCGGATCTTGCGGGGACGCTGACGGCGGCCGTCGGTCCGCTGGCGACAACCCGCACCGGCAGCTTCGGCGATTCGATCACATCGGTCGGCGACCTCTACCCGCAGGCGACGCTGAAGTGGAACGCCGGGGTGCACAATTTCATGAGCTATGTAACGGGAGACATCCCGGTCGGAGCATACAGCCCGAGCAGCCTTGCCAATCTCGGCATCGGTCACGCGGCCATCGATGCCGGCGGCGGCTACACCTACTTCAACCAGCAGGCGGGCCACGAATTTTCCGCGGTCGCGGGCTTCACCTACAATTTCAAGAATCCGGATACCCAGTACCAGAGCGGGGTCGACTTCCATCTGGATTGGGGCGCCTCCCAATTCCTGTCAAAGCAGGTTTTCGTTGGCCTGGTTGGATATGCCTATCAGCAGGTCACCGACGATTTCGGCCAGCACCCTGTCCTGGGAGGCTTCCAGTCCCGCGTGCTTGGCGTTGGTCCGCAGATCGGCTTCCTGTTTCCCGTAGGCGACATGCAGGGTTATCTGAATCTCAAAGGGTATGGAGAATTTGCAGCAGAGAATCGCCCGGCCGGCTGGAATACCTGGTTGACGTTCTCGATCTCTCCGATGGCGCCGACCAGCACCGTGACGCCGACCCGACGGGTCGTGACAAAATAGCAGCGCTGCTGGCGCCTTCGATTGTGCCGAGATCACGCCACTATGGGCCGCAACCGTGTCGATGCCCGCCGTTCGGACGCCGCCCGGCAATTTTAGCCGACGCCGGTTCGATACGCGGGCGTCGTGATTGTCAGCAGGGTCCACGCTGCCAATGCTCGGCCGATTGGTTTCAGCCGCGCCAACCCGAAAGTGGAGTCGATGTTACCGGATACGCCGTCGGTCAGTCAGCTCTCTCAAGTGATTTCTCAAGCGGCCGCGCCCGCATTTCTGCTTGGCGCATTGGCGGCCTTTATCGCGGTGCTGATTTCCCGCCTGAACCGGATCATCGACAGATCGATTTACCTGAACCAAATTTCGGATCAGGATCAGGCGAGATGCCGGCTCAAGGCAGACCTGCCGCGTCTTGCTCGGCGCGCCACCATGATCAATCGCGCGATCTTCTGGTCCATCATGGGAAGCATTTCGATCAGCGTTGTCATCGTCGTCGGCTTTGTGAGTGCGTTCCTTCACATCCAGCACGAGCGGGGCGTTGCCATTCTCTTCATTGTTGCCGTTGTGGCTTTCATCGTGTCGTTGGTCGATTTCGCGCGAGAGGTCCGAATTGCCTTGAGCGAGTTCGATCACTACGGCTAGACGCAACGCATTGATACGTGCACGCCTTAACGCGCACGCGCGGCAAATGTCGTGAGCGCTGCCACCATCAACTCCGGCGCTTCCTGCGCGACGCAATGTCCGACACCGTCGAACGTCCAGCGGCTCGCATGCGGGATCAGCGCCGCGGCGCGGTCGGCCATTTCCTTGTAGATCGGCCATGACTGCTCGGTGGTCGCGATGCAGACCGGGCAGGCAATGTAGGAGAACCAGGGGAACGGATTACCGCGGGCGTCGCCGGTGTAGATCTGCTCCATGGCCTGGAAGATCGGCCCGAGCAGGGCCGACTCAATTTCCGGCGTACAAAGCAGCCGCATGCGGCCGTCGCCGAGCCGCGCAAAGCCGTGATGGACATAGGCCCACAGCGACCGTTCGGTCCATGGTGCGAAGGCCGGCGCGGCGCGCAGCCGCTGGAACAGATCGTCGGCGCTGTCGAACTCGGCCCGGCGGCGCAGCACGCCCCGCACCGAGCCGTTCGCGATGTCGCTGAGGTCTCCGGCGCGCGGCGCGCGCGGATCCATCGCGGTCGGCTCCGTGACATGCAGGCGCGCGAAGCGACCGGGCATCAGTCTGGCTGCGAGCAGCAGGTCGGTTGCGCCGGCACTGTGACCGATGCCGTAGATGTCATGGAGGTCGAGGCGCTCCACCACCATGCGGACGTCTTCGGCAAAATCCTGGAAGTGATAGCGATCGGCCGGCGGCTTGTGGCTCAAGCCATGGCCGCGGCGGTCGAGCGCGTAGACCGTGTAATCGGCCGCCAGCGCCTCTGCGACCTCGGTCCACACCTCCGCGACAAAGCCTGTACCGTGCAGCAGCAGCGCCGGCGGCTTGTCCGAGGCCGGCTCGCCCCATTGCGCCACCGCAACCTGTGCACGGGCATCGCCAACCAGGAAGCGCTTCGGGGCGTTCATCGTTGTTCTATCGCGCATCCTGCAGGATCATCGCCGCGGCCTTTTCGGCGATCATCGCCGTCGGCGTGTTGGTATTGCCCGAGGTGATGGTCGGCATCACCGAGGCATCCGCGATGCGCAGGCCGTGCAGGCCGTAGAAGCGCAGCCGCTCGTCGACCACGGCCATCGGATCGTTGGCCGTTCCCATCTTCGCGGTGCCGACGGGGTGGAAGATCGTGGTGCCGATGTCGCCGGCAGCCTTGGCGAGCGAAGCATCGTCGTCGCCGACCGAGGGGCCGGGCAGGAATTCCTCGGGATGATATTTCTCCAGCGCCTTCTGCTTCATCAGCCTGCGCGTGGTGCGGATTGCGTCGGCCGCGACCTGGCGGTCGTCGTCGGTCGACAGATAATTCGGCGCGATCGACGGCTTGTCGTCGGGAACGGACGATTTGATGCGCACGGTGCCGCGCGAGCTCGGCTGCAGATTGCAGGCGCTCACCGTGATCGCGGGAAAGCGGTGCAGCGGATCGCCGAACTTGTCGAGCGACAGCGGCTGCACGTGGAACTGGATGTTGGCGCGCGAGCGCGTCACGTCCGAGCGCGTGAAGATGCCGAGCTGCGACGGCGCCATGGTCAGCGGCCCGCGGCGGCGAAATGCGTAGTCGAGGCCCATCAGGCCGCGGCGAACCAGATTGTAATAGGTCTCGTTCAGCGTGCGCACGCCGGAGACCTTGTAGATCGCGCGCTGCTGCAGATGGTCCTGCAGATTATGGCCGATGCCCTGCACGTCGAGCACGATGTCGATGCCGAGCGGCGACAGCCATTCGGACGGACCAATGCCGGAGCGCTGCAGCACCTGCGTGGTTCCGATCGAACCGGCGCAAAGGATCACTTCACCCCGGGCGCGCGCCTCCACCGTCTCATTGCCCTGCCGGAACAGCACGCCGGCGGCGCGGCCGCTCTCGATCACCAGGCGGTCGACCAGCACGTCGGTTTCGAGCCTGAGATTGCTGCGGTTCAGCACCGGCTTGAGGAAGCCGCGCGCCGACGACCAGCGCCGGCCGCGCTTCTGGTTGACGTGGAAGTAGCTGGTGCCCTCGTTGTCGCCGGTGTTGAAATCCGGGATGCGCTTGATGCCCATCTCCTCGGCGGCATCGCCGACCGCATCGAGGATCTGCCAGGACAGCCGCGGCGCCTCGATGCGCCAGCCTCCGCCGACACCATGATGCTCGCTTTCGCCGAGGAAGTGATCCTCGAGCCGCTTGAACGCCGGCAGCACGTCGCTGTAGCTCCAGCCGGTGAGGCCGAGCTGCCGCCAGTGGTCGTAATCCTCGGCCTGGCCACGCATCGAGATCATGGCGTTGATGGCGGAGGAGCCGCCTATCACCTTGCCGCGCGGGTAGGCGAGCGCGCGGCCGTTGAGGCCGGGCTCGGCCTCGGTCTTGAACATCCAGTCCGATCGCGGATTGCCGATCGCGAAGAGATAGCCGACCGGGATATGAAACCAGATCCAGTTGTCCTTGCCGCCGGCTTCCAGCAGCAGCACGCGCTTCTTCGGATCGGCCGACAGGCGGTTGGCCATGATGCAGCCCGCCGTGCCTGCGCCGACGATAATGTAGTCGAAATCACCCTCGAGCCTTCGCGGCATGTCCTCTTTCCCGGCAAGCGTCTTTTGTTGGGCCCCTTCTATAGCGTTTTCGAGCGAAGTGGAGCCCGGTTCGCGTGAAGAAAACGCGTCAACACAAGAAAATAGAACTCGGTTCTGACAGAGTCAGGACCGAGTTCTATCCAGACGCAGCGGGCCGACACAAGCCCGGCAGTGGATGCCGGGCGTGCGCTGGATGATCAGGGGCGGCTCGGTTCGGCCAGTGTGACCTCATGGCTCGCGCGGGGAACACAGACGATCAGCGTCAGCATGCCGATGCCGAGCACGGCGCCGACGAGGGCGAGCGGTGCGTAGATGCTCCCGGTTGCGGCAGTCATCCAGCCGATCAGGGCAGGGCAGACCGCGCCGCCGAACGAGCCGATCGCCGAGATCAGCGCGATGCCGCCGGCCGCGGCGCTGCCCTCCAGCATCGCGTTCGGAATCGTCCAGAACAGCGACAGGATCGCGAAGATGCCGATCGAGGCGACGGCAAGCAGCGTCACGGTCAGGAGCACGCTGTCTTGCGCGGCCTGCAAGGCGATGAAGCAGGCCGCTGCGACGAGGCCGCAGCAGACCACGTGCCAGCGCCGTTCCCGTGTGCGGTCGGAGCTGTAGCCGATCAGCACCATGCCGATCGCGGACGCAACCGAGATCGCGCCGCTCAGCCAGCCGATCTCGGTGGTGGTCGCCACGCCGACGCGTTTCAGCAGCGTCGGAGTCCACAGCAGGATGGTGTTGAGCGAGCTATGCCGGGGAAGAAGCCGCCCTCGGCGGCGCCGAGCAGGAAGCGTAGCAGATAGAGGTGATACTGGTTCTGCACCAGCGCGAGTAGCACGGTGACTGCGCCCCACAGTACCATGATCCGCAGCAGCGTCTTGCGGACACCGACCTTGACCAGCAGGAGATTGCTCGGCACTTCGAGCGCGACATAGCCGACCGAGAAGATGCCGGCAGCAAGCCCGAACACGGCGTCGTCGATCTGCAGGTCGTGCAGGAATTGCAGCTTGGCAAAGCCGATGTTGAAGCGGTCGATGATCGCAACCGTGTAGCAAGCCAGCAGGAACGGGATCAGGCGCCAGGCGATCCGTCCATAGAGCCGCGAATGGGCCGCATCCTGCATGAAAGTCTCCTCAAGTGATTATTTGATTGTTTGTTGGTGCCGCGACGGCGGTAGGCTCCCTCGCCCCGTTCTTAGGGGGAGAGGGTTGGGGTGAGGGACCGTCTCCCCATAGACGGTGACAGCAACCCTCGCGGAGGCTCGCCCTCACCCGGAATGCATCTAGCGATGCATTTCCGACCTCTCCCCGCAGGCGGGGCGAAAGAGCCCGTGGCTCCGATCGAGTGCGCGCGGCTAGCCTGCCTTCGCGTTCGGCGGAAACTCCAGCATCGCTTCGCCGGCCGCGACCGTCTCGCCGCGTTGGTTCTGTACGGCGACGTCGACCAGCACCCAGCGCGACTTCGCGGTCGTTTGCTTGGCTTTGATGGTGCCGGCCGGGCGGATGGTGTCGCCGGGCTTCACCGGCTTCAGCCAGCGCGTCTCGAGCCTGCGATGGATCGCGCCGGCAGGCGTTGCCCAGTCGGTCAGCATGCGCGAGATCAGGCCGAAATTGTTCATGCCGTGCATGATGATGCCGCCGAAATTGGTCTTGCCGAAATCGCCCTTCATGTAGTTGTCGTCGAGATGCAGCGGGTTGTAGTCGAGCGACGCGTCGCAGAACAGGCGGATCGATTCGCGCGAAACCGCAAATGCCGGGCCGTCGATGGTGTCGCCGGCCTTGAGAGATTCGAAATTCGCCGTGGTCATGGTGATCCTCCTTACATCGGACGGATGGTCTGGCCGCGACCCGAGCAGATCACGTCGCCATGCTGGTTGAAGAAGACATTGTCGTGCACCACGAACAACCGCTCACGCTTGATGAACTTGTCGAGCGCGCGCGCCTGCAGGGTGATGGTGTCGCCGGGGCGTGCCGGGATGTTGTAGCTCCACGACTGCCCGGCATTGACGGTGCCCGGCGAGCGCATCCAGTCGTCGGCCGGCGTGCAGGCGAACATCAAGAGGATATGGATCGCGGGCGGCGCGATCAGCCCGCCATAGGGCCCGGCCTTGGCGGCTGCTTCGTCAAGATAGAGCGGATTGGTCTCGCCGACTGCGCGGCAGTACAGCGCGATCGCTTCCTGCGTGAGCTTGTAGGGCAGCGTCTTGCGCGGCTCGCCCGGGACGATGTCGTCCCACACCTTGCGCAGCTTCGCGTCTTTCCAGAAATCGGTTTCGAACGGGGTGGCCGCAGAACTTTCTGCTTGCGCCATCGTGCATCCTCCTGCTACTGAGTTCGCCAGACGAACAATTAATTCGCTGTATGAATTGACGCTAGCGTGGTCGGGAGCCCCTGACAAGCGCGCAGAGCCGCGTCATGTGCAGGCAGCCATGCGGGCTGCGATGTCGTGAGCGCGATGACGGAACCAGCTGGGCGCCCGCCATGAGCAAAGAGAGTGACGGCTTCGTGCGCGCGATTGCGCGCGGCTTCTCGATCATCGAGGCACTCGGCAAGCCGCCGGGGCGGCACACGCTGGCGGAGGCCGCCGATATTGCCGGCCTCAACCGCGCCACCGCGCGGCGTATCCTCGCGACCCTGGTCGCGCTGAAATATTGCGCGTCCGACGGACGCTATTTCAGCCTGCGGCCGCGCGCGCTCGGGCTCGGCCTGTCGTATCTCAACGCGCTGCCATACTGGGGTCATGCGCAGCGCGCGCTGGAAAATCTGCGCAACGAGATCGGCGAGTCCTGCGCGATGGCGGTGCTCGACGAGGACGAGATCGTCTATGCGCTGCGCCTGCCTGCGCGGCGGATCCTCTCGGCCAATCTCGGCGTCGGCAGCCGGCTGCCCGCGCATCTGGTGTCGCTCGGCCGCGTCATGCTCGCGGCGCTGCCGCCCGGCACCCGCGAGGCTTATCTCGCGACCGGGGGCTTCAGGCAGGTCACGCCGCGCACGGTCACCGATCCGGAGCGTCTTGGCGAGTTGCTCGCGCGGGTCGAGAGCGACGGCTATGCCTGGGTCGATGGCGAGCTCGATCCGGCGATCTGCGGCATCGCGGTGCCGTTGCGCGATCCCGCGGGCGCGGTGGTCGCCGCGCTCAGCGTCAACACGATCTCGGGAACGGTGAGCGAAGCCGGCGCGCGCAAGAAGTTCCTGCTGCCGCTGCGCCGCACCGCGCAGGAGATCCGCAGCCAGATGCTGACATCAGGGTAGGGGACGGCCGTTATCGACGCCTTTTCACCCGCTCCGGACCTGGATGGCTTTCCACGCCCATGCCGAATGAATAGTCTTTCGCCTTGCTGGCCGGGTGAACTGCCAAGGAAAATCGCGGCCACGTCAAAGTGCAGATCGATTGCTCAACTTGCCGGAGGATTGCCGTGGCCGACCCAGTCCGCGCCCCTTTCTATCACGACGGAATGCGTGAGTTGCAGGACCGCTTCGACGGTCGGCGTGTCGCCGACGGCCTCGAGAAGCATCGCCTCCACTTCGAGTTCTGGGAACAGGACCGCAAGCTCATCGAGGAGACGCGCTTCTTTTTCATCGCGACCAGCTATCAGGACAACGTCGATTGCTCGATACGTTCCGGCGATCCCGGCTTCGTGAGGATCACCGGGCCTGATACGCTTGAGTTCCCTGAGTACGACGGCAACAACATGTACCGCACGCTCGGCAATATTCACCGCAACCCGAACGTCGGATTGTTGTTTGTACGGCTCGACGGCAAGACGTTTCGCACGCGCATCCGAGGCAAGGCAACGATCCACGACAGCGCCGAAGTGCTTGCCGGGCATCACGGCGCGAAGGTCGTCGTGCGCGTCGAATGCGAGATCTTTCCAAATTGCCCGCGCTACGTTCCGGACCTGATGGGCGCCTCAGCGGACGTACCGGCGAATCTGTACGTGCCTCGGCCCGGGTACGAGCCGCCCGCCCCGGAATGGAAAGCCGGGATTATCTCAAGGACGTGCTTTCGAAGTACGATCCGCATCGGAAACGTGACGCATAGCGGACAGCCGGGAACCGCATCCGGACGAGCGAGCAAACCGCGATCAGGGCAGCGGCGCCATGTAGGGAATGCTGCCGACCAGAGCGAACACCTGCACCGCGTTGCACAGCATGCCGCCCCAATGCAGCTGGCGTAGCCGCCGCACCGCGGTGGGATCACCCGAGTCTCGCGCGTCCGCCTCAGCATCGAGCCGCCGCAAGAACCATCGGCGCGCCAGCACCGCGAACGCCGCGATCAAGGCGATGCCAAGCGCAACGGCGAACCGGCCGGCCGTGGCAAAGGCGAGCGTGCCGATCACGCCCGAAACAGTGAGCACCAGGAAGTAGGCATTGAACATGCCACGCAGCAGCCGTGTGACCGGCGGGACGTCGAGCTTCACAAGCAGGAACGCCGGCGCCGCCAGCAGGAAGTATCCCATCGGCACCAGCAGGATGATGGTGGAAAACAACACCGCCTGATCCGGCGTCATGCAGCCGCTCCCTGTTGGAAGGCGAGAGGATTTCGGTGCGGAAAACCTGGGGTAGTATCCGCGCCGGATATGTCCCGCACTATTAGGCTTTGGTCGGATGCGATGATATCAGGCCCGAGGTCTGCGCAAAGTCCAGCGAGGGACGGCCCGCATCCCGATTGCGAATGCAGGCCCCAGCCGCGAGCATGCCACATCCGTTTGGGTGGACCGGCTCTTGCATGCTAGAGATGACTTACGTCCAACCTTTGAGGCCAGAATTCTCATGCCCATCGTGAACCGCGTCGCCGATCTGCAACCCGATATCCAGGCCTGGCGCCGCGACATCCATGAAAACCCCGAGTTGCTCTACGATGTGCACCGCACTGCATCATTCGTCGCCGACCGGTTGCGCGAGTTCGGTTGCGACGAGGTCGCGACCGGGCTCGGCAAGACCGGCGTGGTCGGGGTCATCAAGGGCAAGAAGGGGCCGGCGAAGGGCGACGTCAAGGTGATCGGCCTGCGCGCCGACATGGATGCGCTGCCGATTCACGAACAGACCAATTTGCCCTACGCCTCGAAGACGCCGGGCAAGATGCACGCCTGCGGCCATGACGGCCACACCGCGATGCTGCTGGGGGCGGCGCGCTATCTCGCCGAGACGCGCAATTTCGCCGGCGAGGCGGTCGTGATCTTCCAGCCGGCCGAGGAGGGCGGAGCGGGTGCCGCCGCGATGATCAAGGACGGCCTGATGGACCGCTTCGGCATCGAGCAGGTCTACGGCATGCACAACGGTCCGGGGATTCCGATCGGCTCGTTCGCGATCCGCACCGGCCCGATCATGGCCGCGACCGATGCGATCGACATCAAGATCGAAGGGCTCGGCGGTCACGCCGCGCGTCCGCACAAATGCATCGATTCCGTGCTGGTCGGCGCGCAGCTCGTCACCGCCTTGCAGCAGATCGTCGCGCGCACCGTCGATCCGCTCGACTCCGCCGTGATCTCGATGTGCGAATTCCACGCCGGCAACGCCCGCAACGTGATCCCGCAGACCGCGGAGTTGCGCGGCACCGTGCGCACGCTGACCCGCGAGGTGCGCGACCTCATCGAGAAGCGCGTGCGCGAGGTGGTCGACGGCGTTGCGAAGATGACCGGCGCGAAGATCGATCTGACCTATGAGCGCGGCTACCCGGTCACCGTCAACCATGAGGCGCAGACCGAATTCGCGAGCCGCATCGCGCGCGAGGTCGCGGGCGCGTCCAACGTGCACGAGATGCCGCCGCTGATGGGCGCCGAGGATTTTTCCTACATGCTGGAAGCGCGGCCCGGCGCCTTCATCTTCTGCGGCAACGGCGACAGCGCCGGCCTGCATCACCCCGCCTACAATTTCAACGACGAGGCGATCGTCTTCGGCACGTCGTATTTCGTGAAGATCGTCGAGAACGCATTGGCGGCGTGAGGCTCAAGCGTCCCAGCGCACCGGCAGCGTCACCGGACCGCGGAACACCCAGCCGCGCACGACCGGCGGAGCCTCCGCGCGGAGGCGCAGATTGCGCAGGCGCGCGAACAGCATCGGCGCCACGATCTTGCCGACGGTCAGCCGCGACACCCAGGTGCCGGCGCAGAAATGCGGTCCGGCGCCGAACGCCAGATGCGATTGCTTGGGCCGCGTCACGTCGAAACGATCCGGCTCGGCGAAGCGGCTGCCGTCGCGGTTCGCGGCGCCGACGCAAAGGCCGATCTGAAGGTCTTGCGGCAGCGTGATGCCGGAAAGATCGACATCGCGGGTGACGCGGCGCGGATACATGCCGATCGGCGAGATCCAGCGCACCGCTTCCTCGAGCGCGGCCGGCCACAGATCCGGCTTTGCCAGCACGCTGTTCTTCTGCGGCGGGTTTTCCAGGAGGCCGAGCACGAGCGTCAGGATCGCGTCGCGCGGCTCGTTCAGGCCGCCGCCGATGATCACCTTGATGTTGGCGCGGATGCCCTCGATCGGCATCGGCGGATCGGCATTGATCATCGAGGACAGGACCGAAGGATTCGGCTGGCGGCGGTGATCGTCGAGCACCGCGTCGATCGCGGCATCGACCTCGGCGCTCGCCTGCATCGCCTTGCGCTCGATCTCGGCGTCGGCGGCGTAATTGCCCGCGCCGTCGATCAGCGCCTGCGACCACTCGGCGAGGGTTTGCCACGGCATCTTGCGAAACCCGATCATTGCCATCAGGCTGAGCGAGGCCATCGGCGCGGCAAGGGCGGAGAACAGATCGGCCTCTTCGGTCGCCAACAGATCATCGATCAGTTTTTCTGCGATCGCGGTGAATTGCGGCGCCCAATGCTCCTTGATTGTGGCCGGACGGAACGAGGGCTCGATCGCCTTGCGGCCGATCGCATGCTCGGCGCCGTCCTTGCGCATGAAGGTCGGCCCCATCACCTTGTTGACCAGCGAGGCCGGATTATCGGCCGAGTAGGTCGCGGGATCGCGCTCGATCCGCATGATGTCGTCGAAGCGCGTCACCAGCGTCAGCTTCGCGGGCGCGACGAAGACCGCCGGCGCGATCTCGCGCAGCCGGCGGAAGATCGGATAGGGGTCGTCGAGCAGATCCTGATACGCGATATCGGTGACGACAGGCACGGCGCTGGTCATTGGTCCTCCCGGAAGCGCTTTTTCGCCAAGGCTAGCTCCGGGTGCACGATCGCTCAATTCGATGGGATTGATCCGGACCATCGAAATATTCCATGACCTTGTGCTAGGCTGGGCCGCCAGCAATGCGGGAGGTGCAAGGGTGGCGGCCAATTCCTCGATCGATCCGATCGACATCGGGACTCTGCGGACCCTTGTGCTGGTCTATGACCTGCAGTCGTTCTCCGCCGCGGCCAAACGGCTCGACGTCAACCAGTCCACCATCAGCTATGCGATCGAGCGGCTGCGCGGCGCGCTGCATGACCCGCTGTTCGTTCGCAGCGGCAATGGCGTGACGGCGACCAAGCGCTGCGCGACGCTGGTTACCTGGGCGCGGGAGATGATCGGCGAGATCGACGGGCTTGCCTCACCGGCGGAATTCGATCCGGCGACGACGCAGGGCAGCGTGACGATCTCCTGCAACTATCACGAACGCCAGACCCTGATCCCGCAGTTCAGCACGCGGCTGCGCGCCGGCGCGCCGCAAGTCCGTCTCGTCCTGCTCGATGCCGCGGGCCACGGCGATGTCCATCTCAAGCAGAACCAGTGCGACATCGTGCTTGGTCCGGTCGGCATCGCCGGCGAAGGCTTCTTCCGGCGCCATATCCTCACCGACCACTACGTCTGCGTGATGGATCGGGCCAATCCGCTGGCGCGCGGCCGGATCGCGCTGTCGGCCTATGCCAGGGCCGAGCATGTCTTCATCACCCACAGCGGTGAGTGGCAGCCGCTCTATCTCGCGGCGCTGAGGGCGAGGAAGATCGAGATCGAGCCAGTGGTCAGCCTGCCCAACCACGACAGTCTGGAGCGCATCATCACAGGCACCAGGCTCGTCGCGACTATCCCGCATCATCTGGCGCGGGCGATGCGCGGCGGCCTCCATGTCGCTGCGCTGCCGTTCCGCGTGCCGATCTCGATCGACATGCACTGGGGCGCCAGGACGGCCAAATCCGGCTTGCACAAATGGGCGCGCGGCCTGCTGGCCGAGGTTGCGAAGGCCTGCGCCGCCTGAGCAAGGAGCCGGGCTGCAGGTCCAAAGCAAAAGGCCCGCACCGGAGTGCGGGCCTTTGTCCGGCGCGTTGCTGCGCCGAAAGCGTGGGGCGTCAGAACAGGTGGTAGAACACGTAGTACAGAACGCCCGAGATGATCATCGCGGCCGGCAGCGTCAGCACCCAGGCCATCGCGATGTTGCGGATCGTGGCCCATTGCAGGCCGGAGCCGTTGGCGGCCATGGTGCCGGCGATGCCTGACGACAGCACGTGCGTGGTCGAGACCGGCAGGCCGTAGCCGTCGGCCGCCGCGATCGTCGCGGCCGCCGTGATCTCGGCGCAGGCGCCCTGCGCGTAGGTCAGGTGGGTCTTGCCGATCTTCTCGCCGACGGTGACGACGATACGCTTCCAGCCGACCATGGTGCCGAGGCCGAGCGCGATGGCGACGGCGAACTTCACCCAGCTCGGGATGAACTTCGTCGCGGCATCGAGCGAGCCCTTGTACTGGTTCAGCGTGGCGATGTCGGCAGCGGTCAGCTCGGCTTCCTTGTCCTTCATCAGGAAACGGATCGCCTCGGACGCCAGGTACATGTCGTTACGGGTGTTGCCGACCGCGTCAGCCGGGAACTTGGCCAGCGATCCATACTGGGCAACCTGCTGGCCGATGTCGCGCACCAGCACCGCAAGCGACGGAAAGGTGCCTTCGTTGATCTGGTGCTGCGCGACATAGTTGGTCACAGCCGGGCGCGGATTGCCGATCACGTTGTAACCGGCGGCCTTGCCTTCGATGACCTTGCTGGCCGCGGTCGAGTGCGCCGTGAACAGCTCGATCTGGCTCGAGGGCATTGCGCGGTTCAGCGCATAGGCGGTCGGCACGGTGCCGATCAGGATCAGCATGATCAGGCCCATGCCCTTCTGACCGTCATTGGAGCCGTGGAAGAAGCTGACCAGTGTGCAGGTCAGGATCAGGATGCCGCGGATCCACCACGGCGGCGGCTGGTCGCCGACCGGTTCGCCGAACAGCGCCGGCGTCGCGCGCTGCAGCGCGATCTTGAGGAGGTAGAGCAGGCCGGCGGCGAGCGCGAAGCCGAACAGCGGCGACAGCAGCAGCGCCTTCGCGATGTTGGTCGCCTGCGACCAGTCGACGCCCGAGGTGCCGTCACGGCCGCGCAGCAGCGCGTTGGTGATGCCGACGCCCATGATCGAACCGATCAGGGTGTGCGAGCTCGAGGCCGGCAGGCCGAGCCACCAGGTGCCGAGATTCCAGATGATGGCGGCGATCAAGAGCGCGAACACCATGGCAAAGCCGGCACTGCTGCCGACCTGCAGGATCAGTTCGACCGGAAGCAGCGAGACGATGCCGAACGCGACGGCGCCGCTGGAGAGCAGCACGCCGATCAGGTTGAACATGCCCGACCACACCACGGCGACATGCGCCGGCAGCGAGCGGGTGTAGATCACGGTGGCGACCGCGTTCGCGGTGTCATGGAAGCCGTTGACGAATTCGAAGCCGAGCGCGATCAGCAGCGCGACGAACAGCAGGATATACGGCAGGAACGAGGTGATGCGCGTGCCGGTGGCGTCGACATCGGCATAGATGCTGTAGGCAACGAACAGCAGCGCGGCCGCAACCACGCCCAAATAGATAACCCCGGTGAGAGGATGAAAGCCCTTGTCGAGGTCCGGACCCTTTTTCAGGGCGGGCTCGATCGAGCCGGGTAACGCCATATCGCTCATGGTAAACTCCTGTCCCAATGCTCCCGATTTTGATCGATGCATATGACAAGCAATTGAAATCCGGCCCGCGAGCCGCGCCGGTCTCCCGTGGCGGTGGACATCGAGCCGAAGTTTTGTGCAACGCATTGAGCGCGCACGTGGCTTCGCGGCCTCGTGGCAATCTTCAGCAACAAGGATCGCGGATCGCGACGGAAAGCTGCCTGCGTTTCGCAGGACGAGACAATGTGCGGAGGACATCACACTGGCATCCGGCCGGCCGGGCAGCCGGAGAATTAGGCGGACGCCTGCGAGTGGAAGGTTGCGAAATGAGGGAGGGGGATTGAGAGATGAGGTGGCGCGCCGCACGATCGGGGCTAGCAAACCGCGCAGCGCGCCCGCCTCAGGGTACGTCATGGCGTGAACATGACGCCCGATACCTGCGGAACATGCTACCCTACCACGGATCAATTAAAGGTTGTAGGTATTTGTCCGCGGCTTAGAACAATTTCTCGTTGCGATGTGGTTCCTCAGGTTCCGCTGGTTTTACGGAACTCAAGCTGCATCGACTGATCTGCGCAACTGATGTGCTGCGATTTTCAGGTCGTCGATAAAGCGCTGATATTCCAGCGCCTTGGCTTTTTCATCCGGCAGCCGCAACAGATAGGACGGGTGCACAGTGACGAGCACCTTGGTTCCGTCGTGGTCGATCAGATGGCCGCGGTTCTTGTTGATCGGCGTGATCTTGCCGAGCACGCTCTGCGCCGCGGTGGCGCCGAGCGCCATCACGAGGTCCGGCTTGATGGTGGCGAGCTCGCGCTCATACCACTGGCGGCAGGCGCGGATCTCCGGTGTGCTCGGCTTCTGGTGCAGCCGGATCTTGCCGCGCGGCACGAATTTGAAGTGCTTCACTGCATTGGTGACATAGACCTTGCGGCGATCGATGCCGGCTTCCTGCAGCGCTCGATCGAGCATCTGGCCGGCCGGTCCGACGAAGGGGTGGCCTGCGAGATCTTCCTTGTCGCCGGGCTGCTCGCCGACCAGCATCAGCGTTGCGCTTTGCGGTCCCTCGCCGAACACGGTCTGGGTTGCGTCTTTCCACAGCGGGCAGGCGCGGCAATCGGCGGCCTCCTCGCGCAAGGCCGCGATGGTGTCGTGAGCTTGCCTGCCTTGAACTTGCTTGCCTTGAACTTGCTTGCGGGGCATCGGCGTATCCTGCCGCTTCTGCGGCTCGGCCGCCTTGCGTGCGATGAAGGGGCCGCTGGTCATGCGCATTGCGTCTTCGATCAGAGGCTTAATGATCGAGTCCTCGGGCAGGTTCCTCCAATAGGCTTGCGGCATCTCCATCACTTTCAGCCGTGCGGGATTGAAGCGGCCGTTGTCGTGACGCCGCCAGGCCTCCTCGAGCCGGTCCTCGGTCGGCACTTCGGATTTGGCGACGCCCGGCGTGATCGAGATCGCGTGCCCGTCCCAATGTGCGCAGACGTCGGGGGTCAGGATCGACCACGGCATGTCGGCGAAGCGGCCGGCGAAGAACGGCGCGGCAAGCTCGACGATGTGATGCTCCGGCTCGAACCAGGCGACGTAATGAGCCGTCCGCTCGCGGCCGATCTCGCGGAAGCGCAGATGCGCATGCATCCTGTCGATATCGACATAGACCGCGCGCGCCATCGCGTGGACCTCGGCGATATCGGGATCATCGGTCGCACTGAGCAGATCGTGACGGCTGCGCAGCCGCCACAGCAGGCGATAGAGCAGGGCAAAGCGTTCGTCACTGCGATGCAGGATCGCGGCCTTTGCGAGCTCGACGAATTTGGCCGACACATTGAACCGCGCCTGCGGCGTATCCGGCAATTCATTCACGCAGGATGCCGACGACAATTCGTCGTCGCTGCGTACGGTCCATGTGATCTCCGCGGGCTTCACATCGTTCAGCGCCAATCGCCGCGCGGCCTTGCGCCAGCCCTCGAAATCGGTGTCGTTGTCGAGCACGATGATGCGCATGCGATTGCTCCGTTTCCGTCACGCCGTCATTTTCGGGGCCTGCGTGCCTGACTTGCGGAAGATCAGGGCCTGTCCGGTTCGGCGGCTGCTGAATCCCATTGATTCCACTCATGAATCGATGATCTCACCAATCCGATTGACTCCGTGGGCCCTGTTAGCTTTATATTAGAACATATCATGAACAAATGAGCCAGTCCCTGGTTCTCTGTTCAGACCAGTGACGGCCTCAAATTTTGGTTGGAAGGAGCGGCGCATATGCCGGAGCGCGATCAGCAAAAGTGGTCGCCGGTTTTGCGTCCGATCGCGCTCCTCTTTTTTAAGAAAGGCGCATGATCTTGTCGCCAAACCGCTCACACTTTGGCGGATCATGCGCCGCCGCACGCATAGGTACGCTTGCGTCTCTGCGCGGCAGCATCGCGCGTATCGAGGCGTCATCGGATGCGGCGATGCCGAACCGCGTCGCGCTCGGCCATGCCGGCGCGGATGCGATGCTGCGCGGCGGGCTTGCGCCGGCGGCATTGCACGAGGTGTTCGCGGCCGGCCATCAAGGCGGCGCGGCGACCGGCTTCATTGCGGGGCTCGCCGGACGGCTGTCGGCACGCAAGCCGCTGGTCTGGGTGCGGCAGGATTTTTCCGATCGCGAAAACGGCGCGCTATCGATGCGCGGGCTTGCCGGGCTCGGCCTCGATCCGCGCCTCTTGGTCACGGTGCGCGCTGCCGATGTCGATAGCGGCCTGCGCGCCGCGGCCGACGCGCTCGCCTGCGATGCGCTCGGCGCGGTCGTGCTCGAGGTCTGGGGCCAGGCGCGCCAGCTCGATCTCGTCGCCAGCCGCAAATTGACCCTGGCCGCGCAGGCCTCCGGCGTCACCGCGCTGGTGCTGCGGATCGCGGCAACCCCGATCCCCTCGACCGCGGAGACGCGCTGGATCGTGCGCGCGGCGCATTCGCCGCCGGGCAATGCCGCGAGCGTGTGGGGCGCGCCGCGCTTCGAGGCCGAACTCGTGCGCAATCGTCATGGCCCTGTCGGGCGATGGATCATGGAATGGAAATGTGATGAGTGCCAATTCAGTGAACCGTCGGCGTATCCTCAGCCTGTGGCTGCCACGCCTGCCCATCGACCGCATCAAGCGCAAGCTCGCGCAGGACATCGCCTCGCAAGTTGATGCACGGGAGGTGGCAGGGCTCCCTCTCCCGCAAGCGGGAGAGGCGAAGAAAGCAGAACTCCCCAGCGTCGTCGTCACAAAAGACCACAACGCGATCCTGCTGCATGCTGTCGACGAGGCCGCGGTGCGCGCCGGGCTGTCGATCGGGCTGCCGCTCGCCAATGCGCGGGCGATCTGTCCGGAGCTCACGGTCTATGATGCCGATCCCGCCGCCGATCTGAAGACGCTGAACGACATCGCCGACTGGTGCGATCGCTTCACGCCGCTGGTCGCGCTCGATCTGCCTTACGGTCTGTTTCTCGACATCACCGGCTGCGCGCATCTGTTCGGCGGCGAGCGCGCGCTGCTGCAGACCGTGACGGGGGCGCTGAGCCGGCGAGGCTTTGCCGTCAGCGCGGCGATTGCCGGCACCTCGATCGCGGCGCGTACGCTGACGCGCACCGCCTCGGGCAAGATTGTCCCCGATAGCGAGGAAGCGGCGGCGGTCGGCCCGCTGCCGGTGTCGGCGCTCGGTGCCGATGCCGCTGTCACCACCGGCCTGCGCCGCGCCGGCTTGAAGACCATCGGCGATGTCGCCTCGCGCGCGCCGCATGAAATCTCGGCGCGGTTCGGTGCGGCCTTCACCACCTTGCTCAGCCACGCGCTCGGGCAGGGCGATGCCCCGATCAGCCCGCGCAAGCCGCTGCCCGATTACATCGTCGAGAAGCGTTTCCC